>NZ_CM142818.1:0-197500 GCF_054906355.1 Tenacibaculum sp. IMCC1
ATGACTAAAACAGCCGATTCAGTTTGGATGGAATGTTTGTCTTTTATAAAAGACAACATTAAGCCGCAGGCATATAAAACTTGGTTTGAGCCTATAAAGCCAATTAAATTGGCAGGGGAAGCATTGACGGTTCAGGTTCCTAGTAAGTTTTTTTATGAGTGGCTAGAAGAGCATTACATCAAACTGTTAAGAGTAGCTTTGGTTCGTCAGTTAGGTAATGATGCTAAGCTAATTTATGATGTACGTATGGAAAATACGTATAGTAGTAATAGTCCGCAAACAGTAAAAATACCTAGTTCAAATCGTAATCCGTTAAAACCACAAAAAGTAACCGTTCCGTTAGAATCAAAACGAGAACTAAAAAATCCATTTGTAATTCCTGGCTTGCAAAAAGTAAAGATAGAATCTCAACTAAACCCAAATTATAACTTTGTAAATTTTGTTGAAGGAGATTCAAATAGATTAGCACGTTCTGCAGGTATGGCTGTGGCTAATAAACCAGGAGGAACTTCATTTAACCCATTACTAATATATGGTGGAGTTGGATTAGGAAAAACACACTTAGCTCACGCTATTGGTGTTGAGATTAAAGATAAATATCCAGATAAAACGGTATTGTATATTTCTTCTGAAAAATTTACACAACAGTTTATTGATTCTGTAAAATCAAATACCAGAAATGATTTTATTCATTTCTACCAAATGATTGATGTGTTGATTATTGATGATGTGCAGTTTTTATCAGGAAAAGCTGGTACGCAAGATGTGTTCTTCCATATTTTCAATCATCTACATCAAAATGGAAAACAGGTTATTTTAACTTCGGATAAAGCACCTGTTGATATGCAAGATATCGAACAACGGTTATTATCTCGTTTTAAATGGGGGTTATCAGCTGAGTTACAAGCACCTGATTACGAAACAAGAATTTCAATCTTACAAAACAAATTGTATAGAGATGGTGTTGAAATGCCTGAAGAAATTGTTGAGTATATAGCAAAGAATATAAAGTCGAATGTTCGTGAGTTAGAAGGAGTGATAATTTCAATGATAGCTCAAGCTTCTTTTAATAGAAAAGAGTTTACAATTGAATTAGCAAAGCAGATTGTAGATAAATTTGTTAAGAACACGAAAAAAGAACTGTCTATTGATTACATTCAAAAAGTAGTATCGAAATACTTTGATATGGATGTGGCAACCTTACAGTCAAAAACACGTAAGCGTCATATTGTACAGGCTCGTCAGTTAGCGATGTACTTTGCTAAACGTATGACAAAATCATCGTTAGCAAGCATTGGAAGTCAAATAGGTAAAAGAGATCACGCTACTGTATTACATGCGTGCAAAACTGTAGATAATTTGACTGAAACTGATAAGCAGTTTAAAAAGTATGTAGAAGACTTAACAAAAAAGTTAACTTTATAAACAACGAACCTCACCTAGTGAGGTTTTTTTATGAGTATGAAAAAAATATTAATGGTTTGTTTAGGTAATATTTGCCGATCTCCTCTTGCTGAGGGAATTTTAAAATCTAAATTATCATCTGAAAGTTTTATAGTTGATTCTGCCGGTACTGCGGGTTATCATGTAGGTGAATTACCTGATGGGCGCTCTATTGAAGTAGCTAGAAAATATGGGATAGATATTACCAATCAACGTTCAAGAAAATTTACAAAAGCTGATTTTGATAAGTTTGACATGATTTTTGCAATGGATCAAAATAATTATGCAGATATTGTAGCTTTGTCTGAAAATGAAGAGCAACATGAAAAAGTAAAGATGATTTTGAACGAATTGTATCCTGATGAAAACAGGAGTGTTCCAGATCCTTACTATGGAGGAGGTCAAGGTTTTGAAAACGTGTATAAAATGTTAGACGAAGCGTGTGAAATTATAGCTTCAAAATTAGAACAGAAATAATGAAAGGTAAATTATACTTGATTCCTACAACGTTAGGTGATACTGAACCATTAGAGGTGATGCCATTGTCAGTAAAAAAAGTGGTAGAACAATTAGATTACTTTATTGTTGAAAACGAAAAGTCTGCTCGAAGGTTCATTAAAAGAATTACACCAACAAAATCACAACCTTCATTGGAGTTGATGTTGTTAGATAAGTATTCTGATGATTTAGAAACTAAGAATTATTTAGATGTTTGTGAAAAAGGAATATCAGTAGGTTTGCTTTCTGAAGCAGGTGTGCCAGCAGTAGCAGATCCAGGCGCAAGTATTGTTAAGTTGGCGCATCAAAAAGGGATTCAAGTAGTTCCATTGGTAGGACCTTCTTCTATTTTGTTGGCAATTATGGCGTCTGGTATGAATGGGCAGAGTTTTGCGTTTAACGGATATTTACCTATTGATAAGTCAGACAGAAAAAAAGCAATTAAAGATTTAGAGAAGCTTTCAAAAGAAAAAAATCAGTCACAGCTTTTTATCGAAACTCCTTACAGGAATGAAAAAATGTTAGATGATTTACGCGCTACTTTGTCTCCTGATACAAGAGTTTGTGTGGCGTGTGATATAACACTTCCAACAGAATATATTAAAACACTAACGATAAAAGAGTGGAAGCAGGTAAAGACTGATTTACATAAGCGACCAGCAATTTTTATCATTCATAAATAAAAAAAGCATCGATTTAATCGATGCTTTTTTTATATCTTCGGTTATTTGGTTAAACTGTTGGTTTTTTGTTGGCTTTGATGTTGGAAACATCATAACCAGCAAACTTTTTAAGGTATGATTGTATAGAGGTTCCATAGGCATCGTTAAAACGGATAGATCCATTTGAACGTAAGAACTTTTTTACATTACCAGCGCCACTTAAGTGCGCTGCTGCTAAAATACCAGATTCGGTTATTTTAACTCCATTAATAGTTTTACCAACACTTCTTTTAATGTCTTTTCTTAAGATCCATTTGTTTAATTTACAGTACGCTACAAATGTGCGTTCTTGTAATTCTGGGTTTCTAAGAAAATGAGTGGTATTGTAAATTCTAAATCTCTTTAGGGTTTCTTTACCAAATTGGTATTTCCCTAAATATCCAAGTGTATTAACTACTCTGTACCTACCTTGTGATTCTTTAAAAGCTAAGGCTTCTTTAAATCCTACAAAATCATTTAATAAAAAAGGAATGTTTACCTTTTCTACCTTGTGAATTGGTATTGGCGTTGTTGTAGTAGTTTTTTCTTTTTTAGTTGTAGTCTCTGTAAAACTGGTTAATAATACAAATCCTAAAAATACTAATACTAAATGTCTGATAATTAAATACTTTCTGTTTAGCGCAGCAAAGATACGGTAAATTTTTATAACAGGCTATAAATCAATAATTTACAGTTTTTTAGCTGTTGATGATAAAGCTGTTTTCCTGTGTTTTTTTTAGGTAAAAACCAAAAAAAACTATTTTATATTAACTTTTTAATAATGTTTTATTGAAATTGATGAGAATAAAATTTTGTTAATTTATCTCTTTATTCCTTGTTGATTTATCCATTGTTGATATTTCACTGCATTTCGATTGTGTTGTGCTAAAGAGTTAGCAAATTCATGAAAGCCAATTTTATCAACACTAGCACACATGTAGTAATAATTGTGTTTTTGATGGTTTAAAACAGCATCAATAGATGAAATATCTGGCATTGCAATCAAAGTAGGAGGAAGTCCTGTGTTTTTATAAGTATTGTAAGGAGAGTCTATCACTAAATCTTTGTTTAAAACCCTTTTTACAACAAAATCTTGTCCTTTAACTTCTTTAATTGCATATATAACTGTTGGGTCGGCTTGTAAAGGCCAATTATCTCTTAATCTATTTAGATACAAACCAGCCACGACAGGGCGTTCTATTTTTTTAGCTGTTTCTTTCTGAACGATAGAAGCTAATGTAATTACCTCTTCTTTTGAAAGGTTTAGTTTTTTAGCTTTTTCTAACCTAGCAGAAGTCCAAAAACGATTGTATTCGCGTAGCATTTTATCGCGAAATTTTTCAGCAGAAGTATTCCAATAAAACTCATAACTATTCGGAATGTACATTCCTAATGCAGATTTTTCAGTAAATTTATTGGTAGCTAAAAAAGCAGGATCTTTCATTGCTTGTAAAAGAGTAATTGAATCTGCTTCAATTTGTTCAGCAATTCTACCTGCTAATTTTTCTAAAGTATCTTGATTGTTGAATGATAGAGTAATAGGTGTTTGATTTCCGCTACGTAAAAGGTTTACAACATCATTCATGTTCATGCCCTTTTTTAGTAGGTATTTTCCGCCTTTAGGTTGTGTGAATTTTTTTTTTTCTGCAACCCAAACAAAATTTTCAGGATTTTTAACAAATTCAGTAAGTTGTTTTTTTACATCTATAAAAGAAGCATTAGAGCCTATGTATATAGCTCCATCTTTAGTAACAGCTTTACCAAAGATTTTTTGATAGTAGTTAAATCCAATAATTCCGCCAATTAAAAAAATAGCAGCAATACCTCCTAAAATAATTTTCTTATTCATTTATTAGTTGAAATAATAGTTCGTCTTTATATGTTTCATTATGAAATATCCAATCTTTTTTAATACCAGTTTGCTTAAAGTTTTGTTTTTCAAAAAGATGTAAGCTACTAGTATTGTCACTAGTGATATTTGCATATAGTTGATGTAAATGCAAATGTATAAAACAGTACTTTATTAGTAACTGTAAAGCTTCAGAGGCAAATCCCTTCTGCTGAAAGTCAGGGTGAATTAAAATTCCGATACCAGCTCTTTTATGTTGCGGATTAAAATCGAACAAATCTATCATCCCAATAGATTTACTAGTCACTTTATCATCAATAACTAATCGTAATTGTTTAGCTTCATAAATATCTAAGTGAGCGTTTTCTAAATATTGTTTTAATAAAAATTTAGAAAAAGGAGCTTGTGTATGGCTTACTTCCCAAAAAGACTCATTATTTTCAATTTGAAATAAAAACTCTAAATCTTCAGGTTCTATAGCTCTTAACTTGATATGTGTTCCAGTTAACGTATGCACTAAATATTTATTTTACCCTCAAATACAAATGTAGCGGGACCTTTTAAAAATACATTCGAATAAACTCCGTCTTGTTCTTCAAAAGAAACTTCTAATTCCCCGCCTTCAACAGGCAAGATTATAGATGAACTGTTGGTTTTTTTAGTAGCATGCATGGCTATAGCAACGGCAGTAACACCCGTTCCGCAGGCTAAAGTCTCATTTTCTACGCCACGCTCGTAGGTACGTACTTTAAAAGTGTTATTTGTGATTTGTTCTACAAAATTAACGTTGCTACCTTCGGCACCATAAATTTCATTCCTGATTTTTTTTCCATTTGAAAAAACACATCATAATTAGTAAGGTCGTTTACCAACTGAACATGGTGTGGAGATCCTGTATTGGTAAAAACGTATTTGTCAAAAATAGTTACCTTGTCAACATCAATCATTTGTAAAGAAACAAGATTGTTAAGAATAGAGGCATGATGCAGCCCGTCAATAGCAATAAAAGTAGTTTCGGTTTCAAAAAGTTCAAGTTTATGCGCAAAAGCTACGATACAGCGTCCGCCATTGCCACACATAGTACTTTCATTACCATCAGAGTTATAATATACCATTTTAAAATCGGTATTATCATCTTCTTCAAGTAATATAAAGCCATCAGCTCCAATACCGAAGTGTCTATCGCATAATTTTGCAATTATGTCAGTTTTATTCTTTGGAAAGGTTTTTGAACGATTATCAATCATGATAAAATCGTTACCAGTTCCTTGGTATTTGTAAAATTCTAAATCCATAATAAAGGACAAAGATACATATTTTATGAAGGAAAGAGGACTGTTAAATAGCGGTTAAAATCAGTTAAATAGAAGTTAAACACATTTACTTGAAATGTTAAAATTGTATATTTGAAGTATAAAATTTTGTAAGCATATGAAGAAAATTATTGGAACTTTAGGAATTGCGATTTTAGGAGGCGCAATAGCACTTGCAGGATACAAAACACTAATAGAAGAACCGCAAGTAATAGTAGAGAAAGAGGTAGAGCCAACAATGCAAACTGTAAAGGCAAGTTATACACCAACAATAATAAACTCAACATCAACACCAACAGATTTTACAGAAGCAGCTGATAAAACAGTACATGCGGTGGTTCATGTTAAAAATACATCTATAAGAACACAACAAGATCCTTATAGTTTTTTCTTTGGAGGAAATGGTACAAGGAAATATCAACAAGTTGGTACAGGTAGCGGTGTAATTATTTCTCCTGATGGATATATTGTAACTAATAATCATGTGATTGAAGGAGCAAGTGATATTGAGATTACGTTAAACAATCAGAAAAAAATAAAAGCGGAATTAATAGGGGCTGATAAAGCGAATGATATAGCATTGTTAAAAGTAGAAGCTGACTTTGAATTACCAAATTTACCTTTTGGAAATTCTGATAATATTAAAGTAGGAGAATGGGTATTAGCAGTAGGAAATCCCTATAATTTAACATCTACTGTTACTGCAGGTATTGTAAGTGCAAAAGGGCGTGATTTAAATGGTAACACAAACATAGATTCATTTATTCAAACAGACGCTGCTGTAAATCCAGGAAACAGTGGAGGAGCGTTAGTGAATACAAGAGGTGAATTAATAGGAATCAATACAGCTATTTCTTCAAGAACAGGCTCTTTTATAGGGTATTCATTTGCTGTACCTTCAAACATTGCTAAAAAAATAGTAGATGATTTACTAGAGTTTGGAATGGTACAACAAGCTGTTTTAGGAATTAATGTAGATATTGAAGCAGTAAATATTGAAGGAGTAAAAATAGGAGAAGTTTTAGAAGAAGGAGGGGCTAAAAAAGCTGGCTTGGAAGAAGGAGATATTATAACAAAAGTAAACGATATAAAGATTTCTAAGTTTTCAGATTTAAAAGGACAGTTAACGGCAAAAAGACCTGGAGAATATGTGAATTTAACAATTGATAGAGATGGAGAAGAGTTGACTAAAGTAGTTAAATTAACCAAGCTTATAAAGTTACCAGTAAGTAGAGTTTTAGAAACAGAGTTTGAAGATCTTACAAAAGAAGATAGGGAAAAGTTTAAATTAGATGGAGGAGCTAAAATCAAAAGAACTCAAAATATAGCTTTTAAACAATTTGAAGTGGGAAAAGGGTATATTTTAACCAAAATTAATGGAAAAAAAGTAAGTAATGCAAAAGAAGCTGTTGGTATGTTAGATCGTTCGTATGGTAGTGGTAAAAGGCTTTTATTAGAGATGATTAGTCCATCAGGTCAAATAGAGCGATTTAGATATTAGGTTAATGAAAAAAATATTTAGAAGAATAAACTATATACTAAATAAAAAAAGTCCTGTTAAAACGATTTTTAACAGGGCTTTTTTCTTTTGTAAAACCAACAAGAAATAAAGAAGAAATACCTATTTTTGCAAAAATTTTTTAATTTTAGTTAACACACAACTATGTCAACAATAACAAATTACGAAAAAGAAGTAGTAAATCAAGCACAAGTTCGAAGAGCTACGGTTGAGTTTATAAACATCGTTAACGATTTATGGTACGATAAATCTATCGAGTTAGTATTATTTAGAAATCCATTGGTAGATAAAAGAGCTAGTGAGGTTTTAAATTTAATCGATTATGCTAAAGAATTTGTAGCGAAGCCAATAACAATAGAAGATGCTTTAGAAATAGCTAAATCAATTCAATCAATTGATTTACCACCATCAAAATTAGATATTGGTAAATTAGCATACGAATATCATTTACAAGATGAAGCATCGGTAGATAAAATAGCTTTTGTAAAAGAGCAATTAAAAGATGCTACAGAGGCAGAAAATATTCAACCAAAAGACGTGGTATTATACGGTTTTGGACGTATTGGTCGTTTATTAGCTCGTGAGTTGAGCAGTAAAATGGGTAAAGGTTCTCAATTACGATTAAGAGCTGTAGTAACTCGTGGTAAAATAGATCAAACAGTATTAGAAAAAAGAGCTTCTTTGTTAAGTGTAGATTCTGTACATGGAGATTTCTTAGGAACAGTTCAGGTAGATGCTGATAACAACGCTTTAATCATTAACGGTACAACTGTTTACATGATTTCTGCTGCACAACCAGAAGATATTGATTATACGCAATATGGAATTAACGATGCGTTAATTATTGATAACACAGGAGCTTTTAGAGATGAAGAAGCATTAAGTCGTCACTTAAAAGCAAAAGGAGCAAGTAAAGTATTATTAACAGCTCCAGGTGCAGGTGTACCTAACATTGTTCACGGTGTAAACCATGAAGAAAATAACCCTGATAATATCGATATTTTCTCAGCAGCTTCATGTACTACCAATGCTATTACACCAGTATTAAAAGTGTTAGAAGATAACTTCGGAATAAAAAAAGGACACTTAGAAACAATTCATGCATATACAAACGATCAAAACTTGGTTGATAACATGCATAAGAAATACCGTAGAGGTAGAGCTGCTGCGTTAAACATGGTAATTACAGAAACAGGAGCAGGAAAAGCAGTAGCAAAAGCATTACCAGCATTAGCGGGTAAGTTAACCTCAAGTGCTATTCGTGTACCAGTGCCTAACGGATCGTTAGCAATCTTAAACTTACAATTAAATACTCCAGCAACAGTAGAGTCAGTAAACGCTATCATGAAGCAGTACGCCTTAGAAGGAGATTTGGTAGAGCAAATTCAATACTCATTAAGTAATGAATTAGTGTCTTCTGATATTGTAGGAACAACAGCACCATCTATTTTCGACAGTAAGGCAACAATAGCTGACGGAGATACTATCGTAATTTATGTATGGTACGATAATGAATATGGTTATTCACATCAAGTAATGCGTTTAGCAAAGCATATAGCTAAAGTACGTCGTTATACCTATTATTAATATACTTTTAAAAGTATATAAAAAGCTGAAGTATTGATTTACTTCAGCTTTTTTATTATATTTGAATAAAGAATAACCCCTAAATATCCCCTTAATGAAAAAAGTAGTAATATTACTATTTCTAGTGCTTGGTGTTAGCTCACTAAGCCATTCACAAGAACTGAGAACATTAGTGTCTGGTAAGTGGTTCGTAGATTCAATGAAAATTGGAAATGAAAAATTCGAGTTTTTGAATGGTAGTAATTGGTTAGAATTAAACTCTGATGGAAGGTATCACGTAATGATGAGTAATAAAGAAGAGAATGGTACATGGAAATTGATAACCGATAAAAATGAGTTAGAGTTTGATGATAAAAGCTTTGATAAAAATTTAAAAATTGAAAAAATTAGTGAAACAATGTTACTAGTTTCAGCAAAAAATGAAGAAACCATCTATACTATGTGGTTAAAAAAATAAACTATACACATAGTTTATTTTTTAACGACCGAGGTAAGGGATTACCTCGGTTTTTTGTTTTTTACTCGTATACTACTTTAGTGTATACCACTCGTATCTTTTTATTAAATTAGCATCAAAATAAAAAAAATGAAAGTAGTACTTACACCAATGTTGTTATTATTTGCAGCAATAACAACCGCACAATCCAAATTACCATATTACGAAATTCCAAAAGAAGAAAAAGAGTTTACTGCGGGTTCTGTGATTAGTAGAATGATAGATGGATTAGGATTTCGTTATTATTGGGCGACAGAAGGTTTAACTGAGAAAGATTTAGAGTATAAACCAAGCACTGAAGCAAAAACGACAGGAGAAACAATAGATCATGTGTTAAGTTTATCGCAGGTAATTTTAAATGCTGCTTTAAGTAAACCTAATGAAAAAAAACAGGTTAAAATGACCTTTGGTGAAAAAAGAAAAATAACCTTAGAAAACTTAAAACGAGCTAGTGATATTTTAAGAAGTAGTGATGATGTGTCACAATTCAAAATAATCTTTGGAGAAAAAGAATTTCCATTATGGAATGCAATTAATGGTCCAATAGCAGATGCTATTTGGCATGCAGGTCAGTTAGCTTCATTCAGAAGAGCATCAGGAAACCCAATCAATTCGAAAATAAATCATTTTACAGGTACCGTTAGAAAATAATTTAATGACAGTTCAGGAGAAGATACAACAATTAAGAGAAGAGTTACACAAACATAATCATAGTTATTATGTGTTGGATGCACCAACCATATCAGATTATGAATTTGATATTAAGTTAAAAGAGCTTCAGCAGTTAGAAGACGAAAATCCAGAATATTTTGATTCAAATTCCCCAACGCAACGAGTAGGAGGAGAAGTAACTAAAAACTTTGAAACGGTTACTCACAAACATAGAATGTATTCGTTAGACAATTCGTATTCTAAAGAAGATTTGTTAGATTGGGAAAAACGTGTCCAGAAAATTTTAGGAACCGATGAAGTTGAATATACCTGTGAATTAAAATACGATGGAGCTTCAATAAATCTTACTTATGAGAATGGTGAGTTTGTACAAGCAGTTACTCGTGGAGACGGTTTTCAAGGAGATAATGTAACCACTAATATTCGTACCATAAAATCCATTCCATTATTACTAAATAACGACTTTGTTTCTGATTTTGAAATGCGAGGAGAAATCATTTTACCGTTAGATGGATTTAATAAAATGAATGAAGAACGTATTGCGAAAGATGAAGAACCATATCGAAACCCGCGTAATACCGCTAGTGGAAGCTTGAAGCTACAAGATAGTGCAGAAGTAGCAAAAAGACCACTAGATTGTTTGTTGTATCAATTAGTGACAAGAGAGCGTAAATATGCTTCGCATTTTGAAAGTTTAGAAGCCGCCAGAAAAGTTGGATTTAAAATTCCAGACACTATTGTTTTAGCTAAGTCGATTGAGGAGGTGTTAGATTTTGTAAACGAGTGGGATGTTAAACGTCACACGTTACCTTATGAAACGGATGGAGTAGTGGTGAAAGTAAATTCGTTTCAGCAACAAGACGAACTAGGTTATACTTCAAAAGCACCTCGTTGGGCAATCGCTTATAAATTTAAGGCAGAGCAAGTTTCAACAGTATTAAATGAAATTACCTATCAAGTAGGTAGAACAGGAGCAATAACACCTGTAGCAAACTTAGAACCTGTACAATTAGCTGGAACGATTGTAAAAAGAGCTTCATTACATAACGCCGACCAAATAGCAAAGTTAGATGTACGAGTAGGAGACACTGTTTTTGTAGAAAAAGGAGGAGAAATTATCCCGAAAATTATAGCTGTTGATTTAACAAAGCGACCAGAAGACTCTGTTCCTACGCAATATGCAACCCATTGCCCCGAATGTAATACTGAATTAGTCAGAACTGAAGGAGATGCAAAACATTATTGTCCGAACGAATTTGGATGTGCGCCTCAAATTACAGGTAGAATCAAGCATTTTATCAGTAGAAAAGCCATGGATATTGATGGCTTAGGAGGAGAAACGGTTGATTTATTACGCAAAGAAGGACTGATAAAGAACTACGCAGATTTATATGATTTAACGGTAGAACAAGTTATTCCGTTAGAGCGAATGGCTGAAAAATCAGCGCAAAATATGATTGAAGGAATTGAAAAATCAAAAGAAATTCCGTTTGAAAAAGTATTGTTTGCATTAGGAATCCGTTTTGTAGGTGAAACTGTGGCTAAAAAGCTAGCAAAACATTTTAAGTCAATCGATAATTTAATGAATGCCGATTTGGAAACCTTAATTTCTGTTGATGAAATTGGTGATAGAATAGCACAAAGTATTATTGATTTTTCGAACAATTTAGGGAACATAGACTTAATAAACCGATTAAAATCACACGGAGTTCAACTAGAAGTTTCAGCAGAAAGTTTAGAAGGACAAACAGATAAGTTAGCTGGGAAAGTATTTGTTGTTTCAGGAGTTTTTCATCAAATGAGTAGAACTGAACTTAAAAAAGCAATTGAAGACAACGGTGGTAAGGTGTCGAGTTCCATTTCTAAAAAAACTACATATATTGTAGCAGGTGATAATATGGGGCCGAGTAAGCTTACCAAAGCTGAAAGCCTGGGAATTCCCATTATTTCAGAACAAGATTTTATTGATACGATTGCTTAGTTTTTAGACAGTAGACGACAGTAGATAGTGAAAATTAAAAACTAATTTATCTAACACCTAACACTAAAAAATGACCAAACAAACTAAAATAACCCTAGCTTCCATCGTTTTTTTATTGGTTGCTATTACCGATGTGTATGCAGTAATTACACAAAATAAAACAATAGAAATGATTTTTAAACCGTTATTAATGACATCACTAGCAGTAGTGTATTTGGTATCGGTAAGTAAGCATCGTTTCTGGTTGTTATCGGCTTTGTTTTTTTCGTTTTGGGGTGATGTTTTCTTGCTTGATAAAACAAACTTTTTTGTATTTGGTTTGGCCTCGTTTTTAGTAGCACATGTTGTTTATATTAAAATAACGACAAGCTTTTTGTATAAGGATTCAGTAGTTAAAATACTAACATCAGCAGTTCCCTTTGTATTGTTATTTGTGGGACTCTTAGGTTTAATTTATAATAATTTAGGAGACATGTTGCTACCTGTATTGGTGTACGGAATAGCTATTTCAACTTTTGGAACAGCAGCATTACTAAATTATCGTCAGCAAAAAAACACAGCGAATTCATGGTTGTTGTTAGGAGCTGTTTTGTTTGTTGCTTCTGATAGCCTTATAGCATTGAATAACTTTTATACAACTAAAAGGTTGTTTGATATTGCTATAATTGTCCTGTATGTCGTTTCTCAATATTTAATTGTTAAAGCAATTATAGCTAAAGAAAATTAAAAACTACTGACATAGGGTTGACATAGCGGCACTTTATTTTTGTTGAAAATAAAAAACAAAAAATGAGTACAGGACAAAAAGAATCGTTTTACGTGATAGGAATTTCAGTAAGAACTACTAATGAGAATCAACAAGCAGCAAAAGATATACCTGCTTTATGGCAACGATTTATGTCGGAGAATATAGTTGAACAAATCCCAAATAAACTTTCAAATGAAGTATATGTTGTGTATACGGATTATGAATCAGATTATACTAAGCCATACACAACAATCATCGGTTGTAAGGTAAGTGAAATAGGTAATATCCCAGAAGGGTTTGTGTGTAAAAAAATAGCAGCACCAAACTATAAAACATATGCAGCAAAGGGAAGCTTAACAGAGAATATTGTCTATAACAAATGGTTAGAAATTTGGAATGAAGATATAAAAAGAGCTTATACTTCCGATTATGAGTTGTATGGAGCAAAAGCATCAGACCCAACAAATGCAGAAGTAGAAATATTTATAGGAGTAAATTAATCAAAAAGGGCAGTTTTAGAACTGCTCTTTTTAATTTAAATTAATGTTTATTTCTAACAAAAGGTATATTATTTCTATTAAAAATTAATAGAATAACTCCAGAGATGAAAGTTACGATAGCACTAATAAACAAAATGCCACCATCGCCATCGTGTTCAATACCTAAAATAGTTAAGTGGCTCATAATTGCTCCACCCATTAAACCAATAGTTAATAAGGCTCCTAACCAAGTTTTTTTGGGGATAAATAAAAGTACGGAAGCAATTAATTCAAAAACACCTGTACCTATTCGCATGTAAGTCTCGTTATCTCCAGCTATTTTAACAAACAAATCAATGCTTTCTTGAGCTCCAGTAAATTTAAAAAATAATGTTTGAAGCATTATAATAGCAGCTATCAGTTTTAAAATTAAAAGAATATATTTTTTCATACATAATAAAAATCTATTTACTTAGACGTTATAATTCTTAATGCTTACATAAACTAAAAACAATACTTTTGTAAGTATGAAAAAAATAGTATTAGTCCTATCCGTTTTTGGTTTACTTGCTTGTAAAAAGCAAAAAACAACACTTAAGTTTTTAGACGAGTATTTGATAAAAGATTCTTTAGTTATCAATAACACTGTTATCGGTGGGATTTCTGGAATTGATTATTACAATAACAACTACTATATGGTAGTGGATGATGCTACAAATCCAAGAATTTTAGTAGGAGATATTATTGTTAAAAATGATTCAATACAATCGGTAAATTTTGAAGATGTTATTATAGTTGATACTATAAGTAAGTTTACTAAAAACCATGTATTGGATTTAGAATCTGTATTCGTAGATAACGGAACCATAAATTTAGTAAGTGAAGGGTCTATTCAATATAAAAAAGACCCAAGTATATTTGAAATAGACACAAAAGGAAACTTTAAACAAGGGGTAGAAATACCTAATTATTTCAAAGCAACATCCAAAGCGAAACCAAAGCATAACGGTGTTTTTGAAAGTTCTTCAAAAAGTTTTGACGGAAAAGGTTTCTGGGTAGCAATGGAAGCTCCTTTAGAAGTAGATGGAGAAGAGCCTACATTTCACGAAACACAATCTCCTATCAGAATTACCTATTTTGATAACGAATCAAAAAAAGCGACCAAACAATTTGCATATCAATTAGAGAAAATTGATAAACCAGCTAAAGGAAAAATAAACCTAAACGGAACTACGGCTATTTTAGAATACCGAAAGAATCAGTTTTTTATAATTGAAAGAGCATATCAAAGTGGTTATGGTAGCCATGGAAATGTAGTTAGAATTTTTAAAGCAACTATAGATAAAACTTCAACAAATACATTAGAAAATCAATCTTTAAAAAACGAAAAATATACACCATTAAAAAAAGAGCTGTTATTTGATTTTAGTACTGTTAAAAATCAATTAACCGATGGGATAATAGATAACATTGAAGCGATTACTTTTGGTCCAATATTGCAAAACGGAAATAAATCGTTAATCTTGGCTGCTGATGATAATTTTCAGTTGTATGGAAGGCAATTAAATCAATTTTTATTATTAGAAATTGATGAGAAATAATATAAATTAGCTACTCGTAATTTTTACAGATGATAAGTACCCTAAAGAAGAAATCTATTCAGAAAGCATACGACAAACTAGTTGTAAAAAAAGAGAATATCCCTCATAAAGAAACTAAAGTTAAAAGTGTAGCAATATTGCTAGATAATGAAGCTTTAGTAAATGTAGTAATAGCCAACTTAACAAACATTTTTCCTTTTCAAAAAACAGACATAAGAGTACTAGTTTGTAAAGAGTACTCAAAAAAGGAGGAACCCTCTCCAGAGTTTTTTACCGAAAAAGATTTTGGTTTCAAAGCGAGTTTAAAATCCGACAATTTAAAAGATTTCGTTAAAAACAAATACGACCTACTTATAAACTATACAAAAACGTCAAACTTATTAACGAATATGGTAACTTTGTTGTCACAAGCAGATTTTAAAGCAGGTTTTGCAGAAATTGACGATAGATTGTACGATATAGTAGTATCTGATGCTAGTTTTAACGAAGCTGTTTTAAACCAAGAATTAAAAAAATACCTAACGATTTTAAATAAAATATAATGCAAAAGTTTGTAGGAACTGGAGTAGCTTTAGTAACTCCTTTCAATGAAGATTTAAGTGTAGACTTTGAAGCACTTAAAAAGTTAGTAAATTACAATATTGAAAACGGTACAAACTATTTAGTAATAAATGGAACTACTGGAGAAAGTGCAACAATTACTAAAGAAGAAAAATTAGAAATAATAAAAGTAATTGCTGAAGAAAATAAAGGGCGTTTACCTTTAGTTTTAGGGGTTGGAGGAAACAACACACAAACTGTTGTTGAAGAACTACAATCTTTAGACTTATCGGAAATAGACGGAATTTTATCAGTAGCCCCGTATTATAGCAAACCAACTCAAGAAGGGTTCTATCAACATTACAAAGCAATTTCTTTAGCGAGCCCTAAGCCAATTATTATGTATAATGTTCCTGGTAGAACAGCAAAAAATATAGAGCCAGCAACAACTTTACGATTAGCAAGAGATTTTGAAAACATTGTTGCAGTTAAAGAAGCAGGAAACAATCAACAACAATACTATGAGTTGTTAAAAGATAAGCCTGAAGACTTTTTAGTAATTTCAGGTGATGATGATTTGGCTGTTGGAGTAACTTTAGCAGGTGGAGCAGGAGTTATTTCTGTAATAGGGCAAGCATTACCAAAAGAGTTTTCAAAAATGATTCAGTTAGGGTTAGAAGGAAAAGCAAAAGAGGCTTACGATATACACTACAAACTAATGGATATAGTAAATCTAATTTTTGAAGAAAATAATCCTGCGGGAATTAAAGCGGTATTACAAAAGTTAGGAATCTGTTTAGATGAAGTACGTTTACCATTAGTAACAGCTTCAGAAGAACTACAAACAAAAATATCAGACTTTATAGATAATCTATAAAAGGAGCATATAGAAAAAGGAGTTAAAAAGACCATAGTTTATTATAAACTATGGTCTTTTTTTAGTTAGAATATTATTCCCATTGTTTTGAAAAACTATAAATTATTAACTTAATAAGTTTTTATTAATTAAAAGCGCCCTAAAAAGGGGCGCTTGAAAGTGTAAAATATAGAATAGGATTAGTTTTGACCTTCTTCACAAACTACTTCCATGACCCAGCCATTTCTGTAAACTAATCTCTCATAACAACATACAGGTTGGTCACAGGCTTTTTTTGGATAATCTAAACCACCATACACGGCTTTTTGCTCATTACTGTTTAAAATTTTTCCTAAACTTTTTAAATTTTTCATATTAAAGTTTTTATAATTAGATTTGCCTTGGTCATTTTAAGGCACCCAAAGTTTATGCCTATAATTTTCAAAACTCATTCATCATGTTCATCATGAAATAAATTTTGCTAGACTATTCTTTTATTAAAATTTGTTTTTAGAAAATAATTTTTGATTATTTTTTTTCATTAATGCAATTTTACTTTAGTAAATGTATGGAAACAAAATAAAAGTTTTTTACTTTTAATAAAATTTTAACGTTTGTTTAAAGGCTTATAATGGATTAAAGTACTTTTATTTTTAGGTCAATGATAAAAAATATAATTACAGACATATTTTTAATAAACAGCATACTTTTTATAACCGTAAGGTAAGGTATTTACTTTTCACTTAAGTCTTTTTTTAGCATCTTTGTATAAAGAGTAATTTTTAAAGTAGAAAATATGTTATCAAAAGTAATAGAACAAGCATTAAATGATCAAATAAGAGTAGAAGCAGAGTCTTCTCAAATATATTTAGCTATGGCATGTTGGGCAGAAGTTCAAGGTTTTGAAGGGGTGTCACAATTTATGTACGCACATTCAGATGAAGAGCGTATGCACATGTTAAAGTTAGTAAAATTCGTAAACGAACGAGGTGGACATGCTCATATTTCTGATTTAAAAGAACCACCAGCAAAATTTGGGTCTTTTAAAGATATGTTTCAAACATTGTTTGATCATGAGGTAATGGTGTCTAAATCGATAAATGATTTAGTACATATCACATTACAAGAAAAAGACTATGCAACACATAACTTTTTACAGTGGTATGTATCTGAGCAAATTGAGGAAGAAGCATTGGCACGTAACATTTTAGATAAAATTAATTTAATTGGAGACGATAAAGGAGGATTGTATTTATTTGATAATGATGTAAAGCAAATAGTAGCTCAATCTGCATCAGGAACACAGGAATAAGATTAACAAACATTTAGGAGTTCTTTGGAAAAATTATAACAGATTTTGTAGTTTCTTGTAAATCTCATTTATGAGATAAAAAATCGTTTTAATAATCCATAATTAATCACTAATTTTGCCAGATGCAAAAAATGAAAAATCTAGCGTATATTGCTGTAATGCTTTTAGTACTTTCTTCATGTGGAGAGTATCAAAAAGTATTGAATAAAGGAACTGTAGAAGAACAATACAAAATGGCTGTAAAAATGTACGAAGCTCAAAAGTACAGTAAAGCTTTACGTTTGTTTGAAAAGATAACACCTTCATACAGAGGTAAACCTCAAATGGAGCGTATTCAATTTATGGTTTCTCAATCTAACTTTAATGAGAAAAATTACGGGTTAGCAGGATATTACTTTAATAGATTTACTGGAAATTACCCAAAAAGTTCAAAAAGAGAAGAGGCCGCTTTTTTATCAGCGTTAAGCTATTACAAAGCAGCGCCAAGTTTTAGTTTAGATCCAACTGATACAAACAAAGCTTTAGAGGCTTTTCAGAAGTTTATAGATAATTATCCAGACTCAGATAAATTAGAGGAGGCTAACAAGTATCATGCTGAATTAAGAGCAAAACTAGAAAAGAAATCTTTTGAAATTGCAAAAACATATTATAGGACTGCTGAATATGATTCTAGAAACTACAAAGCAGCAATTGTAGCTTTTGATAATTTATTAGAAGATTATTTAGGAACAAAGTATAAAGAAGAAGCTTTATATTATCGTTTAAAAGCAGCACACGATTTAGCTATAAGAAGTAGACAAAGGAGAAAAGCAGAAAGGATAAAAAATGCTATCAAGGCATACGAAAAATTAAAAAGAAATTTTCCTGAATCAAAATTCATGGAAGAATCAAACGAAATGTTAGCAACATTAAACAAAGAACAAGAACAATTAGCTAAAAGTTAAAAAATGGATTATAAAGAAACGAAAGCGCCGTTAAGTACCGTAACTTATAATAAAGAAGCTATCGAGGCTCCAACACATAATATTTATGAAGCTATTTCTATTATAGCAAAGAGAGCTACACAAATTAATTCTGATTTAAAGAAGGAATTAGTTGACAAGTTAGATGAGTTTGCTACCTATAACGATAGTTTAGAAGAAGTTTTTGAAAATAAAGAACAAATCGAAGTTTCTAAATTTTATGAGCGTTTACCTAAACCACATGCTATTGCAGTAGAAGAGTGGTTAAATGAGAAGGTATATTATAGAACTCCAGAGACAAAATAATATGTCTGTACTAAGCGGTAAAAAAGTTTTACTTGGTGTTACCGCCGGTATAGCGGCATATAAAACAGCGAGTTTAGTTCGCTTGTTTATAAAATCAGGCGCAGAAGTCAAAGTAATTATGACTCCTGCGTCTAAAGATTTTATAACACCTCTTACACTTTCCACCTTATCAAAAAATCCAGTTCATTCTACCTTTTATGATAAAGAAGATGAAAATGAATTGTGGAATAATCATGTAGATTTAGGTTTGTGGGCAGATTTAATGTTAATAGCCCCAGCTACAGCAAATACCTTATCTAAAATGACAAATGGTACTTGCGATAATTTATTATTGGCAACCTATTTATCAGCAAAATGTCCAGTGTATTTTGCTCCTGCGATGGATTTAGATATGTACCAACATCCATCAACAAAAACTAGTTTAGAAAGTTTACAAAGTTTTGGAAATATATTAATTCCTGCTACTTCGGGTGAATTAGCAAGCGGATTGGTTGGAGAAGGTCGTATGGCTGAACCAGAAGACATTGTTGACTTTATAGAGAAAGATATTGTATCTAAACTACCGCTTCGAGGGAAAAAAATGCTAATTACCGCAGGTCCAACCTATGAAGCAATAGATCCTGTTCGTTTTATTGGAAATCATTCTTCAGGTAAAATGGGGTTTGAAATTGCAAAAACAGCGGCTAATTTAGGAGCTGAGGTGTTTTTAGTAGCAGGTCCTTCTCATCAACAAGTACATCATTCTTTTATTCATAGAATAGATGTGAAATCAGCTCAAGATATGTATGAAACATGTCATAAGTACTTTGCTGAGGTTGATATAGCTGTGTTATCGGCGGCAGTTTCAGACTATCGACCAAAAAATGTAGCTACTCAAAAAATAAAAAAGAAAGAAGCAGCGTTAAGTATTGAGTTAGAACCAACTAAAGATATCTTAAAATCTCTAGGAGAAATTAAGAAAAAACAGTTGTTAGTTGGTTTTGCATTAGAAACGAACGATGAGGTACAAAACGCAAAAAGTAAGCTTACACGCAAAAATTTAGATTTTATTGTATTAAATTCGTTACGTGATAAAGGTGCTGGTTTTGCAACCGACACCAATAAAATTACAGTTATTGATGCTGATTTTAATGAAAAATCATTTGATTTAAAATCAAAAAAAGCAGTGTCAAAAGATATCGTTAACGAAATAATACAAAAATTAAATGCGTAAGTTTTTCTTTATTTTTTTTCTTCTTTCTGTTACTTTTTCTTCTTATTCGCAAGAGTTGAATGCTACTGTAATTATCAATTCAGATAAAGTACAAAGTAGTAACAAGCAAGTTTATCAAACGTTACAAAAAGCATTAACAGAGTTTATTAATGATAAACAATGGACAAATAAAAATTTTAAGCAACAAGAACGAATTAACTGCGCATTCAATATTATAATAAACGAGCAAAACGGGAATAATTTTTCAGGAAGTTTACAAGTGCAGTCAACACGACCTGTATATAACTCAACCTACGCTACACCTGTTTTAAATATTAATGATACAAACTTTAACTTTCGTTATAATGAGTTTGATCCGTTAATTTACAATCCAACTATTTACGAATCAAATTTAATCTCTACAATTGCTTTTTATGTGTATACAATATTAGGAGTTGATACAGATACCTTTGCTTTGAAGGGAGGAGAGACTTATTTAAAACAAGCGGAAAACATTATGTTGCTGGCGCAATCTAATGGAGAATCTGGTTGGCAAAATCAAGTAGGAAAACAAAATCGTTTTGCTTTAATAGATAATTTATTGTCTTCTAAATTTAGTGCCTTACGAAGTATCTACTACAATTATCACCGTAACGGTTTCGATAATTTTGCTGATAATAAAAATTCAGCTAAAGAAGCAATTGAAAAAAGTGTTTTAGATTTAGACAAACTACACAATATTACTATTGGTAATTATATGATTCGCGTTTTCCTAGATGCTAAAGGAGATGAAATAGTAAATATTTTTTCTGATGGAGGTGCATCGAGAAATCAATCACAAATGATAACAGTTTTAAATAAGATTGCACCTACTTATAAAGATAAGTGGAAGAAATTACAGTAGTATTAGACTTGTTATAGGCTTAAATGTAACGTTTATAAGCTGTTGAAAAATCAATAGACTTCCTTTGTTTTAGTTTGACTTAATTCATTCAAAATTCTTACTTTTATTTTTTACAAAAGAATAGAATTTGCTTACACATTTATCTATACATAATTATGCGTTAATCAATCAGTTAACGATTGATTTTACGAACGGTTTATCTATCATAACAGGTGAAACTGGAGCAGGAAAATCCATTTTATTAGGAGCTTTAGGGCTTGTAATGGGGAACCGTGCCGACTTAACTGCTTTAAAAAACACAGAAAAAAAATGTGTTATTGAGGCTCAATTTTCTGTTGAAGGATATGCTTTACAAGAGTTGTTTAAAGAGTTAGATCTCGACTATGAACAAGAAACCATAATTCGAAGAGAAATTTTGCCTTCGGGCAAGTCGAGAGCTTTTGTTAATGATACACCAGTTACTTTATCGATATTAAATGCTTTAAAAACAAAGCTAATTGATATTCATTCGCAACATCAAACCATGCAGTTGTCAGATGTATCTTTTCAATTCTCTGTTATTGATGCCTTAGCAAAAAATCAAGCTAAAATAGCATCGTATAAAAGAGGCTTGCGTACGTATAACAAATTACGAAAAGAGCTGAAAGTACTTCAAGAAGAAACTGAGAAATCGAAAGAGCAGTACGAGTACAATTTACATTTGTTTAATGAGTTTGAAGAAGCTAATTTAAAAGAAGGAGAACAAGAAGTTTTAGAAGAAAAGTTAGATAAATTAAACAATATTGAAGAAATAAAGTTGAACTTATCTGAAGCTTTAGGTGTTTCGATTAATGAAGAAATAGGAATTCAAACATTGCTAAACTCTTTAGAGAGTAAACTGCAAAAAATTAGTTCTTTTTCTAAGCAATATGAAGAGTTAGCGAATCGAGTAACAAGCGTGAAAATTGAGTTAGATGATGTAGTTACTGAGTTAGAAAGTGCGAATGAAGAAGTTGAATTTAATCCGAATGAAATTGAAGAACTAAATGATAGGTTACAACTTATTTACAACCTTCAAAAGAAACATTCAGTATCAACTATAAGTGAATTACAAGAAATTCATGCATCATTATCTGAAAAAGTAGCACAGGTTGAAGATGCAGGAGGAATAGTGGCTCAAAAAGAGGCAGAAATTAAAGAGGTAGCTAAGAAGTTAGATGACGTAGCAAAAATGATTACGACATCTAGAAATAAAGTAATTCCGAAGTTGAAAAAAGATTTAGAATATCTTTTGTCGGAATTAGGAATGCCAAATGCTCGTTTTGCAATTGAATTACTAGCTTCTGAAGAATATTTATCTAACGGAAAAGACAATTTACAATTTTTATTCTCAGCAAACAAAGGAGGTAATTTTGGAGAATTGAAAAAGGTAGCATCAGGTGGAGAATTATCTCGCATCATGTTATCGATTAAAAAAATACTATCAGAAAACATACAACTACCAACCATTATTTTTGATGAGATTGATACCGGAGTTTCAGGGGAAGTATCTAATAAAATTGCAAAAATAATGCAAGATATGAGTGCTCATATGCAGGTAATAACTATAACACATTTACCTCAAATAGCTTCAAAAGGAGTGCAGCACTATAAAGTGTTTAAGGGAGAAGAAAAAGGAGTAACAACTTCTAATTTAAAGTTATTGTCAGAAGACGAGCGTATTAGAGAAATAGCGGAGATGTTAAGTGGAAAAGACGTTTCTGAAAGTGCATTGACTCATGCAAAGGAATTATTAAATTAAGAGTATATTTGCTTTCAAAACAAACAACGATAGACTAAAATATTTTAAATATGTATAATTTATTAAAAGGAAAAAAAGGAATCATTTTTGGAGCATTAGATGAGAATTCTATTGCATGGAAAGTAGCAGAACGCGCTCATGAAGAAGGAGCAGAGTTTGTATTAACCAACGCACCAATAGCAATGCGTATGGGAGGTATTAAAGACTTAGCAGCAAAAACCGGATCTGAAATTATTCCTGCTGACGCCACTTCTATGGATGATTTAAATAACTTGGTTGAAAAGTCTATGGAAATTTTAGGAGGGAAAATCGATTTCGTTTTACACTCTATCGGTATGTCAGTTAATGTACGTAAAGGACGTCATTATACAGATTCTAAATACGATTTTACAACGAAAGGATGGGACGTTTCAGCGGTGTCTTTTCATAAAGTAATGAACGTTTTATATAACAAACAAGCCATGAACGAGTGGGGAAGTATTGTTGCATTAACGTATATGGCAGCACAACGTGTATTCCCAGATTATAACGATATGGCTGATAATAAAGCGTATTTAGAAAGTATTGCTCGTAGTTTTGGGTATTTCTTCGGAAGAGATCATAAAGTACGTGTAAACACAATTTCTCAATCGCCAACGCCAACAACAGCAGGTCAAGGAGTAAAAGGATTTGACGGATTTATTTCGTATGCTGAAAAAATGTCTCCGTTAGGAAATGCTACAGCTTTAGAATGTGCTGATTATACCATCTCATTATTCTCAGATTTAACTAAGAAAGTAACGTTACAAAACTTATTCCACGATGGAGGTTTCTCTAATATGGGAGTGAGTGATGCGGTAATGGAAAGGTTTACTGAAGAGTAAATTAACTTGTGCCTTAAGCGTAGTCGGAAAGGTTCCGAAAGAATATATAATTAAATGCAAATCGTTAGATTTGCATTTTTTATTGATAGTTACAAATGAGCAATATTTTACACATAGAAAAGGAGTTAAAATCCTTAAGACAACAGCTTAAAGAACATGAGTTATATAATTCGTTAAATGATATAAATGATGTAAAATTATTTATGGAATCACATGTGTTCGCTGTGTGGGATTTTATGTCGTTATTAAAAGCATTACAACGAGAACTTACTTGTGTGAATTTACCTTGGTTACCTGCTGTAAATACTAAAACAGCTCGTTTTATTAATGAAATTGTGTTAGGTGAAGAAACTGATATTAATGAGTTAGGAGAGCCTAAAAGTCACTTTGAAATGTATATTGATGCGATGCGTCAAGCAGGAGGAAGTACTTCTCAAATTTCAAGTTTTATTTCAGATATTCTTGACAGTAAATCTGTTGAGCAAGCTCTGGAAAACTGTTCAATTATTGAAGAAGTGAAAGATTTTGTAAATTTTTCTTTTGAAGTTATTAAAACAAGACAACCACATATTATTGCATCTAGTTTTACCTATGGAAGAGAAGATGTGATTCCTGATATGTTTTTAGAAATTGTAAAAAATACGGAAGAGAAAGAAGGAAGTTCATACAGTAAACTTACGTATTATTTGAATAGACACATTGAGTTAGACGGTGATGAACATGGACCATTATCATTACAAATGATTGAAGAATTATGCGGTAATGATCAACAAAAATGGGATGATGTTTTGTTTTATGCTAAAGAATCTTTACAGAAAAGAATACAGCTTTGGGATGGTATAACTAAACAAATTAACAAAGCAGTTTTAGCATAGTGACTATAAGTTTTTCAATAATAATACCTGTTTATAATCGACCTCAAGAAATAGATGAGTTGTTAGGAAGCTTGACTAAACAAGAGTTGAAAGACGACTTTGAGGTACTTGTTATTGAAGATGGTTCTGAAAACTCATCAGAAGAAGTTGTAAATAAATACACTTCTCAGCTTAATCTAAAGTATTTTTCCAAGGGGAATAGTGGAGCAGGAGCAAGTCGTAATTATGGAATGAAAAGAGCATCAGGAAGTTATTTTATTATTTTGGATTCTGATGTTATTGTTCCACCACAATATCTTTCCGAAGTAAAAAAAGTATTAGAAGAAAGTTATACAGATGCTTTTGGAGGTCCAGATGCTGCGCATCCTAATTTTTCTGCTTTACAAAAAGCAATTAATTACTCAATGACTTCGGTATTAACTACAGGAGGAATTCGTGGAAAAAAGAAATCGGTTGGTAAATTTCAACCCAGAAGCTTCAATCTAGGCTTGTCAAAAGTTGCTTTTGAAAAAACAAATGGTTTTTCAAAAATGAAAGCAGGAGAAGATATCGATTTAACTTTCCGCCTTTGGGAAAATGGCTTTGAAACACAATTAATAGAAAAGGCTTTTGTATATCATAAGCGTAGAAGTACTATTAAACAGTTTTTTAAACAAACATTTGCTTTTGGTACTGCAAGACCTATATTGAATAAAAAACATCCAGAAACGGCAAAATTAACGTATTGGTTTCCGAGTTTATTCATCATAGGGATTGATATTGCCATTATAGCAGCTTTTTTTGGTTACTGGCAATTATTAACTTTTTATGGATTTTATTTTACCTGTACCTTTTTAGATTCTCTATTTCAAAATAAAAATCTACAAGTAGCTTTGTTAAGTATTGTAACAACCATCACTCAGTTTTATGGTTATGGATTAGGTTTTCTCGAGTTCAGATTTCTGAAAAAATAAAAAGCTCCCAATTTCTTGAGAGCTTTTAAGTAGTTAAATGATTTCTTTGATGTTTTCAGGTGGACGACCAATCACTGCTTTATTGCCATTAATAACTATTGGGCGTTCTATTAATTTAGGATTGTCAACCATAGCTTTAATGATTTCAGCATCTGATAGTTCTCTTCCTTTATATTCTTCTTTCCAAATTTTTTCATTTTTACGAACTAAATCGATTGGAGAAATATTTAATAGACTAATAACTCCTTTTAACTCTTCAGTAGAGGGAATAGTATCTAAATATTTTACAGTTTCAAACTCTTTACCAGAGTTTTCTATAATCTCTAAACCTTGTCTTGATTTAGAACAACGTGGATTGTGATATATTTTTATCATTATTAAGAGTTTTATAGTATTAATCTTCTTTTTGCCCCATCATCATTAAATAGGCTTTTAAAAACGGATTGATATTTCCGTCCATAACAGCATCTACATTTCCTGTTTCATGGGCTGTACGGACATCTTTTACCAACTTATATGGGTGCATTACGTAGTTACGAATTTGACTTCCCCATTCATTTTTCATTTTGTTTGCTTCAATTTCGTCACGAGCAGCTAAACGTTTTTGTAATTCAATTTCGTACAATTGAGATTTCAGCATTTGCATTGCAGTAGCTCTATTATCGTGCTGCGAACGTGAGTTAGAACACTGAATTTGAATACCTGTAGGTTTATGTAAGAGCTGAACTTTAGTTTCAACTTTGTTTACATTCTGTCCACCAGCACCACTTGAACGTGCTGTAGTAATTTCAATATCGGCTGGGTTTACTTCAATTTCGATAGAATCATCGGCTACAGGATACACATATACAGAAGCAAAGGAAGTATGACGTTTCGCATTACTATCAAAAGGAGAAATACGTACCAGGCGGTGAACCCCATTTTCACCTTTTAACCACCCAAAGGCATAATCGCCTTCAAATTCTAAAGTAACCGTTTTAATACCAGCAACATCACCTTCTTGGTAGTTTAAGGTCTTTATTTTAAAACCTTGTTTTTCTGCCCACATAGTGTACATTCGAGTTAGCATTTCTGCCCAGTCACAACTTTCAGTTCCACCTGCACCTGCTGTAATTTGTATCGTTGCACTTAAACTATCACCTTCTTCTGAAAGCATGTTTTTAAACTCAATATCTTCTAAAAAAGTAGCAGCTTTATCAAATTGTTCTTCTACTTCGTTTTCATCAATATCACCTTCTTTATAAAAATCATACAAAACTGTTAAATCGTCATTCATAGCTACAACAGTGTTATAATCTTCTACCCACTTCTTTTTAAACCGAAGTGATTTCATTACAGCTTCTGCTTCCTTTGGATTGTTCCAAAAATCAGGATTTGCTGTTTTTTCTTCTTCATTTGAAATTTCAATTAACTTCTTGTCAATTTCTAAATATCCTTTTAACTTGCCAATTCGTTCAGCGATATTTTTAAGCTGTTCGTGTGTAATCATAGATGCAAAAATACATTTTAAAAATCGTAGTTAGAAATGGAAATAAACTTAATAAGTGACACAGTAACAAAGCCAACTCAAGGAATGTTGGAAGCAATGATGAGTGCTAAGGTAGGAGATGATGTTTTTAAAGCAGATCCGACAGTGAATTTGTTACAAGAAAAAGTAGCGGATTTGTTTGGAATTGAAGCTGCGTTATTTTTTCCTTCGGGAACCATGGCAAATCAAACAGCGATAAAGATTCACACACAACCAGGGGATAGAATGTTTTGCGACAAATGGGCACATGTATATAACTATGAAGGTGGAGGAGCTGCGTTTAATGCAGGAGTTACTTCTTGTTTAATTGATGGGGGTAGAGGAATGTTTACAGCGAATCAGTTAGCAAGTGTGGTAGGAGAAAGAAATGATATTCATACACCTTATAGTAGATTAGTTTGTGTTGAAAATACAACAAACAAAGGAGGTGGTGCCTGCTGGGACTTTGAAGAATTACAAAAGATTCAAAAAGTAGCTAAAGCCAATGATTTGGCGTATCATTTGGATGGAGCACGTTTATTTAATGCTTTGGTGGCAAAAAAAGAAACCCCAAAACAATATGGAGAGTTATTTGATACGATTTCAATTTGTTTATCAAAAGGATTGGGAGCTCCTGTTGGATCTGTTTTGTTGGGAACTAAAGAACATATAGAAAAAGCGTTACGTGTACGAAAGTTGTTTGGTGGTGGAATGAGACAAGCTGGTTTTTTAGCAGCTGCTGGGATTTATGCTCTGGATAATCAAGTAGAGCGTTTAGCAGAAGATCATCAAAAAGCAAAAGAAATAGGTAAGGTATTAGAAAGTTGTTCGTATGTGAAAAAGGTAGAACTTATTGAAACGAATATTGTTATTTTTTATGTAGAAGATTCTATAAATCCAGATGATTTTATGAAAAAGATGGCAGAAAGAGGTATATTACTAATTTCTATGGGGGAAGGAAAAATACGAATAGTAACTCATTTAGATTATACAAATGAGATGCATGAAAAATTATTACAAGAATTAAGAGAGTTTTTTTAAAAGAAAACTCTTACGATAGGAGAGAAAGCAGAAGCGTATACACTTTTGCTTTCTTCATACAAAACATCGTATTGTACGCCTAAAGAAACAACACCTATTCTATAAGAAGCTCCAATATTTAAAGCAGGGTAATTATATTTTTTAGAAGTACCATTAATGTTTGTATTGACATACATTTGCTGTAAATCGGCAGAAAATTCAATTTCTCTAATAGGTCTATATAAAGTAATTATTTTAGGAGTGATTATATTAGAACTTAAACCTTCGTTTTTATTGTACACATAACCAATTCCTAAGCCTATAGAAAAAGATTCATTAAAATCATAAACAGCAGCTGGAGATATAGCAAGAGTTGTGTTATTTGAACCAAAGCCAAAGCTAGCATCCCCTCCAAAACGAAGATTTTTCCAAAAACTATGTTCTTGAGTAAAAGCAAAAACAGAATAAAAAAGGAAAACAGCTATAATAAATACTTTTTTCATAAGTAATGAATTAATATGGCTAATATAGTGAATGCTAATTATATAACGTTAATAAAAGTTTATGAAAAAACAGTTCTTTTTAATTTAAGTCTTCAAGTTTAGCAAGCTCTTTATAGTTTTTATTTAACTTTCTTAGTAAAATTCCATACAAGAGCTGATAAAAACACCATAAAACTATAAGCATAACTATCAACATTATTACTGTAACAATAATTGAAATTAAAACTTGCTTAGAGTTAAATTCTGGATGAGCTTTTAGTGATGCAATTGCAACTATAATTCCAAAAGTAAATACATATAACAAGTTAAATATAACGTAGTACTTTACAGTTTTTCTTGTTTTAATAATTTTTGTCATTAAAGTTTTAGTAGAGTCTACAACAGAAATGCTTTTATAATTAAGGTAAAATTTAATCAAGAAATAGAGTAGTACAGGGTATATGATAAATTGAGAATAAATCATAAAGTTATATAACCCAAGTTTTTTATATTCCTCATAAGCTTCTTCCATGTCAAAAATAAAATAGAAAGAATTCAAGAAAATAAACTCTAAAATTCCAATAATAAAAATCCACTTTACTATTGATGATGACTTGGAATGCGCCATTCTATAAATGTCGATTTTAGAAACTTTATTTGTTTCTTCAGACTGGTTTCCCCAAGCTTTTTTATATTTATCTAAATCCATTTAAATTATGGGTTTAATATCTTTTTTAATTTATCTTTTGCTCTGTTCATTTTAACTCGAGCATTTACTTGACTAATACCTAAGGTTTCAGAAATTTCTTTATAGGGCTTGTCTTCTAGGTATAAAAAAATTAGCGCTTTATCAATATCATTTAGTTTACGAATAGCACCATATAAGGCTTTTAATTGTATTTCTTCAGTGTCGTCATATTCTTCTGCTTTAATTTTAAAAGAATAGTCTGTAAAGTCTTGTGTTTTTATACTTCTTGTTGATTTTCTATATAAAGAAATAGCAGTATTTAATGCTACTCGATACATCCAAGTACTAAATTTTGCATCTCCTCTAAACTTACCATAGTTTTTCCATAACTGAATGGTGATTTCTTGAAACAAATCGTTATGTGCATTTTGATTGGTTGTATAAATCCTACATACCTTATGCACAATGTTTTGATTGGCTTCGAAATCAGTTAAAAATCTATTTTCTAATTCTTTTTTCACTAAGTTTAGTAGAGTTGTTATGTTATAAGTAGCTCAAAAATACAAATTGTTACAATTCATCCTAAAAATAATACAATTCAGTGTGTTTTTATTTTAGAGATAAAGCATCTTATGAATATTTGTGTCATAATTAACCGTAAAAAATAAATAAAATGAAACTTGTAATCCATATTGTTATTACAGTCGTCTTGTTTACAATTGAAACAATTTCAGCTCAAGACAAAACAATTGCAACGACAGTTGTAAATGTCACTTCAGATAAAGGAAAAATAAAATTTGCCTTATATACTAAAGAGAACTTTAGAAAAGAACCACTACAGGCAAAAGAATCAGTAATAATAAAGGGAAAAAGTACTGTAATTTTTGAAAAAGTATCAGAAGGAGAATATGCTATTATTTGTTTTCATGACGCAAACAATAATAATAAGATGGATTTTGAACCTAATGGAATGCCAATAGAAGACTATGGAGTATCAAACAATAAATTATCACGTTTTGGACCGCCTGTGTTTGACGAAGCAAAGTTTTTGGTTAAAGATAAAAATGTATCTTTCGATATTAAATTTTAGAATGAAGAGGGTAAACCTTTAAATATAATAAGCATAAAGAATGAAAACACCAGTAAAAAAAACATTTAATAGTTTGAAGAATGATATTTGGATTTGCTTAAAGCTTACAATTATTTTTGGTGTTGTTTTTACTATAATAAATCAGGCTTTTACATTAAAAGAAGCTGGATTAGTGTTTTTGTTTTCAGGAATGTATTCTTTTGTTCTGGGGTTAGGTAATGGAATTATTAATGGTTATTTAAGTAAAAAGTGGGATTGGGTTTTGCAAACCAATCAAAGAGTTTGGGCAGGAATCATAGCAACAATAAGCTATACAACTGTAGCTGTATTATTAATCCATTACGTACAGTACTTTGTAATTTTTAATAATAATATAGATAACTTCTTTAATGGACGATTTTTATGGATGCATTTATTTGCAATCATATTATCGTTAGCGATAGCCGTTTTTTTTCATGCCAAAGATTTTATGGTAAACTGGAAAGCGTCTGTAAAAGAAGAAACAACACAGCATGAAATAGTAGCTAAAACAGAAACAGCAAAATTTGAAACATTAAAGAATCAAATAGACCCCCATTTTTTGTTTAATAGTTTAAATGTACTAACCTCTTTAATTAGCGAAAATCCAAAACAAGCAGAGAAGTTTACAACAAAGTTATCTAAAGTGTATAGATATGTACTAGAACAACGTAATAAAGAATTGGTGCCTATACAAGAAGAATTACAATTTGCTAAGACGTATATGGAGTTATTACAAATGCGTTTTGAAGAAGCTATTCAATTTTATATTCCAGAAGAAGTAAGTAATTCAGATTTAAAAATAGTTCCTCTATCTCTTCAATTATTATTAGAAAATGCAGTAAAACACAATGTAGTTTCTTCAAATAAACCCTTAGAAATAAACATTTTTGAAGAAGAAGGTTTTTTAAAGATTCAAAACAACGTTAATCCGAAAGAGGCTATAGGAAAAAGTACAAAAGTAGGATTAAGAAATATAGCAGATCGTTACGGTTTAATAACCGATAGAAATATTCAAATAATTAATAATAATAAAATATTCACAGTGTGTTTACCGCTGTTAATTAATATAAAAGATAGTATCATGGATACAAAAAGTTTAGAAAACAGTAATTATGTAAAAGCAGTAGAAAAGGTAGAAAAACTAAAAGAGTTTTATCAAAACTTAGTTTCGTATTGTATAGTTATTCCTTTTTTAATATTTATAAACCTCAAAACATATTCAAAGTTTCAATGGTTTTGGTTTCCTATGATAGGTTGGGGGATAGGATTAATTTTTCATTATTTAGAAGTAAATAATTATAATTTATTCTTAGGTAAAAATTGGGAAGAACGCAAGATTAAGGAGTTAATGAATGATGATAAAAAATTATAAATGAGATGGAAAAAGAATACACAACAGCTTACAAATATGCAAAAGCAAAAAAGAGAGTAGAGAAAATCAAAGGGTTTTACATTCATCTTATAGTCACTGTATTAATCATTCCAGTTTTAATTTTTATAAACTTAAAGTTTGTGCCAAGTTATCATTGGTTTTATTATCCAATAATAGGAATGTTAATTGGAGTTTTTTTTCATTGGTTGGGCATTTTTGGAATAGAAAAAATAGGTTTAGGAAAAGATTGGGAAGAACGTAAGATTAAAGAATTTTTAGAAAACAATAACAATGGAAGGTAATTATAGAGAAGAAAAAAAGTATTTAGAGGCTAAAAAGAAAGTAAAACAAGTAAAAGGGTTTTATGCTCATGCTTTAGTAAATATCATTTCAGTGATTATTATTGTTTTAGTGAATTTAAAATTCTCACCTTATTATCACTGGTTTTGGTATCCTGTTATAGGAATAGTACTAGTGACTTTTATTCATTGGATGCTAGTTTTTGGTGTTAACATTTTAGGGCTTGGAAAAGATTGGGAGGAGAAGAAGATAAAGGAATACTTAAATAAAAAGGATTAGTATGGAAAATGATTATAAAGAAGAACATAAATATTTACTAGCCAAAAAAAGAGTAGAAAAAATAAAAGGATTTTATTGGCATTTAGCAGCGTATATAATTGTAAATATATTCATTTCAGTTGTAATTATTATGGGGTTGATGAATGAAGACAAGTTAACTTTTATCAAAGCAATAAGCAATTTTGGTGTATATGCTACTTGGGTTTTTTGGGGGATTGGAGTTTTTTTTCATTGGTTAGGAGTATTTGGAACCAATATTTTTTTTAATAAAGATTGGGAACAACGCAAAATACAAGAGTATCTAGATGAACTAAAAAAGAGAGAAAATGGAAACTATAAATAGAGAACAACAATATATAAGAGCTCAAAAAAGAGTAGATGAAATTAAAAAGTTCTACAAACATTTAGTGTTTTACATACTAATAAACTTAATTTTTATAGGAAGAAGAATATATAAAGATATTGTTTATGGAGACGAATCAGTAATGGAAGCTTTTTTAGATGTAAACAACTATAATTTGTTCTTTTGGTGGGGAGTTATAGTATTTTTACACGGATTTAATGTTTTTTCTAAAGGAAAACTTTTTTCTAAAAAATGGGAAGAGCGAAAGATTAAAGAATACATGAACAAGTAATTGCTAAAAATAGACCAAACCAAACTATGAATGTTATAATTATTGAAGACGAAAAGCCAGCTGCAAGACGGTTAAGTAGAATGTTAGCTGAATTAGATATAGAAGTTCAACAAATGTTGCACTCAGTAGAAGAATCGATTAACTGGTTTCAAAACAATTCTCATCCTGATTTAATTTTTTTAGATATTCAACTTTCAGATGGATTATCATTCGAAATTTTTGAAGAAGTAACTGTGAAATCAGCCATTATTTTTACAACGGCTTATGATGAGTATGCATTAAAAGCATTCAAGTTAAATTCTATAGACTATTTGTTAAAACCCATAGATGAAGATGAGTTAACAATAGCAGTAAATAAATTTAAAGAGCATCAACCTATACAAAGTAATATACAGGTTAATATAGATGACATTCGTAAGCTGTTGATTAACCCAGTTGATAGAAAATATAAAAAGCGATTTACTATAAAAGTGGGACAGCACTTAAAAATTATCAATACAGAAGATATTGAATGTTTTTACTCAGAAAATAAAGCAACTTACATACATACAAATGCTAATAGAAATTATTTAATAGATAACTCTTTAGAATATTGGCAAGAAGAGTTAGACCCCGAGCAATTTTTTAGGGTAAATAGAACATTTATAGTACATATAAATGCTATAAAAGATATTGTGTCTTATACAAACTCACGCTTACAACTAAAATTAGAATCTTATGAAGACTCAGAAATAATTGTAAGTAGAGAGCGTGTAAAAGATTTTAAAAACTGGATTGACTAGCTTAAAGGTTTATAATAAAAGTGGTTTTCAAAGTTTTTAGTTACAAAATACTGGGAAGGTTTAAGATTTGTAAAACTTTGAAATTCTTTAATAAAATGACTTTGGTCGTAATAACCATTATCTAAAGCAGTAGACAAATAATGTTTGTTACTCGATAGCAATACTTGTTTTACAGTTTTTTGAAGCCTAGTGATTCGTTGAAATTTTTTAGGAGAAACGCCAAACTTTTGTTTGAACAGACGTTCAAATTGACGGTAACTTAGATTACTTTGAGAAGCCAATTCATGGAGAGGTATTGAATTGAAGTTTTTGTATAGCGTTTTAATTATCAAATCCCAATTAACTATAGTAGAAAAATGATGTTTTTTTAATTGATTATATAGAAAGAAATCAATTAGTTTAATTTTTTCGTCTACACTAGGTAATGAATAAAGAATTTCTAAAAACTCTCTACCTTCATTTTGCCATATTTCTTCTACAGATAAATATTGATTAACAATTTGTGTATGCGGAATAGAAGCAAAATGTCTAAAACCACCACTATGAAAACGTACAGAAATATAATGTACATGGTTAGTTGAATCAAAAATTAATTTTTCTCTCGGACAAATAACATGAGCAATATCTAATTTTTCATTATTGATGGATAAGGGAGTGTCTATATGAAAAAGTACTTCTAAACCAGTGCCTGGTAAAATTAAAGGAAGACTTTTAGTTTGAGAACAAACAAAATACCTATCAATATAAGGAGATAGGTATTTTGATGGCTTATAGTGTTTTATACTCATTTAAATTAATAAATATTTATAATAGGCTCTCTGGTAATTAAAGGAGTAATATCTTTTATAAATTGATGAAAGTGTGCAGAGTTATTATGTGCCTCTACAGCTGTTTTATCAATATACTCTTCAAAAAACAAATAATTACCTTCACTAAATAGGTCTTTATGTAATTGATAGGTAATACATCCTGTTTCAGCGTTACTCGTTTTTACCATTTCTACAGCCAATTTCAAAAAATCGTTTTCTTTTCCTTGTTGAATTGCTATTTGAGCTATAATTACTTTTTGCATTGTGATGAATTAAAATTAAAACTCAAAAATACTGTCAAAGGTTTCTTGTAAATTGTAAAAAAACGACATCTTAAAATTCTAACGGGTTAAAACATCCTTAAAATTTTTAGTAGCTAAAATATTTCTAAATTCATTAATTTTAACTTTAGCATCAGGATGTATGTCGTTTCCGTCTTCAGTAAACCAAGCATGGGTACTACCAAGATAGTTCATACCTAAATATTTAGCACTTTCAATAAAAGGCATTTCAAAACCATTTCTACGGTCATTAGCACCAGAATTACTAATCATAGCCATGTTTTTGCCTCGCAACTGTCTACCTAAATCTTTTTTATAATGTAACAAGTCTGACAATCTATCAAAAAATATTTTTAGCGTAGCACTCATACTATACCAATATACAGGGGTGGCAAATATTAGTGTATCGTATTTACTAACAATTTCTTCTATAAGAGGGATAAAATCATCATCAGAATTGCTAAAATCATATTCAAATACACCAATTTTTTTTGTTCTTAAGTCAATAAAATCAAAAGACTCGTTGTTGTTGAGGTAGTTAACCACTTTGTTTGTGTTTCCTACACTTTTAGAACTTGCTTGTATAATAACTGTTTTATTCATTCTGTCATTTATTTGGAAGTAAAGCTCAAAAAAATAAATAAAAGAATATCTTGGATTTAATTGTAATATTTGATAATAACCAAGAAAAAATCAATAGAAGAAGTCTATATTTTTGTACTTTTATGCTATAAAAAAAGCGGATGAACACAAATGCCTACATATTTTCTAAAAAAAGAAAGTTAAATGAATTTTCTACTAAAGAAGTTGTTGATAATGCTAAGAAGAAGCTGAAAAAATCAAGAAAAAAAATTAGTGATTTACAAGACACAATGTACGCAGAAGGTAAGTATAGTGTTTTATTGTGTTTACAAGGAATGGATACAGCCGGTAAAGATAGTTTAATTCGAGAAGTTTTTAAAGATGTTAATGCACGTGGAGTAGTAGTGCATAGCTTTAAAGTACCAACAGAATTAGAATTAAAACATGATTTTTTATGGCGTCATTATATAGCCTTGCCTGCTAAAGGAAAAATAGGAGTTTTTAATCGTACACATTATGAGAATGTTTTGGTAACAAGAGTGCATCCAGAGTATGTTTTTGCCGAAAATATTCCCACAGTAAATAACGTTGATGATTTAAATGATACTTTTTATCATGATAGAATGGAGCGTATTAATCAGTTTGAAAGGCATATATCTGAAAACGGAACAATTATTTTAAAGTTTTTTTTAAATATATCTAAAGAAGAACAGAAAAACAGGTTATTACGTAGGTTAAACATTCCAGAAAAAAACTGGAAATTTTCTGCGGGTGATTTAGAAGAACGAAAGTTATGGGATAAATATCAAGAGTGTTATGAAGATATGTTGTTGAGAACATCAACAAATTATGCTCCTTGGTATGTAATACCTGCAGATGATAAAACTACAGCACGTTACATTGTAGCAAAAACATTAGAAAAAGAATTAGAAAAATATAATTTTAAAGAGCCTACACTTCCAAAGAAAGTGTTAGACCAAATAGATGAATTTAAAAAAGAATTAACGAACGAATAATATATAGAAAAGACAATAATAGATATATGTAAAGTAAATAGAATATTGTCTTTAAGCACTACAAAAAATGAATTTAAATTTAACAAAACCAATCGTATTTTTTGATTTAGAAACAACAGGAATAAACATTGCTAAAGATAGAGTAGTTGAGATATCTATTTTAAAAGTGTTTCCTAATGGAAATAAAGAAAGTAAAACATGGTTGGTAAACCCAGAAATAGAAATACCTAAAGAAGCTTCAGAAATTCACGGAATTACAAACGAAAAAGTAGTTGCTGAGCCAACTTTTAAAGAATTAGCACCGCAAATTAATGAGTTAATAGGAGATGCAGATTTAGCAGGATTTAATTCTAACCGATTTGATATTCCTTTATTAGCAGAAGAACTGTTAAGAGCAGGAATTGATTTTAATATGAATAATAGAAAAGCAGTTGATGTACAAACCATTTTTCATAAAAAAGAACAGCGAACACTAAGTGCTGGATATCAATTTTATTGCGGAAAAGAATTAGTAGGAGCACATGGAGCAGAAGCGGATACAAAGGCAACCTATGAAATTTTATTAGCACAGGTTGAAAAATATGAAGATTTAGAAAACTCAGTAGAAGCATTGAGTGAATTTTCAACCCACGGAAAAAGAGCAGATTTTGCAGGGTTTATTTTATTTAATGATAAAGATCAAGAAATTTTTTCTTTTGGAAAGTATAAGGGAAGAACTGTTGAAGAAGTATTTAAAGAAAACCCAGGATACAATGCTTGGATTCAGAATGCTGATTTTCCTTTGTACACAAAAAAGGTTTTAAAAGAAATAAAAGAACGAATGTCGGCACCGAAAGATACGATGACTGATGAAGAAAAGCTACAAGCTTTACAACAAAAGTTTAATTTACGTTAAGTGTTTGAAAATTAACAACTACTTAAGAGCTCTTATAATTTTCAATTTTTACATTCGTTAAAAATTAAGTTATGAGAGTTTTTCTTTTTCTATGTTTTGTAAGTATTACAGCATTTTCACAAACAGTAGTTTTAAAAAATAAAGTAATAGATGCATATACAAATGATCCTGTTGCTTATGCGAATATTAGTTTTTTAAATGAAAATGTAGGGGTGTCTTCCGATGAAAATGGTCACTTTTCATTACAGATCAATAAAAAAATATTGAAAAGTAAAGTACATGTTTCTTGTTTGAATTATAAAGACACTGTTGTATTAGCATCGGTTTTACAGAGTGAATCTCTTAAACTTCAACCAAAATTATATGAGCTAGAGGAAGTAATAATTTCAAAAAAAGCGGATAGAGAGTTAGTTGTTGATGAGTACAAAAGAAGAGATATAAAAGCTAGTTTTGGAGGAAGAAAAGGATCACCTTGGATAGTAACCAAGTATTTTCCTTATAAAAGTGAATATAAAAATTTCCCTTTTTTAAAGAGTGTAACGATTTATTTTACAAGTTTTCTTTCTAGAAAGAAAGCAAAATTTAGGGTTCGTTTCTTTAAAGTTGATGAAAAAACAGGTAAACCATCAGAAGATATACTAAAAGAAAGTTTAATTGTTGATGTAAAAAAGACAAATGGGAAGACTGAAGTTGATGTATCTAAGTTTAATATAGAATTTCCAAAAGAAGGTTTTTTTGTAGGATTAGAAAGAATACATATACCATATAATTTTCATAAAATAAAATACACTAAGCAAGGGAGTAGAAAAAAGTATAAAGATACTATAGTTGCCCCAGATTTTGGGGCAATATACACGAAAGATTCAACTTGGGTAAAATCAAGTGGAAAATGGGTAAAACACTATTTTCCCCAAGAATTTTATAAAGGAAATGCGCTAAAACCAGCAATTTCCGTAACTTTGAGTAACTAAGAAATTACATATTCAAAAACTTAAATATAAAGAACAACAATGTTTACAGAATATAAAAAACTACCTCAAAACTCAAGAGTTTGGGTGTATCAATCAGATAGAGAGTTTACACAAGAAGAAATAGAATTAATCAGTGCAAAAGCATTGCTTTTTATTGATAATTGGACGCGTCATGGAGACGATTTAAAAGGATCATTCACTATTAAGTACAATCAATTTTTGGTGTTGGGTGTAGATGAGAACTTTAATAATGTTTCAGGATGCTCAATAGATGCTTCTGTACGTTTTATTCAAGAGTTAGAAAAAGAGCTAGAGCTAGATTTAATGAACAAAATGAATGTTTCTTTTAAAGATGGAGATAACATTAATATTGTTAAACTTCCAGAGTTCCAAAATTTTGCCAAAGAACAAAAAATAACAGCAGAAACAGTTGTGTTTAATAATATGGTAAATACAAAAGGAGATTTTGAAACAAAATGGGAAGTACCAGCAAACCAGAGTTGGCATGCACGATTTTTGGTATAACTATTGATTTTATAAAAAAAGATGTTAAAGCCTTACATGTTTTTTGTAAGGCTTGTTAAGGGATAATATATGAAAAGAAAAGTATTAACATTACTAACGTTTGTTTTTATACAAATAATTCAAGCCCAAGTCCAAGGAGTAAACCCTTTATTGGCAAAAGATTCTATAACACAAAATGTATGGGTAGATAGTATCATGAAAACTATGTCTGTTGATGAAAAAATAGGACAGTTGTTTATGATACAAGCATATTCAAATAAAGATAAAAAACACGAAGATTTTATTTCTAATATGGTTACAAAATACCATGTAGGAAATATTATTTTTATGCAAGGAACACCTGATAAACAAGTAGTTTTAAACAATAAATATCAAGAATTAGCAAAAATACCTTTAATGGTTGGTTTTGATGGCGAATGGGGCTTGGATATGCGTTTGAAAAACACGTATCGTTTTCCTTGGAACATGACATTAGGGGCTATTCAGGACACGGTTTTACTTCAGGAAGTGGGTAAAAGAATTGGAGAACACTGTAAACGAGTTGGAATTCATATAAATTTTGCTCCAGTTGTAGATATAAACACTAATCCTGATAACCCAATTATAGGAAACCGTTCTTTTGGAGAAGATAAAGAAAATGTAGCAGAAAAATCAATAGCATTTACCAAAGGAATGCAAGAGGTAGGAGTGTTAGCGAATGCAAAACACTTTCCAGGACACGGAGATACGGAAGCAGATTCTCACCACACGTTACCAACAATTAATTTTAGTAAAGAACGACTAGATTCAATAGAGTTATATCCATTCAAAAAAATATTTAAAGCAGGTGTAGGAAGTGTAATGACAGCGCACTTGAGTATTCCAGCTTTAGAAACGAATCCAAAATTACCATCATCATTATCAAAAAGTATTGTAACCAATCTATTACAAGATCAGTTAGGCTTTAAAGGGTTGATTATCACGGATGGATTGAATATGAAAGGAGCTGCAAATTATTCAACACCAGCAGAAATAGACTTAGCAGCAATTTTGGCAGGAAACGATATGTTGTTGATTCCTCAAGATGTCCCTGAATCAATTAGGTTGATTAAGAAAGCCCTATTGGAAGGAAAATTAACAGAAGAGCGATTAAATCATTCAGTTAAAAAGATTTTAAAGGCAAAATACTTAGTAGGGTTAAACAAGTATAAGCCTATTACTACAGAAAATGTTGTAAAAGATATAAATACCCCTTATGATGAGGTTTTACATCGTAAATTGATAAAAAACGCTATTACAGTTCTAAAAAATGAAGGAGGAATTTTACCAATTAACAACCTTAAGGATAAAAAAGTAGCTTACATTTCTTTAGGAAGTGATACTGGATCAGATTTCTATGAAATGCTTAAAAACTATACGAAAGTAGATAAGGTTTCTGATAAGCATTTAAGTGTATTGAACAAGAAGTTAGAAAAGTACAATCTTATAGTTATAGGTTTTCATAAATCAAATAAAAACCCTTGGAAAGGTTACAAGTTTTCTAATAAAGACCTTGTATGGTTACAAGAAATAGCAAGGAACCATAAAGTTATTTTAGATGTTTTTGCTAGTCCATATAGTCTACTTCAAGTTCCTTCTTTTACTAACATAGAAGGAGTTGTAATGTCATATCAAAATAGTAAGTTAGCTCAAGAGCTATCAGCGCAAGCCCTTTTTGGAGCTTTTAATTTAAAAGGAAAGTTGCCAGTATCTATAAAAAATGAGTTTAAAGCAGGGGATGGATTATTGGTAGATGGGTTGGATGTGTTACAATACACAATTCCTGAAGAAGCTGGAGTTTCTTCAGAAAAACTTTCAATTATTGATAAAAGAATTGATACAATTTTACAAGAAAAGATGGCTCCAGGTGGACAAATTTTAGTAGCCAAAGATGGAAAAGTAATTTATAATAAAAGTTTTGGTTATCATACCTTAGCAAAAAATAAACCAGTTAGGAATTCAGATATTTACGATTTAGCTTCTTTAACTAAAATTTTAGCTTCGTTACCCATGATAATGAAAGCAGAAGAAGAAAGAAAAATTAGTTTATTTTCAAACTTGGGAGATGTATTACCAAGGTATAGTAAATCGAATAAAGACACTTTGTTATTAAAAGAAGTATTATCCCATTATGGACGTTTACGTGCTTGGATTCCATTTTATTTGCATACTAAAGACAGTGTAACAGGAAAGAACTCTACACAGTTTTACAGAAAAAACCGAACTTCAAGGTTTAGTATAAAAGTAGCAAGAAATTTATACTTAGCTAAAGAATATAAAGATTCAATTTATAAACAAATAGTTGATTCTGAACAACGAAAAAGAGTAGGATATAAGTATAGTGATTTAGGCTACTATATTTTTAAAGAAATTATAGAAAGAAAATATAAAAGACCTTTAAATAAACTGGTTGAAGAACAGTTTTATCAACCTATTGGGGCAGATAGAATGACATACTTACCTTTAAATAAGTTTACTAAAGATGAAATTGTACCCACAGAAAGAGACAATTATTTTAGACATCAATTAGTTCATGGTTATGTTCACGACATGGGAGCAGCTATGTTAGGTGGAGTAGGAGGGCATGCAGGGTTGTTTGCAAATGCAAATGATGTAGCTAAAATTATGCAAATGTTTTTACAGGATGGATCTTATGGAGGAAAGAAGTACTTAGAGCCAGAAACAGTGCATAAGTTTAATAAACGCTATTATGAAAACAAAAGAGTACGTAGAGGGTTAGGTTTTGATAAACCACAATTAAACCCCAAAGTAAAAGCAACTTGTGGCTGTGTTTCGGATGTGAGTTTTGGACATAGTGGTTTTACTGGAACGTATACTTGGGCAGACCCAGCAACAGGTGTCGTGTATGTGTTTTTATCAAACAGAATTTATCCAACAATGAGAAATTATGGTTTAGTAAAAAGTAATATACGTACCAAAATTCAACAAGATATTCAAGATGCTATTTTGATGGTGGAGTAGGTGATAATTTGGTATATAAAAGAATAAGTAAAAAGGAAGTTAAAAAGTAGATTAAAGCTATTTTCCAACCCCAAAATATAGATATTATCCAACTTTGTATACAATAAAAGGAAGGAAATAAAATAGCGTTTACACCAAACCTAAAGGTGTCTATAAACTCTATTTCATCGATTTTTCTACTTAAAAATTTCCAAATTGAATATGGAACTAAACTATTTAAAACAATTAAAAAGAATAAAGGGAGAGCGTAGTTAATACTACGCTTTTTTTGTACAAATACCTTTTTATTTCTTATAAGACTGTTTACTTCATCAACTTTAGTAAAATCTACTTGAGCATTATTTAAATTAGCTAAGGTAGTTTCATAACTTTCATTTTGTTCTATATGAACAGATAAGTTTTCTAATTGATTTGAAACAAGCTCTTTTATATGTTTTACAGATTTATTTATGTTTTGTTTGTCGTAATAATCGTTAGCCAAAATTGGAGAACCAAAATGGATAGCAGTTTTTGAAGGGTAGCTAGATACGTTTTGATATGTAATTCCTACTGGAATAATATTTATTCGAGTGTCAGGGAAATTATCTAAAGTTTTAAAAATAATTCTTGTAAAGCCTTTACTAAGTGGTCTAATAGCTCTGTCTTTTTTGTGTGTTCCTTCAGGAAAGATTAGTAAAGTTTTATTATTCTTTAAAAGGAGTTGACATTTATTAAAAATTTCTTCATTCTTACTAAGTTGTTGTACACCGTCTCTAATACGATAAATAGGCATCATTCCAAGCGAGTTGAAAAACTTAGCAATAATAGGGTTGTTAAATACAGCTGCACGCACTAAAAAGTTTGTTCTCCTTTTTATATGTGTAGCTATAAGTATAGGGTCAATTAAGCCATTTGGGTGATTAGCTGTAAAGATTACGGCTTCTTTTTTGGGAATATGCTCACTTCCAATAATCGTTGTCTTTTTAGAGTAAAAGAATAAGCCAGTTTTTACAAAAGCTTTAAAAAAGTAGTACAACAGTGTTTTCATGTATTATTTATTTCTTCCCCAGTAAGTAGCTAACATTATTCCTGAAAAAATATCCCAAACACCCCAAAACGCAGCAAGAAGGGCCATTCCTCCTAGGCCATCAAAAAAACTAAAAATAAGTAGTAACCCTAAACCACCATTTTGTATTCCTGTTTCCATAGAAATAGTTTTAGAGTCCTTTTTATTTAATTTAAAAGATTTAGCAGTTACATAACCTATAATAAACGCATAAATATTATGAAATATTACAAGAAATAAAACTAGATGTATATAGTCTTTAAAAACATCAGCGTTATCATAAAGGGCTATTACAATTAATAAAATGAAAAAGAAAATAGAAAATGGACGTAAAAGTTTATTGATTTTTTTAGCCATTTCATGATGATAGTGATTAACTAACATTCCTAAAACTATCGGAATTCCTAAAATAAGAAGGACAAGTTTAAAAAGTTCAAAAGGGTTTAAGGAAACACTTTTTAAAATTTCGTTAGTAGGCCCGTATAAACTACCCCATAATTGTAAGTTTAACGGGGTCATTACTAAACAAATTATCGTTGAAAATGCTGTTAAACTAACAGATAATGCAGCGTTGCCTTTTGCCATTTTACTAAAAAAGTTAGAAACATTTCCTCCAGGGCAAGCAGCAATCATAATCATGCCTAAAGCAAAACTAGGGTATGGGTTAATAATATTGATAAGGATAAAGGTTAAAAAAGGAAGTAAAATAAACTGAGATAATAATCCGACAAATAATATTTTAGGTTCATTAATAAGTCTTTTAAAATCCTCTACCTTCATATCTAAAGCAATACCAAACATAATGATAGCTAGAGCAACATTAAGTATCCATAAAGCTTCAGTATCAAAATTAATCTTAATACTATCAATTTGTAAAGTGTTAATGTTTAAAGGCATATTCTATTATGTTAGCCCCCATTTGTAGAGCTTTTGTTCTAATTTCTTTTGGATTGTTATGTACGGCAGTATCTTCCCATCCATCACTTAAATCACTTTCGTAATCATAAAAAACTATAAGTCTACCTTCATAGAACAAACCAAAACCTTGAGGAGGTTTTTTATCATGTTCGTGAATTTTTGGCAAGCCTTTAGGAAAGGAAAAAGTTTGATGATAAATAGGGTGATTGCTGGGAATTTCTTGAAGTTGTAATTCAGGAAAAACTTTTTTTAATTCTCTTCGTATGTATTTATCAAGACCATAATTATCTGATACATGTAAAAAGCCTCCTGAAATAAGATAACTTCTTAGTATTGAAATTTCATTATTTGTAAATAAAATATTACCATGTCCGGTTATGAAAACTATTGGGTAGTCAAAGATAGTTTCGTCGTCTAGCGTAATGTTTTGTATGTTTTTGTCAATCTGGGTTTTCGTGTTTTGATTAGTGAATTTTACAAGGTTAGGTAAAGCTGTAGGATTTGCATACCAATCACCACCTCCTTTATATTGTATAACAGCTATTTCTTGAGAAAAAATATTTTGACTTAATAGAAAAATAAAAAGCAGGGTGAGGTTTTTCATGAATTAACTTGAATTTAAAAGCAATATAGTAAAACAACAATAAAAAAACACTAATAAATTTGTTATCGCCTTCTTTTCTTTAAAAAAATAATTCTTTTGAATATGAAAGCTAATTAATAAAGTATTATGTAGTTCTTAAATAAAAAAAAAACACCAATAATAAATATTGATGTTTTTAAGCTATAGCTTCCTCTTCTTCGTAATTGAGAAATAAATTACACCTCAATAAATTTTTTAGAAATTTCACATTATAAATTGAAAACCCCTTCAACTATTTTCAATTACTAATTTTTTAATTTCTCATCACAAATATAGCTTAAGAGTAAAATATAAGGGTTCGAAAACGTCCATTTTGGATGTTTTCGAACTGTCTTTTTATAAAAAGATTATAAAATTAATTTAAAACAATTACAGATAAGTTTTTAAATTGAACAGGTGTATAACCTGTATGCTTTTTAAAAACGGTATAAAACGTAGATTTAGAGTTGAATCCAGATTCCAAGCCTATTGAAGTTATTGTATAGTCAGCATAATCAGAATCAACTAAAAGAGTCTTAGCAAAATTTACTCTCATTTCATTTAAGTAATCAGTAAAAGACTTTTTAGCAACACTATTTATAATAAGAGAAAGAGTACTAGAACTTATTTTAGTATCTTTTGATAAGTCTTGTAAAGTATATTTATTTAATAAATATTTCTTTTTTGATCTAATAAATTGGTCTATTTCATTAAACTGTTCTTGTTGTTTGTCTATTTGGTTTTGAGAAAAACATTTATTTGTGTTTAAATTAATTAAATCTATACCAAAGTCATCATTTAAATCAATTAAAAGAGATTCTCTAATTTTTTTACGCTCTTTTAATACACGAATTTGTCTTAAACCTTGATAACCTAACCAGTAAATTAAAACAGTAGTGTAAACTCTTAAAGGGTAATAAGAGAATAAGAAACCGGTAAAGTTCATTTTTACTTTAATAATTAAGGCTAAAATCCAAAGAGCATATCCAATTGAAGTTAAAATAAAAAAAGTATAAATCCATCTAAGATTATCAAACGATAAAATTTTAGGAAAGAGCTTTTCTTTCTTATATAAAATATAAAATGAATAAAAAAAAATACTTAACGAAGTAGTTAAGCTAAATATTTCCTCGATGGAGGTATACCGTTCATAAGTATAATTTAAATACTCTCTTGAAGCAGAATCACTGTAATATAGAACAAAGCTAATTTGGCTAATTATAAGAATAAAAAAAATAGGAATAATTAATTTTAATATTTTGTACGACTTTTCAGCAAGGTTTAGGTAGTGAATTAAAAACATATACAAAAAAGGCATTGCTAAAAAATGCCAAGGTATTTGTACATAATCTAAAGCAAACTTATGCTGAAATAATTCTTTTTCTAAAACCCAAGATTGAATATTGTTTAGAGAAATTGCCAAAATTAAAAGGTTTAAGTATATCATACTTTTTTCTCGTCCATTTTTAGAACAAAAAAGTATTATACTAAAAGCAAAACCATGAATGGCACTAATTAACAAAAAGAGATTAAAAAAATCTGCTGTAGTCAAAATAAAACACTTTAAAAGAGCTAAATATACGAAAAATGAATTATTGATGTAAATAGGATATGCTTTGAACTACATTTAAGCCTGCGGTTTCTGTTCTAAGTCTATTCTTTCCTAAAGAAATAGGGATGAATTTCTTGTTTAATGACTCTTGTATTTCTTCAGGAGAAAAATCACCTTCGGGTCCAATAAGCACGGTATATTTTGATGTTAGAGAAGCAACTTTTTTTAAAAACTTTTTTTCAGTATCATTTTCACAATGAGCAATAAAAATTTCTTCTGAAAAATCATTTTTTATGAAGTCAGAAAAATTTATTGGAGGGTTAAGTTTAGGCAATGTAAATTGTAGTGATTGTTTCATTGCAGATTGTATAATTCTTTCTAAACGGTCAACTTTTACAACTTTTCTTTCTGAGTTTTTACAAATAATAGGGGTTATTTCATCAATACCAATTTCTGTAGCTTTTTCCAAAAACCATTCTAAGCGATCGTTGTTTTTCGTAGGTGCTATAGCTACGTGTAAATAATAATCTCTTGTACTAGGTTTTTCTTCGTATTTAATAATTTTGGCAATACACTTTTTATCATTTCCAATAATTATTTCAGCAAAAAAAAGAATACCATTTCCATTAGTGATATGCAATATATCTCCTTCTTTTTTCCGCAAAACACGAATTATATGACGACTTTCATCTTTGTTGAAAGTAATTTCTTTTGAAGTGATTAATAAATCCGGATTATAAAAAAGTTGCATTATAAATCGAGTTTGTATGTTCTTCTTCTTTTGTGAATTTTAGGACTAAAATCTTTCCAAATTTGATGAATTGCATGATTTTCTTCAAGTTCAGGTGTTCTAATACAGTTTTGAATTCCTTTAGCCAAAAATATAGGATGAAATTGCTCAAAAATAATGGCTGTAACTCCTTTGTTTTGATATTCGGGATCAACTCCAATTAAATAAAAAGTAACATCTTTAGAGTTTTTTCTTGCATTCAACAAGTGGAAAATTCCGAAAGGAAAAAGTTTTCCTTTTGCTTTTTGTAAAGCTTTAGAAAAAGAAGGCATAACAATAGCAAATGCGACTAGTTTATGATTTTCGTCAACAACAAATTTTATATACTCAGGGTTTATAAAGCTTATATATTTCTTTTTAAAATAAGCTATTTGAGCATCTGAAATAGGTACATAAGTTGATAGTTTGGAATATGTTTTACTAAACAAGTTAAACATTTCATCAACATAAGGCATAATTTTATCTGTAGAAGTAAAGTTCAAAGGAGTTAAGTTGTATCTCCTTTGAATTATATTACTAGCCTTTCTATATTTCTTAATATCAACGTTACTGAAAGAGAATATACTTTCGATGTATTCTTTTTCTTTAGTAAACCCTAAATGCTCTAGGTGTTTCGCATAATAAGGATGATTGTACCATGTAATCATAGTTCCAATGTGGTCAAACCCTTCAATGAGAACTCCTGTTTTATCTAAATTATTAAAACCAACAGGACCTTCTATGTATTCTAAGTTATTTTCGAGACCTATTTCAGCAACTTTATTTAGTAAAGCTTTAGATACTTCAATATTATCAATAACATCAAACCAGCCAAAACGTATTTTTTTTATATGCTGCTTTTCTACTTCATAAGAATTGATAATAGCTACAACTCTACCAACTATTTCATTGTTTTTTAATGCTAAGAAAAAACGAGCTTTGGCATGTTCAAAAACAGGGTTTTTATTTTTGTCAAAGCTTTCAATTTCATCCTTAATAATAGGAGGAACCCAGTGCTTATTATTTTTATAAAGAGAAAAAGGAAACTTAACAAACTGTTTCATTCCCTTTTTGGTAGTTATTTCTTTAATTTGAATCATTTTACAAATTTAAGGCTTTTAATTATCCTCCTTTTCTTTTTCCTTTTCTTTCTCTTGTTGTTCTTCTTTTTTAATTTCTTCTTCTAGCTTTTTTATTTCTTTTTCAAGCTTTAAACGTTCTTTTTCTTTACGCTTAGCCTCTTTTTCTTCTTCTTTTTTAATTTGTTTCTCAAGTTTTAAGCGTTCTTTTTCTTTGCGTTTCGCTTCTTTTTCGGCTTTTTTCTTAGCTTTTTTAGCAGCTTTTCTTTCTTCTTTAGCTGTTTTTTTCTTTTGTTTTTTATCTTCTTTAACAATCATATCAACCAAAGATCCTTGGCGCTCTCTCTTAGGTTTTTCGTTTAAAAGCTCTCCATTACCTGAGTCATTATCTAAATCAACTTTTCTCTTCTCTTTTTTAGAAAATAGTTTTCCTACTTTACTAAACATTCGACCAAAGAAATTCCTATTCTCGTCATACTTAACAGGTTTTTCTTCTTCAATCTTGTTTCCAAATTCATCTATTTCAACAAAATCGTCTTTATGTCTATTAAGTCTGTATGATACTCCTAAAGAACTATATATACCAATTTCATCTTGTTGTAAGTTTGCCCTTAAAGAAGCATTGAACTGTAAGTTTTCACTAAAAAGATAGGCGGCACCTGCTCCTATATTAGTTTTTTTCTCATATTCTTCAAAAATACCTTGTATTTCAGCAAAACCAGACCAATAATCATTAAAGTTATAGGTACCCGTTACTATGTAAGAAAGTTGAGAAAAATCAGTTCCAATATAATCATAATGTAGGTTAGTAATTACATTTAATTTGTCAGAAAATTCATTTTGTAATAAAATACCAACTTTAGGACTAAACCCACCTCTTTCGTGGTAATCAGTTAAAAAACTTCCAATATTTATACCAGCAGAAACACCAATGTGTGGTATCCACCTTTTCCAGTCGAAAGAATGTCTTTTTTTCCAACTTCTTATTTCTTTGCTCTTATCATTATATTTAGGAGCATAAATCAGATATTTTGCACCTAGACTAAATTGACTTAACCCTGTTTTATTATATGATGACTCAAAAATGTTTTTAAATGCTATTTTATCTCTTTGTAAAGAAGTATTAAAGTTTACTTCTAATTTTTCAGAAATAAAGCTGGTTCTAAAAAACAAGTTTAATCCTAAGGCTTCAGGATTGCTAAAAGTTGGTGTAGCATTCATTTTTCTATAAAAAATACTTGTTTCGAACTGATAAACACCCGAGCCAACACTATAAGGGCTTTCAGAAAAACCTGGCTTATTTGAATTTATAACAGGTGTATATTGCGCGTTAGTAGTTAGAATAGAGCAAAAAACAAAAAGGATAAGAAGTTTCTTAATCATATAATAAATCCAAATTTTCAGGTTGTACAAACATACGTAAAAATACAATTACCTATATAATATAAGTTTTGTAAACTCTTAACGCTTCCTTTTGCTTCAAATTGTTATTTTTGATTGATTTTTTTATTTTAAGAAAAAGATGACATATTTAAATGAAGCTGGACCTGTGAATTTTTTAAAAACCATATTAATTATTCTGTTAGTTTATTACGTTATTAAGTTTTTAGCGAAACTTTTTGGACCATACTTAATAAAAAAAGCAGTAGACAAAGTACAAAAGAAAGCTGAACAACAGTATAGAAACCAAGAACAAGCATCTGATGTTGAAGTAGGAAAAACTGTTATTGATAAAAAGCCAAGTAATTCTAAAGAAAGTAATAATTCTGTTGGCGAGTACGTTGACTATGAAGAAATAGACTAACCATGAACTTAAAGAAATTTTTACCGTTTGCAATAGCAATTATTGTTTTTGCAATAGCATCTGTGTTGTATTTTAATCCGGTTTTAAGCGGAAAACAAATTAAACAAAGTGACATTACTCAGTTTATAGGAATGTCAAAAGATGTAAAAGAATATAGAGCTGAAAAAGGAGAAGAGCCTTATTGGCTAGATAATGCTTTTAGTGGAATGCCAGCATATCAGGTAAGTGCTTATTATCCGAATGACTTTGTACGTTATGTTGATAAAGTTATTCGTTTTTTACCTAGACCTGCGGATTATCTTTTCTTATATTTTTTAAGTTTTTTCTTATTATTAACTGCCTTAAAAGTAGATTGGAAGCTAGCGGTTTTGGGAAGTTTGTCCTTTGGGTTTTCTACCTATTTGATAATTATTTTTGGAGCAGGACACAATGCGAAAGCACATGCTATAGGTTATATGCCAATGGTGATTGCAGGAGTAATTTATATTTTTAGAAAACGATATTTATTTGGGTTTATTTTAACGGCTTTAGCAATGGCTTTAGAAGTTTATTCAAATCATCCACAGATGACTTATTATTTAGGATTTTGTTTGTTGATTTTGGTAATTGTTGAAGGTGTTGAAGCTTTTAAATCGAGAACATTACCTGTGTTTTTTAAACAATCAGCTATTTTGGTTGCAGCAATGTTAATTGGTATTGGAGCTAATTCTACTAGGTTGTTAGCAATGAAAGAGTATGCTGATTATAGTACGAGAGGAAAATCAGAACTAACAATTAACCCTGATGGAACATCAAAAGAAAAGTCTACTGGGTTAGATAAGGAGTATATAACTGAATATAGCTATGGAATAGCCGAAACATTTAACTTGATGATTCCTCGTTTTATGGGAGGAGGAACAGTTGAAGAGTTAGGAGAAGACTCAAACTTTTATCAAGTTTTAGAAGAAAATGCAGGTAGAAGTGTGGCAAAAGATTATTCTAGTCAAGTGTTAATTTATTGGGGAAAGCAACCTATTGTTGAAGCGCCAGCTTATATTGGTGTGATAGTTTTTTTCTTATTCTTTTTAGGAATTTTTCTAGTAAAAGGACGATTAAAATATTGGTTGGTTGCAGCTACCATTTTTTCTATCGTATTAAGTTGGGGTAAAAACTTTTCTATAATAACGAACTTCTTTATCGACTATATACCTTTATATAATAAATTTAGAGCAGTTTCGTCTATTCAAGTAATAGCAGAATTATGTGTTCCATTGTTAGGAATTCTGGCATTAAAAGAATTTTTCTCTTCTGAGAATTCTTCCGAAGAAAAAGAAAATGCAGTAAAGAAAGCTTTTTACATTGTCGGAGGTATTTCTTTATTGTTCTTATTGTTTGGATCTAGTTTGTTCGCTTTTGAAGGATTACGTGATGCACAATATCAGCAACTTCCAGAGTTAATTGATGCTTTAATTTCAGATAGAAAATCAATGTTATTTAACGATAGTTTACGTTCTCTTTTATTGGTTTTAGCTGTTGCAGGAATGTTGTGGTTTTATTTGAAAGGAAAATTGAAGCAAATACCTGTGTTAATTGTATTGGGAGGATTGATAATTTTTGATTTGGTCTCAATAGATGCTAACTATGTTAATAAGGAAGATTTTACTTCAGCTAGAAGAGTGCAAAAACCATTTACAGCAACAAAAGCTGATACAGAAATTTTAAAAGATAAAGGGCATTACAGAGTTGTTAATTTTAGCGTAAGTCCTATGCAAGATGGTAGAACTTCTTATTTCCACAATTCGATAGGAGGGTACCATGCTGCCAAAATGAAACGTTATCAAGAGTTGTTTGATTATCAAATAGCTAAAAATAATATGGAAGTACTAAATATGTTAAATACTAAGTACTTTATTATTAGTGATGAACAATTTCAAGAAAACCCAGAAGCGAATGGAAATGCATGGTTTGTTAATTCACTGAAAAAAGTATCTTCAGCAAATGAAGAAATTATAGCGTTAGATAGTTTGAATACTAAATCAGAAGCAGTTATTAACTCAAGCGAGTTCAATGTAAAAGCCGATGTGTTTCAAAAAGATTCAATTGCTACGATTAATCTAGTTAAGAAAGATATTACTGAATTGATATACGAAGCAAGTACAACTTCAGAACAATTTGCTGTATTTTCTGAAATCTATTATAAAGATGGATGGAATGCTTATATTGATGGAGAAAGTGTGCCATATTATAGAGTAAACTATGTTTTAAGAGGAATAGAAGTTCCTGCAGGAAAACACAAAATAACTTTTAAATATGAGCCTTCAGTAATTAAAACAGGAAGTTCATTGTCTTTAATTTGTTATGCTTTACTCCTTATAATACCTATTGGTTGGTTTGTTATAAAAAAGAAGAAGAACTAATTTTCAAGGTCTTTTAAAAATACAGAAGGGGTTACACCAATATGTTTTTTAAACGCTCTTGTAAAAGCAGATGCGTTGGTATAACCTATTTCTTCAGCAATGGCTTGAATGGAATATTTTCTAAAGTTTTTGTCTGTCTTTAATTTATGTACTACATAGTTAATTTTAAGCTTAGTACAGTATTGTTTAAAAGACTCTTCGTAATACTTATTAAAAACAAAAGAAATATAAGTAGTATTGGTATTTAATTTTTCAGCAATGTAGTTAACTGAAAAATCAGGTTTTAAAAAATCTAAACTATTAGCAATATTCCTAAATTCATTAAGAATTTTAGCTTCTAAGATTTCATCAATATTGTATTCTTTTTTTTCTATTTCTGTCGTTTTATTGTTGCTTATTACAGATATAAGTTTCTTCTTCTTATCTTTTTCTTTTTTAAATAAATAAAAAGTAATAACGAAAAAAGTTAATAATAAAATAATAAAAGAAATAATGAGGTTACGCTGTTTTTCTGCTTCTCTTTGTTCTATAGTTTTTTTAAGCTTTTGAGCTTGAGCAAAATTATTGTTGTAAAAAAGATTGAAAGTTTTGTCTTTAGTATCTTTTGTTAAATGATGTTGTTCTAAAGTAAGTTTAGAGTACTTGTAAGCGCTATCCAGTTTATTTAAATTATTATATTCTTTTGAGAGAATGTCGTAAATAGTAATAAGTTTACTCCTTTCACATTTTTTATAATTCATTAATAATTTATTAGAATGGTAAATAGCGGAATCAGAATTTTTTAAGTTGTGAAAACAAATGGCTTTTAGGTAATATTCTTTGTTAAAATAAGAATAACCATTACTTATATTTTTATAATTATTAATTAAATCAATAGCTTTAGAAAATTCTTTTTTAGCCATTAAAACTTTAGTTTTTCTTAAGTAATAATATATTTTAGAGTCTTTATGTTGAGGAGTAAATTGTTGTGTTAATTTATAAGCTTTGTCAAAGTAATAGTCAGCAGAATCCAGGAGAATGGTATTTGGGTTTTTATTGTTAATTAAAATATATGTGTTTCCAAGGCAATTAAAAGAGTTAGCTTTCCATTGAAGAAAAAAATTGTTTTTTTGAAAATCTTTAAGAACAGTTTTTTTTGATTCCGAAATAGCTTTTAGTAGTATACTTTTAGCTTTTTCTTGCATGTTAAGTTTATTTTTTATTACAGCTTTACTAAGAACAAGTCCCAATTTATTTCTAATCCATTTTTGATCTTTTATAGGATGATTAATTATTTCTTTTTCATACTTAATAAGTATAGAGTAAGCTTCTTCGTACTTTTCTTGATTTTTTTTTATCCAAAAAAGCCTATTTAAAGAAGCAATTTTTCTATCAATAAGGCAAGTCAAGTTATTATTTTGGAGTAAAGAATCAATTTGTGTTATTACCTTATTAGAAGAAGTTGCAGCTTCATCGTATTTTTTTAATCTATAAAGTCCATAAATTTTATCAGTAGCAGCTTCTATTTTTGTACAAATATTGTTAGAATTTTCTAACTTATCACAATAAAAGAACAAGCTATCAGTATTAATGTTTTTATAAAAGTCAATCTTACTTCGGTTTATAGAATCTAAATATATTGTTTGTGATACTGTATTTAATGAAAAAAATAAAGTAATTAATGTTATAAGTATAAACCTAATCATTAGAATAGTTTAAGTAATTAAGAATTCTTTTTCTCAAATAACCTCATAAAAAGCTCTCAAATATACATTAATTTAACTGTGCTTTTTATAAAATACGGGATATAATATTTTATTTTTAAATAAAACAATAATATGTTTGCATTAAACAAAACGTACTAGATAAGTACAAGTTGCTATGGAAAATTAATATTTTATAAAAGCGAAAGATTAATCTTTCGCTTTTATGTTTTTTTTGTATAATATTTAATTAAACTCAATTAAAAGGTTTATTACACGAAATGATAAAATAGTAATACATTTGTGTTAAAATAAATTTCATGTATTTTAAACTACCAAAGAAAAGATATAACCATACACTTCAGTTTTTACAAAAACATCTTACAGCTCCTGCTACAATACTAGATTTAGGAGTGCGTAACCCGTTTTCTGAAATTATGGAAGAAAATGGATATACAGTTTATAATACAAATGGGGAAGATTTAGATTTATTACCCCAAATTGTAAAAGATTATAATGTAGATGCAGTAACGGCTTTTGAGATTTTTGAACATTTATTAGCACCATTTAACGTGTTAAGAGAAATTGAAGCACAAAAAATAATAACCACTGTTCCTTTAAAGTTATGGTTTGCAAGTGCGTACAGAAGCAAAACAGATATGTGGGATAGACATTATCATGAGTTTGAAGACTGGCAGTATGATTGGTTATTAGAAAAATCAGGTTGGAATATTGTTGATACTGAAAAATGGACAAGTCCAATAAATAAGTTGGGTATAAGACCTGTTTTAAGAAAATATACACCTAGGTATTATGCTGTATATGCTGAGAAAGAGAGAAAGGGATGAAGATAGGAATGGTTTTAGATAAGACGTTTCCTCCTGACCCTAGAGTACATAATGAAGCAATAGAATTAATAAAATCTGGACATGAGGTTTTTTTATTTTGTTTAACTTATGGTAATGAGCCAACATCAGAACTTGTAGGTAAAATAAAAGTAAAAAGATATGAGTCAAATAAGTTAGAGTATAAGTTATCTGCTTTGGCTTATACTATCCCATTATATTCTCTTTCACTAAAGAAAAAGATAATACATTTTCTTAATAAATATGATATAGAGGCTATTCATATACATGATATGGTTGTAGCTGAAGCTGTAATGTTAGCCAATAAAAAGAAGCAGCTCCCGGTTGTATTAGATTTACATGAAAATAGGCCTGAGATAATGAGATTTTATCCTCATTTAAAAAAGTTTCCGCAAAATATTTTAATATCAACAAACAAATGGAAGCAAAAAGAAGAAGAACTTATTAAGAAAGCTAGTAAAGTAATAGTTGTTACTCAAGAAGCAAAAGAGGAAATATATAAGAGAACAAAAATAAAATCTGATAAAGTTATTGTTGTTCCTAATACAGTAAGAAAATCATTTTTTGAAAAGCAAGATAATTTTGAAGAAAGCTCAAAAAGAGATACTTTTAACTTACTATATATAGGAGATACAGGAGAGAGAAGGGGAGTAGCTACAGCAATTAAAAGTTTACCAGCATTAAAAAAGGAAATAGAGAATATTCGATTAGTAATTGTAGGAAGTCTAAACACTAAATTAAAAAAGTTATCTGAAGAATTAAAAGTTGAAGAACAAGTATGTTTTGAAGGGTGGCAAGAAGAAACTACATTTCCTAAGTATATAAAACAGAGTAGTGTTTGTTTGTCTCCTTTACATAGAAATTTACATCACGATACTACACATGCTAATAAATTATTCCAGTACATGAGTTTAAGGAAACCTTTGTTGGTAAGCGATGCAACAGCTCAAAAAAACATAGTAGAAAAAGTAAATGCCGGATTGATACATGAAGCAAAAAATGTAGAAGATTTTACTGATAAAGTACTGAGGTTATATAAAGATGAGCTGCTGAGAAAAGAATTAGGAAAAAACGGAGAAGCTTTTATTCGAAATGAATTTACATGGGATAAAACCTCAAAAGAATTAATAAACCTATACAATAGTTTAATTTGAAAGTATTAATAATTACATACTATTGGGTGCCGGCAGGAGGTTCAGGTATACAAAGATGGTTGAAGTTTGTAAAATATTTGCGAAATTTTAATATTGAACCAATAGTTTACACAGTTGAAGATGCTAAATATCCGATAGTTGATACAACATTAAAAAAAGATCTTCCTGAAAATTTAACGGTTTTAAGAAACTCAATTTGGGAACCTAATGACTTGTTATCTGTTTTCAAGAAAAAAGAAACGAAAACAAGTGCTGGTTTTTTAGATCCTAATCCAAGTTTAATAGGTCAGGTAATGCAATATGTTCGAGCTAATTATTTCATTCCTGATGCAAGAAGGTTTTGGGTAAAGCCTTCAGTTAATAAGCTAAAAAAATATTTAAAAGAAAATACTATTGATGCTATTATAACTACTGGACCACCACATAGCTTGCATTTAATCGGATTAAAGCTTAAAAAAGAATTAGGATTGAAGTGGGTAGCAGACTTCCGTGACCCTTGGACAGATATTGATTATTTTCATCAATTACCACTCACGCAAAAATCAAAAGCAACACATCATCAATTGGAGCAGGAAGTGTTAAGATATGCCAATGCGGTATTAGTTGTAGGTAAAACTATGAAAAAGAATTATGAAAAATTTTCTAATAATATTCATGTTATTACTAATGGTTTTGATGCAGAAGAAAGTAGAGAAACAAATGTAATACTAGATAAAAAGTTTTCAATTACGCATATAGGTTTGATGAATGATGATAGGAATCCTGAAGTTTTATGGAAAGCATTATCAGAGTTATGTAAAGAAGATAAAGAGTTTACAGAAGATTTAGAAATTAAACTAATAGGGAAAATAGCGAAAGGAGTTAAAAAATCTTTAGAAACACATCAATTTAAAAATATTACAAAAATTACTTATCTACCTCATAAAAAAGCACAACAACAACAACAAACATCACAAGTTTTATTGTTAGCAGTAAATAAAGTACCAAGTGCTAAAGGAATTATTACAGGTAAAATATTTGAATATTTACAAGCAAAACGTCCTATCTTAGCAGTAGGTCCAGAAGATGGTGATTTAGCAGAAATACTTGCTAAAACTAACTCAGGAACTATTGTTGGTTTTGATGATTTAGTAAAAATGAAAAAAGAAATTAAACTTCTTTATAATCAATATAAGAAAGGGATTTTAGAGGTTAATTCTAAAAACATAGAGCAATATCATCGGAAAAAGTTAACAGAGAAATTATCTATAGTATTAAAAAAAGTCGTTAATTCTTGAAAAAAATAATAACCATATTAGGAGCACGTCCACAGTTTGTAAAAGGAGCTGTATTAAGTAGAGTGATTCAAAAGCATAATGAAGTAGAAGAAATAATAGTGCATACAGGGCAACATTTTGATGCTAACATGAGCGCTGTTTTTTTTGAAGAAATGCAAATACCTAACCCCAAATATAATTTAAATATCAATGGTTTAAGTCATGGTGCTATGACGGGGCAAATGTTAGAGAAAATAGAAGAAATTTTAGTATTAGAAAAGCCAGATGCAGTTGTTGTATATGGAGATACAAATTCGACGTTAGCAGGAGCTTTAGCAGCTAAAAAACTACATATAAAAGTAGTACATATTGAAGCGGGCTTGCGTTCATTCAATATGCAAATGCCTGAAGAAATAAATCGTATTTTAACAGATAGAATAGGAAACCTACTAAGTTGTCCAACAGATACTGCTGTATCAAACCTGAGAAATGAAGGTTTTGATAGTTTTGATATTTTGATAGAAAAGCATGGTGATATCATGAAAGATGCTGTAGAGTTTTATAATCAAGTTTCCGAAGAGAAGTCAACTATTATTAAAGACTTAGGTTTAGAGAAAAAAGAGTTTGTGTTAGCAACAATTCATCGTCAAGAAAATACTGATGAAAAAGAGAGATTAGCTAATATTTTTGAAGCTCTTGAAAAAATTAATGTTTCTAAAAAAGTAGTATTGCCATTGCATCCAAGGACAAAAAAAATGTTAGAAAAGTACAAATTAAAGTCTAATATAACCTTTATTGAACCTGTAGGGTATTTTTCTATGTTAGAGTTATTAAAAAATTGTGCTCTTGTTATAACTGATAGTGGAGGTTTACAAAAAGAGGCTTTCTTTAATAAGAAGTTTTGTGTTATAGCAAGAGAAGAAACAGAATGGAAAGAGTTAGTAAGTAATGGTTATGGAGCTATAACAGGAGCTAATTCAGGAAAAATAATTAATTATTTTCAACAGTTTTTAGCTACATCAAAAGATTTTAAAGAGCCGTTATATGGAGATAATGTTGGAGAAAAAATATATCAATCAATATTAAAATTAATAAAAGAATAAATTGGGAATTGTATTTAAACAATCGTTCAGGAATACTCTAATAATCTATTTAGGATTTTTGATTGGAGGTGTTAATACTTTGGTGTTATATACACGATTTTTAGGAGATGAGTATTATGGATTAGCAACCTATGTTTTTTCGGCTTCAAACTTAATTATGCCTGTTACAGCCTTTGGAGTTCACTTTACAATTATCAAGTTTTTTTCTGGATATACTTCAAAAGTAGAAAAAGATAAATTTTTAAGCTCTATAATTTTTTTACCATTATTTATAGCGATTCCAATAGGATATTTTTGGAGTTTATTTCATAATTGGATTATGAGTTATGTGGTAGAAAATGGAAGTGGAGGCAACCTCATAATTGAAGATTATACTATTTATATTTATATTATCGCTGTAGCTTGTGCTTATTTTGAAGTGTTTTATTCTTGGGCAAGAGTACAAATGCAATCGGTTTTTGGGAATATTTTAAAGGAATTATACAATAGAGTAGCTGTGATGGTTTTACTTTTTGCTGTGTATTTTAACTTTATAACAAAAGAAGAGTTTTTAGTATATATGTCAATAGCTTACATATTAAGAGTACTCTTAATGATGGGGTATGCTTTTCGTCTATATACACCAAAATTTACCTTCAGTTTACCAAACAACTTTAAAGAAGTTTTACGATACACTTTTTATATCATTTTAGCAGGTAGTGCAGGAGCTATTATCTTAGATATAGACAAAGTAATGATACCAGGGAAAGAAGGTTTTGCTACAGCTGCATATTATACGGTAGCTGTGTTTATAGGATCATTTATAGAGGCACCAAGTAGGGCAATGGGGCAAATTTTACAGCCATTAACCTCTAAGGCTCTTAATGAAGATAACCCAAAAGAAACAGAAAGTTTATATAAGAAGAGTTCTATTAATTTATTGTTGATTGGCGGGCTGTTTTTTGTCTTAGTAAATTGTAATGTGGAGGAGTTATTCAGGTTGATGCCGAATAAAAATTATGGAAAAGAAGGAGTATTAGTAGTATTATTGATTTCGTCTGCAAAGTTATTTTTAATGTCATTAGGTAGTAATGGTGCTATTATAAGTAATTCTAAATTTTATCGTATTACGTTACCTGTAGGTTTAGGAATGGCCTTTTCTGTATATTTTTTAAATAGTTACTTTTTTAATGATTTAGAAATGGGAACAAAAGGGTTGGCACTAGCAACACTTATTACAGTTTTGGTGTTTAATACCTTTAAACTATGGTTTGTAAAAGAAAAGTTTAATATGACCCCTTTTACTAATAAAACATTTTTAATGATTCTTATTGTCTTAATTATGTTTTTAGGGTTTAACTTTTGGAATTTTTCAATACCTAAGTTTTATCTTTTTGACTTTCCAATTCACCCAATAGTAAACATTGTTTTAAAGAGTATATTAATTATAGTAATTTATGTCTTTGTCGTAGTAAAATTATCTATTTCTGAGCAGATTAACAATCTAGCCAAAAGGTATATAAAGTAAAAAGACCTGCACACAAAGGGAACAAGTCTTTTCTTAATAATAAGGGGGAAATGAAACATTAAAAAGGGGGAAATGCTTCGGTGGCAAATATATATAAAATAACTAAATAACCTCTTAGTTTATGTTAAAAAATAAAGAAATACTAAAATAGTATGAAGAAAGTTATTTTAGGCTTATATTAATTTTTTCTAAAAAACTAATAGTATTAGCACCTTCCATAAACAAAAGATCTAAAATAGATAAATTAGGTATAAATCCGTATTTATCATCAAACATTTGAATATAAGAATCCATTTTTATTTCAACTCCTTTTTTGGCAATAGCTAAAGGTCTGAAGTCTTTGCTTTCAGAGTTTAACTCGTAACTAGTTGTTTTGTTAAATCGTTGCTCAATTTGTAAAGCGTCAGTTACAAATAAATGAGTATCAATATTCAAGTCTTGTAAAAACGTGTACTTTTTATTGAAAATAGCTTGTAAATCATCTTCAAAAAATTCAAAAAATGGAGAAGAACGATAAGCTGATTGTAATGACTTAAAATGTTGTTGTTGCCAAGGGAAGTCATTTTCTACTAAGGTGTCTTTGGTCTTTTTTCTACCTTCTTTTGTTTTATGTTTAACAGGAATATTAAGAGCTAATTTACCATTGGCTCCATAAATATAACAGCGATTACGATAGGTTTGCTTTTGATAATTATCTTCTATTTCAAAAGTAATAGCATCCGATTGATAGATTGCTGCATACTGTGAAATAGGAGCAAAATAAGTTGGAATAAAAAGTGACATTATGCTTTTTTCTTTTTACTTTTTCTAAAACTGTACACGATATAACCTCCAATCAACAATAAAACTAACCAAAGGTAAGAAACAGGTTTACCACTTCCTCCAACAGTTGTAAACATTCTGTCCCAACGAATAGAATTTAACTTAGCAATAAAACTAGGTGCATTAGCATCCCAACTTAACCAAATCATAACAGGTTTACCAACTACGTGGTCAAAAGGCACATACCCCCAATTTCTAGCGTCTAACGAACGTTGACGATTGTCTCCCATCATCCAGTAGTAATCTTGCTTAAAAGTATATTCTTTTGCTTTCTCACCATTGATATAAATGTCGTCTCCAAAAATTGTTAAATTGTTATTCTCATATCTACGAATAATCTGCTCATAAAAAGGAATTGTTTTAGAATTTAATTTAACAGTAGCTCCTTTTTTAGGAATATATATTGGTCCAAAATTATCCGAAGACCAAGCATATCTTGGGTCATGAGGAAAAACTGATTTGTCATAAGCTCCTTTTGGAGTTAAGTGTTTTTTAATACTTTCTACAATAGGGTTTTTAGCTATTAAAGCAGCTTCTTCATCTGTTAAGTTTAAAGCATATTTACCATCAGGCATTACTTGTCCTTCTCTAATATTATATCTAGAAAGGGCTCCTTGGCTAAACTTTTCTCCGTTGGTATCAACTATAAAATGCCATTGTGGTTTCGCTCTATCTGGTAAAACAGTTTTCTTTCCATTAATAAAAACATAACCATCACGTACTTCTAAGCTATCTCCAGGAATTCCTACAGCACGTTTTACGTAGTTCGTACGCTTATCAATTGGTTTATAGGTAAAGTTACCAGAGTTATCTCCCCACATTGTGGCTAAAGAGTCTGAAGGCCAGCTAAAAACAACGATATCATTACGGTTAATTTTTTGAAAGCCAGGAACACGCATATAAGGTAAAGAAAGCTTGTTTAATAAACCTTCCTTGTTTTTATCATCAGATAAAAATGATTTTATACCCAATCCAGGAATAGTATCGTGTGCCATTGGTGCAGCAACGGTAGTCATTGGTACACGTGCACCGTAATGAAACTTACTTACAAATAAATAATCACCAACTAATAAGGTTTTCTCTAAAGATGAGGTAGGAATAGTGTATGGTTGCATAATATAAGTATGTACCAAAGTAGCAGCAATAATAGCAAAAGCAATAGAGCTAACCCATTCACCTAAAGGAGATCTTGGTTTTAAACTTCTGTTTTCAATATATTTTGCATCTGTAAAATAATTGATATAATAGATATATAATCCTAAAGTTAGAATAGCTAAAATAGTATCAGGTCTTTTGTTAAAACCAAAACTTCTACAAGTTTCAACCCAAATAATAGGGAACATTAATAGGTTAACTATAGGAATAAACAATAAAATAACCCACCATTTTGGACGATTTATTATTTGCATCAATACAATAGCATTATAAACAGGTATAGCAGCTTCCCAAGCTTTTTTACCTGCTTTAGTATATAGCTTCCAAGTACCTAAAAAATGAACAACTTGTATGAATAAAAAGAATAAAAACCATTCAGTAAATGTCATAATCTATATATTTTGTAGTTCCATTAAGGAATAAAATTCAATTTTATTTGTGTGTTTTTTGAGTTGTTTGTTACGTTATTAACCTAAGTTTAACACATCTCGCATAGTAAAAACACCTGTTTTATTATTTAACCACTCAGCAGCAATTACAGCACCTAAAGCAAAACCTTGACGATTATGAGCTGTGTGTTTAATATCAATAGTATCTATTTCAGAATTGTAAGTCACGGTGTGAGTACCTGGAACATCCGGAGTTCTGATAGCTTTAATAGGAATATTTTCTTCTGATGTTTTTTCGTCTAATTCCCAAGCTTTTTGGTTAGTATTTTCAATAACACCTTCTGCCAATGTAATTGCAGTACCGCTTGGAGCATCCAACTTTTTAGTATGATGAATCTCTTCAATAGAAACATTATATTGTTCTAAAGTATTCATCATTTTAGCAAGTTGTTTGTTTAGTTCAAAGAAAACATTAACCCCTAAACTAAAGTTAGAAGCATAAATAAATGCACCTTTCTTGTCATTACATAACTCAACAATATCGTTGTACTTATCTAACCAGCCAGTAGTTCCAGAAATAACAGGTGTATTATTGTTAATACAATTGCTGATATTGTCGTATGCTGAAGAAGGAATGCTAAAGTCTATTGCTACATCAGCTTTTGTAATATCATACACTTCTTTTCCAGAAGTTTTTATAACGATTTGATGTCCTCTTTGTAAAGCAATTTTTTCAATTTCTTTACCCATTCTACCATAACCAAGTAAGGCTATTTTCATTTTAAAAAGAATATTTTAGTGTTAAACCAACTTTTGGGGCTTCAATAAATAAAGGATCAGGAGTTATTACTGGTTTTACAGATAAGCTATCGTCTGTGTCAAATTGTAATAAGTGTGCATTAACACTAGCTTCAACAATTTGCAAAACATATAAAAGTACACCAGTTAATAATGATAAATCTCTATTTTTTCGTAAAGTTTTTTGAGCAGATTCTAATCCAGGTGTTGAAATAAATGGGTTTCCGTCCTTACCATTGAATTCATCAGATAACCCTTGGTTTCTTAGCTTAAAAGCTGTTCGGTATCGATCATACTGATCACTATTATCAATATAAAAATATGCACTAGCACCTATTGCAGCCCATACTATTGGAGCTTTCCAATATTTTCCATTATAAATTTGCCCGCCTCCGGGGAAAATAGCTGAGTAAAAGGCAGCTTTTGAAGGTGACAAAGGATTGTATTTGTCACTTGTTAACTGAAGTTGTTTTGCCCTAACGGCAATAGAATCTTTTTGAGCAAAAGTATTTTGAAACAAAAAAAGACTAAAAAAAGCGAATATGATTATACGTACGTTCAATTACTTTAGTAAGTTTTTAATACGGTTAAAATCTTCTTCAGAATGAAAAGGAATAGAGATTTTACCTTTTCCACGATTGTTCACTGTAACGTCAATTTTATGTCCAAAATAGTCACTAATATCCTTAACACTTTCAGAAATATAATTAGGCAAAGCTTTCTTTTTGGTTGTTTTAGCAACCTTACCAGCTTTTAAGTTTTTTACAAGTTCTTCAGTTTGACGTACTGATAGTTTATCACGAACAATTTTCTCATAAATATTTAATTGATCAGAGTTACTATCAACATTAATCAATGCACGACCGTGCCCCATTGAAATAAAACCATCACGCATTCCTGTTTGAATAATAGGATCTAGCTTAAGTAAACGTAAGTAGTTAGTAACTGTAGAACGCTTTTTACCAACACGGGTACTTAGTTCTTCTTGAGTAAGTTGAATTTCATCAATTAAACGTTGATAAGAAAGAGCAACTTCAATCGGGTCTAAGTTTTTACGTTGAATATTTTCTACCAACGCCATTTCTAACATTTCCTGATCGTTTGCTAAACGAATGTAAGCAGGAACGGTTTTGTTTCCAATAAGTTTAGAAGCTCTAAAACGACGCTCCCCAGAAACTAATTGAAACTTATCGCTTGATAGTTTACGTACAGTAATAGGCTGAATTACTCCTAATTCTTTAATAGAACTAGCTAATTCGCGCAACGCTTCTTCATCAAAATAAGTCCTAGGTTGGTAAGGGTTTACATCGATTGAGTTGATATCAATTTCAATAATATTTCCAACTAACTTATCTGCATTTTTATCTTCTGCCGAATTTACTTCTGCAGTTTCCTTTAATAATGCTGATAAACCTCTACCTAAAGCTTGTTTTTTTGTTGCTTTTGCCATTTACAGTAATTATGCGTTTTTAGTTAAAATTTCGTTCGCCAAATTTAAGTAATTTACGGCACCTTTACTCGTTGCATCGTATGAAATTATACTTTCTCCATAACTTGGTGCTTCACTTAAACGGATATTTCTGTGTACTATTGTTTCAAAAACCATAGAACTGAAATGTTTGCGTACTTCATCTACCACTTGGTTTGACAAGCGTAAACGAGAATCGAACATAGTTAATAACAAGCCTTCTATTTCTAGCTCTTGATTGTGTATTTTTTGAACACTCTTAATTGTGTTTAATAATTTTCCTAAACCTTCTAAAGCAAAATATTCACATTGAATAGGGATAACAACAGAGTCGGCAGCTACTAGAGAGTTTAAAGTTATTAACCCTAAAGATGGGGCGCAATCAATTAAAATAAAATCGTAATCATCTTTAATATCTTCTAACGCTTTTTTTAACATGTACTCGCGTTGTTGCTTGTCTACCAATTCAATTTCAATAGCAACTAAATCAATATGAGCAGGGATTAAGTCAACGTTTGGAGAGTCAGTTTTTAAAACAGTGTCTTTCGCAGAGATCGTGTGTTCTAAAACCTGATACGTTCCAATTTCTATACTTTCAACGTCTAAACCTAAACCAGAAGTAGCATTTGCTTGGGGGTCAGCATCAATTAACAACACTTTTTTTTCTAAAACACCTAAAGCCGCAGCTAAGTTTACAGATGTAGTAGTTTTACCTACGCCACCTTTTTGATTTGCAATTGCAATAATTCTACCCATTATAATTTATAAAGTTTGAAAGAGGTAAATTTACAATTATTTCTCATTTTTGAAAGAGAAAGATATTAAATAAAATTACAAAAGCCACAGAGTTTTGATTCTGTGGCTTTTGTAATTTTTATATGTAGAAAATTTATTACCCGTTTAACATTACTGGCATAACAAGCATAGTTACTAACTCGCCTTCTTCAGTACCGTCAATTGGAGTTAAAATTCCAGCTCTATTTGGTAAGCTCATTTCAATTAAAACGTCGTTAGAGTTTAAGTTGTTTAACATTTCGCTAAGAAAACGAGAGTTAAACCCAATCTGCATATCGTCACCTTGATAATCACAGTTTAATCGTTCGTCGGCTTTATTAGAATAGTCTAAATCTTCTGCAGAAATATTTAATTCAGTACCCGCCATTTTCAAACGAATTTGATGTGTTGTCTTACTAGAGAAAATAGATACACGACGTACAGAATTTAAGAAAGAAGCTCTGTCAACAGTTAATTTGTTTGGATTTTCTTTTGGTATAACAGCTTCGTAGTTAGGGTATTTTCCATCAATTAATCGACAGATTAATACTACATTATCAAAAGTAAATTTGGCATTAGTATCATTATATTCAATAGTCACATTGTTTTCTGATCCCCCTAAAATTCCCTTTAGTAAGTTTAAAGGTTTTTTAGGCATGATAAATTCGGCTGATTTATCAGCAGTAATATCGGTACGTGTATATTTAACTAATTTATGAGCATCAGTGGCTACAAAAGTTAATTCTTTTGAATTGAACTGAAAAAATACACCACTCATAACAGGACGTAAATCATCATTACCAGCCGCAAAAATAGTTTTAGAAATAGCTGTAGCTAAAATATGAGAAGGGATTTCAGTGCTGCTAGGAGAAGGTAATTCTACAGCTTTAGGGAACTCATCTCCACTAAAGTATGCCATGTCATATTTTCCTTGTTCCGAAATAATCTCAATAGTGTTATCTCCTTCAATCTTAAATGTAAGAGGTTGTTCAGGAAATGTTTTTAAAGTATCTAATAATAAACGAGCATTTATAGCAATCGCTCCAGTATCAGTACTTTCAACTTCAATAACTGATGACATTGTTGTCTCAAGGTCGGAAGCTGATATTTTTAATTCGTTTTCAGATAGTTCAAATAAAAAGTTATCTAAAATTGGTAACGTGTTATTGCTATTTATAACCCCACCTAAAACTTGTAGTTGTTTTAATAATTGTGAGCTAGATACGATAAATTTCATTTAGTAATTTTTCTATTTATTAGACTTACAAATATATCTTAATTTGATGATTTTAAAAATTATTTTTTCAAAGAGTGCAATACTCTTAATTAAATTGATAATTTAATTGTATTGTACCATAAAAATTTCCTTTAGGAACACGCGAACTTTTAAGTTTTTTTGTATGGTAGTTTATGGCATAACCAAAATTAAAACGATTACTTGTAAAACGAATTCCAAACTCCGTTGTAAATTTAAAAGGTTCTACATCAAACGTTACAGGGCTTTTTTTGTTTAAAAAGCTACCTTCAATAGTTGCGTCATAAGCAACATAATGAAGCATTGGTTTTAGGTATAAAAAAACTTCCGTCTTATTTTCGAAATTAGTGTTTTTATTGTTTAAGTTTCCATGAAAAGCAATAGAATTAATAATACTTTCTAGAGGCTTAAAGCCAATACGAGTAAATAAACCAGTTGATAAATCAGTATAAACAGTACCTAACCTAGCAGAGTTTGTCCAGTTAAGGTCAAAAACATTGTCTTTAGTTATTTTTTTAATATAATCGACCTTTAGATTAAGAGCAAAAGCATCTTTTATTTGATAATCCCATCCAGTAGCTTCTTTAAAACCATACATTTTATGTATAATTCCTTGAAGTTCTTCACCAAAAGAATAAGATCCAATAGTTCCTATTTGTAAAGCTGTTTTGAGAATAGATTTATTAGCGTAAAATCGGTTAACCCCAAAACTACCGAATAAGTAGCTAGCAAAAGGACGATCATGTTCTTCAATAGTTTCAACAACAGCCTTATAAGGAGTGTACATATGGTGACCTAATTGGATTTCATATATTTTTTTATCAATATTTTTAGCTTGCTTTTTACTTAAGAAGCGGTATGTTAAAAAGGCTCCGTTTGTATAATATCGATCTTGATAGGTGGAAACATATAAGTCATTATCATTTAAAAAACTTAATTCTTTGTCATATTTACGTTGTGAGAATAGATAGAGAGTAAATAAGATAAATAAAAGTGACATGTTTTTTTTCATAGGTGTAAATATCGTATTATTTTAGCACAACCTTGGTTAAATTATTAACAAGAATAATTAATAAACATATGAAAGAAAAGCAAGTATTAACAATTGAAGATTTTGAAAGTGTTTCTACAAATGAAGAGTTGCTAGCAATTATAAAAAAAAAGGAAATTTCAATAACCAAGGTTCAGGTAAAGTTAAATTACGAAGAGGAACTGAAAAAACTACAGATAGAGTTAGTGAAACTTCAGCAATGGATTGCGCAAAATAAGAAGCGAGTGGCAGTTATCTTTGAAGGAAGAGATGCAGCAGGGAAAGGTGGGAGTATAAGACGTTTTATGGAGCATATGAATCCGCGTTCTACTCGTTTAGTAGCTTTGAATAAACCTACAGATGTAGAAAAGGGACAATGGTATTTTCAGCGTTATATTAAAGAATTACCAAATCCTGGGGAAATAGTTTTTTTTGATCGTAGTTGGTACAATAGAGCTGTAGTTGAGCCTGTAATGGGGTTTTGTACGGACGAGCAGTATAAGAATTTTTTGGTTCAAGTGCCTGAATTTGAACATATGTTATATGAAGATGGAGTTGTTGTGATAAAATTTTGGTTATCAATTTCAAAAGAAGAACAGTTACGTCGATTTAATTCTAGGAATAATAATCCTTTAAAGCGTTGGAAGTTCAGCCCTGTAGATAAACGAGGACAAGAGTTATGGGATAAGTATAGTCATTATAAAAATGAAATGTTTAGTAAAACGCACACAGCTTATAGTCCTTGGATAGTAGTAAAGACAAATAACAAAAAAGAAGCTAGAGTTGAGTGTATGCGTCATGTATTGTCTCAATTTGATTATAAAGGAAAAGAAGAGGCGCAAACTATTTTAACACCAGATCCAAATATAGTAATGCGTTATTATCGTTCAGTAAAACATTTAGATTAATTATGGGGAAGTTAACTCAAAGAGATGTAAATAAATTAAATACAACAAGAGGTTTAAAGGCTTTACTGTCTAAATCTTTTAATATAGAAAGAGCAATTCGATATGTAGATTACGAACGAAAGTTAAAAAAATTACAAGTAGAGTTAATTCGTTTACAAGCTTGGACAATAAAAAAAAATGAACGAATAATTGTAATTTTTGAAGGAAGAGATGCTGCTGGAAAAGGAGGGGCAATACGTAGAATTACAGAACGTATCAATCCTCGTCATATGCGAATAGTAGCGCTTCCTAAACCAAATGAAGATGAAAAAACACAATGGTATTTTCAAAGGTATGTAGAACAGTTTCCAAAAGCAGGTGAAATAGTTTTTTTTGATCGCAGTTGGTATAATAGAGCAGTAGTAGAACCAGTTAATGGTTTTTGTACACAAGAAGAGTATGAGGTTTTTATGAATCAAGTAAATGATTTTGAACGTATGATTTTAGAGTCAGGTATTCGTTTGGTAAAAATCTACATGTCTATTAATAAAAAAGAACAAGCTAAACGATTCAACGATATAAAAAACAACCCATTAAAACAATGGAAAATGACGCCTGTAGATGAAAAAGCGCAAGAACTTTGGGATAATTATACAGAGTATAAAAAGGCAATGTTCTCAAAAACAAATACAGAAATATCTCCATGGAAAGTTATTCGAGCAAATAGGAAAACTATAGCAAGAATAAGTGTGATTAATCACATTTTAAAAAGTATACCTTATGACAAGAGTATAGAAGTGTAGCTAAGATAATTTTTGATAAATTTCTTCGAAAATAAAAAATAACTCACCAGCAATTCGTTTACTAACTTTTAAGTATGTTTCTTCGGTTAAGTCTGTATTGTCAGATGTTTGAGGGTCGTTATAAGGTAAATGAAAACGTTCAATAGCATCAGGTATATATGGACAGTTTTGGTCGGCATTATCACAAGTAGTTATAGCTACAAAAGGATAACTGTTTTGGGGGTGATCATATAACTTAGAAAAACCTAAAATTGATTTTTTAGTTCCTTTAAAAGAAACTAAGTACCTTGGATTCTGGTGAGAAAAATCAACAACGTTAAAGATAAAGCCAGTTTTTTGTAAACATTTCACTGTGTTTCTATGAAAAGAAGTGGTTTCTGTTCCGCCAGAATAGGTGAACATGTTCTTTAAGTTAAAATATTCAATAGCAAAAAAGCTCCACACTTGTGCAAACTGACTTCTACGAGAATTATGAGTACAAATAAAATTTAAATTTATTTTTTCTCTGTCAAGATATTCTTCGTAAATAGTGTCTATTATTTCAAGCAATAAATCTTTTCGGTCTTCGGTAAGGGTTAACTCTTTTCTAGCTTCCTCAAAGAAAATTTTTGTATTGATATTCTTAGTGTTTATCATTTATTTGCAGTTATTTTGCATAATTAAATCATTTGCAAAAATACAAGCTAATACCCTTTTGGCTAATTAAATAAAGGTTAAGGATGTGTTTAGAAATAGGAAATAAAGTAGCAGTAATTGATGCTGATATTAAAGGAGTTGTAACAAAAATTAAAAATGAAGAAATTTTTGTTAAAGATGAGGGAGGAATGGAGTATTGTTTTCTTAGGAAAGAGCTAGTAAAAGTTGAGGTAGATCAAAGTGAGTTAAGTAAATATTCGGATATTAACAATCCAATGCTTAAAGCCAAGACTCAAAATAAAGAAAAGAAGAAAAAAACATCTTTTATAAAAGATAAGAGAGAAGTGGTAATGGAAGTAGATTTACATGCTGAAAAGCTGTTAAAATCTACAAGAGGAATGGATAATTTTGATATTTTATCAATACAAATTAATACAGCAAAACATAAGTTAGAGTATTGTATATCTAAAAGAATATCAAAACTAGTTTTAATACATGGAGTAGGAGATGGAGTTTTAAAAACTGAGTTACAGTATTTATTAAATAATTATCCAGTTAAATATTACGACGCTTCTTATCAAAGATATGGGCAAGGAGCAACAGAGGTATATATTTTTCAGAATCAATAATTTTTTGAAAACATAACTATCGTTAAGAAAAACTTATTTTTGCTCTATGAAATCTGTTTATTTAGACAATGCCGCAACAACACCTATGTTGCCCGAAGTTATTGAGGTTATTCAACAATCAATGCAAACCAATTTTGGAAATCCGTCATCCATACATCAGCATGGTAGAAAAGCTAAAGCAGCTGTTGAAACAGCTAGAAAGAGTATAGCGAAACATTTTAATGTGTCTTCAAGTGAAATCATTTTTACAGCAGGAGGGACCGAAGCTGATAACTTAATTTTGTTTAATGCAGTCTTAAACTTAGGAGTAGAGAGAATTATTACTTCCAAGATAGAACACCATGCAGTTTTAAACACTGTACAGTTTTTAGAAGAAAAACATAATCTAGTAGTAGATTATGTTAAGGTAAATGAAGAAGGAGCTGTTTCAATGGAGAGTTTGGGGAATTTACTAAATAAATCAAAGAAAAAAACTTTGGTGAGTTTAATGTATGTGAATAATGAAATAGGTAATTTACTATCAATAGAAGAGGTTGTAGCATTATGTAAAGAGCATGAGGCGTATTTTCATTCAGATACCGTACAAGCTATTGGGCATTATGATATAGACTTACAAAAAACACAAATAGACTTTATCACTGCAAGTGCACATAAGTTCCATGGACCTAAAGGGGTTGGTTTTGCTTATTTTAAAAAAGGGATTGGAATATTACCAATGTTACATGGTGGTGAACAAGAAAAAGGAGCAAGATCTAGTACAGAAAACGTACATTCAATAGTTGGAATGGAAAAAGCGTTGACTATTGCTTTTGAAAATTTACAAAAAGACAAAAAATATATTTTTGGATTAAAGGAATATTTTACAAAAAAAATAAAAGAAGTTATTCCAAATATTAGAGTTAATGGAGAGTCAATAGAAAAGACTAGTTATACAATTGTAAATATACAATTTCCTTTAGAGGATAAAATGCTGTTATTTAATTTAGATTTATCTGGGATAGCTGTTTCTGGAGGTAGTGCATGTCAAAGTGGAAGTAGTAAAGGATCTCATGTGTTACGAGAACTCTTAAGTGAAAAAGAAGAAAGGAATGCTTCTGTAAGATTTTCATTTAGTAAATTAAATACAATTGAAGAGATTGATTATAGTTTAAATCAGTTAAAAATGATATTAAACAAATAAAAAAGTTGTTTTTATTTGTTTTAAAGCTTTTTTTTTATTTATTTGTGCTTAGCATTTAATAAGGAATAAAACTCTTTGAGAGGTGTGTTTAAGAGGTTTATTATTATAAGTTTTAGTTATTTTAAACGCTTTAGATATATTTTTTTATTATAATGTGACTTAAATTGTTAATTTTACGTCTAATGTTTTAGTGAAAGTAAAAAAAGTTTACTTTTGCACATTCAAAATTTTAGAGGCCCCCCACGAGAAATAAGTTGTATAAGAGCAACTTAATGTTTTGTGTGGGGCTTTTTTGTATCCCATTCTGTTTTTTAGTAGTCAATTCAGTTAAAGCTTTTTGTTTTAGCTCTTTATTAAGTATATGTTAAAAAGAAGTAAATGAAAAAAAAATACAATCAAAAAGATGTAAAGAATAATGTGAATTTTTTTACTCTAATCCTTTCTTTGTTTTTTAGTGTAGGGATTTTTGGACAGGTAACCCTTTTAAATAACAACCCCACAGCATCACAGATAGCTTCTGAGTTACAGTCAGATGGTGTATTGATTTCAAATCCAACACTTACAACTACAAATACAAATATTAATCAGGTAGCGATATTTTCTGGAGGTGTAGGAGCTGGTTTAGATATTGAACGAGGAGTTGCATTTACTACTTCAAATGTGAATCAAGTATTTAGTAATAATAATGCATATACTAATATGTCTTATGGAAATATGAATGCAGATATTAATGATCCAGATTTGAAAGGTTTAGATGGAGGTTATCATACTGATATTGTTTTGTTTGAATTTGATTTTGAGGCTTTACCTGGTTATAAGGGGGTATTAGTTGAATTCCAGTTTGGTTCAGAGGAGTATCCAAATTATGTAGGTTCTAGGTATAATGATGTTTTCGGTTTTTTTGTAACAGATCCTAATGGTTTAGATCCGTTAGTACCAGATGTGGCACCAGGATTAAATTTAGCAACAGTACCAACTACAGGTTTGCCTGTAGCAGTTAATAATATTAATGCTGGGTTTCTAGGATGTGCTAATGACGGAACAGCAGCAGATTTGTCACAAAGTTCATTATATATAAATAATGGTCATGATGGGTCTACCATTACGTGTAATTCGGGTCAAGCTTCTATTCCTCGTCAAATATTTGTAGAATTTAATGGAGTGACAAAAAAACTTGAAGCTAATATAAACTTAGAAATAGGTGTAGTTTACAGAATGAAAATGGCTATAGCTGATGTAGGAGACTATCAACTTGATTCAGGCGTATTTATAACGAACGTATCAGGTGTACCTATTATAGTTGCAGAAGATGATTTTGGAGAAATAGTAAGTACAAATGGGGGAGTAGCTGTAGCAAATGTGTTAACAAATGATACCGTAGCAGGTACAACTAATCCATCAGCGTCAGGAGTAGAACTATCAGAAGTTAGTTCTGAAAACCCAGGAATAACATTAAACACAAATACAGGAGAAGTTTCTGTAGCACCTGGTGTGCCAGCTGGTGTATATGAATTAGTATATAGTTTATGTCAACCTTCAACAAATTGTGATACAGCTATAGTAACAGTAACAGTTTTAGCAGATAGTGATGGAGATAATGTTGCAGATAGAGATGATTTGGATGATGATAATGATGGTATTTTAGATACGGAGGAAAATAATTGTACAGGAACTATCAGTTATGAGTTTTATAATTCCTATCCATTATCAAATACAGTAGACGATATACCAACTACAGGGGCTTTAGCAACAGGAACAAGTACTAATTTTAATGTAGATCAACTGTGGGCGCTACATACCCCAGGGGATCATGAAACATTTAGTGTTAGATACAAAGGGTTGTTAAGAATAGATACAGATGGGGCTTATACGTTCTATACAACATCTGATGATGGGTCTAAACTGTTTATAAATGGTATAGAAGTCGTTGACAACGACGGACCACATGCAAGTCGAACACGAAGTGGTCAAATAACTCTTAAATCAGGAGTCCATGAACTCGAAGTGTTATTTTATGAAAGAACAGGAGCAGAAAATTTATCTGTAGAATATGAAGGTCCATCCATATCAAGAAGAAACTTACCATTCTCTAGATTAAGCTGTCTGTTAGATTCCGACAATGATGGAATTCCGAATCATTTAGATTTAGATAGTGATAATGATGGGTGCTTTGATGCAGTAGAAGCAAGTGAAAATGTTTCTTCTGGTCAGTTAGACGGAAATGGAAGAATAGATATAGCAGCTCAAGGAAGTATCGATAGCAATGGAGTTCCTAACCTTGTAAATGCTTCTGGAGCATCAGATATAGGAGGTGATCAAGGACAAGAGACCACAGGTAATGAAATTGTTGCTACTCAAATACAAATGGACACACAACCAAGTGATAGTACTATATGTTTAGGGAGCAATGTTACTTTTACAGCCGCAGCAAGCTCTTTAAGTACAACTACTTATACAGGAACCGCCCCAGGAACAAATCCGGATTACAGTGGTAGTACAAGTACTACAACTGGATTGGTATATCAATGGCTAGAGCAAGTAGGAGGTGTCGGAGCTTGGAATAGTATATCTAATGGAGGAATATATAGCAATGCAACTACCCCTGCATTAACCTTAACCAATCCACCAATAACAGCTTCCACTAATAAATATAGGTTGATAGTAACAAGTACACTTAACACCTGTCAGACTTTAGCTTCAGATGAAGCATCCCTTACAATTATCCCTACTTCGGTGGGAGGAAGCATTGCGGGAAGTACCAATGTGTGTACCGGAACCAATTCAACAACACTGACCCTAAGTGGACAGACAGGAAATATCATCCGTTGGGAAAGTTCTACCGATAACTTCACCACTGATACCGATATCGCAAATACCACCACGACTTTAACAGCAACCAACCTTACGACCACCACGCAATACCGTGCTATCGTACAAAGTGGTGCCTGTACTGAAGCTACTTCTGCTACAGCAACCATTACTGTAGATCCGACTTCAGTGGGAGGAAGCATTGCGGGAAGTACCAATGTGTGTACCGGAACCAATTCAACAACACTGACCCTAAGTGGACAGACAGGAAATATCATCCGTTGGGAAAGTTCTACCGATAACTTTACAACTGATACCGATATTGCCAATACCACCACGACCTTAACAGCAACCAACCTTACCACCACCACGCAATACCGTGCTATCGTACAAAGTGGTGCCTGTACTGAAGCGACTTCTGCTACAGCAACCATTACTGTAGATCCGACTTCGGTGGGAGGAAGCATTGCGGGAAGTACCAATGTGTGTACCGGAACCAATTCAACAACACTGACCCTAAGTGGACAGACAGGAAATATCATCCGTTGGGAAAGTTCTACCGATAACTTTACCACTGATACCGATATCGCAAATACCACCACGACTTTAACAGCAACCAACCTTACGACCACCACGCAATACCGTGCTATCGTACAAAGTGGTGCCTGTACTGAAGCGACTTCTGCTACAGCAACCATTACTGTAGATCCGACTTCAGTGGGAGGAAGCATTGCGGGAAGTACCAATGTGTGTACCGGAACCAATTCAACAACACTGACCCTAAGTGGACAGACAGGAAATATCATCCGTTGGGAAAGTTCTACCGATAACTTTACAACTGATACCGATATTGCCAATACCACCACGACCTTAACAGCAACCAACCTTACCACCACCACGCAATACCGTGCAATCGTACAAAGTGGTGCCTGTACTGAAGCGACTTCTGCTACAGCAACCATTACTGTAGATCCGACTTCGGTGGGAGGAAGCATTGCGGGAAGTACCAATGTGTGTACCGGAACCAATTCAACAACACTGACCCTAAGTGGACAGACAGGAAATATCATCCGTTGGGAAAGTTCTACCGATAACTTTACCACTGATACCGATATTGCCAATACCACCACGACTTTAACAGCAACCAACCTTACGACCACCACGCAATACCGTGCTATCGTACAAAGTGGTGCCTGTACTGAAGCGACTTCTGCTACAGCAACCATTACTGTAGATCCGACTTCGGTGGGAGGAAGCATTGCGGGAAGTACCAATGTGTGTACCGGAACCAATTCAACAACACTGACCCTAAGTGGACAGACAGGAAATATCATCCGTTGGGAAAGTTCTACCGATAACTTCACCACTGATACCGATATCGCAAACCACCACACCACGACCTTAACAGCAACCAACCTTACCACCACCACGCAATACCGTGCTATCGTACAAAGTGGTGCCTGTACTGAAGCTACTTCTGCTACAGCAACCATTACTGTAGATCCGACTTCGGTGGGAGGAAGCATTGCGGGAAGTACCAATGTGTGTACCGGAACCAATTCAACAACACTGACCCTAAGTGGACAGACAGGAAATATCATCCGTTGGGAAAGTTCTACCGATAACTTCACCACTGATACCGATATCGCAAATACCACCACGACCTTAACAGCAACCAACCTTACCACCACCACGCAATACCGTGCTATCGTACAAAGTGGTGCCTGTACTGAAGCGACTTCTGCTACAGCAACCATTACTGTAGATCCGACTTCGGTGGGAGGAAGCATTGCGGGAAGTACCAATGTGTGTACCGGAACCAATTCAACAACACTGACCCTAAGTGGACAGACAGGAAATATCATCCGTTGGGAAAGTTCTACCGATAACTTCACCACTGATACCGATATCGCAAATACCACCACGACTTTAACAGCAACCAACCTTACGACCACCACGCAATACCGTGCTATCGTACAAAGTGGTGCCTGTACTGAAGCGACTTCTGCTACAGCAACCATTACTGTAGATCCTACTTCGGTGGGAGGAAGCATTGCGGGAAGTACCAATGTGTGTACCGGAACCAATTCAACAACACTGACCCTAAGTGGACAAACAGGAAATATCATCCGTTGGGAAAGTTCTACCGATAACTTTACCACTGATACCGATATTGCCAATACCACCACGACCTTAACAGCAACCAACCTTACCACCACCACGCAATACCGTGCAATCGTACAAAGTGGTGCCTGTACTGAAGCGACTTCTGCTACAGCAACCATTACTGTAGATCCTACTTCGGTGGGAGGAAGCATTGCGGGAAGTACCAATGTGTGTACCGGAACCAATTCAACAACACTGACCCTAAGTGGACAAACAGGAAATATCATCCGTTGGGAAAGTTCTACCGATAACTTTACCACTGATACCGATATTGCCAATACCACCACGACCTTAACAGCAACCAACCTTACCACCACCACGCAATACCGTGCAATCGTACAAAGTGGTGCCTGTACTGAAGCTACTTCTGCTACAGCAACCATTACTGTAGATCCGACTTCGGTGGGAGGAAGCATTGCGGGAAGTACCAATGTGTGTACCGGAACCAATTCAACAACACTGACCCTAAGTGGACAGACAGGAAATATCATCCGTTGGGAAAGTTCTACCGATAACTTTACAACTGATACCGATATTGCCAATACCACCACGACCTTAACAGCAACCAACCTTACCACCACCACGCAATACCGTGCAATCGTACAAAGTGGTGCCTGTACTGAAGCGACTTCTGCTACAGCAACCATTACTGTAGATCCGACTTCGGTGGGAGGAAGCATTGCGGGAAGTACCAATGTGTGTACCGGAACCAATTCAACAACATTGACCCTAAGTGGACAGACAGGAAATATCATCCGTTGGGAAAGTTCTACCGATAACTTTACCACTGATACCGATATTGCCAATACCACCACGACCTTAACAGCAACCAACCTTACCACCACCACGCAATACCGTGCTATCGTACAAAGTGGTGCCTGTACTGAAGCGACTTCTGCTACAGCAACCATTACTGTAGATCCGACTTCAGTGGGAGGAAGCATTGCGGGAAGTACCAATGTGTGTACCGGAACCAATTCAACAACACTGACCCTAAGTGGACAGACAGGAAATATCATCCGTTGGGAAAGTTCTACCGATAACTTTACCACTGATACCGATATTGCCAATACCACCACGACTTTAACAGCAACCAACCTTACGACCACCACGCAATACCGTGCTATCGTACAAAGTGGTGCCTGTACTGAAGCTACTTCTGCTACAGCAACCATTACTGTAGATCCTACTTCGGTGGGAGGAAGCATTGCGGGAAGTACCAATGTGTGTACCGGAACCAATTCAACAACATTGACCCTAAGTGGACAGACAGGAAATATCATCCGTTGGGAAAGTTCTACCGATAACTTTACCACTGATACCGATATTGCCAATACCACCACGACCTTAACAACAACCAACCTTACCACCACCACGCAATACCGTGCTATCGTACAAAGTGGTGCCTGTACTGAAGCTACTTCTGCTACAGCAACCATTACTGTAGATCCGACTTCGGTGGGAGGAAGCATTGCGGGAAGTACCAATGTGTGTACCGGAACCAATTCAACAACACTGACCCTAAGTGGACAGACAGGAAATATCATCCGTTGGGAAAGTTCTACCGATAACTTCACCACTGATACCGATATTGCCAATACCACCACGACTTTAACAGCAACCAACCTTACGACCACCACGCAATACCGTGCTATCGTACAAAGTGGTGCCTGTACTGAAGCTACTTCTGCTACAGCAACCATTACTGTAGATCCTACTTCGGTGGGAGGAAGCATTGCGGGAAGTACCAATGTGTGTACCGGAACCAATTCAACAACATTGACCCTAAGTGGACAGACAGGAAATATCATCCGTTGGGAAAGTTCTACCGATAACTTTACCACTGATACCGATATCGCAAATACCACCACGACCTTAACAGCAACCAACCTTACCACCACCACGCAATACCGTGCAATCGTACAAAGTGGTGCCTGTACAGAAGCAACTTCTGCTACAGCAACCATTACTGTAGGAGGAGTAGTTAACTTAACTATAAATGATATTACGGCAGACAACATTGTGAATGCCTCAGAAGCAGGAAGCACTATTCCAGTAACCGGAACCGTAGGCGGTGACTTCAATACAGGAGATACGGTAACTTTAACAGTCAACGGAAACACCTATACAGGTACAGTAGATGGTAGTGGAAACTACAGCATCAATGTACCAGGGTCAGACTTAGCCGCTGACACAGACACGACAGTAGAGGCTAGTTTCCTGTCATATGCAACTTGTTCCACCAACACGAATCATGTTTATAATGTAGACACGACTGCCCCAGTTCCTACCATAAGTGTAGACAACATTACGGCAGACAACATTGTCAATGCAACAGAAGCAGGAACAACCATTGCAGTCACCGGAACAGTAGGCGGAGATTTCAATACCGGCGACACGGTAACCTTAGTAATCAATGGAAACAACTATACCGGTACCGTAGATGCCAGTGGAAACTACAGCATCAATGTACCAGGGTCAGACTTAGCTGCTGACACAGACACGACAGTAGAAGCAAGTGTAGCGACAACAGACGGATCGGGGAATGCAGGAAGTGCAAACACGACCCATGCTTATAATGTAGACACGACTGCCCCAGTTCCTACCATTAGTGTAGACAACATCACGGCAGACAACATTGTCAATGCAACAGAAGCAGGGACAACCATTGCAGTAACCGGAACCGTAGGCGGAGACTTCAATACAGGAGACACCGTAACCCTAACAATCAATGGAAACAACTACACTGGTACCGTAGATGCCAGTGGAAACTACAGCATCAATGTACCAGGGTCAGACTTAGCCGCTGACACAGACACGACAGTAGAAGCAAGTGTAGCGACAACAGACGGATCGGGGAATGCAGGAAGTGCAAACACGACCCATGCTTATAATGTAGACACGACTGCCCCAGTTCCTACCATAAGTGTAGACAACATTACGGCAGACAACATTGTCAATGCAACAGAAGCAGGGACAACCATTGCAGTAACCGGAACCGTAGGCGGAGACTTCAATACCGGCGACACCGTAACCCTAACAATCAATGGAAACAACTACACTGGTACCGTAGATGCCAGTGGAAACTACAGCATCAATGTACCAGGGTCAGACTTAGCCGCTGACACAGACACGACAGTAGAAGCAAGTGTAGCGACAACAGACGGATCGGGGAATGCAGGAAGTGCAAACACGAATCATGTTTATAATGTAGACACGACTGCCCCAGTTCCTACCATTAGTGTAGACAACATCACGGCAGACAACATTGTCAATGCAACAGAAGCAGGGACAACCATTGCAGTCACCGGAACCGTAGGCGGAGACTTCAATACCGGCGACACGGTAACCTTAGTAATCAATGGAAACAACTATACCGGTACCGTAGATGCCAGTGGAAACTACAGCATCAATGTACCAGGGTCAGACTTAGCTGCTGACACAGACACGACAGTAGAAGCAAGTGTAGCGACAACAGACGGATCGGGGAATGCAGGAAGTGCAAACACGACCCATGCTTATAATGTAGACACGACTGCCCCAGTTCCTACCATAAGTGTAGACAACATTACGGCAGACAACATTGTCAATGCAACAGAAGCAGGGACAACCATTGCAGTAACCGGAACCGTAGGCGGAGACTTCAATACCGGCGACACCGTAACCCTAACAATCAATGGAAACAACTACACTGGTACCGTAGATGCCAGTGGAAACTACAGCATCAATGTACCAGGGTCAGACTTAGCCGCTGACACAGACACGACAGTAGAAGCAAGTGTAGCGACAACAGACGGATCGGGGAATGCAGGAAGTGCAAACACGAATCATGTTTATAATGTAGACACGACTGCCCCAGTTCCTACCATTAGTGTAGACAACATCACGGCAGACAACATTGTCAATGCAACAGAAGCAGGGACAACCATTGCAGTCACCGGAACCGTAGGCGGAGACTTCAATACCGGCGACACGGTAACCTTAGTAATCAATGGAAACAACTATACCGGTACCGTAGATGCCAGTGGAAACTACAGCATCAATGTACCAGGGTCAGACTTAGCTGCTGACACAGACACGACAGTAGAAGCAAGTGTAGCGACAACAGACGGATCGGGGAATGCAGGAAGTGCAAACACGACCCATGCTTATAATGTAGACACGACTGCCCCAGTTCCTACCATTAGTGTAGACAACATCACGGCAGACAACATTGTCAATGCAACAGAAGCAGGGACAACCATTGCAGTCACCGGAACCGTAGGCGGAGACTTCAATACAGGAGACACCGTAACCCTAACAATCAATGGAAACAACTACACTGGTACCGTAGATGCCAGTGGAAACTACAGCATCAATGTACCAGGGTCAGACTTAGCTGCTGACACAGACACGACAGTAGAAGCAAGTGTAGCGACAACAGACGGATCGGGGAATGCAGGAAGTGCAAACACGAATCATGTTTATAATGTAGACACGACTGCCCCAGTTCCTACCATTAGTGTAGACAACATCACGGCAGACAACATTGTCAATGCAACAGAAGCAGGAACAACCATTGCAGTCACCGGAACCGTAGGCGGAGATTTCAATACCGGCGACACGGTAACCTTAGTAATCAATGGAAACAACTATACCGGTACCGTAGATGCCAGTGGAAACTACAGCATCAATGTACCAGGGTCAGACTTAGCCGCTGACACAGACACGACAGTAGAAGCAAGTGTAGCGACAACAGACGGATCGGGGAATGCAGGAAGTGCAAACACGACCCATGCTTATAATGTAGACACGACTGCCCCAGTTCCTACCATAAGTGTAGACAACATCACGGCAGACAACATTGTCAATGCAACAGAAGCAGGGACAACCATTGCAGTCACTGGAACGGTAGGCGGAGACTTCAATACAGGAGACACCGTAACCCTAACAATCAATGGAAACAACTACACTGGTACCGTAGATGCCAGTGGAAACTACAGCATCAATGTACCAGGGTCAGACTTAGCCGCTGACACAGACACGACAGTAGAAGCAAGTGTAGCGACAACAGACGGATCGGGGAATGCAGGAAGTGCAAACACGACCCATGCTTATAATGTAGACACGACCGCTCCAGTTCCTACCATAAGTGTAGACAACATCACGGCAGACAACATTGTCAATGCAACAGAAGCAGGAACAACCATTGCAGTCACCGGAACAGTAGGCGGAGATTTCAATACCGGCGACACGGTAACCTTAGTAATCAATGGAAACAACTATACCGGTACCGTAGATGCCAGTGGAAACTACAGCATCAATGTACCAGGGTCAGACTTAGCTGCTGACACAGACACGACAGTAGAAGCAAGTGTAGCGACAACAGACGGATCGGGGAATGCAGGAAGTGCAAACACGACCCATGCTTATAATGTAGACACGACTGCCCCAGTTCCTACCATTAGTGTAGACAACATCACGGCAGACAACATTGTCAATGCAACAGAAGCAGGGACAACCATTGCAGTCACCGGAACCGTAGGCGGAGACTTCAATACAGGAGACACCGTAACCCTAACAATCAATGGAAACAACTACACTGGTACCGTAGATGCCAGTGGAAACTACAGCATCAATGTACCAGGGTCAGACTTAGCTGCTGACACAGACACGACAGTAGAAGCAAGTGTAGCGACAACAGACGGATCGGGGAATGCAGGAAGTGCAAACACGAATCATGTTTATAATGTAGACACGACTGCCCCAGTTCCTACCATTAGTGTAGACAACATCACGGCAGACAACATTGTCAATGCAACAGAAGCAGGAACAACCATTGCAGTCACCGGAACCGTAGGCGGAGATTTCAATACCGGCGACACGGTAACCTTAGTAATCAATGGAAACAACTATACCGGTACCGTAGATGCCAGTGGAAACTACAGCATCAATGTACCAGGGTCAGACTTAGCCGCTGACACAGACACGACAGTAGAAGCAAGTGTAGCGACAACAGACGGATCGGGGAATGCAGGAAGTGCAAACACGACCCATGCTTATAATGTAGACACGACTGCCCCAGTTCCTACCATTAGTGTAGACAACATCACGGCAGACAACATTGTCAATGCAACAGAAGCAGGGACAACCATTGCAGTCACTGGAACGGTAGGCGGAGACTTCAATACAGGAGACACCGTAACCCTAACAATCAATGGAAACAACTACACTGGTACCGTAGATGCCAGTGGAAACTACAGCATCAATGTACCAGGGTCAGACTTAGCCGCTGACACAGACACGACAGTAGAAGCAAGTGTAGCGACAACAGACGGATCGGGGAATGCAGGAAGTGCAAACACGACCCATGCTTATAATGTAGACACGACCGCTCCAGTTCCTACCATAAGTGTAGACAACATCACGGCAGACAACATTGTCAATGCAACAGAAGCAGGAACAACCATTGCAGTCACCGGAACAGTAGGCGGAGATTTCAATACCGGCGACACGGTAACCTTAGTAATCAATGGAAACAACTATACCGGTACCGTAGATGCCAGTGGAAACTACAGCATCAATGTACCAGGGTCAGACTTAGCTGCTGACACAGACACGACAGTAGAAGCAAGTGTAGCGACAACAGACGGATCGGGGAATGCAGGAAGTGCAAACACGACCCATGCTTATAATGTAGACACGACTGCCCCAGTTCCTACCATTAGTGTAGACAACATCACGGCAGACAACATTGTCAATGCAACAGAAGCAGGGACAACCATTGCAGTAACCGGAACCGTAGGCGGAGACTTCAATACAGGAGACACCGTAACCCTAACAATCAATGGAAACAACTACACTGGTACCGTAGATGCCAGTGGAAACTACAGCATCAATGTACCAGGGTCAGACTTAGCCGCTGACACAGACACGACAGTAGAAGCAAGTGTAGCGACAACAGACGGATCGGGGAATGCAGGAAGTGCAAACACGACCCATGCTTATAATGTAGACACGACTGCCCCAGTTCCTACCATAAGTGTAGACAACATTACGGCAGACAACATTGTCAATGCAACAGAAGCAGGGACAACCATTGCAGTCACCGGAACCGTAGGCGGAGACTTCAATACCGGCGACACCGTAACCCTAACAATCAATGGAAACAACTACACTGGTACCGTAGATGCCAGTGGAAACTACAGCATCAATGTACCAGGGTCAGACTTAGCCGCTGACACAGACACGACAGTAGAAGCAAGTGTAGCGACAACAGACGGATCGGGGAATGCAGGAAGTGCAAACACGAATCATGTTTATAATGTAGACACGACTGCCCCAGTTCCTACCATTAGTGTAGACAACATCACGGCAGACAACATTGTCAATGCAACAGAAGCAGGGACAACCATTGCAGTCACCGGAACCGTAGGCGGAGACTTCAATACCGGCGACACGGTAACCTTAGTAATCAATGGAAACAACTATACCGGTACCGTAGATGCCAGTGGAAACTACAGCATCAATGTACCAGGGTCAGACTTAGCTGCTGACACAGACACGACAGTAGAAGCAAGTGTAGCGACAACAGACGGATCGGGGAATGCAGGAAGTGCAAACACGACCCATGCTTATAATGTAGACACGACCGCTCCAGTTCCTACCATTAGTGTAGACAACATCACGGCAGACAACATTGTCAATGCAACAGAAGCAGGAACAACCATTGCAGTCACCGGAACAGTAGGCGGAGATTTCAATACCGGCGACACGGTAACCTTAGTAATCAATGGAAACAACTATACCGGTACCGTAGATGCCAGTGGAAACTACAGCATCAATGTACCAGGGTCAGACTTAGCTGCTGACACAGACACGACAGTAGAAGCAAGTGTAGCGACAACAGACGGATCGGGGAATGCAGGAAGTGCAAACACGAATCATGTTTATAATGTAGACACGACTGCCCCAGTTCCTACCATTAGTGTAGACAACATCACGGCAGACAACATTGTCAATGCAACAGAAGCAGGGACAACCATTGCAGTAACCGGAACCGTAGGCGGAGACTTCAATACCGGCGACACGGTAACCTTAGTAATCAATGGAAACAACTATACCGGTACCGTAGATGCCAGTGGAAACTACAGCATCAATGTACCAGGGTCAGACTTAGCTGCTGACACAGACACGACAGTAGAAGCAAGTGTAGCGACAACAGACGGATCGGGGAATGCAGGAAGTGCAAACACGACCCATGCTTATAATGTAGACACGACTGCCCCAGTTCCTACCATAAGTGTAGACAACATCACGGCAGACAACATTGTCAATGCAACAGAAGCAGGGACAACCATTGCAGTCACTGGAACGGTAGGCGGAGATTTCAATACCGGCGACACGGTAACCTTAGTAATCAATGGAAACAGCTACACCGGTACCGTAGATGCCAGTGGAAACTACAGCATCAATGTACCAGGGTCAGACTTAGCCGCTGACACAGACACGACAGTAGAAGCAAGTGTAGCGACAACAGACGGATCGGGGAATGCAGGAAGTGCAAACACGAATCATGTTTATAATGTAGACACGACTGCCCCAGTTCCTACCATTAGTGTAGACAACATCACGGCAGACAACATTGTCAATGCAACAGAAGCAGGGACAACCATTGCAGTAACCGGAACCGTAGGCGGAGACTTCAATACAGGAGACACCGTAACCCTAACAATCAATGGAAACAACTACACTGGTACCGTAGATGCCAGTGGAAACTACAGCATCAATGTACCAGGGTCAGACTTAGCCGCTGACACAGACACGACAGTAGAAGCAAGTGTAGCGACAACAGACGGATCGGGGAATGCAGGAAGTGCAAACACGACCCATGCTTATAATGTAGACACGACTGCCCCAGTTCCTACCATTAGTGTAGACAACATTACGGCAGACAACATTGTCAATGCAACAGAAGCAGGAACAACCATTGCAGTCACCGGAACCGTAGGCGGAGATTTCAATACCGGCGACACGGTAACCTTAGTAATTAATGGAAACAACTATACCGGTACCGTAGATGCCAGTGGAAACTACAGCATCAATGTACCAGGGTCAGACTTAGCTGCTGACACAGACACGACAGTAGAAGCAAGTGTAGCGACAACAGACGGATCGGGGAATGCAGGAAGTGCAAACACGAATCATGTTTATAATGTAGACACGACCGCTCCAGTTCCTACCATAAGTGTAGACAACATCACGGCAGACAACATTGTCAATGCCTCAGAAGCAGGAACAACCATTGCAGTCACCGGAACAGTAGGCGGAGACTTCAATACAGGAGACACCGTAACCCTAACAATCAATGGAAACAACTACACTGGTACCGTAGATGCCAGTGGAAACTACAGCATCAATGTTCCAGGATCAGACTTAGCAGCCGATGCAGACACGACAGTAGAAGCAAGTGTAAGTTCAATTGATAGTGATGGGAATAGAGGATCTGCTTTGAATACTCATAAATACTATTTACAAGACACGGATAATGATGGCATATCAGATGTTGTAGATGTAGATGATGATAATGATGGGATTCCAGATGTTGAAGAGGGAGATGGTTTAGTAGATACTGATGGTGATGGAATTCCAGATTCATTAGATCTAGATTCTGATAATGATGGTATTAATGATGTAATAGAAGGAGGAAATGGAGATTTAGATACCAACGAAGACGGTGTTATAGACTCTGGCGATTCAGGGTATACAGATGCTAATGGAGATGGACAAGCTGATGATTCTGTAGATGATGATGAAGAGCCAGATACGGATGGCGACGGTACTCCAGATTATCAAGATTTAGATAGTGATAATGACGGTATTAATGATGTTATTGAGGGAGGAAATGAAAGTTCCGATACTAATGGTGATGGAGTTATAGATTCTAATGATATGGGAGGTTCAGATTCTGATGAAGATGGAATTTCTGATAGTGTTGATGGAGATATAAATAATTTTGGTGAGGGAGGTAATGGAGATGATACTCCATTAGATACAGATGGAGATGGTGTTCCTAACTATCAAGATTTAGATAGCGATAATGATGGAGTAAATGATGTTGTAGAAGGAGGGAATTTAGATGAAGATGGAGATGGACAAGTAGAAAACCCTTTAGATGATTCAGACGGAGATGGAATTTCTGATAGTGTTGATGGTTTAGATGGTTTTGGAGATGCTAATAATCCAGATAATAACTCTAGCCCTACAGATCCAAACGATGGAGGTAACGGAGTGATAGATGGAGAAGATACAGATGGAGATGGAATACCTGACATTATAGATGGTTTTGATGGGTTTGGGGATGCAATCAATGATGACACTTGTGTGAAAGTAAACAACTTAATGAGTCCTAATGGAGATGAAGCAAACAGTTACTTACACATTGATTGTATTGAAAATTTCCCAAATAATACTCTTGAAATTTTTAATAGATGGGGTAATACAGTATATAAAACTGAAGGATATAACAATAGCAGTGTTGTGTTTAGAGGAATTTCCGAAGGAAGAGCTAATATAAATGTAGGCGATAAATTGCCAGTTGGAACATACTTCTATATTTTAGATCTTGGAAATGGAAGTAAAGTTAAAAAAGGCTGGATTTACATTAATAGATAATCTAGATTTATAAAAAAGACTGATGAATAAAAGTATTAATCAAATGAAATTATATTTAAGTTTAATTATAATATGTACAATGAGTATTTGTATAACTACAAGTATTCATGCGCAACAAGATCCTCAGTACACACAGTATATGTACAATACAATGAATGTAAACCCTGCTTATGCAGGGTCTAGAGGGCATACAGTAATTACTGCATTAGGTAGAATGCAATGGGTAGGTTTTGAGGGAGCTCCCAATACTCAAAACTTATCATACGATACTCCTTTAGGATATTCTGGGTTAGGATTAGGGGTTAACTTAATGAATGACCAAGTAGGACCATCTAGTGAAATATATTTAGACGCTAATGTATCTTACAATATACAAACAGGTGCAGAAGGTAATTTAGCCTTTGGTTTACGTTTAGGAGGAAGGTTATTAAATATAGATTGGTCAAAAGGAACTTATAAAGATGATGAAGTTGTTTTTCAAGATAATATTAATAAGTTCTTACCAACTGTTGGAGCAGGTATTTATTATCATCAACCACAATGGTATGTTGGATTATCGGTACCTAATATTTTAAGAATGGAACATTACGATGCTGAAACTCCAGGAGAAGTAGCAGTAGAAAGAATGCACTTTTTCTTAATTGCAGGATATGTTTTCGATATAAATGAAGACTTAAAGTTTAAACCAGCAGCTTTGTTAAAAGGAGTTTCAGGGGCACCTCTATCATTAGATATTTCAGCTAATTTACTATTTAATGAGAAGTTTAGAGTTGGAGCTTCTTGGAGATGGGATGATTCTGTAAGTGCACTTTTAGGTTTTCAAGCAACAGACTCTTTACTTATAGGGTATTCATATGATTTAACAACATCAAACTATAATGTAACAAATTCTGGGACACACGAAATTATGCTACAGTATGAAATCTTTAAGGATATTAGATATAGGTCACCGAGATTCTTTTAAAAAGAGAGAAATGAAATTAAAAAAGATACTAACATTAACAATATTGTTAATGCTTACTGCAGTTGGATTTAGCCAAAGTAGAAAAGTAGCAGATCGTTATTTTGAAGAATTTTCTTATGTCCAATCGGCCAAATTATATAAAGATTTAGTATTAATTAAAGGAGATAGCTCTCAACATGTGTTAACTAGGTTAGCTGAGTCTTACTATAATAATTCAAATACAGAAGAAGCAGAAATATGGTATCAAAAACTTATTTCAAATTTTAATGAAAAAGTAGAAGAAAAACATTTGTTTAAATATGCTCAAGCTTTGAGGAGTAATGGAAAGTATAAAAAATCAGATTCTATATTTTTAAGATTAACTCAAGCTCAAAAAAGTAGTTTAAATAAGGAACTTAAAAAAGAAAACTATTTGTTAGACTACACTAATAAAGAGAAAAGAATAGGAGTAAGGAACTTAGCAATAAATACACCCTATTCAGAATTTGGAGGGTTTTTATTGAATGGAAAAGCATATTTCTCATCATCTGTAGCTAATGATTCAAAAAAACAAAAATTATATAAGTGGAATAATCAACCATTTTTAAATATTTATAAGGCAGAAGAAAGTATACAAACATTAGAAGGTAGTAAGCAAGACACTATCTTAGTTTTAGGAAACGTTCAAAAGCTAGGAGAGCCAATAGCTTCTGAATTACATGAGTCGACCCCTGTTTTTACAAAAGATGGAAAAACCATTTACTTTACAAGAAATAATTCTGAAGGAAAGAAAGTAAAGAGAAGTAAGAAAAACATATCTAATTTAAAAATTTATAAAGCCAGTTATATTAATGGTTATTGGGTTAACGTTAAAGAGCTACCATTTAATAAAGATGAATATTCAACAGGTCATCCAGCTTTAAGTCCAGATGAAAAAACATTATACTTTGTTTCTAATATGCCAGGAGGATATGGGCAGTCTGACATTTATAAAGTAGAAATAAAAGGAAATGATGAGTATGGAGAACCAGTAAATTTAGGAAGTGACATAAATACATCAGAGAAAGAAGTCTTTCCGTATGTAGGAAATGATAATGTATTATATTTTTCATCTAACGGGCATTTAGGTTTAGGACTGCTTGATATTTTTCAAGCAAAGATTAAAGAGGATGGTACATTTTTATCACCTGAAAACTTAGGGTATCCATTCAATAGTAAAAAAGACGACTTTTCATTTTTTATAAGTGAAAATGGAAAAAGAGGTTTCTTTTCGTCAAATAGAGAAAAAGGAAAAGGAGATGATGATATTTATAGCTTCTTTATCTATACGGACCCACCAGTTTGTACACAAATTGTTAAAGGAGTAATAGAAAACAATAAAACAAATACTCCGGTAGATGCGGTTGTAGTAAAACTAATTAATAAAGAAAAAGAAGTTATAGCAGAAACAATTTCTGATAGTTCAGGTAACTATACTTTCAAAGATGTGCCATGTAATAATACCTATACAGTTACAGCAACTAAATTAGATCATAGATCAAATAGAAGTATAGTTCGAACTAATAATAAGAGAAATAAAGAAATTATAGCAAACTTAAAGTTAACACCATTAATAATAGGAAACCAAATAGTTATAAAACCTATTTATTTTGATTATGATAAGTATGATATTAGGGAGGATGCAGAGTATGAGTTAGAAAATATTGTAACAGTAATGACTAATCATCCTGAGTTAGTGATAAAAATAGAGTCACATACAGATAGTCGAGGTAGAAGAGATTACAATAGGTTTTTGTCAGATAAAAGAGCAAAATCTACGAGAGATTACATATTATCAAGAGGAATTGCAAGTAATAGAATTGAAAGTGCTATAGGTTATGGTGAAGACAACCCTTTAAATGATTGTGTAGACGGAAAAAAGTGTACTGAAGAAGAATATCAATTAAACAGACGTTCATATTTTTATATAGTAGAAGGGAGTGAATCTATAGAAATAAGACAGGAACAAGAAAAGAAAAGGATCAATAGAAGATTTACGACAAGAAAAAGTAATTTTTTAGAGTTTTTAAGCAAAAACTTAAAAAAAACTGATAGAAGCTTAAGACCAGAGGATAATAAATGTTTTAAAGAAAAAGATAGTGATTGTCAAAAGTTAAACAAAAACGTAAAATTAAACTATAAAAAATAAAATTTTATTTGAATAGTTGTAAAATCAACAAATAAAAAACTCCTTTATTTAAAGGAGTTTTTTATTTATACTGACATAATAATATATCGAAAATTAAGTTATAGAGTTACATTAACTTATTATCATTTATTATTAATTATGAAAAAATTATTTATTCCTTTAGCGGTATTGGCTTTAACAATGTCGTCTTGTGTATCAAAAAAGAAGTATGTAGAACTTGAACAAAAGTATAATGATACTAGAGGAAATTTACAAAAGACAACTCTAGAAAAAGAGCAATTAGAAGCTAAGTTTGCTAAAATAGAAAAGAGAGTTGATGATTACAATGAAAAAATTAACTCATTAAAGAGTGTAAACGAAACACTTCATGAAGAAAATAACATTAAGCTAGATATGGTTGGAAAATCAGCTGTAATCTCAAACTCTGTAAAAGAAAAAATGAGAGAAACGCTTAAAAATGTTGATCCAGCTGAGTTAGCTAATGTTAAAACGTTAAAAGACTCCATGAATGTAGCTATTGCTCACAACTTAAAAAAATCTATCAATACTTCAGAGTTAGAAAATGATGAAGATGTAAATATTGACATTGATCAAACAGTTGTGATGATTTCTGTTTCAGACAAAATGTTATTTAATACAGCTAGTTATAGAGTTAAAAAAAATGCACATAAATTAATAAAAAAATTAGCTGATGTGATTAACTCTGAACCAAGCATGGATGTTATGATAGAAGGTCATACAGACTCAAGACCTATTAGTAATGCAGTTGTACAAGATAACTGGGATTTAAGTGTTAAAAGAGCAACATCTATCGTTAGGCTTTTAGAGAAAAAATACAACGTTGATCCAAGTAGATTAATAGCTTCTGGTAGAGGTAGTTCTGTGCCACTTGTTGAAAATAACTCGGCTAGCAATAGAGCTAGAAATAGAAGAACTAGAATTGTAATTTTACCAAACTTAGATAAGTTTTTTGGTTTGTTAGCAACAGAAGAAAACATTAAGCTTTAATAAGAAAAAAAGACAAAAAAGTAAGCCAGCATTATTGCTGGCTTTTTTTATGCTCATTACTTTAATAACTTACCTAATTTAAGTTCTATTTTGATATTGTTTAGATAATCAGAGAAAGTATGAAAACCTTCATTTATGCTTTAAAACAGGTAAAAGAAAAAGGTGTATATAAAGTAATTTTCTAATAAAGGATTAAAAAGAGGAAAACTCTACCTTAATAGGAGTAAAGGTATATAGGTGTTATAGTGAGATAAAAAATTAAAAGAGGAGAGTATTCTAGTAAATTTAAAAATTTTAAAAGAAATAAAACTAAAAAAAGCTTCTAATTATATAATTAGAAGCTTTTTTAAACACTTTTAAGACCTTATTCATGAAGTTTAAAGTTAACAGGAATGTAGTACTCAACATTAGCTGTTTTTCCATTATGTTCTCCAGGAACGAATTTAGGTAACTTAGAAACCATTCTCTTAGCTTCTTGTTCTAATAAGTGACCATCTTTAGGTCCTTTCATTTTTATGTTAGTTACCTCTCCTTTTTTATCTATGATAAAGCGAACCCATACTCTACCTTCAATATTTTGTTCTGCAGCTGCTGCAGGGTAGTTAAAGTTTCTTTGAATATGACTAACCATTCTTTCATTGAAACAGGTTAATTTTTGCATATCAGGAACTTTTGTACAAGCTTTGAATTGAGGAATACTTTGTACCTCTACAAATTTTACAAAATCAGTAATAGTTTTTTCTTTTACTACATTAGAACTTTTTTTAGCTACGACTTTACTTGTTGTACTAGATGAAGAATTATTTGATGCTCCTGGAGCCTTGAAAGTGATAGGAACTCCGTACTTTACTTTAACAGTCCTACCATTATGTTTACCAGGAATAAAGTTTGGAAGGTTATTAATTATTCTTTCAGCTTCTTTTTCTAAAGACTCTCCACCTTTTGGCCCACGTAGTAAGATATCTTCAACATTTCCTTGCTCATTGATTGTAAATTGAACTAAAACTCTTCCTTGTATACCAGCTTCAATGGCGTCTTGAGGGTAGTTGAAATTTTTAATAATATGTTTAGTCATGTTTGTTTCAAAACACTTTGCTTGCTTTATTAAAGGAACATTGTTACACTTACTAAACAATGGAATTTCTTCAACTAAATTAAAAGGTACTTTTTCAATAGTTGAAGAATTATCTTCTAACTCAAGTTTACCAATTAACAAAGACTTCTTTTTAATATCAGCTACTTTTTGTGAAGAATTAATACCTCCACCTATAGCAGAAACAGCCTCTTTGTTCTTACGAACAACACGTCTTCTGGTTGAGACTTCAATAGAAAGTTGTTTTTTTGCACCACTCTCGGTGTCTTCAATTGCACATTTTGTGATACTGTTTGGATCAGCGATTTGTTCATCTGGAGTAGTACATACTTCTTGTCCTACAGCCGCTAAAGAAAGTAGCATAGCAGCTACTACTAAGGGGAATTTTTTAATCATGTGTGCTCTATTTTTAAGTGTTTGGTTTAGTTATTAACACGTTAACTAACGCTGTAAATATAAGTAAAAAATAGAATATAGCAAATTATTTTATAATCTTGACCAAAAGATAGTTCCTTTAAAAAGAAAATATAAAGTTATGGAACTTTAAAAATTATAGGTAAAGCATATTTTACATTAACCGAGCTACCTTTATGACTTCCAGGAATAAATTTAGGGAGCAGTGAAATTAATCTTTCTGCTTCTTTTTTTAGAAGTGCACTGTTTTTGGGTCCTTTCTTTTTTATGTCAATTACTTTTCCTTGCTTATCAATAGTAAATTGAACTAAAATTTTACCTTCAATTTTTTTTCGCAAGGCCTCTTTTGGATAATCAAAATTTCTAATAATATGTTTAATCATTTCTTTTTCAAAACACTTAGATTGTTGAAGAATTGGAGTCTTTTTACACTCATTAAACAAAGGAATTTGTTCAACTAGATGAAAAGGAATTTTATCTAAAGAAGTTAAAATATCTTCTTTTAAGTTTAGTTTTTCTACAAGAGAATTTTTACTTTTTATTTCTTCTACTTTATTTGATTTTGCTGAAATAGTATTTGTTTTTCTAAGTTTACGATGTCTTTTTCTTGTCGAAATTTCTTTAGTTTTTTCAGTTTCTAGAGCTTCTTTTACATCTTCTATAGAGCACTTAGTAATACTAATGGTATTTAAATCTTGGATATTTTCATTTGGGGTTTCACATTTTTCTTGAGCATAAGAAAATGATATTGAAAATAAAAAAAAGGTAAAGATATGTTTCATTTGTGTGTTAAAGAGGAATTTTTAAGGAGCACGAAAATAAAATTATCTGAAAACCTAGATAAATATTTTATATTAATTTAAGATTAAATTTATAGGAAAAGAGTATGTAACATCAACAGGAATTCCTTTTTCCTTACCTGATTCTAACTGAGGTAACTTGTTAATAATTCGGTTGATTTCGTTGGTAATAATATCACTTGGTTTAGAGCTTACTACTTGAATGTTTTTTGGTAATCCATATATATCTATTGTGAATTGAATCAAAATTCTGCCACGTATACCTTCTTCTGAAAAGACTTCAGGATAATAATTTTTAGAAAAATGTTTTTGCATATTGTCTTTAAAACATTTTTTTGCATTTTCGTTAGAACTATTTTTACACTTAGGAAATAAAGGAACTTGCTCAACAACAGAAAATAAAATTTCTTTAGTTTGAGATTTTAAAGAATTTTGTATTGATAAGTCATTGTTTGTAGTAATAATAGAAACTTTTGAAGAAGCATTTAAGCTTGATTGATTTTTTTGAGTAATCTTTCTTACTTTTTTTATTCTGTTTCTAGCAGTTAGTGTTTGAGTTGTTTTTTTTATAGGAATTTGATTTTCTTTACCAATTTCACATTTATCCATACTAATAATATTTAAATCAATAGTATTATCTTCAGGCGTAGTACATACTTCTTGAGCTTCGAGTGTAATTGAGATGAAAAGAAAAAATGTAAAAAAAAGGAAAGTTGTTTTCATAAGGCTTAAGAGCTTGTTTGATGACGTAAAAATCATTCTTTTTTACTCTTTTGTTCTTAAGTAATTATGATATATCTATTAAGTAATATGTTCTTTAATGTTATGAATATTAAGTAAATATTAAGTGAAATGAGATAATAAAAAAAGCCTTCATAATTTATGAAGGCTTTACTAACTTGTATAATAAATTGTAAGCTATTACTTTACATTCATTAACTCAACATCAAAAATTAAAGTTGCGTTTGGAGGAATTACACCACCAGCACCTTGTGCACCATATGCTAAGTCAGATGGAATTACTAAACGAGCTTTGTCACCCACTTTTAATAACTGAATACCTTCATCCCAACCAGGAATTACCTGACCAACGCCAATAGCAAAATCGATAGGTTGTTTACGTTTGTAAGAAGAATCAAATACAGTTCCATCTAATAACTGACCTTTATAGTGAACAGAAACCATAGCTCCTTTAGTAGCTTGTTTTCCATCTCCATTTTGTAAGATCTTATAACGTAAACCACTTGGAGTTTCATCATATCCAGCTGCTACTTGATCTAATAACTCTTTTTGTTTAGCTTTTGCTTCAGCTTCACGTTTTTCACGAGCTCCTTCAAAACTTCTAAAAGCTTCTACAGCATTAAAAGCTTCAGCGGTATTACCAACACGAATAATTTCTACATCCATAGTATCGTCTTGCGCAATAGCATCAACAACGTTTTGTCCTTCAACAACACTACCAAAAACAGTATGTTTACCGTCTAACCAAGGAGTAGCAACATGTGTAATGAAAAATTGAGAACCGTTGGTTCCAGGACCTGCGTTTGCCATAGATAATTTTCCTGGAGCATCATGTTTTAATTCAGGGTGAATTTCGTCATCAAACTTGTAACCAGGGTTTCCTGTTCCTGTTCCTTGTGGGCAACCACCTTGAATCATAAAATCAGCAATTACACGGTGGAATTTTAATCCATTATAATAAGGAGTTCCCTGTGGTTTTGCGGAGTTTTCTAAATTTCCTTCTGCTAAAGCAACAAAGTTACCTACAGTTCCAGGAGTTTTTTCGTATTCTAAGTTTACTAAAATTTCACCTTTTGGAGTGGTGAACTTTGCATAAATTCCGTTATCCATTTTTCTCTTGTTTATTTATATATGTATGATTCCAGTGCCCAAAATTTAAGGGAAAAAAGAATCTTTTTATTAAAATAGCTAAATCATTGTTTTTCTTAGCAATGGCAAAGTTAGTTTTTTACAGATAAAGTTGAAAGGTTAAAGCTTAAACCTATGTTAATATTGTTTGAGTTAACATTTCCAAAAGGAGAGTAATATCTACCTCCAGATGCAATTATAGAAACCTGATTTACTATATCATAACTCAATCCAAGTGTAGGACGAATAATGATTCCTTCGTCAGTATCTACACCAGCACCTCCGCCAGCTCCTGCCATAACTTCTATGAATCCACGCATTTTTTTATTAAAAAAATACGGACTATATATACCCCCACCGACTAATCCGTGAGCATATCCACCTGAACGACCGTCATATGCAAAACCTGCTTCACCAGCAATGTATAGCCATTTGTTTAGATCGTAGTTTATTTTTAAACCGATTAATTGTAAATCTATAGCGTATCTATTATCAGGTGGATCGAATTTAGCAACATCAAAGTAAGTTTGATTTTGAACTTCAAAACGTAACCCTCTTGTAAGATAAGTACTGTTCTCTTCGGAAGATGTTCCGCCGTTTAATCCGAAGTACTTTAAACCAAATCCGAAGGTATAAGCTTCTAAATCTCCAGCTATAGCACGATAATATCCACCATGGCCACTAATGGCAATGTTTTTAAATAGTTTTAAGTCAATTCCTGCAGAAGGGTAGATCATTAACCCACCTTCAGGAGCTACACGACCACCAGCAGCACCAATACCTAATTTTCCGAAGATATTAATGTATTTTGATTGATATGGATGATATCCAGCACCTACAAATAAATCCATAAAGCCAGCGCGTAGCCCCCTGTAAATTGCATCGGTGTGAGCAAATAGAAAAGTATTTTCGTTCAAATATTTCTGATACTCAAATCCAAGTACATATAGTAATTCATTTAGGTCATCCCCATTATCTTTTTTCGAATTACCAATAGGTTTAAAGAAATCAAAACGAATTTGTTGTGCATTTTTAACCACTGGTTTACTCCAAAAACTATCAGGCGAAAGGTTTTTTGCAACAAATTTTTGATGCGCTTTGTCATAATCAGTAAAACGTAAAATACTAGGTATTTCTACAAAGAAAGAAACGGAATTACTTTTAATTTCTCCTGATAAAAAGTTAACATGACTGTATTGTATTCCGAATGAGTAATCGTTCTTTTTGTACTGTAATCCGATATTCGGATTGATAAAACCGCCATCGTTTACCAAGTAACGATATCCGCCGCCGCCGCCAAAATGGAAGTTAGCATCAATATATAAGTTTTTGTATAGTTGTTTATTTATTCCTAATTCAGCACCTAAGGTAAATAATCCTCCTTGGTCTCCTGTTACTGCAAAATGAAATCCAGCACCACCGTACAACCAGTCATTAATAGGGATTTGATAGTGCAAACCAGTTAAACCCATCGTTGGTTTTAAGTCAGGGAATTTATCCGAAGGCATTTCAACAGGAATAAAATTCAAACGAACTTTATTGTGTAATTCTTTTCCTTGTAAACTCGATAAACCCTCTTGACTATAAGTTAGAAAAGAGACAAAAGAGAATAAAAAAGAGGCGATATAGTTTTTTTTAGAACTCACTAGTGAAATGTAATTTTACCGTAGGATATTTACTTTGTGTCATTTGAATTGTAAACGGAGAATCAGCTAAAAATACTAGTTGACCTTGTTTGTCTTTAGCTAAGTAACGTTGTTTTACACGTTTAAATTCTTTGAATTCTTCATTTTTAGGATCTTCTGGTTCCACCCAACAAGCTTTGTGCACTGCAATATTTTCATACGAACATTTAGCTCCATATTCATGTTCTAAACGGTATTGAATTACTTCGTATTGAAGTGCTCCTACAGTTCCAACAATTTTGCGTCCGTTCATATCTAAGGTAAATAACTGAGCAACTCCTTCATCCATTAACTGGTCTAAACCTTTATAAAGTTGTTTAGCCTTCATTGGGTCAGCATTATTTACATAACGGAAATGTTCTGGAGAGAAACTAGGAATTCCTTTAAAATTTAATTGTTCTCCTTCTGTTAATGTATCTCCAATTTTAAAGTTTCCAGTATCGTGTAAACCAACAATGTCACCTGGGAAAGATTCTTCAACAATTTCTTTTTTCTCAGCAAAAAAGGCATTCGGACTAGAAAATTTTACTTTTTTACCGTTACGAACATGTAAGTAGGGTGTGTTTCTTTTAAAAGTTCCTGATACAATCTTTACAAAAGCTAAACGATCACGATGTTTAGGATCCATGTTTGCATGAATCTTAAAAACAAACCCTGTCAATTTTTCTTCTTTAGAATCAACCAAACGTTCCTCAGCTTTTTTTGGCTGTGGATTTGGAGCAATATCAATAAAGCAATCTAATAACTCTTTTACTCCAAAATTATTTAAAGCAGAACCAAAGAAAACAGGCTGTAAATCTCCATTAACATAAGCTTCTTGGTCAAAGTCTGGATATACTTCATTTACTAACTCCAATTCTTCACGAAGTGTATTTGCAGAATTTTCTCCTACAATTTTATCTAGCTCAGGGTTATCTATATCATCAAATTCAACACCTTCAGAAATAGTTTGTTTGTTGTCTCCGGAAAAGATATTTAATTTCTTTTCCCAAATATTATAAATTCCTTTAAAGTCATATCCCATTCCGATAGGGAAGCTTAACGGAGTTACTTTTAAACCTAGTTTTTGCTCAACTTCATCTAATAAATCAAAAGCATCTTTACCTTCACGGTCTAATTTATTGATAAAAACAATCATTGGGATTTTACGCATACGACAAACCTCTACTAATTTTTCGGTTTGTTCCTCAACCCCTTTTGCGACATCAATAACTACAATAACACTATCTACCGCAGTTAAGGTTCTAAAGGTGTCCTCAGCAAAATCTTTGTGACCAGGGGTATCAAGAATATTGATTTTTTTGTCTTTATAAATAAAAGCTAATACAGAGGTAGCAACAGAGATACCACGTTGGCGCTCAATCTCCATAAAATCAGAAGTAGCTCCTTTTTTAATTTTATTATTTTTTACCGCACCAGCTTCTTGAATCGCTCCACCAAAAAGTAATAATTTTTCAGTTAAGGTGGTTTTACCTGCATCTGGGTGTGATATAATTCCGAATGTACGTCTCTTCTGTATTTCTTCTAAAAAACTCATCTATAAATTTTAAGGTTGCAAAGATACATTTTAAAGCGAACTGTTCAAAAGGTTTTAATTGTTGAACTGGTCGCAATTTTGTAAGTTTGCTTTTCGTAAATTTTCTAGATGAAAGAACAAGTAATTTTAGTTGATCAGCAAGATAATCCGATAGGATTAATGGAAAAAATTGAAGCACATGAAAAAGCTTTACTACACAGGGCATTTTCGGTATTTGTTTTTAATGATAAAAATGAATTGATGTTACAACAACGTGCTGCTGAAAAATATCACTCCCCTTTGTTATGGACAAATACTTGTTGTTCACACCAAAGAGATGGAGAATCGAACATTGAAGCTGGAAAACGTAGATTACAAGAAGAAATGGGGTTTTCATGTGAGTTAGAAGAAGTATTCTCTTTTATTTATAAAGCTCCGTTTGATAATGGCTTAACAGAGCATGAATACGATCATGTAATGATTGGTCGATTTAACGACGAACCTATTGTAAACCCTGAAGAAGTGGCGTCATATAAATGGATGCCTTTAGAGGAGGTGAAAAATGATATAGAAAATCATCCAGAAAAGTATACAGCTTGGTTTAAAATAATTTTTAAAGAATCGTACGATAAAATATCTAAGTATATTCAATTATGCCTAAAGTAACAGTTCACAGAAAAGCACATTTTAATGCAGCACATAGGTTATTTAACCCTAAATGGTCTGATGAGAAAAATTACGAGGTTTTTGGTAAGTGTAGTAACCCTAATTACCACGGTCATAATTATGAGCTAATTGTTTCATTAACTGGTGAGATAGATCAAGAAACAGGATATGTATATGATTTAGGTAAGTTGAAAGATTTAATTAAGTCGAAGGTTGAATATCTATTGGATCATAAAAACTTAAATATTGAAGTAAAGGAGTTTAAAAATGTTAATCCTACAGTAGAAAACATATCAGTAGTAATTTATAATAAGTTACGTGTAAGTATTCCAGAAAAATTAGACTTAGCAATTACATTATATGAAACTCCAAGAAACTACGTAACTTATAGAGGTACATAATTTATGATAAACCAATTACTACGATTTACTCCAATTTTAAAGCAAAAGGTTTGGGGAGGAAAAAAACTAAACCTACTACTTCATAAAAACTCAGACGGATCCAATATTGGAGAGAGTTGGGAAATTTCAGATGTTGATGGAGATGAATCGGTTGTTAGTAATGGTAACCTTAAAGGAAGAACATTAAGAAGTCTTTTAAAAGAGTATAAGCACGATTTAGTAGGTGAATATGTATATGAAACTTTTGGAGAGCAGTTTCCATTATTAATAAAATTTATTGATGCAAAAGAGGTTTTAAGTATTCAAGTACATCCTGATGATAAATTAGCAGAACTTCAAGAGTCTTTTGGGAAGACAGAGATGTGGTATGTAATGCAAGCCGATAATGAAGCTAATATTATTATAGGTTTTAAAGAAAACTCTAATAAAGAAGAATACGTATATCACCTAAATAACAAGACGCTCTTAAGTATTTTAAATGTAGATAAAGTGTCCAAAGGAGATGTTTATTTTGTGCCACCAGGAAGAGTACACGCTATTGGTGCTGGTTTACTGATTGCTGAAATTCAACAAACCTCAGACATAACTTACCGTATTTACGATTGGGATAGAAAAGATATAGACGGTAATTACCGAGAACTCCATACTGAAAAAGCATTAGAAGCTATTGATTTCTCAGCTAAAAGTTCCTATAAAACAACTTATAAGAAACAAAAAAATATAGCGAATAAAGTTGTTGCATGCCCTTATTTTACAACAAATATATTACCAGTGGAGGGGAAAAAAGAAATAGATTTATCTAAAAAAGATTGCTTCGTAATTTATATGTGCGTAGAAGGAGAGGTAATGTTCTTTTATAAAAGTCAACAAGAAGTTGTAAGAAAAGGAGAAACAATCTTGGTACCAGCATGTATTGATAAAGTGGAAATTTTATCAGAAAACTCTTCAGAACTATTAGAAACGTATATAAAATAAGCTTAAGAGAAAAGAATCTCCTAAGCTTATAAACAAACCAAACTAACTTAACGATTGCTTAATTGATTGTAAAATCAATTTTTAGGAATAATTAAGACGCTTTTTTAATTGTATAGCCAAAAGTAGCTGTACATATAATATTTTGTTTCTTTTCTTCTTTTTTAGATACTGTTATATTGAAAATAATCTCAGTATCACTCAATTTTTTAATATTGTTTTTGATAACAAGTTTATCATTAAGGTATGCGTTGCCTAACAGATCAAACTCGATACTGTTAAAACTAAAATTAGAAGAGTCTGGATAAAAGCCTAAAGAAGTATTCGCGCTAGATTCAATTTTATCGTATAAAACTGAAGTTTTTAACACTTTGTTTTTGCTAACCTGCTTTTTGTTAACTATAAATTGATTTGGCTGACTGTTTGATGTGATATTTAATGTTTTCATGATAATTTTAAGGATTAAGTATTAGTAATTCCGGATCTCTGTAAAATGGATTTTGTACTGAGTACATTACAGTTGAGGCTACATGTTTTCTAATTGAGTTTCGATACTTAAAAGTGTTCATAATGTTTAAAATTTAAAATATTAGTAAATAAAAAAGGTGCTTTTTTAAAAAAGCACCTTTGGTTAAATTTATATTAAAATTGATTGTTTAAAATCGATGTTTAAATCTGTTTCTTTGGGTGCTTTTAGTTACATATACATATTGTTTATGCATGCGGGCAGTACACATAATCGAATTGATTGTGTTAAAAATAAACGTGTATGTACCTAAAAGCGTCTTCATAATGACTCAAAAGTAGTAAAAGTTTTTAATAATTGAACAAAACTAAAAAGTATTTAATGTTAAAGTTTTATAAAAGTGAGTATTATCAGTTTTTATGATGGCAGTTTAAATATGTATCTTTGATACGTAAACACTTATGATTATTTATGAAGATAATAGCAATGATACCTGCACGTTATAGTGCATCACGTTTTCCAGGGAAATTGATGAAAGATTTAGGAGGAAAACCTGTAATTGTAAGAACCTATGAAGCAGCTGTAAAAGCAAACCTTTTTGATGAGGTATATGTGGTAACCGATTCCGAAGTAATTTATAACTCTATAGAAAAAGTAGGAGGTGAGGTTTTAATGAGTAAAAAGGAACATGAATGTGGTTCTGATAGAATAGCAGAAGCAGTTCAAAATTTAGATGTAGATATTGTGGTAAACGTACAAGGAGATGAACCCTTTATTGATACAGTTTCGTTGTCAAAACTAATTAGTGTTTTTAAATCTGATATTCAAAAAGAAATAGATTTAGCATCACTAAAAGTAAAAATGACGAATAAAGAAGATATTCAAAATCCAAATAACGTTAAGGTAATTACTGATACAAATGATTTTGCTATTTATTTTTCAAGAAGTATAATTCCATATCATCGAGATAAAGAAGTTCCTGTAAACTATTATAAGCACAAAGGAGTTTATGCGTTCAGAAAAGAAGCGTTAATTGATTTTTATCATACCCCTATGACACCAATAGAGGCTGCTGAAAAAATTGAATGTATTCGTTATTTAGAAGTAGGAAAAAAAATAAAGATGATAGAAACTTCAGTGGAGAGTATTGGTATTGATACTCCTGAAGATTTAGAGAAAGCTATAAAACAACTAGAAAATGAATAATATTAAAATAATATCTTTTGATGCAGATGATACACTTTGGGTAAACGAGACTTACTTTCGTGATGCTGAAGATAATTTTGCTCGATTATTGTCCGATTATGAAACAGAGAATAAAATCCATCAAGAGTTATTTAAAAAAGAAATAGAAAATCTTAAAATATACGGGTACGGAGTAAAAGCTTTTATGCTGTCAATGGTTGAATGTGCGCTAGAAATTTCTAACTATAAAATTAGTCCTAAAAAAATGGAAGAAATTCTTGAAATAGGAAAAGATATGTTAGAAAAACCAATAGAACTCCTAGATGGGGTAGAAGAGGTGTTGCAAGAATTACATGGAAAATATAAGTTAATTGTAGCAACCAAAGGAGATTTGTTAGATCAAGAACGTAAGTTGGCAAAATCAGGAATTTTAAAATATTTTCATCATACAGAAGTGATGAGTGAGAAGAAAAAAACTGATTATAAAAAATTAGTAAAACGCTTAGATATTAATCCTTCAGAGTTTTTAATGATAGGAAACTCATTAAAATCAGATGTGTTACCGTTAATTGAAATAGGAGCAACAGCGATTCATGTTCCGTTTCATACAACATGGGCACACGAAGAGGTTAAAGAAGAGCAAAAATCAGATGCTTACAAAACAGTATCTAGTATTACAGATGTATTAAAATTTTTATAAATGAAATACCTAGATATTGAAAGTTGGAATAGGAAAGAGCTTTTTAAACATTTTAGAACTTTAGAAGATCCAACTTTTGGATTAGTTGCAGATGTAGATGTGTCTATAATCTATCAATTAGCAAAAGAAAAGAATCAGTCCTTTTTTGTCCGATACTTACATGCTTGCATGAAAGCTATAAATGCAGTTGAGAATTTAAAATATAGATTAGAAGGTGATAAAATAGCTGTTTACGAAGTAATCAACGCTTCAGCAACTATTGCAAGGCCTGATAACACTTTTGGATTCTCGTATATAGATTATTCTGAAAAGTTTGAGGAATTCAATTGTAACTTTCAAAAGGAAAAAGAACGAATTTTAAATTCTAATGATTTGTTTCCGTCTAAGTACTCTTTAGGATGTATACATTGTTCGGCCATTCCTTGGGTAAGCTTTACAGGGCATAAAGAACCTTTTTCAGGAAATAAAAATGATAGCGTGCCTCAATTAGCTTTTGGTAAAATAAAGGAGCAAAATAAAAAAATGTTAATGCCTGTGGCTGTTAATGTAAATCATGCTTTGGTGGATGGATATCATGTAGGGCAGTTTTTTGAGAAATTTCAAGAAGAATTGAATAAAATCGATTAATTTTGCATCAAAATTTATAATTATGGCAAGCATAAAAAATTTAAAGAAAGATATTAACTATACGTTAGGAGATATTATTAGTATTTGTCAAATAACAAAAGAGTTAAACCCTGAAGCAGATAAAGCAAAGGCAGATGCTATTGTAGATGAGGTTATTGTAACTTTTGATGATTTAGTAGCTAAAGTTAACGCAAAAAACGTTGAAAATAAGAAAGCTCACTATAAATCAATTAATACAGAGTTAGAGACTAGAGCAAATGCTTTAATAGAAAAAGTGAATAGTTTATAGTATTATAAATTATACGACTAAAAATGCGAGACTTGAATAAGTCTCGCATTTTTTTTGGATAAACTTTAACACTCTACTTGGAATAAAAATTTGTAAATTACGTTCAGTATTTAATAACAGATAACCCCAATAAAAATGGCAAGAGCTATGTATGAGTACACGAAAACTGTGCTTCAAAAGGTTAGTTTTAACGCTGATTTATTTTGTAAAGAGCTTGAAAAAGCTTTAGGTAGATTACTACCTTATGAAATAGATGAACTAACTATTTGGCTAAAACAATTTACGGCTAATAAACCAGATTTATATGTTTGTTTAGCCTTAGTCGATAAGTAAAAAAAGGAAGCTTTTAAAGCTTCCTTTTTTTACTTATCGATGTTTCTTTTTTTCACCCTTTAGCTTTTTTATGAGCTTTCGGTGAAATTCATGTTCAGCCACCTCCAAGGTGAGGATTTTTTTATCTGATAAAAAGGTAGAAAGTTTATCATAAAAATTAGTTTTAGTTTCATATTGTTCTTTTGAAACGGACTTAATTTTATTAACAATTTCTTTTGATTCTTTATCAGTTAAGCTATCAATTCCTCCACAACTAAGTATTTTCTTTTTAATACTATAGCGTTCTGCTTTATGAAGTTCAATCATTTTTTTGTCATATACATTATATAGTGGCCAAAACTTATTGGCTTCTTCTTCTGTTAAGTTTAACTTTTCAGAAAGAAAAGCAACCTTAAAAGCTTTAACCTTTTCATAATTTCCTTTTCTTGTTTGCGCTTGAACAGAAAAAAAGGAAGTGAAAATTACGAATAATATAAATAATTTTTTTTTCATTATTGTTCTATTTCATTTATGAGTGTTGTTGTATCAACAGAATTTAAGTAGTCTTCTAGTGTTTCATCACTAATAGAGGCTAATATATCTTCATCTAGTTCAGACGTGTTTAATGTTGCTGCAAGCTCATTATTGTCAATATCACCGTATCCATTTTCATACCAAGATTCAATATCGGTAATAGTTATATCTTCGAAAGTAATTTTTTGAGTATTAAAATAATTAAAACCGATGAAAAGTAAAACTGAAGCTGCAGCAGCTAAAGGGATGTACTGTAAAATTCTTTTACGTAATGAAATTACTTTCGTTTCTGTAGTTTGTTCTGTAACTAATTTTGATAGAATTTGAGTTTCGATTGTGTCAAAATAATCATCAGGAGTATTGAACGTTTTCTTTTTTGGTAAACTATCTATAAAAATGGAAGTATTAATTTTTTCTTCAATTTCTTCAAAGTAGTTTTGAGGAATTGAAAAACCACAATTCTTACCAGCTTTTAGGCTTGAGAAATTTATAGTATGTTTATTTTTTTTATTCATTATACTTTAGTAAGACTATTCTTATAGTAAAAGGTTTAATTATAGTTCTTTATAAAATGTTCTATTTTTTTTGTTGCTATGTGATAAGAAGCTTTTAAAGCTCCAATAGATGTGTTAAGAATTTCAGAGATTTCCTCATATTTCATTTCATCGAAATACTTCATATTAAAAACTAATTGTTGTTTTTGAGGTAATGTAGCAATTGCTTTTTGTAAAATAAGTTGAATTTCATCACCTGAAAACCAATAATCGCTATCTAGAGTGGAAGTAATTTGTAGTTGATAATCAGAAATATGAATATTTTTCTCTTTAGCTTTTTTATTGATGAAGGTAATAGCTTCATTGGTTGCTATTCGGTACATCCAAGAAAATAGTTTGCTATCTCTTTTAAATTGATTAATATTTTTGTAAACCTTTATAAAGGTGTTTTGTAAAACATCGTCAGCATCTTCATGAGAAATTACAATCTTTCGTATATGCCAATACAATCGCTCTTTATATTGCGATACTAGGTTTTTAAAAGCAACCTGTTTTGTGGTAGGTTGCTGCAATTGATCTATAAGTGTAATTTCGTCAATCAACTAAAAACTATTTAGTTGTTAGACTATAAAGATAGTTAAAGGTTTAAAAAGAGTAATAAAAAAATACTATTTAATTCTTTTTGTGCAACCAAATAAACGTTTTTCTTTGATAGTTTCAGAAACTCCTTTAGGAAGCATTTCTTCCCATCCATCTTCTCCGTTTTTAATCATTTTTAAAACTTTCCTAGAGAAAATATGTAAAATATCGGGATTAAAGTCTTTAATATCAATTAATCTACCGTTATTTTTGAAGAACTTATAAAGTTCTTTCATTCTAGGGTGTACTTTAAGGTTTTCACTAGTAATATATTCACCAGTTTCTTCATTTTTATAAGGATACATATAAACTTTTAAATCTCTGTAAAAAAGTTTTCCAAATGCTTCTAAAATACCTCCACTTAAATCACGGTAATATTTCTCGTTAAAAATTTGAATAAGATTATAAACCCCCATTGCAAGCCCCATACGTTCCTTAGTATATTCACTAAAATACTCTACAAGCTTAAAGTACTCTTGGTAGTTGGTGATCATAACATTTAAACCAAGAGAGCATAATAGTTCTGCTCTGTCTAAAAAGTCACGTTCATTAATTTCTCCTTCAGCACGAAGATTACTTAACGTAATTTCAAAAATAATTTTAGTTTTTTTAGGGTCTACCTTATTCTCGTCAAAAAACAATTGCTTAGCACTTTCAAACATGTCCATATTAACCTTTGTTACAGGTCTATAACTTCCTCTAAGGGCTAATATATTTTTTTTATAAAGTACTTGTGCAGGCAACAAGTTGTTTCCATCAGGACCAAACATTACAGCATTTGTCATTCCGTTTTTAACAAGTTGTAAGCTCATTAAACGGTTGTCAACATACATAAAACGAGGTCCAGAGAAATTAATCATATCAATTTCTAAACGATCTTTGTCAATATTATCGTAAAAAGATTTTAATAAATCTTTCGGATTATCATTTAAATAATAAGCACCATAAATTAAGTTTACACCTAAAACGCCTAATGTTTCTTGTTGTTGACGTGCATCTGTTTCTTTAAAACGTAGGTGTAAAACAATTTCGTTATAATCTTCTAGTGGATCTAATTGAAAACGAATACCAACCCATCCATGACCTTTAAACTTTTTAGTAAAGTTAATAGTTGCCACTGTATTAGCATAGCTAAAGAACAATTTATCAGGATGCTTTTGACGATCAAGTCGCTCTTCAATTAAATCCATTTCGTGCTTTAGCATCTTTTTTAATCGAGGCTCTGTAACATAACGATTGTCTTTTTCAATTCCATAAATGGCATCAGAGAAGTCTTTATCATAAGCACTCATAGCTTTCGCTATTGTACCAGAGGCCCCACCAGCCCTAAAAAAATTACGAACAGTTTCTTGACCAGCTCCAATCTCTGCAAAAGTTCCATATATGTGTGCGTTTAAGTTAATCTTTAACGCTTTCATTTTGGTAGTTGGTACAGTGTTTATTTTTTGATCTCCTTTTAACGTAATTGCCATTTTGTTATTTTTTGTTACGTAGTACAAATGTACTGAAATTACAAACGAACAGACAATTTTTGTTGTATTTTTGTGATGAAAATGAAGAAAAAAAATCAAGTAAAAATAACTTTTTTAGGAACGGGAACTTCTACTGGAGTTCCAATGATTACCAGTAAACATCCTGTGGCATTATCTAAAAATCCGAAAGACAAAAGATTACGATCTTCGGTGTTAGTTTCATGGGGTGATATTAACTATGTGATTGATTGTGGTCCAGATTTTCGTCAGCAAATGATGCGTGAAGAGGTGGCTTCGATTAAAGGGATTTTATTTACCCATGAACATGCAGATCATATAGCTGGTTTAGATGAAATTCGTCCGTACTGCTTTCAAATAGGACCAGTACCTATATATTTAACAAAAAGAGTGCTAGGAGTTTTACAAAAGCGATATGATTATATATTTGCAACAGAAAATCGATACCCAAGTGCACCAAGTGTAGCTCCAACGATTATTTCACATAAAGAAAGTTTTGAGTTAGAGGGAGTAGAGGTTACTCCAATTGAAGTAATGCACGGTAATTTACCGATTCTCGGATATCGTTTTAATAACGTAGCATATATAACCGATATTAAAACTATTTCAGAAGGAGAGAAAGAAAAACTAAAAAACCTTGATGTTTTGATTGTGACAGGTTTACGAAGAGAACCTCATAAAACACATTTTAACTTAGAAGAATCGTTAAGTTTTATAGAGGAAATTAAACCTAAAAAAGCATATTTAACACATATTAGTGAGCTTTTAGGATTACATGATGAGGTTGAAAAAGAATTACCAGAGAATGTGTTTTTAGCTTATGACGGATTACAAGTTTAGTATTAAAAAAATTAATACTACAATCAATTTAAATTACCTGAAGTAATTGATGATTTTAAAATAGCTTCTTATTTTTACTTTAAATTTTATAGCATGAAAATTATAATATCACCAGCAAAATCGTTAGACTTTGAAAGCAAAGCTACTACTGATGTATATACGCAACCTAGGTTTTTAGAGCAATCTGAAAAACTGAATAAGAAGTTAAGAACATTGTCAAGAAAAAAATTAAGCGAGTTAATGAAGATTTCTGATGATTTAGCAAGTTTAAATTATGATAGAAATCAAGATTGGCAACCTCCTTTTTCTTTAGATAATGCAAAACAAGCAGTATTTGCATTTACAGGTGAAGTGTATAGAGGTATTGATGCCAGTTCTATATCAGAAGATAAGATTCCTATTTTACAAGAGAAATTAAGAATTTTATCAGGGTTATACGGTTTGTTAAAACCGTTGGATTTAATTCAACCTTATCGTTTAGAAATGGGAACTAAGTTAAAAGTAGGTAGAAGAGAAAACTTATATAAGTTTTGGGATACTACATTGGCTGAGTCGCTAAATGAAGAATTAGGAGATGGAGAGTTGTTAATTAATTTAGCAAGTACAGAATATTTTAAGGCGCTTCCTAAAAAAGCATTAAAAGTACCTATGATAACTCCTGTTTTTAAAGATTTTAAAAATGGACAGTATAAAACTATTATGACCTTTGCTAAAAAAGCTCGTGGATTAATGGTGCGTTACATTATAGATAATAATGTGGAGACTTTAGAAGAGTTAAAAGGTTTTGATGTGGAAGGATATGGTTTTTCTGAAGAAATGTCTACCGAAACTGAATTAGTATTTACAAGATAGATGAAACGAAAAAAAGTTGCTATTATTTTTCTTTTAGGTTGTTTACTAGTTGTTACTTCTATTTATGTTTCAAACAAAGTAATAATTAATAATGCAGAAGGAAAACTATTTAATTCTACAGAAAATATATCTAAAAATAAAGTAGGGTTGTTATTAGGTACGGTAAAGTATTTGTCTGATGGGAGAATAAATCTGTATTATCAATTTCGTTTGAATGCTGCTGTGGAGTTATACAAAGCTGAAAAAATTGATTTTATTTTAGTAAGTGGCGATAATGGCTCCGAAGGATATGATGAACCAACCGATTTTAAAAATGATTTGATTGAATCAGGAATTCCTGAGAGTAAAATTTATTTAGATTATGCTGGTTTTAGAACCTTAGATTCAGTAGTAAGGGTAAAAGAAGTTTTTGGTCAAACCTCAGTAACAATAATATCTCAACAATTTCATAATGAAAGAGCATTGTATTTGGCAAACCATTTTGATATTGAAGCAATAGGATATAACGCCAGAGGAGTTTCAGGAAAAAAAGCTATGAAAGTTAAATTAAGAGAATATTTAGCAAGGGTAAAAGTATTTGTAGATATTCTCTTAAATGTTAATCCCAAGTTTTTAGGAGAACCTGTTGAAATAAAATAACTCTTAACAATCAGCTAAACGAACAGTAACAGCTAAACCACCTTCTGAAGTCTCTTTGTAGTTTCTATTCATGTCTTTAGCCGTTTCCCACATAGTATCTACTACTTTGTCTAAAGGAACTTTAGATTCTTTTGGATTGGTCTCTAAGGCTAATTCAGCAGCATTAATAGCTTTAATCGCCCCCATAGCGTTACGTTCAATACAAGGCACTTGTACCAATCCGCCAATAGGATCACAAGTAAGTCCTAAATGATGTTCCATGGCAATTTCAGCAGCAACTAAGCATTGTGACGGAGTTCCGCCTAACAATTCTGTTAATGCAGCAGCGGCCATGGCAGAGGATACACCAATTTCAGCTTGACAACCACCCATAGCAGCAGAAATTGTTGCATTTTTCTTAAAAATACTTCCTATTTCTCCAGCAACTAGCAAGAATTTTTTAACATGTTCAAAAGTAGCATCGTGGTTTTCTATTACTAAATAATACATTATTACAGCAGGAATAACTCCAGCACTTCCATTGGTTGGAGCAGTAACAACTCTACCCAAAGAAGCATTCACTTCGTTAACAGATAAAGCTAAGCAGCTTACCCATTTTAAAATTTCACGGAATTTTACTTCTGTACTTCTAATAGCAGTAATCCATTCTTGTTGGTTCGTATATTCAGCTTCTTTAATAAGTCTTTGGTGTGTTTCAAATGCACGTCGTTTTACATTTAATCCGCCAGGTAAAATTCCTTGAGTGTGACAACCTATGTACATACATTCTAACATAGTGTTCCATATGCGATGCAATTCTTTGTCGATGTCTTCAGCAGAATTAATTACAAGTTCATTTTGGTAAACAATGTCAGAAATATTTAACTCTTCCTTTTCGCAATAGGCTTCAAGCTCAGTAGCTCTGTTGATAGGGAACGGAAAGTTTTGCTTATTTATCTCAATATCTTCAGCAAGATTATCGTCTTCTTGCACAATGAACCCTCCACCAATAGAATAGTATGTTTCTGTAGAAATTTCTACACCGTTAGCATATCCTCTAAAAGTCATTCCATTAGCATGAAAAGGTAAAAACTCTTTATTGAATGTTACTGAGCCGTTGGCAAAAGCAATATTTCTTTCATTATTAAAAAATAAAAGTTCTTTGGTTTTAATATCATTGATAATAACATCAATTGTTTCAATTGGAATATATTCAGGATCAGCTCCACTTAAACCTAATAAAACAGCTAAATCTGTTGCGTGCCCTTTGCCTGTTAATGAAAGAGAACCATATAAGTCCACTTTTATCTCTTCAATTAAAAGAAATTCATTTGTATCTTTTAATTTTTGAATCCATTGTTGAGCCGATCTCCAAGGGCCTAGAGTATGAGAACTAGATGGTCCCACCCCAATTTTAAGCATGTCAAAAACACTAATAAATTGCGACATAAATATAAGTTGTTTGTTGGCGGCTAAAATAAAAAAATCCTGTATTTAAAACTTAAATACAGGATTTATATTTTTTAGAAAGAGAGGTTATTACATTCCGTAAACAGACTCTTTATCAAATTTCTTAACCAACATGTAGTATACAACTGCACGATACTTATTTCTTTCCGACTTTCCAATTCTTTCCATTACTTCTCCAATAGCTTTATCTAATTCAGGTCCATCAGCTAAACCTAATTTTTTCATTAAGAAGTTTTTCTTAACAGTTTCTAGTTCTTTAGGGTCACTTCCTGATACGGTTTCAGCATCTTTTTTATAAATAGAAGGGCCTAGTCCTTTTGTTACAGCAGTTAATAAATCAGTGTTAGAACGAATATCTCTATCGTCCATAAACTTTTTATAAAGCGCCACTTTTTCGTCAAATTTACTCATGATTTTTTGTTTAAAATTAGATATTAATTTTTATGTTCTTTCAAAGATAGAAAAATAATTAACTCTTTCAAATAACTTATTTTTAATAAAAACAAATGTTTTATATTGTTAATTAAATTGTTGAAAAGAAATAAACATACCAGTAAATAGGTATTATTCTTGCAGTAACTTTATATAAATTCAAATCTGTAGCCCATGTCAATATCAAAATTTGAATCTATGTTGAAAACCAACGAGGTATATTTTTTCGATGCTGTAGAGTTTGAGACAATTATAGAGCATTATTTAAATATAGGTAAGCAGTCGTTGGCAAAAAAAGCCGTACAGTTAGGTTTAGAGCAGCATCCGTCTTCAATTCAATTAAAATTAATGAAAGTAGAAATTTTAATTTTTGAAGATGAATTGCATGAAGCAATTAAGATGTTATCTAATATCGAAGCTGTAGAACCTCATAATGATGAAGTATTTATCCAAAAAGCAATTATCTTATCTAAAAAGAAACAGCACACAGAAGCAATTGCTATTTTAAAAGAATCTTTACAGTATATAGAAGATCCATCTGATGTTTGGTCTATGATAGGTATGGAGTACTTGTATCTTGATGATTTTGAAAATGCACGTTTGAATTTTTCAAAGTGTATTGAGGTAGATTATGAAGATTATTCATCGTTGTACAATATAGTTTATTGTTTTGATATGGAGGGTAGTCATGAAGACGCAATAAAATTTTTAAATTCGTATTTAGATAAAAATCCATATTGTGAAGTCGCATGGCATCAATTAGGAAGACAATATTTTGAGCTAGGAATGTTTAAAGAAGCATTAACAGCTTTTGATTATGCAGTATTGATTGATGATAGTTTTATAGGGGGGTATTTAGAAAAGGCAAAATCCTTAGAAGAATTAAAGCGCTATGAAGAAGCAATAGATAATTATTTGGTTACACTAGAATTAGATGACCCAACGGCTTATGCTTATATAAGGATTGGGGAGTGTTATGATAAACTTGAAAACACACAAACAGCAATACACTTTTATAAAAAGGCAGTACATGAAGACCCTCTTTTAGATAGAGGCTGGGTTTTACTAACAAATGCTTGTTATAATCAAGGAAATTATGAAAAAGCATTGTACTATATAAATAAAGCAATTCATATAGATGAATCAAATGTTTTATATTGGAGGCGTTATGGAGATATTAATTTAAAACTTAATTTTTACGAAGAATCAGTTAAAGCTTTTAAAACCTGCTTATCTTTAGGAGATAAAGAGATTGAAATTTACATTGCTTTAGTAGATATTTTATTGTTTTTAGGAGAATTTAATCAAGCACTTAAGACATTAATTCAAGCAAAAAAAACGTATAAAGAATTTGCAGAAATTGAGTATAGACTTTGCGGATTGTTTATGATTCTAGGAAAAGAAGAGTATGGAGTGGCTCATTTGAATAATGCTTTAGCCATCGATTTTGAATATCATACAATTGTTAAGGACTTATTTCCTTCTGTTTTTGAAAATAAAAGAATAAAAAAAATTATATCTAATTACGATAAAGCTGTTCAATAAAGGTTTTTATGTTTAACACTAGTAAGTACTAATTGTGTTAAGAAACAAACTTCCATATTTTTCTTAAAATTAAAATACAAATTAAGGAGATTGTTGAAAGTGTTGCAGCTAGAGTTGTTTCACCATAAATCCAATTTCCAGAGGCGAATAAGAAGCTGTAAATACCTATAGTTCCAGTTATAAACCCTAAAATTTTATATCCAACATTTTTAAATTTATTTTCGTTCTCAAAAATAAGACTATCAAATTTTTCTAAGGTTTTAGTATTGGTGGGGCTTGTTAAAAGAGTTACAATAACCCAACCTGCAGTAGTAACCAAAACGCCAATGATTAATTGCCAATATCCCGCAATTTGAGTAAATGGAATCTCCATTTTTCCATTGATAAAAAAGAAAACAGCAATTATAAAAGATATGGCCATTGCAGCAATTTCACTATATGGGTTAATTCTACTCCAAAACCAACGTAAAATAAATAACAGTCCAGTTCCTGCACCAATTTGTAGCAGCAAATCGAAAACTCCTTTAGCTGATTGTAAATAGAAAGAAAAAAGAGCAGCACACAACATTAAAACTATAGTTGATATTCTTCCAACTACTACCTTTTGCTTTTCAGAAGCATTTTTATTGATAAACCTACTGTAAAAATCATTTACGATGTATGAACTTCCCCAATTTAATTGAGTAGAAATTGTACTCATAAAAGCAGCTATTAAAGAGGTTAATACAATTCCTAATAATCCAGCAGGTAAGTAGGTCATCATTGCAGCATAAGCCACATCGTGTCCTTGCATTTCAGTTGTTAAACTAGGAAATGCTTGATTCATACTATCCAAACTTGGAAAAATAATTAATGAAGCAAGTCCAACAATAATCCATGGCCAAGGTCGTAATGCATAATGGGCAAAATTGAAAAATAAAGTAGCCCAAGTAGCATTTTTTTCATCTTTAGCAGCTAACATACGTTGCGCAATATAACCACCACCACCAGGTTCAGCTCCAGGATACCAAGTACTCCACCATTGTACAGCAAAAGGAATTATAAATAAAGTAATTAATGCTTCTTTATCTGAGAAATCAGGAAACATTGCTAGTTTGTCACTTACGTTAGGATGTGTCAATAAATTTGAAAGTCCGTCAATTTCTGGTAAACCAACAATATATATAGTAGCCCAAATAGAACCAACCATAGCAATTAAAAACTGGACAAAATCAGTAAGTAAAACACCTTTTAATCCACCTAAAGAAGAGTAAATAACAATAACTATTGAAGAATAAAAAAGTGTTTCTTCTTGTGATATGCCTAATAAAATATTAGCAATTTTAGCTCCGGCTAAACAAACCCCTGCCATTGTAATTACGTTAAAAATTACACCTAAATAAATAGCTCTAAAGCCTCTTAAAAAGCTAGCCATCTTACCAGAGTAACGTAGCTCATAGAACTCTAAATCGGTAGTTATTCCTGATTTTCTCCATAGTTTAGCATAAAAAAATACGGTAAGCATTCCTGTAAGAAGCATTGCCCACCAAACCCAGTTACCAGAAACACCGTTTTCTCTAACTAATTCAGTAACCAATCCAGGAGTATCAGCAGCAAATGTAGTTGCAACCATAGAAACCCCTAACAACCACCATGGCATATTTCTTCCTGATAAAAAGAATTCGGAACTGTTCTTTCCTGCTGATTTTGAACTCCAAAGACCAATAAGCAATGAAAGAATAAAAAAACCGAAAATAATAATATAATCAAGAGAGGTTAATAACATAGTTTGTTTTATTTGTTGGCTAAAAGTAACCAAATAATATTAAACGTTAAACTTCAATTAAAAAGCAAAATGAATTTATTGTTTTTTATTAAAAAATGACTAAAATTGAGTAAATTTGATATTCGTTTTATGAGAAAAATTAAAAAAATAGCAGTGATGACTTCTGGAGGGGATGCTCCAGGAATGAATGCCGCGATACGATCTGTTGTAAGGACTTGTGCTTATTACCGAACGGATTGTATGGGAATTTACAGAGGATATCAAGGGTTGATTGAAGGAGATTTAATTCCGTTGACCGCTAGAAGTGTTAATAATATTATTCACAAGGGAGGTACCATTTTAAAATCGGCTCGTTCAAAAGATTTTAGAACTAAAGAAGGACGTCAAAAAGCCTATGAAAGTCTAAAAAAGAACAATGTAGATGCCTTAGTGGTGATTGGGGGAGATGGTTCTTTCACAGGAGGAGTTATTTTTAATCAAGAGTTCAATTTTCCTATAATAGGAATTCCTGGAACCATAGATAATGATATTTCAGGAACAAGTCATACACTTGGTTACGATACAGCTTTGAATACAGCTGTAGAAGCAATTGATAAAATTAGAGATACTGCATCTTCTCATAATCGACTTTTCTTTGTTGAGGTTATGGGGCGTGATGCAGGATTTATAGCATTAAACGCTGGTGTTGGGGCAGGAGCAGAAGAGATTTTAATTCCTGAAGAAGACTTAGGGTTAGAAAGAATGTTGGAATCTTTGAAGAAGAGTAGAAGGTCAGGGAAATCGTCAAGTATCGTAGTAGTTTCGGAAGGAGATAAAACTGGTAAAAATGTATTTGAATTAGCTGATTATGTGGAAGAAAACTTACCTGAATATGAAGTAAGGGTTTCTGTGTTAGGACATATGCAGCGAGGAGGTTCTCCATCATGTTTTGATAGAGTTTTAGCAAGTAGATTAGGAGTAAGTGCTGTAGAACTTTTACTTGATGGAAAGACAAACTTGATGGTAGGGTTAAAAGATAATAAAGTAATTTCTACCGATTTAGAAAAAGCAATCAAAGGTCAACATAATATTGATACCGAATTATTACGCGTATCAGATATTATGACCACTTAAACAAGAATATAAAATTTTAAATAATGATAAAAATAGGAATTAACGGATTTGGAAGAATTGGTCGATTAGCATTCCGTTCTGCAATAAAAAGAGACAACATTCAAGTTGTGGCTATTAACGATTTGTTAGATGTAGATTATTTAGCCTATTTGTTGAAGTATGATTCTGTTCATGGACGATTTGAAGGAGATGTTGAAGTGAAAGATGGAAATTTAGTTGTAAATGGACAAACAATAAGAATCACTGCTGAAAGAAACCCTGAGAACCTTAAATGGAATGAAGCAGGAGCAGAATATGTAATCGAATCTACAGGTTTTTTTACTGATAAAGATAAAGCAGCAATGCATATTACAGGTGGAGCGAAGAAAGTAATTATTTCAGCACCTTCAAAAGATGCTAATATGTATGTAATGGGAGTAAATCATAAAGAGTTAACAGCTGATGAAACTATTTTTTCAAATGCTTCATGTACTACAAACTGTTTAGGACCATTAACAAAAGTTATCCACGATAATTTTGGATTGAAAGAGGGATTAATGACTACAGTTCATGCTGCGACATCAACACAAAATACCGTTGACGGACCTAATAAGAAATGGAGAAGAGGACGTTCGGTAGTAAATAATATTATTCCTACGTCAACAGGGGCGGCAAAAGCAGTAACGAAAGTTATTCCAGAGTTAGAAGGTAAATTAACGGGTATGGCAGTTAGAGTTCCTGTGGCAGATGTTTCTTTAGTAGATTTAACGTTTAGAACAGATAAAGCGACTTCGTTAAAAGAAATTTTAGCAACATTAAAAGAGGCTTCAGAAGGAGAGTTTAAAGGGATTATTGGATATACTGAAGATGAGGTGGTGTCACAAGACTTTGTTTCAGAAACAAGAACATCTGTAATTGATGCTGATGCTTGTTTAGAGTTAAACGAGAACTTTTTCAAGGTAATTTCTTGGTATGATAATGAGTATGGATATGCTACTAAAATTGTAGATTTATTAGAGTATTCGGCTTCTTTATAAAAGCATAAAATATTTTGTAATATTGTATTCCCGCTTTTGGCGGGAATACTTTTTTAAACACTATTTATGGAAATAGCAATTATAGCACATGATGGAATGAAAGCTGAAATGGTTCAGTTTTTAAATGAACACAAAGAAGTTTTACGTCAAAAAAGTGTTCGGTTAATAGCTACAGGTACAACAGGAGAAAAAGCAGAAAAAGCAGGTTTTGAAGTAACAAAATTTTTATCAGGACCTATTGGAGGTGATGCGCAAATTGCTGGTAGAGTAGCAGAAGGAAAATGTCAAATGGTATTGTTTTTTAGAGACCCTTTAGCAAAGCATCCACACGAACCAGATATTTCTATGTTAATGCGTTTGTGTGATGTACATGATGTTCCGTTAGCAACAAATCCATCAACGGCAGAATTATTAATAAAAGCGATATAATAAAAAATCCACTTTCAAAAGTGGATTTTTTATTTATTCATGTTTTGAGATTGTCTTACTTAACAGCAATCATACTAATTTCTACATTTACAAACTTAGGGAGGTTAGCAACTTCTACTGTTTCACGAGCAGGAGCTGTAGCGTCATTAAAATACTCACCGTAAACAGCATTAATTTTTGAAAAGTTATGCATGTCTGAAATAAAAATAGAAGTTTTAATAACGTTTTCAAAAGTCATACCAGCAGCAGCTAATACTTCTTTCATGTTTTGCATTACTTGTTTGGTTTCTGCTTCAATAGAATCTAAAACTAATTCGCCAGTTTCAGGGTTAATAGCTATTTGTCCAGAAGTGTATAAAGTATTTCCACTAAGTACAGCTTGGTTATATGGACCAATTGGAGCTGGAGCTTTGTCTGTTGTGATTATTTTTTTCATTTTAGTTTGAGTTTATAAAGTTGTTTGCTTTGTTAAAAGGGAAAAGTTAGATTTTTCTAACTTCTAAAATAAAACTCTATCTGGTGGTTTATTTTTATCCCACTTTAAATCGCTCAATACTGAAGATTTCACTCCAATAAAGAAATTGTATGAAGAATTAACACCAAAAGGAGTCCAGTTAAAGTTGAATCGCCAACTATCTAAATCTCTAGAAAAGTTTAATCTAGTGTAGGTGAAAGCGTTGTCTTTAATATCGTAACCAGAAGAAAAACCAACTTTCCATTTAGGCGAAAGTTCAACATCGCCGCTAAACATTAATGTATTATTACCTATTTGACTTGTTAACCCGTTATTTGTATAACTCATACTGTAAGCTAAATTAAGAGTCCAAGGTATTTTGGCTTTGTATAGTTCTGTTTCTTTTGTTTCGCTTTCTTCATTTTTGTTATTAGTGTTGTTAGGAAATCCATTAGTAGGTCCTATACCTTCCCCAAAAACATCAGGAGTGTCTTGTGCTCCATTACCGTTTTTATCATCATTACTATCTCCACCATCTTTGTTTTTTTCAAAATCTTTACTAGAAATAGAGTAATTAGCTGTTACTCCCAAATTAGTCATTCTAAAGATATTGCCATTAATTTTATTTATTCTTTGGCCTTTACTGTTTACTTGATACGGGTCGAAGGTAGCATTCATATTTAAAGCTAGTTTATCTTTAAAAAGACGTGTACCAGCATTGGCTCTTACAGGAGACCAACGTACACTGTCTAAGGCTAAATTATAGCTTGTGCTAAAATTTAAGTTGTTAAGAATGGTGATTTTTTTATCTTCTTCATCACTATCGGGGTCTTTTGGGGCTACTTTAGCTTCTAAAACATTGTTTACAGAAATACCAATAGAGTTTGAAACTCCACTTCCAGGTGTTCCATAAATACCGCCTTCAAAGGGAGAGTAGGTTAGTAAGTCACTTGGATCAGAACTTTGGCGTACTGTTAAATCGTAATCATCAGCAAAATTTGGACGATATCCGTATGAAATAGAGGGTCTAATTGTATGTCGAATAGCCTTTAAACGTCCTTTTTTAAAGTTAAATGTACCATAAATATTGGTAGATAAAGAAACACCAAAATTATATTCATTATAACGTGTAAAACCACTAATAGTGTCGTTAACTGCCGCTCCTAAATTACCGTCTTTGTTTACTGCGGTAGGATCATATCTCTTTTTAATTTGGTCAAAATACCAAACATCTTTATAATTTACACTAGGTGATAGTGTAAAATATTTAAAAGCTTTTAAACTGGTGTTGGTGCTTAAATTATGTTGAATCCCTTTTTTTGCCGTTTGAAACATTTTAGCAGTGAAAAATTCGTCATCTGTGGTGTTAATTTGATATTGCCCCTGCATACTATAATTCAATCCCATTTTTTGAATAGGATTCTTTTTAATTCCTCCTTTACCTGCAAATGGATAAATACGATCCATATTAAGTTGTAAAGAAGGAAGCGTCATAGTAATTGATTCTGTATTGGTGTTTTGTGAATGAGTAGCAGTTACGCTAAGGTTAAAAGGAGTGCCTACAAAATTTTTATAATAAGAAATAGACGAATTTAATGTGTTGTTTAAGAACTGAGAACTATTAAATTCATTTAAAGATTGACGGTAGTACTTACTGCTACCTAAGTTAACAGAGGCAGAAAAACGAGAGTTTGGACTCGCCTTAGAATCTTGACTATGACTCCATCTAAGGTTAAAATTGGTGGATTTTTGATAATCGCTGAGACCACGTATTCCTTGAATAATGTTTTCAAAACGAGCACTAAAACTTCCACTAAATTTATAGCGCACATAATAGTTAGAGGAAGCATTTAACCCCCAACTGCCATTGGTGTATAAATCTCCTAATACAGTTAAATCAAAGTAATCACTTAGTGCAAAGTAATAACCTCCATTTTGCATAAAAAAACCTTGGTTATTACTTTCCCCCCAAGAAGGAATAATAAAACCAGAAGTTCTTTTGTCTGTTAAAGGAAAATAAGCAAAGGGTAAATATACAGGAGTAGGAACATCTGCTAATACTAAATTACTACCACCAACTATAATTTTCTTACCAGGTACTAGTTTTGCCTTATTTGTTTGAATATAATAATCTGGTATTTTCTTTTTTGAAGTGGTAAATCGTAACCTTCTCATGTATATAGTGGAGTCATTTACTCGTTTTGTTTTTTCACCATAAGTAATAATTCCACCTTGATTTGTTTTAACACCGTAAACTAAAGCTTTTTTAGTTTTAAAGTTAAATAAAATAGAATCTTGTTCCGATTCTTGTCCACCTTGTTTAAACTGAGGTCTTTGATGGTATCCTGTACTATCTTTTATACCTTTAGCATATACCATATTATTCTTATAGTCTAAAATAATAATTCCAGCTTTTAAATCAATATCGGTGTATGTTACATGAGCTTTGTTGTATAAAGTAATTGTTTTATTTTTAGTACTTTGTATGGTGTAATCTTCAGCATCGTGGGTAATAATACCATCAATAACTTCTTTAGGCTTAATAGAGTCATTAACAATTGTGTCTCTTTTCTTATAAACAAGGTCGTTATTTTTTAACCCTATTAAAGTATCTTTAGCAGTATTATATGTAGAATCTTTATTAGTTTTTTGAATATTTATAGCCTCCTTAATAGGTTCTTGGGCAATACTTAATTGAAAACAAAAAAGAGATAGGGCTAAAAGTATGTAAGTTGGATTTGCTCGCAATATTATTAATACTATTTTTGTGTTATATTTAAAAACTTTGGCGTGTTATTTGAATGCCTATATTTTAAAAACCAAAAATAGTTAAATTTTATTGATGCAATTCTTAAATTTCCGTAAATATAATATATCAAAATCATGCTTAATTATTCTTACTTCTTTAACAGTTTTGTTAGGGAGTATAGCGTCGGTTTCAGCTCAAAAAAAGTATACTGTTGTTTTAGATGCTGGTCATGGAGGTAAAGATCCTGGAAACTTAGGGAATGGTTACAGAGAAAAAAACATAGCTTTAAGAGTAGCATTAGATGTAGGAAAAGAGCTATCAACATCAAAAGATATACAAGTAGTTTATACTCGAAAAAAAGATGTTTTTGTAGAATTACATAATCGAGCTAAAATTGCAAATGATAAAAAAGCAGATTTATTTGTATCTATACATTGTGATGCTTTTAGAAGATCTGATCCGCATGGAGCAAGTACGTTTGTTTTAGGATTGAGTGGAAACAAAGAAAACTTAGAGATTGCTAAAAAAGAGAACTCGGTAATATTATTAGAAGACAATTATAAACAAAATTACGATTATGATCCGAATTCACCAGAATCAGTTATTGGATTATCTGTACTTCAAGAAGAAAATTTAGAAAATAGTTTAGGTATTGCAGGTTTGGTACAAAATAACTTTGTAGCAATAAAAAGAAATAATCGAAAAGTAAAGCAAGCAAATTTTTTAGTTTTAAGAGAAACAGTAATGCCCAGTGTTTTAATAGAACTAGGGTTTTTAACAAATAAAAATGAAGGAAAGTTTTTAAACTCTAGAAAAGGGCAGCTAAAGATGGCAAAATCAATAGCGCAGGCAATTAGAAAATACTTTGAACGTTTAAAATTAAATACAATTAGTGAAACTATAACGGTAAACGCACCGCTAGTTGAAAATGAAGTAGTAAATAAGGTTGCAGAAAAAGATATACAAGTTGTAAAAAAAGATAACATTTTAGAAAAAAAAGCATCTCTATCAAAACCTATATCTGCTAAAGTGATGTTTAGAATACAAGTAGCCGCATCAAGAAAAAAACTTTCAACAAGTAGTTTTAAAGGATTAGAAAATGTAGAGTATTTATTTATAGATAATTATTATAAATATTATTATGGAAACTTACCAAGTTTGTCAGAAATAAAAAAAGTTTTACCCAAAGTAAGAAGTAAAGGTTATAAAGATGCTTGGATTGTAGCTTTTAAAAACGGAAAACGAATTTCAATAAAAGAAGCATTGAAAAACCGTTAATTTAGAGGTATTCTATATATATACTCGCAAAATTATTATTATTTTCGCTCGTATAAATATATTCTATGTCTAAAGAACTAAAAACAGGAATTGTTGCTGTCGTTGTTATTGCACTATTTATTTGGGGTTATAATTTCTTAAAAGGACAAGATTTGTTCAGTGCAAACACAAGGCACTTTTTTGTAGAGTACAATAATATCAATGGTCTAAATGAAGCAAGTTCAGTTACTATTAATGGATTGAAAGTTGGAAAAGTTGATGAAATTCGTTTCAATCAAAACCCAGATAAAAAAGGAAATTTAATAGTAAAAATTTCATTAGACACTGACTTTAATTTTTCTAAAAACAGTATCGCTAAAATATATTCGGCAAGCTTAATGGGAGGGCAAAACTTAGCAATTGTGCCTAAGTATGACGGAGAAGTAGCAAAATCAGGAGATTACTTAAACGGAGAAGTTGAATCGGACATATTCTCATCTGTTGGAGAGAAATTAAACCCCATTCAAGCTAAATTAGAAAACGTATTAGTAGGAGCAGACTCCTTACTTATTGGGTTTAATCAAGTATTAGATGAAAAATCAAGAAAAAGCTTAAATAGAAGTATATTAGGCTTAGAAGGTACCATATATGATGTACGTAAAACTTTAGCTTCGGTTAATACATTATTGGCAAATAATAAAGAAAATTTAAATAAAACCTTTGAGAATACTAAAAAAATTACAGATAACTTTTCAAAAGTATCTGATGATTTGGCGAAAGCTAACTTAGGAGAATCGGTAAAAAAGCTTGAAGCAACTCTTGCAAATGTTAATGGCTTGTTAGCCAACATGAAATCAGGAAAAGGAACTTTAGGAAAGTTAATGACTGATGATAAAATGTATACTAATTTAACAAATGCCTCAAAAGAATTAGAAGAACTATTAAGAGAAATGAAATTAAACCCAAAACGTTTTGTACATTTCTCATTATTCGGAAAAAAACCAAAACCATATAACGAAGAAAACAATCAAAGCAATACAAGTAACAACTAAATAAAACAACAACTAAAAATATTCTATAACCTCTTAAAAACTGAAGAAGTAAATAGTTATAAATAGAGTAAAAAAATTAATTAAAGACAATGGAGAATTACTTGCCAAACCTCTTTTTTGCAATTATTTTAATTGCAGCTATAGGGTATTTTGTAATGAATGTTCGTAAGCTAATACGAAACATTAAATTAGGAAAAGATGTAGATAGAACTGATAGAAAGCCAGAACGATGGAAAAATATGGCTAAAATAGCTTTAGGACAATATAAAATGGTACGTCGTCCTGTTTCAGGTATTTTACATGTTGTTGTATATGTTGGGTTTATTCTAATCAATATCGAAATGTTAGAGATTGTTATTGATGGATTATTAGGAACACATCGTGTTTTTCAACCAATAATAGGAAATACATTATATGGTTTCTTAATAGGAAACTTTGAAGTATTGTCAGTACTTGTTTTAATATCTGTAACGATTTTTTGGTTCCGAAGAAATATAGAAAAAGTGAAACGTTTTTGGAATAAAGAAATGGAAGGTTGGCCTAAGAATGATGGAAATATTATTCTATATTTTGAAATGGTGTTAATGAGTTTATTCTTAGTAATGAATGCTACAGATGTTACTTTTCAGGAGGCTGGAGTAGGAAATGTAGTTTCTCAATTTATAGCTCCTTGGTTTGATGGTTTTTCTAATGAATCTTTACATACTATTGAGAAAACAGCTTGGTGGCTACACATTATAGGAATTTTAATATTCTTAAACTATTTATATTATTCTAAGCATTTACATATATTACTAGCTTTCCCAAATACATTCTATGCAAATTTAAAACCCAAAGGACAGTTTAATAATTTAGAAGCTGTAACAAAAGAGGTAAAGATGATGATGGATCCAGATGCTGATCCGTATGCTATGCCTGAAGATGGAGAAGAAGAAGGAGAACCTGAGAAATTTGGTGCTTCTGATGTGACCGATCTAAATTGGGTACAGTTAATGAATGCTTACACATGTACTGAATGTGGACGTTGTACTTCATCTTGTCCAGCAAACTTAACAGGAAAAGAATTATCACCACGTGCAATTATGATGAAAACACGTGACCGTTTAGAAGAAGTAGGAAAAAATATTGATGCAAATGGAGGTACATTTAAAGACGATGGAAAACAATTATTAAATGATTATATAACACCAGAAGAATTATGGGCTTGTACAAGTTGTAATGCCTGTGTACAAGAGTGTCCTATTGGTATTGATCCATTATCTATTATTATGGATATGCGTCGTTATTTAGTAATGGAAGAATCTGCAGCTCCGCAAGAGTTAAATATGATGATGACCAATATTGAAAATAACGGAGCACCATGGCAGTATAGTCAAATGGATAGATTAAACTGGAAAGACGAAGAATAATTTTTTAATAATTAATTATGAATTACGAGTAAGATGTAAAGCGTAAGTCATAATTTAAAAACTCACAATTTATGGTAGTACCAACAATGGCAGAAATGATGGCTCAAGGAAAACAACCTGAAGTGTTATTTTGGGTAGGAGCCGCAGGAAGTTACGATGATAGAGCAAAAAAAATAACAAGAGCCTTCGTAAAAATATTACAACAAGCAGGAGTTGACTTTGCAGTATTAGGCACCGAAGAAAGTTCAACAGGAGATGCAGCAAAACGAGCAGGGAATGAGTTTTTATTTCAAATGCAAGCTGTTACAAATATTGAAATTTTAAACGCTTACGAAATAAAAACAATTGTAACTTGCGATCCGCATTCATTTAATACATTAAAAAATGAATATCCTGAATTAGGAGGAAAGTATAAAGTATATCATCATACTCAATATATTAGCAAGTTAATCAAAGAAGGACGTTTAACTATTGAAGATGAAAATTTAAACGGTAAGCGTTTAACGTATCACGATCCATGTTATTTAGGACGTGCAAATGATGTATATGAAAGTCCACGTGAATTAATTCGTCGTTTAGGAGTAAAAATGACTGAGATGAAACGTCATAAGTCAACAGCATTATGTTGTGGAGCTGGAGGAGCACAAATGTTTAAAGAACCTGAAAGAGGAGATAAAGATATTAACGTGTTAAGAACAGAAGATGCTTTAGAAACAAATCCACAAATTATTGCTACCGGTTGTCCTTACTGTAATACCATGATGACTGACGGTGTAAAATTCAAAGAAAAAGAATCGCAAATACAAGTAAAAGACATTGCAGAGTTAATTGCAGAAGCAAATAACCTTTAGTAAAGAAATATAAAGTTTTCTTAAAAGTGTGTTACGAGAGTAGCACACTTTTTTCTTTGTAGTAAGTTTGTTGAAAAATAATTCGAAAACAAAAAAGAATGAGACACCTTTTTACCCTTTTATGCCTAGTGTTATTAATATCGTGTGATGACACCGATTTATCTCTTGACGGAAATGGAAACTTGGCAACAATAACATTTAATATTACAAGTACAAGTAATGACAACAATGGAAGAATTAAAACTGTTTTTCTAGAATCAGGTTTCTTTAAGTATGATAACACTATAACAACTAATGTTTTTCCTTATAAGAAATCGTATACAGATGAAATTAATTTTGCAGCTAATTTAGCTTTTGAATATGAAGATAAAGCCACAGATAATTTTAGTGTTTATACAATAACAATGGAAATTCTTAGAGATAATGTTTTGGTAGACAAAAGAGAATATTTTATAGATAAACCAGGAACAAAAGTAGGTTTTGATGCTGTAGTAAATAAATAAACGATTCATATAGTTGAAGATAAAAGGAAAGCTAAGCTTTCCTTTTTTTATGTCTAAAAAACTTATCTTTGAAAATCATACTATCTCAATGAAAAACTATATAAAAGCAGCACGTTTACGTACATTACCCTTATCGGTTTCAGGAATTATTTTAGGAAGTTTTTTAGGGGTTTGGCAACCTATACAAACTTCATTAGCTGAGCTTGATGTTGTTGATAAAACATATTTTAAAGTTAAACATATCGAGGTTTTTCCTTCAATATATATATTTTTACTTGCTATATTAACCACTATTGGTTTTCAAGTACTATCTAATTTTGCTAATGATTATGGAGATGGTGTAAAAGGGACGGATAATCAAAGAGAAGGAGAAGCACGTATGGTAGCTTCAGGAGCGATTACTCCAAAACAAATGAAAAATGCAATGATTGTTACAGGAGTTATTACAACTATTATTGCACTACTACTAATTTATGTTTCCTTTGGAAAAGACAACTTTTTGTATTCAATAATTTTTTTCGGGTTAGGGATAGCTTCGATAGTAGCAGCCATAAAATATACCGTTGGGAAATCAGCTTATGGTTATAGCGGGTTTGGAGATGTTTTTGTTTTTGTCTTTTTCGGATTGTTAGCAGTCGTTGGAACCTATTTTTTATATACAAAACAATTGAACTTTATCATTTTTTTACCAGCAATTACAGTTGGATTGTTGAGTACAGCGGTATTGAACTTAAACAATATGCGAGATAGAGAGAATGATGCGGTATCAGGAAAAAATACGCTTGTGGTAAAAATGGGAGCAGAATCTGCAAAAATGTATCATTACTTTTTAATTGTAGCGTCTTTTATAGTTGCATTACTGTACACGGTAATTACGTTTAAATCACCATATCAATTCTTATTTATTATAGCTTATATTCCTCTACTAAAACATTTAGTTTTTGTCTATAAAAACAAAGAAGAAACCTTGTTAGATGGAGAGTTAAAAAAAGTAGCTCTTAGTACCTTTTTATTTTCAATTTTATTCGGATTAGGTCAAATTTTGTAACTTCCCAAGAAAATTTAACACTATGAGAACTATTTTAGTTTTTTTCGGAACGTTTCTATTATTTATTAGCTGTAATAGTAAAGGAGCGAATCCAACCTCTTATGGAGAGCTTAAAACTTCAGGAAATTTTGACATTACCAAAGAAATTGTAGAAGCATCAGAAGTTGCATCAGAGAATAAAGAAGTAACAATTGAAAGAAAACTTATTAAAACAGGAGATATTTCTTTTGAAACAGATAATTTATTAGAAACAAGAAATTATATAGAGCAAGCAGTAAAAAAATATAACGGATACATTTCTGCTGATAACGAGTACAAATCTTCTCAAAATATTACTTCAAATTTAACGGTTCGAATTCCTTCAGAAAGTTTTGATACTTTTTTAAATGAGATTTCATCAAAAGTAGCAAGGTTTGATAATAAGAATATCTCTGTTAACGATGTAACAGAGCAATTTTTGGATGTACAAGCACGTTTGAAGGTAAAAAAAGAATTAGAACAACGATATAGCGAAATACTAAAAAAGGCTAGTTCAGTAAAAGAAATTTTAGAAGTTGAGCGAGAATTAACAAATGTAAGGTCTGATATTGAATCGATGGAAGGACGTTTGAAATACTTACAAAATCAAGTGTCTTTCTCAACCCTAACAATTCGATTTTATAAAGAAGAAGTAAGTAAAGCTTATTCAAAAACTTTTGGAAGACGTATAGCAGATGCTTTTGCCAACGGAATAGACAATATAAAATGGTTTTTTATCGGTTTGGTAAACATTTGGCCATTTATACTTTTAATAGTTTTATTAATAATACTCATAAAGAAACGAATTAAACGAAAAGAATAAATACATGAAAATTACTTTTTACGGTCACGCATGTTTTGGTATTGAAATTAACGGAACACATGTGTTAGTTGACCCTTTTATAACAGGAAACCCTCTAGCATCAAATATAGATGTAGATAAAGTAAAAGCAGATTATATTTTACTTACACATGCGCATCAAGATCATGTATTAGATGTAGAACGCATAGCAGAAAGAACAGGAGCTACAATAATTTCTAATTACGAAATAGTAATGTATTATGAAACGAAAAAACTCAAAGGACATCCAGTAAATCATGGAGGTACATATAAAAATGATGTGTTTTCTGCAAAGTATGTAAATGCTATTCACACTTCTTCATTTGCAGATGGAAGTTATGGAGGGCAACCAGGAGGGTTTGTAGTAACAGCAGGAGAAAAATCCTTGTATATTTCTGGTGATACAGCAGTAACTATGGATATGAAGCTAATACCGATGTCAACAAACTTAACAGCTTCAATATTTCCGATTGGTGATAATTTTACCATGGGAGTTGACGATGCTATCATAGCCAGCGACTTAGTAATTTGTGATAAAGTAATAGGGTGTCATTTCAACACCTTTCCTCCTATAAAAATAGATATAGAAGAAGCTAAAGAAAAGTTTTCACAAGCAAAAAAAGAATTAGTGATTTTAGAAATTGGACAAACAATAACTATTTAAGCAACCTCTTTTATAAAGGTATTATGAAAATAATCAAAATAATTTTAGGTGTTATAACAGTTTTAATTCTTACATTTTTCTTAACAGGATTAGTGGTACAAGAAGTTGTTTATACCAATGAAGTAACAATTAATAAGCCTGTGAAAGAAGTTTTTTCGGATTTTCAGGATGAAGAATTGATGAAAAAATGGATGCCAGAGGTGAAATCAATTGAAACTCTAGAAGAACAACCTAATAAAATAGGTAGTAAATATAAAGTGGTTGTTGAAAATCAAGGTAAATTGGTAACTATGACAGAAGAAGTATTAGCGTATAAAGAAAATGAAAAACTTACTCTTCACTTTGATGCAGAAAATATGCTAAAAACAGATGATTATACATTTATTTCAGAAGGAAACTCAACTAAGATATTACAAACTACTACCTGTATTAGTGAATCGTATATAATGAGTTGTTTATTCCCGTACTTTAAAGGAACTCTTAAAAAAATGAGTCAACAATATTTAGAGAACTTTAAAAAAGCATCTGAAGCTCATAATTAAAACACTTACAATTGATAAAAGCTACCTACCATAAATACTTACTGAATTTTAAACAAGCAAGTGGTACCTCTCGTGGAATTTTAAGAACTAAAGAAACTTGGTTTATAATTTTAGAAAAAGAAGGAAAGAAAGGTTTTGGAGAATGCGGTTTGTTCAGAGGTTTAAGTGCTGATGATAAACCTAATTATGAAGAGAAATTACAGTGGGTGTGTAACAATATTAATTCTGGCTTAGAGAAATTATTATTTGAACTCATAGAGTTCCCATCGATACAGTTTGGATTAGAACAAGCATTTTTATCCTTAGAAAGCAAAACACCGTTTGAATTATTTCCTTCTGACTTTACTAAAGGACAACAACAAATTTCTATAAACGGATTAATTTGGATGGGAGATAAAGCCTTTATGCAGCAACAAATAAAAGATAAGTTGCAACAAGGTTTTACTACCATAAAAATGAAAATAGGAGCGATTGATTTCGATACAGAGATAGCTTTGTTACAATCAATACGAAAAGAATTTTCAGCCAAGGAAATTGAACTTCGTGTAGATGCCAATGGAGCATTTTTACCACAAAGTGCCTTAGAAAAGTTACAAAGACTATCTGAGTTAGAATTACACTCTATAGAGCAACCAATAAAACAAGGACAATGGCAAGAAATGGCAAGTTTATGTGAAAAAACTCCATTACCAATTGCGCTTGATGAAGAATTAATAGGTGTATTTTCTTTAAAAGAGAAAGAAAAATGTATAGCTACAATTCAACCTCAATACATTATTTTAAAACCTAGTTTGGTAGGAGGGTTTAAAGGAAGTAACGAATGGATTCAAATAGCATCCAACCATAATGTGGGTAATTGGATAACGAGTGCTTTGGAAAGCAATATAGGATTAAATGCAATAGCACAATGGACACATACGTTAAATAATCCGTTACCACAAGGTTTAGGAACAGGTAGTTTGTTTACCAACAATTTTGAAAGTCCGTTGGAAGTTTCAAATGGAAGTTTAGGGTATAATACGAACAAAAAATGGTACTTTAATATATAACAATGAATTTTATACAACAAGCATATAAAGGAGACAACCATTGGTACTTATACTTATTAGTTATTTTTATAGTTTTATTTGGGTGGCAGTTTATAGGTGTAATTCCTTTAGCTGTAACTGCAATTTTACATTCTGAAAGTACAAGTGAGTTTTTAAGAGCAGCAGATGATAGCTTTATGAGCTTAGGAATAAATAAAAACTTGTTTTTATTTATGATGGTGGTGATGTTTGCCGTTGGGTTAGTTTCATTGTTTTTAGGAGTAAAATACATTCATAAAAGAGCTATAAAAACAGTTATAACAAGCAGAAATAAAATAGATTGGAATCGCTTTTGGTTTGGTTTCTTTGTATGGGGAATACTATCTGTACTAGTAGTATCTTCTGACATTCTTTTAGCTCCTGAAAATTATACATGGAATTTTAAACCTCTGCCTTTTTTTACTTTAATGATAATATCGTTTTTGTTTTTACCCATTCAAACGAGTTTTGAAGAATTACTTTTTAGAGGGTATTTTATGCAAGGACTTGGTACTTGGTTTAAAAACAGATGGGTTCCATTAATAGTAACTTCTGTAGCGTTTGGTTTACTCCATGGAGCAAACCCAGAAGTAGAGAAGCTAGGGTATATTTCAATGGTTTTTTATATAGGAACGGGTTTCTTTTTCGGAATAACTACACTAATGGATGAAGGAACAGAATTAGCATTAGGTTTGCATGCTATTAATAATATTGTAGCTGCATTCTTGGTAACTACAGATTGGACCGTTTTTCAAACGGATGCTTTATTTGTAGATACTTCAGATCCTTCGGTAGGAATAGAAATGTTTTTACCAGTATTTGTTTTATATCCTTTAATGTTGCTACTGTTTTCAAAAAAATATGGCTGGAAAAATTGGAAAGAAAAACTATTTGGTAACATAGAGAAGCCGGTAATAACAAAATAGTACTCCAAATAAAGTGGACAATCTAAACTTTCATAATAGTTTTCAGTTAAATGGAAAGTCTTTTTCTAATGAAGATGAATTATTGACTTTTTCGAAGACTATAAACGATTCCGTATATCAATTTTTATCAGATTGGTTTAATGCAGAAGATTTTGTAGTAGTACAAACATCAGGTTCTACGGGAAAACCCAAACCAATTCGATTGAAAAAGGAGTTTATAATAAACTCAGCAAAAGCCACTGGAGCTTTTTTCGGGTTAAAAGAAAATACTACAGCTTTATTGTGCTTATCAACCGATTATATTGCTGGGAAAATGATGTTAGTTCGTGCATTAACCTTAGGGTGGAATATGGATATGGTTGCTCCAACATCTAAAGTAGAAATTGTAAAAGAGTATGATTTTTCTGCAATGGTGCCTTTACAATTACGAAGCTCTTTAGGAGATATAGATAAAATAAAGAAGCTTATTGTAGGAGGAGGTGTTGTAGCAAATGATTTAATTGAAGCTATTCAAAATAAATCAACTGAAATTTATGCCACTTACGGAATGACAGAAACAATTACACATATTGCTGTTAAAAAGTTAAACAATATCATTTCTAACGATAGTGAGAAATCTCACTATAAGGCACTTCCTAAAGTACAACTCTCTCAAGATAATCGAAATTGCTTAGTGATTGATGCGCCAAAAGTAGCTGAAGAGAAAATTATAACAAACGATGTAATTCGTTTGATTTCTGATACCGAATTTGAATGGTTGGGGCGTTATGACAACGTGATTAACTCTGGAGGAGTAAAGCTACATCCAGAGAAAATAGAAGAAAAACTCTCTAAAATTATTTCAAATCGCTTTTTTGTTACAGGTATCAACGATAAAAAACTAGGAGAGAAGCTAGTTTTGATAGTTGAAGGAGAGAAAAATGACGTCATTTCGAATAAAGTGAGAAATCTACTTGGGCTTACTAAGTATGAAATCCCGAAAGCAATTTATTTTGTAGAAAAATTTGTTGAGACAGAAACAAAAAAAATTCAACGAAAAAAAACACTCGTTAAAATTTTACCTCACTAAAAGGTATCGTTCACTTTTCTAATAAACTTGTTTACTCATTTAAGGTTTTATAAAAATATAGTGTTAGCTAGTTTTATGTAAACTTTAAAACGAAAAACTATGTTTAAAAAACTATTTTATGCAATGATATTATTGAGTTCAATAGCACTTGCAGCACAACAAAGAACAATAACAGGTGTAGTTTCAGATGAATCAGGTCCGTTACCAGGAGTTACTATTGTGGTAAAAGGAACTACTATTGGAATTGAAACTGATTTTGATGGTAAATACTCTATTTCAGCTACACAAGGAGATGTTTTAGTGTTTTCTTTTGTAGGAATGAAAACAGAGATGAAAACAGTAGGAAAAAGTCCGGTAATAAATGTTGTAATGAAGGGAGACAATGTATTAGATGAAGTTGTAGTGACAAGTTATGGTACTTTAAAAGGTAAAAAGGCTTTTTCTACTGGAGCTATTAGCATTAGAGGACATAATCAAATTGAAAATAGAGATTCTTATGCAGGAAGAAGTGAAAATATTTTCAGAAGCCCTGTAAACTCTCCCTTGTCTACATTTTCTATTGATGTTGATAAAGCTTCTTACAGTAATATAAGAAGAATGATTAATAGCGGTCAAAAAGTACCAAAGGAAGCAGTTAAGATTGAAGAAATGATTAATTACTTTGATTATAACTATCCGCAACCTAAAGGAAAACATCCTTTTTCAATCACTACAGAAATTGTTAGGACTCCATGGAATAAAGACACTCAGTTGATAAGAATTGGATTAAAAGGAAAAGAGTATAAACAAGAAAATTTACCAGCATCAAACTTAACTTTTTTGATAGATGTTTCAGGCTCTATGTCAGATCATAATAAATTACCTTTATTAAAATCTGCTTTTAAATTATTGGTAAATCAGTTAAGAGAAAAAGATAAAGTAGCAATTGTTGTATATGCAGGAGCAGCAGGGGTAGTTTTAAAACCTACATCAGGAAATGAAAAAGAAACAATATTAGAGGCTTTGAATCAATTAGAAGCAGGAGGCTCAACAGCAGGAGGCGAAGGAATTGAGTTAGCTTACAAACTAGCAAAGGAAAATTATATAAAAGATGGAAATAACCGAGTTATTTTAGCTACAGACGGTGATTTTAATGTAGGAGCTTCAAGCAATGCTGAAATGGAAGAGTTAATAGAGGAAAAAAGAAAATCAGGAGTTTTTCTATCAGTGTTAGGTTTTGGTTATGGAAACTACCAAGATGATAAATTAGAAATTTTAGCAGATAAGGGAAATGGAAACCATGCGTATATCGACACGATGCAAGAAGCGCAAAAGGTATTTGGTAAAGAATTTGGGGGTACTTTATATACAATTGCAAAGGATGTGAAAATTCAGGTAGAATTTAATCCAGAAAAAGTGCAAGCGTATCGTTTAATAGGATATGAAAATAGATTGTTGAATGATGAAGATTTTGTAGATGATACAAAAGATGCTGGTGAGTTAGGTAGTGGTCATACAGTAACAGCATTGTATGAAGTAATTCCTGTAGGAGTAAAAAGTAAATTTTTGAAGAAACTACCCAAATTGAAGTATACTCAAAATAAACAATTAGATAGTTTTAATAATGAATTATTAACGGTGAAGTTTAGGTATAAATTACCAAAAGGGACTAAAAGTATAGAGTTGGTAAAAACGGTTAAAAATGAACTATTGGCACCAACGAATGATATGAATTTTATTTCAGCAGTAGCTTTATTTGGAATGCAATTAAGTAAATCAAAATTTAAAAATAATTCAAAAATTGAAGATGTACTTAGTTTGATAGAAGGAGAAATAGGGGAGGATAAGGATGGTTATAAAGCAGAGTTTGTTAGATTGGTGAAAACGTATAATTAAGAATAAAAAAACAGGGCATTTAGCCCTGTTTTTTATCTATCAACATCTAAAAAATCTTTAGCGTCAAAAGCTTTTTTATAATCAATTAAACTCATTCCGAATCGTTCAGCATTATAGTTTTCTTCTTTATCTATTTTGTAAAGTTTACTTCTTCTGCTTATTTCCATAGAGTTGGCTATAAAGAAAATGGAATCGGTGGTAACGTTTGTTACTTTCACGGTAGAGTAGGCTTTGTCGGATGATTTGTATTCAACAATATCGTTAACTTGAGGGGAATTAATATAGGTAACAACATTTTTGTCATGCTGTTGTGCTGAGTAGATTCCAAAGAGAATTATAGCTCCCATTAATAAAGAACCTATCCAATGTGTAAAAGGTGTTTTAGCATTTCGTTTTACGTTGTCGTGAGCTAGTTTTAACTGTTCGCTCATATTTTTACGTTCGTACGTAGCTTTACAATGATTACATTCAGAGACTCCTTTTTTACCTATAGGAAAAATAGGGATCCAATAAATGTAAAAGTATTTACCAAAAATACTAATGGTGTGAGCGTTTTGCTGTTCGCAGTGATTACATTTTACACCGCTAACTTTTTCGCTGTGTAAATGCGCACCTTTGGTTCCGTAGAAAATCATGATTATGAGAGGTTTGGTTGGAGTAAATATATAAAAAAAATCCAACGATTATTTTCGTTGGATTTATATGTTTTGAATAAGAAGATGTTTGTTATTCTTCCATTGAATGATAAACGTTGTTTACGTCATCATCCTCTTCCAACCTTTCTAAAAGTTTGTTTACTTCTTCCTTTTGCTCATCAGAAATGGCAGTAGTGGTCGTAGGTATACGTTCAAATTCAGAAGAAAGAATTTCAATATTATTTTCTTCTAAATATTTTTGAATAGCACCAAATTGTTCAAACGGAGCATACAGCATTACCGAACTATCTTCTTCGTCGGCAAAAACTTCTTCTACTTCAAAGTCAATCATTTCCATTTCAAACTCTTCTAAATCCATACCTAATGAATCTTCTTTTACTTTAAAGTTAACCACATGGTCAAACATAAAAGCAACTGAACCAGAGGTTCCTAAGTTTCCATTACACTTGTTAAAAGCAGCACGTACATTGGCTACTGTACGGTTGTTGTTGTTAGTAGCGGTTTCTACTAAAACAGCAATTCCATGAGGTGCATATCCTTCAAATAATACTTCTTTATAGTTTTCTGTACTTTTATCAGAAGCTTTTTTAATAGCGCGCTCAACATTATCTTTAGGCATGTTGGCAGCCTTTGCATTTTGAATTACAACACGTAAACGAGAGTTGGTTTCGGGGTTTGGACCACCTTCTTTAACTGCCATAACGATATCTTTACCAATACGAGTAAAGGTTTTAGCCATAGCTGACCAACGTTTCATCTTTCTTGCTTTCCTAAATTCGAATGCTCTTCCCATGTGTATTCTGTTTTAATTTTGCTTGGCAAATGTAACTAATGCTATAAAATATTGCAATTAAAAATGTTTTTTGAAAATTACATCACCTGTTTGTTTATCATAAGCTTTCCAAGTTCCACTTTTCTTATCATTTTTATAATGCCCTTTAACTTTTACGTTTCCGTTTTCATAATAGGACTTATAAGAACCATCTTTTAAGCCATCTTCTAAATCAACTTCAAATTTTAGTTTTCCGTTTTTATAAAACTCTTTGTATGATTTAGCGCTTAGGTCAGAAGGATGTATTGGCGGAAGCTTAAAAAATGTTGTGGAATTTTGAGTACTTGTAGAATCTTTGTGGGGAGCTAACTCTAATAGTAGTTTCTCTTTTAATTCTTTATCTTTTTTAGTGTTTATATCAATGTTTTTAGGATCTTCAAAAACAAGAGAAATATTACTTTCAAATAAGTCATCAGAAGCAATTAGCTGCATTCCAATTTGTGAAAAGCAAGTAATATAAGGTTTGTTTTTTTGAAGTTCACGTCGAGTTTTGTTATCAACTAAACTTAAAAGATCTTTGTAGGAATTTGGAGTGTTTACATAAGCAAAGACACTAGATTTTTTCTCAAAATGATAATTAAAATCATCGAATTTTTCAGAGTTTTCTAGGGTGTATCCTATTAAGTGGTTGTTAATAATTTCTTTAATAGTATTTGGACTAGTACTAAAAACTACAAAATCATCAATAATGGTAAAGTAAGGTTTCTCCATCTTAGAAAACATGTTTCCTGCTAACATTTTAAAGAATCCTTTTAAATCAAAAAAGTTAATAGGATAACCTCTGTAATCGATTTGCTTGTATTTTAAAGGGGTATTTTCTTTAATTTTTGAAAGGACAAGCTGAAGATTTTCTTTAGCATCATCAATATCATCAGCTTTAATAATAGCAGCGATATCTTTCTTGTTTTTTGAAAGCTCAGTGTTAAAATGAATTAAAGCTATTTCACTACCAATCCAACTATAAATGTTTTCAGAAACATTAATATCTAATTTATCCTCAATCATCGCAAGTTGATCAGAATACACCTTAAAATCAGCAGGATTTTCTTGTTGGAGTTTCTCTAGATTACTATTGAATGTTTTGAAGTTATCAAAAGCAAAACTAAGGTATAAAGAGGTGTTCTTTGGAGCTACTTTAGCAACGCTACGCTTACCAGCCCCAGACTTTTGTAATACCTTTAAATAAGTTTGTGAATTAGTGTCAACGTTTGTGTAACCAGTAGCTTGAACGATAACTCCTTCCACAATGGATATGTCTAAACCAGAGTAGAAGAATGCTTCTTTATTTAAAAAATCTAAATTGCTAGAACTGGTAAAACAATTTAAATAATCTTTTAGATATTTATGTTGTAAATAGATATTAAAAAATCCATCAGTATCTGTTTTCTTTTTTATTTCTATAAAATTTATATCTCGTCCAATAACAGGATTCAAGTATTGGTCAATTGATTGTTCAACCAAAAGGTGAGTATAAGAAGCTATAACTTGGTTTTTAATAAAAGAAAGGTGTAAAGTTTCTCTAGTCTTCTTATTATACAGTTCTATAATTTCGTGTTCTTTGTATACTCGTTTCGTTACCTTATAGTCTTCTCCAGCCAAATTACTTATAGCTCTTTTTAGAAAAATAAGTTTAGAGAATTTTTGTAAATCCGCAACGTATAATAACCCATATTTTCTAGGACTAAATACATGTACTGAAATAACCAGATTACGTTCCCCAATAAAGTCAAAAATTTCCTTTTTTGCTTTAAAAGTTTCATCTAAACTATGGAGGTCTTCAGATAGTTTATTGATTTGTTGATTCTTTTGAAGATGCGTCCAAATTTCACTTGAGCTTATTTCATCCCAAGTGTCAATAGGTCTTTCAGTATCAACTATGAAAACAGCATCATCAGGAACTAGGTAAATAGACTTGATATTATCATTTTCAGATAAGGTGAAAATATACACTTGATAGATTACAAAGCCTATAACAAGGGCAATAATGCCCCAAAACACTTTCCTCTTCATGCTGTTTTCTGTGTTTTAAACTTGTAAAACTCCTAAATTAAAAGGCTTTTCAATAGGAGCGTGGTCAGCAGCTTCTATTCCCATAGAAATCCATGTTCTGGTGTCTAGAGGATTAATTACAGCATCAGTCCAAATTCTTGCAGCAGCATAGTAAGGAGATATTTGATTATCGTATCTCGATTTAATTTTATCGAATAATTCTGCTTCTTTTTCAGGAGTAATTTCTTCTCCTTTTTTCTTTAAAGCAGCTGTTTCAATTTGTAATAATACTTTGGCAGCAGAGGCTCCACTCATCACAGCTAGTTCAGCACTTGGCCATGCAAAAATAAGACGAGGGTCATAGGCTTTACCACACATAGCGTAATTTCCTGCACCGTACGAGTTACCAATAACTACCGTAAATTTAGGAACTACAGAATTACTAACAGCGTTTACCATTTTAGCACCATCTTTAATAATTCCGCTATGTTCAGATTTACTACCTACCATAAATCCAGTAACATCTTGTAAGAAAACTAACGGGATTTTCTTCTGGTTACAGTTGGCAATAAATCGAGTAGCTTTATCAGCTGAATCGTTATAAATTACCCCACCAAATTGCATTTCGCTAGGTTTAGTTTTGGCTCCTTTTGATTTTACAATTTTACGTTGGTTAGCAACGATACCTACTGCCCATCCATCAATACGAGCATATCCAGTAATAATGGTTTGACCATAGCCTGCCTTGTATTCTTCAAATTCAGAATTATCAACCAAACGCTTGATGATTTCCATCATGTCGTATTGCTCATTACGAGCTTTTGGTAAAATTCCGAAAATATCATCTTCATTTTCTTTTGGAGGAAAAGCTTCTTTACGATTAAATCCAGCTTTGTCATAATCTCCAATTTTATCCATTAAGTTTTTAATGGTATCTAAAGCATCTTTATCATCTTTTGCTTTATAATCGGTAACCCCAGATACTTCACAATGTGTAGTTGCTCCACCTAATGTTTCATTATCAATAGTTTCACCAATAGCGGCCTTAACTAAATAACTACCCGCTAAGAAAATACTTCCTGTTTTGTCTACAATAAGTGCTTCATCACTCATAATAGGTAAGTAAGCACCACCAGCAACACAACTTCCCATAACGGCAGCAATTTGGGTAATTCCCATGCTACTCATTACCGCATTGTTTCTAAAAATTCTTCCGAAATGTTCTTTATCAGGAAAAATTTCATCCTGCATTGGTAAATAAACCCCAGCAGAATCTACCAAATAAATAATAGGTAGTTTATTTTCAATTGCTATTTCTTGAGCTCTTAAATTTTTCTTTCCTGTAATAGGGAACCAAGCGCCCGCTTTTACGGTAGCATCGTTAGCAACAACAATACATTGCTTACCGCTAACATATCCCATTTTTACAACCACGCCGCCTGAAGGACATCCACCATGTTCTTGATACATGTCTTCACCTGCAAAAGCAGCAATTTCGATAGACTTAGACTTATCGTCTAATAAATAATCAATACGTTCACGAGCTGTTAATTTTCCTTTCTCATGATGTTTGTCAATACGTTTTTGTCCACCGCCTAATTTAACTTTGGTTAAGCGTCTACGTAAATCTGATACTAAAAGTTTATTGTGGTCTTCGTTTTTGTTGAAGTTAAGATCCATGGTAAGTTATTTGTTTGCGTGTGCTAAAATAAGAAAAACAACGTACAAAACAAGGTGTTTAGGTGTACGATTGAATGATGTTTTCAACAGTATTTTCTATTTCTTTATTTCTAGATTGTTTTAGTAAAATATAAGGTTCTGCCACCCGTTCATTACAGTTTTGTACTGCGCATGTTTCACAAGTAACACCTACTGTTTTTTTAGTGAAAGTATCTTCATTAAAAAAATGAAGTTTTCTTTTTAAGTGTGGAGAAAGCAACATACCTATGCTAACACTACGATTAATTTTTTCTTTAAAAGGATCGGCAGTAGCTGCAGAAAGAACTAAATACTCCTTTTGAGAATTTTCGTATGACGAAATTTGAATTCCGTAAGCAGATTTTTTTTCTTCTGAAATTTCTAAATCCTGAATTGTTTTAATGGCAATCCATCTTCTGCAATAATGTTCATTGTTACGATTGGCGTGAGGAGACTGTTGTTGTGTAATATGTAGTTCTTTAGAAAGTCTATGTGCCAGAGAACCTTCTTTATGAGTAAAACGTAAAAAGAAGAGGTTCTTAATATTAAAATGTCTTGGTAAAATGTTCGTTAAACGTTGATAAAACGTTTCGTCAGAACAATTATAACTTCTAATAATTTTGTGCAATTGTATAGGTTGCCAAGTTTTTAAAGAAAAAAGTTGTGTTAGTTTTTGAATTAAATCATCTTTCGGAATAATTAAAGCACCTGCAAAGTAAGAAGCTACAAAATTATTTAATACTTCATCAAAACTGTCAAATTTAATCCATGGAAATGTATATAACCTGTTTTCAATTTGTAAATAATTATAAGCTATTTCTTTGGCAAAAATGAATGTTCTCTGTGCTTCGTTTATATCGTTATATATAAGAAGTGTTTTGTTTTTTGGAATATAGATGTTTCTTAATTCAGATAATTTTTGATGTTTAGATAGTTCTTCGCTATCAATCGTATAACCGTATTCTTCAATTAAAATTTCTTCTAAGTCTTTTGAAGAAATAGGTTTGTTTGGATTGATTTGATAAGCCTTAATAAAATCTGTAACCTTTGTTTCAATATCCTCAAAATAGTTGTTGTGTGCTTCTTGGTACGAACGTAATGCAGCAAGAAAAAAGCTTTCTCTTGTTAAATTGTAGTTTTGAGAAATCTTAATAATGGTACTTATAAAAGCATTAACCTTTGCAGGAGCATTGGCAATGATGTCAATTAGATTATTTTCTTTAATACCAAATAGGTCAAGAGGAATCTCTTTTAAAATTTTCGATTGTAAAATTTCACCAATAGGGGCTAGGTTTTTATCTAACTTTAGAGATACCAAATGATCATAAGGTACTTCTAGCTTCTCAGAAAGAATAACAATTTTATCAGTTTTTGGATACTTTTTTCCTTTCTCAATTTCGTTTAAATACGATTTTGATAATCCTGTTAGTTTAGCTAATCCAAAGAGTGATAGGTTTTTATCTGTACGTATTTGTTTCAGTTTTAACCCAAAAACTAATCTGATATATTCTTCTTCCAATGTGTTTTATTAAAATATTCGTAATTCAAAGGTATAAAAATTAGCGAATTAATAAAAATTTGTAATCTATGTGTTTTTAGCGAACGTTCGCTTTTTTATTTAAGTTCTTTTTTTTAATATTGGACTGTCAATCAATAAGTAAAAAATAAATAGATATGAATCAAGATGTTTTAGCAAAAGAAATTCAATGTGTAGGTTTTGATCAAACCGAGTATAAAAGTGTTTTGACCAATGAAGCCAAAGCATTTTTAATTCAACTTCAAGAAAAATTTAATCCTCAAAGACTTCAATTATTAGCTGAAAGAGAAATCGAACAAGCTTATTTTGATGCAGGAAACTATCCTTCTTTTCCTTTGGAAACGAAAGAGATAAGAGAGAGCGATTGGGTATGTGCTCCGTTACCTGAAGATTTGTTAGATAGGAGAGTAGAAATTACAGGGCCAGTAGAGCGTAAAATGATTATCAATGCATTAAATTCTGGAGCAAAAACGTTTATGGCAGATTTTGAAGATAGTAATTCGCCTACAATTCAAAATATTTTAGATGGTCAGGTAAACTTACGAGATGCAGTAAATAAAACAATTTCATTTTACAACGCTGCAAAAGATAAAAGCTATGAGTTGAAAGACAAAGTAGCTACCTTGTTAGTAAGACCAAGAGGATTGCATTTAAATGAAAAACATTTGTTGATTGATGGTGTAGAAATGTCAGGTTCTTTGGTTGATTTTGGATTGTACTTTTTCCATAATATCAAAACCTTACGAGAGCAAGGAAGTGCAACCTATTTTTATTTACCTAAACTAGAACACTACAAAGAAGCACGTTGGTGGAATGATGTTTTTGTATTTGCACAAGAGTATATGGAGGTACCACAAAAAACCATTAAAGCAACAGTATTAATAGAAACAATTACGGCAAGTTTTCAGTTAGATGAAATTATTTATGAGTTAAAAGATCATATGGCTGGCTTAAATTGTGGTCGTTGGGATTATATCTTTTCATACATTAAAAAGTTCAGAAATCATTCTGGTTTTATTGTGCCAAACCGTTCACAAGTAACCATGAGTAGCCCATTTATGAAGGCGTATTCGTTACGAGTTATTCAGTCGTGTCACAAACGAGGTGTACATGCTATGGGAGGGATGGCTGCACAAATTCCAGTAAAGAATAACGAAGCGTTAAATAAAGAAGCTTTTGCAAAGGTTAAGAAAGATAAGGAGCAAGAAGTTAGGAATGGTCATGACGGAACTTGGGTGGCGCATCCTGGTTTAGTAGCAATTGCAATGGACGTTTTTAATACAACAATGCCCAATGCGAATCAGATAGATAAAAAGCTAGAAGATCTAACAATTACAGAAAAAGATTTAGTAGAATTACCAGAAGGTACTATTACTGAGCAAGGAATACGAGAAAATATCAATGTTGGTATTTTGTATGTAGAGTCGTGGTTAATGGGACAAGGAGCAGCTGCCTTGTATAATTTAATGGAAGATGCAGCAACTGCTGAAATATCTCGAACACAAGTATGGCAATGGTTACATAAAAACGTAATGCTTGAAGATGGTAGAACGTTTACAGAAGGAATGTATGAGCAATTTAAAAAAGAAGAATTAAAAAAAATAAAAAGTTATGTAGGTGAAGACAGATACAATAACGGAAAGTTTGAGTTAGCTATTCAATTATTTGACGAGTTGATTTTAAACAAAGAATTTGTAGAGTTCTTAACCTTACCAGCATATAAATATTTATAGAGAAAAGCAATTTAAATTAAAGACTAAACTTGAAATATTTAAATCTCGATTATCGAGAAAAAAGCCCCCAAAAATGCGGCAACATTTAAGAGGGCAAGCTATCAATAAAAATTAATAACCTTATCAATTACAAAATTATGAAAAATTTAGCACACGCTAATTATAGTTCTGCTTTACAAACAGTAAAAGAATTAAAGAAAAAGTTTGGATCAACTTGGAATTCAGTTTCTCCAGAGAATGCTGCTAGAATGGTAGCACAAAACCGTTTTAAAACAGGTTTAGATATCGCTAGATATACCGCTGCAATTATGAGAGAAGATATGGCGGCTTACGATGCAGATTCATCTAATTATACACAGTCATTGGGGTGCTGGCACGGGTTTGTAGCACAACAAAAAATGATTGCAGTAAAAAAACATCACAAAACAACAAGTAAACGTTATTTATATCTTTCAGGATGGATGGTAGCTGCATTGCGTTCAGAGTTTGGTCCATTGCCAGATCAATCGATGCATGAAAAAACAGCGGTTCCTGCGTTAATTGAGGAGATTTATGATTTTTTACGTCAAGCAGATGCTATTGAATTAAACGATTTATTTAGAAGATTAGAAAACGGAGAAGATGTACAGAGTGAAATTGATAATTTTGAAACACATATAGTTCCAATTATTGCTGATATTGATGCTGGTTTTGGAAATGAAGAAGCTACGTATTTGTTAGCTAAAAAAATGATTCAAGCTGGTGCTTGTGCTATCCAGATAGAAAATCAAGTTTCAGATGCTAAACAATGTGGACATCAAGATGGAAAAGTAACTGTACCACACGAAGACTTTATAGCAAAATTAAATGCAATTCGATATGCCTTTTTAGAGTTAGGAGTGGAAGATGGAGTTATAGTAGCAAGAACTGATTCAGAAGGAGCAGGATTAACTCAAAAATTACCCGTAAGTCAAGAACCAGGAGATTTAGCCTCTCAATATTTAGCATTTGTAGAAGCTGAAGAAATTACAATTGATGAAGCAAAAGAAGACGATGTATTACTAAAACGTGATGGAAAGCTAGTGCGTCCTGTACGTTTGGCTAATGGTTTGTATAAGTTTAGAGAAGGAACGAATATTGATAGGGTAGTGCTAGATTGTATTACAAGCTTACAAAACGGAGCCGATTTGTTATGGATTGAAACACCTACACCACACGTTGGTCAAATAGCTAATATGGTAAATAGAGTGAGAGCAGTAATACCAAATGCGAAATTGGTATACAACAATTCGCCATCGTTCAATTGGACGTTAAACTTCCGTAATCAAGTGTATGATGAAATGGTTGCAGAAGGAGAAAACATGACAGGGTACGACAGAAATAATTTAATGAATGCGGCTTATGATGGTACAGAATTGTGTCATAGAGCGGATGAGAAAATCCGTACTTTCCAAATAGATGGGGCAAGAGAAGCAGGTATTTTCCATCATTTAATCACCTTACCAACATACCATACAACAGCGCTACATATGAATGATTTAACAGAAGGTTATTTCGGAGAAGATGGAATGTTAGCGTATGTAAGAGGAGTACAACGACAAGAAATTAGAAAAGGAGTTTCTTGTGTAAAGCATCAACGAATGGCTGGTTCTGATTTAGGAGATGATCATAAAACTTTTTTTGCTGGAGATAAAGCGTTAAAAGCTAGTGGAGAAAAGAATACATCTAATCAATTTGAAGTAGGGGCAAAAGATAAAGGGATAGAAGAAGAAAGTGCCGTAGCAGTATAAAAAATCTTAGTTGTTTGTAAACTTCCTGTTATGTTTGGTTTGTTTCAATTGTTTGTTTGCATAGCAGGAATTTTACATACTAATTTGATAGTATGAGTTTATAATTAGCAGTTGTAAATTTTATTTTGATGTAGTTAGCTCTCTTTTTAAAAGAGAGCTTTTTCGTTTTGATAATAATGTTTCAATAAGAGCTTTAATATTTTTGATTATCAATAGATTTAGTGATAGGAGTAATTAGGTCACCAGTATGTTTGGTAGATTTTGTTTCAATAAGCATAATTAAACAATCTTCCGAAGAACTAACTCTGTGATTTACACCTCTAGGAACTACAAATAAATCACCTTTTTTCATCGTAAAACTAGGTTGATTTTCTATTTCCATTAAAAGTCTTCCATCGATAATATAAAAAAGCTCATCTTCATTTTCGTGATTATGCCACGGAATATTTTCCCCTTTAATTTTGGCGAGCTTAACATATTCATTGTTAACTTCAGAAATTATTTTAGGAGAAAAGTAATTTTTCAATTTTTCAGCTTCCTGTAGGATGTTAATTGTTTGAGTAGTATCCATATCGTAAGTTATCAAGACTTTGTTTTTAATTCCATTTTAATATTACAACGTTCGTATGGGCAGTCTTCTTCCACAGGAATTTCTAAAAAGCCGAATTTTCTATAAATGTAAATAGCGTTTTCAAGTTTAGTGTTTGAGTATAAAACCAATTTATCAAACTGTTTGTCTTTTGCAAAATCAATACAATGTTGCATGAGTTGTTGTCCTATTTTGTAACCCCTGTGTTTTGGTGAAACAGCCATCTTTGTTAATTCATAAATATTAGGTTCACTCATAGGCATTAAAGCTACAGTACCCACAACTTCATTATTTAATTTAGCAAAGAAAATATGTCCTCCTTTGTCAATAATATATTTGTGAGGATTGCTTAAAACTTCTTCATCATAAGGTTCTACGTAGAAAAATGTTTGTAACCATTCAATGTTCAGATTGTAAAAAGATGAGTTGCATTCTTCCTTAAATGTGGTAATCGTTACAGTACTTTGTGTTGTATTCATTTTTATATGTTCTATAATAGCTTCGCTGAAAGACTTTTCATCGAACTTAGTCTCTAATTCATTTATAAGTTCAGTTAGTGATTCAGCCTTTATATTAGTGTACTTTTTAATAGTGTGTTCAATGCTGTTCCATATAGGGGTTACATTCTCTATGAGCTGCTTTCCTTTGTTAGAAACAAAAACAACTTTTTTTCGCTTATCCAATTTGTCTTCTTTAAGGGAGATAAGTCCTTTTTTATGAAGCTTATTAATAGCTTGAGTAGTAGCAGGCTGCGATGTTTTTAAACTGTTGGTAATCTCAGTATTAGTAACACCATCTTTGTTTTTTATAATTTTAAAAGTAGGAAATAGGTAAGGGTCAAAATCAATATTAAACTCATCGTACACCAATTGTGTTTCGCGCATCATGTATTCGCTAGTCCTTTTTAACCTAGAACCTAATCCAATTTCTCCTAATCCTTTAAGTGCGTCCATTTTTAATAAATATAAGTACTTATATAAATACAAATATATGTTTTTTTTGATTTATAATCCTTGTGTATTATTATTGATAAATGTCTAGGTGATATTTACCATGGAAAATAATAAAAACATTTTTATATATTTGTAAATGAATTTTAATAACAAACAAAATGAAAAGAGATAAAATTATTTTTTATGTAGCTACAGGGTTATTAACATTATTAATGTTTTTTTCAGCAGGAATGTATTTTTTTAATCATGCAGAAGTAGCTAAAATGTTTACAGCATTTGGGTACCCAACATACATTATTTACCCATATGCAGTAGCTAAGCTGTTAGGTTTAATAGCTTTATGGTTTTTTAGAGGAAAGTTTTTAAATGAATGGGCGTATGCAGGTTTTTTCTTTGCATTTATTCTAGCTTTTTTTGCTCATTTTATGATTGGTGATGGAGAACAAACAGGAGCTGTAATAGCAATCGTACTATTAATAGTTTCGTATATTTATAGTAAAAAAATATAATGAGCAACAATCCAATAGCAACAGTTACTTTAACTGACCGAAATTACTTAGCAGAAGCAAAAATGAGAAATCATTTTGCTGTTATTGATGAGCCTTTAGACAAAGGAGGAGACGATAATGGACCAACTCCAGTAGAATATTTACTAACTGCAATTGGTGGATGTGTGTCTATTACTTTGAGAATGTATGCAGAGAGGAAAGGATGGGACTTAGGAAAAGTTACAGTAAATGTTAGCCAAAAAGAAGAATTAACTCCAGAAGGAATTAAAAAATTATTAGTAGAAGAAATTTCATTCGAAAAAGAAGTTACAGAAGAGCAGCATACTAAACTATTAGAAATAGCAGGTAAATGCCCAGTAGCTAAAATGGTGAAAGGTGAAACAGAAATTGAGTCAAAAATAACAACATAGATGAAAAAAATAATCGCTTTCGCAGGTAGTAACAGCAAAAAATCAATAAACAAACAATTAGTAACATATGCTTCTAGCTTATTAGGTGGAATTGAAGTTTCAGTATTAGATTTAAACGATTATCCATTACCTATTTATGGAATTGATAAAGAAATAGAAGAAGGTGTACCAGAAAATGCCGCAATATTTCTAGAAAAAATTAAAGAAGCAGATGGAATAGCTGTATCGTTAGCAGAACATAATGGTAATTTTACGGTAGCTTTTAAGAATATTATAGACTGGATGTCGCGTATAGAACAAAAAATATGGCATAATAAACCAATGCTATTATTATCAACTTCTCCTGGAGGTAGAGGAGGGGCGTCGTCAATGGCAATAGCTAAAAATGGATTTCCTCATATGGGAGCAAATGTTATAGCAGATTTTTCTTTACCGAAATTTTATGATAACTTTAATGACGGAAGGATTGTAAATGAGGAGTTTAATGAAGAAATAAAAGAAGCAGTTACAACTTTCCAAAAAGCAGTATAAACATAAAATTTTAAGTTATGTCAGAAGCAAAGGAAATTGTAAAGAACTATAGTAATAATGATATTACTGTAGTTTGGAAGCCAAACAAATGTATCCATTCAAAAAAATGTTGGAAAGGTTTGATACAGGTTTTTAATCCACAAAATAGACCTTGGATTAAGATGGATGGAGCTACTACAGAAAGAATTAAAAAGCAAGTAGAGGAATGCCCATCAGGAGCTTTATCATATATTTCAAAAAGAGAAGGGAGTCAAGCAGCAGCTCATACAGAAACTAAGGTAGAAGCATTAGAAGATGGTCCTTTATTAATTTACGGAACTCTGCATGTAACTAATCCGGATGGTACAACAGAAAAGAAAAATAAAACAACTGCTTTTTGCAGGTGTGGGGCTTCTCATAACAAACCATATTGTGATGGTACACATGTAAAAGTTGAGTTTAAAGGGTAATTATGAAAGTACAGCAAGAAGACAATGATAAAAAAGGAGAGTTCTATATTGAAGTTGAAGGGAATAGAGCTGCTTTAATGACGTATACTTGGGCAGGTAAGGATAAATTAATTATAGATCATACTGAAGTTGGTGATGATTTAAGAGGAAAAGGAGTAGGATATAAGTTGGTAGCAGCCTCGGTAAATTTTGCTAGAAGTAAAAATATCAAAATTCTTCCATTATGCCCATTTGCTAAATCAGTTTTTGATAAAAAGCCTGAATACTCAGACGTTTTAGCTTAAATAAAATTCCTTTTCAATATTTGTAAAGAATTTATATTCCTTGGTATATAAATGTGTGTTTTGTATTTTTGTACTCAAAATAAGGAGGTTAAAAATGAAGATAGTTTTATATGGTAGAAAAGGACATGCACATACAGTTGCATATAAAAACTTTTTAAAATCTGCAGAAGTACCATTTGAATATAAAGATGTTTCTGTTGATGATGAAGCAAAAGAACACACGAAAGAATTATATGAAGGTCAAGTTAAATATCCAACGCTATTTGTTGATGATGAAGTGTATCTGACACCATCATCAGATACTTTCAACAAATTAATGCAAGACTTAAAGTTAAAAGGATAATCTTATTTTAATAAAAAAGGCTAATAGCTAACAGCTAATTACCAAAGCAATGGGAGATATTTCAAAAGATATTAATTCAAAGTTTCCAAATAATAAAATTAAAGCGTTTATAAATATTAAATACACTGCCAATTGGATAAACAGTCAAGAAAATGAGTTTTTTAAGCAGTACAGTATTTCATCTCAACAATTTAATATTCTTCGTATTTTAAGAGGAGCAAAAGAAGCGATAAAAGTTCAAACAATAAAAGATAGAATGATTGAACGAGCTCCAAATGCTACGAGATTAATGGATAAATTATACGAGAAGAATTTAATAGATCGTGAAAGATGTAAGCATGATAGAAGAGTAGTTTATATAAGTATTACGCAACAAGGAAAAAAGTTATTAAAAGCAATAGATGATAAGTTACATTTAGATTTTATTGAAAATTTAACGGAAGAAGAAGCTACACAACTTAGTGGTTTACTAGATAAAATTAGACAATAGATTTTGTGTTTATAGTTAATAAAAGGGAAATATAGATTAAAAAATACGCCTTTTAAGAAATAGAAATTACATGAGTGTATAAAAAAGTTATTATCCTTTTAAAAATAAGAGGTTTATCTTGTGTTATAAGTAGTCTTTTACCTAGGTATTCCTAAATAATGCTTAGATATATTTGAGTTGATTAATTAACCCAAACTCAATTTTATGAAGACTTTAAAAACCCTAATGTTTGTAAGTATCTTTTTTATGGTATTTACATCATGTCAAAATGAAGAAACTGTATTATTAGACGAAACTCAAACAGAAACTTTAGATACTAAAGCAGCAAAATCAGCAGAAGACTTAAAGCTAGATTATCATGAAGATTACGGAGTAGTTAGAGCAGATGAATACCCAATGAATCCAAATGGGCTAGAAAAACCTACTTTAGATTTATTTTTAGAAAGAGGAAACCTTAAAAAAGAAGATTTAAAAAGTTACCGTATCGTAAAAGATGAATTTTCAGGTGTTGGTTTGGCAGAGCACAGAATGAAAGATGGTAATGTAATACAAGTACCTCATGAGTATCAAAGACAACCAGTTTACATGTTTGAAGCCGAATTAAACGATGGAACCAAAGTTAGGATTATTATAATCATTATATGTTCAAATGGTTTAATCATAATATTTTGGTGGTAAAAATACCCTAAAAGCATAAAAAGACCCTATACATTGTATAGGGTCTTTTTGTATAAAAAAAATATAATAAAAAATATGTATCTTGCAATTTGTTATGCATGCATAATATTTTATAAAAATTCAACAATGAAATACAAACATATTTTTGAGCCGTTAGATTTAGGTTTCACTACTTTAAAAAATCGAGTGTTAATGGGATCTATGCATACTGGTTTAGAAGAAGAAAAAAATGGAATTAAACGCATTGCTTCTTACTATGCAGAGCGTGCACGTGGTGGGGTAGGTTTGATTGTTACAGGAGGAATTGCACCGAATATTCAAGGATGGACAGCACCTTTTTCTGCCCGTATGAGTACAAAAAAGCATGCCCGTGAACACAAAGTAATTACAGAAGCAGTTCATAAAGAGGGAGGTAAAATATGTATGCAAATTTTACACTCAGGACGTTATGGATACCACCCATTTAATGTGGCACCTTCAAAAATCAAATCACCAATAACGCCTTTCAAACCATTTGCATTAAAGCAATCGGGAATACGAAGAACAGTAAAAGACTTTGTAAACTGTGCTAAATTATCACAAGAAGCAGGATATGATGGTGTAGAAATCATGGGGTCTGAAGGATATTTAATTAATCAGTTTATAGTAACGAGAACTAATAAAAGAACCGACGATTATGGAGGTAAGTATGAAAATAGAATTCGTTTAGCAGTAGAATTGGTTCGTAAAATTAGAGAAGCTGTTGGAGAGAACTTTATCATTATCTATCGTTTATCGATGCTAGATTTGGTAGAACAAGGAAGTTCTTGGGAAGAAGTAGTACAGTTAGGAAAAGAAATAGAAAAAGCTGGGGCTACTATTATCAATACAGGTATTGGATGGCATGAAGCACGAATTCCTACTATTGCAACCTCAGTACCTAGAGCTGCGTTTACTTGGGTAACCAAAAAAATGAAAGAAGAACTATCTATTCCATTAGTTACTTCTAACCGAATAAATATGCCAGATACTGCTGAAAAAGTTTTGGCAGAAGGACATGCAGATATGATTTCAATGGCACGCCCATTTTTAGCAGATCCAGAATGGGTAAACAAAGCTAAAGAAGAAAGAATAGATGAAATAAATACTTGTATAGCTTGTAATCAAGCTTGTTTAGACCATGCATTTCAAAAGAAAGTAGCAAGTTGCTTGGTAAACCCAAGAGCATGTCACGAAACAGAACTTAACTATAATCTAACTTCAAAAAAGAAAAAAATAGCAATTGTAGGAGCAGGACCAGCTGGTTTAGCAGCTTCAACAGTAGCAGCTCAAAGAGGGCACGATGTAACCTTATTTGATGCCGATAAAGAAACAGGAGGTCAGTTTAATATAGCAAAACAAATTCCAGGAAAAGAAGAGTTTTATGAAACCATTCGTTATTTTAATAAGCAATTAGAATTGCATAAGGTAAATGTAAAGTTAAACACAAGGGTTACTGCTGAAGATTTATACAATGGTAATTTTGATGAGGTTGTTTTAGCAACTGGAATTACACCGAGAACCCCAAGAATAGAAGGGGTTGATCATGAAAAAGTATTGAGTTATATTGATGTTGTGAAATTAAAGAAACCTGTAGGTAAACGTGTTGCGGTTATTGGAGCGGGAGGAATTGGTTTTGACGTTTCAGAATATTTAGCTCATGAAGGAGAGAGTACTTCTCAAAATATAGATGCTTGGTTAAAGGAATGGGGTATTGATAAAACATTAAAATCACGTGCAGGAATAGAAGGTGTTACTCCTGAAGTTCATCCTTCACCAAGAGAAATATATATGTTTAAACGTAGTTCAGGAAAGTTTGGAGGAAATTTAGGAAAAACTACAGGATGGATTCATCGTTCAGTATTAAAAAGAAAAAAAGTACAATTTATAAATGAAGTACAGTATACAAAAATAGATGATGAAGGTTTACACTATGTTCAAAATGAAGAACAAAAAGTATTACCAGTTGATAATGTAATTATTTGTGCAGGTCAAGTTCCATTTAAAGAATTGTTAGAGCCATTAGAAGCCAAAGGAATGAAAGTACATGTAATTGGAGGAGCTGATGTTGCGGCAGAATTAGATGCAAAGAGAGCCATAAATCAAGGAAGTAGATTAGCTGCTGAACTCTAGTAGTATATAAATTTAAAATCACTAAAAAAGTCTTGCCAATGCAAGACTTTTTTTATGCGTAAAACTACAGTGAATAAGTCTAAATAATTACCGATATTTGTAGCTCACATTTTATTGAAAAAAGTAAATTATGGCAATGAACAAAAACACTGTCCTAGGTTGGGCAACGCTTATAATGGTATTAATGGGGGTTTTACTTATTGGATTAGCAGTATTTAAATATGATGAAATAGCAGGGTATGGATTTGGAGCTGTTGGTTTAGGTTTTTTTGCAAATGCATGGGTGTTTAATGCCCTAAAAGGAAGAGTTTAATTAAAGAAAATATAGAGAAATGAGCGACGATAAAAAAGTCATTTTTTCAATGAATAAGGTCTCTAAGACCTACCAAAGTACAGGAAAACAGGTTCTTAAAGATATCTATTTAAGTTTCTTTTATGGAGCTAAAATTGGTATTTTAGGTTTAAACGGTTCAGGTAAGTCTACTTTGTTAAAAATTATAGCAGGAGTAGAAAAAAACTACCAAGGAGATGTTACGTTCTCTCCAGGTTATAAAGTAGGATATTTAGAACAAGAACCTCAGTTAGACGAAGATAAAACCGTTTTAGAAGTTGTTAAAGAAGGAGTAGCAGAAACAGTTGCTATTTTAGATGAATACAACAAAATAAACGATATGTTTGGCTTAGAAGAAGTATATTCTGATGCAGATAAGATGCAAAAGTTAATGGATCGTCAAGCTGAACTACAAGATAAGATTGATGCTTCTAATGCATGGGAATTAGATACCAAGTTAGAAATAGCGATGGATGCTTTGCGTACGCCAGAAGGAGATAAGAAGATCGGAGTATTATCTGGAGGAGAGCGTCGTCGTGTTGCTTTATGTCGTTTATTATTACAAGAACCAGAAATTTTATTACTAGATGAGCCTACCAACCACTTAGATGCAGAATCTGTACATTGGTTAGAGCATCATTTAGCACAATATAAAGGAACGGTAATTGCAGTAACACACGACCGTTATTTCTTAGATAACGTTGCAGGTTGGATTTTAGAATTGGATAGAGGTGAAGGTATTCCATGGAAAGGAAACTATTCATCTTGGTTAGACCAAAAATCTAAACGTTTAGCTCAAGAAAGTAAAACAGCTTCTAAGCGTCAAAAAACTTTAGAACGAGAGTTAGAATGGGTACGTCAAGGAGCAAAAGGTCGTCAAACAAAGCAAAAAGCACGTTTGAAGAACTACGAAAAGTTAATGAGTCAAGATCAGAAGCAGACGGAAGAAAAATTAGAAATATACATTCCTAATGGTCCTCGTTTAGGAACGAACGTAATAGAAGCTACAGGTGTTTCTAAAGCTTATGGAGACAAATTATTATACGAAAATTTAGAGTTCAACCTACCACAAGCCGGAATTGTAGGAATTATTGGTCCGAACGGAGCTGGTAAAACCACTATTTTCAGAATGATCATGGGAGAAGAAACTCCTGATGCGGGAAGCTTTAAAGTAGGGGAGACAGCTAAAATAGCTTATGTAGATCAGTCACATTCTAATATTGATCCAGAAAAATCTATTTGGGAGAACTTCTCTGAAGGTCAAGATTTAGTGATGATGGGAGGTAAACAAGTAAATTCAAGAGCTTATTTAAGTCGTTTTAACTTCTCGGGAAGTGAGCAAAATAAAAAGGTAGCAACCTTATCAGGAGGAGAGCGTAACCGTTTGCATTTAGCAATGACGTTAAAGGAAGAAGGTAACGTATTGTTATTAGATGAGCCAACAAACGATTTAGATGTAAATACTTTACGAGCTTTAGAAGAAGGTTTAGAAAATTTTGCAGGATGTGCTGTGGTAATTTCGCACGATAGATGGTTTTTAGATCGTATTTGTACACATATCTTAGCTTTCGAAGGAGATAGTCAAGTGTATTTCTTTGAAGGTTCTTTCTCTGATTATGAAGAGAACAAGAAGAAGCGTTTGGGAGGAGATTTAATGCCTAAGCGAATTAAATATAAGAAGTTAATCAGGTAAATAAAACATTTATAAAATAAAACTCGAAGCTATTAACTTCGAGTTTTTCTTTTTCAATAACAATCATCCCCTCAAATTGCAAAACTGTTTTAGTAGATAGTTTTCCATAGTAGTAGTTATTACGTTAATGTTTTGTTAGTAACAACTATTATGCCGAAATGAAAAATATTCAATAAAAATAGAATTAAATATTTTTTTAAATGTTTCAGAGGATTTTAAATGTAAAAAAAATAAATAATTAACTAAGTTTAACAAAATTTAAAATTTGCTGTGATAAAAAAAACAATAAAAATAATTGTAATAATAGTAGTCCTATTTTCAGTCTTAATTTTGAGTCTGAACTATATAGCAGCAGGTAAAATTGAAAAAAAACTGACAGAAACCTTAGTTAAAAAACATATTAATTATACAGGAAAAGTAAAAGCTAATGTATTATTAGGTAATATTAGTATTGATGATTTTTTTTTAGAAAAAGATAGTATACATCTTAAAATAAATAACTTAAGTGTAAAAGGAGTTTCTTATTATGCTTACTTTATTAAAGATAAACTATCAATCGATAAAATAGTCTTAAATAGTTCTATTATAAAAGGAAAAATACCTAAAGATATATTTAATGCTAAGGAAAAAGATACTATACATAAAAAAAAGAGAATGCCAATAACTATTGATGAGTTAGAAATTAAAAATTCAGCTTTAGCTATTATAAATGATAAAAATTACCCTATTACTATAGATAACTATAGGTTAAAACTTACAAAATTAGAATACTCAAAAGATTTAAAAACGACAATTCCTTTTCTATATGAAAAAATTTCATTGAAGCTTAATGCTTTTGATGCACAGGGTTCAGAAATTCAATCTTATAGCATAGCTAATCTTAAATTGGAGGATAATTTTCTTAAACTTGATAGTGTGAAAATTACTCCTCTTAAACCTAGAAAGAACTACATATATCATGTTCCTTATGAAAAGGATATATTAGATTTATTTATTAAAAAAATAGAAGTACCTAAAATAAAATTAACAAATAAAAAAAAGTTACTTTTTACTATTGACAAAATATTAATAAGTGATGGAGACTTTGGTGTATACCTAGATGCAACAGTTCTTAATCATAGAAACAAAAGAAAAGACTTATATAGTAAGAGTCTAAGAGAACTACCAATTAATTTTGTAATTGATAGTATTAAAATAAAGGATACTAAAATTACTTATGAAGAGCTAACTAATAAGGAAAGAAAAGCAGGATTGGTAAGTTTTGAAAACATTGATGCAATTGTAACTAACTTGACAAATGTTAAAATAAAAGATAGCATTCCAACTACAATTGTTAAGATTAAAAGTGACTTTATGGGAACATCTCCTTTATCAATTGATTGGAGATTCAATATAGCAGATGTTAATGATGCTTTTACAATTAAAGGAAAACTTTATGAAGTAAGTTCAAAAAATATAAACTCATTTATAGAGCCTGCACTAAATATAAAGTGCGAAGGTAAAATAGATAAGCTGTTTTTTAATTTTTATGGTAATGATAATTTTTCTAATGGAGATTTTGCTATAGCATTTAAAAACCTTGAGTTGAAAATGCTCAATAAGCAAAAAGGAGTAAAAAAAGTAGTTTCTTGGTTAGCTAATTTATTTGTGAAAAATTCTTCAAAAAATAAATTAGAAAAGGTAGAAATAAAAAACTTTGAAAGAGATCAAACTCGTTCTTTTTGGAACTTTTTGTGGAAGAATGTAGAAGAGGGGTTAAGAAAATCTTTGATATAAACTTTTTTATAGCCTTAAAAGGTTTTTATCAGCATTTCTAATAAATTGGTGGTATAGTTAGGTCAGGTAAGATATATTAGAAAAATAAAATGCAAAAAAATATTAAATAATAATTTCTTTAGATAAAAGTGTTATCAAGCTACTATAAGTAGAGCTGTTATGTAAACCTCACCTTATTATGGTGAGGTTTATAAATTCTTTAATATATTCTGATCACACGCTTTAAAGTATAAATTATATCTTAGGAGATGATTATGTTATTGACCACATATTTCATAAAAACCATTTACGCAACAAAGGTTGACCCCTAGAATACAATAAGATGGAAATTGAGGATCACTAGTACAACGATCCCCTAAAGAACATTCTTTCATATTATTTCCTCCAGTAATTAATTTTTGTTCATGGTTTTTTAAAACAGAACCTAATTTTAAAACATTTCTTAACATAAGTGTAAATTTTTATAATTTATAACAAAGTTAGATAATAGAGGTTAAGGAACTTAATTAAAAACCGTAATAATAGTAAGGAAATTACGTACTTTTTAACTATGAAAAGCAGCATTATGAACTAGCTTTCCACCACAACTCTTACATTGGCCTGAATTATCTGAACCAATAGTACAACCGTTAGAACAAGTATAATGATATTGTCCAGCTGCATTTGGACCAGAAGTGGGGGGCGTTACGGGTGTTGATATTGGTGAGTTTGAAGTTTTGTTTTGGGTATTATGAAAACCTTGGTTATGAGCAAGAGGAGTTTTACAAACAGGACAAGAAGTGCCTTGAACACTTGAAGTTCCTCCTTTACATTTGTTAGGGCATATATAATGTGCACCTCCAATAACATTAGTAGAAATATTTCTAGTATTTGGAAGTTTTGGTATAGGACGTTCGTTTAAGGGAACCGTTAATGGGTTTAAAGGAGTTTTTTTTTCTTCTGTTTTACAAGAATAAAAACAGCATAATAAAACGAATATTGGGAGTATTTTTTTCATATTCAAATATAAAAAAACCTCGCCAAAAATGACGAGGTTATAGTTATATAAAATTTGAGAATTTTATAAGTGGATTACTTCATCATAAGCGTCAGCAACAGCTTCCATAACAGCTTCACTCATAGTTGGGTGTGGATGAATTGCTTTTAATACTTCATGACCAGTAGTTTCTAATTTACGGCCTAAAACAGCTTCAGCAATCATATCGGTAACACCAGCACCAATCATATGGCATCCTAACCATTCACCGTACTTAGCATCAAAAATAACTTTTACAAATCCGTCAGGAGTTCCAGCAGCTTTAGCCTTACCAGATGCAGAGAAAGGGAATTTACCAATCTTTAATTCGTAACCTTTTTCCTTTGCTTGCTCTTCAGTTAAACCAACAGAAGCAATCTCAGGAGTAGCATATGTACAACCAGGAATGTTTCCATAGTCAATAGCTTCAGTATGTAAGCCAGCTATTTTTTCAACACAAGTAATTCCTTCTGCTGAAGCAACGTGTGCTAATGCCGGACCAGGAGTTACATCTCCAATCGCATAGTATCCTGGAATGTTCGTTTGGTACCAGTCGTTTACTAAGATTTTATCTCTATCAGTAATAATTCCAACATCTTCTAAACCAATGTTTTCAATATTTGTTTTAATTCCAACAGCAGATAAAACGATATCAGCTTCTAAAACTTCTTCTCCTTTTTTAGTTTTTACAGTTGCTTTTACTCCGTCACCAGAAGTATCAACAGACTCTACAGAAGAACTTGTCATTACTTTAATTCCCGCTTTTTTGAAAGAACGCTCCATTTGTTTAGAAACATCTTTATCTTCAACAGGAACAATTGTTGGCATAAATTCAACAACAGTTACATCAGTTCCCATTGAGTTATAGAAATGAGCAAACTCAACTCCAATAGCACCTGAACCTACAACAATCATCGATTTAGGTTGCGTTGGTAAGCTCATAGCTTCACGGTAACCAATTACTTTTTTACCGTCTTGAGGTAAACTTGGTAACTCACGAGAACGAGCTCCAGTAGCTATAATAATATGATCTGCAGAATATTCAGTTACTTTACCATCTTTATCGGTAACATCTACTTTTTTTCCAGTTTTCACTTTACCAAATCCGTCGATGATATCAATTTTGTTTTTCTTCATTAAGAACTGAACACCTTTGCTCATTCCTTCAGCAACACCACGACTACGTTTAATAACAGCTTCGAAATCTTTATCGATAGCTTCTGCTTTTAAACCATACTCATCAACATGTTTTAAATAATCATATACTTGTGCAGATTTTAATAATGCTTTGGTAGGAATACATCCCCAGTTTAAGCAAATTCCACCTAAGTTTTCCTTTTCAACTACAGCGGTTTTAAACCCTAATTGAGATGCTCTAATTGCAGTTACATAACCTCCAGGACCGCTTCCGATTATTAGTACGTCGTATTTCATGTTGTTTACTTTTTACTTGTTGTTTGTTTAATTATTTATTTACAATTTTCATTGTAATAAGAAACTATTTTATTTACAGGGTTTTCTTTAAGAAAATTTTTATTATTTATTTTTTCAGTAAAGGCTTTACATTTAGAGGTATACTCTGATAAAACCTTCTTAAACTTTTTACTTGTTTTTCTTCTAGGTAGTTTTACAATTTTTGGTCTTTGTGTTTTTCCTAAGTAATAAACTTGAGTAGACCCATAAGTTTTACTGAAAGGCTTAGTAGGATACATATTTATAAAATCTTCTGCGAATAATTCTAATTTACCTCCAGAAGTTGTTACTTTCCTAATTAGTTTAAATTGAGTTTTATAGAATTTATAGAAATAGTCAGTGCTGTCTTTAATACCTTTTGAATTAACAGAATAGTTTCTAACTTTTTCTATTTCTTTGGAATCATGAATGAATTGAAGTCCTTCGTTAGTTTTATATTTTATTTGTGGACTTTTCGCCATCCCATTATCAATCCATTCATAACCATTTGAATGTACTTTACCATTTCTCAAAAAAACTTTACCCAATGGCTTGTTTTGAGCAGATATGCTTAATGTAATTAAGGATACTATTGTTAATAAAACTTTTACCTTCATAGTTTAAATCACTTTACATTCTTTCAGGAACTTGAATTCCTAATAATTTGAATGCAGATTTTATAGTGTCAGCTACTTTTTTAGATAACTGAACTCTAAATACTTTTTTATCTTGATTTTCTTCTCCTAAAATAGATACATTTTGATAGAATGAGTTGAACTCTTTTACCAAATCATATGTGTAATTGGCAATCACAGCAGGAGAATAGTTACCCGCTGCTTGCTGAATTACTTCAGGGTATTGTTCTAATTGTTTGATTAATTCTTTTTCTTTCTCGTGTAATTCTACAGATATAGATGAAGAATAATCGAAATTAGCTTTACGTAAGATAGACTGAATTCTTGCATACGTATATTGTACAAACGGACCTGTATTTCCTTGGAAATCTACCGATGCTTGCGGGTCAAACAAAATTCTCTTTTTAGGGTCTACCTTTAAAATGAAGTATTTTAAAGCTCCTAATCCGATAATTTTATATAGCTCCTCTTTCTCTTCGTTTGAATACCCCTCTAGCTTTCCTAATTCTTGTGAAATTTCACGAGCAGTGTTTGTCATTTCATCCATTAAATCGTCAGCATCAACTACAGTACCCTCACGAGATTTCATTTTTCCTGAAGGTAAATCAACCATTCCGTAACTTAAATGGAATAATTGTTTTGCCCAAGAGTATCCTAATTTTTGTAAGATTAAGAATAACACTTTGAAATGATAATCTTGTTCGTTACCTACGGTATATACCATTCCGTTTACATCAGGAAAATCTTTAGAACGTTGAATAGCAGTTCCAATATCTTGTGTCATATATACTGCAGTTCCGTCTGAACGTAACACTAATTTTTCATCTAGTCCTTCGTCAGTTAAATCACACCAAACAGAACTGTCTTCTTTTTTGTAGAAAACTCCGTTTTGTAAACCTTCCTCAATAATATCTTTTCCTAATAAATAGGTGTTACTTTCATAGTATAATTTATCAAAGTTAACTCCGATGTTTTCATAAGTAACGTCGAAACCTTTGTATACCCATCCGTTCATCATTTCCCAAAGAGCAACAACTTCCTTATCACCAGCTTCCCACTTACGTAACATTTCTTGTGCTTCAACAAATAAAGGAGCTTGCTTTTTAGCATCGTCTTCAGAAACACCAGAAGCGACTAGGTTGCTAATTTCTTTTTTATATTCTTGATCGAATTTTACATAGTAATTTCCAACCAGTTTATCGCCTTTTAATCCAGTAGATTCAGGAGTTTCTCCTTCTCCAAATTTTTTCCAAGCCAACATAGACTTACAAATATGGATACCACGATCGTTGATAATTTGTGTTTTGTACACTTTATGTCCCGCAGCCTTTAAAATCTCAGCAACTGAATATCCTAACAATACATTACGAACATGTCCTAAGTGTAAAGGTTTGTTAGTGTTAGGAGAAGAATATTCCACCATACGTGCATCTGTTTTGTCTTCTTTTACAAAGCCATAAGTTGCATCAGTAGCTATTTGATTAAAAAAGTTTACGTAGAAAGAATCATCAACCACTAAGTTTAAAAAACCTTTTACGACATTGTAGCTAGTAATTTCGTTGATGTTCTCGACTAAATATTTTCCTAAATCTTCACCAATTTGAACAGGATTTCCTTTTTTGTACCGTAGTAATGGGAAGACAACTACTGTAATGTCACCTTCAAAATCTTTACGGGTTGCTTGAAATTCTACACTAGGAATTTCTACATCATACAAGGCTAAAAATCCTTCTTTTACTTTCGTTTCTATTAACGATTGAATATTCATTGGTTCTTTTTAATTGTCGCACAAAATTAGTGTTTTTAATTTTTTCTTCCCACGATTTGCCTTATGATTTTTTAAGGCAGAATAATGTATGACTTCAAAGGTGCTTTCGTACCTTTGTACCATGGATAAAGACCTTGAAAACTTACCAAAATTAGCCAAAGACGCTTTACAAGAAAATAAGAAGTATTTTCAACGATTAAAAAAGCGTACCCCTAAACGCTTAGATTTATTAATGCAAGAATTGCATGAGGAAGAATTTGAGCGTACCGACTGTTTAGAATGTGCTAATTGTTGTAAAACGACTTCACCAATTTTTACTGAAAAAGATATAGAGCGCATTGCAAAACACTTAAAAATGAAGGTGATTGATTTTACTAATCAATATTTACAGCGAGATGAAGATAATTTCATGGTCTTACAATCTGCTCCGTGTACTTTTTTAGATGAATCAGATAATACGTGTTTTATTTATGATGTGCGTCCAAAAGCTTGCTCAGAATATCCACATACTAATCGTAAAAAGTTTATCCAATTAGCAGATTTAACTATTAAAAATACGGAGGTCTGTCCTGCAACTTACCGAATAGTAGAGGAGTTGAAAAAGAGATTACCACAATCGGGAAGTTCTAAGAAATAAGTTTTTATAGATATTTTTTCTATTTTTAGGAAAAATATATCATAGTGGAAACTCTTATACATTATTTTGAAACGATTCCTTCTAGTCATAGAAGTATTATTTTAGTTGGCGGAATTACTTTCTTTTGGTTATTGGAAGGCGCTGTACCATTATTTAGTTTTAAATACAATAAATGGAAACACGCATGGCCTAATTTATTTTTCACTGCAACTACGGTAATTATCAATTTTGTATTGGCATTCTTATTATTAAAGACTGCCGATTGGGTGCAAGCAAATGACTTTGGATTAATCAACTGGCTACCCGAAATGCCATTGTGGTTGTACGTATTGTTAGGTGTATTATTTTTAGACTTCTTCGGAGCTTATTTAGCACATTTAGTTGAACATAAAGTAAAACCTTTGTGGATGGTACATTTAGTTCACCATTCTGATCATAAAGTGGATACCACAACAGCAAACAGACATCACCCGATAGAAAGTGTAATTCGTTTTACATTTACTTTAGTAGGCGTTTTTTTAGTCGGGACTCCAATAGCTATAATAATGTTGTACCAATCAATATCGTTAGTGTTTACGCAGTTAACACATGCTAATATAAAAATGCCTAAAAAGTTAGATAAGGTATTGAGTTATGTGATTGTATCACCCGATATGCACAAAGTACATCATCATAATTTATTACCTTATACAGATTCTAACTACGGAAATATCTTTTCTATTTGGGACCGTTTATTAGGAACGTATATGGAGTTAGATAGAGAAAAAATAGTGTATGGAGTAGATACATTTCCAGATGAAGAAAAAAACTCTAGTTTAAAAGAGTTGTTAAAACAGCCGTTTCAAGGCTATCGAAAACCTACGAATTTAAAGGAGTTATAAGAAGAAAAGGAACTGTAATTTTAAAAATTTTACAGCTCCTTTTTGAGATAATTATGCAGTGAACTTTGTTATTGCTGAGGCAGTAACTTCTGCGTTAGGTGTACAATGAATACCAGCGTCTGGATAAGAAGCATCTATTGTAGAATCATAAAGTGCACCTGTTTTATCCCAACATGTATATTGAAGATTTCCAGTATAATGACCTCCTTGAGTTTCTTTTAATTGAGTGTTATTTAACTCATTAACACCTTTTTGTAGTAAAATATTTTTTAACATAATTTAAAATTTATTTGGTTAATAATTTTTCAGTTTATATGGGGGTACCCATGCCATAATTAGTACCATTTGTTGGAGCTTTATAAGTGTTATCGTACGCATAACAAGAAGTAGTTGGAGATGAAAGGTCTACAGGAGATAAAAAAAATGTACTACCTGAGTTGTTTCGAAAACACTTCCATGTAATGTGTGATCTAGCTTTGTCAATGTTAACTATATGACCACCTACTAGTTCCTTTTGTTCAACTGTGTTTAATTTTTGAATACCGTTTAACTTTAAAATGCTTTTTTTCATAATAATATAAATTTGATTGTTAATAATATTAAAAGTTAAAGAATAACAGTTTTTATAAAAAATTAGAATACTTCTATTAATCTCACAATACTTAACGTTCTCATTTTATATTGAAAATAAAAGAAGGTTATCTACCTTATTGAATTACAGGTTGACAATATTCATACCCTTGAAAGTCTTCAACACCAGGATTTCCAACGTTATAAATAATATCATATTGAGAAGTAATTCTGTTCCAACATCTCCATGACACTACAGTTTTAAGAGGAGTAAGAGGAGTTGTATTTGCCATTCCTCCATTTAGAGGAATTTTAGCTCCTCCATATATGTTTTTTTGATTTTTTTCAGATAATAATTGAAAACTTTTTAAGTTTAAAATGCTTTTTTTCATAATAATATAAATTTGATTGTTAATAATGACTCAAACCTAAAAAGTTTTTAAAAAAGGTTACGAATTAACTTTGTAAAGGATAGGAATTAATTTATAAAGAGGTATTTTTTAGGTTAAAAAAGGGTTTTGCCTGTGTTTTAAATAGCTGTTTAACTGGTGTTTGTGTTTTTTAGTTCATGTAAATTTGATTTCATAATTAACCCCGAAAACTATTATTTTATGAAACAACTACAAAACTTTGTATTAGTAAGCGTCGCCTCTGATGCTACAAGCATGGCAAAAAGAAGACACTGCAAACGAACTGTTAAACAACAAAAACTTAGAGGTAAAAGAGATTTTCTCGAAACTTAGGGAAGGGAATAACGATGAAGATAATGGTATGATAGCATTCAGAAATGAAGGCGAGTCATTACGATTGGTATTTTTTAGAAGTTTAGAAGAAGATTTCATTATCTCAGAAGATATATCTCTAAGAGACTATATTGCAAAGGAATTAGGTAAAACTAATATTACTTTACAAGCAAATAAATACGTTGTAGATTATTCTCGTTTTAAAAACGGAGAGGTTTTAATACCTCTAAAAAAATTAAAAAACTAACTAATCAAACGAATAAATTCTTAGTAGATGCTAAGGATTTTAAAAAATAAGAAAAAATGAAAAAACAAAATTTTTTATGGATGGCAGTAATGTGTTTTACATTACTTTTTAGCTGTCAAAGTGAAGAAATAATTGAAAATGAATCAAAAAAAGAAGAATTACAATTAGCAAAAGGAAGTACAGTAACTATTAATCATACGTACGATTATTATGGAAAACAATTTAAAATATCTTATGTATATAATGAAGAAAGTGGAGAAGTATTGAAGGCAGATGGAGATGTAGATTTTGCTCAAGAAATTTTTGGTAACGAAGAAAAAGCTCCAAAATCATTGTTTTTTAATAATCCAGAAGAAGGAAGCACTGATATTGAAGTAAAAGTTTTCGATAATACAGAAGACTTAAAAAAATACACCTCAAAAGTAGCAGAAGGTTTCCCAGGAGATCAAGTTTCAACAGAAGGGAAGTCATCAAAATGTAATAGCTATGATGTGTATGGCTCGGGTAACTTTTATTTCTATAAACATGCCTACTATAACACAGAAATGACAGGCATGAGAAGGCAAAAACGCTATTATTACAGAGACCATTGGGTTGGGTCAGGAAATAACGACCAATTATCTTCTTTAAAAATTAGAAAACCAACTTATAGACGACAAGTAGTATATTTATACCAGCACTCTTGTTATGGAGGAAAAGTTATAGGCTTTTATTCACCAACAGGTTATTTAGGGTTAAACGTAGGGAATCTTAAATGGTACACCATGTCTGGTTGGTGGTGGTGGAAGAAGTCTTGGAACGACCAGGTTTCTTCTACATCAGGCTGGGCTTGGTAATAAAATAAACGATATCGTATTTAGTTGCTTGTAAAATAATAAAAGAACCTCAGAAGATTTTTCTTCTGAGGTTTTATAATTGTTTTTGGTCTTTATGTTTCTCAATCAACTCCAATACTTTCTTCCCTCTGGCTTTACAACCTTTACTTTCATGAATCACTTTTGTTCGAATAATATGTTCCAGTTCAGGATGTACCCAGTCTTTTTGTAAACCAAATAAATATAAAGTATTCATGGTGTAGGCTTTAACTGCTATTTTTTGGTCGGTAATTAACCAGTCGAATCCCGTTTCTATAATTAAATCGATATCAGTTTCTGTTAACTGTTCTTTTATACCATTGGTTGTTTTTGAGGAAAAAGCAGTTGCTAAATGTTCACAAATTTTAGCACAAGGTCTTATAGCGCTATCAAAGTGTACTCTATATATATTTTTTGTAAAAATAGGGAGATAAGGAATAATATATTCAATTCCATTATGTGTACAAATCCATTCCAGTACCCAAGCAGCTTTAATAGATAGTTTATTATCAACATCGAAAGTAACATCAACTAAAAACTTTACTAATTCAGGTTGCTTTAATACAATATTTGCAGCATTATTTCTGTTTACTCTAGCAGGATTATCAACATTTTCTAGCACAGAAATTAAAAAATCAAGACTCATATTGGTATGGTTTATGTAAATTTGAATTGTAAAAGAAATTATAGCATGATAAATATAAAAAGGATATTTTCAACAACACTTTTGTTATCGGTATTTTTTATAACAGCTACTCAAGCACAAAAAATAAATAAATTTGATACTAATGGAAAGAGGCATGGGGTTTGGAAAAAATATTATGATGATAATAAAAACAAAATAAGATATTCAGGAGAGTTTAAAAATGGAAAAGAGATAGGTACATTTAATTTTTATGAACCTAATTCTTACGGAATTCCTTCTATGACTAAAGAGTTTTCTGCCAAATCCGATAGTGCCTTTGTGCAATTTTTTACGCCTAACGGAAAAGTAAAAACAAAAGGATGGATGATAGGAAAAAAACGAGTAGGAAAATGGACGTATTATTTTTCAGACGGAGAACTTTTTTCAGAAGAAGAATATGCTGATGGTAAATTAGATGGAGTTTTAAAAAACTACTATAGAAATGGTAAATTAACTGAAGAAAGTATTTATAAAGATGGTAAGAAAAATGGACTTTCTAAGATTTTTACTGAAGAAGGAGTGATGATTGAAGAAGTGTATTATGTAAATGGTAAATTAGAAGGAGAAGGGAAATACTACGATTTAAAAGGAGATTTAAAAGAAAAAGGGATGTATAAAAATGGTAAGAGAGATGGTAAATGGCAATTTTACATGGATGGAGAAGTAGTTACCGACAAGAGAAAGAAAAAAGCGTTTTCAATTCCTAAAAATTAAATTATAAATATTAATAATTTAAATAACATTAGAAAAGAAAATAAACTGAGCCTTATCAGAGATTAGAATTCATCAATTTTAGTAATGAAGCCATCAATTATTTCCATAATATAAACATTTATTATTTCGTAAATTTGTAGCTTCAAAAGTATAAGATGAAAAGAGTAGTAGTAGGACTTTCAGGAGGCGTAGATAGTAGTGTAACAGCGTATTTACTAAAAGAACAGGGACACGAAGTTATTGGATTGTTCATGAAGAACTGGCATGATGATTCAGTAACCATTTCTAATGAATGTCCATGGTTAGAAGATAGTAACGACGCCATGATTGTTGCAGAAAAATTAGGAATTCCATTTCAAACAGTTGATTTAAGCGAACAATACAAAGAGCGTATTGTTGATTATATGTTTAATGAATATGAAAAAGGACGTACACCTAATCCTGATGTATTATGTAATCGAGAAATTAAGTTTGATGTGTTTATGGATATCGCGTTAAGTTTAGGAGCTGATTATGTAGCAACAGGGCATTACTGTAGAAAAGCAGAAGAAATAATTGATGGAAAGCCTGTATACAAGTTATTAGCAGGAAAAGATACGAATAAAGATCAATCATACTTTCTATGTCAATTATCGCAAGAACAATTATCTAAAGCGTTATTTCCTATTGGAGAATTGACAAAACCAGAAGTTCGTGAAATAGCCAAAGAAGCAGATTTAATTACAGCTGATAAAAAAGACAGTCAAGGCTTGTGTTTTATAGGAAAAGTAAGACTTCCAGATTTTTTACAACAAAAACTACAACCGAAAGAAGGAGATATTGTCCGAATTCCAGATGAATTTGAGCAGTACAATCGTTTAGTTCCAGAATTTGAGAATAAAGAAGCGGAGTTAGCATATTTTTCAACGAAGTTCTCTTATAATAAAGAAGATGGAAAAGTAGTAGGTAAACATCAAGGCGCACATTATTTCACCAAAGGACAACGTAAAGGGTTAGCAGTTGGAGGTACCAAAGAACCATTGTTTGTGATTGAAACCGATGTAGATACCAACATTATTTATACAGGAGAAGGAAAAAATCACCAAGGATTGTATCGAAGTGTATTATTTGTATCAAAAGAAGAATTGCACTGGGTACGTGAAGATGTAGCTTTACAAACTGGTGAGTCTATGGAAGTAGAGGCGCGTATTCGTTACCGACAACCATTAGAAAAAGCTACTCTGTATAAAGTAGACAACGGAATTTATGTTGAATTTGAAAATCCACAATCGGCTATTCAAGAAGGGCAGTTTGTTGCTTGGTATAAAAATGAAGAGCTATTAGGTTCTGGTGTGATTTCTTAAAAAGGGAAAAAATAAAACTATGAAAAAGATATTCTTATTATTGTTGGTGTTCATAAATATTAATGGATATTCACAGAAAGACTCTATTATAAACTATTTAGACAAGAAAGGTAATATAATCAACAATAAGGAGAAAGCAATGTCTTTTGAAATTATTACTAAGAGTGCAGATTCATTATGGTTGGTAAGGAAGTATAAACGCAGCGGAAAACTATATAACTATACACATTATCTAACAAAGGAGAAAAAGATTAAAATAGGAGAGTCAGTTTCGTTCAATAAAAATGGAAAAATATCAGCATTAACTTTCTACAATAAAAAAGGTAAAAGAAATGGGAGAATACAAACATGGTTCGATAATGGGAATAAGGATATTGAAGGAGTTTATATAGATGGTAAGAGAGAAGGAGTATGGAAAATTTACCATTATAATGGTAAATTGGCAGGTAGAGGAATCGCCAAAAGCGATTCGATAATTAAAACAACTTATTATAATGACAAGGGAGAAAAGATTGATGATTTAAAAAACATTATAAAAGAAAAGAGACCAACTTTTAAAGGGGGTAAGGATAAATATTACAAGCAACTTAAAAAGTTAACAAGTAAGATAAGTTACAAAGTTAAAGGTCAGATTATAGTTGAATATGTAATTGATATAAAAGGAGCAGTAAGAGATGTTACCATCAATGAAAAGGTTCCTAAAAAGTTAGAAAATGAAATTGTTCGTTTTTTTGAAAACTTAAAAGGGTGGGAGCCAGCGATACATATGAATAGAAAGATTCCTTTCAACTTTTCTCAACCATTAAACTTCAGAGGATAAAAATGCAAAACAGAATTACCAAACTATTTAATATACAATATCCAATCATTCAAGGTGGAATGATTTGGGTAAGTGGCTGGAAGTTAGCTTCAGCAGTGTCAAATGCAGGTGGATTAGGATTAATTGGAGCAGGATCGATGTATCCAGAAGTACTTCGTGAACACATTCAAAAATGTAAAAAAGCAACGGATAAGCCTTTTGGGGTAAATGTGCCAATGTTATATCCTGATATTGAAAAAATCATGGATATTATTGTTGAAGAAGGAGTAAAAATCGTGTTTACTTCCGCAGGGAATCCAAAAACATGGACCTCTTTTTTAAAGGAAAAAGGAATTACAGTAGTACATGTGGTAAGTTCAGTAAAATTTGCCTTAAAAGCAGAAGCAGCTGGAGTAGATGCTGTGGTATGTGAAGGATTTGAAGCAGGAGGTCATAACGGACGTGAAGAAACGACTACGTTTACGTTAATACCTATGGTAAAAGAACAAGTGAAGATTCCAGTAATTGCCGCAGGAGGAATAGGTTCAGGTAGAGGAATGTTAGCAGCAATGGTGTTGGGAGCAGACGGAGTGCAAATAGGAAGTCGTTTTGCAGCTACGGTAGAGTCTTCAGCACATGACAACTTCAAAAAAACAATTGTTGAAGTAAAAGATGGTGGTACACAACTAACGTTAAAAGAACTCGCACCTGTACGTTTGGTAAAAAACAAGTTTTTTCAAGAAGTTCAAGAATTATATCAACAAAACCCAACGATAGAACAATTAAAAGAATTGTTAGGGCGTGCACGTGCAAAGAGAGGTATGTTTGAAGGAAACTTGGACGATGGAGAACTAGAAATAGGTCAAGTAGCAGGGCTTATCCATGAAATTAAACCAGCAAAAGAAGTTTTAGAAGCAATTGTAGAAGAATATCAGCAAGTGAAAAAAGAGCAACTATTTTAGGAAGTATTTTTTATTAGAAAAGTATAGTGGAAGGAGAGGTTATCGATTTTATTAAGCTTAAGTTGGGTTATATTGTTTTAGATACATCCGAATCGTTTGATTTAATAGGTACAGATGGCTTAGATGCAGAAACTTTTTTTAATGATTTTGAAAGGCATTTTAATGTTAATATGACAAGCTTCGAATTTGATAGATATTTTTCTAAGGAAGACCCATTTCATAAACTATTAAGAAATAAGTTTAAATTTTTTGGAAAGCAAAAACATTTTTCAATAAAACATTTGATAGAGGTAGTTGAACGTAGAGAATGGTTTGATCCTATATAAAAGAACCAATACTAAAAAAAGTGATTTTTTTATGAATTTCTAGTTTACATTAATTCATTTTATGAAAAAAATATTGATTCTTATATAAGGTTCATAAATAATTTTGAATTAGCTTTTAAGAAAAAATACAAAGGAAAAAAAAGATATATGGACAGAAATAGATAAGACAATCCCTAGAAAAGGAGTTGTATTTAACTATGGTTATTATTTTCATGGAAAAGGTTGTAGAGTAGAGTATAATAATACTATTTGTGAATATGATTTTGGTTTATTGGAAAGAAAAGTAATCAACTTTTCTATCTGGAAATTATATAAGTTTATAGAAACAAATCCAGAGCTATCAAATGTAAGTATGAATGATGTATATTTTGGAACTCTAGATTTAATTAATGAAGGAGTTGTTTCAAGATTTATTCTAAGTGGAATTGATACAAAAACATACAATATAGATAAGGGTTATGTAGATAGAATATATCCTTATTTAAGGTGTTTATAATAAATATGAATTAATATATGAATAGTAGTTATATGACATATTATAATTAATATACTATAAATAATCCAACACAAATAAGACCTCAACACTTTTGAGAACTAACAAATTTCTCTTTAATAATTTGTGCCACAGGTTTATTTTCAATCTTACTTTCAAGCCATGAAAGAATGTCTAAATATAAAAAAGCTCTTTTTTCATAAGGATGATTCTCATAAACCTCAAGGCGACTGTGTACTTTTTTTAACTCCTTTTTTATTTGATGCGGAAACACATCTCCCAACTCTTTTATAGAAGAAATAAATTCTTTTTGAACCTCTTGTAAGTTTTCCATTTTTATTAAAAAACGATAGGTATCTTTAAACTGTCGCTCCAAATCATAATCCAAGCCACACTCGTAATGAGCAATTAAAGAAAGCACCCTTGCAAAACACTGTAAGTCGTTAGCTACTTGAATATTTTTAGGTTTAATTATTTTATTTAAATACAAAATACACTCTTTGTTTTTACCCATACCAAAGTACAAACAAGCAATTTTATAGTAAAATACCACGATATGATGATTATCAAGACGATCCTTATAACTATTAATCTTATCATTAATAATAGCCACTAAATATTCGCCCTCAGCAAAACTACCCTCTAAGAAATGTAAGTGCAATTTGTTAGCATAATAATATAGAAAAGTTAAGATTTCAGTATTGCTATTTTGCGGAATATTTTTTTCTTCAATTTCCTTTTCAAAAACAGAAAGCTCTTCTTTAAACTTATCATAATGTTTTATAAAAAATAAGCTTTCTAATAAGTAGTTTTTTCCTTTTAAATAAAAAACAGGATGTAAAGAAATATTCTTGGTATCATGCTTAAATAAATCTACCCATTTATTAGCATACTTATAACTCTGTAAAAAATCCTGTGTTAAAAAGCTGTGCCATAGATGAGCTTTGTATAACCATAACTTTTCTCTAAAACCCAAGTCTTCATACGTATATTCAGGAAGCTTAGAGTAAAAGTAAGTATTCACTCGCTGCAGCTCCTCATCGTTTTTTACGTAACCGTTTTTCAGCAACGTTCCATACAATTGTAGCGATAAGTTTGACAATTTACTAGCAATAACATTTTGCATGCTAAGCTCTTTTGCCTGAACAGTTAATTCGTCAGAACGTGTATCAATACTTCGGGTTATATACTGACTTTCAATAACCTTTTCAAGCTCAACAATTTCATAGGCAATATTCTTCTCTTCATTCTCAATCGCCATATTTTTTGCTTTGTCAAGCAGCTTTAAACTCTGTTTGTATAGCCCTTTCTGATATAAAACAGTAGCAAAATCTAACTGCTCACGTATTTGAATTCTAATGTTTTTATGAGAAGGATTCATACGAAGACTAATAAGTATTTGCTTGTATAAATGTGCTTTTAAGTTAGATAACTGCTGTTTACTCACCACACCGCTATCAATAATAGCCTTTTCGTTATAACTCTTTTGTTTTTCAAGTAATTTAAAAAGTGCAAAAAATTTCGCATCTACATTACCCCCTAAACGACCAACATATAAATTAAACTGACGTTTTTCTGACTTCGATAAAGACTTAATCAAAACAAACAAAGCATCATTTTGTTGGTTGGAGAATGTAATTGGTTTGCGCATAACTTTTTGTTTTTCAGTATTTTGTTTTTGTTTTTTGTTGTTTTGATATCGTAACTAACCCATTAAAAAAGAGCTTGCTAGAAAAGCCAATATATACATTTGGTTTTTATTTTGATAATCATAGTTAGATTTATGCAAAGCGATAAAATTCAAATTTTCGATACCACATTACGAGACGGAGAACAAGTCCCAGGATGTAAATTAGATACCCAACAAAAACTAATTATTGCTGAAAGACTCGATTTTTTAGGAGTTGATGTAATAGAAGCAGGATTCCCTGTATCCAGTCCAGGAGATTTTACATCAGTACAAGAAATAGCTAAATTGGTTAAAAATGCTGCTGTTTGCGGATTAACAAGAGCCGTTAAAAAAGACATAGAAGTAGCAGCAGATGCTTTAAAGTTTGCTAACAAGCCTAGGATTCATACGGGGATTGGTACCAGTGATTCACATATTCAGTATAAATTCAATGCTTCGAAAGAAGAAGTGATTAGGCGAGCAAAAGAAGCTGTTTCGTATGCTAAAAACTTTGTAGGCGATGTGGAGTTTTATGCAGAAGATGCAGGTAGAACCGATAATGCTTTTTTAGCCAAAGTTTGTGAAGAAGTTATAAAATCAGGAGCAACAGTGTTGAATATTCCTGATACTACAGGGTATTGTTTACCTGAAGAATACGGAGCAAAAATTAAATACCTAAAAGACAATGTTAAAGGTATTGAAAATGTAATTATTTCTTGTCACTGCCATAACGATTTAGGATTGGCTACAGCAAATTCTATTGCAGGAGCTATCAATGGTGCGCGTCAAATAGAATGTACGGTCAACGGAATAGGAGAGCGAGCAGGAAATACAGCATTAGAAGAAGTAGTAATGATTTTAAAACAGCATCCGTATTTAAATCTTCAAACAGATATCAATACCAAATTACTGTACGATACAAGCATGATGGTTCGTGAACGTATGGGAATGCCTGTACAGCCTAACAAAGCCATTGTAGGAGCAAATGCCTTTGCACATAGCTCAGGAATTCATCAAGATGGAGTAATCAAGAACCGTGAAACCTATGAAATTATCAATCCAGCAGATGTAGGAGTCACAGAAAGTGCTATTGTATTAACCGCAAGAAGCGGAAGAGCAGCCTTAGCATACCGAGCAAAAAAGATAGGATATGAGCTAACCAAAATTCAGTTAGATACAGCTTATAAAACGTTTTTACAGTTTGCTGACAGGCAAAAAGAAGTAATCGATGAAGACATTCATCAGATTATGAAACAAGTAAATAAAATTTCAAAAATAGCCATAGCTTAATGGGAAAGACATTATTTGATAAAGTATGGGATGCGCATGTGGTAGATACTGTTAAAGATGGGCCACAGATTTTATATATAGACAAACACTTAATTCATGAAGTAACGAGTCCGCAAGCATTTAACGAGTTAAAAGAACGTAAGATTCCAATTGCACGACCAGATAAAACAGTAGCAACAGCCGATCATAATACGCCAACCGTAAATCAACATTTACCAATAAAAGACGAATTATCAAGGCATCAACTAGAGCAGTTAACACAAAACTGTAAAGAAAACGATATAACCTTGTATGGGCTTGGACATAGGTACAACGGAATTGTACATGTAATGGCTCCCGAATTAGGGATAACACAACCGGGAATGACCATGGTTTGTGGAGATAGCCATACCTCAACACACGGTGCTTTTGGTACCATTGCCTTTGGTATTGGAACAAGTCAAGTAGCACAGGTGTTTGCAAGTCAATGCTTATTGTTAGAAAAACCTAAAAGTCTACGTGTAACTGTAAATGGTAAGCTTAAAAATGGAGTACTACCTAAAGATGTAATCTTGTATATCATAGCGCAATTAGGAACAAATTCAGGTACAGGATATTTCTGCGAATATGCAGGAAATGTATTTGAAGAAATGTCTATGGAAGGTCGTATGACTGTGTGTAATATGAGTATCGAAATGGGAGCCAGAGGCGGTATGATTGCTCCTGATGAAACCACTTTTGAATATGTAAAAGGACGGGAGTTTGCACCAAAAGGAGACGAGTTTGATAACAAAGTAGCCTATTGGAAAACATTAAAGACTGATAAAAGTGCAAAATTTGATAAAGAATACACTTTTAAGGCAGAAGACATAGAACCAATGCTTACCTACGGAACCAACCCAGGAATGGGAATAAAAATTTCAGAAAATATTCCCCAGTTTAATGATGTTTCCTTTGAAAAGTCATTACAATATATGAACTTTAAAAAAGGAGCATCATTAATTAATACACCCGTTAACTATGTATTTATAGGAAGTTGTACCAACTCAAGAATAGAAGATTTTAGAGTCGCAGCAAACTATATAAAAGGAAAACAAAAAGCAGCGAATGTAAATGCGTGGTTAGTACCAGGATCACAACAAGTAGCAAAACAAATAAAACGAGAAGGTTTGCAAGAAGTTTTTGAAGCAGCAGGATTTCAATTACGACAACCAGGGTGTTCAGCATGTTTAGCAATGAATGACGATAAAATACCAGAAGGAGAATACTGTGTATCAACCTCAAACAGAAACTTTGAAGGACGTCAGGGACAAGGAGCAAGAACCATTTTAGCAAGTCCGTTAATGGCAGCTGCTACAGCTGTTGAAGGAAAAATTACTGACTTTACAAAAGAATTAAACTAATGGAGAAATTTGTTAAACTAATAGATACCGCAGTACCACTACCAACCGAGAATATAGATACCGATCAAATTATACCTGCACGATTTTTAAAATCAACCAATAAAGAAGGATTCGGAGATAATGTATTTAGAGATTGGCGTTACAAAAAGAACGGAAGTATAAATGAAGACTTTGTGCTAAATAACCCAAATTATGCAGGAAGTATCTTAATAGCAGGAGATAATTTTGGTTGTGGTTCAAGTAGAGAACATGCTGCATGGGCATTAGCGGGTTACGGATTTAAAGTAGTAATTAGTAGTTTTTTTGCTGATATTTTTAAAGGAAATGCACTTAATAATGGAATACTACCAGTACAAGTGCCCAAAGAATATTTAGCAAAACTGTTAAAAAAAGTAACTGAATTACCAGATACAACCATTATAGTAGATTTAGAAAATCAAACACTAAAAACACCTATAGGTAATGTAGACTTTGAAATCAATCCATACAAAAAGCTATGTATGATAAATGGTTACGACGATATAGATTTTTTAATCAGTAAAAAAGATACAATAACAGCTTTTGAAGCAACAATGAAATAAAAGTAAAAAGATGAAGTACAATATAACGGTAATACCAGGAGATGGAATAGGACCAGAAGTAACAGAACAGGCTAAAAAAGTGCTTAGAGCTGTTGGTAATGTGTTTGACCACACATTTTTATTTACAGAAACATTAATGGGAGCCTGTGCTATTGATAAAACAGGAAACCCGTTGCCAGATGAAACCATTGAGCTGTGTAAAAAGAGTGATGCTATTTTATTTGGTGCTATTGGAGATCCAAAATACGATAATGATCCTACAGCAAAAGTACGTCCAGAACAAGGGTTGTTACGCTTACGAAAAGAGTTAGGGTTGTTTTGTAATGTGCGTCCAGTAAAAGCATATGACACGTTACTTCATAATTCACCATTAAAGAAAGATAGAATTGAAGGAACCGATATTACTATTTATAGAGAATTGACTGGAGGAATCTATTTTGGAATTAAAGAATTAAGTGACGACGGAAAACATGCTTTTGACGGTTGTTCATACACCGTAGAAGAAATTGAACGAATGGCGCATTTAGCCTTTCAAGCAGCTCAAAAAAGACGTAAAAAACTAACATTGGTAGACAAAGCTAATGTATTAGAAACGTCAAGGTTATGGCGTAAAGCAGTGACAGCACTGGCTACACAATATCCAGATGTTAAAGTTGATTTCTTGTTTGTAGATAATGCTGCAATGCAATTAATTTTAAATCCAAAACAGTTTGATGTAATTTTAACAGAAAACCTTTTCGGAGATATACTTTCAGATGAAGCAAGTGTAATAGGAGGTTCTATAGGTTTGTTAGCATCAGCTTCAGTAGGAAAAGAAAATGCATTATTTGAGCCTATTCATGGATCTTTCCCACAAGCAAAAGGAAAAGATATTGCAAATCCGTTAGCATCTATTTTATCGGCAGCAATGTTATTAGAGCATTTAGGTTTAATGCAAGAAGCTAAAGTAGTAGAAGTAGCCGTTCAAAAATCATTAGAATTAGGAATTACTACCGAAGATATCAATTCAGAGAATCCATTTTCTACTAGTAAAGTAGGAGATTTTATTGCGGACTACATCTATAATCAAGAAGATAGTGATATGAACTTCCAAAACATACACATGGGGCAAAGCACTATTATATAAGTTATAAATACTGTAAATTAACCGTAAACTTCCTTTAACCATTTCTGTTAAAGGAAGTTTTGTTTTTAAGTAATTGATATCGTGTTTTTTAATTGTTTAAAAAACCGCTTATTTGTTTGGTATTTAATATTTTATGATTTTTATGTTTAAATATTCTTTTTTTTAACGTTTTTTTAGGTTTTATTTTAAATATTTAGTTCTAAAGTGTAGATTTACAGTGAATTATAAAACCCTTCATATTATGAAAAAAACAAAGTTAGCCCTAATTATGGGCTTGTCAGTAGGTGTGTTCTTCACCTCATGTTCAAGTGAAAACGAACAAATTAAAGAGCCGGATGCTATACTACAATATAGCGATAACCCAGGGCTCAAACCTGTACCTCAAGAGGTTGTTGATGCTGCAGCTAAATTAGAGTTAAATGTAGATCATATTCGTTATGATAATTTTTACTTTCCTGACGGAACATCAGAAGTGCGCTTATTTTTAGAAGAAGATGTAGTAATGACAGAACAAGAGTTATTTACTTTAGCAAAGGCTAAGGATGATAATCAATCTGGACGTCAATACTCAACCAATAACTTAGTATCTCAAGGTAGAAATATTTCTATTATCGGATATACAGGTGGTGGTGGATATGGTCTTTCTAGTAAAGAGCAAACAGCACTACAATGGGCGGTAGACAATTACAATAATTTAAGCGGAGTATCTATTAGTTTTACTTTAAGTTTTGGAACTGATTATTCCAATAAAGATATGGTAGTATACCGTAATCCAAATCAATCTGGATCAGGTGGTAGCGCAGGTTTTCCAAGTGGAGGTTTACCTTACAAGTGGGTGCAAATCTACGGATTATCAGGGTACACAACAAATGTAAACGAGCATGTAATTACACATGAAATAGGACATTCAGTAGGATTTAGACATACTGATTGGTTTAGCCGTCAAAGTTGTGGACAAAACACTAACGAAGGAACTGCTGGTGTAGGAGCTAACCATGTGTCTGGTACACCAACAGGATACGATTCAACTTCAGTTATGTTAGCTTGCTTTAGCTCTAACGAAGACGGAGAGTTTAATGGTAACGATATTACAGCATTACAAAACATGTACTAAGAAATAACTAACCTTAATACATATTTTTAAACCACCGAATTAAAGTCGGTGGTTTTTTATTGTTTATATTCCTTAGTTTATCATTTATTTTCCTGAGTTTATAAAAAAGACGTTTTAAAGAATGTAAGCCTTAAATACTTTTGAGGTATCTAATTATAAAACATACCATGATGAACCCAAAAAGAGAACTTATTTTTTTAAGAACATTTGCAGTAAGTATAACAGCACTAATAGGAGTTTTAACTACTGTAGCCTTTAAAAATAAAGGAAATACACAATTTGATACCATTGACGTAAAAAGAATTAATATTATTGAAAATGACGGAACGGTAAAAATGCTTATTACTAACGCAGCAAACTTTCCTGGCAAAGGCGATAAGATTAATGGAAGAGTATATCACGAAAGAAAAAAGAGGGCAGGAATGCTTTTTTATAATGAAGAAGGTATAGAGTGTGGTGGATTTATTTATGATGGTAAAAAAACTGAAAAAGGACATAGTTCAGGATTATCGTTAACGTTTGATCAATACGATGGAGACCAAGTAATGCAACTCATAACTACCGATGCTAAGAAAAATGGGAAAAGGTACAAAGCAGGTAGGTTAGTGTTTAATGATCGAGGAGACAACGAAACCCAAGAAATGACCCTAAAAATAGGAGAGGAATTAAGAGCTATTAATGATCCGGTTGAAAGAAGAGCTAAGTTTAAAGAATATCAACAAAAAGGAATGATAGGAGGAGTACCTAGGGTAGCTTTAGGACAAACACCAGGAAAACAAAATGGATTGTTTTTATATGACACTAATGGAAAAACAAGAGCTAAGTTTATTATAGACGAGGATAATAAAATAAAACTAGAAGCCTATGATGAGAAAGGAAATACAGTAAGTACTTGGCCAGAAGATAAATAGAAATACTAGAGTTTGCGGTGAGATTCTTCCAAAGATTTCATCGCAAATTTGATATATTTGTGAGTGCTGATATGAAAACAAACACATCCTTTTTTAGAGAAAATGTTACATTTTTAATCTTTCTCTTTACTTTTTGCTTAATATTTATTTTAAAAAATCAATTTGGGAATTCAGATTCTTGGAAAGATTTTATCTTTTATCCTGATGCTCCTTTTTGGTATTTCTTTAAAGCAGTATTTATTTTTTGGTGGATTAGTTTTATCAAAAAGAGTATTAATAAAAACTCAAAAAAACAAACTTCATTAAGTAGAAGATATGTGCGTTTTTTTGGAATAGGGTTGTTAACATATTTAGTGATAGGGAATAGTTTCGGATTAATTGTCGCGTTCATTTTTGATACCTATTCCAGAAACTTTGGTTCTGTTTATCATATAATATATGTCAATATAAACTCTGTAATTGACTTTATTATTTTTGGTGGATTTTCATTAGCCTACTTGTATTACAAAGAAAATGTAGCGTATCAAAAACAGGTAGCTGCCTATGAAATAAGTAAAGCTAAAAACGAGATTACACAATTAAAAAACCAATTAAACCCTCACTTTCTATTCAATAATTTAAATGTTTTAGATCAGCTTATTGATGAAGATACGGAAAGAGCTTCTTTGTTTTTAAATCGATTTTCAGAGTTGTATAGGTATAGTTTACATAGTGCAGACAAGCAATTGGTTTCATTAAAAGAAGAGTTGTTTTTTGCTGAAGGATATTTTAAGCTAATGGAAGAAAAATATCAGGGGTATTATCAACTACACATAGCACCAGCATTGTATACAAAAAATAGTGTAGTGCCACCATTTTGTTTACAAGTTCTTATAGAAAATGCCATTACTCATAATAAAGGAACCTTTGAATCTCCTGTACAAATTACCATTACAGAAGATAAAGGAATTAAAGTAACGAATAACAAAGCGTTGTATTCTAAAAAAAGAAAAAGTAATGGAGTGGCATTGGCTAACCTATCAAAACAATTTGAACTGCTTGCTGAAAATACTATTAAGATACGCGAAACTGAAAAAGAGTTTGAAGTTGTTTTACCATTAATACTACCTCATAAACCTGTTTAGAAATGATAAAAGCACTTATAGTTGAAGATGAGTTACCTGCTAGAAAAAAGCTAAAAAAGTATATAGAAAGTTATCATGAACCTATTACTGTGGTAGAAGAGTTTGAAACGGTAGAAGAAGTGCTTCAGTTTTTTGAATCAACTTCTGATATTGATTTGATTTTTTCTGATATAGAGCTACGAGACGGTAATGTTTTTGAAGCCTATAAAAAGCTAGCAATTCAAACACCAATTATTTTTATTACAGCTTACAACCAGTTTTGGATGCATGCTTTTGAAACCAGCGGAATAGAGTATTTATTAAAACCGTATTCGTTTGAACGGTTTGAAAAAGCGGTAGACAAGTACTCAAGCTTAAAAAATTCAATGAAGGTTGAAAGCGATCATAATGTTTTACAAAAATTAGATGCTTACTTAGCAAATCAAACAGCTCAAGCTCCTAAAAGCTATCAAGATTTTATCGCTGTTAAATCCTCTCAATATACCTATTTCTTAAAGGTGGATGAGGTAATGTATTTTCAAGCAGATTATGGAATTGTAACTGCATACGATACAAGTAACAAAAAACATGTATTAAATCAATCTTCTTTAAAAGTATTAGAAGAAATGATAAATCCTAGTGTGTTTTTTAAAATTAATAGAGGCGAACTACTCAATAGAAACTATATAGAAAAGATAAGTAGGTATAATAAAAATGTAGTAGCCATCAATCTAAAAAACAGCAAAACAGTTTTAAAAACCAGTCAAAACAAAACAGCAGAGTTTACGAAGTGGTTAGGATTATAAAAGCTAGAAGATTTAAGAGGTGTTTATTGGTCACAATTTAGTGTTCAAAACCCTGCAATTTGATTGCAGCACTTTCAGTAATAAAAAAAATCAAGTTCTTTTGTGTATTGAAAAACTTATAGGAGAGGGAGGGTTTTCTTAAAAGAGAAATGAATTCAAGTAATTCTAATTTTATATTAGAATAAACAAGGGGGAATTTCAGTCCCCAGTGTAAAGAAACCTCTGTACTTTCAGTACAGAGTGATTTAGTCCCTAATTTTAGTTAGTAAAATGTATAAGGAGAGTAAACTTTATAAGAGTTGAAGAATAAGTACGCTCAAAATTTATGTTATTGAAAAGGAAGTTGGTTTATTACTCTATAGTGTTTTCGTTTATAAAACTATAACCATCATCCATTAACTTTTTTAAGAAATCGTCGAAACTATCAGCAATTACTTTTAATTCGTCAGGATCGTGTAAAAACCGTATTATTTGCCCTTTTTTTCCTGTTGACGAAGGACTAAAATCTATAAACAACTGAGAGGTTCCACCATTATTCATACAGTCTGAAAAATGAAGCCATCTAGTATTGGAATCAGCTTTATTTATGATTTTATCATCAATTTCAACACCTTCGTATGCTCTTTCAATATACTCAGAGTAGTGGCGGACTACATTTTTGTTTTGTATTATTTCTTCAGAGGATAATAGGTAATAAGGGTATTCGGAAACATCAGAACCTAAAACAAAAAATGAAATTGTTTCATCAGCATATTTTCTCCAATAGGTTCCATCTACATATTTCAGAAAGTCTATTAATGTTTTTGGTGTGTCTGGAAAAATTTGCGTTAATTCATCAATATGATTTTTTTTAGCTCCTTGTATATTTTTTTCAAAATATCCCCAGCTTTCTTTTCCATTGTGCTTTAAATAAGCATTTTTAAGTCCTTCTAAGTACTCTTCTAATGTTCTGCTCATAGTTTTTTTTTAGAGTTTTTGTTTTGATAGTTGTTATAACGTTTCATCAAATTTTAGTTTTTTATTCTTCATAGCATCTTGCCAACCATGCGGAAAAATTCCATGACTATTTTCATTTATACTATGGATAATGTCTGTTACGCTATTTTGTATTTCTTTAGGTAATTTATAGAATAATTTATCAACTTGAGTATTTCTTTCATAATCAAGAGTACCATTTTGATGTCTAATAGCTCTTTTTTTGCCGTGGTGATATATTAAAATTTTTATTCGGCCATCACCTTTTCCATTCATTCCAAGTGTTCCGTATACTATTACGGGCTCAATAAGTCCGTCATTGTCAAAATCTTTTAGTTTTAGATATTTAGTCCAAAAATAAATGGCGTGCTCTTTAGGTACTTCGTTATCTTTTGGAAGTATAAAATCATTTAATTTCCATTTTGTACTAAACAGACCGTTTTTATAGGAAAAGTAATATGCCTTTATAGCATCGGAACATTTTTTACTTCCTTTACAGTTAAGGTTGTTTTCTATCATAACTATAAAGTGTTTTCCTTCTCTGTCATTATACTCGTAAGTCTTATAAATAGTATTCTCAATTTCTAGTTTCGTTTTTACACTATTGGTAAAAATTGAGTGGACTTCTTTCTTGTTTAATAATTTACTTGAAGTAATTAAACTTTGACTAAAGCCTATGCTTGATAGGTAAAGTACGAAAATTAGAGATAAAATAGATTTCATTTTTTTCTTTATAATAATAGTTGATATTTTTTGAATAAATTATTATGAGTAATTCTCAACAATACATTGTCTTTCTAAGAAGTCTAAAGAAATATAATGCAGATAAGTTTTATAGCTTTATAAGTTGTAATTTTAAAGCCTAAAATACATTAATTAATTACAAAAAAACTCGCCAATTGGCGAGCTTGATGTTTTTAAAAAAGTTTAGCAGAAAAATTACTTCATTTCAGCAATAAACTCTTTGTTCATTTTCACATAATCAGCATTTCCAGCTTTTTCAGCACCTGCTAATGAAGCTTTAGCAGCTTTAAGAGCTCCTTTTTTATCACCAGCTTTAGCTAAGATTAAAGATTGTTGACGTAAGTACCAAAAGCGAGGTTGGTCTTTAGTCATGTCAACCGCTTTGTTAATCCAATTTTTAGCTTTGTTAATGTCTTTTCCTTCTTGTAAATAGTAAACAGCAGAAGAAAAATAATCGTTAGCAGAAGGACCTCTCATTACTTGAGCAATGCTTTTTTCTACCGCTTTATCAGTAGGAGTATTGAATTTTACACCAACGTAAGCATTTTCCCATAAAATTCCTAACACAGCAGAATCGTTTGTTAAATTGTCAATAGAAATTGTAAACGTTTCAATTTTCATTGGCATAGTTTCAACCTTAGCAGTCGTAGATACAGCTACTTTAGAGTCATCCCACTTTTTTGGAGTTCCCCAGTTATTAGTATCAGAATAAAAAATTACTTCCCAAGAATCTTTTCCTGGTTTTGTATACAAAGCATATGTGCCTTTTTTTAATATTTTACCGTCAATAGTAACATCATCGCTAAAACTAACTTTAGTATTTTGATTAGCTCCTGTTCTCCAAACTTTTCCATAAGGAACCAAATCTCCAAAAATAGTTCTTCCTTTCATACTAGGTCTAGAGTACTCAACTGTTACATCTGTTAAACCAACATTTTGCTCTAATTTAGCAGAAGGACTAGGTGCTGGGGTTTTTAATTGCGCATTAATACTTGTTGAAATTGCAACAACAAATAAACTTAAAAGTATTTTTTTCATGATAAAGGTTTATTTAGAGTATAAAATTACCATCTTATATTATGGTAAAATGTTAACAAAAACTTAAATTTATTGTTTATAAATATGTTTAATCGTAATATTGCAATATTATAATAAAACGATAAAAAATGTTAACAAAAAAATTAAGCTTTTTAGATAAAAACTTAACGTTATGGATTTTTGTAGCTATGATGTTAGGTGTTAGTATAGGGTATATATACCCTGAAATATCCGGTAAAATAAATGCATTAAGTACTAACTCAACTAATATACCCATTGCAATTGGGTTAATTTTAATGATGTACCCTCCTTTAGCAAAAGTGAATTATGCGTTATTACCAAAAGTGTTTACAAATAAAAAAATACTACTAACTTCACTTTTACTTAATTGGGTAATTGGCCCTGTTTTAATGTTCTTTTTAGCGTTACTTTTTTTACATGATTATCCAGAGTATATGACTGGGTTAATTTTAATAGGTTTAGCTCGGTGTATAGCTATGGTTTTGGTTTGGAATGATTTAGCTGAAGGAAGTAGTGAGTATGGAGCAGGTTTGGTAGCTTTAAATAGTATATTTCAAGTATTTGCTTATAGTTTTTATGCGTGGATGTTTATTACTATTTTGCCCCCTTATTTTGGCTTTGAAGGTGCCGTAGTAGACATATCTATTTTAACAATTGCAGAAAGTGTAGCTATTTATTTAGGTATACCATTTATTATGGGAATTTTAAGTAGATATATTTTAGTGAAGTTAAAAGGTGAAGAATGGTATACTACCAAATTCATAACTTCTATATCTCCATTAACTTTAATAGCTTTATTATTTACTATAATAATAATGTTTTCCTTAAAAGGAGAGTTAATAGTTAAAATACCTTTAGATATTTTATTAATAGCAGTTCCTTTATTACTGTATTTTGCTCTTATGTTTATTATCGGCTTTTTTATAACCAAAGCTACAGGAGCTACTTACGACAAAACAACAGCTGTAGCTTTTACTGCGGCAGGTAACAATTTTGAGTTAGCAATTGCTGTAGCAATTGCTGTATTTGGATTAAACTCAGGAGAAGCTTTTACAGGAGTAATAGGGCCTTTAGTAGAGGTTCCAGCATTAATTTTACTAGTAAAAGTATCTTTTTGGCTGAAGAAGAAATATTTTAGTAAAAATTAAATAGAGATTAAAATATCTTACACCCTTAAATAAAAAAATCAATACTTCTAAGTATTGATTTTTTTATTTAAGAACTATAATACAATTAAGAGTATTTCTTCTTCCTCCAGTAATTAAACCCAATACCAAACAGAGCTAACAAAACTAAAGGAACACCAATATTGATAAATTGCCAAAAACGTTTTTCAGTAAAAGCACGTTGTTTATCCAATAAGTTAATTTGAATGGTTTTATTGCGTAATTGAATCAATCCAGAATCGTCTAATAAATAATCAATAGCATTGATTAAAAACTCTTTATTACCAAACTGTTCTCCTGTCCATTTATCTAAGGACAAATCGTGAGGTTTTCCTTTTAAAATCTGATTTCTACCTACATCACCGTCAGCAATTACAATCATTTTATTGTTTGTACTCTCAGCTTTAAAATCAGGAGCGTCAAAAGGTTTCATTCTGTTTTTATAAGCAGAAGGAATGTTACCTTCTATAAGAACAGCTAATAATTGTGGACCTGAAGCAAATTCATTTTCTTTTGGTTCTTTGGCGATACTTTGTAACTCAATAAAGTTGGGAGTTCCTGTTTGTTTGGTAAGTACAGAAGTTACTAATAACGGAGTCTTTTTTAAGTTTCCTTTCAAAGTATCTATTTGAGTAGCAAAACGAAAACGAACAGGTGCAACATTTTTAGTAATCGGGTGGTTCGGATTGCCACTAACTAGTGGATGATAAAACCAATTTAAGTGTTGAAACTGTGTTTGATTTCCTACATTTCCTGTGGCTAACGGAATTTTAGCCGAGTATAAATCTTGAATGAGTTTATTGTTTACACGAACTTGATATCCAAACAATAAGTCCGTTAAATTCAAATCACGAGGAAATGCTAACATTTTTCCTTCATTATACAAACTATCAGTATCCGCATAGTTATTATCTAGCATCCATAAACTTTTACCACCGTTTGCTATAAACTGATCAACGGTAAGCTTTTCCTCTTCTGTAAAACGCTCGGTAGGTTTAGCAATAATTGCTAAATCGTATGCTCTTAAGTCTTTTAAGGTTTTTTGCGGATTGTTAGCAACACTATCTAATGTAAACTTAGCTAAACGATATTTTTTACCAACTTCACTTAACAAACTATATTGATAAATATCTTGCAACTCACCATTACCAGCTAATACCGCTATTTTTTGTCTTTCTTTTAAAGTAACATTATGTAATGCATTAGCAAAAGAATACTCTAATTTTTCAACAGCATTTTGTAGCTGAGCTTCTTGTGTCTTGGCAATTGAGTTAGGAAGTAAAGAAATTAACTCTACTTTTTTACCATAAGTGATTTCAGCCCAAGGAAAAATAATAGCTTCAGATAACTTTCCATCTTCTTCTACAGTTAACTGGCTAGGCATCATTCCTCTTTTTACCAAACGTTCACGAATATTATCAGGGTTGATAAAACGGAAACGAATATTGGCGTTTTTAGCTTGTAATTCTTCTAAAAACTGGCGTGTCTCTATTTGTAAACGTTTAAATTCCGCAGGAAAATCACCTTCTAAGAATACATGAATCGTTAGTGAGGTATCAATTTTATCAATAAGATTTTCACTTACTTCAGATAAGGTATAACGTTTGTCCTGTGTTAAATCGAAACGTTTGTAAACTGAATTAGCGATGTAATTAACAAATAACAGTCCGATAAGGGCTAATGCAATATGTTGTAATTTCTTATTCATTTTTTAACTGTTGTTTAGTGATGAATAAAAAGAAGAATGTAACACTGATAAAATAAATTAAATCACGACTATCTACTACACCACGACTAATGCTTTTAAAGTGTTCGTTAATACCAAATTGCCGTAAGGTGTATCCTGAATTTCCTAAAGAAGAACCTACAGCATCAAAACCATAGAATAAAGCAAAAGTGATAAATACACTTAAAATAAATGCCACAATTTGATTTTTGGATAGGGTAGAAGTAAATAATCCAACAGCTGTATAGGTTGCTGCTAAAAATAATAAACCTAAATACGAACCTATAGTACTACCTACATCTAAATTTCCAACAGGACTTCCTAATTGATATACAGTATATGTATAGGTTAATGTTGGTAATATGGCGATGACAACTAACAAAAGAGAAGCGAAAAACTTACCCAGTACAATTTGCCAATCGGTAAGCGGTTTCGTTTTTAGAATTTCAATAGTTCCACTATTAAATTCATCAGCAAAACTTTTCATTGTAATAGCAGGAATCAGGAATAAGAACAACCATGGAGCTAAATAAAAAAAGCTATTTAAATCGGCAAACCCCGCATTTAAAATGTTGAAATTGTCTTTAAATACCCATAAAAATAAGCCATTTACAAGTAAAAATACCCCAATAACCAAATAGGCAATGGGAGAGGCAAAAAATGAGTTAAATTCTTTCTTTAGTAGTGGTAACAATTTATAACTATTTTAGTTGTTTATAATATTTAGTTATTTTCAGATAGGTATTGACTAAGGTAGCGATTCAACTTTATCTACACTCCAAACAAGTGGTTTATCATTAAATAGTATTTTGGTTTGTGCCCAAATTCCTTTAAATAAATCAGAATTTCTGTAGTTTTCTAAATCTTGCTCAGTATTCCAATAACTATAAGTGAAAAATATATTTGGATTCGTTTTGTCTCTATACAACTCTAATAAACGGCAACCAGGTGAATTTCGTATAAACTCTTTTTTGGAATTAAAGTTGTTTAAAAATTCTTTAATTTTTTCTGGCTTAAAACTCATTTTTACAATTCGTACAAACATATATTTAATTAATAGGTGTAAATTCTGGCTTAATAGGGTTTTCAAACTCAACAGTAATAGTGTCGCGATATTCCAAACCAAGTAGGGTAGAAGCGCCACCAACCGTTTCTAAATTACTTCGGTAAATAGCAATTTCTAAAAAGCCAGCAGAATTAAAAATAGCGAGCTTTTCACCATCATACTGTCGTTTATCAGTTACCGAAAAATCAACAATTTCGTTATATCTGCTGTAAATTTTAGAAAAAGTATAACGTCTAGCCGTAACTTTATAATCACGGCCTTTTCCAATAGTATTAAATTGTTTTTTACTGATGTTAGTAATTACATTTCCATAATTATCAATGTAAATAACACCACCCGCAATAATAGTTTGCTGCTCGTTTACTTTAGGCTTAATTTCAACAATCTTTTTATACGTGTCAACCTCTCTACCAATAACACTTAAACTACCACCACGAGCAATATGAGAAGCTACTTGCACAAAAACGTCTAACACAGGAAAGCTACTCTCAATACGATCGTGAATATTAATTTCAAAAATTTTAGTAGGTTTAATTTCAGAAGCAATCATTGAAATTAGTCCGTTATCAGGACAAATAAAATAATGATTATCCAATTCTAAGGCAATATGCTTATTGTCCACACTTAATTCTGAATCTACCCCAATAACATGAATTGTTTTATCAGGAAAGCTTTTATAAGCATTCTTTAAAATATAAGCAGTTTCAGTAATGTTAAAAGGAGAAATTTCATGCGTAATATCAACAATCTTAGCATCGGGTAACTCAGAATAAATAGCTCCTTTTACAGCCCCTACAAAGTGGTCTTTCGTTCCAAAATCAGTAGTTAATGTAATAAGAGACATTAATTTAGGTGTTTGTTAATTAATCTGTGAAAAATTATGCTGAAATTTTAAACAAAACTACGTAATTCAAGAAAAATAATCATTATTTTTAGTGTGAATAATATTAAAACTTTTATCATTTGAACGAACGCGTAATTGAATTAACAGAAATCAACCCAAACGATTTTTTTGGAGCTCAAAACAGCACTATTACTCAGTTAAAAACATTCTTTCCTAAAATAAAAATAGTTGCTAGAGGAAATAAACTTAAAATTTTTGGCGAACCTGAATTGTTAAACGAATTTGAAAAGAGGCTAGAGATGCTTATCAAATACTTTAATAGATACAACAAGCTAGATGAAAATAGTATTGAGCGAATTTTAACGTCAACAGGTAAGGAAGAAGAAATACGAAAATCTGGAAATGCAAAAGATGTTTTAGTACACGGTGTTAGTGGAAAACTAATAAAAGCGCAAACAGCTAATCAGCGTAAAATGGTAGAGTTAATGCAAAAAAATGATATGTTATTTGCTGTAGGACCTGCAGGTACTGGTAAAACATACACAGCGGTTGCTTTGGCCGTAAAAGCATTAAAAGAAAAAGAAGTAAGACGAATTATATTAACAAGACCTGCGGTGGAGTCAGGTGAAAACTTAGGGTTTCTTCCTGGAGACTTAAAAGAGAAACTAGATCCATACATGCAACCTTTGTACGATGCCTTAAGAGATATGATTCCACATGAAAAACTGGAATCACATCTAGAAAAAGGAGTAATACAAATAGCTCCCTTAGCGTTTATGCGTGGTAGAACTCTTGACAATGCTTTTGTAATTTTAGATGAAGCACAAAATACTACTCATGCACAAATGAAGATGTTTTTAACACGTATGGGAATGCATGCAAAGTTTATCATAACTGGAGATCCAGGTCAGATAGATTTACCAAGAAGACAAGTTTCTGGATTGAAAGAATCGTTATTAGCGTTAAAAGATATTGAAGGAATTGCACAGGTGTATTTAGATGACAAAGATGTAATCCGCCATCGATTAGTTAAAAAGATTATTACAGCTTACAAAAGCATAGAAACGGAATAAAGTATGTTTAAAAACTTGGGATTTCAAGAATATTTATCGGTAGGGTATATATTTTTGATTGCTTTAGGCTTAGTTAGTGATACCATTTTTTATCGTTATCTAGATATAGATTATTTACAATACATAACTATCACAGATACACTTTTGTCTCCTATTTCATTATTAGCTAACAATTGGGCGTTGTCAGTAATTCTTATAGTATTTTCCATGTCTTTGTATTTCCTTATTAAAAACTCAGTTAAAATAGAAGAAATACTAAAGAGAGTAAAATGGTTGAAAAAGAGGATTGAAGCAAATAAAAAAGCAAAAAGAAAAGAGTACGACAACAAGTCAGCTTTTATAGTTTCTGTTTTTATTATGGTGTTTTCTTTATTGTTAGGGTTTAGGCTAGGAATGGGGATAAATTATAAAAAACGTTTAGCAGAAGGTAGGCTTAAGAATAATATGACATTAGTTTTTAAAGATGATTCTCAACTAAAAGCTAAAAAAATAGGTCAAAATAGTGCTTATATTTTTTATGTAGAACAAGGGAATACATTCGTAACTGTAACACCTATTTTAGAAAATATAAAACAAATAAAAACTATTCAAAAAGAAGAGTAGAATACTTACATTTGCGGGCAACAACACAACAATATACTAATGAATACAATTAACGAAACAAATTTTCAGTTTCAAGGGCAAAAAGAAGTTTATAAAGGAAAAGTAAGAGAAGTATATAACATCAATGATGATTTATTGGTAATGATAGCTTCTGATCGTCTTTCCGCTTTCGATGTAATCTTACCACGCCAAATTCCTTTTAAAGGACAAATTCTAAATCAAATTGCTACAAAAATGATGAACGATACTGCGGATATTGTTCCAAATTGGTTATTAGCGAATCCAGATGAAAATGTAGCAGTAGGTCATTTATGTGAACCTTTTAAAGTAGAAATGGTAATCCGCGGATATTTATCTGGTCATGCAGCTCGTGAATATGCAGTAGGAAAAAGAATGCTTTGTGGAGTAGCAATGCCTGAAGGAATGAAAGAAAATGATAAATTCCCAGAGCCAATTATTACACCATCAACAAAGGCAGATAATGGAGAACACGATGAAGATATTTCTCGTGAAGATATTTTAGCAAAAGGAATTGTTTCAGAAGAAGACTATTTAGTATTAGAAGATTACACAAGAAAGTTATTTCAAAGAGGGACTGAATTAGCTGCTAAAAGAGGATTGATTTTAGTAGATACCAAATATGAGTTTGGAAAAACTAAAGATGGTAAAATTGTATTGATAGATGAAATCCATACACCAGATTCTTCTCGTTATTTTTATGCTGATGGGTATGCTGAGCGTCAAGAAAAAGGAGAGAAGCAAAAACAATTATCAAAAGAGTTTGTGCGTCAGTGGTTAATTGAAAACGGTTTTCAAGGAAAAGAAGGACAAGAAATTCCTGAAATGTCTGATGAAAAAGTTATAGAGATTTCAAATAGGTACATTGAGTTATACGAACAAATCACAGGAGAAACCTTTGTAAAAGCAAACACCGAAAGCGTACTCGAAAGAATAGAGAAAAACGTAACTACGTTTTTAGAAAATAAATAATAAAAAGAGAGGCTTTTGCCTCTCTTTTTATTTAAAATTATCTTAAAAGAACCCCATTAACAAACAAGCATTTATATTTTTTGTAACTTACACGATACAAACAAAAATTAGCAAAAATGCCAAATTATACATTAAAAATTAACGGAAAGTCGGTATCCTTTAAGGCAGATGCTGATACACCATTGTTGTGGGTTTTACGAGATGAACTCAATATGGTTGGAACTAAATTCGGTTGTGGAATAGCACAATGCGGAGCCTGTACTGTTCATGTAGACGGAACAGCAATGAGAAGTTGTCAATTACAAGTTTCTATGTTGGACGGTGAAGAAATAACAACCATTGAAGGGCTATCAACTGAAGGAGATCATCCGTTACAAGAAGCTTGGAAAGAAGTAGATGTTCCACAATGTGGTTACTGTCAAGCAGGTCAAATTATGACAGCAGCTTCCTTTTTAAAAGAAAATCCAAAACCTTCTAAAGAAGAGATAAGAGAAGCAATGCAAGGTAATATTTGTCGTTGCGCTGCATACAATAGAATAGAAAAGGCAGTTGCATTGGCTGCAGATAAAATGTCTTAAAAACTTTCAATCATGAGTACACAAGAAAAAAACTTTACGTTTAGCAGAAGAAATTTTTTAAGAACTTCTGCATTAGCTAGTGGTGGTATTATGATTGGATTTAATCTATTTACTGCCTGTAAACCTAATGTAAAACCATCTGTAGATGTAGAAAACTTAAATTTCAACGATTTTAACGCATTTATAAAAATATCTGATGAAGGCTATGTAACTATTTACTCTCCAAATCCAGAGATAGGTCAAGGGGTAAAAACTTCAATGCCTATGATTATTGCAGAAGAGTTAGATGTAGAATGGGATAAAGTACATGTTGCACAAGCTCCTTTAGATACCAAAAACTATACACGACAGTTAGCAGGAGGTAGTCAATCAATTCGTCATGGCTGGACAGCGCTTAGAGAAACAGGAGCAACTACAAAACAAATGTTAATTAATGCGGCAGCAGTAAAATGGGGAGTAGATGCAACTACTTGTTCAGCTTCAAAAGGAATTATTACAAATGCAAAAGGTGAAACGTTAGGATATGGTGAAGTAGTAAAAGAAGCTGCTACTTTAGAGGTGCCAGAAAACGTCGCTTTAAAAAAGCCATCTGAGTTCTCCATTATTGGTAAAAATGCTATAAATGTTGATATAGAAAAAATAGTAACAGGAAAACCTTTATTCGGTTTAGACTATAAAGAAGAAGGTATGTTGTTCGCATCTGTAGTAAGACCTCCTTCTTTTGGACAAGAGTTAGAGTCATACGATGCAGCAGAAGCAAAGAAAGTGTCAGGAGTAATAGATGTTATAACAATAGGAGAGAAAGCAAGAAACTTTATTGAGTCAGGAAAAGCTAATTGGACGTTTAAGTTAACGAAAACGGATAAAGTAGTTGTACTAGCAGAAAATACATGGGCGGCAATTAAAGGAGCAAAAGCAATTAAAACTGTATGGAAAGATAATTCTGAGTTAGAAGATACAAAACTTCATAATGAAAAGCTAACAAAATTATTAGAAGCGAGTGACTTAGATGTAAGAAGAGAAGACGGAAATGTAAGAAAAGCTTTTGCAGAAGCAGATAAAGTTATCGAACGTACCTATCATTCACCGTTTTTGCCTCATAACTGTATGGAACCAATGAACTTTTTCGCAAGTGTAACACCAGAAAAAGTACACCTAGTTGGTCCTGTACAAACACCAGAATATGCAGCAATGGTTGCAGCAGAAATGTTAGGGCGTAATTTGGAAGAAGTTCATGTAGAAATGACCCGAATGGGAGGAGGTTTCGGAAGAAGATTATATGGAGATTTTGTTTATGAAGCGTTGGAAATATCTGATAAAATACAAAAACCAGTAAAAATGGTTTCAACGAGAGAAGACGATGTAACTAGCGGAACATATAGGCCAGCAATTAAATATAGAATCGCAGCATCAATAAAAGACAGAAAAATAACAGGATACCATTTGAAAGAAGCAGCCGTAAATGATAATATGTACGGATTAATACCGCATTTCTTTCCTGCAGGATGTATTCCAAACTATAAAGTATCAACTGGAAATTACAAGAGTAATATTAGTACAGGAGCTTGGAGAGCACCATATACTAACTTTTTAGGCTATGCAGAACAAAGTTTTTTCGATGAATTAGCGGAAGAATTAGAGATAGATGCGGTGCAGTTACGTTTAGAATTGTTAGAAAATGTAAAAGCCACAGAAGATAAAAGAATAGAGTACTCAGGTAAACGAATGCAAGACACTATAAAGTTAGCAGCAGAAAAAGGGAGCTGGGGAAAAGCTAAAAAAGGAGTTTATCAAGGTTTTTCAGCTTATTACAGTCATAATACCCACGTAGCTGAAGTTGCAGAGGTAGAGCTAAAAGATGGAGTGCCGGTTATAACAAAAGTAGTTACAGCGGTTGATTGTGGTATAGTTGTTAATCCAACAGGAGCTATAAACCAAGTAGTAGGAGGAGTTATTGATGGTATTGGACACGCAATGTATGGAAACTTAACTTTTAAAGAAGGAGCACCTTCAAGTAGAAATTTTGACAACTATAAGCTTATAAGAATGAATGAAACACCTAAAGTAGAAGTTCATTTTGTGCAAAATGAATTATCACCTACAGGTTTAGGAGAACCAGGCTTACCACCAGCAGGAGGAGCAGTTGCGAATGCAATACATAAAGCTTTAGGAAAAAGACTATATAAACAACCTTTTGTAGAGGAATTAAAATCGAACATTTTATCTTAAAAATCAAAGAGCTTTATAGGTATGCCAAAGTAGTATGTTTGTTATTTATTGAAAATGAAACACTCGGTAATTTTTGAAAATCTGTTAAAAAGCACTACTTTCGCAACCTATAAAAATCAAAAATAACAATGGTTAAAGATTTATTTGAAAGAATTAAAGGAGATAAAGGACCTTTAGGAAAATGGGCGGATAAAGCAGAAGGATATTATGTGTTTCCTAAATTAGAAGGACCAATCTCTAACCGCATGTCTTTCAATGGAAAAAAAGTAATAACTTGGAGTATTAATGACTACTTAGGATTAGCAAATCATCCAGAAGTGTTAAAAGTAGATGGAGAATCTGCTGCTACAGATGGTATGGCTTACCCTATGGGAGCTCGTATGATGTCAGGTCATACTAAATACCATGAACAATTAGAGCAAGAATGTGCTGAATTTGTTGGTAAAGAAGCAGCTTATTTAGTAAATTTCGGATACCAAGGAATGGTATCAGCAATTGATGCCTTAGTAGGAAAAGACGATATCATAGTATATGACATGGATACACATGCATGTATTATTGATGGAGTTCGTTTACACGCAGGAAAACGTTTTGTATATCGCCATAACGATATAGAGAGCTGTGAGAAAAATTTGAAGCGTGCCACCAAAATGGCAGAAAAAACAGGAGGTGGAATTTTGTTAGTTTCTGAAGGTGTTTTCGGTATGCGAGGAGAACAAGGGCGTTTAGCAGAAATTGTAGCCTTAAAAGAAAAATATAACTTTCGTTTATTAGTAGATGACGCTCATGGGTTCGGAACATTAGGAGAAGGAGGAAGAGGAACAGGGTTTGAACAAGGAGTACAAGACGGAATAGATGTATATTTTGCAACATTTGCAAAATCTATGGCAGGAATTGGAGCATTCTTTGCAGGAGACAAAGATATTGTTCAATACCTACAATATAATATGAGATCACAAATGTTCGCTAAATCATTACCAATGCCGATGGTAAAAGGAGCATTAAAACGTTTGGATATGATTCGTACCATGCCTGAACTAAAAGAAAACCTTTGGAAAATAACCAATGCGTTACAGTCAGGTTTACGTGAAGCAGGTTTTGATTTAGGAACAACACAAACATGTATCACACCAGTATACCTAAAAGGAGAAATTCCAGAAGCCATGGCAATGGTAAATGATTTACGAGAAAACCATGGAGTGTTTTGTTCAATTGTAGTATACCCAGTGATACCAAAAGGATTAATAATATTAAGATTAATTCCAACAGCACGTCATACAATTGAAGATGTAAATGAAACAATTGAAGCTTTTTCTGCAATTCGTGAAAAGTTAGAAAACGGAACTTATAAACAAGTAGCAGCTTCAATTATGGCAGAATAGAAAGAAACTGCAAAAAAATAAATAAAAACTCATGAAATACTTCATGAGTTTTTTTGTTTTAAAAGAGAAATGATACATTTGAAATCCTTTTGCTTATCAAAATAAAATGAAAAAAATACTATTCATACACTTATTATTATTTGTAGCAGGATTAAATGCACAAATTAAAGATACATTACCAAACTTTAACAATGAATATATTTTGGTAAAAGAAGGAGACAGTTTAATGATAAAGTTAAACGAGGTAACTGTACTTCCAAAGCATAAGTTTAAAGAAAAAAAAGATATTCTTTATTATTATTGGCTTCGAAAAAAAGTATTCAAAGCATATCCTTATGCAATTTTAGCAGCAAAAAGAGTAGATAGTGTAAACTCACGTTTAGCTAGAATTAAATCAAAAAGTAAAAAAAGAAAGTATATAAAAAGAATTCAAAAGTATTTAGAAGAAGAGTTAACAGCTCCCTTAAAAAAGTTAACAAGAACAGAAGGAAGAATTTTGTTAAAACTAATTCATCGTCAAACGGGAAAAACAGCCTTTGCTAATGTAAAAGAGTTAAGAAGTGGTTGGAAAGCTTTTTGGTACAATACCACAGCAAATTTATTTAAACTATCATTAAAGTCAGAGTATAAACCTGAAGCGGAAAACGAAGATTATTTAGTAGAGGACATTATACAGCGAGCATATATAGAAGAAAAGTTGGAGTATCAAGAGCCTAAATTACGAAAGAATTATTTAGTAATTGTATCCAAAAGTAGAGGATATATTGATGTATCCGAGTATAAAGAGATGTTTTCGAAGATGCGAAAGAAGCGAAAACGAAAGAAAAAGTAAAAAAAGAAAGAATTCAAATTCTTACTAAAGTTGATAATTAAGTACTGTAATAGTTATATGTACTTCCATGTTAGAAGCATTAAAATAGTAATAAATATAGTAAACAAAGGTAGGAGAGAAGTATAGGATAAAAAACTTTCGGGTGTAACTAATTATCTTATAGTGTATTAATAAATATTTTAAAAAAAAGGTTTAAAAAGTGCTTGTTAAGTGGGGAAAGGTATCTATATTTGCACCCGCCAACGGAGAAACGCTAAGTTTTAAAGTTAGCAAAAGTTCATTAAGATAGGGATGTAAGATATTTAAAGAAAAGGTTAAAAAATAGTTTAACAAATTCTTGTTTATTAGGAAATAAAGTGAGTATCTTTGCAGTCCGAATTTTAGGGAAGCAGTTCATTAAAATAGTGTAGCAAATCAAACAAAAAAACTTTAAAAAAGTTTTGTCAGATTAAAAAGAGTTTGTAGTTTTGCATCCGCTTTCACAAAGCGGCACGATCACAGAAATTTTGGAAGACGATAAGTTGCTAGTTCGAGTCTAGTGTTTCTACAAGAGATTGAGTTTTGAGACGAAGTATGTAAAGTATTTGTCAGTATCGACTCGATACGTTCATTGAAAATATTGAAATTGACAGCGTAATTAAAGAGTAGAATTACCGGTAGTAGTTTAAGAGATTAAGCTATTATAAAATTCTTTTGGAACTTAACATTAATAATATTAAAGATTATACAATGAAGAGTTTGATCCTGGCTCAGGATGAACGCTAGCGGCAGGCTTAACACATGCAAGTCGAGGGGCAGCGAATCTAGCTTGCTAGATGTCGGCGACCGGCGAACGGGTGCGTAACGCGTATAGAATCTGCCTTGTACAGGAGGATAGCCTTTAGAAATGAAGATTAATACTCCATAATGTTTAGAGATGGCATCATTTTTAAATTAAAGATTTATTGGTACAAGATGACTATGCGTCCTATTAGCTAGATGGTAAGGTAACGGCTTACCATGGCAACGATAGGTAGGGGGTCTGAGAGGATTATCCCCCACACTGGTACTGAGACACGGACCAGACTCCTACGGGAGGCAGCAGTGAGGAATATTGGTCAATGGAGGCAACTCTGAACCAGCCATGCCGCGTGCAGGAAGACTGCCCTATGGGTTGTAAACTGCTTTTATACAGGAAGAAACAGAACTACGTGTAGTTCCTTGACGGTACTGTAAGAATAAGCACCGGCTAACTCCGTGCCAGCAGCCGCGGTAATACGGAGGGTGCAAGCGTTATCCGGAATCATTGGGTTTAAAGGGTCCGCAGGCGGTCAATTAAGTCAGAGGTGAAATCCCATAGCTTAACTATGGAACTGCCTTTGATACTGGTTGACTTGAGTTATACGGAAGTAGATAGAATAAGTAGTGTAGCGGTGAAATGCATAGATATTACTTAGAATACCGATTGCGAAGGCAGTCTACTACGTATATACTGACGCTCATGGACGAAAGCGTGGGGAGCGAACAGGATTAGATACCCTGGTAGTCCACGCCGTAAACGATGGACACTAGTTGTTGGGATTTGTCTCAGTGACTAAGCGAAAGTGATAAGTGTCCCACCTGGGGAGTACGATCGCAAGATTGAAACTCAAAGGAATTGACGGGGGCCCGCACAAGCGGTGGAGCATGTGGTTTAATTCGATGATACGCGAGGAACCTTACCAGGGCTTAAATGTAGAGTGACAGGGGTAGAGATACCTTTTTCTTCGGACACTTTACAAGGTGCTGCATGGTTGTCGTCAGCTCGTGCCGTGAGGTGTCAGGTTAAGTCCTATAACGAGCGCAACCCTTATCGTTAGTTGCTAGCAGGTAAAGCTGAGGACTCTAGCGAGACTGCCGGTGCAAACCGTGAGGAAGGTGGGGATGACGTCAAATCATCACGGCCCTTACGTCCTGGGCTACACACGTGCTACAATGGTATGGACAATGAGCAGCCACAACGCGAGTTGGAGCGAATCTATAAACCATATCACAGTTCGGATCGGAGTCTGCAACTCGACTCCGTGAAGCTGGAATCGCTAGTAATCGGATATCAGCCATGATCCGGTGAATACGTTCCCGGGCCTTGTACACACCGCCCGTCAAGCCATGGAAGCTGGGGGTGCCTGAAGTCGGTTACCGCAAGGAGCTGCCTAGGGTAAAACTGGTAACTAGGGCTAAGTCGTAACAAGGTAGCCGTACCGGAAGGTGCGGCTGGAACACCTCCTTTCTAGAGAAAGATGGTGAGTTACAATAGAGGTTAATTTTGCTCTTTGCTGTTAATTTTAAAAAATAGACTAAGATCTTAAAAATGAGATAATTTTTAGATGTTTGATATTAATATCTAAGCTGTCTAAGACAGTCTCGTAGCTCAGCTGGTTAGAGCGCTACACTGATAATGTAGAGGTCGGCAGTTCGAGTCTGCCCGAGACTACAATTTTAAGACTAAGTAAAGGAAATTCTAGAAGTTGGGATTCACAATTCTCTGAATTCATAATTTTGAATTTGCAATTGGGGGATTAGCTCAGCTGGCTAGAGCGCTTGCCTTGCACGCAAGAGGTCATCGGTTCGACTCCGATATTCTCCACTGGGCAATGTCCAGAGATAATAAGAATTATTATTTCTGAGAGTATTGCAGGCAGATTGTAACTAACAAGTTTAATTACTTGTCAGTGGCGACTCGCCACAACGTTCATTGACATATTGGTAAAATGATATCGTAAAGAATCAAGATAGAGAGTTAGATAATATCTAACAACATATTTTTATAAGAACAAGAATTATAAAGAGCTCGTTGTAGCGCAAGCTACAGCAAAAAGTACAATAAGCTAAATAAGGGCGTATGGAGGATGCCTAGGCTTTCAGAGGCGAAGAAGGACGCGATAAGCTGCGATAAGCTACGGGGAGAAGCACATATTTTATGATCCGTAGATTTCCGAATGGGGCAACCCGTCATGTTGAAGACATGTCACACCTTCGGGTGAGCAAACGTGGTGAACTGAAACATCTAAGTAACCATAGGAAGAGAAAACAAAAGTGATTCCGTTAGTAGTGGCGAGCGAACGCGGATTAGCCCAAACCAATGTTGTTACGGCAATATTGGGGTTGTAGGGCTGCGACA
>NZ_CM142818.1:202500-1150000 GCF_054906355.1 Tenacibaculum sp. IMCC1
AAGGGTCCGCAGGCGGTCAATTAAGTCAGAGGTGAAATCCCATAGCTTAACTATGGAACTGCCTTTGATACTGGTTGACTTGAGTTATACGGAAGTAGATAGAATAAGTAGTGTAGCGGTGAAATGCATAGATATTACTTAGAATACCGATTGCGAAGGCAGTCTACTACGTATATACTGACGCTCATGGACGAAAGCGTGGGGAGCGAACAGGATTAGATACCCTGGTAGTCCACGCCGTAAACGATGGACACTAGTTGTTGGGATTTGTCTCAGTGACTAAGCGAAAGTGATAAGTGTCCCACCTGGGGAGTACGATCGCAAGATTGAAACTCAAAGGAATTGACGGGGGCCCGCACAAGCGTGGAGCATGTGGTTTAATTCGATGATACGCGAGGAACCTTACCAGGGCTTAAATGTAGAGTGACAGGGGTAGAGATACCTTTTTCTTCGGACACTTTACAAGGTGCTGCATGGTTGTCGTCAGCTCGTGCCGTGAGGTGTCAGGTTAAGTCCTATAACGAGCGCAACCCTTATCGTTAGTTGCTAGCAGGTAAAGCTGAGGACTCTAGCGAGACTGCCGGTGCAAACCGTGAGGAAGGTGGGGATGACGTCAAATCATCACGGCCCTTACGTCCTGGGCTACACACGTGCTACAATGGTATGGACAATGAGCAGCCACAACGCGAGTTGGAGCGAATCTATAAACCATATCACAGTTCGGATCGGAGTCTGCAACTCGACTCCGTGAAGCTGGAATCGCTAGTAATCGGATATCAGCCATGATCCGGTGAATACGTTCCCGGGCCTTGTACACACCGCCCGTCAAGCCATGGAAGCTGGGGGTGCCTGCCTGAAGTCGGTTACCGCAAGGAGCTGCCTAGGGTAAAACTGGTAACTAGGGCTAAGTCGTAACAAGGTAGCCGTACCGGAAGGTGCGGCTGGAACACCTCCTTTCTAGAGAAAGATGGTGAGTTACAATAGAGGTTAATTTTGCTCTTTGCTGTTAATTTTAAAAAATAGACTAAGATCTTAAAAATGAGATAATTTTTAGATGTTTGATATTAATATCTAAGCTGTCTAAGACAGTCTCGTAGCTCAGCTGGTTAGAGCGCTACACTGATAATGTAGAGGTCGGCAGTTCGAGTCTGCCCGAGACTACAATTTTAAGACTAAGTAAAGGAAATTCTAGAAGTTGGGATTCACAATTCATAATTCTGAATTCATAATTTTGAATTTGCAATTGGGGGATTAGCTCAGCTGGCTAGAGCGCTTGCCTTGCACGCAAGAGGTCATCGGTTCGACTCCGATATTCTCCACTGGGCAATGTCCAGAGATAATAAGAATTATTATTTCTGAGAGTATTGCAGGCAGATTGTAACTAACAAGTTTAATTACTTGTCAGTGGCGACTCGCCACAACGTTCATTGACATATTGGTAAAATGATATCGTAAAGAATCAAGATAGAGAGTTAGATAATATCTAACAACATATTTTTATAAGAACAAGAATTATAAAGAGCTCGTTGTAGCGCAAGCTACAGCAAAAAGTACAATAAGCTAAATAAGGGCGTATGGAGGATGCCTAGGCTTTCAGAGGCGAAGAAGGACGCGATAAGCTGCGATAAGCTACGGGGAGAAGCACATATTTTATGATCCGTAGATTTCCGAATGGGGCAACCCGTCATGTTGAAGACATGTCACACCTTCGGGTGAGCAAACGTGGTGAACTGAAACATCTAAGTAACCATAGGAAGAGAAAACAAAAGTGATTCCGTTAGTAGTGGCGAGCGAACGCGGATTAGCCCAAACCAATGTTGTTACGGCAATATTGGGGTTGTAGGGCTGCGACATTAGAATCTAAGAGAACTGGAATCGTTTGGAAAGACGAACCGCAGAGAGTGATAGTCTCGTACAGGTAATCGAAGAGGATATAGCAGTACCCTGAGTAGTGCGGGACACGTGTAATCCTGTATGAATCCACCGGGACCATCCGGTAAGGCTAAATACTCCTGAAAGACCGATAGTGAACTAGTACCGTGAGGGAAAGGTGAAAAGAACCCTAAGTAAGGGAGTGAAAGAGAACCTGAAACCGTACGCCTACAAGCGGTCGAAGCACATTTACTGTGTGACGGCGTGCCTTTTGCATAATGAGCCTACGAGTTACTGTTGCTAGCAAGGTTAAAGATTTAAGGTCTGGAGCCGAAGCGAAAGCGAGTCTGAATAGGGCGGTTATAGTTAGTAGTAGTAGACGCGAAACCGAGTGATCTACCCATGGGCAGGTTGAAGCTGTGGTAACACACAGTGGAGGACCGAACCAGTTGACGTTGAAAAGTCTTTGGATGACCTGTGGGTAGGGGTGAAAGCCAATCAAACTCGGAAATAGCTCGTACTCCCCGAAATGCATTTAGGTGCAGCGTTGAATAAAAGTTTTATAGAGGTAGAGCTACTGATTGGATGCGGGGGCTTCACCGCCTACCAATTCCTGACAAACTCCGAATGCTATAAAATGTTTTTCAGCAGTGAGGGCATGGGTGCTAAGGTCCATGTCCGAGAGGGAAAGAACCCAGACCATCAGCTAAGGTCCCCAAATATATGTTAAGTTGAAAAAACGAGGTTTGACTGCCCAGACAGCTAGGATGTTGGCTTGGAAGCAGCCATTCATTTAAAGAGTGCGTAACAGCTCACTAGTCGAGCGGTCGAGCATGGATAATAATCGGGCATAAACATATTACCGAAGCTATGGACTTTTAAAAGTGGTAGGGGAGCATTCTATATGTGCTGAAGGTGTGCTGTGAGGCATGCTGGAACGTATAGAAAAGAAAATGTAGGCATAAGTAACGATAAAGGGGGCGAGAAACCCCCTCACCGAAAGACTAAGGTTTCCTCAGCGATGCTAATCAGCTGAGGGTTAGTCGGGACCTAAGGCGAATCCGAAGGGAGTAGTCGATGGACAACAGGTTAATATTCCTGTACTTCTTATAATTGCGATGGGGTGACGGAGTACTGAAAGCACCGCGAACTGACGGAATAGTTCGTTGAAACATTTAGGTATTAGACTGGTAGGCAAATCCGCTGGTTTAGCTGAAGTGTGATAGTACCACAAGTCTTCGGATGCGTGGATAGTGTGCCTAAAAACTTCCAAGAAAAACCTCTAAGCTTCAGATTATAAGAACCCGTACCGTAAACCGACACAGGTAGTTGGGATGAGAATTCTAAGGTGCTCGAGAGATTCATGGCTAAGGAACTAGGCAAAATAGACTCGTAACTTCGGGAGAAGAGTCGCCAACAGCAATGTTGGCCGCAGTGAAAAGATCCAGGCGACTGTTTATCAAAAACACAGGGCTTTGCTAAATTGAAAGATGATGTATAAGGCCTGACACCTGCCCGGTGCTGGAAGGTTAAGTGGAGTTGTTAGCTTCGGCGACGCAATAAAATGAAGCCCCAGTAAACGGCGGCCGTAACTATAACGGTCCTAAGGTAGCGAAATTCCTTGTCGGGTAAGTTCCGACCTGCACGAATGGTGCAACGATCTGGATACTGTCTCAGCCATGAGCTCGGTGAAATTGTAGTATCGGTGAAGATGCCGATTACCCGCAGCGGGACGAAAAGACCCCGTGAACCTTTACTATAGCTTCGTATTGACTTTGGATAAGTAATGTGTAGGATAGGTGGGAGACTTTGAAGCGGCGTCGCTAGGCGTTGTGGAGTCATCCTTGAAATACCACCCTTTGCTTATCTAGAGCCTAACTCAGCAATGAGAACAGTGCGTGGTGGGTAGTTTGACTGGGGTGGTCGCCTCCAAAAGAGTAACGGAGGCTTCTAAAGGTTCCCTCAGCACGCTTGGTAACCGTGCGTAGAGTGCAATGGCATAAGGGAGCTTGACTGAGAGACATACAGGTCGATCAGGTACGAAAGTAGAGCATAGTGATCCGGTGGTTCCGCATGGAAGGGCCATCGCTCAAAGGATAAAAGGTACTCCGGGGATAACAGGCTGATCTCCCCCAAGAGCTCACATCGACGGGGGGGTTTGGCACCTCGATGTCGGCTCGTCACATCCTGGGGCTGGAGAAGGTCCCAAGGGTTGGGCTGTTCGCCCATTAAAGTGGCACGCGAGCTGGGTTCAGAACGTCGTGAGACAGTTCGGTCTCTATCTGCTGTGGGCGTTAGAAATTTGAGTGGATCTGACTTTAGTACGAGAGGACCGAGTTGGACTGACCTCTAGTGTATCTGTTGTCTCGCCAGGGGCACTGCAGAGTAGCTACGTCGGGAAGGGATAAGCGCTGAAAGCATATAAGCGCGAAACCCACCACAAGATGAGATTTCTTTAAAGGGTCGTGGAAGATCACCACGTTGATAGGCTATAAGTGTAAGTGCAGTAATGTATGTAGCTGAGTAGTACTAATAACCCATAGGCTTATGTACGTATCCCGGTCCTAGTGGCCGGGAGCAAACTCTTTGATGATTTAGGATATGATTTTACTAATATGTTAACTTTTACAGTTGAAATATACTGAAACGATTTAAGGTGATTATCGCAATGGGGCTCACCTCTTACCATTCCGAACAGAGAAGTTAAGCCCATTAGCGCCGATGGTACTGCCACAGGTGGGAGAGTAGGTCGTTGCCTTTCTTTATTAAACCTCAATCTTTTAAAGATTGAGGTTTTTTTTTGATCTTTATTTTCGAGGGTATTATTGTAGTAAAAGCACGTTATACTGAATCAACTCACCTTATTGAATCTTCACTAAAGAAGATGTCACTATAGAAATGCCTACCGCGTAGTTTTTAATCCTTTCCTTGTTACTTTCAATCTTGATAAAGATCCTCAAAAACAACCGTATTTTAATGTTTAATATTCAACAGGAAATAGTTATACAGATGGGCTTTAGAATAACTATGAAATTAAGCCCTAGAAAAACTATAAAATATACTTTTGTCTAAAAATAAGTCTATGTATGATTTTTATCATTTATTTAAATAAGGTTTATGGGGAAATTTGCAGAGTAAAACTTTAGAATAATGAGAAAAGAGATTTGTATTGTTACGGCTGCAGAAGCTGTAAGTATTGTAAAATCAAATGATAAAATTTTCTTTCAAGGAGCAGCAATGACTCCTAATTTATTAATTGATAGCTTGTGTAATAGATATCATGAGTTAGATGATATAGAGATTATTCAAATCCACACACATGGTAAGGCAAAGTATTTAGAAGAACCATATTGTAAATCCTTTAAACTAGTTAGCTGTTTTGTAGGTGATAATGTAAGAAAAGGAGTAAATACTAATAATGGAGATTATATTCCTATTTTTTTAAGCGAAATTCATTGGTTATTCCGCCGAAATATTTACTCATTGGATGTAGCTTTTATTCAAGTTTCTCCACCAGATAAACATGGCTATTGTTCGTTGGGGACTTCAGTTGATATTACATTACCAGCTATTCAAACAGCAAAAACAGTTATAGCTCAAATTAACCCTAATGTACCTAGAACTCATGGGGATGGAATTATTCATATGAGTAATATAGATTATGCTGTAGAGGTTGATGTTCCAATACATACTTCTGAAATAGGAATACCTTCAGAAATAGAAAAAAAAATTGGGCAAAATATAGCTGAACTAATAGAGGATGGTGCAACATTACAAATGGGAATAGGTAATATACCAAATGCTGTATTACATAACTTAAAAAATCATCAACGATTAGGAATTCATACAGAAATGTTTTCTGATGGAGTACTACCATTAATAGAAAGAGGTGTAATTACTGGTGAAGAAAAAGAGGTTAAAACAGGAAAGATAGTTACTTGTTTTGCCGTAGGTTCACAAAAGTTATATGATTTTATAGATGATAATCCTCTAGTACATTTTAAAGAGGCCGGTTATACAAATGATACTTCTATCATAAAGAAAAATCCTAAAGTAACAGCTATAAACAGTGCTATTGAAATAGATTTAACAGGACAAGTTTGTGCTGATACTATTGGGCAATACCAATATTCTGGAGTTGGTGGTCAAATGGATTTTATTAGAGGAGCTTCATTATCAAAAGGAGGAAAAGCCATTATAGCAATGCCTTCTGTTACCACAAAAGGAATTTCAAAAATTACTCCATTTTTAAAAGAAGGAGCAAGTGTAACTACGACCAGAGCTCATGTACATTATGTTGCTACGGAATATGGAGTGGTTAATTTGTTTGGAAAAAGTTTAAAAGAAAGGTCAAAAGCACTAATTTCTATAGCGCATCCTAATTTTATAGAAGAGTTAGAAAAAGAAGCTTTTAATCGATTTAAAAAGCTATAAAAAAGGGAGTGTTTAAACACTCCTCCTTTTTTTATAATAATTTGTTTTTTTTTCTAATTCTAGTGCTTTTCTATGCAGTATGTTGTGTTCTAAATGTATATGATGATATAAATCTTGTTCAAACTCTTCAAGTTTAATGTAAAGATCTTTATACGTATTAGAGACACTTTCTGGAATAGAGTAGTTATCTGTTAGTTTAGCTATTTCTCTAAAAAGATTATTAATTTCTTCATGTTCGTATTCTAACATTTTTATAGGAGTATGTATCGTGATAAATGAAGGAATACTTATTTTTTTATGCCCTTTGTTAGCTGCTATTAGCTGTTTTATATAAGGGAAAAGTATTTGTTCTTCTTTTTGAAGGTGAGATAGAACTTCAGAAGAAGCTTTTCTAAATAGTTTATTAATTTTTAATAGTTCAGGATGTGTATTACCATAGGTTTTTATAACTTCATTTATATATTGAGAAATTATAGGTAAACTTTCTTTTACATAAGAATGATGTACATTTTCAATATAAAGAGTTAAAAAGTTTAAACTCCAAGTGTTATAATCTTGAAGTACATCACTAACGCTTTCAACATTTTCTAATTCACTTTTTAACGTATTTAAGTTTATTTTATTCTTTTGGCAGACTTTATTTATTGTTATATTTCCTTTGCAGCAAAAATCAATTCCATATTTCTTAAAAATAGGAGCTGTTTTTATATTCTCTATTACATAATCAGCGACTGTTCTATTATCTAAGACATTCATTATTTTTTTATTTTAGTAAATACTGATAAAAGCTTGTAATTTGTAATTATTTTAACTTAAATTATGTTATAAGTAAGAGGTATAGTGGTTTTTATTACAAATTAATAGGTAAAAGATGATTTAAAACATGATATAAATCATCCTTGAAAAAATTATTTAATTATCTTTTAAATTATGATTAAAGTTTTAGAGAGAATCATAGCTTTGTAAGTAACAAAGAAAAGAAACTACTAATAAGTTAAATAAAACGAAAGAGCAGGATGAGCGACAAAATTTTAACTTGGAAAAACGTAATTAATTTTGCAGTTAATGGCAATCCAACACCTGATAAAAGAGTGGAAAAAACAGCAACAGAATGGCAAGAACTTTTAACTACTGAACAGTTTAGAGTTACCAGACAAAAAGGAACAGAAAGACCAAATTCAGGAGCATTGTGTAGTGTTTATGATGCTGGCAAATATAAATGTGTATGCTGTGGCACACCTTTGTTCGATTCAACGATTAAATTTAGTTCAGGTACCGGGTGGCCTAGTTTTACACAACCTATAAAAGAGAATGCTATTCAATATGAAAAAGATACTACTTTTGGTATGGTACGCGTAGAAGTAATGTGCAACACTTGCGATGCTCATTTAGGACATGTTTTTCCAGATGGACCAGAACCAAGCGGACTACGTTATTGTATTAACTCTGCATCAATGATATTAGATACTGAATAAGAAGAAATATGAAAATATTAACTGTTGGTGGAGGCTGTTTTTGGTGTGTTGAAGCCATTTTTAATCAAATAGAAGGCGTTGAAAAAGTGGTTTCAGGTTATATGGGAGGAACCGTTCCAGGAACACCAACTTATAGAGAAGTATGTTCTGGTTTAACAGGACATGCAGAAGTAGTACAAGCAACGTTTAACCCAGATATTATAAGTTATGAAGAGTTATTGGTAATGTTTATGACAAGTCACGACCCAACAACGTTAAATAGGCAAGGAGCTGATGTAGGAACCCAATATCGTTCTGTAATTTTTTATCATACAGAAGAACAACAACAAATTGCTGAAAAAGTAGTAGAAAAGTTGGCACCTTATTATGAAGATGAAATTGTAACAGAAATAAGCCAAGCATCCACATTTCATAAAGCAGATGAGAGTCATCAAGATTTTTATGAAAAGAACAAAGATCAAATGTATTGTGTAGTTGTTATTTCGCCTAAATTGGCAAAATTAAAAAAACTGTATGCAAGCAAATTAAAAGAACAATAGAACGTGTTAAAATTCAATATACAAAATACCTTTACTAAAGAATTACCTGCTGACCCAGTTCAAGAAAATACAAGAAGACAGGTTACAGAAGCTTGTTTTTCGTATGTAACACCTAAAAAAACATCCGATCCGAAAATTTTACATGTTTCAGAAGAAATGGCAAATGAGTTAGGGCTTTCAGAAACAGCAATAGCTTCAGAGGAATTTAAGAACATTTTTACAGGGAATCATGTATATAAAAGCACACAACCGTATGCGATGTGCTACGGCGGACATCAATTTGGACATTGGGCAGGACAATTAGGAGACGGTAGAGCAATTAATTTATTTGAAACAGTCTATGATAATAAAAACTGGGCTTTGCAGTTAAAAGGAGCAGGAGAGACACCATATTCGAGAAATGCAGACGGATTAGCAGTCTTGCGTTCCTCTATTCGTGAGTATTTGTGTAGTGAAGCTATGTATCATTTAGGAGTTCCTACAACAAGAGCGTTATCATTGGCATTGTCTGGAGATGAAGTATTAAGAGATGTAATGTATGACGGAAACGCTGCCTATGAAAAAGGAGCAATCGTATGTAGAATAGCCGAGTCTTTTTTACGTTTTGGTAGTTACCAAATATTTCCTGCCAGAGGAGATATAAAAACATTAAAAGCACTAGTTGATTATACTATTAAACATCATTATCCTCATTTAGGTGAACCTTCAAAAGAAACGTATGTTTCCTTTTTTCAAGAGGTAGCAGAGCGTAGTTTAGAAATGGTAATTCACTGGCAACGTGTAGGTTTTGTACATGGAGTAATGAATACCGATAATATGTCGATTTTAGGTTTAACTATTGATTATGGACCTTATGGATGGTTAGAAGGTTATGACCATGGATGGACACCAAATACAACGGACAATACACAAAAACGTTACAGATATGGTTCGCAACCAGAGGTGGTTTTATGGAATTTATATCAGTTGGCAAATGCTTTATATCCTTTAATTGAAGAAGCAGAACCTTTAGAAGCAGTTTTGGAAAATTACCAAGGGCAGTTTCCTGAAAAGTATATGCAAATGATGCGAGAAAAATTAGGACTTTTTTCTTCGCAAGAATTAGATGGAACGTTAGTTTCAAACCTTGAAGAAGTACTTCAAAAAATAGAAACAGACATGACTATTTTTTTTCGATTGTTGTCAAGCATTTCAAAAGATGATAGCATAGAGGAAGCAATCAAAAAAATAGAAAAAGCATTTTATACGCCTTCAGAAGTTGTAGACGAAATAAAAAAATCTTGGGAAAACTGGTTCCAAAGTTATATAGATAGATTACAAAACGAAACTGTTTCAGATGAAGACAAAAAAGAGAAAATGAATGCTGTAAATCCGAAATATGTACTCAGAAATTATATGGCACAATTAGCCATTGATGATGCAAATAAAAATGACTTTGTATTGTTAAATGAGTTATATTTACTGCTCAAAAATCCTTACGATGAGCAACCAAAATATGAAAAATGGTTCGCAAAACGACCAGAATGGGCTCGAAATAAAGTAGGATGTTCTATGTTATCTTGTAGTTCTTAAGATAAAAATTTATATAAATTTTTTATTTAAATAAAATATTATAAAACACAGATTTTGAGTTGTTTATGTTTTGTTGTTAAAAATAATTCAAAATACTTTTTTAAATAAAAATCAAAATAAATTTGGAAAATCCATTTTTATAATTGAATATTTGTGCTCGTAAAAGTTCAAACACTTATTGACGATGTTATCAAGAAAGGTGGAGGGATTAGACCCTATGAAACCTTAGCAACCCTTTGTGCAAACAAAGAAGGTGCTAAATTCTACCAGAGCGTAAAAACTCGTGGATAGATAACCCAAAGAAGTTTCTTTAATATCTACAAGAATCTTCTTATAATTTCTTAATAACATTTTTCTAGTAAGCAACATCTAAAAATAGATGTGTTTTGGCTTTTGGTTTAATTTTTTATTAACTCAAAAACAAGAAAAATGAGTACACAAAAATTCGCAACAAACGCGTTGCACGCAGGACATGATGTAACACAAAATGGAGGAACAAGAGCAGTTCCTATTTATCAAACTACTTCGTATGTTTTTAATGATGCAGAACATGCAGCAAACCTGTTTTCGTTAAAAGAATTGGGATTTATTTACACCCGATTAAACAATCCCACCAATCAAATTTTGCAAGATCGTTTAGCTGCTTTAGAAGGTGGTATAGGAGCTGTAGTTTTTGCTTCGGGAACAGCAGCTATTTCGACTGGATTATTAACTTTATTAAAGGCAGGAGACCATATCGTAGCTTCGAGTAGTTTGTACGGAGGAACCTACAATTTATTAAATGTCACTTTACCAAGATTGGGTATTACTACTACGTTTGTAGATGCTTCAAACCCTGATAATTTTTCGGCAGCAGTACAAGAGAATACTAGAGCCTTTTTTGTTGAATCTCTAGGGAATCCGAAGTTAGATGTATTGGATTTAAAAGCTATATCAGCGCATGCGAAAGAAGCAGAAGTTCCTTTCATTGTGGATAATACCGTAGCAACACCTGCTTTATTAAATCCGATAGAACACGGAGCTAACATTGTAATTCACTCCTTAACAAAATACATTGGAGGACAAGGAAACTCGTTAGGAGGAGCCATTATTGATGCAGGAACTTTTAATTGGGCAAATGGGAAATTCCCTGAATTTACAGAACCTTCAGCAGGATATCACGGATTGGTATATCACGAAACTTTAGGAGCAGCATCGTATACATTTAAGCTGATTTTAGAAGGCTTACGTGATTTTGGAGGGGCATTAAGTCCGACAAACGCATTCAACATCATTCAAGGATTGGAAACCTTAGAAGTACGAATTCAAAAGCATAGTGAAAATGCCTTGAAACTAGCAAAATGGTTACAAGAACAAGAAGAAGTTGCTTGGGTAAACTATCCAGGGTTGGAAGACAACAAGTACAAAAACTTAGCAGATGAATACTTACCAAAAGGTCAAAGTGGATTGGTAACTTTTGGAGTAAAAGGAGGTTACGAAGCTGCTAAAACCATTGCTGACAATACCAAACTCTTTTCATTACTAGCCAATATTGGAGATACTAAATCTTTAATTATTCATCCAGCAAGTACTACGCACCAACAATTGAGTGATGAAGCTCAAGAAAGCACAGGAGTTACTAAAGACTTAATCCGTTTATCAGTTGGTTTGGAAAATATTGAAGATTTAAAAACCGATTTACAAGAAGCTTTTGCTCAAATTCCTAAAGAAGTATTGGCTTAAAATAAACCGCGTTAGGGATTGAAGTGGCATCCTTTTGTTGTCAGTTCAAGTTTGCGAAGCAAGTATCGAGAACCAACAAAAGATATAACGGAAAGCCCGACCCTTTAGGGGAACGCCCATAAAAATATAGGTAATGAAAAATGATTTGCAGCATATTAATATTCTTAGTTATACCACATTAAGCGGTACACAATTCGATACAATTCCGTTAAGCTATCAAGTTTTTGGAAAAGCATTGGGTACCGCTCCTGTGGTACTTATTAACCACGCACTCACAGGAAATAGCAATGTTGCAGGAAACCAAGGTTGGTGGCAAGATTTAATAGGAGAAGCCAAGGTTATAGATACTAATGAATATACCATTTTGTGCTTTAACATTCCAGGAAATGGTTATGATAATTTCTTAATAGATGATTACAAAAGTTTCGTAGCACGTGATATTGCAAACATTTTTCTACAAGGGCTAGAACAACTCAACATAACACAATTATTTGCGTTGATAGGAGGATCTTTAGGAGGTGGAATAGCATGGGAAATGGCTGTGTTGAATCCGAAAATTACCAAGCATTTAATTCCTGTAGCAACTGATTGGAAATCGACCGATTGGTTAATAGCGAATTGTCAAATACAAGAGCAATTTTTAACCAATTCTAGTAACCCTGTGCACGATGCACGTATGCATGCAATGTTGTGTTACAGAACACCAGAATCGTTTAAAAAACGTTTTCAGCGTTCAAAAAATGAAGAGTTACAGATTTTTAATGTAGAAAGCTGGCTGCTACATCACGGAAAAAAATTACAAGAGCGCTATCAGTTAGCATCCTATAAATTGATGAATCAGTTATTAAAAACCATCGATGTAACAAAAGGAAGAGAAGAGCTAGATGTATTAGAGAGAATCGAGGCAGACATCCATATTGTAGGCGTAGATTCCGATTTGTTTTTTACTGCGGAAGAAAACAGAGAAACACATAAACAACTGGCATCTGCCCATGCGAATGTAACCTATAATGAAATTAATTCAGATCATGGGCATGACGCTTTCTTAATAGAATACAAGCAATTAGAAAAAATTATTGAACCTATATTCAATCAAAAATCAACAAATAAAAGAATGAAAATTTTAAAGTTTGGCGGAAAATCTTTGTCGAATGAAGGGATACAAAATGTAGTGTCTATCATAGAACAGAAAATTAATAATGGAGAGAAGATAGCAGTGGTAGTATCTGCAAGAGGAAATGCTACAGATGAACTGGAAGAACTCTTAGAAAGAGCTGCTAAAAATGAAGCTTTTAAAGAACAATTAGAAGCGTTTCGATATGAGCAAACAAAATTAACTCCGTTGGTAGATTTTTCTACGGAATTTAATCGCTTAGAAAAGTTGTTTGAGGGAGTTAGTTTGTTAGGAGATTATAGCCAAAAGATAAAAGATGAAGTGTTAGCTCAAGGTGAGTTATTATCGATAAAAACGGTAACCGACTTGTTGCAACAAAAAGGAATCAATGCACTAGCTACGGATTCAAGAGCGTTGTTAAAAACGGATGAAACAGTAGGAAAAGGACAATCAATAATTGAGGTGTCTAAAGAAAATGTGTTAAATCATTTTAAGCAGTACAACGGAACAACTGTGAATGTGGTAGCGGGGTTTATAGCTTCAAACTTAAAAAACGAAACTACTACGTTGGGTAGAAACGGAAGTAATTACACAGCCTCGTTGTTAGCGAACTATCTAGATGCTGAAGAGTTGCAAAACTACACGCATGTTGATGGAATCTTCACGGCAAATCCTGATTTGGTGGCAGATGCTAAGAAGATAGAAGTATTGTCATTTTCAGAAGCAAATGAATTGGCAAACTTTGGAGCGAACATCTTACACGCCAAAACAATTATTCCGTTGTTAGAGAAGAATATCAATCTACGAATTTTAAATACCTTCAATCCTAACGATAATGGAACGCTTATTACAGCAAAGTCAACCTTAAAAGGAATCAAATCATTATCGGTTTTAGACAAGGTTGCTTTAATAAACTTTGAAGGAAGGGGGTTATTAGGTAAAGTCGGAGTTGATGCGCGTATTTTTAAAGCATTGAGCAATCACGGAATTAGTGTGAGTATCATTTCACAAGGTTCTTCAGAAAGAGGAATTGGTTTAGTGGTCGACAAATCGAATGCAACTGCTGCTGTAAAAGCCTTAGAGCAAGAGTTTGAAAATGACATACAAACAAAAGATGTAAATCAAATTTCGATACAGGAAGAAGTATCTGTAATTTCAATTATTGGGCAAGATTTAAGTGAGTTTCATCAGCCATACAACGCTTTAATTAAGAACCAAATAGTTCCCTTGTTATTCAACAATACCATTACAGGTAAAAATGTGAGTTTGGTAGTGAAGAAAGAGCAATTACACAAGGCGTTGAATGTGATTCACGGTCAAGTATTTGGAGTTGCTAAAAAGATAAACATAGCTGTTTTTGGTAAAGGATTAGTTGGAGGAACCTTGATTGAACAAATTTTAGAGAACTCAAAATCAATTTTAGAAAGACGTAAAATTCAATTGAACATTTTTGCGATTGCCAATTCTAAAAAAGTGTTGTTAGCAAAAAATGGAGTTGGAACTAATTGGTTGAATGAGCTTGAAAAAGTAGTAGACGATAAGCATACAGTTGATAGTGTAATTGACTATGCAAAAGAACATCATTTAGAAAACTTAATCGCAGTAGACAATACAGCTAATTTAGATTTTATAGAGAATTACATTCCATTAGTCAATGCTGGATTCGACTTAGTTTCTTCTAACAAAATAGCCAATACCGTTTCGTATGATTTTTATAAAGAACTACGTAAAACCTTAGATAAAAACAAGAAGAGTTATTTGTACGAAACCAATGTTGGTGCAGGTTTACCATTGATTGATACGATTAAATTATTGCACGATTCAGGAGAGAATATTACGAGAATTCGAGGAGTGTTTTCAGGATCATTAAGCTATTTATTCAATAAATTTTCTTCGGAAGGCGTAACATTTTCAACGGTGTTACAAGAAGCCATTGATAAAGGGTTTACAGAACCAGATCCTCGTGAAGATTTATGTGGAAATGATGTTGCTAGAAAACTATTGATTTTGGCACGTGAATTAGATTTAGAAAACGAATTTGAGGATATTCAGATAGAAAACTTGATTCCAGAGGAGCTTAGAGAAATATCTTCTGATGAGTTTTTAGGAAACTTAGAAAAACTAGATGCTACATTTCAACAGCAAAAAGAAGCGCAAGAAGAGAAACATGTACTGAGATATATCGGAGATTTACATGGAGACTTACAACAAACAAAAGGAGAGTTAGATGTAAAATTAGTATCTGTACCAGAAAATTCACCTTTAGGAAGTCTAAAAGGTTCAGATGCCATATTTGAAATTTATACGGAGTCTTACGGAGAACAACCTATTGTCATTCAAGGAGCAGGAGCAGGATCAAAAGTTACAGCCAGAGGAGTGTTTGGAGACATTTTACGATTAGCCAAGAATAATAACTAGAAAAGAGAACAAAGAAAATAGAGATAAGATTTACTAAAGCCTTTGTCAGTTCGAGTGATTTTTATGGAGTGTTAACGAAGTAAAAATTGTATCGAGAACTATTAGAATACTTCTCGATACAAAATTATTTTTATTTCATTTCAATAATTTTACTCGAAGTGACATCAGAAAAAAGGAATAGAAAACTTAAAAACAAGAACCAAGAAAATAGAGCAGAGAGAAAAGATATAAGAGCTAAGCCCCATAAATCTTGATTCTTTTACCTAGAAGCAAAGCGGTCAAACATCTAAAAAAATAACATGAGCAAAAATTTTGAAACACAAGCCATACGAACACAAACAGAACGTACACAATTTTCTGAGCATTCTACACCCTTATACCTAACCTCAAGTTTTGTATTTGACGATGCTGAAGATATGAGAGCGTCGTTTGCTGAAGAAAAGCAACGAAACTTATATAGCCGATTTTCAAACCCGAATACCACAGAATTTGTCGACAAAATAGTGGCTATGGAAGGTGCCGAGGCGGGATATGCGTTTGCAACCGGTATGGCAGCTGTATTTTCAACTTTTGGAGCTCTGTTAAATGCGGGAGATCATATTGTGTCGTGTCGCTCTGTTTTTGGGTCAACTCATAGTTTGTTTACAAAGTATTTACCTAAATGGAATATAGAAACGAGTTATTTTAAAATTAATGAGGTAGATAGGATTGAAAGTTTAATTCAGCCGAATACAAAAATATTGTATGCTGAAACTCCAACAAATCCAGCAGTTGATATTTTAGATTTAGAGTTGTTAGGAAGCATTGCAAAGAAGCACAATTTATTGTTAGTGATAGATAATTGTTTTGCAACTCCGTACTTACAGAATCCTATCAAATTTGGAGCAGATTTGGTTATTCACTCAGCTACAAAACTAATAGATGGACAAGGTCGTGTCTTAGGAGGTGTTGTGGTAGGAAAAGAGGAACTGATAAGAGAAATTTATTTGTTTTCAAGAAACACTGGACCTGCAATGTCGCCATTCAATGCTTGGGTGCTGTCTAAGAGTTTAGAAACTTTATCGATACGAGTGGAAAAACATTGCGAGAATGCGTTGAAGGTGGCGCAGTTTTTAGAAGAGCACCCGAAGGTGAACTTGGTAAAGTATCCATTTTTAAAGTCGCATCCACAGCATGAAATTGCAAAAAAGCAAATGCGATTGGGAGGGAACATTGTCGCTTTTGAAGTAAAAGGAGGTATTGAAGCTGGACGCAACTTTTTAAATAGTATAAAAGTATGCTCATTATCGGCAAATTTAGGAGACACACGAACGATTGTAACACATCCAGCATTAACCACTCACAGTAAGTTAAGTGAAGAAGATCGATTAGAAGTAGGAATAACAGATGGATTGGTACGATGCTCGGTAGGACTAGAAAATGTAGAGGATATAATTAACGATTTAAATCAAGCATTAAATAATTAAGAAGTAAAGCATATATTTGTGATATGCTTTCTAAGAAAACAAAATACGGAATTAAGGCGCTTACTTTTATTGCAAAACAAGAAAAGGGCACTATGGTACAAATAGCTACCATTTCAGAAAACGAAAATATTTCGCATAAGTTTTTAGAAAGCATATTACTTACCTTACGAAAATCAGGAATTTTAGGAGCAAAAAAAGGAAAGGGTGGAGGCTATTATTTGCTAAAGCCTGCGAGCGAAATTAAAATGACTGATGTTATTAGAACACTAGAAGGACCTATTGCTATGGTGCCCTGTGTTAGTTTGAATTATTACGAAAAATGTGATGACTGTCCAGATGAAGAAGCATGCTCAGTACACAAATTAATGATTCAAGTAAGAGATAATACGCTACAAGTACTTCGTAATAACACACTTGCAGATTTAGTGTAGTATTAACAAATTGTAAAATTCAAATATTTTTTTGATTTCCCCTTGGAGAATTAAAAAGCATCTGTATATTTGTCGACTTAAAACCTAGTATTCCGATAGGGTAATGGTATTTTAAAAATGATTGTAGAACAAGTAGTAGAAAATAAAGCTAATTATAAAGAAGATAAGCTTTCTGAAAAGCCACTAAGAAGCATTATAAAATCAATAAGTTGGAGAGTTGTTGGTACCATAGATACAATATTAATATCATGGGTAATTACAGGACAAGTAAAAACAGCTTTTTCAATTGGAGCTGTAGAATTAGTAACAAAAATGCTACTGTATTTTTTTCACGAAAGAGTTTGGAACAGTATTAAATGGGGCAAAAAATGAGTATAGAAACAATGAATTTAGAAGCAGTAAACGCAGAGTTAAAAAACAAATCTCCAAAAGAGATTATTGTTTGGGCATTACTACAAGCAAATAAAGCCGTAGTAACTACAAACTTTCGTCCCTATGAAGGAGCCATTTTACACGCAGTAGCATCAGTAAAAAACAGTATAGATGTTATTTGGTGTGATACAGGATATAATACTCCACAAACCTATAAACATGCTGAAGAGTTAATTGAAAAATTACAATTAAACATTCAGTTGTATGTACCTAAACAAACGGTAGCACACAGAAACATCACTTTAGGATTACCAACAGTTGATGACCCAAAACATGCGGTATTTACTGAGCAAGTGAAGTTAGAGCCTTTTAAAAGAGCGATGGAAGAACATAAGCCAGATGTTTGGTTTACGAACTTAAGAAAAGGACAAACAGCTTTTAGAGATAGTATTGATATTGTTTCAAGAAGTAAAGATGGAATATTAAAAGTGAGTCCGTTTTACCATTGGTCAGATGAGAAGTTAGATGCTTATTTAGAAGAGCATCAATTACCTAACGAGTTTAAGTACTTCGATCCCACAAAAGTAGAAAGTAACAGAGAATGTGGTTTACATATTTAAAGAACATGATTATGAATACAGAAACGATACAAGTAGGAGCTTTAGAAAGTGAAGCCATATATATATTAAGAGAAGTAGTCGCGCAATTTGAAAAACCGGTGTTATTGTTTTCGGGGGGCAAAGATAGCATAACACTGGTGCGACTTGCTCAAAAAGCATTTTATCCAGCAAAAATTCCATTCCCTTTATTACATATCGATACAGGACATAATTTTCCTGAAACGATTGAATTTAGAGACCGTTTGGTAGAAGAATTAGGTGTTGAGTTAATTGTTCGTCAAGTACAAGACAACATTGATGCTGGTAAAGTAAAAGAAGAAACAGGAAAGTACGCGAGCCGAAACATGCTACAAACCGAAACGTTATTAGATGCCATTGAAGAATTTGGTTTTGATGCATGTATCGGTGGAGCGCGTAGAGATGAAGAAAAAGCGAGAGCTAAAGAGCGTATTTTTTCAGTAAGAGATGATTTTGGGCAATGGGATGAAAAGAATCAGCGCCCAGAGTTGTTCGACATGCTAAATGGAAGAATTGATTTAGGTCAAAATGTACGTGTTTTTCCAATTTCTAACTGGACAGAGTTAGATGTTTGGTCGTATATACAACAAGAGAAAATTGAAATTCCATCCATCTATTTCGCTCATAAAAGAGCCACTTTTATTAGAGACGGGTTAATCTGGTCTGCAAACGATGAAGTTGTGTATAGAGAAGAGGAAGAAGAAGTACAAGAGCGTATGGTTCGTTTTAGAACCGTAGGAGATATGAGTTGTACGGCAGCAGTTTTATCAGATGCAATAGATATTGATACAGTAGTAGACGAAATAAGAGAATCTTCCATATCAGAAAGAGGAGCAAGGATTGATGATAAACGATCTGAAGCAGCAATGGAAAAACGTAAACAACAAGGATATTTTTAAAAGGGTTTTTTCGCTATTAGCTCTTGGCTGTTAGCGATATGAAAATTAATAATAATATAAAACTAGGCAAGTGCTAAAGGCTAATAGCCAATCGCCAACAACATAAAATATGAACGTAGTAAAAATAGCAACAGCAGGAAGTGTAGATGACGGAAAGAGTACACTAATAGGGCGCATTTTATACGATACAAAATCATTAACCCAAGATAAATTAGAAGCAATAGAAGAAAAAAGTAAACAACGTGGGTTTGATTACTTAGACTTTTCTTTAGCCACCGACGGATTGGTAGCAGAACGTGAACAAGGAATTACTATTGATGTAGCTCACATATATTTCTCAACACCAAAAACAAGCTTTATCATAGCCGACACTCCAGGTCATATTGAGTATACCAGAAACATGGTTACTGGAGCATCAAATTCTCAAGCCTCTATCATTTTGGTAGATGCCAGAAATGGAGTGGTAGAACAAACCTATCGTCACTTTTTTATCAATAATTTATTGAGAGTAAAAGATGTGATAGTAGCTGTAAACAAAATGGATTTGGTTGACTTTTCAGAAGAAAAATTTAACCAGATTAAAGGTGAGATAGAATATTTAGCAAAGAAGAGTGACTATCAAAATCAAAATATCACATTCATACCTCTTTCAGCTTTGAAAGGAGATAATGTTGTGAAGTCTTCAGAAAACACCCCTTGGTATAAAGGAGAAACATTATTGAATCACCTTGAAAACTTGGGGTCTGAAGATACGCAAGAAGTATCAAAAGCACGTTTCCCAGTGCAAACAGTTATTCGACCTAAAACGGATGAGTATCATGATTTTAGAGGATATGCTGGGAAATTGTATGGAGGTGATTTAGCAGTAGGAGATAGTGTAACGGTATTACCATCAGCAACAAAATCTACCATAAAAAGCATTCAATTTTTTGATAAAGAATATGCAAGAGCAAAAAGAGGAAGCTCTGTGAACATCACCTTAGAAGACGATGTAAATGTTAGTAGAGGAGATATGTTGGTGAAAACAGGAGAAGAACCTTCTGTGGTAAAACAATTAGAAGCTACTATTTGTTGGATGGATAAAGCACCATTACAAGTTTCTCAAAAATATTACATCAAGCATGGTGTAAATGATGCGCAAGCAAAAATAACAGAACTAACATCTTTAATTCGTACCGATTTTTCTGGAAAAGAAGAAACTCCAACTCAATTATCACTAAACGAAATTGGAGAAGTGAGTTTAAAAGTAAGTAAACCATTGTTTGTTGATTCATATGAGGAAAACAAAGCTAACGGAGCCTTTATAATCATCAATCCAAAAACCAATACCACATCAGGAGTTGGTTTTATCAAGTAAATAATAAAAGTTATGGCAATAATCATTACAGATGAGTGCATTAACTGTGGGGCTTGTGAACCAGAATGCCCAAATACAGCCATTTATGAAGGAGCGAGTGACTGGAAATATAGCGAAGGAACGTCATTACAAGGAAATGTAACCTTATTGGATGGAACTTCGGTAAATGCAGATGAGGAGAATGAACCAGTATCTGATGAATACTATTTTATAGTACCTGATAAATGTACTGAGTGTAAAGGGTTTCATGAAGAACCACAATGTGCGGCAGTATGTCCGGTAGATTGTTGTGTGCCAGATGATGCACATGTAGAAACAGAAGAACAATTGTTAGCAAAGCAAGAGTTCTTACATAACGAATAACAACGCTTTTATAAGCAAACAACTATTAAAAAACCACATGCAAAGTTTTAGATCAGAAATAGAAAACCCTTTAGTAGAAAAGGATATCCTAGAGTTAGAACGTAAAATACGTTTGTTTAACGAAGGAAAAATAGATGAAGAACGTTTTAGAAGCTTACGTCTAGCCAGAGGAATTTACGGGCAACGTCAGTTTGGGGTACAAATGATTCGTATAAAATTACCGTATGGTAAAGTTACGAGTGAACAGTTGCATAGAATAGCGGATGTTTCTGACGAATATTCTCGTGGTCGTTTACACATTACGACACGTCAAGATATTCAAATTCACCACGTAAGTTTAGACAGAACCCCTGAATTATGGGCACAGTTAGAGAAAGACGATATTACGTTACGTGAAGCATGTGGTAATGCAGTACGTAATGTTACAGCTTCAGAAACTGCGGGAATCGATCCGAAAGAACCGTTTGATGTAACACCGTATGCACACGCAACCTTTCAATTTTTCTTGCGTAATCCAATCTGTCAAGAAATGGGAAGAAAATTCAAAATGTCTTTCTCTGCAACAGAAGAAGATACCGCGTTGAGTTTTATTCACGATTTAGGATTCATTGCAAAAACGAAAACAGTTGACGGTAAAGAAGTAAAAGGATTCAATGTATTATTGGCAGGAGGATTAGGGTCACAACCACGTCATGCCGATGTAATTTATGAGTTTTTAGAAGCAGATTTATTGATACCAACTATTGAAGGAGTATTACGTGTGTTCGACCGTTATGGAGAACGTGCAAAAAGAGCCAAAGCTCGTTTAAAATTCTTGGTAAAAGATTTAGGTGTTGATGCTTTCTTAGAACTGGTTGCAGCTGAAAGAAATGCATTAGCATATAAAACGTACCCGATAAATACTACCGACTTTGAACAAGACATTGTTTTTGAAACCAACGAAGTTCCATCTGTAGTAATTGAAGATAAAGAAGCGTATCAAAACTGGAAAACAACGAATGTTTTCAAGCAAAAGCAAGAGGGGTTATACGCGATAGGTATTAAAGTACATTTAGGAGATTTTTATACCGATAAAGCACGCTTGCTAGCTGATTTAATCAAGAAATATGGGGCAAATGAGTTGCGTTTTACGTTACGTCAAAATATTTTGATTCGTCACGTAAGAGAGGAGTTTTTACCATTTTTCTATGCGGAACTACAAAAGTTAGGTTTTGCAGACGCAGGATATAATAGTTTGAATGATATCACTGCATGTCCTGGAACCGATACATGTAATTTAGGTATTGCTAGCAGTACAGGAATTGCAGCAGAGTTAGAACGTGTGTTAAAAGCTGAATATCCAAAGTATGTAAATAACAAAGATATTACCATTAAAATTAGTGGGTGTATGAATGCTTGTGGACAACACAACATGGCGCACATTGGTTTTCAAGGAATGTCTATAAAAGTAGGAAAGTTATTAGCACCAGCTTTACAAGTATTAGTTGGAGGAGGAGTTTTAGGAGAAGGAAATGGTCGTTTTGCTGATAAGTTGATAAAAATACCAAGTAAAAGAGGACCAGAATCTTTACGAATCTTATTAAACAACTTTGAAAGCCATAAACAACCCAATGAAGACTTCTTAAGTTATTACGATAGACAAGGAAAAACATATTTCTATGAGCTTTTAAAAGAGTTATCAGACACCACCAATTTAACGGAAGATGATTTTATTGATTGGGGTCACGATAAAAATTATGTAAAAGCCATAGGGGTAGGAGAATGTGCAGGAGTGGTGATAGACTTAGTAGCAACACTACTGTTTGAAAGTGAAGAAAAGTTAGAAAATGCTTCACAAGCCTTGAATAATCAACAATGGTCAGATAGTATTTATCATGCATATGCAGCCATGGTAAACACTGCTAAAGCCTTGTTGACAGCAGAAGGAGCAAAAACCAATACACAGGCAGGAATCATTACCAATTTTGATGAACTGTTTGTAGCAACAAATAAAATAGAATTATCAAGTTCATTTGCAGAATTGATTTATCAAATTAATAAGAATGAACCTACGGAAGCTTTTGCAAAAGCATATTTAGAAAGTGCAACAGCATTTTATAAAACAGTAGATGTTTATAGAAAGGCAGCCGTAGAAAGTTAAAAAAAGGAGAGTCCAATGAAAAATCAACCGAAATTAACCGTAGTAGGTGCAGGACCAGGAGATGCTGATTTAATCACCTTAAAAGCCATCAAAGCATTAGAACAAGCTGATGTGGTATTGTACGATGCATTGGTGAATAATGAACTGTTAGGATATGTGAATCCGAATGCAGAATTAATTTTTGTGGGAAAACGCAGAGGATGCTATCGATATCAACAAGAACAAATCAATGACTTGATTGTTGCTAGAGGATTTTCTCACGGACATGTAGTGCGTTTAAAAGGAGGTGATCCATTCATTTTTGGAAGAGGAGCAGAAGAAATGGAATACGCAGCAAAGCACGGATTGGAGGTTGCTGTAGTACCAGGAATTTCTTCATCCTTAGCAGTACCAGCGTATCAGAACATTCCGTTGACAAAAAGAGGAAGCTCAGAAAGTTTTTGGGTCATTACAGGAACCACCAAACAGCACCAATTATCAAATGATGTTGCTTTAGCAGCAAAATCCAGTGCAACGGTTGTAATTTTAATGGGAATGGGCAAACTCTCTGAAATCATTCAGCTTTTTAAGCAAGAAGGAAAGAACGAATTACCAGTAGCCATTATTCAAAATGGAACTACTCCTGAAGAAAAAATAGGAATCGGTACTGTAGATACAATCGAAGAAATCGTGGCTAAAAATAATTTGAGTAACCCTGCTATTATTTTGTTGGGAGATGTGGTAAACCATAGACAACAATTGTTACAAGTACAACAAGAAGTAGCTTTAAAAGAGGTGGTATAATGGAAGAAAGAAATAATCTATATCCAATCTTTTTAAAGACTAAAGAATTGGAAGTGCTAATTATAGGTGGAGGGTTCGTAGCAGAGGAAAAACTACGATTTTTATTAAAATCGAGTCCAGATGCTAAGGTAACTATGGTAGCTTCTTTTTTTAGAGAAGAAACTGTTGAAGTAGCTCAAAAAGGTGAGGTGAATATGATAATAGATAGCTATAACGACACGTATTTACAAGGAAAACATTTGGTGATTGCGACAACCGATGTTCCTGAGGTAAATATACAAGTGTATAAAGATTGTAGAAGCCAAAATAAATTGGTGAATGTAGCGGACAATCCACCATATTGTGATTTTTATATGGGTGGAATTGTTACCAAAGGAAACGTAAAAGTAGCTATTTCAACCAATGGAAAATCGCCAACAACTGCTAAAAGATTGCGTCAGTTTTTTGAAGAAGTAATTCCAGAAGACATCAATCAATTAGTACAAAACTTAAATAGTTATAGAAAAACCATCAAAGGAAACTTTGAACAAAAAGTAGAAACATTAAATAAGCTAACTGAGAGTTTAGTAAAGTAATCTTTCGCCTAAGTTTATCTTGAGGGAAGTCGAAAATCTCAAGACAGGCTAAAATGAAGAAATCTATAAATTTATAAAATAGAGAGAGGTTACTGAGCGTAGTCGAAGTGACAAAATAAAGAGGACATGATACAAACAGATATATTAATTATTGGAGCGGGGCCAACAGGGCTATTCACCGTTTTTGAAGCAGGGTTATTAAAATTACGTTGTCATTTAATTGATGCCTTAGCACAACCAGGTGGGCAGTGTTCAGAAATTTATCCTAAGAAACCTATTTACGATATTCCAGCATATCCAGAGATCTTAGCAGGAGATTTAACTAAGAATTTGATGGAACAAATCAAGCAGTTTGAACCAGGGTTTACCTTAGGTGAGCGTGCAGATACTATTGAAAAGCAAGACGATGGAACATTTATCGTAACTACCAATAAAGGAACAAAACACCAAGCACCTGTGGTAGCTATTGCAGGAGGACTGGGAAGTTTTGAACCTCGTAAACCACCGATTCCTAACATTGCTGATTTTGAAGAAAAGGGAGTGGAGTACATGATTAAAGAACCAGAACTGTATCGTGATAAAGATGTGGTAATTGCTGGAGGTGGAGATTCTGCGTTAGATTGGTCTATTTTCTTAACAGATTTAGCAAAATCGGTAACCTTAATTCACCGAAGAAATGAGTTTAGAGGAGCGTTAGACTCTGTAGAAAAAGTTCAAGAGTTAAAGAATTTAGGAAAGATAAACTTAATTACACCTGCTGAGGTAAAAGCAGTATTAGGAGAAAATCATGTAACAGGTGTTGTAGTAGAAGAAAAAGGGAAAGAACCTTACATGATAGATACTGATCATTTTATCCCATTATTTGGATTGGCTCCTAAGTTAGGACCGATTGCCAATTGGGGATTAGAAATTGAGAAGAACGCTATTAAAGTAAACAATGCGCTAGATTACCAAACCAATGTAGAAGGTATTTATGCCATTGGAGATGTGAATACCTATCCAGGAAAGCTAAAATTGATTTTGTGTGGATTCCACGAAGCAACACTCATGTGTCAAAGTGCTTATAAACGTATATATCCAGATAAAAAATATGTGATGAAATATACCACTGTTGGTGGTGTAGACGGTTTTGATGGAACAAGAAAAGAAGCGCCAAAAGCGGTAGTAAAAGCAATTGAATAATTGGGGATTAGGATGAAAGTAGTTAGGAGTTTAGCGAATAAGTATGTTGTAATTACAAATTTTTAGTAAGCCCCTTCACCAGCAAAACTAAAATAGCCTACCTAACTACTGATTCCTATAATAAATTGTTACTGATGGATAATCAAGATATTAATATAAAAATAACAGATCGAGAAGGTGTAATGCACGAGGTAGTTGCTCCGACAGATATGGCAATGAATTTAATGGAGGTAGTTCGTTCTTATGAGCTTGCTCCAGAAGGAACTATTGGAATCTGTGGAGGAATGGCGATGTGTGCCTCTTGTCAATGTTATGTAAAATCAAATCATGAATTGCCAGAAATGAATGATGATGAAGATGCAATGTTAGCAGAAGCATTTCATGTAGAAGAAAATAGCCGATTAGGATGCCAGATTCAAATAACACTTGAATTAGAAGGATTAGAGGTTGAGTTAGCTCCTGAAAGTTAGTTATTTTTGTAAAAAAAGAATAAATGCAATTTAAACAATACGATTTATCATTAAAAGATGATGTAGCAAATTTTACAAAACAATTATTTTACGCATTGTTTAATGATGTATGTCAAGAAAAAGCAAATCATTTAAAAGAAAAGTTTAAAAAAATTTTAAACGGGTTGGCTATCAAAAATGCTTCGGTAACATGGGTTGCATACCAACAAACATTTTGTGGAATACGAGAAAAGTTAGATTTAGATGCCAAGGCATTTGAAAAGACTGACCCAGCATGTAAAAGCTTAGGTGAAGTGTATCTAGCCTATCCAGGGTTTCATGCGATTGCTGTATATCGTTTGAGTCATGAATTGTACAAAATGAAAATACCGATTTTACCAAGAATGATGAGTGAATATGCGCATGGATTAACAGGAACAGATATCCATCCAGGAGCAACCATTGGCGATTCGTTTTTTATAGATCATGCAACAGGAATTGTGATTGGAGAAACTACTATTATTAAAGAAAACGTAAAAATATATCAAGGAGTTACCCTAGGAGGAATTCAAGTTAAAAAAGAATTAGCTTCTACAAAAAGGCACCCAACCATTGAAAGTAATGTAACCATTTATGCCAATGCAACTATCTTAGGAGGAGATGTAGTAATAGGTAGTGATAGTATTATTGGCGCTAATGTTTGCGTAACCACCTCTGTACCCGAAGGTTCTATTGTAACCTATGAGTCAGAAAATAAAATAACCACTAGAAAATCCTATGTTAAATGATGTAGGTACGAAAATCAACCATGAAAACTAAAACAATTATAGATAGTATAGGGAATACGCCACTCATAGAAGTTTCAAACATTCTTCAAAAGGAAGGCGTAAAGCTATTATTAAAACTAGAAGGAAATAACCCTGGCGGAAGTGTAAAAGATAGAGCAGCCTTTAATATGATTGCTGAAGCTATTAAAAGGAAAAATATCCGTCCAGGAGATTATTTAGTAGAAGCAACTAGTGGAAACACAGGAATTGCGTTAGCACTCATGGCAAAAGTTTTAGGAGTAAACATGGTATTGGTAATGCCAGAAAACTCTACAGAAGAACGTGTAAAAACCATGCGTGCTTACGGAGCTGAGGTTATTTTAACGGATGCAGAAAAAGGTATTGAAGGTTCTAGAGATGTCGCCTTAGAGTTACGCTATAAAAAAGGCTATTTTATGCTGAATCAGTTTGAAAACACCGATAACTGGAAAGCACACTATAAAACTACAGGTCCAGAAATTTGGAACGATACAGAGGGAGAAGTAACTCATTTTGTATCGGCGATGGGAACTACAGGAACCATTATGGGAGTTTCTACCTATTTAAAAGAACAAAATCCAGAGGTACAAATTGTAGGAGCACAACCTAAAGACGGAGCTAGAATACCAGGAATTCGTAAGTGGTCGCCAGAATACCAACCAAAATTCTTTAATAAAAGTAAGGTAGATCAAGTGGTAGAGTTAGATGAAAATGATGCTAAAAACATGACTAGAAAGTTAGCACAAGAAGAAGGTGTTTTTGCAGGAATGAGTAGTGGAGGAGCAGTACATGCAGCTTTAGAAATAGCTAAAACGATTGATAAGGGTGTGATCGTTGCAGTTATTTGCGACAGAGGAGACCGCTATTTATCTTCTGATTTGTTTCAATAGACTGTCTTTACTTATTTTATAATACAAAAATTCCCGTCTAAGCGGGGATTTTTAAATTTAAGCAGCTGTTAATTTAATATATAAACTCTTGTTTTTTACTTTCTAAATTACTTTTAATTCATTGTTAGCAACAGGTATTTTTATTCGCACATTTATATTGTCTAACTAATTTAAATAAGGAATAAAACTGTTGAGGGTACTTTATTGTATTGATATAAGCATAATTTTAGCAATTTTTTATTCTTTTTAAGTAAGCGCTGTACAATACAAAATAAAAAACCGTACAAAAAATGTATGCTTTTACTAAACAATAATATCCCCAATTCTATTACATATAATAGGTGAACGACGTATAATAATTAATTAGTATTAAGCTTCGTACAGTAGTGTATGAAATCATCCGATACTACTGTATGATGTTATGATACAGTGGCATATATTTATAGTACCACTAAAAAAAATTAACACCTCAAAGCTTGCCTTAGTAATTAAGAGCTTTTACTTATAAATACTTTGTGAGCTTATTAGTAGGTTTAATTGTTTTCTACAATTTGGTCTCCTCGATAAGTATGATTTTTATCCTTATACAGTAAAGAATGTTTTTTATTTACTGGTCCAAAAGTAGCCACATCAGCGTCTTTTAATAGTTTTCCATAGACAAATACATGGTTTTTATCTTTTGAATAAAAAGAGGTTTTAAATATACTGAACGTATTTGGGTCAGCTTTTTCAATTATATCTCCGTGATAGAACACGTAGTTTTTATCTTTAGAATACGGGAATTGAATTATTTCAAAAGAAGAAGCATCAGCATTCTCAATTTTTACTCCATCATAAACGACCTTATTGTCAAATAATAGAAACTTATCTTTTAAAACAGTTAAATTGTTGATGTTTTGGTAAGATATCGATATTAGAGAGTCTACCATTTTACCATTTTGATACTCCTGAAAATCATAAATATTGTTTTTATCAGCAATATATCTATTGTTGATTTTTTTAGTTGTAGCTGGATCTATTGTAGAAGCTAGTAATTTATAGCTTTTTAATGAGTATACATTATTTTTATCTTTAACAAAGTTGCTATTTATAATTGTAAATGAATTATAATCTACATTTACAGGCTTATAGTTGTAAAAATAAAATTTGTCGTCTTTAGACCAATCATTATCAATTTTTTGAAATGTGTTTGGATTAGCTTTAGCTATTTTCCACAAGTGCTTTTTTCCTTGACTTTCCTCTTGAATATCTTGGGGTAAGTAGTTTATAGCTAAATATACATGATCTTTATCAAAACAGATGTAATTGTCTTTGTGGACATAAAAGGTAGGAACATCTACTTCATTATCTATAATATGAGTTTTAAAATATAGGTGATTTTTGTCTTTTCCAAAATCTCTTCCTAAGACTTTGAAGCTCTCAACATCTGCATTTATTTTAGTGTTACCCAATTCAAACCAATTTCCCATAGGAGAATAACAGATGTTACTTTTTGATTTTGAATAGTAATAGGAATCTGAAATAGATTTATCTACAGGACCTGCAAAAGGACTACAAGCTTGAGAGATAATTGCCATTATAAATAAGAATGCCTTTAGAAGAGGAGAATGTTTAGCTCGTGTAATTTTTTTAATTATAAAATTCAAAATAAGTATAATTATGATTGTTGATATATAAGGGTAGTTTGTAATTAAGTTCATTAAATAACTATATAATTAGTGTTTGTAACTTAAATAACTTTTATTTTTCGTAATAGTTGTATCCAATAAGTTTAATAAGTTTTTGTATTCTTTTTTTATCTGTAATTTTATGTAAAATAAAAACATATTCGTCTGATTGAGTATCTATAAAACCTAATTGAAGATTATTTTGTCTTAAAGGTTTATCGAAATCCTCAAAAACGTTATCAAAAGAAACAGATGCATTTTTTTTGTAATTATTAGGACTGGGTAAGTCAATAGATAAGTTAAAATTATCTTTTAATGTTGATTTTAAAAACCATTCTAAATCTTTAATATCAGCTTTCCAGTCTAATCTTATAATAAACGAAATATCATCCTCTTCTAAAAGGTCTATTAAATAGTTAAGTGTTGTAAAATATTCACTGTCATTATCATAGTTTTTAAGGTTTTTTATATGATTTAAAACGCATTCTTTTTTGTTTAAAACACATATTTCAGTCAGTTCTTTGTATGCTTCTCGCTGAATACTATTTATAGATGGACGTTCTTTTTTTATGTTTACTTTTTTGTTAGAGTTTTTTTTTCTTTTTAAATTTTCTTCTACGAGTTTAATGAGTTCTGAGAAAGTAGCTTCTATTTTAGTTACAATTCTTAAATCATATACAGGTTTATGCATATCTGGAATATGAAACCATTTTATATCTTCACCACCATTGCATTTTCTTATTTCAATTTGGTTTTCAACTCTAACAATAAAATAAAACTCTGTAGGGAAGTTATAATCTTCATAATCATAAAATATAATTGAATTTGGAATATAAACTTTACGTTTACTTGAATCATATTCAATATCGTCTGTATATAAAAGTAACGTTTTATAAATCTCTTTCTTTGAATTAGTAAACTCAATTTTTTTTGGAAAGTTTTTTTCAATAATTGTATTTTCAAATATGTATTTGAAAGAATTAATATTAAGAGTAGCTGATTTAAACGGTTTTCCGTATAGTTTTTTCTTATCGTAATATATTCTTGCCATATTTTTTATTTTGTAAAACAAAAAAGGGTTGTTTAGTTTTCCAAACTAATAGTTTGTTCTATTGCGTACGTATATAAAATTTTACTATTTGTTATTAATTTGGGGTTTATCAATCCACCTTCTTCACTACTAATTCTAATTTTTAAATAATCTGCAATTGTTAAAGAATCTTCATAAAACAATTTTGGTACTTTATAGTTTCCTTTTTTAGTATTTATAGTATGATGAATTGTTGATTTTGCATATCTTCCACCTGAATGCATGTTTGTTTTATCTTTTTGATGTACTAGTTTCCATAACTCTACGTTTGCTAATGTATTATTAGTTTTCCAGTTTAGTACGAAGTCCTCATCTAGAGATATATTTTTAGGGAAATTGAATTTTGATGTTATTTTACTTGGCTTTATATAAGCTATTGGATATTTAGCACTGTCAGGTAAAATTATTTCAAAGTAATAAGATTCTCTTCGTACCAAATCATCTGTTAGATAAACAGGATATTTATCATAATAATTTCCAGTTCTAATAAACAATTTTAAAGGTTGTCCGTTTAATAGAACCTTTATGTTTTCATTAATAATTCTCTTCTCACCGTTAGATATATAAACATTAATTTTATTCAATGATGTTTTTTTAATACCATCCTTAATCAATATTTTAACTTGTATATTTGAAATGTTATTAGCTTCTATTTCTGAAAGTGTAATTGTATTACAGCCTTGAAAAAGTAATAAAAGAAATATTATGTTGTAGTATCTCATTATAATTAAAAGAAGCTTGTTTTTAAAATAAGAAAAAGAAGTTAATAATAACAATTTTATCCTCTTTTATTATTAGCTAAGGTAAAATAAAAAAGGGTACTAAATACATATATTAAATATATGCTTAAGAGTTTTATTTATTAATCAAATTAAAGATAGGAGAGGCTTACTAAAAACTTATAAAAAGGTGGTATAGGTAACAATCATTTCTAATTTTAATATTTTTCAATGAGTTTTTTCACTCTTACATTAAAGTTTTCTTTATTAACTCCAATCAGCCGATTAATAGTTTTTAAGTAGTTTTCCAACTTGTTTTTCCGCCCTGCATTAATTAATTTTAAAATAGCTTTATTTCCTTTTTTTATTTCAATTTCTTTAGCTATAACTCCAGAAATTGTTGAGCGTACAGAACTTTCAGGAGCTATATTTGTAAAAATCTTTTTATTGCTTTTAAAAAGCTTATAAAGGCTTATGCTTGGGTTTTTAGAAAGATATTTTTTTAATTCAACTACCAATCGTTTATGCGTAATCATTTCTCCTTTTTTGTCAGTGTAATATGCATTGCCCCATAAATATGCAATACCTTCTTCGGTTATCCAATTTCGATTGCTACGCTTGTTTATTTTACCTGAATAATAATGGAATATATCGTGTGAAAAGTCTTCATTATTCATTATTGCAAAAATTGTTTTTGAATCTACGCCATAACCGTCTCTGTATTTTCCGTTAGAGAAAAGGGAATAACCATAACCTAAGAGCACTGAAATTTCTTGAAAATTTTCAGTCATATAAAAATCAAACTTCTCTGGTAGTACCCCTAATTTATTTGCAATTTCAGAGTTTTTTTTATTAAATATCTTAGCTCTATCTGTATTAATAAAATTTCTGAAGTGATAAGTAATATTACCAAAAGTTTGTGTTTTCCAGTATCGAGTTAAATAATCAAGTGGAATTGAAAAAGTAAATTTATCATTATCTTTTGTTGCAATTAAATTAACAATATATAAGAGAATTGTTTCAGAATTAGGCTTCTGATAGTTATATGAAATTGAGATGAAATATTTATTTTTATCGGATAAGGGATAAATATTTATTAGTTTTTTGTCTTTATACTTCAAAGCCAAACTATCTTTTCGTATTTCATAATCTACTAGTTTTTGGAGTTGTGAAGAGGTTAGTTTTTTTCTTTTGGGTGTTAATAAATTTTCGTTTACTTTACCTTTTGTTAACTCAAAAAAAAAGGATTCTAAACTTTTATTAAAACTTTGCTTTGTAATGGAGTCCATAGGATTAAATAAAAACTTAGGAATTATTACAGTTTCTTGTGCAAAAACCAAAGTATAACAGAAAAAGAAAATTAAGTTTAGAATTTTTTTCAGCATTTTGTCTAATTTATTTGAAGTATAAAAACATTTATAGGTAGATTTTTAGCAATTTTATTTTATCTAGCTAATATAAACAAAATAAAAAACCGTGGAACGTACACTGTTATAATATTTTATGAAATATAAAAAAAGATAAATGAATATACCCTCCTCTTAGTTTTAATAAAAGCTAAATAAAAGAGCAGATTTAAGAAAATGTTTTGCAGATTGTGCTTTATGCTGTTTATATTCTATAAAAAGACTTTCTATAGGTTTTCTGACTTTATATGTATTTTGAGAATAATCCTCGTCAGAACGATAACCAACAGGAGCAACTACAGCAGCATTTAACCCTAACTTATCCAAGTCTAATATTTTGTTATAAGCTTCGGCGTCAAAACCCTCCATAGGACAAGCATCTATTTTAAGTTCAGAGCAAGCATTTAGAAAATTCCCCAAAGCAATGTAAACTTGGTTAGAAGTCCACTTATTCTTTTCAACCAAAGTTCTGCTCGTAACATCAGATTTAATAAAATCTGCATACTCTTTAAAATTAGAAATGTCTACTTGTTCTATTTCAGATTTTAAAGAAAAATAAGCATCTACATCGTCATTGGTAACCTTTGTATAATTGCAAAAAACAAATAAATGCGAAGCATCAGTAATTTGACTCTGTCCGTAAGAAACAGCTTTTAACTGTTCTTTTATTGCACTGTCTTCTATAATCAAAACGGTATACAATTGCAGACCGTAAGAAGAAGGAGCTAATTGAATCGCTCTCTTTAAAAGTTCTATATGCTGTGCTGAAACTTTTTTAGAAGCATCAAATTTTTTAGTGGCGTATCGCCATTCTAGGTTGTCTATTAAAGTCATACTATAATTGTTTAAGAATATGACAAAAATAGAAGAGGAGTAGCTGCAACACCTTTACATATGTTGATTAAACAATTTTTAACGTATTTTTTCCTTCCCAAGGGAGTTGGATTGAAAATACAAGTAAACGGAACCGTCAGCGCGTCACGCTGAAACCTTCCAAAGAACAAATAAACTAAGTTTTGAATGTAAACAAACAATTTTCTATTAAAAAGGTGAAAAAAAATTAATTTTTTAGTAAGAGACTTTTTATTAGGTATTTAGTAGCTTTAATGTAAGTTGCTAAAAATGATTACATGAAAACTCTCTATACCTTAATTGGAGTAGCATATCTTCTGTTCGTAGTGGTGACGTCGTACATGATTTTAGTCGAGCCACTCATAAACGCATGTAAAAAAATGAGAAATAAAAATAATATGTTATTACAAGTGTTTTTTCTTTGATAGGAATTACATTAAAAGGGTAACCATAGCAACAAATAAGACAAAAGAGCTATTATTTAAGTATTTAGCATAAGGTTTTAAACGAGCAGAGAATGTGTTTGTATTCTAACATCACTTTTCATAGTTGTTAAAAGAATGGTAAATGATTTAACAATGAATACAAAAGTCTTAGTTAGATGAATCTTTGGCATACATATTGAAAAACTCTAAGAAAATTATTTTATTAAGAGAACAATTTCAGGGCAAATTAGGTTTTGTTGTGTATAGTTATTTTTCAGTTCCTTCTAATTTCTTTTGTAATTCAGAATTTATTTTCTCGTCAACTATTGCTACAAGTTTTTCTTTCTCAAAATTGTACTTTTTCAGAATTATTGGTTCATTGTAGCTTTCAAAAGCTCCATTTTTGTTTTTATCTATTCCAAATTCAATAATTAAGTTTTTACTCTTATTTATGAATTTATAGTTATAAACATCCATTCCTTCAATTCCAATTTTTCGAATCTTATTTTCTTTAATTGAATAAATATAAAGAGAGGTTAAGTCTCTCAAATTTATCACACCATCTTTGAAAGTGTCCTTATCAGAAGCTTTAAGTAGAATAAGTATTTCTTTGTTAAAATATTCAGATTTGATCTCGTTAAAATTAATTCGTTTTTTAAATAATTTCTTATTTATTGAATTAGGCTCGTCAAAAACGATTATGTTATTGTATTCTCCATAATATTCTCTAGAATATCTTTCATCTCTCTTTTCTTTTACACTAAAATCGGAACCTGAATCTGAATAAGCATTTAAAAGTCCATTTAATCCAATATCTTCTTTTTCGTTTAAAGTTTTGTGAGAAACTGGAATTATATATTGTGAATTTAAAGTGTCAATTAAAATTGGAGTTTCGTATGAGATAACTTGTTCTCTTTTATTTTCTTTTTGAAGTTTTTCAATTTTTTCCTTTGATAAAACTCCAGTTTCAGGTTCTTCATAATTATATCTCCTATGTTCCTGAATGACTATAGATATAAATGAAACTAATGCAATAATTAAAAATATTCCCGCAATTGTTCCTAAAATGGCTAGTAACTTTTGATTATAATTCTTTATTTTTTCAATTTTCATAGAGTTGATTTATAATTTTACACACAACTTGTTAAGAGAACAAAAACTACTTTTATCAGGAGTATTGAAGGTGATAAACGGAAGTTTCAGCAATTTTATTCTTCTTGTTTCAAGTATCCAAGATAAAACAAAATTATGTTGCACCCTAGTAGTGAAAGCAGTCTTTTTCATTTAGTTATTTAATTATGAAAATAAAAATTGGGTAAATAAAAAATAATACTATAACTTTGCCCCGTTCATTAACGTATTGATGTTATCAAGAAAGGTGGAGGGAATAGACCCTTTGAAACCTTAGCAACCCTTTGTGCAAACAAAGAAGGTGCTACATTCTACTGCTTCAGCAGAGAGATAACGAAAAGAATTTTACTTCCTCTTTTCCTGATAACAGTACACTAAATATCAGGAATGTCAAACATTTATCAAGAAATACAAAAACGAATCCTTGTGCTCGATGGCGCTATGGGAACCATGCTTCAGGAATATAAATTTACTGAAGAAGATTTTCGTGGAGAACGTTTTAAAGACTACCCAACACCGTTGCAAGGAAACAACGACTTGTTGTCCATTACGCAACCCGAAGCCGTAAAAGAAGTACACAGAAAGTACTTTGAGGCAGGAGCAGACATTGTAGAAACCAACACTTTTTCAGGTACTACCATTGCCATGGCAGATTACCAAATGGAAGATTTGGTATATGAGTTAAATTACGAATCTGCTAAGATAGCCAAAGAGGTGGCCGATGAATTTACAGCGAAAGAACCACATAAACCTCGTTTTGTAGCAGGTTCTATCGGGCCTACCAACCGTACCGCAAGTATGTCACCTGATGTAAACGATCCGGGATACAGAGCAGTTACTTTCGAAGAGTTACGTATTGCCTACAAGCAACAAGTAAAAGCCTTAATTGATGGTGGTTCAGATATTTTATTGGTAGAAACCGTATTTGATACCTTAAATGCAAAGGCAGCTTTATTTGCTATTGAAGAGGTAAAAGCGGAACGAAATATAGAAATTCCTATCATGGTTTCTGGTACGATTACCGATGCTTCAGGTAGAACATTATCGGGACAAACAGCCGAAGCTTTTCTGATTTCTATCTCTCATATTCCGTTGCTATCTATAGGATTCAACTGTGCTTTAGGGGCTAATTTATTACAACCACACTTAGAAGCGATTGCTTCTAAAACAGAGTTTGCCATTTCTGCACATCCAAACGCCGGATTACCGAATGCTTTTGGAGAGTATGACGAAACTCCAGAAGAAACAGCGGAGCAAATAGAAGAATATTTAAAGAAAAACTTAATCAACATTATAGGAGGGTGCTGTGGTACCACGCCAAAACATATTTCAGCTATCGCAGCAATAGCAGCGAAATACAAACCACGAAAAGCTGAATTTGTTGCAGCAGGACAAAATAGTTAGTAGATGAGTGAGGAAAGACGATACATGAAATTATCGGGGTTAGAACCGTTAATTATAACACCCGAAAGTAATTTTATCAATGTAGGTGAACGTACAAATGTAGCAGGGTCGCGTAAATTTCTTCGATTGATAAAAGAAGAAAAGTTTGATGAAGCGTTGGCAATTGCTCGTCATCAGGTAGATGGAGGAGCACAAATCATCGACATTAATATGGATGATGGTTTAATTGAGGGGAAAGAAGCGATGGTACGTTTCTTAAACTTAATAGCTTCTGAACCTGATATTGCCAGAGTTCCTATTATGATTGATAGTTCTAAATGGGAAATCATCGAAGCTGGATTACAGGTAGTACAAGGTAAATCGGTTGTAAACTCTATTTCTTTAAAAGAAGGTGAAGAAAAATTTATTTGGGAAGCAACTCAGATAAAACGATACGGAGCTGCGGCAATTATCATGGCTTTTGATGAAGTAGGACAAGCAGACACCTACGAACGAAGAATTGAAATTGCAGAGCATTCGTATAATATATTAACCGAGATTGTCGGTTTTCCGCCAGAAGATATCATTTTCGATTTAAATATTTTTCCAGTGGCAACTGGAATGGAAGAACATCGAAAAAATGCGTTGGATTTTATTGAAGCTACCCGATGGGTACGTGAAAATTTACCGCATGTAAGTGTGAGTGGTGGAGTAAGTAACGTATCATTTTCTTTTAGAGGAAATAATGTCGTACGTGAAGCTATGCACTCGGTATTCCTATACTATGCTATCAAAGCAGGAATGAATATGGGAATTGTGAATCCGACGATGTTAGAAGTCTACGATGATATTCCGAAGGATTTATTAGAACATATTGAAGATGTTGTTTTAGATAGAAGAGACGATGCTACAGAACGTTTATTAGAATTTGCTGAAACGGTAAAAGGAACTAAAAAAGAAAGCAGTGAGCAAGTTTTAGAATGGAGAAGTTTACCACTACAAGACCGTATTACACATTCTTTAGTAAAAGGAATAGATGCTTTTATAGAAGAAGATGCTGAAGAAGCTCGTTTGAGTGTAGCAAAACCACTACATGTAATTGAAGGACATTTAATGACAGGGATGAATGTAGTTGGAGATTTATTTGGTGCAGGAAAAATGTTTTTACCGCAAGTAGTAAAATCTGCCCGAGTAATGAAGAAAGCGGTAGCCTATTTGAATCCTTTTATTGAAGCAGAGAAAAGCGAGGAACAACAAGCTATCGGAAAGATATTGATGGCAACGGTAAAAGGAGATGTGCACGATATTGGTAAAAACATAGTATCTGTAGTATTAGGCTGTAACAATTATGAAATTGTCGATTTAGGGGTGATGGTTCCACCAGAGAAGATTATTGAAACTGCTAAAAAGGAGAACGTAGATGCTATTGGTTTAAGTGGATTGATAACACCTTCGTTGGATGAAATGGTGTATTTAGCCAAAGAAATGGAACGTCAAAATTTGGAAATTCCTTTATTGATTGGTGGAGCAACAACCTCGAAAGCACATACCGCTGTAAAAATTGATACGCAGTATAAAAATGCAGTGGTGCATGTAAACGATGCATCAAGAGCAGTAACCGTAGTAGGAGATTTATTGAATAAAGAAACCTCAAACGAGTATGTTGCCAAGTTGAAGAAAGATTACGAAGAGTTTCGAGATAAATTCTTAAAACGAGGAAAACAGAAGCACTACATACCAATTGAAGAAGCTAGAGAGCGAAAATTCAGAATAGATTGGGAGACTACTAACATTACTAAACCAAAAGAATTAGGAGTACAAAAGCTGGAGCAAGTAAGTTTAAAAGATTTGGTACCATATTTTGATTGGAGTCCGTTTTTTCGCTCATGGGATTTACATGGAAAGTTTCCTGATATTTTAGAAGATGAAGTAGTAGGATTAGAGGCAACCAATTTGTTTGCAGATGCTCAAAAGATGTTGCAACAAATCATAGAAAAACAAGCATTAAAGCCCAAAGCTATTTTTGGTTTGTTTGAGGCAAACTCTATTAACGACGACGATATTTCAGTTCAAAAGAAAGGAAAGGAAGTCGCAGTATTTAGAACCTTACGTCAGCAATTAAAAAAACGTGAAGGAAAACCAAGTTTTGCTTTAGCAGATTTTATTGCGCCCAAAGAAACAGATAAAACGGATTATATAGGAGCTTTCTGTACCGCCATTTTTGGCGCTGATGAATTGGCATTACAATACAAAGAAAATCACGACGATTACAATGCAATTATGGCACAAGCCATTGCTGATCGTTTTGCAGAAGCTTTTGCAGAATATTTGCATCATAGAGTAAGAACGAAACACTGGGGCTATGCATCCGAAGAAAACTTAACGAATGATGAATTGATAAAAGAAGCGTACAAAGGAATTCGTCCTGCACCTGGGTATCCTGCATGCCCAGATCATCTAGAAAAAGAAACAATTTGGCAGCTTTTACAGGTAGAAGAGAACATAGGAGTAAGTTTAACAGAAAGTTTAGCCATGTGGCCAGCAGCGGCCGTTTCAGGATATTATTTTGCCAATGAAGAGGCTAAATATTTCGGGTTAGGTAAAATAACAGACGATCAAGTAAGGGATTTTGCAGAACGAAAAAACATCGCCTTAGAAAAAGCTAGAAAATGGTTACATCCAAACATATCAGACAATTAATAATAATTTTAAAATAAACAAACAAAAGAGCGTATTTAATTAACAATAAGTTTTAAGTTAGGTAAACTAAAAACTACAAAACAGTAGTAATATTGCCATATAAAAAATCAATAAAATTAGACAAATGAAAAAGTATAATTTAGAGATTCGATTTGCAATACAGCTACTGATAATGGCAGCAATATCGTTAATTGCAGCTTCATTGGTATAGTTAAATACGCCTTTATAAGATAGACTTATGAAGGTAATAGAACATTTAGAAAAAGCTAACGGAACATCGTTGTTTTCGTTTGAAATACTTCCGCCGTTAAAGGGAGATACAATAGAATCAATATTCAAAAATATTAATCCGTTAATGGAGTTCAATCCGCCGTTTATAGACGTAACTTACCATCGAGAAGAATACGTGTATAAAGAGTTAGGAGATGGACTCTTAAAAAAGCAAGTAGTAAAAAAACGTCCAGGTACAGTAGGTATTTGTGCGGCTATTCAAAATAAATATCAAGTAGATGCTATTCCGCATATTTTATGTGGAGGATTTACCAAAGAAGACACTGAAAACTTCTTAATTGATCTCGATTTTTTAGGAATTGATAACGTAGTTGCATTACGTGGTGATGCAGTAAAAAGCGAAACTTATTTTAAACCTGAAAAAGACGGACATGCATACGCAAGTGAGTTAGTTACACAAATAGAGAACTTAAATAAAGGAAGATACTTGGATGATGATTTGCAAAACTCATCAAAAACCGATTTCTGTATCGGGGTAGCTGGGTATCCTGAAAAGCACATGGAAGCACCAAGTTTAGATTCTGATATTTACTTTTTAAAGAAGAAAATTAAAAACGGAGCAAATTATGTGATAACACAAATGTTTTTTGATAATCAAAAGTATTTTGAGTTTGTAAAAAAATGTAGAGAAGAGGGAATTATGGTTCCTATTATTCCGGGATTAAAACCAATCTCAACCAAAAAGCAATTGAATTTAATTCCGCACCGTTTTAAAGTTGATTTACCAGATGCTTTGGTAAAAGAGGTTGTGAATTGTAAGAGTAATGCAGAAGTACGACAAGTAGGAGTAGAGTGGTGCATTGCTCAAAGTAAGGAATTACAACAAAAAGGAGTGCCTATTTTACATTATTATTCAATGGGAAAATCAACCAACATTCAAGAAATAGCAAAAGCTGTTTTTTAAAACAGAAAATAATCAATAAAAAAATGTTAGTCATATCATTGAACATCCTATACCCATTAAAAACCATAATAAAAAGAGTATATAACATAAAAAGTACGAGCTATATGCTCGTACTTTTTATGTTATAAAATTTTGTTTGAAACATCAAACACTACTGTTGCCTGTTACATAACAGTAGTGTTTGGTGTTAAACAACAGTACTGTTTTTACTTAAGCAACAGCAAGACTAAATGTAGAATCACCTACCATAATATCCTTTAAAAAGTGTTTAGAGTTTTCTGTAACCTACGTTTTAACTCTAACACGATAATTACCAGTAGCAAGGGTAGGAGCTTGACCAATAATCTTCTTATTACCCTTTTTAAAATTTAAGAAAATCAATATAACCTCTAACAAAGTTCTAATTATGGAAGCCATTTTTGTATAGCCTCTAATATAATAGTAAACCCTACGGAAACCCTCGAAGTTTTGTGTTTTAAGGAGGATAAGTTTGCAGTAATATTAATTTAAAACATAAAAAAAATGGCAAAAACACCATTAGGAACAATTAGAAAAACGGGACAAAAGTGTCCTGAGTCAGGAGTATGGGAAGCACAAGCAAACCCATCAGGAACAATTCCATTATCAGAAGGAGAAACATTTCCTCCACATAGAGGGAGTTCAGTTGACTGGAAACTTATATCTTATGCTTAATATTATGATAGTATAATTTTATAGGGAGCTCTACGGGAAACCGTAAGGTTTTGTGTTTTTATCAAGGTAGGTTTGTAATGATACTAACTAAAAACATATAGATATGGCTGTAAAGCACACACCAACAAATGAGGTTCATAAAGGAAGTAAGGGAGGAACGACACGATGCGGTTTTGATACAACAGAGCACCCAGAACATTGGGTAAGTACTAGTGAAAGCATTACTTGTGATAAAAATGGTTGTAAAAACTAAGAATCAAATTTTAAACAGAGAGTTATGGAATATAAAGTAATACCCTTTACACCGTCTATTGATAGAAATAAAGGAAACTCAGCAAAAGTAGCACAACAATTAGAAACTATTATTAGTAATTATAACGACCAAGGTTGGCGATATGTTCGATTAGAAAGCGTAGAAACTCATGTTCTCCCTGATTCAGGTTGTTTTGGAATAGGTTCTCAACCAGGATATACAGCATACAGACAAATGATTGTTTTTAGTAAAGAATAATGAAACATTTGTTACTTCTTTCTGTAAAGGCGTATTGGAAGTTTAAACCAAAGAATAAGCCAGCACGCTGTATATTTAGAAAATCCTGTTCACATTACGTATATGAAGAAACAAAAAGAAAAGGACTGTTAGCAGGAGCAAAAGCATTAAAATATCGGTTTAAAAACTGTACTTATGGTTATGAACTGTATTTAAACCCGATTAGTAAGAAAAAACAGATGCTGCTAAAGAATGGAGAAGTGTTAGAAGAAGAGGAAATAGCAAAACGATTATTATATTGATTAAACCCTACGGATTTCCGTAGGGTTTTCTGTTTTATAGAAATTAGATTTGATATAATAAACTTAATCCCTTCAATATTATGAATCAGAAATATGAAAAAGTATTACTAATTACATCATTATTAATAGTAATAGTTGCTACGGTAGTTGTAACGAAGAAAAACAATTCTAAAGAAAATTTATATAACAAAGCTTTAGTAGGCTGTTATGTTCCACCTAAAGCTAGGTGTACAGGTTCTGTTAACTGTAGAGCATGTAAAAACTGTAAGTATTGTAAATATTGTAACAGTGGAGGCTCTTGCGGTGTTTGCGGAAAGAGAAGTAGCACAAAAAGTTATACCAACTCTTATAAAAGCTACTCAAAGAAGCCACAAACCAAACAAACTATTTTTGACGGACGTAAGACCAATAGTACATTGTTAAAAGAAGAACCATATTATTTAAAAACATTATTGGTAAACAAAAACCTTTTAAATTTAAGAAGTGGCCCAAGTACTTCTTATTATGTAATTCAACAATTAAACTTTGGAGAAAAACTAACCATATTAGCCACTCAAGCAAAATGGATTAAAGTAAAAGTACAAAGAACAAAAGTAACAGGGTTTGTTCATGTGAGTGGTGTACTATTGGTGGAATAAAAGAAAGCTTAGATGTGGGTTTCCGTAGAGTTTTCTGTATTAGAAAGTATAGTTTTGATGTAATACTAATTAAAAAACATATAAAATGGGAAAACCAAAATTTGAAATCAAAAAGAGAAAGGATAATGAATTCATGTTTAACCTGAAAGCAGGAAATGGAGAAATTATTTTAACCAGTGAAGGCTACGCTAGTAAACAAGGATGTAAAAGCGGTATAAGTTCTGTAAAAATGAATGCACCTGATGATGATAACTATGAAAGAAAAGTAGCTTCAAATGAGCAATACTACTTTACACTAAAAGCGCAAAATGGAGAAGTTATAGGTAAAAGCGAAATGTATACCACAGCTTCAGCAAGAGATAAAGGTATTAAATCGGTACAAAATAATGCTCCATCTGCAGACACAGTTGATTTAACATAAAAAATTATTTATAGGAGATTAAAATTCTATATTGTAGTATTTAGAAGCCTTACGGAAATCCGTAAGGTTTTGTTTTTGAGTAGGTTTAGCTTTGGGGTATAACTAAACTAAAACATAATGATAAAAAGATTACAAATTGTAGGTCTCTTTTTTATTTCAGTACTATTAACAGAATGTTCTACTGATGCGGATGGAATAGAAGAGCAAGAAACAAAAACAGAATGGAAGTGTGGGGTTCATAATGGAAAGCAATTATGGACAGGACCCAAAGGAGGATGCTATTATAAGAATAGCAATGGAAATAAAACATATGTAGACAGATCAGAATGTAATTGTTAAATGAGCTATGAGTACGAGAGCATTAAAAGTATTCAATTACAACCTGTTTTTATCAAGGTTTATTTATGGTTTAATCATTATAAATATAATCTGTTTAGTACTAGAGTCTTTTAAAACTTTAAGAGTTAACTATACACAGTTTTTTCAGTTTATAGAAGGATTCTCTATTCTGGTTTTTTCAATAGAATTTATAACAAGAATTGTATTTGCAGAAAAGCAAGATAATAAAGGGTGGAGTTCTTACGTTTTTTCTGGTTACGGGATTTTAGACTTACTGTCAATATTACCCTTTTACTTACCACTAATTTTTCCGTTTGATTTACGAGTATTAAGAGTATTGAGGCTGTTAAGGTTAGTGCGAATATTTAAACTAGGTAGGTATTCAAAATCCTTTAAAACGATTAATTTAATACTAAAAGAAACCAAGCCAGAACTCTTAATAACAGCCTTTATAGCATTAATATTAGTAATGCTCTCATCTACTTTAATCTTTTACGCAGAAAACGAAGCACAGCCCGATAAGTTTTCAAGTATTATAGAAGCCTTTTGGTGGTCGTTAGGAACGCTTACCACTGTAGGAGTAGCAGATATGTATCCTGTAACTCCCTTAGGAAAATTCTTTAGCGCTTTAATAGGAGTTATAGGAATTGGCTTTGTGGCATTGCCTACAGGAATTATAAGTTCAGCTTTAATAGATAAAGTAAAAGAAGAAAAGAGTAATTGTAGTAACTGCCCTAATTGTGGGGTAAGAATAGATAAGAACTAATGGGATTTCAATTTTACAGACGAATAAAATTAGGAAAAGGTTTTGGACTGAATATTAGTAAATCGGGCATTTCTCCAAGCTTACGAACTAAAATAGGAGCAGTAAGTTCTAAAGGGTATTCTATAAGAACTGGAGTAAAAGGGTTGCAGTATAGAAAAAGACACTCTAAAAAAGAAGGAATAGGCTGCCTAGGAATTGTCTTTGCTATAATTAGTGTTTTTGTAGCACTGTTAATAAAAAGAAAGTAAATATACTCGTAGTTAAACTATGATCAAATGAAAGTAGGAATACAAAAAACAGTAAATATTATTTGTGTCATTGCATTGTTTTTAGCAGTAACAGCTCTACCAATAGAATATTACAATGTTTTAAGAATAGTGGTTTTTGCAGGGTGCTTATTGATAGTTTTTAATCAGGAAATAAAAGAAGTATTGGAGGTTATTATTTATACCAATAGCATTATTATTTAACCTCATATTTTCCATCTATTTATATGTAAAATCATATAGGGTTCTTTTAGATGTTCTCTGCGGAATCTTATTTCTACTGCTCGTATTTTATGGGTATAGCTCAGGCATAAAAAAACAACGAACAATAAAAAACAAGTGTCTAAAAATAAAGACATGCATAATGTTAAATATTAAAAAAAATGAATGAAATAACTACCGAACTTAAAAGTCACTTTTTAAGACTATATGAAATGGCTTTTGCTGACAATGATTTTGATGTGTTAGAAACACAAATGCTATACAAATTTGCAGAAGAGAGAAATATATCTAAACAAGAGTTAGATAATATTTTACTATCAAGCCAACAAGAAAGCTTAGTACCCGAAAGCTTAGAGCTTAAAGTTGAGTACTTATATGATTTAGCAGTAATGATTTGGGCAGATGGAAAAGTAACAGAAGATGAAATGATAACTCTAAAAAAGTATTGTTTAAAGTTCGGGTTTTTAGAAGAAAACCTAGAAGAATTGACTAGTTTTTTGATAGAAAATGCAAAAAAGCATATACCTAAAACAACATTGTTAAAACAATTAACCTAATCAACTAACACATATGGAAGCTTTAAAAACAATATTTACTATTAGGGAGAAAGACCCAGTAGAAGAAGTAGTAGTAAAGGAAGAAAAAAAAGATGTCAAACTAACTTTTTTCGAAAGTGGTTATGGATCATCTAAGCAAGCCTCTGGGAATCATAAAGTCTTTAGAGCTTGTTTAAACGATGTTTATATGGACTATAAAAGAAAATGTGCAGAAGATGAAGAGCTACAAAAAAAACTAAAACAACCACATATTCAAGAGAAAGGAAGAGAAGGCATAGAACTTAAAAAAAGACAAACAGCCAAAGCAATCTTAGAAGAAAGTATAAAAACTGATGAAGAAAAAATAGAAGAATGTAAACATCAAATAGTAGATGTAAGAGAAAACCCAGAAAAGTATGTAGAAGGAGGAGATAAAAAACCAAAAGCACAATTTTATCTAGGTCTAATAGTGCTCATTCCAATTACGTTCTATTTGTTGGTTTTTTACATATCAGCTTCTTTTTCAGCTTTTTTTAAAGACTTTGAAAATAGCGAGTTATCAGCAGCAATTTTTGACGGAAAATCATTTTCTAAAGCCTTGGAACATGGAGTTTTAGAAGCGGTTTTTGTAGCTACCATACCATTTGCTTTTATGGGCTTAGGGTATTTAATACATATGTTTCAAAAACATAAAAACTGGTTGTCTTATGTAAAAATAGGAGCGTTATTTATTATCACTTTTATATTCGATGCCATACTAGCGTATCAGATAGAAATGAAGATTTATGATTATAATAAAACACCAGATTCACCAGAGTTCGATTTGTCAATAGCCTTTAGTAAAGTGGAGTTTTGGGGAATCATCTTTGCAGGCTTTGTCGTATATATAATTTGGGGACTGGTGTTTGATTTTATTATGAAGGAATATGAGAACATTGATAAAATAAAAGCCTTTATAAGAAGTAAAAGAGAAACGATTGTTAACCTACAAAAATCAATAGCTGAAGCCATAGAAAAATTAAACGGTGTAAAAGAAGAAATATCAGGAATAGAAGCAAGAATAGCCAATTTACAGAGAACAATTGATGGCTTTGTATTCCCTAATAAACGTTACTTAACCTACCACGCAGAATATGTAAAAGGATGGTATTTAGCAATTACAGACAATTTTTTAGATTTAAAACGAAGAGATGAATTGCTTTCTAAATGTGATGAAGTAGAAAAAGAACATCTAACGAAATATGATTTAACAGATGAAAACACGGAAGGAATAATTTATAAATCTCAACTAAAATAACGAAAAATGAAAGCATATAAACTTATAATAGTAACTCTATGTATTATACTTACATACTCTTGTTCAAATAAAAAAGAAAAAGACCGAGTAGCAGAAGTATCAAAAGAAATAAGTAGTACAAGTAAAAAAAAGAGCAAAGAAAATTTAAATATTAGTATAGTATTAGATTTATCAGATAGAATAAATCCAAAGAAGTATCCAGAACCTTCAATGGAGTTTTATCAAAGAGATTTAGGTTATATTGAATCCGTAGCAAAGACTTATGAAAATCATATTAGAGGGAAGAGAACAAATAAAATTAATGATAAAATACAACTGTTTGTTGAACCAGCACCATCAGATAGTGAATTAAATCAGAAAATAGCAACACTCAAAACACAGTTTGATAAAACTAATGCAACCAAAGAAGAAATTCTAAAAACCGCAAAGAAGTATATAGAGATATGTAATAATATTTATGAAACGGCTATTACAGATGATAAATATGTTGGGTCAGACATAAGAGGTTTCTTTAAAAATAAGATCCAAGATTATTGTGTGGAAGAAGGATATAAGAATGTGGTAGTGGTTTTAACAGATGGGTATGTGTACCATAAAGATAACCTTACAAGAGAACAAAACAGAACATCGTACTTAGTACCAAAAACAATAAGAAGTTTTAAACTAAATAAAGGTAATTGGAAAGAAAAACTCCAAACAAAAGATTATGGCTTTTTACCATTAAATCAAAATTTACAAAATGTAGAAGTATTAGTTTTGGGAGTAAATCCGAACAAAAAAAATCCCTATGAAGAAGATGTAATAAAAGAGTATTGGAAAAAATGGTTAACAGAAATGAATGTAAAGAAGTTTCAAATAAAAAGAGCCGATCTACCTATTCATATAAATGACGTTATCAACGATTTTATTCTTACCAAGTAAACTATGTACCTAAAAACAATACTATTATTTTTATTAATAACATTAACAGGAGCAAAAGTACCAAAAGAATTTAGTGCAAGAGTAATTGGGGTAGTAGACGGAGATACCGTAAAGGTGTTATATCAAAACAAACCAATACATATAAGGCTAGAACATATTGATTGTCCAGAAAAAGGGCAGCCATACAGTACCAAAGCAAAACAATTCGTGTCCAACAAAATATTTGGAAAAACAGTTAAAGTAGTGAACAAAGGGAAGTGGCATTGGAATCGTTTAATCGCCGAAATATATTTTGACAACCATCAAAACATTAATAAGAGCCTAGTTAAAAAAGGGTTGGCAATGCACTTTAAAAAATATTCAAAAAGTAAAGAATATGACCTGTTAGAAAACAAAGCAAAACAACTTAAAATAGGTATGTGATCATTACCCAATGTAACTACACCTTGGCAATATAGAAAACAACCAAACTAAACAACAAATGAAAAAAGTCATAATAATGCTACTATCAGTAGGTGTGTTAGTGGCATTTCAAAAAGTAGAAGACAAAAAAGTGTATATCTGTAGTAGTGTAGCAAGCACAAAGTATCACTTTAAAAAAAATTGTAGAGGATTATCTCAATGTAAAACAACGATAAAAGAAAGCACAGAGAAAAAAGTGAGGAGATATGGGAGAATGCTCTGTAAATGGGAGAAGAAAGCATTAAAAAAGAAATAAAAACAAACTCTGTTAATAACTATATTAACAGAGTTTTTTATTTTTTCTGGCGAAATACTATTTTAGCACAGACTTCAATTCACACAATTTTTTATGACGCAAGAAACACAATATACCGAAGACAATATACGCTCGCTCGATTGGAAGGAACATATCCGTATGCGACCAGGGATGTATATTGGTAAACTGGGAGACGGATCATCTCCAGACGACGGAATTTACATTTTGGTTAAAGAGGTTTTAGATAACTCTATTGACGAATTTGTCATGGGAGGAGGTAAAACCATAGAAGTTTCTGTACAAGGGAATAAAGTAATTGTGCGAGATTATGGACGTGGTATTCCGCTAGGAAAAGTAGTGGACGTGGTTTCGAAGATGAACACAGGAGGAAAGTACGACTCCAAAGCCTTTAAAAAATCAGTTGGATTAAATGGAGTTGGTACGAAAGCAGTAAATGCGTTATCAACCTATTTTAGGGTAGAGTCTAACCGTGACGGTAAATCAGCTTCAGCAGAGTTTGAGAAAGGAAACTTAACCAATCAAGAATTATTAGATGAAACATCACGCCGTAGAGGTACTAAAGTAACCTTTATAGCTGATGAAACCATCTTTAAAAATTACAAGTATCGTCCTGAATATATTTCTAAACTATTAAAAAACTATGTGTACCTAAACCCAGGGTTAACCATTGTTTTTAACGGAGAAAAGTTTTATTCAGAAAACGGGTTAAAAGATTTATTGGAAGACAACAACAATAAAGAAGATATGTTGTATCCTATAATTCATTTACGAGGCAGTGATATTGAAGTAGCAATTACACACAGTAGAACACAATATTCAGAAGAATACCATTCGTTTGTAAACGGACAAAATACTACACAAGGAGGAACGCACTTAAACGCATTTAGAGAAGCAGTAGTAAAAACAGTTCGAGAGTTTTTTGGAAAGAATTTTGATGCTTCTGATGTACGTAAATCAATTATCGGTGCTATTTCTATTAAGGTAATGGAACCAGTTTTTGAAAGTCAAACAAAAACAAAATTAGGTTCTACAGAAATGGGAGGAGACTTACCAACCGTTAGAACGTATATTAATGATTTTATAAAAACACAGTTAGATAATTACTTACATAAGAATACGGAAGTAGCCGACAAACTTCAAAAGAAGATATTACAGGCAGAAAAAGAACGTAAAGAACTATCAGGAATACGAAAATTAGCTCGTGAACGCGCCAAAAAAGCAAGTTTACACAACAAGAAACTACGTGATTGCCGTATTCATTTTGGAGACACTAAAAAAGATGGATATTTAGATACTACCTTGTTTATTACGGAGGGAGATTCGGCAAGTGGTTCGATTACCAAATCGCGTAATGTAAACACACAAGCGGTATTCAGTTTAAAAGGAAAACCACTAAACTCGTATGGATTGTCTAAAAAGATAGTGTACGAGAATGAGGAATTTAACCTATTACAAGCAGCCTTAAATATAGAAGACGGACTGGAAGACTTACGTTATAACAATATTGTAATTGCTACCGATGCCGATGTTGATGGTATGCACATTCGCTTGTTATTAATAACCTTTTTCTTACAATTCTTTCCAGAAGTAATTAAAGAAGGACATTTGTATATTTTAGAAACACCGTTATTTAGAGTCCGAAACAAAAAAGAAACCATTTATTGTTATTCAGAAGAAGAAAAGCAAGATGCGATAAACAAACTAAGAGGAAAACCAGAAATAACTCGATTTAAGGGGTTAGGGGAGATTTCTCCTAACGAATTTGTCCATTTTATAGGAGATGATATTCGTTTAGACCCAGTAATGTTAGACAAAGAAATGTCGATAGAACAAATGTTAGAATTCTATATGGGTAAAAATACTCCAGACAGACAAAAGTTTATTATTAACAACTTAAAGGTTGAGTTAGATTTAGTAGAAGAAAATTAATATGAAAGAATTAAAGAAAGTAATTATAATAGTATCATTGATAATGATTATTGCGTGTGCTTTAATGATTTATTTTGGTAGATCATCAAGTCAAAATTCATACATAGAAACATTATTAATGTTAATTATGGCTTTAATATTGGGTTTATCTATTAAAACGACAAAGAATAAAAACATCAGATAAATAAATTAGCTTGTAGTAATTAAAGTACAAGAAAAATAATGGATAGAAATAGAAGAGCTAGAATATATTTATTAATAGCATTTTCAATTTTTGTTGTCAATACATTTAACGTTGACTTTAGCAATTTAAACTGGGAAGCAAATAAGTCGTCTTATGTTAATATGATAGCAGCAGCCTTAGTTTGTATCGCTATTTTTTTACTAATTAAGAAGAGATAAAATTACCCCTAAACATAAACGTTTAAACATTCATACATGAGTGAAGAAAACAATAAGTACGAACATGACGAAGAACTAAATAAACCTGTTGAAAGTACAGAAACCATTACCAAGGTAACAGGTATGTACAAAGAATGGTTTTTAGACTATGCTTCATATGTAATTTTAGAACGTGCAGTGCCATCAATGGAAGATGGGTTTAAACCCGTGCAACGTCGTATTATGCATTCAATGAAAGACTTAGATGATGGACGCTATAATAAAGTAGCAAACATTGTAGGTCACACAATGCAGTATCACCCTCACGGAGATGCATCAATTGCCGATGCCATGGTACAAATGGGGCAAAAGGAGTTGCTAATCGATATGCAAGGTAACTGGGGTAACATTTTAACAGGAGACCGTGCAGCGGCTTCTCGTTATATTGAAGCACGTTTGTCTAAATTTGCGTTAGATGTTGTTTTCAATGCCAAAACTACTGAATGGCAAGCCTCGTATGACGGACGTAAAAAAGAACCTGTAAACTTACCTGTAAAGTTTCCGTTACTATTAGCTCAAGGAGCTGAAGGTATTGCAGTAGGATTATCAACTAAAATATTACCGCACAACTTTAACGAGTTAATAGATGCCTCTGTAAAATACTTGAAAGGAAGAAGTTTTACGATTGTACCCGACTTTTTAACAGGTGGAATAGCAGATGTTACCAATTATAACGATGGTAAAAGAGGAGGAAAGGTAAGAGTGCGCGCAAAAATATCGGCACTTGATAAAAAAACGTTAGTAATTACTGAAGTACCTTTTGGCACTACCACATCATCATTAATTGATAGCATTTTAAAAGCGAACGACAAAGGTAAAATTAAGATCAAACGTATTGAAGATAATACAGCGGCTAATGTTGAAATTTTAGTGCACCTGCCAGCTAATGTATCGCCAGATAAAACAATTGATGCCTTATACGCTTTTACCAGTTGTGAAAATTCAATTTCTCCACTGTGTTGTATTATTGAGGATAATAAGCCTGTGTTTATTGGAGTAACAGAAGTTCTAAAAAAATCAACAGACTTTACAGTAGAGTTACTTAAACGTGAATTAGAAATTCAATTACATGAATTAGAAGAACAATGGCATTTTGCTTCTTTAGAACGTATTTTTATTGAGAATAGAATTTACCGTGATATTGAAGAAGTAGAAACTTGGGAAGGAGTAATTGAAGCAATTGATCTAGGGTTAAAACCGCATACTAAGCATTTAAAAAGAGAAGTAACCGAAGAAGATATTGTTCGTTTAACAGAAATAAGAATTAAGAAAATCTCTAAATTCGATATTGACAAAGCAAAACAATTTATTGAAAGTTTAGAAGAGAAAATAGCTGAGGTTAAACATCATTTAGATAATTTAATTGATTTTGCAATAGACTATTTTAAAGAGTTAAAAGCAAAATACGGAAAAGGAAAAGAGCGTAAAACAGAAATCCGAATTTTTGATGATATTGTAGCTACCAAAGTAGTTATGCGTAATTCAAAACTTTATGTAAATAGAGAAGAAGGATTTATAGGAACATCGCTACGAAAAGACGAGTACGTTACCGATTGTGCGGATATTGATGATGTTATAGTGTTTAGAGAAGATGGTTCAATGGTAGTGACGAAAGTAGATTCTAAAACCTTTGTAGGAAAAGGAATTATTCATGTTGCAATATTCAAGAAAAAAGATAAACGTACAGTTTACAACATGATATATCGTGATGGAGCGAAAGGACCTTCATATATGAAGCGTTTTAACGTTACATCAGTTACTCGTGATAAAGAGTACAACTTAGCCAACGGAGATTCAAAATCAAAAGTATTATACTTTACAGCTAACTCTAATGGAGAAGCTGAGGTAGTAACTATTTTACTTAGAGCAGTAGGAAGTGTGAAAAAGTTAAAATGGGATATTGATTTTGCAGATTTAGCCATAAAAGGACGTAGTGTTAGAGGAAACTTAGTAACCAAGTACTCAATTAAAAAAGTAGAGTTTAAAGAAGCAGGAGTTTCAACGTTAAAACCTAGAAAAATTTGGTTTGACGATACAGTACAACGTTTAAATGTTGATGGGAGAGGAGAGTTGTTAGGTGAGTTTAAAGCAGAAGATAAAATATTAATAGCAACTCAATCAGGAAAAATCAAAGCAGTATCACCAGATTTAGCGATGCATTTTGAAAATGATATGATTGTGTTAGAAAAATGGAAGCCTAATAAGCCAATTTCAGCAATTTATTTTGACGGGGTTAAAGAACGTTATTTTGTAAAACGATTCTTAGTTGAAACACCAGATAAAGAAGAACTTTTTATATCAGAAGATGAAAAATCGAAGTTAGAAATTATAGCTACAGATTATCGTCCTATGGCAGAGGTAATTTTCTCAAAAAGGAGCCTAGAAAAAATAGAAGTGAACTTTGAAGACTTTATAGCAATTAAAGGAATTAAAGCTCAAGGAAATCAATTAACAACAGATAAAATAAGAACAGTAAACTTATTAGAGTCATTACCTTACGAAGAACCAGAAGGGGAAAAAGTAGAGGATATTGAGGTAACTGATGAAGAAGAAATTAAAGAAGAAGCGTTACCTTTGAATGTAGAAGATACTACGCCTAAAGATAAAACGTTTGTAGAGTCTAAAGAAGATAAAGCAAAAAAAGCATTAGAAAGAGCACTTCAAAAGAAGAAAAAAGATAAAGACGACGAAAGTCAAACAGCATTATTTTAATGGATAAGTTTTTACCATATCGTTTTAACCTAGATACCTTTTTTGGAGCATTAGGGTATATTATAGTCGTATTCTTAGTGTCTTGGGGTATTTCTAGGTTGGTAAGAGCGATTATTTGGCAACTTATTAAAAGCAAGAAAGAAGATCGTTTTGGTAGAACAAGTATTCAATTTTTACGTAATTCAGTATCGTTTGTAATTGGACTTTTAAGTGTCATTTATGTAATTATGGCGGTGCCTGCTTTTAGAAGTAAAGCGACTTTAATTTTTTCTGGAGCTGGTATTTTAGCCGCTATTATAGGTTTTGCTGCACAAGCAGCACTATCTAACTTAATAGCAGGAGCTTTCATAGTTATATTCCGCCCCTTTAGAGTGGGAGACTATATTAAACTGGATGAAACTAGAGTTGGTATTGTTGAAGACATAACGTTGAGACATACTGTAATAAATAACTTTGAGAATAAGCGGTTAATTATACCCAATTCGGTAATTAGTACAGATTCTATTTTAAATCATACCATAGAAGACTCTCATGTATTAAGTTTTAACAATTTTAAAATAGGATTAAAAGCAGATATTGATTTAGCAAGAAAAATTATACAAGAAGAAGCTGTTAAGTTACCAACTGTTATTGATTATCGTACACCAGACCAGGTGATTAGTGATGTGCATCAAGTAGATGTTCGTGTTATTGATATATATCCAGACCATATTCATATGCGTGCTTATGTATGGTTAAACGAACCGTTTCAAGAATTTAAAACTAAATGTGCTTTAAAAGAAGCTGTGCATAAACGCTTTCTATTAGAAGGTGTACATTTACCAATACCAATCAATATAAATGAGATAATTAAAAGAGTAAACTAAAAAAATATTCTTTAATGGGAGGAGGTAAGTAGTTTGTATATTTTTATAAGTAGTATAAAAAGAATTTTTACCCCTTAAAAATAAATCCTAGTCCTAACCTACTTAAAAACTTCTTTTCAAATTCCCAAAAAAACTTAAATTGTCCAAATAACCAACCAATTAAGGGTAATGTTGTTTGGTAAATAGGAAAAACTAGTAGAATTCTTAAAGGATAATATAACCAAGGATTTAAGGTTTCAGGAGATAACCCTAGCAAATTTGTAATAGGTTTAGCAACCCAAGCTGCAAATGATCCATTTATAGCAAAAACTATAAAAATAGCAGTTAAAGCCCAATTGCTTTTTATACCCCAACGATGTTTAAGTTTTTCCATAAGTACTAATATGCTGCAAAAATAACCAAAAGAAAAGGGGGAAACAAATGTTTCCCCGTTCATTATAAATTATAGCAAAATAAAATTATTTTTTTCCAAACACACCACCTAAAAGTCCACCTAAAAGTCCTCCTGATTTTTGTTGATTATTACCAGCGTTACCTAAAATCATTCCAGCTACATCATCAACAATACTACCATCTCCATCAGCATCAAGTATCTGTTCTAAGAAGCTTTGTTCTTTTTGAGTAGAGTTACCGCCTAGTAAACCACCTAGAAGTCCACTTAAATCACTTGAATTATTTACATTTTCTTGACGAGATTGCTTACCAAGTAACCCCATTAAAATAGGAGCAGCAGTTTTCAAAATATCAGCAACAGCACCAGTATCCATTCCTGCTTTTTGACCAATAACTTGTTCAACTCCTTGCTGTTTATTTCCTAAAACATGACCTAAAATTTTACCACCGTCTTGTAAAACATCAGAATTTACACCACCATTAAATAAATCACCTAAATTATCTAAGATTCCACCATCATGCTTATTTAATGCGTTCTTTAAACTTTCAGCACCTTGAGGAGTGGCAGCATTTCGTTGCATTGCTTTCATTAAAACAGGTAATGCCATTGTTAGTACACTACTAGTTTTATTAGTGTCTTGCCCAGTTGACCCGGCAACACCAGATATAATTGTTTTTCCTATATCGCTATTTAATAAATCTAAAATTCCCGTCATTTTGTTATTTTAATAAAATTAGTACTCAGTTTATAATAATTGGACACAAGATACGAACTGAAGGTCACTTTTTTTAAATATTTCTTTATACCTTACGGCCAGTTAAAAAATAATAGATTTATAGATTATATGAAGAGACTTGCACTACACTGGCAAATTTTAATAGGAATGATTTTAGGTGTCTTATTTGGGTTAGTGATGACCTTTACAGACAATGGAGCATCATTTGTATCGGACTGGATAAAGCCTTTTGGAACAATTTTCGTAAAATTATTAAAACTAATAGCAGTACCGTTAATTATTGCTTCTCTAGTAAAAGGAATTTCTGATTTAAAAGATATTTCAAAATTTAAAAACATTGGTATACGTACCATATTAATTTATATAGGTACTACGGTAATAGCAATAACAGTAGGGTTAGTATTGGTAAATGTTGTACAGCCTGGAGATGGAATTTCAGAAGATACAATAGCTAAATTAACAGCAGATTACGCAAACAGTGAAGGGGTACAAGCTAAAATAGTAGAAGCGAGTAAACAAAAAGAAAGTGGTCCACTTAAGTTTTTGGAAGATATGGTTCCAGATAATGCTATACAAGCAATGAGTAATAATAAAGCAATGTTACAAGTAATTTTCTTTACTATTATTTTAGGAATATCAATGTTATTAATAGGAGAAAAAAAGGCTACACCATTAAAAAACTTTTTTGATTCGTTAAATGAAGTTGTGTTAAAAATGGTTGATTTAATCATGTTAACAGCACCTTTTGCGGTATTTGCATTATTAGCAAATGTTGTGGTTACTTCTAATGATCCTGATTTATTGTTGGCATTATTAAAATATGGAGCGACAGTTATTGGAGGTTTATTATTAATGGTAGCACTTTATATGGTTTTAATAAGTGTATTTACCAAAAAGAATCCATTATGGTTTTTAAAACAAATAAGCCCAGCACAATTATTAGCGTTTTCAACAAGTTCTAGTGCAGCAACATTACCAGTTACGATGGAACGAGTAGAAGAACATATTGGAGTAGATAAAGAAGTATCAAGTTTTGTATTGCCAGTAGGAGCTACTATTAATATGGACGGTACTAGTTTATATCAAGCAGTAGCAGCAGTATTTATATCACAAGCTTTAGGTTTCGATTTAACATTTGTTGATCAACTCACAATTATTTTAACGGCTTTATTAGCCTCAATAGGTTCAGCAGCTGTGCCAGGAGCAGGAATGGTAATGTTAGTAATCGTATTAGAATCAGTTGGTTTTCCAGCAGATAAATTAGCCATAGGTTTGGCATTAATTTTTGCAGTTGATAGACCTTTAGATATGTGTAGAACAGTTATCAATGTAACGGGTGATGCTACAGTATCAACTTTAGTAGCGAAGTCTGTAGGCAAGTTAGGAAAACCACACCCACATGAATGGGATGAACATTATGATGAAGTAAAATAAACTTGTATGCTTACAGTAAAATCACCTATAGTTTCTGTTGATTGGTTGCACGATAATTTAAGTGCAGATAACTTAATAGTTCTAGATGCAACTATTCAGAAAGTAGGAGTCAAAACAGATGATAAAAAAGAAAAACAGCAGATTAAAGATGCTGTTTTCTTTGATTTAAAGAGTGTCTTTTTAGATGTTGAAGCAGAATATCCTAACACAATTCCGTCAGAAAAATATTTTGAAACTGAAGTTCAAAAATTAGGAATAAACAATGATAGCTGTATTGTTGTTTATGATGATTTAGGAGTATACTCATCTCCTAGGGTTTGGTGGTTGTTTAAAGTGTTTGGTTTTGAAAATGTCGCAGTTTTAAACGGAGGTTTACCTGCTTGGAAAGACGCTGGTTATACAGTTGAGTCTAAAAAAGAAAGAAAATTCTTAACAGGGAATTTCAAAGCTAATCTTAATAAGGGTAAAATAAGTGTTACAGAGGAAGTATTAAAAGCTTCTCTTGATAATAAAGTTATATTAGACGCTCGTTCAAAAGGAAGGTTTTATGCTACAGAGCCAGAACCAAGAAAAGATTTAAGAGGAGGTCATATTCCAAATTCTAAAAGCTTACCTTATGCAGAATTGCAATTAAATGGTAAGATGAAATCGAAAGAAGAGCTTCAGAAAATATTTTCAGATATGAATCCAAATAAAGAAGAAATGATTTTTTCTTGTGGTTCAGGAATTACGGCATGTATTTTAGCTTTAGGAGCAGAAGAGGCAGGAAAAACTAACTATAGTGTATATGACGGTTCTTGGACAGAGTGGGCTAGTAGATTAGAATTGCCTGTTGAAAAATAAAAAATAACAAACATTAAAAAAGCCTCAATATTGAGGCTTTTTTTATATCAGTTTTTTGACTTCTTGTTTTAAAAAGGAAATAGCTGTGTTTGCTGGACTTTCTTGTTGAGAATAATCAATCAACACATTTTCTCGTAAATCTTTAGCTGTTTCAGAGTCTTCTGCTGTAGAACGAAGCTTCGCAATAATAGCTAATTTAGCGGCAGTAACAGCCTTCCAACTATCATCAGAAATATATAATTGCTGCACTAAATTATGTTCAAACTCTTGTTCTATATTACCAATTAAAAGTTGGAGGTAGTTATCAGTATCATCTCCTATAGGATTTACTCTTAACAGTAATTTTGATGGGTTGATACGCTCACAAAACAATAACATACGCTCATAAGCTTGTAGCTTTGTGGGTAAACTTTCACGCTTTTTTTCAACTAAAGCATTGAATGTTTTTTCTTTATTGTCTTGTTCAATAAAGCGGCCTAAAATTAAGTAAGCTACACCGCCAGTTACTAATGCTGGTAGGGCATAAGCAAGCCCTTCAATAATTTTATCTTCCATAATGCGAATATACGAGTCCTGTTAAAATTGCCAATCCAAAACTTAGTAAAGTTCCAATCAGTACATATTCAGTAAGTTTTCTGTCTTTTGATGCTGTTAAATCTCCAAATCTAAATATAGATTTTGCCGCGAGTAAAAAACCAACACCTGCCCATTGGTTAATTGCAATAAAAACAAAAATTAATATACGTTCTAAAAAACCAATATACTTACCTGCATTGGCTAACGATTGTTCTGTTGATTTATTACCTTTTTCTGGATTCCATTTAGAAATTAATGTATTTATGATAATAGACGAAGTATAAGTAACAAAAATTAAACAAGCAAAAAGTAATAAGCTTTGCTTAGTTAAAATAGTATCGATATTAATTTTAAAAGGAGAATAAATGTAGGTAGCAAGTCCTAAAATGAATATATGTAAAGCTTGGTCTAAAAAGAAAAATAGACGTTTGTTCTTTTTCTTTTGAAAATATAGTTTCCCAAGATCAATTAAATAATGAGAAATAATTACAAGTAAAAAAACACTCCAGTATGTAGAATTGAATTGTAATAATAATAGTAATAAAATAGCATGAACACCTATGTGAGCATAGAGTTTAATAGATTTTATTTTCTTTTTCTCTTTGTTTTTTACCCAGTTTTTAGGTTGAAGCACAAAATCACCTAATAAATGAGCAACGAGTAGTTTTAAGAAGAGTATCATAGGTTAGTTAGTTTCTGATTCATAAGTTTTCTATAACGTTTTTCTAGTTTCATAATTTCATCAAAACCCGAACGTTTTCTTCGTTCACTGGCGCTACTTTCTGAAATAGCTAGCTTTTTTGCAATAACTTTTTGAGTACATTCAGGGTTTTGTAGAGACATATTCACAAAAGCAGCTGAGTTGGTTGTCCAATTGTCCATTATTAACAAACTTAAGCTTATAGAAACTTCAAACTCGTCGTTAATATCTTCCCAAGGAGTTTTCAAAGCTAAATTTTGCTTTTTAAGTAAATAATCAAAAGCATACCCAGAATTTATAAAAGCTTCACCGTTGGCTTCGGTAATTTTTTCTGTATCAAAGCTTTTATTACCAATACCAATAGCTAAACGAATGTCTAAATCTTTTATTTTTTTAATAGTAGATTTTAGCTTAAAAATAAAAAGAAGAGCTTCAGCAATATTTTCAATTTCAATTTGAAAACTATCTCCGCGAAAAAGCTCCCATGTTTTTGGTGTTTTCCCGATAGTATTGAAGGATTCTTTCAGTACAGGAAGCCATGTTTCAGCAGAAACACCTCTAGAGTTTATAATATCACCAGTAATTACACTTGTCATGTATTCAATTTTTAGTAAAAATAGCTTTTCAAATTGAAAACTCCAAATAATTCGGGTTTTAAAACGAATATTTTAAAATAAGGGTTATAAGACGAATTTCTGTTAATTCGGATTTTAGCTTGAATTTATAGGGTTAAAAATTAGTGAATAAAAAAAAGGATAGAATCTTTAAAAAACCTAAAAGATTGGTTAATTTTCCATTTTTAAAATACTTTCAATTTAATTTCCATTGAATACTTATTTAGAGCAACTTAACGAACCACAGAGAGCAGCTGTTTTACAAAAAGACGGCCCAATGATAATTATAGCAGGAGCAGGATCGGGTAAAACGAGAGTGCTGACTTATAAAATTGCTTATTTAATGGAGCAAGGAGTAGATGCTTTTAACATTTTATCGTTAACATTTACCAACAAGGCTGCCCGTGAAATGAAAGATCGTATTGGTAAAGTAGTGGGGTATAGCGAAGCTAAAAACCTTTGGATGGGAACATTTCACTCAGTTTTTGCACGTATCTTACGTTCAGAGGCTGATCGATTAGGCTATCCGTCAAACTTCACCATTTACGATACACAAGATTCAGTTCGATTGATAACGGCGATTATCAAAGAAATGAATTTAGATAAAGATCGATACAAGCCAAAACAAATTTTAAGCAGAATATCGTCTTTTAAAAACAGCTTAATTACGGTTAGAGCGTATTTTAATAACTCTGATTTACAACAAGCCGATTTAGAAGCGAGTAGACCGAGAACAGGTGATATCTATAAAGAATATGTAGATAGATGTTTTAAGTCAGGAGCGATGGATTTTGACGATTTATTATTGCGTACCAATGAATTATTAGCACGTTTTCCAGATGTGTTGGCAAAGTATCAAGATCGTTTCCGATATATTTTGGTAGATGAGTACCAAGATACTAACCATTCGCAATATTTAATTGTACGTGCGTTGGCTGATCGTTTTCAGAATATTTGTGTGGTAGGAGATGATTCGCAAAGTATTTATGGATTCCGTGGAGCGAATATTCAAAATATCTTGAACTTCCAGAAGGATTACCCAGATGTAAAAACATTTAAGTTAGAACAAAATTACCGTTCAACAAGTAACATCGTACGCGCTGCGAATAGTGTTATTGATAAGAATAAAACGAAGCTAGATAAAGAAATTTGGACAGCTAACGATGCAGGAGATAGTGTGAAGGTAATGCGTACAATTTCTGATGGAGAAGAAGGACGTTTCGTAGCTCAATCTATTTGGGAAAACCAAATGAATCATCAGTTAACAAGTGATCAATTTGCAATTTTATATCGTACCAACGCACAATCAAGAGCTATAGAAGATGCATTGCGTAAAAAAGATATTAAATATAAAATTTACGGAGGTATTTCATTCTACCAACGTAAAGAAATTAAAGATTTACTATCGTATTTACGAATTTTAATCAATCCGAATGATGAGGAAGCATTAAAACGTATTATTAACTACCCAGCAAGGGGGATTGGAGCTACAACGTTAGATAAATTAACAATTGCAGCGAATCATTACAAAAAATCGATGTTTGATATTTTAAAAAATATCAGTACAGTAGATATTAATATAAACTCTGGAACCAAAACAAAGTTGCAGAATTTTGTAAACATGATTCAACGTTTTCAAATTGAAGCACAAACAAAAAATGCTTTTGAAATTGCTGATTTGGTAGTTAAACAAACCCAATTAGTCAAAGATTTACAAAAAGATGGAACTCCAGAAGGAGTTAATAAAGTTGAAAATGTTCAAGAACTTTTAAACGGAATAAAAGATTTTATTACCGATAAAATTGAAACAGGAGAAGACGCATCGTTAACTTCATTTTTAGAAGACGTCGCACTAGCTACTGATTTTGATTCTGATAAGCAAGATGAAGAACCTAGAGTTTCACTAATGACGATTCACTTGTCAAAAGGATTAGAGTTTCCTTACGTGTACATTGTAGGTTTAGAAGAAAGTTTATTCCCTTCAGCAATGAGTATGAATACTCGCAGTGAATTAGAAGAAGAACGTCGTTTGTTTTATGTAGCGTTAACAAGAGCTGAAAAAGGAGCTTATTTAACCTATGCACAAACACGTTATCGTTGGGGAAAATTAACTGATGGTGAACCAAGTAGGTTTTTAGAAGAAATTGATGATCAGTATTTAGAGTACTTAACGCCAAAAGTACCTGAACCGTCAGCAAATAGGTTTATAGATGCTAGTTTATTTGAAGACGATTCACCCAAAAAAATACGTTTTCAAAAACCAATTCAAAAGAAAAGAAAAGAATTCTTAGCAAAGAAGGAAAAACCAAATATGGTTCCTCCAAAAAGTAAAATGAAAAAGGTTTCAGAAATGAGTCCGAAAATGAATTTGTTTGATGGAGAAATCACAGTAGGAAACGTAGTAGAGCATAACCGTTTTGGTACTGGAAAAGTAGTAGCTTTAGAAGGGAAAGGACCCAATAAAAAAGCAGAAATAGAGTTTAGTACCGTAGGTAAAAAGAAATTATTGTTACAATTTGCAAAATTGAAAGTAATCGGGTAGTTAATTCATAATAATTACCTATTTTGCATAGATAAAATATAGAGAAATGACGTTTGATTTAGAATACAATTCGAAAAGATCCAAATTAATTATCCCAGAATATGGGAGGCATATACAAAAGCTAGTGAATCATTGTATTGCTTTAGAAGATAAAGAAGAACGAAATACAATGGCTAAAGCTATTATTGATGTAATGGGTAATTTACAGCCTCACTTACGCGATGTGCCTGATTTTAAGCATAAACTTTGGGATCAGTTACATATAATGGCAGATTTTCAGTTAGATGTTGATTCTCCTTACGAAACACCTTCAAAGGAAGAGTTACAAGAATCTCCTGAGCGATTGCCATATCCAAAATCAGCATCAAAGTATCGTTTTTATGGTACAAATATTCAAACCATGATTGATGTTGCTTTAACATGGGAAGAGGGAGATATGAAAGAAGCTTTGGTATTCACCATTGCTAATCATATGAAAAAATGCTATTTAAACTGGAACAAAGACACAGTTGAAGACAGTGTTATTTTCGATCATTTATATGAGTTGTCTGAAGGAAAAATAGATATTCGAGACATTGATGAGGACTTAACAGATAGCAAAAGCCTGTTAAGAAAACGTAGCGGACAAGGACAGCACAAATCAAAAGGAAAAACAAATACTAAATACAGAAAAAAGTAAATGGCATCATTTAAAATAGAAGGAGGTCACAAATTAAAAGGAACAATAACACCACAAGGAGCAAAAAATGAAGCATTACAGGTAATATGTGCGGTGTTGTTAACGTCAGAAAAAGTAATTATAAATAATGTTCCTGATATTATTGATGTTAATAAACTGATTTTTATTTTAGGAGAATTAGGAGTTAAAATAGAAAAATTATCTAAAAACTCATATAGTTTTCAAGCAGACGATATCAATTTAAAATATCTAGAGTCACCAGAATTTAAAAGAGATGGAAGTTCTTTAAGAGGGTCTATTATGATTGTTGGCCCGTTATTGGCTCGCTTTGGAAAAGGATATATTCCTCGACCAGGAGGCGATAAAATTGGGCGTCGTCGTCTAGATACCCACTTTGAAGGATTCATCAATTTAGGAGCAAAATTTCGTTATAATCGTGAAGAATATTTCTATGGTGTAGAAACAGAAACAGGATTAGTAGGAGCAGAGATGTTGCTAGATGAAGCTTCGGTAACTGGTACAGCAAATATTATTATGGCTGCAGTATTAGCCAAAGGAACCACAACAATATATAACGCAGCTTGTGAGCCTTACATTCAGCAATTGTCAAAAATGCTGAACTCAATGGGAGCAAAAATTACTGGAGTAGGATCTAATTTACTCACTATTGAAGGAGTGGAAACTCTAAAAGGCTGTGAACATACTATATTGCCAGATATGATTGAGATTGGTAGTTGGATAGGTATGGCTGCTATGACACGTTCGGAATTGACAATTAAGGATGTAAGTTGGGATGATTTAGGACAAATTCCAAATGTATTTAGAAAACTTGGAATTCAATTAGAAAGAAAGGGAGACGATATTTACATACCAGAGCAAGAAAGCTACGAAATTCAAAGTTATATTGACGGGTCAGTATTAACTGTAGCAGATGCACCATGGCCTGGGTTTACACCAGATTTATTGAGTATTGTATTGGTAGTTGCCACACAAGCAAAAGGAACCGTACTAATTCATCAAAAAATGTTTGAGAGTCGTTTGTTCTTTGTAGATAAGCTAATTGATATGGGAGCAAAAGTAATATTGTGTGATCCTCACAGAGCTACAGTAATAGGTCATGACTTTAAATCGCAGTTGAAGGCAACAAAAATGACCTCTCCAGATATCCGTGCAGGTATCTCATTATTAATAGCAGCACTTTCAGCAAAAGGGACAAGTATTATTAATAATATTGAACAGATAGATAGAGGTTACGAAGATATCGAAGCACGTTTAAAATCTATCGGAGCAAAGATTGAACGAATTGATAGCTAGTAAAAAAGTAAAAAGAAATAAATATAAATCCCAAATCAATTGACTTGGGATTTTTTTATGGCGAAAAAAATTAAAGCACAGTGTAATTAAAAGAAACTTGTTTCGACTAAGCCGCTTTAACTTAAATGAATCATTATGAAAAAAAGAATAACACTTGTTATTTTACTATTACAAACAATAATTTTTGTAGCTCAAGAGAAAGACTTTACGCCTTCAATAGAAAAAGCGCATCATAAAAAAGCTTTTATGAATCAAAAGTATTTAAAGTATGATATAGACATAACTTTTGGTGGAAAAAATCGCTTAACAGGAACAATAACACAAGAACCAGGTGGAGGTAAAATAAAGATAGAGAAAAATAATGGAGAAATAATACTTTTTGACGGAAAAGAAGTGTATTCAGTTGGAATAAAAGAGAAAGATTTAGCAGCAGCAAGGTTTGATATTTTTACATGGTCTTATTTTTTAGGGTTACCTTATAAACTAAACGACGATGGAACTATTTGGTCTAATTTTGAAGAAAATAAATGGGGAACTAAAAACTTTGATACAGGTAAACTAACCTTTGCTTCTGGAACAGGTGATGCACCAGACGACTGGTATGTAATTTATAAAAATCCTAGTACAAACTTTTTAGAAGGAGCGGCGTATATTGTTACTTTTGGTAAAGGAAAGGAAAAAGCAGAAAAAGAACCGCATGCTATTAAGTATAACAATATCGAATTAGTTAATTCAATTCCTTTTGCAACTAATTGGACTTTTCATATGTGGTCATTAAAAAACGGATATGAAGAAGAGATAGGAGAGGTTAAGTTATCAAACATAAAGTTTATTGAAGAAGCAGAATTTGTTATACCTACAAAGGCTAAATTAGTTAAACCTTTATAAAGGTATAAATTTATAATGAAGTAAAAAGCTGTTATTTTTAAAATAACAGCTTTTTTATTTCTCTACATTTCTTCACTACAAGTGTACTCTTGTGTACAAGCAAAATATTGATGACAATAAATAGGACCTGTAACGCTTCCTGAGCAGTCACATCCACATTTATTAAGATCAATAGCAGCACCACCTGTTAAGTTCTTTTGTTGGTTCTTTGAAAGAACGGTAACTCCTGAAATGTTTAAAAAATTCTGTTTCATAATGAGGGACTTTTTATGTTATAAATTAATTAATAAAAATTTCTTAAATATATAGTTTTGAAATCTTTGAACAAAATATAAATATATTTTTTTTTGAACTTTATACTATGGTTTTCTTTGAGAAGTTATGTTGCAATGTCATTATGACACATTTCTTTTATTGGCAATATTATTGTTAATCAAAAAGTGTTAAATACATGAAACGATTTACAATGAGTAAAGATCAATATACAAAAGAAGACGAAATTAACGACGCTATTAAAAATGGCGACTTAGGAGAGAATCAAGAAGAAACTCAAGAAAATAAAGAGGTTGAAGCTAAAGAAGAGCCAACGGCAGAAGAATTAATTCAAGCAGAGAAAGATAAATATTTGCGTTTATTTGCAGAGTTTGAAAACTATAAAAAACGTACTTCAAAAGAACGTATTGAACTTTTTAAAACTGCAAGTCAAGAATTAATGACAGCTTTACTGCCAATTATGGATGATTTTGATAGAGGTTTGGCAGAAATTAAAAAAACAGAAGACTCTGAGTTATTAAAAGGTATGGAACTTATTAATAATAAGTTTAAAAACACCTTAACTCAAAAAGGGTTAACTGAAATAGAAGTAAAACCAGGAGATGATTTTGATGCAGAAGTTCATGATGCAATAACACAAATACCAGCACCTTCAGATGAATTAAAAGGAAAAATTATAGATTGTGTGGAGAAAGGATATAAGCTAGGAGATAAAATTATTCGTCACCCTAAAGTAGTAATGGGGCAAGCGTAAAACAATCATCATTAATACAACTATTGGTCACTAACGATACTTACTTACTAATAGTTGAACATTGAAAGTTATGGCAAAACAAGATTATTACGAAATATTAGGATTATCAAAATCAGCATCAAAAGCTGAAATTAAAAAGGCATATCGTAAGATGGCTATTAAATACCATCCAGATAAAAACCCTGATGATAAAGAAGCTGAAGAAAAATTCAAACTAGCCGCAGAAGCTTATGAGGTGTTAAGTGACGACAACAAAAAAGCTCGTTACGATCAGTACGGTCATGCTGCTTTTGAAGGAGGTCATGGAGGCTTCGGTGGTGGAGGTATGAATATGGATGATATATTTAGCCAATTTGGAGATATTTTCGGAGGAGCATTCGGAGGAGGTTTCGGTGGTTTTGGTGGTGGAGGTCACCGTCAAGCACGAGTTAAAGGTAGTAACTTACGTATCCGTGTAAAGTTAACACTAGAAGAAATTGCCAAAGGTGTAGAAAAGAAGGTAAAAGTTCGTAGAAAAGTTCAAGCAGACGGAGTAACCTATAAAACATGTTCAACATGTAATGGTAGCGGACAACAAATGCGTGTTACCAATACTATTTTAGGTAGAATGCAAACAGCTACTACTTGTAGTACCTGTCATGGAGCAGGAGAGATGCTAGATAAAAAACCAAGTGGAGCAGATGCACAAGGAATGGTAGTAAAAGAAGAAACCGTTTCTATCAATATTCCAGAGGGTGTTACAGAAGGTGTACAATTAAAAGTAGGAGGTAAAGGAAATGAAGCTCCAGGTAAAAACTCAATTCCAGGAGATTTATTAGTGTTAATTGAAGAAGTACCACACGAAAATTTAAAGCGTGAAGGTAGTAATATTCACTACGATTTATATATTAATTTTTCAGAAGCAGTTTTAGGAGTATCAAAAGAAATAGAAACTGTTACAGGAAAAGTAAAGATTAAGATAGAACCAGGAACGCAATCAGGTAAGATTTTACGTTTAAAAGGAAAAGGATTACCAAGTATTGAGCGTTATGGTAATGGAGATTTCTTAATTCATATAAATGTATGGACTCCGCAAGAACTAACGAAAGATCAACGTAAGTTTTTTGAGGAAATGCAAGAAGATGAGAACTTTAGCCCAAACCCTCAGAAATCAGACAAATCTTTCTTTGAAAAGGTTAAAGACATGTTTTCTTAAAAAAATCATAAAAAAGATAATTTTTTTAAATAAAATTTTTTTTAAACGAAAAACAGTTATATATTTGCAGTGTCTAGGAGACGTTCTAGACACTTTTTCTTTTTCATAGCAATTTTCCCACTCAATTCTTTTGAGTGGGTTTTTTTATGAATAGAGGTGTGAACTTTTATTTGATAATAACAATATAATAGCAGACCTATCTTATCGACTTATATGAATATAAGTAGGAAAGTCTGGACACCATAGAGTAGCATAGCGGATAACATCCGTCCGGTGTAAACCGAGGACAAGTGCAACAGAAAGAATGTACAGGTAATGCTGTAGTGAAACCAGGTAAACTCTATGCGGTGCAATGCCATGTACATTAGAGCTTGAGCGCTACTCGCGCGATTCTAAGGGGTAGGCAGATTGATTCTGAGAGTAATTTCAGAACTAGATAAATGATAAGAACCTTATTTTTTAAGGGACAGAATCCAGCTTATGGGTCTGCTTTTTTTCCTATTTAGAATCATTATAGCATTTTTTTTAATACACTTAAAAATAGTGAATTATCAATTTGATAATTATTACGTGTTTTTATACTTGTTTTTTTGATATATTTTTAAAAATAGGTCTTTCTAATTAAATTAATTTGCTTTTTTGACTGTTTTGTTGTTTATTTTTAAAATTGAGGTTAAAATATTACTTTTGCTAAGCAAAAATTAACAGGATAAAGCTGTAAAAGAACGGTTTTAATACGTAATAACTTTTACTATTTCCTTCTAAATATTTAAAAACAAAACTTTTTATGAACACATACTCAGATTACCTAAAGGAGATTGAAGTAAGAAAAGGTCAAGGTCTTCACCCTAAACCTATCGATGGAAGTGAATTGTTAACTGAAATCATCTCACAAATTAAAGATGTAAACAATCCTCACAGAAAAGACTCTCTTAATTTCTTTATCTATAATGTTTTACCGGGTACAACAAGTGCTGCAGGCGTAAAAGCAAACTTTTTAAAAGAAATTATTCTAGGTGAATCTGTAGTAGAAGAGATAACTCCTGCTTTTGCTTTTGAACAATTAGGACACATGAAAGGTGGTCCATCTGTTGAAGTGTTATTAGATTTAGCACTTGGAAATAATGCTGATATTGCCGTTGAAGCAGCGAAAGTATTAAAAACTCAAGTTTTCTTATATGAAGCAGATACAGAAAGATTAGAAAAAGCATATAAAGATGGCAATGTAATAGCTAAAGAATTAATAGAAAGCTATGCTAAGGCAGAATTCTTTACTAAGTTACCAGAAGTAGAAGAAGAAATAAAAGTAGTAACTTTTGTTGCAGGTGTAGGTGATATTTCTACCGATTTATTATCTCCTGGAGCAGACGCTCACTCTAGATCTGATCGTGAGTTACACGGACAATCTATTTTTGAGCATGATAAAGAAATGCAACAGCAATTATTAGCATTAAAAGAACAACACCCAGATAAGCGTGTAATGTTAATTGCTGAGAAAGGAACTATGGGAGTTGGATCTTCTCGTATGTCTGGAGTAAATAATGTGGCATTATGGACAGGTGTTCCTTCTTCTCCATACGTACCATTTATCAATATTGCGCCAGTAATTGCCGGTACTAATGGTATAGCACCTATTTTCTTAACCACAGTTGGAGTAACCGGAGGAATTGGAATCGATTTAAAAAACTGGGTAAAACAAAAAGATGAAAACGGTAATACAGTTGTAGATAAAGATGGAGAACCAATTTTAAAAGAGATGTATTCTGTTAAAACTGGAACTGTTTTAACAATCAATACAAAAGAGAAAAAATTATATAACGGAGATCAAGAGTTAAAAGATATTTCTACTGCTTTAACTCCTCAAAAGATGGAGTTTATTAAGGCTGGAGGATCTTATGCTGTAGTTTTCGGTAAAAAATTACAAACTTTTGCCTGTAAAGCTTTAGGTATTGATATTCCTCAAGTATATGCAGCATCAAAAGAAATCTCTATTGAAAACCAAGGTTTAACAGCTGTTGAGAAAATTTTCAATAAAAATGCTGTTGGAACTACACCAGGTAAGACATTACATGCAGGTTCTAACGTTCGTGTAGAAGTAAACATTGTAGGGTCTCAAGACACCACAGGTTTAATGACGTCTCAAGAATTAGAGATGATGGCAGCTACGGTAATTTCACCAATTGTAGATGCTGGTTACCAATCGGGGTGTCACACAGCTTCTGTTTGGGATGATAAGTCAAAAGCGAATATTCCTCGTTTAATGAAATTCATGAACGACTTCGGTTTAATTACTGGGCGTGATCCAAAAGGTCAATATCATGCAATGACAGACGTAATTCATAAAGTATTAAATGATATTACTGTTGATGATTGGGATATTATTATTGGTGGAGATTCTCACACTCGTATGTCTAAAGGAGTTGCTTTTGGTGCCGATTCAGGTACAGTAGCATTGGCTTTAGCAACAGGAGAGGCAACTATGCCAATTCCAGAGTCAGTTAAAGTAACCTTCAAAGGAAATATGAGAAGCTTCATGGATTTCCGTGACGTGGTACATGCAACGCAACAACAAATGTTAAAGCAATTTGATGGCGAAAACGTATTCCAAGGGCGTGTTATTGAGGTACACATTGGTACCTTAACTTCAGATCAAGCCTTTACATTTACAGACTGGACTGCTGAGATGAAGGCAAAAGCTTCTATCTGTATTTCAGAAGAAGAAACGTTAATTGAATCTTTAGAAATTGCAAGAGATCGTATCCAAATCATGATTGATAAAGGTATGGATAACGAAAAGCAAATGTTACAAGGTTTAGTTGATAAAGCCAATAACAGAATTCAAGAGCTTAAAACTGGTACAAAACCAGCTTTAAAACCAGATGCTGATGCGAATTATTACGCAGAAGTAGTTATTGATTTAGATGAAATTGCTGAACCAATGATTGCAGACCCTGATGTAAATAATGAAGATGTTTCTAAACGTTACACACATGATACTATTCGTCCATTATCTTTTTATGGAGGAACTAAAAAAGTAGATTTAGGTTTCGTAGGATCTTGTATGGTACACAAAGGAGATATGAAAATTTTAGCTCAAATGTTAAAAAATATTGAATCTCAACAAGGAGAAGTAAAATTTAACGCTCCGTTAGTAGTAGCACCTCCAACCTATAACATTGTTGATGAATTAAAAGCAGAGGGCGATTGGGAAGTGTTACAGAAGTACTCAGGTTTTGAATTTGATGATAATGCTCCAAAAGGCTTAGCACGTACAAAGTATGAAAACATGCTATATTTAGAGCGCCCAGGTTGTAACTTATGTATGGGTAACCAAGAAAAAGCAGAACCAGGAGATACGGTAATGGCAACATCTACACGTTTATTCCAAGGAAGAGTTGTAAAAGATTCAGGAGAGAAAAAAGGAGAATCACTATTATCTTCAACACCAGTTGTTGTTTTGTCTACTATCTTAGGAAGAACTCCAACTATGGAAGAGTACGAAAAAGCAGTTGATGGTATTGTTTTAACTAAGTTTAAGCCATCTCAAAAGCAGTTAGTAGTATAATTTATTTATTAAATAAAGTAACTAAAAGCTCAAGTATAATACTTGAGCTTTTTTTATACTGTTAACTACATATAAAATTAGAAAATCTATTATAGATAATAACTATTTAAACTCATTATAATTATATAGTAGCTTCATTTCTATACTATTTTTTTTTGGTAAATTCGTAGGATAACAAAAATTAATAAATATGGCTTTTGATATAGAAATGATAAAAGAGGTATACAGTAAAGTAGTAGAACGAGTAGATACTGCAAGAAAAATTACTGGAAAACCCTTAACATTAGCAGAGAAAATTTTATACACACATCTATGGGATGGAACACCAACGAAAGCTTTCGAAAGAGGAAAGGATTATGTTGATTTTGCTCCAGATCGTATCGCTTGTCAAGATGCAACAGCACAAATGGCATTGTTACAGTTTATGCAAGCAGGAAAAGATAAAGTAGCTGTACCAACAACGGTGCATTGCGATCATTTAATTCAGGCAAAAGTAGGTGCTTCAACAGATTTGCAAACAGCATTAAATAACTCAAATGAAGTTTTTAATTTTTTAGAGTCAGTTTCTAATAAATATGGAATTGGTTTTTGGAAGCCAGGAGCGGGTATTATTCACCAAGTAGTCTTGGAAAACTATGCTTTTCCGGGAGGAATGATGATTGGTACAGATTCTCATACGGTAAATGCAGGAGGTTTAGGAATGGTAGCTATTGGTGTTGGAGGTGCAGATGCTGTAGATGTTATGGCAGGAATGCCTTGGGAATTAAAGTTTCCTAAGTTGATAGGTGTGAAGTTAACAGGTAAATTATCTGGATGGACAGCACCAAAAGATGTTATTTTAAAAGTTGCAGAAATTTTAACAGTTAAAGGAGGAACAGGTGCTATTGTAGAGTATTTTGGACCTGGTGCAACAGCAATGTCGTGTACAGGAAAAGGAACTATTTGTAATATGGGGGCAGAAATTGGAGCAACAACCTCTACTTTTGGTTACGATGAATCTATGGAGCGTTATTTACGAGCAACAGATAGAAGTGATGTAGCAGATGCAGCAAATGAAATAAAAGAATACTTAACGGCAGATGCTGAAGTATATGCAAACCCTGAACAATATTTTGACCAGGTAATTGAAATTAATCTATCAGAATTAGGCCCTTTATTAAACGGACCTTTTACGCCAGATTTATCTACTCCAGTAGGAAAGGAAATGACGGAGAAAGCTCAAGCAAACGATTGGCCATTGCAGGTAGAATGGGGATTGATAGGTTCTTGTACAAACTCTTCTTATGAAGATCTATCGCGTGCGGCTTCTATTGCACAACAAGCAATAGATAAAGGATTGAAAACAAAAGCAGAGTTTGGTATAAACCCAGGGTCTGAGCAAGTACGTTATACTGCTGAAAGAGATGGTATCTTACAAGTTTTTGAAAACTTAGATGCAAAAATATTTACTAACGCGTGCGGACCATGTATTGGTCAGTGGGGACGTTATGAAGACCCGAAGAATGCTCCTAAAAATTCAATAGTACACTCATTTAATAGAAACTTTGCAAAGCGCGCCGATGGTAATCCAAATACACATGCCTTTGTTGCTTCTCCAGAATTAACCGCAGCCATTGCTATTGCAGGTCGTTTAGATTTTAATCCATTAACAGATAAGTTAATTAATGAAGATGGAGAAGAAGTGATGTTAGACGAACCTACAGGTTGGGAATTACCACCAAAAGGATTTGAAGTTGACGATAATGGATATTTAGCTCCAGAAGAAGATGGTAGTGATGTTGAAGTTGTAGTAGATCCAAATTCTGAACGATTAGAATTGTTAACTCCATTTACACCAATTGGAGATGAAATAAAAGGAGCTAAATTATTAATTAAAGCTCACGGTAAATGTACTACAGATCATATTTCTATGGCAGGACCATGGTTACGTTATCGTGGTCATTTAGATAACATTTCTAATAACTGTTTAATAGGGGCTGTAAATGCCTTTAATAAGCAAACTAACTTTGTAAAAAGTCAGTTAACAGGTGAATATGATGCAGTACCAAAAACACAAAGAGCGTATAAAGCGAAAGGAATTCCAACTATAGTTGTAGGTGATCATAATTATGGAGAAGGATCTTCTCGTGAGCATGCAGCTATGGAGCCTCGTCATTTAGGTGTAGTAGCAGTTTTAGTAAAGTCTTTTGCTCGTATTCATGAAACAAATCTAAAAAAACAAGGAATGTTAGGGTTAACATTTGACAATGAAAATGACTATGATTTAATTCAAGAAGATGACACGTTCAACTTTTTAGATTTAAACGAGTTTGCTCCAGACAAACCATTAACAATAGAAGTTGTTCATGCAGACGGTTCAAAAGATATTATTATTACAAACCATACATATAATAAAGGGCAAATAGAGTGGTTTAAAGAAGGTTCAGCTTTAAACTTAATAAAAAAGCAAAACGCTTAAAAAGCTACTCGCAAAATAGAGGTAAAAAAAGCTCTGGAAAACTCCAGAGCTTTTTTTGTAATGTATTTTTAGCTTTTTCGACTTAAAATTTAAAAGTAAAAACTATGAGTGCACTTTGGTATTTTGAAGATGTTAACTTATTTAAAATATTATGCCCACATAAATATCCTGCCTATAAAGAAACACATACTTTAAGTCTTTATAAAAAGAAAGACTATATCTATTTTGAAGAAGATGTCGCAAATAAAATTTATTTAATAGATAAAGGAAAGGTTAAACTAGGTTATTATACAGAAGAAGGAGAAGAAGTAATTAAGGCTATTTTAACCAAAGGAGAAATATTTGGAGAAAAAGCTATTTTGGGTATTGAAAAACGAAATGAATTTGCTCAATCTATAGATAATACAACAGAAATTTGTCCAGTATCACGAGAAACTATGTATTCTTTGATGAGAGATAATATACCTGTAAGTTTTAAGATTTATAAATTTATTGGTTTGAGAATAAAAAAGTTAGAAAGAAGGCTTCAGTTATTATTATTTAAAGACACACGTACTCGCTTATTAGAGTTTTTTAAAGAGTTGTGTGAAGAATATGGACATGAATGTGAAAAAACTGGAGATCAAGTAATAGAACACCCATATACACAAAAAGATATAGCAACACTTATAGGTACTTCAAGGCCAACTTTAAACACCTTAATGAACGAGTTAAAAGAAGAAAAAATTATTAATTTTAATAGAAAGGAGATACGACTACTTAAAAAAATAGCGTAAGTGTAAGCTAGCTAACATTTTATTAGAAAAACTGCAAGTAACTTTGTTTTTGTATAAACTCAAAATTACAAAAACAATGAAAAAAATACTTTTAACAATAGCAGCAGTAAGTGCGTTAACTTTTGTTGCCTGTAATGATGCTGACGATAATACACCAAAAACATCAAACTTAAGTTTAAATGTTAATGGTCTAGAGAATTTAGGAACTGATTATGTGTATGAAGGTTGGATAATTGTAGGAGGAGCTCCTGTATCAACAGGAACTTTTAATGTAAATGATTCAGGAGAATTGTCTGAAAGCTCTTTTGTAGTTGATTCTGACATGCTATCAGCAGCAACTACATTTGTTTTAACCATTGAACCAGCAAACGACCCAGATCCAGCACCAGCAAATACTAAAGTGCTAGCAGGAGATTTTTCAGGAAATTCAGCAGGAATATCATCTACAGGAATTGTAGGAGACTTTTCAACTTCAACAGGTAAATACATTTTAGCTACCCCAACTGATGGAATGATGAATAATGAAAGAAGTGGTATTTGGTTTTTAGACTTAACAGGAGGGAGTCCTGCAACAGGACTTTCTTTACCAACTTTACCTGAGGGCTGGAAATATGAAGGTTGGGTAGTTATTAATGGTACGCCAATTAGTACAGGAACTTTTACAGATGTAGCAATGGCAGATGATAATGCAACAACAACACCATTTAAAGGTAATGAAAATAATGGACCAGGATACCCGGGAGAAGATTTTATACAAAATGCTCCAGATGGATTTATTTTTCCAACAGATTTAAGAGGAACAACAGCTGTTATTTCTGTTGAACCCTATCCAGATAACAGTCCAGCTCCATTTACATTAAAACCTTTAGCACATGGAGTACCAGCAGATGCAGAAGATCATGTAACATTTGATATGGAAGCAGGGCCTGTTAGAGAAATTAGCGGAACTGTAACACGATAGAATAATTTGTGTAATTTACATATGTAAGAGTAATCAATTATCTTTGATTACTCTTTTTTATATATAAAACTATTTATGACAGATTTTTTTAAGAATATATCTCAAAAACCATTGCATGTAATTAATGCTAACATATCTTTTAATGAGTACATTACAATTTCAATAGCTGCATCTAACAAAGAGTTAACTTTTGACGTTTCTTCATCAAAAGAATGGGAAGCATATTTAGAAAACTACTTTTTTAAACATAAAAAAACAGTTGCTTTTGGAGGATATTTAGAAGTAAGAGATATTTATAATAGAAGTGAACATTTTAATAAATTATCAGAAGAAAATCAACGAAATATTCATTTGGGAATTGATTTGTGGTGTGATGCAGGTACAGATATTTTAGCAGTATTAGATGGAGAAATTCATAGTTTTAAAAACAATGTAAACTATGGAGATTATGGACCAACAATTATAATCAAACATTCAATAGAAGGAAATGAATTTTATTCATTGTATGGTCATTTATCCTTAGAATCTTTAGAAGATATATCAGTTGGTAAAAAAGTTAAACAAGGAGAGAAAATTGGAACTTTAGGAGATAGTTCTGTAAATGGAGATTATGCTCCGCATTTACACTTTCAGTTAATAATAGATATTGAAGATTATTATGGAGATTATCCAGGAGTGTCTTCAAAAAAGACGTTGGATTTTTACAAGCAAAATTGCCCTAATCCTAATTTATTATTAAAATTGCCCCATGAAACCCTCATAGAGGGATGATGCAAAACAATATAATCGCCCTAAGTAAAGAAAATGAATAAAAGTTAGGGTTAGTTAATTATTAAAATTTGAATTTTTGAAATATAGACAACTTACAAAGGAGCAGTTTGAAGGATTACACGAAGAGTTCGCACGTTTTTTAGCATCACAAAACATTGATAAAAAAGAATGGGATGAATTAAAAAAAGAGAAACCACATGTGGCAGAAGATGAAATGAATGTATTTAGCGATGTTGTTTGGGATGATGTATTAACCAAAACAGAGTACTTAGAACATTTTTCTCCAAATTTAGTAAACCTATTTAAATGCGAAGAAAAAGAAATGCATCGCATTGTGATAAAAATTGATAAAGAGATTAATGTTTTAGAGCAAGAAGGATTTGAATGGCTATTAAAAAATCCAAATGATGAAGCAATTGAGTTTTTAAGAGGCTCAAAAGCATATCAAGAAGAAAGAAATGTTGAAATTTTTGACTTAATTGAGAAAGGAAGTACTATTTCTAAAGGAGAACTGTACGAGTATTTTGATCGCTTAACATCAAACTCATAAAGCCTTATTAAGTATTGTAATTAACTTATCAGTACCAGAACTAGCAACGTCTTCAATAATAGTTAAGTTATTGAAGGCGTTTTTATTTACAGCAGGTTTAGGATCTATAAAATAAATTGGTGTGTTATGCTGTACATAATTAACCAAACTAGCAGCAGGGTATACTTGCATAGAAGTCCCTATAATTACCAAAATATCAGCTTGTAAAGTAATTTCAGCAGCTTTTTCCAATAATGGAACATCTTCACCAAACCAAACAATATGTGGGCGTAATTGAGCTTCTTCTTCACAAACATCTCCTAAAGCAATATCCTTTTTCCAAGGATATACTAAGTTTTCATTTTGGGTACTACGTACTTTTAATAGTTCACCGTGTAAGTGAATCACATTAGAACTACCTGCCCGTTCGTGTAAATCATCTACGTTTTGCGTAATAATATCAACTTCAAAATTCTTTTCTAAAGAAACTAGATTATGATGTGCTTTATTAGGAGAAACTTCTAAAAGTTGCCTTCTACGCTGGTTATAAAAATCTAACACTAACTCAGGATTAGCATGAAACCCTTCAGGTGAAGCTACTTCATAAATATCATGACCTTCCCATAAGCCATCAGCATCTCTAAAAGTTTTAATACCGCTTTCAGCACTAATACCAGCACCTGTTAATACAACCAATCGTTTTTTCATAAATATAAATTTTGTTGCAAGTTTAAGAAAATAAATACAGGGCTATCGCTCTGCGCTTAAAAATAGGAAAAATTACTATGTTTGTTGTATGATTGATGAAGGATTATTAGCCTATTTAGAAGGCTACATTACCGAGAAAAGAAAAGAAACCTTTTATAAGGTTTTAAATGAACGCACACGTCATTTTACGGTAGTGTTAGAAGATATTTACCAACCACACAATGCCAGTGCGGTGGTGAGAAGTTGCGATATTTTTGGTGTACAAGATGTATATGCCATTGAAAATAAGGTTACGAATAAAGTATCAAGACATGTAGCTAAAGGAAGTCAGAAATGGTTGAATATACAGCGTTTTAAAGAAGATGGTGATAATACCAAAGCATGTTTAGATGATTTAAGAAAAAAAGGATACCAGATTATAGGAACTACACCGCACACGGATTCTTGTGTTTTGTCCGATTTTGATGTAACCAAAAAAACTGCGTTTGTTTTTGGAACTGAAAAAGAAGGGATTTCTGATTACATAAAGAAAGAAGCCGACGGCTTTTTAAAAATTCCTATGGTAGGTTTTACTGAAAGTTTGAACATTTCGGTAGCAGCAGCAATTATTTTACAAGATGTTACTACTCGTATGAAGAAGTTACCAATTGATTGGAAATTATCGGAAGCAGAGAAAAAAGAGTTGTATTTTGAATGGATTAAAAACACGGTTAAAAATCCAGAGAAACTGATAGAGCATTACTACAAAGAGTTTAATAAGCAGTAATTTGTGTAAAACATCAACCTGAACTTGTTTCAGGTTCACATTGTAAATTATCATGTATCATCATTATGGAATTCCGAAACAAATCTGATAGCAAAAGAAAGTTTTAAAATATGTGGGTTAGAAAAATTTTGTTTATTGTTTTTTTTATTTTATTAATAAGTTCTCCTTTTACTTTTATACGTTTTAAACTATATCAAAAAAGAGCAAAATATATAAAGGATTATAGAAAAATAAAGGTAAAAGTAGATTCAATTGACCAGTTTGCGATGAATGGAGGCGTAAATGATGAAAATATTAAAGAAATCTATTATTTTGATTATAAATCGAGTGTTGAAGTTGATGAAGGAGCCCAAAATGAATATTACAAACACTTCTTAAATAGTAAACAAGACTCCATTTACATATGGCACAATCCTAATGCAGATGATTTATATACAACTAAAGACTCAAAACCATTAAATTTAAAACTCCAAAAGTATTTGATGTATCGAGATTTATGCTTTTTAATACTTGGAGCTATTTTAACATTATGGTTTATTTATATCATGTTTATAGAAAAAAAGAAAACAAATGAGAAAAGATAAAATATTAACCAGATAGTTCGGATTTACAATTGGTACGGACTTAAAGTAATAAAAATAAGAAACGTAACCATTGAATCTATTCAAGCTTCTCGTCATTGTATTTTTAAAAAGATGGGGCTAGAAAGAGGGCAGGAGCTAGAACAAGCCATTATGGAATTGGTTGTAACTAATTTAATTAAAATTAGCTATTAGAACTTAATATTTCAAGTACTAGTTCTTTGGTTAACGGTTGTCCGTTAGCCATTTTTTTGATGTTTTCAAAAGTAAACACAAAATCACAACCATTTTTGTATTCAGAGCACCCGTAGGCAGATTTCCCTTTTAAAACGGTTCCTTTGTTACATTTAGGGCAGGTTATTTTTTCACTGTCATTACGAGGAGTTTGTGACGAAGTAATCTCTTCTTTTGTAGTAATTCCTTTTTTTGGTTCAAATTTTAAATTGAAGTTATCATCAAAACGAACCAAACCTTCAACTTTTTCACCTTTTTGTTTGAAGCCTTTTAAATTGGTTGTACATCCTTTATCAAGTAAACGAACTAGTTGGTTTTCGGATATTTTTTTGTCCATAAATTCAAAAGCCAGTGTAAAATCACAACCATTTTTATAAGCAGAACAGCCATAAGCAGCACTTCCTTTTAATAATTGACCTTTTTTACATTTTGGACATTCTTTACCAACAACGGTTTTCTTTTTAGAAGCTGTTTTTTTTGGCGGTTGTTTTGTTTTTTGAGCTTCGTAAGAAATTCGTTTGGTTTTAGAACTCGAACGAACTTCATAGACCAAATCGTCTACCATTTTTTTCATTTGATTGATAAACGTAGCAGCATGGTATTCACCACGTTCAATTTCTTTCAAACGTTTTTCCCAGAGCCCTGTTAATTCAGCAGACTTTAAAAGTTCATTGTCAATTAAATCAATTAAATCAATACCAGTTTGGGTAGGAATAATTAACTTTTTTTGGCGTTCAATATATTTTCTTCTAAATAACGTTTCAATAATACTCGCACGTGTGGATGGTCGTCCAATACCATTTTCTTTCATCAATTCACGCATTTCATCATCATCTACTTGCTTCCCAGCAGTTTCCATGGCACGTAACAAGCTCGCTTCGGTATAATTACGAGGTGGTTTGGTTTCTTTTTCTAAAAAAGAAGGTTCGTGCGGACCTTTTTCTCCTTTTTCAAAAGTTGGAAGCACATCTTTCTCTTCTGTTTTTTTAGAATCGTTTCCATATTCAAAAACAGCTCGCCAACCTTTGGTAAGTATTTCTTTTCCTGAAGTTCTAAAAGGCACTTTATCAGCTTCACCTTTAACTTCGGTTTTTGAAATATCGCTATCAGGATAAAACACGGCAATAAATCGTTTTACAATAATATCATATACCTGTTGTTGGTTGTATTGCAGATTGATTTCTACTCCTGTAGGAATAATAGCATGGTGATCGGTAACCTTTTTATCGTTAAAAACTTTACTTGATTTACGTATTTTTTTTCCTAATAAAGGTTGTGTTAACGAAGCATATTGTTTTAGTCCTTTTAAAATATTTGGAACCTTAGGATAAATATCATTCGGTAAAAAAGTAGTATCCACTCTAGGGTATGTAACTACTTTCATTTCGTATAATTTCTGAACAATTTTTAAGGTTTCATCTGCTGAAAACCCAAATTTGTTGTTGCAGTATACCTGTAAACCTGTTAAGTCAAAAAGTTTAGGTGCGTATTCTTTTCCTTTTTTCTTAGTAACCGAGGTTATTTCAAAATCACTTTCTTTTACCTTGTCGGCAAAAGCTTGTCCGTCTTCTTTCTTTAAAAAGCGACCTTCTTCACAACTAAATAAAGTTTCACGGTATTGCGTTTGTAGCTCCCAATAAGGTTCAGGTTTAAAGTTTTGAATTTCTTTATAACGATCTACCAACATAGCTAGGGTAGGAGTTTGTACCCTACCAATAGATAACACTTGTTTGTAACCGCCAAATTTTACAGTGTACAAACGAGTAGCATTTAAACCTAATAGCCAATCACCAATAGCACGAGAAAATCCCGCGTAATATAAATTATTATAATCGTCGTTGTCTTTTAGGTTTTCAAATCCTTCTTTAATTGCTTCTTCCGTTAGAGAAGAAATCCATAACCGTTGAATTTTACCTTTGTAATTTGCTTGATTGATAACCCATCGCTGAATAAGTTCTCCTTCTTGTCCAGCATCCCCGCAGTTGATAACCACATCGGCTTTTTCAAATAAAGACTTAACAATTTTGAACTGTTTCTGAATACCACTATCATTAGTAACTTTCGTTTCAAAACGCTCAGGAAGCATCGGTAGGTTATTTAAATCCCAGCTTTTCCAGTGCGGTTTGTAGTCTTTAGGCTCTAAAAGTGTGCATAAATGACCAAATGTATACGTAACTGCATAGCCGTTCCCTTCGAAATATCCATCTCGTTTGGTACTGGCTCCTAAGATATTAGCAATCTCACGGGCTACACTAGGTTTTTCGGCGATACAAACTTTCATGAAAGTAATTTAGAGGGTCGAAATTACTAAATTATTTATGAATGTAGAATCTTACTTTTTATAATACTTAATATTTAAAATAGTTGGTATATTTAAAAAATAAAAAAATCGTTTTTAGCTATTTTTAAAAACAAAAATAAAAAAGAATGAAAATAACAGAACTTATAAAACCTAATACATTTAATAACGAGAACCATTGGTATCCTAAGGTGCTGAATGCTACAATTCATCCAATGGTAAACTTTTTTTTAAACCTTGATAAAGAACGAATTATTGCTAGGTATTGTCACTTACATCCAAAAGTAAATGCAGAAAAACTTAGAGAAATTTTATCGTATGAATGTAAGTACTTTTTATGGGGAGGAGCAGATTTGATTAACTCAACATCGGCAGATGGAGATAAAAATATGGTTATTATAGAGAATAACTCATGCCCATCAGGTCAAAAATCAATGCCTTTGTTAGATGATAATAAAGAAGACGGAGTATATCGCTTGTTAATTGAAAGAACGTTTAAACCTATCTTAGAGAAAAAGCGAAAACTTGTTAAAGATGGTAGATTAGCGGTATTTTATGATAAAAATTATATGGAAACATCAGGTTATGCAGCTGTTATAGCTGATGTTTTTAAAGAAGATGTTTTTCTTGTACCTTATTATTCAAATAAAGATAACGATCATATAAAAATAGAAAATGAAATTTTTTATCTAAAACAAGAAGAAGAATGGATTCCGTTACGAGGTATTTTTAGATATGTAACTCAAAAACCATGGAATAGATTCCCAATTAATAGTAAAACAAAGATTTTAAACCCTATTATTACTTGTTTGGCTGGAGGAAGAAATAAAATGGTAGCTGCCAAAGCATATGATATTTACAACACAGAATTAGAAGAATATGGAATGAAAATAAATATTCCAGATACTATTTGGGATGTTAGCAAGAATGAAATTCCGCTGTGGGTAAAAAAAATGGGAGGGCAAGCAGTTATAAAAATACCTTATAGTAATGCAGGACAAGGAGTTTTTACGATTGTTAACGAACAAGAACTAGAAGAGTTTATGAAGTTAGATATCGAATATGAACGATTTATTGTACAAAGTTTAATAGGGAATTACAATTGGAGCTCAGTAAGCACAAAAGGCAAATATTATCATGTTGGTACAATGCCAAATGCTAAAGGAGAAACGTTTGTGTCAGACATTCGTATGATGATTAGTAGTACAAAAGATGGAATAAAACCATTGTGTATGTACTCGAGAAGGGCATTGCTACCGTTGGAAAACGACTTAGAAAGTAGTAAAGATTCTTGGCAAATGTTAGGAACTAACTTATCAGTTAAGTTAGGTGAAAATGAATGGACTTCAGACACTAATCGTTTGTTAATTATGGACAGAAGAGATTATAATAAACTAGGTTTAGGTATAGACGATTTAATAGAAACTTTTATACAAACTGTACTTTCTACCATTGCTATCGACAAAATGTGTATTAGTTTAATAAACTCGAATAAAAAGTTTAAAAAGAAACTATTTACTTCATTAAACAACGATAGTACGCTGTTAAACGAATTATATTAAAAGTATGAGTATGGGACACCAGATTGAATATATTACCGAGTTTGATGTGAATCAAACATCTAAAAATTCTATTAAAAATTATTGGTTAAAGGTTACTTCTAACGCAATGGGAATTCCCACGTGTATTCCTGTCATGGTAGCTAGAGGAAAAGAAGATGGTATTGTATTGGGACTTACAGCTGCGGTTCATGGAAATGAATTAAACGGAATATCAGTTATCCAGCGATTATTTAAAGATTTAGATACAGAAAATTTAAAAGGAACAATTGTAGGAATTCCTGTGGTGAATGTACCTTCGTTTGTTCGAGGGACAAGAGTTTTTAGCGATGGAGTTGATATTAACAGAATTATGCCAGGAAAAGATAATGGAAATACCAGTGAAGTATATGCCAATCGTTTTTTGAATTTGGTAGTAAAGAAGTTTGATTATTTGTTAGACCTACATACAGCTAGTTTTGGTAGAGTGAATTCATTTTACATTAGAAGTGATATGAACAATAAAGTCACCAAAAAATTAGCCTTATTACAAGATGCTGAAATTATAGTACATACACCACCATCAGATGGTACTTTAAGAGGAGCTGCAGAAGAGTTAGGAATCCCATCTATTACTATCGAAGTGGGTAACCCAAATAGTTTTCAAAAGAAAATAATTAAAAGTGGAGTAGCAGGAGTACATAATGTATTGGCATATTTAGGAGTTACGGATGATGAATATGAAACCTCTAAGAGAAATACAATAGTTTGTAAAAAATCCTATTGGTTATACACACAAGAAGGAGGGTTGCTCACAGTACATGTAGATTTACGAGATATTGTAGAAGAAGGAGATCATATTGCTACACTACGAGATGTGTTTGGTAATAGAATTAAGAAATATTACGCTCCAGAAAGAGGTGTTGTAGTAGGAAAGAGTGTAAACCCCGTAAATCAATCAGGTGGACGTATTATTCATTTAGGGATTATAAAATAACTATCAAAAAGGCTGTTTCTTAACTAAAATATATTTTTTGATAAGAAGCTGAATAAGTTTTTATATTTAATCAAACCAATTTTTTTATTCAAGTTAATATTTGGTATTAACCTGTTCTTTTGTTTTTAGTGGTGAAATTTTTTAATAAACTATAATCTAATTAATATTTAAAAGATAATATTATTGCCAGCATTTTTCATAATTATTTGTTGTAACTTCCAACTAAGTTGATCATTTACTAAATGAATACTGTTTGTCTTCAAGTTTTGTAATTTATTTCTTTTAAGGTTAGAATTTTCAAAATATAAGTAAGCGAGGTATGTGCGGTTTATAGGAAAGTAGATTTCACTTTTTTCTGTAATAATTTCATTTTTTATAACAACAGGACTATCGCTAGTAAACCAAGGTGCGTCATCTGTAGATTTAAGAAATATAATTTTACAACTTTCAATCTTTCTTACTAGATATTCAGCAGAAAAAAGTAACGTGTAACTTATTATATCATCAACTGGAAGGTTAGCTACATCTCTGTAAAACTTTGTAGCTTCTATATCTTTTAAGCTATTTGTATGATGAGCACAAATTTGTTTTAAAAAGTTTGTTTTATTATTGGAATTTAAATTAAAATGCATCATTGAATGCCAGTTATTACTTTTTATAGTGAAGTAGGAAATTATTTGAACTAATTTAGTAAAGGAGTTGTTACGTAAGGTTTGGTAATTATCTAAATCTGAAATTATGTTCAAATATATTGGTTCAATATTATAAATTAATTGTTTAAATAGTTGCTCAACTCTAGAAGTATTATTTTCAAAAAAGTAAATACTATTCTCACTTAAAAAATTATCAATACTTTTTTTTAGAATAAATTTTTCTCCAACTTTTAGAACTGAAATGTTAGGTTTATTATCGAACAAGTATTCAAACTGTTTTAGGTATATTTTTAATACATTGAATTGGTTTTGATCTTTTTGAGGCGTCATAAATACTTAATTATTGCTTTTATATGTAACTTTTTATCAATTTTAGTTTTTATAATGTTGTTTTAACAAAGTCTTTTCGTCAATAATCATTCACATTACAAGGTTTGTAGTCTAAGTAATATATCTTTTGAAATATTTTATTAATTGTGCTCTTTTTCTTACAATTATTTATAAGTTACTTGTATGATTGGGGAGAATTGCTAATTAAATTATAAATTACCTTACTTAAGTTTTTATTTTGAGTAGTAATTGTATAAAAAACTATTTACATTTATGATGGCTGTATTAATAAGTTCATTAGTTTTCTTCTCTTTAAATTTTAGATTTAAATTATAATTTAGTTTCCTTTTTTTTATTAAATGCTCGTCAAAACTTTTAAAATTTAATAAAGAGATTGAACAAATAAGATCGTAATTATTTTTAGAAGATGTTTGTTTAGGAATTAAACTTAAATCAGATTTAAATGGTTTCTTAGAAAATAACTCATAATTAAAGTCAACCTTTACTTTTGAATTTTTAAACCTTTCACTAAATTTTCTTTTAAATCAAGGTAAAAATTAATTAGATGGGTATCGCCTTCAAAAATAAAAAGAATAGAATTTTGAGAAGTTAAATCTGACATTATTTTATATTCAATTAAAGAAACACCAGGCTTAAAGTTTTCTTTTTTTTGGCTAAAAATATTTAGGTTTACAAGAAAAAAAAGAAATAATAAGGCAATTTTTTTCATACAATATTTATTAAACTTGTTATTAATTTGATAAAAAACAGTTAGCTATGAGGTAAATATACATTTAATTGATTGGATTTATACAATAACAATAGACGACATAAAACTAACGCAATAGAATAAGATATTTTTAAGTAACATAGTCTATATACGTCATTAAAATTAGCAGATAGCATTACTATTATTTATTCTCTAAAAAATAAGTAAATATTATTTTGGTTTATAGGCTTCCAGTTTTTTGCATGGAAACTGTTTTCTTTCCAGTAAATTATAAGATTTATATGGGCTATTTTTATAGAATCCTTTGTTTGTGTTAATAGGTTTAAAGTGTCTTTATTTTGAGTAATTCCATTCATTTTAAAATGCCCATTTATTTTAGAAATAAAATCACTTAATTCTTCTATCCTTTTAATTTCAACCTGTTCACTATCAGCTTTAGTAAGTTTATCCCACTTGTTTTCTAATTGCTTTTTTGAGTTACAACTTAATAAACTTAAAGAGAAGAATGCAATTAGTAATGTATTTGTTATTCTCATTTCACACCTTTTTATTTTATCACAGCTGTCATTAATTCTTTTTTTATAAACTCTATAGATTCCGCGTAATAATCATTTCCGTCCCAGTCTCCAATTTCTATTTGAGTTTGCTCATTATGTAAACAAATAACAGCTGGCATAGGCTCTAATTGTATGGCAAAAGATACTTTTCCTTCGTCATATATTGCATAACTATTTTCGGTCTCAGCTTCTCCCCAAGTAGTCTTTTCAATAAGTTTAGTTGCTTTTTAAAAAACTTTAAATTATTGAAAATTTCAGGTTCATGTTCTTTTAGAATCTGATAAATATCTTTCCCGAATAGCACATACCTAGTTTTAGCTTCCTCATAAGTCTCCTCAATATATTCTTGAGAATCATTTAATAAAAAGTGAGTCATTTCAATAGTCTTGTTTATGGCTTTACAAATAGGGTAGAATCAGGCAACTCTCTTTATATATTGTTGTAAGTTATTTTGTTTAATTTACAAGTGAAAATAATATCAAAAGAGGGTACTATCTTTTTTATTTCTCCTTTTATATTCTTTTGATAAAAAGGCTCTGTTTTTAAGTATATTTTTCCTTTTATAGTTTCGTTTAGCTTATATTCTATAGGTTTTGTTATTGTCAGTTTAATTTCGTCAGTTAAAAGATTAATGTTGTCAAAGAGGTCTTTTTTTTCTTCTTTTGATTTGGAATAAACTTTCTTAGTAGTTGATAAAGATACTTTTCCTGAAATACTATCTTTATATAGAGATTTTTTAAAAAGAAACCAACACCTCCTGTAAACCCTTGTCCACCAATAATTTTGATAGTATCATTAGATAAATTACAATTACAAACAGATTTTATGAATTTCATATTTAAGCCTCTTTGAGTTTTAAGAAAAGAAAATAAGTCAGAAGACTTATCATTATAAAATTCATTAACGTTTTTAATATCACGTATATTAAAATTTAATTGTCCAATACTGTGACTTCCATATTGTTTTATTTCCACAATACTGTCAATTTTGGATATAATACTTTTATCAATTAGTATAGGGTTTTTAGTTTTTTTATTACAACTATTAAGTAAGAGTAGACATAATATTAATTTTAGTATTCTCATTTTCTTTAATTTTTGCTAACATGTTTATATACGTGATAAAATTACCAATACGTACTTTACACAGTAGAATAAATGGAGGATATAGCAATTTTTACTCATCCAAATATAAAAAAAAGTAAGATAAAAAAGTGTAACTTTTTATTGGGACGACACCCCAAGCCTAATCGGGACAAAACCCGAAGCCTAAGAGGAGTGATACTCCCTCGGTAAGGGGAACGATGCTCCCCGCATAAGGGGAGTAACTTAAAACAACAAAAAAGATAAAAATAGGTGCGTGTGTAGAAAAATGTTTGTTAGGTGTTGTGAGATATAAAGAGACTATAAAAAAATGAATGCTGTTTAGATAAATGTAAAACAGCATTTTGGAGGTGGATTAAATATACATTTAATTTTTTGATTTCATACAAAAAACAATTTTTTCAAAGTAGTTATAAAACAATTTTTTCAAGAATCTTTTCAGTATTAATATTACTTTTATCAAGTCCACCATAAATATTAAAAGAAATAAGTTTCATACCACAAAAATTAATAATTTGTTGTTTAAAAGTTTTTTTAATCCTACTATTTGCGCCAGTAATTTTATAAATAAAAGAAGGAGCACCGGTTTGTAGTATAAACACTTACTTCTTTATTAGATAGTAATCCAACAGGTTTTGAGTTTACATATTTAAAAGCAAATCCTTTAGATAAATTCCATTCAATAAAGTTTTTAAGAATTGAAGGCATACCTCCCCACCAATAAGGAAAAATAAAAATAAGTCGATCAGAATTTTTAATTTTATCTTGATAATATTTCATTTCCTTAGTAATAGGAACATTGTTGGCATTATTAAATGAAAAAAAAGGTTGTTGATTCTTATCCCTATATAAATCAATTATATCAATATTATGTTTTTTTTCATAAGCTTGCTTTAATATTCTTTCAGCCATAGCAAAAGAGAAGCTCTCTTTTTTAGGATGTGCAACGATAAGTAAAATATTCATATTTTAAATTAGGTTTTTTATTATTCTTAATAAGTAATTGTTTAATTCATTTATTTCTTCCTCAGTAAAGTCATTTAAAGCTTTATCTAAAATACTTGAAGCTATATTGTTAGATTTTTCTTTTATATTGATTCCTTCATTTGATATAGAAATTATAGAGTTTCTTTTATCTTCTAAAGAAGTAGTTTTTGTAATTAATTTTAATTTTAATAAACCTTTAATAAGGCTATTAATACTAGATTTATTTTTTAAAGTAATGTCACACAATTCTTTTTGATTTTTTGAATCTGTACTTAAAATTTGTAGTATAATCCATTGTTCAGATGTAATAAATAAGTCTTCTTCAGATAAAGAATTTGTAAGGCTTTTATTTAATAAACGTGATGTTTTACCTATAAGTTTTCCTGTTGTAAATTTTTGCATAATGCAAATCTATAAATAAATGGTTTGAATTCAAACTATTTATTCATAGATAATAAATATCCATTACTTTACTTAGTATGTAATAGTGTTATTCTTTCTTTAATTTGGTTAAGGTATAGGTTCGTTCTACAGAATCACCTGTTTTACTTGTAACTTGTTCAATTTTATGGATAAGCTCGTCAATTTTTAAGTAAGAAGCACTAACAAGTGTTTCCATTTCTTTTGTACCAAAAAGCTGAAACTTATCACCCACAAAAGGTAAGCTTTTCATAAACTCTTTATTAGCATAGGTTAAAATACAAATACCACTGGGTTTTAAAACGCGTTCAATTTCAGTTATTAGTTTTTGGGGATTAGACCAAAAGTAAACTGTATTTACACTCATAATACGATTAAAAGAATTGTTTTTTTAAACGGAATTGTTTCTCCGTCATATAAAGAAAATTCAGCTTGTGTAGCTGTATTAATAGCTTTAGCCAGCCTCTTTGTGCATTGTCTTAGAAATCTCTAACCCAAAGTAATTTATATTGTTAGCTGTGGCTAATAACTTTTGTAAATGTCCGCAATTGCCATGACCAAGCTCTAAAACTGAGTTATTGTCTTCTAACTCTAAAGAATCAATAGTATTTAAAGTCATGTTAATATTAGTCTCGTTCATGTTTTTTCCAACTTCAACGCCTAATTTTCCTTCAGGACAACTTAATTGTTTTTCTAATTCCTTAATTTCTTCTTGTGTTAATTGCATAGCTTTTTTTAGTTGAGTTTAATACTGGTGTGAAATTATCAAAAATAAACTATACGCCAAAGAAGTAGAAGTATATTAAGATACTAAAAAAATCCCTTTGTAAAAGCTACAAAGGGATTTTATTCTAATATTCAATCTTATCTTCTTTCTCAGACCATTTCTGAAAAGGTTCTAAAGCAATATCGCGTCCTATTTGCTCAAACGGAATACTTCTCTTTTCGTATGGTAACGGAATTTCTTTATAAATAAACTCATCATCAAAACCAATGTTAGCAGCATCTTGTTGATTACTACCGTAAAAAACTTTATCAGGACGAGCCCAGTAAATAGCACCTAAGCACATAGGGCAAGGTTCACAAGAGGTATACACCACGCAACCATCTAACTGAAAAGAACCTATATTTTTACAAGCATCACGAATAGCAGTTACTTCTGCGTGAGCTGTTGGGTCATTGGTAGAGGTAACTTTATTGTTTCCACGGCCTATAATTTCTCCATCTTTTACTACAATGCACCCAAAAGGACCTCCTTCATTGTTCTGCATTCCTTTTAAAGCTGCTTTTACAGCTTCACTCATATATTCTTCGTGTGTATTCATTGTTTAATTTTTTTAAAAAAAGGATTACAAAACTAAGTCTTTTCTTTGGCTCAATTTAATAAATAAAATATTTTTTTAAGTATAAGGTATAAATATTACTTACACTTGGTATCAAAAAAAAGCTCTTTATAACTGTAATTTAATAGTTTATGGCATCTTTTTAACAAACAAGAATAAAACTACCTAATTTGTAATTATTATTAAAAAATTAAACAATGAAATTAACAGCCAAACTTATTTTAAATGCAATGCTTGTAATGGGTGTTGTGTTTTTGAATTCTTGTAAAAAGAAGAAAAAAGAAAATGATGTTTTAGAACCAATAGCCAAAATGGTTTATAACCAAACAGCCAAAGATAGTTTATGTGAAAGTAATTGGTTTCCTCATACACAAACTCCACCTCCTGCAGAAGGAAAAGGAAGTCCGTTTGATGTATCGAGCACAACCAATGCAATTTTTCACCAATGGTCTTGGCAAAAGTTTTTATGGCTTACAAAACCAACTGAAGAAGTTGTGTTATTGCCTATTATAACACGAGGTGAACCTACACCAATAAAATTAAAGGTAAAAATACCTCTATTTTTAAACCCAAAAGAAATGCATCAAGTAACGGCTCATATGCAAGATGTAAAGCAAAAAGAAGGAGCTGCTTTGGTTTTAGTAGATACTGCTCAGGCAGGATCGGGGGGAACGTTAAAAACAAACCCTGCGTATAACAAAGAAGGTGTTTCAGAAACAGTATTTTACTCAATTCACGTAAGCCCTACGATGAAAGAATCTTCAAGAAAGTATAGAGACTCTATAATTAGCGGAACTTTAAGTGGAAATAACCAAGCATCTTTTCCGGTAGGTTCTTTAGAGTTAAAAGTATCATGGACACCAGTAACTGCAATTGCTGAAGAAGAGATAGGTAATTATTATACTACAGTGGCGGCTTTAAGTAGAGATGGAGAAACATATACGAATACTGAGGTAGCTTTATTAGGAATGCATGTTGTAGGTATTGTAGAGAATCATCCAGAATTTATTTGGGCTACGTTTGAACACGACGATTTAGCACCAAACTACAATTGGAAAGAAAACAAAGCAATTTCTGCTACTGATAAATTACTTTTTGAAAAAATTAGTACTACTGGAATTGATGGAATTACATGGAGTAATGATAGTGTGAAATTACCATACAAAGCATACGATTTATTTAAGTATGGAGTTCCAAGAGATAGTTTAGGAAACTTTATGAAGACAAGTCAAGAAGAACCTATGAACTTTGATAATATAGAAAATCTTAATACTTGTGTAAAAGAAAACTTAACCGATGTATGGAAAAACTATTTTTATAATGGTTCTCTATGGATTGATACTGATGGAATGACTCCTGAACAGCAAACAGCGAAAATAAATAGTTTAGGAAAAAATATAGGAAAGGCAACACCAAAATCTACTTCGTTAGCAAGAGGGTCGGTAAACTGTGCTAATGTTACTATGGAAACCTACACACAAACTTTTAAAAGTAGTTTAAAAGATATTGAAGCAGACAATTTAGCAAACTGTTTTAGTTGTCATAATACAGTTGGTTTTTCAGATAATAAATCACCATTGTATATAAGTCATGTGTTTAACGCTTACTTATTAAGAGGACAAGGAAAAACATTTAATGAAGTTGAAGCTATTAAAGCGAAGCAAGAAGTAGAAGATTTTATGAAAAACAGCTTAAAGTAACGTTTTTAAGATTGACTTTACAAAAAAGCCTCTCCAGTCTATTTTAGTTACTGAGGAGGTTTTATTTTTGTTAGTTGTTGGTATGTTTTACCTAAAAGAACAGTCATTCCGAACGATAGTGAGGAATCTCACTCAAAAGAGTTACTCTTATTCTTTTATTGTAAGTCTTTATTTTTGTTTCTTTTTATCTTCATTAAGAGGAAGATATGACGAAGTAATCTGTCCGTAAAACTATCAGCTAATACCTCGTCTTTTCCAAAAAGGAGCTTCTTTCCATCTAGTCTCAGTACTGTAGAAAAAGTTTTTATGTTTTAGATAATGATTCCAAACTTGTTGTAGTTGGTTTTCATATAATCTATTGAATTGCTCTTCCTTAGTGGAGTCCAAATCCTTAATGAAATCATAGTTAATAAGTAGTTTTTGAAGCTGCATTGCATTTGCCATAGCGTTGAACATTCCTTGAGAAGAAAGTGGATCAAAACTCATAGCTGCATCACCCAAAGCAACCCATTGTTTACCTGTTACTTGTTCTAAACGAGTAGAGTTAGCACTTACCGTACCATGAAAGTTAACAGTAGTTTCGTTACCTTCAATTAAAGGCTGAATGAGTTTGTGTTCTTTGGCAAAGGATAAAAATGTATTTACATGCTTAAAAGTGTTTCTATCCACTAAATCAGGATCCGTTTGAAAAGCGATGACCCTTTTATTATCGGGAACTACAGCACTATACCACCAACCTAAATCATCAGTAGCAATGGTGCTCATGGTATTTTCTTGGGTATTAGGTAAGCTCATCCAACAAGATATTAACTTATCATACGATGTACGTTGAATACCTAAGCTTTTGGTGAAATGTGATTGTCTACCAGTGGCGTCAATTACGAATTTTGCATGAATAGTATGTGTGGTTCTGTTTTTTAAATCATCAGACTTTGTGGTTATTTTCCAATAATTATTTTCATAAGAGCTATTAGAAAGACGTGTTCCCCAAATACAGTCAACACCTCTTTCAATAGCAACCTTTCTTAGGTAAATTTCAAACTCTTTTCTATCCAAGCTTCTAGAGAAGCCATCGGGGTTTCTTAAATGATCGACAATTTGAAGTTGATTGCTTCCCCAATAGGATTGCATTCCTAAATTATTACGAAATATGGTTTGTTTTACAGCATCCGATTCATTTTCTAGTAAATCTAACTCTTTTAAAATTCGTTGTGCAGCAGGCGCTAGCGATTCTCCAATTCTATCAACAGGTTCAAGTTGTTTATCTACTATGGTAACATTATAATAATTAACTAAAGAAATGGCGGCAATGCAACCTGCAATGCCACCACCTATAATTAGTATGTCAGTAGTACTAGTATATTCTTTCAATTCGTATATTATTTAGGAATATATCTTGAAAAACGTGTCATCTTCTCAGGAATACCAACTTCCACTCTTTTAGGAGCTGCTTCTTGATGTGAATCAGACTGTTTCATATGATGTAACTTAGCAGCAATTAAATGTATGGTTTTAATAACATTGGGTGTTGCTTTAAAGTCTTTTGCTAGTTCATCTTCCGTTAAGCTTAATAAACTACGTTGTGCATCTTCCAATACCAACTGCTCGTTTAATAAATTATCGTGTGATAGTTTATCTACGGCTGCATCTATTGTATTTTGAAGTCCTTTCTTTAACGCATGTTTAGCGGTTAAAACACCTTGTAATTCTTGTATGGTAGCGTTTAATAATGCTGCTTCTTGTTCTGGAGTAGGAGTAATACCCACTTGCATTTCTTCAGGGAAATTTGGATCATGCTGAACTCCTGGACGCTTTTGAACCACGGCTAGCTTATCAAAATACTTAATCATGCTATTAATTTGATTCGTATAGGTTGGTGCTTCACCATCTAAGGGAAGGTTGTCTAACCAATCGGAACGGAAATTAAAGGCTTGAATTCGGGTTTCCTCTGATAAATTCGTATCCATTGTTTCTTTATAACGTTCTTCATTTAAAACGTTGTTTGGTACTCTCGCAGGCCAAAACGTTGGTAAATACGGATCGTATTCACTAGTGTATCCGTCTCTACAACTTGCCGTATCTGTTTGCCAAGGAATTGCCATCCAACGCGTGATACCCCCAGCTACTTGTCCGCCTAAAATAGGCCCTTTTGCCAATGGTAATGTATCATTATTCATCATTGGACCATAATACGTAGTATTAACAGGCGGTGTTTTAGGTGCATGTTTAATTCTAAAAGGAGCCATGTACATACCAGAAGAACGCATAGGCCACGTCATTTCACAACCTGGGTGGAAAGCATCTGCCAAACAAAACTCCATGGCAGCTTTGGTGAGCATATCTGGTTGTTCTGAAACTGGAAGTTCGTCAATGGTAGGCGGTTTAGGAACGTGGGGACATCCAGTCATATCCACATAATCAGCATCGAAATCACCTTGTACCCATTGATCTAAAAACTCTAATTGTAAGTCTGATAAGGTAGCATGTTGTCGAACAGACCCCGTAGAAGGAATGCTGATTGCATCACCATATAGCCAAGGCCATAGTTGAGGTGCTTCTGCTCCCGATACATCAAAACGACGGAAGTTGTTAGAAATCGTTCTTCGCATTTCCATATAGGCAGGCGACGGATTTCCTAATCGTTTAATCCATTCGTTTGTGGTGTAATCAAACTGACCTCCAAAACCAAAAGCTCCTGCAAAACCAGCATTTACCCATTGTAAATCGGTCATACGCTGGAAGATTGGTAAAATATCCTTGGTAAACGAAGGTCTTACAGGACGTACCAACATTTTAGATTTTACAGCAACGTCGCGCATTAAATCCCACATCGTACGTACCGATTTTTGCATTGGTGCATAATCTGGCGGAGCACAAATAACCCACGCAGGGTCTACTTTTAATTTTGTTCCTTCGTATTCTACTTCCGCAGTAACAGGACCGTCCGAAATATCATCGTGCCAACCTTCGTTATTGGCAAAAGTAATAGCGATATCTCCGTTGATGTTTTCCGATTTTCCATGTCCGCCTAACATGATTAGACGTCCTTTTTCATCCGTACGCATTTCACCTAAGTATACTTTTTTCGAAAGAAATTCACCTTCAAAGAAAGGACCTTCGGTAACATTGGTTCCGGTAATAGATTTTGCACCTCCATCAATTAATAAAGAGTTACGGTCTTTTACATCAATATTACGTAACATAGAAGGAGGCATATCAGCAGCTTCAGGAATATCTAAGGCAATGTTAAATTGATACCAAGATGATTTTTGATTGGCTAAATGACTATGCCAGGTAATTTTTGCATTTTCAGCAGTTAATTCTTTTACCGCTTTTCCAGCAGCATTGAATCCGTAGATTCTAAATTGTGCTGCTTGTCTTTTTAAGGCTCCTGTTTTATCTCTGTATGCATAGGGATCGGTTTGTGGTTCAGGATTGTCAACTAATGGACCAATAAAATATTCGTGTTCACTATTTCCTACACGCATGACACCAATAGGAGGGTAGATACCTGCTTTTACAATACAGTCGCTATTTTCATCGGTGTTACCTTCAAACTGTGGATTGATTTCTTTAGGTTCTTGTAATTGCTGTCCGTTGGCTTGATGACGTGCTTCGGCACTTGCCGCATATACTACTTTTCTTGCTTGCGCAATAGAACCTAAAGGCTCATGTTGAGGTAAAGTTCTCCAAATATTGAAGGCTAAATTGCTTCCAAATTCGGCTTGTCCAATACTAGCTACATCTTGTTGAGGCAAGTGTAATTTAGCAATGCAGATATACGGACTTTCTTCTGTACTCCAAACTACCTGAGCATCATCTAATGGCATGGTAGCATCGTTGGTACGCAATTGTATTTCGAAACGGAAGGTCGCTTCTTTGGTTAACAACCGTTGTTGTAAATCGATACCTAAGTAATTGTTATCGTTAAAAGGAGTTCCTTTATAAGTGTCTTCAGGAACTAAACGATATTTTACAATTTGTGAATCACCTAATTTAAAAGGAAGAATTGCCCAATAGCTAGCACTTAGTACACTAGCTTCTTCTTTGGTCATTGCTTTTAAAATACTAGCTAATTCAGGATGTTTTGCTATGTATGAATCGTAATCACGGTCAATAACACCAGCAGTGGTAAAGCTACACATTTGTTGTGCATCACGTGCAAAAAAACGGTCGATGTTTTGAAAGATAAAATCGGAATTGGTACCGTCTCCTAATAGTTTAGGACCTTCCACACCAAAGAGTTTTAAACCGACTCCTAAGGTAGAATGTAAGTCGGGAGAAGTTGGTCCAGTATCACTTGAAAAGCGAACAGCACATTCGTAAGTATCACCAGCAAAAATTCCGATTTTGAATTGTTCTTCGATGTCTTTGTTTACCACAAAACGACCGTAAGCGATACCGTGTTGTTTTCTAAATACAGCTCTCTCGGCAGGTTGTTGTCCGTTTTCAATACGGGTTTTTTGCCCCATTTCTACAAACATTTCTTTTAAACGTTGTGTAACTTGGGTAATGTCTCCATCGCAGTTCCAGCATGATGAAGATTGATTTTGTGAGGGGTTTGTCATTTTTTGGTTAGTTTTAGTTTGACATTATATACCTTTAAAAATAAGGAATATAAGTTAGAGTTGGTTTTAAGAAACTCTTAAGCGTTAGGTTTTCGAGTATTAGTTGTTGATATTTAGATTTGAGAGGATACTCGTAAAACTCACTGATGTTAGTGACAATAGTAGTTGAATACTTTTTATAGATATAAATAGTAGAAATTCTCTATAGAATTAACGTATATCTTTTGTAGTACTATTTGTTATTCGTATCTTCAACCTTTGAAAAAGCAAAAGTAATCCTTACTACATTCCTTTTATTTTTTTAATTGAGCTAAGAGTACATAACGCATAGGTATAAAAGTGTATTATAGTGGTTTATGTGTTTGAAAATAAAAAAAGTAACTACTAAAAATCTAAAATAAATAATTATGATAAAGACAGAGAAGAACAGTAAAGGGGTAATAGGTATTACCCAACAAGCAAGTTTAATAGATAAGAATATTGGTTCGTATAAAGAGCATTTTATAAATGAACATTTTGGGTACACCGTAAAATTATCTAACGGAGTAATTTGTATACCAAGAAAAATCGCTGAAGATTATGAGGTACAAAAAGGAATTGTTACTAATGAAAGAATAAAAGAAATAGCTAAAACCTATACATATCAAGAGATATAATTTATTTTAAAAGTTCGTTAAATAGAAAACCATAACATTTTGTTGTGGTTTTCTATTTTTTAAGCTTATTTTAATGATTATTTTGTTAGTTAATCATCGCTCAAAATTAAAAACTAAAGTATCATTTAAAAAGTAAAGTATTCTATGTATGCTTTTACTTTATAATGTAGAAAATTGTTAGTTTATAAATAAAACTTATAGAGTAATGGTTTGAGAGAAAAAGAATCACGGTTTAAAATAATACCCGAAATTGTTAAATTTATTTGCCTTAAGTTTGTTTTTTGAAAAATAATTAATGGTTTTTGCTATAGCAGGGTTTTGTAAGCTGTGCCTAGAGTAAGCTAAACCTACTTCTCTATAATAACGAGGGCCTTTATACGGCCTAGTTTCAAAACCATACCAACCATCAATAAAATACTCAGGTAAAAAAGTTAAACCTAAACCCGCCATTAATAAAGTTAAAGTTTCAGTTTTTGTACTACAATTACCTACAGTATTAATAGTTTTATTAGCAAAATTTAGGATAGAAATACATTGTTTATGAGCTTCACAAGGAGGACAATGAATGAAGTTTTCATCTTTTAAATCTGCTACCAAATCAATTTCGTTTTTGGCTAATAATTTATGTCCATTGGGAATACATAATAAATAATCTTCTTGCCATAGTGGTAAAAACAAATCTTCTTCTTTCTTCCATTCTTTAACTAATAAATTAATCTCATTATTTTCATTACAATGATTTACTGTCCAAAATACATTACTATTTAATTCATAACCTTTTTTATAAATTGTAGTTTGTATTCTTGTGGTAAACTATCTGCAATACCAATTTTAACCTCATTTTTAAACGCACTTTTTGTAAATATGTTAGGTAAATCATTTAATTCATTTAAAATTCTTTTAGCTATGGGGTATAGGTAGTGTGCTTCGTTTGTAGGCTCGACACCTCGTTGATGTCTTTTAAATAAAGTACAATTCATTTTACTCTCAAATAATTTTATTCCGTTAGAAATATTAGGTTGAGAAACAAAACATTTATTGGCCGCACGTGTAAGGTTTTTTTCTTCATATACAGCAATAAAAAACTTTAATAAACGCTCTTCCATTATAATTATAAATTATGATTAAGATACAAAAATAGTATTTTGAGTAGTTTTTTTTGAAATGTACCTTTGTAAAAGCTAATAAAATAGTTAGCTAGTAGTAAAGTTGAATTTAAATTAGTATAAAAAATAATTATAACAAAGGAATGATTTATGGAAGATAAAAAATTAGTAGTTATTACTGGAGCTAGTTCTGGTTTTGGGTTAGAAATGGCTAAAATGTTTGCAGAAGACGGATACCCTCTTTTATTATTAGCAAGAAGGGTAGAAAAGATGGAGGCTTTAAATTTACCTCATACCTTGTGTAAAAAAGTTGATGTAACTGATAAAACGGGATTAGAAAAAGCAATAAGAGCGGCTGAAGCTGTTTATGGAGAAACTGATTTATTGATAAATAATGCGGGGGTTATGTTATTAGGATCCCTTGAAACACAAAATGCCAATGAATGGCAAAAAATGTTAGATGTTAATGTAATGGGAGTGATGCATGGTATGCAAACAGTAATACCAGGTATGAAGGCACGTAAAGGTGGAACTATAATAAATTTGTCATCTATGGCAGGCTATCAAGCTTTTGAAAATCATGCAGCATATTGTGCTAGTAAGTTTGGTGTTCGTGGGTTAACACAAACAGCGAGATTAGAGTTATCTCCCTTTAACGTGCGAGTGATAACAATTGAACCTGGTGCGGTTAAAACAGAATTGCTCGAGCATACTACGGATGATACAATAATTAAAGGATATAATGAGTGGAAAGAGAGTGTAGGAGCTGTTAATATTACTGCTAAAGATGTTGCTAAGACTATAAAGTTTGCATATGAGTTACCACAATCTGTGTTGTTAAGAGAAATTGTTATTTGCGATACTATGCAAGATGCTTAGTCTTTTCTTTTAGGGTAACATTATTTTAGAATGAGACAATACAATATGCAATAAAAAAACCACAACAAAATGTTGTGGTTTTTTTATATCTATGGTAAGTAAGGCTTTTATGATTTTAAGCTACCTGTCATATCTTCTGGTTTTACCCATTCGTCATACTGTTCTGGAGTTACGTATCCTAAACGTACTGCTTCTTCTTTTAAAGTAGTTCCGTTTGCGTGTGCTGTATTTGCAATCTCAGCAGCTTTGTAATATCCAATTTTAGTATTTAATGCCGTAACTAACATTAATGAGTTATTTAATAACTCAGTGATTCTTGTTTGGTTTGGTTCAATACCAGCAGCACAGTTTACATCAAACGATACACAAGCATCCCCAATTAATTGAGCCGATTGTAATACGTTAGCTGCCATCATAGGTTTAAAAACGTTTAATTCGTAGTGACCTTGAGTACCACCAACAGTTACCGCAACATCGTTACCCATTACTTGTGCACAAACCATAGTCATAGCTTCTGCCTGAGTTGGGTTTACTTTTCCTGGCATAATAGAAGATCCTGGTTCATTTGCAGGAATAATGATTTCTCCAATTCCTGAACGAGGTCCGGAAGCCATTAAACGAATATCATTTGCTATTTTATTTAATGAAACGGCTAATTGTTTTAGCGCTCCGTGAGTTTCAACTAATGCGTCATGAGCAGCTAAAGCTTCAAATTTATTTTCAGCAGTTATAAATGGTAGTCCTGTAAACTCAGCAATGTATTTAGCAACTAACACATCGTAACCAGCAGGTGTATTTAATCCAGTTCCTACCGCTGTTCCACCCAACGCTAATTGTGCTAAATGTGCTAAGGTGTTTTTTAAAGCGTTTAACCCGAAGTTTAATTGAGCAACATATCCAGAAAACTCTTGACCTAAGGTTAGGGGAGTAGCATCCATTAAATGTGTACGCCCAATTTTCACCACATCTTTAAAAGCTTCAGCTTTTGTTTGTAAAGTATCACGCAATTGTTCAACACCAGGAATGGTTACTTCTACAATTTTTTTGTAGGCAGCAATGTGCATTCCAGTAGGGAAGGTATCGTTAGAAGATTGCGATTTGTTTACATCGTCGTTTGGTTGGATGGTTTTTTCACCTTCACCAATTACATTCCCAGCGATTTCGTGAGCACGGTTAGCAATAACTTCGTTTACATTCATGTTAGATTGTGTACCAGAACCTGTTTGCCAGATTACTAATGGGAATTGGTCGTTGTGCTTTCCAGCTAATATTTCATCACATACTTGTGCAATCAAATCACGTTTTTCAGTAGCTAATACACCTAACTCAGCGTTAGTGAAAGCAGCTGCTTTTTTTAAGTATGCAAATCCATATACAACTTCTAATGGCATAGAGGCAGCAGGACCAATTTTAAAATTGTTACGAGAACGCTCGGTTTGTGCTCCCCAATATTTATCAGCAGGAACTTCTACTTGTCCCATTGTATCTTTCTCAATTCTATATTTTGTCATTTGGAATGATTTAAAATGCTTAAAATTAATGATGTTCAAAATTACAAATTCTAATAGTTTTTAATAGTGATTTTTATCAGATTTTATTGGATGAAAAGAAAAATAGTTATAATTTTGTGGCATAACAATTATTAATAAGAAACAAATGTTAGATTTTTCAGAATTTTCAGGATTGGTATTATTCATGTTTATTTTTACAGCTGGATTTTGGTTGTTAATTTTCTTATTAACATTTGTAGTTCCTTACTGGATTGGTGGAACTATCTGGGAAAACATGAAGTTGAAAAAGAAGCTAAAAAAGCTGCTGAAGAGGGTAAGTAAGCTTTTAATATGATATAATAAAAATGCTCGCAATTTTGCGAGCATTTTTTATTTATAAAGTTTTTACGATTTTAACTAAGTTGTTATAAAATCCAACTTAGTTAAAAATAACATAGAGAGTTAAAAATTTATAATAAAAAAATAGGAAGTGTTTTTAACTTCCTATTCTTCGTCTTGATTTAGTTTAGCCCCCAAAATCTTCGCCACCACCGTCAAATTCACGTTCTGGACGCTCTCTTTTTTTCTTTTGGTTAAAGCGATAGGTAAAGCTTAATGTTATTTGACGCTCACGCCATTGGAAAGAACCGTCGTTAATAGTGTTAAGTAATCCCTCATCATCATATAGAAAAGTAGTGCTTTCTCGCTTACGAGTGTTAAATAAATCGCTCACATTTAATACCAATGAAGCTTTTTCTTTAAACAAGTCTTTACTCAGGGCAAGGTTAGCAGAAAACATTCCTTTTCTATTATCTTGAGCTGTTGCTTGTGCTCCACGATACATTAAGCGTGTTTGCCATTGTAGTTTCCAAGGTAAGGTAATCCTTGAGTTAAAACGTGCAAACCAGCTACTTTCATTTACCTCGTCTAAAGGGGTTGTTACTTGGTCTCCATTAGCAGCGGTATATACGTATGCAAAAGCATCTGTATTAAATTTAAAGTAATTAAATGAAGCTGATAATCGTACCTTTTTAGTAGGATTATAGTTAGTTGTAAATTCAAACCCATAACGACTTTCATTGTTAAGGTTCACTGGTTGTCTAACTGTTACGTTAGTTGTTTCTCCTTCTATAACTCTTTGTTCTAAAATAGATACACCTTGCATAATATCGGTAGAGTATTGATAATATAAAGAAGCTCCTAAGTTTAGCTTACTTATACGTGTGTTATAGCCAAAGTCTACAGAATTAGTAAAGGTAGGATCTAAGTCAGGGTTTCCTCTAAATACATTGGTTGCAGAACTTCTGGTTTCAAATGGGTTTAGAAACCAATGACGTGGTCTACGTAACCTTCTACTATACCCTAATGAAATGTTATCACTATCATTGATTTCATACCCTAGGTTTACTGTTGGAAACCACTCTGTATAATTCTTTTCTTTAAACTGGTCGGTTGTAAACACTGTTAAATCAATATCAGTAACTTCTGCTCTTAAACCTAACAGGTATGAAAACTTATCAATTTTACTTCCAAACTGAGTATAGAACGCATAAATATTTTGTTTGAATTCAATTGCATTTGAAGGATCGTTCGGTAATGGATTTCCAAGGGCATCACGTACTCTAAAGTCTGAATTTAAATCTTGTAAGGTGACTTTGTGTCCAGCTTCAAACTGACTTTTTTCTCCAATAGGCAATACATAATCTATTTGAAAAAGGCGATCTTTAGAGGTTGTTGTTTGTCTATTTCGCTCAGAAAGGTTTCTGTCAACAAAAATATCGGCAGGCTCAAATTCATCACTTTCACCGTATTGTAAATCTATAATTAGTTTTTGTCCTTTATCATCAATATTATTTGTATAGTTTAAAGAGTATTGTATATCTGTATTTTCTTCTTTCTCGTTTTCTATTCTTACCTGTTCTTTCGTTATAACTCTATTATTATCAAAAAAAGTAGTATTGTTGGTAGCTACATCATCATCTTTAGAATCTCTATAAAAGAAAGTTCCGGTAATAGAACTTTTATCATTAATGTAGTATTCTAACCCTAAGGATCCGTTATAGTTATTACTCTTTCTATCAAAAACTCTGTCTTCATCTCTATAACTAGTAATATCACCATCTTTGTTGAAGTTTGTGAAAAAACTATTAGAGTTACCAGGTCCGTTTCTGTAGGAATAAGCTAGGTTTGAAAAGAGATTAAACTTTTTTGTTCTGTAATTAAGATTTGGAGAAATACTTACCATATCAGGATTTCCTAAAGTTAGGTTTACAGAGCCATTAAAACCTGTGATTTTTCCTTTCCTAAGAATAATATTTAAAATACCAGCTGTACCTTCAGCGTCGTAACGAGCAGAAGGAGAAGTGATAACTTCTACTTTTTCAATAGCGTCTGCAGGTAAATTTCTAAGAGCGTCTGTTCCTGTTAAGCCTACTAAAGCAGAAGGTTTACCGTCTATTAAAATACGAACATTTTCGTTACCGCGTAGACTAATAGCTCCTTCTGCGTCTACATTAACAGAAGGGACGTTATCTAAAACATCAGATGCATTTCCTCCTTTTACAGTCATATCTTTACCAACGTTGTATATTTTTTTATCTAAACGTATTTCTACTGTCGATTTTTCTGCTATTATTTCAATTTCATCTAATGTCTCGGCGTCTTCGGATAGTAATATATTTCCTAAGTTTTTATTTTGACTTAAATCATGATTTCCTAAACTTTTAGTTTTGAACCCTATAAATTCAACTTTTATATTGTACGTGCCAGATGAAGCATCGATTGAGAAGTTTCCGTTAACGTCTGTAACACCTCCAATAACTTGGTTTGTGTTGGTGTTTGTTAATACTAAAGTTGCATATTCTAAAGGTTGCTTAGAGTTTGTTTCTAAGACCTTACCCGTTAAAGTAATTTTAGAAGCAATACCTTTTGTAGTACGCTGAGCAACAGCTGTAAAACTAATAAGTAAAATAAAAAGTAGTGTAAGTTTTTTCATCATGTTAATTTATAAAGCTTGTTTGACAACAAATCTGCCTAAAAGTTTAATGGAGGTTAGTTAAAAGAATGTTAAATAGAATTATCTTATTTTCCTAAAGTATCCATAAATGCTTTTTTTATGATTTTTATCAAGTAGTTGTAGTTTTTTTTGTGTAGATAGAGATAGTTTTTTAAACTCTTTGTTGCTTATTATGAGTCTAAAAGAATTGGTATTAAAGGTTGTTTTCTCAAGTAACTTTTCGGTTGAAATACTTTTTATTTTTCCTTCTGAATAAAATTGACTAGAGTAGCTTTTTTCTTTAAAATGAAAGGTTTTATTGCCTACTAGTACATTGTTTTCTATTAAATATTTATCTGTAGGAGCAAAGTACCTTGTGTATTTTAAAATGCTAGCAGGAATGATTAAGATTAGTGATGTAATGGGAATAATTAATGCTAATTTTAAAAGTAGCTTTTTTTTCTTAAAGGTATGAAACCAATGAGTAATTAAAAGAGCTATTGGAACCATTGTAGGTAGAATATAAGGATGTATAAGACTTTTAGAAAAAGTAAAAAAGAGGGGAGTCCAAAATAACCAAAGAGTTAAAAAACAGACCCACTTATTTTGAAAGAGTATTTTGCGATTTTTCCATAGTTTGTACAATGTTATTTGAATCCATTTAAGAGCAAAGAATAATAAGAAAACCCATATAACTCCTATAGGTTGTGATTTTGGAAATCCATATTTATCTCCTGACCAACTTGAATCAAAAAAACGTTTAAAGTGCTCGCCGATAATAAAGTAATTTATAAAACCAGGAGAATTTATTTCAGCTAATATATACCAAGGTAGTGCAATAGCTAAAATAAGTAGTACCCCAGTTGTCAAATGAACTCTCTGTAGAAAGATTCTTGTTTTTTTATAAATAAGAATCCAAATAAAAATTGGAGGAATCGTAAGAATTAAAACGATAGGTCCTTTAGCTAATAAACCAAAGCCAAGACCAATAAATAAAAGGTATTTCCAATACCATTGTGCTTTATTTAGCATCGCTTCCCAAAAACTAAGCATAGTTAAAGTTATACAAAAAGCCAAAGCTGTATCAGTAGAAACAACACCAGCATGTAGTAAAAATTCTGGTGTAGTGAGTAATATAAATCCTGGAAGAAAAAAAGGATGTTGTACTCTTTTCGCATATTTACCTACTAAAAAAATCATAGCTATAGTTAATAGTAAATAAGGAAATCTGGCTGTAAATTCATTTACACCAAAAATATTAAAACTCAGAGCTGATAACCATGTAGATAGGGGAGGTTTTGCCCAAAAAGGGATTCCATAATCTATTTGGGGAGTAATCCAATTACCTGTTTCTGCCATTATACGGGCAATTTCAGCATAGCGTGCTTCCGTTTTATCCATTAATGGAAGTACAGAGTTAAGGTATCCTCTTAAAATTAATAACCCTATAACGGCATACCTAAAAAAAATGTGTTTATTTAAGTATTGTTTCATGTTGTATAACAAGTTGTTTGCGATTATTTTTATAAGTTTTACCAATGTTTCGTAAATCAATCCAGAGTTTAAAGAAGTAGCTTAATGGAATTTTTGAACTATCAGTATCATGCCAAGATTGTAAAGGAATTTCTTTAGCAAGAAGCTTTAATTGATTTCTTTCATAAATAGTTATTAATCGATGGAATAATTCGACGTCGAATAACCAACGAGAAATAAATTTATCTTGGAAAAGAAGAAAGCTTAGTGATTGTTTAAAGACTTTGCAACCGCACTGTGTATCGTATACTTTTAATTGGAGTTGTTTAGAGATAAGGGTAGCAATAGTTCTACCAATTAAAAAACGATATAATTTTCTTTGAATGGTGCTGTCTAATTTTGCAATACGAGATCCAAAAGCAAAATAAGTTGTTTCAGAAATGTTTTTACTAATATGAACACACTCTTCTAATGAGGTTGATAAATCAGCATCTAAATAAGCAATCTTTTCAGTATGAAATTTATTTACACATTGTAAAACACCAGTTCTAATAGCTTCTGCCTTTCCTAAGTTTTTAGGTTGATTCATTAAAAATACTTGAGTAGGAGTATAACTTTTGATTTTTTCTAAAACTTGATTTGTAGTGTCTGTAGAACCGTCGTTGACAAAGTATATAAGAACATTCTTGTGGTTTTGTAGGAAATTTGTATAAGAATTGACCTTAAGTCGTTTGGCTTCATTGTAACAGGGAATTACAATAACTAAATTAAAATTTGTATTCATGTTTAATAATTTAAGTAATAATGTTACATAGATTTAGATTTTTAGAAATATGATTTTTATCCTCAAAAATTTATATAGTAGCTATTACTTTATTGACACCTTTAAAGGATTTAATATCCCGAAGTATGCTTAGAAAATTAAGAGCTTTTTATCATGAGAGATTTGTAAACTCGCTTGTAGGTAGTTTACTAAAAATGAATTTTGGTTCAAAAGTATATAGAGAAACTATTGTTTGAAAATAGTATAAGTACAGAATACGTTTTATAGACGTATTTCGTGTTTTTTAGACGTTAGCTGTTTGTTTTTATTGTCTTATGTTCTTATTCTTAAAAAGAAAAAATCGTTCAAAATAAGCTTTATGAACGATTGTAAACTTTGTTTGTTATTTTAAAGTAGGAGAATTATCTTAGTTAGAAGTTTGTATGTTTAATAGTTTTTTGTATTGACTGGGAGTTATACCTTTTAGTTTTTTGAAAATAGTATTAAAAGATGATTTTGAACTAAACCCAACTTCATAAGCAATTGCTAAAAGTGTATAGTTTTTATATGAGTCTTTTTTTAGACAAGTTATAAATTCTTCTACACGATTTTTATTCAAAAAATCTTGAAATCCAGTTTTCATATGAATGTTTAAAACTTCAGAAATTTGCTGTCTTGGAACTCCTAATTCTTTAGCTACTTCATCAACTGTTATTTTTTGATATTTAAACCATTTTTCTTCTACAATTAAACGGTGTAAAGCAGCTTTTAAATGTGTTATAGAAGTGTTATTTAGATTAGTAGACTTATAACTATTACTTTGATGTTTTGGCAGTATTGATTTTGGAGTAATAATTAACTTGTATAGTACAAAATAAAACAAAAATATAATAATGAGTATTGTACCATAACTATCTAAGAAGTAAGGAGCGTCATGAGATTTGGTAAGTAGAAAGTTAAATTCACTTATTATAAAGATAAAACTAAAGGGGATAATAAAAAAAAGGAGCCATTTTTTTCTTTATTATTTTTTATAATGTCATATATAGTATAAATAAGGATCCCTATAAAAATAAATTCTATAACCTCTTCAAGAATTATGAAGATTAAGTTGTTAGAAAGAGCAGAAAATTCTTCAGAAAAATGAATAAGAATGTTTAATAAATATGGGGTAAAAAATAAAAAAACTTTTTTGTCAACTTTCTTTTTGTCTGATTTATGATAAAGAACAAATAAGAAGAAAGTTGTAATAATAAGAGGCTCATGAAAGAAAAACCAATTAGAATTTTCAGTAAACAAATTATAATTATCATCACCAATTGTAAATAGAAGTGCCGAAACAACAAAACTAAATAACAACCAAAAATTAACTTTGTTGTATTCTTTTTTTCTTTGAAATAAAATAAAAAGTAAAAACATTCCTTGTAATAAAGCTGCTATCTGAATGGTTTTAAGCATTTGTATTCTTTAGTATTTGTAATATTTATAAAAGCAAATTAGTAATAATATTTTTTGTTCTATACATAAAAAATCCCAAAATATTGTTTTGGGATTTTTTTATATTAAGTGTCTCTATTTTTTATTTTTAGCCCGTTGCTGTGCAGCTTGTTGTTCTTGAGCTTGTTTCATGGCGGCATCTAAACGCTCACGGAATTTACTCTTTTTAACAGGTTTCTTTTTGTTCTCTTCAATTTTAGCATGAATCTTAGCTTCATCAATAACATAGTTCTTAATAACAAACATGATTATGATGGTTAATAAGTTTGAGATAAAATAGTACAAACTTAATCCACTAGCATAGTTATTAAAGAAGAATAACATCATAATAGGAGAGAAGTAAATCATCCATTTCATCATCTTACTCATGTCAGGCATTCCTTCTTGAGTAGGAGCTTGCATATTAGCTTGCTGGCTTTGGTTCATTTTCATGTAGAAGAAAATAGCTACAGAAGCTAAAATTGGAAATAAACTTACGTGGTCTCCATAGAAAGGAATTTTAAATGGTAATTTAAAAATAGTATCATATGAAGATAAGTCATTAGCCCATAAGAAACCTTCTTGTCTAAAATCAATATTGGTAGGGAAAAATTTGAATAAAGCAAAGAACACAGGCATTTGCATTAATGCGGGTATACAACCAGACATCATGCTCACTCCTGCTTTTCGCTGTACAGCCATAATTTCTTGCTGACGCTTCATAGCGTTTTCTTTCCCAGGATACTTTTTATTGATTTCTTCCATTTCTGGACGAATCACTTTCATTTTAGCACTTGATAGGTACGATTTGTATAATACAGGAGACATTATAATACGTACTACGATTGTCATTAAAATGATAATTAATCCGTAGTTACCAATAAATCCTTTTAGCATGTTAAAAACAGGGTAGAATACAGTACGGTTTAAGAAACCAAAAATTCCCCAACCTAAATCAGCAATTTCGTCTAAGCTAGTCCCTTTATAAGATTTTAATAAATTATAATCTGTAGGCCCGTAAAACCATTGCATATTATAATTTAATTCTCCGTTTGTTAAAGCTAATGGAGTTTTTAATCCGTAAGTTTTAGTGTACAGACTATCTTTATCTTCACCTGCAAAGTCAACAGATTTCAAAGTGGCATTACTAAACGGTGTATCAGATGTTAAAATAGAAGAAAAGAAGTGTTGTTTATAAGCAACCCAATCAATATCACTCACAACATCATCATCGTTCATTTGTAAGTAATCTACTTCATCGTCGGCTTTATAATAGTAGTAAGAGTACATGTTTTCGGTTTTCAAACTCTTTTCGTGTCTAAAACCTTTTAAACTCCAATCTAAATTTATTTCTTGTGAACTATTAATAGTATTACTCAACCCTTGTGAACGAACGGCAAAACCTACACGGTAATCACCTTTTTTCATTTCGTAGCGGTATTCTAAAAACTTAGATTCAGAAACCTTTAACTTCATAGAAAGTACTTGTGTATCTCCATTTTTGGTTAGAGTAGGAGTAAATAGTAAATCTTTAGTATTTAAAATTCGGTTATCAGTAGTTCCGAAGTTGATATTGAAAGAAGCATTATTATCTTTAACCAAGTATAGAGGTAAAGAATCGTATGTTTTGTAGTTTTTAACTAAAGCTTCGATGATTTGCCCCCCTTTGTTATCAATAGTTAACTTAACAACGTCATTTTCTAATGTTGTGTTTCCTTTTTGGCTTTTTGAAGCTCCGTATGCAAAAGCACCAAACTTATTTCGTAAAGCAATTTGCTGTAACGAGTCGTTTACAATTACATTATCGGTTAAATTGTTTTCAGTGTTAGTAGCATTAGTAGTTTGCTCTGTCTGGGTAGTAGCTTCAGGAGTTTCTTCTGGCTTTTGAGTATTCATCCACCAAAGCATAATTCCTCCTAATAAAAGCATTCCTATGAAGGAATTTAAATCAAATTTTTTTTGTTCCATTGATATATGTTAAAATGTCAACTTGTCATTTAAAGTTTTTCTTAAAAGCTGAAAAACCCGACAAAGGTAGTAAAACCCTATAGTTTTTTTGAGGTTTTACGGTGAATAATTTTTTAGTAATGGTAGTTCAAACAGTATTCCAATTTTTATAAACAATAAAAAATCCTGTAAACTTAATTACAGGATTTTAAAATTTATTTCTTTGATTGTTTTAAAGCCGCTTTAATAAAGCTAACAAACAATGGATGCGGATTCAACACCGTACTCTTGTATTCTGGGTGATATTGAACTCCAACAAACCAAGGGTGAGAGTCAATCTCAACAATTTCTACTAACCCTGTTTTAGGGTTAACACCTGCTGTTTTCATACCAGCATTTTCTAATCGTTCTTTGTAGTCGTTATTGTATTCGTATCTATGACGATGGCGCTCACTAATTAATTCTTCTTTGTAAGCTTGAAAAACCTTAGAATCTTGTGTTAATTGACAGTCCCAAGCTCCTAAACGCATAGTACCACCTTTTTCAGTAACATCTTTTTGCTCTTCCATTAAATTAATTACTGGGTGTGCTACATCAGGATTCATTTCTGTGGAGTTAGCGTCTTTTAAATTTAACACACGTTGCGAGCAAACTCAATAACAGCCATTTGCATACCTAAACAAATCCCTAAGAAAGGTATATTGTTTTCACGTACATATTGTACTGCTGCTATTTTACCTTCAATTCCTCTATCACCAAATCCAGGAGCAACTAGTACACCGTTTAAACCTTCTAGTTGTTTAGCAGCGTTTTCAGGTGTTAACTCTTCAGAATGAATCCAACGAACGTTAACCTTTGTTTTATTAGTAGTTGCAGCTCCTGCATGAATAAATGCTTCTGTAATTGATTTATACGAATCGTGTAATTCAACATATTTTCCAACCAAACCAATTTCAATACTAGAGGTAGGATTTTTATGACGCTCTAAAAACTTATTCCAAGTTTTTAAGTTAGGCTGTTTACGTGTAGATAGGTTTAATTTATCTAAAACAACATAATCTAACCCTTCTTTAAACATAAGGTTAGGAACATCGTAGATAGTTTCAGCATCTAATGACTGTATTACATTTTGTTTTTTAACATTACAAAATAATGCTAATTTGCGTTTAATATCATCAGAAATTTCGTGTTCCGAACGGCATACTAATATGTCAGGACTCACACCACTTTGCATTAATGTTTTTACAGAATGTTGTGTAGGTTTTGTTTTTAATTCACCAGCGGCTGCTAAGTAAGGTACTAGGGTTAGGTGTATAACAATTGCATTATCTTCTCCTAAATCCCATTGTAATTGACGAACAGCTTCTATATATGGTAAAGATTCAATATCACCAACCGTTCCTCCAATTTCAGTTATAACAATATCATAATCGCCAGTATTTCCTAAAATTTGAACTCTGCTTTTAATTTCATCAGTAATATGAGGAATAACCTGAACGGTTTTTCCTAAAAACTCTCCCTTACGCTCTTTGTCTATTACAGATTGATATATTCTACCTGTAGTTACATTGTTAGCTTGTGAAGTAGGAATGTTTAAGTAACGTTCGTAGTGTCCTAAATCTAAGTCGGTTTCAGCTCCATCATCAGTTACATAACATTCTCCATGTTCGTATGGGTTTAATGTTCCTGGATCTATATTAATATATGGATCTAACTTCTGAATGGTTACAGAGTATCCTCTTTCTTGTAATAATTTGGCTAGAGAAGCGGCAATAATTCCTTTCCCTAGTGATGAAGTTACGCCTCCGGTTACAAAAACGTATTTTGTGTTGTTCATGGTACTGTTAGGTTTGCGCAAAAGTAAGAAGTCTGGCAATTAGAACAAATAAAAAAGATAAAAAACGTGCAGAAAAATTATGTATGTTTGTCAAACAAACTTTTTTTGAAAAAAAATAAAATAAGGGTTTGTCAGACTGAAAAACTGTTGTATATTTGCCCACGCTTTTAGCAGACGGAATTTCACAAAAGCAAAACATTTTTAAAGAAGATATTTAAGATATACTGTAATGAGTAAAAGAACGTACCAACCATCGAAAAGAAAAAGAAGAAACAAACACGGTTTCCGCGAAAGAATGGCTTCTGCTAATGGACGTAAAGTATTAGCTAGAAGAAGAGCAAAAGGAAGAAAAAAGTTGTCTGTTTCATCTGAATCTAGACCAAAGAAATAATGATTAACTATTGTTAATATTTTAAAGGCGTTACTATTAAGTATCGCCTTTTTTTATAACCAAACAATTTTTATTTTTACATCACAACACAACACAAACTAAAATGCCTAAAAGACAAGACCTTAAATCGATTTTAATTATTGGATCAGGACCAATTGTTATTGGTCAAGCATGTGAATTTGATTATTCAGGATCTCAAGCGTTAAGATCTTTGAGAGAAGATGAAATTGAAACTATCTTAATTAATTCTAACCCTGCAACAATTATGACAGATCCTTCGATGGCTGACCATGTATACTTGTTGCCACTTAACACAAAGTCTATTGTTCAAATTTTAAAAGAACACCCACAAATTGATGCTGTTCTACCAACAATGGGAGGGCAAACAGCACTAAACCTTTGTATTGAAGCTGATGAAAAAGGAATTTGGGAAGATTTTGATGTTGAAATTATAGGAGTAGATATTGACGCTATTAATATTACAGAGGATAGAGATAAGTTTCGCTTATTAATGGAAGAAATAGGGGTGCCTATGGCTCCTCAAGCTACTGCAACATCATTCTTAAAAGGAAAAGAAATAGCACAAGAATTCGGATTTCCATTATGTATTAGAGCGTCGTTTACTTTAGGAGGAGCGGGAGCATCTATCGTATATGATGAGAAAGAGTTTGAAGAATCATTATCTAGAGGATTAGAAATTTCTCCGATTCACGAAGTAATGATTGATAAAGCAATGATGGGATGGAAAGAATACGAGTTAGAATTATTACGTGATGATAATGATAATGTTGTAATTATCTGTTCTATTGAAAACATGGATCCAATGGGAATCCACACAGGAGACTCTATTACAGTAGCTCCAGCCATGACATTATCGGATAAGACGTTCCAAAAAATGCGTGACATGGCAATTAAAATGATGCGTTCTATTGGTGAGTTTGCAGGAGGATGTAACGTTCAGTTTGCGGTTTCACCAGACGAGAAAGAAGATATTATTGCGATTGAGATTAATCCACGTGTATCTCGTTCATCAGCATTAGCATCAAAAGCAACTGGGTACCCAATTGCAAAGATTGCTGCTAAATTAGCAACTGGTTATACTTTAGATGAGTTAGATAATCAAATAACGAAGTCTACTTCAGCTTTATTTGAACCAACATTAGATTATGTAATTGTAAAAATACCTCGTTGGAACTTTGATAAGTTTGAAGGTTCTGATAGAACTTTAGGTTTACAAATGAAAGCGGTTGGTGAAGTAATGGGGATCGGACGTTCGTTCCAAGAAGCATTACACAAAGCAACGCAATCGTTAGAAATTAAACGTAACGGAATTGGAGCTGATGGTAAAAGTTATACAGATTATAACCAAATTAAAGACAAGTTAAAATATGCTTCTTGGGGATGTGTATTTGCTATCTATGACGCTATTCAAATAGGAATGCCGCTGAGTAAAATCCATGAAATCACTAAGATTGATATGTGGTATTTACGTCAATATGAAGAGTTGTATATGTTAGAAAAAGAAATTTCTACCTATACTATTGATACCCTTGACAGAGAGCTTTTATTAGAAGCCAAACAAAAAGGATATGGAGATCGTCAAATCGCTCACATGTTAGGATGTTTAGAAAGTGAAGTGTATAAAAAGCGTGAAGAATTAAAAATAAAGCGTGTATACAAGTTGGTAGATACTTGTGCTGCAGAGTTTAAAGCACAAACTCCTTACTATTATTCAACATTTGAAAGTGAAATTGAAACTGCTGAAGGTGAAGTTTCTGTGTCAAATGAAAGTGTGGTGTCCGATAAGAAAAAAGTAATAGTATTAGGTTCTGGACCAAACAGAATAGGTCAGGGAATCGAGTTTGATTACTGTTGTGTTCATGGGGTTTATGCTGCAAAAGAATGTGGTTACGAAACCATAATGATTAACTGTAATCCTGAAACTGTTTCTACTGATTTTGATACGGCAGATAAATTATACTTTGAGCCAGTTTTTTGGGAACATATCTACGATATAATCAAGCATGAAAAGCCAGAAGGGGTTATTGTTCAATTAGGTGGACAAACAGCTTTAAAGTTAGCAGAGAAACTAGAGCGTTACGGGATTCCAATTTTAGGAACAAGCTATAAAGCATTAGATTTAGCTGAAGATAGAGGAAGTTTTTCAACTTTATTAAAAGAAAATAACATTCCTTATCCAGAATTTGGAGTTGCAGAAAATGCAGATGAAGCTTTAGCTTTAGCTGACGAGTTAGACTTTCCAATTTTAGTACGTCCATCATATGTACTTGGAGGGCAAGGAATGAAGATAGTGATTAATAAAGAAGAGTTATTAGAGCATGTAGTAGATTTATTACGAAAAATTCCTAATAACAAATTATTATTAGATCATTACTTAGAAGGAGCAATTGAAGCAGAAGCAGATGCGATTTGTGATGGTGAAAATGTATATATCATAGGAATTATGGAGCATATTGAGCCTTGTGGAATTCACTCAGGAGATTCAAATGCAACTTTACCAGCGTTCAACTTAGGGGAATTAGTATTAGAGCAAATTAGAGAGTACACTAAAACAATTGCTTTAGCACTTGATACTGTTGGGTTGATTAACATTCAGTTTGCGATTAAAGATGATAAAGTATATATTATTGAAGCAAATCCACGTGCTTCTCGTACAGTTCCATTTATAGCAAAAGCTTATAAAGAACCTTATGTAAACTATGCTACAAAGGTAATGTTAGGAGAGAAGAAAGTAACTGATTTTGAATTCAATCCTCAGTTAGAAGGTTTTGCAATTAAACAACCAGTATTCTCTTTTAACAAGTTCCCAAATGTAAATAAGAACTTAGGACCTGAGATGAAATCAACAGGAGAAAGTATTTTATTTATAGATTCACTTAGAGATGATGCCTTTTACGATTTATATGCAAGACGTAAAATGTATTTAAGTAAATAAAAGCATTTTAGAATAATAATATAGAAAATCCGAAGTAAATATGCTTCGGATTTTTATATTTTATATAGGACAATATTAAACTTATTTACTTTCTAAGTATAATTTCTTACTGTATATTTGTTATTTAAAATAAATCTAAATAAAATGAACAGAATAGGATTAATTTATGGTTCTGATACAGGAATGACTGAAGAAATTGTAAGTTCAATAGTTGATGATTGGCAGGCATCTGAAATAGAAGTTATTGAAGTTTCTAACATGAAGAAGGAAGATTATAATCGGTTTGATAAATTTATTTTAGGTTTATCAACTTGGTACGATGGCGATTTACAAAGCGATTGGGAGACCTATTATGAAAATGAGTTTCAAACTATTGATTTTACAGGAAAGAAAGTGGCTATTTTTGGATTAGGAGATCAATATGGTTATGGTGAATATTTTGTTGATGGTGTAGGAATTTTAGCTAAAAATGTGGTTAAAAATGGAGGCCAACTTATTGGAAAATGGTCGTGCAAGGAGTATGATTTTGAAGAGTCAAAAGCTCAAATAGAAGAAGATAAAGACTATTTTTATGGTTTAGCTCTCGACGAGGATAATGAACCTGAAAAAACACCAGATAGATTAGCGAATTGGCTTAATCAAATAGAAAAAGAGTTTGACTTGTAAGCTTTCTTTTTGTGTTTAAATTTTATTTTAAATCAATCTTAACATTATAATTTTTTAATTCTTCAATGTAGTTTTGAGCAGTAAAATTATTATTATCAAATTTTTCTTGTCTATTCTTTTTCATTTTAATTCTGTGTATAGCTTCTAAAAATCGACGCATTTCATTGTCATCATTAATAATAATTCCTGGTACTTCAGCATTATCACCGTTGTCTTTTTTTGCTACCATTGTAAAATAAGAAGAATTACAATGTTTGGTCTTTCCAGTTTGTATATTTTGTGCTTCTACGCGTATACCAACTACCATCGAAGTTTTACCTACATAGTTAATAGACGCTTTCATGGTAACTAATTCGCCTACTTCAATAGGGTTTATAAAGTTAACGGTATCTACAGATGCTGTTACGCAATAGGTACCTGAATGTTTAGAGGCGCATGCAAAAGCAATCTGATCCATTAGCTTTAAAATATATCCACCGTGAATTTTGCCACTAAAATTGGCATGAGAAGGAAGCATTAACTCAGAAATAGTAATGCGAGTATCTTCTATATTTCTATAAATATTATTGTTCATTATCTTTTCTTATTCCTCTAAAATGAGGAGATTGTTCTTCTTCAACATGGGTTATAAAATACTTTGTATCACCTAACCAAAAGAAAGTACCAAAACGTTCTTTGTAAGTAACTTTTACATAACGACCTTGATATTCTTGAAGTTTTTTTATGACTTCCTTTTGATTGTCCTCTACAGAAAAGGCAAAAATTTGCGCTCCAGAAATACCTTGGCTAATTTCACCCTCCCATGTTTTTACTACCACACCTTTGTAGCTAATTTTAATAAGTTCACCAGAGCGAACCCCTTCACTATAAGGAACAAAATAAATAAAAGCATAGTATAGTGCTGCTATAAGAGCAATACCAATTAAAATTAATCCTAAAATTTTTTTCATAGTAAGATATTGAAGAATATATAATAACAAAAGTAAGGTTTATATTTTGACTTGTAAAATGAATTGAAAGTGGTAAGTTTGTGTTGCTTCAAAAAATGATTAATATGAACTATATTTTATTTGATGGTGATGTACGTACAGCTCTACTACCATTTACATATACACGACCAGTAGCTGATATTAGAGTAGGTATTTTAACTATTAGAGAAAAGTGGGAAAAATATTTAGGCTTAACAACAACTACCGTAACAGAGGAGTATTTAGAGGAAAAATATCCTATGGTTGAAATGGAAGAAAATGTATTATTAAATGCCTCTTTCTTGCCAACTAAACCTTTGGTTGAAATGGTTAAAAACCTACAAAACAATCAAGCTATTTTTAAAGGTGAAGATGTTATTGCTTTTTATACGACAGATACTCAGGAAGAAGTAGATTTTTCTTCTTATGAACATATAGAGTTTGAAGATGATATAATTCAAATAAAAAATACTTGGGATATTTTTTCGTTAAATGACAAAGCAATTAGAGCTGACTTTGATTTAATAACTGAAGGTAGAAAATCGGAACCAATTCCAGAAACTGTTAATTGTGTTAATAGAAACGATATTTTTGTTGAGAAAGGAGCTAAACTAACTTTTGCAACGTTAAACGCTTCAACTGGACCAATTTATATTGGTAAAAAAGCTGAAATAATGGAAGGAGTAGTTGTACGAGGTGCTTTAGCTATGTGTGAAAACTCAGTATTAAAATTGGGAGCTAAAATATACGGAGCTACTACTTTAGGACCTTATTGTAAAGTAGGAGGAGAGGTGAACAACTCAGTATTATTTGGGTATTCAAATAAAGGACACGATGGGTTTTTAGGAAATTCAGTATTAGGCGAATGGTGTAATATTGGAGCTGATAGTAATAATTCTAACCTTAAAAATAATTATGCAGAAGTTAAGTTGTGGAATTATGAAACAGGACGTTTCGCTAAAACTGGATTACAATTCTGTGGTTTGATGATGGGAGATCATTCAAAATGTGGAATTAACACAATGTTTAATACAGGAACAGTTGTTGGTGTTTCTGCGAATATTTTTGGAAGTGGATTTCCAAGAAATTTTGTTCCTTCATTTAGTTGGGGAGGAGCATCAGGGTTTACAGAATACAAAACAAATAAAGTTTTTGAAGTAGTTGATGTAGTAATGAAAAGACGAGGTATTGAATTTGATGAAAGAGAAAAACAAATTCTAGATCACGTTTTTGAAGAAACAAAACAATACAGAAATTATTAAACCAAAAGGAAGGACTTTACAAAATGTAAAGTCTTTTTTTATTAAAAATTAACTCTAAAAACAAAGTTAGGTGTAATTCCTAGAGATATTTTGTTAACCTCTTTTAACTTATATTCAATTTCATTATCAGAATTTCTAATTGGAATAGCATTATAAGTTCTACTTAAAATATTTTTGTTATTAAAAAGATTAAGTAAAGAGAAGCCCAATTTACCTTTCCAGTTTTTAGAAAAATTAAAAGAATACGTCATAGATGCATCCAATCTACTATAATTAGGAAGTCGAAGCCCATTTATATTGTCTGAATCTATAATAATACGAGGAATTCCTTCATCATCTGTATAAAATCTTTTAACGGCAGTATAGGGATTTCCTGTTCTAAATATCCACCCAAGAGAGAACTCATAGCTGTTTAATTTGTAAGCATGAGACCAAGAAAGATAATTAGTTATATCATGATTTGCAGGAAAAAACTTATTTTCTAAGTCTAAAAATTTAAATTTATTTTTTGTGTATGAATAATTAACCCAAGTTCTATAATTATTAAATTTTTTATTTATAAGTATATCAATACCATGTATTTTACCTTTACCATTAGAAAAGTCATTGGTTTGGTCGTTATAACCACTTGTTTGAGACGTCATACCACTAACTTTTTTATAGTAAGGTTCAATATCAATTTTCCAATTATTTTTATTAAAAAGTATTCCCGCTGAAACCTGTAAGCTTTTTTGTAGAGGAATATTATCATCATTTACTTGAGCCCATATCTGATTTTCTAAATCAAAACCTAATCTGGAAGTTTGAAACTCTATAATTTGACTCAATGTTTGGTGTTTTTGTTCAAAAGAAGCTTTAAAACTTAAGCTTGATGTAAGTTTTTTCTCCAAATATAATCTAGGTTCAAAAACAAATTTATCGATTTTTGAAAAGTAATTCAATCGTATGCCAGAATTTATATTCCAGTTATTGTTATCATATATATATTCCGTAAAAATTGAATGTGTATTGTTTGTAACTTTATCTTTTTGTATCGAAGAGTTCCTATTTCCTTCTAAGTCTATGAGATATTTTAATTCGTAAGCAGCTTTCGTAGATGTAAAATCATAACCCCAAAATAAATCTGTTTTATCGTTAAAAGAATAATTCATATTGTAGGAAAGCCCAAAATCGGTTAAAGAATTATTTTTAGTTGATAATAAAATTAAATAATCATCTATATAGTTATAGTTTCCTTTATATTTTAATTTAAAGTTAGAAAAATAACTTTTTATATTATGAGTCTTTTTTTCCGAAGATTGTTTATTCCAATTTACACTTACACCGGTATTATGGATTTCTAACTCATCATTATATTTGTCTTTATACCTAGGAATTACAAAATTGTTAAGCATTTGATTATTTGTGTATAAGAAACTAATGTTTAAAGATTCGTCTTTACTAGGGGTGTATATAAATTTTGTGGTATAATCTGAAAAATTAAATTTATTATCTCTACTAAATTTAATGTTTTTATCTATTATTTGACTTTCTTGATTATCATCAAATGTTTGAAAAACACGCATAGACAATTTATCAAAGGTGAAAGTTTTTAAAACATCAGAAAAAGACCTTCTTGCAGAAATAGAAAAAGCAGTTTTTTTTGAAAAAGGAATAGTAAGAAGTGCATCAGCATGCGTCATGTTCAATCCGAAACTTCCAGTTATTTTCTTCGGTATTTTATTTGTAGTTTTAATATCTATTACACCAGATACTCTATTACCATACCTAGCTCCTGTACCGCTTTTAGAAAGGTTAATCTCTTTAGTGGTATAAGGGTTAAATGCTGAAATCATTCCAAAGAAATGACCAGAATAGTACATTTTTATACCGTCCCATAAAACTAAGTTTTGATTGGGAGTTCCACCCCTTATATATATTCCTGCAGCTGTTTCATTAGGACTTTGAACACCAGGAATAATTTTTAAACTTTCTAGTATATCTGGTTCAGTTAAACCAGGTAAAACACCTAATTGTTTTGGAATAATAGATATAGTTCCATTTCTTTTTTTATTAATACCAGAAGTAATATAATTAGTTACAAGAACTTCTTTTAAAAGATTATATTCATTTGATTTAAATGTTGAATTTATTGTTATATAATAATACCGCTCATTAATTTTATTAAAAATTAATGATGTTTGACGTTGAATTTCATTGATAAGATAAACAAGTTCACATTTCTTTTTTTTAAAAGAAATATTTTTATCATTAATGACTTCTGTACTAAAAGAAAATTTTACTTTAAAAAGAGCTTCTGTTTCTTTTAAAACGTTTAATAAAGGAGCATCAATAAAAGAAATGTCTACCTTTTCCTGAGAAAAAATAGACATAGTTAAGCATAAAAAAAGTATACTTAATTTTATCTTCATTTATTAATACGTCAATATAACTGAACTATTTTCTGCTAATTTATAAGAAATTTTCATAGGAGCAAAAACAGTTTGTAACGCTACATCAACATTTTTATGTGTAAAAGTACCTGTAAAACGTTTAGAAGTGTCAACGTTAGAAGTATCGAACTTTAACTTAAATTGATTTTCTAAAGCTTTTATAACTTGATGTAAAGGAGTATTATTAAAAGAGCTTTCTCCTTCTATCCAAGAGGGAACAGAGCCTACAAATTCCCAATTTTCACCAGAGTTATTATAATTCCTATAAGCTTTCCCTTTAGTTAGTATAATTTCTTCTTTACTTTTTGACGTAACTTTAACTTTACCTTCGTAACATTCAATTTCAAAATAATTTTTTGATGTATTTACTGTAAACTTTGTTCCTAGTACAGTTACATTACCTTCATTAGATTTTACAGTAAAAGACTTTCCTTTTTCGACTTCAAAATAAGCTTTTCCTGTCAAAAAAAGCTCTCTTTTATTATTCCAGTTTTGTTTATCATAGCTAATTTCAGACTTAGGTGATAAATATACTATAGAATTATCAGGTAATGTAATAGTTAATTGCTCTCCGTATTTTGTAGAAAAATCAACAGTATTATTATTAAAGTACAAGAAGCTAATTAATAATATAACAGAAGCAACCGCCCCATACATCCATTTAGGAACTAATTGCACTACTTTTTTATTAGCTTTAGATTGTTTGATGTCTGTTTTGAGTTTATTAAAAGCCTCTTCCTTATCATAAAAAGGTGTTTTTAAATTTAGAGAAGCATCATCAATAGCTTTAAATTGATGATAAACATCTGTTTTTTGAAACTCTTTTAATTCTTCCGCTGTTAGCTCATTGGCTATCCATCTTGCTAAAAAGGTTTCTTCTTTATAATTTATATTCATTTTCTAATCTATTCGTGCTATTTGTATTAAAAACAAGTAAAAGATTAATTACCCTACCTAATTAACACAAATATTACTTTTGTTATACTTTACCTATCTGTTCTTTTAAAGTAAGTAATGCTTTACTCATTCTTTTTTCTACAGCTTTTACAGAAACTCCAACAATATCTGCAATTTCAATATACTTTTTCTTATCTATTCTACTAAGCAAAAAAACTTCTCGTTGTTTTTCAGGCAAGTTGGCTATTGCTTTTTTAAGCTTAGTATGAAATTCTTCTTCTTCTAAAATAAAATGAGGAGTTTCATTAGTTTTACCAGAAGAAACATTTTTCTTTTGATGTTCCAAAACAACTTTTTTGTGAGCAACATCGTTTAAAAAATGATTGTTGGCTACTGTATATAGATAAGATTTAGCTTTTTCGAAAACAACTTTAGCACAATTATTCCATAGTTTTATATACGCTTCTTGTACGATATCTTCAGCTTGCTGGAGATCGCCGCATTTGTAATATATATAATTTCTCAATGTTTGTGAATGTTGGTTAAAAACTTCTTCAAAATTTTTTTGCTCACAAACAGATTTTAATGGGTCTTTATTCATTTAAATCAAGTTCCTAATCGGTGACAAATGTATGAAAATGTAACTAAGAGGTTAAAAAATTATCAATATAACTTATAAATTGGTAATTTCTTATGAGCTTTTTCATAATGAGGTGTTTTTTTATAAACCCAATATAATTGTGTTTGCGCATTTTTTGCAAAATCTTCTTCTGTTTTTACTTTTTGAAGAAACTCTTGTTTTAATGAGGGATTGTTATTTAAAAACTCTTCAGCAATATCTTCAAAAACGTAAGAAGAGTATCCCTCTTTTTGTTGCAAAATAGTATCAAAGAAATTCCAGTTGAAGAAAGAATCAATAGCTTCAGCTTCCAAGGTCTCTATTATATAACGTATTCCTGTTTGGTTTGTAGGAATATAAATATCTCCATTATTAAATTTAACTTGCAGACCTCTTGTTTGGGTAACTTCAGTATTGTAGTGTAAATAATGACCTTCGTATGCCGTTTTTCGAGTTTCAAATTCTTTGATGTGCTGAACTTCTACAGTTAATAAGGTGTCTTTTTCAAAACGAGTAAATTCAATTTTATTATTTTCTAATCGTTCTACAACGTCATGCCAACCTTGTTCTAATATATAGGCCTTGGGTATGGCGATTTCTTTGGTAGGAACAAAGTAGTTATAATAAGAAACTTTTTTATTGTAAGGTTTTGTTCTATCATAAAACAAACGTTTTCCATTGGTAACTTTACTGTCTATAAAAGTTCCTTCGTATCCTTTAAAATGAAGAGCAGTAGGATTATTCTTATCAACTGTAAATAGAATAGGATATGTTTTTTTGTTTATTATTTCTTCAACAGCATTTTTTCGTAAATCTTTTATTTTGTTACTGTTTTCTTTGGAAAAGTCTAAAGCAGAAAACAACAATTCATAGGTTTGTTCTACTCTAATTTTATACGGTTTCAACATATGAGTTTCAACCATTAATCCTAAGGTATTGAAGAGGGTAGTGTACCCAGTAGAATATCTAGGTGAATCGAAAAACTGTGACCAACCACTTTCTGGAGTTGTTCCCCAAACATTTACATAAGGAGTAATAATAATTCCTTTCTCAGCCAAAGAATGTTCTATTTCAGGACGCATTTTTGTTTCAATAAACTCACCTAAATTTCCTCCCAATTTATTGTGTTGTGTAAATAGATGTGTAATTGCGTACTGATAATCTGCTCCATTGCTTACATGATTATCTATAAAAACATCTGGATTTACAGTGTGAAAAATCTCAGCAAATGTAGCGGCATTTTTAGTATCTTGTTTAATAAAATCACGATTTAAGTCGTAGTTACGAGCATTTCCTCTAAAACCGTATTCTTTTGGACCATTTTGATTGGCTCTTGTGTGTGAGTTTCTGTTTAGGGAGCCACCAATATTGTATAAGGGAATAACACAAATTAAAGAATTTTTGTACTTGTTTTTTAAAGAATCATTTTGAACGATGTCTCGTAATAATAGCATCGAAGCATCTATTCCGTCAGATTCCCCCGGATGAATACCGTTATTGATTAAAATTCTATTTTTTGAAGAATTTTTAAGTTCTTCAATATTGGTTTTTCCATCAGTATTAAAAACAACTAAATGTAAAGGTTTTCCAATATCTGTAGTGCCTATTTCAAACAATGAAATTTCAGGGTAAGTGTTAGCCAACTCTTCATAAAAAGAAATAACCTCTTTATAAGTAGGAGTCTCCGTTCCGTTTGATGTTTCAAACAGGGTGGTGAATTCGATGTTTTTTTTTGTAGGTTTTTGTTTACAAGCAGTAACTAATATTAGGAGTAATACAAATAGTTTTTTCAAAAGAATAGTTTTAAAAAGTTTAAATTCTAACTGCATCTGGAACCAAGCCTGTGTAGTCTCCATCGTTTCTGATAACATCTCTTACAATAGATGAAGAAATATAGCTTTTACCTGAAGAGGTTAGTAAAAACACAGTTTCAATTTCAGAAAGTTTTCTATTAGTATGTGCGATGGCTTTTTCAAACTCAAAATCGGCAGGATTACGTAAACCTCTTAAAATAAATTGAGCGTCTTGTTCTTTACAAAAGTTTACAGTAAGTCCACTATAAGTAAGTACTTTTATTTTTGGCTCATGCTTAAAAGTTTCTTCAATAAAACGTTGACGCTCCTCTAGAGAAAACATATATTTTTTATCGGCATTCACCCCAATTGCAATAATTAATTCATCAAAAAGGGTAACACCACGTTCAATAATATCTAAGTGTCCTAAAGTAATTGGATCGAAAGATCCAGGAAAAATTGCTCTTTTCATTATATCTTGTCATTTAAAGCCATTTCAATAGCGTTTCCAAATAATTCAGTTAAAGAAATACCCGCATGATTGGCTTGCTGTGGTAAAATACTTGCTTCTGTTAATCCAGGAACAGTATTCATTTCTATAAAATGTGGTTCATCGTTAACTAAAATATATTCAGAGCGAGAAAAACCACGCATATTTAAAATTTCATATACACGTTTGGCTACTTCTTTAACTCTCTTTCTTTGAGAATCAATTAAACGTGCAGGAGTGATTTCTTGAGATTGACCTTCATATTTAGCTTTATAATCGAAGAAATCATTTTCAGAAACAATTTCTGTTATTGGAAGTACTTTTGTTTCTCCTTTGTATTGAATTACTCCAACAGAAACCTCAGTTCCATCTAAAAAGCTTTCAATTAATATTTCAGTATCTTCTTCGTATGCTTTTTCTATAGCAGGTATTAACTCTTCTTTAGTATATACTTTAGATATACCAAAACTAGAACCTGCTCCGTTTGGTTTTACAAAGCAAGGAAGTCCTACTTTTTTAATAAAAGCATCACAATCAATCTCATCACCTTTGTTTAGATATATAGAAACAGCTGTTGCTATTCCGTATTGTTTCACTACACTTAAGGTATCACGCTTATTAAAGGTTAAAGCCATTTGGTAGAATGGGGCAGAGGTGTGTTTTAAACCAATAAGATCAAAGTAAGCTAAGATAATACCGTTTTCGCCTGGTGTACCATGAATAGCATTAAAAACACAATCGAATGTAATTTTTTGCCCACCTATTACAATTGAAAAATCTTCTTTGTTTATTGGATATTCTTCTTCGTTGTCATCAACATGCACCCATTTATTTTCTAAAATATGAACTTTATACGCGTTATATTTTTCTGTATCAATATGTTTGTAAACTACATTACCACTTTTTAGAGAAATTCCTACTTCAGAGGAATAACCTCCCATAATAATAGCGATGTTTTTTTTCACTTCAAATGTATTTCAATTACTGTTTTTATCATTGTTTGTCTAAAATCCAATCGTTGGATTATACAAACTTACCAAAAAAACTCGTTTAAGACTTGTTGAATTTAAAATAGTAATATTTTTACTGTAAATTTGTGCGATCTTACAAAAAAATGATATGAGTAATTTTACAGAAAGTTTTAAAGGTTTATTTCAGTTTATTAAAAGTAAATCTTTTTTAAAAAACGTAATTATAGCAGTTGTTTCAATACTAGTTTTTGTATTTGTTTTACAATGGTGGTTAGGAGTTACAACAAATCACAATCAAAAAATACAAGTACCTGACTTACATAAAATGTCGTTAGCTGATGTTGAGCAAAAATTAAGTGAATTAAATTTAGATTTTGTGGTAATTGACAGTGCAAGTTATAATCCAGATTATCCTAAGAAGTCAATTATTGAGCAAGATCCGGAAGCAGGTGATTTTGTAAAAGAAAAGCGTAAAATATACTTAACCTTAAATCCGTCAAAGTATAGAGATGTAGAAGTGCCTAATTTAAATGGACGTACCAGACGTCAGGCAACAACACACCTACGTTCAATAGGGTTTAAAGTAGGAACTAAGGTTACTTGGGTACACGATATAGGAAAAGATGTGGTTCGTGGATTAAAGTATAACGGACAAAAAATTGAACCGGGAACTAAATTACCAAAACAAACAACCATCGACTTGATTTTAGGGGATGGTAACGGATACTAATTTTTATAAATTGATTGATGCAGGAAGATAATACTCCAGAGATAGAAAATGATGATTTATACGAGCACCATAGGTTTGTAGCAACAGATGGTCAAGTACCATTGCGAGTAGATAAGTTTTTAATGAATTTTATTGAAAATGCTACTCGAAATAAAATACAGCAAGCAGCTAAAGCAGGTAATGTTTTAGTTAATGATGTGGTAGTAAAGTCTAACTATAAGGTAAAACCAAAAGATGTAGTTAGAGTGGTGTTAACATATCCTCCTCACGAAAACTTATTAGTAGCAGAAGATATTCCTATTGATATAGTGTATGAAGATGATGAAGTGATAGTGGTAAACAAGCCAGCAGGAATGGTAGTTCACCCAGGTCATGGAAATTACTCTGGAACATTAGTGAACGGACTAATTCATCACATAGAAAACCTGCCCAAAAATTCAAATGAACGTCCTGGTTTAGTACATCGTATTGATAAAGATACAAGTGGATTATTGGTAGTTGCAAAAACAGAATACGCAATGGCACATTTGTCAAAGCAGTTTTTTGATCGTACTACTGAACGGTTGTATTATGCTTTAGTTTGGGGAAATATTGAAGAGGATGAAGGAACTATTGAAGGAAATATAGGACGTAGTTTTAAAAATCGCTTACAAATGGATGTCTTTCCTGATGGTGAGCATGGTAAGCATGCTGTTACTCATTATAAAGTACTTGAAAGACTTACGTATGTAACCTTGGTACAATGTAAGTTAGAAACGGGTAGAACGCATCAAATTAGAGCTCACTTTAAACATATTGGACATACACTTTTTAACGATGAACGTTATGGTGGGAATGCTATTTTAAAGGGAACTACGTTTACTAAATACAAACAATTTGTAGATAATTGCTTTAAAGTGTTGCCAAGACAAGCTTTGCATGCAAAAACTCTAGGTTTTACACATCCAACAACAGGAGAGTTTTTACAATTTAACTCTGAAGTACCAGAAGATATTACCGCTTGTTTAGAAAAATGGCGAACTTATTCAGAAAATTCAAAATTAGAAGAATAAAGAGGAGTGTAGTTAAAAACTTTATAATCAACTCTATTATAATTTGTTTCTTTTGAAAACTTAAAAGCCTATTTAAATTACTAAAACAAGTTCATACAAAAAGGAAGTAACCTTACATTACCAAGTATAAATAAATGTATTGGTTTATAAAGAGTATAAAACTTACTTGTTTTTTACCTCAGAACTTCTTTAAACAAGAAATACCACACCTAAAGTTAAACGGTGTGGTTCTATTTTTTACTAAAAAAATTAACTGTAGTATAATTAATTACTCTTAGCCTTAATAAAATCAGAAATTAAGTAGCTAATGTATTTTCCTACTTGCCCGTTAGCTATTTTATCTTTAACAACTGCAGGGGCTCCCTCACAAATATGTAAATAAGAAGCATTTTGTAGCGTTCCAAAATAATGTATAAATCTACGAGCTTGTTGTGGAGTAAATCCGCTAGGTGTCATAGCACTACTTGGAAAATGCTGCACACAATCCAAATCAATTTCAATTCCGAAAGGAGCATTTTTTATAAAACTTTCAGCACGTTGTAATTCGCCTTTAAAAGAAGTAGTGTGATACACTTCTAACTCTTCAAACGTATTATACTCTAAGTTTAAACTATCATGAATCATTTCAAACACATATTGAGGCGTGTAGTTTTCATGCAACCCAAACATAAAATAATTTTGAATAAAGCCTTCTTGTAAGGCGTACGAAAATCCGTTACCACTATGACGCTCTTCCAAACGACGTAAATCGGTATGCGCATCTAAGTTAATCACATTTACAGGTTGATTTTTCCCTTCAGAAAGCCCTTTAATATTTCCGTAAGCATTGTTGTGTCCACCACCAATGATAATAGGAGTTTTACCACTCTCAACAATTATTTTAATAAGCTTAGAAAGCTCTTTATCTATTGCTTTTACTAATAAATCACCTTTTTCTCTGTCAGAAACATCAAAACTATATACATCGTCCAAACAATCTAAATATCCTAACACTAGGATGTCGTTTCCATTAATAAATTGATTTTGCTGGGTGTTTAAAAACGACTTTAAAGCAGGAATAAAAGCAGTGTGTGCACCACCATTTCCACCATTCATACGAACACCAATATCTTCTGGAACTCCTAAAATAACAAAAGAAGCAGAGGAATTTTTAAGTTCTGATTGTAGTTCTTTTTTGGAGTCGATAACCGCAACGCACTCACCTAATTTTGTTTCGCCTTCACGTGGGGCAACAAACTCTTGTATGTCTTTTTCGTTGAATATTGTTAGCATATTGTATTGTCTTTTTAGAAAACGTCATTTCGAACTAAAGTGTAACGAAAGGAGAAATCTAACGGCTTCTTATTACTATTCGGAATGACAGTTTACACATAGTTTAGCTTACTGAACCTCTTTTCCGTTGATAAACACTGAATCAATTAAGTTACTTCCGAAGGAATACGGTAAAAATCCGTACGAAGGAATTTCTTTTGTAAGGATTAAATTCGCCTTTTTTCCCTTGGTAATACTTCCAACCTCGTTTGATAAATTCATCGCATACGCTCCGTTAATAGTTGCTGCATTAATAGCCTCTTCTGGTGTCATTTTCATTTTAATACAAGCTGTTGCTACCACAAAATTCATATTTCCTGATGGTGTAGACCCTGGGTTGTAATCGGTAGCTAAGGCTAACGGCAATCCTGCATTTATAATATCATGAGCAGGGGTGTATGGAATACTTAAAAAGTACGAACAAGAAGGTAAGGCAACAGGCATGGTTTGCGTTCCTTTCAAGGCTTCAATGTCTTCTGTGTTCATTACTTCTAAATGATCTACTGACAAGGCATTGTGTTTTATGCTCACTTGAACCCCGCCAATAGTTGTAAACTGGTTTACGTGTACTTTGGGTGTTAATCCGTATTGTTGCGCAGCAGTTAAAATTCTGTCGGTATCTTCTACTGAGAAGTATCCCGTTTCGCAGAAAGCATCTACAAAATCCGCTAGATTTTCCTCAGCAACTTTAGGTAACATTTCTTCAATAATTACATTGATATATCCTTCTCTGTTGTTTTTGTATTCAGTAGGGAAGGCGTGTGCCCCTAAAAAAGTAGCTTTTACAGGAATGTTATAATTCTCTCGTAGCTTTTTTATAACACGTAGCATTTTTAACTCAGCATCTACGGTTAAACCATAACCAGATTTTATTTCAACAGCACCAGTACCTAAAGCAATTACTTCTTCTAAGCGTTTTGCTGATTGTTGGTATAGCTCTTCTTCTGAAGTTTCTTGTAATTTCTTAGCCGAATTTACAATACCACCACCACGATTGGCAATTTCTTCATAACTCAAACCATTAATTCTATCTACAAACTCTTGTTCACGATTGCCTGCATATACAATGTGTGTATGAGAATCGCACCAAGTAGGCAACATCATTTTACCAGTACAATCCACCGTTTTATCAGCAGAAATAGGAGCTTTTTTCATACTACCATAGTCGGTAATAATACCATTTTCAACCAATAAAAAAGCATTTTTTATGGTAGGTAAAATGTTCATCGCAGCTCCTGATACTTTTTTAGTACTTGTTTCTCTAATTTGTATTAATTCTTTAATGTTTATGAATAAAGTTGTCATGTTGAATACTTAAATTTGTTAGACAAACTTACGGTAAAAACTACAATGTATGGTATGTTTTTAGGGCTGATATGTGTTTTACTTCTTTTTTTAAGTTGTTAATTTGTATTTATGAGTAAATGATAAGTAAGTGCTTCGTTTAGAGTGTTCTTTAAAAAGTATTTTTAGTAAACGCATTAGTTTTTACCTTAATTCTTTGTTGTACGTTCGTATTTTTTCTTCATTCTGTTTTTTCCACTTTCGAACTCTGCTTCTTGCGTTTTTGTATGGTGATGAAGTGTTTAATTGTATCATTTTTCCTTTAGTCCACTTTTCGTACCAAGGTTTTTCATACAAATCTGCGTTGTCATTCGTTTTAATTAACTCTAATATTTTTCCTACATTTCTGTCCAATTCGGTTAGAAGTGTTTTGTAATCAAAATTTTCGTAATCAGAATAAAATTTTTGAGCAAGTTTCCCTAATTCATTCCACTTAAATCCTGTTTCTGGAAATTCCACAATTTGTCCTTTATCTTGTCGGTGATTCCATTTCAGGACGAGTTCAGACCAACCAACAAGATAAGCAACCAAATCTGACACACTCATTTTAGTTTCTTTTGCATGTCCTTCGAGTTCTTTTTCTTTGGTCAGTTCCGTTGGAATACTTTCTAAGTCCTTTTTCAGTTTGGAATAGTTATTCTCAATTTCAAAAATCAATTCTTCTTTATTTTTTGGAACTGCCATTTCTTTGTTTTTTGTTCATATGAAGCATAACGAACTCTGATATGAATAACATGGTTTAATACTTAACTTTTCAGTTTTTGCATCCACCTTTTTTTATACGTTTTCAAATGTATTAAAACTAATACGTTATTTAAAGTAAAGTTATTAATGAGTAATCGGTATTTGTTAATTAATTATGTAACTCCAATAAACTTACTACAATATGTATATAAAATATTACGGAGTTTTATAAATCTATCAATTTTATTATTTATGACACACCTTATTGGATAGTCACCATAAGTGAGCTTCGCTGAGTTTTCCTCAACGCAACGAAACCATAAGCGAGCTTCGCTGAGCTTTTCTCAACACAACGGAACAATCAGCGACCCATGCCGTGGAGTTAACGGAGCATGCCGTAGTATCAGCGACCCGTGCCGTGGAGTTAACGGAGCATGCCGTGATATCAGCGACCCATGCCGTGGTGTCAACGGAGCACGCCGTAGTATCAGCGACCCGTGCCGTGGTGTTAACGGAGGATGCCGTGATATCAGCGACCCATGCCGTGATGTTAACGGAGCATGCCGTGATATCAGCGACCCGTGCCGTGGTGTTAACGGAGCATGCCGTGATATCAGCGACCCATGCCGTGTTGTTAACGGAGCATGCCTTAGTATCAGCGACCCATGCCGTGATGTTAACGGAGCATGCCGTGATATCAGCGACCCGTGCCGTAGTATTAGCGACCCATGCCGTGATGTTAACGGAGCATGCCGTAGTATCAGCGACCCATGCCGTGGTGTCAACGGAGCGTGCCGTAGTATCAGCGACCCGTGCCGTGGTGTTAACGGAGCGTGCCGTGATATCAGCGACCCATGCCGTGGTGTTAACGGAGCGTGCCGTAGTATCAGCGACCCGTGCCGTGGTGTTAACGGAGCATGCTGTAGTATCAGCGACCCATGCCGTGGTATCAACGGAGCATGCTGTAGTATCAGCGACCCGTGCCGTAATATCAATAAGATTCGCTGGGAGAGTATTTAGGAAGTATTTAATAAGACGTGGTTTGTCGTATGATATGAACGATAAAAGTATTTTGAGATAAATTTTTGTAAAATTTTCTTGTTTTACCTTAGTTCTTTATTTGCTACAGTAATTTACCCAGTTAATGCAATCCAATCTCCGATATTGTCAAGAACAAACTTTATTCCTCTTTTAAAAACTTCTTTACGACCTAATTCTAAAACTTCTTTCAATAGAGGCAGGCTTTTCTTTCTAACATTTGCAAAAAACTTACTAATCTTTTTGACAGTAGCCTTTTTGGTCATTTTGGGAATGTTGTCTTTAATTTCTTCCGCTTCTTTTATTAATTCAGCGTTATCTTCTTCATTGTCTTTTAATACTTTTATAACTTTTACAAAGTAATTGTGTATAATTATTTGCTTCTCTAATTTGTAAGGATTTTTGTCAGCGTCTTCATCCAAAATTTCAAAATTCTCATAAAATTCACGTTCATATTCATTAAGAATATTTTCTTCAGGTGTCCAACTGGCTTTATTGTAAGAACGAATTATGTTAGTCCATTGTTCTAAAATAACCAGAATCGATTTTTCTTCGGCAACTGTTTTTTTAGTACCGATTGCTATATTATTTGCTGGATTGTAATCCGCTTTGAAAAGTATTTTGTTCCTGTTATCTTGATTTGGACTATGAATGAGAAATTGAAAGTCAGATATTTTGGATTTATCTTTTATTAAAAGTTCCATTGGGTCGTCAGTTGTCAACTCTAAAATGTCACTATTTTTTTCCACAAATTGTCTTACCCTATTATTTAGTCGTTCGACAGTTTGTACAAAAAGTAAAGAATATTGTTTTTTGTTTGTCATTTTCTCTTATTGTAGCCAACGTCTCCGGCTATGAGTAGTTGCTCGGTTTAGCACTTAAATTTGCAAGTACACACCATACTGAAAATCCGCGAGAATTTTCAGAAGTAGGCGAGACCATTGTTATAACCAGTTATTTTTTGAGTTTATGTGTTTCTAATAAATATATTGCTAAAGTCGATGCAGCACCAACAGCTAGTTTAGCGTGCCTTGGCTGTAAACCTTTAAACTTTCCATCTTTGCCGTGTCCACTTCCATATTCGTTTCTCACTTCTCCAATTCCTTGAACTACTGATGATAAACTACCTAAAATTTGCTTAATCGAACTTGCAGCTCTTGCTTCATTCGGAATATCATCAGGGGTTAATTTTAACAGTTTGGTAGTTTCTTTCATTAACTTGGGCAAATCCCAATTCTTGTCATAAACCTCGTTTCTTTCATCAAATATTGATTTACATGATGTTTCTATTAACTCTTTAGCTAGTCCAATTGAAATATGAGGTGAATTCTCAATTGAAGACTCCATCAGATTAATCTGTTGAGATACATAATCAGCTGTCAGGATTTTTTTGATGTTTTGTCCTTTTTTTTGAATAGAATCTTTACCTGTTATTTTAAGTCTACCAACAAATATTGGTTTGTTTGAAATTCTTGTTTTTTCTACGAGCTCAAAATTGTCATCTTTTAGACTATCATTAAATATTTGAAGCATTTTATTTACATCTGAAGATTCATTCCTAACCAAAGGATGAATCATCTCACACAGAAAGTCTAAAAAGATAGAATCGTCACAGTTTAGTAAATTGAACCTATCATCATAAAATATCCAATTATCCTCCCAATCATCTGGATTATTTACTCTATGTTGCCAAATATCTCCAGATGCATTTTCAAATCTTCCGTCATATGATGGCATATTCTCTAAATCGAACATTCTGGATAAAAAGTCCACTTCTTCTAATCGACCAGACCACCAAAATCCTTCAACTTGTATAAAGTCAAAAATATTTCTTCTAGTTATTGTTGAGATTTTCTTCAAATTTTTGAGATATGTTTTAATTGGTTACAACTTGTTTATACGCTATCAAATATAGTATAATCAATACATTACCTAAAATAAAGTTATGAACGAGTTATTGGTATTTATTAACTAATTATACAATCCCAGCGAACTTACGACAAGGGGTGTACAAATTCTTACGGAATCCCATAAACCTATTAATTTTTATGGTTAGTAACACATTTTATCAAATGGTCTCTTTAGGCAAGCTTTAACGATATACCTTTCGTTTGCTAATTTTTAGGTCTCCCTTTTTTTCTAAAGATTTTATGACCCGAATAACCGTTTCTACGCGTAAACCTAAAATATCGGCTATTTGTTGTCGAGTATAGGCTACTTTAAATGAATATTTTCCTTCAACTTTATATACATCGTCTTTTAAATAATCAATAAAGCGGAGAACTCTATGGGCAGGTTCTTGGCTAGATATTTCGGAAGCGATAATAGCTTTGTAGTACAAACGTTTTGCTAAACTCTGGGTGATTTTTAAATGAATTTCAGGATTATCTTGCAGTAATTTAAACAGGTTGCTTTTAGACAAGGCTAGAATAGTACTATCAGAAATTGCCACCGCATTAGCAGGGTATTTTACATCGATAAATAAAGGTGGTTCACCAAAACTTTGGTTTTTATAAAACACTCCCTGAATAAACTCTTTACCATCATCATTAAAATTATTCATTTTAACCACTCCGCTTATTATTTGATAGTAATAATGTGCAGTTTGTTTTTCAGAAAAAATAATTTCGTCTTTTTGAAAACGTTTCGTTTCAGCGGTATATTTTAATAAGAGTTCTTCTGGAATCATTATGATTTAAGTCATAAATTGCAATTGCATAAAGATATACTTTTGTAGCGTATTTCAACAACGATTTGTAAATGGATAAAAGAGACATAGAAAATAGGGAAGATGTGTATAAGTTAGTATCAACCTTTTATAATGATAAAATTAGAAAGGATGATTTTATAGGGCCTATATTTTTGAAAACAATTCCAGAAGAAACTTGGGAACCTCATTTACAAAAGCTCACCGATTTTTGGGAAACGAATTTGTTTTTTGTTAGAAAGTTTAAAGGAAATCCGATGAAAGCACACAAAGATGTAGATAGAGATTTTGAGTATGCTATCTATCAGGAACACTTTGGACGCTGGTTGCAATTGTGGTTTGAAACGGTTGATGAACTTTTTGACGGAACCAAAGCACATGAAGCTAAAGAAAGAGCAAGAAACATAGCTTCTATGCTCTTTTTTAGAATGTTTGAAGCTAAGCCGAAGCCTACAACTACGTAGCAAGTAGGTAAAAAATCAACGAAATATTACCAAGTATATTAATAATAAATGCCCATGCAATTATTTTAAAAGGTTGTTGGCTTATGGCGGTAGCATTAGCGCCCATAGCCGTTACACAAGCAAAAATTAGGGCAAATAAATTAACCTCGCCATTTACGGCTAAAGCAGCTGTAATGGAAGAAATCATAGAGCCTACAGTAATTAATATAATAGATACACCAATGCTATTTCGTTCTCCTTCAGCAATTTTTTTATTGATGTAAGCCGTAATTCCCATACTATTTGTTTTTTGAAGTGTTTTTTGAAGTGTTTTTTCAGTGGTTACGTTTTCAGTAGTTACCATACATATTAGTTTATGATAAAAATATATAACTGATAACTAGTTTTTTATGATTCAGATCATAAATGAAAAAGAAGAAAAGGTCTTTTTATTTGTTAGATATTTTTATCTTCACATACTAAAATAAGCTGAGTGGAGTCAATAACTATAATTTACATTGTATTAGCCGTATTAATAAGCGTAGCCATTGCTTTTTTTCAATATTTCTATAAGGTAAATAGAACTCCGAAAGTACATATCTTACTTTTTAGCTTAAAAGCACTAAGTCTTTTTTTAATTGGGTTACTACTCATTAATCCGAAGATAACAACTCTTGAAACAGAGAACATAAAACCTGTGTTATCTGTATTGGTAGATAATTCACTATCTACTCAGTTTTTTAAAGAAGAAAAAAAGGTTCAAGAAGTAATATCAAAAGTAGAAAGTAACGAAGAACTTCAAGATAAATTTGACGTACAGTATTTTTCGTTCGGGAATGATATTAAGGTGTTGGATAGTTTATCGTTTGCTGAAACACAAACCAATATTTCAAAAGCAATTGATGCTGTTAATGAGTTGAATAAAGATAAAAATGCAGCTACCATTTTAATAACTGATGGAAATCAAACCCAAGGGAATGATTACGAGTTTTCATCAACAAAGCATAAAGTATTTCCTGTAGTTATAGGGGATACTATTCAATATCAAGACATTCAAATTTCACAGTTAAATGTGAATAAGTACAGCTATGTAAAGAACAAGTTTCCTGTAGAGGCGTTGTTGTATTATGAAGGAAAAGAAACGGTAAACACTACTTTTTCAATCGTAAAAAACGGGAGCAGGGTTTTCTCTAAAAGAGTACGTTTTTCACCAGAAAATCCTGTACAAACTGTTACAGCCAACTTAGTGTCTGCTACCAAAGGAGTACACTATTATACAGCATCGATAAGTAGTATAGCGAATGAAAAAAACACGAAAAACAATTATAAAAGCTTTTCAGTAGAAGTTTTAGATGAGCAAACCAAGGTTTTACTATTAAGTTCTTTTTTACACCCAGATTTAGGAGCGCTTAAAAAAGCGATTGAGAGCAATAAACAACGCAAAGTAGACATTGCTTTGATACAAGATAGAAATATAGATTTAGATGCATATCAGTTTTTTGTTTTGTATCAGCCTAACAGTTATTTTAAAGCAACTTTAGAAAAAATACAATCTAATTTTTTACTGGTATCAGGAACTAAAACAGATTGGAACTTTTTGAATAGTCAAGGTTTGGGAGTTCAAAAAAGAGCCATTAATCAAAAAGAAGAATACACTGCTATTTACAATCCAGACTTTTTAACTTTTTATCAAGAGGATATAGGTTTTGGTCAATTTCCACCACTAAAAGACAAGTTTGGAGAGGTACAGCTTAAAAAAGAATCTCAAAGCTTGTTGTATCAGAAGTATGCAGGCGTAGAAACCACTCAACCGTTATTGTCAACCTTTGAAGAGAATGATAAAAAGTATGCAGTACTATTTGGTGAGGGTATTTGGAAATGGAGAGCAGCCAGTTATTTAAAAGAGAAAAACTTTGAAAGCTTTGATACGTTTGTAGGAAATTTAGTTCAGTATTTAGCATCCACCAAAAAGAGAAAACGTTTAGATGTAAAAGCGCAACGTTTGTATGCAGCTAATGAACCTATAACTATAAGTGCATTTTATGTTGATAAAAACTACCAATTTGATAGCAGAGCATCTTTAGAGCTGACAGTAACTAACTTAGAAACAAAAGCTAGAAAGAGCATTCCGTTTTCGTTATTTAATAACTCATATCAAGTTGCTGTTGAAGGATTAGCCTCAGGAGAATATTCATATACTGTAACTGTAAAGAATCAAAATATAAGAAGTTCAGGGAGGTTTAAGATTGAAGATTATCAGATAGAAGAGCAATTTACCAATGCTAATTTTAAAAAATTGGAACAATTGGCATCAAAAACAGATGGAGCAATTGCTTATGTAGATAAAGTTGACGAATTATTAAAAAAGATACAAGAAGATGCATCTTTTTATACCACTCAAAAGTCTATTACCAAAAAACAAAGTTTAGTTGATTGGAAATGGTTGTTATTGCTGATTATAGTTTTACTATCTATAGAGTGGTTTGTTAGAAAATATTATGGTAAAATATGATGTATGAGCACTTTTTTCAATGTCCGCATTGTTGGGAAGAAATTTCCATGTTGTTGGATGCTAGTACATCTGAAACCTATGTAGAAGATTGTGAGGTTTGTTGCAATCCTATACAAATAACGTTTACCTTTGTAAATAACGATTTAGTAGCTTTTGAAGCTAAAAATATAGAACAATAAATACGATGAGATTTCACACACGTAAATGGGTAAAACCAGAAGATTTAAATCCTAACGGAACACTTTTCGGAGGACGATTATTACAATGGATTGATGAAGAAGTAGCGTTATATGCTATTATTCAGCTAGAAATTCCTAAAACAGTAACCAAGTTTATGTCTGAAATAAATTTTGTTAGTTCAGCAAAACAAGGAGATATTGTTGAAATAGGAATTGATGTAGTAAAGTTTGGAACAACATCTATTACCTTAAGCTGTGAGGTTCGTAACAAAATAACTCGAAAAACAATTATCGCAATTGATAAAATTGTTATGGTAAGTTTAGATGAAGAAGGAAGCCCTTTTGCGCATGGTAAAACAAAAATTGAATACGTTAAAGACAGATTGGACAAAGAAGGTTCATAAAATTTTATAATTTTGTAACTCTAAACTAGATTAGTGAAAAAAAGCATCATCATATTATTAACTTTACTGTTAATTGTGCCTCCTTTAGAAGCACATGTAGATGCTATTGTTTTTGAAAGCGAAACTGAGGTTCATGTTGAAAGTTTTAATACTTTGCATCAAGATGAACATCATGAAAATGATACAGAAGAAGAAAAAAACAAAGAACACCACCATCATTGTAACGTAATTACAATTACAGCAGATTTTATTCCGACTGACTATAGTTATAATATTCCTATTTTCTTAGAAGTAAGAAACCGTATTAACTTCTATAGAAACACCTATTATAATTCATACTTATCGGCTATTTTCCAGCCACCAAAGTTTTAATTCTATTTTCCTATTACTAACAGCAGTAGCTCTTGTGTAAACAAGAACTACAAACTGTTGTGCCGATTATTTAATAATAACCGGTAGAAATTATGTTACACTAGAATTAAATCAATACAAAATGTTAGATAACATTATCAAATTTTCAATTAAAAATAAATTGATTATTGGAGCATTGGTTGTGGCATTAATAGGCTGGGGAATTTACTCTCTAAAACAATTACCTATTGATGCTGTACCAGATATTACCAATAATCAGGTGCAAATAATAACATCAGCACCTTCACAATCAGCCCAAGATATAGAACGTTTAGTGACGTTTCCTATAGAAATTACCATGTCAAACATTCCAGATATCGAAGAAATTCGTTCTTTCTCTCGATTTGGATTAAGTGTCGTTACAATCGTTTTTAAAGAAAGTACCGATATTTATTGGGCGCGTCAACAAATTAGTGAACGGTTGATAGAAGCCAAAAATCAAATTCCTGATGGAGTAGGAACACCAGAAATGGCACCAGTGACCACAGGATTGGGTGAAATTTATCAATATACGTTATATACCAAAGAAGGATACGAAAAACAATACGATGCAATGGAGTTACGCTCTATTCAAGATTGGATTGTTCGTCGCCAACTCTTAGGAATTGAAGGAGTAGCTGATGTAAGTAGCTTTGGAGGCTTTTTAAAGCAATATGAAGTAGCTATTGAACCAGAACGCTTGCAATCGTTAAATGTTAGTATAAACGAGGTTTTTGAGGCATTATCTAAGAACAATCAAAATACAGGAGGAGCATATATTGATAAAAACCCGAAAGCGTACTTTATTCGAAGTGAAGGGTTGATAAAAACTCCAGAAGACATTCAGAATATTGTCATAAAAAACAATATAAACGGAACACCTATACTGATGAAAGATATAGGGAAAGTTCAGTTAGGGCATGCGGTACGATATGGCGCAATGACAAGAAATACTGACGGAGAAGTGGTAGGTGCTATTGTTATGATGTTAAAAGGAGCCAATTCTTCAAAAGTGATTGAGAATGTAAAAGAAAGAATAGCACAAATAGAAAAAAGTTTGCCAGAAGGAGTTGCCATAAAACCCTTTTTAGATAGAACTAAATTGGTAGACAAAGCCATAAAAACGGTATCAACCAACCTTATTGAAGGGGCTTTAATTGTCATTTTTATTTTGGTGTTGCTGTTAGGAAACTTACGAGCGGGGTTAATTGTAGCGTCGGTTATCCCGTTAGCAATGCTGTTTGCTATTAGTTTAATGAACGTGTTTGGCGTTTCTGGAAACTTAATGAGTTTAGGAGCAATTGACTTTGGTATTATTGTAGACGGTTCTGTAATTATTGTAGAAGCAACACTACATCACTTAGGGTTAAAAAAATCAGGAACGCAATTAACCCAAAATCAAATGGATGATGAAGTGTATGAGTCGGCTTCAAAAATAAGAACAAGTGCGGCTTTTGGAGAAATCATTATCCTTATTGTGTACTTACCAATTCTTGCCTTGGTAGGTATTGAAGGAAAAATGTTTAAACCAATGGCATTAACCGTAAGTTTTGCAATTTTAGGAGCCTTTTTACTATCGCTTACTTATGTACCTATGATGAGTTCGTTGTTTTTAAAGAAAACAATCAATAACAAGAAGAATATTTCAGATAAAATCATCACAGCATTACAAAATGTATACACTCCAATACTCAACTTTGTGTTAACTCATAAAATAAAAGTAGTGATAGGTTCAGTAGCTATTTTTATACTCAGTTTAGTCACTTTTTCTAAAATGGGATCAGAGTTTATTCCTTCTTTAGATGAAGGAGATTTGGCAGTACAAACTACTGTATCAACAGGAAGTTCGCTGTCGTATACTATTGATGTTTCCAACCAAGCATCAGCGCTGTTAATAAAGGAGTTTCCAGACGAAATAGAGCAAATAGTTAGTAGAATAGGTTCTTCTGAAATTCCTACAGACCCTATGCCAATAGAGGCTTCAGACATCATTATTATTTTAAAAGAAAAAGATGATTGGACAAAAGCTAGCACAAAGAATGAACTGACAGAAAAAATGCAGCAATTGTTAGATGAAAACATGTTAGGTGTTTCTTTCGGCTTTCAACAACCTATTCAAATGCGATTTAATGAGTTGATGACAGGTGCTAGGCAAGATGTAGTACTTAAGATTTATGGAGAAGATTTAGACAGATTGGTAAAATATGCCAATCAGTTAAGTAGAATTATTCCAGATGTAGCAGGAGCAGAAGATGTGTATGTTGAAAAAATGACGGGACTACAACAAATTGTAATTGAGTATAACAGAAGTCAGTTAGCCTATTATGGACTCAACATTGAAGACGTAAACACTACCGTAAATGCAGCTTTTGCAGGTCAAAGTGCAGGATCAGTATATGAAGGTGAAAAACGTTACGATTTGGTAGTACGTTTAGCAAAAAATAGAAGAGCTAGTATTGAAGATATTCGTAAACTATACATTACAACTGCAACCGGGGCACAAATTCCGTTAACTGCAGTAGCTTCTGTAGATTTTAAAACAGGGCCTAACCAAATTCAAAGAGATGATGCTAAGCGTAGAATAACAGTTGGTTTTAATGTAAGAGGACGTGATGTAGCTAGTATTGTAAACGAATTAAAAAGCAAAGTTTCAGATAAAATAACATTCGATCCGGGATATTATATTACGTATGGAGGAACTTTTAAAAATTTAGAAGAGGCTCGTGCCAGATTAGGCGTTGCAGTACCAGTAGCGTTATTACTCATCTTTTTGTTACTATATTTTACATTTAAATCTATTAAACAAAGTGTATTAATATTTACAGCAATACCTATGTCTGCTATTGGTGGAATTTTCGCGTTGTGGTTACGAGGGATGCCTTTCTCAATTTCAGCAGGAGTAGGTTTTATAGCCTTATTTGGTGTAGCGGTGTTAAATGGAATCGTTTTAATTGCTGAGTTTAATCGTTTAAAGACCATTGGAATATCAGACCTTACAGAAATTGTGAAAAGAGGAACTTCGGTGCGTTTGCGTCCTGTTATTATGACCGCAGCTGTAGCTTCATTAGGGTTTTTACCTATGGCATTATCATCCTCAGCAGGAGCAGAGGTACAAAAGCCTTTAGCTACCGTAGTAATTGGAGGATTGGTGTCTGCAACTTTATTAACCTTACTTATTTTACCTGTGTTGTATATGCTTTTTGAAAAGAAAGTAAACTTAAAAGCGAAAAAGAGTATAGTAACTGTAGTAGTATTTGCAATTGGAGTTTTTGGAGTTCAAGCACAAGAAGTGCCTCAAAAGTTAACAGAACAACAAGTTATTGATTTGGCGTTGCAAAAATCGGTATTGATGAAAAAATCAACCTTAGCTATTGAAAAATCCAAAGCAGGAATTGGTAAAGCAATAGAATTGAATCCGACAACAGTTCAATACCAAGATGTTGGTGTAGCCAATGGCATAGCGGAAAAAGAATGGTCTGTAAATCAGAATTTCGGTTCTATTTTAACGCATATTCAAAAAAAGAAGTTGGCTAAAGAGAAAAATACTTTAGCAACGATTAATAATAATATAACAAAGAAAGAAACAGTAAGAAAGGCTAGAAGTTTATACCAACAGTGGAATTACTTATATGGATTGTTATCGATAATGGAAGAGCAACAGCTTAGTACCAATCAAATAAAAGAAATAGCTGATAAGTTGCATGCATCTGGAGAAATAGGAGGCTTAGAAAACGATTTAACCTCTTTACAATCGTTAGGAGTACAGTCACAAAAGAATAAAGTATACAAAGATTTCATTCAAGTAGAAAATGAATTAAAGCAATTATTACAAATTGATTATTTGATACAACCGCTTGAAAAACTACCTCAAAAAAAGGACTTTTTAATTCAAAAAGATTCGTTGTCAAAAGACTTTATCAAAAGTTTAGAGCAACAAAATAAGGTAGCGGCTAAAGGTGTGTCTGTAGCAAAATCAACTTATTTTCCAGCATTAACAGCTGGTGTAATTAATAGAAAAACAGGAAATGAGAACAGTTATACAGGTTTTAATGTAGGAGTAAATATTCCACTTTCTTTTTGGTCTAATAATGCAAAAATTAAAGAGCAAAAAATTATACAAGAAGAAATAGCTTATGAGAATAATAACAAAGCTATGGTAATTCAGAATAATTATAAAAGCTTACAAGAACAGCTTACGTATTTAAATGAAGAGTTAGTAAGTATTCATTCAACAGTTACACAAGCACAAAAGTTTATAAAAAAACTAGCATTAGCTTATAAGGTAGGAGAGATTGACGCCTACCAATATAATCAGAGCTTTACCGCTTATTTTCAGGTAATGCAAAACTATTTATCACTGGTTAATAGTTTTAACCAAACAGTAATAGCCTACGAGTTTTATATAAAAGAATAAAAATATACACATGAAAAAAATAGTAATAATATTAGTAACTATCATTATCGTTGTTAGTTGTAACTCAACAAAAGAAGACCATTCAGACCACGATCATGCAACAGCAGAAAAAACAACACAAAATGTAACGAACGATGAAGATCATAATGAAAATGGAATTCATTTAACCCAACAACAAATTGTAACAGCTAAAATAGAGACAGCTACAATCGAAAAGAGAAAGATTAGAGAAAAAGTAGCAGTAACCGGAACAATAGAGGTGCCACCACAAAGTAAAGCCACTATATATGCCCCTTTGGAAGCGTTTGTTTATAAAACAGATTTGTTACCTGGTGATAAGGTGAAAAAAGGACAAACAGTAGCGGTATTACAGCATCCTAACTTTATAGAGTTACAATATGCTTACCTTGAAGCAGTGAATAAATTAAAAGTAACTAAGGCAGATTATGAAAGAAAGAAAATGTTGTTAGAAAACGATATTACCTCCAAAAAATCATTTCAAATAGCTGAAGGAAGTTATCAATCGGCAAAAAGTTTAGCGAATAGCTATGCAGCACAGTTAAAAATGGCAGGATTATCACCTACTACAGTTGCAGCTAATGGGATTCAACAATATGTGTATGTAAAGGCTCCGATTTCTGGTTATGTTGTGGAGAATAATTTAAACAAAGGAATGTTTTTAGCAGCTAATTCAGAGATGATGGAAATAATAGATAATGATCATATGCATGCGGAGTTAAATGTTTTTGGAACAGACATAACTAAAATAAAGAAGGGAGATGAGTTCGAATTTCAACCTTCCGGAATAAATCTTACTTATGAAGGATATATAAAATTAATAAGCCAAAAAGTAGATGAACAAACGAAGACGGTAAATGTGCATGGGCATTTTGAAGATGAGCAAAATCGATTAAAAGCAGGAATGTTTATCAATGCTCAGATTTTGTTAGGAGGAGATGAAGTATACGCTGTTCCTGAAGAAGCAGTCATAGAAAATGAAGGAGAACATTTTGTTTTTGTTAAAAAGTCAGCAGGTGAATTTATACCTGTTGAGGTAACTGTTGGAGGTTCGGATAATGGATTTGTAGCAATAAAAACAATTCAAGAAGATAATTATAATGTAACTATTGTAACTAAAGGAGCACACTTTTTAAAAGGAAAGTTATTACAAATGGCAGGCGGAATGGAAGGTCATGCCCATTAACAAAACAACAAGCGATTATTTAATCCATAATCGCTTGTTTAGTTGTAATGCATCTTTTTTATACATTTAAAGTCAATTTATAAAAACATGGGACACAACCATAATCATTCACATGGAAACTCTACAGGGAATATAGCTGTAGCTTTTTTTCTTAATCTCGCTTTTACAATTATTGAATTTATTGGAGGCTTTTATACCAATAGTTTGGCTATTATGTCTGATGCACTGCATGATTTAGGCGATAGCTTAAGTTTAGGACTATCCTGGTATTTTCAAAAAAAATCGACAAAAAAGGCAACCAAGAAGTATTCTTACGGGTATAAACGATTTTCTCTTTTAGGTGCTATTATTAATTCGATAGTATTAGTGATAGGTTCAGTATTTATTATTAAAGAAGCAATTCCTCGAATTATCAATCCAGAAAACGCAGATGCCAAAGGTATGATGTGGTTAGCTGTTTTAGGAATTATAGTTAATGGAGCAGCTGTATTAAAATTAAAAAAAGGAACTTCAATTAACGAACGAGTAGTTTCATTACATTTATTAGAAGATGTGTTAGGCTGGGGAGTAGTATTGATTGCAAGTATTGTAATGCAGTTTTGGGATGTACCAGTATTAGATCCTGTTTTATCTATCGCTATTGCTGGTTTTGTACTGTATAATGTGTATAAAAACATAAAAGAGAGTCTTAGAGTTATATTACAAGGAACTCCTGAAAATATTTCTGTAGAAGAAATTCAACAAAGAATAGTTTCTATGAAAGGTGTAAAGAGCATTCATGATTGTCATTTATGGACTATGGATGGGGAATACAACGTGTTTACAGCCCATTTAGTACTAGAAGAAAAAGAAATGTCTTGGGAAAAAAGCCATGAAATAAAACAAGAAATTAAACAGGTTTTGCATGATGATTTTCATTTGGAACATATTACTCTTGAACTTGAATTTACATCACAAGAATGCGATTATGAAAACTGTGGTTCATAAATTTAATTGTACATTTGAGTAAAACATATAAAAAATGACAAGAAATCAAGTAGAGTTAAAGTTTCCGAAATTTGGATTGTTAATTCCTGTAGCCATAGTTTTAATAGTTTTCATAGCAAAATCTACGGTAACAATCAATTCAGGAGAAGCAGGAGTGTTGTATAAAACGTTTGGAGGAGGAGTTGTAACAGATGAGCCACCATTAGGAGAAGGTTTTCATGTAGTTGCTCCTTGGAATAAAGTACATGTATATGAAGTAAGACAGCAAGAGCTTTTTGAAAAAATGAAAGTGTTGTCATCTAACGGATTAGAAATTCAAATAGATGCCTCAGCTTGGTATCAACCAGTTTATAAAGATTTAGGAAACTTACATCAAACGCTAGGTGAAAATTATTTACAACGTGTAATTCAGCCAGCAATTCGTTCAGCAGCGCGTAGTGTAGTTGGTCGTTATACACCAGAACAGTTATATTCTAGTAAAAGAGATGCTATTCAAGATGAAATATTTATAGAGACAAAAAAAATATTAGAAAAACAGTATGTTCAGTTAAATGAAATCTTAGTTAGAGATGTAACCTTGCCATCAACTATTAAAGAAGCAATTGAACGAAAATTAAAACAAGAGCAAGAGTCTTTAGAATATGAGTTTAGATTAGTAACAGCTCAAAAAGAAGCAGAAAAGCAAATTATTGAAGCAAAAGGTAAAGCTGACGCCAATAGAATTTTAAGTGCATCGTTAACTGATAAAATTTTACAAGATAAAGGTATTGAAGCTACAAACAGGTTAGCTAATTCTACTAACAGCAAAGTTGTTATTATTGGTTCTGGTAAAAGTGGAATGCCAATTATTTTAGGGAATCAATAAATTTTATTTTGAATCTCATAATAAAAAAAGCAACTCATTTGAGTTGCTTTTTTATTTGATTGCTTTTAAATTAATCTCTTCTACGTTTTCTACCAAATCCTGCAGCAGGCTTGTTATCACTTCTTCTTGAAGAACTGTTTTCGTTACGTCTTCTACCAAAATTTTTTCTGCTATCAGTAGGCTTATCACTTCTACGTTTTTTACCATTGAATCCGCCACCACTTCTACGTGATTTTCTTCCACCACCACTACGGTCGTTTTTAGTAATTTCGATATTCACTGATCGTCCATTAAAATCTGGATCATTTGCTGCAAAGGCATCTAAAGTTTCTTTTTCGAAGTTTTTATCGATTTCAAAGAAAGAAAAAGTATCTAATATATCTATAGCTCCAATTTCAATTTTATCACCAATGTTCTGATCGTTGATTAAACCAATTAACTTGGCTGGGTTTAAACGATCTTTTCTTCCTAAATTGATGAAGAAACGGGTCATGTTTTCACTAGAAGAGCGTCCCCTTGAATTTTCTCTTGAAGATAAGTTGTTTAAATCAGGAGCATTTTCGTAGTAAGATAAGAAGGTGTTAAACTCTAAAGAAACAAACTTTTGAATTAACTCTTCACGACTTAAATCTTCTAATTTTTCGTAAATACTTGGTAAAAAACCTTCAATTTGTTCTGTGTTTACCTCAGTATTATGAACTTTATCAATTAAATGAAATAATTGGTTTTGACATATTTCCTTGCCAGATGGAATAGGAGTGTGAACGAATTGTTTTTTTATAATACGTTCAATAGGACGTAACCTGCCTTGTTCTTTTTTGCTTACTAAAGCAATAGAAACTCCCTTGTTACCGGCTCTACCAGTTCTACCACTACGGTGATTGTAGTTTTCAATTTGATCTGGTAATTTATGATTAATAACGTGTGTTAAGTTGTTAACATCCAATCCACGAGCAGCAACATCAGTAGCTACTAATATTTGAATGTTCTTTTTACGAAACTTCTCCATTACAGAGTCACGTTGAGCTTGTGATAAATCACCATGTAAAGAATCAGCATTATAACCATCTCTAATAAGATTATTAGCTACTTCTTGTGTTTCTCTACGTGTTCTACAGAAAACAATTCCGTAAATATCAGGGTTTAAATCAGCTACTCTTTTTAAAGCAGGATAACGAGTTTTTTCGTTTACTAAGTAATACTCATGACTTACATTATCTGAGCCTTGGTTTTTTTGTCCAGATGTAACTTCTACAGGGTTAGTCATGTAGTTTTTTGCAATATCTTCTACTTCTCTAGGAAAAGTTGCAGAAAACAATAATGTTTGTTTGGTGTTTGGTGTAGCTTCTAAAACTTGGTCTAGTTCATCTTTAAAGCCCATGTTAAGCATTTCATCAGCTTCGTCAAGTACTAACCATTGTACATTACCAAGCTTTAAAGCTCTTCTTTTAATTAAGTCTACAGTTCTACCAGGAGTACCTACAACTATTTGAACACCTTTTTTAAGTTTTCTTATTTGCTCTTCAATATTAGCTCCACCATAAACAGTAGCTACTTTTAAGTTAGGTAAATACTTTGAAAAGTCTTCAATGTTTTTTCCTATTTGTACTGCTAGTTCACGAGTAGGAGATAAGATGATTGCTTGTGTGTGTGTGCTTGTTTGATCAGCAAGTTCAATAATAGGTAAACTAAAGGCAGCAGTTTTACCTGTACCTGTTTGTGCAAATGCTTTTAAATCTTCTGTAGAAGAAATTATTTGTGGAATTGCTTTTTCTTGAATTACTGTTGGCTTTTCATAACCTAAATCGGTTAATGCCTTATTGATAGGTTCTTGCAAACCTAAATCTAAAAATGTTGACATACTGTGTTTTTAGAGAACCCACAGATGCCCCTCCGCGAATTCTATAATTAATATTAATTAAATCGTTTTAGCACGATTTTTTTTGGACGGTGCAAAAGTACACTAAATAAAATGAATAGAGGTTAACTATTTTGTTTTTTGTAAGTTGCTTATTTCTAGATTTATATCTTTAGCAGATAAGCTAGTATAACCATTTTGAATAATTCCGTTTTTATCAACTAAAATCATACGAGGAAATTTACTGGTGGTAAAATCACATACGGCACTTTCGCTAGGTATGGTGTATTGATATTTTACATCTACGTTTTTTGTAAATCTTTTAGAAGAGTCGCACAAATTAACAAGAACAAAATTAATATCAGGATTTTTTTTAACTAAATAATTGAAACGAGAAGAAACCCAATCATCTGATGCATACTCGTAGTTTTTTAATAAAACAACAGTGTTTTTATTTTTAGAAATGTTAGAAAACTCTTTTAACTCTCCGTCTGCTGCAATTAGTTTGAAAGGAGGTAATTTCTCTCCTTTATTTAGAACTTTTAAATCATTAATCAAACGCTGAACATTTTTTTTATGCTCGTTGTTGGTGTTTAACTTAAAAAAAGTAAAAAATGCTTCACTTTTAACTTCGCTACTAGGCTCTTCGTAAAAATTACGAATAACAGCATTGTACAACATTTTATTTTTAACAGTCTCGAGAGTTACATTTTCGTTAATGGCATGCAAAAGATTTTGTGTGAATTTATCAGTTTTCACTCCATTACTTTTCTGATAAGCATCATTATTAATTTTTTCCATCACGAATCTGTAGTAAGGTCCATAAAACATCAAAGAGTCTTTATTAGGAGCCTTTTCGCGGTAACTGTAATAAGAACTACTAAAATTTTGAATGTTATTATTTAAATTTTTAATAGCATATTGTTCTAATCTAGTATATAAAGGGAAGTTTAAAGATATATCAAAAACATCTAAAAAACCAGAAACATCATTACTGTTAGTTTTATAGTTTTCAAGAATAATCTTTTTATCTGATTTCATTGAATCTATCTTAGCCAAAAATTCATTTTTAGGTAAAGAAAGATATGCGAAGGTATTTTTAAAATCTTGCTCATATTGTAAAAAGGACTCTAACAAGAGATTATTACGTTCAGCATTTATACCGCTAAAAACTAATGATTCATCAAAGTCCCATGTATTCAGTCTAATTAACAAACTATCAGAAGGTTGCATGTATACATATTGAAGCTCATTACCATGATGAAAGATGTATAAACCTTCTTTAAATTTCTTATAGCTACCTAGGAACGTATTGTTTTTGCTAAGAGGTATAGTGTCGTTAAAATCGTAATTGTCTGATAATACAACAAAATCACATTTAGGATTGATGATTTTACCTCCAAAATAGGTAGGCTTATCCTTATCAGACTTATTACATCCAATAAACACAATTAATATGAGAGGTATAAAATACTTAATCATAATTCAAATTATCCTAAATATTAAAGTTCAAAAATAGATAACTCTTTAATATTAGGCTGTTAATTCGTTGTTAAAAACGAATTAAAACGAGCCAAAAGTAAGATGTTAAAAACTTTAATGCAAATTCTTTTATAGTCTTTAGTTTTTATATTTTTGCACGGAATTTAAAAAAATATACATGTTATCAGTTTCTAATTTATCAGTTCAGTTTGGAAAACGTGTTTTGTTTGATGAAGTAAACACAAAGTTTACTCAAGGAAATTGCTACGGAATTATCGGAGCAAATGGAGCGGGAAAATCTACATTTTTAAAGATTTTATCAGGAAAACAAGAACCAACTTCAGGGCAAGTTCATTTAGAACCAGGAAAGAGAATGTCTGTATTAACACAAGATCATTATGCTTTTGATGAGTATACTGCCTTAGAAGCTGTGTTAATGGGAAACAAAGAACTGCACAAAATAAAATCAGAAATAGATGCATTATATGCTGATTATTCTGACGAAAATGCAGAAAAAATTGGTGAGTTGCAAGTTCGTTTTGAAGAAATGGACGGTTGGAATGCCGATGCTTCTGCTGCAAGTTTACTGTCAAATTTGGGTATTAAAGAAGAAGATCATTACACATTATTATCAGAATTAGACTCTAAGAAAAAAGTACGTGTATTATTGGCACAAGCGTTATTTGGGAATCCTGATGTATTAATCATGGATGAGCCTACAAACGATTTGGATTTTGAAACTATTTCTTGGTTAGAAAATTTCTTAGCAAATTATGATAACACAGTAATTGTAGTATCTCATGACCGTCACTTTTTAGATGCTGTTTGTACGCATATTTCTGATATAGACTTTGGAAAAATTAATCATTATTCAGGAAATTATACTTTCTGGTATGAGTCTTCTCAATTAGCAGCTAAACAAAGAGCTCAACAAAATAAAAAGGCAGAAGATAAAAAGAAAGAATTAGAAGAGTTTATTCGTCGTTTTTCTGCAAACGTGGCTAAATCTAAACAAGCAACTTCACGTAAGAAAATGATTGAGAAACTAAATGTTGATGAAATTAAACCTTCTTCACGTCGTTATCCTGCAATTATTTTTGAAAGAGATAGAGAAGCGGGAGACCAGATTTTAAATATTGAAGGTTTATCAAAAAAGGATGCAGAAGGAGAGTTATTGTTTTCAAATGTTGATATTAATTTGAATAGAGGAGATAAAGTTGCTGTTATTTCTAAAAACTCTAAAGCAACTACAGCTTTTTATCAAGTAATTTCAGGTAATGAAGAAGCAGATTCAGGTAAATATAGTTGGGGTGTAACAACTACTCAATCGTATTTACCAGCAGATAACTCTGCTTATTTTCAAAATGGAGAGTTAAATTTAGTAGATTGGCTACGTCAATACGCACAAACTGAAGAGGAGAGAGAGGAAGTATTTTTAAGAGGTTTCTTAGGAAAAATGATTTTCTCAGGAGAAGAGGCTTTAAAGAAAAGTAATGTATTATCTGGAGGAGAGAAAGTACGTTGTATGCTATCTCGTATGATGATGACAAGAGCTAATATTTTAATGCTAGATGAACCAACAAATCACCTAGATTTAGAGTCTATTCAAGCGTTGAATAATTCATTAATAAACTTCAAGGGAACTGTATTGTTTACTACACATGACCATGAGTTTGCACAAACAGTAGCTAATAGAATAATAGAGATTACACCTAAAGGGATTATTGATAAGTATGCTACTTTCGATGAATATTTAGAGGACTCTAAAGTAAAAGAATTAAGAGAGAAAATGTATTCTTAAATTATTAATTAAAAAAACAGCCATAATATCATATAAAATTATGGCTGTTTTTTTATGCCACATTTCTGTAATATAATTCATCCATAATATCTTTTGAGCCTTTGCCACAAAAAAGCAAATTCTTTTTATTTTTTAAAGAAAACTGATAAGCTTCTACAATTGAGTTAACCCCTAGAGTATCAATATTAGTAACATTACTAATATCTATGCTAATGTCTTTATATTTTTTTATAAAAGAATAAATCATTACTTCAAAAAGCTGAACGTTGGTAAGAGTTAAGTCACCTGATATCTTTAAATAATTTTTAGAGCTTTTAATTTTAAATTCCATAATACATAGTTTTAAATTTATATTATAAAATTATAACTTGCTTTTAAAATAAATAGCTTATTTCGTTGGAATTCAGTTTTCTATAGTTGATTAGGTTGTTTTAATAGATAAATTAGTTATAAGTATTACTCTTGGTTATCATTAACTATTTCAAAGAAGCTAAAAACGTTACCACCATAGCGTTTTTCATAGTTATAATAGGGATGTTGAGATAAATCTGTATGTTTTGAGTGCTCAATTATCAAAAGCCCATCATTATTTAACAAGTTGCGATCAAAAACTATGTCAGCTATTTTTAAAAATTGTTTTTCTTCAAAGTCATATGGAGGGTCAGCAAAAATTACATCTACTTTAAGGGGCGTTTTTTCTAAAAACTTATATACATCACTTTTATAGCTGTTAATAGACATGTTTAAATCCTTAGCTGTCTGATTAATGAATCTTATACAAGCATAATGAGCGTCAACAGCATTAATGGTTTCAGTACCTCGAGAAGCAAATTCGTAACTTATGTTTCCTGTTCCAGCAAATAAATCTAGTACAGAAATGTTTTCAAAATAATAGAAGTTATTTAAAATATTAAATAAAGACTCTTTTGCCATATCTGTTGTGGGTCTTACAGGCAGGTTTTTAGGAGCTGTAATTCTTTTACTTTTATATTTTCCAGAAATAATTCGCATTAGGCTATAAGTATAAAATTAGAATGATTCGAAAAGTCTTCACTATCAGTAAAAAAACTATTTATAGGGTTCATAAAGTGAATATTTCGAATGTACGTGTAAGTAATAGAGTATATATCAGATTCTTTCTCAATATCACCGATAAATGTCAATTGGAAAGAATTTGGATCCATTTGCAATTGTTCAGCAGTGAAAAGAATATAATATATAAAATCTTCTTTTGTATTATATGAAAATGAGTTATAAAATAATAGTTTTCCTTCCTTACAAACAACAATATCTAAATGAGAAGGAGAAACATGTGCAAAAAATTGCTCCTCAGAGTCATTTTCAGAGTAATTGAGTAGTTTATCAATTAAAACCGTTGAATGATGCTTGTATTCAAATTCTCCAAAGTTTTGAAAAAGATAGTTGTTAATGTTTACATAAGGTATGTAAACTGTATTAGCAGTTATTATAGTATGTAAATCGTAAGTTATAAAGTCTGTTTTTAATGTTTTTACATCATACTTTAAATAAGGAGCTAAGTTGTTTCTATCAAAAAGCTTGTTAGGAACTAACGTAGCCAAATTGTTTTGGTGGATAGCAAAAACGGATGTAAAATCTTGTTGTAAGTCTTTGTCAGTATCAAAAACACGGATGATTTTATCTAGTAATAGTTCTGGAGAAGCGATAGAACTAGAGAATGTATACTCAGTAAAAAGAAGAATTTCTTTTGTTTCTGAGTTTGATATACAAAAAGAAAATCCATCCAAACTAAATTGGATGGATAGACTTTTATGCTGCGCAAAAGCGCTATTTTTTTTACTCTTTTTTTGCAATTGCTTCACCTTTATCGTAATAAGGAGGCCAGTTACCACCTACAGTTACTTCAGTTAAAGAACCAACAGAAACAAATTCACCTTTAATTTGATCTGTTTCAATAGCTTCTAATTCTTGTTTTATTAAAGAAGGGTTCATTCCTTTTAAGATAGGCTTCTTAGAAACTTTAGCTTCAAAAACAGGAACTTCTAAACCAGCAACTTTTTCAACTCTACCTGTAGCTAATTCAAATTTTTCTTCTGTACCAGGAACATCAAACATAGTAGCATACTCTTTACCTTCAAAATATTTTAAAACAGGCTCGTACCCTACAGTATCAATAACTTTAACAGATATATCTTTAGTAATACCACCACCTAATTCAACAGTTTTTTCAACGTTTTTAGTTTCTGTAATAGCTAATTTACCATTTTTAATAAAGGCAAGCAAAGTATCTTTATTGTTAGTATATGTTCCGTAAACTTCTTTATATTTTACTTCAGCGTCTCGAATCAACTTTAAATTCTTAATAACCTTAGCATAACGTACTCTCTTGTCTTTGTTAAAATTAATAGGTTCCATAACACCATTATAAATTTTATATACTAAAAAGACAGTTGCTCCTAATAATAATATAGAGACTAACCATCTCATTTTTAGAGGAACAAACTTAACAACAAGTAATGCTAAAAGAACTGCAACTACAACAGCTGCTAAAATCATTAATAATAAATTCATTTTTTTAATTTTTAATGTATGATATTCGCAAATCTACAATTTTTTTTCAATGATGAAAATAATTATTTAGAAATAGACTTATCTTTGAATATTATTTGATATATGATGCAAACTGCTCCGAAATTTTATAAAGAAATACTACAAAAATTCCCGTATTCGCCTACAGAAAAACAAAATGAGTTACTAGATGTCTTAACAGATTTTATTTTTTCAGATGATAATCGCGCTTTATTTTTATTAAAAGGGTATGCAGGAACAGGTAAAACAACAATAATAAGTACCGTTGTACATAATTTATGGAAAATAGGACAAAAAGCAGTTTTACTAGCGCCAACAGGTCGTGCAGCGAAAGTAATTTCAGGATATTCTAACCGACAGGCATTTACGATTCATAAAAAAATTTACTTTCCTAAAAAGCAAAGTAGTGGAGCTGTAAATTTTGTAATGCAACCTAATAAGCATACTGATACTCTTTTCATTGTAGATGAAGCTTCTATGATTTCTGATGAAAAGCAGAACGCGAAATTATTTGAAAATGGTTCTTTATTGGATGATTTAATCTCATATGTATACTCAGGAAAAAATTGTAAAATTATTTTTATTGGAGATACGGCACAGTTACCACCTGTAAAGTTAACTATGAGTCCAGCTTTAGAAGCTGACAAACTTTCGTTTGAGTTTAATAAAGAAGTTACAGAAATTGAGTTAGACGAAGTGGTTAGACAAGAAGAAGGCTCAGGGATTTTGGCTAATGCAACCGATTTACGTTTGTTAATTCAGAATGATTCAATACATTTTCAATTTGATTTAAATTATCCCGACATTATTCGTCTACAAGATGGTTATGATATTCAAGATGCTATAACAATGGCTTATGATGGAGATATAGGAGTGGAAGATACTGCTATTATTGTACGTTCAAATAAGAGAGCTAATCAATACAATCAACAGATTAGAACTAAAATTCGTGGACAAGAAAATGAAATTTCTACAGGAGATTACGTGATGGTAGTGAAAAATAATTACTACTGGTTAAAAGACTCTTCTTCGGCAGGATTTATAGCAAATGGAGATATTTGTGAAGTTATGCGTATCAATTCAATTAAAGAATTATACGGCTTTAAGTTTGCAGAAGTTGAAGTTCGCATGATTGATTATCCTGATATGAAACCTTTTGAAACAGTGTTGTTGTTAGATACTCTTACAAGTGAAAGTCCGTCATTAACGTATGAAGAATCTAACCGATTATATGAAGCTGTAAAAGAAGATTTTGTACATGAAAAATCAAAGTACAAGCAATTTATGGGTGTTAAGAAAAATAAGTATTTCAATGCGCTTCAGGTAAAGTTCTCTTACGCAATGACCTGTCATAAATCTCAAGGAGGTCAATGGAAAACAGTTTTTATAGAACAACCATACTTGCCAGATGGAGCTTCGGTTGAATATTTACGTTGGTTATATACGGCTGTTACCCGTGCACAAGAAAAATTGTATTTAATAGGTTTTAAAGATGAGTATTTTTTAGATTAAAAAACTATATTCGCGTCAAATTAAAATTTAAAACTATGAAAATGTATTTTACAAAAACAAAAATTGCATTAATTTTTTCCTTAGTACTACTATCGTCATTTTCTTCATGCAGTAATAGTGATGATTTAGCGTCTAGTAATCCGTTTATAGAAATAAACTGGAGTAATGTAGGAAGCTCGTTAAGTATTCGGTCAGATGAGTTTGAAGAAGGAGGGAAATTAACTTTTGAGTTATACATGAATGGGCAATTAAAAGACTCAGAGACAATAACTACGGGATATGAAGGAGGAAATAACTATAATGGAAGTTTATACTTAGATAATACTGTGAGTTTTCCTGTTACTATATATCTAGTTGTTAAAGGTGGAGGAAGCAAAACTAAAAGTAATGAAGTTGTTATTGAGGATCCTATTTTAGGAAAAAGATTTTTAAGAGAAGCAGAAGTATTTGATAAGTTAGAGGAGACAGATATTCCGATGACTCTTACAAGTTGCGAAAAATTAAGTACTATTGAATTTTTCAGTAATAACAAGGTTAAAAGAGACTGGTTTAGTTCTAATAGTTCAACAGGCGAATGTATAGAAGAGTTAGAAGAATTTCAATGGGAAAGAGTAGGGGTTAATAAGTATAAGTTTATTTTTGATAAAAATTTTTACTTAGTAGATATGAATTTTGGGTATAAGGGTGAATCCATAGAATTTGAAGTTATCGGAAATAGATATGACAGAAAATATTACTATATACAATAAAACATATTTTTAAAAGGCAAAAAAAAACTCAAACTTCAAGTGAAGTTTGAGTTTTTTTATTGCTTAACATATAGATGTTACTTTCCAATATGTTAGCATTTTGTTAATGTACTTCATACTTTAGTTAAAAAAGTTACATTTGTGTAGTATTCAAACTATTAAAAATGCACAAAAAAGTACTTTTATTACTATCTTTTTTATTGATTTCACTAACAATAAGCGCACAAAAACCACAAAAACTTACTTCAAATCAGATTTACGAGAAAGTTCAAAAATTAAACTTTTTAGGCTCTGCATTATACATCGCTGCGCATCCTGATGATGAAAATACTCGTTTGATCGCATATTTATCTAATCATGAAAAGGCAAGAACAGGATATTTGTCGTTAACCCGTGGAGATGGAGGGCAAAATTTAATAGGTCCTGAAATGCGTGAACTTTTGGGAGTTATTCGTACTCAAGAGCTGTTAGCTGCAAGAAATGTAGATGGAGGAGAACAACGTTTTTCTAGAGCTAATGATTTTGGATATTCAAAACACCCTGATGAAACGTTAAAAATTTGGGATAAAGATAAAGTTTTAGCCGATGTAGTTTGGGCAATTCGTACTTTCAAACCCGATGTGATTATCAATCGTTTTAATCATAGAACACCAGGAACAACGCATGGTCACCATACTTCATCAGCGATGTTAAGTGTTGAAGCTTTTGATTTAGCTAATGATAAATCAAAATACCCTGAGCAATTAAAGTATACAGATACATGGAGGCCTAATAGGTTGTTTTTTAATACTTCTTGGTGGTTTTACGGAAGTGAAGAAGCTTTTGAAAAAGCAGACAAAAGTAATATGTTAAGCTTTGATATGGGAACGTACTACCCTTTAAAAGGATTGTCTAATAATGAAGTAGCAGCAATAGCAAGCAGTCAACATTTATGCCAAGGGTTTGGAAGGTTAACCACTAGAGGAAGTCAAACAGAATATGTAGAGTTTTTAAAAGGAGAATTTCCTAAAGACAAAAAAGATATTTTTTCAGGAATAAATACAACATGGAATAGAGTAGATGGTGGAGGAGAAATAGGAGATATTTTATATGATGTTGAACAAAATTTTGATTTTGTAAATCCATCAAAGCACCTGCCAGACTTGTTAAAGGCATACAAAAAAGTTAGGCAATTAAAAAATACTCATTGGAGAACTATTAAGACAAAAGAATTGAATGAAATTATCAAAGCTTGTGCAGGTTTATATTTAGAAGCATCGGCAGAAAGTTCTAGTTCAATTCCAAGTAGTACAATTAATGTAAATTTTGAAGCACTAAATAGAAGCTTTATTTCTATGGAGTTGTCGTCAATTACCATTCTTCCTGAAGGGAAAAACATCAAAAAAGAATTGGATTTAGCACCCAATAGAAAACAAAACTTTAAAAGTAAAATCAATATCGCTAAAGATGTTTCTTACTCTTCGCCATATTGGTTAGCTACTCAGTGGGATTTGGGAATGTACAAAGTAAACGATCAAAAATTAATAGGTAATCCAGAGTCTTTAAGGCCAATTCAAATTCAATACAATATTATAATTGAAGACCAACCAATTGCATTTACAATTCCAGTGGTACATAGATACGCTAAAAGAGATAAAGGAGAAATTTATGAACCTTTTGAGGTGTTACCGAAAGTAACAACAAAGCTATTGAATAAGGTACTTGTTTTTTCTTCAGAAAAATCTCAAAAAGTAACTGTAGAAGTTCGTTCTGGAGCGAAAAATACAAATGGAATAGTTACTCTAAAAGCACCAAAAGGGTGGAAAGTTACTCCAAACGAAGCAAAATTTTCTATAGACCAAAAGGGAGATATTCAGTTGATTGACTTTATGGTTACTCCAACACAAAATGAATCAGAAGGAGTTTTAAAAGCTATAGCAAAAGTTGAAGGTAAAAGTTATGATAAAGAATTGATAGAAATTAATTATAGTCATATTCCTAAACAGTCAGTATTATTACCATCACAAGCAAAAGTTGTACGTATGGATATAAAAAAGAACGGTACAAGAATAGGGTATATACAAGGTTCAGGAGATGCTATTCCAGAAAGTTTACAACAAATTGGCTACGAGGTAACAGAATTGAATGTAAATGAGATTAATGGAAATTTAGAGCAATTTGACGCAATTGTTGTTGGTATTAGGGCATATAACACTATAAAAGAATTGCAGTTTAAGCAAAAATACTTGTTAGAATATGTAAAAAATGGTGGAAATTTAATAGTGCAATACAACACGAATAGAGGGGTAGATGTACAAGCGCCGTATGAATTACAATTATCACGTGATAGAGTAACAGACGAACATTCTAAAGTAACCTTGTTAGCTAAAGAACATTCTATTTTAAATTACCCAAACAAAATTACTGAAGCTGATTTTGATGGTTGGGTACAAGAACGAGGCTTATATTTTCCTAACAAATGGAGTAAAGAATACACTTCGATATTATCTATGCATGATAAAGGAGAGTCAGCAAAAGATGGAAGTTTGTTAGTTGCTAAATATGGTAAAGGAAACTATATCTATACAGGGTTAAGCTTCTTTAGAGAGCTTCCAGCAGGAGTTTCAGGTGCTTATAAGTTATTTGCAAACTTATTATCGGTAAAAGAAAATACCGTGGAGAAATAGAATATTGAAAAGAGTCATATAAATTATAGAAAAGCGAGGTTTAAACCCCGCTTTTCTATTTAAAAAGATTTATAGAAACCGTTGCTAATTCCGAGTTTGGAAATTTTCTAAACGTGTTTTTATCATAAGTCAACCCAATAGCTTCCATAGTATTCATGTATTCATCAAGCTCAATAATGTATTGATCAGAATAACCATGTGTAGCATCGTAGGCAGTAGCCGCTGTTTTTCCTAAGTTTTTAGCAACCAATTCAGGTTTTGATGTGTGTAATTCAATTAGCAATAAGCCAAATTTACTAATAAACGGTTTCCACTTGGTAAAATGCTGTTTTAAAGATTCTACTACCAAGTTGTTATTCAAACGTTTTCCTCTGTAAGCATAAGCTCCAGTTGAATTGGTAATAGTTGAATTATCATTAGGAGCAGGCTCTTGCCAAATTCTGTTGTGATCTAAAAAGGTACGAACGTTTAATAAATCAGAAAGGTTAATTCCGTATTTATCTTGTAAATCTTCTGATAACGCTTTCGGATTTCCAATATCTCCCCAAATCACTTTAGCCCAAATATCTGCTTGTACTAGGTTTTTTCGAGTGATTTTTAATGCAGCTTCGTTATAATCGACATCAATAAGTAATAGAGGATAATCCTCTAACATAGTACCTCTTTTAGTCTGATGTTCAATTACATTAAATAAATGTTTTAAAAATGCACCATTACCACAGCCAACATCTAAAATACCTTTAGGTTGTTCGTTGATAGGTTTATTAAATAGGTTAATAATAATCTCATCGATTACTTTAAAGTAGGTAGAATGCGCGCCACCACTTCCCCAAACATTCATTTCTCTATCTACATGAATTTCGTCATTTCCAATTTCTGAAGTTCTAAAAATGTCTGGGTCTCCAAATATAAGTTTGTCTAATTTTCTAAGAGTAGGGATGTAGGAAACTGTAACTCCGTAAGCACTTGCTCTTCGAGCAAAAAACAAGCCTTCATCAGTAAACTCATAAGAGTCTTTAGTCTTGAAAAACCAACCTAGATTGGTTAATAAATCAAGTAGCCGACTAAAATTATCAGCGTCTTTATGAAACTCATCAGCACTGAATTTTGTTTGCATAAAGTATTTATGAAACATACCGCTCATACCTAATAAAACTGTTGTTGGACCAACAATAATACCTTCGATATGTGTAAGGATCTGAGCTAGAGCTTCTTTTTCTTCAGAAGTTGATGGAGTTTTAATTCCGAAGTTGTTTGTAAAGTTTTTATAAAGCTTTTCAAGCTTCTCATAAGGTTCAATTTCAAATTTTCGAGCGCTATAATTTTCTGAAAATTTCAACAATAAAAAAGCTTCTTTATATAAGTGAAAATAAGAAAAAGCTATAGCTGAAGCTTCATTGATTTCGAACTGAACAGTGTTATGTGTATTATCTACATGTTGTGTTAACCAGCCTTGAGAACACAATGTTCTTAAAGCCACATTTAAATAACCGTCATTAGCGTTAAATTCGGAAGTAATTTCATTTAAACTAACAGATTTCTTCTTTAATAAGTAGTTAGTAATTCCTTTTTCATGTAAAGTGTAAGCTGCTGGACAAGTAACAATTCCGTCTAAGTGACGAAACAACCTACTCCTTAACGCAGACTTTTCTTGTTTTGATAGCATAGTTTGATAGTTTTCATTCTAAATATAACTAATTGATTTTAAAATTAAAACTAAATTATTAAAGCTAAAAAATTAAGTTAAAATATTTAAAATATGTTTATGAACAAAAGAATAATAGTCTTGATATTGAGGAAGTAATAAGTTTTCGTAGTTTTTTGTATGCAGTATTGTTTCTAAGCTAAATAGCTTTAAGTCTGCTACTTCCTCTTCTTGAAGTTTTAATTCTTGGACAGAAACTGTTAATTCAGCAATAAATACATGATGAAACTCATTATCGATAATTCCATTCGGGTGATTTACCATGTGTTTTCGAGTACCTATTTTATGTAAGTTTTCAGGAAGAATATCAAAACCTATTTCTTCTTTAACCTCTCTAACAGCAGCAATTTTAATGTTTTCACCGGCAGCTATGTGACCAGCAACTGAAATATCCCATAAACCAGGAAAAACTTTTTTAGTTAGTGCTCTTTTTTGAAGTAGTATTTGTTTATTAGAAGTGTACAACCAAACATGGATAGTAGGGTGAAAGTAGCCATGTTTATGAGCCTCAGATTTTAAACAAGTTTTTCCTGTATAGTTTCCATTTTCATCGACAATATCTATAAGTTCATCCATAAAAAGCTGGTAAAAAAAACGTCATTACAAATAAGTAATGACGTTTGATTATTTATATTATTTAAAGTAAGAGAAATCTTCTCCGTCTTCAATTTTTAATAAACTTTCGTAAATCATTTTAATTACATTTTCAACATCTTCACGGTGTACCATTTCAACGGTAGTGTGCATGTAACGTAATGGTAAAGAGATTAAAGCAGAAGCAACTCCACCATTGCTGTATGCAAATGCATCAGTGTCAGTTCCTGTAGCTCTTGATAGGGCAGAGCGTTGGAAAGGAATTTTGTTAGCTTCGGCAGTATCAATAATTAAATCTCGTAATTTTTGTTGTACCGCAGGAGCATAAGCTACTACAGGACCTTTACCTAACTCTAAATGACCTTCTTTTTTCTTATCAATCATTGGTGTGGTAGTGTCATGTGTTACATCAGTAACAATAGCTACGTTAGGCTTAATGGTTTCGGTAATCATTTCCGCACCACGCAAACCAATTTCTTCTTGAACAGAGTTTGTAATATATAAACCGAAAGGTAATTTTTTCTTGTTTTCGTGTAGTAAACGTGCTACTTCAGCAATCATAAAACCTCCCATACGGTTATCTAAAGCACGACATACAAACTTGTTCTCGTTTAGAATGTGAAACTCATCTGGGTAGGTAATAACACAACCAACATGCACACCTAATTTTTCAACTTCTTCTTTAGTGCTGCAACCACAATCAATAAAAATATTGTCTGGTTTTGGAGCTTCTTCTTTCGCTTTATTACGTGTATGAATTGCTGGCCATCCGAAAACACCTTTTACAATTCCGTTTTTAGTGTGAATGTTTACAATTTTACTAGGAGCAATTTGGTGGTCGCTACCTCCGTTACGGATTACATAAATTAATCCGTCATCAGAAATATAGTTTACATACCAAGAAATTTCATCAGCATGTCCTTCAATAACTACTTTATATTTAGCATCAGGGTTTATAATTCCTACAGCAGAACCATAAGTGTCGGTAATAAACTCGTCAACATAAGGTTTTAAATAGTCCATCCATATTTTTTGCCCTTCCCACTCGTATCCTGTAGGAGCAGCATTATTCAAGTATTTTTCTAAAAAGTCAATAGACTTTTCATTTAAAATAGATTTATCAGCCATAACTTAAACGTTAATTTTAATGTTATTAATCTTTCTTTTCTTTTTCTTTAGGTTTATCAGCTCCCCAAAAACGTCTCTTTTCAATAAACTCTTCTTGTTCCTGAAGTTGTTTTGGTGTTAACACCTTTAAAAAAGATGGGTGTTGCTCTATTGCATACTCAATTTTTTCAACAATGCTAGCCACATCTTCATTTTCGTAATCAATTTCTAAAGGTTCTTTAATAACCATAGATTGTAGTACGTTACGTTTTTTTATCATCAACCCTTTTTTGTCAAAAGAACGTCTAAACCCGTCAATTACTATAGGAACTACAATAGGCTTGTAGGTTTTAATGATATGGGCTGTACCACGACGAATAGGCTTAAAAGGGGTAGTTGTACCTTGTGGAAAGGTAATTACCCAGCCATCGTCTAAAGCTTTTCCTATATTAGAAATGTCAGACATTTTTACTTGTCTGTTTACATCTTTTCCTGCGCTTCTCCAAGTTCTTTCAACAGAGACAGAACCTACATAAGCAAAAATTTTAGGAAGCAAACCAGAACGCATGGTTTCACCTGCAGCAACATAATAAATATTTAGTTTAGGTTTCCATAAATACCCTACGTTTCTAATATTGTCATCTCTACCTTTTAAAGCGGCATTAAATACGTGAAACATGGCTGCTACATCGGCAAAATAGGTTTGGTGATTGGAGATAAATAGTACTTTTTGGTCGGGGAGACTTCTTAAAACATCCATTCCCTCTATTTGCAGGTCATTAAACTTACGGTAACGTCCGTGAGAAATAACTCCGAGAACTTGTATTAAAAATCTTTTAACGAACAATATATGTCCAAAAGGATTCCTTTTAAATAAAGGCATTTTTATAATCTGGTTTTATTAGTGTAAATGCTAAATTACAAAAGAAAACCATAAAAAAACTATTTAAATAAATCTTTAATTTCTGAAAGCATCATGGCAGTTGCACCCCATACAATGTAATCGTTTAATTTAAAGCATGGTACCTCAATATTTTTCATGTATGAGGTTTCCATTTCTACTGAAGTCAAGTTTGAATCGTCTAATAAATCAGCTAATAAAACTTCAATAATTTCTGCAACTTCTTCGTTTGGAGTGAAATGAGGTGTTTTTTCTGAAACACCTATAAATGGAGCTACTAAAAAGTTACTAGGAGGAATATAGGCGTCTGAAGTTTGTCGTATTATTTCAATAGATTTATAGTGTATACCAACTTCTTCAAAAGTTTCACGTAAAGCAGTTGTTTTTAAGTTATTATCCTCTTTATCGAATTTACCTCCAGGAAAACTTATTTGTGATGAATGTGCTCCGTTATAACTGGCTCTTTCAGTAAGTAAAAAACGTGTTTGGTTATTATTGTCAGGGTAAAATAATGCTAAGACAGCTGCTTTTCTAGGATTTTTACTTTGTATTAATTCTTCTGAAAAACGTGTTCTTAACTTTGGAGCTAATTTAAATTGAGATGTTAAACCACCCAGTTGCTTTTGCTGCAATCTTTCTATTTGATTGATGAAATCAGAAAAAGTCATTCGTTTTTAATCTTTTTTATTTTTTTATTTACATAATAAGCTGCTATCCAGCCCGCAATAAAAAATATGTATCCGAGAACGGCATAAATAACCTGTCTTATATATTTGTCTTTTGGGAACTCATGTTCATCGTCATATCTATAATCTGTGAAGTTATTATCTCCTGGTACATTCCATATTTTTATTGAATCTTTTATTCCTTTTATTCTTTCTTTACCTTCAGGTAGAACTAAATCTTTTGATATGTTCTTATTCGTTTTGAAATATACACATACTAACTGTCCCCCATGTGCAGTTTGAATTGATTCCATAGAGTCAATTACCACAATCTCTTTTTTGAACAAATGTGACTTTTTGATCATTCCATATCCTCCTCTGAATACTAGAGCTAATAGAAAAAAGCCTGCTATAGAGCCAAACTGTATAAAAATTAATGTTGCTTTTGCCCATACTAATCTTTTCATTTTTTGATTCATTGGCGATTTTAGCGTGTTTACTTAGTTTTTAGTATTTTAGGACAAACTTATCAATTTACAAGATAAAAGTTATAAATTTTGGCTTGAATTTTGATTTGTTGAGTGTAGAATTAATTTAATACTAAATGAATAAAGAAAAAAAGTACCAAAAACTAGCATTAAGTTTGTTGTTTGACGCGATAGGATATGTATCGTATTTAATTCCTGGAGTGGGAGAGTTGTCTGATATTGTTTGGGCACCAGCATCAGCGTACATAATGACAAAAATGTATAAAGGAAATAAAGGTAAAGTAGCAGGAGCGATTGCTTTTATTGAAGAAGCGATGCCTGGGTTAGATGTTGTGCCAACATTTACTCTTATGTGGTTATATACTTATGTTTTTTCTTCAAAGGAAACAAAAACTACGATTGAAGTTTAGCCTTTTAAGTCGAATAAAAGAATAAAGAGCTTCCAATTTAGGAAGCTCTTTTTAGTATTCTATAACTTATAAACTATTTCTTGATGATTTTTTTTGTAAATGATTTCTGACCATCGTTTACTTCAAGAATATATATGCCGTTATGTAGGTTTGAAACATCAAGATTATTATGAGTAACTTTTCCTGTTAAAACTTGTTGTCCTGTTAAGGTTGTAACTTTAAAAGTAGCATTTCTGTCATCAGCTAATTTAATTCTTACGAAGTCTATACTAGGGTTTGGTGAAACACTAGCATCAAAAATGGAAGTTTCATTGCCCAACTTTCCATCAATAGTGATGTTGTTGTACCCTAAACCTTTAGAGCTACTACCTATGTTAACAGTATAATCTTCAACTTCACCATAAGAAAAAGTCTCACAAGCAGATGGAGCTGCATTCCATTTCATTGATACACGCATTCTTGTAGTACCTGCTAAAGCAGAGGTAGGAACAGAAAAATTATAGGATAAATTACCAGAGCTAGATGAAGAACCACTAACAACTTCTTCAGAAGATTCAAAAGTTCCATTTTTATTAAAATCAATCCAAACTTTCCAGTATTCTGTGTATGAAGAACTAGCAAATCCAGCGCTTACTACAATAGTATTACTTCCAAAAGCTAAGTTTCCAGTTAAAGAAGTAAAGTCTGCATATCCATCGTTAGCACCAGTAGCATTGGAAATCCCTCCAATAACAACATTATCAATCCATTCATAATTAGCATTATTACCCTTAGTGTTACAGTAAGAAATTGTGTTTGCTAAAGTTGTTACATTTACGGTATTACTTGAAGAAGAAACATTATTGGCAGCATCTTTAGCTTTTACTGAAAAAGTATAGTTTGTAGAAGCCGTTAATCCACTTACAGAATAGCTTGTAGTAGTAACAGTAGCTATTTTAGAACTACCTTGATAAACATCGTATCCTGTAACACCAATATTGTCAGTTGAAGTAGTCCAGCTTAAATTAACAGAAGTTTGTGTAATATTTGAAGCAACAACATTAGTTGGCGTAGATGGAGCAGTTGTGTCTGGGGTAGAAGTTCCTCCATCAATATTGTGGTTTCCCAAGCCGCTAAATGTATCTTTTGCTAATATATTCCATTCAGAAGTTGTATATGTACTGTTAGGAGATGTAACAGAAGATTTTCTTTGCATTGTTTTGTCTTGTGCAAAAGTTGAAGAGCTATTAGGATTTCCAATCAAATCGATAAGAGTACTTCCTTTGAATAAACCAACAGCATCGTTTCCATTAAAAGAAATTACACCAGTATCTGTCCTGTCAGCTTTATTTAATATTGTGCTAGAAGCACTGCTATTAGCTATGACATACACATCACCATTTGTTAATTGACCACTTAAAGTTAACGTATTGGTCCACCCACCACCGTTGGCAGCTTTCTTTAATGAATACCCTGATAAGTTTACACTGGCTCCAGTGAAATTAGCAATTTCAATAGCTTTATTATTTGAAGAACCCTCTACATACTCAGAAATTAATAAATCCGCAGCTGTTCCATTTCCTCCACCTGAACTTGTGTTAGTTGTAATAGAAACAGAATTACTAGAAGTAGATTGATTACCTGCAGCATCTTTAGCTTTTACAGAAAAAGTATAATTAGTTGCTGCTGTTAAACCTGTAACGTTATACGAAGTTGTTGTAACGGTAGCAATTTTCGTAGTTCCATTGTATACATCATATCCTGAAACACCAACATTATCAGTAGAAGCTGACCAAGTTAAATCAACTGTAGTTTCTGTAATATTTGAAGCAGCTAAATTAGATGGAGTAGTAGGAGCTTGTGTGTCTGATACACTACCACCTCCAAATAAATCTTCAGCTTGAGGTCCTCCCCAAATTTTAGTAGCAAATGCAGGGTTGTCAATAAACGGATTACGATTTCCTTGAATTCCTTCTAAAATAGGATTACGTTGCTTTTCAAAGTCTGATACTGGATCGTCTACATTCCATTGAATAAATAAAGCAAGCATGTTAGAGTCAGAAGCCATCGTAGCTCCTGTACCAACACCCGTAGGTAAACATTGGTTACCGTAACGTAAATACATATACATCATCATACGAGCAACATCACCTTTCCATTCGTCTCCAGGATACCAACCTCCAGAAACACTACCAGCATTACCAGAACCATTTACAAATTTTTTACTACCTCTTTGAGAGTTGAAAGAAATATCAGAAGGTCTTAAATGATGTGCATCTGCACCAGGACCAGAAGTTCCTAAATTAGGACTTCCTAATGATTTAGGGTATACATGTTCTCTGTTCCATTGTGTACCAGCACTACCACCATTAGCATCTTTACTTCTAGTTCTATCGGTTACATAATTACCGTCAGTATCACTATACCCATAAATTAATAAAACCTTACTAGCGTCGTTAGGATCTAAATCAGTTTGTTTAAGTGCATTCCACACACCAGGTGTGTATGACAGGTTTGTTGTATGTGTATTAATAATTTTAGTAGCGAGCTCATTTTTTAATGCTGAACCAGATAAATTCAAATTAACATCGTTGTAATATGAAGGAATTTGTGAAAAAACAGCTAATGAAGCTATTAAAAAGAAGAAGAGTAGTTTGTGTTTCATAATATTTTATTGAAAAAGTTAAATTTTTGTTAACCTCCTGCAAATCAATAAAAAATATAATTTTTTGATGTTATCAAAAGGTTAATAATCAATAGTATATCTTTTGTAGATAACTAGTTTATAGTTTTTCCTTTATTTTGCGTAAATTTGCACGCTAAAATTAGAGATTGATTATGAAGATATCATACAATTGGTTACAACAATTTTTACAGACAGACTGGGAGGCAGAGAAAACAGGTGAGTTATTAACTGATTTAGGTCTTGAAGTTGAAGGAATAGAAACTGTAGAGAGTATTAAAGGAAGCCTAAAAGGGGTAGTTGTAGGAGAAGTTTTAACTTGTGAAAAGCACGCTAATGCAGATAAGTTAAAGGTTACTACTGTTGATTTAGGAAATGGTACCCCTGTACAAATTGTATGTGGAGCACCAAATGTCGCGGCAGGACAAAAAGTTCCTGTGGCTACTGTTGGTACCATGTTGTATGATGAAAAAGGAGAAGGTTTTAAAATTAAAAAAGGAAAGATAAGAGGAGAAGAGAGTCATGGAATGATTTGTGCCGAAGACGAATTAGGTTTAGGACAAAGTCATGATGGTATTATGATCTTAGATGAGAATTTAGTTCCAGGTACTCCTTGTTCAGAAGTTTTTAATATTGAAACAGACTATGTTTTTGAAATTGGGTTAACACCAAACCGAGCAGATGCCATGAGTCATTACGGTGTTGCACGCGATTTAAGAGCTGGATTAATTCAGCAAGGAACTAATATTGAGTTAATATCTCCTTCTGTTTCTGATTTTCATGTTGATGAGCGTACTCATAAAATTGATATTGAAATTGAAGATAAAGATTTAGCACCTCGCTATTGTGGTATAACCATTACTGATGTTGAAGTAAAAGAATCACCAGAATGGATTCAAAACAGATTAAAAGCAATTGGGTTAACTCCAAAAAATAATATTGTAGATATTACTAACTATGTATTGCATGAGTTAGGACAACCACTACACGCTTTTGATGCTTCTAAAATTAGAGGAGGCAAAGTAGTAGTGAAAACTTTAGAAGAAGGTACTAAGTTTACTACGTTAGATGATGTAGAAAGAGAGTTATCATCTGAGGATATTATGATTTGTGATGCAGATGATAATCCATTATGTATTGGAGGTGTATTTGGAGGAGCACAATCAGGAGTTACAGAGCATACAACATCTATTTTCTTAGAGAGTGCTTATTTTAATCCTGTATCTGTTCGAAAAACAGCAAAACGTCATGGGTTAAATACAGATGCTTCTTTCCGTTTTGAGAGAGGTATTGACATCAACACAACAAAATATGCTTTAAAACGTGCTGCTTTATTAATTGAAGAATATGCAGGAGGAAAAATGTCTTCTGATATTTTAGATTTTTATCCTGTAAAGGTGGAAGATTTTGAAGTGTTTTTATCGTTTGAAAATGCGTATAAATTAATAGGTCAAGAAATACCTAAGGAAACGATTAAAAAGATTTTAGCTTCATTAGATATTAAAATTAATAGTGTTACTGAAGCTGGTTTAGGATTGGTAGTACCATCGTATCGTGTAGATGTACAACGTGAAGCAGATATTATAGAGGAAATCTTACGTGTTTACGGATATAATAATGTAGAGTTTTCTCATAAATTAAATACGTCTATTTCTTTTGATAGTGATAAAGAAGTTAAAATAGAGAATATTGTTGCTGACCAGTTAACATCGTTAGGGTTTAATGAAACCATGGCAAATTCGTTAACAAAGGCAGACTATATTGAGTTATCTGAGAACTTAAACGCTGATTTTAACGTTGAAATGTTGAATCCGTTAAGTAACGACTTAAAAGTAATGCGTCAATCGTTACTATTTAGTGGTTTAGAATCTGTAGCGTACAATATTAACAGAAAGAACAATTCATTAAAGTTTTACGAGTTTGGTAAGACGTATCATAAATATGAAAGCGGATACCAAGAAGACAAGCATTTAACATTATTTGTTACTGGTAATAGAACACAAGATAGCTGGAAGGTAGCTACACAGACATCAGATTTCTTTTATGTTAAAGGGATTGTAACAGCTTTATTAAGTCGTTTAGGAATTGATAAATTAAAAACCACTCCAACAAAATCAGATGTGTTTTCTGAAGGAATTACGTTAAGTTTAGGAAAAACTAAGTTAGTAGAGTTAGGAGTTGTTAAAAGAGCGATTTTAAAAGAGTTTTCAATAAAACAAGAGGTTTTATTTGCAGACTTTAACTGGCAGAATATTTTAGATTTAGTAGGCAAGAAAAAAATAAAAGTAGCCGATTTACCTAAGTTTCCAGCTGTAAAGCGTGATTTAGCCTTGTTATTGGATAATAAAGTTGAATTCAAAGAAATTTATAACTTAGCATTCCAATCAGAAAGAAAGCTTTTAAAAGAAGTAGATTTGTTTGATGTGTATGAAGGAGACAAATTACCAGAAGGTAAAAAGTCGTATGCAGTAAGTTTTGTATTACAAGATGAAAACAAAACGTTGGCAGATAGACAAATAGATAAAATAATGCAGAAACTACAGCAAACATTCGAAAAGAATTTAGATGCTGTATTACGATAATTCAGAAGCTCCATTTTTGGAGCTTTTTTTATATTTAACAAAGAACAATACTTAAAATAAACTAATGTATAAATTACTGATTCGCCCAATTTTTTTCCTTTTTGATCCTGAAAAGATTCACCACTTTACATTTTCACTCGTAAAGTTTCTATCTAAAATACCAGGAATGTCTTCTATTTTTAGAGGAATGTATCAAGTAAACGATAAAAAGTTAGAACGTAATTTATTCGGATTAACGTTTAAAAATCCTGTAGGGTTAGCAGCAGGATTTGATAAAAATGCAGTACTGTATAATGAGTTGGCTAATTTTGGTTTTGGTTTTGTTGAAATTGGTACGGTTACACCAAAAGGTCAAGAAGGAAACCCGAAAAAACGTTTATTCCGTTTAAAAGATGATAAAGGAATTATCAACCGAATGGGTTTTAATAATGAAGGTTTAGAAGCAGCGATTGAGCAATTAAAAAAGAACAAAGGAAAAATAATTATTGGAGGAAACATTGGTAAGAACACGAATACAGCCCCTGAAAATTATACGGAAGACTATGTAGCGTGTTTTAAAGGGTTACACCCGTATGTAGATTATTTTGTATTGAATGTAAGCTGCCCGAATGTATCTAGCCATGCAAAATTAGAAGATGCTGATTATTTAAAAGAACTCATTACTGAAGTTCAAAAATTGAATAATGCAGAAGCACAACAAAAACCAATCTTATTAAAAATAGCTCCAGACTTAAACAATCAACAATTAGATGAAATTATTGAGTTAGTTGCTGAAACTAAAATTGATGGAGTTATAGCATCAAATACATCGGTAAATAGAGATAATTTAAAAGCTTCTAAAGAACGTTTACAAGAAATAGGTAATGGAGGTGTAAGCGGACAACCAGTTAAAGATAGAAGTACCAAAGTAATTCAATACTTAACGGATAACTCTAATAGAGCGTTTCCAATTATAGGAGTAGGAGGTATCCATTCTGAAAAAGATGCTTTAGAAAAGCTAAAAGCAGGAGCAGACTTAGTGCAGATTTATACAGGTTTTATTTACGAAGGACCAAGCTTGGTAAAAAGAATCAATAAGGCTATTTTAGCTGAAAGTTAATAGAAATAAATAAAGCTGAATGGGGTTTCTAAACAAAATATTTGGTTCAAATAAAAAAGAAAATATAAATAGAGTACAAGAAATTGAGCATGCTGTGATAATTCATTTTGACTATGGAATTCAAGGAATGGACGAATTATATAAATTAAAAAATAAACTGGAGTTAGTTATAAATAAAAACCAATTAGGTGAATATGATGGACATGAAATGGCAACTGATTTTAGTGATGGTTTTCTTTATATGTACGGTTCTAATGCTGAATCTCTTTTTAAAGGAATCAAAGAAACATTAGAGGAAACTCATTTTATGAAAGGAGCAAAAGCAAAGTTGAGATTTGGTCCTCCTGAAGATGGAGTTAAGGAGATAATAGTAGAGATAGGCTCGTGAATTCTATTAAAAATATAAGTACATATCTTTCTTTAAAATAATTTATGCTAGAAACCCTCATATCTTTTGTATTTGCTACGGCTACTTTAGCTATTTCACCAGGTCCTGATAATATTTTTGTCTTAACACAAAGTATTGTTAATGGTAAAAAATATGGATTAGCTACGGTTACTGGTTTAATGACAGGATGTATAATTCATACAACTTTGGTGGCTTTTGGCGTATCGGAAATCATCAAACAGAATCCGAATTTTTTTTTTATCATCAAGCTGTTTGGAGCAGGATATTTACTGTATTTAGCCTATCAGGTGTATAAAAGTGATGCTGAAATTGCCTTTTCTACAGAGAATGTTCAGAAAAAATCAACAATGCAGTTATTCAAAACAGGTTTTTGGATGAATGTATTAAACCCGAAGGTTACAATCTTCTTTTTGGCATTCTTCCCGCAGTTTTTGTTTTCTGACAGCTTGTCAAACGTACTCCAGTTTTATGTATTAGGAGGATTATTCATTTTAACATCTTTTTTAATATTTTCTTCCATTGCTATTTTGGCAGGAAAAATTTCTAATTACATTAAACGGCACAAAAAGTTGGGAATATATTTAAAATGGGCGCAAATTGTAGTTTTTATAGGTATAGCGATGTTAATTTTACTTTAAAAAACTTTCAAGATTATTTATTCCTCTTTCTTTAAAGTAAGTTTTTCTAAAGCACGTTTAGAACTTCTATTTTCAGGATTAATGGTTAAAGCTTTTTTATAGTATTCAATAGCCTTCGCTGTATCTTTCATTCTGGTATAAGCATCAGCGGTACTATCATAAGTATTTGAGCTGTTAGGATACAATTCAATATTAATTTTAAAAACATTAAGGGCATTTTCAAACTCATCTTTTCTAAGATATTGATATCCTAACCTATTTATATTTCGTTCTCTGATTACAGGATTTAAACTGTCTTTTTCTTTTATAGCTTTGTAACCTTTTAAAGCAGCTTCAAAGTTACCTTCTGCTAAATGTTCGCTGGGAGTTTTTTCTCCTTTTTTTAGTTTTTTAAAGACATACTTTTCACCTTCATGCTCACGCTTTTCAGCTAACCCTATCATATTCTTAGAAGTATTAAAAATTAGTTTTTCATTTAACTCTCTAACGTAAAAAGAAGAATCATTCACTTTTAAAGGTTCTAAGTTTTGATTACGCCATTTTATAAGTAATTTATTGTCATTATTAAAAGTAACTTCTATAATTTCATCAGCATTAAAATAATAGCGTCCTGCTGCTTTTTCAATAAACTCAGAAGAGTTTGTTTTTGAGGTACAGTTAATTAGTAATAAAAGTAATGATAGAGTTAAAATGTTAAATTTCATTTTTGGTTAGTTTTATGTTGAAATAAGATGTTAGTAAGACGATTTAGAACCAAATAAGTTACAAATTAAATTATTTATAGCTTTCGTTGGCATAAGAATTGAAATATAGATAACGAGATAGATAAGAGTTTTAGTTTATTCTTTTGTTTATCAGTAGATTAAGGTTTTTAAAAAGTGGTTTTTTTTCAATAAAAGAGTGATAAGTGCCACTATGACAGAATAAATAAGATATGAGTAAATCAAAAATATTACATTTAGACAATTTGTCGCTTCAAGATGTTTTTAATGAGGATTCAGAGTTAATTCCATTATTAACACCAGAAGATGAAGAGTTAATAAATCAAGAAAGTATTCCTGAAGAATTACCAATTCTTCCTCTACGTAATACAGTGTTATTTCCAGGAGTTGTAATTCCAATTACGGCAGGTAGAGATAAGTCTATTCAGTTAATTAAAGATGCCAACAAGGGAGATAAAGTTGTAGGTGTTGTAGCACAAAAAGATAGTGAAGTTGAAGATCCAGGAATTGATGATATTTATCAAACAGGTGTAGTGGCACAAATTTTACGTGTATTAAAAATGCCTGATGGTAATACAACTGTAATTATCCAAGGTAAAAAGCGTTTTGAAATAGAGGAAATTACGCAAGAAGTTCCTTATTTAAAAGCAAAAGTAAAAGAAGCTGTAGATGAGCGAGAAATTGATGATCAAAAAGAGTTTGATGCAATTATCGATTCGATTAAAGACTTAGCATTAGAGGTAATTAAAGAAAATCCTATGCTACCTTCTGAAGCATCTTTTGCGATAAAAAATATTCAATCCAATTCATTTTTGGTGAATTTTATTTCGTCAAACATGGAATTAAGTGTATCACAAAAGCAGGTATTACTTGAGAAAGACAATTTAAAAGAACGTGCATTATTAACGTTAAAGAATTTAGATAAAGAGCTTCAAAAGTTACAATTACGTAACGATATTCAATCTAAAACACGTTCTGACTTAGATAAACAACAACGTGAATACTATTTAAATCAACAATTAAAAACCATTCAAGATGAATTAGGAGGTGTTTCTCACGAGCAAGAGCTAGATGAAATGCGTACTAAGGCTAAGTCTAAAAAATGGAATAAAGAGGTTGGAGAAACTTTTGAGAAAGAGTTAGGGCGTTTAAGACGTATGAACCCTCAAATGGCAGAATATGGTGTACAGCGTAACTACTTAGAGTTAATGTTAGAGTTACCTTGGGGAGAGTATTCAAAAGATAAATTTGATTTAAAAAGAGCTCAAAAAATTTTAGATAGAGATCATTTTGGGTTAGAGAAAGTTAAAGAGCGTATTTTAGAGCATTTAGCGGTTTTAAAATTACGTGGTGATATGAAATCGCCAATTATTTGTTTATACGGACCTCCAGGAGTAGGTAAAACATCGTTAGGTAAATCGGTAGCTGAAGCATTAGGACGCAAGTACGTACGTATGTCTTTAGGAGGTTTACGTGATGAAGCTGAAATTAGAGGACACCGTAAAACCTATATTGGAGCAATGCCTGGTCGTTTAATCCAAAATATTAAAAAGGCAGGAACTTCAAATCCTGTATTTGTGTTAGATGAAATAGATAAGTTAAGTCAAAGTCATCAAGGAGATCCTTCTTCAGCAATGTTAGAAGTATTAGACCCAGAACAAAACACAGCTTTTTATGATAATTATTTAGAAGTAGGATATGATCTTTCTAAAGTATTATTTATAGCAACAGCTAATAACATTAATCAAATTCCATGGGCATTACGTGATCGTATGGAAATTATTAACGTAACAGGGTATACTATTGAAGAGAAGGTAGAAATAGCTAAAAAATACTTGTTCCCAAAGCAATTAAAAGAGCACGGATTATCAAAAGAACATTTAACAGTAGGTAAAAAGCAGATAGAGAAAATAGTTGAAGGATATACTAGAGAGTCTGGAGTCCGTGGTTTAGAAAAACAAGTAGCAAAAGTAGTTCGCTTTGCCGCTAAGTCTATTGCGATGGAAGAGGAGTATAATGTTGTTTTGACAAATGAAGATATAGAAACTATTTTAGGACCTGCACGTTTAGAACGTGATAAGTACGAGAATAACGATGTTGCAGGTGTTGTTACTGGGTTAGCTTGGACAAGCGTTGGAGGAGATATTTTATTTATAGAATCTATTATTTCTAAAGGAAAAGGAAATCTTTCAATAACAGGTAACTTAGGTACTGTAATGAAAGAGTCTTCAACAATAGCAATGAAATATATAAAATCTAATGCTGAGGAATTTGGAATTAATCCTGAAGTATTAGATAAGTATGATGTACACATTCACGTGCCTGAAGGAGCTACCCCTAAAGACGGTCCAAGTGCAGGTATCACGATGTTAACTTCTTTAGTTTCTGTATTTACACAGCGTAAGGTGAAAAATAAATTAGCCATGACTGGAGAGATTACGCTACGCGGAAAGGTACTTCCAGTTGGTGGAATTAAAGAAAAAATATTAGCAGCAAAACGAGCAAATATTAAAGAAATTATTTTGTGTGCTGATAATAAAAAGGATATAGAAGAAATAAAAGAGAGCTACTTAAAAGGGTTAACATTTCATTATGTAACCGACATGAGTGAGGTAATTGATATAGCACTTACCAAGCAAAAAGTAAAAAAAGCTAAGAAACTTTTATAATATTAGAAAAACTAAACAAACAGCCAATATAGTTCTATTGGCTGTTTTTTAAGTAGAGTTTTACTTAAGAAACTTCATGAATATACATTGCTTTGTTACTTAAAAGTTAGGTTCACGGTCATAGTGTTTATCATATACACACCAACATATAATATAAGGCTCTTTTCCTCTACATGTCCATACTCCATCTCCAGGACATTTTATAGGTGTACCTCCTAAAATTTGTTTTTGCGCTGTTTTATTGATAACAGTACCTAAGTTTGAAATTTTTGTTTTCATAATTATATTTTTAATTAATTACTAATAGTTAGGTTCAAGAAAATTCTTCTTATCATATTCACACCAACACATAATATAAGGCTCTTTTCCTCTACATTTCAATACTCCATCTCCAGGACATTTTGCAGGTGTACCTCCTAAAATTTGTTTTTGCGCTGCTTTATTAATAACAGTACCTAAATTTAAAATTTTTGTTTTCATAATTATTAATTTGTTATTGAGTTAAGTACTTGTTTTAAATTGTAAAACATAAGTAATTGTTGTAAAGTTTTTAACTTTATTAAATTGTTTACAACGGTTATATTATCTCCATCAGCTCTTTTGAATTATCTACAAATTCTAGCTTACAATAACAATGAGTTTTTCTTGGAGTACAATAATAAAAATAACCTATAGGACACCTCATAGGAGATTCACCTCCTAAAATTTGTTTTTGCGCTGTTTTATTAATAACAGTACCTAAATTTAAAATTTTTGTTTTCATAATTATTAATTTGTTACTCAGGTCTAAGTACTTCGTGTGCTTTATAATAACACTTACAATCAATATAAGGCTCTTTTCCTCTACATCCCCATACTCCATCTCCAGGGCATTTTTTAGGTGTACCTCCTAAAATTTGTTTTTGTGCTGTTTTATTAATAACAGTACCTAAGTTTAAAACTTTTGTTTTCATAATTAATTAGTTTTGGTTATTGATAATTTTTAGTGGTCAAAGTCTACAGGTAATTCTTCAACATATTCTGGTTCACACCAACATCTTATCCAATTACATTTTAAATAAGTTCCTCTAGGGCAAACAATTTGTCCACCATTAATAGTTCTTTGTTCTGATTTATTCAGAACGTTTCCTAATTTAGAAATTGATTTTAACATGATTAATTAATTCGAGTTATCCCTACTCTATTAAATGCTTTTCGGGGGACGCATTAAAACAAGCTTGATTTTTAACAAATATTAAACATTGTTAGCTACAAAAGAAGTGAAAACAGGTACTATTTATGAAAACAGGAGGTACTATTTAAAAATAATGACATTGTTATTGTTGATTTAAGTTGTTGTTTTGTAGTGTTTTGTGTGTTTTGTTTTTTGGTGAGTTTGATAAAAACAAAAACAATAGATTAAAAAATTAACTTTACATATAACTTAAAAATTAAAACTTATGAAATGTTTATCTATTGAGATGTTAGCAAAGTATAAATTAACACTAGAGGAAAAAACAAAGATTTTAGCAGGAGATCCAGTTAAGGCGAATTATGAAAAAATAGATTTTGGCGGACCAGATACAGATGGAGAAGAAGACTGTTTTGTTTTACCACCAAGTGCAGAAAAAGATAAATGCTACGATCGTAAAAATAATTTTAAGGTTTAAAATAATTACAAAAAACATTATAACTCCTTATTAATTTTCTCTATAAATTGATAAGGAGTTATACCTATATATTTTTTAAAAATTCGAGTAAAAGACTTCGCATTTTTATATCCAGCAATTTCTCCAATAGCTTGTGTTGTATAAGACCTCACTTTCTTATCATTACTCAATATTCCAATAATGTAATTAATACGTAACTCATTCGTATAATCATTAAAGCTCATTTTTTTATAATCTTTAATGATTTTTGATAGGTAAGTAGTATTGGTTCCTATTTTTTTAGCTGCATTATATAAATTATACTCTTCTTTTAAAAAGTACTTTTTTTCCTCTATTTTTAATAAGCCACTAATAATTTGTTGATGTTGTTCGTCTTTTATTTTTAATGGATTAGGTAAAGAAAAGGGTTTTTCAGTTAGGTCTTCTTTTTTTGAAATTTTATTTAATAGTTCACTTAACTTTTTCTTTGCTTTCTTTTTTTCTTTAGCGTTTTTAAATACTAAAAAAGAGATAACTATTACTGTAGATATTAATCCTATAACTATAATTTCATAATAAAAATTCTTTTTGTTACTATCCTCTTTTAACTTTTTAATTTTTTTATCAAAATCAACTTTAATTGCTTCTTTAAACTGTTTTTTATCTCTTAATGAAACTTTTGAATGATTATTTACATATGTGTTTAAATAATAATTGGCAGAGTCTACTTTATTTTGATAAGTATAAATTTGTGAAAGGTATCCATTCATTTTTATATAATTATCATCTAAAATGGTGTCTTTTTTTATTTTAAGAGCAGTTAAAAAGTTATGTTTAGCCTTTTCGAATTTATTTAAATTATAATAGTTTAGACCATTGTTGTAGTATCCTTTGTATAAATAAGACTGTGACTTGCTTTTTTCGAATAACGCTAAACTTTTTTCAAGAAAAGAACTAGCTTTAGAGTATTCTTCTTTTAAAGTATAAATAGTCCCTTTTCCATAATAAACTTTGCCGGTATAATAGCTATTAAGATTAAACTCTTTTGTTTTTAGTATCAAATTATAGTAATGTAAAGAAGAGTCTGCATACTGCTGTTTTTCTCTATTTTTTTTATATAAAGTAGCGTAAATAGCAGCAACATTAAACATTCTTTTATATTTGCTACTATAATACTTGTTTGAAAGGGATTCTTTATTAGCTTCTATAAGGTCAAGAGTTTCTTTTGCTTTATTAAGAGCTTTATCAAGCTCTCCCATGTCTTGATAAATAAGTGCGATGTTCCCTTTTATTTTAATAATTCGCTCAATATCTTTGGCTAACAAAGCGTAATTTTCGGCTGTAATATAATTTTGTAAAGCTGGTTTAATTAACTTTCTTCTTTTATTAGAGTTGCCTAAGAGAATATGAATATCAAACAGTAAAGGAAAATTTTTATTTACTCTTACTATTTTAGGAAGATATTTATTAATACTATCTTTAAAAGAAGTGTTTATAGATTGTTTTTCTCTTACTTTTAAATATTCTATAGCAGCATATCCAAAAGTTTTATAAGCAGTATTATTACTTAGTAGAAGCTTGTTCATATAGTATAAAGAACTATCAACACCAATTTCTTTATTTAAATAGAACTTTTTTTTAATTTTTATCAAGTCACTTTCGTTATACTTCTCTATTTCTTGAGAAAAAGAAAGAGTACAATTAAAAATTACTAAGAAGAGAAATAAAATTTGCTTTAACATAATTTTTTTGAAGGGTTAGAGGAAAATTAATAGTAGTTGCAAAATAAAAATAATTTAACAAGAAAGCTATTTCTTCTATTCTATTTTTGATTTACAGTAAGTTAGTTTATTTCTAAAAAAATGTTATGAGAACATAATAAGATAATATGTAAATAAAAAGAGAAAATACTTTTTATAAATAAAAAGCGTTGTTGTTTTAGTTATATTTAAAAAATTTTTAAAAAGTAATATAAAACTTAAACCCTTAAATTTCATGAAAAAACTTTTTTTATTAGCAGGTCTTTTATTTTCTGTAGCCTCGTATTCTCAGATTGAATTTATTGAAACTACTAAAACAGAAATAGTAGGAAAAATAGAGTACGTTTATTTAGAGAAAATAGGAGATAAAGCTTACAACTTTTACTATAAGAATATAAATGATCCTATTCATGAATATGTTCATTTTTCATTTAAAAACTTAGATAATGATGTAGAAAAATTACATCAAATAATTGTAAAAGGCTTTGAAGAAAACCCTAGAGATCCTTATAAAATTAAAGCAAATGGAGATGTAATCTGGTTAAAATATACTAAAGTTGATGGAGTAGTAATGTTACAAATTCAACAGTATGTAAGTAGAGATCCAGATATTATGACAGTTTCTAAGTTACTTACATATGAAGAAGTAAATAAGTTATTTAGCAAATAGTTAAAATAACAGCAATAAAAAAGCAGCCCATAGGCTGCTTTTTTGTTAGGTTTAAATAAAACTATATTAGTTTTTAGCTTTCTTTTTAAAAGCATCAAACTTATTTGTTGTTTGTTTAGGCCAACTGTTATTTGAAGTATCAATATCGGCAGTTTCTAAATCAGGATCTACAACAATACTTTTAATTTCTTGAGTAGATGTAAATACTCTTTTTACTTTATGCTCATTTTTTTTCCAAATTTGAGCAGGGAAAGTTTGGCGTTTTTTAGAACCATCTGCATACGTTAATTCCACAATAATAGGCATTACTAAACCACCTGGTTTTTCAAACTCAACTTGATAAATATAATTAGGTATACTTTTTAAATTAGCTTTCTTGTCTGAAGGTAAGCTATTAATATATGCTTCTATTTCAGATTTATCAGCATCTTCTTTTTTAGTAGTTAAGTAAACTAACTTACCTAATTGCGCAAAATAAGAAGGATATTGCTGTTGTAACTTCTTACTTTCTTCATTTGGCTTATTGGTTAAATATAAAGGCTTAACCTCTTTAATTCCAATATCAGTATAATCAGTGGTGTAGAACCAACCTCTCCAAAACCAGTCTAAGTCCATACCAGAAGCATCTTCCATTGTTCTAAAGAAATCGGCAGGGGTAGGGTGCTTAAACATCCATCTTTTAGAGTATGTTCTAAAAGCATAGTCAAATAACTCAGGTCCCATAATTGTTTGACGCAACATGTATAAACCAGCAGCTGGTTTTGTGTAAGCATTAGGTCCGAAATTATGTACATAATCACCTTGAGACATGATAGGGCTTAACCTATCTTGATCTAAACTCATGTAACGAACAATATCTTTAGGTAAGTTACCAGTGTTAAAGTTTGGATCGTAGTCTAATTCAGCTAAAATTTCAACAAATGAATTTAAGCCTTCATCCATCCAAGTCCACTGACGTTCGTCAGAGTTCACAATCATAGGGAAGAAGTTATGACCAACTTCATGAGTAATTACTCCAATCATTCCGTTTTTAACTCTATCAGAATAGGTTCCATCAGGATTTGGGCGTCCGTAGTTAAAACAAATCATAGGATACTCCATTCCTTGACGCTTAGCGTGTACTGATACAGCTTTAGAATATGGATAGTCAAAAGTCATTTTAGAATACTCTTCTAATGTATTAGCAACAACACGAGTAGAGTGCTCTTCCCATAGCGGGTTTCCTTCTTTTGGGTATAAAGATAATGCCATAACGGTTTTACCATTAATATCTACAGCCATAGCATCCCAAATATATTTTCTTGATGAAGCAAAAGCAAAATCACGTACTTTATTTGCCTTAAAGTGCCAAGTTTTAGTTTTAGTAGTTCCTTGCTTTTCGTTTTCTTCAGCTTCTTTTTGAGTAACAATAAACACTGGGTCTTTAAAAGACTTTCTAGCTTTTTCAAGACGTTTACGTTGTTCTCTACTTAATACCTCTTTTTCGTTTTGTAGTTCACCTGTAGCCTCTAAAATATGATCGGCAGGAACAGTAATTTTTACATCGTAATCACCAAATTCTAAAGCCCATTCACTACGCCCCCAAAATTGCATGTTTTGCCATCCTTCAACATTGTTGTACACACATAATCTTGGGAAAAATTGAGCAATAGTATAGTTTTTATTTCCGTCAGGAAAAGATTCAAAACCAGAACGACCACCGTCTTCAACAGAGTTGTTAATTAAGTAGTTCCACTTAATTTTGAATTTAAAAATCTCACCAGGAGCCAATGGCTTAGGCAAGTTAATACGCATCATTGTGCGATTAATAGTATGAGATAAATCTCTACCATCAGCATATTTTACGGCTTCAATATTAAAACCAAATGCTTTTGGTTTATCCATATTGTCACTCACAAATTTATCAGGAGTTTGAAAACTTCTTGCTGCATTAGATTCTGCCAAGGGAGATTTAGAATCTGGAGCTCGCATATTTTGATCTAACTGTAACCATAAATACTCTAAATGATCTTTAGAGTTGTTGTGGTAAGTAATATCTTCATCTCCGTACAATCTATCTGTAACTTCATCTAAGCGTAAGTTCATTACATAATCAACTTTTTGTTGTGTGTATGCATGACCAGGTGCTCCTGATGCTGTACGTTGATCGTTAGGAGTAGCTAATACATCTTTTAATTGTCGAAATTTGTTTTGGTCGGTATGACCTTGTTGACGTTCTTTTTTAGGTGCTTCTTGGGCAAATAAAGAAGCTGATACAAAGAGCGCTGAAAATAATAGCGTAGAATATTTTCTCATTATATGCTTGTTAGTTTTTGAATAAATAAGCGGAAAGTTAATGAAATCTTATTACTAAAAAAGAAGCTTTATTAAAAATTTAACAAACCTTTATCATTATTGCTTGATAAAAACAAACTTTTGCGCTCCTTTTTAACAGTTGCTTTAATAAGGTTTTGTTGATCAGGGAAATGCTCAACTAAAACATTGTTTTCTATTTTTATTGATTTTGGCAATGAAACATTTTCTATCTCTAAATAAAAGTAAACAATATTACCATCGTATTCCTTACCTATAAACTTGTAGTTTTTTTCTTCATTGTTAATAATAACTTTAAAATGAGTTTTTAAGTATTTGTAATAGTATTCATTAATAGATGTTAATTCGTTTTTAGTGGCAATTTGTAGGTTGGTATTGTAATCTTTATTTATGGCGAGCTCAATATCATCCATAAAAACATTCATAATCATTTGTACGCTTTGAGTATCTTCTCTGTATTCAATTTCAGTTAACGCAACATAGTATTTATGCAGAGTGAATGATAGTAAGGGAAGGACTAATAAGAGAACAAAAAGTTTTTTCATGGTTAATAAAGGTCAATTATTGCGCCAAATTAATCTTTTCCAATAAGTTTGAGGTATCCTGTATGTTCTTTTCTAAATATTTTAATAACTTTTAACACTTCACGGTTTTGATATAGTTTTTCTATTCCTAACGGATTACAATATTCTAAAAAGTGATAATATTTATCAACCGGAATTTTAAGTTCAACAAAAAAGAAGTCTTCTCCTAATTCATTAAGTAATTTAGCAGGCATATTTTCTTTAAAAGCTAATTCTTTACGAAGTTTTATTAGTTTTTCTGAGTTTTTTACAGGAAACGTGTTGGTAGTACCCATTCCTTCAAAAGCTTTTGTAGGGTCAATATTTACCACATTAGGTTTTACGTGTTTACTTATATAATCGTCTGAATGGTAATTACTGTAATTAACATTTGAAAAGTCGGTAGCTTTACTTGCTATTTCTAAGTTTTTATCACGCTTTACCTTTCTAAGGTCTTTGGCAAGTTCACCTGATAATTCGTTGTTTCTTAGTAAAACTTCATCTAGTTCATAATCTTGTTTTTCAAGAGTAGTTCTTTTTCTGTAGGTATTAAAGTCGGCTTTAGTTAGTTTTTCATAAATGGTTTTATAACCTATACTACTATATCTAATAGAATCTGTAGGTCTAGCAAAAAGTCTGTATTCTCCATTTTCGTTAGAAAACGTGGCTTGGTTTGTTGAAAAGTTAACAATATGAGCATTTTCTAGCACACCATTTTCATCATAAACAATTCCAAAAAGTGTTTTTCGTTCTTCTTGAGAGAATACGAATTGTGATAAAAATAATAAGGCTATTAGAACTTTCTTCATGGTACTTTATTAGGTTAGATTAGTATACACCTAAAGGTACGAAATATTTTAAGAAAGCGTAACCAATAACAACGAAATAGGGAAGAGGTTTTAATTGTATTTTTTAGGGTTAAGTTTTTTAAATTCGTCTGATTTCTTTTGCAAAAATGTAATCATTGCTACTTCATTATTTAAATAAAGAGTATTGAAGTCATCGGAAGATTCAGTAAAATAAATAAACCTGTCAATATCTTCTTTTAGTATGTTTAGTTCGTGTTGAATGAGTATGTAGTAATTACTACGTATGTTTTCTATTCTTTTTTCTTTGTCTTCAATAGCCTTAAGTTTTTTTAATTTTTTTAATCTTCCAGACATCCAATTTAACAATAGGTCTACAGGTATTATTCCTCCATAACTTGTTGTAGCAGTATGTAGCCTTCTTTCAGCAGGGGTAAGTATTCTAGAACCGGCAAAGGGTAGGTTTAATGTTTCAGCATTTATTACTTTTTCAGATTTTATATGTTTTGAATCAGAAGAAATATGCCCGAGTAAATTATGTTTTTTTATCGCTACTTCATCCAGTTCAATAGGTACTTTTTTTAGTAGGATATTATTTTCTTGCATTCCGAAGTGATTAACATCTACCACAATTTTTTTAGTTTCATAACCTACGAACGTAATTTGTATAGTATCATTTGCTTTGGCAAAAATTCTAAACTCACCATTATCGTTAGTAAAAGTTCCTTGTTTAGTGTTAAGGTTTATAACATGTGCGTTAGGAACAGTACTTACTTCATCTTGTATGATAGCGTAAAAGAATTTTCTACTTTCTTGTGCTGTAGCTTTTATTATAAAAAACAGACAAATAATTGAAGGGAGTATATTTTTCATGTGTTTAGTTATTAATTACTTTTAAATAGCTCTTACTTTCTTGTTGTAAGATAGCAATGACTTTTAAAAGCTGTTGTTCTTTATATAGTTTTTCTATATCTAGTGGATTGCAATACTCTAAAAAATGAAGATACTTGTCTTTAGGTATGTTAAGCTCTTTAAAAAAGAAAGACTCTCCAAATGCTGAGAGGAGCATTTTAGGAAAACTTTCCTTAAACTGTATTGTTTTTCGGGTTCTTTTTAGTTGTTCAGAATAATTATCTTTCCCTAAACTAATTGCGCCTCCAACACCAGCAAATTTAGCAGTAGGGTCAGTTACTTTTCTCATATTAGGAACCCCCATTTTATCAATCTCATCAATAGGCATAATAATAGGATCTTGAAAATTAATCATAGAAAAATCAATAGCTTTTTTAGCTTTTTCCATACCAATATCTTTAGGTGTTTGTTTAGTATCTATAGCAAGTGAACCTATTAAGTTGTGTTTTTTTACTTCCACTTCATCCAATTCAAAAGGAACTTTAACTAGGGTAATTTTATTTTCTTGTATTCCAAAATGAATATGGGTAAGCTTAATTTTTTGGGTTTCGTATCCTACAAAAGATATTTGTAAAGTATCGTTAGGTTTTGCTAAAATTCTAAATTTACCAAAGTCGGTACTAAATGTACCTTGTTGGGTATTTAGGTTGATAATATGAGCGTTGGGTATAGCACCAAGTTCATCATTTAAAGTTCCGTAAACGAATTTTCGTTTTTGTTGAGCCGTAGCTCCTAAAGTAATTAGTAGTAAAAGTGTTATGGGTAGTTGTTTAATCATGCAATTATTTTTTGGTAACTCTTATATTTTCATTTTCTAGTAGGTAAGGGGATGATTTACTATTTTCAATTAAAACAGCCGTAAGTTCTAAAACCTTGTCTTTATTATATAGGTTTATAATTCCTTTAGAAATACAGGCTTGTAAAAACTGATTGATGTTTTCTTTCTTTATTTTTAGTTGACGTATAAAAAAGCCATCTGTAAAGTGTTTTCTAATTTTTTCAATATTTCTATCTTCAACAGTAATCTTTTTTAATTGTTTTTTTCGTTTGTTTGTTCCGTTAAGTGCATTTATAAGTCCCGTTACACTAATAGCTAAGCCCGATTCTACCTTTACTGTTTTTTCATCTTTTGGTTGTATAACATTGGCATAAGGTAGTTTTAAGGTTTTAGCATTTACAACAGGGGCGTTGTTAAGAATGTCGGGATCAATTTCTAAAATACTTCTTTGCTTTTCAAGCACAACCTCATCTAACATGTGCGTTTTACTATCAACAAAAATTACAATGTTTTTAGCTTTAATATGCTCTTTGGTAAGGGTAACCTCTTTATACTCTAAGTTAAGATGAGAAATAAGTAAAACGTTGTTTTCAGAAGCTAAAATTTCAAAACGTCCGTTTTCATTAGAAACAGCACCAAGCGTTAGTTTTTTATTAATAATATGTACATCTTGGGTAGCAATACTATCTATAAACACAGTACCCGTAATAATTTTAGGAGTGTTTTGAGCAGTTATAGCACAGGTAGTTATGGTAAAAAGAACAAGTAACAATTTTCTCATATCACAAATAAACTACCTACTTGTCTTAAAAATGTTTTAAGGACATGGTAAATTTTTGTTAATTTGAAGTATATAAAGCATAATTAAAGATTGATTTTGAGGAGTTAAAACTCATACTAATTAAACTTAAATAGATAGTAAACAAATGAAAAAACTACTTATAGCAAGCACATCTACCGTTCATGGTAGTGGATACCTAGCATATATTTTACCAACCTTAACTAACTTTTTTAAAGAAGCCTCTACCATATTATTTATACCGTATGCACGTGCAAGCGGAAAAACCTACGATGAATATACCTCTGTAGCTCGTAAGGCTTTTGCTACTATTGATAAAAAAGTTGTAGGTATCCATGAGTTTGATAATCCGAAGGAAGCTGTTCAGCAAGCGGAGGCTATTTTTACAGGAGGAGGTAATACGTTTGAATTGGTAAATCAACTATATAAAAACGATATACTTTCTGATTTAACTACAGCGGTTGAAAACGGAACTCCGTATTTAGGTACCAGTGCAGGAAGTAATATTTGTGGAGTAACGATGATGAATACGAACGATATGCCTATTGTGTATCCACCAAGTTTTAAAACCTTAGGGTTTATTCCGTTTAATATCAACGCACATTATTTAGACCCAAATCCAGATTCTACGCACATGGGTGAAACGCGTGAAACACGCATTAAAGAATATCATGTATTTAATGAAACACCAGTGCTAGGGTTACGTGAAGGTAGCTGGCTAGAGGTTAACGGAGATTCAATTATATTAAGAGGAACTTACACCGCACGTTTATTTAAACAAGGAAAGGAAGCTGAGGAGTTAGCCACAAATACAGAGGTTAGCCAGTATTTTTAACCTCTTAAAAGAAATACTTTATAGTTAAAAAGATTTTTTATAAGCTATTTTTATTGTTACTGTGGCATACTATAAGAAAACAACCATTTAAAGCCTGATAAGTTAAGAAACGAACTTGTTGGGCTTATTTATTATCAAGACTTTTCCATTAGGCACCAAATGTCACTTCTACTAAGCACTAAATGTCTTTCGTATTAGGTACGAAAAGACATTTCCATTATACATATCAAGCTTAATAGTACTTTATAAATTGAAATTTAAATAAACAGTGTCTCCTTATAATTCAGGTTTAATAGGTAACAAATGTTGTTTTAAGCTATAAAAAATGAAAGAACAACGTATGCTAAAAAAAACTACTTTCTATAAAAACTATATAAGCTATCTTTGAAAAAATCCTATTTTTACGATATGGACATAAAATTGACAGAACAAGAGAAGATAAAAATCTTAAATTCCGATGATATCTACGGAATAATGCAAAAAATATTACTTCGTGAAAGTAAGATAGACCAAAACCGTGAACACTTTTGGGTAATTGGTTTAGCTAACAACAACCGTATTCTTTTTATTGAGTTAATAAGCTTAGGTACTATTAATGCTACTTTGGTAGAACCCATGGAAGTTTTTAGTCTTGCATTGCAAAAAAGAGCTGTAAAAATAATATTATGTCATAATCACCCAAGTGGTGAGTTAACTCCGTCAGAAAATGACAAAAACCTAACAGATAGGTTAATACAAGTAGGTATTATAGTAAATACACATGTAATAGATCATTTAATTATTTCTGATAAAAGTTATTTGAGTTTTGCTGATGTTGGGCTTTTACAAGAGTTAGCAAAAAGCACCAAATATGTTCCTAAATATGTACTGGAACAGCGTCTTAAAAAAGAGGCTTCAGAAATTGCTGAAAAGAATAAAGCAATTGAAATTGCCAAGTCCTTAAAGAGAAAAGGTGTTGATACTGATACCATAGCAGACTCCACAGGTCTTACCATTGAAGAGGTAAAGAAGTTGCGTGTTAGGAGGGGGAAGTAGTGTGAAGTGTGTTGTATAAGAATAGTAGCAGATTTAAAGTACTAACTTTTCGGTTTTTATTATAATTAACCTTTACCTCATTATTCTTTTTTAAGTACTTAAACTGCTATTTTCTGTATACGTTATTACAGTTGTATGTAGTTTTTATTCTATTTTATTTAAAAAGTCAACTACACTTAATCCTAATGCATAAGCAAGATTTACAGGAACAGCATTTCCAATCTGTTTATATTGTTGTCCTTTTGCTCCTTGAAATTTCCAATTATCTGGGAAGGTTTGGATTCTTGCACTTTCTCTAATGGTTAAAGGTCTTGTTTCTATTGGATGACATCTTTCAGTTTGTTTCATTGCTGGTGAACAAACTAATGTTAAGGATGGTTTTTTCATTGATAACCTTCTTGCTAAACCAGTTTTACCACCACCTAAAAAATAGCTTCCTCCCATATATTCCCTTTGAAGTTCATCAGATAAATCTCTCCAATAACCGCCTTCAGGAACCTCTTCCATAATTTCACGTTTTCTTTGAGGATAAACAACACCTTCACTTTTTGGAACTTTTCTATTGTATAGTTCACCTTTTTTAAAAGCGTCTGCAACTGTCAAAACTTTAGGGTATTTCTCGGGGAATTTAAACTTTTCAAGATTATGAGCTAAATCATTTCTAACTCCAACAAGTATTAATCTTTCTCTTTTTTGAGGTACTTTATAATACATTGCTTTTAATATTCTTGGTTCAATTAAAGTGTAACCAATATCTTTGATTGATTGTTTTATTACTTCAATCGTTTTTCCTTTGTCATGTTTTAAAAGCCCTTTAACATTTTCTCCTATAAAAATTTTAGGTTGTACTTCATTAATACACCTTGCAAAGTCAAAGAATAAAGTTCCTCTTGTATCTTCAAACCCAAGTTTTTTCCCCGCACTTGAAAATGCTTGACAAGGGAAACCACCTGTAACGATGTCAATTTTACCTTTATATTCTGAAAAATTTAAATTTTGGATATCATCCTCAATTACATTCCATTTTGGACGATTATATCGTAAAGTTTTACAAGCATTTTTTTCAAACTCATTAAGTAAAACATGTTCGATTCCCGCTTTTTCCATTCCTAATGCCATACCGCCAGCACCTGCAAATAATTCAATTGAAGTATAGCTTTTATTAGGTTTTATTTTAATGAAATTATCCCAGTCCGAATTAAAAATCTCATTGGCTATTTCAAATTTATAAAGATTTTTTTTATCGTAATATTTGACACCGTTTAGTTTGGAAGGATATAATTTACCATTATTTGCCCAAGAGTTAAGACGGCTTAATGGAACGTCTAATAAATTACTTACTTCATATTCATCCAATAATTCCATAGTTTAAAATTTAAATTTATTGAACCCTTCATACTTTTTGAATGATAGAAGATAGATACTAGTTAATAAATCAGATGATAAATTCTTTAATTCTTTAAAAACAGTATTTTTCTTATTCCTTGATTTTAAATCATCAACAACATCTTTGATTACTGTTGGTAGAATGTAACAAAGTTTTTGAAAAGCAAATTTATCTTTTGTAACAATCTCATAAAATTTATCAATAGAAACTCTTCTAATACTTTCATTTGTCGGTTGTTTTACCTTGTCTAATGTTACTACCCAAGGAATATTTTGACTGTTTTTAGCAATTATCTCCACTAAAAAACATTTAGCATCTCTGTCTTGTAGTATGGTATTTTGAAAACGCATATAAGTTTTTGCACTTGAGGAAGAATTCATAGTGTTGTGTTTATTCTTCATTTCTACAAAAATTTTTTCTTTTTTGTTTTCTATATCATAACCTTGACTAGGGACATCCCAATCATCTGAAAAATATTCAAATATATTTTGATGAAAATACCCAATAAGATTTGAATTTGTCTTATCTAATTGTCTTAAAACTTCATTTTCAATTGTATCCTCATAACTTTGTTCATAAACAATAGAGTCAAATGTTAGCTTAATTGGGTCTATTAAATTTTTATTGAATTTTTTTAAATCCATTTCAAAACTATATGCTTGGACTGTTTTTGAAACGTGTTTGTATAAATCTTTATCAGATATGAATTGTAAGTTATATTCGCTCATTTCTATTTTCTTCTTGAATACAAATCTACTTATAAAACTCATTAGTTTTTAATACAAATTTGTTTTTTCAAAGGGATGTTACTTATTTATATATATACTTTTAATATTCTAAAACAACCTAAAAGAAGTATGAGTATACTTTTTACATTTTTTGGTGTTTTAGTGTTGGCTAATATAGTAAGAAAGATAATTAACGATGAAGAGTTTGTGTATTAAAATGTTGACCTAAAATAAGAGGTAATTTGGTTATTACTAGTAGTTACATAAGTACACTACCGCGTTTGTGTTCGTATAAGCTTCGTGCAAAACTAATTGATAGTTCTTAGTATACAACAATTTATAGTAAATAACCTAAAAATCACTTCCATTATGTAAATAAATAACATATCTAACAAACATTTATACTATCAAATTTAGGAGTTTTAATATGTATTAAGTACTTGTTATTTTGTAAATCATTTGTCCAATAGATTCTCCAAAGTTATACATAAGTGCAACACCTATTAAAACTATATAAATCCAAATAAAAAGTTTTTTTCTGTTTGTTTTCTTTTCTCCTTTAATAGATAAAAAAGCTGCTATAACTAATAGTAATATGTAATAATAATCCATGTTTAAAATAATTTAGTTTTAATAATTAGTATGGAATAAATTGTTATTATTACAATTATTACTGTTTTTGTTGTTTAACACGAGTTTATATAACAAAAAAGACCGCCCTCAGGCAGTCTTTTCAATTATATATAAAGTTGTTTTATTAAGCTTTTTCTTGTCTACGTTCGCAAGCTAATAAAGTGTTTTTTAATAGCATTGCAATCGTCATAGGACCTACACCACCCGGTACGGGTGTAATGTGCGATGCTTTTTCTGCTACTTCGTTGAAAGCAACATCACCTACTAATCTAAATCCTCTTTTCTTAGAAGGATCAGCAACACGAGTAATTCCTACATCAATAATTACTACATCGTCTTTTACCATGTCACCTTTTAAAAACTCAGGAATACCAATAGCAGCTATAATAATATCTGCTCTTTTAGTAACCTCTTTTAAGTTTTTTGTTCTACTATGTGTTAAAGTAACCGTTGCATTTCCTACTTTTCTTTTTTGAGATAGTAAAATACTCATTGGGCTTCCTACAATATGACTACGACCAATAACTACTACATCTTTACCCGAGGTTTCAATATTATAACGGTCTAACAATTCTAAAATTCCGAAAGGAGTTGCAGAAATATACGTAGGTAAGTTTAGAGCTAACTTACCAACATTCATAGGGTGGAAACCGTCTACATCTTTATCAGGGTTTATAGCCATTAATACCTTTTGTTCGTCAATATGATCGGGTAGGGGTAGTTGTACTATAAAACCATCAATATCATTATCTATATTTAAAATAGCAATTTCGTTTAATAGTTCTTCTTCAGTAGTATCTTCAGGAAGACGAAGTAAAGTAGATTCAAAACCTACACGTTCGCATGCCTTTACTTTTGCATTTACATAGGTTAAACTTGCTCCGTCATTACCTACGATAATCGCTGCTAAATGCGGTGTTTTTTTATCGTTTGCTTTTAATGCTGCTACTTCTAAAGCAATTTCTTCTTTAATGTCTGCTGATGTCTTTTTACCGTCTAGTAAAATCATTTGTGTGTGTTGTTGTGTGTTATTCAGTGTGTTGTTGTTAATCAAAAAAGAAAAAAGAGAAGTCGACAAAACTTCTCTTTTTTTTATATTATCTCATGCCTTTCATCATTTGCATCATTTTTCTTCCGCCACCACCTTGCATCATCTTCATCATTTTGCTCATTTGGTCGAATTGCTTCATCAACTGGTTAACTTCTTGTACCGAAGTTCCGGAACCTTTGGCAATTCGTTTTTTACGACTCGCATTTATAACAGAAGGCGTACTTCTTTCTTCAGGAGTCATAGAGTGTATAATAGCTTCAATTCCTTTAAAAGCATCGTCGTCAATATCAACATCTTTTAAAGCCTTACCAGCACCAGGAATCATACCTACTAAATCTTTCATGCTACCCATCTTTTTGATTTGATTGATTTGATTTAAGAAATCATCAAAACCAAACTGATTTTTAGCAATCTTCTTTTGTAATTTTCTAGCTTCTTCTTCATCGTATTGTTCTTGGGCACGCTCTACTAACGAAACAACGTCTCCCATTCCTAAAATACGATCAGCCATACGACTAGGGTGGAATACATCAATTGCATCCATTTTTTCACCCGTACCTATAAATTTAATAGGCTTGTCTACTACCGATTTAATAGATAAAGCAGCTCCACCACGAGTATCACCATCTAACTTAGTTAAAACAACTCCGTCAAAATTTAATACATCATTAAAGGCTTTGGCAGTATTTACAGCATCTTGCCCTGTCATAGAGTCTACCACAAATAAAGTTTCTTGTGGGCTTACAGCTTTGTGAATGTTAGAAATTTCTGTCATCATTTCTTCATCAACAGCTAAACGACCCGCGGTATCAATAATCACCACGTTTTTACCGTTTGCTTTTGCATGCTTAATAGCATTTTGAGAAATTTCTACAGGATTTTGATTTCCTTCCTCAGCGTATACTTCAACACCTATCTGCTCTCCAACAACACGTAACTGGTTAATTGCGGCAGGACGATATACGTCACATCCTACTAATAAAACTTGTTTAGTTTTCTTAGTTTTAAGATAGTTAGCTAGCTTACCTGAAAAGGTTGTTTTACCCGAACCTTGTAAACCAGACATTAAAATTACAGTAGGTGAACCACCTAAGTTAATACCAACGGTATCACCACCCATTAATTCGGTTAATTCATCCTTAACTAATTTTACCATTAGTTGCCCAGGGTTTAACGTTGTTAATACGTCTTGACCTAAGGCTTTTTCTTTTACTGTTTTGGTAAAATTCTTAGCTATTTTAAAGTTAACATCGGCATCTAATAAAGCTCTACGAACTTCTTTTAAAGTTTCTGCAACGTTAACTTCGGTAATTTTTCCGTGTCCTTTCAGCGTATGTAACGCCTTATCTAACTTTTCGCTTAAATTATTAAACATGTATCGGCTTCATTTTTTAGAGGCACAAATTTAGTTATTAGTTGTTAGTTTTTAGCAATTTGTTAGTAGATTTTTTCTGCATTATTGTATAAAAGTGTCCGATTTTTAATAATTAGTAAGAGTAGTAGTCACTTTTTTTAGTTTTTGTATTGGTAACAAGAGGAGTAAATACTATAAATCATCCGTAAAATGTTTGCGACTTTTCTCTTGACTGAATTTTTCTTGATTGAAGTTTTTAGAGGCATTTTTAGGAATGGATAGCGATACCCATTTTTCGTTTTGTAGCATTTTGCCTAAAAATACAATTTGCCCAATGTGATACGGATAATGGCAAATTTGACGGTTTATTGCTTCGGTTACTGTATGCCCTTGGTTTCTTATGTAGATGATTTTTTCTAAATCAGTTTCTTCTAAAGAGTTAATAGTGTTTAAAAAACAATCCCAACCTTTTTCCCAATAGGCAATCATTTCTTCTTTGGTTGTAAAAGTATTTATAAACTCATCATCTCTATTTCTCCACGATTTTTCTCCATCTTCAGTAAAAAAGTTAGTCCAACGAGATAACATATTACCCGCAATATGCTTTGCAATTACCGCAATAGAGTTGCTTTCTTGATTGTATTGGTAAAATAGCGCTTCTTGGGTAAGTTGATTAAAAGTTTTATCGCCTAAACTTTTATAGTAGGTTATTTGTTTTTTTACACTTTCTAAATAAGAGTTTTGCATGGTATAATTTTTTAGTAAACTACCTCGGGGCAAGCTCACGAGGCATTTACGGGAAAAAAGTTCTTGATTTTTGAGGCAAGCCTCTGGTATTAAATTCTTTGATGGTGCTAATAAAAAAGACTGGTTAAAACCAGCCTTAATTTACAATTTTATTTATTAGGAATGAACTCTAAAGCAACTCCATTAATGCAGTGACGTTTACCAGTAGTTTTTTTAGGTCCATCATTAAAAGAGTGTCCTAAATGTCCGCCACAAGTATTACATTTTAATTCTGTTCGAGCATATCCTAGTTTATAATCTGTATCAAGCTCTACATTTCCTTTAATGGCTCTATCAAAAGAAGGCCATCCACTACCTGAATCGTATTTGTTTTCAGATTTATATAATGGGGTTTTACAGGCTGCACATACATAAGTTCCTTCTTTTTTGTTAAAGTTTAAAGGACTTGAGTTAGGTCGTTCTGTACCCGCTTCTCTAAGTACATAGTACTGTTTTGGAGTTAATAACTTTTTCCACTCACTGTTGGTTTTGTTTACCGCGTACTTTTTCTTGTTTTGAGCATTTACAGTAGTACTAACTGTTATTGCTAAAAGGAATAAAACAACTAATTTTCTCATGGTTCTTTACTTATAAAATCAACAATTTTGGAAGCAACTTTTGAGTTACGAAGAATTCTGGTGTGTCCTAAGCCTTTCGTAATTAAAAGTTTTCCATTCTGTAAGTTTTGACGTATTGCTATTGCACAACTTACATCAACATCGCCATCAAATGAATCATGAACAACTAAAGTAGGTATTTTTACATCTTTAGCTTTTACGCTAGAGGAGTGTATATCAATATCTCGTTGCCATTTTTTATCAAATAAGCGTTTCATTTTATGAGCTATAACTGGTTTTACTTGTAAGTTTTTAGTAAAGTTTAAAATAACATCTGATATTTTATCAGCAGCACCAACAGTAACCAATTTGTTTACAGCAAAATTTTCTGAAAGAGCGTTATACAAGCATACACCGCCAAACGAGTGTCCTATAGCAGCATCAAAAGGTCCAAATTGTTTGTTGAGTTCAGTAATGGTTTCTAAGAACTCTGGCATTTCGGTAGTTTTTCCTGTAGACTTTCCATGCGCAGGTCCGTCAAAAGAAATAACCATGTAGCCTTTTTCCAAGAGTTTGTCAGCAATCATATATAATTGAGTACTTCTTCCTGCCCAACCATGTACCCATAATACTTTTTTAGTTGAATAACCATATGATAATACTTGAATGTCTTTTGAGATGGATGGCACATTTATTGTTTTCTTTTGAGCACTCTCTAACATTACTTTTTCTCTCTTAGGAATAGGAAAGTTAACAGGAGTTGTAAAAAGCCTTGTACCAAACTTAGCTGCTTTGTTAGTAGATATAAACTGTAAAGTCTTAGCTGAAAGGATGACAGGTTTAGGTATTTTAATACTTGGTAAAGCTGTTTTTGAATGCGTAAAATTCATGAATTAGTTTTTAAGATAAAGATAGAATTTGTAGCTTTAAAGACATAATATATTATCAAGTTTGTGACAAATAAGTTAATTTCGTGTCATAAAAGATACAACCAAGAACATAGAATTTTAAACTATTAAACAATGAAAAAAATTATAGCCCTAACATTTTTAGCTGCTTTTTTAGTAGCGTGTAGTACTGTGCCAATTACGGGAAGAAAAAGATTAAACTTTGTAAACGATGCTCAAATCTTACCTGCAAGTTTTGCACAATACAAAGGGTTTTTAGAAGAGAATAAACTATCTACTAATACTGCTAAAACAAATCAAATAAAACGAGTAGGAAAAAATATTTCAGCAGCAGTAGATCGTTTTATGCGTGCTAATGGAATGACTGCCGAAGCAAATGCTTATGAATGGGAGTTTAATTTAGTAGAAGATAAAACAGTTAACGCTTGGTGTTTACCTGGTGGAAAAGTGGTGTTTTATACAGGAATTATGCCTATTTGTGCTAACGAAGATGGAGTAGCTGCAGTAATGGGGCACGAGGTTGCTCATGCATTTGCAAAACACGGACAAGAACGTATGTCTACAGGTCAATTACAACAATTAGGAGGAGTTGCTCTAGCCTTAGGTACTCAAAATAGCAAAAATGCTGAAATGTGGAATATGGCGTATGGTTTAGGAACTCAAGTAGGAGTAATGTTACCATTTAGTAGGGAACATGAAACCGAAGCAGATAAGTTAGGGTTAGTTTTTATGATTATGGCAGGATATGAAGGAGAAGAAGCTGCTGAAGTATGGGTACGAATGAGTGAACGCTCAGGCGGAGGAGCTCCTCCAGAGTTTATGAGTACACACCCATCTAATCAAACTCGTATTCAGACGTTAAGAAACTTTTTACCAGAAGCTAAAAAGTTAGCAGCAAAATACAACGTGCCTACGAGTAAATAAGATTGATAAATTATAGTATATTGCAAACCGTTCATGTTATATGAGCGGTTTTTTTTATTAGAATTTATATGTATAAAATAGGAGATAAGAAGCTAATTAACGGATGGGCATTTTACGATTGGGCCAACTCAGTATATTCATTGGTAATTAGCACAGCTGTTTTTCCGTTGTATTACAGCGGAGTAACAGAAGGTAAAATTGTAAGCTTTTTAGGAATGGACTGGGAGCATCCAGATAGTTTATATAGTTATGCATTGTCTTTTTCGTTTTTAGTAGTGGCTTTTATTTCTCCAATATTATCGGGTATTGCAGATTATACAGGAAGTAAGAAAAAGTTTATGAAGTTTTTCTGTACCCTAGGAGCATTATCGGTAATGAGTTTGTACTTTTTTGATGGAATTGATACTGTATGGATAGGTATTTTATTTACTGTTTTAGCAAGTATTGGCTTTTGGGCAAGTTTGGTGTTTTATAATGCTTATTTACCCGAAGTAGCCCATCCTGAACAACAAGATAGAGCCAGTGCCAAAGGTTTTGTATATGGTTATGTAGGTTCTGTAATTTTATTACTCATCAATTTGGCGATGATTATGTTCCCAGAAACTCTAGAAATTAGTGCAGGAATGGCATCTAGAATTTCTTTTGTCATGGTAGGTTTATGGTGGTTAGGCTTTGCTCAAATAACCTTTAAACGATTACCTGGTAATGTGTATAATAAAAAGCCTGAAAAAGATTATATATGGAAAGGGTACAAAGAGTTACAAATAGTGATAAAAGAAGTATTAAACTATCCAACTTTAAAACGTTTTTTAATTTCTTTCTTTTTGTTAAGTATTAGTGTACAAACTATTATTTTAATGGCTGCTATTTTTGGTTCTTCAGAATTAGGTTTGTCGTCTACAAGTTTAATAATTACCATTTTATTAGTACAAATAGTAGCAATTTTAGGAGCGATTTTATTTTCAAGGTTTTCAGAAAAATGGGGGAATATAACAGCTTTAAAAGTAACTATTGTAGTATGGATGTTAGTTTGTTTTTGTGCTTTCATGTTAGATAAATCTCAAGAAAATGTAGCTATTTACTTTTATGGACTAGGTGGTTTACTGGGGTTGGTACAAGGGGCTATTCAAACCTTAACACGTTCTACCTATTCTAAATTATTGCCAGAAACAGAAGATCATGCTACGTATTTTAGTTTTTATGATGTTACTGAAAAAATAGCCATTGTTTTAGGAACTGCTGTATATGGAACACTAAATTGGATTACAGGTTCTATGCAATGGAGTGTGTTGTGTTTAGCTATTTTCTTTTTAGCCTCGTTTGTTATTTTAAGTACACTTAAAAAGACAAAATATGTAGTATAAAATTGAGTACAATATTAACTACACAAATACTACTTCAAAACTATTTTAATAAGTTTAAGGAATTTTTTGGCATCACCCTGCGATTAAAAAGGTGCGGGAGCAGTAAAGCTTACTTGTTTTTTTGAAGTAGGATGTACAAATGTGATTTTTTCAGCATGTAAATACAATCTATCTGCTTTGTTTCCGTATAAATCATCACCTACAATAGGAGTGTTTAGTCCCAAATTATGTGCAGCATGCACACGTAATTGATGCGTGCGTCCAGTTATAGGATAAAAGTATACTTTTGTTTTGTTGTTTAGAACTTCAACTTTTTCCCAAGTAGTTAATGCTTCTTTTCCGTGTTGGTAACACACAAGTTGTTTAGGGCGATCGTTTAAGTCTACTCTAAGTGGTAAATCGATTTTTCCTTTATCTTCTTTTAAAACACTATCTAATAAAGCCACATAGCGTTTTTGTATAGTTTTATGAACAAATTGTGCTTGCAAAGCTTTATAAGTTTCTTCATTTTTAGCAACTAAGAGAATTCCAGAAGTTGACATGTCTAACCTATGTACTACTAACGGACCTGTTGCTTTTGGATATAATTTTTGAATACGACTAAATACAGAGTCTTTTATTTCTTTTCCAGCTACTGATAATAATTCATGTGGTTTGTTGATGACTAACAAATCTGAATCTTCATAAATAATTGTAATTTCTTTTTCTTCCTTTAATAGAGTAACTAACGGATTTTCTTCTACAGTCATTCCTCGTAACATATGCGTTAGAATAGGCTTGCATTTACCAGTACACGCAGGATAAAAATATTGATGTTTTCTTATGGAAGTTTTTAAAGGTTTTCCCCACCAAAATTCAGCCATACAAATAGGTTTTAATTGATGATTGTATGCATATTGAAGTAATTTAGGAGCGCAACAATCACCAGCACCAGCAGGAATGTTTTGAGTGGAGTCTGTAAAAATATCTAATAAGTTTTTAGTTTCTCCTTGATAGTTAAGAAACGCATACTTTTTAAATATTTCTTGTTGTGTCCAAGCTGAAAGGTTTGTGCGCTGTTGTTTTAACTCCTGAGCTTGATGTTGCTTTTCTTGATACGTTTTTTTTGATGCCGCTATTTTATCGTTTAAATACACTTCATATTCACGCAAGTAAAACTCTTCATTTATATTTAACTGATTGTTTTGTTGCCCTAGTTTTTTTCTAAGTTTTCTTCGTTGTTTAATTTTTGATTGCTCATCAGCTAAAAGCTTTTTGTGCAGTTGTTGTGTTTTTTGATATGCTTTTTTTGCATCAATAAAACCAGAGGAACTTTCTAGACTTGCTATTTTATGGGTTAACTCATTAAGTCGTTCTTCTGTTGTAAGATAGAATTCGTTTTTATTTAAAACATCAAATACAGGGGGCACAAAATGTTTGTGTTGTGTGCTTTCAGCTAGTTTACCAGAAAATGCAGCTAAATAACCTAAGGTTCCATTTTGATCTTGCACAACTAAGACTCCAAACATTTTTCCTAGTGAGTTAGTATCCTTAGGGTTTTTAATTCCAAAGTTGTGCGAAAAATCAGTTTGATTTGTTAAATATTCTTGTAGTTCTTTAGCAGCTATTTTTGCTAGAGTATGAGGTGAATAATTATAAGGATAATCGAATTTTTTAGGTATTTCAATAGTAGAAACATCCGAAGAAAAAGAAATAATTTTGGTCATAATAAAAAGAAAAAGTGTTGCTTTCACAACACTTTAAACGATTAATCTCTATAAATTTTATCGTATAAGTCTTTATACATTTCTTTAATAATGTTTCGTTTCATTTTCATGGTAGGAGTAAGCTGTCCTCCGTCAATAGACCATTCTTCTTCGGTTAACTCAAACTTTTTAATAGTTTCCCATTTACCAAACTTAGTATTGGCGTAATCTACTTCTTCTTGAATACGCTCTATTACTTTAGGGTTATTTACCAAGTCTTTATTATCTCCAACAGTTATATTGTGCCTAATTGCCCATTCACGAACAAATTCAAAATTTGGTTGAATAAATGCAGCAGCCATTTTTTCACCTTCACCAATAACCATTACTTGCTCAATAAAGCGAGATTGTTTTAATTGACCTTCTAGTAATGGTGGAATAATGTATTTACCACCTGAGGTTTTAAACATTTCTTTGGTACGTCCAGTTATTTTTAAGAAACCATCTTCACATAATTCACCTTTATCACCTGTATGGAAGTATCCGTTTTGTAAAGCTTCAGCAGTTTTTTCAGGATCTTTATAATATCCTTGCATTACATTTGGTCCTTTTACTAAAATTTCTCCATTATCGGCTATTTTAACCTCAACACCATCAATTAATCGACCTACAGTTCCTAATTTAAAACCTCCATTACGCATATCGTTTACAGCAATTACAGGTGAAGTTTCGGTAAGACCATAACCTTCCATTACCGGCATTCCAGCAGCTGTAAATACTCTAGTTAAACGTGGTTGTAACGCGGCAGAACCCGAAACCATTATTTTTAATTCTCCACCTAAAGCAGCTTGCCATTTAGAGAAAATAAGTTTTCTAGCAATATTTAGTTTCTTTTCATACCACCATCCGTTAGCTCCATAAGGTTCGTATTGTAAACCTAACTCAATAGCCCAAAAGAACAATTTCTTTTTAATTCCTGTTAAGTCGGCTCCTTTGGCATAAATTTTATCATAAATTTTTTCATACAATCTAGGAACCGCGGTCATTACATGCGGTTTAACCTCTTGAGCATTTTCACTCAATTTATCAATAGCTTCAGCAAAATAAATAGAGATACCACAGTATTGATATAGGTATAGAAGCATACGTTCAAAAATATGGCACACAGGTAAGAAACTCAATGCACGACCTTGTCCATATACTAATGGTACTCTTTTCTCACTACTTAAAACATTTGACACAATGTTCTTATGACTAAGCATAACGCCTTTAGGGCGTCCAGTAGTACCAGAAGTATAAATTAGGGTTGCTAAATTGTTAGTTGTAATAACATTTTTACGTTCTTCAACTTCATTTTGATTACTTTCGTCTTCTCCTAATTTTAAAACCTCTTTCCAGCTTTTTTCGTCAGTTATATCGTCAAAAGTAAATATTTCTTTAAGTTGAGTATTTGCTTTTATTTGGTTTAGTTTTTCTAGAATAGTTTCATCAGAAACGAAGCAATAAGTAGCTTCTGAGTGATTTAAAATATATTCGTAGTCTTCTTTAGAGATAGTTGGATAGATAGGAACGTTTTGAGCTCCTGTTTGTAATATTCCAATATCACAAACATTCCATTCAGTTCTATTATTTGTTGAAATTACAGCAATTTTATCATTAGGTTGTACTCCTAATCGTAACAAACCTCTACTTATAGCATTGGCTTGTTTAATATATTCATTGGTTGAAATAGATTGCCATTTACCGTTGTATTTTGTGGTAAATGTGTTATCTAAATTATAGTTTTCTTGTTGATAATAAGGAAAATCAAAAAGACGTGTAATTTCAATCGACATATGTTCAAATTTTTGGGCTCTGCAAAGTATGAAAAATACCCCGATTGCACAAGTTGTAGTTTACTGGTTGATTTATTGAGGATTATATATTTTTTGATACAAACTATTGTATTTTTCTAAGATTATTTTTCGTCTCATTTTTAATGTCGGAGTTAAATGACCCGAATTGATAGACCATTCATCAGGAGTAATTTCAAAGCGTTTTATTTGTTCCCACTTCCCAAATTTTTCATTGCAAATATCAATCTCTTTTTGAATTCGTTTGAGTAGTTTCTCATCTGTAGTAATATTTGTAATTGTATGGTGGTGTCTTTTTGACCATTCTTGAACAAATTCAGTAGCAATTTGAATTAATGCAGCCGGCATTTTTTCACCTTCACCAATTACCATAACTTGCTCTATAAAACGTGACTTCTTCAACTCACTTTCTAAGATAGCAGGAGCGATGTATTTACCACCTGAAGTTTTGAAGATTTCTTTTTTTCGATCTGTAATTTTTAAAAATCCGTCATTGTCTAGTTCTCCAATGTCTCCTGTATGGAAATAGCCATTTATAATTGATTCGTTAGTTTTTTCTGAATCTTTATAGTAGCCCATCATCACATTAGGTCCCTTCACTAAGATTTCCCCATCCTCAGCTATTTTTACAGTTACATTTTCAATTACCTTCCCAACAGTTCCTATTTTAAACCCGTTGTTTCGCATATCGGTAACAGAAATTGCAGGAGAGGTTTCGGTAAGTCCGTAGCCTTCAAAAACAGGAATGCCTGCCGCAGTAAAGATTCTTACAAGCCTAGCTTGGGTTGGAGCGCTACCTGCTAGCATAAATTCTAACTGTCCTCCTAAAGCTTCTTTCCATTTAGAAAAAATAAGTTTTCGTGCTATAGAAAGCTTGAATTCGTACCACCAACCGTTTGCTTTATAGGGTTGATATTGTTCACCTAATTGTAATGCCCAAAAGAACAATCTTTTTTTTAGACCAGATAAGTTACTGCCTTTATCTACAATTTTATCGAAAACTTTTTCTAATAAACGAGGTACTACAGCCATAAAATGAGGTTGAATTTCCCGTAAATTATCTCCAACTTTATCAATACTCTCAGCAAAATGAATTTCAAAGCCCATATATTGACAGTAATAAGAGGCTGCACGCTCAAAAATGTGACAAATGGGAAGGTAACTTATCACTTTTTTTTGATTGTCTTGTAGATTAAGTCTTTTTCCAACAGCAAAAACGTTGCTAAGAATGTTATTATGTGAGAGCATAACCCCTTTTGGAGTTCCAGTAGTACCTGAAGTATAGATAATAGTAGCTAAATCAGATGGGTTTATAGACTCTTTTAATTCGTTTACTTTTGTTTGAAGAGCTGTTTCGTTACCAAGACTTAAGAAAGAACTCCACCCATAATCTACATCTAATTCTTCAAAAGTGAATACTTTTTTGAGCTGTGTTTGTTCTTGAATTTTGATTACTTTTTGATAGAGTTCATCATCAGAAACAAAACAGTAAACACTATCAGAATGGTTTAAGATATAAGCGTAATCTTTTTCTGAAAAAGTAGGATATAAGGGAACATTTACTGCACCAATTTGCATAACTCCAATATCTAACAAATGCCATTTTGGTTGATTTACAGAAGTAATTACAGCAATTTTATCTCCTGGTTTCACTCCAAGATTTAATAAAGCTTTACTTATGATGTTAGTATCTTCAATATATTTTTTAGTAGAAATACTTTTCCATTCATTATTCTCTTTAGAAACTAAGCAATCTTGTTGTGGGTAGTTTTCTAGTTGGTGATATGGGAAATCAAAAAGACGTGTAACTTTTGAAGATATATGCATGTAAATGATTTTGTTGATGCATAAATCTATGAAAATAAAAGAGATAAAAGAAAAATAAAATAGATGTTAGTTGTAAAGTTTACTAACTAGGCTTTTATAGGTTTGACCAATAGGAACCTTATGCTCATGAATTATAATACGATTCCCTTCTATAAACTTTATTTTATCTACAGCAACAATAAATGATTTATGTACTCTTAGGAAATTGTTTTCATCTAAGATAGTTTCATAATGAGAAATCTTTTCGTGGCTTACAATCATTTCATCTATTAAAAATAGTTTAGTATAATTTCCGTAAGCCTCTATAAATAACAAATCATTTAAATCAACTTGATGGTGTTTTTTATCTCCTTTGATAAAAATACGAGTATTGATTTGACTTGTCTGTATACTTTCTTTGTTGATTGTTTTGATAGGTAAAGTGTCTGATACTTTATTAACAGCTTTTACCAAACGATCAAAACTAAAAGGTTTTAAAAGATAGTCTACAACATTGAGTTCAAATCCCTCAAGAGCATATTCTTTGTAGGCAGTAGTGATAATGGTTTTAGGTGGATTAGACAGCGTCTTTAAAAAATCCAAGCCTTTTAACTTGGGCATGTTTATATCTAAAAACATAAAATCAACAGTATGCTCATTTAAAAATTGCATAGCCTCCATAGCATTATAGCAGCTTTTTACTAATTGAACATGAGGTAGCATGCTACAAAATTCTGTTATAATTTCATGAGCTAAAGGCTCATCATCAATAATTATATAGTTAAGCATGCTTTGGTGTTTTTAACTGTGTTTTATAGATATTATTTGTGGAACTAATACTTAGTTCATGTTGTTGTTTGTATAGCAAAGATAATCTTCGTTTTAGGTTTTGTAATCCAATACCTTTAGAATTATTGAGTTCACTAGGATCAAAATTGTTTTCTATGTCAAAGTAAATAAAATGAGCCTCTTCGTATAAATTTATATGAATAAAAGCTTTTTCTGCTAGTGTTTCTATACCGTGTTTAAAGGCATTTTCAAGTAAAATAATATATAATAAGGGAGGAATGTTTAAAGAGGTATCGATGTCGTGATTAAAAGTAATTTCTACAGACTTTTTATATCGGATTTTATGTAGTTCGATGTAATTATTTAGGTATTCTATTTCTTCTGAAATTTTTACTGTTTCTTTTTCTCCATCGTAAATGGTATAGCGCATCATGTCAGATAATTTTAAAATAACTTCTGGTGCTTGAGGAGAATTTTTTACTGTAAGTGCGTACAAGTTATTTAATGTGTTGAAGAAAAAATGCGGGTTTATTTGGGTTTTTAATAGTGATAATTCAGTTTTAGATTTTTCTTTTTTTAACTCTTGTACCCATTTCCATTGTTCAAAAATCCAAAGAAAAAAGAAAATAGGAATAGGCAAAAAGAATATATAAAAAGGGGTTTCTTGTTTTACCTTTAAATAAGCTTCTAAATCACCAGAAAACAATCTGAGATAAAAAAAGTATAAGAGCAATGGAGTGTATAGAAGGGCTATGAATTTCCAATATTTTTTAATGAAGTTAGGTACTAAAAAATAAGCTAATCCGCACCAAAATATTATTAATAAAATGAATGTGATTGGATTATCTGGGAGCTTCATAAAAGAATCAATAACTATTGTAATAAAAAATAGGATAAAAAGAACAGTAATACCAATTACGGCTTTCTTTTTCCTTTTTAAATATTGATAATTATGTATGGGTAATCCTACAACTAACGCCCAAAAAATAATGATTACAATAACCTCAACTGGCTGGTCATTGGGGATATTTAGAACATTTATGTAATCCAATAAAATGAACAACGGAATTATAATTAAAAAGCCAATAAGAAAAGCTTTGTATTTCTTTAAAAAATCAATCATACTTCAAAATTACTCATGTAAAACTGTTTTCACAATTATATTGACAAACACTATTGTTTTTTATACGAACAAGTAGCTTTTTTAGTTGAGTTTTAGTTAGTACTTAAATAAATATTATGTGTGTTAAAAATAAGCTGATATATCATTTTTAATTTATCAGAAAGGTAAGGTATTGGAGATTTGTAGAAAACAAATACCTAACCACATATGAATACATTAACAATTAGAAATCTTACAAAAACATATCCTAACGGAGTTAAAGCATTAAACGGAATTAACTTAAAAATTTCGAATGGAATGTTTGGCTTGTTAGGTGCCAATGGAGCTGGTAAATCTTCTTTAATGCGTACGATCGCTTCTTTACAAGAGCCTTCTTCTGGAGAGCTTGTGTTTAACGACTGTAATATTATTAATAAGCCAGAAGAAATACGAAAATACTTAGGGTATTTACCTCAGGAATTTGGAGTATATCCTAAAATATCAGCCGAAAGATTGTTAGATCATTTAGCCATTCTGAAAGGTATTACTAATAACTCAGCGCGAAAAGAGCAAGTAACTTCTTTATTACAGCAAGTAAACCTCTATCAACACAGAAAAAAAGCGGTACATACATTTTCAGGAGGAATGCGGCAACGTTTTGGAATTGCGCAAGCTTTGTTGGCAAACCCTCAAATAATTATTGTAGATGAGCCTACGGCAGGTTTAGATCCAGAAGAAAGCAATCGTTTTTTAAATCTTTTAAGTGAAATAGGAGAGAATGTGATAGTCATCTTATCTACTCACATAGTAGAAGATGTTAGAAACCTATGCACTAAAATGGCAATATTATCTGAAGGACAAATTATATCTCAAGGAAACCCAAAAGAGCTGGTAGAGAGTATTCAAAACAATATTTGGACAAAAATTATAGCTAAAAGTGATATTGAACACTATAGAAAGACATATGATATAATTTCAACCAAATTAGTATCAGGCGAAACACAAATAAGGGTTTTCTCTGAAGCTACTTTATCAAATGGATTTGAAAGAATTACTCCAAACTTAGAGGATTACTATTTCACTACGTTGTTTCACCATAAAAAAGCCTAGTCTATGTTTAAGAAATTATTACAATTTGAAACGTATTATCAATTAAAACAACGAGCCTTTCCAATATTTTCAATATTATTTTTAGGATTAGGCTATTTTACAGGAAGTCAAGGTTATGCGCCTACTGGAGTAAACTTTAATGCTGTTTATCAAGTTTATTTTCATACAGGTCTTTTTACTTTAGGAAGTGTTTTTATTATTATGTTTTTTACGGTAACTGCTACCATAAGAGACAAACAGCATCATATGGAGGGCTTAATTTATAGCTCTTCAATAACAAAACAGCATTATTTTTGGAGTCGATTTTTAGGAGCATTTATATTTAGTGTTTTGGCTTTTTCTCCTTTTATAGTCGGCTATATATTAGGAAACTACTTTTCTGGTTTAGATGTAGAAAGGTTAGGAACTTTTAGTTTACTTAATTATATACAGCCTTGGTTTTATATAGTACTACCTAATATTTTTATATGTACTTCTTTAATATTCTCTGTGAGTATATTTACTAAAAATAGCATTGCAACTTACGCAAGTGCAGTATGCATTTATATGTTATATTTTGTAAGTTCTATTTTTTTAAATTCACCCTTATTAGCCCAATCTGTTCCTGCATCACCAGAAATGATGTCGGTAGCCGCAATAGCAGATTCTTTTGGAATAGCAGCTTTTTTTGAGCAAACTCAGTATTGGACAGCTCATCAGAAAAATACGCAGTTACTTTCTTTTTCAGGATTGTTTTTCTGGAATAGAATACTTTGGATAGCTTTTTCTCTTGGAATTTTGTTCCTTACCTATAAAAGGTTTTCTTTTAGAAAAATTACGAAGAAAGTAAAGAAACAAAAAACATTAAAAAACAATATAAAACAGCTAACTCCCTATAAAGCAATAGAAGGAACATATAATTTTACAGCACAAATAAAAGGGCTTTTGTCATTAGTCCGTTTAGAGTTAAATAGTGTGTTTAAAAGCTTACCTTTTTTAGTAATTGTAGCTATGTGGTTACTAATTGTTTTTTCTGAGTTGTATGCAAATTTTGTTGAAGGGCGTGAATACGGAGTAAGTGTATATCCATTTACAAATCAACTAATAGAACTTATTACAAATCCGTTAACCCTTTTCGGTCTTTTATTACTAATTTTTTATGGTTCAGAAATAGTATGGAGAGAACATAGCGTAAATTTTAATTTAATTATTGGGGCAACTCCAACTAAAAATTGGGTGTTTTTTGCGGCTAAGTTTATCAGTTTATCATTATTACCCATATTATTAATTGCTTTAGGAATATTTATGTGTATTACTTTTCAAGTTAGTTTAGGTTTTGAAAGTATAAACATTGGTATGTATGCTTCTGTATTTTATTATTATGGTTTACAGCTTATCATATACGCTATGCTAGCCGTGTTTATAAATAGTATAGCTAAAAGTAAGTATGTAGGAATGGGAGCTTTTGGTTTGTTAGTTATAATAAGTATGAAAGCTAACCTTTTAGGTTTAGAACACCCTTTAACAAGTATTGGTTTTATGCCTAGAGTAGCCTTGGGAGATATGGCTATGTATAATAGCAATACTACACAGTTTAATCATTTAGGGTTGTATTGGCTAGGAATAGGAGTCTTATTTGTTTTAATAGCTTTTAAAGTTTGGAATAGAGGAATGGTAAAAGGGTTTTCGTATAAAATAAAGCAACTAAAGCAAGGTTATAACTTAACAGAGAGGATATTACTTTTAAGCTTTTCTTTGTTAGTTATTGGAGCAGGAAGCTTAGTGTTTTACAATACCAATTTTCTTTCAGATTACCATACGAATGATGATAACTTAAATCTTAGTGAAGATTACGAACGTAAGTATAAACATTATCAAACGTTAGAAAAGCTATATCCAGTTTCTCAAAAAACAGAAGTAGCTATTTTTCCGAAGAAAAGAAAGTATACTGTCAAGGCAAATTATGTGTTAAAAAACAAGAGTAATGAAGCAGTATCCAAATTATTAATAACTGAACGAATACCTATAAAACAAATTCATTTAGAAAGAGCTCGTTTATCAACAAAAGATACTACACATGGAGCCTATGTGTTTGAATTTAAAGAGAAACTACAACCCAACGATTCTGTAGCTTATACTTTTGTTATAGAAAAAGAACTAAAAGGATATGAAGAAGACAAAAGTATTGTTAACAATGGTACCTATATAACTTTTAGAAACTTTGAGCCTATTATAGGGTATGCTTCTGGATTTGAAATTTTGGATAAAACAGAACGTAAAAAAAGAGGATTACCAGAAAGAGATGAGGATGATAACTCAGATGTGCATATAGCCTTAGAAGATATTAAAATTGAAAAAGTACGTTTTGAAACAGTTGTTTCTACAAATAAAGACCAAATAGCCATAAGCTCAGGAGATTTAATTAAAACTTGGTCAGAAAACGATAGAAACTATTACCACTACAAATCAAAAGGAAAAATATTACCTATGGTAGCCTATTTTTCTGCAAATTATACAACTAAAAAAGCAATATATAATAGAATCTCTATAGAACAATATTACAACGCTAGTCACGATTTTAATATTGATGAAATAGAGAAAAGTACAAAAGAAACCTTAGCATATTGTCAAGAAAATTTTGGAACGTATAATTTTAAACATGTTCGAATCGCAGAAGTTCCTTCACATTGGGGATTTGGTGGATTTGCACATCCAGGGGTTATTAGTATGACAGAAGATCGTTTATACTTGTCAGATGTTCGTGATGAAAACACCTTTAATTTAGTCGCTAAAAGAACAATTCATGAAGTAGCACATCAATGGTGGGGGCATACGTTAATAGCTAAGCCAGTAGCGGGTGGTTCTTTATTAGTAGAAGGATTAGCGAAATATACAGAAGCAGTAGTGTTAGAAAAGATGTACGGAAAAGGTGTTTTATATGAGTTAGCTGAAGATGCACGCAGGAGATATTTTTTAGGAAGAGCGTTTGGTGAAAACATTGAACCTCCAATTTATAAAGTACAAGAAGAAGGTTATATTTCTTATGGTAAAGCTTATACCGTATTAATGGCATTAAGAGATTTGATAGGAGAGAAGCAAGTTAATGACATAGTAAAAACCATTACACACCGACATCGATTTGAAAGTTCTCCTAAAGCACATACTATAGAATTACTTGAAGAAATATATAAGATTACTCCCAAAGAATATCACCTATTGGTAAAAGATTGGTTTAAAAAGGTAATAACTTACGATATAGCTGTAGAAAAAAGTTCGTATGAGGAGTTGCCGGATGGAGCCTATGAAGTTAAAGCAACAATAAAAGCGAAACGATTTGAAACACTATCAAACGGAGATATTAAAGAAATAGGGATTAACGAGCCTATTAAAATAGGAATCTTTACAACCCATCCTTTACAAGTAAAAGATAATAGTACTGTGTTGTATTATGAGTCTAAACAAATCAACCGAGAACTCATAGAAGTTTCGTTCATAGTAAATGAAAAGCCTAATTATATTGTGATAGACCCTTATGGAACTAGAAATGATGAAAATTTAGTAGATAATATAGTTAGATTGTAAGAATTAAAAATGCCTCACTTTTGAGGCATTTTTTGTGTTAAGCATTTAAAAAATCTTTCAATTCTTGATAGGAACTAATTTGTATAGCTTCTTTTTGTTTGTCTATTACAGATGCTATTTGTGGTGGAATTTCAACAGTTACATTTAAAACTTCTTCCACAACATCTAAAAATTTTACGGGATGTGCTGTTTCTAAGAAAATTCCATACTCGTTTTGTAATCCGTATTTTTTCAAACCTAAATACCCAACAGCTCCGTGTGGATCTGTAATATAGGTTGAGGTTTTATAGATGTTCTTCATAGTGTCACGAGTTTCGTCATCAGAAAAAGAAAAAGAAGAAAATGCAGCTTTTAAAAGCGCTAAATCGTTATTGAATAATTCTTGAATTCTGATAAAATTACTTGGATTTCCAACATCCATGGCATTAGAAATGGTCGCTTTAGATGGTTTAGGGTGATATTCACCACTAGCCAAATAATTAGGAACCGTATCATTTACATTGGTCGAAGCCACAAAATGTTTGATAGGTAACCCTAGTTTTTGCGCCATAATCCCTGCGCAAATATTCCCGAAATTTCCACTAGGCACTGAAAAAACTACTTCTTTATGTTGCTTATAAACTTGTTTATAGGCAAAGAAAAAGTAAAACATTTGGGGTAACCAACGAGCAATATTAATAGAGTTTGCTGAGGTTAACGTACGGTTGATTTCAGCATCTAAAAAAGCAGTTTTAACCATATCTTGACAATCGTCAAAAACACCATCAACCTCTAAAGCAGTAATGTTTTGTCCTAAAGTAGTCAATTGCTTCTCTTGAATATCACTTACTTTTCCGCTAGGGTAGAGGATGACCACATCTACACCTTTCACTCCTAAAAATCCATTAGCAACAGCACCTCCAGTATCGCCTGAAGTAGCTACCAATACGGTTACTTGTTGATTTTTATCGCGATTAAAGTACCCCAAGCAACGAGCCATAAAACGAGCTCCCACATCCTTAAAAGCCATGGTAGGTCCGTGAAATAATTCTAGTGTACCGATATTTTCTTCAATAGATACCACAGGAAACTCAAAATTGATGGTTTCTTTGATGATTTCTTGTAAAACGTCTTTCGGAATTTCATCACCCACAAATTGCTTGATGGCTTCATACGCAATTTCTTCATTAGAATATTCACCAATGTTATCAATGAACTCTTTTGGTAATGGAGTAACGTTTTCAGGAAAATATAATCCTCTATCTGGAGCTAATCCGTTTACAACAGCTTCTTCAAAGCTAACATTAGGTGATGTATGATTGAGACTATAATAGTTCATAATTTCGTGTTTAGTGTTGTTCTAAAATTTTAATTCCTTCTGTATTTATTTTAGAAAGAATCATGTTAAAATCAATTTGTTTGTCTTGATACGTGTTTTGAATGGTTTTATAAACGTTTTCGGCAGTTGCATCCCCTTTACATAAAGTGAAAATTGTAGGGCCTGAACCTGAAATTCCTGCTCCTAAAGCTCCTGCTTTAATTGCTTGTTGCTTCACTTCATCAAAATGAGGAATCAGATGTTTACGAGCAGGTTCAACAATAATATCGGTTAAGGAATCGGCGATTAATTGATAATCGTTGGTATGCAATCCACTAATCAATCCGCCAACATTCGCCCATTGTGTAACCGCATCTTTTAAAGGAACTTCTTTCGGTAATACCTCTCTAGCGTCTTTGGTTTTTACTTCAACTTGAGGATGGATAGCCACCACTCTTAAATCAGCAGGTACAGGAATTTTTACAATGCTCAAAGGTTTGTAACTACGTACCAATGTAAAACCACCATAAATAGCGGCAGAAACATTATCAGCTATCGGAGTTCCGCAAGTAGCTTCTTCTCCTAGCATAGCAAACTGAGTCAATTCAAGAGGAGAGAAGCTATTTCCTAATAACTGATTTACACCAAATGCAGCTCCCGCAGCACTGGCAGCACTACTTCCTAAACCACTTCCAGGAGTATATCCTTTGTGAATGGTAATATCGATACCAAAATCAACTGGATGCTTTTCTAACATCGCTAGCGCAACCACTCCCGCAGCATTTATTTGTGGGTTAGATGGTAAATCAGCTCCAGTTATTTTTGTGATTTTAACACCTTTTGTAATTGTTTTGGTAAAAGTCATCGTATCACCAACCGTTTCGAGCGCTAAGCCTAAAGCATCAAATCCGCAGGAAACATTGGCAACGGTTGCTGGTGAAAATATTTTTAAATAGTTCATTTTTATATATTATTTCCAATTCGTATCACATCAGCAAAAATTCCAGAAGCAGTTACTTCAGCACCTGCACCGGCTCCTTTTATTTGTAAGGGATTTACAGGATATCTATCTGTAAAAAACAATACGATATTGTCGCTACCTTCTAAATTGTAAAAAGGATGATCAAACGGAATGTGTTGTAAGCCAACACTTGCTTTTCCATCATTGAATTCAGCAACATATTTTAAACGACAATTTTTATCGGCAGCTTCTTTATATACTTGTTGAAAATGGCTTTCAAACTCGGTTAAAGAAGCATAAAAATCATCATTATTAGTAGTTTTTAAACTCTTTTCAGGTAAAAAAGCATTGTTTTCAATATCTGAAAGTTCTAGTTCATAACCACTTTCACGTGCAAGAATTAATATTTTTCGAGCTACATCAACACCACTCAAATCAATTTTAGGATCTGGTTCCGTGTATCCTTGTTCTTGTGCTTGTTGTACCACATCGTGAAAAGAAACATTCTCATTAAAATTATTGAAAACAAAGTTTAAAGAACCCGATAAGACCGCTTGTATTTTATGCACTCGATCACCAGAAGCAATTAAGTTTTTAAGCGTATCAATAATAGGTAAACCAGCACCCACATTGGTTTCAAATAAAAATGGTGCACTGTATTTTCGTGAAATGTGTTTTAACTTTTTGTAATTGTTGAGTTCAGAAGCACAGGCTATTTTATTGCACGTAACTACCCCTATATTGTTGGCTAAATAGTGTTCATATACTTCAGAAACTTTTTGATTAGCCGTATTGTCAATAAAAACTGAATTACGAAGGTTTAACGCTTTTGTTCTTTCAAAAAAACGTTCTAAAGAACTCGCTTCTCCGTTTTGTAATTGCTCTTTCCATGATTTTAAGCTGATACCACCTTCATCAAAAACCATTTGTTTAGAATTGGAAATCCCTACAACACGTACATTCAGTTTTAACTGTTCTTTTAAGTATTTTTTCTGCTGGTGGATTTGTGCTAAAAAGCGTTCCCCAACATTTCCTACACCCGTAACAAACAAGTTTAATTGCTTTATATTCTCTTCAAAGAACTGTTCGTGTAGCGTATTTAATGCTTTTTTGGCATCAGAACTATTGATAACAGCAGAAATGTTTTTTTCTGAAGCACCTTGGGCAATAGCACGAATATTCACGTTGTTTTTGCCTAAAGAACTGAACATTTGTCCGCTTAACCCTTGGTGATTTCTCATTTTATCACCTACCAAAGCGATAATTACCAGTCCTTGTTCTACAATAATCGGATCTATTTTATGACGCTCTATTTCAAAGGCAAAAGCTTCGTTAATTTTTAAGGCTGCTTTTTCAGCATCTTCATCATAAACCCCTACACAAATAGAGTGTTCAGAAGAAGCTTGCGTAATTAATACCACATTGATATTATGTGTCGATAATGTTTCGAATAAGCGTTTAGAAATGCCAGAAACACCTACCATGCCACTTCCTTCTAAGGTTAATAGCGTAATATTTTCGATATGAGAAATTCCTTTTACAGGTTTTCCGTTTTCGGTAATTTTAGAAATGAGTGTTCCTACATTTTCAGGTTCAAAAGTGTTTTTTATACGGATAGGAATTTCCTTTTCCAACACCGGTTGAATGGTAGGAGGGTAGATAACCTTTGCCCCGAAATGTGACAATTCCATGGCTTCTTGATACGAAATATGTGGAATAGGAAATGCCTGCTTTACCATATGCGGGTTTGCAGTGTACATTCCACTAACATCTGTCCATATTTGCAATTCATTAGCATTTACAGCAGCCGCATAAATAGCTGCAGAATAATCGGAACCTCCACGTCCTAAAGTAGTCGATTTCCCTTCTTTTGTACGAGCTATAAATCCAGGTAACAAAGTTACTCGGTGCTTATTATTGCCAAAATACTCCTTACAATTCACGTTAGTCACTTGAAAATCAACTTGTGCTTTATCAAAGGCGTTGGAAGTGATGATTAACTCTCTACTGTCTTTATATACCACATCTAGTTGCTTACTAGCTATGCTTGCAATAATGTATGAAGATAATAACTCACCAAAACCACTAATGGTAGCTAAAGTCTTGGGTGTAATTTCGTTTAGTAACAAACAACCTTCTAACAAGGTTTTTAACTGCTTAAAAAGCGATGTTATGTATGTTTTGACTTCTTCTTGTTGATTTTTAGGTACTAATTTTTCAATTACGTCAAAATGCAATTGCTCAACTTCTTGGTAGTTGTCAAGATAATTAGCATTGTTTTGAGCAGCTTGTTCTGCCGATGCAATGAGTTTATTTGTTGTTTTACCAAAGGCAGAAACCACCACAATAAGTTGGTTGTTTACAGAAGCATTGGCAATGACTTGTACTACTTTTTCTATATTTTGAGGGTTGGCTACTGAAGAACCACCAAATTTTAAAATGTTCATTTTAAAATGAATAATAAATTAAAAATAAGATTTTTTAAGCTATTTATCTGTTTTCAAGTCTTTTGAAAAAATAAATATATACGGAAATGATATGTATAGAAAATAACCCCTAAAGGGTTGTAGTGATAATTGTAGTTGTAGTGCCAACAAAAGAAGCCGTAATACTTACAGCTGGAATAGAGATAATATGTCTTTTGTTGCTTAACATTGAGTCAAATGTATAAATTATGTTCTAAAAAACAAGAAAAGTTGTTCTTTTTTGTAAAAAAATATTTGGATAGTACATATAACATAATCTTTTTGCTAAAAAAATAAGAAGAATAATATCAGCGACCCGTGCCGTGGTGTCTTCGGAGCGTGCCGTAATATCAGCGACTCGTGCCGTGATGTTAACGGAGCATGCCGTGATATCAGCGACCCAATAACGGGGAGTATTCAATAAAGTGTGTCAACTTATTTAAAGTTCCTCCTATTACTGAAGAGACAAGACAACCCTATTAGACTTCGTTTGCAATCCCGATAAAAAAGGGCAACTTTTTTATCTTATTTCTTTATATTTGAAGGTGTTAATAAAATTGCTAAAAGTTCCGCATACCCTACCGTAAAAGGAATATATAAGTAATTTTATTACGTATATAAACTAGTTGGCAAACATTAAAAGACCGATAAGACATTAAAAATTTCCAGATGAATTTTGAAGAGTTTAAGAAAGTAGTAAATAAAGACATAGAAGCTGACAAAACAGAACTGAACGAATTCCTCACTGAATGGCTCAAGAAACTACCGATTCCGACAGTGACTGTAAATCAGAATACATTTATTGAAAGAGCGGTAATTATATCTAAAAACGGTGAAGAATTCAATCTTGATAGATTATCATACATTCCTGAAAAATTAAAACATATAGCAAAGGAAGGTCGGTTTAACAATGCTAAAGAACCAATGTTTTACGCAGCATTTACCGATTTGGAGAAACCTGAAACCACAAGATATTTTTTAGCCACGGAATTAGACCACTCTCTGAAAGAAAAGCAAGACAAAGAATTCAACATTACAGTTACCAAATGGCTATCGATTGAAAGTTTTGAAGCAATATTTCTATTATTTAAAAATGACTATTGCACAAACACCTTAACGTCTAAGGCTCTAGAACAGATTAGAAACTCAAACGAATTCAAAAAACTAAAAAGTGAAGAAATAGAGTTTTTTGAATTAATCACTGACGAAATTGCAAAACCACATTCCGCGAATAATTACTCAATTACGAATATCGTTTTCGAATTTTATAAAAAGAAAGGATATAAAGCGATAGTTTATCCAGGAGTTAGAAGCAAGTACAGGGGAAATAACATTGCCATGTTACCTGAAATAACTGACAACAATTGGATTTGTTGTTTTGGCGCAGAATTCAAGCTAACTCAGACAGGAGATGATATAAAGATGCAAGCTGTCTACAAAATAAATTTGAAGCAAGACAAATTAGTTTACAGCAAATTCGGGAAAAGCGAATTTGGAAATGAAACCAGAATTGATAAATAAAAAACGTTTGCCAACACAGCATATAGCTTATGGCGGGTGAACGACTGCCATCAAGGTTTCTGCTCCTTAGCCAGCTTTGGTTACGGGGGGACGGGAAAGTGCTTCGAAACCGCCACAAGCCATATGCAAACCGTTGTGTATCATTAAAAAAATGAAATAGTTGACAAAGAATTAATCTAACTTGAATAAAAAAACATGAAATTAGCAATTGTAATAGAAGGACATCAAAACTCAGGAAAAACTTCAACCATTAAAGAATTGATTAACTCCTATGGAAATAAATCTATTTCACAAATGAAAAGAGGATGGCAAAAACTGTTTTTAAACTCAATATTTAAGTATTTAAAATTAGACATTTACTGTGTTCCTGCATCACCTTCTGAAACAAATATTGAATTAATTAAAAGGTTTCCTAATTGGGTACCTGAAGTTTTAATTGTTGCCGTACAACCTAATGGACAACACTATTCCAGTAGTATGTCATTTTTGACTAATAATAATTACCAAATTTTGAAATATAGTTTAACCAATAATAACGGAAATTTAGATTGGGATAGATTTGATTCATCTACTAAACAAAATAAACTGAGCAATAGAGCGGATGAAATTATTTTCGATATTAGAAGTTTCATAAACAACAACAATCTAATATAAAAAATGCTACACAACAATGCCTCCTATGAAAAGCACTAGTTTAGTTATATCTATTTTAGGGTGTTGAATTATTGATAAACTACAATTTGTCTAACTCACTTATAATAAGATTACACCCTTTTTCTATTTCCTCATCAGAAATAGTTAGTGGAGGGGTGATACGAATGGCTCTTCCTTCAAAAAGTAACCAGAATAAAATTAGCTCTTTATCTAAACAGTTTAAAATAACTTGTGAGGCTTCTTCAGGAGTATCTACTAATAAAGCAAGCATTAATCCTTTTCCTCTAATTTCTTTAACCGCAGGGTGATTCTTAAAGGCATCGCGAATAATTTTTTCTTTTCGTAAGGCTTCTTCCATTAAGTTAGAGGAAGTGATTTCTTGTACCGTAGCTAAACCAGCACTCGCAATTAAAGGATGTCCGCCAAACGTAGTAATATGTCCTAATTTCGGGTGTTCTTTTAAACAGTTCATTATCTCAAAAGAAGTAATAAAAGCGCCAATTGGCATTCCGCCACCTAAACCTTTACCCGTAATAATAATATCTGGAGTAACATTGTAATTTTCAAATCCCCAAAATTTTCCTGTACGTCCAACTCCAGATTGGATTTCATCCAAAATTAACAAGGCGCCAACTTCATCACAACGTTGTTTTACTTTTACTAAGTAATCATTTTTAGGTTCGATAAATCCTGCACCTCCTTGGATGGTTTCTAGGATAACACCAGCTGTTTTAGATGTTATTTTTTCTAAATCTACTTCGTTGTTGTATTCAATAAACTTACTTCCTGGAATTAACGGACGAAATGCTCGGTTTTGTTGTTCAGCACCGCAAACACTCATAGCACCTTGTGTATTTCCATGATACGCATTTTTAGCGGCAACAATTTCACTTCTACCCGTAAAACGTTTGGCTAACTTTAAAGCACCTTCGGTAGCTTCGGTACCAGAATTTACCAAATAAACAGACGAAAGACTAGGAGGTAAGGTAGCAGCCAAAGCTTTGCACAATTCTAATTGTGGTTTTTGAATAAATTCTCCATACACCATTACATGCGTATACTGCTCTAATTGATTTTTTATAGCTTCATTTACTTTAGGGTGGTTATGTCCTAAACTATTTGCAGAAACTCCTGCAACAAAATCTAACATCGCTTTTCCGTTGCTATCATAAATATAACTTCCTTTGGCATGTGAAATTTCAATAGCTAAAGGATGTGGGGTTGTTTGTCCTTGGTATTTAAAAAAATCGTCTTTCACAGAAATTATTTTAATTTTTTAAGATTAAGCTTTTTTTGTTCTTTCTTATTTTTTGAAGTTTCTTCGATAAACATTTCCTTAGCTTCTTTTACAACATCAGGTTGTTTTTTTCTTTTTGATGGAACGGTAGAAGTAGCGTCTTTTATAAAAATATCTTCCACAGTTAAGGGTTGTTCATCTCCTCGCCATAAAAAGCCTTTGAATTTTTTTTCGTCAGAAGGGAATTCAGAAGGAGGAAAAGTTTTTCCTTCAGATTTTTTAAAGTATTTAGTTTGTATTATTTCTCCTTCTTCTAAAATAAATTCAATATCACTAGCTATTTCTTTGGTAATTGTTTCTAATTCTTGTGTTTTTTCGTTGTTACTGTAGTATAAAGATTCTGCATTACCCTTAACTAACATTGTTCTTAATTCTTCTTTTTCAAACTTTCCATAAATATTTCTTCCTTTAATTTGATTAAAGTTTTCTGTATGAACGGAGTCTTGTTGAATCATAAAACCATTTTGTAATACTTTTAAAGAGTCAAGTTTATTTGTTTCTTTATTAGATACTAACTGAATGCTGTCTCCTGTAATTTGACTTTTATTAGACCATAATATGGGATTTTTAAACATTCTGGTTAATCCCGTTTCTTGACTGCTGTGAATAGAGTCGCATTTTCCTTGTAAATCGGACTTGAATATTTTTACATTGTTAAAAATTCTAGCAATACGTTTTTCTGGTTTACCAGTAAGTAAAATTTTATCGCCCGCAACATGCATAGAGTCTTTTTCAAATACAGAAATAGCAACAGCTCTATCAATTATAAATAAAGAATCTTTGAGTTCGTATAATTCAGCATAATTTCCTTTTGCTACCATATTTTGAACGGTATCAACTACTTTTATATTGTTGGTTGCAGAAGCAAAACCGTTACGTTTATCATAGTACAAACTATCGGCAGAAACGGTTCGTTCTTTTAAAAATAATTTTGCACGTTTTACAAAGTATGAAACATCGGTATTTGTATCGTAAAAACCTCTTTCAGAATATACTTTAGTGCTATCTTTTAAATTAGTAATGGTACTTGGCCCGTATAAATAAGCTAAGTTAGTATTGGTATAATAATCTAAATGGTTAGACTCTAAATGATTTTCAGAGTTTACAACTGTTACTTTTGTTTTAGCAGTAAACTTTTTTTCTCTTAATAGATAAGTTCCTTTTACACTTTTTAGAGTGTTTTTTGTATCACGGATAGTTCCTCCGTTTGGGTAGTATAATACTTGGTTGATTCTGTCAAAATGAAGCGTATCAGTTTTTAGCGTCATTTCTTTATCATTAATTTCTACGTTCCCCCAAGATTTTGCCTTTTTTGTATTTCCATTATAAGTAGCAAAATCACTGTATTGAATAATACTATCTCCTTGTTCAATAATTACTTCACCAATGGCCTTAAATAAGTTTTTGTCTTTGTAAAGTAGAGCTCTTTTACAATCTAAAGTAGCACCTTCGTGTGACATTTTAACTTTTCCTATAAGTATAGTAGCTCCAGGGTACTTGCTTTCATCGGCAGTACTTAGTTCGGTAGAAAGGATTTTGATTTTTTTTGTTTGAGAAAAACTTACAACAGAAAATAATATAAAAGTTAGTAGAAATAGTTTTTTCAAAATAATACGATTTAATGCACAAAAATAATGAAAAGAATATGCCAAAATCTTAATAAAGAAATAAAATTATCAAGATAAATAAAAGGCTGTCATTTAGTAAATGGTTAATTTTGTAGCAAATTAAAAAATTATAAAGATATGAGCGCTCATTTTGATTTATCAAAAGAAGAGATGAAGTCTTACGGATATAAAATTGTAGATATAATTGCAGAACATTGGGCTACTTTAGAGCAAAAAAAGCCTGTTGCTAGTGCTTCTAGAAAAGAAATGGATAGTATTTTCTTACAAGAAGCACCAAACGAAGGAATGTCTGCTGAAAAGGTACTAGATTTTGTGATGGATAATGTAATACCAAACAGTACAGTTATTTCTCACCCTAAAGCATATTCATTTGTACCTGGACCTAGTAACTTTATTAGTACTATGGCTGATAGTTTAGCTACTGGATTCAATATTTTTTCTGGTGGATGGATGGTTTCTCCAGCAGCAGCTGAGTTAGAAATTGTAACAATGAACTGGTTACTAAAAATGTATAATTTCCCTGTTGAAAAAGGAGGAGGAATTTTTACCAGTGGTGGTTCTATGGCAAACTTAACAGCTTTGGTTACCGCGAGACGTTTGAAATGTGGAGATGATTTTTCTAAAGCGGTGATTTATTTGTCTGATCAGGCACACTCTTCAAATATTAAAGCAATTCGTGTTTTAGGGTTCAAAAAGGAACAAATTCGAATTTTACCAACAGATTTAGAGTTTAGAATTAGTATTAACAAATTAAAAAATGCTATAGCAAAAGACCGACTAGAAGGGTTGCAACCATTTTGTTACATCGCTTCTGCGGGAACCACCAACACAGGTACTGTAGATCCTTTAAATGAAATAGCTGACATTTGTGAAGAGGAAGATTTATGGTTCCATATTGATGGAGCTTATGGTGGAGCCGCTATTTTAGCTGAAAAAGGAGCCAAAGCTTTACGAGGAATTGAAAGAGCTGACTCTCTTACTGTAGATCCGCATAAATGGTTTTACCAACCTTATGAAATTGGTTGCTTATTAGTAAAAGATGCTTCTTGGTTAAGTGGTACTTTTAGTGAAAAACCAGAATATTTACGCGATATTGAAGGAAATGAATCTGAGATTAACTTTTACGATTACGGAATTCAGTTAACAAGACGTTTTAGAGCTTTAAAATTTTATATGTCTATTAAAACATATGGATTAGATGCTTTTAAAGAAGCTGTTACTTACAACATCCAATTAGCTGATGATGTAGAAAAGATGCTGCGTAAAAGTAGAAATTGGGAAATTATTTCACCAGCTACCTTGGCAGTAATTAATTTTAGATATAATCCTATTGGATTAAACTTATCAGAAAAAGAAATTGATGAATTAAATCAGAAAATTTCTCAAAAGATAATGGAATCAAGAGAAGCGTTTTTAGTAACTACAATATTAAATAAGCAAGTAGTGCTTAGAATGTGTCTGATAAACCCAAAAACAACTATGGATGATGTGAAAGAAACCTTGGAGTTGTGTCATCAATTTGGTAAAGAAATTTTAAAAGAAAAATAGATTAAAAGGAGCTCTAAGCTCCTTTTTTTGTTTTTATGATAAAAATCATATTTCAAAAGCTTTTCTCTTAGTAGCTTTGTTTGTATAAAAGATAAAAAAGTCTTTTATAAGATTATTAATAACTACATCAATAGAAGAGATGAAACAAGTGAAAACAATTTCAATGGTTTTAGCAGCTATGTTTTTAATGGCAAGTTGTAAAAATGAAAAATCTGAAAGTATTGTAATGCAAAGTGCTTCAGATATAGCAGTTAAAGGAACGATAGAAGCAGAATTAACAGCTCCGCCTTATGTTCCGGCACCTGTTGGTAATAGATCAGCTAAAAAGTTACTGGTAAATATGGAAATTCTTGAAAAAGAAGGAACTATGACAGATGGTGTAGAATATGTGTACTGGACGTTTGGTGGTTCTGTTCCAGGTAGCTTTATAAGAACTAGAGTAGGAGATGAAGTAGAATTTACCTTATCTAATCACCCAGATAATAGATTACCTCATAATATCGATTTGCATGCCGTAACTGGACCTGGAGGAGGTGCTACTTCTTCATTTGTAGCGCCTGGTCATGAAAAAACATTCTCATTTAAAACATTAAATCCTGGATTATATGTATATCACTGTGCTACTGCACCTGTAGGAATGCATATTGCAAACGGAATGTATGGATTAATTTTAGTAGAGCCTGAAGGAGGTTTACCAAAAGTAGATAAGGAATACTACATTATGCAAGGAGATTTCTATACAAAAGGGGAAAACGGAGAACCTGGTTTACAACCTTTTGATATGAGAAAAGCAGTAGACGAAGATGCAGATTATGTAGTGTTTAACGGAAGTGTAGGAGCTTTAACAGGAGATAATGCAATTACCGCTAATGTTGGTGAAACAGTACGTTTATTCGTAGGTAACGGAGGTCCTAACTTAACATCATCTTTCCATGTTATTGGTGAAATTTTTGACAATGTTCATGTTGAAGGCGGTTCTGTGATTAATAAAGATGTACAAACAACTTCTATTCCGGCAGGAGGAGCAGCAATAGTTGACTTCAAAGTAGATGTTCCGGGTACTTTTATTTTAGTAGATCATGCTATTTTTAGAGCGTTTAACAAAGGTGCTTTAGGAATGTTAAAGGTAAAGGGAGAAGAAAGCAAAAAGATTTATTCAGGAGTAAAACAAGAAGGTATTTATAACCCTGAAGGAGGTACTATTCAAGAAATGCCAAATGGTAAAGAAGATAAAGCTGTAGCTTCCAAGCAAGAAAAATCATTAGCACAAAAAATAGCAGATGGTAAACAGATTTATACGAAAACGTGTTTTGCTTGTCACCAAGCTAATGGTGAAGGAATTCCAAATGCATTTCCTCCTTTAGCCAAATCAGATTATTTAAATGCTGATGTAAAGAGAGCTATAGATATTATTTTACATGGTAAAACAGGAGAAATTACAGTAAACGGTCAAAAATATAATAGTGTAATGACCAAGCAAGCGTTGAACGATCAAGAAGTAGCAGATGTACTAACCTATGTTTACAATTCTTGGGGAAATAATAAAACCAACGTTAGTGTAAATACTGTAATGGAAGTAAAAAGTACTCACTAAAATTGTAGTTAAACTCTAAATTATAAGAAATGAAAACTATTTTAAGATTGACAATTTGTATATTTTTCTTAGGCATTTCCAATATGAATTGTCAATCTAAAATGGTTCCTATTAAAGGTGGTAGTTATATTCCTTTGTATGGAAGAGATTCAGCAAGAGTAACGATTCAAGATTTTTTAATGGATGTATATCCTGTAACTAATGAAGATTTTTTACAATTTGTGAAAGAAAATCCAAAGTGGAGAAAATCTAAAGTAATTAAACTTTTTACAGATAAAAGTTACCTGATTAATTGGAAAAATGATACAGAAATAGGGGAGAAGGTTAACTTAAAATCACCAGTAACCAATGTTTCATGGTTTGCAGCAAAATGTTACTGTGAACAGCAAGGAAAACGATTACCAACAGTAGATGAATGGGAATATGTAGGAATGGCAAATCAAAAACTAGCAGATGCAAGAACCTTAGAAACGTATAATGAATACATTTTAAGTTGGTATGAAAAGCCAAGAACATTTAATAATATTATAGGGTCAACATTTAAAAACTATTGGGGAGTGTATGATATGCACGGATTGGTTTGGGAATGGACCTCTGATTTTAATTCAGTATTAGTATCAGGAGAATCTAGAAAAGACGTTGACAATGATAGTAATTTGTTTTGTGGTAGTGCAGCAGTAGGATCAACAGATTTAATGAATTATGCAGCTTTTATGCGTTATGCTACCCGTGGAAGTTTAAAAGCTAAACACACAATGAGAAACTTAGGTTTTAGATGTGTAAAAGATAAAAATATAGCACAATGAAAGTAGTAAAATATATAATGATACTTCTTTTTTCAATTACGTTAGTAAGTTCTTGTAAAAGAGAAAAAAGCAACACAAATTTAGCAACTGTATATGAATGTCCGATGTTTTGTGAGGGAGATAAAACATATACAGAAGAAGGAAGTTGTCCGGTTTGTAAAATGGATTTAACACAGAAAGATAAAAAAGAAACTAAAGAGTTAGCTTTAGCTACTGATATTTCTGAAAGTTCTATATTTAATTTAACATCAGAATGGAAAACCGAAGAGAATAAAACGATTCATTTAGAAGATTTAAGAGGAAAAACTTTGGTAATGGTCATGATTTATACTACGTGTAAAGCTGCTTGCCCCAGATTGGTTGCTGATATGCGTAATATTGAGGCTAAAATACCTAAAGAATATAACGAAGACTTACAATACGTTTTAATTAGTATTGACCCTAAAAATGATACTCCAGAACGATTAAAGGCTTTTGCGAAAGAGAACTTTATGGATGATGAACATTGGACTTTTTTACAAGGTACAGAAGAATCTGTTAGAGAATTTGCCAATGTACTAGCTGTGAAATACAAACAAATTTCTCCATTAGATTTTTCACACTCAAATATCATCAGTGTATTTAATCCGGAAGGGGAGTTAGTGCACCAACAAGAAGGTTTAGGTGTAGATAATAAAGAAACTATAGCGAGTATTTTGGAAACAGTAAAAAATTAGTTGCCATAAACATGTTTCCTATTAAAAACGTCTTTTAAAAATTTAAAAGACGTTTTTTTATGAGTTGTTTTTTTCAAACTGAGCTTGTATAAACTCTTTAGATTTTCCTTTGGCAATAGAAGCTGTTTGCCATTTATCATTTAAAATCATTTTACCTACATAAGCTATTTGACCAATGTGATATGGAAAATGAGCTATTTGCCTCGTAATACTTTCAATTAACTTAACTTGTTTATTTCTGATAAGAATAGGTTGATTGAAGTTTTCCTCATTTAATGAATCTAAAGCAGCAAAAAGACAGTTCCAACCCTTTTCCCATTGAGAAATCAATTCTTTTTTTGATAAATCATGAGTTTCAAACTCAGCATCTCTATCTCTCCATTCTTTTTCTCCATCAGAAGTAAAAAAGTCTGTCCAACGCGACAACATGTTTTCAGATACATGAACAATAATAGCAGCTATACTGTTACTTTCTTCATTGTATTTCCAGTGTAAGCCTTTTTCTTCTAATTGAGCAATCGTTTTATCAGCTACTTCTTTGTACGATTTAAACTGGGTAGTGATATTCTCTAAGTACTCTTTTACCATCATAAAAAAGGAGCTCAATTGAGCTCCTCTAAATTTTTATCTATTAATTGTTTGTTTCCTATCAGGTCCTACTGAAACTATTTTTACAGGTACACCCGTTTCTTTTTCAATAAACGCGATGTAGTCTAATAAGTTTTGAGGTAAATCATCGGCAGAAGTCATTTTTGTTAAATCATCTTCCCAACCTTTGAATTCTGTATAGTTAACACTTACATTTTCTGGTTCAATATTATAAGGTAAGTGAGAAATTTCTTCTCCTTTATAGTTGTATGAAGTACAAACTTTTAAGGTATCGAAACCAGATAATACATCACCTTTCATCATCATTAATTGCGTAACACCGTTTACATCAACAGCATACTTTAAAGCAACTAGATCTAACCATCCACAACGACGAGCACGTCCAGTTGTAGCTCCAAATTCATGACCAACTTTCGCCATAGTAGCTCCGTCTTCATCAAATAATTCAGTAGGGAAAGGTCCAGAGCCTACACGAGTAGTGTATGCTTTAAAAATCCCGAAAACCTCACCAATTCTATTAGGAGCAACCCCTAAACCAGTACAAGCCCCAGCAGCGGTAGTATTGGATGAAGTTACAAAAGGGTATGTTCCAAAATCAATATCTAATAATGATCCTTGAGCTCCTTCAGCTAAAATAGTTTTACCTTCTTTAATAGCATTGTTTAAAAACTCTTCAGAATCAATAAACTGTAATGTTTTTAATTTTTCAATTCCTCTAGAAAATTCAGCTTCTAACTCGTCTAAATCATAATCGATTTGAACATCAAAGTATGCTAACATACTTAAATGCTTTTCAGTTAAAGCTCTATATTTCTCTTTCCAGTTATCTAATTCTAAATCACCAACACGCATTCCGTTTCTACCAGTTTTGTCCATATAAGTAGGGCCAATTCCTTTTAAAGTAGAACCGATTTTTGCTTTTCCTTTTGAAGTTTCAGAAGCTGCGTCTAATAATCGGTGAGTAGGTAAAATTAAATGTGCTTTACGAGAAATTAATAATTTAGAAGTATAATCAATATTATGCTTATCTAAGTTTTCTAATTCTTTTTTAAAGATAACAGGGTCAATAACCACTCCGTTACCTACTACATTTAAAGCTGTTTTATGAAAAATTCCTGAAGGAATGGTGTGTAATACATGTTTGTTTCCATCAAAAATTAGTGTGTGACCAGCATTTGGACCTCCTTGAAAACGCGCGATTATATCGTAGTTTTTTGTTAAAACGTCTACAATCTTACCTTTTCCTTCATCTCCCCATTGTAGTCCGAGTAATAAATCTACTGCCATTTAGTGTGTTGTTAAGTGTTGTGTTTTATTTGTTGTTTCTTTTTGTTCCGTAGAAATAAAGTGAATGGTTGTGAATGTCTATATCGAAAACATCTTCAATTGTTTTTTTAATGATTTGAATTCTTGGGTCACAAAACTCTTTTACTTCACCACTATCTGTAAGTATTACGTGGTCGTGATTTTTATCGAAGTAACTTTTTTCGTAACGAGCCATTGATTGACCTTCAAACTGATGTTTACGAACCAAACCACAGTCTAGCAACAAATCCATCGTATTATAAAGAGTAGCTCTACTAACACGATAGTTTTTGTTTTTCATTTTAATGTATAGAGATTCAATATCAAAATGTTCTTCAGCGTCATAAATTTCTTGCAAAATAGCATAGCGTTCTGGTGTTTTACGATGCTTGTTCTCTTCTAAAAAAGAAGTGAATACTTTTTTTACAATTTCTTGATTTTCGGCTGAATTACTCATTTATTTTTTAAATTTTACGAAAGGACAAATTTACGTTTATTTCTTGATAAAAAACAAGGATGTTAAAAACGAAATTTACAAAGTATTAACACGTTCAACTTTTTGAACGCCTTCTACTTGTTTCATGTTGTTAATTAATTTATCGAGTTGTGTCTTATTTTTTACACTTAATGATAGTTTTCCGTCAAATACACCATTATCTCCAGATATATTAATACTATGTATAAATACATCCATGCTATTGGAAATAATTTTAGTAATATTATTTACTATTCCTTTATTGTCAATTCCAGAAAGGTGTAAAATGGCTGTAAATTCTTGCTTGGTGGAATCAATCCACTTTGCAGGCATAATTCTGTAAGCATAGTTTGATTGTAATGAAATAGCATTTGGGCAATCGTTTTTGTGCACTTTAATACCTTCATTAATAGTTACAAAACCAAAAACTTTATCACCAGGAATTGGAGAGCAGCATTTAGCCAAAGTATAATCTAATGTTTGTTCTTCTTTACCAAAAACAAGTGCATCGTATTTGTTTGTAACTTCTTCTTTTTCGGATATTTCTTTTGATGGAGAACGCCTAAATGTACTTTTAATAAAGCCCATGAAGCGATTACTTCTCTGAGCAACAAAGTCTTTAAGTTGTGTGTTATCTATGGCTCCATTACCAACTCGATAGAATAAATCGAAGCTAGTTTTTAGCCCAAAATAACTTGCTAATTCATGAATAACCTTTTCACTGGAGTTGATTTTTAAATGACGCAGTTTTCGTTGTAAAATAGCTTTTCCTTCTTCTGCTATTTTCTTTTCTTCTGCTTTTAAAGCTGATTTAATTTTAGCTCGTGCTCTTGCAGTAATAACAAAATCTAACCAGCGTACATTGGGTTTATTGTTAGAAGCGGTGAGTACTTCTACTTGATCTCCACTTTTTAATTCGTGACTTAACGGAACTAATTTTCCATTTACTTTAGCTCCACGACATTTTAATCCAACATCGGTATGTACAGAAAAGGCAAAATCTAATGCTGAGGCTCCTTTTGGAAGTGATTTTAAATCTCCTTTAGGAGTAAATACATAAATTTCTTTAGCATAAAGATTAAGTTTAAAATCTTCGACAAAATCTACAGCATCTAAACTTTGATTTTCTAAACTTTCTTTTAAACGATTTAACCATCCTTCTAAACCATTTTCTTTAACAGCTCCTTGTTTATATTTAAAGTGGGCTGCATAACCTTTTTCGGCTATTTCATCCATTCTTTCAGAACGGATTTGAACTTCTACCCATTTAGCTTGGGGACCAATTACAGTTATATGTAATGCTTCGTATCCAGTTGATTTTGGCTGAGAAATCCAATCTCTTAATCTGGCAGGATTTGGTTTAAAAAAGTCTGTAACGATAGAGTATATTTTCCAAGCATCAAACTTTTCATCGTCAGAAGTTGGTTTGTATATAATACGAATAGCAAATTTGTCGTACACTTCATCAAAAGTTACGTTTTGTTTACGCATTTTTCTACGGATAGAAAAAATAGATTTAAAACGTCCCTTTATTTCATAAGTAAATCCTTCTTTGTTTAAAGCTTCTTTTAAAACACTAGTAAAACTATCAATATATCTCTGTTGATCTTCTTTACTTTCTTTTATCTTGTTAGCAATATCTCTATATACATCAGGCTCTGTGTACTTTAAGCCAAGGTCTTCAAGTTCAGTTTTAATATTATAAAGTCCTAAACGATGTGCAAGAGGAGCATAAATATACAAGGTTTCAGAGGCTATCTTTACCTGTTTATGAGGCGGCATAGAATCCATAGTTTGCATATTATGTAACCTATCAGCAATTTTAATAAGTATTACCCTAACGTCATCATGTAATGTGAGTAACATTTTTCTAAAATTCTCTGCTTGGATAGAGTAGTCTTGCTCTTGTTTTAAGTTTGATATTTTAGTTAATCCGCTTACAATACGAGCAATGTTTTCTCCAAATAAGCGCTCCATATCATCCAAAGTATAATGCGTGTCCTCAACAACATCATGTAGTAGAGCAGCAGCAATAGATGTTGCACCTAAACCAATTTCATCTGCAACTATTTTTGCTACAGCTATAGGGTGATAAATATAAGGTTCTCCTGATTTTCTACGTTGTTCAGAATGTGCTTCTACAGCAATATCAAAAGCTTTGCGTATCAGTTTTTTATCGTCTTCTGATAATGTTTGATATGTACCTTTTAACAAATTTTTATATCTACTGGCTATTTCTTTATTTTCTTCTTCTATCGTCACATTATAACTCATACAATAAAACTCTTTTACTTAACTGGATTAAAATAAAAATAATATAAAGAATTATATTGAGCAAGTTTTATATACAAATGTTTTATATAAGCTCGTTACTTTTATATAAATTATAAAAACGAAAGAAATAGTGATAATTCACTGGTTAAAAAAATAACGACTAACCAAGTAGTCATAGAGGTGTCTGATGGTTTTTCTAATAGCTTTCTTTTTCAAACCCTTATGATAATAATCTGGAAAGAGACGGAGCAGATGTTAACATATAATAGACAGACATGACCTAAAAATATTTAGGGTTTTTCCTGTAAAAACATATAGATTTATAACATAACTTTATACTTTATTTAAAATTAAGTAACTACATAACAAGTCCCCCCGAAATATCATTATAAGATGATATTTGACCTCCGGTTAATAAAGTTCGGAGGTTTTTTTATTCTTCGGGCAACCTTTTTTCAAATCAGGTAGTCTTTATATTTGTAAGGCTACAAAAAAGTAACTATTGATTTGAAAATTATTTCATTACATAACAAAGAAGCTTCGCTTATAAAACAAGCAAAAAAACAAAGCAGAGAAGCTCAACAACAAATATTTGAGCAGTATTCTCCAAAAATGTTAGGAGTTTGTAGACAGTATGTTAAAGATTTACATCATGCGGAAGATTTAATGCTACAAGGTTTTTTTAAAGTTTTTACAAATATTGAAAAATTTAAAGGAGAGGGAAGTTTTGAAGGTTGGATTCGTAGAATTATGGTAAATACTAGTATTAGTTATTTACGAAAAAAGAATCCAGTTCAAGTATCAGATGAAGACTTTGTTTTTAATGATGCTGCAACAGAAAGCCTTGAAAACACATCGGCAGAAGATATACAAAAGTTAATAGATGAGTTACCTGAAGGGTATAAGTTAGTTTTTAACTTATATGCTATTGAAGGATATAAGCATTCAGAAATAGCAGAAAAATTACAAATTTCTGAAAGTACCTCTAAGTCACAATTATTTAAAGCTCGTAAATATTTACAAGCTAGTTACGAGAAAATTAATCAAGTAAGAAATGTCAAGCAATAATATTGATAAACATATAGCAGAAAAGCTAAAGAACAGAGAGCTTAAGCCATCCAACTCAGCATGGGAAAGGTTAGAGACTCGTTTAGATAATCAGGAGGCAACAAAGAAAAGAAACTGGTTTTTATATATAGGTTATGCAGCTGGTTTAGCTTTATTAATAAGCTTTGTAGCTCTCTACTTTACAGGTTCAGATTCAAAAACGCTAATAGAAGAAGTTATAGTTAATACTTCAATAGATACACTAAAAATTAATAATAAAGGTATAGAGAAATTTATTAAGAACACAGATGAAGCTGTGGTGGAGTTAGAAGAAAAGAAGCAAGAGAAACAGATAAGAAAGAAGAAAAAGATTACAGTAATTAGGAGTTCTACCTTAAGAGAAGAAGAAAAAGTCTTTAAAAACATCCAAAATCAAGAATTACCAAGAGAAGAGGAGGTAGTAGCAAAGATGGATAAACCAATAGTAACAAAAAAGAAAGAATTTAATTCAAGAGTTAAAGTAAATAGTGATGATTTATTATTTTCAGTAACACATACTCCAAATGAAGTTAAAGAATATTATGCAAAGCATAAGTTGAAAAGAGAAGATGTGTTAAAAGCTATTGAAGATGAATTAAAAGAATCAAACTTAAAAATAGATCCTAGCATCATTTTAGCAGAAGTTGAAAGAACGATTGATGATGAAGAGTTTAAGGGAGACTTTATGCAAAAACTAAAATCAAGAATATCCGACATTGCGGTAGCGATTGTTGATAGAAATAAATAAAGCGCTTATTAATTATCGATAATTAACCATTCAAAATTATTATCAGTTTAATTTAAAATTACAGAAATGAAAAGAATACTATTATTAGTGTTGTTTGTAACGACTATTGCCCAATCTCAAGAAAAAGTATTTGAAAAAGAAGTAAAGAAAATATCAATGAGCATTGATAGTATTACTAAGCAGCAAAAAGACTCTTTAAAGATGAGAGTAAAAGAGATTAACACAAAATTAGAAAAGAATACAATATCGTTTGATGAAGCAACAGCATTAAAAAAAGAAGCAGCGGCTTATCACGCAGCTCAAATAGAGAAAAAAGTTAGTTTTGAAGAACAAAAACTACAACAACTTGTCCAAGACAAAATTGATGGTAAAATATTTAGTAGTGAAGAAAATTCAACCGAAAGTACTTTTAGTATAGCAGGAACTAAGTTTAAATTAGATTTTTCTAAAGAAGACATAGAAAAAGAAAAGAAAAGAAGAAAAAAAAGAACTACAACACAGTTTGTTTTTGCCTTAGGTGTAAATAATGCATTAACAAATAACAAGTTAAGTTCCTTAGACGATTCAGACTATAAATTTTGGCAATCACATTTTTACGAGTTAGGTTTTACTTGGAAAACACGTTTGTCAAAAGAACCTTCAAAAGCATATTTTAAATATGGTTTCTCTTTTCTATGGAATAATTTAAGAGCTAAAAACAATCAATATCATATTGTAAATGGAAATGAAACAAACTTAAGTATTCATCCAGAGCAACTTTCAGAAAGTAGGTTACGACATGTACAAATGACATTTCCAATGCACTTAGAGTTTGATTTTTCAAAAAACAAAAAATATTCTGATGGAGAAATTGTAGATAGAACACATCAAAGCTTTCAGATAGGAGTAGGTGGTTTCTTGGGTTTTAAACTAGGAACTCGTCAATATTTAGAGTATAAAAATGCACAAGGAGTTACAGTTGAAGAAGTTCAGAAGAATAATTTTAATATGAATAAATATAACTATGGGTTAAGTGCTTATGTTGCTTACCAAGGAATTGGATTATATGCTAAATATGACTTAAATCCACTATTTAAAAATACTGACACTAGGAATATCTCATTAGGTCTTCGATTTGATATTAATTAATTTGATTAATAAAAAAGGAGAAGTTTAAACTTCTCTTTTTTTATTTTCTTCCCATTCTTTACGTAAATCCATTGAAAGTTTTCCAGTACCATCATGTTTCCAACCAGGAGGTTTAAAAAGATATAGAAACCTTTTACCAAATGTAGTTTTACTGGTAAAAACATCGGTAAACATATTATACCATTCAATAAAAGCTACTTTAATAGGATTGTAAGTGTTTATATTGCTAACCAAACCATATACTGGTTTTTCAACTTCAGGTTCAAAAGTGCCAAAAAGCTTATCCCAAATAATAAAAATCCCAGCATGGTTTCTATCTAGATATTGAGGGTTGGTTGCATGATGAACTCTATGATGACTTGGAGTGTTAAAAACAGCTTCAAACCACTTAGGCATTTTGTTAATAAGTTCGGTATGAATCCAGTATTGATACAACAAACTAATACTCATTTGGGTCACGATCATTAGTGGATGAAAACCTATAATTGCTAACGGTGCCCAAAATATAAACGTATAAAAGCTTCCTGACCAAGTTTGACGTAAAGCAGTACTTAAATTGTATTTTGTAGAAGAATGATGCACCACATGGCTAGCCCAAAATAATCTACTTTCGTGTGCAATCCTATGATTCCAGTAATAGGCAAAATCTTCAGCAAATAACAAAATCAACCAGGCCCACCAAGTAAAAGGAATAGTAAACAGGCGATATTGATATAGAAATAAAAAAACTCCGAATATTAACCCTTTTGTAAACAGCCCTATAAAAACATTACCTAATCCCATAGTAATAGATGTAGCTGCGTCTTTAAATTCATAGTCTTCTAATTTTACTTTAACAGTTAATATTACCTCTATAAAAACTGTTAAAACAAAAAAAGGAATAGCGTAATGGACTAGATTAGGTATTTCAGGGGTTTGCATAAAAAAGAGTGTTTAGTTACAAACTTACACAAAATCATTAAATTATTTAAGTAGTAAAATTTGTTTATGGCTTAAAAAGCAGTATATTTGCAGGCTTAAAAATAAATTTTAAACAATTTAATTATGAATCATTACGAAACTGTTTTCATTTTGAATCCCGTTTTATCTGAAACTCAGATAAAGGAAACAGTAAAGAAGTTTGAGGACTATTTACTTTCTAAAGGTGCAGAAATGATTTCTAAAGAAGATTGGGGCTTAAAAAAATTAGCGTATCCAATCGAAAAGAAAAAAAGTGGATTTTACCACTTATTTGAGTACAAGGTAGCAGGTGAAGCAATTGCTCCGTTTGAATTAGAGTTTAGACGTGACGATAGCGTTATGCGTTATTTAACTGTAAAGTTAGACAAGCATGCTGCAGCTTGGGCTGAAAAGAGAAGAAACCGTGTTAAATCTGCAAAAAAGTAAGAAATGGCATCTATAGAACAACAAGCAAAAGGAAATAAGCAAGGGGAAGTACGTTATTTAACTCCGCTTGATATTGAAACTAAAAAAGAAGCTAAATACTGTCGTTTCAAGAAAAACGGTATCAAGTACATCGATTACAAAGATGCAGACTTCTTAATGTATTTAGTAAACGAGCAAGGTAAAATCTTACCAAGACGTTTAACAGGAACATCATTAAAATATCAACGTAAAGTGGCTCAAGCTATTAAAAGAGCTCGTCACTTAGCTTTAATGCCTTACGTTGGAGATATGTTAAAATAATAAAGAAGTAGAAACATGGAATTGATATTAAAACAAGACGTAGAAAACTTAGGTTTTAAAGACGATGTTGTAACCGTTAAGAATGGTTACGGACGTAACTACCTAATACCTCAAGGATATGCAATTTTAGCTACTTCTTCAGCTAAAAAAGTATTAGCAGAAAACTTAAAGCAACGTGCTTTTAAAGAAGCTAAATTAATAGAAGATGCTAACAAAGTAGCAGAAACTATTAAAGGTTATGAAATTAAAATAGCTTCTAAAGTAGGTTCGGGAGATAAATTATTTGGTTCGGTAAATAACATTGATGTTGCTGCAGCTTTAGCTAAGGCTGGTACTGAAGTAGATAAGAAATTTATCAAAGTTACTGGAGGTAACGTAAAAAGATTAGGAAAATACAACGCTGCTGTACGTTTACACAGAACTGTTGTAGCTGACATCGTATTTGAAGTAGTTGCTGAATAGTAACTAAATTGTTAAATACATGTTAATAAAGTATAAATCCGCTCTGTCGAGCGGATTTTTTTTATGCTTAAATTTGGGTTATAACATAAACAAAATCAGAACTATTATGAAGAAATTAATAATTTTTTCTTTTGTTTTTTTGAGTTTATCCATCTATTCCCAGGTAACCACATCAAAAATAAAAGGAACTGTAACAGACAATCAGGGTGAACCTTTGTTTGGTGCTAATATTGTTGTTTTACACGAGCCAACAGGTACCATATCTGGAGCCGTAGCTCAAGACAACGGAAGATATACCATACCTAACTTAAGAGTAGGAGGACCTTATAAAGTAACATTTAGTTATATTGGGTTTCAATCACAAGAAGTAACCAATATCTACTTAACTTTAGGAAAGACAACCAATATTGATGGTGTTTTGTCTGAGGATGGTGAACAATTAGAAGAAGTAGTTATATCAACAACCAGAAGTAAAGTTTTTAATAATGACAGAACAGGAGCACAAACTAGTGTAAGTGCTGTTCAGCTAAAAACCTTACCAACCATTTCACGCTCCGCTGCAGATTTTACTCGTTTAGAACCAACTGCAAGTGGAAACTCTTTTGGAGGGAGAAATGACCAGTTCAACAACTTTTCTTTAGACGGATCTATTTTCAATAACCCTTTCGGTTTAGATTCACCAACACCAGGAGGTCAAACAGGTTCACAACCAATTTCGTTAGATGCAATTGAACAAATTTCGGTTTCTACTGCACCATACGATGTTACTTTGTCTGGGTTTACAGGAGCTTCGGTAGATGCCGTAACCAAAAGTGGTACAAATGAATTTACAGGTACAGTTTATGGGTTTTACAGAAACCAAGATATGACTGGAGGCAAAATTAAAGGTCAAGAAGTTGTAAAACCTAAGTTAAGTCAAAGCCAATACGGAGCGAGCTTAGGAGGTCCAATTATTAAGGATAAATTATTCTTTTTTGCAAATTTTGAAAAAGATGATAGAGAAGATTTAGGAACAGCGGGTTGGATACCAAATACTGGTAGTGGAGCTGTTAATGAATCAAGAGTACTAGAATCGGATATGATAGCTGTTCGTGATGCTTTAGCAGCCTTAGGATATGATACAGGAGCTTATAAGGGGTTCACTTATGGTTCGGAATCTACTAAAGGAATTTTTAAATTAGATTGGAATATTAATGATAAAAATAGATTAGCATTAATTTATAATTTCCTAAGAGCTTCAAAAGAAACACCAGCACATCCAACAGCTCTAGGTATTAGAGGACCAAGTTTTTCTACATTACAATTTGAAAATTCTGGGTATGAAATTAATAATAACTTAAATTCATTTCAGTTAGAATTAAACTCTAATTTATCAGAAACAACTACTAACAAGTTACAAATAGGTTATACACATTTTGATGACTTTAGAAATCCGTTATCTGCACCAGCACCGGTAATTACAATTCAAGATGGTAATGGTAGTAATTATATTATAGCAGGTCATGAGCCGTTTTCTATCAATAACAAGTTAGACCAACGAGTTTTTCAGTTAACAAATAATATGAACTTTTATAAGGGAGATCATACGTATACCGTTGGTTTTTCATTTGAACAATTTGAGTTTGAAAACTCATTTAATTTAACAAATTATGAATCTTTCAATTTTGGAATTTTCCCATATTATGGATTATTTAACCCATACCCAGATGTAGCAACTTTTTTATCAGCTGCACAACCAGGTGGAGTAGTGGAGCAGTATTTAGCAGCTACTCAAAATGCTTACAATTCATTTAATGCTAATGGAGATGGTAATGATGGTGGTTGGAAACTATCTGAGTTAAATGTAGGTCAGCTGGCTTTTTATGTCCAAGATGAGTGGGAAATGAATGACAATTTTAAGTTAACTTATGGAGTTCGTTTTGATAAGCCGCTGTATTTCAATACATCCAGTTTAATTCAGAAGTTTATAGATACTGATAATGGAGCAACCAGAGATAACTCAGTACTGTACTACAACCCAAATACAGGAGAAGAACAACAGTTACTTTCAACTAAAATGCCTACAAACCAATGGTTAATTTCACCAAGAGTAGGTTTTAACTGGGATGTAAAAGGAAATAATACAATGCAACTTCGTGGAGGTTCAGGGGTTTTTACTGGACGTTTACCTTTTGTATGGATTGGAAACCAAGTAAGTGGAGCTGATGATGGTTTCTTCCAATTAGTTGATCCAGATTTTAAATTTCCTCAAGTATGGAGAACAAACTTAGGTTTAGACTGGAAATTTGAAAATGGAATTATAGCAACTACAGATATCTCTTATACAAAAGACATTAATGGTGCCCATGTACAAAACTGGGGGCTTAGAGAACCTAGTGCTACTTTAAATACACCATTTGATAATAGAGATATATATAATGGAAGTAATAAAGGAAATAATGCTTATGTGTTTACGAATTCAGACAAGGGTCGTGTATGGAATGCTTCTTTAAAACTTCAAAAAACTTTTGATAACGGATTATATACAAGTGTTGCCTATAACTATTTAAATGCTAAAGATGTAAACTCTATTGAGGCAGAAATTACTGGAGATGCTTTTGCTTTTAATCCAGTGGTAGGAAATGCTAATAATGATGTTTTATCATATTCAAAATATGGAGATACACATAGAATTATTGGTGTAGCGTCTAAGAAGTTTACTTATGGAGGAGATAAGTTTGCTACTACTATTTCTACATTTTTTGAGTATGCCCAAGGAGGAAGGTTTAATTATACTTATGGAGGAGACATTAATAATGATGGGTCTGCTGTAAATGATTTATTATATGTTCCGACTAGTTCAGAGCTTAATCAAATGCAATTTAGTGATCCAGCTCATGCAACAGCCTTTGAAAGTTATATACAACAAGATGATTATTTAAATGAAAGAAGAGGGCAGTATGTAGAGCGTTATGGAGCTTTAGCACCATGGAGAGGCAAATGGGATTTAAAAATATTACAAGATTTTAATTTTAACGTTTCTGAAGAAAAACAAAATACAATACAATTAAGTCTTGATATCTTAAATGTAGGAAATTTACTAAATTCTGACTGGGGAGTAGTGCAACAACCAAATAACGTACAACCTTTAGGTGTAAGGTTTCCTGATGTAAATCCAGCTAACACCAATCCTTCTAATTATGTGCCAGATTATTCTAAAGAACCTACTTATACATTTAGTACCAATCAGGAACAGACATTTGGATTCGATTCTAGTTTACTTTCTCGTTGGCAAATGCAAATAGGTTTACGTTATATATTTTAATAAAAAAATAACATAAAAAAATAATAATACCACTCATTTTTTGAGTGGTATTTGTTTTTGAGTTAAAATTATTTGTAATAAAGGGTGCTTTTCCTGTGAAAAATTTGAAATAAATAAGTGATATTTGTAGATGTAAATAAAGATAGGGGACTTTAATTACAACGTTTTAAAATATAGTCTTTGAGGGGTTGATTATATTTTAAAAAAACTCTGGCCTTATTAAGACCAGAGTTTTTAAGTGTTTATTATAATGTAATGTTTTCTTGATTTTTAATAATATCTTCCATAGTTTCCCGCTTCCTAATCAAATAATCTTTTCCTTTATAAATCATAACTTCTGCAGGTCTAAATCTTGAATTATAATTAGAAGCCATAGAGAAACAATAAGCACCTGCATTATGGAAACATAATATATCGTCTTCAGATATTTCATTGATTCTTCTATTAGATCCAAAGGTGTCATTTTCACAAATATATCCAACAATACTATAAAAACGCTCTCTTCCTTTAGGATTAGATAAGTTTTCTATATAGTGATAAGAGTTGTAAAACATAGGACGAATTAAGTGATTTAAACCACTATCAATACCTGCAAAAACAGTTGAAGTTGTTTGTTTAATAACATTTACTTTTGCTAAAAAATATCCAGCTTCACTAACTAAAAACTTTCCAGGCTCAAACATTAAGGTAACTTCCTTTCCGTAGTTTTTACAAAATTCATTAAATCGGTTAGATAGCTTTTTACCTAGTTCATTTATATCAGTTGAAATATCGTCTTTTTTGTAAGGAACCTTAAATCCACTACCAAAATCAATAAAATCAATATCTTTAAATTGTTTTGCCGTATCAAATAAAATTTCGGTAGCTCTTAAAAAAGTATCAATATCTAAAATATCAGAACCAGTATGCATATGTATTCCATTAATGTGCATTCCAGTATTTTCAACAACTCTTTTTATATGAGGTACTTGATGAATTGAAATTCCAAACTTAGAATCAATATGTCCTACTGATATTTTGCTATTACCACCAGCCATTACATGCGGATTGATACGAATACAAACGGGGATTTTAGGATGCTTTTGCCCAAATAATTCTAAAATTGATAAGTTATCAATATTAATTTGAACACCTAATTTAGCAACTTCTTCTATTTCTTGTAGAGAAACTCCGTTAGGCGTATATATAATTTCATGAGGCTCAAACCCTGCTAATAAACCAAGTTTAACCTCTTGAATAGAAACCGTATCTAAACCACTGTTAAGCTTATTAAAAACCTTTAAAATATTAATGTTTGATAATGCTTTAACAGCGTAATTAATTTTTACATTTTTAACTTTAGAAAAAGCAGATGTTATTTTTTTATACTGAGATATAATTTTTTCAGTGTCGTAAACATACAAAGGTGACTGATATTTGTCAGCCAGCTTTAAAAGGTCTTGTCTATTCATTTACTTTAATATTTGCAGGCAAAAGTATAGAGGTGAATGATTACAAAAAATAAAATGAAAGAAATTCACAAATTTGTGTTTTTTTGTGAAATTAGGGGTTTTACGTCTAGGCAAAAGGGTGTTTTCCTATAATATAATCTTTTAAAAAGAATCATATTTGCCATGAAATAAAATTAAGGGGATTTATTTCAAACAGAATGATATTTTTTAAGGGGTAAAAATATCATAAAAAAACTCTAGCGAAAGCTAGAGTTTTTGATTTTATAAAAGGTAGTATAAGATTACTTAAATTTTACCGCAACTTTTTGTGCAATTCCAACAATTACTTCACTAGCCTTTATTATACTTTCAGCAGGAACATATTCATAACGTCCATGGAAGTTATGTCCGCCAGCAAAAATGTTAGGACAAGGTAAACCTTTATATGATAATTGAGAACCATCAGTACCACCACGAATAGGCTTAATTAATGGAGTAATTCCCATATCTTTCATCACCTCTTCAGCAATATCAACAATGTGCATTACAGGAGTAACTTTTTCTTTCATGTTAAAATATTGATCTTTAATTTCAACAGAAACTAATTTTTGTCCACGCTTAGCGTTTAAAACTTCAGCTAAATCAAGCATTGCTTTTTTACGGTTGTTGAATTGATCCATATCATGATCTCTAATAATATAGCTCAATGTTGTTTGCTCAACTTTACCCTCCATATGATGTAAGTGGAAGAAACCTTCATAACCTGTTGTTTTTTCAGGAACTTCATCTTCAGGCAATGCATTGATAAATTCACTAGCAATAAGCATTGAGTTAATCATTTTACCTTTTGCATACCCAGGATGTACAATTTTACCTTGAATAGTAACTGTAGCGCTAGCAGCATTAAAGTTTTCGTATTCTAACTCACCAATTTGACTTCCATCCATGGTGTAAGCCCACTCAGCTCCAAATTTCTCAACATCAAACATATGAGCACCTTTACCAACCTCTTCATCAGGAGTAAAGCAAATACGAATTTTACCATGTTTAATTTCTGGGTGTTGAATTAAGTATTCCATTGCAGAAACAATTTCAGTAACCCCAGCTTTATCATCAGCACCTAATAATGTAGTACCGTCAGTAGTAATAATAGTTTGACCTTTATATTGTAATAAATCTTCAAAATAATCAGGAGATAAAACGATATTCTCTTCTTTGTTTAATAAGATATCTTTTCCGTCGTAATTCTCATGAATTTGAGGTTTTACATTAGCTCCAGTAAAATCTGGACTTGTATCAATATGAGCAACAAAACCAATAGTAGGTACTTCATAATCTAAATTACTAGGTAAAGTTGCCATTAAATAACAGTTCTCATCTAATTCAACATCTACCATTCCTATTTCCTTTAGTTCTTTTTCAAGAACTTTAGCTAAATTCCATTGTTTTTCAGTACTAGGAAATGCTGGGTTATTAGGATCGCTTTCAGTATCAATAGTTACATATTTTACAAATCGGTCGATTATATGTTGTTTGTTCATCGTAGTATTTTTAAAGCATCAAAAATAGCCATTTCAAATGTATTTTGTCAATTGAAATACGATGAAATTTTTAAGAACTTTTCTTTTTAAAATAGGCAATCAATAAATCGACAACATAACTATATGATTGAATCCCTTTTGATTGATTATTAGCTTTGAGGTAAGAGTTGTATCCCTTCTTTAAATAAGGTTCAATAGGGTTTTTAAACTGTTTCCAATGTAAATAAGTAGCCTTGTAGTCTTTATAAACACCTTTGTTTACTGTCTTAGCAATTTCTTTACCTAATGCTTTATCTCTTTTGTAAACTTGACCAATACAATAGTTATAAGCCATACGGTATCCAGAGTACTTAAAATACAAGTCTTTATTAGCTATGGAGGCTAAAAAACTCACAAAATTGGCATCATTTTCAGCTGCCCAACCAATTTGATGTGCCATTTCATGACAGGTAGTTGCTGGATAACCCGTTTTAGGAATCATATTATTTACTTGTGCTTCTCCTGTTATTGGATTTAAGTACCCTGATGTTCCATTGTATGATTGAAATAAACTAACTAATGAGCTTTTAATTGAGGAAGTTTGATAAGTAAGTTGGGGATATGTTTTCGAAAGTTCCTGAAACCCGTTAGGAGCTAACTTATAAATTTCTCTTTGAGAATATGGAACTATTACAGGGACTGAATCATTTTTTGTTATTTGTAAATGGACTTTGTTTAGTTCTACTACAATCTGTTTAGTTGTTGAAATTAGTTCTTCAGTAGTGTAGGAGGATTGTTTTAGCTCAAGATTTTTAGCTAACGGCTCTCTAAAATAATTTAATCCCCAAAAAGCATAAAAACAAAAATAAATAATAGATAAAATTGCAATAAATTTTACTAACTTAGGAAGGAAGTTTTGAAACCTTTTTTTAATTAAAAAATAGATAGATTTTAATAAAAGATACAATAAAACAAAACCAATTATATCCCCAACAGAAAAAGGAATCCAACCTAGAATAATTCGAAAGAATTGTGAAATATACGGGTAAATTCCATTACTATAATAAAATTCAATCCATTGTGGTTTTTGGCTTATAAAAAGCACAAAAATTACTTGAATAGGCAGAAATAAAGCAACAAAAAAATATTTTTTTAGGTTATGCATGCCACCAAAAATAAGAAAGTTGTAACGTTATCAACAAGTTAATAACAGTTTATTTACAAAAAATGTGCATAAAGAAAATTGAATAATGTCTCTACTAATATCATCTTAAAAATTTACTTTTGCTATTATGGAAAGAACCCAATCTCTCAAAGGAACAAAAATAGATAAAGCTAGAATTATAAGCTTAGAAAAAGGAAAGTTACCACCGCAGGCTTTAGAGTTAGAAGAGGCTGTTTTGGGGGCTATGATGATTGATAAAAAAGGGATTGATGAAGTAATTGATATTTTACATCCTGATGCTTTTTATGATAAAAGGCACCAAGAAATTTATGCTGCTATTTACGAGCTTTTCCAAAATTCAGAACCAATTGATTTACTTTCTGTATCAAATCAATTAAAGAAAAATGGAAAGTTAGATTTAGCAGGGGGAGATTTTTACTTAATTGGGTTAACTCAAAAAGTAGCCTCATCTGCACATATTGAATTTCACTCTAGAATTATTCTAGAAAAATTCATTCAACGTAAACTAATTACCATTTCTTCTGAAATTATTGAAAACGCATACGATGAAACTGTTGATGTTTTTGATTTACTAGATGATGCCGAAGGAAAATTATTTGAAGTAACACAAGGAAACCTTAAAAAGGGAGCGGAAAGAGCTGACTCTTTAGTTCAGCAATCGATTAATAAGATTCAAGAAATTTCAACCAAAGAAGGGATGAGTGGTTTGGCAACCGGATTTACCAAACTAGATGCATTAACCTCAGGTTGGCAACCTACCGATTTAATCATTATTGCAGCACGTCCTGGTATGGGTAAAACGGCTTTCGTAATATCGATGGCGAAAAATATGGCAATCGATTTCGGACACCCAGTAGCATTATTTTCACTAGAGATGTCCTCGGTACAGTTAATTACTCGTATGATTTCTTCAGAAACAGGGTTGACTTCTGAAAAATTACGTAAAGGAAACTTAGAACCTCATGAATGGGAGCAATTGAATGTAAAAGTAAAAAAGCTTTCGGATGCCCCTATTTTTATAGATGATACACCAGCACTATCTATTTTCGATTTACGTGCAAAAGCACGTCGTTTAGTGTCACAACACGGAGTTAAAATCTTAATTATTGATTACTTACAGCTAATGACAGCAGGAGGAGCAGGAGGTAACCGTGAACAAGAAATTTCGACGATTTCGCGTAACTTAAAAGCACTAGGTAAAGAATTAAATGTACCTGTAATTGCCCTTTCTCAGTTATCACGTGCGGTTGAAACCCGTGGAGGAAGTAAACGTCCGTTACTATCCGATCTTCGTGAATCTGGAGCGATTGAGCAGGATGCCGATATTGTATCATTTATTTATCGTCCTGAATATTATGGTATGACAGAATGGGATGACGACGATCATTCGCCATGTGAAGGACAAGGAGAGTTTATTGTAGCAAAACACCGTAATGGTGGATTAGATAATATTCGTTTGAAGTTTACAGGACACTTAGCAAAGTTCTCGGATTTAGAAGAAGGGTTTAGTAGTGAATTCCAATCGAGTATGAATTCAGGATTTAACGATGAAGTAGCATCAAGTAATTTTGCTTCACCAGAAGATGCTTTTGGACCGAGTGATGATGATGTTCCGTTTTAATCTTTAAATAAAACTTAAAATATTATAGAATACACAATTGCTAAAAAGTAATTGTGTATTTTAGTTTAAAATATAGTTTATGAGAAGATTTTTGTTTTTAGGAATATTATTATACTCAAGTTATTTATACCCCTGTGATTGTGGAATCGAAACAATAGTGAACAAATTTGCCCACTCCAGTTTTGTTGCAAAAGGAAAAATAATTAAGAATTATAAAAACTTGAAGGGAGAAAATGTCTATAGAGCAGATATTAAAATAGACAAACTGTATAAAGGGGAGAAGGTTGAGTCAATTTTTGTTTATGGTAGAAGTGATGAGAAGATGGGAACCTCATGCGATATTTTTATACCTGAGGAAACAGAGTTAATTTTTTATGCTCATAAAGATAAATCTGGTAGACTTATAATTGGAATGTGTTCTGGGCTACTTTATTTAAATAAGGAATCTTCAAGAGAAAAAGAAAAGGAAATAAGAGAATTAAAAATACTTAAGTCTTTATCCAAGCTAAATGATAGAGATATAAATAAAGTAAAATTATATTCTTCCGAAATAGGTGATTTATTGGATGATTTAAAAGGTTATGATTCAAAAAAGAAATATGGAATTTATAAGTTGATTTTTTCCAAAAAATTAAGGTTAAAAAGAATAAAAGTTGTTGATGGTTTCACAGATAAGAATGTAGATAAAAAAATAAAAAGAATTTTAAAAAATGTTAAATGGGAACCTCTTAGATATAGGGATTCAATAAAACTAAAAAACAATTACATTTATTTTTTAGATATTTATCATTATTCTAGAGAAAAAAATAATAAAAGTTTTTATACTATATTTAATTTATAAATGAAACAATTTCTCTACATACTAACATTTTTCCTTTTTTCAAACTCACTATGGGCATCCTTTATTTATGTACCTATGAGTAACGAAAATCAAAAGAATCATTTAAAAGCATATGGTATTGTGTATTATGCTTTGCAAAATGGTTTGAAAGCTAAATGGTTATTAAATTATGATGGAGGTGCTTTTTTAATTGAAAATAATGAAGCGGTAGAAAAAGAATGTAAAATACGAGGTGTTTCCTATCAAATAATTTCAGATGCTAAATCAGCATTAATCTTAAAAGAAATTTCTTCGCCTTCTAAAAATCAAGAAGCAGTTACGTTGGAAAAAGCACCTAAAATAGCAGTATATTCTCCAAAAGATAAAATGCCTTGGGATGATGCAGTAACCATGGTACTGACATATGCTGAAATTCCGTTTGATGTAGTATATGATGAAGAAGTATTAAATGATAAACTATTGTTGTACGAATGGTTACACTTGCATCATGAGGATTTTACAGGTCAGTACGGACGTTTTTATGGAGCTTTTAGAACAGCGCCTTGGTACATTCAACAAAAAAAAGATGCGGAAGCCTTAGCCAAGAAACTAGGATACAATAAAGTGTCAGAAGAAAAAGGAGCTGTAGCGAAAAAAATTCGTGATTATGTAGTAGGTGGTGGATTTATGTTTGCGATGTGTTCTGCAACCGATAGTTTTGATATTGCTTTAGCAGCTGATGGTGTAGACATTTGTGAAGGAATGTTTGATGGAGATGCCTCAGAACCTAATTATCAATCAAAAATAAACTTCAATAAAACTTTTGCCTTTAAAGATTTCGAATTGATTCGTAATCCTACTACATATGAGTTTTCTTCAATAGATATGACTCGTAAACGAAGAATAAGAAAAGAAGTAGATTACTTTGTGCTAAAAGAGTTTTCTGCAAAATGGGATCAGGTACCGACTATGTTAACCCAAAATCACACCATGTTAGTGAAAGGTTTTATGGGACAAACAACATCGTTTGATCCTAATACTATAAAATCTACAGTTATTGTTTTAGGAGGAAATAAAACCAATGGAGAAGGACGCTATATTCACGGAACTAAAGGAAAAGGAATGTTTACCTTTTACGGAGGCCACGATCCTGAAGATTATCAGCATAGAGTAGGAGATCCTAAAACAGAATTAGATTTACACCCAACCTCACCAGGATATCGTTTAATATTAAACAATGTATTATTTCCTGCCGCTAAAAAGAAAAAACAGAAAACATAACCGATATATGTAATTACTTGTTTTTTTAGTGTGTTATGTTGTTTTTTTTAGTTAAGCCTTGTACCTGTTTAATACTACTTAATGTATTGATAAACAACGTTTAAGGTTTTTTTTAAAGTGATTCGTTTGTTATTTATATAATTTAGTAAGAGTAAAATCAAAACTCGTTTTGTAATGTATTGAATGGTTTGTGATTAGCGCGCAACTTCATGTTTCATTCTTTAGTTTAATAGTTTGATCACCTGTTAAATAGTTTTGGTTTTTAGGCGTATACTGAAAAGCCTAAATAGAGTAGGTAAAAACTAAACTTAAAACTAAATTATCATGGCAACAAAACTTACAGAACCATCTAATGGTGTCGTAAAAGAACAAGTTGGAGCAAATATGGAAACTCCAACTAATGGAATGTATAATACCCTTTGTCAATCATTAAACTTAAGTGACAAAAGCTTTCAAATGATACAAGGTGTATTACCAGTTCAAAGTTCAGCGTCAGAACTATATAATTATTTTGATGGTGTTCCCCCAAAATCTGTAGGAGTATTGTATGAAGGTAACCCTTTAAATACTTTAAGCGGTAATTACGCTACAATGCTAAGTAAAACAGAAGATACAGGTACATTCTTGTATAAAATAGCAATGAGTAATTATACAAACTCTAACAATTGGATTGGAGGCAACATGGGAACTAACCCTATATACATTCCAGCCTTTGAAGAGTTAAAATTACAAGTTGAAAAAGGTTCTTCAGCAACAATTCATTTTGATTCTCAAACGTCTAATGATGATATTCAAAACTCATGGGCACAAAGCAACGGTTCTTCAGGAGTTGGTTTCTGGGGAAAGAAGTCTAATAGTGTTTCAAAGTCATTAAATGAAAAAGCTTCTGCAAGTAGAATTACTGTAGATATGGATTTTAATAAGTATGCTTTTCTAGCTGTTAGAGCAGGAGGATGGTTTTTCTCTGGTTATTTTACAGATATGTACCAAAATCCTGATCAATTTCAAAATCAAGATGATTGGAATAATTTATTTGGTCCATCTGGTTCTTTACAAAGAGTAACCAACCAAGCTTTACTTGTTTCTGGTTACACAATTACTGTAAAATCTTGGGCAACTTATAGTCAATCTGATTTTGAAGAAATTCAAAAAAGTACAGAGACCAATGTATGGCCATTCTATACATCAGGATCATCATCAAAAGCTACATCTAGCTATAAATTTAATGATGATAAAACGATTTCTGTAACAATCACATCTGCACCAGGAGATTTACAAATTTTTGGTATGGGAGTAATTCCAACAGATAGAGCTGTAACAGGTGGTAGTACAAACCATGTTTTAAAAGCACCTTCAAGATTAATTTAATCTTATAGTTAAGAGAGCACATGAAAACCATGTGCTCTACTTAACTTTTTATATAAATTTATTATGGTTAATTTAAAATGATGAATAATGAAGTCCCCCGAGAGTTTTAATTATTTAGTGCTAAATGAATTGGCAGAATTATTTAATGCACAATTAAGTAATTTTACATTCTATGCATTTTTACCAAATTTACCCACAAACGAAGCTGATTTTTCAGTTTTAATAGATACTATTCCAGTAGGAACAGAGTTTTTTGATAGCACCCTTCCACTAAATTATTTTAGTAAGGTGTATGGGAGAATTTTAAATGCTCAAATAAACCAACCTTTAGCGATTCAAATAGGATTGAATGATTATAATAACGCAACAAACTGGATAGTCCCATATACAATACCAAAGTATACACCTAGTTTAAATACTTTTAAAGGAGCAATAGGAAACTCTTCACAGTCAAAAATTATTGTAAAATCAAACGAACAAGTTATACGCATTCCTGTTTACCCAGAATTTCCTGTTTTAGTTGTAAATACCTCGTTAGATAATTTTACCAATGAAGTGGCAAAATCAGTTGTAACTGTAACCATAGCTTTTAGTGAATCTACTACACAGAAAATTAACTTTGGAAATTGGTTTTCATCTGCTGCTTTTTTATACGCATATCAGACTCCAAGCAATTGGGATGACTCTGTAATATCTTGGGATGAAGTTTTTAATCCCAAAACAGGAATATTAAAAAACATTAACTCATATATATCTGCTGTTTCAGATATGACAATAAAAATTCATATTTCTGGAACATATACAGAAGAAACAGTAAGCTTATTAACATCTATTCCAGAACAAGTAATATTCCCTTTTTATCAGCAAATAAATGGAGCTATAATAGAGTACACTTTAGAAACTGACAAAAGCTTAACAATAACGTTAAAAGTTCCTAAAAATAACCAATATTATCTTTTTGGAGTTCAGTATCAAAATGTAGAAGAATTGTTAACCTAATACTTAAAGATTAAGAAGGACTTATGGTCTTTTACCGTTACTAGAATCTAAAAGTATCAAAAAAACATGGTTTTCTTGTTTTTTTGTAATTGTTAGTTTATCAAATAAATAAGTTTTTTAAATCACGTAAATAAAGAGTTCAATAACGATTCATTTAGAACGGGAAAATTAAACGAAAAAGAAAACTTAATTTAGATGAACCCTTTTTCTTTTTACTTAAATAAAAAAGTAATTGCTCATTTTTACATAATCAATTACATTTGTGGGTATAAAACAAAACAATAATGCCAACAACACAACAATTACAAGATTTTACACAACAAGTTCGTAGAGATATTGTACGAATGGTACATGCTGTAAATTCAGGTCATCCAGGAGGTTCTTTAGGGTGTGCTGAATTTTTAACCTGTTTGTATCAGGAAATTATGGATTATTCTACCGATTTTTCTATGGACGGTAAAAATGAAGATTTATTTTTCTTGTCAAACGGACATATTTCACCAGTATATTACAGTGTACTAGCTCACAGTGGGTTTTTCCCTGTAGCTGAGTTGGCAACCTTTAGAAAGTTAGACTCTCGTTTGCAAGGTCACCCAACTACGCACGAAAATTTACCAGGTATTCGTATTGCTTCAGGTTCTTTAGGACAAGGTATGAGTGTTGCTATTGGTACTGCTGAAGCAAAAAAGTTAAATGGAGATGATAAAATTGTATATTCATTACATGGTGATGGAGAGTTACAAGAAGGTCAGATTTGGGAAGCAGCTATGTATGCTTCTGCTAAAAAGGTTGATAACTTAATTTCTACCGTAGATGTAAATGAAAAGCAAATTGATGGATCTACTGATGAAGTTTTAGCCATGGGAAGCTTAAAAGCTAAATTTGAAGCTTTTGGTTGGGATGTTGTAGAAATTGCAGAAGGAAATAATGTAGAAGCTATTTTAGCAGGAATGGCAGAAGCAAAATCACGTACAGGAAACGGAAAGCCAGTTTGTGTATTATTACGTACTGAAATGGGGAATGGAGTTGATTTTATGATGCATACCCACGCGTGGCATGGTAAAGCACCTAATGATGAACAGTTAGAGGTTGCTTTAGCTCAAAACCCAGAAACTTTAGGAGATTACTAAAATAAAGAGTAGTTAAATATTTTAAGCGCCATTACAACTTTGTAATGGCGTTTTTATTTTATGAAAAACTTTACAAAAAGAAGTAAGTAAAACCGTAAATTTACGTCTGTAATCATATAAAATAACCAAATAGATACAGATGAAAATAGGAATTGTATGTTATCCTACCTTTGGAGGAAGTGGAGTAGTAGCAACCGAATTAGGAATGGCATTAGCAGATAAGGGTCACGAGGTACATTTTATAACGTACAATCAGCCTGTTCGATTAGATTTCTTTTCTCATCGTTTGCATTTCCACGAAGTTGTTTTAGAAGAGTACCCTTTATTTCAATATCAACCTTATGAATTAGCTTTATCAAGTAAAATGGTGGAAGTAGTTCAAAAATATGAACTTGAAGTGTTACACGTACATTATGCTATTCCGCATGCCTATGCTGCTTACATGGCAAAAAAAATGCTTGAAGATAAAGGAATTGACATAAAAGTAGTAACAACATTGCATGGTACAGATATTACTTTGGTAGGAAGCCATCCAACCTACAAAACCGCAGTAGAATTTAGTATAAATAAATCAGATGAAGTTACCGCAGTGTCTAAAAGTTTAAAGGAAGATACTCTTAGGTTATTTAATATTGATAAAGATATTAAAGTGGTGTACAATTTTATTGATGGAGAAAAATATGATAGAGCTCATGAGGGAGAGTGTAAAAGAGAAGCGCTAGCTAAACCGGAGGAAAAAATCCTAACACATATAAGTAACTTTAGGCCTGTAAAGCGTACTGATGATGTAATTCGAATTTTTAATAGGGTTCAAGAAGAAGTTCCATCAAAATTATTAATGGTTGGTGATGGCCCTGAGCGTTTAAAAGCTGAGAACTTAGCTAAAGAGTTAGAAATCGAAGACAAAGTGCTTTTTATGGGGAATAGTACAGAAGTAGCAAAAATATTATGTTATACCGATGTGTTTTTATTACCATCTGAAACAGAAAGCTTCGGGTTAGCAGCTTTAGAAGCCATGGCTGCAAGCACAGTAGTCATATCCACAAATACAGGAGGTTTGCCAGAAGTTAATATTCATGGTGTAACAGGCTTTTTAAGTAAATTAGGTGATATTGAAGGTATGGCTAATAATGCTATTAATATTTTAAAAGATGATAAAGTTTTGAATGAGTTTAAGGAAAATGCAAAAGAACATATTAAGCTATTTTCACTAAATAATATTCTCCCAGCTTATGAGAGACTTTATAAAAAATGTTCAGTAGAAGCATAAAAAAAGGAGAGTTATCAACTCTCCTTTTTTTAATTAAAAACTATCACTATTTAATTTTTTCTAGTTCTTTTACTAATATAGCATCATTTAATATAATGTCTCTTTGAGATTTTAATAAATTAGTTGTAGAGTTTGGTAAATGTTCTTCAGAGTTAATTACTTCATTATATTCTTCAAGTGAAGCTTTTTCACCTCTTAAAGCCTCTTCTAATATAGCTTCTTCACTTTCATTTGAGAAAAAAGCTTTGGTATTCATCCAAGCCCTGTGTGCTGTTCCCTTTAAACTACCTCCTTTTTCAGGAGATTGACCAAAAGATTTTATTTCTGATTTTAACTGTTTACCAAACATTTCACGTTCATTGGCTTTACGAACAAAAAGATTTGTTAATGTTTCACTATTTACATTTTCTGCAGCTGTTTTATACCCTTTTGCAGCATCATAATTTTTTTCTAATAATCCGTTTAACTTATTTGATACTTCTTCTGTGTAACTATACATATATTTTAAGTTTTTAAATTAATGAGTAATTTTTTATTGATGTTTACCCAAATACCATCAAGTTAGAACACCGCCCTCTTTTTTGAGAAAAAGAACCAATTAAAATAATGGTACTAATTCCTAAGCTTACATAAGTATTGTTATTATTTTGAGAGTTAAACTCAAAAATGTTAAATAATATGTAATCTAAAATGTTATGATTTTTATAAAAATCCTAGTTTATTAATATGATATCAGTAAGAATAAACAGTGTTTATCATTATTCTATTCATAATATTTTAAGTCATAAATGTGTAAATAAAAACGCTTAATATTTTTATGACTAATTAATTACATTACAAAATTAATATTTACTTGAAATGCTGTTTAGCTCATATCTTTTCTTTTTTTGCTCATATACAAAACTCTTGTTAAAATCAAATGTTTGTAGAAAAGATAGAATACATTAAGCAAAAAAATGTAATTTTATATCATTAAAAGAATGTGTTATTGGTATAGCGTCTTAAACATATTAGAAATAGTTTAGCAAGAACAAAAAGATTATAGATATTATGATTAACTCGATGAAAAGAAGTAAAAAATAAGTTTTAAGTATTGATAGCAGTTTTGTAGAAAAAATTAAAATTATCTAAAATAAAATTTTAAAAAAATAGATAAGTAAAACTAAAAAAGAGCTAAAAAAATGATTAAAGAAAAATATAAATGTTCTTTTGAAAAAATAAAGAACCTGGACACAAAAGTGCCTATAAATTTAGTATTAAGTGGAGGAGCCGAAAAAGGTGTAGCTCATATTGCTTTATTAGAAAAGTTAGAAGAGTTAAATATTAAAATTAATTCAATTTCAGCTTGTAGCGCTGGTTCATTGGTAGGAGCAATGTATGCTTCTGGAATGAAACCAAAAGAAATATTAAACTTTTTTAAAAATACTGAAATATTTCAGTTTTCTTGGATAACAATTGCTAAACCAGGAATTTTTAATTCATCCAATTATGCAAGATTGATTGACGATAAAATAAAACCAACCTTTGAAGATCTAGAAATACCTTTAATAGTTTCTACAACTAATTTAAATAAAGGAACTACAGAGTACTTTAATGAAGGAAGTTTACTAAAACCTGTTTTAGCATCATGTGCATTACCAGGTTTATTCAATCCTGTAAAAATTGGAGATGCACTTTATTCTGATGGTGGAATTATAGATAACTTTCCTACAACTCCCTTTAAACAGTCAGAATATCCAATAGTGGGAAGTTATGTAGTATATCCTTCTGAAAAAACAAGTGAGGAACTAAATACCACTTTGAAAGTTTTAGCACATACATCTAAACTTTTAATGCTATCATCTGAAGAATATAAGTTTTTTGAAACATATGCTACTATTTGTTTTCCTTTAGGTGAGTTTAGCGGTTTTAGCACTAAAGAAGTAGATTCAATATATGAAACAGCAAAAAAGTACATAGATAAAAAACTAGAAGAAAGAATAAATTAATTTCAAACATTTTCTTTTTTAGAAGCTATTCTCTGTACCTTTAAATTTGTAATGTAAGGTGTACTCATAAGGTAATTTATATCTATAATTTCTGATTTTTTATTTAACCACATATTTTTAAAAATTTCAGGAATTTGTATGGGCATTACCTGATAAAGATTATTAAAGTCATTAAGTTTTCCAATTAGTTTGGTGTTAATAACTGAACATGTATAAAAGCCATCGTTGGTAATGTTATATAAACCCGCTAAATAAAAGGGTTTTTGATTGTCTTTTTCTACTAAATAATTCTCTACAACTCCATTAATAACTTTATGAATATAAAAACCAGTTACGATAAATAAACACCTTCGTAAATAAAGAGCTTCTTTAAAAAGTATATTATTTTTAATCTCTTCCTTATTTATATGTAGTGTTTGTTTTATATGTTGAAACTTATTCCAATTATCTCCATAATTTTGAGGAAGTAGCCCCCAAATGGCTTGCATAATTTGATTAGGATTTTCCATATTAATTATACAAACTGTTTGTTCTTTTAAACCATTAATTTTTCTTTTAGGTTTATGTAAATAAGGATACTTAAAAGGGAGTTTTGTAAAGGTTTCAATACGTTCTATACTTGCTATGTTTGATAGCTTATAAATCATAAAGCTACTGTTGATTATTAAAAATAAAAATGAGAGTAATACCTATTAATAAACAAGAAAGTATAATATAAAAGGCTATTCTAGTTATTTTATTGTTTTGAAAAATATAATTTTTATGCTTAGAGTCAGGATTCTCTTTAATTATTTTAAAATCTTCATTACTTTTTTTCATACTTATTAATTATTTATATTTTGTTTGTTGCAAAACTATATTGTTAAAAGAGTCAATCTTTGTTCTTTAGAAATAGATATTGACTCATTTCATATTAAGTTAAGTGTAACAATTAACAAGAGATTATATTTTAGTTTGTTAACTAATAAAGTTAGTTTGAAGTCTGTTAAATTTAATGAGTATATTTTTATATGAGTTAAGAACAAAACTAAATGAGTAAATATAAAACAAGCTATCTAGTTAATTTTGTAACTGTACAAAAGATGTACTTTATAAACACTAATTTAAAATTTTAATAATATGTTACGTTGGACAGTCACTTTTATAATAATAGCAATCATAGCCGGTATTTTAGGATTTGGAGGAATAGCAGGAGCAGCCGCAGGGTTTGCTAAAATAGCATTCTTTATTTTTATAATTTTATTTATTATATCCTTATTTACAGGTAAAAGAAAAGTTTAAAAAAATAAAGAATAGAGTATTAAAAAGCGTGAGTTTTCACGCTTTTTTTTATTTATGAATAAGTTTTATTTATTAAGTGAGCAAAAAACAAAATTAAATGAGCAAAACACATAAATAAACCTGCGTTAATTTTGTAACAGACATTACAAATCGTTGTTTCATAGCGAAAATGTATAGGAATATATAAAATATATTTCAGGTGTTAAAAAGTACACATCTCAAATAAAGTTACTTGTAATTTTAAAATAGATTAAAATGAAAAAAATAATAATGGGATTATTACTTACAGGAAGTATTACCTCTTTAAACGCGCAAACGGAAGTAATAAAAACGACTGAAGTAAAAAAAGCAAAAAAGATTAATGAAAAAGGTTTAATTTATGATACAAAAGTAAAAGTAGTAACAAAAAAAGAAAAACAAACTAAGTTTAATCCCAATCAAAAGAATAAACTTAATCAAGATGTAGTAGAGTCTCCAATCACAGTAGATAAAACCATTATGGTAGATAATGATTCTGATATTTTTTATGACTCAAAAGCAAAAGTAAAATATTTTAAGTATAAAGGTAATAAGTATGACTTTTTAATTGATCAAAATAATTTACTAATCACATATAAGCTTAATAATGAAGATATAACATCAGCAAGAGCTATAAAATCTATTAATAATAACTTTTATGTAGTAGAAGGTAAGGATTTTAATGGCGTAGGTTATTTTAATAAATATGGTGATTTTATTATTGAATATAAAAATCAAGAATCTAATAACTTGGAACAAGCCATTTTTGAAACCTTTAAAATGTAATTTATAAAACTAATAAGTTATAATTTCATCCTTTTTTTATCACTAAAAGGTTAAAATGAAATGAGCAAAGATTCGTATTAAATAAGCAAACTTAGGCTTAAGTTCTTAAGTAGTTTTGTAACATAATTAATTATTAACAAAAAACACACACAGTAAAATGAATTATTTAAACATACAAACAGAAAAAGTATTACCAGTAGCAAAAGAATTAAACCAATTATTGGCTGAATATCACATATACTATCAAAAGTTAAGAAATTTTCATTGGAATATTGTGGGGAAAAACTTTTTTGAACTACATGAAAAATTTGAAGAAATGTATAGTGATGCTAGAGTTAAAATAGATGAGATCGCAGAACGTATTTTAACTTTACAATATCATCCAATTAGTAGATATAGTAAGTATTTAAAAATAGCAAATATATCAGAAGAAAGTCCTTTTCAAACAGATAGTGATATGATTTATATTTTATTAGATGATCATAAAACATTATTAAAGCAAATGGCAAATGTGATAAAAAAAGCGGAAGAAGCAGAAGATGAGGGAACGATAGATTTAATGGGAGGATATATTGCTTCTTTAGAAAAAACAAGTTGGATGTTGAACGCTTGGAGCAAAAGTACCGTAGAGCAATTAAATGAGGATATTGTATTGTCATAAAATTATTGTTGAATTTATCTAATAACTAAAAACAAAAACTACTTTCTCCTACATGAATTTTAGCAGCACCATAGCCAAATTAAAAGAATCTGTTCAATTATACTGGAATGAGTTTATAAACCAAATTCCAAAAATAATTATAGCTATTTTTATAGTGGCTGTAGGTATTATTATTGCTAATCTTATATCAAATTTTTTTAGAAAAACAATTTCTAAGAAAACAAATGATCCTTTAATGACTAATTTTTTAGCCAAAACAATAAAAATTAGTTTTAGTATTTTGGTAATCATGCTTGCTTTAAAGATAGCAGGTTTAGGAGGCATTGCTGCTGGATTGTTAACTGCAGCTGGAGCCTCAGCTATAATTTTTGGATTTGCTTTTAAAGATGTAGGAGAGAATTTTATCTCAGGAGTAATACTATCCTTTAATCGCCCTTTCGATGTTAATGATACAGTAATGATTGGAGATATTTTTGGTAAAGTAAAAATGATGGAATTTAGATTTACCAAATTAAAAACATTCGATGGAAGAGATGTATACATTCCCAATAGTGACATTGTAAAGAAAGCTGTATATAACTATACTGAAGATGGTTTTTACCGTTCAGACTTTGTGGTTGGGATTGATTATGATGATGACATAGATACAGCAAAAAAAGTAATCATAAATGCGGTAGTTAATACTTTAGGAGTTATTGATACAGATGAACATCAATGTTTTGTTACGGTAGACGGTTTAGGAGTAAGTACTGTAAATTTAAAAGTTATTTTTTGGACCAAAACTAAAGAATACAAACGAGGCGCACTCGAAGTTAAAAGCGATGTAATTAAAAACGTAAAAAACGTGATAATAAAAAACGGGCTAAACATGCCTGCAGATATTACAGAGATAAAACTATACGGTTCACAAGACAGTATTCCAATTACAGTAACAAAATAAAAAAAGCAACCCCGTGGGTTGCTTTTTTTTTATGAATTATAATAACTAAGACTCTCCCTAATTAAATCATCAGAAGCTTTACTGTTTATTTTAAAATCTTCATAATCGTTAAGAAGCACAAAGTTAATTTCTCCTCCTATATTCTTTTTATCATGTTTCATCAATTCAAGAATAGGCTGAAAATCTTCTTTTACCAATGCTACTTTACCATAAATTTTAATAATAGCATCTTTTATTTCAGAGACTTTATCTTCAGGAAAATCTAATACTTTTGATGATAAGTAAGCTTCACAAACCATTCCAATGGCAATAGCTTCACCATGTGTTAGAGCTTCCTTTTTCGGGTTCTCTAAAAAATAAGACTCTACACCATGCCCAATAGTATGTCCCCAGTTTAAAACCTTACGAATATCTTGTTCTTTAGGATCTTCCAAAACAACTTCATTCTTAATTTCTATAGAACGATGAATCAAATCAACAATATTAAGTTTATCGTTATCTTTAATTTCGTTAAATAACTTGATATCGTGGGTCATTCCATACTTAATAATTTCCGCAGTACCAGAACGAATTTCTCTGGGAGTTACGGTGTGTAAGTATTCAGGATCAATAATAATTAACTCTGGATTAGCAAATACACCAATCTGGTTTTTTAATACACCTAAATCAACACCTGTTTTTCCGCCAACAGAAGCATCTACCATGCTTAATAAGGTTGTAGGAATATTCACAAAATCAATTCCACGTTTAAATGTAGATGCAACAAAACCACCTAAATCAGTAATCACACCACCACCTAAGGTAATTAATAAGCTTTTTCTATCAGCTCCTAATTCAGTCATTACATTCCAAACTCCCATACAAGTTTCTATGTTTTTATGAACTTCACCAGCATCAATTTGAATGACTTCAATAGGTTTATCTGTAGCAAATAACTGAATGAATCGAGGATAGCAACAATCTAAAGTGTTGTCATCCACTAAAATAAAAACTGAAGAATAGTTTCTTTCAGAAACTAAATAGGTTAATTCATTATAGCCTTTTTCTTCAAAATGAATAGGGTATGTTGCTGCATTAATTGTGGTCATAATAACAAAAAAATATAAGGCGAAATTAAATAGAAAAAATTAAAATATATCAGTCTACTCAATTATATTTGTCTCAATAAATAAAGAAATAATATTACCTCGATAATGAGACTTTTTGATAATACAGAAACTGCTTTTAAATTAAAATCTGACTCAGAGTTAGAACGTGCATATTTTTTGTTTAAAATGATTCAGAGCCAACCAATGGTTCGAATAGGTACAGCGGTAACAAACTTTGCTTTAAAAGCACACTTACCAGTTGAAGGATTAATCCGTTCAACAGTTTTTGATCATTTTTGTGGAGGAGTAAGTGAAGATGATTGCTTACCTAATATCGAAAAAATGTACGAACAAGGTAATGTACACAGTGTTTTAGATTATTCAGTAGAAGGGAAGGAAGATGAAGCCCAGTTTGATGATGCTTTAAAAATGACGTTGAAAACAATCAATTTTGCTGAAGAAAAGCAATCTATTCCTTATGCAGTTTTTAAACCTACAGGTTTCGGACGTTTCGCTTTATATCAAAAATTAACTGAAGGAAAAGAGTTTACTTCAGAAGAAAAAGTAGAGTGGGATAGAGTTGTAGAGCGTTTTCATACCGTGTGTAAGGCTGCAAAAGAAAAAGATGTTCCATTACTAATTGATGCAGAAGAAAGCTGGATGCAAGATGCTGCAGATGATTTAATTGAGGAGTTAATGGAAATTTACAATAAAGAAAAAGCCATTGTTTTCAATACACTACAAATGTATCGTCATGATCGTATGGAATATCTACGAAAGCTACACCAAAGAGCTCACCAAAAGGGATATCATATTGGAATGAAAGTTGTTCGTGGAGCTTATATGGAAAAAGAGCGTGAAAGAGCTAAAGAAAATGGTTACGAGTCTCCTATCTGTGTGGACAAACAAGCAACAGATGACAATTATAATGAAGCAGTTCGTTATATGATGGACCATAAAAATATGGCAATTTTTGCAGGAACTCACAATGAAGAAAGTTCATATTTATTAATGGATTTAGCTAAAGAACATAATATTGCTAAAGATGATAAACGCATGTGGTTTGGTCAATTATATGGTATGAGTGATCATATTAGTTTCAATTTAGCCAAAGAAGGATATAATGTAGCGAAGTATGTTCCATTCGGACCTGTTCGTGATGTGATGCCATACCTAATTCGAAGAGCAGAAGAAAACACTTCAGTAGCTGGGCAAACTTCCAGAGAATTGAATTTACTTAAAACTGAAAAAGCACGTAGAAAGCTTTAATGAATACAGTTGATGAAATAAAAGAAGCTATCTATAAAAATAAAAAAAGATTAGCAAAAGAGCTTCAAGAAAGCAGAGAGCTTATATTTCTTGTTAGAAAATCACTAACAACTTCATTAACAGACGAAGAAAAGGCAAAAGTAAAAGAACAAACACTTGATATTTGTAAAGCAATTCCTGCCTTTACAGTGTTTATGCTACCAGGAGGAGCATTACTTTTGCCTTTACTTATAAAATTAATTCCTGATATTTTACCTAGTGCTTTTAGAGAAGATGATGAAGAGCTAGAAAATAGAAAGTTAAAATAGCACAAAAATTATCTATTACTCCCTTTTTAGGCATTAATTAAAGCTACAAAATTCCTTTAAATGAAAGTAGAAATAGTAGTATATTGTTATAAAAAAGTACTTTTTGTAAAGCTTTAAATAAAATATTACGAATTCATAAATAAAATTTCGTTAATCGTAAACAATAAAACACTACTTTTGCAGCTTCAAAATAAGCACGAATGCAATCAATAAGAAACATTGCTATTATAGCACACGTTGACCACGGTAAGACAACCTTGGTAGACAAAATTATAGATCAAGCCAAAATTTTAGATGAACGTAAAGAGCGTACTGATTTATTATTAGATAATAACGACTTAGAACGTGAACGTGGTATTACCATTTTATCTAAAAATGTATCCGTAAACTACAAAGGGGTGAAGATTAATGTAATTGATACTCCTGGTCACGCCGATTTTGGTGGAGAAGTAGAACGTGTACTAAAAATGGCAGATGGAGTTTTATTATTGGTTGATGCTTTTGAAGGACCAATGCCTCAAACACGTTTCGTATTAGGAAAAGCTATTGAATTAGGGTTAACTCCTATTGTAGTAGTAAACAAAGTAGATAAAGAAAACTGTACACCAGACTTAGTACATGAAAAAGTATTTGATTTAATGTTTGCTTTAGAAGCAAATGAAGATCAATTAGACTTTACAACTATTTACGGTTCAGCCAAAAATGGATGGATGAGTACAGATTGGCAAAAACCAACAGAAGATATTGTTCCTTTGTTAGATGCTGTTTTAGAAACAATTCCAGAAGCACCATATCGTGAAGGATCTCCTCAAATGCAAATTACATCGTTAGATTATTCTTCATTTAAAGGAAGAATAGCTATTGGACGTGTTTACCGTGGAGATTTAGAAAAGAACAAAGACTACATGCTTTGTAAAGCAGATGGAAGTACGAAAAAAGTCCGTATTAAAGAATTACACGTTTTTGAAGGAATGGGTAAGGCTGAAGCAGAAAAAGTTCGTAGTGGAGATATTTGTGCAGTAACAGGTTTAGATGATTTTGAAATTGGTGATACGATTGCCGATGTAGATAATCCAGAAGCTTTACCAAGAATTGAAGTAGATCAACCTACTATGAGTATGTTATTTACTATTAACAACTCTCCATTCTTTGGTAAAGAAGGTAAGTTTGTAACGTCTCGTCACTTACGTGATCGCTTATTTAAAGAGATGGAGAAAAACTTAGCGTTACGTGTTGATGAAACAGATACAGAGGATAAGTTTAACGTTTTCGGACGTGGAGTATTACACTTATCAGTATTAATTGAAACGATGCGTCGTGAAGGATACGAATTACAAGTAGGTCGTCCTCAAGTAATTTTAAAAGAGATTGACGGAGTTAAGTGTGAACCATACGAAACATTATCAATTGATGTTCCTGAAGATGTAGCTTCTAAAGCAATTAACTTAGTTTCTTTACGTAAAGGAGACTTATTAGTAATGGAGCCAAAAGGAGATTTACAACATTTAGAATTTACCATTCCATCAAGAGGATTAATTGGTTTACGTAATAAAATATTAACAGCAACAGCTGGTCAAGCAATTATAAACCACCGATTCAGCGAATATGGACCTTATAAAGGAGAGTTTGCAGAAGAGTTAAAAGGTGCTATTGTTTCTTCTGAAACAGGAAAAGCAACTGCTTATGCAATTGACCGTTTACAAGATAGAGGACGTTTCTTTATTGATCCAAACCAAGAGATTTACAAAGGTCAGGTGGTAGGTGAAAATGCCAAGGCAGATGATATGGCAGTTAACTTAATTAAAGGAAAGAAGTTAACTAACGTACGTGCTTCAGGTTCAGATGACGGCGTGAAAATTGCTCCAAAAATTGATTTCTCATTAGAAGAATGTATGGAGTATATTAGACCAGATGAGTATTTAGAAGTTACCCCAGAAAGTTTACGTATGCGTAAAATTAACTTTGTTAAATAATACAACCTACTTTAGGTAAAAACATAAAAACCACCTGAAATTCAGGTGGTTTTGTTTTTTTTGAAAAAAAACTTGCACAATTCAATTTTTATTTCAAATCTTTGTAACAACAAAACACAAGACATGAGTTTTATTCAATTACATCATCATCATTTTCATACTTGCACTCAGGCGAGCTGAAAATGTATTGAATAAAATCAAGATATATTTTAAACCCGTTTGAGTAAATCAAACGGGTTTTTATTTTCAACAAGGCGCCACGAAAATACTTCCCAAAAGATTTGCTCAAACCCATTCAAAACTAAAATGAGTAAATTAAAAATAGCCATACAAAAATCAGGAAGACTCAACCAAGATTCCTTACAAATTTTAAAAGATTGTGGAGTTTCTATTGATAACGGTAAAGATCAATTAAAAGCTTCTGCAAACAATTTTCCTTTAGAGGTTTTTTATCTAAGAAATGGTGATATTCCGCAATATTTAAAAGATGGAGTTGTAGATATAGCCATCATTGGCGAGAATTTATTAATAGAAAAAGGAGAGGAGATTCAATTTATAGAAAAATTAGGTTTTTCAAAATGTAAAGTATCCTTAGCAATTCCTAAAAATGAGAAATATACAGGAATAAACTATTTTCAGAATAAAAAAATAGCAACCTCATACCCAAATACAGTTTTAAAATTTCTAGAAAAAGAGAACATAAAAGCACAATTACATATTATTAATGGTTCAGTAGAAATAGCTCCAAATATTGGATTAGCCGATGGTATTTGTGATATTGTTTCTAGTGGTTCAACTTTATTTAAAAACAATTTAAAGGAGGTAGAAGTTTTATTAAAATCAGAAGCAGTATTAGCGGTTTCTCCTCAAATAAAAGAGCAACAACAAGTAATACTTAACAAGTTACAGTTTAGAATTCAATCAGTATTAAAAGCAAGACAATCAAGGTATGTGCTATTAAACGCTCCGAATGAAAAATTAGAAACAATTATTAATATTTTACCAGGAATGCGTAGTCCAACGGTACTTCCTTTAGCTGAAGAAGGGTGGAGTTCTGTGCATTCTGTATTGAATAAAAATCAATTTTGGGAAATTATAGACGAATTAAAAAGTAATGGAGCAGAAGGTATTTTGGTGTGTCCAATAGAAAAAATGGTTGTTTAATAACAGAAAAGTAGCCAATAATTATAGCTAAAAACAATAAAAATAAACAGATGAAAATTATAAAAAATCCAGGGGAAAAAACTTGGGAGTTACTGTGTAAAAGAGTTACTTTAAGTGAAAACAGTTTACAGGAAACAGTACAAACAATATTAAATGATGTAAAGCTTAATAAAGATAGAGCTTTAAAAAAATATACACAGTTATTTGATGGAGTGTTATTAACCGAGTTAGAAGTTTCTAAAAAAGAGTTAGAAGAAGCACAAAACTTAGTTTCAGAAGAATTAAAATTAGCTATACAATTAGCAAAAAATAATATTGAAGCTTTTCACAACAGCCAAAAAGAAACACCTAAAAAAATAACAACAACAAAAGGAGTAACTTGTTGGAGAAAAAGTGTAGCAGTAGAAAAAGTAGGCTTGTATATTCCTGGAGGTTCTGCTCCATTATTTTCTACTATTTTAATGTTAGGAGTTCCAGCAAAAATAGCGGGTTGTAAAGAAATAGTATTGTGTACTCCAACGAATAAAGAAGGTAAGATTAACCCAGCTATTCTATATACTGCTTCTATGGTAGGAGTAACTAAAATTTTTAAAGTTGGAGGAGCTCAGGCTATTGGAGCGATGGCGTACGGAACAGAAACCGTTCCTCAAGTATATAAAATATTAGGGCCAGGGAATCAGTTTGTGACTAAAGCCAAAGAATTGGTACAACAACAAGGGGTAGCTATTGATATGCCTGCAGGCCCTAGTGAAGTACTTGTAATTGCAGATGAAACATCAAACCCTGTTTTTGTAGCTTCCGATTTATTATCACAAGCAGAACATGGAGCAGATAGTCAAGCTATTTTAGCCACTACTTCTGAAAAAATTGCTCAAAATGTTATAACAGAACTAAACAAACAAGTAGAAGAATTACCTAGAAAAGAATTAGCTAAAAAAGCAATAGGGAATAGTTTTGCAGTTGTTTTAAATTCTTCTGAAGAATGTATCCAGTTTAGTAATGAATATGCTCCAGAGCACTTAATTATAGCATCAGAAAAAGCTTCTGAATATATCGAAGGAATTGTAAATGCTGGTTCAGTATTCTTAGGAAATTACAGTTGTGAAAGTGCAGGTGATTATGCTAGTGGCACCAATCACACCTTGCCAACTAACGGTTATGCAAAAAACTATAGCGGAGTTTCGTTAGACAGTTTTGTAAAGAAAATTACTTTTCAAGAAGTAACTAAAGAAGGAATTGAAAATATAGGTGAAGCCATAGAATTAATGGCAGAAGCAGAAGGCTTACAAGCGCACAAAAATGCCATTACAGTTAGATTAAAAGAGTTAAATGGCTAAGCGTCATTTCGAATGAATATGAGAAATCTTAACCTTATTGAGTAACACCTCAAAATAGTTAACAATGAAAAAAATAAACTTAAACAAGATAGTACGCACAAACATTCAGCAATTAAAAGCTTATTCTTCTGCTAGAGATGAATTTAAAGGTGTTGCTGAAGTGTATTTAGACGCTAATGAGAATCCGTTTGGTGTTTTGAATCGCTATCCAGATCCGCAACAAATAGCAATTAAAAAACGATTGTCTGAGATTAAAGATGTAAATGAGAATCAAATTTTTATAGGAAATGGAAGTGATGAAGTAATCGATTTAGCATTTAGAATATTTTGTAATCCGGGGAAAGACAAAGCCTTAACTTTTACACCCTCTTATGGAATGTATAATGTTTCCGCAGCTATTAATGATGTTGAATTGATTGAATTAGCTTTAAATCAAGAATTTCAGATAAATACAGATGTTTTAGAATGTTATTTAGAAGATGAAAATTTAAAAATAATATTCATTTGTTCACCAAATAACCCAACAGGTAACTGTTTTGAAGATGAAACAATTGAGTTTATTCTTAGTAAATTTAAAGGAATTGTAATTATTGATGAAGCTTATATTGATTTTAGTTCTAAAGAATCTTTTATAAATCAATTAAAAAATTACCCTAATTTAATTATAAGTCAAACCTTTAGTAAAGCATGGGGATTGGCAGGTGTTAGAGTAGGAGCAGCCTATGCTAGTAAAGAAATCATTGATATATACAACAAGGTGAAGCCTCCTTATAATATCAGTGCTTTAAATCAAGAAGCTGTACTTAATAAGTTAGATAACTTAGCACAGTTTGAAATTGAGAAAAATATCATTCTCAATGAAAAGGAAAAACTAGAAAAACAGCTACAAGAAATTGAATTGGTAAAAAAGATATATCCTTCTGAAGCTAATTTTATACTAATTGAAGTTACAAACGCTAATGAATTGTATAACTCATTAGTAGCTCAAAAAATTATAACTAGAAACAGGAATAGTTTAGTAAATAATTGCATACGAATTACGGTAGGAAGCGAGAAAGAAAACAAGAAATTAATGACTGCATTAAAGGAATTGAGTGTTACACCTGATGAAGTTGAAAATTCATTTTAAATTTTAAAAAAACGATGAAAAAAATATTATTTATAGATAGAGATGGTACCTTAATTAAAGAACCAGCAGATGAACAAACAGATTCGTTTGAGAAATTACAATTCTATCCAAAGGTTTTTCAAGGATTGAGTAAAATAGCCAAAGAGCTTGACTTTGAATTAGTGTTAGTTACTAATCAAGACGGATTAGGAACAGAAGCATATCCAGAAAATACGTTTTGGCCAGTACATAACTTTGTGATGAACACCTTAAAAGAAGAAGGTATTGAGTTCGTAGAAGAAATCATTGACAGAACCTTTGCTAAAGACAACCAACCTACAAGAAAACCAAACACAGGCTTATTAACAAAATATTTCTCTAAAGAATATGATTTGAAAAACTCTTTTGTGATTGGTGACCGTTTAACCGATATAGAACTTGCTAAAAACTTGGGAGCTCAAGGAATTTACATAAATGATGAAACAAATTTAGGAACTGATGAAATTACTGTAAAAAGAGAGGAACTAGATGATTTTATAGCTTTAGAGAGTAACGATTGGAACACTATTTATGAGTTTTTAAAATTAGAAGAACGTTCAGCAACTATTGAACGTAATACAAATGAAACTCAAATTAAAATTGATTTGAATTTAGATGGAACGGGAAAAAGTACAATAAATACTGGTATTGCTTTTTTCGATCATATGTTAGATCAAATAGCGCGTCACGGTCAAATGGATTTAAACATCCAAGTAACAGGTGATTTAGACGTAGATGAACACCACACCATTGAAGATACTGCAATTGCTTTAGGAGAAGTATTTTATAAAGCATTGGGAAATAAACTAGGGATTGAACGTTACGGATTTTGTTTACCAATGGATGATTGCTTAGCTCAAGTAGCCATTGACTTTGGTGGAAGAAACTGGTTGGTTTGGGAAGCAGACTTTAAACGAGAAATGATAGGAAAAATGCCTACGGAAATGTTTTATCACTTCTTTAAGTCGTTTACCGATGGTGCTAAGTGTAATTTGAATATCAAAGCAAAAGGAACAAACGAACATCATAAAATAGAAGCCATTTTTAAAGCTTTTGCTAAGGCTATAAAAGTAGCAGTAAAAAGAGATGTAGATAAGATGATTTTACCATCAACAAAAGGAGTTTTATAACAATGAACAATAATCAATTATCGGTAGACAATGGTTAAAGAGAATAATAGGTAACTGATGATTGATAAATGATAATTGAAAAATATGATAGCTATTATAAAATATAATGCTGGAAATATACGATCGGTACAAAATGCACTAACTCGCTTGGGGTACGAAAGTATTATAACTGATAATCCAGAAGAAATACAATTGGCAGATAAAGTAATATTTCCTGGGGTTGGAGAAGCAAGTTCAGCAATGCAATACTTAAAAGAAAGAAATCTTGATGAGTTAATTGTTTCCCTAAAACAACCTGTACTAGGAATTTGTCTAGGATTACAGTTAATGTGCACATACTCAGAAGAAGGAGATACCGAATGTTTGGGCATTTTTGATGCGTGCACAAAACAATTTCCACCAAAAGAAAAAGTCCCACATATGGGATGGAATAACTTTTTTGAATTAAAATCATCTAAACTGTTTACAAACATAGCTTTAGAAGACGATGTATACTATGTTCACGGATATTATGCAGAAGTATCTAAAAACACACTGGCAATCTGCGATTATATTCTTCCGTTTAGTACCGTTATGCAGCAAGATAATTTTTATGCGATGCAATTTCATCCAGAAAAATCAGCTGATGTTGGAGAGCAGTTATTGAAGAATTTTTTAGAGTTATAAAAAGAAATTAAAATGAGAATTATACCCGCAATAGATATTATAGAAGGAAAATGCGTCCGCTTGACTAAGGGCGATTATGATACCAAAAAAATATATAATGAAAGTCCGTTAGAAGTAGCAAAAGAATTTGAGGCAAACGGAATAGAATACTTACATGTTGTTGATTTAGATGGCGCAAAATCTAGTCGAATTATAAACCACAAAGTATTAGAGCAAATAGCAACGAAAACGAATTTAAAAATTGATTTTGGAGGAGGTCTAAAGTCAGATGAAGATGCTCGAACTGCATTTGAAAGTGGTGCAAACCAAATAACAGGAGGAAGCATAGCGGTAAAAAATCCAGATACATTTATTGGATGGCTTACTAAATACGGAAAGGATAAAATAATTTTGGGAGCTGATTGTAAAGATAGAAAAATAGCGACTAATGGTTGGTTACAAACCTCAGAAGTTGATGTTGTTGAATTTATAAGTGAATATCAAGAAATAGGTATTTTAAACACAATTTGTACCGATGTAGCTAAAGACGGGATGTTACAAGGAGCTTCTTTAGATTTATATTTAGAAATTTTGAGTAAAACTTCAGTCAACTTAATAGCGAGTGGAGGAGTAGCCTGTATCAATGACTTACATCGATTAAAAGAAATTGGTTGTGAAGGAGCCATTGTAGGAAAAGCCATTTATGAAGGAAATATAAGTTTGAAAGAATTACAAGAATTTATAAGTTAAAACATGTTAAAGAAAAGAATTATTCCATGTTTGGATATAAAAAATGGAAGAACGGTTAAAGGGGTCAATTTTATAGATATTAAAGATGCTGGAGATCCAGTAGAATTAGCAAAACAATATGTAAAACAAGGAGCGGATGAATTAGTATTTTTAGATATTACAGCTACTTTAGAAAATAGAAAAACCTTAGTTACATTAGTAAAAACAATTGCACGAGAGATTAATATTCCTTTTACTGTTGGTGGAGGTATTAGTACTGTTGAAGATGCAGTGGCGTTAATACAAGCTGGAGCAGATAAAGTAAGCATCAATTCTTCCGCAGTAAAAAACCCACAATTAATTACGGATTTAAAAAATCGGTTTGGGAGTCAGTTTGTAGTTGTAGCTATTGATACGAAAAATGTAAATGGGGAATGGAAAGTGTTCACCAAAGGAGGTACTTTTGAAACCGAATTAGAAACTTTGAGTTGGGCTACAAGGGTTGAAAAATTAGGCGCTGGTGAAATTCTATTAACTTCTATGAATAGTGATGGTACTAAAAACGGATTTGACATTGAAGTAACCAATGCAGTGAGTAAAGCTGTTAATATTCCTGTGATTGCTTCTGGTGGTGCTGGAAAAGTAGAGCACTTTACTGAAGTCTTTACCAAAACCCAAGCTAGTGCAGGATTAGCTGCTAGTATCTTTCACTTTGGTGAAATACCAGTACCCGTACTAAAAAACGAATTAAAAACACAAAATATTCCTATACGATGAATATAGATTTTACAAAAGGAAACGGGTTAGTTCCTGTCGTTATTCAAAATAATACCACTTTACAGGTGTTAATGCTAGGTTATATGAATAAGGAAGCATTCACTAAAACGCAAGAGGAAGGAAAAGTAACTTTCTATAGCCGTACTAAAAAGAGGTTATGGACAAAAGGAGAAGAGTCAGGGAATTTTTTATGGGTTAATGACATTCAAATAGATTGTGATAATGATACCTTATTGATTAAGGCAACTCCTGAAGGACCAACTTGTCATAAAGGAACCACTTCTTGTTTTGCTGAAGAGACATCTAAAGGTTTTTTGTATTCATTGGAAAGTATTATTTCTGACAGAATAGATAATGATGTAGAAACCTCTTACACTAATAAACTTTTTAAAAGAGGTATTAATAAAGTAGCTCAAAAAGTAGGAGAGGAGGCTGTAGAAGTAGTCATCGAAGCAAAAGATAATAACGATGAACTATTTAAAAATGAGGCTGCTGATTTACTATACCACTATTTAATTTTATTAAAGGCTAAAGGTTTTAAGCTAACAGATATTGAAAGTGTTTTGAAAAATAGAAATTAATAAAGTTAGTTAACATGTTACAACCTCCTTTATAGAAAGTTTATAAAGTCAACTATTAGGGAAGGCTATGTGCTAATATTAATTATAAAACTATAATTATTCTTTTTAAAGTTAAGTAAGAAGAAAGATGTAGATAATAAATTATTAACTTTTAGATATTTAATACAGTTTAGTTTTTTTAAAGACGATTTTGAATAAAAAATGTTAAGGATGATAAGAAATATGAGAAATATTAATAATCGATTGTCTATTTTTACGGTATGAAAGAAGATTTACACCAACTATTTACTGAGTTCCAAAATAGCATACAAAAAAACGATTTTGTAAAATTGACTTTAAGTAAACCAATTCGTAAAAGTGATGACTTGTCGAATGTATACGTTCGTCAAATAACGCTAAAAGGAGACGTGTGTTTTCAGTTTTTATATCGATATAAAACAAACGACCAAGCAAAAAATTATTCATTTGAAGAGAGTATAGAAGAATTAACTCTTTTACTTTCAGAAAAGTTTAGAGCGGCGACATTATTTACGTTGGAAAATGATTTATTAGTGTTTCTTTCTAAGAAGAAGAAAGTAAGCTATAAAACCACACAACCTAGTTTTAAAAATAAGTTACCAGAAACCCATGACAAACCCAAAGAGAAAAGAGCCAAAAACAGCGAGTATTTATATCATTTGGGAATAACTGATAAAGAGGGAAAGGTAATCCCCAAAATGGCGGATAAATACCGTCAAATTAATAAGTATTTAGAAATTATAGAAGCGCAAATACAATCGGTTAAGTTACCTAATCATATCAATATTGTTGACATGGGGTCAGGAAAGGGGTATTTAACCTTTGCTTTATATGATTATTTGGTAAATCAAAAAGGGTATACAGCTAGTGTTACAGGTATTGAATTGCGTGAAAGTTTGGTAAATTATTGTAATAATATTGCTAAAAAATGTGGGTTCAAAGGTTTATTATTTGTAGCACAACCTATTCAGGAGTATGACAATGATAAAATAGATATTTTAATAGCTTTACATGCTTGTGATACAGCTACAGATGATGCTATATACAAAGGGTTGATTTCTAAAGCAGAGTTAATCATTTGTGCACCGTGTTGTCATAAACAAATCCGTCAGCAAGTAAAAGGAAAAGAGCAGGAGAGTCCTTTGTTAAAATATGGTATTTTTAAAGAACGTCAGTTTGAAATGGTTACTGACACCATACGCGCTTTAATTTTAGAGAAGAATAATTATACTACGAAAGTTTTTGAATTTATAAGCAACGAACATACACGTAAAAATGTAATGCTGATAGGTGCTAAATCATCTAAAAAGGTAGATGAAAAACGTATTGAAGCTAAAATTTCAGAATTAAAAGGAGCTTATCAAATAGAACAACACTATTTAGAGGGCTTACTATAACTTTTTATAATGAGTACATCTGTTAGTAATGTGTTTAAAGATCTTCAGTTAGAAAGTGAAGAATTAAAGGTAGTTGAGGATATTTTTTCAGAAGTAACTTATAAAAAAGGTGATACGATATTACATGCTAACGAGAAAGTATACTATCAATATTATGTAATAAAAGGTTGTTTACGAACTTTTTTCATGGATGCTAAAGGAAAAGAGCATACCATACAATTTGCAATTCACGATTGGTGGATTAGTGATTATATAGGTTACTTTTCTGAATCAGAATCGATACTTGCCATTGAATGTATTACTGATGCTATTGTATTAAAAGTAGCCAAGAATGATTTAGATAATATTTATGAAAAAGTTCCTAAAATAGAACATTTTTTTAGAAAAAAGTTAGAGCGTTCAACAGTGCGATTTCAAAAAAGAATCTTAAATAATTTGGTGTTATCTGCTAAAGAGAGGTATCATTTGTTTTTACAAACCTATCCAAACATAGAGCAACAAATTAAAAACTATCATTTAGCATCTTATTTAGGAATAACAACCGAAAGTTTAAGTAGAATACGAAAAGATACATTATAAGCCTCTTTATTACCATACATCAATTTTTTTTTAACTTTCATGTTCTAATTTTGGAGTAACTTAAAAATATAAATAACATGAAAAAAGTAGTATTTGTACTAACTAGTCATGAAGAGCTAGGAAATACAGGAGAAAAAACAGGTTTTTGGATTGAAGAATTTGCAGCACCTTATTATCTATTAAAAGACAAAGGAGTAGAAGTAACTCTAGCATCTCCAAAAGGAGGACAACCACCAATTGACCCTAAAAGTAATGAACCAGATTTTCAAACACCAGCAACACTTCGTTTTAATAAAGATGAAGAACTTCAAAATGTCATGGCGAACACTGCAAAGTTAAGTGATATTAGTGAGGCTGATTATGATGCTATTTTTTATCCAGGAGGACATGGACCTTTATGGGATTTAGCTGAAGATAAACATTCTATAGCTTTAATAGAAGCTTTTTATACAAACGATAAGCCAGTTGGTGCTGTTTGTCATGCGCCTATAGTATTAAAAGATGCACAAGTAAATGGAGAGCCTTTAGTTAAAAATAAAAAAGTAACTGGTTTTTCTAATACAGAAGAAGAGATAATGCAATTAACTTCAATTGTGCCATTTTTAGTGGAAGATGAGCTAAAAAACAAAGGCGGAATTTATAGTAAAGCAGGAGATTGGCAAGAATATGTTATTGAAGACGGAAATTTAATTACAGGACAAAACCCAGCTTCATCAGAGTTAGTAGCTGAAAAATTACTGGCAAAATTATAGTTATTCTAAGGGAGAATATTAAAATAAAAATCGGTTAAAAATATTTTTAGCCGATTTTTATTTTTTAGGTATAAGTAAAAAGGTTTTATTGTACATTTAACGCCTAAGAATAAAAAAATGAAAGAATCTAAACCACTAATTATAGCGGCTTTTATTGCTATTTATGTTATTTGGGGATCCACTTATTTATTGAATAAAATTGTTGTTACAGAAGTATCTCCGTTATTATTAGCGGCCATTCGTTTTTCTATATCGGGAGCATTAATTATGTTAATAGCTAAGTTTTTAAAAGTACCTATTACAGTAACCAAAAAGCAACTTTTAAACTCTGCGATAGCAGGCTTCCTTTTTTTAGTATATGGAAATGGAATGTTTGTTTGGGCATTAAAGTTTGTTGATAGCGGTTTTGGAGCTTTATTAGCGGCAACACAGCCATTATTTGTATTATTACTACTACGTTTAATTGATGGAAAAAAGATGCAACGACAATCAATTATAGGAGTAGTTTTAGGGATTATAGGAATGTATTTATTGGTTAGTCAAAATGAAATAACAACTTCAAAAGATATGCTAATAGGAATTTTTATGATTTTTTCTTGTGTTTTAAGTTGGAGTTATGGTAGTGTATTTGTTTCTAAAGCCAAACTTCCTAAAAACTTTTTTGTAAGTACAGGTTACCAAATGCTTTTTGCAGGTGGCTTACTTTTTACTGCATCTTTATTATTAGGTGAAAACTGGTCTTCTCCCTTGGATTGGTCTTTTAAAGCGCAAGGAGCTATGTTTTTATTAATAGTTTTTGGAAGTATTGTAGCTTTTACATCTTTTAACTACTTGTTAAAAATTGTTCCTACAGAAAAAGTATCAACATCAGCGTATGTAAATCCTGTCGTAGCCTTGTTTTTAGGATGGTATTTTTTAGATGAAACCTTAACAACACAATCGGTAATAGCGTCTATTGTATTATTATCAGGAGTTTATTTTATTACATCAAGAAAACGAATATCAAAACTTAAAGTAACTTCTAAACCACAAAAAGTATAAACTTCCATTAACAGGAGTATTTTAGTAGTGTTTTAAGCATAGTAATTATATTCCTTTACCTGATAAATACATAACTAGTTCTCCTGTATCATGTCTTATTATTACGATAGTTTTTCTTGTGCCAACTTTAGTTGGTGTAAATACTAGATTGAAATAAGTACCTTTTCTGCTAATACTTGTTCCTATGGACAATCCTTCAACCCTAAAATCTTTAGGATTATCTCCTTTAAGAAGTATTTCAGTTATCCTTGTATCTACATCACATACATTTGAAAGTTTAAATTCTGACTTTTTACTTGTGTGTATTTTAGATTCTAGTTGAAAATAGTCGAGAGAAACTTCATTAGCTTCAACACAAGTAATGGGCTCATCACCCTTAAAACAAGAAGAAAAAAAAGTTATGATGAAAAGTAGTAAGAGAAATATATTTGAATTTTTCATGATTTTTTAGCAGCAAATTTAATAAGTAATTTGAAATACACTAATTATTCCACCAAACTATAAAAAACTTAAAAAGTTCGCCGTTTGGTTTCTTTAGCCAACAAAGAGGAGTATTTTCTTCATTTAAAAATTGTTGAAGTTTATTTTGAAAGGTTTCAAAAGTTAACCAGTCAATATTTGAATGTGGATTTACTAACCAGTTATGTTTATTAGGAATATAGAATTTACAATCTGAGAATTGTGGTAATTCTTTCGGGTAAATATAAAAACCATAGATACACTCATTATTTAGCTGTTTGATTTTTTTTCCGAAATCCTTTAGAGGAACAAACAATTGTGCTTTAAAATATACTTGTTGTATTATTTCATCTATAACCAACTTTAATTTATCTAAATAAGTTTTAGTATGATTAGAATAGAGTAGTGGTAATTGTTTTTCTTGAAGTTTTGTTAGCTTTTGAATAAGAGAATCGCGTCGATTTGGGCCAATCCAATGTTCAATTTCAGAGTTTCCAACAGAAACATCATATAAGTAGAACTTATATATAATTTCTAAATGAATTGATTCTTTACCCTTTAACAATAAACAATCTAACTCTCCTACAGTAATTTTTTTATTTTGAATTTGAATGTTCTCAGCAAGGATTGATACAGAACTATTTTGATTTAATTCAAATGAAACAAAACGTTCAACCAATTTACCCAAACGTAGTTTTTGTTTGATTTCTTCATTAAACGAGATTGTTTTAATTTTTAATATGGAGAATTGTTCTAAATTAAAAACACCTTTTCCATGCCATAGAAAAGGTGTTTTTAAAAATCCTTCATATTGTAATTGTAAGTCTTTTTGTTTTAGGGACATAAAAGATTTACTCTTTAATTCCTAGTTTATCTAATACCAATTTAGTGATATCAAAACGTTCATCGATATAACCAAATTCGTTTCCAGTAGTAGTTAAAATTTGTGTATAACCATTAGCTTTTGCTACTTCAGCTATTACTTCGCTTAGTTTTTTATATAGTGGTCTTAAACTCTGCTCTCTTTGCACTTGCATCATAGCTGATCCATTCTGACGAAATTTACCCATTTCTTGTTCAAGAGTTCTTAATTCTTGAATTCTAGTTTTCTTATCATCATCGGTCATTAGTTTTTCTTCTGCTTTAAAAGAATCAACTTTTGTCTTATATTCTGTAGCTTTTATTTGAAAACTAGAATCTAGTTTTTTACCATAATTTTCTACTCGTTGTAAGACCCCTTTCATTTGAGGCATTTTACTAATGACTAATTCGCTATCTACCGTTCCTACTTTGGTTTGCGCATTTGAAAATCCTATAAAAAATAAAGTTAGTATAAAAGTGATTTTTAGTTTCATGTATTTCTGTTTTTTGACAAATATAAAAAAGTGATTTTTTTAGTGCTCTTAAAAAGCGTTAAAGTTTATTTTCAATAGTTTTTATGATATTTTGAAGATCTTCTTGGAAATCAAACCATAAAATGTTTGAATCTTTACGAAACCATGTTCCTTGTCGTTTGGCAAACCTTCTTGAGTTCTTCTTAATTTCCTCAATAGCAAATTCTTTAGTAAAGTTACCTTCAAAATATTCGAATAACTCTCTGTACCCTACTGTTTGCAATGCGTTTAGGTTTTTATAAGGATGTAGTTTTTTAGCTTCTTCTATCAAACCTTTTTCAATCATAATAGCTACACGACGATTAATACGATCATACATAATTTCTCTATCGGCTGTCAATCCAATTTTTATAGATTGAAAATTACGAGGTGCTTTAGGTTTATTTTTAAAAGAACTGTATGTTTCTCCAGTTCCTATACAAATCTCTAAAGAACGGATTAATCGATGTGGATTGTCAATAGCAATCGTATTGTAAGCTTCAATATCAAGTTTTTTTAATCTTTTTTGAAGATGTTCTATACCTTTGTTTTCTAACTCAGTAGTTAAATCTATTCTTATTTGTGAGTCTACATCAGGAAAATAATCTAATCCTTTTAAAACAGCATCTACATACAAACCACTTCCACCTACCATTATTTGAATAGGGTTTTTAGTAAATAGTTCGTTTAGAGTTTTTAATGCATCTTTTTCAAACTGTCCTACTGAATAATTTTCAAAAACACTTCTGTTTTGAATAAAATGATGTGGAGCAGCATCCAGTTCTTCGGGGTCAGGAACCGCTGTTCCTATAGTCATTTCTTTATAAAACTGACGAGAGTCACACGAAATAATTTCACAATTAAAGTGCTGAGCTAGTTTAATGCTTAGTGCTGTTTTACCAATAGCAGTTGCACCAACAATCGTAATTAATGTGTTTTTTTGAGACATTTAGTTCAGTTTTGTTCCGCAATGATAACAAAATTCTGCATCATCTTTATGTCCTTCATAGGAGCAATTTGGGCAAGATTGAGTGTTTAGGTGTACCTTTTTTTTAGTCATTTCGGAACTTACAATTCCTGTAGGTATCGCAATAATAGCATAACCAATAATTACTGTAATACTTGCAATAAATTGTCCTAAAGCGGTTTGCGGAGCAATATCTCCATAACCAACGGTTGTAAGTGTTACTATTGACCAATAAATGCTTCTAGGAATACTTGTAAAGCCGTTTTCAGCCCCTTCAATAAAATACATTACGGAACCTAAAATGATACAGATAATCAACACAAAATAAAGAAAGACTCCAATTTTAGCTTTACTAGCATTTAAAGCTTTTATTAATTGATTTGACTCTCCAATATACCTAGAGACTTTTAAAATCCTAAAAACTCTTAATAGGCGTAATGCTCTCAAGGCTATTAAACTACTATGTGTACCTACAAAAAAGAACGTTAGGTACATAGGAATAGTAGAAAGTAAATCTATAATACCATAAAAGCTAAAAATGTATTTTGTTGGCTTGTTTATTGAAATAATTCTTAGGATATACTCAATGGAAAAAAAAATAGTAATAATCCATTCTGAAATATATAGGAAATTATGATGTTTGTTATCAAAACTTTCAATACTTTCAAGCATAACCAGTACAATACTTGCTAAGATTGCAAATAACAAGATGATGTCAAATAATCGTCCTGCAGGAGTATCTGCTTCGTAGATTACTTCATGTAATTTTTCTCTCCAATTAAGTTTTTTACTATCCAAAAGATTAGGTTTTTGAATGCTTTATAGCATATTATAAATTATTTTCAACTTGTAATCGTACTATTTTAGAGACTTTATTTTTTAGTAAGTAGTTTTTAATGATAGTTTTTGCTAACTCTTTGTATTCAATAGGAGTAAGCATTGATTTTAGAATAGATAACTGGTTTTCCTGAAAAGCAAGATTGGTATACGTATATCCTATAACTTCGTTTTTTTCGATTAAAATTACGGCGTGTTCTTCAGGAATTCTACCTTTATCAACAATAAGCATATTATCGTGATTAAAGTTTTTATCTGTAATTTTTCTTTTTCTAATGATATTGTACTTAGGTTTTAGCTTTTCAAGTTCTAAATGATATTTTAAACGGGTAAAAAGCATATTCCCAGTTTCTTCATAAGAAACTTTACTAACTCTTTTTATTACTTTTAATGCTTTTCTAGTTTCTTTTAAAAAGAGTTTATTAGTTTCTTGCTTTATATTTTTACCTCTCCCTACAAAAATGATTGTTCCTTCGTGGTTATGAACATAAAAAAGACCTTCTTTTTCAGGTAAACTATCTAATATTCTTTGAATACGAAACTTTTCATGTCTGTTGTCAAAATACTTTATAGATTGTTGAATAATACCTTTCTCAACATCTTTATCTATTAATAGTTTAAATAATTGTACCGTAGCTAATGCGTCACCTGTTGCTCTGTGACGATCAGACATAGGAATTCCTAAAAACTTACAGAGTTTTCCTAGACTATGAGATGGTGACTCTGGAATTAGTTTTTTGCTTAAACTAACTGTACATAGTGTATTTCGTTTGTATTTATAACCTAATCTGTCAAATTCGGTACGAAGAATACGATAATCAAAATTAGCATTATGAGCCACAATAAAACAATCTTGAGTTATTTCAACAATTCTTTTCGCTATTTCATAAAACTTGGGCGCATTTCGTAGCATTTTATTATTAATACCAGTAAGTTTTACAACAAATTCCTGAATTTCCCTTTCTGGATTAACTAAACTAATGAATTGATCTACAATTTGATGTCCATCATATTTATAGATGGCAATTTCTGTAATCCCTTCTTCGTTATATTTCCCTCCAGTAGTTTCAATGTCTAAAATAGCGTACAAATCTCTCCCTTTTTTAAGCTAGTTTATGTAAATCTAAGCAATATAATTTCTAACTCCAAAAATTGAGCTTCCTATTCGTACCATTGTACTACCATTTTTTATGGCTAATTCATAATCTCCACTCATTCCCATAGATAATGTTTGTAAATTAGGATAGTTTTCTTTATTTCCATTAAAGAAATTAGCTAATGAAGAAAATTCTTCTTGTAATTGTTTTTGGTTATCTGTAAACGTAGCCATTCCCATTAAACCAACAATTTTTATATTTTCAAGTTCTTCTAACTCATCTGACGCTAAAATAGCTTCAATATCTTCAAAAGGTAACCCAAATTTAGTATCTTCTTTAGCAATTCGTGCTTGTAACAAACAATTAATAACTCTATTATGTTTTTTAGCCTGTTTGTTTATTTCTTTCAGTGTTTTAAAACTATCTACACCATGAATTAAATCAACAAAATGAGCCATATACTTTACCTTATTACGTTGTAAATGACCAATCATATGCCATTTTATGTCCTTAGGCAATTCATCATACTTAGCTACCATTTCTTGTATTTTATTCTCACCAAATATTCGCTGACCAGCATCGTAAGCTTCTTTTAAATCTGCAATAGGTTTGGTTTTAGAAACAGCAACTAACGTTACATTTTCTGGTAGTGTTGATTTTATTTTTTGAAGATTTTCTTTAATTCCTGTAATCATAATAATTGTTTATCAGACTTTATACTAAAACTCGTAAATAGTTAAAGCACTTCTTAACTTAGGTTCTATGTAGGTTGTTTTCGGCGGCATCATTAAGCCAGCATCAACAATAGTTTTTAGTTCTTGAATATTGGTAGGTAGCATTCCAAAAGAAACTTTAAACTCACCACTGTCAACCTTTGTTTTTAATTCTAACCCGTCAGATTTGTCTTGAGAATATACAATTTTAGAAGCGTTTCTAATATCCTCAATTCCTAAAATAGGTTCTAATACGGTTGTATATAAAATATAAGCATCTAATTCACTTAAACAGTCAGTAAATTCATAAGCTGATTTACGTAAATACAAAGCATAAAATTCACCATTTAAATACATGCTAAAATGGTGTTTTTCTTTAGGTTTATATAATTCCTGTCCACGATTCTCAATTCTAAAATGAGTATCTAATTCTATTAAAAGCTCCTCTGGAGTTAACCCGTTTAAATCTCTTATAAATCTATTGAATTCATAAATTTTTACCTGACTTTCAGGTAATAGGTAACTCATGAAAAAATTATAGTCTTCTTTACCTGTATGTTTTGGATTATTCTCTGCTAAATTTTGTGCCAATAAACATGAAGATGTTGAACGATGATGTCCATCAGCAATATATAGGGTGTTAACTTCTTTAAAAGCTTTGGCTATTTGCTCTACATCTTTCTCTTCGTTTATTACCCATAAAAAATGTAAATCCCTATCAGATGTAGAAAACTCGTATTCGGCTCTTTCTTCCTGATATTTTTTTATAATAACATTAATTACATCATTGTCAGGGTAGGTGAGTAGTACTGGTTCTGCATTAAAACCTGTATTTTTTAAGTAGTTTTCAAATAGTAACTCACGTTCTTTTAAAGTGTCTTCGTGCTTTTTTATTACTTCATTATGATAATCTTCTACAGAGGTTGCTGCGATTATTCCACAGAAATTATCATTTGGAGTTATTTTTTGATATATGTAATAAGCAGGAGTTTCATCTTGCTTAAAAACTTCATTTTCTTTGAATTCTAAGTAACGATTGTGTACCAATTTAAAGCGTTGTTCTCCAGTTACATCTTGTTTATGGTATTTATATCCAGGATTAATTACATGCAAAAAAGTGTATGGATTAAAATCGAGTTTTGCTCCAATTTCCGCAGGAGTATAAATTTCATACGATTTAGAAGATACTAAAGCAACTTTATCTCTGGTAGCTCTAACAGCTTTAAAAGGTTTTACAATTGCCATAGATTATTCGCTTAGTAATTCGATGATTTTGTTAGCAAGTTCAATTCCAGCTCTATCTTGTGCTTCAACAGTTGAAGCACCAATATGAGGTGTCATCGATATTTCAGGGTTCATTAATAGTTGAATTTCAGGTCTTGGTTGGCTTTCAAAAACGTCTAATCCTGCATATTTAACCTTTCCACTATCAATAGCATTAACTAAATCAACTTCATTTAGAATACCTCCATGAGAAGTGTTTATAATTCCTACACCATTTTTCATCTTGTCAAACAAAGATGTTTCTATAACATATCCCTCTTGAGCAGGAAGATGTAGTGTAATAAAGTCTGATTTTGATAATAGGTTATCTATACTTTCCGTTTCAATAAAGAAGTCTACTGATTGACCATCGAAAAAAGGAATTGTGATAGTTGCATTATCTATTTCTACATCAGTTGCTATCACTTCCATACCTAAAGCTAGTGCAGTTTTAGCCACTTCTTGTCCTACAGTATCAAACCCAATAATACCTAATGTTTTACCTCTTAACTCAGTTCCTTGCGAGTATTGCTTTTTTAAAGCATTAAAACGCATGTCTCCTTCTAAAGGCATTTCACGGTTCGACTGGTGTAAAAAACGAACCATTCCAAATAAATGCGCAAATACTAGTTCTGCAATTGAAGTGGCAGAAGCATCTTCGCTATTCACAATATGAACTCCATTATCAATAGCATAATCAACATCAATGTTGTCCATTTCGATTCCTAAACAAGCAATAAGTTTAATGCTTGGGCAAGCATCAATTAACTCTTGTCGCACTTGTGTAGTATTACTTACTGTAATAGCATCAATAGCATGATCGTTTATGTAATTTTCTAATTGCTCTTGTGCAACTTTCGTATTTATAACTTCAAAGCCTTTGTCTTCTAAAGCTTGTATTCCGCTAGTGGAAATTCCATCGGTCACTAATATCTTCATCGTTCTTTATATTAAAATGTCATTGTAAAAAATGACGTTGTGTCTAACTTATTCTTTCTAATTCTTGCATTACATCTACTAAAGCCTGTACACTGTATAAAGGCAAAGCGTTGTACATACTTGCACGATAACCTCCAACACTTCTATGACCACTTAATCCATTGATGTTGGCTTCTTGCCACATTTTATCAAACTTAGCTTGTAAATTTTGATCAACTAGGTTAAAAGTTGCATTCATATGGCTACGATCTTCTATGGCAGCGACTCCTTTAAATAAAGGATTTCTATCTATTTCATTATATAGCAGTGTTGATTTTTTCTCATTCACTTTTTCAATGAATTCAATTCCTCCTAAATCTTTTAACCATTCCAAAGTTAACATGGAAGTATATACTGCAAATACAGGAGGTGTATTAAACATACTTTCTTTATCAATAATTATTTGATAATTTAACATTGAAGGAATTTGACGTTCAACTTTACCTAATATATCTTCTTTTACAACCACTAAAGTTGTACCTGCTGGTCCCATATTTTTTTGAGCTCCTGCGTAAATCAAATCAAATTTTGAAAAATCCAGTTGACGAGAAAAAATATCAGAACTCATGTCACATATCATTGGAACAGAAGTCTTAGGAAAACTCTTCATTTGTGTTCCATAAATGGTATTATTACTTGTGCAATGAAAATAGTCTACATCTGTAGGAATTTCATATGTTTTGGGAATATAACTGAAGTTCTTATCTTTTGAGGAAGCTACTTCTACTAATTCGCCAAATAATTTAGCTTCTTTAATTGCTTTATCACTCCAAGTCCCTGTATTTAAGTAAGCTGCTTTTTTATTTAGTAAGTTATAAGCAACCATTAAAAACTGCATACTGGCTCCACCTTGCAAAAACAATGCTTTGTAGCCTTTATTTTCAAGACCTAATAATTCTAGTGCTAAGCTTCTTGCTTTTTCAATTACATCTACAAAGGGTTGACTTCTGTGTGAAATTTCGATTAAAGATAAATTGTCATTATTAAAGTCAATGACTGCTTCTGATGCTTTTTTTAGCACTTCTTCAGGTAAAATACAAGGCCCTGCACTAAAGTTATGTTTTTTCATTTGTGTTGTTGTGTTTTGCTACACAAAGGTGCAAATTTATATAGAGACTCTTTTAAATTTTAGCTAAAAATTCTAGTGTGTTTACACCGTCAGCATAGTCCCATAACTTTGGGTGTTGTGTCTGTCCGAATGCTATTTCATTTTCAATAAAATTATTAGCTACAACACATTGAATTTGCTCTCTGTCTTCCCACAGTTTAATCTTTAAATCATCAGTATTGTTATAATATTCATAAAAAACAGAAGCGATAGGTGAGGCGTAGCTTTCATCTTCTTTAATCATTAAAAAACCATTTTCTAAAATATCAAACTCACTCATTAAATACACTGCCTTATTGTAATCGTAATTATTAGCGTATTTAACATTGTTAATGATTTCATGTTGTTGATACATTCCATTGAAAAAAGCGTCGAAATTATAGTCTTTAGGAACAAATACTTTTGAAACAGAACGACAACCTAATCCGAAATAACGAAAAACATCTTCGCTTAAATTTTGCAGTTGTTCTTCCGATTCATTTCCTGTTAAAACCGCAACAGAGTTTCTGTTTTTTCTTATAATGCTAGGTTTATCTTTAAAGTAATATTCAAAATAACGTGCTGTATTATTACTACCAGTAGCTATTACCGCATCAAACCCTGTTAGTTTTTCTTCAGTAAACGTGATTTTTCCTTTTAATTCAGGATCAATATATTCTAAATATTTTGCTAAAAAAGGCAATAAATGTTTATCGTTAGAAGATTGTTTAACTAATACCGAGTGCCCAGAAATTAGAACTGATAAAAAGTCATGAAAGCCTACTAACGGAATGTTTCCAGCCATGATAACAGCGACTAATTTAGGTTCGTTGTTACCTAAGTTTTCGTTAGCAATCCACTGAGTTAAGTTTTCTGAAGTAAGTGCTTTTGCCCAATTTTCTATAGAGAATAATATGTTTTCTCTGGTAAACCAGGTGTTATTTTCTCCTGCTATTTTTAATTGATGCTTAAATCCATCAAAAAACAATTCGTTATGTTCTATATGTTCTTTTTTCTCTATTTTTTCTTGAGAAAATTGACTTAAAAATTCTCCTAGTTTATGAAAAGCGTTAATTCTACTTTTTATACTATCCATTTATTTTGGTTCTAAATTAAATTGGAACTATTTTTGCAAATGCAAAGTTACAAAACTGAAAGAGATTAATTATGGCAATTATAATAACTGATGAATGTATAAACTGTGGGGCTTGCGAACCTGAATGTCCTAATACAGCAATTTACGAAGGTGCAGATGACTGGAAATATGCTGACGGTACTGATTTAACAGGAAATATTGTTTTACCAAACGGTAAATCTGCCAATGCGGATGAAGATCAAGAGCCAATTTCGGATGAAATTTATTACATCGTTGTAGATAAATGTACAGAATGTAAAGGTTTTCATGAAGAGCCACAATGTGCTGCTGTTTGCCCTGTTGATTGTTGTGTTCCTGATGAAGATAATGTAGAAACAGAAGAAGAGTTATTAGCTAAACAACGTTTTATGCATAACGATTAATAAACTCCAAATTTTTGGAGATATGAAATAAAAAAATCCTGAGAATATTCTCAGGATTTTTTGTTTTTATGAAAACTTATTAAAGTTTAAATCCTAGTCTAGTAAAAAAGTAAGCACCGTCTGATCCCATTTGTACAGAATCGGCTAATCCTCCTTGATCAGTCCATCCATCAAATTGTGGAGTAGGGTACACGTTAAAAATGTTATTCCCTCCAATTGTGAACGTTATTTTATCGGTAAAAGCATAGCTTAGACTTAAATCAGTTGTAATAGCTGATTTATACACATCATTTCCTGCTTTATATAAATTAGTATCTCCAATACCATCCTCATCAGTATCAAAATTTAAAGCTTCACTTTCATTGGCAGGAGAGTACTGTACCCATTGAAAATCAAACAACTCAACATCACTGAATTTAGTTAGATTTAGAGACACATCAAACTTCTTATATCCATACCTTAGGTTTAAACCGAATTTGTGATCTGGAGCTGCTGCTTTTAAATAAGCTTCAGAAAAAGGACTAAAGAAAGTAAATCTGTTTAAGTTTCCGTTCTTTATCTTTTCAATTTTAGTATCGTTAAAGTTTCCTACCAATCCTACATCTATTCTATGATCTTCAAAAGACTTTTTATAGTTTAAAACAATATCTAATCCTTGCGTTTTTGTATCAACACCGTTAGCAAAGAACTGTGCTGCATCAACGCCTAAATTCAATCCAGAAGCATCAAAGTTATCTGTTAAAATAATGCGATCATCAACAGTAATAGAATATGCATCAATGGTAGCTGTAAATCCACCAATTTTATAAGTAAACCCTAAACTAGCATTGAATGCTGTCTCTTCTTTTAATTGTTCTATTCCGAAAGCTCTAGTTACAGTACTGTTATTTGCAGATAATAATGATGGTAAAGATTCCCCATTAACAATATTGGTAAATTTTAAATTATAATATAATTGAGCTAAAGATGGTGCTCTGAAACCTGAGGAAATAGAGCCTCTCAAGGTTAAGTTATCACTTGCTTTAAATCTTGAAGCTAACTTAAAGTTAAATGTACTACCAAAATCACTGTAATCTTCATAACGAACAGCTGCGCCTACTAAGAATTTTTCTGTAAAGTTAAATTCAGAATCAAAATAGATACCTACATTACTTCTTGAACGATTTACTTCATTATCAGGTCCATAGCCTGGAAAACCTTGAGAACCACCAGGTAGTTCATCTCCATTACTGTCAACAGCTACTGGTTGAACAGCAGGATTTGTCATTAATACTCCGTTATCATCATATAATCCATAAGAAGCTTCTTCACCAGCAAAAATGATAAAGTTTTCTGTTCTATATTCTAAACCGAAAGCAAGGTTAACTCCACTCATTAAATCTTCTAAGTACTTACTAAAATTTAATCCAGTAGTATTTTGTGATAAACTATGACCTCCTGCATTAAAATCGGTAGGTGAAGCATCTTTTAAAGAAGCGTTGTTTGAGTCTTTGATGAAATAATGGAATTTATTTTCTCCATACGTATTATTGAAGTCAATCTCCCAACCATTATCTAATTTATGTTTAATTCCTGCCGATACAGATATATCAGTGATGTTTGAAGTAATTCTAGGAGTAAAGCCATTCGGATGTATGCTAGGAACACTTCTATTGTCGCCTTCATCAAAACTATCTCTTGAAAAAGCATACGCATCAGTATCTCTATAATTTCTGCCTCCAAAAGCATATACTTCGGTATTGTCATTTACAGGCAAACTAGCATTTACCATAAAATTGAATCCATCTATAGCAGCGCTACCATATCCTTTTCGCCAAGAAAAACCAGGTCTCAACGTTCTTTCTTTTGACAACAATTCGGTAGTAAAGTTTACAAAACCTCCTTTATCATTCAATTTAGCTCCGTAGTTTAAATCTAGTTTAAAAGTTCCACCATCAAAACTTTTGTCTTCTCCATCTAATCTGTTTTTTCCTTCAACATTGTATAAAGTTTCTCCTGTAGCTTCAGCCCATCCACTTCCTATTGCTGTGCTATAAACTCCATAACCAATACTTCCTGAAACACCGTCGGTATTATCTTTTAAAACAATATTAATAACTCCTGCAATAGCGTCAGAACCATACTGAGCAGACGCTCCATCTCTTAGAACTTCAATTCTTTTAATAGCAGCAGCAGGAATTGCATTTAAATCGGTTCCTGAATTTCCGCGTCCACGTGTTCCAAAAATATTAACTAATGATGATTGATGGCGTCTTTTACCGTTGATAAGTACCAAAGTTTGGTCTGGACCTAAACCTCTTAAGGAAGCAGGTACGATATGGTCGGCACCATCTGATCCTGATTGCTTAGTAGCATTAAATGACGGAGCTGCATACTGTAATATATCATTTACTTCTACTTTACCATTTTTAGTTGCTAAATCTCCTACATCAATTATATCAACAGGTACAGGTGTGTCAATAGCAGTTCTTTTAGGGTTTCTAGACCCTACGATAACAACTTCATCTAATTCTAAACCTTCTTTTAAAACAATATTAAAATTAGTTTTTCCATTAATAGGAACTTCTTGTGTTTCAAAACCTGAAAAACTAACTATTAAAGTTCCATCTATATTAACATTAAGTGAAAACTCGCCGTTAAAATCTGTAGATGTGCCATTAGAGGTTCCTTTTTCTACAATGTTAGCTCCTGGCAAAGGTTCGTTATTTATATCTTTTACTGTTCCTCTAATTAATGTTTGAGCATTTAACAAGTAAAGTCCACCAAAAAATAGGTAAATAATAAGAAGGGTACGTTTTTTCATGTGAAAGTATTTTTTAAGTTAATTTCTTAAAAATAGTAAAAAATCAACCTAAGTCTTAAAAAAATGTTAAAACCATAAATTAAAGAGCTATAAACTAACTTAAATGAATCATAAATAATTAGAAAATTTAGAAAGCAAAGCACTATATTTGCACTCGCAAAATTTCAATAAAACAATAGAATGAAAGCTGGAATTGTAGGATTACCAAACGTAGGGAAATCAACCTTATTTAACTGTTTATCTAACGCAAAAGCGCAGAGTGCAAACTTTCCGTTTTGTACCATTGAACCTAATTTAGGAGTAGTAAACGTGCCAGATACTCGTTTAGAAAAGCTAGAAGAGCTAGTAAATCCTGAAAGAGTTTTACCTGCAACTGTAGAAATTGTAGATATTGCTGGTTTGGTAAAAGGAGCTAGTAAAGGAGAAGGTTTAGGTAACCAGTTCTTAGCTAATATTCGTGAAACAGATGCTATTTTACATGTATTGCGTTGTTTTGATAACGATAATATAGTACACGTAGATGGTTCTGTTGACCCTATAAGAGATAAGGAAACTATCGATATTGAACTTCAGTTAAAAGATTTAGAGACCGTTCAAAAACGTTTGGAGCGTGTAAAAAGAACAGCTAAAACAGGTAATAAGGAGGCACAAGTAGAATTAGAAATTCTATTAAAGGTTGAAGAAACATTATTAGAAGGAAAATCTGTTCGCTCTATTGAATTTACAGAAAAAGAAGAGGAATTTGTAAAACCATTACAGTTCATTACTGCAAAACCAGTTTTATATGTGTGTAATGTTGATGAAGGTTCTGCTGTTTCAGGAAATGCTTATGTTGATAAGGTAAAAGAAGCTGTAGCACACGAAAATGCTGAAGTTATTGTATTGGCTGTAGGTACGGAAGCAGATATTACAGAGTTGGATGATTACGAAGAGCGTCAGATGTTCTTAGCTGATATAGGATTAGAAGAAGCAGGAGTTTCTCGCTTAGTTCGTTCGGCTTATAAGTTATTAAACTTACAAACTTATTTCACTGCAGGTGTAAAAGAGGTAAGAGCTTGGACAATTCCTGTAGGTGCTACTGCACCTCAAGCGGCAGGAGTTATTCACACTGATTTTGAAAAGGGGTTTATCCGCGCTGAGACTATTAGTTATGATGATTATGTATCATTTGGTAGTGAAGCTAAAGTGAAAGAAGCAGGTAAAATGAGAGTAGAAGGAAAGGAGTATATCGTTAAAGATGGTGATATTATGCACTTTAGATTTAACGTATAATCTTTTTGAAGAATAAAGTCTAAACTCCACTAAAATCTAGTGGAGTTTTTTTGTACCTTAGAAATTCTAAATCGCTTATTTACTATGCAAATAGAAAAACAAACATTTCAATTTTTAAAAGACTTAAAAGAAAACAACAATCGCGAATGGTTTACAGAACACAAACCTCGATTCACAGAAGCTCAAAATAACGCAAAAGCTGTATACAAAACCATTCAAGATAATTTAAACAAGCATGATGAGATAGATAAGTTTAAGTTATTTAGAATTTACAGAGATGTGCGTTTTTCAAAAGATAAAACACCGTATAAAACACATTTTGGAGGTTCTTTTCATAGAAAGAAACCAGCATTAAGGGGAGGGTATTATTTACATATTTCCCCAGGCGATAGTTTTGTTGCTGGCGGATTCTGGGAGCCTAATAAAGAAGATCTTTTACGTATTCGAAAGGAATTTGAAGTAGATGCTTCTGAAATTAGAGAAATTTTAAAAGAAAAGAATTACGTACAACATTTTGGAGGTAAATTAGAAGGAGATGAGCTTAAAACAGCTCCTAAAGGATTTGATAAGCAACATCCAGATATCGATTTGATTCGCAAAAAAGGATATATAGCTATTCAACGTTTTACAGACAAAGAAGTATTAGCTCCCGATTTTCTAACAAAAGTAGATGACTCTTTTAAAGCACTTCGTCCTTTTTTTAATTATATGAGTGATGTGCTAACTACAAATTTAAACGGAGAGAGTATTTTAGATTAATTTAGGTGTAATCTCACTTCTCTTTTCAAATAAGCATAAGTAAGCACAGTGGATAAAACATCTGCAATAGGAAAAGACATCCATACACCATTTACGCCATAAAATTTAGGAAGTAAATACACTAAAGGAATTAAAAAGAACCCTTGTTTTAAAAGTGTTAATAATAGTGCAGGCAACGCTTTACCTGCTGCTTGAAAGTATGCTGATCCAATTAGTTGAGTGGTTATTACAGGTGTTGCCAAAAAAGCTACTATTAATGCATCTGGAGTAAGTTTTAATAGTTTTTCGTCTTCTGTAAAAACACCAACTAATTCAGTTGGAAATAGCATTATCAGAATAAAAATTAAAACAGCTATTCCCGTACCAAAAAGGATAGATTTATTTATAGTTTCCTTTACTCTTTCTGTATTATTGGCTCCATAATTATATCCTGCAATAGGTAAAAAACCTTGCGTAACTCCTAAAACAGGAAATAAAGCAAATAACATAACTCTATTAATAATACCATAGACTGCAATTGAAATTTCACCTCCATACTTAAAAAGAGAATAGTTTAAGACTATAGTTAATATACTTATTGTTCCTTGCCTTACTATAGTTACTCCTCCTAAAGACACAATCTCTTTTACAATAGAAAAATTCAATTTAAAATACTTCGGAATAATTTTTAAATCAGTCTTTTTTGAAATAAAAAACCAAAGAATAAATACTCCACTAACAGCATACGAAATAGAGGTAGCCAAACCTGCGCCGTACATTCCTAAATTCATAAACTTAATGAAAATAATATCTAAAAAAATATTAGCAATTGCAGGGAAGAGCATGGTAAGCATCGCATAATTAGGTTTCCCTACAGCTCTAACAACGGGGTTTCCCATCATAGCAAAAGCCAAAAACGGAACACCCCAAACAATTACATCGAAATATTCAGTAGCAGGAGTTATAATATCTCCATTAGCCCCAAAAAGTTGTAAAATAGGAATACTAAAAAATGTTCCTAAAAGCACAAATAAAACAGATAATACAATAGTTAATGAAATTTGATTTCCAAAAACTTCAAAGGCTTTATTTTCTTTATTAGCTCCTAAGGCTCTAGAAATTATAGAACTTCCTCCAATTCCAACTCCCATACCAATAGAAGAAATTAAAAAAGCAATAGGTAATACCACGGTAATTGCAGCAATAGCGAGTACGCCAATCCATCTTCCTACAAAAATGGTATCAACAATCATATTAATCGACATTACTAAAATTCCAATAGAAGCAGGGATAGCTTGTTTTAAAATGAGTTGACTAATACTTTTTGTACCTAGGTCGTTGGCGATTGTATTCATGCTGACTAAATTAACGCGAATTATCCATCAAAAATAAAAACAAGGTTAGATTTAAGTAATAATTAACATCAATCCTGTAAGTTTGTCTTATGAATTTATTTGAACAAAAGCATATCGTAACTTCAGAAGAAATAGACGAATACAACCATGTAAACAATGTAGTGTATGTACAATGGATGCAAAACATTTCAGATGCTCATTGGAAAGAACTTTCTAAAAACGTTCAAAACATCGATTATGTGTGGTTTGTTATTAGACATGAAGTTGATTATAAAAATCAAGCCGTATTAGGAGATGAAGTTACGCTTAGAACATGGGTTGGAAAAACAGAAGGGATAAGATCCATACGTCATTTTGAAATGTATAAGGGAGAAACTTTATTAGTAAAATCTCAAACTACATTTTGTTTGTTAGACGCTAAGACAAAAAAGCCTAAAAGAATTACGAAAGAAGTAACAAATTTATTGTTACCGTAAAAGAAACAATATCTTTGCACTTATAAATTTATAGAATGACAACATTTACCGCATTAGGAGTACGAAAAGAATATGTTAAGGGATTGAAAGAGTTAGGAATAACAACTCCTACTGAAGTACAACAAGAAACTATACCTTATTTACTTGAAAATAATTCAGATTTTATAGGATTAGCACAAACAGGTACAGGGAAAACTGCTGCTTATGGTCTACCTATTTTACATAAAATAGATGCTTCAAAAGACAATGTACAAGCATTAATTTTATCGCCAACAAGAGAATTGGTACAACAGATAAAGAAACAACTATTTAAGTTTACAAAATATGTTGATGATAAAATTTTTGTAGAAGCAGTGTATGGTGGAGAAAAAATAGAGCGCCAAATCAACAATTTAAAAAGAACCACGCATATTATTGTAGCAACTCCAGGACGTTTGATTGATTTAATAGAAAGGGGTGATGTAGATTTAAAAAATATCAAAACCTTAGTACTTGATGAGGCAGATGAAATGCTTAGTATGGGGTTTAAATTAGAGTTAAATCGTATTTTAAAATATACTTCTGGTACTCGTAAAACATGGTTGTTTTCGGCAACAATGCCAGATGAAATTAGAAGTATTATAAAAAAATACATGAATGCTTCAGCAAAACAAGTTGAAGTAAACAAAAATGTATTGGTGAATTCCAACATTACGCATCAGTTTGTAACAACTACGATCCCTGAAAAAACCGATGTTATTGTTAAGTTTTTAGAAAAAAGACATACTGAAAGAGGAATCATTTTCTCAAGAACCAAAGCAGGAGCTCAAAAACTAACGAAAGAATTACAAGAAGATGGGTTTTCGGTAGAAGCTCTTGAAGGGGACATGCAACAAAAAGAACGTGATAAGGTAATGCGTGCTTTTAAAAATGGAAACCTACAAGTATTGGTGTCAACAGATGTTTCAGCCAGAGGAATTGATGTTCAAAACTTAGCTTTTGTTATTCATCACCAATTACCAGAACAACTAGAGTATTATACACACCGAAGTGGTAGAACTGCTAGAGCAGGGAAAAGAGGAATTTCTTTAGCATTGATTCTTCAAAATGAAAGAAGTCGTTTAGCTGAAGTAGAAAGAACATTACAAATACAATTTTCTGAAATATCAATATAAATGGATGTAATTTACGCCATAGACATTGCTGGAACTTTTGCCTTTGCTATTAGTGGAGCATTAGTTGCTATTAGAAAAAAGTTTGATGTTTTTGGAGTCATTATCATAGCTTTTGTGACTGCCGTTGGAGGTGGAATGACTAGAGATGTACTTATTAATGCACATCCTATAAACTGGATTGGAGATATTAACTATATCTGGACAATATTAATAGCTGTTGCAGCAACTTTTTTATTTCGAAGTAAAATAGCACCGTTAAGAAGAACAATGTTTTTGTTTGATACTATTGGTATAAGTGTGTTTACGTTATTAGGTGTTCAAAAAGGAATAAATTTTAATTTACATCCATTTGTAGCCTTAGTTATGGGAATGTCTTCCGCAGTAATGGGAGGTGTAATTAGGGATGTGCTAACAAATGAAATTCCGTTAATTTTTCATAGAGAAATATATGCGTCAGCCTGTTTAGCAGGAGGAATTGTATACCTACTTTTATATCCTTTAAACATCAATGAAGATGTACTTTTTGTTATTTCTGCAGGAATAATTATTCTTGTAAGAACAATTGCTGTACAGTATAAATTGGAGCTTCCTCGAATAAAAAAAGATGTATTTGGTAAATAAAGGATATGAAAAAATTAGTTTTTGAAAATTTAAAAGAACTTTCTAATATAGAAGGAAAACAGTTACCGGTAGGAGAGTGGTATACTGTAACTCAACAAATGATTAATGATTTTGCCAATGCTACATTAGATAAACAGTGGATTCACATCGATGAAGAAAAAGCTGCTAAATATTCTCCAACAAAAACAACGATAGCGCACGGATTCATGTCTGTTTCTATGTTGTCGGAACTAATTTCTAAACAATTTGAAGTAAAAAGTGTAATTATGGGGTTAAACTACGGATTAAATAAAGTTCGTTTTCCAAACCCTGTGCCTGTAAATAGTGAATTACGTTTAATTAGTTCCGTTAAACTAATAGAAGACTTTCAAAACGGTAAAAAGTTAACTTTTGATTGTACGATAGAAATAAAGGGACAGGAAAAACCAGCCTGTGTTGCCGAATTTATTTTTGTTCTATTTGAATAAAAAAAGCTGCCTTAAGAAAGACAGCATTTAAAGTTTTATATTTCTTAGTATTATGACAACCAGCCTTTCGCGATTGTCTTTTTTGAATACATTAATAAAAACACACCTATAACAATTACCATTATAGGCATTATAATACTTCCAGGTCCGTATACTTCAGATGCTCTACTCATAAATAAGTTATACGACATTTGAACTATAATAGCTATTAGCGAAATTAAAAACATAGGTCTTGCTAACTTTTTTCTCATTAATAAAAAAGCACTACCAAGTAATCCTCCAAAAACGGCTATAGCAAAAGCAGCGGTAACCCAAGTAGGAACATTTTCATATAAAGCCCTTTCTGCTTCAGGTAAAGCAGCTCTGACTTCATCTGTCATGTAAGCTTGACCAATATAAGACATAACACCTAGTCCATTCCAAACTAAGGCTGCAATACCAATAATCCAAAAAAGTGTGGCGGGTTTGTTTGAATCTGTCATAAAACATAGTTTTTTAGTTAGTTATTGTTAAATGTAGTTATAAATAACTCAAAATCCAAAACAGACTGTAAATCAAAAAGTAGTGCACAAGTAAAAAAAGAAAGTGATTAGCTTGTAAATAGAAGGCTTTCATAAAATAATGTTAAAGACTAGTAATTAGTGTAACAACACTAGAAAATAGTCGTCACATAAACATATAATTACTTAACAAGTAATGTTTAGTGATTAGTTAGTTTTTAATAGTTGATTGAAAGGAAAGGCTCGAGATATTATCCCGAGCCTTTTTTAATATATTTATATTTTTACAGTTTACTTTCTTTCTAGTAAGGCCATATAAAATCCGTCGTAACCAGATTTATGCGATAGTACTTTTTCGTCTTTTATAAATTTAAAATCTTTTCCTGCATCAGAAGCTAAAAAGAACTCAACTTGTTGTTGATTTTCTGAAGGTAATACTGAGCAAGTGGCATATACCATTTTCCCACCTGGCTTTACCATTTTAGAGTATTGTTGTAATACTTCTTGTTGTGTACCACGAATTTTATCTAAAAACTCAGGTTGTAATTTCCACTTACTATCAGGGTTTCTTCTAATTACTCCCAAACCAGAACATGGAGCATCAATTAATACCCTATCAGCTTTTCCTTGTAATTTTTTAATTACTTTGGTTGAATCAATAACACGAGTATCAATATTGTGAACCCCGTTTCTTCTAGCACGTACTTTTAGTTTTTTCAATTTACTCTCGTAAATATCCATTGCTATAACTTGTCCTTTATTTTTCATTAAAGAAGCTAAGTGTAACGTTTTACCACCAGCACCAGCACAAGTATCTACGACCTTCATGCCAGGTTCTACATCTAAATAAGCAGCTACTAATTGTGACGAAGCATCTTGAACTTCAAAAAAACCTTTTTTAAAGGCCTCTGTTTTAAAAACATTAGCTCTTTCTACTAATTTTAAAGCATCATCATATCCTTTGATAAATTCAGTGTCAATTCCTTCAGAAGCTAACTGTTTTTGTAAATGAGCTTTGGTTGTATTTAAAGTGTTTGTACGTAAGATAACTTCTGCTTGTTTGTTTAATGCAGCTATTTCTTTGGTCCAAACCTCTTCACCTAATTCTTGTACACCTACTTCATCAATCCAGTCAGGAATAGACTCTCTAAATTTTCTTGTTTTTAATAGCTCATCAAACTTACCTTTAATTCTTCTAGTAGGGGTAGGTTCAATTTGATTCCAATCAGGTAACTGAATTCCTTTTAGTACACACCAAACAGCAAATAATCGCCATAAATCAGGACGAGAATACGGAGCTTTTACATTTGCTATTTCTGCATATAATCGTTTCCAACGAACCACATCATAAATAGTTTCTGCAACAAACTTTCTATCACGTGCTCCCCAGCGTTTATCTCTCTTCAATGCTTTCTCTACAGCTTTATCTGCATATACATCTTCATTAAAAATATCGCGTAAGCTATCAATAACCGCGAAAACTAAATTTCTATGTAATCTCATTTGATGAATTTAAGAGTGCAAAGATAGTTGATTTTAATGGCTTTTTGTATTTTCGTTCTTAATGAATTTAAACCACCCCGTAACATATATAAAAGGAATTAGTGTTGCCAGAGCAGAGTTACTATTTACCGAGTTAGGTATTAAAACTTGTAATGATTTATTACATCTTTTTCCGTTTAGATATATTGATAAAACACAGTTTTATACGATTAATCAGTTGCAACAAAACTCTGCTGAAGTACAAATAGTAGGTAAGATTACGGGCGTAAAAACCGTAAAGCAAAAAAGAGGAAGTAGGTTAGTGGCTACTTTTTCAGATGCTACAGGTACTATGGAGTTAGTTTGGTTTAAAGGGGCTAAATGGATTAAAGACAGTTTAAAAGTAAATGTTCCATACGTTATTTATGGAAAACTAAATTGGTATAATGGAACTCCTAATATGCCACATCCAGAAATGGAAACAGTAAAAGAATACAAAAGCAAGCTACAAATGGCTATGCAACCGGTATATCCTTCTACTGAAAAATTAAGTACGAAAGGAATAAGTAATAAGGTCATGCGTACGATGATTCAAAACTTGTTTCAGCAAGCTTATAATGATATTGAAGAAACTTTTCCTGCTTATTTTATTGAAGAACATCAATTTTTAGGTAAAAAAGAATCACTTTTGAATATTCACTTTCCTAAGAATCAAGAACTACTAGCAAAGGCTCAATATCGATTAAAGTTTGAAGAGTTATTCTTTATTCAATTACAATTATTACAGAAAAAACTTATCCGCAAATCAAAATTAAAAGGATTCGTTTTTGAACAGGTAGGAGAGGAGTTTACCAATTTTTATAATAATCATTTGCCTTTTGACTTAACAGGAGCTCAAAAACGAGTATTAAAAGAGATTCGTAAAGATGTTGGTTCTGGAGCGCACATGAATCGATTATTACAAGGTGATGTGGGCTCTGGAAAAACGATTGTAGCGTTATTAACTATGTTGTTAGCCATTGATAATGGCTACCAAGCCACAATTATGGCACCGACAGAGATACTTGCAACACAGCACTATAATGGGATTATAGAGTTATTAGAGAAAACCGATATTAAAGTTGAATTATTAACAGGATCTACCAAAACAAAAAAACGTAGAGAAATTCATGAAAGCTTACTAGATGGTTCTTTGCATATTTTGATTGGCACTCACGCTATTTTAGAAGAAAAAGTACAGTTTACAAATCTAGGGATTGCTATTATTGATGAGCAACATCGTTTTGGAGTAGCACAGAGAAGAAAGTTGTGGGAAAAAAGTTCATCTGATGGAAGAGCTATTCCTCCTCATATTTTGGTGATGACTGCGACACCTATACCAAGAACATTAGCAATGTCGGTTTATGGTGATTTGGATATTTCTGTGATTGATGAATTGCCTCCTGGTCGTAAAGAAATTAAAACTGTACATCGCTATGATAGTAATCGTTTAGGTGTTTTTAAGTTTTTGAAAGATGAAATTGCTAAAGGGAGACAAGCTTATGTGGTATATCCTTTAATCCAAGAATCTGAAGCGATGGATTACAAAGACTTAATGGATGGATATGAAAGTATTTCTAGAGAATTTCCTTCTCCTAAATATCAAATTAGTATTGTTCATGGTCAAATGAAACCTGCTGATAAAGACTATGAAATGGAACGTTTCGCAAAAGGAGATACGCAAATTATGGTAGCAACTACGGTTATTGAAGTAGGAGTGAACGTACCAAATGCTTCAGTAATGGTTATAGAGAGTGCTGAACGTTTTGGATTAAGTCAGTTACATCAATTGCGAGGTAGAGTAGGACGTGGAGCTGAACAGAGTTACTGTATTTTATTATCGAGTTACAAATTATCTTCTGATGGAAAAACTCGATTACAAACTATGGTAGAAACTACAGATGGGTTTAAAATTGCTGAAGTAGATTTAAAACTTCGTGGTCCGGGAAATATTATGGGAACACAACAAAGTGGAGTGTTAAATCTTAAAATAGCAGATGTTGTTAAAGATAGTCCAATATTACATGTAGCACGTAAAGCTGCCATAAATTTACTTCATGAAGATCCTAATTTATCAGAAATAAAAAATTCCAGCTTGCTGAAAGCTTATGAAAAGCTTAGAAAAACAAGTGGAATTTGGAGTAATATAAGTTAGAATTAAGCACTATTAACTAGTACTTAATTCTTCTTTTTTGTTTTGATCGTTTTTATCAACATCACTTTCACTTTTATTGTATCTTAATATTAGGTATCCTATTATAGCAGATACAAGAGAACCTAGTAATACACCAATTTTAGCAGACCCTAGGAACTCTGGACTTTTAGCAAAAGCCAAACTAGCAATAAATATAGCCATAGTGAACCCAATTCCTGCTAAAAACGATACACCTATAATATGTCTATTATTTATATCTTTAGGAACCTCTATTATTTTAAGTTTTTTAACGGTAGTAATTATTGTAGTAATTCCAATACTATTTCCAAGAACTAAACATAGAGCGATGTTTATTATTAAGGAGGTGTCTAAGTTAGCGTCACCATCTATTAAAACTCCTGCATTAGCTAAAGCAAAAATAGGGATAATTGCATATGCAACGATATCATGTAGTTTATGCTCTAACAATTGTAAAGGTGACTGATAATCTTCTATCCAATGATCTAAACTATCTATTTCTGCAACTTGTTCTTTCGATAATATAGGTTTAGAAGAAACTTTAGCCCCTTTGATATTATCCATTATTTGTGATAAGTGTGCTATAAACTCAGGAGTATGTACTTTTTGTCTAATAGGCACAGCAAAAGCCATTAATATACCTGCAACTGTTGGGTGTATACCTGCTTTAAGGAATAAAACCCAAATTACAGTACCAAACAAGAAAGTTATATATTTTGAGTAAAAACCTCTGTAAGCTATAAAATATAAAAAGGCTAACAAAGCTAACGCTATAGATATTAAAGTTATATTTATACTAGCACTATAAAATAAGGCAATAACTAAAACAGCTCCTATATCATCTACAATGGCAAAAGCTGTTAGGAATACTTTTAAACTAAGAGGTACTCTTTTACCTAGAGTATTTAATACCGCTAAAGAAAAAGCTATGTCTGTTGCCATAGGTACCCCCCAACCATGTGCTGTATCAGCACTTTTATTTAAGAAAACAAAAAATAAAATAGGAAACAACATTCCACCAAGAGCACCGAAGAGAGGAAAAGCTAATTTTTTGGTAGAATTTAACTCTCCAATTAAAAATTCTCGTTTAATTTCTAACCCTATTAAAAAGAAAAATACAGCCATTAATCCGTCATTAATCCAAAGAATTAAAGGTTTATACAATTCAAAATGTTCTGATTTAAAACCAATTTTGTATTCCCATAAAGCATTGTAACTATCTTTAAAAGGAGAATTTGCTAAAATAAGAGCAAGTAAAGTAGCTCCTAAGAGTAAAATACCACTTGCACTTTCAGTTTTCATGAAATTTTGGAGTGGAGATATAATTCTTTTTTTTATCATGTTTATGTATATAGATTGTTACTTACTTTTTTAGTAAAAAGTAAGGTTATTAATTTTTTTGTTTCAGAAAGCGAAGATAATTCATCAAACTTTAACGAAAAGTTAAATTTTAAAACTTTTTAACACTTAAGAAGGAGAAATTATATGAAATACCTAAATTTAGTTGGGTGCTACTTAAACTTCCACCTTTAGCTTTTACATAACCTGCTCCTAATCTTAAATTTAACTTATTGGTAAGTTTTTGATTAACTCCAATACTAGGTTTAATAATTAACCCTTGTCCTGTGCTTATACCACCACCACCAGCTGCACCTCCTAGAATCTGTGCAAAAAATGTTGTTCTTTCTTTAAAAAAGCTATTAGTTTGCACTCCTAACCCTACTATACCTTCTGCATAAGCGCCAGCATTACCAAAATTAGCAAAAGAAGTTTGACCAGCAGCATATAAATATTTATTTAAGAAAAAATTTAACTGTAATGATATTTGATGCATATTTTCATTATGTCCTTCATCTCTTGCTGCATTAACATATAAGTCTTGTTTAATAATAGCATCAAAACCTTTAAATTTTCCTCTTGAAAATTCTCTTTCGTCTGATAAAATTCCATCTCTATCTACATAGTATTTTAATCCTAGACCAAAAGTAGAAGAAACAAAATGAGAGTCGGGACTCATCATATATCCTTTATTGATTGAGGCATATACATTATCGAATAGTTTTTGTTCTAAAGAGATATCTGGATAAATTAAAAAACCGCCTTTAGTATCTACTCCACCACCACCACCGGCTCCTAATCCTAATTTAGCTAAAATATTTGTACGGTTTCTATTCATTGATAAATGATATCCGCCACCCAAAAATACATCCATATACCCAGCTTTTATTCCATGATATGCGCCATCAGCTTTAACAAAAAAGAAAAAATTATCTGTAAAATAAGAGTTTAATTCAAATCCTGCTAAACGTATTGTATTTCCTTCATAAGAACCTTTGGTTACCTTAGCGTTATTTAGGTGAACTAATAATGAAATTCGATTACTAAAGATATTCCAAGAACTTTGTCTTAAATTTTCTATAGAAAAATTACTTTCTCTATTTTTAAAACTTGTTGTTTCAAAAGAAAGAGGTACTTGTATTGCTACATTAAACTGGCTACTATTTATGGTGCCACCATCAAAAAAGTCAACATAACTGTATCCTGCAGCTGCAGAAAAGTGTTTAAAATCATATCCTAAATTAAGATGAGGAAGTATAAAAGCTCCTCCACCATCAGGGGCAGATGCACCACCACCACCACCAAAATGAATTCCAGCATCAATAAAAAAGTTATCGGTTATTTTTTGTTGGATTCCAGCATTTACACCTAAAGTAAAAAAGCCTCCTCTAATACCTCCAATAGCACCATATAAACCAACTCCAGCATAACTCCAATCATTTAGTTTTAGATTGTAGTGAAGCCCTGTATAGTCCATATTTTGTTCTCCTTCAGGCATTTTAATTGATAAGAAATCAATTTGACCAAAACCAAACTGTGTTTTTCTTTCAGGAATGGTATTTGTTTGCGCGTAAAAAAAATGAACACTCATTAGTAAACTTACTACGAGTGCTCTTTTAAAAATAATGTTAAGCATTAAATTTTATTTAATTATGTATTTTTTGACGTTCACCGTTTATGTATGAAGCTACAAAAGCATCATTAAATCCTATTTTAATTAATTCTTTTTGTAAATCTTTAGCTTCATCTAAGGTAGTATATAAACCTAAAGAGTATTTAAAATAGCCATCATTAGTTGTAACTGTTGAAGGAATAACTTCTGAAGACAATAAAGGGTATTTGTTTTTAGAAAGTACTCCTATTTGTACAGAATAAATAGTTTTTCCATTTATGTTTTCTGTCACTTCGTTTGTAATAGTTTCAGTGTTTATATTTGATGATATGTCATTAATGTTATCTGAAGACTCTTCATTATTTCTAGCAGCTCTAGCTTGCGCTCTATTTATGCTGTCTAAAACTCTGTAAGCTTCTTTCTTTTTTATAGACTCAACGTCTAAGTTGTTAATAGCGCTATCACCACCATTTACATAAAAATAATATGCTGCCCCTAAAGCAAGACCTAAAAGCAAACCTAAAAAAATAGGCAGAGTTTTAGAACTCTTTTTTAAAGCAGCCAATTCTTCTTGTGTACTGCTTAATTCACTTTCTGCTTCTTCTCTTTTTAATTTAGCATTATCTAAGTCTTCTTGTATTAACTTAAACTTTTCTTCTTCTATAAAAGGCATAATATGGGTTGATTAATAATTATTAAAAGCACTAAAATACAAATCTTTTTTCATTCATAAGTTTTAAAGAGTATAATAGAGCTTCTAATTGATAATTTCTATAACTCGTGAGGGGTAGAATAAACAGTCATTTTATTATTTCTACTAAAACCAATAAGGAAAATTCCAAATTCTTTTGCAAAATCTACAGCTAAAGAAGAACAAGCAGAAACTGCTATTATTATTGGTATTTTAGCTAAAAAAGCTTTAGAAACTATTTCATAAGAAACTCTTCCGCTAACTAACATATAATTAGCTTCTTTTAGCTTGTTTTTATTGATTAAATCACCAACACATTTATCTACGGTATTATGGCGACCAATATCTTCTTTTATAGTTAATAATTTTTTATTGGTGTTAAAAATAGCACAAGCATGACTACCTCCTGTAGACCTGAATAAAAATTGCTTCTTGTTCATTTCCAGAAACATAAAATTCATTTCTTCAATTAAATCTTTAACATTATTGGTAGAGTTTCTTTTTAAAGACTTTCCTTTAATTTTTAAATCTTTTAATTCCTTTTTTCCACAAATTCCGCATGAAGAAACTGATAAAAGAGTACGTTTATTTAAATATCCTTTTCCTAATTTATTTTTTAAAATTTCCAAGTTTATAACTGTAGAAAAGTCCTTCTCTGTTTTTATTATGTTTATTTTAACTCCATCTTTATTTTTGTAGATGTCTTCAGCATATAATAAGCCTCTTACTAATTCTTCATCGTTTCCAGGAGTTCTCATCACTACTGTGTATGGCTCTTTGTTAATGTTTATTTGTAATGGAGCTTCTATTACAAGAGTGTCATCAAATTTTTCTAAAGAATCAATAGAAAGTTTAATAGATTGGTAGCTTTGTGTCTGTTTCATGATGATAGCAAATGTATGTAAAAAAGTAAGTAAAAAGAAAAGCCCTGACATTTAAGAATCAAGGCTTTTGGTATGTTTTATCGCCCCTAAACAATAAAACATACCTTTTGATAGGGGCTTTCTATCAATTAAATAAACGATAAATTACGAATAATAGTATTGGATACTAACCATTTTTCGTGCAGTCAATAACTATAAGTTCATTGTTTAGGTTTGTGGTAAAAAATAAATAAGTATTTCCACCGTCTTTTAATTTTGTTTCTTTTCTAATTTGAGCTACAGTTTTTGGGAAATTACGTGTTGTAATGTTTGCCTTAGATTCTGTTATTTGTTTCTTTATTCTTTTTTTATTGTAAGTAAATACATTGTTGATGTTAAAGATTCTTCCGGGGAAATCTTCAACTAAATTTTCTGAAGTATAAAGATGAGAATGTTGATGTAGTTTACCTATTTTTTGTTGATTTGCTACTTCGTTAAATCCTCCTGATTTTAAAATAGCGGCATTAGGTTCATAAAGATATTTTAACGGTAGAGAATATTCAGGTTTTATTTTGTTTTTTAAACTGAAATTAAAAAATTGATAATTGTTTTTCAGTATGTTACATGTTTTTATTTCAATAGGTACTTTAATGTCTTTTTTTAATAAAAAAAGTAACTCTTTTACCTCATTATTAACTGCTATAACATGAATTTCTTTTACAAATTTCAATTCATTTATAGTTGATGTAATGTCTAAAATTGGTGAGTTTTTAATAAGAATTGTGTTCGACTTTTCAAATAAAAAATCTAAATTTTCAGGTATATTTGGTATACAATCACTCAATAAAAAAACTTTTCCTTTTTTTTCGTTTCTTCGAGAAGGATCAATGTAAATACAATCGAATTTTTCAGAAGTATTTTCTAGATATTTTAATCCGTTTGTAGCTATAGTTTCAATGTTAGACACTTTCATTTGCTTATAATTGTATGAAACAATTTTTGAAAGTTTTTCATTTAGCTCACAATGCATAACATTTTTAAATTGTTTTGAAAAAGCATAACAATCAACACCAAAGCCTCCAGTAATATCTATTATTGACTCTCCGTTAATTAATTTAGACTTGTACTCAGCTGTTATTTCAGAAGAAGTTTGTTCAATACTTAGTTTAGGAGGATAATAGATGTTTTTTGTTTGAAACCAAGTAGGTAGTTTTTTTTCAGATTTTTGTTTCGCAATGATTTGGTTGGCTAATTCTTGAATAGAGATTTTTTCAAAAGGGCTTCCTTTAAAAATTAATTGCTCTATATTGGATGTTAGGTTATGGTTAATATAATCCTGAACCTCAGTGTTTAAAATGTTTTTATTCAAAAAAGAAGTGTTTTTTTAAATGCTTTTTACTACAATAATACTAATAATTTAACAGTTATAAAGTTTTGTTAATCCTATATTTTCATTAGGTTTGTTTACTTAATTATCAATTTAAAGTTAACAAATAATTTATTATGAAAAAAAGTATTTTAATGCTTGCTATGATTTTAGCAACAATGAGTGTAAGTGCTCAGTTTTATGTTTCTGCAGCAGGAGGGTATTCAATTTCTAGTGCTGGTGTACGTTTTGGTACTGAAACTACTGCAGCTGGAGTAGAGAACACTTACGGTAGTTATGGTGAAGGACTACATACTCAATTAAGAGGAGGGTATTTTTTTAACGACACTTTTGGTGTTGAAGTTGGTGTTGGATACTTAAATGGAGCAGATCAAACTTCTCTTTTAGTTGATTTACCTACACAAGCTCAATATATAAACATTGAAGCTAGAGGTAAAGCTTATGGGGCATCTGCTTCGTTAGTTTATAAATTTACTAATAATATCTATGGACGTTTTGGAGCCTTGATTAAGGTAGGAGGAAAAACTGAATCTGATGGGAAAATAAGAATGGCATTGTCTCAAACAGAAATGCTTAATGTAGATTATACTCAAGATTACAAGGGCCGTTTGCCATTAGGTTTTATAGGTGCTGTTGGATATAAGTATGACTTAAGTGATAAAGTATCTCTTTTTGCAGAATTAGAATACATGGGAATTAGTGTTACTAGAGATACTTCAGAAATTACTGAATTTTCAGCAAATGTTAATGGAGAAGCAAGATCTATAGAGCAAGTAAAAGCTATTTTTGCTAATCACCCTAATGCTCAATATAATCCTTTAGCTGCTGTATTTAACAAAAATATAGAGTATGTTGATGAGTTACCTTTTGGTGCAAATCCAGCTGGAGAAAAGCAATTATCTCAAAAAGTTCCTTATTCTTCTTTTGGGATTAATATTGGTGCTACTTTCTATTTCGGAAAATAATTCCTGTATTATATAAAATAAAAAGAGCAGCAATTTTGCTGCTCTTTTTATTGTTTGTAAGTTTCAATAATGTTAATTATATGCTTTTACATCTCCCATATCTAGAGTACCAACTGGCATTTCATGTTTTGTTGGTAGTATTGCTCCAGATTCAGTTGTGACCCAATCACTCCATGTGGCTTCCATTCCGCCTGTTGGGATTATAGAAACCCACATTTTATAACTGGTAGGCCTGCCGTTTTCGTCTAAAATCCATAGATAAGAATCTCCCGGAGTTGATCCTCCCGTGGTATAAGTAATCAATAAAGCGTCTTTACCTTCATATTGTACAATTCTTCGCTCAATTCCGTTTTCAAATACTTTATAAGGAGCTACTAACCAAAAACTATCATTGTTAAAGTAGTCTATTGCTTTTTGAAGTATTTCATTGTTCTTAACTTCTTTTTCATTTACTAAAACAACACTTTTTTCGGGGCTTTTTGTATGCAAGATTACTTTATTGGTATCCCACGATACTTCGACAATATTTTTTTGTTTGTCCCATTTATAAAAATGCTTTCCTCTAAAACTCCATTCAATAAAACGAGTATCTTTATAAGCTTCATAATTCAATGCTTCAAGCATTTTAGTGGCTAAAGCATTTGCTTTAGGTCCTTGTTTGCCTGTAGGAAGGCTTTCGTTGTTTTTAAAGTAAAAAACAGCTAATATAATAGCTCCAATTGGCAATAATATACCTAATGTTTTAAATAACTTCTTCATTTCTGTTTGTTAATGTTAATTGTTTAATTCCTTTGGCTAATTCATCTGCTGCTGCAGGGTTATTTCTAAACCAAAGTTCAGGCTCAATTAGCTCTAATTCAGCAATAGCTAATTTACCATTATTATCAGTAAAAACATCAACACGTGCATAAATAGGAGGTTCTATACAAGCTTTAACAGCATTTTCAGCAAATATAATTTCTTCTTTAGTAGGAGTGTAGTTATGAACTGAACCTCCGAAATCGTCTTGTACCCTGAAATCTCCTGGTTTTGCTATTTTTAAAATAGCATGTGTAAATTTACCGTTCATGACCATTAATGAAATTTCTCCTTTTTCAATTATGTTATACTGAAAAGGCTGAATAATCATAGCTTCTTCTGTAATTAATGAAGAAAAAGTCTCTTCATATTCGTTTATATTTTCTGAATTGATTTTGTAAGTGTGTCTCGCAGCACCAGAAATACAAGGTTTTAAAACAAAATCTTTTAAATCATACTTTAGAGAAAGTTTTTTTAATGTAGATTGTGTTCCTTTTTCAATGAAATAGGACTCACAAATATGAACTCCGTTTTGTTGTAAGTCTTGTAAATAATGTTTATCAATATTCCAACGAATAATTTTCTCTGAGTTTAACAATGTTGTTTGTTTACTTACAGTATTTAACCATTTTGAAAATTCAGAAAATCTATCAAAGTAATCCCAAGTGGTTCTAAATAAAACATATTTTGTTGTAGACCAATCAAAAGTAGTGTCATCCCATGAGAGACGAGCTACTTTTAAACCTTGATTTTCAAGGGCTATTTTGACATAATTGTCTTCGTCTAATACATTTTGTGTATAGCTGTCAATATTTTGGGGGTTTACATATCTCTTATCAGTGAGAATAATAACATCGTATTTTTTCATAGATGCAATGTAGTGGTATTTTTAAAGTTGTAAAATGCTTATTTATACATTTTATAATATTTTATTACGTTATTTGGTGCTTTTACATCTTAATTCATAAGATAAAAAAGTTGTTTTTTTGTAGAGATACTTATAGAGAGTAGCCTTAGAAGAGAGGGGATGTAGTATTTACTATACTTATTAAATCTAGGTACCTGGTGAGTATATTAACAGAGGTAAATAGTTTAGAAGTTATAATAATAGAGATAATCTTGTTATTATTAATGTTTAAAAACAAAAAAAGCGCTTTAAGCGCTTTTTAAAACATATCTTTTACTAAATCGTTCATACTATCATATTCTTTGAATAAAAATCCAAAAAAGTCACTGCCTTTTTTCTTGTCAGATTTTAACTCTCCTTCAGAAAACCTATATTTTCTAAATTCTTTTATTTTTTTGTTAAGCTGTTTTTTTAAAGACTTATCAATAAGTAAATGATTTACGTTTTTCATAACTTTTTATAAAGCGTTATTTAGGTCTACTTTGTATTTATTTAATAAAGCTTTAGTTATTCCTAAGTTAGCGTCTTTAGAATCTACAGCCAAATAAACAAAATAAGCACCACTAGGAGCAATGTTAATAATATGTATTTGACTAGATAAGGTTATGGTAATATCTTGAATTTCTTCATTTAAACCTAAAGCTTCAATAGCTTTTAATTTAGCTTTTACTACTTCTAAATTATAAGCTGAAGCTAAATTTGGGTCAAAGCTCTCATCTTTTGTAAATGAATCATAAGCTTCACCAGAACTAACATCGGTAACAGATACAGCAACAAACCCAGGAACATTACTTTTTAGGTTTTCGATAAAATCATTTAAAATTTCTTTCATTGTAAAAATGGTTGTTATAATAATTAATTAAAAAGTATTTATTGAAGGGCTATTTTTTTTAAGGTCAATTTAATCATAGCTAGTTTAGAAACATCATTAGTCAAAAGGCAAATAGTATGATTATCATATTTATTGATAATAATAAGTCCGTCGTTTGATGTTAAAACTAATTGATTGAGACTTTTAGAGTTAAGAGTGTCTTGGAAAAATTCATCAGCCATGGTAAGAATAACATTAGCCATAGCTGCAATATTGTTTTCTTTAGAGATATTATAAAAATCAACCACGTGTCCTTCAGAGTCAAAAACAATTCCTTTATCTGCCTCTGATTCTTTTATTAACGTTTGTAAGTTTGCTTTCCCCATTTAAGTTTTTATAACTATTTTTTTGTTTTCCGTGTCTCTTCACTATACCTAAGACACTAATATTTTAAAAGGGTCACAAAAATAACATGTTATTTTCTTTTTTTTTTTTATAAATTTTTTTTATGATTTTTTTAACAATTTTATAAGCGTAGAAAACAATTAGTTAACCCAAAACAAGTGTTAAGAGATGAATTGCTTTTTTTTAATAAAAAAATAATAAAATAATAACACTATAAAATAATAACACTTTTTAAAGTATGATATTTATCATATTTATAAAAAAAGATGCTTTTTATGTTTGTATCAAGCTGTGTTAAGGTTATCTGTGAAATTATTAAGATTACTTCTTTTCATAGTTGTGTATTTTTTTGATGCTCCCCCGCAATCTGTATAGTATTAAAACTTAAAAACAACGATTTATACCTTACAAACTCAAAAATCAATTAATAATATGACAACTAATAATTATCAAAAAAAATGGGATTCTCAAACAGGGGAGGGTCAAAAAAGAAAACCAAAATTACCAAAACCAGTACCTATTGATACTGAAATTAAATTAAATGATAATGCTATACTTTTAAGTATAACTGATACTAGAGGTGTTATTGAATATTGTAATGAAGATTTTGTAAATTCATGCGGATACGAAGTTCATGAGTTAGCAGGATCGGGACATAACATTGTTAGACACCCAGATATGCCAAAAATTATATTTAAGCTAATGTGGCAAAGGCTAAAAGAAAAAAAGAATATGGTAGCCTTTGTTAAGAATTTAGCTAAATCAGGAAGGTATTATTGGGTTATGACAGACTTTATTGTTAAAGAAAATGAAAAAGGAGAAGTAACTCATTATAAAGGTATAAGAAAGGCTGCACCTAAAAAGGCTATAAATGAAATAACCCCCTTATACAAAAAGCTTTTAGAAATAGAAGGATTGAAAGATGTTGAGGCTTCTGAAAAGTTCTTAACTGGTTTTTTGGATGCAAAAAATACAGATTATGATACGTATGTAGAATATTTAATATCTGATTATAACGATTTAAATATGTTTATAAAAGATAATACAAAAAAAGGTTCGTTTTTTAAAAGATTTTTTGGTGTAAGTTAAACTCAATGAATAAGGGAAGTTATAAACTAGCTTTAATCATTCTATTATTACCAAATAAATCTTTTCTAAGTTCAACTTTAGTAAAACCTTTATCTTTTAACATTTCAACAGTCTCTTTACTTAGATATTGATTAATTTCAAAAAAAAGTAGTCCGGTTTTAGTTAAATTATTTTTAGCTAAATCGGCTATTTTTTTATAGAAAAGCAATGGATTGTCATTTTCTACAAACAAGGCTAAGTGTGGTTCGTTTTCTAGTACATTTTTTTTTATTTCATTTTTTTCTAATTCACGTACATAAGGAGGATTAGAAATAATAATATCAAACTTATTACTCAATTTCTTAGTTTTTAGAATATCTTGATGTATGAATGATACTTCAACTTTATTTAAGATTGCATTTTTCTCTGCTACTTTTAAAGCTTCTTCAGAAATATCAATAGCGCTTACACTTGTTTTAGACACGTGCTTTTTTAAACTGATAGGAATACAGCCTGTTCCTGTTCCAATATCAAGAATAGACAAGAGTTCTTGTTTTTTATTTATTTCTTGAATAACCCATTCAACTAACTCTTCGGTTTCAGGACGTGGAATTAACGTGTTTTCATTTACCATAAAAGGAAATCCATAAAACTCTGTTTTACCTAATATATATTGAATAGGTTCTTCTTTTTTTAGTCGAAGTAGGGCTTCATTTAATAATGTTTTCTTGTTTGAAGGAATTTCAAAATTAGGTCGTAACGTGAGATCTATACGTTGTAAGTTTAAATATTCATCTATTAAAAAAAAGAAAAAAGTATCAATCTCCGTTTGTGGATAAACTGAAATCAATTGCTCAGAAAAGTATGTTTTATATTGTTTTAGTAGCATTTTATAAATCTTTTAGCATCCAAATATTACAAGAATAATGGCCTGTTTTTCCTAGTGGTTCTTCTAAATCTATAAAGCCATTTTTTCTATATAGTAATGTTGCAGTTTTCATATATGGCAAAGTTTCTAAATAACACTGTTTAAAACCTGCTTTTTTAGCTTTATTCAAACAGAAACCTATTAATTTTCTACCAATACCTTTTCCTCTCGCTATTGGTAAGAAATACATTTTTTGAAACTCACAAATACTCCCCTCAAAATTATCTAATTGAGCAAAACCAGCTCCTCCTACAACAACACCATTATGTTCTACAACAAAATATCCAGCCTTTTCTTTTTGGTAGGTCTCATACATTTCATCAGTAGCCTTATCTTCATAAGCGGTTCCTGCTTTTGGAGCTCCAAGCTCGATTAATACATCTCTGATAACCTTAGCTATTTGGGCATTATCTTGTGGTTTAATTTCTCTAATAATAAAATCAGATGGTGTCATAGGAATATAGTACTTTTGCAAGAGCAAAGTACCCAAAAAAACACGAGTTTTCATGAAGAAATTCATTTATTTTTTACCTTTTTTATTGCTAATTATTAGTTGTTCGGTAAAACAAAAACCGATTTTTTTAAAAGTTGATGATATAAAACTTTTATCCGTTTCTACAGACACGATTAGAGTTGGTGCCAATGCTTATTTTGAAAACCCTAACGATATAGGTGGTAAAATAGCTACTGATGAAATTAAAGTATTAATTGATGAAGTAGAAGTAGCACAGGTTTCTTCTGAAGAGTTTAAAGTTCCAGCTCGTAAAGAATTTTATATTCCATTAAAAGTGGTAATTCCTTCAAAACGAGTGTTTGAAAATAATAAAAACGGAATTTTAGGAGGTGTTTTAAACTCTTTAATAAACCAGCGTTTGAAAATTCATTTTAAAGGAGATTTAAAATATAAAGTTTTAGGTTTTTCACATGTATACCCTATTGATAAAGTAGAAAATATAGAAATTAAGTTCTAGTATTATGAATCATGAAGTCTACATATTACGCTGCTTAGAATTAGCTAAAAAAGGGATAGGAACTACAAGACCAAATCCATCCGTTGGAGCTGTAATCGTGCATAATAACAAAATAATAGGAGAGGGGTTTACATCTCCTTATGGAGGTCCTCATGCAGAAGTAAATGCTATAAACGCTGTTCAAAATCAAGAGTTACTCAAAGAAGCCACCATTTATGTTACGTTAGAACCATGTTCTCATCATGGAAAAACACCTCCTTGTGCAGATTTAATAATAGAGAAAGGAATACCTGACATTGTTATAGGGTGTGTAGATACAAATAGTTTAGTAGCGGGTAAAGGCATAGAAAGACTTAAAAAAGCTGGTAGAAATGTAATTGTAGGTGTTTGTCAGAAAGATTGCATAGAGCATCACAGACGTTTTTTTACCGTTCAAAATAAAAAACGTCCTTACATTATTTTAAAATGGGCTGAAACGAAAGACGGATTCATAGCTCCTTTGACCAAAGATGAGCAAAAACCAGTATGGATTTCTAACCAATATTCTCAACAGTTAGTCCATAAATGGCGTAGTGAAGAGCATGCTATTTTAGTTGGAACGAATACGGTAGTTGCAGACAATCCGTCACTGACAGCTCGTAATTGGAAAGGAAATAACCCTATAAGAATTGTTATTGATAAAAACTTACGAATTCCGTCAGAAGTAACTGTTTTTGATGGAAATGTAAAAACAATAATTGTAACAGAAGAAAAGAAAGAGGAAAATCAACATGTCATTTACGAACAAATCGATTTTTCTTTTCAAGTGGCGGAACAAATTTGTGAAGTATTGTATAAACACCAAATACAGTCAGTGATAATTGAAGGTGGTGCTAAAACATTACAAACATTTATCGATGCAAATTTATGGGATGAAGCTAGAGTTTTTATTGGAGATGTAGTTTTTGGAGAAGGAGTAAAGCATCCAATTTTTAACGCTAAGCTATCTTCTGAAGAAAAAATAGATAACGATACTTTAAGAATATATAGGAATGATTAAAAACATCATTTTTGATTTTGGTGATGTATTCATCAATTTAGACAAAGAAGCAACATATAAAGAATTAGCAAAATTAGGAGTTACTGAAATTTCTGACGAAATGATGCAACAATATTATCAGTATGAAATGGGATTGATATCCACTGATGAATTTGTGTCCTTTTTTCATGATAAATTCAATATTTCAAAAGAAGACTTAATTCGCTCGTGGAATGCTATTTTACTAGACTTCCCCAAACATCGATTGAGCTTTTTGAAAAAATTAGCAGCTAGTAATCAATATCGACTGTTTTTACTAAGCAACACCAACGATTTACATATTTCTTGGATTCAAAAAGATTGGGGCGAAGAGTTGTATAACGAGTTTAAAAGTTGTTTTGAACAGTTTTATTTATCACACGAAGTTAATTTCAGAAAACCAAATATTGATATTTTTGAGTTTGTGTTACAAGAGAATAGTCTACAAGCTTCTGAAACCTTTTTTATAGATGATACCAAAGAGAACACTAACACTGCGCAACAATTAGGGATTCATGTATGGAATAATTGTCCAAAAACAGAAGATGTGATTGATTTATTAAAAAGAAAAGAATTTATAGCGTGATATACTTAATTTTTAGCATTCTTATCTCTAGTTTATTATTTGTAATTTTTAAACTCTTTGATGTTTATAAAATAAATACATTACAAGCTATTGTTTTAAATTATGCTGTAGCACTATCTTTTGGTTTTATACATACAAAAGTTTCCATACCTATTATGGATATACCAAATCAACCCTGGTTTTTTGGTGCTTTTATTTTAGGTTTTTTATTTATAGCTGTATTTAATGTAATGGGAGTTACGGCACAGAAAAATGGACTCTCAGTAGCTTCAGTTGCAGGTAAAATGTCGGTAGTAATCCCTGTAATAATTGGAATCTTTTTATACAATGAGAGTATCGGATTAGTTAAAGCTATAGGGATAGTTTTGGCATTGATAGCAGTATATTTATCTTCGGCAAAAAGTGATACTTCTTCAGTAAAATTTAAAAACTTGTTATTTCCTTTATTACTTTTTTTAGGGTCAGGGAGTATTGATACATTATTAAAGTATACTGAAACTACTTACGTACCTAAAGAAGCATTACCAATGTTCTTATCAACTATTTTTGGATGCGCTTTATTTTTTGGTTTTTTTATTTTAACAGCTCAGTTACTAAATAAAAAAGGAGTATTTGAATGGAAAACGTTCCTTGGAGGGATTGCTTTAGGAGTCCCCAACTATTATTCTATGGAATTTTTATTAAAAGCATTACAAACAAAGGGGCTTGAAAGTTCTACAGTTTTTACCATAAATAATGTGTCTATAGTTATATTAACCACCGTATTTGCTCTTACATTTTTTAAAGAAAAATTGATTAAAAAAAATTGGCTTGGTATTGGGCTTGCCATAATTAGTATTTTATTAGTAGTTTCGGCATAATGAATGAAGAAATAAAAGACACTTACAAAACAATTACAAAACCCTCTGAGGAAACCTTATTTAAAGACCGAAACAGTAAGTTTTTTGGGTATGCTTTTCCTGTTTTTACTGAGGAAGATATTAAAGAACGTTTAGAAGAACTCCGTAAACAACATCATACTGCACGTCATCATTGTTATGCGTGGCAATTGGGAACAGAAAAGATTCGTTTTCGTGCTAATGATGATGGGGAGCCGAGTAATTCAGCAGGGCAACCAATTTATGGACAAATACAATCTTTTGATGTAACCAATATTTTAATTGTTTCTGTACGTTATTTTGGAGGAACCAAACTTGGAGTAGGAGGATTAATTAACGCCTATCGAACTTCAGCGCAATTAGCTTTAGAAGCCTCTGAAATTATTGAGAAAACCATAGATATTCATTATAAGTTAAAGTTCGGGTACGATATGATGAATAAAGTACAACGTATTATCAAAGAACGAAACCTAGATATTATTAATCAAAAATTAGAATTAGACTGCGAGTATACCATTTCAGTACGTAAAAAAGAAGCTGAAAGTATTTTTGAAGTTTTTAATAATTTATTTAAGGTGGAGATTAAATTAGTAGATTAAACACTAATAGAGGCTTTGAAAAAAATGAAGTTAATGAGAAAAAATATTATCATCCTCTTTTTAATGGTTTTACCCATTAAGAGCATAAAAGCTCAAAACTTTTTGTATAATACTGAACAGTTTGGTATACGAGGATCTATGTTAGGAGGTGCTATAGCTGCTGGAGCAGATGATGAAAGTATGACTTTTTATAACCCTGCAGGAATACACAAAGTTCCTTCTCAAGTAAGTATATCTCTATTTCAGCCTGTAATTCGTAGCTTTGGTTTTAATAGCTTTTGGGGAGCAAGGGAAAGCAGCGAAATAAATACTAATTATGGGCTAAAACCTTCTCTTATATCTTTTAAATTTAATTTAAAAAATATTGAATTAGCATTTATTAAAATAAGTAAAAGCGAGTTAACAGATTTTTTTAATGCAAAAAGAGAAACCACAAACAGTAACCTTTTAAATACACAGTACTTTGAATATGAATATAAAGGCGAAGATGATTGGTTTGGAGTTGGAACAAGTTTTAAATTAACATCAAATATTTACCTAGGTATTAGTCAGTTTCTAAGTATTTCTAACTTTGAATATAGAAATAAAGTATTTTTAGAAGAACTAAATACAGCTAATAACACTTCTAATAGCTACTTTAACTCTGAACAAACTAGCAGTTATGATAACACAGGTTTTATAACTAAAATAGGTTTTTTATACGATACTAATAAACACGACTTTGGTTTTACAATAACTACTCCAAAGTATTTGAGAATTTTAAAAGATGGATATTATACAGGAGAATTAACCAGAATAGATAGTGACCATAGTTTAGGCAGGCAAATTGTAGATAATGATATATCTCCAGAGATACGAACTCCTTGGGAGTTTTCTATCGGATATAGTTTTCTAGTAAATAAAAATAGTAAATTATGGTTAAGTACCAGTTATCACACTGGAATATCTGATTATAAAGTCGCAAATATAAAATCCGGAAACTCTGCTTTTTCCTGGGTCAATGGTAATAAATCAGTTATTAACTTTGGAGTAGGGTATTCACATCAAATAAGTCCAACATTAGAATTATCAGGAGGTTTTAGAACAAATAATTTAGCCTACGAAAACAAAAAGGTTTCATTAACAAAATTGAGAAACACTATTTTAGATGGAAATCAGATACACTTTGTAATTGGAACTAAATTTAAATTCAAAAGACACGACGTGCTTTTAGGGTTAGACTGGGGAACTATTTATGATACTCCAAACAAAACTAGCTTTGAATATTTACAAGATATTGCTGAATTATCTCCAAACTTGAATGGGCTGACCAAACAAAATATAACTATTCTATTAACATATAGGTTTATTATAGATGAACTAATAAAGCTATAATATATCTTAACTTACTTAAGCTCAAAACATTTTAGGTTACTTCAATAATTATTCGTAAATTTGCAGGCCTTTTTACGAGTACAGATTTAAAAAGGATAGAAAATAACATTTATTAAGTTTAATTTCTCTTGGCGTTAGTATCGTTAAAAATCTGGTTAACAAAAAGATACAAATATTTATTTCAGACATGTCTGAAGAAACAAAAAACACAGCAGAAGCTGTAAATCCAGCAGAATTTTTAGCAACCTTTAACTGGCACAAATACGAAGAAGGTATTGATGAAGTTGATGAGTCTAAATTAAAAGAATTTGAAAAAGCCTTAGAAGGTACTGTAGGGTTCGTAAACGAGCGCGATGTTATCGAAGGTGAAGTAGTACGTATTACTGATCGTGATGCTATTATCGACATTAACTCTAAATCTGAAGGTGTAATTTCGTTAAACGAATTCCGTTACAACCCAAATTTAGCTGTTGGAGACAAAGTAGAAGTATTAGTTGACAAAAGAGAAGACTCTTCAGGTCAATTAGTATTATCTCACAAAAAAGCACGTGTAATCAAAGCTTGGGATCGTGTTAACAATGCACACGAAACTGGTGAAATCGTTAATGGTTTTGTTAAGTGTAGAACTCGTGGAGGTATGATCGTTGATGTATTTGGTATTGAAGCATTCTTACCAGGTTCTCAAATAGATGTGAAGCCTATCCGTGACTACGATCAATATGTAGAAAAAACTATGGAATTCAAAGTTGTGAAAATCAACCACGAATTTAAAAACGTAGTAGTATCTCATAAAGCATTAATCGAAGCTGATTTAGAAGATCAAAAACGTGAAATTATCGGTCAATTAGAAAAAGGACAAGTACTAGAAGGTGTTGTTAAAAACATTACTTCTTATGGTGTATTTGTTGACTTAGGAGGTGTTGACGGATTAATTCATATTACTGATTTATCTTGGTCTCGTATCAACCACCCGAACGAAGTTGTTGAGTTAGATCAAAAATTAAACGTTGTAATCTTAGACTTTGATGATAACAAGTCAAGAATCCAATTAGGATTAAAACAATTATCTGCTCACCCATGGGAAGCTTTAAATGCTGACTTAAAAGTTGGTGATAAAGTAAAAGGTAAAGTAGTTGTTTTAGCTGATTATGGTGCATTTGTAGAGGTTGAAGAAGGAGTAGAAGGATTAATCCACGTATCTGAAATGTCATGGTCAACTCACTTACGTTCTGCACAAGATTTCGTAAAAGTTGGTGATGAAGTAGAAGCTCAAATCTTAACATTAGACCGCGAAGAGCGTAAAATGTCTTTAGGTATGAAGCAATTACACCCAGATCCATGGACAGATATTACTACTAAATACCCAGTAGGTTCTAAACACACTGGTACTGTACGTAACTACACTAACTTTGGTGTATTCGTAGAGTTAGAAGAAGGTATTGATGGATTAGTATATATCTCTGATTTATCTTGGACTAAGAAAATTAAGCACCCATCAGATTTCGTAACTGTAGGTGATCAATTAGAAGTTCAAGTATTAGAATTAGACGTAGAGAACCGTAAATTAAACTTAGGTCACAAGCAAACTCAAGATAACCCTTGGGATGCTCATGAATCTACTTATACAATCGGATCTATCCACGAAGGTACTATCAAAGAGAAAAATGATAAAGGTGCAACTGTAGTATTTGCTGATGGTGTTGAAGCTTTCGCTCCAACTCGTTTCTTAGAAAAAGAAGACGGAGGTAAATTAGCTAAAGGTGATGAAACTAAGTTCCAAGTAACTGAGTTTAGTAAAGAATACCGTAGAATTGTTGTTTCTCATACTTCTATCTTTAGAGAAGAAGAACAAAAGAACATCAAAGCTGCTGCTGCAAAAGCTCAAGAAGTAGAAAAAACTACTTTAGGAGATATCGGTGGATTAGCTGAATTAAAGAAGAAAATGGAAGGAAAATAATCCGAACAATTTCTTAAAATGTATAAACCGTTAAGCTTGTAAAGCTTAGCGGTTTTTTTAATTCCTTATGTAACAAATGTTACAGTTAAAGCTCTCCCTTTTTAAAGGATACTTTCTTAAATAGCTTTATATTTGCTCACCAATTAAAAATTAATATGACACTTATTAAATCTATATCAGGTATTAGAGGTACCATAGGCGGAAATACAGGTGACAATTTAACACCTATAGATGCTGTAAAATTTGCAGCAGCTTACGGTACGTTTATAAAAAAGAAAAACTCCGAAAAAGAAAAAATTACCATTGTAATAGGTAGAGATGCCCGTATTTCGGGTAAAATGATAAGTAACTTAGTCGCAAATACCTTAGTAGGTTTAGGTATTAATGTAATCGATTTAGGTTTATCTACAACACCAACGGTTGAAGTTGCTGTCCCTTTAGAAAAAGCGGATGGAGGTATTATTTTAACTGCTTCACACAATCCAAAACAGTGGAATGCTTTAAAATTATTGAATGAAAAAGGAGAGTTTTTAAATGGTGAAGATGGAGCAGACATTTTAAAGATTGCTGAAAATGATGCCACAATTGAGTTTGCTGAAGTTGACGATTTAGGAGCGTATAGAAAAAAGAAGAACTATATAAAGAAGCATATCAAAGAAGTTTTAAAACTAGATTTAGTAGATAAGAAAGCCATCAAAAAAGCGAAATTTAAAGTAGTTGTTGATGGTGTAAACTCTACTGGAGGTATTGCTATTCCTGCTTTACTAAAAGAATTAGGAGTAAAATGTGTAGAATTATATTGTGAACCAAACGGACACTTTCCACACAATCCAGAACCTTTGAAAGAACACTTAACGGATATTTCTGAATTAGTAGTGAAGGAAAAAGCAGATTTAGGTATTGTAGTAGATCCTGATGTAGACCGTTTAGCGCTAATTTCTGAAGATGGTTCTATGTTTGGAGAAGAATACACTTTAGTAGCTTGTGCCGATTATGTTTTAGGTCAATTAGGAGGTGGTAACACTGTTTCTAACCTATCATCCTCAAGAGCTTTACGAGATGTTACTGAAAAACATGGAGGAACATACACAGCAAGCGCAGTAGGAGAGGTGAACGTAGTACAAATGATGAAGGATACCAATACTGTAATTGGAGGAGAAGGTAACGGAGGAATTATCTATCCAGAATCTCATTATGGACGTGATTCGTTGGTAGGAGTTGCGTTATTCTTATCACATTTGGCTCATAAAAAAATATCTTGTAAAGCCTTAAGAGATTCATATCCTAGCTACTTTATGAGCAAAAATAAAATCCAGTTAACACCACAAATTGATGTTGATAAGATTTTAGAAACAATGGCTAATAACTATAAAAATGAAGATGTAAACACTATTGATGGTGTAAAAATTGATTTTGCTAACGAGTGGGTACATCTACGTAAATCGAATACTGAGCCAATCATCAGAATTTATACAGAAAGTACTAGCCAAGACAATGCAGATGCTTTAGCTAAAAGATTTATAACTGAAATACAACAAATAATACAATAGTTCTTTGAAATTAAAAATAGTAAGTTTATTAATGCTGATGGTTTCAGCATCAATAATAGCGCAGAAGAAAAACGAAGAAATCATTCAAAAGAAAAAAGTAACTAACAAAGGAAAATTCTTTGTTTATTGGGGATGGAACTGGGCTAGTTATTCTAATTCAGATATTCGTTTTAAAGGAGCAAATTACGATTTTACGTTACAAAATGTAAAAGCTCAAGACAGACAAACAAAATTTTCTTTTAATGATTATTTTAATCCAGGGAGAGTAACTATCCCTCAAACAAATTATAGAATAGGATATTTCTTTAAAGAAAACTATACTATTTCTATTGGAGTAGATCATATGAAATATGTAATGATAGCTGATCAAGATGTAAAAATTAATGGAAATATTAATATAGGAAACGCGAAGTATGATGGAACATATAATAACGAAACTATCAATTTAGCAGCAGATTTTTTACGTTTTGAACACACTGACGGTTTAAATTATGTAAATGTAGAAGTAAAACGTTTTGATGATGTGAGTCACTGGTTTGGTTTAAACTTAGAAAACTTACAAATTAATTTAACAGAAGGAGTGGGGCTTGGTATTTTATACCCAAGAACCAACACAACCCTTTTAGGCATGGAGCGTCACGATGATTTTCATTTATCAGGATACGGAGCTTCTATTGGAGGTGGTTTAAATATAACATTCTTAAAACACTTTTTTGTACAAGCGGATTTAAAAGGAGGTTATATTTATATGCCAGATGTTAGAACAACTAAAAGCCCTATAGATACAGCATCACAAAGTTTTTACTTTTTTGAAAATACCATTTTAATAGGAGGTAAATTTAGACTTTAATAACAAAGTATTATAAATACGTTAATATTATAACTATTTTAGGCAAACAAATAATATACTGCTAATTTTACGCTACCTAACAAACAACTAGAGATTTCAACTATGGATTTAGAACAGTATTTTGATAAGTTTAGAAAAAATATTGTAGGTATAGATCAGACTTTTCAAACACCTTACGGTGAAAAGAAAATGATTTATACAGATTGGACTGCAAGTGGAAGATTATATCGACCTATAGAAGAACAACTTTTAAATAAATTTGGACCTTTTGTAGCCAATACTCATACAGAAACTTCTACATCAGGAGCTGCTATGACTTTAGCCTATCACGAAGCACGAAATATTATTAAATGCCACGTAAACGCTTCTTCCAATGATGTTTTAATTACGGAAGGTTCTGGTATGACGGGAGTAGTGAATAAATTTCAACGTATTTTAGGACTAAAAATAAATGAAAATTTAAAAGAAAACACACAGGTTCCAGATGAAAAAAGACCTATTGTCTTTGTAAGTCATATGGAGCATCACTCGAACCAAACATCTTGGATTGAAACTATAGCAGATGTAGAGGTTGTTCCTTGTAATGATGAAGGTTTAGTGTGTTTAGATAAGTTTGAAGAAACTATAAAAAAATACTTAGATAGACCTATTAAAATAGCTTCTATAGTAGCAGGATCAAATGTAACAGGAATAAAGACAGACTACCATAAAGTAGCCTCTTTAATTCATCGTTACGGTGGTTTATGCTTTGTCGATTTTGCCTGTTCTGCACCTTATGTAGATATAAATATGCATCCAGAAAAAGAAGATGAATATTTAGATGCTATTTTCTTTTCTCCACATAAGTTTTTAGGAGGTCCAGGAAGTTCTGGGGTGTTGATTTTTAATAAAAAACTGTATAAAAATATGGTTCCTGATAATCCTGGAGGAGGAACGGTTAGTTATACAAATCCTTGGGGACAACATGATTATTTTGATGATGTAGAAACGCGTGAAGATGGAGGGACACCAGCTTTTTTACAAACTATAAAAATAGCTTTATGTATTCAAGTAAAAGATCAAATGGGTACTGATAAAATAAAGGAACGTGAAGATGAAATCAACCCAATTATCTTTAACTGTTTAGAAAATTTGGAAGGAGTTAAAATATTAGCTCCAGATCATAAAGATCGTTTGAGTATTTTTTCTTTCTACTTTGAAAAATATCACTTTAACCTTGTTGTAAAATTATTAAACGACCGATTTGGAATTCAAACTAGAGGTGGATGTTCATGTGCAGGAACTTATGGACACTTCTTATTAAATGTAGATCAAATAAGATCAAATGAAATAAAAGGTCAAATATTAGAAGGTTGTAATACAGAAAAACCAGGTTGGGTACGTTTATCAGTACATCCAACAATTACAAATGAAGAAGTACAATTTATTTGTGAATCGTTACAAACATTAGCTGAAAATATTGGAGAATGGTCTAAGGACTATGAATACGACATTGCTAAAAATGATTATGTACATAAAACCATTGAACCAATTGAAAAACAACTGGTAACTGATTGGTTTTCGTTATAATTATGATATGACACACTTAAAAAGCTCTTTTTTAGAAGATAATTATTCAAAAATTAAAGAAGACTCTATATCTGGAAGGTGGATAACACTAACAGATATAGAGCCTTTATATTTAGGCTTACAAAACTCAGAAATTCAAACAAAAATTATTGGAGAGTCTGAAGAAGGAAGGGCCATTTATAAATTAAAATTGGGAAAAGGCAAAAAAAGAATTCTTATTTGGAGTCAAATGCACGGTAACGAAAGTACTGGAACCAAAGCTGTATTCGATTTTTTAAACTTCTTACAACGCTTTCCTACTCACCAAATAACAAAATCTATTATAGATAATTGTAGTATTACCATTGTTCCTATGCTAAATCCAGATGGAGCACAAGCATATACACGTGTTAATGCTAACAATGTAGACTTAAACAGAGATGCTGTTGAGTTAGAAGCCAAAGAAAGTAAACTTTTACGTAGTGTTTTAGAAGAGGTAAATCCTCAATTTTGCTTCAATTTACATGATCAAAGAACTATTTTTGGTGTTGAAGGAACTAAAAACCCAGCAACAATATCGTTTTTGGCCCCTTCAGAAGAAGAAAAAAGAACAATTACAGAAGGGAGAAAAGAAACAATGAATGTAATTGTTGCTATGAATGATTTGTTACAAGAAATCATACCCAATCATGTTGGTCGTTATACGGATGAATTTTACCCTACAGCAACAGGAGACAATTTTCAAAAGTTAGGACATAATACAATACTAATTGAAGCAGGACATTTTGCAGGTGATTACGAAAGGGAAGAGGTTAGAAAATTCAATTTTTATGCGCTTTTACAGGGGATTTATCATATTTCTTTAACAAATAATTTTAAAGAGTTTAAAAAATATTTAGCTATCCCTAACAATATCAAGAACTTCTACGATGTGATTTATCGATCAAAAAATAATGAAAAAGATGTTGCATATCAGTATGTAGAAACTATAGAAAATGATAAATTTGCACTCGTTTTAACAAAGGAAAAAGAAGGTAACTTATCTATGTGTTTAGCTCACAAAGAATTCATAAAAAACAGTTAAAAATTCTACTTTCTTTAAATAAAACTTATTTTTTTTAGAAAAAAACCATATTTTAGCAATATTACTTGAAGAAAACAAAAAAATGAAGAAGTTCATACTAGATGAAATCGATCATCAAATTTTAGACATTTTAATTGAAAATGCTCGTACACCATTTACAGACATTGCAAAAAAACTGTTAGTATCTGCAGGTACTATACATGTACGCGTAAAAAAAATGGAAGACGAAGGAATTATTCAAGGATCTACTTTAACCTTGAATTATGAAAAAATGGGGTATTCATTTATTGCTCACGTTGGAATTTTTTTAGAGAAGACATCTATGACGCAACATGTTTTAGATAATTTAAGGTTGATTCCTAATGTAACTGTAGCCTATGTAACTGCAGGAAAATATAATATTTTCTGTAAAGTACGTGCTAAAAACACTAACGATGCAAAAGACATTATTTACAGAATAGATGATATTCATGGAGTTAATAGAACAGAAACAATGATTGCTCTTGAAGAAAGCATCAATGATAAAAAGCGTTTAATGCACGCAATTTTTAAAGATATTTAAAAAACTATTTTTAAAAAAGTTAAAAGGGTAGCATAATTATGCTACCCTTTTTTATTGTTTTCAATAAATTAACTGTTTCTATTCAAATAAAAACAGTATTTAATTTATAAAAAAGTGTAGAGTATAAGGAGACTGTTATTATAAACTCCAATTAAACTTTTCATAAACTACATACCAATCCTTAGGAAAATCAGCTTTAATTAATAATTTTTTATTCGAATATGGATGAATGAACTCTAAAGAATAAGCGTGTAAAAAAAGGTTTTCACAATCAAAATTATCAATAAACATTGTATTGTGATTTTTATCACCGTATTTAGGATCTCCAATTAAAGGATGACTAATTTTGTTCATATGGATTCGTAACTGGTGTAATCTACCTGTTTTAGGGGCTAACTTTACCAAACTATACCTAGATGTGTCATAAGGTTTTACAGGAATATTTACTGTAACCGTTTTTATAGTACTTAAATGTGTTTCTGCATCTTTATGCACGTTGGCGTCTCTTCCTTTTACTGGAGAATCTATAATTTTAGTTTCAGGAGCATGACCTCTAACAACTCCATAATACGTTTTTTGTATTTCATTATTAGTAAACAGTTCTTGAAACTTAGCTACAAACTTTGTTTCCTTAGAAAGTAATATAATTCCAGACGTTTTTCTATCAAGACGATGAATTGGATACATTTTTTGATTGAATTGCTGTTGAATTATTTGTAACAAAGAATCTTCATCAGCAACATTTCTAGAATGATGCGCGTGATGTACAACAACATTATTAGGTTTTGATACGCACAACACATATTCATCTTCATAAATAACATCTAGCTTCATTATACTATTCGTTTACTGGTTTTAATTTGGAGAAGTTTAAAAGGAGTAAAGATAACGCACCACATATAAAAAAACCTATAAAAAGTGGGAGAGTAGTGGTTTCAACATATTTTCCTATAAATGTAGCAATTGGTACTGCCATAATGGTAGATACAAATCCGTTAATTGCAGCTCCAATTCCAGCAATATGTCCAACAGGTTGCATTGCTAATGCTCGAAGATTTCCAAATAAAAATCCGATAGAGAAAAACTGTAGTGCAAAGAAGATTAATAATACTACAATACTTGGATTTTCCTTTTGATAAAATAATGTTATATAAATAATGGGAACAATTGAAAACATAATTAAAAAGAATGAAACGAGTTTATGCATTCCAAACTTCATAACAAATGAACCATTTAAAAAGGTAGCAAAACCAACAGAAATGGCTAAACCAGCAAAAATATATGGAAATTCGTCTACCAATAAATATTGCTCTTGAAAAATTTGCTGTGAAGCACTTAAATATACCATAAATGACCCTGTAATAAAACCAGATATAAGTGTAAAAATTACAGCTTGTTTATATTTTATAAATTCTTTAGAACCATCTAAAAATAAACGAAATGCAAACTTAATTCTGTTTTCTTCTTGAAGAGTTTCTGGTTGGCGCTTCCATAACCAAAACATTACTAAAACACCAAATATTAGTTGACTATAAAATATAGATTTCCATCCGTAAGCATCCAACATTAACTTACCAATAGCAGGAGCTACAACAGGAACTAAAATAAAAATCACCACAATAAACGACATAATTTTAGCCATGTAGTTTCCACTAAAACTATCTCTAACCATGGCAATACTAATTGTTCTAGGAGCAGAGAGTCCTATTCCTTGTAAGACTCTTCCTAAAACCATCATTTCTATGTTTGTAGCACTAACACAAATAAAGCTTGCAATAACAAAAAGTATAAAACCACCATAAATAACAGGCTTTCTTCCTAAACTATCAGAAATTGGCCCAGAAATTAATTGCCCAAAGCCTAGTCCTAAAAAAATCATTGTTACTAATAATTGACTATCGTGTGATCCTTGTTGAACTCGAATACTAATACCTATTTGTTCTAAAGCTGGGAGTAATGCATCTATTGATAAAGCTACTAATGACATTAGAGAAGCCATTAAAGCAATGAATTCTAATTTCGATTGATTATTTTTTTGCATTATGCAAAAATACTGCCTTTATTTTAGTTAGAAGTATGGATAAAAGTTAAAAAAAGGCTGCTTTTTTAACAGCCTTAAACAAACAATACTATAAACTATATATGTCTAATAAAAAAGACGCTGCCAAGAATAAAATGTAGTGAAACAAAAAAATGTAATAAAGTGAAGGGGCTTTTTATTCAGAACAGCGTCATATACTATATACATCTTACAATTTATGAAACAGTTATAATTAAAATAACCCTACTTTTTTGTTAAAAAATATTTTAGATATTATTAATAATTAAATAAAAAAATAAAGAGTAAACTAGGGTGAATTATATTTACCCTTGTTTATAAAAAAACTAAGCCATAACATCGAAAGATGCTTATACAGCTTCAGACTTATAATAAAAATCTACATGACTAAATTCATCAAATGCTAATGTTATGTTATTATTGGTAAATTTTGCTATAAATTGGGTAGAGCAAAGGGTAGTAGATGCATTTGTACTATATATTACTAAACTTGGTTGTACAATTTTATCTGCATAAGCCTTTCCAATAATTAAAATCTAATTCAAAGAAGAATACTTTTTTATATATTCTTTTGGGCTCATTCCTACCTTTTTTTTAAAAACTCTAGTGAAATATTGAGGATATTCAAACCCCAGTTTATATGCCGTTTCAGATATTGAAAAATTTGGATTCAACAATAAACTTTTAGCTTCATCAACTAAAAATAAATTGATTTGGTCTACAGCTGTCTTTCCTGTCTCAGCTTTTATAGTGTCACTCATATAACGATGACTTACATTTAATTGTGTAGCCATCCAATCTAAAGTAGGGATTCCCTCTTCAGCAAATAAGTTTTGTTCAAAATAGGTGTTTAATATATCTTTAAATTTGGTAATTAAAATCTTGTTATTATCAGTTCTATTTAAAAACTGTCTTTTGTAAAATCTATCAGCATACTTTAATAAAGTTTCTAATTGAGAAATAATGATTTCTTTGCTAAACTCATCATGATTATTATAATATTCGGCTTTAATACTCTTGAAAATATTTTTTACTATCTCTTCTTCTTTAGGTGATAGATGAAGTGCTTCGTTTACATTGTAATTAAAGAAATTATAGGTCTTGATTTTTTCATAAATATCAAGGCTTTGTATATAATTTTTATGAAATGCTATATGATAACTCTCTGAACTAAACACCAAATCTTTAAATATTAAAGTTTGGTTTGGCGCTGTAAACAACATTGTTCCTTTAGTACAATCATATTTAGTACGTCCATAAGAGAGTTCCCCTGAAATAATGTTCTTTAGGCTGATACCATAAAACTGGCAATTTATTTCTACAGGTTCATCAAAAGCATAAGCTTCACAGCTCTCATATTCATCTTCTTCTAATTCGGTATGGATAATACTAAATAAAGGATTTTCAGGAACTTTTAAACTAAAATGGTCGTGGAATTCTGTTATGGAATTGAAGTTAAGACTTGACATTTTCATGATTTCTGTACTTTGTAAATCTACGATTTATTATCAATATTCATTCCACCAGCTGGAATCACTGTTTTCGATATTATTTATGGTAAATGTTTGGCCAATTCTTGGTGCTACCAAAGGTATGTTTAGTTCATTTGCTTTTTTAGTAACACGTTCAATTGGGTCTGTCCAAGAGTGTAATGCCAGTTTAAAACCGGCCCAATGAATTGGCATTATTTTTTTTGCTTGTAAATCTACGCCTGCTTGCGCAGTTTGCTCTGGAAGCATATGTATGTCTTGCCATTGCTCATCGTACTGTCCGCATTCTAGCATTGCAAAATCGAATGGTCCATATTTGTTGCCGATTTCTGTAAAGTGTTCACCATAACCACTATCTCCACTAAAAAAGATGTTATCAGTTGGTGTTTTGATTATCCATGAACTCCATAAAGTACTCTGATGATTATTCATTTTTCTACCAGAGAAATGTTGAGATGGTGTACAGATAAACTGCAAACCTTTATATGTTGTTTCTCCCCACCAATCAAGTTCCGTAATTTTTTCTTCGGAAATTCCCCAAGCTTTTAAATGCACTCCAACGGCTAGTGGAACAAAATAGTGTTCTACTTTTGATTTTAGCTTTTCAATACTTTCATAATCTAAATGATCGTAATGGTCGTGGGAAATGACTACAGCATCTATTTTAGGTAATTTCTCAATTTCTAGAGGTATCTCTTTATTAAAACGATTTTCACCTAAAAAGTTCATTGGTGCAGCTACTTTACCAAACATTGGGTCAATTAGAATGTTTTTTCCTTGTGTTTGCATTAAGAAAGCCGAATGCCCATACCAAATGAAGCCTGTGTCACCTTTATAATCAGCAACATTTATCGAATCTATTTTTTGAACGTGTAAGTCTTGCTTTGGTCTTCCGTTTTTAACTTTGGTAGTAAAGAATTTCCAGGATAATTTTACCATATCATTAAACCCTAAATTTTGCGGAACGTTTGCATCCTTATTACGGAATTTGCCATTTTCGTATTGTTTAGAACTAGTATAAGATTGGTAATCTTTTTTTGTGACGTCGCCACCGAAAGAAGGATAAAATTTGACAATCAAAACGTAAGCAACTATCAAAATACCAATAAGTGATAAGAGGGTAATCAACATTTTTTTTATAATTTTTTGTATACTATTTTTCATAGACTTTTGGGAATAAGCTCTAAAGTAGACGCTTCATGTTTTTTTGTGTCAAATGTCAATCGCATTACTGGATAAATCAATCCTAATAATTTTAGATATGCTTTATTTACTTTAGGGTTTATTTCTTCTAAATCCGTAGGAATAACACCATCAATATCTACAACTGTGTTACCAGTTTTCATAGTACCTTCAGGATGCTTTAAAAAAGCATGATACCAGCTTCGTTTTCCGAACTTATATTGACGTACAAAAAAACGTCCTTCAATTGCGACGATAGTGATATCAATAAAACGATGATTACCACATTTAATTTGATGTACTTTCTGTCCTTTCACTAGTGTTTCTAGTTCTTGTATTTTCATATTGAAAAGCTTAAGACGTTATTAATCGATTAGGAGTTTAATACTTGTAAAAATTCTATCTAAATTATTTATTAAAAAATTCTGCTACAGCATCTGTTGATGCTTTTACAGCTTCAGGCTTATAATAAAAATCTACATGAGTAAACTCATCAAATGCTAATGTTGTGTTATCATTAGTAAGTTTTGCTATAAATTGGGTAGAGCAGGGGGCAGTAGATGCATTGGTACTATATATTACTAAACTTGGTTGTACAATTTTATCTGCATAAGCCTCTCCAATAGAAATTAAAGACTGCATGGCTTGGTCTGCAATATGTATGTTTGAAGCATTTTTAACAGTTCCAGGGCCTTTTTCACCGTTTTTTCCATAGTAATTATACGTTTCTTCTGCCATTACTGGGTAAGCGGCAGTAGTAACAAACTCTTCTTTAGTCATTTCATCATCTAATCCAAATGGAGCATAATAATCAGGTTCTCCAGTTTCGTACTGTTTTTGCATAGAGTCATTAGCAGCTGCAATCATAGGGTCTGTAACTTCTCTACCTAACCATTGAAAACCATCTGCTGCCATCATACCAGAAACCATTGCTATTTTCTTAATTCTATGGTCTGTAACTGCTGCTGATGCAATGATAGAACCACCCTGACAAACACCTAGTCCTTCAATCTCTTCTATAAAAGGATGTGTACCGAGATAAGATACTGCATCCCAAGTATTTTCTATTAATCTAAACATGTATCTAGATTTTTTATGTTCTCCTGGTAATGCTGGAGAATCTCCCATTCCTAAATAATCAAATCCCAAAAAAACAAACCCTCTTTTTGCCATTTCTGGTCCATAGGTTGCCATAATCTGTCCTTTAACTTGTGGAAACGGACTAGCACTTACTATGGCTTTGTACTTCTTGTTTGAATCAAATCCTTTAGGTAGGTAAAGATCTCCTGCTAATTCTACTCCAAATGACGTGAATGTCACACTATTTTTTCCTGCTTTTAAATTGTTCATCATTTTTCTTTTTTAGTCGATATTGTGTTATCTGTTATACTTTTTTGCTCTTGATTCTGTTTATAGCAACTGTACAGCTATAGAATTAATTACAATGCAAATTTATAGCCGTATTATCCTACAATACTTATACATTTTGGTATCAGACTTACACATTTTGGTTAAAACAATTTATTGCAAGAAGAAATTTCTCAAGGTATTAATGGTTAAATAATTTAGTTTCTATTTTACATAATATTAATTATAGTACATTTTAAATTGTGTAAATAGAATGACGAAGTGTTTTTTATTTAATTGTAGATATGTTTTATGGTATCTACAAATTTGTTACAGTCATTTTACAACACTGTAATTTTATTCATATCCACATGTAGATAACCTGTAACAATCTTTTTTATAAGTGTTTAATATTCGTTGAAGTTTCTGAATTATATTTTTAAATATTATGTTAAATATAATTCTTATATCTCCGTCTGAAAACTATTTAAAAGTAAAAGAATTTAGAAGTTAGGTTTTAGATATAAACAAATTATATATTTTTTATACCTAACTTCTAAACTTCTAAAATTCTAATTTTGCCAATGTAATTATTTATTAGCTACAAATATTTCTTTTAACTGTTTAATTACATTTCCGTTTCCAGTAACTGTAATTTCTCCAATCTTATCAGCAATTTTTTCTACATACTCCATTTCTTTTAACTTAAACAACATTTCGTTGTCTTCCATTAATTTAGCAGTATTTAATAAGCTTCTTGTTGAGGCTGTTTCTTCTCTTCTGGTAATAATATTAGCTTGGGCTTGCTTTTGTGCTACTAATACCTGATTCATGATTTCTTTCATTTCTCCTGGTAAAATAACATCTCTAATTCCGCAACCTTGAATTACTACACCTAATTTTTCAGCATTCGATTTGGTTTCTTCAAAAACAGCTGTAGAAACATCTTCTTTATTTGCTAATAATTCATCTAATGTGTAGTGCCCTACATATTTTCTTAATGCCAATTGCATGTTTACATACAATTGTTTTTCATAGTCTTTGTTAGCCAATAACGCTTTTTCAATAGCAATTACTTTGTATTGCGTATAAAAGTTAACTCTAACATTTGCTTTGTCTTTAGTTAACAATTCCTGACCTGCAATTTCTAATTGTAATTGTCTGGTGTCTACTTTCGCTATTTTAATAGTTGTTTCATTTTTCCAAAACCTATACGTCCCTCCTACCAATGTTTTTTGATAGGTATCATTCACTAACAACACCGCTTTTTCGTAGGCAGCAACTTCAAAAGTTCTAACATATTTGCTTACTTCATAATTACTGAATAAAGAAGCATCAACTTTTTCAGTAATCTCAATCTTGCTTATATCTATTCTTTGAAAGGTTCTAGTAATAAATCCTTTCCAGAAAACGTGTCTTCCTGCATTTAAAACTCTTTTAAAGTTGTTGTTTTCATACATAAAAACTAACTCGTTGTCTTGTACTTCAACAACTTCTAACATTGCTGCTAAAGTTGCGTCTTGCAACAACACCTCTAAAGCTACTGATGCATAAAAATCTTTTGTTAAATCATATACTGCCACTGTTTGATTAAATCCTAACCAATGTGTACCCCCTTTAATTACCTTTATGTAATCTCCTTTTTTAAATACTAATCCTACTTTTCCTTGATTAATTGTTATTCTTTTCATAATCTTTTTGTTTTTAATTGTTTATACGTTGTTTTCTCACCATGGAGAAATTTGTTTGTTTTTGTAAAAAGTACTGAATGTTAATGCTTATAAGCCCACGGAAATAATAAGATTGCATAGCTTTTGTATTGTTGTTTACTACATGGGTTATACTAATTGATACTATAACTGACATACTAAAAATCAATACATTGTTTATGTAATGGTTATTATTTCAAAGTACGTTTATAAGTGTTTATTTAAAAACTCATTAAACATTCAACACTTTTAGTTCATCAGTTTTACAAGGTGATGAGCTTCCTGATGACTTTTCTCAAGTCGTGAAGTCGGACTCGAACCGACATGCCGTTAGGCTTACCATAATTACTAGAACCGAAATCTAGCGCGTCTACCATTCCGCCATATCCTTTCGGATAGTGGGATTCGAACCCACACGAATTTTCTCTATTGCTTTAACCGGACTTAGCTACATAACTTTCGTTATGGCAGGATTCGAACCTGCGTACATAGAGTGCGATTATTTTTTGGTGAATAATCAAAACCTTCAAGACTAGTTGCATATACAATTCTAATACAAATACTGTAAGAGTGTATACAATGGTGCTATACAGAAACACGCAACAAGACTTGCTTGATATTTTTATTTATAATATGTAAATGAACTTTTATAACTACCTCATTATACCCTTTGTTATAATGAGGCTTTTCATAGCAATTTTTATCTCACAGCAAACATCTTTGCAATTTTTATCTCACAGCAAACATCTTTTTCATAATTACACTGCAAATATTACACTATATTGCGCAATGTTTTTGCGTACTAAAAATTATTTTTGATTTTTCTTACTTTTTTTCTTCTTTTTCTTAGGAAGTTTATCCTCTACACGTTCTATATGTTCTCTTACAGTCCGCATATAGTCTCTATTATACGTGTACTTTTTAGCAAGCTTTAAAGTTTGTAATGATTTTTTATACGCTTCTTTCTGTTCATATAATTGGGCTTTACCGGTATATAAAATAGCTTTATCGGAACCTTTTACGGTTAATGCGAAATCAATGAATCGTTCAGCTTCTTCATAGTCTTCATTCCATAATAACACATTAATATAATGCGGATATACGTTAAAAGCATACATGTTTTCTGCTAAAGCCTCTGTATAATACAGTTTTGCTTTTTCAAAATCACCTAAGTGTTCTGCGTAAATGCGTCCCATTAAACACAACGCTACTATATTTTTTTCTTCATACGCCAAAGCATATGTTAATGCCTCCATTGTTTCTTCTAATTCATAAGGAAAAGCATCTAATGCTTTAAATATGTAATTGTTTGCTAATGTTTTCATCTTAATATAATTGTTTACGCAAATCGCTTTTTAATTGATTACGTGTTGTTTTAAATCTTTTTTTGTTGTTTTTTACTTTAAAATCAGTTCCTACAAATACTTTTACTGGATTTCCTCTTTCTAAGTCTAAATGGTTTTCCCACTCTTGTTTTATGGTGTTTTGTAATTGATTTATATTATGATTTGCTATCAAGGTTTTTAAACGTTGTACAGCTATTTTTTTATTCTGATGCTGTGAACGACTTTCCGAAACCAATACTTGAATTTCTGTTGTGCTATGTTTTGCTCGTACAGCAGAACTTACTTTATTTACATGTTGTCCACCAGGTCCAGAGCTTCTAATTGCCTGAAACTCGATGTCTTTTTCTTGTATGGTTAACTCATTATTATATTCCAATTCAAAACAACCAATAAACCAATTTTTACGTTTATGGTATTTTCTAAAGGTTGATTTTCCTATCCATTGAATAGTTCCCAACCAATCTTTTAAAAATAAAGACAGGTTATTTCCTTTTAATTGAACACTTACTGATTGTATGGTTCCATTCTCTATCCCACTTTCTTTATGAAGAATGTCATACGTTATCTTATGTTCTACTACAGCTTTTATAAATGCTTTTAGCACTTTTGCTACTACCCAGCAGCATTCTGAAGGTCCACGACCTGCTGTAAATTGTATTATTTTTATGTCCATTTAATTTTCTATTCATGTCATTACGAGTGAAACGAAGTAATCTGTTAATCAATAAGCAGATTACTTCATTTTGTTTCCTCCATCGTAATGACAATTGTTGTTTTACTTATCCATTCGTACAATTTTAGGTGTAAAGGTTCCTAATACTTCTACTAATTCTTGCTGATTTACCATTACTTTTTTGATATTTTTATACGCCATAGGAGCTTCATCTACTCCACCTCCAATGAGCATAACTTCGTTCATTTTTAATTGATGCTTAATATCACTTTTGGTAAATTTCTCTTTACACTTTCTTCTTGAATGTTTTCTTCCTGCTCCGTGTGATGCCGATTGCAAACTCTCTTGGTTTCCTAGACCTCTAACAATGTATCCTGGTGCAGTCATAGATCCCGGAATTATACCTAATGCTCCTTTATTAGCGGGTGTTGCTCCTTTTCTATGTACAATACGCTCAATTCCGTTTACTTGTTCTTTCCACGCAAAATTGTGATGGTTTTCAATCATAGTTAATGGTTTTACACCTAATAATTTTGCTATTCGTTTATGAATGTTATCATGGCATGCTTTTGCATAATCACCCGCTAAATTCATAGCTAACCAATATTCTTGTCCATCGTGCGTATTTAAATCTAACCATGCTAAATGTTGTACGTTTTTAGGTAACGGACATTGTTTACTCGCTAAATAGGTATAGTGTTTTGCAATGTTTGCTCCCAATCCACGTGATCCACTATGCGTTAATAAGCCCACATATTCCCCTATAGGTACATTAAATTCATTATCTTCATCTGTTATGGTTACCTCTCCGAACTCTACAAAGTGATTTCCACCCCCTGAGGTTCCTAATTGATTATATGCTTTTACTTTTAACCGTTTTAGTAAAGGGATATCTTGAAATTCACTACGTTCAAAAATTTCATGATCTTGCTTTTTATCATGTGTTTCATACATTCCAAACTTGGTATGTTCTTTCAATATATTTTCTAATTGATGTTGCTTACCTTTTAAATAAGAAGCTTTCATCGGAAAAATACTCAATGCCATTCTACAGCCAATATCTACTCCTACACCATACGGAATTACTGCATTTTCTGTAGCAACCACGCCACCTATGGGTAATCCGTACCCTGAATGTGCATCTGGCATTAAAGCTCCTTGTACTGCTATAGGTAATTTTAAAGCATCGTATAACTGAAACTTAGCTTGTTCATCAATTTCATTTTCTCCATAAATAGAAAACGGTGCTCTTGTATTTCTTAACTGATGCATTTTAATTTCAACAGGCTTGGTTAAACCTTCAGCAACTTTACCCCAAATAGCATTTCCTTGATATTTTTCTGGATAAAGCAGTACTTGTTTCGCTTCTTCTAAAATGCGTTCTTTTTTTTCTTTTTTTCTATATCGGTTAATTTGCCCTAAGGCAATATTTATACTATTGTTTTTTGGAAAGCCTAATTTGATTAGATCTTTTCCTTTTAGTTTATTTCCCATGTTGAGACATTATAAGGTTGGGCACCAATTTTCTAATTAGTGCTTTGTATCAATATTTTCTCTTAGCTTCGGAAATTGAAAACTATACGGAAATGTGTAGCATAAAAAATCCGAAACGTTATTGAGGCTTCGGATTTTTCATATATAAGTTGTTGTTATCTCTATGTATGAAGAAAATCGCGAAGCATGTGTACAAAAGAACCTGGTTCTTTTATTGTACTTATGTTTAATTGATATTTGAACATGGTTACTTCGTTTTTAAAAATTATTGTTTTGTTGTTTAGTATGTTTATACTTGAACTGCGCTCTGTATAAAAATTACTGGTGCAAAGATGTGAGCCTTTTTTGAATTACACAAGTTTAAAATGATTTTATTTTACTGAAAATCAATCTCTTATACTAGTTTAGATACATAAGTGTCCTGTCCGAATTTCTTCAGATTAGTAACCTCTTGGTTGTAAGCTATGTAGCATTTTACATGTTGATTTCAAAGACTTGAAATTTTATATAAAAAAAGCGTCCAAATTTTATAATTTGGACGCTTTTAGTGATTTTATACTACCATAACCTTATTGATAACTCCATAAAAATCGCTTTTGAGCGTCCGATATGTGTATAAATTGCATTGGCATAGGTTAAATTTCGTTTTATTAATTTATAAAATATGGAGAACCTTCATTCTCTTTTTTTCTTTCTTAAAATGCCTATGGCATTGGTAATATCTCTACTACTATTCCATATACATTCTTAGTCCATCCGTTTATTCTTCCATGATTATTTCCTATTAACAAACCTCTTTTATTGTTTTTTCCTTTTACAAGGTGCGTAAAACAGTTTCCACGAACTTTGCAATAAACAATATCGCCAACCTTACAATCTTCCCAGTTTATTGGTTTTAGTTTTACAGGTTGTTTAGACTTTAAAATAGGTAACATAGAATTACCTGGCTCTTTTGAAATAATGGTTTCTCCATTATTTAATTTTTGAATTTTCCAATTCATTAGTATTGTATTTTATAAATTATGTAAAACACTATTGCCTTACATATCTCATAAAATTTCTAAGCCATTTCAATGAACTGCTGCAAATATGATATTTTTAGTTGATTTTACCTATTAGATTGATTTTAAATTAATCTAATCATTTTTTATAAAACTTATTTCTTAATTCTACTAATAACTTGTTAACGTCTCTTTTATCTGGTTTGTCAGGTAAATCTGAATTCTCATAAATAACTTCTAATTCTGACTTCTTAAACTCTGCCTTTTCTACCAATTCGTCATACTCGAATTCTGCATTTTTTATAGATAGTAAATAATCTCGATCATTTCTTCTAACATTAATACTTCCTTTTTCTCCTATTTCTTTTGCCATATGTAATAAGCGAAACGTATGCATTAGGTTTTTTGCATCATAGTTTTTATTGTGAGATAGATTACCTTTATAACGTTTTTCATTTCTCTTGGACACCCAATCCCAATACTCTTTGTATTTTCTACAGTACGATGAATATCCTTCTTTATTAAAATATAATAGTGCTATTGGTTGTTCTTCTTTCGGAATTGAACTCAAGCAAACTTCGTTAGCATTATGGTTAGTAATTCCCTTGTAATTTAATTTCTCATTGTAAAAAAGGTTGAAGCAATTCTTAATATTTGGAATTTTTGCTAATCCGCAATGATTCTTTTTAAAATTGAATTTTTCTAAAAAGGTTTTAAGAGGTATAGATTCTTTTTCTTTCCGAACTAAACAAAAATCCTCAACACTTTTTCGTTCTTTTTCCATTGGGTTTACAATCTTTTTATTTAAACCCCTAGCCTTTTTAATCTGAGTGAAAGCATAATTAGCAAATGTATTTTTACATAATTTTGATAGAAATAAACCTGACTTTACTTCATCAAAAATTGGGTGCTTTTTTAGAATACAATGCTCTGGAATATTTAATAATTCTAAAATATTAGGGTTGTTTTTTAAACAAAGCTCTATAAATTTCCTTAACTCATAGTATACAATATCATTCGTCTCATTGTTTACTTGTCCAATATAATCTAATGAATAGAACTTTTCTTTAGGTAACACAAATACTCCTCTGATATCGGTATCTGAAGTTGCTGTGTTTAAACCATAAGCTCTACTTCCTCCAATACATTCAAATATGATATTATCTGATTTTTTTAATTCTTCTAGTGTCATTTTATTTTGAATTTAATAATGAGCTCATATAGAGAATAAATCTTCTCGTTCTCTCTATCGCATTTTTACGAATCTTACTTTACAAAGTCACCTAAGGGAATACTTTACTTACAAGTTTTCCAGAAAGAATTCATTGAACTTTTGATGATTTGCTTTCTTATTAACTAATTGATTTCTCAATATGTTATTTTCCTCTATAATATTCTTAACCAGTTGAATTAACTGATTTGGAACTCTTTCTTCAAATTCCTCTATTCGTTCACTTTTTAACTGAATTAAATCATTAATCATTGTATGATATTTCATTTCAATTAACTCATATAAATCCTTAAAAAGTACTGGTGGAATTGTCCCTTTTTTTATAATCCAATTAGCACAAAATGCCGTACGAATTGTATAAAAGAAACTTTTCAAGGTCATTTTATCAGTAGCTAAAGCTTCTTCAAAACTTTTACTCATAGAATGATAGTGATGAAAACCTGCAATAGGGTTAAAATTATTTTTGGCTAACTTTTTTATTTCTTCTAGAAATATTGAATCAGCTTTGTATACTATTGGTGAAAATAACCACTCTGTTAATGAAGCATTTGATTTAGCTAACAAAAGAAGTGCTTTTTTAATATCCCATCCAGATCCGTCTAAATTGTCTTCAGTAATAAACTCAATAGAATCTCTATGCTCCCACAGACTTAAATACCAATTCTTTTGGTGCTTATACACAAACCGAATATCATAATCTGAATCTGGGGAGGCAAATCCCCAAGCTCTACTACCTGATTCTACTGCAAAAAGTATTTTAATATCCTTTTCGTTTTCTATTTCTTTTAATTTTGCTAATATTTTTCTTTCCATTATTTTTTAATTAATTGTTCTTGATTTTTTAAAAATCACCATAAAACACTTGTAAACAAGGAAGTTTTAATTCCTTTCTCCATAAATCAACCACTTGATTTCTATCATCTAAAACAAACTCAATAAAATACTTATGCTCTATTTTTCTTTTAAATACCTCTTCTTTAATAATCGCATCTTTCCTATTATCTTTTGATTTACGCATCCATAGTGTGTCATAAGCTATTTCATGTTTTTTTAACCAAGACTCTGTTTCTGGTTGATATTTAGCTTCTCTACCTGATAAAAGAAGTATTTTATATCCTAATTGTTGGTAATTCTTTACTAAATTAACGATAGGCACATTAGGTAAATCTTGTTCACACCTACTTCCATCAAAAGGACTTCTGTTATGTATCAAAGATAAAGTTCCGTCTAAATCACAAATAATAGCTTTTGGTAAAGCTTCATCTTGATTTCTATATTCATTTTTTAGTTTTTTCATTTTTCTGCGGTTTAAATATTTTTATGTTCATAGCAATTTTCCCACTTAAACGACTTCTTTTTCTTAATCACACTGCAAATATTTTATTGTATTACGCAATCTTTTTGCGTACCAAAAAAGAATTTATCATTTTTACTAAAAAATTATAAAATGGCTTCTAATAAAAATGCCCTAATTCGATACAAAACAATTGATCAATGCCTTCGAAACACAATGCGTACTTGGACTTTGAATGATTTAATTGATGCTTGTTCTGATGCCTTATACGAATACGAAGGAAAAGATATTTATGTGAGTAAGAGAACGGTTCAGTTAGATATTCAATTGATGCGTAGTGATAAATTAGGGTATAATGCTCCGATTGAAGTCTATCAACGAAAATATTACCGTTATGCTGAAGAAGGGTATTCCATTATGAATATTCCTGTGACTGAAAACGATGTGAAAGTGATGAATGATGCTATTCAAGTATTACGCCAGTTCAAAGACTTTTCTTTATTCAAAGAAATGGATGGAGTGCTACAACGTTTAGAAGATTCGGTATATTCTTCTCAAAAAAACAATAGGGCTATTATTCATTTAGATAAAAACGAACAGCTAAAAGGCTTGTCTTTTATAGATCCTTTATACAATGCTATACAGCAAAAAAAAGTACTAAAGGTAAATTATCAGTCTTTTAAAGCAGAAAAAGCTAGTATAATAACCTTGCATCCACAATTATTAAAAGAGTTTAATAATAGGTGGTTTTTATTGGCACTGGTAAAGGGTAAAGAAACAACTTTAGCTTTAGATCGTATAAATTCTGTAATGGAAGTTGAAAACACAACATATATAGATAAAGCAATTAATGGTGATGTTTATTATAAAGATGTTGTAGGTGTCACAGTTTCAAATACGAGACCACAACGTATTGCTTTTTGGGTAGATAAAGCAAATACTCCTTATGTACTCACGAAACCTTTTCATAAATCTCAACGATTGATAAAATATACAGATGACGGGGCTATCTTTAATATTTTAGTTATTCCTAATTATGAATTGGAACGTTTAATTTTGGGCTTTGGTGATAGTATAGAAGTGTTAAAACCTGAAAAAATTAGAAAAAGAATGATTCAGAAACTAGAAAACTCTCTAAACAGATACGCTATTAAAAAACAGACACAACTGTAGCTTTATTCTTTTGTACAAAAAAGCGAACTTTTAATCCGAATATATTATTTAGTTTTTTAATTGTCAGAAGGACAACCATTTGGCAAATGGAAGTACCAATCGGTAATAGGGTCTGTATTAAATTTAGATTTGGTAAATACATATATTGCCGCAGAGAAAAACTTAACAATTTTATTCCCTTTTCCTGAGGAATTATTACCAACTAAAAAAGTCTAAGTAATACTACGGTTAATTAATAAAAAACTTAAGTGTTAGACCCTATTAAATTAAAGATAAGAACTTATATTTGTGAAAAACAAAATTAATTGCTTATCTATTTTATTCAAATACTTGTTTTTTCTTCATTAATACTACTTTCTTTTATCATGCTTTCAAACCCATTGAGAGTAAATAAAAAAGCTAATATTTGGTTTGGGATAACTTTATTTTTATGGTCTAGTTTTTGGTTAGAAGAAATTGTTTTACTAACAAAGGCAGAACCTTTTGGTCATTTTTTTAACTTAGTAATTTCATTTATACAATTTTTCACCCCTATACTACTATATATCAGTGTTTTGTTTTTTTCTAATCCTAATTATAGTTTTACGTTTAAAGACAGCACTGTATTTATTATACCAATAGTTTATTTAATTGCAATTATTTATGATTACATCTCGATTATTAATTATCAGTTTTTATTAGTAACATTAATACTTGTTAATGCGATTATATTTACTACAAAATCGTTTTTAAGACTTCGTATTCATCAGCGAAAAATAACTTTGTTTTCATCTAATACTGATGAAATTAATTTGAAATGGTTAGAAAATATTATTCTTGTAATTATGGTTCTAGTTTTAATTATAAGTGTTTTTAACCTTGTTTATATTGGACTACCCTTAAACCTATACCTAAACATTATTACGTTAGGTGTTGTCTTGTTTATGACTTACAACTCCTTAAAACAAAAAGAAATTTTTCCGACTAACCAAAAACACCGTGAAGATATTATTGCTATTGAGAATGATGATGATGATGAAATTGATACTAATAAACGAAAAATTATTAAAGACAAAGAGCTTGTTATATTAAAAGCTAAATTAAATGCTTTGATGAAAACTAAACATTTGTATTTAGATAACAACATTAATTTGGCTTCTTTAGCGGAAGAAATGCAAATAACATCGCACCAATTATCATATGTTATTAATAATGGATTTAATCAAAATTTCTATCAGTTTATCAATAGTTATCGTATAGAAAAAGCTAAAAAATTATTAATGGATAAATCTTCTGAAAAACTATCTATATTAGGTATTGCATTTGAGTCTGGTTTTAGTTCTAAAACTGCTTTTAATACTACATTTAAAAAGCTTACAAATCAAACACCTTCGGAATTTAAAAAACAAAGTTCTAGTTTATAATACAGAACAATACGAGTGTTTAAATAATTGATTGACAATAGTTTGAATTCTTGTCCTCATTTATAAACAAGGGCATTTTAAATCATCTCTTGTTCTAATTTTGTTTACATATTTTAAAAAAGACAAATGAAAGAATATACAGATAATACGTTTGCAGTTATTACAGGAGCAAGTCAAGGGTTAGGAAAAGCTTTTGCATTAGAATTGGCCAAAAGAAAACACAATCTCATTTTAATTAGTCTTCCTAAACAAAATTTAAATAAACTGGCTAACCTAATTGAAACATACTACAATGTTAAAGTAGCCTATTATGAAACTGATTTTTCTTCAGATGCTAACCTTAAATCATTAACTAGTTATTTAAAGGAAAAATACGCTATTAATATTCTAATTAATAATGCTGGTACTGGTGGAACAAAAAAAATAGAAGACGTTTCTCTTAATTATATTAATAATATAATTCAAGTCAATATAAAAGCAATAACAATACTTACACATCAATTACTTCCTAATTTAAAAGAGCAAAAAAAATCATATATTTTAAATGTATCAAGCATTGCTGCTTTTTCCCCTCTAGGTTATAAAACAGTTTATCCTGCTTCAAAAGCTTTTGTTCACTCATTTTCATTAGGTCTTTCAGAAGAGCTAAAAAACACTAATATTTCTGTTAGTGTTATAAACCCTGGAGCTATGAAAACAAATCCAGAAATTACTGCAAGAATAAAAAAACAAGGCTTTTTAGGTAAATTAACCTTGTTAGATCCAAAAAAGGTTGCTAAGTATTCAATAAAAAAAATGTTTAAACGAAAAGCTTTTATAGTTATAAACCCAATGAGTTGGTTTATTTCTATTCTTTTACCTAATTGGATAAAAATACCTATGATGACAAGTATAATAAAAAGAGAAGCTTAAAAATGAAACGAATTTTTATTACTGGAGTTAATGGTTTATTAGGTACTAATTTATGTCATGAACTTTTACAACAAGGTTATTTTGTTATTGGTCTTACCAGAAAAAAACAAAACTATAAAGGAAAAGAACATAAACACTTAAAATTAATTGAAGGTGATTTATTTATAGACTTTACTTCTTTATTAAATAAAGTTGACGTAGTAATACATGTTGCTGCAACAACTAGTCAAAATTTATTGAGGTATTCTGATTATAAGAAAATAAACTGTAATACTACTATACAACTATACAATGCTGCTATAATATGTAATGTTAAACGTTTTATTTTTGTTAGTACTGCCAATACTTTAGGGTATGGTTCTTTGCAAAAACCGGGGGCTGAAAATAATAAAATGAGTAAACTTTTTAAACAATCATATTATGCGAAAAGTAAACTTGAAGCTGAGAGGTACTTGTTAAAAAATAACCATAAGATAAAAACAGCTATCGTAAATCCTACTTTTATGTTAGGAGCTTACGATACTAAACCTAGTTCGGGGAAAATAATATACATGGGATGGAAAAAGAAAGTAATATTTTATCCTCCAGGAGGAAAAAACTTTGTACATGTAAAAGATGTTGCTAATGGCATTATAAAAGTACTAACTACAAATTCTTTTGGAGAGAAGTATTTACTAGCAAACGAGAACCTTAGTTATAAAGATTTTTTTAATAAACTTAACAAAGTAACTAATCAATTACCTTTGATGGTTCAAATCCCTAAGTTTATACTTATTATGATAGGTTATTTTAGAGATGTTCTCCGAAGTATGGGTATAAAAACTTCTTTAAGTTTAACGAATATGCGTACTTTATGTATAAACAACTTTTTTTCTAATACTAAGTCAGTAAGAGATTTAAAGATTGAATATCTACCCATTAATAAGGCTATAGATGATGCTATTCTCTATTTTTCCAAAATCAAAAACAATTAAGAAAAAAGGCTTTAGTTTATAAACTAAAGCCTTTTTCTTATATCCTATATTAAACAATTTTTAACAAATATAGTCCATAGTGGTAGGTCTGTAACAACATACCTTTACTCCATCTTGATAAATAAAAGAACCATCTCCTCCACATTCTTTAGGAAAAGGAAAAGGTACTGCATTTCCTCCTTTAATGTTCTTTAAGGTTGTTTTTATTAACTCTTGTGATCCTTTTACGTTTAAAATTACTTTTTTCATTATAAAGTATTTTGGGGGTTATAAATATTATTTTGTTTTCCGAAAATAACCTTTAAAAAAGAGTTTACTATAAAAAAAACCATATTTTTAGTAAGGAAAAACCATATTTTTTTTGAATTACTTTTCCATAAGAACTTCTAACTTATATAAATACGGGAGCTAATAGTCCTTTAAATGTAGTATCTTCTGAGAGCTTTAATTTCTACTGCCATAATGGTAATTAGAATAGCTAAAACACCATCGTTAAATGCTTCTTAATCTGCCTGTTTTCATATGTTTTTTGTTTATTACACTATTAACTCCTCCCAAAACGTCTTTGTTCTGGTAAGAGGATTCGCTCTGTCTCATTTGGTACAGAAGGAAATTTATTATTCTTCCAGTTTTCTTTAGCTTGCTCTATCAATTCTTTATTAGAAGCCACAAAATTCCACTCTATAAAGCGTTCTTCTGGAAATGGCTCTCCTCCAAAAATATAAACAGTAGAATTTGCTGTAATTTCAAAAGAACACAAGGTACTGTCTTTTGCTACTAATAATTTTTTGGACTCATAAGTATGTCCATCACTAATAATATTTCCTTCTAAAATATATAAGGCACTTTCACCAAACAAATGTTCTCCTATAGTAATTGTTTTCTTCTCACTCGATTTAATTTCTATAAAAAACAGTGGACTATATACTGGAACAGGAGATTGCTTTCCAAACGCTTTTCCTGCGATGAGCTTAAACTGAACTCCTTCATCTTCCCAATTAGGAATTTCATTTTCGGAAACATGTGTAAAAGAAGGTTCACATCGCTCTTCACTTAAAGGTAAAGCTACCCATATTTGTAACCCATGAAGCTTCTTAGTTGAATTCCTTAATCTTTTAGGAGTTCTTTCTGTATGTACTACTCCTTTTCCTGCTGTCATCCAATTTACAGCTCCTGGAGTTATTTCTATTTCAGTTCCGATACTATCACGGTGTACTATAGCTCCTTCAAACAAAAAAGTAAGAGTTGATATACCTATGTGAGGATGCATATCAACATCTAAATTATCATTTTCGGTAAGTTTTACTGGTCCCATATGGTCGATAAAAATAAAAGGACCTACCATTCGTTTTTGCCTAAATGGCAACAAGCGACCTACTAGAAAATTACCAATATTTGCTGCTCGCTCTTCAATTATTAGTTTCGTGTTAGACATTTTTATACCTATTAAGGATTTAATCAAAAAAGCAACTCTAAACCGAAGAGTTGCCTTTTAAAGTTATTGTTAATCTTCTAAATAACCAAACTTTCCAGTATTGAAGTCTTGAAATGCTTCTATTAACTCTTGTTTAGTATTCATTACAAACGGACCGTGTGCCGCAATAGGTTCGTTTAAAGGCTCTCCGCTTAATACTAAAATTATAGCATCTTCTAAAGCCTCTAAAGTAAAAGTATCTCCGTCATTTTTGAATAATACAAAGTAATCCTCTAAAATATTGTTTGATTCATTCACTTTAACACTACCTTCAACTGATAAAATAGCAGTAGTGTAGTTTTTAGGAAAGGTTAACTGTGTTTTTACTCCTTTCTTCAACTTTACATTAAACATATTAACTGGCGAAAATGTAAATGCAGGTCCTTTATTTCCTTTATACTCTCCTGCAATTACCTCTATTTCTCCTCCTCCATCTGCTAAAGGTATTTTAGCCATTTCTGCATTAGCAATTGCTTGATATTTTGGCGAACTCATTTTATCCTTAGCCGGTAAATTTACCCATAATTGTACCATTTGAAACTCTCCTCCTGTTTTACTCCATTCGGTTTCATGAAACTCTTTGTGTAAAACTCCTGAAGCCGCTGTCATCCATTGTACGTCTCCTTCACCTATAATTCCACCTCCACCTGCACTATCACCATGCTCAACACGTCCTTTATAGGCAATCGTTACGGTTTCAAAACCTCTGTGCGGATGTACTCCCACTCCTTTTGGTTTATCTGTTGGAGGAAAATTATATTTTGAATTATAATCTAACATAATAAATGGATCCATACGTTGCATCGTTGAGCTTCCTGGAATAAAATTATGAACTCTAAATCCATCTCCAACAAAATGTGGAGTTCCAGGTTTTACTATCTTTTCTATACTTCTTGTTTTCATTTTAACTTCCTTTCTTTAATTAATTTAAACTAGCGGCTAATTCCATTTCAAATGAATTATCCAAATAATTACGTTGTATTTCTGGTTTATTTTTAGACCAATACCCTTGTTTAACGCTTTCTGAAAGCGCTGTTTCATCTTTGTATTCAACAATAATTGCTTCAGGAAATAATACTGTAATAATCTTTTGCAGTTTGGTTTTTTCTATCTCTTTAGTGTCTTTAGAAATAGCTAAAACCTTATATGTTTGTTGGTGTAGTTTTTCAATGGCTGTTTCGACATCAGGAACAGTTGAAACTTGCCAATTCAAAATTTTGGGTTTTGTTGTATTTTTTGTTACAACTAATGTTTTTAAATGTCTCATGATAAATCCTTTTTTACCCATTAAATGGGATTAATTATTCGATGCTTAACATCGAAATTAATTGAGTTTACTTTTTTGAAATATTAAGTGAGTTAATCTCCACTTTTTATTTCACTGTAAAATTACGGCAACAAAAAAAGGTATGCATTGACCTATGGTAAGAACGAATTACGATTATCTAACAACCGTAAATCAACAATCATAACTCGTATCTTAATTATTTGGTTTGAAGTTTTCTTCAGCAAGTGATTTACGAACACGACTCAAGCTTTCTGGAGTTATTCCTAAGTAAGAAGCAATCATCCATTGCGGAACTCGTAACATAATATCTGGATACATCTTTACAAAATCTAAATAACGTCTTTTTGCTGAAGCTCCAAGTAGTTGACTAATACGTTTGTATAATTGACGAATATGTTTTTGTAACAAATGCTCATTTTTTCTTCTAAAATCAGTATTTATTTTTGACACTTTATTAATAAAGTCCTCGTCTAACATTATAACTAATGTATCTTCTACAGCGTCAATATAATATGTTGATGGTTCTTGAAAATATACACTACCTCTATCACTTACAATCCAATTTTCAGTAGCAAACTGTAAAATATTTTCTTTTCCCTCTTCATTTAGGGCATATAAACGTAACAAACCTTTTTCTACAAAAAAGAAATGTGAACACACATCTCCTTCTTTTAATAAAAAATCACTTTTAGAAACGTTTTTTAAAGAAATAAACGATTGTATTTGAAGGTAATCATCTTCTGATAATCCTCCTTTTTCAATAAGATACTTTTTAAAGTTTGGTAGCTCCATACATTGATGTAATGAGCTACTAAAAATACAGTATTATATACAATATTTTACTTTTCTTCTGAAGTTTTAAGTACCTTACCTCTATATCTAATTGAATTTTTCTGCGTACTATTTACATAAATGGTACTCGATAAGCTAGGATATACTCTAACTATAACATTATAGTTTTCAGTTGTTGTATTTTTATCCTTTATTTTAAAACTAATTTTGTAACTATTCTCTTTATCTTCTGATACAACTAAATCTTCAGGAGTTCCTTCAAATTCAATTCCAATATCTGTACTTCCATAAGAACCTCCCATTTGTCGCTCTCCAAAATATGGTAAATAGGCTGCAACAGTATCTTTTTTCATTTTGAAAAAATTACTATTTCCTACTAAATTAATGTTTCCAGCGTTACTTCCTATAGGTAACAAACCTGCATTAGCTATTTGTGCCATTGCATTTGTAACCATTGGTTCAGCCCACTCTGATTCTATTTCAAAAGTTTTACTTTCTATAAGAGCGTTTAAGTTATCTATTTCTGACTGAGTTATGTTTTTAGAAGATGCACAACTAAGTAGTAAAAAAATCATACTAATAAAAAAAACAAATCTTTTCATACTTTACTGTTTTTAAACCTTTTACAAGATACTTAAATATCGTAAAACTTTCAAGAAAACAAGACTATTTAACGTTTGTTTTACTCTTTATTAGGTACAGAGAACAGATCCGGTTTTGCTCCTTTAATATCTCTATAAAAATCATAAAAATGATTCATATCAGCGTTCATATCATCTGTTAAGTAATAAGGAGGAGCTATAATAATTTGCTTATTTTCAAAATCGAAAGCAAACATTACCACAGGAATATTAGCACCTTTAGCAATATAATAAAATCCCGTTTTCCATGAGGTTACTTTAGCACGAGTTCCTTCTGGAGATAACGCTAGACGAAATTCATCATGCTGATTAAATACAGACACAATTGCATCTACTTTATTAGTGCTTTTGCTCCTATCAACAGGAGCCCCTCCTAATGCTCTAAAAATAAAACCAAAAGGGGGTTTAAATAACGAAGCCTTACCTATAAAGTTAATTTTTACGCCAATAGTGTTTCTAGCCAAAATAGCAATCGGAAAGTCTTTCCAACTGGTATGTGGAGCTCCAATAACAACGTATTTTTTTAAATTTCTTGGAAAATCTCCAACTACCTTCCAGCCTAAAACTTTGTGAAATATAAATTTAGATATCATTTACTAGGTATAAAGGTCAATGATACGGTTTTCCCTACAAAAATCAAATAATTTTAACCTATCTTGTCCTATATTTGTTCACTTAATAACCTTTTATTTATTCTAATGAATACCACTCTCTTACTTATTTTAACTACTACTAGCACCTTACTAATTGGGTTTGTTATTGGAAACTTACTCTCTAAATTGAAGTTTAAACAACAAACTTCTGACTTAGAAAAAGAGATTGTAACCCTACAAAATCATCAAGCTAATTTTGATATTCAGAAAAAAGAAAAGGAAGAGTCATTTTCTCAGCAAAAGGAAGACTTTTTAAATAGATTAGACGAAAAAACTAAAGAAAATAGTGAATTACGTCGTGAAAAAGAGTTTACTGCTCTTGAATTGGCTAGAAAAAATGAAGAGTTGAAAAATTTACAATTAAAACTTCAAGAGAATAAAGAAGAAGTAGAAAAGTTACAGGATAAGTTTACCAAAGAGTTTGAAAATTTAGCGAACAAAATTCTAGATGAGAAATCGAATAAATTTACTGAGCAGAATAAGAAAAATATTAAGGATATTTTAAATCCACTTCAAGAAAAAATCCAAACTTTTGAAAAGAAGGTTGAAGACACTCAAAAAGAAAGTATTTCGATGCATTCTGCTTTAAAAGAGCAATTATTAGGGTTAAAAGAGTTAAATGCTCAAATGAGCAAGGAAACATTAAACTTAACTAAAGCTTTAAAAGGTGATAGCAAAACCCAAGGAAATTGGGGAGAATTAGTATTAGAACGTGTTTTAGAAAAATCTGGCTTAGAAAAAGACAGAGAATACTTTGTGCAACAATCTTTTACCAATGATGAGGGTAAACGTATCATGCCCGATGTCGTAATTCACTTACCTGATAACAAAAAAATGGTGGTTGATTCTAAAGTATCTTTAACTGCTTATGAACAGTATGTAAATAGTGAAGACGATATTGTAAAAGAGCGTTTTGCAAAAGAACATGTTAACTCATTAAAGCGACATGTTGAGCAGCTTTCAGAAAAAAAGTATGAGGATATTTATAAAATAGAGTCTCCTGATTTTGTACTACTGTTTGTACCAATAGAACCAGCTTTTGCTGTAGCTTTAAATGAAGACAATACTTTATATAATAAAGCTTTTGAAAGAAATATTGTTATTGTTACTCCAACTACTTTATTAGCTACCTTACGTACTATTGATACCATGTGGAATAATGAAAAGCAACAACGTAATGCTTTAGAGATTGCACGACAAGCAGGTGCTTTATACGATAAATTTCATGGGCTGTTAGCTGATTTGGTTAATATTGGAAAGAAAATAGACGGTACTAAAGCCGATTATGCCGCAGCTATGAATAAGTTGGTAGAAGGTCGTGGAAACTTAATTACAAGTGTAGAAAAATTAAAGAAAATGGGAGCGAAAGCTAAAAAAGCACTTCCTGAAAAAATTCTCGAACGAGCTCAAGATAATGACGAATAAAAAAAATAGGTACTCTGGTAAGAGTACCTATTTTTTTTTACCTTTAATTTTCTACTGTTTTTATTGATTTTTCAAAACACTTATTTCTTGAGGTGTAAGAGCTTTCTTTAATAAGATTAATTCGTCTATTGAGCCTATAAAGTTGTTAAGACCAGAAATAACACATGGTGAGTGTCCTACTTTAAACTTAGCAGTATTATCTATGCTCACAATTCCATCAGGAAGACTCCATGGAGTACTTACTTTTTCTTTTCCATTTATATAAATAGTCGTTTTTCTAGTAGAATTATCTTTCACGATAACTACATGAGTCCATTTAGTTGGGCTCACATTTTCTAAATCAGTTGTTGCAGAACCATTTAAATCTGTCATAACATTGTCTGATCTCATTTCAACAGTTAATTCATTCGAACCTTTTTTATATGCTACTTGAATAAAGTCTCCTTTTCTACAGGCTTCTCTTTTAGATAAAATAGTAAAAGTAGCATCATGTAAGTTTGTAGGAACCTTGAACCAAAAACTCATAGAAAAGGATTCATTTTTAAAAGGAATAGCAGCAGGAAAACTAATTTCAGCTGAAGTTGTTGTGCTTTTATAAGCACTAGAGTTGTTTCCTTTTCTGTCTTGAGTAGCATCAAAGTCTTTTACAATACCATCATACGAGTTTTTGTTATCATTTGCTGAACCATTGAAAGGGTAATAAGCTATTAGATTGTTGTCTTTTAATAAATTTTCAAAAGGAGTAACTTCTTTTACAGGTAAATTTTCTTCATCTTTTGAACAAGCCCCAATAAGTAAGCTTACACACACTAAAACTGTGTAAATTTTTTTCATTTTTTTATTGTTTAAAATTAACTATATCGAATATAGTTTTACGACCTATAAAAAAACGAAATGGCTTTATGAGCAGTATAAAAAACTTTATAAAGAGTAAAAACAAAACCTGGGTTAGGTATATAAAAAAAGGTTGTCTTTCAAGACAACCTTCTTTTTATAAGGATATTGTTATATTACATAATAAACAAGCGTCTGTTATGCATTAAATCATATACCTTCTCTCCTACTGTTTCTAGTACTTCTTCGTTCTCAGCATTCATTAATGCTTCGTCTATTAAATCAACAATTACCTGCATATCTTCTTCTTTCAAACCACGTGTAGTAACTGCAGCAGTACCAACACGAATACCAGAAGTAACAAATGGTGATTCTGTATCAAAAGGAACCATATTTTTGTTTACAGTTATTTCTGCTTTTCCTAAAGCTTCTTCAGCAGCTTTACCTGTAATCTTTTTGTTACGTAAATCAATTAACATACAATGGTTGTCTGTACCTCCAGAAATAATTTCATATCCTTTCTCTACAAAAGCTTTGGCCATTGCTTGTGCGTTTTCTTTTACTTGAATTTGATATTCCAAGAACTCATCTGTTAAAGCTTCACCAAAAGCAACTGCTTTTGCTGCAATAACATGTTCTAATGGTCCACCTTGGTTTCCTGGGAATACCGCAGAGTTAATCAATGTAGACATTTTCTTTAATTTTCCTGATTTTAATTTTAATCCGAACGGATTTTCAAAATCTTTTCCAATCATAATCATTCCTCCACGAGGTCCACGTAATGTTTTATGAGTTGTTGTAGTAACTATATGACAGTGTGGTAGTGGATCAGATAAAATACCCTTTGCTATTAATCCTGCTGGATGTGAAATATCAGCCATTAAAATAGCTCCAACACTATCAGCAACTTCTCTAAACTTTTTAAAATCAATATCACGAGAATACGCTGAAGCTCCAGCAATGATTAACTTAGGTTTGTGCTCTTTTGCTTGTTGTTCTAAATGATCATAATCGATATATCCAGTTTCTTTTACCACTCCGTAGAACACAGGATTGTATAATTTTCCTGAAAAATTAACTGGTGAACCGTGTGTTAAATGACCTCCATGAGATAAGTCAAAACCTAAAATAGTATCTCCTGGTTGTAAACAAGCTGCAAAGACCGCAGTATTTGCCTGACTTCCAGAGTGTGGCTGTACATTTACATACTCAGCTCCAAATAATTCTTTAGCTCTATCAATCGCAATTTGCTCAACGATATCTACTACTTCACACCCTCCGTAATAACGTTTACCTGGGTATCCTTCAGCATATTTATTTGTTAAAACTGATCCTTGAGCTTCCATTACTTGGTCACTCACAAAATTTTCAGAAGCAATCAATTCTAAACCATTTAATTGTCGTTCTTTTTCCTCTTGAATTAAATCAAATATTTGATGATCTTTTTGCATGTTGTTTGTTTTGTTGCGTAAAGTAGCCAAATGTACTAAAATTTATGTATCCTTTTTTAAGGATTTTTAAAGAAGTTTACGCTAAAATACTTTCACATTTTTTTTACTCATCTTTTTGGGGTAAATTGAAAAAAATATGTAGGTTTGATGAAAATATAACAAAAACGATAAATGGAAATAACTGCTAATAACCCGAATAGAAAATCTTGGTTAACTGTAGCTGAAAACTCAGATTTTCCTATTCAAAATATACCTTTTGGGGTTTTTTTAACTAAAGATGATATCATAACAATTGGTACAAGAATTGGTGATTATGCGATTGATTTAGGTGCTTTACATCAATTAGGATATTTTGATGGAATTCCTTTAACAGATGATATCTTCTTACAAGACACCTTAAATGATTTTATTGCAGACGGACGTAAAACATGGCGTTTAGTTCGTAATAGGATTGCTGATATTTTTGATGTAAAAAACAGTAAGCTAAGAGATAATGCTGAGCACAAAGACAAAATAATCTTTAGAATGGATGAAGTAGAAATGCAACTTCCTGTCGCTGTAGGAGATTATACCGATTTTTATGCTAGTAAAGAACATGCAACGAATGTAGGGAGCTTATTTAGAGATCCTGAAAATGCCTTACTTCCAAACTGGTTACAAATTCCTATTGGCTATCACGGAAGAAGTTCTTCTATCGTGCCATCTGGTACTCCAATTCGTCGTCCTATAGGGCAACAGCGTCCTAATGAAGGAGAAACTACACCTAATTTTGGACCTTCGAAATTATTAGATTTTGAATTAGAAATGGCTTTTATTACTACAGTTGCTAACGACTTAGGAGATAGAATACCTATTGAAGAAGCAGAAGATTATATCTTCGGACTGGTATTGTTTAACGACTGGTCTGCTCGTGACATTCAAGCTTGGGAATATGTTCCATTAGGACCTTTCTTAGGAAAGAATTTTGCTTCAACAATTTCTCCTTGGATTGTAACCTTAGATGCACTAGAGCCTTTTAGAGTAGATAATCCTAAACAAGTATATGAACCTTTACCTTATTTAAAGAAAGAAGGAAAAGATAGTTACGATATTAATTTACAAATGGCTATTCAACCAGAAGGTAAAGAAGAAACTGTAGTGTGTAATTCTAACTTTAAATACATGTATTGGACTATGGTACAACAATTAACACATCATACAGTAAATGGGTGTCCTGTAAATGCAGGTGATATGATGGGTAGTGGTACTATTTCTGGTCCTACTCAAGATAGCTTTGGTTCAATGTTAGAATTAACTTGGAGAGGTAAGAACCCTGTTAAATTAAACGACGGTAGCGAACGTAAATTTATAAATGATAACGATACTGTTATTATGCGTGGTTATTGTAAAAATGAAAAAATTCGCATTGGTTTTGGTGAATGCTCAGGTAAAATTTTACCAGCTAAGTAAATACTTATCATTACTGATAATATAAGCATAAAAAAATCCAGTTCAAAAGAACTGGATTTTTTATTTTTATTCATCTTCAGGTGGTGGATGTCCATGAATTTGCTCATATACTTCATCAAAATTATTTCGTAAATAACTATTTAATTTTTTACGATAGTCATCTTGTAACCAATCAATGAAATTATGAGTACTCTTTGAGATACATTTTGAGTATCTAAAAATTCTATCATCAATATCTCCTCCCAACATTTTTGCTAATATCAATGCATCAAAAACATCTTCACTATTTTCAACACACATTTTTGCATGATGTTCTATTGATTTTTCCAGTACTCTTTTTGAAGACTCTCCTCCTTGAATAGTGTCTCTGTATACTTTTTTAACATCAAAATAAAGGTCTTCAGAATTAGCAAACTCTGCTTTAACATCTGCTGGTAACTCATATTTAAAGTCACTTTCTATTTCTTCATCAGATAATAAATTGTCTAGATAGAAATTAGGTGCCCTAAACATTTTTTGCCAATCTAAATCGGCACCCCAAGGTCCAAAACGATGGAAGTTGTTTCCTAAATCAATTACATTAAATTCTGATTTTCCAGGTAAAATACGAGAACCACGACCAATCATTTGGTAATATAATGTTAACGATTTCGTTGCTCTATTAAGAATAATTGATTGTACAGAAGGTTCATCAAACCCTGTTGTTAAGATACTTACCGAAGTAATTATAGCATTAGGTGTTTTATGAAACCATTTTAAGATAAAATCACGTTCCTTCTTAGTGTTAGTGTTGTCTAAATGTGCAATTGGGTACCCAGCTCTTTTAAACGTATCATATACATGCAACGATGTATTAATACCATTGTTAAAAATTAAGGTTTTTGTTCCTTTAGCCCGTTCTTCATAAGCTTGTAAAAGCTTTGAAAGCATATCTGTATTTGTATATAAATCTTCAGATGATTTTACAGTATAATCACCATTAGCCCCTACTTCTAACGAAGTTAAACCTACATTATAAGAATAAATATTGGCTTTTGCCAAATATTCATTTTGAATTAAAGCCCCAATACTCTCCCCATCAATAAGCTCATCATAATTATCCTTCATAGGAAGCTTAATATTTGAACTTAAAGGAGTTGCAGTTACACCCAGTATAAAAGACTTATCAAAGAACTTAAATAGTTTAGTAAAAGAATTGTAATGTGCCTCATCAATAATTACTAAACCTACATCTGAAATATCTAACATATCGTCATTCAAACGATTGTTTAACGTTTCAACCATAGCTACAAAGCAATCAAACTCATTTTGATCGTCTAAACTTGCTTTACTATCTATAATTTTATTTACAACACCAAACTCTTTAAGCATTTTTGCTGTCTGTTTACACAGCTCTATTCGGTGTGTCATAATCAATACTTTCTTTTGATAATGTTTTAAGTATTGACGTGTAATTTCAGAGAAAATAACGGTCTTTCCTCCTCCTGTAGGTAGTTGATAAAGTAAATGGTAATTTTCGGGGGCATTCTCAAAACTTTTGAAAATTTTGTGCAATGCTTCTTTTTGATAATCGTATAGATTTTTTCCTTTCTTTGGTTGTGAAGTTGCTGTTTCGTTACTCAAATCTCTATTAATTTTGAAATACGCAAAAATACGAGGTATTTAAGGAAATCCCATTAAAAATGGCATCTTTTTTAGATTTTTTTCAAATCAATACGAGCAATATCGTAATGAGAAGCATGCGAAATTACTTCTCCATTTTTAACTACCAACAACTGAGGAGATTGATGTAAAACCTGAAATGTATACCCTATTTCATTAGAAACATCTCTATAACTGAGTAAGTCAAGATAATACACTTTAAAATCTTTTAATTCCTCATCAAAACTATTTACAAAACGTTTAATTACCATGCTACTAATTCCACACCTTGTTGAATGTTTAAAAATAGCAATTGGTTGTTTATTCGATAATTCTTTTATTTCCTTTATTTGCTCTACCGATGTTAATGGAGTCCAGTTTATAAATGACTCTTTTCCTTCTTCATTTTTGTCTTTTCTTCCAAAAATAGTGTTTAATACTCCCATTAAGTTCTTATTTTAATAACATTATTGTTCTTAATTATCATACTACCAGTCAAAAAGTCATAAAAAACTTATTTTTAAAGACAAAATGTCTCTTGTTTTTAAAAAAAATCAATTGGTATTGAATTTGACTTTTATAGAGAAAAATAAAAACGATATGAATTTTAACAATTATACAATAAAATCACAAGAAACCATACAACAAGCGCAACAATTAGCGCAAAGTTATGGTAACAACCTTATAGAAAATGAACACATCTTCAAAGCTTTATTTTTAGTCGACGAAAATGTACTTCCTTTCATTTTAAAGAAACTCAATATAAATGTAACTGTTATACAACAAATATTAGATAAGCAATTAGAAAGTTTTTCTAAAGTTACTGGTGCTGACTTAATGCTTTCTCGTGAAGCTAATAAAACATTAAATGAAGCATCTATTATTGCTAAGAAAATGAACGATGAATATGTTTCTATTGAGCATTTAATTTTAGCTATTTTTAAATCTAAAAGTCAAATAGCACAAGTTTTAAAAGATCAAGGTGTTTCAGAAAAAAGTTTAAAAGCAGCAATTGAAGAATTACGTAAAGGAAATCGTGTGACCTCACAAAGTGCCGAAGAAACTTATAATTCTTTGAATAAATATGCTAAAAACTTAAATCAGTTAGCACAAGACGGAAAATTAGATCCTGTAATTGGTCGTGATGAAGAAATTAGACGTTTATTACAAATTTTATCACGTAGAACTAAAAACAACCCGATTCTAGTTGGGGAGCCTGGTACAGGTAAAACTGCAATAGCTGAAGGTTTAGCACACAGAATCATTCGTGGTGACGTTCCTGAAAACCTTAAAGAAAAACAAATTTTTTCTTTAGACATGGGAGCACTAATTGCTGGAGCTAAATATAAAGGTGAATTTGAAGAACGTTTAAAATCTGTAGTAAAAGAAGTAACAAAGTCTGAAGGAGACATCGTATTATTTATTGATGAAATTCACACTTTAGTAGGTGCTGGTGGTGGTCAAGGTGCAATGGATGCTGCTAATATTTTAAAACCTGCTTTAGCACGTGGAGAATTAAGAGCTATTGGAGCTACTACTCTAGATGAATATCAAAAATACTTTGAAAAAGACAAAGCTTTAGAACGTCGTTTTCAAAAAGTGATGGTAGATGAACCAGATACAGAAAGTGCTATTTCTATTTTACGTGGTATTAAAGATAAATATGAAACACACCATAAGGTTCGAATAAAAGACGAAGCCATTATTGGAGCCGTAGAATTATCCCAACGTTATATTACCAATCGTTTTTTACCAGATAAAGCGATTGACTTAATGGATGAAGCTGCTTCTAAATTACGTATGGAAATCAATTCTAAACCAGAAGAATTAGATGTACTAGATCGTAAAATAATGCAGTTAGAAATTGAAATTGAAGCCATTAAACGTGAAAACGATGAAACTAAGTTAAAATCTTTAAATGCCGATTTAGCTAATTTAAAGGAAGAGCGTAATGAAATCAATGCCAAGTGGCAATCTGAAAAAAGTGTTGTAGATACTATTCAGAACTTAAAAACTGATATAGAAAACTATAAACACGAAGCTGAAAAAGCTGAGCGCAATGGTGATTATGGTAAAGTAGCTGAATTACGTTATGGTAAAATTAAAGAAGCACAAGAAGAGCTAGATAAACAACAAGATATTTTAGCAAATCAACAAGGAAACTCTTTAATTAAAGAAGAAGTAACCTATGATGATATTGCTGAAGTTGTAGCTAAATGGACCGGAGTTCCTGTTACTAAAATGTTACAATCTGAGCGTGAGAAGTTGTTAAAACTAGAAGATGAACTACATAAACGTGTTGTTGGTCAAGAAGAAGCTATTGAAGCAGTTTCTGATGCTGTACGCCGTTCTAGGTCAGGATTACAGAACCCTGACAAACCTATTGGTTCTTTCTTGTTCCTGGGAACAACTGGAGTCGGTAAAACTGAGTTAGCCAAAGCTCTTGCTGAATATTTATTTGATGATGAAAATGCCATGACACGTATTGATATGAGTGAATATCAAGAACGACATTCAGTAAGCAGATTGGTTGGTGCACCTCCTGGGTATGTTGGATATGATGAAGGCGGACAACTAACTGAAGCTGTTAGAAGAAAACCGTATTCAGTTGTATTATTAGATGAGATTGAAAAAGCACATCCTGATACTTTTAATATTTTATTACAAGTACTAGATGAAGGTAGGTTAACGGATAATAAAGGACGTATTGCTGATTTTAAAAATACCATAATTATTATGACCTCCAATATGGGCAGCCACATTATTCAAGAGAAATTTGATAATATGAAGGGAGACATTGATACTACTATAGATTTAGCTAAAACAGAAGTTTTAGGTTTATTAAAACAATCTGTAAGACCTGAATTTTTGAATAGAATTGACGATATTATCATGTTCACTCCATTATCAGAGAATAATATTAAAGAAATTGTAAAACTACAATTGAATAATGTTAAAAAGATGATTGCGCAACAAAACATTATTTTTGACGCTACAGATGAGGCTATCAATTACTTAGCTATAAAGGGATACCAACCAGAGTTTGGCGCGCGTCCTGTAAAACGTGTTATTCAAAAAGAAGTTTTAAATAAGTTATCTAAAGAAATTTTATCTGGACAAGTAACTACTGATAGTATTATTTTACTAGATGCTTTTGATGATGAGCTGGTATTTAGAAATCAATCGGATTTAGTTAATAACTAATTTTGAATAAAAAAGGGAGTTAAAAACTCCCTTTTTTTAATTTACTACAATATTATTTAGTACGATTTCAGAAACTTTTTTTAGTTTACCTTCTTCATAAAGTTTATCAATGATATAAAAGTCAATACCATCTTTTAAAGGTTTATAGTTATTATAATCAACAAAACGAATTCCGTTTATTATTTTTTCCTCTTTTATATCTCTAAAACGTACTCCTCCTCCATTTGTATGATATTTATACGCTAAATAATCTAGTTGAAAGTTATCTTTAGCAAACCAATATATAAATACATCATCAAAATCATCTCCTCCACCTTCTTCTAAAAATGTTATTCTAATTTTATAATACTCTTTTCCTTTAACTTTAACTGATTCTAATAGCTTTTTTTGAACAGCTTTATCATTCAATCCAAAAGGTAAAACTGAAAAATAGTGAACTGAGTTTACAGAGTTTCTATAACGATTTTCATCTTTTTCCGTTAGCTCAACTAAGCTATCATTTACAAAACGCTCAAAATTGTCATTTGACAACACATCTTTTATTCTTACCGAGTCATTTTTTATAGTTCTAACTAATTTAAAAGCACCGTTGTTTCTGACTGCTTTATAATTATTTTTTCTGAAATCAAAGGAAATTGTAGCATCTCCAATTTCGTTCAACCTAGAGTATGCTATTGACTTATCAATTATTTCTTGGGCAGTAAATTTTGGTTTACAAGAAACTATTGATAAAAATAATAAAATGTATAAATATCTCATAAAATGTTGTTTATTTTAGTCATTATAATCATAAACAAATTTACAAGTATTCATTAATTTTACTTGTTAAGTTTAACATAAAAAAAGAGCTACAATTAAGTAGCTCTATAAAAGGAATTAAAATTTATTGGTTTAAAACCTCATACCTACTCCAAAACCAATAAGTAACGGGTTTATGTCTACTTCTGCTGGTACTGTCGCTACACCTGCATTTACAGAAACATCTGTACTTAGTCCTATATATTTTGCATCTACGTTTAAAAACCAAGTATCGTCTAAATCGTAATCAAAACCTAACTGAAGTGCATACCCAAAACTATTTTCATAATCTACATCAACCACAGCTCCTGGATTAGCGTCGTAAAAAATAGTATAGTTAACACCTGCCCCAACATAAGGTTTAAAATCACTTATATTAAAATGGTATTGTAGCGTTAATGTTGGAGGTAATAACCAAACATCACCTAAATTAACATTTCCCAAGGCTGTGTTTACTGCTTTTACATCGTGATTAGTTGTTCCTAAAATTAATTCAGCTGCTATATTTTGAGTAAAATAGTAAGTAAAGTCTAATTCTGGAATAAAATTTTTACCTATTTCAACATCTCCTCCAATAGTACCAATTGTTGCAGATTCATTTGGTAAAACACTTACCCATCTAAAACGAGCTTGCCATTTTTTAAAATCATTTGTCTTAGCATTTTCTTGAGCATTTACATTACTAAAAAACAATGTTCCTAATACAATACTTAATATAATTTTTTTCATGATTATAAGTTTTAATTTTGAGCAAAATTACACTCCACACTTCCCTAAAAACATGACTTAAATCATAGCTTAATAATTTTATTTAACAACTTAAAATTATAGTTATATTTGTGTTTTATTTTATGCAAAAAAAAATTAACATACAGAATAAAAAGGCTCGTTTTGAATACGAGATACTTGATAAATACACAGCAGGAATTCAGCTCACAGGTACTGAAATAAAATCAATACGACAAAGCAAAGCTCGAATTACTGAGAGCTTTTGCGAGTTTAACGATAAAGGAGAGCTTTTTGTTGTAAATATGTACATCGAAGAGTATGCCTTTGGGCATCATTACAACCATAATCCCAAAAGTGAGCGCCGTTTACTACTTAATAAACGTGAATTAAAAAAACTTGAAAAGGAAGTTGAAGCTAAAGGTAATACAATTGTTCCTTTGCGTTTATTCATTAACGAAAGTGGTTGGGCTAAATTAGATATTGCTCTAGCTAAAGGAAAGAAAACCCATGATAAAAGACAAAATATTAAAGATCGTGATAATAAACGTGATTTAGCCAGAATAAAAAAGGCTTTTAACTAAATGAATGATACTTTCTTAAATATCATACAATGGAAAAAAATTATATATTTTATTTTTATTTTATTTCTATTTAAGTATTCTTTTTTATATGGTTATGGTTTTGAAACAACTCTCTCTTTTTTTGATCTTGGTTTACTATCTATTTCAAGTGCTTTCTTATTAGCTTCTGGTTACTTAACTAGCTTTTTTTTTAGAAACAAACAAAAAAAAACCAGACTCCCTTTAAATAAGATAAAAAAAGTATCTATTTTATTAATGATATTTGGAATTTTAGTAGGCTTAATTGTATCACTAAAGGTAAATAAAATATGGTATGGTCTTATTTTTATAATTTGTCCAATAGTTGTACACCTATATTCAAAAAACAATATCCAGAAAACCTTTTTTAGTAACATTGTTACTTCTTTTTTAAAACCTTTTGCCTTACTTATGCTTTGGTGGTTTGATTTCCCATTAAACTTATCTATAGAACAATGGGAATTATTTTATAACCTTCAGTTGATAACCATAGGTTACGTAATTATTTCTTTTCTTAGCAATATGGTCATAGAAATAATTATTGATATTATTAACGTAAACCATGACAATATAAATAAACAAAATACCCTACCTGTTTTACTTGGTAGAAAAAGGGCTAAAGATATTGCCTTGATGCTTTCGTTTATAGCTTGTTTATTTGTGTTTTCTGTTGCTGTTGCCTTTTTAAAAAATAAATTTATTTTTTCAACTATTATACTGCTAGGAATACTCCCTGAACTATATTTTATATATAAACTAATGTTAGCTTCAGAAAGCAAAGACTATAATAATTTATTAAAAATAAGCTATATAAGTTTTTTTCTTGCTCTTTTAAGTGTTCCTACTATATCTTATTATATTAAATATGTTATCAACTAAATTATCACAGTATTCTATTATTCTTGCCTCAAGCTCTCCGAGAAGACAAGAACTTATTAAAAGCTTAAATATTCCTTTTACTGTTAAAATCAAAGATATAGAAGAAATTTATCCTGAGGAATTGCAGCAAACAGAAATAACTGACTTTTTGGCTGATTTAAAAGCTATTCCTTTTAAAAAAGATTTAAAAGAAAATGAGTTATTAATAACATCAGACACCATTGTATGGATAAATAATGAAGCCTTAGGAAAACCTAAAAATTACAATGAGGCGTTCCAAATGCTTAAAAAACTATCTAACACTACACATAAAGTTATTACCTCTATATGTATTACTAACAAATCATTTCAAAAAACTGTGAATGACACCACTATAGTCAGTTTTAAAGAACTTTTAGACGATGAAATTGATTACTATATAAAAACGTACCAACCGTTTGATAAAGCGGGAGCCTATGGTATTCAAGAATGGATTGGTAAAATAGGAATAACAAAAATTGAAGGAAGCTATTTTAATGTTATGGGGTTTCCTGTTCATAAACTTTACAAAGAATTATCAAAATTGTAGCTTTACATCTATATAAAAGATTATTTTTGATGCGTATTTACACAACACAAACTGATGAAAAAATATACTTATACTGAAAAAAAAGATACCCGTTCTGGGTTTGGTGATGGTTTAACAGAATTAGGACAGAAAAACCCTAATGTTGTAGCTTTATGTGCTGATTTAACAGGTTCATTAAAAATGAATGAGTTTGCTAAAAATCACCCTGAGCGTTTTTATCAAGTAGGAATTGCCGAGGCTAATATGATTGGAATTGCTGCTGGATTAACTATTGGAGGAAAAATTCCTTTTACAGGTACATTCGCAAACTTTTCAACTGGTAGAGTTTATGATCAAATTCGTCAATCAGTTGCTTATTCTGATAAAAATGTAAAAATTTGTGCTTCTCACGCTGGGTTAACTTTAGGTGAAGACGGAGCGACACACCAAATTTTAGAAGACATTGGATTAATGAAAATGTTACCAGGTATGACTGTTATAAATACTTGTGATTACAGCCAAACTAAAGCTGCGACTTTAGCTATTGCAGAACATGAGGGACCTGTGTATTTACGTTTTGGGCGTCCAAAAGTACCAGTATTTATGACCGATCAACCTTTTGAAATAGGAAAAGCAATTCAACTTACTGAAGGTAATGATGTTACTATTGTTGCTACAGGTCACTTAGTATGGGAAGCTTTACAAGCTGCTGAACAATTAGAAGTTAAAGGTATTTCTGCTGAAGTAATAAACATTCATACTATTAAGCCATTAGATGAAGAAGCTATCTTAAAATCTGTTGCTAAAACAGGCTGTATAGTTACTGCTGAAGAGCATAACAAATATGGAGGCTTAGGAGAAAGTGTAGCACGTTGTTTAGCTACCAACGCCCCTACTCCACAAGTGTTTGTTGCTGTAAACGATAGTTTTGGTGAATCTGCTACTCCAGATCAGTTAATGAAAAAATATGGTTTAAATGACGAAGCTATAGTAAAAGCAGTTGAAAAAGTTATTTCTAGAAAATAAAAAACATAAACAACTAAACAATAAATACATCACTTTTAAGGTTTAAAGTGATGTATTTTTTTATATAAAAGTAAATATTTAACTCAATTATAATAGTGTAAATTAAAAACAAATGAAAAAAGCAATTTTTATCTTATGTCTTCTAATTGGAGGCTCACAGTTAGCACAAAGCCAAATACAAGGAGGTATTAAAGGAGGTATTAACTACAATTCTGACTCTTTTTCTGATGTAAAAAATGATGTCTTTGATGGGGCCAAAAGTAAAACAGGTTTTCATGCTGGTGCTTGGTTACGTATAAAATTACCAGCTACTGGTTTATATATTAGACCTGAATTGGTATATACACAATTGAATAATAATGTTGTTTATTATCCAGAAGGAAAATCAAACAACTCAACAAATAACCAGAATGTCTCTTATGAAATTCAAAAAATAGATATTCCTGTTTTATTAGGTTTAAACTTTTTAAAAGTAGGACATGTTTTTGCTGGACCATCTTTTCAATATATTTTAGACTCTGATTTTAACTTTAAAGATCTTAAACAAGTAAATTCTGACGGTTTTTCAGTTGGTTTACAGTTAGGAGCTGGTGTTGAACTTGGTAAGTTGGGATTAGATGTACGTTGGGAAAGAGCTTTGTCTGATACTGAGTCTAAATTTGTAGATAATAATATTAGTGAAAATGTAAATTTTGATACTCGTATAAACCAAATTATTATAGGTTTATCATATAGGTTCTAACTTTTAAATTTTAAACATAAAAAAAACCGAAGTCTTAGACTTCGGTTTTTTTTATTTTACTTTTTTACCTTAAAAAATATCCCTGTTTAGATAATCTGGTATCGTAGGCTTATTTGGATCACTAAAATCGTTAGCTGGGTTTCCATCTCCATTTTTATCCTCGTCTTTTGATAAAACTCCATCTCCATCATCATCTGTATCTAAGTAATTAGGAATATTATCTCCATCAGTATCATCATTTCTAGGGTTTCCATCTCCATCTAAATCTTCTAATATAGAAGGTACTCCATCTCTATCATGATCTGTATCTTCTACAAAGTCGAATAAATCAATATAAAAGATTAACTGAGAATTGGCAGGTATTCCTCCATTTACCGAATTTCTATAAGCTAAGCCTGAAGGAACAATCAAAATTCCTTTTCCAAATTTATCATAAGAAATAGGCTCTCCTTGGCTAGATGTATTAATACCTGCTTTAAAGTTTGGAATTCCTAAAGTCCACCCTCTAATAGGCGTAGGAGCATCGAACTGACTTCCTGATAATGTCAAATTCCACCAAATTGGAGTAGTTCCTGTTTGACTTAACTCTAGTTGATCTACTTTAGTTGTATACCATACTTGATAGTTAGTTAGAACAGAATCTAACTCTGTAGGGTTACCTTTCGGAGATTGTCCTTCTTCTATGACTAAATGATATAAATCATATTCAATATCGTTTTCTGTATGTGTCTTTTTTATTAACCTACTATCTTCTGACAATGGTGTTTTACCAGCAATTATAGGTTTTATAGAATCTATTGTATCATCAAAATAATAATTCTTTAAAAATTTTGCTATCGAATCTTTATCTTTCAAAGCTTGAGCTTCATGGTCAAAATTGTCAACTAAAGAGTTGCTATCACTTCCACAAGCATACAAAAGAGTACCTATAATGGCTGTATAAAATACATGTTTAAATTTTATCATTTAATTCTGAAATTTTAACGCGCAATTTACCATTTTTATACCTTTGTAAAAAATGAAACGATAAAAATTAACTTTTTATATGAGAATTGACAAATATTTGTGGTGTATTCGCTTGTTTAAAACCCGTAGTATTGCCACAGATGCTTGTAAAAAAGGGCATGTTAAAATAGAAGGCACTAACCTAAAGCCATCAAAAGAAATATTTGGTAACGAAGAAATAACTATTCGAAAAAATCAAATTAATTACAAAATAAAGGTGTTAGATATTCCACCCAATCGAGTTGGAGCTAAATTGGTTGATTTATATAGAAAAGACATAACCCCTAAAGAAGAGTTTGAAAAAACTGAGTTATTAAAATACGCTAAAGATTATTATCGTAAAAAAGGAACAGGGCGCCCTACCAAAAAAGATCGTCGTGATATTGATGATTATTATGAAGATTCTAATAAAAATGATGTTAATTTGTAAACCAAAACTAAGTTAAAGTTAACTAACTATGACAGCCGTAAATAATATCATTTTAAATAATACTCAAGTTGAACAAAAAATTCGTCGAATTGCTTTTCAAATTTACGAAAGCAATAGCGACGAAAAAGAAATTATTATAGCTGGTATTGCTGATAATGGATATTTTTTAGCAGAAAAAATTTCGACTATTTTAAGTGACATCTCTCCTTTATCAATAACTTTATGCAAAGTTTCTATCGATAAAAAAAATCCTATCAGTCCAATTACTACTTCTATTAAGAGTGAAAAATATCAAAATAAAGCATTAGTTTTAGTAGATGATGTTTTAAATTCAGGAACAACTTTAATATATGGTGTAAAGCATTTTTTAGAAGTTCCTTTAAAAAGATTTAAAACAGCTGTATTAGTTAATAGAAATCATAAAAAGTATCCTGTAAAAGCTGATTTTAAAGGAATTTCTTTATCAACTTCTATTAAAGAACATGTAGTTGTAGAGTTTAAGGTTAATGAAACAATTGCTTACTTAACTTAGTAATTTTTCTAACTCCTCTACTGTTTCATGTATGCTTTTATTATCAACTATTAATTTATATGTTGCTTTATTATAAAAGTAGCTTCTTTCAAACAAGTGCTTAGCAACAAACTCTGACAACTCGTCTTTGTTTAGGCGAGCTACCAGTGGGCGTTTACTTTTTTCGTTCGTTAGCCTATCTACAATGGTAGTGATATTTGTTTTTAAATATACAGATTTCACATCATTAACACTTAATAATACATCCATATTCCCTGCATAACAAGGAGTACCGCCTCCTAAAGACAAAATAAATTTGTTTTGTTTCTCTAAAAGTTCTTTTAGGTATACGTGTTCTTGTTTCCTAAAATAGATTTCTCCATTATTTTCAAAAATCTCAGAAACTGTTTTACCTTCCTTTTCCTCTATATATTCATCTAAATCTATAAACGGAATTTGCATTTTTTCGGCTAAAACTCGTCCAACAGTCGATTTTCCGCTCGCCATATACCCTAATAATACAATTTTCATAATCTAGTAATTAAGCAGTTACAAATATGAGTAAAAAATATTACAAAAAAGCTTTTTTGATTCAAAGAACAGTTGTATATTTGCAACCGCTTTCACAAAGAAGCAATGACCGGGTAGCTCAGTTGGTAGAGCATCTCCCTTTTAAGGAGAGGGTCCTGGGTTCGAGCCCCAGCCCGGTCACAAAAAGTTAAGCACATGCTTAACTTTTTTAGTTTATGCACGTATGGCGGAATTGGTAGACGCGCAGGCTTGAGGGGCTTGTTTCCAACGGAAGTGCAGGTTCGACTCCTGTTACGTGCACAATAAAAAAAGCACTATACATTTTGTATAGTGCTTTTTTTATTTTTTCTGTAGAATTTAAAACATCATAAAAACCGAATACAAATTAAAACAAGGAGACTAATCAGCCTCCTTGCACTTAAATCATAGATAAATTATTTAATTTAATATATATGTGTTATAGTCTAAATAACAAGTATCATCTTGAACTATGGTTCTTACACCGTTCCATGTTTGATTATGAAAACCATCTCCTACTGTATAATTATCTACATACGGATTGTATCTTGTATAATCCTCCCATTTCTTTGAACTAAGATTATATTCATACTCATTATAAGCCTTTACTCCATCTCTATAAACATAACATCCAGAGTCACATTCACCTACTACAGAAACTATTCTAAAGCGCTCACCTGCTTTAGCTTTTACCATAAAGTCAATTACTTTTCCATCGGCTACACTTCTTTTTTGTCCAAATTTATAATAGTCTAAACCTACATGTTCTTCAATTCCGTATCCCCAGTAAATTTTCTTTCCTGCTAAATACCAAGATCCTAATTCTTGATCATATTTTTCTACATAAAACCTACCAAAAAGCTCAGCTCCACTAGTTCCATGATCACTTCCATATAATGCTACATTAGTTGGATCTACTCTTATTTTATCATAATACACTAAATCACATTCTTTGATAGTATACTCTAAATTTGAACTTACTTTGAAAGGTCTATTATCATATGTATAATTCACTTTATATGAGATAGGATATCCTGGATTATCAACTGACACCTCTGCTCCTTCTTTTAGAAAATCAACAACTCTATCTAAATTATTAGCCATAGCAGCTAAAGATGATGCTATTCCTGAAGTTGCATTTCCTCCTAACTGCTTTACTTTAACAGTCGATTCACTGAAAATAGATTTATATCTTGCTTCTATTTCTGCATTCACTTTTGTTCCTACTGCTTTATATGCAAAGTTCAATGCTGCTTCTACTTCCTTAGCACTACTACTAGATTCATAAATTAACGTATATAGTTTACCATAAGTTACTGACTCTATATACGAAGACGGATTTTGTTGATCTTCACTTACCTCTAAATAATCAGTAACATAAGGTTTTAACCTATCTGGAGAAACATTACTGTTAAACCAACCATTCTTTCCAATAATTCCTTCTTTAGGAGACACTGAAGCCGTAAAAAAACGTTGCTTTAAAGTAACTGCATATCTTGTTTTTTGGCTAGAAAAGTCAAGCCCAAAACTACCAGATACTTTTACGCTTGGTCCAGAGTACCCTGCATTTAAAGAAAGTTGAAATTGTTTTTCATCATGAATTCTTTGAATACTAATATCAAAGCTAGCAGGAAAATTAGCTTCACTTTTATAGTATGCATTTAAAATAGAATTCAAATTGTCTTGTACTTTTCCTGGTGTTGGCGCTTCAATTATTCTTGAAGTAGAAGCAGATGTTCCCGATAACACGTTAACTCTTACCTCTACTGGATTCCTGTCTTCTCCTGAAATAGGTATAGATACTGGAGCTCCTTCTTGTATAGATCTTGCTGCTACTAAATTACCTGGCCATAATAAAGAACTATTAGCATCTAAAATAAAGAAGTCTGAATCTGTTTGAGTAAACGATATTTCTTTATCAACACAGTTTTCTTCCATAGCCACTCTTTCGGCTTTGGATGACTTATTATCATGTAGTTCTTTAATATTTAAATTATGAATACCATCAGGAATATCTGACGTTATAAATTGAGCTATTTGCTCTGTGCTAGAGTTTATTTCTGAGTTATGTAATAAATCTTCTTTTTGACATGAAATAATTGAAAAAAGGGTTAATCCAAGTATTTTTAGATTTTTCATTTATTTATTTTTTAAATTTAACATTGTACTAATTAAGACCTCGAGGAGTTATTAAACATCTTTAAATATGTTTTCCCTACTTTTTTATCTATTTTTTTTAGTTTTAACTACCAAACAACATCATATACTTATATATTTAACAAACAAACCCCCTGTATTTAAGTAATAATTAATTTCACATATTATTAACGAGTGTAAAGCCTATTATTCTTATTTTCGCCTTATGCAAAAACAATTATTCTTCCTAATAGCAATAGTATTTAGTATATCATCTATTCAGGCACAAGACAAATTAAAAGGGCAAATAATAGATTCAGAATCTAAAAAACCTTTAAGTGCAGCTCATATTTTAAACCTTAATAGCGTAGTAGGTACCATTACTAATGAAAATGGACTCTTTGATCTTGTTGCTCAAGCAAATGATACTGTGTTGGTTTCTTATTTAGGCTATGCTTCTATTAAGCTAAAAGTTACTAATGATCTTTTAAAAGGAAATGAAGTTGTTATATCTTTAGAGGAAAAGCCTGAAGAGGTAAAAGAAGTTGTAATTAAGTCAACTGAACTAATTGGTGTTTTAGAGGTAGATATAAAACAAGTTCCAAAAGATCGTTTTACTAGAATACATATCAATGGATTGCCACAAACGTATGAAGTTGGAAGGCCTCAAAAAATTTCCTCTCCTATTGCTAAACTCTTAAATCCGGTTGATTTGGTATATAACCTATTCGGAAGCAAACCTAAACAGCTTAAAAAATTAAAGAAGCTTAAAAAAGAAGACGATTTGCGTAAAATGTTAGCTGGTAAATTTGATCGTGAAGTTATGATGGAGTATCTTGAAATGGATAGGACTGAGTTAAATAAGCTATTATCTGACTGTAACTATTCTGAATACTTTATAAAAAAAGCCAGTGACCTACAATTAATTGAAGCTGTTTTAAATTGTTACGAAAACTATAAAACAGTAAAAAAAGGTAAAATAGAAAGAAACAGAATACCTGATAAAAATTAATTTTTTTGTAAAAAAAATAGGGTAAGTGATATTTTATATGTTATATTGTTTATAAATTAATATATAATTACTTTAAATAATGAAAAAAATCATATTACTATCCTTTATGTTTACAATTCTTTTAAGTTGTAGTAAAGATGATAAACTAGCTGAACCAGTAGATGAAGTTAAACTAAACAATAAAGTAAATAATTTTGTATGGAAAGCCATGAACTCATGGTACAATTGGCAAGAAGATATTTCTAATTTAGCAGATAGTAAAGATGATAATATAAATGAGTATTATACTTACTTAAACTCATACGGTACTCCAAACGATTTATTTAAAAGCTTACTGTATAAATATCAAAAAGTAGATAAGTTTTCTTGGTTTATTGAAGACTATATTGAACAAGAAAAGGCTTTTCAAGGTACCAGTACTAGTTTTGGCTTTAGACCTACGTCCATAAAAATTAATGATACCAATATTATCTTATTAGTAACTAAAGTATCTGATAATTCACCAGCTTCAGAAAAAGGATTAAAAAGAGGTGATATTATAATTGGTATAGATGGTCAAAAATTTACTACAACCAACTTCGAGGCACTTATAAAAAATTACTATAATGAAACTGCCGAATTTATTTTAGGTGAAAATGATGGAGTTACTGAAAAATCAAAAATAACTTTAACTAAAAGAGAAGTTAATGATAATGCTATACAGCTAGCTAAAGTTTTTAATAATATAAATGGTAAAAAAGTAGGTTACTTAGTTTACAATGGGTTTAGGTCTTCTTACGATAAAGAACTTAATAATGCTTTTGCTAATTTTAAAGCAGAAGGAATACAAGAATTAATATTAGATTTTAGATACAATGGAGGTGGCTCTGTATTAACTTGTGGATACTTAGCCAGTATGATTTACGGTGAAGGAGCTGCTGAGCAAGATGTTTTTGCTAAAACTATTTATAACAAAAAACATACTGACAGAAGCTTTATATTACCTTTTTTAAATGGTATTTTTCAGTATGACTCTGATGGAAGTTATTTAGAAGGTCAAGATATTCCTTTAAATAGACTCACAGGGCTTTCTAAAATTTATGTTATAACTTCAAGTAATACAGCTTCTGCTAGTGAAATGATAATAAATGGCTTAAGACCTTATATTGATGTGGTTACTGTTGGTAAAACTACCTATGGTAAAAATGTTGGATCTATTACGTTATACGATTCTCCAACTACAGATTACACCGATAAAAGCAAAGCTAATACTACTCACAAAATGGCTATGCAGCCTATTACTTTCCAAATATTTAACAAGTTAAATCAAAGTGATTATGTTAACGGTTTTGCTGCAGATATAGATATTAATGAATTTGCCAGTTGGGATAATTTTTTACCATTTGGAAATGAAAACGAAATTTTATTAAAAACTGTTTTAGATAACATAAAAGGTATAGCTTCAAAAGCTCAAAAACCTTCCAATATACAGGTGATAGATAATTTACAAAAAAATCGTTTTGAACAAGAAATGTATTATGAAAGTGATTTTTTAAAAAATATTAATCATCTTAATCTTTAAACGAAAAAAGCAGCAAAATTTTGCTGCTTTTTTTATGCTTTTATTTCATCCAAAAGAATTAAATTTACGCCTTTCAAAAACACACACAAACACAACTAACAATGATTCATTTCTTTGGAAACGTAAACAGCAAGGTTTTTGCTGTTCAAACAACAGAAGAATTAACATCTGAAACAATTTCGAAGTTAACTTGGTTATTTGGCAACCAACCGAAAATAAACGCGGCGTCTCTTGACGCCTTTTTTGTTGGCCCTAGAGCAGCTATGATTACTCCTTGGAGTACCAACGCTGTTGAAATTACTCAAAATATGGGAATTTCTGGAATTATCAGAATTGAAGAATTTGATGCAGTAGCTAATGATTTTTCTGACTTCGACCCAATGATTTCTCAAAAGTTTAACAGCTTAAACCAAGAAACTTTTACCATCAATATTCAACCTGAACCAATTTTAGAAATTGATGATATTGCTACTTATAACGAGCAAGAAGGATTGGCGTTAAGCGATGAAGAAATTGGGTATTTAGAAGAAGTAGCAACTAAAATTGGAAGAAAGTTAACAGATTCTGAAGTATTTGGATTCTCTCAAGTAAACTCAGAGCACTGTCGCCATAAAATTTTCAACGGTACTTTTGTTATTGATGGTGAAGAAATGCCTACTTCCTTATTCAAGTTAATTAAAGAAACGTCTAAACAAAATCCTAACGATATTGTATCTGCTTATAAAGACAATGTTGCTTTTGTTAAAGGTCCAAAAGTAGAGCAATTTGCTCCTAAAAGCGCAGATAAACCAGATTTTTACGAAACAAAAGAATTTGAATCTGTTATTTCATTAAAAGCTGAAACACACAACTTCCCTACTACTGTTGAGCCTTTCAATGGTGCTGCAACAGGTTCAGGAGGTGAAATTCGTGATAGATTAGCTGGAGGAAAAGGATCGTTGCCATTAGCAGGAACAGCTGTTTATATGACTTCTTACTCTCGTTTAGAAGAAAATCGTCCTTGGGAAAAAGGAATGGACGAACGTAAGTGGTTATACCAAACTCCTATGGATATTTTAATCAAAGCTTCTAACGGAGCTTCTGATTTCGGTAATAAATTTGGTCAGCCATTAATCTGTGGTTCTGTTCTTACTTTTGAACATGAAGAAGATGCTCGCAAACTTGGTTTCGATAAAGTAATTATGCAAGCAGGTGGTATCGGATATGGTAAAAAAGAACAAGCATTAAAAGATACGCCACAAGAAGGAGATAAAATAGTAATTTTAGGTGGTGAAAATTACCGTATCGGTATGGGAGGAGCTGCAGTTTCTTCTGCTGATACTGGAGAGTTTTCAACAGGAATTGAGTTAAACGCAATTCAGCGTTCAAATCCTGAAATGCAAAAACGTGCTGCCAATGCGGTTCGTGGTATGGTAGAAAGTGATGAAAATTTTATCGTTTCTATTCACGATCACGGAGCTGGTGGACACTTAAACTGTTTATCAGAATTAGTAGAAGATACTGGAGGAAAAATCGACTTAGATAAACTACCTGTTGGAGACCCTACCCTATCTGATAAAGAGATTATCGGTAACGAATCTCAAGAACGTATGGGGTTAGTAATTGCTAAAAAGCATATCGACACCCTTAATAAGATAGCTGAACGTGAGCGTTCACCAATGTACACTGTTGGTGATGTTACTTGTGACCACCGTTTTACTTTTGAATCTAAAACCAATGGAAACAAACCAATGGATTTAGCTTTAGAAGATATGTTTGGTAGTTCTCCTAAAACGATTATGACTGATAATACAGTTGATCGTAATTATGCTGATGTTGACTATTCTAAAGAAAACTTCGCTAACTACTTAGAACAAGTTTTACAATTAGAAGCTGTTGCCTGTAAAGATTGGTTGACGAATAAGGTTGACCGTTGTGTTGGAGGAAAAGTAGCGAAGCAACAATGTGTTGGTTCTTTACAAATTCCATTGAACAATGTCGGTGTAATGGCGCTAGATTATAAAGGTAAAGAAGGTATTGCTACTACGATTGGGCACTCTCCTATTTCTGGATTGATTGATCCTGTAGCTGGAAGTAAAAACTCAATTGCTGAAGCATTAACGAATATTGTTTGGGCACCTTTAAAAGATGGTTTACAATCGGTTTCATTATCAGCAAACTGGATGTGGCCTTGTAAAAATGAAGGTGAAGATGCTCGCTTATACAAAGCTGTGAAGGCTATTTCGGATTTTTCAATCGATTTAGGAATCAATGTTCCAACAGGAAAAGATTCTTTATCAATGAAACAAAAATATCCTAATGAAGAAGTAATTTCTCCAGGAACTGTTGTTATTTCAGCTGCGGCTAACTGTAATGATATTACTAAAGTAGTAGAACCTGTTTTACAACCAAACAAAGGAGATATCTATTACATCAATTTATCGCAAGATGATTTTAAATTAGGAGGAAGTTCATTTGCACAGATAGTAAATAAGTTAGGAAACTCTGCTCCTACAATTACTAATAATGAGTTCTTTAAATCAGCATTTAATGTTTTACAGAATTTAATTAAAGAAGGAAAAATCGTTGCTGGTCACGATGTTGCATCTGGAGGATTGATTACTACCTTATTAGAATTGTGTTTTGCAGATGTAAATGTAGGTGCAAACTTAGATTTATCTACTTTAAAAGAAGCTGATAGTATCAAGTTGTTATTTGCCGAAAACTCAGGAATTGTTTTGCAAGCAACCGACGCTTCTATAGAACAAACTTTAGCTGATAATAACATTGAATTTTTTAAAATTGGTTCGGTAACTGAGTCTGATCGTTTAAATATTAAGAATGGTTCTGATATTTTTGCTTTATCAATTGCTGAATTAAGAGATACTTGGTATAAGACTTCTTATTTATTAGATCAAAAACAAACAGCTAATGATTTAGCTAAAGATCGTTTTGATAATTATAAGAACCAACCATTAAAATATACATTCCCAACGCATTTTACTGGAAAACTTACTGATACTGTGGGTACTGTAACTAACAGACCTAAAGCTGCTATTATTCGTGAAAAGGGTTCAAACTCGGAACGTGAAATGGCAAATGCTATGTATTTAGCTGGTTTTGATGTGAAGGATGTTCACATGACTGATTTAATTTCTGGTCGTGAAACTTTAGAAGATATTCAATTTATTGGAGCTGTTGGAGGTTTTTCTAATTCAGATGTTTTGGGTTCTGCTAAAGGATGGGCTGGAGCATTTTTATATAATGAAAAAGCGAACACTGCTTTGAAAAACTTCTTTAACAGAGAAGATACACTTTCTGTTGGTATTTGTAACGGGTGTCAATTGTTTATGGAGTTAGAATTAATCAATCCAGAACATAACGAACACGGTAAGATGTTACACAACGATTCTAAAAAGCACGAAAGTTCATTTACATCTGTAAAAGTTCAGGAAAATAATTCAGTAATGTTATCTAGTTTGGCTGGAACAGAATTAGGAGTTTGGATTTCTCACGGAGAAGGAAAATTCAATTTACCTGAAACTGAAGATAATTATAATATTGTTGCTAAGTATGGATATGAAGGATATCCTAACAATCCAAACGGTTCAGATTATAACACAGCAATGCTATGTGATAAGACTGGTCGTCATTTAGTAACTATGCCACATATTGAACGTTCTACTTTCCAATGGAACTGGGCTAACTATCCACAAGACAGAAAAGATGAAGTTTCACCTTGGTTAGAAGCTTTTGTTAATGCAAGAAAATGGATAGAGAATAAAAAATAAGTAGAATACTACATTCTCAACTACAAAAAGCACTCTGTAAACAGGGTGCTTTCTTTTTTTTCACAAAAGTAAACATAAAAACATATGATTTACATTTGTTAATTATTGATTTATGGTAACATTTGTAATATTCTTCTTATTTAACTTCTATTCTAAGTACATAATAAATTTATATAAGCACTTTGAAAGGATATGATTAAACTCATAAGTAATTTAAAGTAATTATTGAAGTATTATAAAGGTTATAGCCTTATTTATATTTATTTAAACTATTACTTCTGAAGAGTCATTATTATTAACCTTAAAGTTGCTTATTTGATGTTTAAGTCAGTTAAATAAGGATAAATGTTTATTTAAGCACATTATATTTATTAAAAAAGAGAGGTTTTTACATTTATAAACTCAATAAAACAAACAATTAGCTTGATTACAAATGTAAATAAAGATATTTAGCAAAAGAATAAATTCTCTCTATACAAAAAACTTAAATACTTGTTTATTAGTGAATTATGTATTATCTATTAAAGTATTTAATCACATTGTTTTGAATTATTTCGAAGAAATTTTAAATTTTTATTGTTTACGGTTATGAAATATTATATATTTACAATCGTAAACAACTCCTAGTGTTTACATTAGTAAACAAATGATTGAAAGATTAAAACAGATATTAGACTATTACAATTTATCAGCGTCAAGCTTTGCTGATAAAATTGATGTTCCAAGATCTAGCATTTCTCACCTATTATCAGGAAGAAATAAACCGAGCTTAGATTTTATTATAAAAGTTGAAACGGCTTTTGATGAAGTTAACCTAAATTGGTTAGTATACGGTAAAGGTAGTTTTCCTCCAAATGTAAAAAATCAAGAGAAAGAGATAAATATAGAGAAAAATGAAGCTCCTTCTCTGTTTACTGAAAATATAGTATTTGACCAAGAATCCGAAAAAAAATCAAATACGCAATTCTCAGAGAGTACTATGAAACCAAAAGAATCAGCCGCTTTTAGAGAAATCAAAAATATTTTAGTTCTATACGATGATGGAACCTTTGAAGATTACAAAAAAAAATGATCGCATAAATGATTCCCTTATAATCCCAAAAGAATTTAATGAGTTGTAAAATTCAAACACTCTTAGTACTTGTTTTCGCTACATACTGTTTCAATTTTATAAATCATTAATAACTAAACTCTCTCTTAAAACTTATTTCTCCTTAAGTTGAGTTTGTTAATTTGTCCCCCAAATGCAATCCCTCTTAAATAAAAAAAGCCTGTATTATTTTTAATACAGGCTTTTTTGAATTTTATAAGTAAGTCAAATTTTATGTTAACATTCCTCCGTCAACTGATAATGTTTGACCAGTAATATATGAACTCATATCTGATGCTAAAAACACACAGGCATTTGCAATATCTTCTGGAGTTCCTCCTCTTTTTAAAGGAATTTCGTTTCTCCAACCTTCAACTACTTTTTCATCTAATTTTGCAGTCATTTCAGTTTCAATAAAACCTGGAGCAACAACATTACTACGAATATTACGAGAACCTAACTCTAAAGCTACTGATTTTGAAAATCCTAAAATTCCTGCTTTTGAAGCTGCATAATTTGCTTGACCTGCATTTCCTTTTAATCCAACTACAGAACTCATATTGATAATTGAGCCTGCACGTTGCTTCATCATCGGACGAATCACTGCTTTGGTTAAATTGAAAACTGATTTTAAATTTACTTCGATTACTTTATCAAAATCTTCTTCAGAAATACGCATTAATAAATTATCTTTTGTAATACCTGCGTTGTTTACTAATACATCAATAGTTCCGAATTCTGCTAAAACATTTTTTGCCAACTCTTGAGCTGCATCAAACTCTGCCGCATTAGATTGATATCCTTTAGCGTTTACCCCTAATTCTTTTAATTCATTTTCTAAAGCAGTTGCTGCTTCCACAGAAGAACTATAAGTAAATGCAACATTACACCCTTGGTTTGCAAACTCTAATGCAATTCCTCTACCAATTCCTCTAGTAGCTCCTGTAATAATTGCTGTTTTATTTTCTAAAAGTTTCATTTATTAGTTGTTTTAATAGGGTCAAATATAAAAATAAATTCCCGTTATAAACGGGAATCTATTCTAATATGTATATGTTTATTAAGCTAAAACCTTAGCTACCATTTCTCCAATTTTAGCAGGAGACTCTACAACGTGTACTCCATTTTCAGCTAAAATCTTCATTTTAGCTTGTGCTGTATCATCTGCACCACCAACAATAGCACCTGCATGTCCCATTGTTCTACCAGCTGGAGCAGTTTGACCTGCGATGAAACCAACAACTGGTTTACGATTTCCATCAGCCTTAATCCATCTAGCAGCTTCCGCTTCTAAATTACCTCCAATCTCACCAATCATTACGATTGCTTCAGTTTCATCATCATTCATTAATAACTCAACAGCTTCTTTAGTAGTAGTTCCAATAATTGGATCTCCACCAATACCAATAGCTGTAGTAATTCCGTAACCTTGTTTTACAACTTGATCAGCAGCTTCATACGTTAAAGTTCCTGATTTAGAAACAATACCTACTTTACCTTTTTTGAAGATAAATCCTGGCATAATTCCTACTTTAGCTTCTTCTGGAGTAATTACTCCTGGACAGTTAGGTCCTACTAAAGTACAATCTAATTGATCAATGTAAGCTTTTACTTTTACCATGTCTGCAGTAGGAATTCCTTCAGTAATACAAATAATTACTTTAATTCCTGCTTCAGCAGCTTCCATAATAGCATCAGCAGCAAATGCTGGTGGTACAAAAATAATAGAGGTATCAGCTCCTGCTTTTTGTACAGCCTCATCAACTGTATTAAAAACTGGCTTTCCTAAATGCTCTTGACCTCCTTTACCTGGTGTTACACCTCCAACTACGTTTGTTCCGTAATCGATCATTTGGCCAGCGTGGAAAGTTCCTTCGCTACCTGTAAAACCTTGAACTATAATTTTTGAATCTTTATTTACTAAAACACTCATTGGTTTGCTTTTTATTATTTTTTTAAGACAGACAAAAATAACTTTTTAATTGTGTTTTCACAATTAATTTTACGTTACTTTTTTTGTTTATTAGTTTCGTTTTTTAAATAAATTACTTCACGCATTTTTTGACGGTATTCTTTTTGAGGTGTACCAAAATAGACTCCCTTTTTTAAAGATTTCATCACACCTGTTTGTGCCATTAAAATGGTTCCTTTTTCTATAGTTAAGCCACTAACAATTCCTACTTGTCCCCAAATAGTTACTTCATCTTCAATAACAGTACATCCTGCAATACCTGTTTGAGCTGCTATTAAACACTTTTTACCTATTACTGTATCATGACCTATATGAACTTGATTATCTATTTTTGATCCAGCACCTATTAAAGTATCTCCGGTTACACCTCTATCAATTGTACAAGAAGCTCCTAAATCTACATTATCTTCAAGTACTACTCTACCTCCAGAAATTAGTTTATCAAAACCTTCTGGTCTGTTTTTATAATAGAATGCATCTGCTCCTAAAACTGTATTGGCATGGATTGTTACATTATCTCCTATTATACAGTTATTGTTAATTGACACATTTGCATGTATTAAACAATTTTTTCCAATTTTTACGTTTTCTCCTATGAAAACGTTTGGTTGTATAACAGTTTTTTCTCCTATAATAGCAGATTCAGCAATACTACTTTTTGAAGCTATAAAAGGGTTGAAATATTTTGTTATTTTATTAAAATCTCTAAAAGGATCTTCAGAGATTAATAATGATTTACCTTCAGGGCAATCTACTTTTTTATTTATTAGTATTGTTGTAGCAGCTGAATTTAATGCTTTATCGTAGTATTTTGGATGATCTACAAAGACTATATCTCCTTTTTCTACTACATGAATTTCATTAATTCCTGTTATAGGAAAACTATTTTTTCCTACAAACTTTACATTTAGTAAAGTAGCAATCTGCTCTAAGGTTTGAGGCTGTTTAAATTTCATCTTTAAAAAGAAATTCCCGCCAAAGCGGGAATAATAATAGTATATTTATTCTTTGATACGCTCTGTGTAAGCTCCTTTTTCTGTATCTATTTTTATTTTGTCTCCTTCATTAATAAATAAAGGAACATTAATTCTTGCTCCCGTTTCAACGGTTGCTGGTTTAGTTGCATTTGTTGCAGTATTACCTTTTACACCTGGTTCAGTATGAGTTACCTCTAAAATAACATGAGAAGGCATTTCTACTGATAACGGCATTCCATCTTCAGTATTAATCAAAACAGTAACAACTTCTCCTTCTTTCATTAAATCTGGAGCATCTAATACTGATTTTTGAAGTGTAATTTGGTTATAATCTTCCGTATTCATGAAGTGATATAAATCTCCTTCAGGGTATAAATACTGAAACTTATGTGTTTCTACACGAACGTCATCAATTTTATGTCCTGCAGAAAAGGTATTATCAATTACTTTTCCGGAGGTAACGCTTTTAAGTTTCGTACGAACAAAAGCAGGTCCTTTTCCTGGCTTTACATGTAAAAACTCAATAATTTTGAATATGTCGTGATTATACTTTATACATAAACCTTTTTTAATATCTGATGTTGATGCCATTTATTTTGATCTTTATAGTATTGCTCTTTTAAGTGCAATTTTAATAATTAATTTGCTTTAAAATATCCTTTCATGATTCCACGATGCGAATCTTTGATAAACTGAATAATCTCATCTCTTTCTGAAGTTGCTTCCATTTCAGCCTCTATAATATCTATAGCCTGAGTATTATTATAATTTTTTTGAAACAATATACGGTAAACGTCTTGAATTTCTCTTATTTTTTCAGTGCTAAATCCTCTTCTTCTTAATCCTACAGAATTGATCCCCACGTATGATAAAGGTTCTCTTGCTGCTTTTACATAAGGAGGAACATCTTTACGTACCAAGGATCCACCTGTTACAAAGGCATGATTACCTACAGAAGCAAATTGATGTACTGCCACCATACCTGCTAACACTACATTATCACCAACAGTTACGTGTCCTGCTAATGTTGAATTATTTGAAAAGATACAATTATCTCCCACTTTACAATCGTGCGCAATATGACAGTAAGCCATTATTAAACAGTTATCACCAATAACTGTTCTCATTCTATCAAGTGTTCCTCTATTAATTGTTACACACTCTCTTATGGTTACATTATCTCCTATTTCTACAGTCGTATCCTCATCATTATACTTTAAATCTTGAGGGATTGCTGAAATTACAGCTCCTGGAAAAATTCGACAATTTTTACCGATGCGTGCACCTTCCATGATAGTTACATTAGAACCTATCCATGTTCCTGATCCAATTTCTACATTTGCATGAATAGTTGTAAAAGGTTCAATAACTACATTCCTAGCTATTTTTGCTTGAGGGTGAACGTACGCAAGTGGTTGATTCATATTATTTTACTTTTGAAATTTGTGCCATAAGCTCTGCTTCACACACCAATTTTCCATTAGCGTATGCATAAGCTTGCATATGAGCAATACCTCTTCTTATTGGAGTTATTAATTCACTTTTAAATATTAATGTATCTCCTGGTAATACTTTTTGCTTGAATTTAACATTATCCATTTTCATGAAGTATGTTAAATAGTTTTCTGGGTCAGGAACTGTATTTAATACTAAAACTCCTCCACATTGTGCCATAGCCTCCACTTGAAGAACTCCTGGCATAACTGGTGCTCCAGGGAAATGTCCAACAAAGAAATTTTCATTCATTGTTACATTTTTCATACCTACCACATGTTTGTCTGATAATTCAATAATTCTATCAATCAATAAAAATGGTGGTCTGTGAGGTAAAATATCCATTATTTTATGGATATCCATTAATGGTGGTTGGTTTAAATCATAGGAAGGAACATTGTTTCTTTTTTCCTTTTTTATGATTTTAGCTAATTTCTTAGCAAAAGCAGTGTTTACAGAATGCCCTGGCTTGTTGGCTATTACTTTTCCTTTAATTCTAACGCCTGCTAAAGCTAAATCACCAATAACGTCTAACAATTTATGACGTGCAGCTTCATTAGCCCAATGTAATGTTAAGTTGTCTAAAACTCCGTTAGGCTTTACTGTTATGTTGTCTTTATTAAAGGCTTTTTTTAACTTTTCCATTGTACTGTCAGACAACTCTTTGTCAACATAGACAATAGCGTTATTCAAATCTCCACCTTTAATTAAATCATTTTCTAACAACATTTCAATTTCGTGTAAGAAACTAAATGTTCTTGCTGCTGAAATTTCTTCTTTAAAGTCTGAAATCGTATTTAATGTTGCATTTTGAGTTCCTAATATTTTAGTCCCAAAATCTACCATAGTAGTTACTTGGTACTCATCTGATGGCATTAAAATAATTTCACTTCCAGTTACTTCATCTTTGTATGAAATAATTTCTTTTACTACATACTCCTCTATTTCAGCTTCTTGTTCAACAATTCCTGCTTTTTCTAGAGCTTCAATAAAGAACTTAGAAGATCCATCCATAATTGGAGGTTCAGAAGCATTAATCTCTATCAATAAATTATCGATATCTAAACCAACAGCAGCAGCTAAAACGTGTTCAGATGTTTGTATTTGAACGCCATTTTTTTCAAGGTTTGTTCCTCTTTGCGTATTTGTTACATAATCAGCTTTTGCTTCTATCACGGGTTCCCCTTCTAAATCTACTCGCTTAAAAGCAAATCCATGATTTTCTGGAGCTGGTTTAAAAACCATTGTAACTTCATTACCAGTGTGCAATCCAACACCTGATAACGTAACTTCGTTTTGTATTGTTTTTTGTTTCTTACTCATTTTTTATTTTTTGAGCATTCAACTCTTTTTCTATTTTATGTATTGTAGTTGCTAATTTTGGTAAGTTTTTAAAGTGTACATATGACTTACTGTAGTCTGAATATCCAAATGCTGGAGAACCTTGTACTACTTCTTCATCTTTTAAACTTTTTCCTATCCCTGATTGGGCTTGGATCTTCACATTGTTTCCAATAGTGATATGACCAACAATACCTACTTGACCTCCAATCATACAGTTTTCTCCTATTTTAGTTGATCCTGCAATCCCTGTTTGAGAAGCTATCACGGTATTTTTACCAATCTCTACATTATGAGCTATCTGAATTTGGTTATCTAATTTTACTCCTTTTCTAATTATTGTAGATCCAAGAGTAGCTCTATCAATAGTTGAATTGGACCCCACGTCTACATTATCTTCTATAATAACGTTTCCTATTTGTGGAATTGCTTTATATTCTCCATTTTCATCTGGTACAAATCCAAAACCATCTGCTCCAATAACTGTTCCTGAATGTATCTTACAATTATCACCTACAACGGTTTCAGAGTAAATTTTTACTCCTGCAAAAACAACTGTATTATCGCCAATAGTAACATTATCGCCTATATAAGAATTAGGATAAATTTTAACATTATTACCTAAAACCACATTTTCTCCAACATAAGCATAAGCTCCAATGTACTCGTTATCTCCAATAGTAGCTGATTCAGCAATAAAATGAGGATTTTCTCTTCCTTGCTTATTATTCTTTACCTCATTGTAAAACTCCAAAAGTTTTGAAAATGCTTTATACGCATCTTCTACTTTAATCAAAGTAGTTTCTATTTCCTTTTCAGGAATAAAACTTTTATTTACAATAGCTACCGATGCTTTGGTTGTATATATGTATGAGTTATATTTTGGGTTTGATAAAAAGGTCAAAGAACCTTGTTTGCCTTCTTCTATCTTAGAAAGTGTGGATACTTCAGCTCCTGGATTTCCATCAATCTCTCCTTCTAAAATATCGGCTATTTGTTTTGCTGTAAATTTCATTATCTGCAAAAGTAATTATTTTTGTTCAAATACTTCTTGATTAGAGTTTGTTTCTAAGTATTCACCTACTTTATTTTCTTAGGATAGCACAGGTAATATTTTACTACAGGTTTTGTTAATGCTTTAAGATTTAGCTGATCAGAAGCTTTTGCTATGTCTTTTAACTTCCCTTTTTTTGTATAAATTTTAATTGGTTTCTTTGTATTGTATGCTTGATGTTTTATTTCATTTGAAAAAACAAAATATTCGAGCTCTTGTTCACTTAAGTCTACAAGTTTTCTGAGCTTTCTACGCCTCTTTTCAATATACTCCTCAGTAAATGGTTTTTCCTGAATTTCAATCTTTAACAAACTTCTGTCTATAATTTTTGTTGCTAATGTAGATAATATAAAGTCTTCATGATTCTTCCATTCTTTTATTGCTGATAAAACATCATAATCGTCTAACTCTGAAAATATTTCTAATGTTGCATTTGAGAAATTTTCTTTATTTATCGGATTATACAAGAAGTACTTGAGTGCTCTACTAGAAGGTAACTCTACTCCTTTTGTTGCTAACTCCTTTGCTCTCTTTAATATGCTTACCAAAAGGTTTTCAGCTACTAAACCTGTTTTATGTAAATAAACTTGCCAATACATTAGGCGTCGCGCAATAACAAATTTTTCTACCGAATAAATTCCTTTTTGCTCAATAACCAATTCGTTATCTACCACATTCATCATTGCTATTAAACGATCTGATGAAATGTTTCCTTCTGCTACTCCGGTAAAAAAACTATCTCTTTTTAAATAATCCAATCTGTCAATATCTAATTGACTTGATATTAATTGGTATAAAAACTTACGTGGGTGTTTCCCTTCAAATACTTGAATAGCTAAACTTAACTTCCCATCAAACTCATCATTCAAGACTTTCATAAATTTTAATGAAATTTCTTCGTGAGTTATTCCATTCACAATGCTATGCTCTAAGGCATGTGAGTATGCTCCATGACCTATATCATGTAACAAAATAGCTATATATAAAGCATTTGCTTCTTCTTCTGAAATTTCAACGTTCTTCATTCGCAATACATGTACCGCTTTTTGCATTAAATGCATGCAGCCTATTGCGTGATGAAAACGTGTGTGGTTAGCTCCAGGATAAACCAAGTTTGACAAGCCCATTTGTGTAACTCTACGTAGCCTTTGAAAATATTTGTGCTCGATAATATCAAATATTAGAGAATTTGGTATGGAGATAAATCCATAAATAGGATCGTTAATTATCTTTAGTTTGTTGGTTTTTGATTTCTTCAAAATGTATAAATCCTTGAATTTTAAACAAAAAAATCATAATTTATCTACAAAACCAAATTAACCAGCGTTTAATTAACGTATTTTTAGCTTTTAAAAACACAACAAAACAGCTTTTAGGCGTTATTTAGGTAGTAAATAAATTGAAAATTATGATGAGAAACATACATATTCTTTGGGTAGATGATGAAATAGATTTATTAAAACCACATATACTTTTTTTAGAAAAAAAAGATTACAAAGTTACAACCTGCACCAATGGTACAGACGCTATTGACTTGGTTAGTGAAAATAATTTTGATATTGTTTTTTTAGATGAAAACATGCCAGGTATTACTGGATTAGAAGCACTTTCAGAGATCAAACAGAAGAATACAAACCTTCCTATTGTTATGATTACTAAAAGTGAAGAAGAGTATCTTATGGAAGAAGCTATTGGTTCAAAAATTGCTGATTATTTAATCAAGCCAGTAAACCCAAATCAAATACTATTGAGTTTAAAAAAGAATTTAGACCACTCTCGCTTAGTTTCAGAAAAAACAACATCTAGTTACCAACAAGAGTTTAGAAAAATTTCGATGGATTTAGCTATGGTTAATTCTTATGAGGAATGGGCTGAACTTTATAAAAAATTAGTTCATTGGGAACTTGAGCTGGAAAACATCAACGACACGGGGATGTTAGAAATTTTAGAATCTCAGAAATCTGAAGCTAACTCACAATTTTTTAAGTTCATTAAAAAGCATTACCAACATTGGTTAACAGGAGATGATAAACCCACATTTTCGCACACTTTATTTAAAGATTATATAGTTCCTAATTTATCCAAAAGCCAGGGAGTTTTATGGGTAGTGATTGATAACCTCCGTTATGACCAATACAGAGTTTTAGAACCTTTTATTAATAATTATTTCAAGAAAGAAGAAGAATACTCTTATTATAGTATATTACCTACTGCCACACAGTATGCTCGTAATGCGATATTTTCTGGGCTCATGCCTTCTGAAATGGAAAAAAGACATCCAAATTATTGGAAAAATGATACTGATGAAGGAGGGAAAAACTTATTTGAAGCTGATTTTTTAAATGAACAGATAAAACGTTTGGGGCTAAATATTACTCACGAATATTACAAGATAGTTTCTTTAAAAAGTGGAAAAGATTTAGCTGATAACTACAACGGAACACGACAAAATGACCTTACTGCTGTAGTTTACAACTTTGTTGATATGCTTTCGCATGCCAAAACTGAAATGGAAGTTATTAAAGAACTTGCTGGTGACGATAAAGCCTATCGTTCTTTAACAGTAAGTTGGTTTAAAAACTCACCTCTTTACGAGATTATTCAAAAAGCACAAAAATTAGGGCAAAAACTAATAATTACAACCGATCACGGTACCATAAACTGTAAGCACCCTACTAAAGTTATTGGTGATAAAAACATTAGTTCCAACTTACGATATAAAACTGGTAGAAGTTTGAGCTACGAAGATAAAGATGTATACGCAGTTAAAAATCCAAAAGATATTTTCTTACCCGCAGTAGCTATTAATAGCCCTTTTATATTTACAAAAGAAGATTTGTTTTTTGCTTATCCAAACAATTATAATCACTTTGTAAAGTATTATAAAAATACTTATCAACATGGAGGAGTTTCACTCGAAGAAATGATTATTCCTTGTGCTGTTTATAATCCAAAATAGTGAAAAAGTAAATTTTATTAACAAACATTACTTCATTATTTTTGCTACTTATGAACAGAAATTATTCACTTAGCGAGTTGACAGCTGTAGCTAAAGAAATCATTGCTACTTCCCAACATAAAATATTACTTTTTTATGGAGAAATGGGAGTTGGTAAAACGACATTAATTAAAGAAATATGTAAAGTTTTGGGTGTAGAAGACATTGCCCATTCTCCTACTTTTTCTTTGGTAAACGAGTATAAAACAAACTCAAACGAAACAGTATATCATTTTGATTTTTACCGTATTGAATACGAAGAAGAAGCTTATGATATGGGGGTTGAAGACTATTTATACAGCAATAACTGGTGTTTAGTTGAATGGCCTGAAAATGTTAAAAATTTACTACCTTTAGATACTGTTTCAATATCAATTAGCTTGCTAGAAAACGGGCAACGAAACATTCAATTAAAAACTAACTAAATTTAGATGGGTTCTATTTCACCTTTTACCAAAGAGCAGTTAATGCCACAAACCGAAATGCTTGAAATTAAAAAGCAGAAAGGAGATTTATTTATAGGGTTACCAAAAGAAACTCATTTTGAAGAAAAAAGAATTAGTTTATCTCCTGATGCTGTTGCTGCATTAGTAGCTCACGGACATAGAATTGTAATTGAAACTGGTGCTGGTGAAGGAGCTAATTATAGTGACCAAGAATATTCTGATGCTGGTGCAAAAATATCGTACGATGTAAAAGAAGCTTTTGCTTGTAATATTGTACTAAAAGTAGAACCACCGTCTTTAGAAGAAATTCAGATGTTAAACCCTCAAACGGTTTTAATTTCTGCTCTACAATTAAAAACACAAAACAAAAAATACTTTGAAGCTCTTGCTAAAAAAAGAGTAACAGCAATTGCTTTTGACTATATTAAAGATGAACACGGTGTATTTCCTATAGTAAAATCACTAAGTGAAATTGCCGGAATTGCCTCTATGCACATTGCAGCTGAGCTTATGACTGCTTCTAATGGAGGAAATGGTTTATTACTAGGAAATATAGGAGGAGTTCCTCCAACTGATGTAGTTATTTTAGGTGCAGGAACTGTTGGAGAATTTGCAGCCAAAACAGCAATTGGACTGGGTGCAAGAGTTAAAGTTTTTGACAACTCAATAACAAAACTTCGCAATTTACAATCATGTGTACAAGCACCTATTTATACGTCAACAATTCAGCCTAAAACCCTACAAAAAGCTTTAATGCGCTGTGATGTAGCTATAGGAGCTATTAGAGGAAAAGACCGCTCTCCTGTGGTTGTTACTGAAGAAATGATTGAACAAATGAAAGATGGTGCTGTTATTGTTGATGTTAGCATTGATAGAGGTGGCTGTTTTGAAACTTCTCAAGTTACCACACATAGTAAACCTACTTTTTCTAACCATGGGGTAATACATTATTGTGTGCCTAATATTCCTTCTAGATATTCTAGAACAGCTTCTGTATCTATTAGTAATATTTTCACTCCTTACCTCCTAGAAATAGCTGAAGAAGGAGGTTTTGAAAATGCGGCTCGCTTTGATAAAAGTTTACGTAATGGCATGTATTTTTACCATGGAATCTTAACTAATAAAACTGTAGCGGACTGGTTTGACCTTCCTTATAGAGATATTAATTTATTGATTTTATAGTTCAATTTTACTTACTTTTGCACTTCAATTTTTAAATTATGCAGTGGTTAAAACGTGTTGGTTATTATTTAATAGGGATTGCCTTAGGTAGTTTAGTCGTTCTTTTTATTTGGAAAGGTAAAGATGTTTCTTTCGATTATGGAATGGATGCTCGTACTTTAAAGACTATTAGAATAAAAAAGCGTTTGTTTTCTGATAACGCTCAGCAAATATTAGCTACTTCAAAGATTGATACTACTACCATTTCTACTATTTTAAATAATGGAGATGTAGATTTTGGAAAAAGCAAACCTCGTTTAAAACCTTGTGCAGAGTACTTTATAACTGGAAAAGATAGCTTAAGTCACATTGACTTATATGTTATACGTTGTGACTCAACTGCTACAATTGATAAGATTACAATTAACTAACAATTTTTATACTTATCATACAGTCCTATACCGTTTAGTATCATCGGAATTATTTTTTCAAGTCGTTTTTCTTTGGTCGCTACTCTTTTTGCTTCAGAAATATAATTGATAAACTCTCTTTGCTTACTCAAAGTAAACTCGTTAAAAGTTTCCTTTAACCTATCGTTTTTATCCAATTCTAACTGTAATTCTTTAGGGATAATTATGGGTTTAGTATTCTTTTTAGCTTTTAATTCTCTTCCTTCTTCAGAGTTTTTAATAGCTTCTAATACATATTGTTTAATAAGTATGGTATCAATCTCACCCAATTCATTAAATCGCCATTGACGCATTGCTTGTGTTTTTCCTTCTTGAGCATTTACCAATACTTTTTCTTTATCAACTAAAAAACTCCCCTGAAAAAACCATAAACCACAATAGTTTTTAAAAGCAGATAATCCTACTATATTTTTTCCTTTATGTACATAAACAGGTGCTCCCCATTTAATAGTTTCTTCAACAGGAAGATCCATAAAAACAGAACGCAAGAGATTTAACTCTTGCGTCCAATTATTTTTATCTAATATATATTGTGTTACTTTAGGGTTCATTACGCTATTTGTTCTTCTAAAGACACCATCCAATTTACACCATACTTATCTTTTAACATTCCAAACTTACCTCCCCAAAAAGCTTCTTCAAAAGGCATCATAACAAAAGCCCCGTCAGAAGAAAGTCCATTAAAAATAGCAACTGCTTCATCTTCGTCTTCAGTATTTATACTTACTGCAAAGTTATTTCCTTTTGTAAACGCTTCTTTTTCATTTAAAAAATCAGACCCCATAATAGAGAAACCTCCTGCTTCTACAGTACAATGCATTGTTAATTCCATTACTTCTTCAGGAATGTTTTTACAAACTTCTTCTGGAGCATCTTTAAATTGCATCAACATTGTCATTTCACCACCTAAAACATCCGCATAAAAAGTCATTGCTTCTTTGCAGTTTCCGTTAAAATGTAAGTAAGTACTTGCTTGCATATTGTTAAGTTTTTTAGTTAGCTATTTCACTGGTAAATTTAATACGCATTAATCGTAATTCATCATCATCATAATCTCCATCAAACTCATCCAAGGCTTCTTGAATTTTATCTGTCTCAGCTTCCATAAAATAATCATGAATTTCTTCCTGCTGATCCTCATCAAGTAAGTCATCTACTGCATAATCAATATTAAGTTTAGTTCCCGAAAACACAATAGCTTCCATCTCCTTTATTAATTCAGACATTTCTAAACCTTTAGACTTAGCAATATCTTCTAAAGGCAATTTTCTATCTGTATTTTGAATGATGTATAACTTTAATCCAGAATTAACTCCAGTACTTTTAACTATTAAATCATCAGGACGCATAATATCGTTGTCTTCCACATATTTTGAAATAAGCGCAACGAAATCTTTACCATATTTTTTAGCTTTCCCCTCACCAACACCATGAACCTTTGCAAGTTCATCTAATGTTACAGGGTATTTTAATGCCATATCATCTAAAGATGGGTCTTGAAAAACCGCAAAAGGAGGAACTCCTAAACGTTTTCCTACTTTCTTTCTTAAATCTTTTAGCATTACTACCAATTTATCATCTACTCCTCCTGCTGATTTTTCATTGGTAATAATAGTACCATCATCTGCTGTTTTATAAACGTGATTTTCTGTCATCATAAATGATGATGGATTTTTTATAAACTCTTTACCTTCTTTTGTTAATTTTAGAACTCCATACTGTTCTATTTCTTTCTTGATTAAATCTGCAACTAGAACTTGACGAATTAAAGCCATCCAGTAATGATTATCTTTAGCTTTACCAATACCAAAAAAAGATTGATCGTTTGTTTTATGAGATTTTAACAATGCATTTTCTTTACCAATAATTGTGTTTACAATTTCTTTTGGTTTATACATTTCACTAGTATCTCTAATAACAGATAATAAAGTTACTACTTCATCTTTAGCTTCGTGCTTCTTCTTAGGATTTCGCATATTATCATCCATATCAGCGCCTTCTCCATTTACTTCATCAAATTCTTCTCCAAAATAATGTAGTAAATACTTACGTCTGTTCATTGATGTTTCAGCGTACCCTACAACTTCTTGTAATAGAGCATGTCCAACTTCTTGTTCGGCAACAGGCTTGTTCGCCATAAACTTCTCAAGCTTTTCGATATCCTTGTACGAATAAAAAGTTAAACAATAACCTTCTCCTCCATCACGTCCTGCTCTACCAGTTTCTTGATAATAACTCTCTAAACTTTTAGGAATGTCGTGGTGTATTACAAAACGAACATCTGGCTTATCAATTCCCATACCAAAAGCAATCGTAGCTACTACAACATCACAATCTTCCATTAAGAACATGTCTTGATGTTTTACACGTGTTTTTGCGTCTAAACCTGCATGGTAAGGAACAGCATTAATTCCGTTAACTTGTAAAATTTGCGCTATTTCTTCCACTTTTTTACGACTCAAACAGTAAATAATTCCTGATTTTCCTAGTCGTTGTTTTATAAAGCGAATAATGTCCTTTTCTACATCTTTAGTCTTAGGTCTAACTTCGTAGAATAAATTTGATCTGTTGAAAGATGCTTTAAACACATTTGCATCTGACATTCCAAGAGTTTTAAGAATGTCTTCTTGTACTTTCTCTGTTGCAGTTGCAGTTAAACCAATAATTGGTACATTATCAATCTGTTTAATAATATTTCTCAGATTTCTATACTCAGGTCTAAAGTCATGTCCCCATTCAGATATACAGTGTGCTTCATCAATAGCTACAAATGATATTTTTTGTCTTCTTAAAAACTCAGCGTACTCTTCTTTAATTAAAGATTCAGGAGCTACGTACAATAACTTGGTAATTCCCGATTCAATATCTGATTTTACTTGTGCAATCTCCGATTTGTTCAACGAAGAATTTAACACATGGGCTATTCCATGATTTTCAGAAATACCCCTAATGGCATCTACTTGGTTTTTCATTAAAGCAATTAATGGCGATACCACAATTGCTGTACCTTCCTTCATTAAGGCAGGTAATTGATAACATAGCGACTTACCACCCCCAGTTGGCATAATGACAAATGTGTTTTTATTCTCTAACACACTGTTAACTACATCTTCTTGTAGCCCTTTAAACTGGTTAAATCCGAAGATTTTTTTTAATGATCCATATAAATCCGTCTGCTCTTTATTCATCTTCTAATATCAAAAATTAAAAACGAGAACTAATTTACAAAAATTCCCAACAATACATAACGTAAACTTTCTTTTTATTAAAAAAGATTTTCTTCTCAAATTATTCCTATTTTTACACTTTAAAATATATTTAAAACTTTTTTAACTTGAAAGACGCAAACGCTATTCTCTCAACCGCAAAAGAAACTATCCTTTTAGAAAGTAATGCTATTGCTAATTTAGCAAATTTATTAAATAGCTCGTTTACGGACGCTGTTAATTTTATATTTAATTCAAAAGGTCGTGTTATTGTAACTGGTATTGGAAAAAGTGCCAATATTGCAACTAAAATGGTCGCTACTTTTAACTCAACAGGTACACCTGCTGTTTTTATGCACGCTGCTGATGCTATACATGGTGATTTAGGTAACGTACAGGATAACGATGTAGTTATTTGTATTTCTAAAAGTGGAAATACTCCTGAGATAAAAGTCTTAGTACCTTTAATTAAAAACTATAACAACAAAATTATCGCTATAACAGGGAATCCTGACTCTTTCTTAGGAAAAAATGCTGACTTCCTTTTAAATTCTTTTGTTGAAAAAGAAGCTTGTCCTAATAACTTAGCTCCAACAACTAGCACAACAGCTCAGTTAGTTTTAGGAGATGCTTTAGCTGTATGCTTATTAGAATTAAGAGGTTTTTCAAGTAGTGATTTTGCAAAATATCATCCTGGAGGTGCTTTAGGCAAGCGGTTATACTTAAGAGTTTCTGACCTTATTAAAAATAACGAATTACCTAAGGTGAAAAGTGTCGATAAAGTTACTCAGGTAATTGTTGAAATCTCAGAAAAACGCTTAGGTGTAACTGCTGTTGTTGATGATAATGATATAATTACGGGAATTATTACCGATGGGGATATTCGTAGAATGCTAAGTAAAACAACTAAAATAGATGAGCTTACTGCTGCTGATATTATGAGTACATCACCAAAAACAATTGATGCAAATGCTATGGCTGTTGAAGCTCTAGACACGTTAGAAAACAATAATATCACTCAAATTTTAGTTACTGACATTAATAACAATTATGTAGGTGTAGTTCACTTACACGATTTAATTAAAGAAGGAATATTTTAAGATGGCAGAAAAAGAAATGTCTTTTTTAGACCATCTTGAAGAGCTAAGATGGCATTTAGTAAGAAGTTTTGTAGCTATTTTTATTGTTGCAATTGTAATTTTTGCAAACATTAATTTTGTTTTTAACGAGATACTTTTAGCTCATCTAAAACCCGATTTTGCAACCTATCAATTCTTTTGTAAAGTATTTTCTTCTATTGGAATTGACAGTAGCTTTTGTACAATAAAATTCAAACAAACACTACAAGCTTTAAACCCTACTCAACAATTAATGACAGGGATTTGGTCTTCTCTAATTTTAGGCTTTGTAGTTGCTTTTCCTTATATTTTATGGGAATTTTGGCGATTTATAGCTCCTGGTTTACACGAAAGTGAAAAGAAAAAATCAAAAGGATTTATTTTTACTTCTTCTTTTCTATTCTTTCTAGGTATTTTGTTTAGCTATTATGTTATTTTACCTATGTCTGTATACTTCTTTTATAATTTTGAAATATCAGACGCCATACAAAATAATTTTAAATTAGAAGCCTATATTGGTCTTATTACTAACACATTATTAGGCGTAGCTATATTTTTTGAACTTCCTGTAGTTATTTTCTTTCTTTCTAAGATAGGATTGATTACACCAGATTTTTTAAAAAAATATCGTAAGCACGCCTTAGTAGTGGTGTTGGTATTATCTGCAATTATTACACCTCCAGATGTGGCTAGCCAAATAATAGTATCAGTTCCTATTATGATCTTATATGAGATGAGTATATATGTATCAAAATTTGTCATAAAAAAACAACAAAAAAATGTCACAAAAAATCCAAGAGTTTAACGACTATCGTGCTAAAATGAACGAAAAGATTTTAGCTTCAGACAATAAAGTAATCAAACGTATTTTTAATTTAGATACTAACGCATACACAGAAGGACATCTTCCCGTAAAAACAAAAGAACTTTTAGGCTTAGTAGCTTCTGCTGTATTACGTTGTGATGACTGTATTGCTTACCATTTAGAAACAGCATATAAAAATGGTGTAACAAAAGAGGAAATGATGGAAACCATGAGCATTGCTACATTAGTAGGCGGTACTATTGTTATTCCTCATTTAAGAAGAGCTGTAGAGTTTTGGGAAGCTTTAGAAAACGAAGCTTAATTTATGTATAAATTGATTTAAGAAGTTTTTTAGAAACAGTTTTGTTACTTTTATTCTTTAATCAATTCTATTTTCAACAAAAATAAATGAAGTTAAGAGCAGACAACATACAAAAGGTATACGGTAGTAGAAAAGTAGTTAAAGGAATTTCTTTAGAGGTTGAGCAAGGTGAAATTATTGGATTATTAGGTCCTAACGGAGCTGGTAAAACAACCTCTTTTTATATGATAGTAGGAATGATTAAACCTAATGATGGTCATATTTTTTTAGATGATGAAGAAATTACTACCGATGCTATGTACAAACGTTCTCAAAAAGGAATTGGTTATTTAGCACAAGAAGCTTCTGTTTTTAGAAAACTTTCAGTAGAAGATAATATTATGTCAGTTCTTGAATTTACTGACAGAACTAAAGCTGAAAGAAAACAACGCTTAGAAGAGCTAATTGATGAATTTAGTTTAGGACATGTACGTAAAAACCGTGGTGATTTGTTATCTGGTGGCGAGCGTCGTAGAACAGAAATAGCACGTTGTTTAGCTTCTGACCCTAAATTCATTTTATTAGATGAGCCTTTTGCTGGTGTAGATCCTATTGCGGTGGAAGATATTCAAGGAATTGTAGCACAGCTGAAAAATAAAAATATTGGTATTTTAATTACCGATCATGATGTACAAGCAACATTGGCAATCACAGATAGAACTTACTTAATGTATAATGGAGGTATTTTAAAAGAAGGAACTCCTGAAGAACTGGCTGAAGACGAAACTGTTCGTAGAGTATATCTTGGAAAGGATTTTGAGCTTAAAAAGAAGAAGTTTGATAATCAAGCTGTAACACAAAATCATTTTATAATTAAAAACGCAAAAGAAGAAGATATCTTCTCTTCTTTCTCAGAAGCATACCGCACTCATAATTTAAAAGAAGGTTTTAAACTATATAGAAAAAAAGGAAATGTTAATTCATTTCTTGTAGTACTTGCCGATAACATGAGCTTTGTTGATTTCTGTAATCTTTCTATTGATATAAAAGGCTTAGAGATGAAAGGAAACATTAAAGTTTCTGATCATGGCTATAAAAAAATAGCTAATTATAATGATTGGTGCAACTTTGAAATAAACGCTGATAAAATTATATTAACCAATAGAAATAACGAAAGTTGGGATGTGTATAAAAAAGGAGAGTTTTCAAAAAACAAACTTATAAGTAAAGTCTTTGTTGAAGATAAAATATCTTTAGACAATTACCATTTTATAAGTAATATTTTTAAAACTTAAAAAGACACCTAAAACAACTTTCAAAAACAAAAAAGCACGTTGATTTATAACGTGCTTTTTGTTTTATTTAAAAGGGTAACTAATTCTATTTTAAAGAAAGCTTTTTGTCTGAATTATTTACTATAGATAGTATTACATAAGAAAGAATAATCATTGGAATTGCTACTATTTTTAGCGTTACAATTAATATAACTGACAAAGCTAAAAACACATACTTAATCACATTATCTTTAAAATAAAAGTTCTTAAATTTCAGAGAAAATAAAGGAATTTCAGCATTCATTAGATACGTAAATAATATTGTAATTAACATCAAAAAATATTGATTTTCAATAAAACCTATTAAAAACGATTCTTTATCAAATTGAGCTATTAATGGCAATGAAATCACAAATAAACTCATTGCTGGTGTCGGCACACCTATAAAACTATCAGATTGACGCTCATCAATATTAAACTTCGCTAAACGATATCCAGCTCCCAGTGTTAACAATAATCCTAAATATGGTAAGTTACTACCTGTTGCTCCGTATTCATCAACTCCAAAATATCCAACAGCATCTATGTCTAAAGCATTCACCAACATTTGCATCATTACAATTCCCGGTACTACCCCACTCGTTACCATATCTGCTAAACTATCTAACTGCTTTCCTAATTCACCCTGTACCTTTAACATACGAGCAGCAAATCCATCAAAAAAATCAAAAAGTATCCCTAGCATAACTAAAATTGCTGTAGCAAAAAAATCACCTTTTATAGCAAAAATAGTAGCAATAGTACCACATAACAGGTTTCCTAAAGTTAATAAATTAGGGATATATTTTTTAATATTCATAGTATTCATAATTTACAGCTAAAATAAGAAATCATTCAATGGTTTTTACATTTTAGCTATTTTTTGTCATCTTTGTTTAAAAAGCTATAAAATAGTATTATGCCAATCATTTCAGATACATTTTCTCCTAGTTTACCTTTTAAAAGTGCTCATTTCAACACTGTTTACCGACCTTTATTCATGAAAGACACTATTGAATATAACCGAAAAAGAGTCACAACCTGGGATGCTGATTTTATTGATTTAGATTTTTCCATAGTAGAATCTAAATCACTTGTGTTATTAATTCACGGACTAGAAGGAAGTTCTCAATCAAACTATATGATCAGAACATCTAATCATTTAAACAATATTGGTTTCGATACAGTTTGCATGAACTTAAGAGGTTGCAGCGGAGAAGATAATTTACTTTTAGAAACTTACCATAGTGGAAAAACTGATGATGTTGAGTTTATTATTAAACATTTAAACAGCAATTATAATTACGAAAATATTATAATTATTGGTTTTAGCTTAGGAGGTAACCTAACACTGAAGTTTTTAGGAGAGTATAACAATATTCCTTCCGAAATAAAAGGAGGAATAGCTGTATCTGTCCCTGTGGATTTAACATCATCTCAAGCCGAATTAAACAAACTAAAAAACAAAATTTACCTAAATGAGTTTTTACGTACCATGAAGTTGAAACTGTTACAAAAAGCCGAAAAGTTTCCTGATTTTCTACTAGACAAAGAACTTTTATTCAAAGCAAATAAATTTAGACATTTAGAAAAACAATATACAGTTCCTGTTTTTGGATTTAAAAGTTCAGAGGATTATTGGGAAAAAGCAAGCGCAAAACCTTTCATACCAGAAATAAAAGTACCTACATTACTCATAAATGCTTTAGATGATAGTTTTTTATCAAAAGAATGTTATCCAATAAAAGAAGCTAAAAACATGAAAAACTTTTATTTATCCACTCCAAATTATGGAGGTCATGTTGGTTTTATATCTTCTTTTTCTAATACAGAAAACAGGTGGTTAGAACAACGGATTTCAAAATTTATTCATGAAACTCTTGGAATTAAACCTTAAACAATAACCTAAAAAATCCCAGTTATATTAATCAGATTTATGATATTTGTATAAACACCAACAATAACCCTCTCAGGTCCTTATGATGATAAAAAAACATGTATTTCTTTTACTTTGTTTAGTAGTTATTAATCTAGGTTTTTCTCAAAGAGTTAATACTTTAGGTTTATCTAAGTTTTCTCAAATCAGTATCATTACTTCTGGTCCTGGAGAAGCTTTATACGAGAAATTTGGACACACAGCTATTCGTGTAAAAGATCCTGTTTTACAGTTAGATTTACTCTACAACTATGGTATTTTTGATTTTGACGACCCTAACTTTTATGTAAACTTTACTAAAGGTTATATGAAGTATAAATTAGCTCGTTATCCGTTTCATTTATCTTTAAAAAGTGCTCAACAAGACAATCGTTGGGTTAAAGAGCAAATTTTAAATTTAACACAGCAACAAAGAAATGAGTTCTTTCATTTATTAGAAACAAATGTTCTACCTGAAAATGCAAGCTATTTTTACGATCCTTTTTTCGATAACTGTGCTACAAGACCGCGTGATATAATTCAAAAAGTTACAGGGAATAACTTAGTTATTAATGATGATTTTGTTACTAAAAAACAATCTCTAAGACAATTAATGAACAAAGAAATCAATCCGAACACTTGGGGTAGTTTAGGAATTAATATTGCACTGGGAAGTAAATTAGATAAAATTGCAACATCTTTAGAATATTTATATCTGCCCGATTATGTTTTTGAAGCTTTAAAAGCATCTAGGGTAATTAAAGGTGAAAAAGAAGAAAACTTAGTACAAAAAACTAATATTTTGCTCGATTTTAAAGAGAAAGAATCAAAAAGTGATGCTCTTAGTCCGTTTTTAATTATTTTATTATTCTCTCTACTGGGATTATTTATTACTTATAAAGACATTAAAAACTCTAAAAGAAGTAAATGGCTTGATTTTGTTTTATTTTTCACCACAGGAACTTTAGGATTGTTAATTGTGTTCTTATGGTTCTTTACCAATCACTCCACAGCTCCAAATAACTTTAACTTTTTATGGGCGTTTGCTCCAAATCTTATCATAGCTTTTTTCTTGTTAAAAAAAGAACCTCCTATTTGGGTTTATAAATACTGTCTAGTTCTATTATTTTTTTTAATAATTATACCATTTGTATGGTTAACTAAAGTACAGTTATATACCTACCCTATGATTCCTTTATTTGTATTTTTAGGAATACGTTATTGGTATTTACAAAAAACTTTGAAGCGCTAATTCATACCCTTTCAAGCCAAAACCAAAAATAACTCCTTTTGCATTTGGAGCTATATAACTTACATGACGAAACTCTTCACGAGCATGTATATTAGATATATGTACTTCAACCACAGGAGTTTCTATACCTTTTACAGCGTCGCCAATACCAACAGAAGTATGGGTATAAGCTGCTGCATTTAGAATAATACCATTATAATCAAAACCAACTTCATGCAGTTTATCTATTATTTCTCCTTCAATATTCGACTGAAAATATTCTAACTGAATATCTACATATTTATTTTTTAATTCTTTCAAATAGTCCTCAAAAGTGCTTGCTCCATAAATAGTTGGTTCACGCTTCCCTAATAAATTCAAATTAGGCCCATTAATTATGATTACTTTTTTCATTCTTAATATTTTCTAAAGTAAAAATACTCTTTTTAACTTTTAAGCATAAAAAAAGGAAGCAAATTTGCTTCCTTTTTTCTTATTGTAAAGTTTATTACTATAAAGAGAAAGAATAAGTTCCTCCAATACCTACAGTAGAAGCAGTACCTCCATCTAAAGAAACACCAGTGTAATCTACATGTAAATTAATTTTTTCAGTTACTTGGTAACCTACCATTGGTCTGTAGTAAAAACCACTTTCCGTATTTCCTGAAGGTCTTACACCAATACCATACCCTAAATCAGCTCCTACTGAAAATTTATCAGCAAAGCTATAACGAGCTGCAGCAGCTACTGGTAAAAAAGCATAATCAGCTCCTTCTTGTTGAAAATGTAAATAAGACACAGATGGACCTACCTTAAATTTCTCATCAACTTTAAATAGATAATTAGCTTCAATTGCTCCAGTAACGTTAGCATTTTCAGAGTCACCTACAGGTAAACCGATAGTACCACCAACGTTTAATTCTGTTTCTTGTGCATTAACAGCTAAACCGAAAGCCATCATAGCAACTACTAAAAATTTTTTCATAATTTTTGTTTTATAAGTTTTGTTTTGAGCCGGCAAATATACATTTAATTAAGAATCTAGTTGCTCTTTTTTTTAATAAAAAAGAGGCTAAAATAGCCCCTCTTACTTAAAGCACTAAAAACAAAAAAGTTAACTAAAAAAAATATTCTTTTAGCATAAAAAAAGGGAGTACAATTACCCCCTTTTCATTAATATATTCTATAAGTTTTATTTAGAAATGTAAAGCAAACCCTACATTAAATTGGAATGTGTTAATATCTTCTGTATCACCTAAACCTAAGTTATATCTTAAACCTGGTTCTATACTTACCATATCTCCTAAGAAAATAGCATAACCTGCTTGAAATCCTAAATATGATGCATCATAAGTATCATAAGAAGCTCCTGAATAATCAATTTGTACTGGAATCATACTAGAAATGTAATATTTTGCTCCGATTTTGTAAGAAAAAGCATCGTCATTACCTCTATCATTGTACCCTAATCCTAATTTAATTGCTAAATCATCCATAATGAAATAACCTGCTTCAGCTCCAATTCCCCAAGTTGTAGTTGATCCAGATGGTGTATCTCTATTAGATAATTGGAATCCTGTAGCAGCTTCATGAGCAGCTCCAAATCCTGTGTTACCTTCTACTAACCACTTCCCTTTTGCTGTTTGTCCATTAGCTTCTTGTGCATTAGCTGTAAAACTAGCAGCTACCATAGCAATTACTACTAATAATTTTTTCATAATTTTTAAATTTATAATTTTAAGTTTGTGCTGCAAAAATAATTTTATTTTTATTTTTAACAATGTCTTTTTCTAAAAAAAAAAACCTCTTTTTATAATGAACTGGAAACAAGCTATATCTGATTATACTAACTTTTTAAAAATCGAAAGAGGGCTTTCAAAAAACTCTATAGATAGTTATAAAAGAGATGTAAATAAGCTTTTTTTATTTGTTGATAATCTAGAAAACTCCCCTTCTCCAATTCATATAACTGCAGAAACTATTCAGCAATTCATCTATGAAACTAGCAAAAGTATCAATGCTCGTAGTCAAGCTAGATTAATTTCAGGTTTACGTAGCTTTTTTGATTTTTTGATATTTGAAGATTATCGAGAAGACAACCCTACTGATTTAGTAGAAAGCCCTAACATTATTAAAAAATTACCTGATACTTTAGAAAAAGAAGATATAGATAAATTAATAGCTGCTATCGATTTAAGTCATCCACAAGGAGAACGCAACAAGACTATTATTGAAACTATTTATAGTTGTGGTCTTCGTGTGAGTGAATTGATTAATTTACAATTATCCGATTTATTCTTCGACGAAGGATATATACGCATACTAGGAAAAGGAAATAAATATCGTTTTGTTCCAATTCACATTACAACAATTCATAGACTTAGCTTTTATATTAATGAAATCAGGTCTCAAATTACTCCAAAAAAAGAAGATGAAGACACTGTTTTCTTAAATAGAAGAGGAAAACGTTTAACTAGACAAATGATTTTTATAATTCTAAAAGAGTTAGCCCAAAAAATCAATCTTCAAAAAAGTATTGGTCCACATACATTAAGGCATTCTTTTGCCACCTATTTACTTAAGAATGGAGCTGATTTACGTGTTATTCAACAATTATTAGGACATGAAAGCATTACAACTACAGAGATTTATGTGCATTTAGACACTAGTTTTCTCAAAAAAGTAGTAGAAGATCATCACCCTAGAAGTGATAAGAAAATGAAAAACGAAGAAGAGGAGGAATAAACGAAACTATTGGATACAAAAAAAGGCAAGCTACCTACATCACACCGCTACGACCTAATACCCTTGCTGCGTTCCCGCCCTGGGGGATTCAAAGGGAGCTGGTTGTGTAGGACTTGCCGATGCAAATTTACAACCATTTTTTCGTAAAAAACAACAAAATTTCAATAAAAAAACTGTAACATTTCTAAGTTTTTGAATACTAATAGTTTGTTGTTTTTATTTTTTGCTTTTACCAGTATTAAATAAACGTAATATTAAAAAAGAATATATTTGTATCACTAACTAAATTCACACAATGGAAAATCAAACAAACAGCAAAAACATTATTTTAAACTATGGTTTATATTTAGGAATTATCGGAGTTTTTATTCATTTAGTATTTTATGCTACTGGAACCTTAATTAAATTTGGATGGTTAAATGGAATAATCAGTTTTTTAGCAATGATTGCTCTTATCATTTTAGGCATCAAAAAGTTTAAAACTGATAACAATGGTTTTTTAACTTTTGGTCAAGCTTTAAAAGTTGGTGTTGGTATAGCAGTAATTAGTGCTGTAATTTCAACTATCTATACATTAATATTCACCAATATTATAGAACCTGACTTTCAAGCACAAATGATGGAAATCCAAAAACAAGGTTGGATAGATGCTGGTATGACAGACGAACAAGTAGAAGCCTCTGAAGCCATGGCTGAAAAGTTTAATAGCCCTGTAATCACAGCACCTTTAGCTTTAGTTATTTCAGCTTTTTTTGGATTTATTATTTCTGCCATCGGAGGAGCTATCATGAAAAAAACAGAAGAAAATCAATATTAAAATAGTTTAAAGTAGTAAAAGTTTTACATAAAAGTAATACTTCGTAACTTTACCTTTTTTTTAACATCGAATAAAATATATGGATATATCGGTAGTAATACCACTTCTTAACGAAGAAGAATCTTTACCAGAATTATATGATTGGATTGCAAAAGTTATGCAATCCAATCAATTTTTATATGAACTTATCTTTATTGACGATGGTAGTACTGATAATTCATGGAAAATAATACATGAGTTATCGCAACAACACCAAGAAGTAAAAGGCTTACGATTCCAGAAAAATTATGGAAAATCCCAAGCCTTAGACGCTGGTTTTGGCTTAGTACAAGGGCGCGTTGTAATTACCATGGATGCCGATTTACAAGACAGTCCGGATGAAATTCCTGAACTATACCGTTTAATCACTGAAGATAATTTTGATTTAATTTCTGGATGGAAGAGAAAACGCTATGACAATGTAGTCACTAAAAATATTCCATCTAAGCTATTCAATTGGGCAGCACGTAAAACATCAGGGTTAAAATTACATGATTTTAACTGCGGACTAAAAGCTTATAAAAATGAAGTAGTGAAAGCTGTAAAAGTAAGTGGTGAAATGCACAGATACATTCCTGTGCTAGCTAAAAATGAAGGATTCAACCGTATTGATGAAAAGATAGTACAGCATCAAGCTAGAAAATATGGAGAGACAAAATTTGGTATGGATCGCTTTGTAAATGGATTTTTAGACTTAATTACCATTTCATTTTTATCTAAATTTGGAAAACGTCCTATGCACTTTTTTGGCTTGTGGGGAACGTTAATGTTCATCTTTGGTTTCCTTTCAGCCTTTTATATTGGAGCGATGAAAATTTACCATCTCTCTACAGGTACCAAAACAATACTTGTTACCAGTAACCCTTGGTTTTACATTGCCTTAACCTCTATGGTTTTAGGTACACTTTTATTTTTAGCAGGCTTTTTAGGTGAGCTGATTATTAAGAGTAATCCGCAACAAAAACATTATACAATCAAAGAAAAACTGAACTTTTAAACCCGTATCTTTGTATGTTTTTAAATTTTACACATGAAAGAGATTTTAAACAACGCTAAACAATGGCTTTCTGACACTTTCGATTCAGAAACACAACAAGAAATTCAGCAATTAATCAGCTCTAGTGCTGAGGATTTAGTTGATCGTTTTTATAAAAACCTAGAATTCGGAACGGGTGGAATGCGTGGAGTTGTAGGTGCAGGTACTAACCGAATTAATAAATATACCTTAGGAAAGGCTACCCAAGGGTTAAGTAATTACTTACATAAAACATACCCTAATAAAGCGTTAAAAGTAGCTATCGGTTATGATTGCCGTCATGATAGTGAATGGTTAGCAAAGGTGGTTACCGATGTATTATCAGCAAATAACATTCAAGTATTTTTATTTGAAGATATGCGTCCAACTCCAGAATTGTCTTTCGCTGTAAATTACTTAGGGTGTGATGCTGGAATTGTTTTAACAGCTTCTCATAACCCACCAGAATATAACGGATATAAAGTATATTGGAATGATGGCGGACAAATAGTACCTCCACAAGATACAGAAATCATTAATGAAGTAAATTCGTTAGCTTTTTCTGAAATCAATTTCAATACGAAAGAAGAATTAATTACTTCTATAGGAAGTGAAATAGATGAAGCTTTTTGGAAAGCTTCCTTAGCCAATGGTACTTTTGATATAAAAGGACGTGAAGATTTAAAAATTGTATTTACTTCATTACACGGAACTTCAATCAAATTAATTCCTGAAGTTTTAAAACGTGCGGGATATACACAGGTTCATATTGTTGAAGAACAAGCCATTCCTGATGGTGATTTTTCTACGGTTGAATCTCCAAATCCTGAAGAACCAGCAGCTCTTAAAATGGCCGTAGATTTGGCTAATAAAATTGACGCCGATATTGTTTTAGGAACTGATCCAGATTCAGATAGAATTGGAATAGCAGTAAGAGATATAGATGGAAACATGACCTTGTTAAACGGAAATCAAACCATGAGTATGATGACCGATTTCTTAATCAACGATTGGAAAAAACGAGGAAAACTAAACGGAAAGCAATTCGTAGGTTCTACGATAGTTTCTACTAATTTGGTCAATGAAATCGCCGATTCTTATGGAGTTGAAACTAAAGTTGGTTTAACAGGTTTCAAATGGATTGCTAAAATGATCAAAGATCACCCAGATCTTAATTTTATTGGTGGTGGCGAAGAGAGTTTTGGCTATATGGTAGGTGACTTTGTTCGCGATAAAGATGCAGTTACCTCTGCCCTACTTGCTTGTGAAATTGCAGCTAATGCAAAAGCTAATAATAGTTCTTTTTATAAAGAATTATTAAACTTATACACACGTCATCATTTATACAAAGAACATTTGATTTCTTTAGTAAAAAAGGGAATGGATGGTGCGCAACAAATCAAACAAATGATGATTGATTTACGCAACAATCCATTAATTGAAATAGATGGTACTAAAGTTGAATATTTGTATGATTATCAATCTTCAATAAGAAAAAACTTACTAACTGGTGAAGAAACTGTAATTGATATTCCTAAATCAAATGTATTAATCTATCAAACCCAAGACGGAACAAAAATTGCCGCTCGCCCAAGTGGTACTGAACCAAAGATTAAATTCTACTTTAGCGTTAACAGTAAATTAAATGATATTTCCAATGCTAAGGCAGTAGAAGAAGAGCTAAACACCAAAATACAACGAATTATTAAACAACTAAATTTCTAGTGAGTAGTTTTAAAAAAATAGTAAACTTTGCCAAACCGTATAAAAAATATGCTTTTTTAAACATATTTTTTAATGTACTATATGCTATATTTAATGTCCTATCAGTATTAGCTTTTATTCCTGTTTTAGGAATTTTATTTGGTAAAGAAGAAATCGTAACAAGCCAACCTAGTTATAGTGGAATAACCTCTATATATGATTATGTGCAAGGTAGCCTTAATTATAAAATATCTCAAATGATTGAGAGTGGCGGTTCAGAAAAGGCATTGCTTTTTGTTAGTTTAACAACTTTATTCTTGTTTTTCTTTAAAAACCTTTTTAGATATCTTGCTTCTTATACGTTGGTTTTTTTACAAACAAATACGATAAAAGATATTCAATCTTCTATGTTTGCTAAGTATATTTCACTACCAATTTCATTTTTTTCAGAAAAAAGAAAAGGAGATGCTATAGCAAGAATTACATCAGATGTTCACACAATACAATTTACCTATCTTTCTTCTTTTGAAACTATTGTTAGAGAGCCATTAACTATTGTTTTTACTTTAATTTCCATGTTTGCTATTAGTGTTAAGCTTACACTTTTTGTATTTCTACTATTACCAATTTCTGGTTTTATTATTTCTACAGCTAGTAAAAAACTAAAAGCATCATCTTCTAATTTTCAGAAGGAAAACGGGTATTTTTTATCCATTGTTGACGAAGCCTTAGGAGGATTAAAAATAATAAAAAGTTTTACTGCTGAAAGAGCTATTAATTCTAAAGTAGGAAAATCTATTAATAATCTTTTTGGCTTAATGACAAGCCTGAAACACCGACAAATGATAGCTTCACCTTTAAGTGAATTTCTAGGTACAGTAACTATTGTTGCTATTCTTTGGTTTGGAGGAAAACTTGTTCTTGCAAACAATAGCACTTTACAGCCTCAAGAATTTTTTGGTTATATAGGTTTATTTTATTTAATTCTAAACCCTGCTAAAGCTATTTCAACAGCTATGTATGGAATTCAGCAAGGAAGTGCTTCTGCTGATAGAATTTTTGAGATTTTAGAAACCAAAAACCCTATTGAGGATACAGTTAATGCTATTGATAAAACATCTTTTGATACTGAAATAGAGTTTAAAAATATTTCTTTTAAATATCAAGATGATTACGTTTTACAAAACTTCTCCTTGAAAATTCCTAAGGGAAAAACCGTTGCACTTGTTGGCCAATCAGGAAGTGGAAAATCGACATTAGCTAATTTAATCACTCGCTTTTACGACGTTGATTCTGGAGAAATTCTTATTGACGGAATTAACATAAAAAATATAAAAAAAGAATCTCTACGTGATTTAATGGGAATGGTAACACAAGACTCAATCCTTTTTAATGACTCCGTTAAAAATAATATTCTTTTAGGCAAAGAAAACACTACTGAAGAGGAAGTGATTAAAGCTTCAAACGTAGCGAATGCTCATGAGTTTATAAAAAATTTACCGAGCAAGTATGATACTAATATTGGTGATGGAGGAAACATGCTTTCTGGTGGACAAAAACAACGTTTAAGTATTGCTAGAGCTGTATTAAAAAACCCTCCAATTATGATTTTAGATGAAGCCACCTCTGCTTTAGATACTGAAAGCGAACAGTTAGTTCAACAAGCCTTGGATAAAATGATGGAACACCGTACCTCTTTAGTTATTGCTCATAGACTATCAACCATTCAAAAGGCTGACAATATCGTTGTTCTTAGAAAAGGAAAAATAGTAGAGCAAGGAAAACACGAAGAATTACTCGATAGAAATGGAGAATATTTCAAACTCGTATCCATGCAATCGTTAGGATAATAAAAAAAAGAGAAGCAAAATTGCTTCTCTTTTTTTTATTATTGATTTGTTTTTAATCCTAACTGTACTCCTTTTTCCAACATAAACTGGTAAGAAGCCTCGTGTTCATTAGGTATTTTGCCATCTAAAATGGCTTCTTTAATCGCTTCTTTTATCTGACCTATTTCTCTACAAGGCTGCAAATTGAAAGCTTCCATTATTTCTTCTCCTGTAATTGGAGGTTGAAAATTACGCACTCTATCACGTTCTTCTACTTCTTTAATTTTTTGACGAACAATCTCAAAATTCTTGTGATAACGCTTAAACTTCTTTGGGTTTTTCGTTGTAATATCTGCTTCGCATAATGTCATTAAAGACTCTACATCATCTCCTGCATCGAAAATTAAACGACGTACAGCAGAGTCTGTCACTTCACTCGCTAAAACAATCGGACGAGAGCTCAACATCACCATTTTTTGAACAAATTTCATCTTATTGTTCAATGGCATTTTTAAACGTTTAAATAACTTATATACCATCTTCGATCCCACAAATTCATGAGAATGGAACGTCCAACCTATTTTTTTGTGATAACGTTTCGTTGGCGCTTTACCTATGTCGTGCAACAATGCTGCCCAACGAAGCCAAACATCCTCCGTATTCTCAGCAATATTATCAACCACTTCTAAGGTATGGTAAAAATTATCTTTGTGCTTTTGTCCCTCTACCTCTTCTACCCCTTTTAAAGCAGTTAATTCAGGAATAATTCGATCTAATAAGCCTGTTTTTTCAAGTAACAAGAATCCAGTTGATGGCACCGGAGCTTCCAAAATTTTATTCAGTTCAACCACAATGCGCTCACGAGTAATAATTTCAATTCTCGAAGCATTTTTTGTTATTGCATTTAATGATTGTTCTTCTATTTCAAAATTTAATTGGGTAGCAAAACGAATGGCACGCATCATTCGTAGCGGATCGTCAGAATAGGTAATATCTGGATCTAAGGGAGTTCTAATTATTTTAGCTTCCAGATCAGCCATTCCTCCGAAAGGATCAAGTAACAATCCGAAATCATCTTCATTTAAACTTAATGCTAAAGCATTAATTGTAAAATCTCTCCTATTTTGATCGTCTTCTAAGGTTCCTTCAGAAACTTTAGGGTTTCTACTTTCTTCCGAATATGATTCTTTTCTAGCCCCAACAAATTCTATTTCAATATCTTGAAAACGCAACATAGCTGTTCCGTAAGTCTTAAATACCTGGACTTTTGGCTTATTGGGTAGTAATTCAGCTACTTTTTGTGCTAAATCTATTCCACTTCCAACTGCAACCACATCAACATCTTTGGCTGTACCACGTTGTAAGATAAAGTCACGTACAAAGCCACCGATTACATAACTCTCTAGTTGTAATTCTTTAGCGGCTTGGGATATATATTGAAATATTTCTGCAGAAATTGCTTCCTTAAAATATTGTTTTTGCATACAAACTATTCTCTAATCACAATAACATCGTCACCTTCAATTTTTAAAATAGTTGAAGACTTCTCTGCTACTTTCTCTTGATGCAAATCTACCACATAATCTACATTCTTTAAAATTGCTTCGCTTATTTCTGAAAATGATTTTGGCGTAGGCTCTCCACTTACATTTGCAGAAGTAGAAACAATAGGTTTTCCAAACTCTTTAATTAGCTGAATACAGAACTCATCCTTTGGAATACGAATAGCAACTGTATTGTCTACGGCAATGGTGTTAGCTGCTAATCCTTTTGGGTTATTGTAAATAATAGTAGTAGGTTTTACTGATGTCTTTAAAATTTCCAAAGCTTTTTCAGGAATATTACCTACATGGTTTTGCAACATTTCAATAGAGTCTACCAAAATAATTAGACTCTTCGATTCTTCTCTATTTTTTAATTGATAGATTTTCTTAACAGCTTCTTGGTTAGTTGCATCACAACCCAATCCCCAAACTGTATCAGTTGGATAAAGAATCGTTTTTCCATTAAGTAAGTGGTTCTTTATTTCTATAATCATCATACAAATTTATACTTTAAACTATTACACTACATCAATAAAAAAAGATATTTTTGCTTTATGAGTAAAAATGCACTTTTAGATTATAAAGCCACAGGAGGTTATTTTAATATTGGAGATTATGTTCAAAGTATCGCTGCCAAGCAATACTTTTCGAATATTGACTTACTTCTGAATAGAGAATATTTGAACGATAAAAATATTGAACCTTGTAAATTAATTATGAATGGCTGGTTTATGTATAAAACCAAAAATTGGCCTATATCTCCTAATATTGATCCCTTATTTGTTTCTTTTCATTTAAATGCACATATAGCAGATACTTTATTAAGTAGACAAGAAAACATCACTTATTTAAAACAGTATGAACCTATTGGATGTAGAGACTTTTATACTGTAAATATTTTAAAAAAATATGGTGTTGACTCGTATTATTCTTCTTGTTTAACTACGACTCTTCCTAAGATTGAGGCTCCTAAAACAGATGATATTGTATTTTTCGATGTCCTTTTTAACTTAGATAAAAAATCTTATTATGAGAGAATTCCTAGACACTATTACCGTGATTTAATTAAGTTTAAATTACCTAAGCTTCAAGATCATAAAGAGTATTTAAAATCTATATTTCCTGAAGAAATAGTTAACAATGCTAAGTTTGAAACTGCATTTTATAAAGAAAAAGGAACTACTTCTGAAGATAGGTTTAAAGAAGCGGAGCGCTTGTTAAAAACATTTGCCTCAGCAAAGCTGGTAATAACCTCTAGAATTCACTGTGCGCTGCCTTGTTTAGCAATGGGAACTCCTGTTATTTTTATCATGGGAGGGTTAAATAATTCTTCTGACTTGTCAAGATTGGATGGAATTGTACAGCACTTTAACATGGTTAATCTAGACTCTGAGCTTGATTTAAGTTCGTTAAAAAACTTAAACTTAATTAAACTTGATGAAATAAATTGGGAAAATCCAATTCCTAACCCTACAAATCATCTACAATACACTCAGCACCTAATTGATCGTTGTACTGATTTTACAAAGAATTAATATGATAAAAATTATTCTTATTGATTAAGAATTTAATTCTATTCTTAATTAATAAGGGTAATTTAACTGCTTTTCTTTTAAGGCTATCAACTAAATATGAAAAGCCTTTTTGTTTATTTCCCCAAGAATCTTCCCACCAGTGAATACATACTGTTTCTGGTTTAATACATTCTTGTGTAAACTTTTCATTCCAAGCAAAAGGGAAAAAATACTCCGTTGGCAGCAATAAAACGTCATTTAAATGCTGCTTTTTATACTCTTTCAATCCATAATTCAACAATACTTTCGATACTATTGGTGGACCGCCCATTGCATTAAAATATAAGCGTTGTTTTTCTTCTGTTGCTTTAATACAATCTAAAATGAAACCATTGCCTTTTTCTCCTCCAATAACGGCAGAATTTAATGGATACTTTTCAGACTCTATTGTTCCTTGAAAACCAACAAACGCTTTTTCATTTAATAAATGGTCAAAAGTAGTAACCATTTCTATATCTGTGTCTACATAAATCCCTCCTTCTTTATATATAGAATACAACCGAACATAATCCGTAATAAACGACCATTTTTTTTGTTTATACAATAGTTTTAAAAAAGGTAACTTATCAAAAGGTGTATTGGTTTCATCCCACTTCTTTATGGTATAATCAGGTAGTTTTTCCTCCCAAGAAGCAATACATTTTTTTATTGTTTCATTATACTCACCTTTACCGTACCAACAGAAATGTATAATTTTTGGAATCATTTAATAATTGTATTTTTGACCACACAAATCTACAATAATATTTACACATGAATATAAGTGGTCTCGTAATTACTTTTAATGAAGAAGCAAACATTAAAGATTGTATTATATCTTTAAATAGCGTATGTGACGAAGTAATTATAATTGATTCTTTTAGTTCTGACAAGACTGTTGAAATAGCAGAATCTATGGGAGCTAAAGTTTATTTACAAAAATTCTTAGGAGATGGTCCTCAAAGAGTACATGGGCTTCAATTTTGTAAGAATGATTGGATTCTAAACTTAGATGCTGATGAACGCCTAGATAAAGATAGTTTTGAATTTATTAAGAGTGGAGAGTATTTAAATGAACCTTACGATGCTTATAATTTTAGACGTAAAAACTTTTTAAAAGATCAACCTATTGATTTTGCAGGATGGTATCCATCGTATACTTGTAGGTTTTTTAACAAGCAAACCGCTAAACCTGCAACCACCAAAGTTCATCAAAGCATACAAGCCACCAATTTAAAAACAACCAAACTTCATTTATTACACTATGGTTGGAAGGATTTTCATCAAATTATAGGAAAATATAACTTATATACTACTTGGCAATCGGAAGAATATTTTGAACAAAACAAAAAAGTAAACTTCTTTACCCCTATAGGGCATGGACTGTGGTCTTTTTTACGTTGTTATATTCTTAAGAAAGGTATTTTTCATGGATTAGACGGAATTACATTTTCTATGATGCAAGCCTTTTTTTCTTATATGAAATATGCAAAACTTAGAAAATTATATGAAAACAATAAAAAAGGGAAAATTTAAAATCTTCCCTTTTTTATACTATTTATACGTTCTTAAACCGCTACATCATACTCTCTAAGAGCATCATTTAACGAAGTTTTCTTGTTTGTACTCTCTTTACGTTTACCAATGATTAAAGCACAAGGAACTTGATATTCACCGGCAGCAAACTTCTTCGTGTAACTTCCAGGAATTACTACAGAACGTGCAGGTACTACTCCTTTCATTTCAACTGGCTCATCACCTGTTACATCAATAATTTTAGTACTCATTGTTAATACTACATTCGCACCTAAAACAGCCTCCTTCTCTACTCTAACCCCCTCAACAACAATACAACGAGAACCGATAAAAGCTCCATCTTCAATAATTACTGGTGCTGCTTGTAAAGGCTCTAAAACCCCTCCAATTCCTACTCCACCAGATAAGTGTACGTTTTTACCAATTTGTGCACAAGAACCTACAGTCGCCCAAGTATCGACCATCGTACCTTCATCAACATACGCTCCTATATTCACATAACTAGGCATTAAAATAGTTCCTGCTGAAATATAGGCTCCGTGACGAGCTACAGCATTTGGTACTACACGAATTCCTTTTGCTTCATAACCTCTTTTTAATGGAATTTTATCGTGATACTCAAAAATACCTGCCTCAAACGTTTCCATTTTTTGAATTGGGAAGTATAATACTACTGCTTTCTTTACCCATTCATTTACCTGCCATCCATTGTCCGTTGGTTCCGCAACGCGTAAATCTCCTGCATCTAATAAATCTACTACTTTTCTAATAGCATTAATCGTAGTTTCTTCTTGTAATAACTCGCGGTTATCCCACGCTTTTTCTATAATTGATTGTAATTCTGTCATTTTTCTAAAATATTTTCAGCAAAAATAAAATTGCTTTCCATAATATACTGCGAAGATACATTTTTTAAACAGATATTTCTTCCTTGTTTAATTTAGCTACCTTTGCAAAAACTTATAGAATGGGCAGAATAGTAGCCATAGATTTTGGAAAAAAAAGAACAGGAATTGCGGTAACCGATGAGCTTCAAATTATTGCTTCGGGTTTAACAACTGTAAACACCTCTGAACTTATCACATTTTTAAAAGAGTATACTCAAAAAGAAAATGTTGAACTTTTTTTAGTAGGAAAACCAAAGCAAATGGATAATTCTGATAGTGAAAGTGAAGTTCTTATTCTTCCTTTTCTCGAAAAACTTGAAAAAGCTATTCCTTCTATACCTATAAAACGTGTAGACGAGCGTTTTACCTCTAAAATGGCTTTTCAAACTATGATTGATAGCGGTTTGAAGAAAAAACAACGTCAAAACAAAGCTTTGGTAGACGAAATAAGTGCGACAATCATCTTACAATCGTATTTATATAACAAATAATTTTCTACCCAAAGCATTCTTTGTATTTTTGCGTTCCTAAAAATTAAAAAGTAAATGATTTTACCCATTGTAGCATACGGAGATCCCGTTTTACGTAAAGTAGGAAAAGAAATCGATAAAGACTATCCGCAGTTAGACAAATTAATTGCCGATATGAGAGAAACTATGTACAATGCTAACGGACTTGGTTTAGCAGCTCCTCAAATAGGAAAAGACATCCGTTTGTTTGTTATTGATGCCTCTCCTTTTGCAGAAGATGACGATTTAAGTGAAGAGGAAAAAGAAGTTTTCAAAAACTTTAATCGCGTATTTATCAATGCTAAAATCATTAAAGAAGAAGGTGAGGAATGGGCTTTTAACGAAGGATGTTTAAGTATACCTACTGTTAATGAAGATGTTTTTCGCCAAGAAAAAGTTACTATTGAATACCAAGATGAAAATTTTGAAAAACACACAGAAACGTTAAGCGGATTACCTGCACGTGTTTTTCAACATGAATACGATCATATTGAAGGAGTTTTGTTTACCGACAAACTTTCTTCACTAAAGAAACGATTAATTAAAAAGAAATTAGACAATATTTCTAAGGGGAAAGTAAACGCTGGATATCGCATGCGTTTTCCTAATGCTAAGAGATAATAGTTATACACTAAAAACATTAAGACATGGAATTTAACAAAATTATAGCTGTAACAGGTAAGCCAGGTTTGTATGAGATTTTATCACAAACTAAAACAGGAGTTATCGTAAAATCTATTGTTGACGGTAAACGTTTTCCTATTACTGCAACTCATAACGTAAGCTTATTAGAAAACATTGCTATTTATACGTACGAAGAAGAAGTGCCTTTAGCGCAAGTATTTAAAAATATTGCTGATAAAGAAGATGGTAAAGATGCAATTTCTCACAAAGAAAGTGCTAATAAATTAACGGAGTACTTCGGAGAAGTTTTACCTGGGTTTGATGAAGAACGTGTATACGCTTCAAACATTAAAAAAGTAATTCAGTGGTACAACATTTTAGCGAAAGCTGAATTTGATTTTAGTACGTTAACTGAAGCTGAAGAAACAACTACAGAAGAAGCTTAAATCGTGAATACTCGTAAGCAACAGTTAGCAGCCTTTAATCGATTGTTAGACATCATGGACGATCTTCGTGAGAAGTGCCCATGGGATAAAAAACAAACCTTACAAAGTCTGCGTCATTTAACTATTGAAGAAACTTACGAATTAGCAGATGCTATTTTAGACAACGATTTACAAGAAATAAAAAAAGAATTAGGCGATGTGCTTTTGCACATCGTCTTTTATGCTAAAATAGGTAGCGAAAAACAAGCTTTCGATATTGCTGATGTTGCCAACGCCATCTCAGACAAACTTATCGACCGTCATCCACATATTTATGGTGATGTAGTTGTTGAAAACGAAGAAGACGTTAAGAAAAACTGGGAAAAGCTCAAACTAAAAGAAGGTAATAAATCGGTTTTAGAAGGTGTTCCTAAAAGTTTACCTGCAGTAGTAAAAGCCAATCGTATTCAAGATAAAGTTGCAGGTGTTGGTTTTGATTGGGAAGAACCACATCAAGTGTGGGAAAAGGTTCAAGAAGAGCTTTCTGAATTGAACGACGAAATTAAAAACAACAATCAAGAGAAAATAGAAAAAGAGTTTGGAGACGTGTTGTTCTCCATGATTAACTACGCGCGTTTTATTGGGGTAAACCCCGAAAATGCACTGGAAAAAACCAATAAAAAATTCATCAATCGCTTTCAGTTTTTAGAAGAAGCTGCCAAAAAAGAAGGCAAGCAACTTTCTGACATGACCCTCGCTGAAATGGATGTGCATTGGGAGAATTCGAAAGAATTATTCAAATAGTCATAATTGAAAAAATTCGAAAGAATTCTTCAAATAGTCATAATTAGGAATAAAAACATTTTTAGTAGGCACTAAATACCACTTCTATTAGGCACTAAATATCTTTTCCACTATGCACGAAAAGGCTTTTCCACTATACATATCAAGTTTAATAGTACTTTAGCTCGTTTCGAGTTAAGTTTAGGTTCAATGACCTCCCTACTATGATATTTCCTGTCATTCCGACCGAAGAGAGGAATCTCACACAATGAAGTTCCAAGTACTCTTTAGAGTCACAAACACTCTATTATAAAATTTATCAGTCGTACCTCCTTCGAAATGACAACTAAGAACCCAACCGTCATTGCGAGTGAGAACGAAGCAATCTTTGTATCCTCTAAAAGATAGCCACGTCGTTATCACTCCTCGCTATGACGTTACTCGTCATTCCGAACGCGAGAGAGGAATCTCATCCAATAAAATCCCAAATACTCTTTAGAGTCACAAACAATCAACTATAAGACTTCTCAGTTGTACCTCCTTCGAAAGGACAACTAACAACCCAACCGTCATTGCGAGTGAGAACGAAGCAATCTTTGTATCCACTAAAAGATAGCCACGTCGTTATCACTCCTCGCTATAACGTTACTCGTCATTGCGACCGAAGGGAGAAATCTCAGCCAATAAAGTCACAGATACATTTAGAGTTACAAATATTCGATTATAAGATTTCTCACACTTCGCTATCGCTTGGTTCGAAATGACAACTCTCGAACGTCATTATAAGTACCATAACACACGACACTGTTGTCCGTTGGCACCAGACAGTACTATCCTATGACTTTAGACACTACTGTCTGAAGGTTAAGACAACATCTACATAATATAAAAAGAATAGTAACATCCGCTACCAATTCCTTTAATTGTTACTACTCTCTGCTATGATGTTCCCTGTCATTCCGAACGCGAGAGAGGAATCTCAGCCAATGAAGTTCCAAGTACTCTTTGGAGTCACAAACAATCAACTATAAGATTTCGCAGTTGTACCTCCTTCGAAATGACAACTAACAACCCAACCGTCATTGCGAGTGAGAACGAAGCAATCTTTGTATCCACTAAAAGATAGCCACGTCGTTATTACTCCTCGCTATGACGTTACTCGTCATTGCGACCGAAGGGAGAAATCTCACAATTTAGAGTACAACTACTAATATTTCCTTATTTTTACTCTATGAACATTATCATCATCACCGGAGGAAGTAAAGGAATCGGTAAAGCCTTAGCCGAAAAATACGCACAAGAAAATTACAGAGTATACTCACTATCCAGAAGCATTGTCGATTTGGAAAATGTGGTACAGCTTTCTGTGGATTTATCTGATACCAAAGCCACGCATAACACATTTAAAATGTTATTAGATGAAATTCAGAAATTGGAGGTTTCATCGATTACCTTAGTGAATAATGCAGGAAGACTCGGTACCATAGCGAACTTAGAAAATATTCCTTCGGAAGATATTGCTCAAAGTATTCAACTCAACACCACTACTCCACTTATTTTATCGAGTTTGTTTATCAAAGCTACACAACAGTTAACCTGTAAAAAACAAATAATTAGTATCTCATCTGGAGCAGCCGTAAAACCGTATGAAGGTTGGAGTATTTACTGTACGTCTAAAGCTGCGATTGATATGATGACCAAAACCATTGCTGCAGAACAAAACGAGCTTGAAAATGGCGTAAAATGCAATGCGATTTACCCTGGTGTGGTAGATACCAATATGCAAACTGATATTAGAAGTACCAATGAAAAAGATTTTAAAAACGTACAACGTTTTATCGATTTAAAAGAAAACGACCAGTTGTACACTCCTGAGTACGTTGCTGAAACCATTTTTACCATAGACACCCAAAACAAACTACAAAATGGGGATATTGTGGATATTAGAGAGTTTTAAAAAATAACTTGACTTGATTTTTAACCTAAATTCTACTACTATTCTCTAAAATTTAATGTAAATCACTAAAATGGACTCATATTCTCATAACGAGTTAGCCAAAATATAAACTGTATATGAAAGAATCAATAAAATTATGTTTAGTTTTTTTAGCTTTCATTTCCCTATTTTTTATTCCTTTGGGATATCAAAAAGCTTTATCAGACTATAAATCTTATAAAAACATTGAAGAATATCATAAAATTAAGGTTAAATTAGATTCTTTCCATTTTGGCAGATATAATATTAGAGACAAAGGTTATTATAATTTATTCTATTCAAATGGAAATAAGTTAAAACTACAAAATATAGAAAACCACCTATTGGTTATATCTGAAAACCAACAAAGATTTACTGAATTTGAAAAAATACAAAGAGACTCAATTTACTTATGGGTAAATAAAAAAGCAAAAACAATCTATGCATTAAACAACGAAAAAGCATTAAATAAAAATCTTTTGAAAAAACAATTTCACATTAGTTTATCAGCATTCGTTTTTTCATTATTACTTATTTCTCCTGTAATAATTATGTATATAAAAAATCGTAAAAAAAAATATAAAAACGAATAATATCTAATAGATAAGTATTGAATTAAAACAAACATATTAGCGAAACTTCTAATAAGCATCCACATCCACAATAAAACGGATGGGTCTAAAATCTTTGACGGCTTCAAAGGTATTTTTAATTTTTTGTAGTTGTTCTTTGGTTTTTCCTAAGGATTGCTTTGGTGGAATTTTAATCACCAAATTTTTAATATACTGGTTTCTGATACGAGAAACCGCAGGCGCTGTGGGGCCTAATACATTTTCATGAAACACATTCTGTAAAGCTTTGGCTAACCAGTTAATACCGTTATCAACACGTGTGTAATCTTTGTGTTTTAAGGTAATTTTTATCAAACGATAGTACGGCGGATAATGAAACTGCCAACGATCTTGCAACTGCTCTTTATACATTTCTGTATAATTGTTGGTAGATACCTGCTGTAAAATTTGATGATACGGATTGTAGGTTTGTATCGCTACATTTCCTTGTTTTTTGGTACGTCCTGCCCTACCCGATACTTGCACCATCAACTGAAAAGCACGTTCATGCGCTCTAAAATCAGGAAAGTTGAGCATAGCATCTGCATTTAAGATTCCTACCAACGATACGTTTTCAAAATCTAATCCTTTAGAAAGCATTTGCGTTCCTACCAAAATATCAATTTCTTGCGCTTCAAAAGCCCCAATAATCTTTTGATACCCATATTTACCGCGCGTGGTATCCAAGTCCATTCGTCCAATGTTATGATTCGGAAATAGCTCTTTTAACTCGAGTTCTATTTGCTCCGTTCCAAAACCTTTGGTGTCTAAGGTAGCACTTCCACAAGCGCCACAACTATTCGGCATTGCGCGTTGGTAATGACAATAATGACATTTTAACTCCTTACGGAATTTATGATAGGTTAAACTCACATCACAATTCGGACATTGAGGAGACACCCCACAAGTAGTACACTCAACCACAGGCGAAAATCCACGTCGGTTTTGAAATAAAATAACCTGCTCTTTTTCGTCTAAGGCTTCGGTAATCATTTTTAGTAAACGATCCGAAAAATGACCATTCATTTCCTTTTTTCGATGCTTTTCTTTAATATCTATCAGCTCAATTTTAGGCAATTGAATGTTTCCAAAACGACGGGTTAATTCTATAAATCCGTATTTATTTTGCTCAGCATTAAAATAACTCTCTATTGATGGTGTTGCAGAACCTAACAATACTTTAGCTTGGTGTAAATGACCTAATACTACCGAAGCATCACGAGCATTGTAACGGGGTGACGGTTCAAATTGTTTGTACGACGTTTCGTGCTCTTCATCCACAACAATCAACCCTAAATTTGAAAACGGTAAAAACAACGAAGAACGCGCTCCTAAAATAACCTGCGCTTTCGGTTTGTTTTCTAACACGTTATTCCACACCTCTACCCGTTCGTTCATCGAGTATTTTGAATGGAATACCGAAATAAAGTTTCCAAAATAATTTTGTAAACGGGTAATGATTTGGGTTGTTAAGGCGATTTCTGGTAGTAAAAACAATACCTGTTTTCCTTCAGCAATCACTTCTTTAATTAGTTTTACATAAATTTCTGTCTTACCTGAGCCTGTAACCCCGTGTAATAAACTTACCTGTTGTGTTTCAAAAGAAGTTTTTATTTGATTGAAGGCTTCTTGTTGAAACTTATTCAATTCTTTTATCTGATTCGTTTCTCCTTGATAGTTAATTCGATCGGTTTGAATATGATAAAATTCAAAAATATCTTTCTCTACCAAGGCTTTTAAAACTGCGGAAGAAGCTCCCGACTGTTCTTCTAAATCTTTTGCTTTTATTGGCTTTTTAGCCGCCGCTAATTGAAAATACGTCAATACAGCTTCTCGTTGCCTTTTCGCTCTTGAAAGTTCCTCTAAAAGCGTTTGTAAGCCTTCATTTGAGTTGTAGTTGTTATGTAACCGAACATACTTAACCAGTTTAGGTTTGTATGTTTCGTAAATTTCTTCTTTAATGTAAATTGCGCTCTTCTCTATTAATCCATTAATGATAGGAAGCACGGTTTTCTTTCCTAAAATATCAGCAACTTGATGAATGGTTAACTGTGAATGATGTTGTAAAGCTTCAAAAATTAAAAACTCCTCATCGGTTAGTATTGCTTCCTCTTCAAAGTTTTCATTTTTATAGATGATGGTTTCACTTTCTAACAGAAAAGCGGATGGTAAAGCTGCTCTATACACATCTCCTAACGAACACATATAATAGCTCGAAATCCACTGCCAATGTTTTAACTGTTGTTCCGTTATAATAGGCGTATCATCTAATATTTGATGAATGTCTTTGGCTTCGTATACTTCGGGTGCATTTTGGTGAATGTTAAACACCAATGCGGTATATATCTTACTTTTTCCGAAAGAAACCGCTACACGCATTCCTTTTTTTAAAAAAGAAGCTTCTGCTTCGGTTACCGTATAGGTAAACGTTTTTTGCAACGGAATGGGTAATATGACGTCGATGAAATATGGCATTATTCTACTATTTCTAATGGAGCTGGTGGTGGGGGTGGCGGAAACTCTATTAAATTACCCTTCTTATCAAACAATCTGAAGTCTTTTTCCAATAATATTTGAAGAGGATATACTCTCTTTAAAGAATCTATATTTTTCTTTTGAAAACTATTAATAAAATTAAAATATGATACTGATATAGTATTCAATGCTTTATATACTCTTTCTTTAGATTTTTTAGTTAAATCGCGATACCTAAATAGTATTATACTTCTATCTGGACTATCAGAATATCCATAATCTTTTCCCCAATTTAACAACTGTTTATTTAAATACTCTTCAAAATTTTTAACACTAAGAACTTTTTCATCTTCATGAAAAAAAAGTGTTTTTTCTTCTTTAAAGTCGCCTTCCAATACAATTATATTTTTTTCTTTAATACAAAAAGTTGGCAAATGACACTTTATAAAAAAATTAATATTTAGGGGTATATCATTATTTTGTGTTCTTACATACTGTTTCTTGTGAGTAATCTCCTCATAATACTCGCATTTTTCTATATAGTTTTTGAAACTAATAATTGTATCTAAATCAAAAACAAAAGTTGAGTCTGTATTTTTCTGTGTAGGAAAAACATCTTTCATAGTTAAGGCTTGTTCCTTTACTGTTTTGGAACAAGAAATAATTAGCAGAAATAAAACAGGAAGTATGTAAAAAGTGGGTTTCTTCATCTAACATCAAAACTACACAAAAATGAGTAGACTATAAATACTAAGTTTGTGTATTTAACCTTTAGCTTGTACGGTATTTTATACTAAACTCTAAAGGGTTGTTTGATTTAATTACTTATCATTTCTAAGTACAACCTTTCTACTTTAGCTCTCGCCCAAGGTGTTGTTCTTAAAAATTTTAAACTAGAGGTATAGGTTGGATTCTTTTTAAAGGCATTTATATTCAACATCTCTCCCATTTCTTCCCAACCATATTCCAAGTATAATTCTTCTAACATGGTGGCTAGTTTTATTCCGTGAAGCGGATTGTTTGGTTGTTCTTGACTCATGCTACAAAGGTAAATATTCTATTGTAGTAATTCGTCTAACAAAATTCTAAATTTATCACTATTCCAATCGGCAGGTCCTTTTTTATCTACGACAATAGTTCCGTTTTTATCAATTATAAACGTCGCAGGAATTGAATTGCTTACTAGTTGATCTGGTACTTTTGATAAAATGTTATACGTTGGTAAATCATACCCTTTGTCTTTATAAAAAGCCTCAATAGTCGTCCAGTCTTCGTTACTCACAAATACAAATTCAACCTTGTCTTTATAATCGTCATATAACTTTTGAATACTTGGCATTTCGGCAATACAAGGTGGACACCAAGTTGCCCAAAAATTTACAAAAACTACTTTATTCTTAGTTTCATTAAAATCTATATTCGAAGTATTTAAGCCTTTAAGATTCCAATTGTAGTCGTTTAACATTTCTCTTTTTTCTTCAGTAATAGTTGAAGGAGAAAACGAAACTAACCTAATAAAATAAATTTTAGTTGGTGGGTATAATAATAGGCCAATTATTATAACAAATGCAATGTTTAAGATTGTTTTTTTGTTCAGCTTCATTAAGTTTATCCTTTGATTCAGGTTGTCGTTTCAAACGTTAAGAAATTACAACAACTTTTTCTTTTAATTTTTCATCAAATCTACTATTCTTAGCTAAAACAAAGAAAATATTAACAAACATTTGGGTAATATACTCTTACATATTACTCAGATTCAACTGTATTGTTTGCTAATTTTTCAATACTTTAGCATCACTTTTTTAAACAAACAATACACAATAATAAAACCAACATGAATAAAATAATGTTTACTTATTATTTTATTCGTTAAAAGGTTACAAAAACAATAAAAAACAAACACATGAAAAATACAGCTTTATCACATGTACATGAGGCTTTGGGAGCAAAAATGGTTCCTTTTGCAGGTTATAATATGCCTGTACAATACGAAGGAGTAACTGCTGAACACGAAACTGTTAGAAAAGGAGTTGGTGTTTTTGATGTAAGCCATATGGGAGAGTTCTTTTTAAAAGGAGAAAACGCTTTGGCTTTAATTCAAAAAATATCTTCTAACGACGCTTCTAAATTAGTTCCTGGAAAAGCACAGTACAGCTGTATGCCGAATGCTGATGGAGGAATTGTAGATGATTTAATTATTTACATGATTGCTGAAAATGAGTATATGTTGGTAGTAAACGCTTCTAATATTGAAAAAGATTGGAACTGGATTTCTCAACACAACGATTTGAATGTTGAAATGGAAAATCGTTCTGAAGATTGGTCGTTATTGGCTATTCAAGGTCCTAAAGCTGCAGAAGCAATGCAATCGTTAACTTCAGTTGATTTATCGAATATTAAATTCTATACTTTTGAAATCACTGATTTTGCTGGAATTCCGAATGTAGTAGTTTCTGCTACTGGATATACTGGTTCTGGTGGATTTGAAGTATATGTAAAAAATGAAGATGTTGAACAACTTTGGAACAAGGTTTTTGAAGCTGGTAAAGATTGGGGAATTAAGCCTATTGGTTTGGCTGCTCGTGATACTTTACGTTTAGAAATGGGATATTGCTTATATGGTAACGATATTGACGATACGACCTCTCCTTTAGAAGCTGGCTTAGGATGGATTACTAAGTTTACGAAAGACTTTGTAAATGCTGAAGCTTTAAAAGCTCAAAAAGAAGCGGGTGTTACTCGTAAATTAGTTGCATTTGAATTAACTGAGCGTGGTGTTCCTCGTCATGATTACGAAATTGTTGATACCGATGGAAACAATATTGGTCGTGTTACTTCAGGAACGATGAGTCCATCATTAGGAAAAGGAATTGGATTAGGATATGTTACTATTGAAAACTCTAAAGTTGATAGTGATATTTTTATCCAAGTTCGTAAAAAACAAATTCCTGCTAAAGTAGTGAAGTTACCTTTTTATAAAGGTTAATAATATTTCTTAAAAAAAAGCAGCTTTTAAAAGCTGCTTTTACCCCTTAAAGAATAATTTAATTTTCCCCAAAAAATTAAATTAAATGCTCATTTTTACTTTGAGCACTTCAAATATCTAGAACAAAAAAGCCTTTTTAGTTTTAACTTCCTTAAATGACACCTTTTTAGATATGAGTGTGTTATTTTATTCCTTAAAAGTAAAAAAGCAGCTCCTAAAAGAACTGCTTTAATACTGTAAATCAATAATTTAAATATGATTAATCTTTTTTCTCATCGTCTTTTGATGCTTTGTTCCAGATTTTAATTTCATCAGAAGCAGTAACTCCTTCTAAAACTTCAATATTTACTCCGTCTGAAACTCCTAGTTTTAACTCACGCTTTTCAAACTCCTCATCTCCCTTTTTTATTTCTACATAAGGCTCTTCTGTTTTCTTATCAAAACGTAATAACGATTCTTTAATAGATAAAACACTATCTTTTTTCTCTAATACTATATCTGCATTCGCACTGTATCCTGCTCTTACAAAATAATTATCATCAAGTTTTACATCTGCTTTAATTTTAAACTGTACAGCACCATTTTCTTCTGTTCCTTTTGGTGCTATAAAGTTTAATATTGCTGGGAATTTTTTATTTTCAATGGCTCCTAATGAAACTTCAATGTTTGATCCTTTTACTAATTTTCCTACTTCTGATTCATCTACTTTACCTTCAAAAATCATTTTCTCCATATCAGCTATTGTTGCTATGGTTGTACCTTCATTAAAGTTATTTGATTGAATAACTTGATATCCTTTTTTTACAGGAATTTCTACAACCATACCAGAGGTTGTCGCTCTAATATTTGTATTAGCTCCGGCAGAACCTACAGATCCTTTCTTAATTATTTGATAATCGTTTTGAGCATTTCTTAAGTCATTTTTTGCTTGATTGTATGATAATTGCGATGCTTCAAAATCTTGACTAGAAATTACGCCTTTGTCGAATAAGTTTTTATTTCTATCATATTGCGTTTTTGCATTGTTTAGTCTAATTTGTATAGAGTTAATCATTCCTCTGGCACTTTGTAACGATTGTTCGTTAGGTACTACTCTTACCGTTGCTAACAAATCACCTGCTTTCACTATTGCTCCTTCTTCAACAACTATTTTATCTATAATTCCTGCTATTTGAGGTTTTATTTCAACTTCTTCTAAAGGAACAACTTTTCCTGTAGCTACTGCTTTTTTAACAATTGTAGTTCTGAATGGTTTCTCTGTTTCATAGGTTACCACACTTTTTTGATTTTTCTTTCCTAACCAAATTAGGATGACTACAAATAATAGTGCTACTATTCCTAAGATAATTTTTGCTCTTTTGCTCATGATTAATTGATTATTTCTTTTTTTATTCTTCTCTTAATGCTTCGATTGGTTTTACTACTGTTGCCATATATGCTGGTATTAATCCTATTAAAGTTCCTAAAATTACTAGGATTGAAAAGGCTAGCATTACTATGGGTATATTTACGGTTGGATTTACTAATGTTGGATCGTCTCCTCCTCCTACTAAAAGATCTAATAGGAATAGAACAAGTCCTCCAAAAATAATTCCTAGCATTCCTGCCACAGTGGTTAAAAACACTGACTCTAATACTATTTGTCTTTTAATACTTATTGGAGTTGCTCCTAAAGCTCGTCTAATTCCAATTTCTTTCGTACGCTCTTTTACGGTAATTAATAAAATGTTACCAATGGCAAAAACTCCTGCTATTAAGGTTGCAATCCCAACAAACCATGTTAAAAACTGCATTCCTGTTAAAAAGCCCATTAATTTATCTATTTGGTCTCCTAAATTTACACTTCCAAAAGCTCTTTTATCTTCTGGGTGTACTTTATGCAAGTTTTTTAAGGTTAACAAAATATCTTTTTCCATCTGCTTGATATCTACTCCTTCATTAGCTGTAATCATCATCCAATCTACTTTATTAGATGTGTTGTATACTTTTTGAAAGGTTGTAAATGGAATGTAAGCTGTATCTCCATCAATATCTATAGTATTTGAAGGTTTATATACACCTACAACTTTGTAATTAACGTTACTAATTTTTACATACTGCCCAATAGGTACTTCTTTTTTATCAAAGAGTTGTTTGTACATATCTTCCGAAATAACACAAACTTTAGAGTTGTTCTTTATATCATTCTGATTGAGAAATCTTCCATAGATCAAATCTTTCTTTTGTACACGATCTAAAACGGGATAATCTCCACTAACCTGAAAATCACCTGATTTAAAATCTTTAACAACAGTACCATTAGTTTGATTTCTAGGCGCCAATAACTTTATTTCATTACTATATTCTTTTTCAAGAACTTCAATATCTTTAAATGTTAAATCAAATCTTCTTCCTTTTTGAAACCCTTTAAAAGGCATGTCTGTTCTCTGTGTCCATAAAAAAACACTGTTGGTAGCAAAATCTCCAAAAATTCTTTTAAAGTTATTTTCCATACCACGAGCAGCTCCTAATAAGACTACTAATATGAAAATTCCCCATAGTACCCCTACAATGGTAATACCTGTTCTTAATTTATTTTTACGAATACTTCCGTAAATTTCTTGCCAAGTGTCTGAATCAAATAAAAACTTCATAATTAGTCTGCTCTTAGTGCTACAATTGGTTTAATTTGTGCTGCCTTTTTTGCTGGTAAATACCCTGCTATTAATCCTGATAAGATTAAAATAATAGTAGCTCCTATTACAATTCCCGGACTTACACTTGGGTCTTTTATAAAGTATTTTTCTAAACTATCTCCAATAGCACTTAAAATATAGGTTCCTAAACTTAAACCTAAGTACCCTGCTATGGTTGTTATTAAAATAGACTCTTGAATTACCATACCAATAATTGATGCAGGTTTTGCTCCTAAAGCCTTACGAATTCCGAATTCTTTTGTACGCTCTTTAATAACAAAAATCATAATATTACTAATACCAATAATTCCTGCTATTAAAGTTCCAGAGCCTACAAATATGACAATAAAGTACAACGCAAACATAAATTGGTTGATTCCTTTGTTTGCTTCTGCCATATTTCTTACGGATAAAGCACTTTGGTCATCAGGGTGAATGTCTAACTTTTTACGTAAATCTCTTTCTAGTCGATTACCAAACGTAATAGCCTGATCTAAATTTAAATCTGGATTATACCCTATATTAATTTGACTGATATAATCGTTATTTCCGTATAGTTTTTGTGCTGTTGTTACAGGCATGTAGGTTAATCGTTCTTCATTATCTCCTCCTTTATCTGAAAATATTCCGACTACTTTATATGAAATACCATCAACATTTACTCTTTTTCCTAAAGCTGGTTTTTCTCCAAATAAATCTTGTTTAACAAGACGACCAATAATAATAACCTTTGCATTATTTTTTAAATCTAACTCGTTAATATACCTTCCTTCATCAATAATTGTTTTTTCTAAAAATTGATGATCTGGGTGTACAGCTCGTAATTGATAATTATTTTGATTGTTCTTATAAGTTATATTTACACTCTTGTATATTCTTGCTGTTAAATGTTGAATCTTGTTTTCATATTCATCTTTAACATAATCAAAATCCTTATTTTTTAACTGAATTCTTCTTCCTGTTTGTAACCCTTTGTAAGGCTTAGAGGTTTTCCACACTCTTACAAACATAGCATTGGTTGCATCGTCTACAAAAGCTGTTTTAAACTGATTTTGTAATCCAGATACAATTCCAAATAATAGTGTAAACAATAAAATTGCAAAAGCTACCGTAAATCCTGATAAAACCGAACGCAGCTTATTTTTACCAATACTTTGAAATATTTCTCTCCAGCGATCTAAATCAAACATAATTAAATTGCTTTTGCTTTATTCGTTGCTGTTTTTGTTAACTCATCGCTAATAATAACACCATCTTTTAACCGAACAACTCTATTAGTTTGTTCTGCTACTTCTTCTTCGTGTGTAATTACAAAAACAGTCATACCTTCATCGTTAATTTCTTTTAATAAATCCATTACCGAATCGGTTGTTGTAGAATCTAACGCTCCTGTTGGTTCATCTGCTAATACAACTTTTGGCTTGGTAGCTAAAGCTCTTGCAATTGCTACACGTTGCTTTTGACCTCCAGAAAGTTCATTTGGTAAGTGATTAGCCCATTCTTTTAACCCTACTTTTTCAAGATATTCTAAGGCTATTTCTAATCGTTCTTTTCTGCCAACTCCTTTATAGTATAATGGTAATGCTACATTTTCTAAAGCTGTTTTATAAGAAATCAAATTGAATGACTGAAAAACGAATCCTAAAAACTTATTACGTAATACTGCAGCTTTCTTTTCATTTAAGTTTTCTATCAACTGTCCGTTTAAGTAATAGTTTCCTTCATCATGTGTATCTAATAAACCTACAATATTTAATAAGGTAGATTTTCCTGATCCTGAAGACCCCATAATTGATACAAATTCGCCTTCTTTTATATGTAAATCTAATCCTTTTAAAACATGAAGTGAGTCTTTTCCTATAGGATAAGATTTGTGAAGATTTTCTATTCGAATCATAGTGTTAGTTAATTTTTAAGTAAAAAATAAATACTAATTCTTCTAATCTACTAATAAATTATTGTTAAATCATTATTTACTTTCTTACAAGACGCTTAATTTTGATTTATGTTACAAGTTAACACTTAATTTTTTGAAAAAAATTAAATATGAACAATTTACCTAGTAATAAAAAAGTGATTTTATTTGATGGTGTCTGTAATTTTTGCAACGATAGTGTGCTAAAAGTTATAAAATATGATGTTAAAAATCAGTTTGTTTTTACTTCTCTTCAATCGGATATAGGAAAAAAAATAACACAATATTTAGGGATAGACACTTCCAAGGTTGATTCTATTATTTTATACGAGCCAAATGTTGCTTATGATATTAAATCTACAGCTGCGCTAAAAATTATGAATGCTTTTGGTGGAGTTTGGAAATTAACGCAATTTTTTTTGATATTTCCAGAGAGTTTTAGAAACTTAGTATACGATTACATTGCTAAAAATCGCTATAAATGGTTTGGTAAAAAAGATGCCTGTATGGTTCCTTCTAAAGAAATACAAGAAAAGTTTTTATAAAAAACAAGCTCACCAAATTGGTGAGCTTATTCATAGCAATATTTCCCTTTTCTAGGGGACGACTTAATTAAAATAAATTTTTGAAGCTCCTACTCCTACTTTAGTTTTGTATACTTTAGCTTCTGTGTTTAAATCATAAACAGTTAAGTTAGATAGCTCAGAATTTGGAAATTCATAGCTAACAGTGTAAAGGTTATTATCCTTAACGTTCATTCCATATATTCCTCCTACTTCAACTCCTTCTGTTGCTAAAGCTGTATCTTCTTCATTTATTGAGTATACTTTTTCATCTTTTCCTTTATAATAATGTATTTTTCCATTTTCATATGCCATTAAACTTGCATTCTCTTTTGCTGGAAAATCAATACTCTTTATAACCTCATTGTTAGATAAATTAATAAAGGAAATAGAAGACGTAGTTCTGTCAATAACCTCCCAGCTTGAGTTATAAACTGGTTTACCTTCAGATAAAACAATTAAATTTCCTGCAGTATCAAAAGCCATTTCATCAGGATGATCATCCACTGTTATGGTTGAAATAGTATTGTTATTATTTAAATCTATTACAGAAACAATATTATTTGAACCATAGGCTCCTTTATGTGAAATATACAGCTTATTGTCTTTATTTAGTATTTGTTCTGGACCTATTTCAACATCAATTTTAGAATCAACCTCTAACGTATTTAAGTTAATAACTGTTACATAATCATCATCAATATCATTTCCCCACTGTGTTTCACCCCAATTTGTTACATATCCTTTTCCATTTACAATAGTCATATATCTTGGGTTTTTTAAATCTGTAGTAATTTGCCCCTTTTTTTCAAAAGTATATCGATCAACAACTACAATTGTATTCACATCATTTAAAATAATATAAGCTTCTGTCTCAGAAAAAGCTATTGATTGAATTAACCCTCCTAACAAAGCTCCATTCTTACCTGCGTAGATAAAGTTTTGAGATTCAGTCAACTCTTTATTCACATAAGAAATAGATCCATCTTTGTTTTTAAATACACCTTCCGCACTTACAATAACACCATTATCGTACTTGTCTCTAATTACTTCAACTATTTTGTCCTCACTAGAACAAGAAGTAAGAACTATACTTACTAAAAAAAGCTGTAAAAGTAGTTTTGTTATTTTCATTGGTTTAAAATTTATAATTTAAATTGATATTAAAATTTGTTCCTGGCATAGGACGTAAATTTGAGAAATAATACACTTTATTAAATATATTATTTAGCGTAAACCCTATGGTTGGAAGCTTTGTTTGTTTTGTGGATAAGTTAAAATTTACTCCTGCATTTTGAACATTCACAGGATCTAATGAGTAAAAATCTAAGTTTGTTTCATTAGTATATACCTTACTTTGATGTAAGCTCTGTATAAAAAAGTTAAACCTTTTATAATTATAATTGATGTTAAAATTTAACAAATGCCCAGGTGCATAAGGAAGTGTTTTTTTTGTTTCTGTGTTTTCTGCCAAAGTAAATGTATAGTTAGAAGAAAAATCAATAATATGCTCCCCTATCTCTTTCTTATAACTTACAAAAGTTTCTACACCCTTATTTATTACATCGTTTACGTTTCTTGGTCTCCATAAATTACTACCTCCTGTTGGCAACCAAAGAATTTTATCATTAATATAGATATAAAATAATGTAGATGTTATGTTTAAGTTTTTCTTTTTAAAAGAAACTCCTAACTCCCCTTGTTTTGAGCTTTCAGGTATTAAATTTAGGTTTCCTACTATAGGCCAATACATTTCATTATAAGTAGGAACTCGATAATTTGTTGAAAAATTGGCTAGAATGTTTAATTGATTAGCTAATCTATATTCTCCTCCTACGAATAAAGACAGAGGCACATTAAAATCTGAATTAATTTCTTTTCTAACTTGTAAATTCGTTATTAATTTTTCAATAGGCTGATATTTAACACTACCTACAAACGCTACAGAATTTCTTTTTTTGGTATTAATATCTGTATTCTCACCATTAATGTTTTCATACATAGTTTTGTAATTAAACGATAAAACATTAGATGGTTTATAAGTTAAAGAGTGATTTAATAAAGCAGTTTTAGATTTACCAAATCTATAATTTTCAGCGTCTTTATTTCCGTAATACCTATATTCCTGCGTTAGGTAAGCTAAGTTTAGTTCTTGTTTAAACTGAGAAGAAAATGCATATTTCCACTGTAGTAAGTTTCTTTGATTAAAATCTTCATTTCGTTCACTTCCAGCAGACGGGTTCGGCAATCCATCAGAAAACAAACGATTTCCGTAGTAAGCAGTCGAATAAAATGTTAAAGAGTTTACAGGACTAAACTTATAACCTATGACAAAATTAATTCCGTAGTTTTTGTAATTACCATTTTCATTAGTTAGTAGGTTTCCATAATCATCTTTATACCGCTCATCAATATATGTGTAATCATTATCGGAATAATTAAACGTAGAAGCTAATTTTATACTCCACTTATCTGTTCCTACTGAGCTTTTAAAAAAATTAGACGTTGTATTGTAACTTCCGTAAGAAGTAAATAATTGAAATTTTTGATGCTCTTTAAACAACAATTCATCTTTCAAGTGTACCGTACCACCAATGGCACCAGAACCATATTCAGCACTATTTCCTCCACTTTGAACAATGATATTATCATTCAAGCTTGCAGATAATGAATTAAAATCTGTTTGTCCGCTTCCTACAGCATTAATGGGAATACCATTCCATAAAACCAACGTATTTGAAGCCGATGTTCCTCTAAAACGAGCGGTACTCACACCTCCATTTCCATAATCTCTAAAAGCTATTGGACTATTATATCGTAGAAGGTTTGTTAAGTTGATAGGGTTTTTTGTTTGTTCTTTAACTCCAATCTTTAATTCTTTTGTAGCAATGCGTTTTTTTTCTACATTTCTCTTCCCGTTAACTATTACCTCTTTTAATTTATTTACAGTTATAGTATCTTTTTGAGAAAAAAGATTAGTTGTAAAAAACAGTATAAATATTATTGTTATTTTCTTCATTATACATTAAACTTTTATCCCGAAAGTTTTAATTAAATTATAATAATTGGCAGGTCTCCTGGCTTGCGTCTTGTAACATACCTTCCCATTAAAAAAACAGTGGTTTGAGTATTTGTTACAAGCTTAATAGCTTACAGTTGCGGGAACAGCTTCGGTTTTGCACCGAATTCCCTTTTAATTCTCTTTAACAGATGATTAAAGAAAAACCAAAAATCACGGCAAATGTATAGTATTCTTATAAATTAGCAACCATCAAATCATGATAATTTGCGAATTTTGTTTGTAAGTTTTCTGGAAGGGTATAATAAGCTGGATGAATCATTTTTGCCAAACATTCAATTCCTTCCACCAAAGTACCAGCAGAAGATTGTGTAAACATGGCAAAGTCGGCAATATATACTTGTTTATTTTTTACCGCTCTTAAAGACGTCCATTCTTCTCTCTCTTCTAAAAACTTCATGTCTTCAAGTGTTCTATCAATTCCGTATCCGCAAGGAGCAATAATCAATACCTCTGGATCGTATTTTACTATTTTATCCCAAGAAATTACAATACTATCTCCTGATGGATGCGATAACAAATCAATTCCTCCAGCAAAACCTATTTGATGAGGAATCCAGTGCCCACAGTTAAACAACGGATCAACCCACTCTAACAACATCACACTTTTCGACTGGATTCTGTGTTCACGTTGTACATCCACAATATCATAAATACGTTTTTTCAATCCACTCACATACGCCTCTCCTACCGCTTCCTGCTTCATAGCTTTTGCAATAGTTAACGCATTCTCAAAAACGTCTTCTAAGGAATTGGGAGTAATAGATATTAATTCTGGAACCTTAGGCAATTTATACGCCGATTTTGCCACAGATTCTGTATCTATCTGGCAAACATCACATACATCTTGTGTAAAAACAATGTCGGGTGCGATACTTTCCAAAACAGGTTCATCCACATAATACAAGGTCTTTCCTTCTGCCTTGGTTTTAGAAAAAATAGCCGTTATTTCTTTACTCGTTAACACTTTTCCTTCCAACTTATATCGAACAGCTACTTCTTTTTCTTGTAAAGCTACTTCTGGACACTCAAAAGTAATTCCGTTTAAATAGTTCTGTAAGCCCATGTCATAAATCATTTGGGTTACTGCTGGCATAAAAGAAGATACTGTCATAATTCGTGGTTTTAGTTCAGCAAAAATAAACAGTTCTCTATTTTAATTTGTTTTTTATTAAAAATCTTTCCAATCTTTGTGTCAATATAAAATACGATTTCATGATATATTATATCTCAGGAGGTGAACGCTCAGGTAAAAGTAGCTATGCTCAAAAGCTAGCCGAATCTTTATCTGACACCCCTATTTACCTAGCCACTTCTCGTATTTGGGATGACAATTTTCAGCAACGAGTTGACAGACATGTTGCTGATAGAGATGAACGCTGGACCACTGTTGAAGAGGAAAAATGGTTAAGCAACGTGATTGCTGAAAAACAAACGGTGGTTATCGATTGTGTAACGCTGTGGCTAACGAACTTCTTTGTAGACACAAAATATGATATTGAAAAAGCATTAGAAATCGCCAAAGAAGAAATCAATAAACTGGTAGAAATTGATGCCAATATTATCATCATTTCCAATGAAATTGGTATGGGATTACATGCCAACTCCGAATCTGGTAGAAAATTTACACAACTACAAGGCTGGACGAACCAACACATAGCTAAACTAGCTGATAAAGCTACTTTTATGGTATCTGGACTTCCTTTAACTTTAAAATAACACATGACAACAACAATAACTCCCCTATCAAAAGATTTACAGAACGAACTTCAAGAAGAAATCAACTTCAAAACCAAGCCAATTGGTGCTTTAGGGAGTTTAGAAAAAATCGCCATGCAAATTGGTTTAATTCAAAATACCACTACACCTGTACTCTCAAAACCTACTATTATGGTTTTTGCAGGAGATCATGGAATTGCTACCACAGGAAAAGTGAGTCCGTACCCACAAGAGGTTACGCAACAAATGGTGTTTAACTTTTTGCAAGGAGGTGCTGCTATTAATGTGTTTTGTAAACAGAATAACATTCATTTAAACATTATAGATGCTGGTGTAAATGCTGATTTTGAAGAGCATCCACAACTTACCAATGCCAAAATAGCAAAAGGGACACAAGATTATAGCACTACCAAAGCCATGACGCTAGAACAATGCCAAGAAGCTTTAGAAAAAGGAAGACAATTGGTAAGAAAGGTGTATAGCGAAGGTTGCAATGTTATTGGTTTTGGTGAAATGGGGATTAGCAACACATCATCTGCGGCTTTGTTAATGAGTTATTTTACCAATACACCTATTGAAAACTGTGTGGGTAGAGGTACTGGAGTGGATGACAAAGGACTACAAACAAAAGTCGACACATTATGTGAAGTTTATAAGTTACACGCCGATTCTATTTCAACTCCTATAGAAGCCTTAACTGCTTTTGGCGGATTTGAAATTGTAATGATGTGTGGAGCCATGTTAGAAGCTGCTTCTTTAAAAATGACTTTACTTATTGATGGTTTTATTGTGACTGCTGCCCTATTAGCGGGGCATGCCATGGAATCTGATATTCTGGACTATTGTATTTTTTGTCATAATTCAGGAGAACAAGGGCATCAAAAAATGTTAGCCTTCTTAAATGCTGAACCGCTTTTAAATTTAGGCTTACGTTTAGGGGAAGGAACAGGTTGTGCAGTTGCCTTTCCTATTATTCAATCGAGTGTAAACTTTTTAAACGAAATGGCGACTTTTAAAAGTGCCAATGTTAGCGAAGCTTAGTTATGATAAAAAGACAAATCCATTATTTTTTAACTGCTGTATTGTTTTTCACACGCATTCCGTGTCCTAAATGGGTAAATCATTCTCCTGAAATACTCAACAAAAGCAGTCGTTATTTTTCTTTAGTAGGTATTGTAGTGGGAAGCATTTCGGCACTAACCTATTTTGCTTCTTCTTATATTTTTCCTACGGATATTGCGATTGTAATTAGTATGATTAGTTCTATTTGGATTACAGGAGCTTTTCATGAAGATGGATTTGCCGATGTTTGTGATGGTTTTGGCGGCGGATGGACCAAAGAAAAGATTTTAACCATTATGAAAGATTCCAGACTCGGAACTTTCGGAGTAAGCGGTTTGGTCTTTATCCTAGCTATAAAGTTTTTAGCTCTATATCATTTACAAAACCTATCCATTGATTTAATTTTAGTAATTATCTCAGGACATAGTATTAGCCGATTTATCGCTACGGTTTTATTATATACACATGACTATGTAAGAGATATTGACAGTTCTAAAATAAAACCAACCACCAAACAAATGAGTAGTAAATCGCTACTCATATCAGCTATTTTCGGAGTAGTTCCCTTATTTTTCTTTCAAAAACCAACGGTATTTTTAGTATTACTTCCATTATTGCTCACCTATTTTTATATGGGGCACTTTTTTAAAAAATGGATTGGTGGTCAAACAGGAGATTGCGCTGGTGCTTTGCAACAAGTATCTGAAATTGTTTTTTATCTAAGCCTGCTCGCCTTATGGAAGTTATTTTAGTACGACACACAACGCCTGATATTTCCAAAGGTATATGTTATGGTCAGGCAGATATTAACGTTACCACAACTTTTGAAGAAGAAGTGAGCAGTATTCTAAAAAAAGTTCCTGTTAACGATGCTGATGTAACGTATTACAGCAGTCCCCTAAAACGCTGTAAACTTTTAGCTAAAAAACTTTCAGCTAACGTAATTTTTGACAACCGATTGAAAGAACTCAATTTTGGTGATTGGGAGCTACAAAAATGGAACGATATTGATAAAAAAGAACTCGATATTTGGATGAATGATTTTGTAAAAACTCCTGCTAAAAACGGAGAATCTTATATCGATTTACACAAGAGAACTACCAATTTTTTAACCGAATTAACAACCAAAAATCATCAAAAAGTTGTGCTTGTTACCCATGCTGGTGTAATGAGAAGCCTTTGGGCGTATATGAATGAAATTCCGTTGGAAAAATCATTTGAATTAAAACTAAATTACGGAGATACTCTAACCTTCCACTTATAAAAACATCTTACTATGAAACGTTATTTACTTATTTTTTCTTTATTCCTTCTGTTGGCACAGTGCAAGCAAGAAACTAAAAAAACTACCGAAAAGAAACCTGCTAAAAGCACTGTAAAATATGCCAAAGGGTTTGATATTATCTTAGAAAACGAAGTGAAAAAATTAGTGATTAAAAAAGCTTTTCAAAGCTCTCACGACCTATATTCTTATACGCTTACCGATAAAACCGACCTTTCTAAAAATGAAATTAAAGTTCCTATCGAAAAAATGGTGGTTACCAGTACTACACATATTCCGATGTTAGAACTTTTGAATGCTGAAAATACTATTGTTGGTTTTCCGCATACCAAATATGTTTCTTCAAAAAGAACAAGAAATAGAATTGACGAAGGTAAGATTGTTGAATTAGGCTTGGAACAAGATATGAATACAGAAAAGTTGATTGATATTGAGCCTGAATTGGTTGTTGGTTTTGCACTTCATCCAAATACGAAACTATACCAAAACATCAAAAAAACAGGGATTCCTGTGATTTTTAATGGAGATTGGCTGGAAGAAACTCCGTTAGGAAGAGCAGAATGGATTAAGTTTTTTGGGGCTTTATACGGAAAAGAAAAGGAAGCAAACAGTATTTTCAACAACATAGAAAAGGAATACCTTAAAGCGAAAGAAATTGCTAAAAACAGCGATAAACAGCCAACCATTTTATCTGGAAGTATGTTTAAAGATGTTTGGAATGTTCCTGCGGGTGAAAGCTTTATTGCCACGTTTTACAACGATGCAAACTTAAATTACTTATGGAAAGACACGAAAGGAACAGGTAGCTTACCTCTAAGTTTTGAAAGTGTATTGGAAAAAGCACAACACGCTGATTTTTGGTTTAACTGTGGCTTGTATGCTACCAAAGAACAGTTAACTACCGCAAACATTCATTACAAAGAATTTGATGCCTTTACCAATAACAAGATTTTTTCTATTGGACACAACAAAGGAGAAACAGGTGGTTTAATTTACTTTGAACTCTCTCCTGTACGACCAGATTTGGTATTAAAAGATTTGATAAAAATTACGCACCCTAATTTGTTACCAGAATACGAATTGACTTTTTATAAGGAAGTGGAGTAGTTTTTCGAATTATGATTAATGAATTACAAAAACAGACTTATACACTTGAACAAGTTAATTATTATTAATATTGAAGTAAAAATTACTCTATGAATATTTTAAAAACAAAAGATAAGATATTAGCCGCTCTTGGTAATATGAGAGCTATGCGAAGGTTGCATGTTGATACCTACACTGAAGAAAAGATTAAAAACATTTCTGGTGTTAAAATTGCTGAGTCAAAAGAAGGGCAATTTTGGATAAGTTTTCAGGAGTTAAATGGTTATTTATTCATGAATTCAACTTTATTAAGTAGAATAGACTTAAAAACTTCTAAAGGAGCAAAAATAATTCTATTAACAGAAAACTATGAAATTGAAATTGAATCAGATGAAAAAATGATTGAATCTGATTTTTCTAATATTTCTAATACTTGGATAACCAAGGTGAGTTTTGAAATAGAAGAAAAAGAAAAACAACTAATAGAAAATATAAACTTTGAAGAATTAATATATGAATTTAAAAATGGTGTTTTAAAATTACATGGAATAACAACAACTAAAAACACTTAATTTAATTATTCTTTTTATTTTATATTCTACCAATATTTGAATTAGTTTTCAATATAAAACTTTCGAACTTAAATTATCTAAATGAAAAAATTAACAGTAAGTGCTTGGAATGATGGTAAACATAACCAACAAGGAAACGGATATGGAATTAGAGTTGGTGTAAAAGGACGTGATTTTTTTGAAGAAAACATCTCTGAAATTAATTTATCTATCGAAAACTCCAGCTTCTTTAAGGTAAAAATAACAAGTGGTTTTTGGAAAGATTGTCCGGAATTTAGAGATAAATGAATCGGAAAGTGGCTTATTGAAAATAATTTTGCTTTTTGGAAAAAGGGAATGCCTCCTAAGTTCTACTTAACCGTTTTAGGTAATAATCAATTCCTTTTGGAAAAAATTGACTAAATATTAAAGAAAATAAAAGTAAACTATTTACTATTATATACCCCTACCTCACAATCGTTCTAAACGTTAAGTTTACTCGTGGTCGGTGGACTTTTTTTGTAGGTGGTAACCGGTGTAACCAATGGGTTTGGGTTTCGTCCTTCATGACCAATAACGAACCATGTTCTAATACTTTGTACACCGTTTCTTTCGTCTGTTTGTGTTTAAAACCAAAACGTCTTTCTGCTCCAAAACTCAACGACGCAATCGCTCCGTTCTTTTTTAAATCTTTTTCTCCGTCACTATGCCATGCCATTCCTTCAGAACCATCGTGGTATAAATTCAATAAGCAAGAGTTATAGGTTTCTCCAGTTTCCTTTTCCACTAATTCTTTTAACGCTAATAGTTTTTTCGTAAACGGTAAGGCTGTTTTGGTAATGTTTGAGTAGGAATATTCAAAAGGCTGTTCGGCATACCAAGCTACTTTTCGTTTGGTTACCATGCGTTTTCCAAAAATAATAGCTTCGTCGTTACGCCATTCAATGGAATTTAATAAAGCTTCGTAATAATGATCTGCTTCCTCTTTTGGTAGAACAATACCGTAGTAATTTACTGTTCCATCTTTTGGAAGTAAGTTTTTAGGAGCATCGTCAAATTGTGAGAATAAGTCCATCGTTGTAAAAATACGACTAAATAATGAACGTCATAGCGAGGAGGTTATTGAGTCTTTCGACTTCGCTCAAGATAAACTGAAAGATCGAAATAAGCGACGTGGCTATCTCATCATTTCAAAAAGATTCCTTCATCCCGTTCCGAAGTTTCGGAAACGGGATTTGGAATGACGATGTCTTAATTTCTAAACTTATTTCGTGTGATAATATGTTTGAGTTTCTGTTTTAAGTCGGTTCCTGTATCGTATACCATTTGTTCGTTAGAAGGAAACGCTACCGAAGTTTCATCGAGTAAATCTATAAACGATTTATCCAAAGCTCTTCTGTCTCCATCATAATCAGCATAAATATGTTCAAAAATAAACTCACTTTGTATAGGAAAACGATGTAATAACTGATTTGTTCTATTGTCAATATATTTTACAACACCTGTAACTTTACTACTCTTAAATTGTGTAAACTTATAAAAGTTACAACGTATTCTTTTAAACTTATCTACTTTTATTTTGTTTCCTAAACTGTCTTTTACATAGTTTCCGTTATTATCTCTTAAATACTTAAAACCATCTTTTATACGTCGTTCTTTAATAACTTCTTTTTCGTGTACTTGTTCAGGAGAAATTAAAATATCTGTAAAATCTAACTCTAAATCAAAATCATAACGAATATTTCTATCCTTTTTAGCGTGATATTGTGTCCATAAATCATTCAATCCATACGTATCAATCGCTAATAAATCTCTTTCTAATCTTTTTGGAATTATTTGATCTGTTCTATTTCTAACAGAAACATGTACATAATCAATTCCTTTAGCATGTGCTTCTTCTATTAAGTTTCTTGTATCTCTATAATTAGGACTAATATTGTCCAAGTGTCTTAATTCATCAAAAGCTCTTCTATAGTTAATTTTATTTCTATATCCTTCATTTAGCAAGGCTACACCATTTTCGTACAAGTAACCAGCATAGTTTTCTTTTGCCGCAAGAATTTCATCAGTATAATTAACAAGTTTAAACTTGGCATTTCTACCAGAAGATAAAATTCGTAATGGCAATAATGGTTTTATTCGCTCTTGTCTGTTGTTAAGACGTTGATACAATGTATAAATTGTTTCAAAGTTTTCAGGGTTTTGCTCTTTTTCTAAAAAAGAAATTCTATCTAAATCTCTATCTGTTGCTTTTCTAAAAGCTTCCTGAAGCATTAGCACATGAGGTTGATTCTTTTCTTTGGTTTTATTCTTAGCTAATTTTTCAATAGATAATGAAATTGCCTTCTCATAGTTACCAGAATTAAGTGCCTTTTCAGTAGTTTTTACACTACTACAAGATGCTAGTACTAGCACTGATAAAACAAGTAGTAAAGTAGTTTTTCTCATAAAGTTTAAGTTTCGCAAGAAAATTCAATTATTGTGCCAAAACTAAGTATTCTTTTTAACTTAAACTTTATGAAACTATACTATTTATTCAAGTAGCTTCGCCATAGCTATTTGAATAACTTTAAGATGCTTTTCTTTATTTGATGGCTTGTTAGTTTTTTGCATTTGAGCCATTTGACGTAACAAGTTAACTCCTACCTGATCAAAGTTATATTGTTTGTATTGAAGTCCTTTTGCTACAATATCGTCTGATAGGTTTTGAATAGCCTCTGTATTATTACTTTTTCCAATCTTATCAAATGCTTTTTTATACAATGATTGAATTTTCTTGTTTGGACTTAAAAACATTCCAGACATTACATTACTTGCTATGAAACTTAACTCTTCATCATCGTTTTCTTCTAAATAAATACGCGTTAATGGTGTTGCAATAATCTTTTTAACTGCTAAAGGCAAGGTTTTTGATTTTTGAATGGCTAACTGCTTATCGATATAATACATTCCTACCAACGACTTTCCTAACACAGAATATGATTTACTTTCTAAACCTTTTTCAAATACCGGTTTTAATGCTGGATCTGTTAACTTTCCTAACGTTTCAATTGCCGCAGCTTGTACCAACGTTTTTGGATCGTTTTGAGCTATTTTCATAATTTGATCAATCACATTCTTTTTTGAATATTTATTGATTAAATTAATGTTCTCCAAGGCTAAAATTCTGATCTTATAAAAGTCATTATTCAGAGCATCTGCAACAGCATTAAACGCTTTTTTATCATCTTGGAGTTTTACTACTTCTAACAAAGCTTCTCTTTTATGTACGTAGTTTTGAGCATATTTTAATTGATGTATATAATCACTCAATACTTTATTTTCGTTAATATCGCACAACAATACCCCGTCTGCATTTACCTGAATTAAATCTGGATGCTTGGTAAAAGGAAAAGTAAAAGAGGCATCTCTACCCTCAACAAATACATTATGTCGTGTCCTTTTACTTCCTTCGAAAACATCAATTGTAAACGGGAACTTAAATTCATTCATTTGAGATTGAATAATATTTACGGTTACTGTTTTTCTTAGTTTATTAAAGTCATAAGAAATAGATAACTTCGGGTGTCCGCTGTTAAAATACCACTGATTGAAAAACCAGTTTAAGTCTTTTCCACTTACTTTTTCAAATGCTAAACGTAATTGATGTGCTTCTCCTGTTCCGTACTTATTATCTGTTAAATACGTATTCAATCCTTCGTAAAAAGCTTCGTCTCCTAAATAATTACGCAACATATGTAAAATAGCGCCTCCTTTGTTATAACTAACCGCATCAAACATATCTTCTTTATCATCGTAATAAAAACGAACTAAATGCTTATCAAAGTTTTGTCCGTTTTTATAACCTTCAATATCTTCAAACAAATGCGCGTCAGCTTCATCTTTTCCATATTTATGCTCTAACCATAAATACTCGCTGTAATTAGCAAAACTCTCGTTTACAGTTAAGTTACTCCAACTTTCGGTAGTTACTAAATCACCAAACCAATGATGAAAAACTTCATGTGCAATTGTGTTTTCTTGTACGTTTTCATCAATTAATTGTCCTGGTGTTTGATACGCTCTTTCCCCATGAATTACAGCCGTAGTATTCTCCATTGCTCCACTTACATAATCACGTCCTACAATTTGTGCATATTTATTCCATGGATATTCTATTCCTGTAATTTTTGAGAAGAAAGCCAACATTTCTGGTGTATTTCCAAAAATATCTTTTGCATACGGAGCATATTCCTTCTCTACATAATAATCTACAGGAATTTCTTTGTATTTATCTTTAATAATCTCATACTCTCCTACTCCCATAAAAAACAGATATGGTGCATGTTTTTGAGTAAAATTCCAATAATCGGTACGAGTTCCATCAGCATTGGTAGTTTGCTTTTCTAATTTCCCGTTAGAAAGCGTTACATACTTTTTCGGAACAGTCATATAAATTTCTTGTGATGTCTTTTGGTTTGGAGCATCAATTGTTGGAAACCAACAACTACTTGCTTCGGTTTCACCTTGCGTCCAAATTTGAGTTGGTTTGTTTTTATCAAAGCCTGTTGGATTGATAAAGTACAATCCTTTTGCAGATGTAATAGCAGCACTTCCTTTTTGTTTTACCCTTTCTGGTCGTGCCGTATATTTAATATATAGTGTAAACTCTTCGTTTCGCTTATAGGTACGAGGTAAGTTGATAATTAACTCATAGTCGTCATAATTATACTCTAGTGGTTGATTATTCATTGTTACTTTATGAATAACCATTGCTTTAGCATCTAACGTAACTTTATCTGTTTCATAAAAATGAGGTGTTAAGGTTACCCATTCTTCCCCATTCATTTCTTTTTCTTGAAAGTTAAAATCTACTTTTAACTTCGTATGAACTAAATTATGAACTTTATCCCTTTCAGCTCTATATACTTTAGTTGATTGGGAAAATAAGCTTACTGTAAAGAAAACAGCGATAAAAACAAGGAGTTTGTTAAATTTCATATGTTTTTGTTTAGAGTTCAAAAATATGAAATTCTATTGGGAGGCTTGTTAATGAGCCGTTAAAAAGAAAAAGCCACCAGATGATCTGATGGCTTCTCTATATTTTCAATACTAATTTTTATTCTGTTTCTTCAGATGAACGATGTTTATCATCGAAAATCATTTTAAATTGCTTTAAATCTAAATTCCCTGCATCCATCTTAGCTTTTTGCATCATTTCCATAATCTTTCCAACATTCATGTTTTCTCCTAAAATTCGTGCAACTCCCACTCCCATTTCTTTTCCGTAACCAAAAGCTACGATTTCGTCAATAGCATCAGCATCTCCTGTGTAGTAAATTGCTGCATTCGCTCCATCTTTTTTAAACTTCATTAACTGTTTATAGCTAGATTTTTTTAAGATTGATTTTAACTTCTCTTTCTCTGCTTCATAACTAGCTTCGTCTAAGTTCTTATAAGGAACTCCTGTTATGTTTATTTTTTTAATACTTTCATAAGCTTGCTTATCTTCTTCTGATGCCTTATCCATACTTAACTGTAATACACTAGCGGGTACATCAAACGTAATAAAGCCTTCCTTTTCTTGGCTTTCTACCAAATAGCTTTGTAAAGATTCTGTTTTACAAGAAACTGTTACAAACGCTACTAGTAACATTGAGTATATAAATAGTTTTTTCATTGTTGTTAGTTTTTGATTAAAAGCAGCGTTAATTTGTTAACGCTGCCTTATTTGTTTTTATTTGTTCTTCTTTCCGTCTTTAGAAAACGTCTCTGCTAATTTTGACATTTTGTTGATGTCGATATTACCAGTTAACGAAACTATTACAGATTCTGGTGAGTTACCATTAGAGTTTTTGTCTTTTACAAACATTAATACTTCGCTTACAAAGTCTTTGTTTTTTGTAGACTTTACATAGATTTTAACACGAGAATCTTTGTCTTTTACACGCATTAACTCTATTAAATTACTTTTTTTAATGGCAGACTTTACCATGCTTTCCATTTCAGCAGACACTTTTGCGCTTTCAGTTGAAAATACTTTTAATTCTTGTAAGTCTTGAATCATTTTAAAAACCTCCATTGCTTCGTTATCTTCTGACTCTACTTTGAATTTAGATAAAATCTCAAAAGCATCTTTATTTACTACCACTGATGATACCTCATCTAGGTCTTCTAATTTATCGAACATTGATTGCCCGAAACTAACATTAGCTATAAATACGAATGCGAATAATAATATTACTTTTTTCATGATTTTCTTGGTTTATAAGTACTTGGTTTTACTTTCTTAATTAATTTACTGTGTTTATTACTTTGTTTACTGTTTCTTCATAGGCTCCTAATTGTTCAATAGCATCATTTCCTTTTTTTAGGTTGTTTGAAACTGCATATAATGCATCGTTTCCTTTGTTTAAATTGACTGAAACTAGCTGCAACGCTTCTTTAATTTGTGCAAACTGTTTACGTTGTTGATACTTTTTGTACTCTTCATTGCCCATGAATACACTAAATAGTAAGACTACTGACGCTGCTACTGATAACCATTTCCAGTTCTTCTTAGTTTTCTCAGGTTTTAACTGAATGGTTTTCGTAAAGGTTTCGTCTTTACTTTGTTTAAAATAGCCAAACATCATACTATATTCTTGCAAATGCGGTGCCACGTTGTTTGAGGTAAAATACTCTTGTAACGTTTGCTCTTCTTGCAATGTTGTTTCTGCGTCTAGGTATTTATCTAATAACTTTTCTATGTTAGCTAACTCCATAGTTGTGTTGTTTTATTAATTCTTGTCTTATTGCTTTTCTAGCTCTTGATAATGCTACTCTTACAGCTGTCGGTTTCATATCAACCATTTTACATATTTCATCAAAATCATATTGTTCAATATCTCTTAATTGTATGATTATTTTTTGCTGCTCTGGTAACTTCTCTATAAGCTCATGTACTCGGTTTACACTGTCGTTATGTTCTACTCTCTTTTCTAAAGGAGTATCTTTCTCTTTATAATTACTATGAACCAATGTTAAATTACTTGCTTGTTTAGACTTTAATCTGTCATAACAGTAGTTCTTTGTCATTGTCATTGCAAATGCCTCTACATTTTTATAATTAGAGAGCTTCTCTTTATTTCTCCACAATTTAAAGTACAGCTCTTGTGTAGCGTCCTCAGCTTCTTCAGTAGAAACCAATAATCTCTTCGCTAAACGAAAGACTTTGTCTTTAAATGGTAATACAACTTTTAAAAAGTCCGATTGGTTCATGGTTTGGTTAATTAGTTTTGTAAGCCTATTAAAACAATTGCGTCTTATTTAACAGGTTTACATATCTACGACGACGCAGTTTCAAGTTTGTTACATCAATAATAAAAAAAATAATATTATTCAGTAAATTGCGTTGTTGTTACAACTAATATACTCTTATGAAATTACTTAAAGCATCCCTTATCGTCTTATTTTCAATACTACTTGTTTCATGTAGTGAAAAAGACGATGCACCTAAAAATATAGAGGTTCAAAATTTTGTTTGGAAAGGCTTAAACGCTTACTACTTATGGCAAGACTTAGTCCCTGATTTAGCTGACAGACGTTTTAATAACGATAATGAACTGTATAGTTATTTATCAGGATATGACGATCCTACTAATTTATTTTACAGTTTATTGTACATGCCTAATGAATACCCTAAAGATCCTAACAGAACCTATTCATGGATTGTAGACGATTATATTGCATTAGAAGAATCTTTTGCGGGAATACGTCTTACAAGTGGGATGAAATTAGAAGGAGCTGACTATGCTGATGGTTCAGGAGGCTATTATATATATGTATACGATGTTGTTACTGGTTCTAATGCCGATGCACAAGGAGTTACTCGTGGTATGATTATTACTGAGATTAACGGAACAACTATAACCAGAAGCAACGTAAATGATTTATTAGATAATGATACATTCACTATTCATTTAGCTGATTATAACGGAGGAAAGCCTGTTAGTAACGGAACAACTATTACAGTTACCAAATCTCAAGTAACAGAAAACCCTGTAAAAGTTACCAATGTAATTACTAATGGTAGCCATACCATTGGGTATTTAATGTACAATCAATTCTCTAGAAACTTTGATGGAGAGTTAAATGCTGAATTTGCTAAGTTTCAATCAGCAGGTCTTACCGACTTAATCATCGACTTACGTTATAACGGTGGTGGTTCTGTACAAACAGCTACTTATTTAGGAAGTATGATTACCGGACAGTTTAACAATGAGTTATTTGCGAAACAAGTATGGAATCATAAAGTAATGGAGGTAACAAACCTAGATTTATTAATCAATAACTTTACTAATCAGATTTTAAATAAGGACCAACAAGGTAATGTGGTGTTAGATGAAGCTATTAATAGCTTAAACCTAAATACTATTTACTTTATAGTTTCTGATGATTCTGCCTCTGCATCCGAATTAGTTATCAATGCACTAAAGCCTTATATTGATGTAAAGTTAGTAGGAACTCAAACTTACGGAAAGCATGTTGGTTCTATTACCTTATACGATTCTGACGATTATACTCGTAATGGCGATAACTTAAAGAGTCATACTTGGGCAATGCAACCTATTGTATTAGAAATTCAAAATAAAGATGGTGAAAATGCTCCTGAAGGGTTTATTCCTGAGGTTATCATTGATGAAGATCCAGGTAACTTAGGTATTTTAGGAGACCCTAACGAACCTTTATTACAAAGAACCATTCAATACATTACTACAGGAGCAAAAGGAGTACCTACCATGAAAAAAGGAGTTCAATTTTCTCCATCATGGAATTCAAATATGATGCGCCCTGATTATAACAATATGTATGTGGAGTTGAAATAAAGAACAAAACGATATAAAATAAAATCCAGCTTACTCAGCTGGATTTTTTAATACTATTTATTCAATAACCTACCATCTTATTACACACGACACTAGCATACGGTACCATTAGACACCATTGTCTTGTGATTAAAGACAGTACTGTCTGAAGTTTAAGACAAATTACAACAAACTCATTTGTTGGTTATTCTCTTCATTAGGAATCTTTAAGTCTACTCCTAACTCCTTATTTAGCTTTTTTATAAAGTAGGCTGCCAACAATGGTGATTCTACTTCTAAGTTTTGATGGATAAAAAAGTGAATATTCTCTAATCCTAAATCATTCCATTCTTTTAAACGAACCACCCAATCATCCAAACGTGTATAATCTGACGGATGATTTGCGCCAACATAACGAACAAAAGCTTCGTTATTCGTTAAGCGCATATGCATCATATCTCTTCTACCTGCTGTATCAACTAACACATTAGCTATGTTATGTTCTTCAAACAGCTTTGTAAACTCTTCAAACACCGTTGTGTCTTCAAACCAATCCGGATGTCGAACCTCTATAGCTAATGGTATACCTTTAGGCCAACTTACTACAAAGTTTTGTAGTCTTTCAAAGTTTTTATTTCCAAAATTAGCATGTAACTGTAAAAAGATGGTACCTAACTTTTCTTGTAAATGCGAGGCATTATCTAAATAAACATTCACCGCATCTTGTACGCCCTGTAAACGCTTCCAATGGCTTATCTCCTGCCCTAGCTTGGGAAAGAATTTAAAGTTTTTAGGAGTTTTAGCCTTCCACTTTTCAAACTGTTCTGCAGGAAACTGTCGGTAAAAAGTAGCATTAAGTTCTATAGAGTTAAATTGTTTCGAATAATACTCCAATTCATCTTTAGTTCCTCTCGGATAAAATCCTTTCAAATCTGCTTTATTCCATTTTGCACAGCCCACATACACATTAGGTTTACCACTCTTTTCATAAGAGTTTAATAGCTCTATTGTTTTAGGGTGTGTTTCAGGTAATGTAAAATCTATTAACTCTGGTTGTGCTACTTTTCCAAACTTCATACTTCACTATTTTCTATTCCTTCCTCTATTTCTTGATTATCTACCATCTCTGGTCTAAACTCTGTCATTCTATCATCATTCAGCTTTTTCGCATACTTATAGCCTGACTTCCACCATTTCTTCATTTTCTCTTTATCAAAAACTAACGAATTGGTTGTTAATACCGTTGGCGTATAGTATAAATTCAGCTTTACATTATGTTGTTTCGCAGAAAGCTTTCCTATCGTAATATTATGTCGCTCAACATTCTCCAACATAAAATCAAACGTATCCATCATCAGCGAAAAAGGGTTCTTAGCAGGCAATCTATTCATTTGTGTTACCTCCGTTGCTAAAATAATAGCATCCACCTCCGTCGCACCTCTTGCTATAGCTTCTCTTATAGGTATTAAACTTCCAAAACCACCATCAGCATACTGACAATGATCTTTTTCCAGTAAACTCATAAAAGGCACATAATTGCACGAACCCCAAATCCAATCGCAAAAATCTTCATATTCACATTCTAAGATAGATTTGTACTCAATTTGATTCGCGGTTAAATTGGATACTGTTACTACAACCTCTTTATTCAGCCTTCTAATTTCGTCGTACATTTCTTTAGTAACACTTTTACTTATAAGCTTTCGTAAGTTTTTACTCTCACCAAAAGTTTTACGACCATTTAAAAAGTTCCAAATCGTGTTTCTATGTCGTATAGAAACCACTTTTTCTCCATGTACCGATTTTACTCTGAACGGGCTGTTACTAAAAATAGCTTTTTGATCTACCGATGTATATATTTCTTTTAATTCATCAATCATACCCAAAGCCAAATGCGAAACCATCAAACTACCTGTTGATGTTCCTAAAAGCATGTCGTAATCTTTATTTTTATTTTTCATCAGGTATTGTGCAACACCGCCTGCAAAGGCTCCTTTACTTCCTCCTCCTGAAATTACTAAGGCTTTTTTCATTGATTTAAGTTTGGTTTTCCTATTTTTAGTTCTGTAAAAATATCAAAAATATGGAACCAACATAGGTAAAGTAAACTTTCTCTACATATTTACTAATTAATTTAAATTTCTAAGGTTACTTGCTCCATTTAAAACAACTAAAACAAACACATGAAACGATTATCATTCCTTTTCTTATTCTCTTTAACAATACTATCTTGTAAGCAAGAAAAGAAAACCCCAAGAACTTTTGAAACTATTAAAATTACCGAGTTTAAACAAGATAGTACCAGTATTAGAGCTATACTAGCTATTAGTAACGATGAGTTAATTTTTGCAGGCTCTAAAGGAGATATTACAACAACAAAAAATGGTGGTAGAACATGGCAAACACAAAGTTTAAAGTATAACGATACTATTATACCGCACTTTAGAAGCATTGCTAAAAATGGTGAAAATATATTTGCCTTATCGGTAGCAAACCCAGCCTTACTATATAAAGGATATGAAAACAAATATGAATTGGTATATAAGGAAGAACACGAAAAGGTTTTTTACGACTGTATACAATTCTTTGCCGATGGAAAACATGGTATTGCCGTTGGTGATCCTACAGAAGATTGTCCGTCTATTATTCTTACCTCAGACGGAGGAAATACGTGGACAAAACTACCTTGCTCACAGCTGCCTACTTTTGAAGAAGGAGAAGCCTTCTTTGCTGCTAGTAACACCAATATTGCTATTGTAAACAATACTGTTTGGATAGGTTCTGGAGGAACCAAAACACGTATTTTAAAATCTACCGATTTTGGAAACACTTGGGAGATTTTTGACACCCCAATTGTACAAGGTAACGGACCACAAGGAATTTACTCTATTGATTTTTATGATGAAAACCATGGAATTGCTATTGGAGGAAACTACTCAAAACCGGAAGACAATAACGCTAATAAAGCAATTACTACCGATGGTGGTAAAACATGGACACTCGTAGCTAATAATACCAATCCTAATTACAAAAGCTGCGTACAGTATGTACCTAACACGAACGGAGAAGAAGTTTTTGCTGTTGGAAAAACCGGAATATCATTTTCTAACGATGGCGGGCACACTTGGAAACAAATAAGTAAGGAAAGCTACTATGCTATTCAGTTTATTGACAGTAATACAGCCTGGTTATCTGGTCATGAAAAGATTGGAAAACTAGTTCTTAACTAAACTATCTTAGGGCAAGTAAACAAAGAACTATAAGAAAACCCATTTTAAGTCTATTAGGTAAGCCTTGGTGGATTAAATTCTTGGCTATCACCCTGTGATTAATTCTTAATGTTTTGTTAAAAGGAATTGTTTTCCTCTTTAACTATCTATTTTTATGAGCTAATCAACTCAATTTTAAATGAAAAAAATACTATTCTTACTCTTATCCCTGTGTATTAGTACCTCTTTTGCACAAGAGTACTTTCCTACCAACACAGGAGTAAAGTCATCCAAAAACAACGTGTATGCATTTACCAATGCTACTATTTATGTTACCCCTACCCAAGTAGTAAAAAAAGGAACACTACTTATTAAAGACGGTAAAGTTGTTGCTGTAGGTAAATCCGTTAACATACCTAACGAAGCACAAGTAATTAATCTAGATGGGAAATCTATGTATCCTTCTTTTGTTGATGCTTATTCAACCTTTGGCATTGCAAAACCTAAACGTGAGAGTGGTCGTGGTAAAAGACCACAATACGATGCTGGTAGAAAAGGATATTACTGGAACGACCATATTCGTCCTGATGTAGACGCTGCTGCTGAGTTTAACTTTGATGCTAAAAAAGCTAAAGAATTATTGTCTTTAGGTTTCGGTGCTGTTAATACACACCTAGAAGACGGTATTATGCAAGGTAACGGAGTTTTAGTTGCTTTAAACCCTAATAGTTCTGATGCTTACAGAATATTAGACAAACAATCAGGAAACTACTTATCGTTTTCTAAAAGTGCTAAATCACGTCAAAGCTACCCTACTTCACGTATGGGAGCCATGGCACTATTACGTCAAACATATTTAGACGCTGATTGGTATGCTAAAGGAAATGCAAAAAATACCGATTTAGCTTTAGAAGCTCTAAACAATAAAAAAGAGTTACCTCAAATATTTAATGCAGGTGGATATTTAGATAATATTCGTGCTGATAAAATTGGTGACGAATTTGGAATTCAATATACCATTGTAGGTGGAGGTAACGAATATGAAAGAATCAATGATATTAAAGCAACTAATGCTACTTACATTCTTCCTATTAACTTTAGAAATGCTTACGATGTATCAAATCCATTTTTAGCAAATAAAATTGCGCTAAGCGATATGCGCTCTTGGAATCAAGAACCAGCAAACCCTTCAATTTTAGCAAAAAACAAGGTTCCTTTTGCGTTAACTACCTATAAATTAAAGAAAGTAAAAGAGTTTAATAGCAATCTTCAAAAAGCTATTACTTACGGATTAGATAAAACTACAGCTTTAGAAGCGTTAACTACAGTACCTGCCAAGATTTTAAAGAATGATAAAATAGGAAATTTGAAAGCTGGTAGTTATGCTAACTTCTTAATTACTTCTGGTGATATTTTTGACAAACAAACTACTTTATATGAGAACTGGGTACAGGGTGATAAAAACACCATTAACTCAATGGATATTAAAGATATTACAGGTAAGTACACGTTAACAGTTAACGGAAAATCGTATGATATGACCATTACTGGTAAAGGAGCTAAACAAACAGCTGCTTTAAAAAGTGGAGATAAAAAAGTAAACAGTAAATCGTCTTTTAGCAACGACTGGTTACATATAACTCTTAAAGATGGTGACAACTACACTCGCTTAACAGCATTAGTACAAAACAAGCAACAAATTACGGGTACAGCTACCGACAACGATGGAAATGAAAGTACTTGGAATGCTACTTATACTGGAAAAGCTGACGCTAAAAAGAAAGGCGACAAGAAAAAAGAGACTACTCCTGAAATAGTAGCTGTTACCTATCCAAACATCGGATTAGGAAACCCTACAGCTCCGCAAAAAGAGACTATTTTAATTAAAAATGCTACGGTTTGGACTTCTGAAAACAACGAAGTACTAAACAATACCGATGTATTAATTAAAGATGGTAAAATAGCTAAAATAGGTACTAACTTATCTTCAATAGGTGCAAAAGTTATTGACGGAACTGGTAAGTATGTAACCGCAGGTATTATTGATGAGCATTCACATATTGCTACTTCCGCAGTAAACGAATCGGGACATAACTCAACAGCTGAGGTTACTATTGAAGACGTTATCAACCCTAACGATGTAAATATTTACAGAAACATTGCGGGTGGGGTTACTTCTATTCAAGTATTACACGGTTCTGCCAATCCAATTGGTGGACGTTCAGCAATTATCAAACTAAAATGGGGAGAGAATGCTGACGGAATGTTATACAACAACACACCTAAATTTATCAAGTTCGCTTTAGGTGAAAACGTAAAACAATCTAACTGGGGAGATTTAAATACCATTCGTTTCCCTCAAACACGTATGGGAGTTGAACAAGTATATATTGACTACTTCCAAAGAGCCAAAGAATACGATGCTAAAAAGAAAAGCGGACAGCCATATCGTAAGGATATTGAGTTAGAAACCTTAGCAGAAATTATTAATAAAGAACGTTTTATTTCTTGCCACTCTTACGTACAATCAGAAATTAATATGTTGATGAAAGTTGCAGAACAATTCAACTTTAACATTAATACGTTTACCCACATTTTAGAAGGATACAAACTAGCAGATAAAATGAAAGAACACGGAGTTGGTGGTTCTACTTTTGCTGACTGGTGGGCATATAAATATGAGGTTAACGACGCTATACCATACAACGCAGCTATTATGCACAATCAAGGAGTTACCGTTGCTATTAATTCTGATGATGCAGAAATGTCTCGTAGATTGAATCAAGAAGCCGCTAAACTAATTAAATATGGAGGTTTAAGCGAACAAGAAGCTTGGGCTACAGTTACTATCAATCCTGCTAAATTATTACACTTAAACGACCGTACAGGTAGTATCAAAGAAGGTAAAGATGCAGATGTTGTAGTATGGAGCGGAAATCCACTTTCAGTATATTCTAAAGCAGAGAAAACAATTATTGACGGAGCTGTTTATTTTGATATTGAAAAAGACTTAGAAAAGCGTAAAGCTATTAAAGCAGAGCGTGCTAAGTTAATTAACATGATGTTACAAGAGAAGATTAAAGGAGGTAAAACACAAGCTCCTAAAAAGAAAACTCAGAAATTATTTCACTGTGATACAGAATAAGAACTTAAAAACACACAACATGAAAATTAAATTAATATATAGTTTATTATGTTTCTTATTCTTAGGAAATATAATAGCGCAACAAACACCAGCACCCAAGCAAACTGAAGCTTATAGTATTGAAGGTGCTACAGCACATTTAGGAAACGGAGAAGTAATTGAAAACTCTTTAATTATGTTTTCTAACGGTAAAATAGCCCATGTAGGAAATGCTAATAGCAGAATTGCCCGTATGGGAACTGTTATTAATGCCAAAGGAAAACACATATATCCAGGATTCATTGCAGCAAACACCTCTTTAGGTTTAGCTGAAATTGATGCTGTACGTGCAACGAGAGACTTTGATGAGGTAGGTTCAATGTTACCACATATTCGTAGTATTATTGCCTATAATGCAGAAAGTAAAGTAGTAGAAACTATGCGTCCTAACGGCGTATTAATGGCACAAATTGCCCCACGTGGTGGTGTTATTTCAGGAACCTCTTCTGTAGTACAATTAGATGCTTGGAACTGGGAAGATGCTACTATTAAAACCGATGACGGTGTTCACATGAACTGGCCTCAGGTATTCTCGAGAGGTCGTTGGTGGATGGGTGAAGATCCAGGATTAAAGCCTAACAAAAACTATCAAAAAAGTATTGATAAGCTTACAAAATTTTTCGCCAATGCCAAAAGCTACCTAGCAGGTAACAAAACACCTAAAAACTTACCTTATGAAGCTTTACAGGGCGTTTTAAACGGTACACAAAAAATGTTTGTACACGTATCAGGAGAAAAAGGAATTACTGATGCTGTAAATATATGTAAAGAGTTAGGAGTTAAAAACATCGTGATTGTTCGCGGGCAAGAAGCTGAAAAAGTTGCTGACTTATTAAAAGCAAACAATGTACCTGTTATTTTAGAACGTGCTCACCGTTTGCCTAATGGTGAAGATGCAGATTATGACAGACCTTTTAGAGCAGCTAAGATATTAACCGATGCTGGTATTTTAGTAGGTTTAGGTATGGAAGGAGATATGGAACGTATGAGCACACGTAACTTACCTTTTTATGCAGGAACTTATGCTGCTTACGGATTAGGTAAAGAAAAAGCCTTACAATTAATTACTCAAAACAATGCTAAAATTTTAGGTATTGACAACAACGTAGGAACCTTAGAAGTTGGTAAAGACGCTACCCTATTTATTTCTGAAGGTGATGCTTTAGATATGCGTACCAATATTTTAACAGCTGCTTTTATACAAGGTAGAAAAATCAGCCTAGAATCGCATCAAACAAAATTATGGAAGCGTTATGCTAATAAATATAAAAATCAATAAACATCATCCTTAACGAATGAGATAGCAAAATCTCATTACTAGAACTTAAAAACATCATTCCGTAAAAGAATGATGTTTTTTTATGCACGAATAATAGGAATGCGCTACTGTATGATAACTTCATACACCACTGTATTATAACACCATACAGTAGTGTCGGGTGACTTCATACACTACTGTATGAAGCTTAATACAAACTAGTACGTCCCATATTTTGGTTTTGTTTGAAGGTTCAAACAGTAGCATCTAGTGTTAAACAACAGTGGTGTTTGGTGTTGAGCAACAGTACTGTTGTTTGCCTAACAACAGCTATAGCTAGTAATTATTCTTTTAGTAAGATGGTATTTTATTATAAAACAGAATAGTACTTTTGTATTCAGATATAATAGCAGATGAAACAGATTAGTAGTACACAAAACGCCTATATAAAAGAACTTTTAAAGCTTCAAGAGAAACCTAGAGAACGTAAGAAGAAAGGATTGTTTTTAGTAGAAGGACAACGTGAAATTTCGTTAGTTATTAAAGGAGGTTATGAAATAGACACCCTGCTGTTTGTTACTGATATGTTTACCGAAGAAAGTGTAAACAAAATTCTAAATAAGGCTGCTAACTGTATAGAAATAACAAAAGAAGTATACCAAAAGCTTGCCTATCGTGATACTACCGAGGGTATTATTGCTGTAGTAAAAGCTAAAAACTTCGATTTAGACGCTATTGAATTCAACACCACTACCCCACTCGTATTGGTTATGGAAGGTATTGAAAAACCAGGAAATATTGGTGCTATGTTACGTACTGCTGATGCTGCTAATGTGGATGCTGTTTTTATCGCCAACCCTAAAACGGATTTATTCAATCCTAATATCATACGTTCTAGTGTAGGTTGTGTATTTACCAATCAGATAGCTACAGGTACATCTGAAGACATTATAGCGTACTTACAGGAGCATAACATTCATATTTACAGTGCTACCCTACAAAATTCAAACGAGTACCATAAAAACGACTATACTAAGGCTACTGCTTTGGTAGTGGGTACAGAAGCTACAGGATTAACGCAAGTTTGGCGAGACAAAGCTACTCAGAATATCAACATCCCAATGCAAGGAGAAATAGATTCTATGAATGTATCGGTTGCCGCAGCTATCTTAACTTTTGAAGCGAAACGACAACGTAATTTTGTATAATAAGCTATTGAAAACATCATTTTAACCGTACATTTTTGTACGGTTTTTTATTTTGTTTTATCTTGGCTAGCGCTAATAAAAAAGAATAAAATTGCTATAGACTTCCGTTTATCACCTTTAATACTCCGGATAAAAGTAGTTTTAGTTCTTTTATAACGAGTTGTAAATAATACCCAAATGAAAATTAAAGAAATAATTAAAATAAGTCTAACAAAAAGTTTGTTTTTTGTTTTTTTGACCACGTTTCTTAAAAAGCTTTTTTATCTGATTTCTAATGTACAGAGACAAGAAGACACAATAATCATAGATGCAATATTCAATCAAATATATTGCGTGATAATATTCGGATTATTTTTACTGTTAGCTTATAAAAGTTACGAAAAAGACAGAAAAACTTCTTTCAATGATATTCTGACTATAACTTTGTTTTATGTTTTAATATCCTACCTTATCAGTTGGGTAATTGATTTTTCTTTTTATCATTTTCATGAATTTATAAATAACTCAGAAGAGAAAAGTAAAACTGGACTTCTGGGTTTAATGGATTTTAGTCCCTATCACGTGAATAATTTTGATTTGATACAATATTTTTTTATCACACCTTATATTTCAATTTTGGAATTCTTAAAAAGTGGTAATTTCTCATGGCTATTTAATATTTTTTATCCACCTAGCTTTTTGATTGCTACCATTATAATTTACTTCAAAAGTTTATATATTCTCTTTGAAAAAGAAAATAAAACAAAGTTTTACGCTTTGATTCCAATTTTAAATAATATTACACTGTTAAGAATAACGAACAAACCTATTTGGTGGATTGTACCACTACTTATACCTTTTATTCGTTTTATTCCTAAATTTTTCATTAATCAAATTCTTGCAAAAACATATAAAAAAAACAAATCATTTGCTTTTGGAATGACTTTTTTTCCTTGGTTTTTTTATGGAAAACTGACATTAGAAAACAAATCTTATTAAAAAAATACGAACGCACAACAATAGCTATAAGTGATTGCTTGTTCTCGCCTACTTGTGAAAATCCTCGCAGATTTTCAGTTTGGTGTGTGTGTGTGTACTTACTGAGTTAAAAGTAACCCAACACAACTACTTATAGTCAAGATTGTTGTGTACAATTAGAGAAAGTGAAAAATAGGAAACCAGAGATATTATTTAAACTATTATGGATTGGATTGACTTTATTTACAATCTATATTTTTGGTTGGTTAACCTTTATTTATTTGACTTTCGGAAATATTGGAACCGATCAATACAGCTCTTGGAATTTACTTATACCGAATATTTTGACAATTGGGCTGCTTATATTCTACGCAAAAGAAATATTAATTGGATATAAACCAACATCAATAGCTCGGAATCTGAAATCATTACTAATATTCTCAACTCTCATAATAATTCTGGCTATAATTCAAATCCCACAATTCGAATTATTATTTGATTTTCCTAAATCAGAGTCTTGGCAAATAATTTTATCATTGATTATAGTTTTGACCTCTTACGTTGGAATTATAACAAATAGAACATTAAAGATTAAAGAACTAAAAAACAACCACATATAACAAAACACACACAATCACTGAGAGGTTCATCATTACTTATCTTTCAAAGTCAAAAACATCATTTCAACCGTACATTTTTGTATGGTTTTTTATTTTGTTTTATCTTGGCTAACGCTTAATAAAGAGAATAAAAATTGCTACAGACTTCCTTTTTTCATTTACTAAACAAGAAAGCTTAGCAACAAAAATAAAGAACAGTAAAGTACTCTTATATCTCCTTTTTAGTTGTATAACGATGTATTTTATGCTTATATAAACAAGTTGTAAATAATTTAAAACAATGAGTACAAGAAAGAAATTAATTATATTATTATCGTTAACTTTAACATTAACAAGTTGTTCATCTATTAAAAAGACAAGTAGTTCTACCGATAAAGAAAAAATTTCTATAATCATAGAAAAGCCAAATGAAAATTATATTTGGAGGAAAGGACTATTAACATTAAATGTTAAAATTATAAATAACAGCAATTCTAAAATTACCATTGTTAAACCTTCTTCTGACCCTAATTTTCGACCAGGGAAATATTATGCTTCTATTGAGAATGAGTTTGAAGGAACATCTTGTATTTCAGATGTAAGTTTTTATGATGAAGACCCACCGAAACATTATGCCTCTATTTCTGACTTTATAACCATTGAAGCAAACAGTGAAAAGTCTTTTGATTTTTCTAATGAACACTTAAATTATTGTGGTGAAAATTCTCAAAATTCAGATACTGCCTGTGTAAAAATTAAAATGTACGGAAACAAAACTAAATATGATGCGAACAGTGATTTTATATTAAATAATTATGCTGGTTATAGCATAGAAGAGAAGAACAAAATTATTGAGTTATACAACACACTACATACAGTAGATATTGAAAGTAATATTATATGTGTGAAAGTTAAGTAAAACTATTTACAACGATATATAACTGTAATTACGGCGGATTCATAACTTACTTATAAGGACTAAAAAAACAAACTACTTTAAACCGTACATTTTTGTACGGTTTTTTATTTTGTTTTATCTTGGTTGCATTAATAAAAAAAGAATAAAAATTGCTAAAAACTTCCTTTTTTTATTTACTAAACAAGAAAGCTTAGCAACAAAAATAAAGAATAGTAAAGTAGTATTCTTACACCTCCTTTTAAGTTGTATAACGATGTATTTTACATCTATATAAACAAGTTGTAGGTAATGTAAAAAATCAGCCGCACATTAGGCACATTTAGTTTTGCCAACACAAAGCCAACGCTGAAAAAACCAAAAGAGCCTAATTTTTGCCACCGAACGGATAGCAATACAATAAATGAAAGCAGAACTCGAAATAAAAGACAAAACCAGACAAACCGAAGGATTAAAAATTGCTCCGTTCAGACGGCACATTAGAAAAACATCTCCACACAAACACAACAGTTATTTTGAAATTATCTATCTGACTAAAGGAAAAGGTTCCCACACTATTGACACCAAAGAATATGAAATAAAACCACCTGTTATTTTCACAATCCGTAAAAAGCAGGTACATTTTTGGGACATCAAAACAGAACCCAAAGGCTTTGTACTCATCATCAAAAAATCCTTTATCGACAACTGTTTGGACAAAGATATCAAACGCCTGATTTCAGAATTGAGTGCACAAACTTGTCTTTTTCCCAAAGACAATATTGCAATTGACATTTTCAACATTTTACTAAACGAACATCAAGAAAATAAAAAGCTAAATCAACCAATAATAGACGGACTGTTAAAAGCACTTTTGGCAAAATTTCTTGAATCGGCAACACCAAAAACTTTTAAAAACGGTAACAGTACAATCTTTCAAAAATTCACTGCCCTTTTGAGCAAAGAAGATGGACTCAAAAATAAGGTAAACCATTATGCCAAATTGTTAAACACCACTGCGCAAAACCTAAATGCAACTTGCAGAAAAGAAACAGGACAATCTTCTGCTGAGATACTTTCAGAACACATTATCAATGAAGCAAAAAGGCTTTTGCTTTACACAGACATTACCGTAAGCGAGATTGCCCACAGACTTGATTTCAAGGACAATTCCCATTTTTCAAAATACTTCAAACGACACGTTGACCAAACTCCAGTGGGCTTTAGAAACAACAACAGATAAATACCATTCTTTTTTCAAATAGACCACATTATTGGTTATGTGTTGTATAATTTTACAGCATTAAAATCACAAAATATGAAATGGTCAATATCAATTATCGCTTTGCTTTTGCTTAGTTCTTGTGGAAACAATCAAGAGCAAAATGCCCAAGGCAAATGGATAAAAGGAACGGGACAGAAAAAATTAGAAACCATTGAAAACCAATTCAGGGGTTTTGATATGGCAATGGTGGAAACAGGCTACCGCTATCAGGAACTCTATTGGGCAGGACAAGATGAGAATTGGGAATATGCCAACTATCAAATAGAAAAAATCCGTAAAGCGATTGAGCGTGGTTTGGAAAGAAGACCCAAACGTGCAAAATCCGCAGAGCATTTCTTAACCGTAACACTTACAGAAATGCAAAAAGCACTTGAAAAAAGAGATACGGTGGTATTCAACAATAACTTCCAAATGCTGACTAACAGTTGTATCAGTTGCCACGCAATGGAAAAAGCACCTCATTTTACAGTAAAGAAACCTCTTTACAGACAATCACCTATTAGGAAGCAATGATAGAACTTATCAAACAGTTCGATATTGATATTCTGTTATGGTTAAATGGTAATCACAATAAATTTTGGGATGATATAATGTGGTTTGCTACCAGTAAATTTACTTGGTTACCGTTTTATTTTCTACTGATATTACTGCTTATATGGAAGTATAAAAAGAACTCTACCCTAATGATTTTGTTAATTGTCTTGCTCATAACTATTAGCGACCAGTTAGCTTCAGGACTTTTTAAACCACTTTTCGAAAGATTGAGACCAAGTCATAATCCTGATTTAGCAGGACAACTTCATTTTGTAAATGACTATAAAGGAGGAAAGTTTGGCTTTATTTCATCTCACGCAGCTAATGTATTTTCATTAGCGTTCTACTTGACTTTAGTAGCCCAGAACAAGCTAAAATGGTTACCATTTATACTTATTCCTTGGGCAATTTTTGTAAGTGTCAGTAGAGTTTACCTTGGTGTTCATTATCCAATGGATATAATAGTACCAGCTATTTTAAGCCTACCTATCGCTTGGACAGTAGCTCGAATTTACAAAGCATATAATCCTATTTTGATTGAAAAAATAACTTGAAATGTTTCAAAAAATAATTAGTTCAGACCATTCTAAAACCACCATCATCATACGCTTAATGGTCGGTGCAGTTTTCCTTTCAGAAGGCATTCAAAAATTTATGTATCCCGCTACTCGTGGTGCAGGAAGGTTTGTTAAAATGGGTTTTCCAAACCCGGAGTTTTTCGGAAATTTTGTTGGTGTATTTGAAATAGCTTGTGGCATTCTTTTACTGATGGGGCTATTGACACGGGGAGCTTCTTTAGCAATGCTTATCAATATGACGGTTGCCATTGTCGTAACTAAAATTCCCATTGCCTTTGGAGAGAGTTTTGGGCCATTCAACCTTCGGGAACTGAACAGTTATGGATTTTGGAGTATGACTCACGAAATGCGTACCGATTTTGCTATGTGGTTTGGAAGTTTGTTTTTGCTTATCAAAGGGGCAGGAAAATGGTCGTTTGATAATTATTTTCAAAGTAAGAAATGGGCAAACAGATAGAAGCGGATATTTTTTTACTGCGCTTGATTCATAATAATCGAATTGAACTATTCGACTCAACATTACTTTGGATTTCAAAAACGGCCTATCTCATAGCAATCGGTATTATTTTTTGTTTAGGATGGTTTGTCTTTTTCAAGAAATCGGAAAATGCAAAAGACATTTTTTTGAAATTACTCCTTATGCTTTCAACTGCAACGCTAATTGTTATTTCATTAAAATATGCTATACACAGAACAAGACCTTTTGATTTGTATGGTGACATAGTAAATTTATCAATAGCAAATAGTCCATCTTTCCCCTCAGGACATACTGTTATAGCATTTATATTATCTTTCGGCTTGCTATTTTCAAACCTAAAAAGACTTTACTATTTACCTGTTTTAGTTTGGGCGTTATTAGTAGCTTATTCCAGATTGGCTTTAGGAGTTCATTTCCCAACAGATGTTATAATATCAATAATTATAGCATTTGTTGTTACTATAATATTTAAAAATTTTACTATAACAAAATGGAAACAAAAGGTACTTTAATAGAAGTCGCAAAACTCTTTTTCAAATTAGGTAGCATTGCTTTTGGCGGTCCTGCGGCTCATATCGCAATGATGGAAGATGAAGTCGTGAAAAAAAGAAAATGGATGAGCCAACAGCATTTTCTTGATTTGGTGGGTGCGACCAATATTATTCCCGGCCCCAACTCAACCGAAATGACAATGCACTGCGGACACGAAAGAGCAGGTTGGAAAGGATTGATAGTTGCAGGTGTTTGTTTTGTTTTTCCTGCGGTTGTCATCACAATGTTTTTTGCTTGGCTTTATCAACAATACGGACAATTCCCAAAAGTTGAACCTTTCATTTATGGAATAAAGCCAGCAGTAATTGCCATTATTCTCGGGGCAGTTTACCGCCTTGGAAAAAAAGCACTCAAAAATGTGGAACTCGGAATTTTAGGAACATTGACGTTGATTGCCTGTTTGCTTGGAGTACACGAAATTTTGGCGTTGTTTGCTTGCGGATTTCTCGGTTTAGTTTGGCATTTCATCCGCAACTCTAAAAACAATCTGAACAGTTTCACTCCACTTATTTTATTACAGGTAACAGCATCAACGAGTACCTTAAAAATTCTTTGGACTTTTTTTAAAGTCGGTGCACTACTCTATGGAAGCGGATATGTTCTATTTGCTTATTTAGATGCAGAATTGGTCAGTACAGGATTGCTGACACGACAAGAATTAATTGATGCCGTTGCAGTTGGACAATTTACGCCAGGACCTGTTTTATCAACGGCAACATTTATCGGTTGGCAATTAGGTGGATTTTGGGGAGCAATAGCAGCGACTGTTGGGATTTTCCTTCCTTCTTTCATTTTTGTTGCTATTCTGAATCCACTCATTCCAAAAATGCGGAAATCGAAAATTATTGCAGCATTTTTAGACGCTGTTAACATTGCGGCAGTTGCCGTAATTGTAGCCGTTTGTGTAGAAATGGGAAAAGACACTTTGACCGATTGGCGAACAATTTTAATTGCAGTATTGAGCATAATTGCTGTTTTTGTCTTTAAGAAAATGAACAGTGCATTTATTGTTATTGGTGGAGCATTGGTAGGTTACCTATTGACATTGGTATAGAAAAGCCAACTCTAGACAGCCACACACATTTCCAAGCCTCTCATTATCAATCGCACAATCCCAAGCTTGTCAATAAGTGTGTCTGCCCCCAAAACACGGACGAAAAAGAAAGCACTACCTACAACATTGTATAAGCGTAATGCGGGCTGAATGGCTAAAATTGCGTATTTTGGCACCTATCAAAGCCTGGTACAGGCGGACAATAAATCGCTCCAAAGTCCCGCACTATGCTTATACGAAACCGTTTTGCACAATTAAAACCAAATTATGGCAATCACTGACAAATTTAATAACTATGCAATTGCCGAAGTAATAAAAGCTTACTTAATAGATGGACAAAGCCATAGAAATATCCAAAGAGAGATTCTAAGTTTACCTACACCAGCCAGAGGTGGTGGATTTGTAATTATGGAATTATTACATCATTATAATATTCGTGAAGATAAGAAAGATCTTTTGACTAAAAAATCGATTTCCGAATTAAATACAACTAACGGATTTAGAGTTTAAAAAAGCATTACAAATAATTGAGGAACTGAATCTTGTAGAGGATAGAGGAATATTTTATAAAAAACCAGGAAATAAATAAGAAAAATAATCCGACTGAAACGAAGAATAAAGTAAAAGTCAGATTTTATCAAAATAAACTAAGGGAAATTGTTTTGGACAATTACAATTCAACTTGTGCTGTTTGCTAAATAAATACGATTTTCTTTTGTGTTTTGCAAGATAAGATGTTTGACAAAGGTTATTTCTCTTTAGACTCTGAATATAGAATAATATTTGGGCCAAAATCCGACAAACAAATAAAGAAATTTTTGACTGATTTAGAATTTAAAAAACCGAAAATTAATGAACCTGATATATCATTTTTAGAATATCACTATAATGAAATATGTAAATAACTGTGCACAATAATATATAACCACAATTACGGCGAATTCGACTACATCCGAATCCTCTCGCTATTACGAGCGTCAGTTCTAAACCAAAATTTAACGCATATTAACCCGTAACTGACTGTTATACGAAACCGTTGTAGCACATTTAACCAAACTAATGAAAATAGGAATTTTAATCATAATTGTAATCTTAATTTTGGTTATTGGATTTTTAATTTTGAGAAATAAAACAAATAATTCTGAAAATACTATGACTAAATTTGTTCGACTTGATTCTGAATCTGAATCTACTCAACATCTTCCTTTATTGCCTGAAAATTGGATTTCTGAAATTGAGCAAAAATGGAATGATAAAAAATGGGGAGTTTATGACAATGAACATTATGACATTTGTGAGAAAATTTGCAATGACATTTACGCAACAAATAAATATTGGGAAAAGAATCAAACTCACGCTAATTTTCTAAAAGAGCTGACTAAAGAACAGAGAATTTATTTCACTCTAATAAACTTTGAATCTCAAGTCAACAACGGAGGAGTTTACCAATTTCTGTTTAATTACCCAGAATTGTCAACACTCGCATTAGAAGGAATGCAAGCAACTGGAATGGAAAAATTGTCTACGGATTATGAAATAGTTTTGAATGAATACTTTGGCAAGTTCGATACAATCCAAGATTTATATTCAAAGTTTCAGAATAATAAAAGTGATTGGAATAAACGATTTACAGCATTCGAAAAAGGATACAAAGAACTTCCTTCTGCCGAAAAAATTGAAGATTATTTTTACGAGGAAAGTTTTATCAAAACATATCAGCAAGACTTGACGAAATACGTAAAAGCGAATAGAAATAAATTTTATAGAACAAAATAAAAAAACGTATTACAACAATGACTATAAATGATTACTTTTTCTCCCCTATTTCTGAAAATCCATGTGGATTTTTAGTTTTATACGTACTTACAAATTTATCACTATATAAAACTATTAATTATGATAAAAACCTTTATTACTAACTAAAAACATGATTAATTCAAAAGATAACATTTACATTATTAGTTATAAGTACTTCAAAATTAAAAACAAGCTAATGAATATATACTTTCGCCTTACTTTTTTGACATGTTTAATAGTAAATTTAAGTTCATGTGGACATGAGAAAATAGAGGATGATAAATACCCTAACCTTCCTTATTTTCCAAAAACTAATGATACTAAAATTAAATTTCAAAAAATAAATTTTAATCCTACCGGCTTTTATAGACTTGATGACACTTATTTTAAAATAGCTAATAGTGAAAGTTATCCAAAAGACCTTCATATCTTCTATTATAAAAAGGATTTAATAACTAAAACAGATTCTATTTTGTTAAAAGAAGGTTTTAATTTTATTGATGAAAGTGGTTTCTTATATAATTCTGTTTACGAAACAAACATTGATAAATATGATATAAATCATGAAGTTACTAAAATTAATATTAAGACTGGAGAAAGAAAAAAAATTGAGTATCATAAATACAACTACGGTAAAGAATATCAAAATATATTTGATTTAAACAAGGAATATGAAAAACAACTTACACACCTTCCAGATAGTTTAATAAAGCATGTAAGATTTAATAGAATAGACTCTGTAGAAAGTGAAATTAGAAAAAAGTTTAAAACCAATATTATAAAAGGTTTGCAAAAAACAACAAAGATAGGCTTAAACTCAAGAGATAATTCTTATTTGTTACAATATAAAAACAAAGAAGTTATCGTTAAGGAGGTTCCTTATATGAATAATGATACTAAAGATGATGAGGGACTTATCGGTTTATTAGAAAGTTATACTCAATACAATAACTTAAAACCTATTATACTAGAAAAAAACAACAGACTTAAATATTTTTGACCATGCGGTTAGAGGTAATCATTTAGGAGGTGGTAAATTCAACTTTTCTCTTTATCAAAGTGGTATTCAATATTATGAACTTAACTTTAAAAATGAAAAAGCATTATTTAAACTACAAACTAAATATTTACCCAACCATAATCTTTTACAAACCTTTTTAATGCCAGATAAAAAAACTATTATACTCTATTCTTATACCGAACAGTTTAAACTTTCATTATAACAATTATGATATTTTAAACTTGAAATACACGCCTATTATTAATACTTATATATTTGTAGCATAGATAGCTAGTATTCATAACGTAAATAATTAATACAACGGTAAGCTCCTTTAACAACTCAGTATACTCTTTATTTATAAATAAAACTGCTTTCTTATGTCTACTAAAATTCCTTTAATTAAACTCTAAAAAAAGGGAAGTATTTTCTATTTTTGTGCCTTTCAACACAACAACAAAACATGAACTTAACAGAATTAAACGCCATCTCTCCTATTGATGGTAGATACCGTAACAAAGTAGCAAGCCTAGCGAACTATTTTTCAGAAGAAGCTTTAATAAAATATCGTGTAAAAGTAGAAATTGAATATTTCATTGCTTTATGTGAAATTCCATTACCTCAGTTAGCCGATTTCAACAAAAATTTATACGCTGATTTACGTAAAATTTATGAAGACTTTTCTGCTGAAGATGCGCTAAAAATCAAAGAAATTGAAAGCGTTACTAATCACGATGTAAAAGCTGTTGAGTACTTTATTAAAGAAAAGTTTGACAAGCTAAGCTTGAATAAGTATAAGGAGTTTATCCACTTCGGATTAACGTCTCAAGATATTAACAATACCGCTATTCCATTATCTATTAAAGATGCAATGGATGAAGTATACTACCCTACTTTAGATACCTTAGTTTGCAAATTAGCTGATTTATCTCAAGAATGGGAAAACGTACCAATGTTAGCAAGAACTCACGGGCAACCAGCCTCTCCTACCCGTTTAGGAAAAGAGTTTTTTGTGTTTGTAGAGCGTATTAACAATCAGGTTATTCACATACAACATACACCACATGCTGCGAAGTTTGGTGGAGCTACAGGTAATTACAATGCACACAAAGTAGCCTATCCAGATATCGACTGGAAAAACTTCGGAACTCATTTCGTTGAGGAGGTTTTAGGATTGCACCACTCCTTCCCTACTACGCAAATTGAGCACTACGACCACATGGCAGCTTTATACGACGGATTGAAACGTGTAAATACGATTTTAATTGATTTAGATCGTGATGTTTGGACCTACGTTTCTAACGACTACTTCAAACAAAAGATTAAAAAAGGTGAAGTTGGTTCATCGGCAATGCCACATAAAGTAAATCCGATTGATTTTGAAAACTCTGAAGGAAACTTAGGGATTGCAAACGCTATTTTTGAGCATTTATCTGCTAAGTTACCAGTTTCAAGATTACAACGTGATTTAACTGACAGTACGGTATTACGTAACGTTGGAGTTCCTTTTGGGCATACGTTAATCGGTTTTGCTTCTACGTTAAAAGGATTGAACAAGTTATTATTAAACGAGGCTAAGTTTGCAGAAGATTTAGAAAATAACTGGGCAGTAGTTGCTGAGGCTATTCAAACTATTTTACGTCGTGAAGCCTATCCTAATCCATACGAAGCTTTAAAAGGATTAACTCGTACGAACGAAAAAATAAACAAAGATTCTATCGCTAACTTCATTGATACTTTAGAGGTTTCTGATGCGATTAAGAATGAATTAAAACAAATTACACCATCTAATTACACAGGTATATAATGAGATATTTACTTACTTTTTTAGTTTTAGTCTTAGCTATTTCGTGTTCTCCAAAGAAAAAAGGAGATCCAACACGTTTTGTTCATGGAACCTTTGAAATTCCTGCTGGTGACAATTATGGAAAAACAACTATTGTAAGAAAAGATAGTTTGCAAATTGAAGAGTACACCAAAAAAGTAAGTATTTCTACAGATAGTTTGGTTACCGACAAGGAGATAAAACACATAGATACACTCTACATCAAATGGAAAAATAATTTTGCATACACTTTGCGAATGAAAAATCCTAAAACTGATTTAGATAAAGATCCTATATTTGTTCAAATAACTAGAGTAACCGATAGCTCTTATAATTTTACAGCTCGTATTGGCTACTCTAACTTTAAACAAAAAGGAACTGTATATAAAGTGCAATAAACTATGGAAATTTTCTTACAAGCAGATACTTGGATAGCTTTACTAACTCTTACTTTTTTAGAAGTAGTACTAGGAATTGATAACATTATATTTATCTCTATCGCCTCCAACAAACTCCCTGAAAATCAACAAAAAAAAGCTGCTAGAATAGGCCTCCTTTTAGCGATGATTTTTAGAATTCTTCTTTTATTAGGAGTTTCTTATTTAATAAGTATGAAAGACTCTATTTGGAATATTGACTTATCTTGGTTAAAGGTAGGTGTTACAGGGCAAAGTTTAATTTTATTTGCAGGAGGTGTATTTCTCTTATACAAAAGTACTAGCGAGATTCACCATAAAGTGGAAGGAAAAGGAGATGAAGATGCTACAAACACCTCTAAAAAGAAGAAAACATTACTAAATGTTATTACTCAAATAGTGCTAATTGATATTGTTTTTTCTTTTGACTCAGTTTTAACTGCTGTGGGTATGACCAACGGTATTCAAGGAGCGCTAATAATTATGATTATTGCCGTAATTGTCTCAATATTAATCATGCTAATATTCGCTACTCCTATAAGTAATTTTGTAAACAAGCACCCTACTATTCAAATGCTAGCCTTGTCTTTTTTAATTTTAATTGGGTTTATGTTAATCACTGAAGGAGCACACTTATCTAACATGATTGTTTTTGGGCAATCTGTAGGTGCAATTCCAAAAGGATATTTATATTTTGCAATAACATTTTCTTTATTAGTTGAAATGCTTAATATGAAAATGCGAGGTAACTCAAAAAAATAAAAAAAGTTAAAAACCCTGTTTGTACAAAAACAAACAGGGTTTTTTATACATTTGCACTAATGTTAATATTTAAAAAACATATAGTTTCCCTAAGTATAATTGTATTACTTATACCTTCAGTTATACAATTAGTTCATGCTTTTGAAAAACACGAACATACTATATGTATATCTAAAAATGATAAACATTTTCATAAAGGAGAAATAGATTGTTCTACTCTTCATTATCAGTTTCAAGTATTTTCTGAAGAAATACTTCCTATTTTTGATGTAATTCCTAGAACTTTTTTTAAGTTAACATCTTTTCTAGGTGAAATTACATCTTCTTTCTATATTATAAAAAAACTCTCTAGAGCACCTCCTTTTTAAGTTTTATAAAAATTAAAACTTAAATAATAATATAAAATCTTTACATGAAATCAAATTGTATCATTTTGATGCTTATGCTTGTATTTTTTTCAACAGCATATGGTCAAAAATGTGAATATACATTTTCTGGTTTAGTTGAAGACTTTCACGATAAATCTCCTATTGTAGGAGCTACGGTATACATTAAAAATCAAAATAAATATGCTGTTACTAATATTGAAGGAAAGTTTACAATTAAAAATGTATGTTCTGGTAAAATTATAGTTGAAGTATCACATGTAGCTTGTGAGTCACAAACTATTGAACGTAACATTTCTAAAAACACTTATTTAGTTATTGATTTAGAACATCATGAAGAAGAACTAAATGAAGTAAATATAAAAGGTGTTACGGGCTTAAAAACTAAAACAGCACAAGAAACAGTGTTAAAATCAAATGTTTTAGAAAAAAATAGTGACGCTACTTTAGGAGATGCCCTTAAAAATATTTCTGGTGTCTCATCTATTAATACAGGGAATAGCATAGTTAAACCTGTAATTAATGGATTACATGGTAGTAGAGTTTTGGTGTCTTTTAACGATGTTAGATTACAAGATCAAGAATGGGGTGTAGAGCATGCTCCGAATATTGATATTAATGCTGCTAACTCAATTTCTGTAATTAAAGGAGCAAATGCTTTACAATACGGAGGTGACGCTATTGGTGGTGTAGTTATACTTAATCCAAAAAATAATATTCTTAAAGATACTTTATTTGGAAAAACAATTGTGTCACAACAAACCAATGGTCGTTTGTTTTCGGTAGCAACCAATGTAAATAAAAACTACGAAACGGGTTGGTATGTAAACGGACAAGCATCATATAAAAGATCGGGTGATTTTGATGCTGCAAACTATAAACTTACTAATACAGGTATTAACTCAAAAGCATTAACTGTTAATACTGGTTTTCATAAATTTGAAAAAGGTTTTGATTTATTTTATAGTTACTTAGATAATCAAGTTGGTATCTTAAGTGCTTCTCATTTTGGTAATATTACCGATTTAGTAAATGCAATAAACAGTAGACAACCACTTATTATTGATGATTTTAGCTATACTATTAATAATCCAAGACAAGAAGTAACTCATCAAATTTTTAAAACTAAATTTTATAAACGTTTTAAAGCTTTTGGTAAGCTATCGTTGCAATATGATTATCAAGTGAATCATAGATTAGAATTTGATAAACGAATTGGTGATAGAAAAAACTTACAAGCAGTAGACTTAAAACTTAAAACTCATAGTTTTAAATCTGATTTGTATTTAGATTCAAATACAAACCAAATTTATAAATTTGGTATAAGTGGTTTGTATCAATCAAATTTTTCAGATCCAATAACTAAAGTTAGACGATTAATACCCGATTATGATAAATATGCTTTTGGAGCCTATGTTATTTCTAATTTAACGTTTGACAAACTGTATATAACAACAGGTGTTAGATATGATTTTAACCATATTGATGCTAAAAAATTCTATCAACAATCTAGATGGGATAATTTAAATTATCAAAATGATTTTGGTTATATAGTAATCAACCCAAATGTATCTGGTTCTCAACTACTAACAAATCCAACATTTACTTATCATAATATATCAGCTTCTGCAGGTATTACCTATAATGCAAATGATCGTAATTCTTTTATATTTAACTATGGTTTAGCAAACAGAGCTCCAAATCCATCAGAACTATTTAGCGATGGATTACACCACTCTGCTGCTAGAATAGAATTAGGAGATTTACGCATTAAAACAGAAACTTCTAATAGGTTATCTGCCTCTTACAAGTACACTAATAAAAAGGTTAACCTAAATTTAGAAGCTTTTTACAATCATATTAAAGATTTTATTTACATAGAACCAAGTGGGCAAGAAACTACTAATAGAGGTACTTTTCCTGTTTGGTCTTATAAACAAGTTAACGCACAGTTATTTGGTATTGATGCCAGCACTCAATACAACATTAATAATAATTTTGTGTTAACAAACAAAAGTTCATTTTTAAGAGGTACTGATGTATCTAACGACAGACCGTTAATAGATATTCCTCCTTTTAAAACAGTAACTTCGCTAGCTTTTAAAAAAGAAAACTGGCAAAATTTTTATGCTTCTATCGAAAGCGAATACAACGCAAAACAAAACAAGTATCCTAATAATAACTTTAATGCCTTTATTCCTACATTAAATCAAAATGTACTTGTTGATATTAGCACACCTCCAGCAGCATATCATTTATTAAACTTTTCTTCAGGATTTGATTTTAAATTAAATAAAACAAAAGTTAACATTAATTTATATGTAGACAATATTTTAAACAAATCTTATCGAAATTATTTAAATAGATTACGATATTTTGCTGATGACTTAGGAAGAAATTTTAAAGTTCAACTAAAAATTAATTATTAAAAAACATTTAAAAATGAAAAATATTAAATTATTAGCCATATTATTTACTTCTGCATTAGCAATTACTTCTTGTTCTAGTGACGATGAACCTGTGCCAGTTAATGAAGAAGAAGTTATTACTACAGTAACTGTTAAATTAACCCCACAAGGAGGTGGTGATACCGTTACATTACAAAGTAGAGATTTAGATGGTGATGGTCCTAACGATCCAGTAGTTACACGAGGTACTTTAGCTGCTAACACAACATATAATGGAGAAATTACCTTATTAAATGAATTAGAAGACCCAGCTGAAAATATTACTGAAGAAGTTGCTGAAGAAGCAGATGAACACCAGTTCTTTTATAATGTAACAGGTGGTATTGCTAGTACTTTCTCTTATGCTGGTGATAATGATGCCAATGGAAATCCTGTAGGTATTAATTTTACGGTTGCAACTGGTGCAGCTGGAAGTGGAAATTATGTTTTTATCTTAAGACACGAGCCAAATAAAGGAGCTTCTGGAGTAAAAGAAGGAGATATTACCAACGCTGGTGGAGAAACAGATGTACAAGTTTCTTTTAAAGTAGAAATACAATAATTATAACAATCCATATTATAAAAGCCTCTTAGTAACTATGCTGCTAAGAGGCTTTATATTTAAACCAACTTTTACTTGATAAAGTTTTTAATACTTTTCTTTTTTAGCAAACTTGGATATTTGCAATTGAACTAGTTTAGTTGAGAAATTGAAAACTACTTTTTCTGTATTGGAATATACTACTACCTATTCTATATGTTCTACACAACCCAGTTACATTTACCAGAAAATTTACTCCTAAAAATATTTTTAGAGAAATAAACAAACTTTACTTTATAAAAAAATAACTCCCCAGCATTACTAGGGAGTCTTTATATAAACAAACTTTAACTTAATAAAGTTTTTAATGCTTTTCTTTTTTAAGCAATTCCGGAAACTTACGTTTAAATCGGTTTAGTCGAGGAATTGATACTTTTTGCACATACGGATTCTCTGGGTGCAAACGCTCATAGTTTTGATGATACTCTTCCGCAGGATAAAACTTCTCCATCTTTTTAACCTCAGTAACTATTTTCCCATGATACACATTTTCATTTAACTTTTTAATAGTATTTTCTATGAGCTGCCTCTCTTCTTGTGTTTTATAAAACGCTATTGAACGATACTGTGAACCATAATCAGGATGTTGCCCGTTTTTAGTGGTTGGATCGTGTGAACCAAAAAACACCGTTACTAATGTTTGAAAACTAACTTTTTTCGGATTATAATATACAGCTACAGATTCAGCATGTCCTGTTCTACCTGTTCCTATTGTTTTATAGGTTGGATTTTTAGTATGTCCTCCTGCATATCCTGATACAGCTTCCTCTACTCCATTTACACTTTCAAAAATTGCTTCTACACACCAAAAACAACCACTTGCAAAGTAAGCTACTTGTGTTTCTGAGCTTGTTTCTACTGACACCTCTTTTAGTTTTTCTTCTTTTTTTTGTGAGAAACTTAATAACGTTACCGCTAAAACAACAACAGTAAATACTGTTACTCCCTTGAATATCTTCATATAATTCTTATTATTTATATGTTAGTTGGTCGTACAAAGAATACAATTTTTACAATTGTTTACAACTTTAATATTTCCTTAAGAATTTTGTTTGCGTGTTGCCACTGTGTTTTCTATTTTTGTTCAAGTAAACAGTATATTTTAATGGAACATTTTATAGTATCGGCACGTAAATATCGTCCTCAAAATTTTGAAGATGTGGTAGGGCAACAAGCTATTACCAATACGTTAGAAAATGCTATACAAAACAACCATTTAGCTCAAGCTTTATTGTTTACAGGACCTCGTGGAGTTGGTAAAACATCGTGTGCTCGTATCTTGGCTAAACGTATTAACCAAGAAGATGCAACTACAGATGATGAAGATTTTGCTTTTAATATTTTTGAATTAGATGCAGCTTCTAACAACTCGGTTGATGATATTCGTAATTTAACAGATCAAGTTCGTATTCCGCCTCAAACAGGAAAGTACAAGGTTTATATTATTGATGAGGTTCACATGCTTTCTCAAGCCGCTTTTAATGCTTTTTTAAAAACGTTAGAAGAACCGCCTGCACATGCTATTTTTATTTTAGCAACTACTGAAAAACATAAAATTATACCAACGATATTATCTCGTTGTCAAATTTTTGATTTTAAACGCATTGGTGTTTTAGATGCTAAAGAGTATTTAAAAACGATTTGTGCTAAAGAAAACATTACTGCGGAAGATGATGCGTTACATGTAATTGCTCAAAAAGCTGACGGTGCAATGCGTGACGCCCTTTCTATTTTTGATAGAGTTGTAAGCTTCTCTGGAAACAATTTAACTCGCGAAGCTGTTACTAAAAACTTAAATGTGTTAGACTACGATGTGTATTTTAACATTACCGATTTATTACTTCAGAATAAAATTCCAGAAGTCTTAATGGCATTTAACGATGTATTGGGAAAAGGTTTTGAGGGACATCATTTTATAAACGGTTTGGCTTCTCACTTTAGAGATTTGTTAGTTGCAAAAGACCAAGCTACCATAGCTTTATTAGAGGTTGGTGATAATACTAAGAAAAAATATTTAGAGCAAGCTTCTAAAGCCAGTATGCAATTTTTACTCCCTGCTATAGACAAGGCTAATGATTGCGACTTGAAATATCGAGGAAGTAAAAACCAACGCTTATTGGTAGAACTTACTTTAATGCAAATTGCCTCTATCACTTTTGATGGAGCAAAAAAAAAATCTAGCAACTACATAATTCCTGCTACTTTTTTTACCGCTTTATCTCCTTCTGTCAAAAAAACTGAGGTAAAACCTATTGTTACAAAAACTCCTAAAAAAATGGAATCAGTACAAGTAACTAGTACTGAAACAAAAGAAAAAACTCCCACTAAACCAGTTTTAAAGAACATTAAACGACGTACTTCTGCTTTATCTTTAAAAAGCTTACAGCAAAAGAAAGAAGTAAAAAGTACTATTGATACAGAGGAAAACTTCGATAATCATCCAAGAACTCCTTTTACTCAAGATGAGTTAAAAGATGCTTGGAAAAAATATTATTTCCAATTACAAGGTTTTGGAGAACGAAGTATCGCTGCTATTTTAGCTTCTGGTGAGCCCAAGTTACAAGAAGATTTAACGATTATTTTTTCGTTACCTAATGACTTAATGAAGTCGCAACTTGAAAAAGGAAAACCTAAATTATTACGTTTTTTACGAGAAAAATTAAATAACTACGGTATCCAAATTAATGTTATTGTTAATGAAACTGTAGAAAAAAAGTTTGCCTATACTCCTCAAGAGAAGTACGACAAACTAAAAGAAAAAAATCCATTAATTGAAAAATTAAAGAGTACTTTTGGCTTAGATGTTTAAATTCTTACCTACGTAAACTAACTTCCAATCTTCTATTTTCTTTACTTTTTTCTCAAATTCTGAGATTAATAGAATTTCATTCTTTTGACTCTTAACGAAAATTGGAATCGATTTTTGATCTCTATTAATTTCTTCAATTTTCTTCTTATAATCATCAATAGAATTAACTACTGTTTCGTGAATTTCAGGGAATTCTCTTACAGCTTCCATTAAATTAATATAATCATCTTCTATTGTAAATAAATGATCTTCGTCTTCGTAATCTTTTGTAATAACTTCCTGTGAAGTTGCTAAACGATAAGCTCCTTGCTCTCCAAAAATAGAGGAGAAATTAGAAATTACAAATTTGTTAATTGAATCACTTCCTGTCATTGCTATTAAATATCCTACATCATTAAGTTCAATATTGTCTGTAAGTTGATCATCATAAATATTTACTTCAATTGATTCTAATCCTTCTTCTTTGGCCTTTTCAACATTTTCAATATTAGAATCAATCAACACCACTCTTCTTTGGTTTTGTTTTAAATACTTAGCAATCATTCTAGCTAAATCTGAAGCTCCAACAATCATTATTGCATTTGAACGTTTTAAAAATACACCAACTAATTTAGCAAATAACCTTGCTGTAGTAGCGTTTAACAAAACAGTTCCTAACACCACCATAAATACTAAAGGTGTAATATATTCTGCTCCTTCAATTCCTTGCTTTAACAGCTTGCTTCCAAATAACGAAGCAATACCTGCTGCAACAATACCTCTTGGCCCTACCCAACTAATAAATAGTTTTTCGTTAGTTTTTAAATTAGATTTTGAGGTACTTAAAAATACTGCTAACGGACGTATCACAAACACAATTAAAGCAAATAGAAGCAATGTTTTCCACTCATATAATAGTGTTAGCTCTTTATAATCAATATTTGCTGATAATAAAATAAATAGAATAGAGATTAACAAGACACTTAATGATTCTTTAAAGTACAGTATCTCTTTTAAGTTCTTTAATTTACTATTACCAAGTACCATTCCCATAACCACAACAGCTAATAATCCTGATTCATGAGCAAATAATTCAGATTCTACAAATACTAATAAAACAGTGGATAAGGAAACTACATTTAATAAATAATGTGGCACCCATTTTTTATTAATTACAAAGATTAAAGCATGGGCAAAAGTGAAACCGAAAGTGGTTCCAAAAAGGATAATCTTTAAGAATTCTAATAAGGCTGTTCCAGTAAATCCAGCACCTCCACCTACACTTATAAATTCAAAAACAAGTACAGCTACTAATGCTCCAATAGGGTCTATTAGTATTCCTTCCCATTTTAAAACTGCTGAGACATCTTTTTTAAGCGGTATGTTTCTAAGAATTGGTGTTATTACTGTAGGTCCAGTAACAATTATTAATCCAGAAAATAAGAATGACAACTCCCAACTTAATCCAAATACATAATGAGCAATTATAGCTCCTCCAAAAAAGGTAACTGCAGATCCTAATGTGATTAATTTGGTGATAACAGGACCTATATTTTTTATTTCTCCGCGTCGTAAGGTTAAACCTCCTTCAAAAAGAATAATACTAATTGATAATGACACAAAGTAGTACAGTCCTTCGCCGGGGAATAACCCTTTTTCACCATCCCAAATAGGTTCTATCCATTTACTTCCATCATCATTAAAAAATTCTGCTGCAATAGGTCCAACAAGCAATCCTATTAAAATTAAAGGTAAAATTGCTGGAATTTTAAACCTCCAAGCTACCCATTGAGCTAAAATTCCAAGTATAATTATCCCTGCTAGTTCTAACATATTTTATATTTAAAAAAACTAAAAATACAGCTTTTAATTAAACCGTATTTATATTTATTTAATTTTTTAGTTCAATAATCCTTTTCAGCTCATTCCCAAAATCATCTATAACTGTTATTGTATGAACTCCTTTTTTTGGCATAACAGCTTGTTCATGATACTGTTCTGTTATTCCAATAAATTGTTTATTTAAATACCAATATACTTTTGCCTCTGCATTGGCGTGTGTGAGCTTTAAAATTATAGGATTTAACTTATTATTCTCTCCTCGTGTTAACGATATTTTTGATGTGAGCTTAGCAGGAAAAACAAAATCCATTGTATTACTTTCCAACTGGTTACAATCTGATCTATATTTTGGAAGTGATCTGTAATCTGCGTTATTCTGCTGATAATAATAAGCCATTAGTGGTGGTAATACAAACCATGGTTTTGTTATCATGTTAGAAATTGATTCGCAATTTGAGTTCACTCTATATTTTTCAGATATATCTACCGTTATTTCTTGGTGATACGGGCATGACTTGGCTTTCATAGCACTTTTTTGAACTCTTTTGGTTATTACTGAAGGACAAATTGTCTTAGCTAAGAACCCGCTTTTCTCACAAATAGCAGCTTCTATTAAATCTTCATAGGGTTCTAAAAACCAGTTAGATTTCGGTAACACATCAAAAACATTAAACATTAATGGAGCTGCACTTCCAACTCCTGTTAAGTCTGGACGTCCTTCTCCATCAGAATTTCCTATCCACACCCCTACTACATAATTTGGGGTTACTCCAACTGCCCAAGCATCTTTATTTCCAAAACTGGTTCCTGTTTTCCACGCTATTTTTTGAGACGAATCATAATACTTCCAAGCTTGATCTGTATAAGGTCTATTTACCTCTATTAAAGTGTTTAGTGTTAAAAATGTAGCTCCAGCATCTAAAGTTATATAGTCTTCTTGAACTTTACCAAAATCTGGAGTTCCTTCTGACAAAAAACTAGGTTCTATGAACTCATTTTGGTAATACTTATGTTTTAGTTCTTCATAGTGATTTACAATTCCTGCGTATCCTGCAAAGGTTTTACATAAATCCCATAAGCTAGCTTCTGCACCTCCTAAAATCAAGGATAGTCCATAATAATCTGCTGATTTATTAATATCGCTAATGTGATATGCTTTTAAATCTTCTCTAAATTTTTCCAATCCGTATCGCTGTAACATGCGTACTGAAGGAATGTTCAGTGAACGTGTTAATGCTTCGTTCGCAGGAACTGCTCCATCAAAAGTTAGATTGAAGTTTTTTGGTGAATATCCTGCTATTTCTGTTGGTACATCTGCGACTAATTGACTAGGTAGTAAATCTCCCGATTGTAGCATTTGCGCATATAAAAAAGGCTTTAAAGTACTTCCTGTACTTCTTGGAGCGATGATATTGTTCACATCTTTTTGATGTGCTTTATCGGTTGGAGAATTCCCTACATAAGACAGTACTTTTCTTGTTTTAACATCTAACACCAATACTGCCATATTGTAGACTTCATTTTGTTTTTGACGGAAATAATGCTGCTTTACTAAATTATTTACTTGCCTTTGCAAATGAATATCAATAGAACTTTTTACACGTTGTCCTCTATACTGTTTAGTTACTTCTTGTACAAAATGTGGTGCTACTGTAGGTAACGGATATGGTTTTTGTGGTAACTCTTCTTCAATTGCTAAATCATATGTTATTTGATCTATTATTCCTTCTTCATGTAATTTTTGTAATAACCTATTTCTTTTATTTTTTAGCTTTTGTTGATTTTTTCCCGGATAAATCAATGAAGGAGCATTGGGTAATACAGCTAAAGTTGCTGTTTCAGCCCATGACAATTGATGTGGTTTTAAACCAAAATAACGCCACGAAGCCATTTCTAATCCAACAACATTTCCTCCATAAGGAGCATGAGATGCATAGAGGTTTAGAATTTCTTTTTTTGAGTGACGAAATTCTAATCGAGTGGCTAGTATTAATTCTTGTAGCTTTTCAAAATATGAGCGTTCTTTATTCTTTCTTGATAAGCGAATTACTTGCTGTGTCAATGTGCTTCCTCCTCGTACAACTCTTTTCGCTTTGATGTTTTCTACCATTGCTTTTCCTATTGAAATAGGATTAAACCCGAAATGCTTATAGAAGTAAGCATCTTCAAATTGTAAAATACAATGTTCAAATTTTCTAGGCACAGAGTCTAACTCAGGAAATCTCCACTGACCATCGCTGGCTATTACAGCTCCTAATAATTCGTTGTTTTTTGCAGTAACAACTGTTGATGTAGGTGTCTCAAATAATTTTTTAGGTAAACAAAAATAATAAACAATCACCACGAACGCTGTGATGATTGTTTTGATTTTATTTTGTTGTATCCATTTGAAAATTGTTTGCATAAATTATTTTATGTGTCAAATTTCTCCTAAAAAATATCCCTCGTACCCTCTTTTAAAATTTAACAAATAACAAACAATCACTACAAAAACCGTAATGATTGTTTAGAAACTATTTACTTAATTACCTTAATCCACTGTCCCTTAGTACGAGCTATATAATCGTTGTCATACATTGCTTCTACTTGTACTCCTGGTAAATAATATTCACCTAAATACGAAGCATTCACTAATACTCTAAATGTTTTGGTTTCGTACTTCTTCAAGGTAAAGTAGTTACTGATACTTGCATCTCGTATATCGGTATAATCTACTTTTGAAGATGTTGTATTGTTTCCAAAATCAGTAAAACGTGTATTTACAATTTCCCATCCTGAAGGAATGTATTGCGTTAATGCTACATTTTCAATGGTTTCACTTGTTGGATTTTTCACTGTAACTTCTGCTACAAAATTGGTTCCTTGTGACAAGTTATCTGGAGTAATACGAGCTCCATCTTTTGTTTTGTATGTAATAGTGGTTTCTAAATTCTTTTGGAATACTTTTTCTTCACCTACTGGTAAAATTCCTTTGTTTAGTATACGTACATATAAAACTCCGTCATTTTTATTTGTTATTTTTAATGAATTCTCCTTTTGAATAGCTATTAAATCTTTTGCTAACAGCGATTTTGAAGTACTTGCTTCTCCTGAAGCCTTATTTAAAATATAACTTGTATTAATTCCGTCACTACCGCCATTTTTTAGAGCATATTGGCTCATTGCCAACAAACTATAGGCTGTAGTTTGTGTGCTCATCCAACGCTCGCTTGATAGATTTTCAGCAATTTCTTTTGCTAATTTTATTGATTTAGTTTCGTCGTCTAACAACATATAGGTTTCTAACGACATTGCTTTGTTTCTAGTTTCAGAACCATAGTTTGAATAATATCGTTTTGTATAGGTATAACCGGTTATTCCTTTTAAAATAGATTTTGCAATAGCCTTTTTACCTATTAAAGCATACGCACTTGCTAATCTCATTTTTGCTTCATCTGAAACTCCCATTGATTCTCGTAAACGGTTCATTGATGCTAAATCAGGACTATTTGCTAAACTCAACGTATATAATCTATATGCTTGTGATAATGAGTTGTTATAGTAACGTGAGTTATTTCTCCAATTACGTGCTTGTTGCTTTTGATATCCTATCCATTTTGATTTGAAACCAATAGGTAGTACATACCCTTTCTTCTCAGCCGCTATCATAAAATGACCTGCATAAGACGTTCCCCAACTATCTGCGGTACTATTTCCTTGCCAGTATGACAATCCTCCATTAGATAATTGGAAATCTGATAAACGTTGAATTGCTGCTTTTATATTTCTTTCTGTTGAAGCTATCTTTTCTTTTGATAACTCAAATAATTCTGGTAAAAACAACTGTGGAAAAGCACCTGAAGTTGTTTGTTCTACACATCCATGCGGATAACGAATTAAGTATCCCAAACGCTTGGTAAAGTTCATTGGTGGTAAGGTTGATAACTCTAACGTAGCTCCGTTCGTTCCTTTAGTACCAAAACTTGTAAAGTTAATCTCCCCTACTTCATTAGATTTCAATACGACATCTTTTACTTCAGTAGTTACTGGATTTGGGTTTAACACATCTATTTCTACTTCGTAAGATGCTTTTTCTCTTCCTGAACTTGCGTCTATTTTTACTTTACCAATTCCTTTAAAATCATTTACTTTTAGGGTAAAATACGCCATTTTTTCATCTGGCTGACTAAATGAAACGGTTTGTGTTTTATCTCCTACAATAGTATATGCTTCGTTTGGTTGTACTGTAACTTTTACATTTTTAATGTTTGGTTTCATTGCAAAAACAGTAACTGGTAAGGTAACGGTTTCTTGTGGTGTTATTTTACGAGGCAATGATGCTAAAATCATTACTGGTTTTCGTACAAAAGCTGTTTTTTCATCGCTACCGTACGCATCTTTTTTAGTATCAGTAGCCACCACCATAGCTCGAACAGATCCTACATATTTAGGTATTTTTATTTTATGTTCCTTACTGTCTCCTTTTTCTAAATCGAAAGGGCCTAAATACGTAACCATTGGTTTGAATCGATTCGCTTTTCGGTTTTTACTTCCTGCCTCTGCTTCATCTCCTCCAATACTTAATATTTGATTTACTTTTCCACCGTAAGCACCAATAACGTCATCAAAAATATCCCAAGTTTTTACACCAAGAGATTGGCGTGCATAGAACACTCCCCATGGATTTGGTGTTTTAAAACGTGTTAAATCCAACAAACCTTCATCTACCAATGCAATGGTATAAGTCATCGCCCTACCTTTTTCTTCTTTTACTTGAATAGTAGCCGTAGACTCTGGTCTTAACTCGTCCGCTAACTGGATTTTTGGTTCTAATTTCGTTGCAGGATTATGTACCAACATTGGTATTGAACCGTACATACGAATTGGTAAATCGTTTACTGTTTGACTATGTTTTTGTAACAATGAAATGTTTACAAATACATTTGGTGTATAACTCGCTTTTACTGGGAAACTAAACGATGTTTGTTGTGCTTGTGTTGGTACCCAGAAATGATCTAATACTTCTGTTCCATTCTCAATAGTAATAAATGCTTTTCCTCCTTCTGAAGACGGAAACTTCACTGTTGCTTTTTCATCTACTTCATACGATTCTTTATCGGTTGTAAATACCAACATCGTAGCGTTACTTTTATCTTGATTTCCTTTTTTCTTAGCATACCAAGAAGGCCAATCAAAATAAACCACATTTGAGGTAACATGCTTACTTTTTGAGTCTTTTACTTTTATTAAATAACGTCCCCAATCATTTTCGTCAACCTTTAATTTAAAAGTCCCTTTACCGCTTGCATTTGTTGTTACTTTTAATTTCTTATAAGGTTCATGATAACGTGTACCATCATAACTAGACAATCCATTATCAGAAGTACTCCACCACCAACGCCATGATAATTTATATACATTTACTTCTAAAGTATTTGCTATTCCTACTCCTTCTTCGTTTACTGAAGCTACATTAAATGTATAGTTTTCATCTGTAAATAAATAGTTTTTAGATTGTGGTTCTTCAGCATCTTGTAATCCAGCATACGAAGTATACGGTGACACTTTATTAGAAAATACATCGGTACTAAAGTCTCCTCCATTTTCATATACTTTTGTAATAAAACTCGCTCTTAACATTCCTGGAGCTTTACTATCTAATTTAGGTTTTACCGAGAATTTAGTAGTTCCATCATTACTCAAACTTCCTTTTAGCACTTTAAACTCTTCTGTTCCAAATCGACGAGTTACATCATCAAAATTATAGTTTTTGAATTTTGAAAATTCCGTATTAGTTTGTGAGAATTTCCCGTTGATATCTAACTTTAATCCTCTTGCTATTGCTCCATGTAACCATTTTACTTCTACATTTCCTGTAATAGTTGAATTTGCTTTGATGAACTCTGCATCTGTAGCTAGTTTTATCTTTAATCGATTCGGTTTTATGGTTTCAATCTTTAATGTTTTATTGAAAACAGCTCCGCCAACACTTACACGTAACTTCCAATTACCAGTAATAGCTTCTGGGTTTGTTATAGGAGCGTATGTGTATACATTGTTTGATTTTTTTGAAAGTACTTTTCTATCGATTATTTTTCCTTGCGGATTTATTAATTCAAATTTTATTGGGTGTTCCTCTGGAATTGGATTCGCATTATCGTTTAAAACAAAAGTTAAAAACAATTGATCTCCTGGTCTCCAAACTCCTCGTTCTCCATAAATATACCCTTTGATTCCTTCTTGTAATTTCACTCCAGAAACATCAAACTTACTCATTGAAAGTGCATCACCGTCTTTCAACTTCACATAAGTTGTATTGTTGTTTTTAGTAACTACTGCAAAAAAGGCATTAGTAACATCAGAAAAAGAAACTACTCCTTCTTTATTAGTTGTTGCTGAAGTTACTTCTTGCTTTTGTAAATTATATAAAGTTACTTTTGCTCCTTCTATAGCACCTGTAGTAAGTATATCTGTTACTGCTACTAACGTTTTATTATTATTTCCTTTTTTAATTATAACTCCAATATTGGTAGCTAAAATATTTGTACTAATATCTTTGTTATAATAGTATGACGTTGTGCAAGGATCCTCTCTATCTCTCCAATTATAATCGTAGTAATAATCGTCATAGTAATTAGGGTTGTCATAGCTTTTGGTATCTATCTCCTTTTTTCCGAAAACGATGGTTTTCGTTGAAACACCTTCTGCACATTTATAATTTGAATAGTCTTTATTAAATGAAAACTCGACTCTATACATCGCTCCGTTTTCCACTTTTATTATTTCTGCTAAATCAATAGCAAAAGCATTTTCTTTACTTAGATCTAATCCTTGATTACCAAGGTTTACTGTGTATTTAGCTACAGGACGCCCTACATAACGTAAATTTCCTTGATTACTTAAACTATTATTTTGTAAAAACTGTAATACATTTTCCTTATATACTTTGTAAATTGTAGCATCAACCGCTTTTAAGTTAACTGCACTAAAATTTATTTTTAGGTTATTAGAGTTTGGAAGTATTGATCCACTCTTTATAAACTTTACCGCAGGCTTTAATTCTTCAAAATAAACCGTTTTAATTGTGTTTTCTTTTAAAGTATAACCATCAACACTCTTAATTCCTTTGAAAATCTCTAAATCAACTTTTTGTGTAAATGATGATTTTGGATATACTGTTACTTTGTTACTATTTATCTTGTATGTAAAAGCTCTTTTTTGAGTATTTAAAAACTGAATAAGTCCTTTTAAATTTTGTGATTTTTGTAATGGGTCTGAGAAGCTTATTTCAATATGTTGTTTATCTATATCAATAACTTCAACATTTAATATCTTAAAGTTGTTTTTTCCTGTTATGGTAACTTCTCTACTTCCTTTGGACTCTGACTGAATTGGTGTTCCAGTCCACTCTACCTTTAATTGTTTGTCTTCCTCATAGCGCTCTATACTGTCTATCTTAAAGTAAACTTTAGAACTTACTTTACCTACAGTACTAAACTTTATAGCTTTTTCTTTCCCATTATATGTAGCTCTAATTAAAGAAGGAATTTTTTCCGTTTCTATAATATCACTAGCAATTAACTCTCCTTCTACTGCATATAGTTTTTTATTATGAACACTTGGAGCTTGTAAAGAAACGTTGAATAATAATTCTTTAGTTTTTACTTTAACAGTAAAGTTCTCTAAATCTTCCTCTATATCTTCATATAATTTAGATAAATGAAGTGTTATTAAATATTCTTGATTGCTTTTTAGTTTTTCAGCTGGAACAAAAACTAACTCATTATCATTTAAAACTACTTCTCCTTTTATAGCTGGTTTTGTAGTAATAACTTCAGTGGCATCAAAGTTTGTCGTGACTTTATTTTTTAATACAAATTTTAAGTTAGGGTTTACCGATATTAGCTTATCTGGAAAAACACTAATATATTCACCAAATTCATTTACATTACTTTCTGTAGTAACTGTTTTTTTACACGAATTAGCTGTAATCATTAAAAAGACTAATGCTAAAGCGCCAATAATTTTTCCCATTTTTTTTTGTAACTGTAATTTCATTTCCTTAGAAGTTTTCTGTCTTTCTCTATTTTATCTAAAACTACTGAAAAATATTTTTAAAATATTACCCTATTTAGAATTTGTAGCAATCTATTTAGTATTCGTAATTCGGATCAATATTTTTTAAAGCAATTTTCTTAAGAGATTTTTTCAGCAACAAATTTACCATTTTTAGAGTATTTATAATACAATTAGCACTTATATTTTTTACTTTTACAACCTCAATTACACATTATGCTTGGATTACAATTTGACACAGAAACTTCATGGGTTGAAGTTGCTAAAAACGGATTAGAACAACTATTAACAGATCATGCTTTTGCTGAACAAAAAGCTGCTTCAAATGCTGTGTCAATTATTATCAATTACTCTGAAGAAACTGAACTTGTTAAAGATATGAGTGATATTGCTATTGAAGAAATGGAACATTTTAGGATGGTACATAACATAATGATAGAGCGAGATATGGTTTTAGGACAGGCTACTAAAAACGATTATGCTTTAAAATTGCAAAAATTTTTCCCTCATACAGGTAATAGAACTGAAGCGCTAATTCACAGACTTTTAGTTGCTGCTCTAATAGAAGCACGTAGCTGTGAACGTTTTAAGGTTTTTGCTGATAATATGGAAGATGAACAATTATCTAAATTTTATTTGGATTTAATGGTTTCTGAAGCAAATCATTACACCTTATTTTTAGGGTATGCTCGTAAGTATATGGATCGTGAAATCGTTGATAAAAAATGGGAAGATTTATTGGCTTTCGAAGCCGAAATGATGCGAGAAAGAGGTAAAACTGCAAAAGTTCACGGATAGTGTTTAGTAAAGAAGAATCTGCCCGATTGCGTAAAGAATTTTGGACTAGTTTTGGAAAATCTTTTCCAAGAAAATGGTTGTTATACAATACCAAAATAAAGGGATTTGCTTTTAAATTTCAAGCGGATAGAAAAAACGCTTCAGTTTGTTTAGATTTCGAACATCCAGAAGATGTAGCCAATGAATTACTTTACGATCAACTTCTTTCTTTGAAGAAAATATTGGAAACAGAATATTTACCTGAAGTTATATTTGATGATAATTTTGAGTTAAACAATCACAAAATTATTCGTAGAATTTATATCCCTTTTGATAAAAAATTTAGTGTTCACAATAAAGATACTTGGAGAGATTGTTATGAGTTTTTTGTAGAGACTATGACACAGTTTGAACTGTTTTTTTATGAATATGAAGACTTTATAAAACAGGCTATCTAATCATACAAAAATACGTTTAAGCATAAAAAGAAACTTGTTTTAAATTGTATTTTGTACTATTTTTGGACTTTTAAAATAATTTAACCCCTAACCCCTATTAAAAATGAATAACTTCCCCTTTAAGTTATTGGTACTATGTTGTGCCTTAGTTTTCTTTTCTTGTTCTTCAAATGAAAATGAATTAATTGACTCTCCTTCTGATTCTACCGTTAGCATAGAAGAAAAATCAATAGAAAATGAAATTCTTGATCTTATTAATGATTATAGGTTAAGCAAAGGCTTGTCTACTTTAAAAAAACTTGAAGCTATAAAATCTCAAACATATAATCATACTATGTATATGATAAAGAAAAAAGAGCTTTCTCACGATTTTTTTCATGATCGTAAAGATTATTTAGTTGAAAATACAAATGCTATTAAGGTTGCTGAAAATGTAGCTTATGGATATTCTACTGCTGAATCTGTTGTTAATGGATGGATTAAAAGCGAGGGACATCGAAAAAATATTGAAGGTGATTTTACCCATTTTGAAGTGACTGCCGAAAAAAACACTGGTGGTACATGGTACTATACCAATATTTTTGTAAAAAAATAACAACAATACTTGATAAGACCTCTATTTTTAAAATAAATAGAGGTCTTAGATATTATTATTTTTTATAATCATTAACAATTATAAATTTTGAGCGTCTGTTTTCTTGATGCTCTTCATCTGAACAAGGTACACCATTAGAACATTTGTTCACCAACTGCTTTTCTCCATAACCAATAGCACTTTCTATCCTGTTGGTAGCTATACCTCTTGAAAAAATATAATCTCTGGTAGATTTAGCTCTTCTATCTGATAAAATCTCATTGTATTTATCACTACCCCTACTATCTGTATGAGCTTCAATTTTAATAATCATTTTTGGATGATTCTTCATTACTCGTACAATATGCTCTAGTTCATAAGCTGCATCTGGTCGTATATTCCATTTATCAAAATCGAAAAATATAGGATCTATCACTATTTCGTTTCCTATAATTAATGGTGTTAAATATAAATCACGCTCTATTTCTATACCTCTTACATCTGTCGTTTCAATATTATTAATGAAGTCATCTTTATAATCTAGTTTTGTTCCTCTTAAAGAAAATTTCTTCTCACATTCAACTTCAAAAACGTAAGTGGCATCTTCTTGAGTTACGAACCTTTTTACAACTTTTCCTTTAAAGTCTATAAGCTCTACTAAAGTGTTAGGTAAAATTTCTTTTGTTCTTTTATCAAAAGTTCTCCCTTTAATATATTGTTTACACTTTAAGGTTCTAAACTTATATAAATCATCCTGTCCTTTTCCTCCTGGTCGGTTAGAAGAAAAGTACCCTGTTTTTGCATCTTCATTATAAAAGAAAGCAAAATCATCATATCCACTATTAAATGGAGCTCCTATATTTATAACTTCTGACGAGTTATTTTTTAGTAAATCAGATTTAAAAATATCTAATAATCCTAAATTTGCATAACCATCCGAAGAGAAATATAAGGTATAATCTTTAGCTACAAAAGGAAACATTTCTCTTCCTTTTGTATTTATTTTATCTCCTAAGTTTATTGGTGCTCCATACTCTCCATTAGCTAAAATAGCTACTTTATAAATATCCGTTAACCCATAACTATCTGGTCTATCAGATACAAAATATAATGTTTTATCATCCGGACTCAATGCTGGATGTCCACTAGAATACATTTTATCATTAAACGGTAACTCTTCAATATTATCCCATTGCCCATTAACCAACGTAGCTTTGAATATTTTTAAATGTGATGTACCTTTTTTACTATACTCTAGTTTTTTCTTTTCGTTTAAATTATTTCTTGTAAAATATAACGTTTTCCCGTCTTTAGTTATTGCTACACTCGATTCATGAAAACCCGTATTAATTTTAGAAGATACAATAGGAATAACACTTGCTATACTATTTTCATCTTTTTTATTTTTAATAATTTTGGCTTGATATAAGTCTAAATACGGTTGGTTATTCCATTCATAAATTTCACCATCTTTTTTTCTTGTCGAAGCAAAATATAGTTTTTGTCCATGTACATACGTTCCAAACTCTGAGTTTTTAGTATTAATTTCTAAGTTTGCTACTACTACAGAGTCTTTATTAAGTGTTTTTAATTTATTATAGTCAACATTTTTTACTTTTAACGCTTTGTCAGATAGCTTTTGAAGCCATTTATCTGCTTTGTCATACTCTCCTATACTTCTAAGTGACTGTACATACTTATATATAGCATCATCAGTTAAGTTTTCTTTTCTATTTGAAGCAACTCCATACCAATAAGCAGCTTGTTTAGAGTTTGAGTTATTATAATAACAATCTGCCAACCTTGTTATCATATCCACCCCATCATCTCCTTCGTTTATGGCTTTTTTATAAAATTCAGCTGCTTTTACATACGCATATTCTTTATAAAATTTATTTGCTATTTTTCTTTGAGAAAATGCAAAGCTTGATAAAAAAAGTAGTATCAGTGTAATTTTTGTCTTCATAACTATCCTTTTTAAAAATATCTAGGAGATTTCGTTCTATATGACTTAGGAAATAACTCAAACATTAATAATATTTCATGTGTACCATTTGAGTATTGATTAATGTCTGATAATGGATGCTCGTACGCGTAACCTATTCGGAACTGACGAGAAACTTGAAAATCTACTAAAGCCCCTAAAGCTCCTGTGTTTTCATTGATTCTATAAGAACCTCCTAACCAAAATTTTTCATTGAATAAGAAGTTTGCTGTTATGTCATATGATACTGGTGCTCCATTCGTTGCTTTAATTAACGTCGCTGGCTTAAACTTTACATTATCACTCAAATCAAAAACATATCCTCCTGTTAAATAATAACTTACTCTGTCTATAATTCCGTAATTAATTCCATTAACAACCAAATCATTATGATCTATATTTAATAATCTTGGAGCTGAAAACCCCACATACCATTTATTTGTATGTAATAATAAACCGCTCCCAAAATTAGGTTCCCATCTATTTTGAATCCCTGAAATTCCTGGGTCTGATCCTTCAGTTGCTATTAAGGCATCATCTATATTGTATTGAGTAAATCCTGCTTTAAGTCCAAAGGCTAATTTTATATCCTCATTAAGCTGAATCGTATATGAGAAATCTCCATATAAATAGGTGAAATTTTCATAACCTAATTGATCATTTATAAATGATAATCCTAATCCTATTTTATCATTTCTAAGAGGTGTGTGAATAGATAGGGTTTGTGTTTCTGGTGCTCTATCTAATCCTGCCCACTGACTTCTATGCAGTCCAACAATACTCAGTACTTCTCTACTTCCTGCATATGCAGGGTTGATAGAAATTGTATTATACATATATTGAGTAAACTGTGGTAGCTGTTGTGATTGAACTGTTAAAACTGTTGCAAAAAACAGTACAATAGTTGCTTTTAATAGCTTGTAATTTTGGTTCATAGCTATAATATTATTTAGTTCCTAAGTAAATTGCTCCTGTAAATGGTTTTAACCCACTATTTTCTAATATTACAATGTAGTAATATGTACCAGCCGGTAATCTTTCTGCTGATCCAAACGTTGCTCCATCTGAAGTTCCGTTCCAATTATTTGCATAATTTTTAGATTCAAAAACTCTAGCCCCCCAACGGTTAAATATTTTTACATTGGCTATAAATCCACAGGATTCAGCTCCTGTAACTTCGAAAAACTCATTCCATGAATCTCCATTAGGAGTTACTACTTTTGAAATTACCACATCTTCTTGCCCACATGGTAATACTAAACAGTCATCGTTTATATTAATCGTAACTTCTGTTACTGTTAAACAACTACTATTTGATGATGTATATGTAAACACATAATCTCCTAAATTTACTCCTGACGGATCAAAACTTCCATCATTAGATATTGTAACGCTTCCTTGAGTCACTTCCCAAGTTCCGTTTTCACTTTGATTTGCCAAATAATCATTTAAGTTAATTTCGCCATCGTCAATACACCTTGAATCCGCTATTTCTGTTACAGATGTTTTTACAGTTACTGTAATATACTGTATAAAGTCTGCTACATTTCCACAGTCATCTGTAACTGTCCATTTTCTTGTAATTGTATAATCGCTATCACTTCCATCAAACGTACTTGTTTCCTCAAAGTTAGTTTGTGTTACATTTGAAGAACAATTGTCTGTAAATTCTAAAGTTGGAACATCAGGAACAGTATCACATTCTACTATAATGTCTTCTAATGTTGATACCAATTGTGGTGCTTCATTATCTTCAATAGTTATTACTTGAGTATGAGAAGCTTCATTACCCGCACAATCTTCTACTGCCCATGTTCTTGTAACTGTATACTCTGATGCACATATATTGTCTTGTCCTGAAAATTCTTCTGAGTAATTCACAGTTACAGAAGTGTCACAATTATCGGTTGCTGTTAAAATTACTGCAGTTGGAATTGTATCACAACTTACTGTTACATCTGCTGGTAATTCCTCTACAAATTCGGGTGCTTGTGTATCTTCAACAGTTACTACTTGAGTATGCGAAGTTTCATTACCCGCACAATCTTCTACTGTCCATGTTCTTGTAACTGTATATTCTGATGCACATGCATCATCTTGTCCTGAAAATTCTTCTGAGTAATTCACAGTTACAGAAGCATCACAATTATCGGTTGCTGTTAAAATTACTGCAGTTGGAATTGTATCACAACTTACTATTGCATCTGCTGGTAATTCCTCTACAAACTCTGGAGCCGTAGTATCTTCAACTGTTACTACTTGAGTGTGTGATGTACTATTACCTGCACAATCTTGAACTGCCCAAGTTCTTGTAATCGTATATTCTGATGCACATATATAGTCTTGTCCTGAAAATTCTTCTGAGTAATTCACAGTTACAGAAGTATCACAGTTATCTGTTGCGGTTAATACCGCTGCTGCTGGAATTGTATCACAACTTACTGTTGCATCTGCTGGTAATTCCTCTACAAATTCGGGTGCTACTGTGTCTTCTACTGCGATTACTTGGATATGAGTAGTCGTGTTTCCTGAACAATCTGATACTGTCCATTTTCTTGTAATCAAGTATTCTGATCCACAAGCATCGTCATCTCCACTGGTTACTTCACTTGGAATTACCATTACTGATGCATCACAATTATCTGTCGCTGTTAAAGTTTCCATCACTGGAATGTTATCACAACTTACAGTGATTTCCGCTGCTGGTAAAGTCTCTACAAACTCTGGCGCTGTAGTATCTTCTACTGTAATTACCTGAATGTGGGTAGTCGTGTTTCCTGAACAATCTGATACTGTCCATTTTCTTGTAATCAAGTATTCTGATCCACAAGCATCGTCATCTCCACTGGTTACTTCACTTGGAATTACCGTTACTGATGCATCACAATTATCTGTCGCTGCTAAAGTTTCCATCACTGGAATGTTATCACAACTTACCGTAATTTCTGCCGCTGGTAAAGTCTCTACAAATTCTGGTGCTACTGTATCTTCTACAGTAATTACCTGAATATGTGTTGTTGTATTTCCTGAACAATCTGATACTGTCCATTTTCTTGTAATCAAGTATTCTGATCCACAAGCATCGTCATCTCCACTGGTTACTTCACTTGGAATTACTGCCACAGAAGCATCACAATTATCGGTTGCTGTTAAGGTTTCCATTACTGGAATGTTATCACAACTTACAGTAATTTCTGCCGCTGGTAAAGTCTCTACAAACTCTGGTGCTACTGTGTCTTCTACTGTGATTACTTGGATATGTGTTGTTGTGTTTCCTGAACAATCTGATACTGTCCATTTTCTTGTAATCAAGTATTCTGATCCACAAGCATCGTCATCTCCACTGGTTACTTCACTTGGAATTACCGTTACTGATGCATCACAATTATCTGTCGCTGTTAAAGTTTCCATCACTGGAATGTTATCACAACTTACCGTAATTTCTGCCGCTGGTAAAGTCTCTACAAATTCTGGTGCTACTGTATCTTCTACAGTAATTACCTGAATGTGGGTAGTCGTGTTTCCTGAACAATCTGATACGGTCCATTTTCTTGTAATCAAATATTCTGATCCACAAGCATCATCATCACCACTGGTTACTTCGCTTGGAATTACCGTTACTGATGCATCACAATTATCGGTTGCTGTTAAGGTTTCCATTACTGGAATGTTATCGCAACTTACCGTAATTTCTGCCGCTGGTAAAGTCTCTACAAATTCTGATGCTACTGTGTCTTCTATGGTGAACTTAGCACTAGTTGTATTTACAGTGTTTCCACAAGCATCTTTTGCTGTAAAAACCACCTCTACTTCTCCTGTAAAACTACAGGTATATGTTAAAGCTGTATAATTATTACTCCATGTTACAATACTACAATTATCCGTCGCTGTCGCTCCTCCATTAGTTGCTAACCAATTATTTAACTCTGCTATGTTTCCTGCTCCATCACATTCTACAATTTTATCTGATGGTTGCTGAGTTATTGTGGGTGCTGTTTCATCTTTAATTAAATATCCTGCTGTTGTAGTACTAAAGTTTCCACAAGCATCTGTTGCTGTAAAAGTTACTGTGATATAACTTCCATCACATTTTACAGAGGTATCATTCCCATAATTATTGGTCCATGTTACAGTACTACAGTTATCGGTTGCTGTAGCTCCTGCATTACTATTCAACCAATCTTGTAACGTAGTTTCTGTATCTCCTACTCCGCATTCTATATCTATATTATTTTTGTTTGTTTCGTCTATAATTGGTGCTGTATTATCTTTTACTGTTATTGTTTGAACTTTTTCAGTTGTGTTGCCACAGTTATCAGTAAGACTCCATGTACGAGTAACTATTACTTCTCCTTCACAGGTTCCTGCCGATTCTACATCATTATAACTAGCATCTAAAGTTGTATCACAATTATCAGATTCATTGGTAACATCACCAGTAATTCCAATACTAGCATCATAAGTACAATTATCATCTTTATAAATTGTAATATCTACTGGTACTGTAAAATCTGGGTTAGTAATATCCGTTACCGTAATGGTTTGGGTATGACTTACCGTGTTACCACAGTTGTCGGTTGATTCCCATTGACGTACGATTTCTCCACAGCCGTCTACTACCGTATTGCTTACTTCGGTAAAGATTACATCTACTACACTATCACAATTATCGGTTGCAGTGATGGTTGGTACTGCTGGTATAGCTTCACAGTCGACACTTACATCGGCTGGTGTTGCTGATAATACGGGTGCTGTAGTATCGGTTACTGTAATGGTTTGTGTATGACTTACCGTGTTGCCACAGTTGTCGGTTGATTCCCATTGACGTACAATCTCTCCACAGCCGTCTACTACCGTATTGCTTACTTCAGTGAATACTACATCTACTACGCTATCACAGTTATCGGTTGCGGTAATAGTTGGTACTGCTGGTATGGCTTCACAGTCGACACTTACATCAGCTGGTTCTGCTGATAATACAGGCGCAGTGGTATCGGTTACTGTAATGGTTTGGGTATGACTTACCGTGTTACCACAGTTGTCGGTTGATTCCCATTGGCGTACAATCTCTCCACAGCCGTCTACTACGGTATTGCTTACTTCAGTAAAGACTACATCTACTACGCTATCGCAATTATCGGTTGCTGTGATGGTTGGTACTGATGGGATGGCTTCACAGTCGACACTTACATCAGCTGGTTCTGCTGATAATACAGGCGCAGTGGTATCGGTTACTGTAATGGTTTGGGTATGACTTACCGTGTTACCACAGTTGTCGGTTGATTCCCATTGGCGTACAATCTCTCCACAACCGTCTACTACTGTATTGCTTACTTCAGTGAATACTACATCTACTACGCTATCACAATTATCGGTTGCTGTGATGGTTGGTACTGCTGGGATGGCTTCACAGTCGACACTTACATCGGCTGGTGTTGCTGATAATACGGGTGAAGTGGTATCGGTTACTGTGATGGTTTGGATATGACTTACGGTGTTACCACAGTTGTCGGTTGATTCCCATTGGCGTACAATCTCTCCACAACCGTCTACTACTGTATTGCTTACTTCAGTGAATACTACATCTACTACGCTATCACAATTATCGGTTGCTGTGATGGTTGGTACTGCTGGGATGGCTTCACAGTCGACACTTACATCAGCTGGTGTTGCTGATAATACGGGCGCAGTGGTATCGGTTACTGTAATGGTTTGGGTGTGGCTTACCGTGTTACCACAGTTATCGGTTGATTCCCATTGGCGTACAATTTCTCCACAGCCGTCTACTACCGTATTGCTTACTTCAGTGAATACTACGTCAACTACGCTATCACAGTTATCGGTTGCTGTGATGGTTGGTACTGATGGGATAGCTTCACAGTCGACACTTACATCGGCTGGTGTTGCTGATAATACGGGTTCAGTGGTATCGGTTACTGTAATGGTTTGGGTATGACTTACGGTGTTACCACAGTTGTCGGTTGATTCCCATTGACGTACAATCTCTCCACAGCCGTCTACTACTGTATTGTTTACTTCGGTAAAGACTACGTCTACTACGCTATCGCAATTATCGGTTGCTGTGATGGTTGGTACTGATGGGATGGCTTCACAGTCGACACTTACATCGGCTGGTGTTGCTGATAAAACGGGTGCAGTGGTATCGGTTACTGTAATGGTTTGGGTATGACTTACGGTGTTGCCACAGTTATCGGTTGATTCCCATTGACGTACAATTTCTCCACAGCCGTCTACTACCGTATTGCTTACTTCAGTGAATACTACGTCAACTACGCTATCACAGTTATCGGTTGCTGTGATGGTTGGTACTGATGGGATGGCTTCACAGTCGACACTTACATCGGCTGGTGTTGCTGATAATACGGGTGCTGTAGTATCGGTTACCGTGATGGTTTGTGTATGACTTACCGTGTTGCCACAATTGTCGGTTGATTCCCATTGACGTACGATTTCTCCACAGCCGTCTACTACTGTATTGCTTACTTCGGTAAAGATTACATCTACTACACTATCACAATTATCGGTTGCGGTAATGGTTGGTACTGCTGGTATAGCTTCACAATCGACACTTACATCGGCTGGTGTTGCTGATAATACGGGTGCTGAAGTATCAGTTACCGTAATGGTTTGGGTATGACTTACGGTGTTACCACAGTTGTCGGTTGATTCCCATTGACGTACAATCTCTCCACAACCGTCTACTACTGTATTGCTTACTTCGGTAAAGACTACGTCTACTACGCTATCGCAATTATCGGTTGCTGTGATGGTTGGTACTGATGGGATGGCTTCACAGTCGACACTTACATCGGCTGGTGTTGCTGATAAAACGGGTGCTGAAGTATCAGTTACCGTAATGGTTTGGGTAAATTGTCCACTTGTTCTTCCACAACTATCTGTAAATGTCCAAATATTAGTATATGTTCCTATAACAGGACAATTAGTTGTTGAAGCCTCAAAACTTCCAGGTATTTTGGTTATTGTTAAATCACAACTTGCTTCTGGGGTAAGTAATTGCGCCGTAGCTAGGGCAGCACTATCTTCACAAGACACTGTTCTATCTAATAAATCGACTGTAGTTGTCCAATTAGCCTCGTCAGGTTGGTTAATACTTATCTCATTAGGTAAATTATCTCCTATACCACAAGAATCAACTGATTTAGAACTTAAAGTTGTTTGTGTACTATTATTTTCTTCTCCTGCATAAGTTGCTATTAATTGCATTTGAAATTTATCGGAACACATTTCTTCTAGAAAATAACACTGTTCTTTTACTTTCACCTGAAAACTTAAACTATATGGTGTACCTCCAACATCTGTAATTCCATCAATAGCATCAAAGGTTAATAATCTAGTTGTTGTATTATAGCTATAAGTAACCCCAAAAGGTAACCCTATTATTGGTTCTATTAAATCTACTTCTTGAGGTATTGTTGTTTCTATTGTTAAGTCTTTTACATTGTCATTACCATTGTTTTCTATATTGACTGAAAAACTAACAGTGTCTTCTACACTACTAGTATTTGTTGAGCTTGATAATATTAATGGCGCTAAATCTGGTTTCCAAACATCTACAGACAATCCTATTAAAAAGAGTCCGTATGTTTCTTGGTTTGATGTTAATCTTATTGTCGCAGAAGTTTGATTGTTAGCTATTATACTATTTCCTGGATTACTAAGAGCAAATACATCTGCATCAAATCCTAAAGTATTAGTACTAGCTGGATTTCTATCTATAAAGTTACTTCCATTTTTAGCTATTCTACTATTAAAAAAATTACTTGAACTCCTTAAACTATATGATAAATCTACCCAATTGTTACTAGTATTTTTTATTTGCAACCTGTCTCCTGATAAATCTCTATCTCCTTCTAAGGCACCTATTACTACATCTACATCTACATCTCCTGTTGGTACTGTTTGAAAACCACTAAATCCAATTTCAAAATTATTAACACTACTTGTAACATGTGCGTAACCATCAAAAAGCGATATATTTTTTGCTGGTAAAGTAGGGCTTTCATATACAAATACTATTTGCCAACCTCCAGAAGTTCCTGTATTTCCTCCACCATGTGAAGTCAAACTTCCTTCCTTTGCCCTAACATTAGCTACTTGATAAGTTCCATAGGGTGTTGCCAAAGCTTTTACTTCACTTGTGATATCCTTAAAACAAATGTATGGATCATTAACAAAGTGACCTATCTCGTCTCTTCCTCTATAAATAACATCATCAGCAGTTATAGTTGTATAACCTAAACTTCCTGGTAATTGCAATTTTACTTTATTATAATCCCAATTGGGTTCATCTGAAGAATTGTCTTCCTCTTTATCAGCTGCTGCCCAGTATAAATATGCTTTCTTTATACTTAAACAACTAACTGTTGGCTCTGGGTTAGATAAGTTTGCGCTACTTGAATTGAATGTACTTGCATCACTATCTATATCAACAAAAACGTTATTACTAAAGTCATGGTTTCCGTCGCTTCCTATATAGCTCGTTGTTTTATTTCTTGATAAAACATTATTTGCTATTAATGTTACATTTCCTTTAACTGCTTCTGAAAATCTAGGTTGGAATCCTTTTTTTATTTGGGCTTCTAATTTTCCGCCAGCAACGAGAAAAACCACTATAAAAAATAAAGTAAAACTAGTAATTTTTTTCATGTCCTCTAAGTTTTTCTAATAACAACAATCTTATGCTAATCGTCTAATTGTCATTACTCTGATTTGGTATATCTGTTTTTATATTAATCTTGCTAGAGGGAGCTTTTTTCTGTAATGACACTTGCTCTTGAAGGTCATTTACCAGGAGTTCTATACAATTCCAACTTCCTAATTTGATATTGTATGGTTTAGTTATTTTTAAATAAAGTATTTTACTTCTTTTAGATAGTACTTTTAATGCTTTTATAAGAGGTTTCTTTTTTTCATCTAATAATGAATACTCTAATATCGTTTCTATTTTTTCTTGATTTTTGCACGGTACATTGTTTATGGAAAAACGATATTCTTTTTCTACTATGCTATTATTGCTAATCTTTAGTTTATGCACATGCACTCTTTCATAATCTGGTTTATCACTATAGGAAACTACCGATAACTCTGTTAAATTTTGTGAACAAAGACTTAAACCGCTACCTAAAAAGAATAAATACAGTAGTTTTTGAATAATATTTTTTCTCATATTATTTGTTTTTATAATTATTATACTACATATACAAGCAATAAAAGTTGTATATCTAACTTTAAAAGTGGGGGTAACTGTAATTTTGGGGGCAGGGTAATTAAGAGGTACGCATTTCAGAGTATTATATAAGTATAACACATAAAGAATGTACAATAAGATTTTTCGAGGAAGCCAATACTAAATGGAATAGTATTATTTTTGAGGGATTAACGTTTTTTAAGTTCTAAAAAACAGTTATACCAAAAGTAGCATTTATTTTCAGGTTTAAAAAATGAAAAGTTAAAAAAGGGGTTTTTCCCCATACTTGTTTAGTAAAAATATGTTGTTGATATTTTATAATACTTCTTACTAAATTAGGTAATTTTGCGATATGATACAAAACGATACAATTATTGCTTTAGCAACACCAGCAGGGGTTGGTGCTATTGCTATTATTAGACTTTCTGGAGAAAATTCTATAAAAATTGTGGATTCATTTTTCTCTTCTGTAAAGAAAAATAAATCATTATTAAATCAAAAATCTCATACCTTACATTTAGGTCATATTGTGAATAATGGAGTTGTTATTGATCATGTTTTAGTATCTATTTTTAAAAATCCGCACTCATATACAGGTGAAGATGTAGTAGAAATTTCGTGTCATGGTTCTAGTTTTATTCAACAAGAAATCATTCAACTTTTCTTACAAAATGGTTGTAGAATGGCTGATAACGGTGAGTTTACAATGCGTGCCTTTTTAAATGGTAAAATGGATTTATCGCAAGCGGAAGCTGTGGCTGATGTGATTGCTTCAAACTCTGCTGCTTCTCATCAAATGGCAATTCAGCAAATGCGTGGAGGAATTACCAATGAACTAAAAGAATTAAGAGGACAACTACTTGATTTTGCAGCTTTAATTGAGTTAGAACTCGATTTTTCTGGTGAAGACGTAGAGTTTGCTGATAGAACCAAGTTTAAAGAATTAGTAGCTAAAATATCGGCAGTTTTAAAACGTTTAATAGATTCTTTTGCCTTTGGGAATGCTATGAAAAATGGAATACCTGTAGCTATTATTGGTGAACCAAATGTTGGAAAGTCTACTCTATTAAATGCTTTGCTTAATGAAGAAAAGGCTATCGTATCTGATATTGCTGGTACAACTCGTGATGCTATTGAAGATGAATTAATTATTGATGGTGTTGTTTTTCGTTTTATCGATACCGCTGGAATTAGAGAAACTGAAGATGTTGTTGAAAACATCGGTATCAAAAAAGCATATGAAAAAGCAGAAAACGCACAATTAATTATATTTTTAATTGACTCCAATAAGTATATACATTCTAAAGACTTATTCTTAGAGGAAATTGAGACTATAAAGCAACGTTTTCCTAACAAACGTTTATTGGTAATCGCCAATAAAATAGACACCTTGTCATGCCACGATTCATCTATTTTACAATCAGAAATTGAAAATTTAATTTTACTTTCTGCAAAACAAAATATTGGAGTTGACGAGTTAAAACAAGAACTTATTTCATTAGTCAATACTGGAGCTTTGAGTAATAATGAAACAATTGTTACTAACTCTCGTCATTTTGAAGCGTTGACTTTAGCTTTGGAAAGTATCAATTCTGTTAAAAATGGTATTGAGTTAGATATTTCTTCTGATTTATTTGCCATAGATATTCGTGAGTGCTTACGTCATTTAGGAAATATTACTGGTGAATATGATGTAGATAAGGATATTTTAGGTCACATTTTCGGAAACTTCTGTATTGGGAAGTAAGAAACGAAACTCTTCAACAAAATATTGAATTTAAATATATTCGCTCGGATTTTTACCCGTGTACTTTTTAAATGTTTTATTAAAATGACTTGAGTCTGTAAAACCTGTTTTCTCAGCAATTTCACCTATGCTTAAACTACTTTGTTTTAACAAGCTTTCTGCCATTTTTATTTTGGTTTCCATTATATAACGCTGTAAGGATATACCTGTATGTTTCTTTACAAAAATACCAACATAGTTTGGTGACAAATGAAACGTTTCTGCAATAACATCAACCTTTATAAGTTCTTTATTTTGTACATTTTGTCGTATATACGTCAATATTAAATCTGCCTTATTCTTATCGTAAACATGTCCACTATTTTTTAATGTAGACTTTAAGTTTCTCGACAATATAATTAACAAAGCTCCAAACAATTCAGATAATACATTACGACTGTAAGTTAACGGACTATGCAATTCACTTTTTATCAAATGATAAAGTCTAAAAAGTTGCTCTTTATCTGTTTCGCAACTAATTACACTTTTAGCTACAATGTTTCGATGAAAAATTACTGCCTCTAAATTCTTTCTCCAATAAGTACTTGTAGAAAATGTAGCCTTTTCTAAAAACATCTGTTCTGTAAATTTTAGCACTCCAAATTTTGTTGGCTCACCAATAATAAACTCATGTTCATCCTTTGGAGTTAAAAAAAATAAATCTCCCTCTTTATAATCAATAACACTTTCGTTTAAAACATGTTTTCCGCTTCCTTTTAAAACAAAAGTCAACTCAAAAAAATGGTGCTTATGTCTTGGGTAGCCCCACTCCTTCTCTGCATCAAACTCAAATACATCTAAGTTCTTGGTAATATAAAAACGTTGTGTCATTAGAATGTTTTTATACAAATATACAATGTATTCATACAACAGCATAACTTAAAATAGCTGCTAATTTTGCAGTCACAACAGTTAATTAAACAATATAAAATGAAAAATAATAGCATTATAGCATTGGTTATCATAGCGGTAAGCTTAACATTAAATGCTTGTAAAAAAGAGCAAAAGAATACACGTAAAATAAGTTCTACTTCAACAAAAACTGTAGCAAAAAAAAGCTATTGGCCTAACGGAGCACAATTAGTCATTTCTTTTTCAATGCAGTTTGAAACAGGAGGACAACCTGAAGGAGCTGAAAGTCCTTTTTCAGGAAACTCATTACCTAAAGAAAATCCTGATTTGCCTGCTGAAAGCTGGTTTCGCTATGGAGCAAGAGAAGGAATGTGGCGAATGATGGATTTATGGGATAAACACAATATAAAAGTAACCTCTCATGTTGTAGGCGAAGCTGCAATAAAATACCCTGAAATAGCTAAGGCTATGGCTAGTAAAGGACATGAAATAGCTGCTCACGGAATTGCTTGGGACGATCAGTGGAATTTAAGTTACGAAGAAGAACTTGCCTTTGTTAAAAAAGGAATTGACACAGTAGAAGCAATTACAGGAAAAAGAGGTCGTGGATACAATGCTAACTGGTTACGCCGAAGCCCCAACACTCTTAAGATTTTACAAGAACTTGACTTTTTATATCATATTGATGATATAAGTCGTGATGAGCCTTTCATTACTAAAGTAAGAGGTAAAAACTTTGTTGTAATGCCTTATACGTTGCGTAACAACGACATTGTAAATATTGCTGGTAAAAACTGGTCGCCAGATCAATTCTTATTCCAACTAAAAACAGAATTCAATCAACTTTATAAAGAAGGAGTCTCTAAAAGAAGAATGATGAGTGTGAGTTTACACGATAGAATTGGAGGTGCTCCAGCAGTAGTTAATGTTGTAAATCAATTCATTGAATATGCAAAACAACATGAAGGTGTAGTGTTTATGCGTAAAGATGATATTGCTAAAATGGTAATAAACGATCCTAATACACCAATTGATAACGCCGAATTAAAATTTAACAAATAAGAATACCAACATGAAACATGCAATCTATTTATACCTTCTACTTAGTACACTAACAATTATTAATGCGCAAAACAAATTACCTTTCCAGTTAGAAAAAGATTGGGAATTAAAAGGCTTCAAGAATACTGAAAGTGCAGTTTTTGATAAAACAAACCAAGTAACATTCCGTAAATAATCAAAATAAATGAGTTCACAATATCAAACTGAGAGGTTAATCATACGACCGACAAATACTGAAGATACCGACTTTATTTTCAACTTATTTAATACTCCAAAATGGATTGAAAACATTGGAGATAGAAACATAACTTCTACTACTCATGCAAAGCAATATATTGAAACAGTTATGCTTAAACAACTCAAGCAATTAGGATACTCTAGCTATACTGTAATTAGACAATCTGATAATGAAAAAATAGGAACTGTGGGACTTTATGATCGTGAAGGAGTTGATGGAATTGATTTTGGCTTTGCTTTTTTACCCCAATTTGAAGGTAAAGGATATGCCTTTGAAAGTGCTTCAAAAATAAAAGAAGTAGCTATAAATGAATTCAGAATTCAAAACCTAGTGGCTATTACACGTCCTAGTAATACTGGCTCTCAAAAGTTACTCAATAAATTAGGTTTCATCTTTAAAAAAGACATCATTCTTCCTAAGCATGAGTTTAAAGAATGGTTATTATATGCTATAAACTAATACCTTCCTTATGAAAGTAGAAACAATAAACACAGCTGGTAATTGATCTGTACATTGGACAGAATCCTTAAAAAAGTCTATTCAATTAGGAGCTAATAGTCATAAAATTGGACAACAATTATTATTAGAAAATAAACATGTTAAAATATGGCATATTGAATTGGAACCCGGAAAAAGTCTTCCGTTTCATAAACATGATAAACCTTATTTTTATGTTTGTCATACAAGGGGTAACTCTCGTTCTTATTTTTCTAATGGTTCTATAATTGAAACATCCTATAAACCTAATGATATTAAGTACTTTAATAACTTAAGCACTAAAAACTACTTTATACATAATCTAGAAAACATAGGTACTACCACCCTACATTTTACAACTGTAGATTTTGTGGAATAAGACAATGTATTTTCACAAGTAAAACATGAAATTATACAACAAAAACATCTTCAAACCGTAGTAAATTTATACTATTAAACAATTAAAAACTTTGTAAATCATGGCTTTTAAAAAGTTATATCAACCCTATAATAAAAATGGCTTGACATTAAAAAATAGATTTTTAATGGCTCCCATGACACGTTCTAGAAGCTCACAGCCTGGTGATATTCCTAATGAACTAATGGCTGAATATTACGGACAGAGAACTTCAGCAGGAATAATTATATCTGAAGCTACTCAAGTTTCATTGCAAGGAAAAGGCTACGCTAAAACACCCGGAATTTACACACAAGAACAAGTTGAAGGTTGGAAATTAATTACTGATGAAGTCCATAAAAAAGGAAGTAAAATATTTTTACAATTATGGCATGTTGGTCGCGTATCTAGTTCTAAAGTAAACGGATTACAACCTATTGCTCCTTCTAAAAAAATTGCCAAAGACACCAATGTTTATATTTTTGATGGAGCTCCCAATGGTGATGCTACTTTTGTACCTGTAGAAGAACCTAGAGCAATGACAAAAGCAGACATTAATCAAGTAATTGAAGAATTTAAAACGGGGGCAAAAAATGCTATTGAAGCAGGTTTTGATGGTGTTGAAATTCACGGAGCCAATGGATATTTGATAGATCAGTTTTTGAGAAGTAATTCTAACCAACGAACTGACGAATATGGGGGTACTAAAAATAATAGAGTTCGATTACTAACCGAAATCACTCAAGCAGTTGCTCTGGAAATTGGTCATGAAAAAACTGGGGTTCGCCTATCCCCATTCATTAGTTTTAAAGACATGAACGATCCTGAAATATTAGACACTATAATGATTGCAACCAAAGAGCTTGAAAAAATCGGAGTTACTTACTTGCATCTATGCGAAGCAGATTGGGATGATGCCCCTGAAATTCCTAATAAATTTAGAGAGAACCTACGTAAAACATTTAGTAAAACTATTATTGCTACAGGGAACAAAACACCAGAGCAAGGAGAAGATTTACTAGAAAAAGAGCTGGTTGATTTAATTGGGTTTGGACGCAATTTTTTAACGAACCCCGATTATCCGATAAGAGTAAAACTAAATGCTCCATTAAACAAAATTACTAATGCTCATACGTTATTTGGTGGTGGGGATGCTAGAGGATATACAGATTATCCTTTTTTGAAACAAGGAAGCATGGATACTATTGAAGAAAAATAAAGCCTGAAGCTACCGACTCCCTAGCCTGGAGTTGGGGCTTACCCAAAACTTTATAAGTAGTAATTATACACAATACTTTGTTTTCTATTTGTTCGAAACTATTGTATAAAATTATTCAAAAACAATTTCTATATCTTGTGTTAAGGGAAGACTTTGACAACTTAAAATATATCCTTCTTTAACATCTTCTTCAGATAAAGTAAGATTCTTTTTCATAAAAACTTCTCCTTTATTCAATTTACACATACAGCTAGAACATACTCCTCCTTCACATGAATATGGAGGATTATAATTATTATCTAACATAGCGCGTAATATAGTTTTACCCTTTGGAATATGTATGTTTATTTCTTCTCCATCTAAACTAGCAGTTAAATGAGCATTATCGATGACTTCTGTAGTTTCTTCTAATCTTCCTCCTCCAAAGCTTTCAATAAGAATTCGAGTATCTGGAACATCCATACTCTGTAATACTTTTTGAGTATTTTCTATCATAGTACCAGATCCACAGATAAAATATTCTGCATTCTGCGCATAGGGAGAAATTATATTACTTTCTGTATCTGGAAGTAGATTCATTTTTTTTCAAATTTACAACGGTTAACTACGCTTATAAAACAGATTACTTTCTACTTACACTTGTTTATACTTTTACAAGCAATTAAATTAAAAAACAAAAGATGGGATTATACATTACTAGCGGAGCACTTGCTAGCTTTAAAGAAATGGATGAAGAAGCTTTTAAACATTATTCTTCAGTATTTAAAGATGTTAACAAACTACTAGAATTAAATGGGCTTACACCTTACGAAGAACCAGCTGAATTAGAAGGTGGTTCTTTAGAACTTGGTGGGTTTTCTTACGATTTTATTCATCACTTAAGGCGTTTTTATGCTTATTGTGCCGAATATGAAGATTGGACTCCTATTCCATTTAGCCCTAACAGTAAGCCTAGTGAAGATTCTATTATAGATGATCATGCATCAGACCTTACTTGTCATCTTATATGTCATTCAGATTGTACAGGTTTTTATGTTCCTGTAGATTTTATCGATATTGTTTTTGATAATGATGAAATTCCTATTGATGGTGCAATGATTGGTTCGTCATACGCTCTATTTAAGGAATTAAAATTTATAGCAAATAAGCTTAATATTCAACTAGATGAAGACGATACTATTGTAAATATTGAAGCTGTAAATAAATCAATAAACGCAGAAGAAGATTTTTGGAAAGAAAAACTAGTTTGGTGTGAGTTGTTCAAAGCTGCAAAACATAGTATTCACAACAAAGCAGCTATAGTTTTTCATTAAAAACATCAACAATTAATAAAACACATCTCATAAATGGAAAGAGAGATAATAATACAGTTACAAGAAAAAAAATATCAATCTTTAGGTAAACTTACCACAAGTAAAATTATTGATCTTTTTATTGAAAGCGAAAACGAAGCTTTACTCCATAAATTTCAAGGTCAATTTTACCCATATCGTCATTATGATATCAATGCAACACTAACAAAAGCTTTAAAAGGAATAGACAAGCAAAAAATTATTGATGCTTATTTTCACGCCTCTAGATTAGGTATTATTACAAAAGTAAAAGAAAACAATTACCCTCTTTTCTTAAAAGGAATTGAAAAAACACTATCGTCTCTTGGTGAGGGATATAATATTAATGTTTTAAGACCTAGTACGGTATATGTACTCTTTGGAGTGAACTCACTAAATGATATAGAAAACCTATACAATACAAAGTATAGCGAGTTTTTAGAAAACTTAAAATTTGTTATCAAGGTGAACTCATATACTAGCTATCCTAGTTTACGAAAAAAACTAAAAGCATCTCTTTTTTTAGAGAATGAAATACTCTTAAAAAGAGCTCAAAAAATAACGCCTTTCTTTAATGAGTTCAATTTTGAAACAGCGGGAGCTTTAGTATTACTATTAACAGACTCTTCAATAAAATCGAAGCAAGTTCTTTTAGAGTGTCATAAAAGAGAGTTATCTAGAGAAACTGTTTGGGTTCTTGGTAGTTTTTATAAAGATTTTAAAACTTCCGAAGCAAACAAGTTACTTCTTAACGATTTATATAATAAATATCCTACAAAATGGATTAACGAATACTATAACACTATTTACTAACCGTTTTATAAGTATTTTTGCCTAATGGATTCACTCACACAAATTGTTCTTGGGGCAGCTGTTGGAGAAGCTGTATTAGGTAAAAAAGAAGGAAACAAAGCAATGCTTTATGGTGCCATCGCTGGTACTATTCCAGACTTAGATGTTTATGTTGGTAAGCTTTTTGACACTGTTACTGCTCTAGAAATACACAGAGGTTTTACACATTCTGTATTTTTTGCAATTGTTTTCGGGTGGATTTTTGGTTGGCTTATCTCTTTATATGAAAAAAATGCCTCCACTAAAGAATGGGCTCTACTTATGTTTTGGGGATTTATAACACATCCAATTCTAGACGCACATACCACTTGGGGAACTCAACTTTTTTGGCCACTCGATTTGCGGTTAGCTTTTAAAAATATATTTGTTATTGACCCTTTATACACATTACCTTTCTTAGTATTTCTACTAATGGCAATGTTCCAACGTAAAGGGACAGCTAAAAGAACAAAGTATAACAATTTAGGACTAATTATTAGTAGTTCTTACATGGCAATTACCCTTGTTATTAAAGGAATCACTTACTCTAAATTTTCACATGCTTTAAAAGAACAAGGGATTTCTTATAAAGAAATAGAAACCAAACCTACGCCTTTTAACACCATTTTATGGTCTGCAAATGTTGAAACAAATGATGCTTATCTAATAGGTTATTATTCTTTTTTTGATACTAAACCAATTGAATTTTATTCCTACCCTAAAAATCATCATTTATTAGACGATTATAAAAATAATGTTTCAATAAAACGACTTATTAAAATTACCAAAGGTTGGTATACAATTTCAGAAAAGAATAATTTAATTTATTTAAATGATTTACGCTTTGGGTTATTAAGCGTAGCTCCTAATTTTCAGCAGTTTGCTTTTAGTTTTCAAATAACAAAAAAGCAAAATAAAATAGTTATAAACGAAGTGCCTAGAAATCGTGAAAAAGCTAAACAATTATTAACAGATCTTTGGGTTAGAATTCAAGGAAATTAATTGATAAATCATAGTTTATACCGTAAATTTGCCATTATATTATAATTGCAGAATAACTCTGGTTTGAGACAAAAATATTTTCACTTTTTTTCTATCATTTTTTTAGTTCTTACTCAATTTGCATTTATTACTGCATTATTGTTTGAGCATAAAAATACTTTTACAATACTATCGTTAACAACACTTATTACTACACTTATAATTTATAGTTACATAAAGTTTTTTAAAATTAAAAGAGTAGATTTTGAGCCATTCTATGTAATAATTTTTGTTATAATTGGAGCTATACTTACAAGTTACTTACATCTTTTTACTAAATTAAATTCTGTTTTTGCAGCAACACTTATTGGTACAGTTGCTTCTTTTTTACCTGATTTAAATAAAAAGTCGAAGGTTTTACAAAATATTCCCAATGCTATGTATTGTGGTTGTTTTGTAGGAATGTCACAAAAAAACGTTGCTATTGATTATAGCCTTATAATTATTGCAGGTATCATAGCGGGTATTTTTTTTATACTCTCTAAAAACCTTTTTAATGGAGTTGGTGGTAAACTGGGTACTCTTGCCTTTGGTAGTGTAGTTATTTCATCGTTATTTCTTTTAATTCTTTCATAGTGCTTACCACCATATCAATATATTTAACAAGCATACTTGGGGCTTTTTTAACGTTTTTAGTAAGTACAAAATACAAACAGGGTCCTGTAAGAGCTTCTGCTCTACTCACTCTTTTTGTTGCTAGTACATGTTCTCTTTTTTCTGAGTTATTTTCTGAAGATATAGCCAATCAAATTCCTTGGGTATTTTTTGGTGCTTCTTTTGTTGGTATGACCTCTAGTAAACTTACTCGTAACTATACTTCAATTATTTTTGCAGGAATTGTTTTTGGATTTATCTATACGGTTAGTCCTACTTTTTTTAATGGTTATGGAGGCGCATTAGGTACAGCCGCTTGTATTTCCATCTTAGTTGTTATTGGAATAAACAACCTTATCCGACTTTTAAAAGCTTTAAAAAAGAAAAAGAATCTACTTAAAAAACTCTGAAGAGTAGTTAATTAGCTCTTTTTATTCACTTAATGTGTGAAACATTTTGGCAAAAGCTATTTCAATGAAAATAGAAACTTCCATTTTAGTCCTACCTTCTTCTAACATGTTTAAGATAGTATTTAGGTGTCTATGCTTGAAATTATAAAACTCACCGCCTTTTTCATATAAATCACTCTTCTTTAAGTTTTCTAACTGCTCTAACATATTTTTATTTGCCTTGTAGGCAGATGTTCTTTTCTTTAAAAACAATTGCATCTTTTTACTCTCTTTTCTACTTGAACTATTATACATAGATACCGCTGTCTTATATTTTTGCTCTACTGACCATTCCGCCCTTTTAGCGTCTCTAAATAATTTCTTAAGCCCATTAAACACTAAATCATCATATATATTTACATAATCTTGATTCTTATACAAATGGTTTAAATACTCAATTGCCTTTTTCTTATACTTATTTTTAGATTTTAGTTCAGCATCTTTTAACTCTTGCTCTAAAACTAAAAGTTTATCTGCTATTTTATTTATTTTTTTTATCTCTTCAAATCTCTTTGCTTTCCCAACTATTAATACCTCTGGAGTTATTTCATTGGGCTCTCCTGTAAATGTATGCTCCTTATAAGAAAAACTAAACTCCCCTCGAACTCTCTCTACTTTTGCTTTCTTTTTTGCAGATAAGTCAAAGGCATAATTGTAGCCGAAAGTAACTGTTAAGTCTTGGGTATTCTTTAAAGAAGTATTTCTAAATAATTGAATAGCACTTAAATTAAAATTATGCTTTTCTCTATATACATAATTTGCATTCAATCTAAAGTTTGTTGCACTTGCCTTATTTGTTTTGTTATTATTTTGATTATAAGAAGTACTCAGTGTTGTGTTTAATTTATCTTTTAGAAATTTTTTGTTAACTGCTACTGTTGGTCCCCATGTATAGGATTCATCTCTTCCTATAGTATTATACGTAGTGTTTAAAGCAGAGGTTATATTCATTTTTCTTTGTGGTAACCCTATGGTATAAGAAGTATTAAAATTATGAAATGTAGAACCGTTTCCTAAACGCACAATTCCATTTTCAGCATTTGCAACCGTTGCTAATGAATAATTTGTATTTAGGTTTTGTCTTCTTGTTTTACTATTTTCTAAAATATAACTTATATTAACGTTAGCATTTTGAGATAACTGCTTATAATTTAAGCGTTCTTCTTGATTATCTAACAAATTATCATCATTTATAATCTCAAACTGATCTAGTTTATTATTAGTGTAAGTAGAAAAGTTAGAATAGCTTCCTGTTATATTTACTTTTTTACTCATTGCGTAAGTAGCATTTACACTTCCTACAGTTCTATTAGTATTGGTTTCTTTTTGGTTTGCTAAATCATCTCGTTGGTACCCTATATTAAATCCTAAACTTATTTTATTATTAAATAAAGAAGTATTTCCGTTTAAGGTAATGTTTTCAAAATCATTGTTAAAATAATAAGCTCCTAATGTTTGATAGCCAGGATCTATACGTTCATACCCAACTCCAAATCTATATTTATCAAAGCTATATTCCATTTCTGTTTTAAATGCTTTGTAATGTTCTGTTGAAGCTCTATTGTTGAATAATAAACCTGCTACCCCGTTACTATGACTTACTTTTTCTGCTCTAAGATCTTGTGTTATAGCCGTTGAAGCGTATTCTCCTTTAAATCTAAGTCCATCAGTTACAGTTACAGCTCCTGACATACTTAGCACCAAATTTTCTTTGGGTAACACCTTTTTTTCTTCTGGTACTGCACTTATTGAGTTTATCTTGTCTTTTGCATAAAAACCAATTAATTCTAAACTATATTTTTCTTTTTTAAACCCTACTTTAGCTCCATATCCCATTCGTTTAAAAGCTGGTTGTGTTCTATTGTCTTCTGAATCTTCTGTAGCTTTTAATAATCGACCATACATTGCTGAAAAAGTAAAACTTCCTTTAGGAGTTAAATCAACTCCACCACCAGTAAATTGGTGTCCTGCTAATGTATATGGAGAAAAACTCATACTCACATCTCCAATATGGGCTTGTATCCATCTATATTTAGGGTGCAGGCTCAAACGATTAAAACTAAATGGTAATTGATATTCTAAATCGCCTCCTTGATTAGAAAAGCTATAGCTTACAGGAATTGAAAATTCATAAATATTAAAGTTTAAGCTTCCTTGTAGAAAATAGGTAAATGGTGCTCTTGCACTATTTTGATTGGATGAATAAAACACAGAGTTAGCAGCGATGTTTCCGCTAACTTTAAAAGGTTTTCCTCTTCCTATATTCTCAAAATCTAATTGTTGTCCTACTATACTTTCAGCAAAAAATATGCTTAAAATAAACACTACTACTTTTAGTGTTTGCCCCCTCATTGTAATCATTAAAATATTCTTTTCTTTTTTATAACTGTTTTGCTAAACACTTTTTTGAGGCTCTAACTTTTACGCTGTATGCCCCTTTATTTAACTTATTTATTCTTGTTGTCTGTGCGTTGGTAAACGGAAACCATGTTTCATTATCAATATCCCCTCCTTCATATTTTACCCAACTAGTACCATAAAAAAACTGTATGACCCCATCCTTTGTTAATTGATATAAAAATGTTCTACCACCTTCTCCTATAGCACTAATATCTATATACCCATCATTTATCTTAAAACAATTTTGATCTGCTGAACCTATTACTTCGAAATCAACTTTTGCTGTTTCTTCAATGGTAAGCTCTACAGGAACTAAACTAGACCATGAGATATCGCTAGGATTAATTGCAACTCCTTTTTCACCTGTTTGATATTTAAGTTTGTATGTTCCGTGAGGCAAATTGTTTGCCCATTGATACCTATAGGTAGTTTCGTTTATTTTCTCTAGAGATCCTATTTTAAGTTCTTGATCTAAAATAATATCGTACTCTCCAGATTCTGTGTTCTGTTGATATATAATAACTGCCAACTTTTCTGTTGTGTATAAATCTCTTTTAAAGTCCAATGTTAGGCTTCCGTCTGCTTTATAATTACAACTTGTTATTTGGGTTACTATGGGATCTTGTAATTGAGGAGATTCAGAAATAAATACATAAGTATAAGGTTCTTTTGGGCTCCACCCATTACACAACTCTAACTTATATTGAATACTTTTACTCGTATACAAATGAGCTTCACTACCAAATAAGTCTTTAGCCGTAAACGTAATTGAACTTTTTCCCAAGTACTCTTGAGGAAGCTTCTCCCAACCATTGGTTATTGGATCATAATACATCCAATTATATACTAATTCATGATAACCTGAAGAAGCCTCTAAGGTTATTGATGTAGTTGTATTATTTACTCCTGGGTCAGGTGTCAGAATTTTAAAATCATTATCTGGTATTATTCTAAAACTCCCTAGTTCTTTTGTACAACAACCTTTTAAAGAGTAATTGAACACATTACAAAGGGCATCTTCTGGAGTTAATGAAGTATCATATTGATTACTTACCTGACAAAGTGTTGTTCCTGGATCTCTTCCTTCAATATAACCATCTTCATAAAGTCTATACCCTATTGGTATATTACCATTTGTAAGTACTCTTGCCCAAAAAGCATCTCCGTCATTCTCACAACTGCGATAATTACTTTGACTTTTAGTAACATAATCGACAATATAACCTTGCCCAAACCCCAAAAAACTATAAAATAATAGTAGTATAAATAATCTCTTTTTCATTTTTCTCTCCTTACTGTTTTGCTAAACACTTTTGTGAGTCTCTAACTTTTACACTATACGCTCCTTTATTTAACTTACTTATTCTTGTACTATTTGCATTAGTATACGGGAACCAAGTATCATTATCAATATTACTCCCGATATAGTTTACCCAATTGGTGCCATTAAAAACTTGTATTGTTCCATTTTTAGTCAATTGGTATAAAAATGTTCTATTCCCTTCTCCTGTTGCACTGATGTCTATATACCCATCATTCACCTCAAAACAATTTTGATTTGCTGAACCTATTACTTGGAAATCAACCGCTGTTGCTGGAGCAATAGTGAATGGATCAGAAAACTCAAGGCTTTTCCATGTATCATCTGCTTCATCTATTCCTCCTGAACCTGTGTGTGTTTGAAACTTTATTCTATAACTTCCTGCATCTAAAGGTTCTGCCCAGGTATAACTATAAACTCCAGAATTATTGGTTAAGGTTGATGTATATTCTTGTCCAAACAATACACTGTCATCTGTACCATCATATAAAGTCATTACCAACTCTTCTTCTGAGTTTAAATTTCTATTAAAATTTAAAGTAAAACCTCCATCATTTTTATAGCTACAGCTTGTTTTTTGAGTTACTACTGGTTTTTGTAGTTGTGGAGAACACCCTACTACTTTATAACTTAAAGTGCCTGAGTATGCATTGGTGTTTGTTTCGCCTTTTAATGAAGTGTATCGAACTCTTATTTGAAGGTTTTCTCCTACTTTTAACCCCGCAAAGTCTGATTGCAATATTTCAACTATACTTGGATTATTTCCATAGGGTAATAATTCTTCCCAATTTGGATTACTTGGTATTTTATACTCTAAAGCATAATACGAGCAATGTGTAGAAATATTTAAGCTTTTGGGTTCGCAAGATTTTAATTCATTTCCTGTAGCTCCGTAATCATTTATCTTCTTAAAATCTTCTATTTTAATTAATTTAAACTCCTCAATACTTTTATTCAAACAACCTATTGGTGAAAATGTTGCTGTAATTAGTTGTGCTCCCAGCATACAACCATCAAAACTCATTGAATCTGAATTATTAGTTACATTATTACAACCAACTACATAACCAGGAGAAAACCTTCCTTTTGAAGTTATCGTAGTTATTTCTTCTGTAAACGTTACTATCTTAAACTCATCGATGTTTACAACTGATGGCCTTGTTAAGTTTACACTAAACAACTCTCCTGCATTAGTAGTTATGGTATTTTCAAAATATAAGGCATTACTAGTTACGGCAGATGAAAAAGAAGCCTTATACTTAAACAAATAAGTATGTTGACCATAACTATAAAAGCTATATAAAATTAAAATTATATGTGGTAGTTTCTTTTTCATTACACCTCTTCTTTACTAAACACCTTTCGGAGTCTTTAACGTTTATACTCTATGTTCCTTTGCTTAAATTATTTACTTGTATTCTTAGTTTTTATCAACGAAAACCACCTTACCTAACTTTATAATTTTGTTGACATATTTTTTATTATTTTCTTAATTTATACTCGTACGACAGATTAACAAATCTATGCTATTGGGTTTAAGACCATAATTTTTTTAGTTTAGACCAAATGCTATTAGTGTTACTATTTTGTGTTTTAGCAATATTCCAACCATTATTTTTATAGGTTGTTTGCATCTTTTTTAAAGCTTCTTGTGATTCTAAAGAATACTCTATATACTCTTGCTCTTTACCCAAAGGGATAACTAATTCAGGAGCGGTTACAATAATCTTATTCCATGGCTTCCAATATTCTTTTAACTCGCCATGTGTTAGTGCATAATGTGTTAAGATTGCTTCAATAAAATACTCTTGTAGCTCTAATGGAAGAATACGTTTTTCTCCTTGTAATGATAGCTCTATTTTATAATATACTTCTTTGGCTTCTATATTTATTATAAAAGTAAACAAACCACTATCCCAAGATTTTTCATGGTCACAAACCGCTCCTTCTTCATCATATATAGGTGTACGTAAATTATTGGCTATTTCATAATCATAAATCTGCGTACGTATATCCTCATAAACATAATTTGAAAAAATTAGGGCGCTTTCTTGTTTACTCTTTTTTATCCTTTCTTCATTCATGCTATATTCAACAGAAAAATCATCTTTAACAATGCGAATAAGAACTTCGTTAAAATCTCTTTCTTTTTTTCCTTGCAAATAATCATCGAAAACTTCATCTAAAACAGGTCCAATCTCAAAAACGTCTGTAACAAATACAAACTCTTGTTGATCAAAATAGTATCTAACAGAATCACCACATCCCCCATCATCAAATAAAACTATTTTCCAAACTATAACATCCCATAGTCTATCTTTCAATTGATTTTTAATATAGTCTATTAAAATCGTGTAATCATCTTTCTTTAAATTCATATTAATATGGATTTGGTATTTTTCTAAATTTTTCCGGTATTTCAACAGGTGTTCCATTTTGAGATATTTTAACACGAAATATCGTTGGTCTACTGGGTCTGTTAGCGTCTCCGAAAACGGGGAGTACTTCAAATTTAAATGTATCTCCTGGATTCGCATCTTTTAAACTTTTTAAATATATCTCCATTTTTCTCCAAGTTCCAGGGTCTAAGTTTTGGTTATAATTTTTATTTTGTGGAAAATAATTTATCTGCTCTACAGGTCCTCCACTTTCAGCACTTGCCATATGCCCTCCATCATCTGGTGGTGAACCAATATTCCCGTCTTTTATGTTTTTGGCCTTTTGTTGAGAATTTTCATAACGTCTGGTTGGAACATCATATCTAACATTATTATCGGTTATTTTACGAACTCTTCCTAAGGCATCTGTTTCAAAAATAAAACGACCATTATCTACCTCATATCTAAAATCTTTCATTAAAGGAGGATCTACATCTAGTAAATAATTAATTTTTCTTGTATTTGCAACATCTCCAGGACCACCAGTGGCTTTCATAAATAATTTACCATCTTGTTTTTTTGCAAATTCTGCCCATACTTTAGGGTTTCCATCAATATCTTCTACAAACATAATGGTCTCTCCTACTTTTTTAATCTTCCAATTAGCTGGCACTCTACTTTTCTCTAACATTATAATAAACTCATCAAATCTAGATTGCCCCAATACAGCTAATAAATCTGCTTTAGTTGCTTTAGACAGCGCTTTTACATAGTTTTTAAATAGTGTTACAGACTCACCTGAACCTGTTGCTGTAGCTATGTTTAAATCATCTACTACACCATCTGTTTTTGCTACTTTCCAGTTATTTGTCTCTATCACTCCATTTTCATAAATTTTAACATCGCCTGTAGAGTGTATAATTTCTCTACCTAAAGATTGGCTAATTTCAATTGCAGAATTACTATCATTACATGACAATAAACGAATTGTTTTCGTTGGATCTGCGTCTTTTAATTTGTCTGCTAATTGAACCGCATCAATAGTTTCCTCTACACCATTTAAAATTATTGTAAATTTTCCTGGTTCTTTAACAGAAGCGTGTATAACTATATCTAAATATTTACCTGACTTGTTAGTTATAAGTGATTTATTTAAAATTTTAATTTCTGACTCTACTAAGTTTACAACATCATCAGATATTCTATTAAAATCTAATATTTCTCCGTTAGAAGAAACACTAAACAGCATTCTTCTTAAGCTTGAGTATATCTTTTTTACCTTATCTGAAGGTACACCGCTTTCAACAAGGTTATCATATTTAATAGCGATATCTGCTATTTTATTTCTTAATGTCTTTATATATGCTACTCTATCGGTCTCCTTTAGTGCTTTAAAAGCTGCAGCTATTTTGGTAAGGTCGAACTCTACCTTAACGTTATCTAAGTTTTTTGCATTTTTAACAAAAGATCTAAAAGCATCTGTCCCAGATTCTAAAGTCTTAGTTGCACTTATTCTTAATTTTGCTAGTCCTTTTGGTATAGTTGCTACGGCAGCCGGTAGATTTGCTAATCCCCAAGCCATGTTAGCTATCTCGAGACCATCTACAAAGTCATCCCCAAAAATTTTCTTCATTTCATCTCCTTGAATGGCGATTAATGCATCTGTTGATGCGAAGAAAATTTCGGCTCCAAGAACCGCTAAAGAAGCTCCTCCCGTTCCTACCGCTGCTGCAGCTGATGTTACCACTACTACTACATCTCCTCCTACACGTAGTACAGTACTTAACTGCTGTGAATCGATATAACCATCCATCCATGCTAAATAGAATGCTGGAATAGCTAATATATCTCCTTTATTATATGTTAGTGTTTCACTTACTTTTACATCTTCTAAAAGCTCAATAAAAACATAATCAAAAGGTTTGAAAGTCCTTGCTAAAATATCCTTATTCTTACCGTCTGAATCCTTTATATTAATAGTAACACTAATTAATTTGTTGTCTATTATCGCTTCAGCTTCTAATTTGTAATCATTTAATCCATCAGTTCCATTAAAAAATGAAGCTCTTGTCATTGGCACATAATTCCCCTTTATTATATCAATACCATCTACTTTAGAACTCAGATACTTCTGCTTTTCGTCTTTATAGTCAATTAAATCATCAGGGAACACACTTTCTGCCAATTCTCCTGCGATAATAAAGTTTTTTCCTAATGAAGTAACAAAATTCTCAAATCGTTCATTATCTCCATCGATTGCTGCCCACCAATCACGACTTTTAAGTACATTCCAAATTTTGAAAAATAACTCATATTCATCCTTCTTAAATTCTTCAACAAATTCTCTCGCTTGACTACTAGACATATCACTAAACATAGCCGAAATTATATCTTCTTTATCTGAAGAGAACCAGAACCAGTTCCATGTTTTACCTTTAGAAATAGCATGATTAATTATGTCTATTCTATCTTGAACTGTACCTTCAGTCGCTTCTGAAATTAATTTTGAATATGTTTCTGATAATTTAAATAGATAATTTATTGAACCACTAAGTGCTTCAGCACATTTAATAAATAATTCATGCTTATTATTGGATAACTTACCATAAATAAAGTCTTTATCCTCTTGAGTACTTATACCATTTAAAATCCCCACTAAAAGTTCTTCAAATGAGTTTTCTTCACTTGAAAAAGCATCTGGATTATCAAGTAGCCAGTTAACTAGAACTATTTTATCTGTTATATTACCCTCTTCATCAATAAGTTTAGAAAAGCCTTCAATAGTTCTTTTTAAAAGTTCTTCTGCCTTACTATGGGGAGGATGTTCTCCTATAGATTTTACAAATTGTAAAAATTTCTCAAAATTATTCTCTGATAAATAGGTGTAAAATTTCTGTTTGTCACTTGGAAATTTAGTGAACAAGAATGATTTAAAAATCTTATTCCAATATCCATTACCTACAAATTCAGTATTACTTAAGTTAATGTCTTCAAATAAGTATATAAGATCCTGTGAGGCTCCTTTTTCTGCTATTAACGTTATTAAAGTTTGATAAGTGTCATTCCAAATTTTACTACTATACCTTTGCTTACGTAGACTATTATGGTAATCTTTAAATAGCTTGAAGTTATTCTCTTGAAGAGATTTAAAATAATACTCTCTTTCTACTACTTTAATATCCTTATTAAAAATTTGGTTGATGTTATCTTCTGATACTAAATGAGCTGATTTAGGATCATTCATTATAGGGTCATCACCTTGAAATTGGATTAATAACTTTATTAAATCAACTCTTACATCTACTGTACTACTATTATTATGCATGAATAGTAGAACTTCTAAGAAGTTTTTAAGACTATCTTTTCCAAACCAATAGAAAGAAGAATCTTCTATTCTATATAGTAAATTTATATAAATTTTATTATCATTTTCTTTAAGTACATCAAAGAATTCTTCATAATTAGATGACTCAATTACAGTCATTAATCTTAAAATAGCTATTTCTTTTTCCTCTTTTATCTCCTCTGAAACAGCTAATTTTTTGAATATTTTGATAATTTCATCATCTTCAAATAATCTTAAAGAACTTAAACAATTATTATTTATAATATCAACTATTTCATTTTCAGTTGCTGAATCGTTTGAAAAAAAAATTTTTATCTTATCAAATCCTTCCTGCACTGTTTTTGAATTGGCACAAGGAGAGCTTGAATCTTTTTCTAATATGTCAGCTAATAAATTCGCCGAATTACATGAAGAATCAGGTTTATTATAAGAATATAGTTTCCATTTAGGGTTTTGTTTCTTAACTTCTTCTTTTACTTTATCTACAACATCTGCAATAGAATTAAATGACTCTTTTTCCCATTGAATTTCAGTTACATTATATGTACAATTATCACGAGAAACTTTGATTCTTGCTAAACCTTTATTTGTTGTTTTTATATTATAAGGGATTGTTTTTCCTTCATTAGTAACATAACTGACTTTATTACCTTCAATTTTTGCGTAATAAGTATCAAATATTTCATCATTATCTTTATTAAGATATACTTTATACCCATACCTTAAATAAGGATACTTCTTATCAATTATTCCTACTACTTTTATTTTACTCTCATCATATTCCACAAGAGTGATAATATTCCCCATTAAATCTATACCGTCATTAGCTCTGTTTTCCCCTGCTTCATCTCCTTGGAACCAATATAACTGAATACCCGGAGCATGTAGTTTTTGCCAATCCATATGGCTAAAGGCAGTACCTGTACCATAACTCATTAAGTAATGGTTTTCATTACGAGTTTCTTCAGCATCGTACTGATCAAACGGGTGCTTTAACCCAAAAATACCATGTCCTAATTCGTGTGCCGCGATACGCCCTGCATCTTGTTGAGTAAATACAAAACCAAACTGACGCTTTAATGGCATAAAGCCATCTAAATCTTTAGATAAAGTTATTTTCTCTTTATCTAAAAAGAACATATAGTATTGGTTCTTGGCTATGGTTCTTCCATTTTTAAAAGTGCTTATAATATTTTTTTCTCCTTCAGTATAGTTAGATAACATATCGCTATCACCAACATCCAAATTAACTAGACCAAGATTGATACTTTCTGTTTTAATATTGAAATGTATACCTGCTTTATTGTATATTTCGTTAATTCTATCTCCTACATTACTAACTGAAGCGCCATCTACAGAAACTAAGGTTAAATTAATTGTTTGTTGTTGGGCATGCCATACATTTAGTTTTCCTGCAACCGTAAATTTCCCTGTAGAGTCTTTAGGTTTTACCGTAGCTAAAATTTCTTCTTTCGCAAACTCAAACTTTCTTTGTAATTCTAAAGTAGCTTCACTATTAGATGACCATTTGGCTTCTATTTTAGAGCCTTCTTTAGTTTTAAAAACAATATCATCTTTAGTCTTTCCATTACTAAAGTTTACAGTAGCTTTTATAATATCTGTTTTATGCTCTGGTAAGTCGCTCAACAACTTATATAAAACTGAATAGTCTTCATTATCATGTGTCTTAATAAATTTATATTCACTCTTATATTTATCTGACTTAATATGGTCTTGATAAGTATCCGTTCCGTAATATCCTGATGGAGTAAATGTTACTCGAACATCTTTAGAAGAAATTTGCTTTACATTTCCAGCATTTGAAATTCCTTCTGTATTATCAGCTGATGGAGCGCCTCCTTCAGCAGCTTTACCCTCGGTTACTTTACCATCTTCGTGTACTGTCCATTGATCTCCATTTTTATCTGTGATTGTAACAGGTTTTCCTGTTTCAATTGGTATTGCATCTCCTACTTCAGGTATAATTACTACGTTTCCCTTTTCATCAACTTTTACATCCTTTATATCTGTATTGGTTGCATCAAAATTTTCTATATTTCCTCTATCTCCACCAATGTCATCTATAATTTCATCAGTATCTATAATCCCTCCCCATTCAGGATCATAATCAGTTTCTACAACCCCTTCTATAAGCTCATAACTACTATTTACTTGAACGTTGTCAAATACGACCTTTATACGTGTATACTTACCGATATTAACTTCACCTCCTGTGGCTATGTTTGCCGCATCAATCATTTCTTTCAGGTTCTCCAAAAAAGGTAGCGTAATATACCCCCAACCGCTAAACGTTCCATTACTTCCACTTACCTCACGAGTGGTTACTGGAAAATCTCCTGCTGTAAAGGTTTCATTAAGTCCTAGTTTTGGTAACGGTTCTTTGTTTGTTATATTAATTTGAGGCATTAAACCACAGTTGTAATAAGCAGCTTCATCATTACTTGGTGTCGTAAACTCTTGAATGTTAGAATAGGCAAACCCTGATAACTGGGTACATTCTCCTCCTACACGAAACTCATATACGGTAGCGGGTTCTAAATTGCGTATTTTACCTTCATTAGTATAGCTATTTACTTCAAACCAATCATCATCTCCAAACCCCTTTTTACGATATTGAATTCTATAACGTAAATGTTCAGAACTTTGCCAGTTTATTTGCACTGACTCTGCTGTTAACGCTTGTGAAATAACAAAGCTTGGTGGTTGACAATCTTCTAAGTATTTAAACCAAAAAATTTCACTTTTTCCGTCATTTTTAAACACTGAGGTTTCATTAATTCCGTCACTTACAAAAGCACGAACTTGCCATCCGTAAATTTTCCCCGATAGTAATTGAGGAGCTTCGGACCCTACCAGTAATGTTGTACTATAGGTAGTTGTTTGATAAAAAGGAACTGATGCTAAAAAGTTAGCTTGTGGATTTTGTACATCCCACAATTCTTTTAATGTAAATTCATATTGTACGTTACTAGCATTACTATGGCGAGGAGTCCAAGTAAATAATACATTTTGAGGATTCGTTGCATTTACAATATTATCTTTAAACGGTAAGTTTAAGATTGGTGGATCGTTTTGTAATAAGTATACGGTAGTACAACTTTTTGATGATAGTTTTCTGTTCGTAAAATAGTCGTACACTTCAAAACAAAAATCATATCCTCCATTTGGCAACGGTGCATTATACTGCCCTGGTGTGATTCCTACTAAATTATTTAATTGAAAATAGGCTTGTAAGTCTAAATTCGATAACCTTAAATTTATTCCTCCATCTAAATATATAGGAGTTTCTCCTGCAATTACATCTTGTGTAGTTATAGAAAGCCCCTGTCCTTCTATATACATTTTTAAACGTATCCTACGCCCTACTTCATTTACATCGGTTAATAAAATGTTTGTGTATAATTTTTCACTCGTTGTTGTAGCATAGTCTGACATTTTTAAACTATACGGAGGTATCAACTGTGGAGTAACTTGTACTGGATAGGTTTGAGAATATAGTACTGTACTTATTAATACAGTAAACAACAACATTACCTTTTTGAATATATTACTATCGTTTAAATTGATTTTCATCTACTTTTTCTTATTTAGCTTCTTTCTGAACTTTTATATCAACTATTATGTATGAGTTTGTACCGTCTTTTACAAACTGCTTTATTTTTATCGCTCCTTTTCGGTTATCTGAAGTTTTAAAAGGAATGATTCTTGGCACTATCGTATTATCAAACTCTTTTAGTCCTTCATCTGTTTCATCTACTGTTAAGGTTACTAATAGTTGATCATTTACCATAGAGTCAAATTCAGATACAGATAAATGAGTGCTACAATTACACGATTCTTGCTTGTTTATTAATTGAGTATTTTGAGCATTAGGTATTAATGAAAAAGCAACCGTTGATGCTTGATCTGGACTCACAAATTTGTTATATGAAAAGGTTTCGCTTAAACCGAAGAAAACAAGATCTATATCCTTTCCTGTCTCATTAGTAACTTCACTCTTCGTATATACTTTTCTTGTTTTGGTTGAAAAAAAAGCTCCAATAGCATTCTCTTTATGAGCTGTGTTAATTCCTAATTTTACATTTTCTAAACTTCTTAAATTGGTGTTTTCATATACAGTTATTGTTTTTGAAAACACTTTCTCTTGTTTTCCATTACTTGCTTTTAGCTGTAATGTATGAGTTCCTGGTGTTTGAATTTCTATTTCTGGATTTTCTTCTAAGCTACTTGTTATATTGGCGCCTTCAAACGTCCAATTGTAATTAGTTGCACTGATACTTTTATTAGTTAATGTAACTTTTACTGGAACTTGATAATCATCGTCTTCAAAAGCAACTGAATATTCAAAATTGGCTGTTAGATAAGGTGCAACTTCTATTGTTTTTTCTTGAGTATAACTTTCCTCTCCATTACTTACTTTTAAAATTATCGTATGCTCTCCCGGAGTTGTAAAAGTTATGTTTTCTGGGTATTCTTTTGATGATGTCTCAGGTGTTCCTCCTTGAAAAAACCAGTCAAAAGAAGTAGCTCCTTTTGTTTTATTGGTTAGTTTTACTTCAACTGGTGAGTAATTATTTTCTAACACTTCTACATCAAAATCAATAAGAACTGTTGGTTTTACTGTTACTTTTTGAGTTTTCACATCTATACTACTATCTCTATTAGAAGCTTCTAAGGTGATAAGATATTCTCCTTCTGTATTGTAGGTTATAATACCAGGATTTTTACTTGACGAACTACTAGGATCACCTCCTTCAAATGTCCATTTATAGGTATCAGCTCCTTCTGTATCATTGAGGATTTTTACTTTTACAGGCACAGTATAATCTTGATTAACTATTTCTGTATTAAAGTCAACAATTACAGGTAAGGCTACTTCATTTACACAAGCACATATACCTAATAGCGTTATTATAAAAAATAAACTCTTTCTCATTACTCAACAATTACTTTTTGTATTCTTTTTGCTTTTGGAGTTTCTAATAGTAATACATATACCCCTGCTGATACATTCATATCATACAATACTTCATATTTTTTTTGTCCTTTTAGCAATTTGTCGGCTACTACAGAGTTTGCTCCTAAACTAAAAAGACGTAAAGAAATTTCTGATTCCTTTTCTAGTTCTACATCAACAGTAAACTTTCCTTTATTAGGGTTTGAATAGACTACAAACTCTTTTACAAATGGATTCTTCGTTTCTTCAATATCTGTAAGATCTATTGCCTTTAAAACATTCACTGTTTTGGTTGCTACTTTTTTACAATTTCCTTCATTTGAAATTAGAGATATATCGTAATTTCCTGGAGCAGGAAAACGTAAAACTAGACCTTCATCCGTTTTTTGGACTATTGTTACATTTGAAGGTATATTCCACTCTACCTTTTCACTTATTGGATTAGACACGTTAATTAGTACTATATCTTCTCCTACAAATGCTTGAGAGGTTAAAATTAATTGTGCATCTATCTCTACATTTGACTTATGTATTATAATTTCTTTTGAGACTTTACAACCATCTTTAGTAGTAATTGTTAATGTATAAATCCCTTCTTCTGACAATAACACTACACTTTCATTGCTTGTAAAACCATTTGTTGAAGTCCATTCATATTTAGATGTTCCAACCATAGTTACATCATACTCTATAGTTTCACCATAACAAAGGGTTACTTCACTTGGAACAACATCAAGCATTAACTCTTCTGCATTTTTAACTAAAATTTCTTTTGTTGCTTGACAACCCTTTTGGTCAGTAACTGTAACTATGTACGTTCCTGCGCATAATCCAGTTACATTACTTCCTTTTTGTCCAGTATTCCATGTCACACTATATGGAGCAATACCTCCTTCAATATTTAAGTCTATTTCTCCTGTACAACTGTTATAACAAATAACATCTTTTACAGTTTCTGTAATTGTTAATGAGCTTGCTTTTTCTACTGTAAAACTGCCTGTAGTTTGACAATCATTTGCATCTGTAACTAAAACGAAATAACTTCCTGCTGCTACATCAGTAATTTCTGCTGTTGTTTGTCCAGAACTCCATGAATAAGAATATGGTGATGTTCCTCCTTCAACATTTAAACTTATTACTCCGTCATTATTACCAAAACAAGTTACGTTTGACACATCACCTGCAACTTCTAGTACCTCAGGCTGTACTACTGTGAAAACTTCACTAGTATCTTCAATTCCTTTTAAATCGGTTACTTTTACAAAATATCTTCCTGTAGGTAAATTATAAATAACTTGAGAGTTTCCGACACTATTTCCTGTTACAGCATTAAACCATACATAACTATTTCCTCCAACACCACCTGTTGCTACCGCTTTTAATACTGCCGATATGTCTCCATTACATTTTATCGTTTCTACTTGTTCAATTGCAACTATTAATGGATCTGGTTCATCTAAATTATAAACTTCATTTAACTCACAGCCCTTGGCATCTACTACTGTTAAATAATACTTTCCTGTAGGTACATTATTTATTGATGTAGTATTACTTATACTATTAGTTGCTTGATCTTTCCATTCATATGTAAACGGTGCTACCCCACCTTCAATATCTACTGATATACTCCCATCTGATAACCCTGCTCCTCTAGGTTCTTCAAAAGTTGTTACTAATACTCTGTATACACTCGGTTGCGTTATGGTAATTACTTCTTGTAATTCACATCCATTTTCATCTTTTACAGTTACAGTATAAACCCCTGCTGATAAAGTAGTAACATCTTCAATTATTTCACCATTACTCCATTCATAATTATACACTCCTGTACCTCCAGTAACAGAAATATCAATGCTTCCATCATTACCATTGTAACAGGTTACTTCTGTTTTTGTGAAAGTGATTGCAAGAGGTGGATTTTCTGTTAACTCTTGCTCTTTGTAAGTTGTATTTCCATTAGAGTCGGTAACTACCAATCTATATGTTCCCACTAAAGCTGTTAAAGAAGCTTCTGTAGCTATAACTTTGGTTAAATCACTACTATTATACCATTGATAATTATAGTCTTCACCTGATAATACATATCCTCCAATTACTGTTGAACCAATCGTTCCTGTTTCTCCATTACAAGCTATTGGTTTTGTAACTGCTAAGTTTAGTTCTAATTTGTCAGGTTGAATAAGTGTAAATTCTTTTTCTACTGAACAGTTGTTAGCATCAAGAATGGTCATGACATAAATAGCTGCGTCCAATCCTGTTGGATTGCTTAGATTACTGATAACTGTTGTATTTCCTTTTACTCTTAATTCATAGATATAAGGAGCAGTTCCTCCTGATACTTCTTCAATATTAATTTCTCCGTTTGCCGTTTCAAAACCAGTTAAGTTTTTTTGAGAATCTGTAACTATCGTTAAAGGTGCAGCTGGTTGATTTATTGTAATTGTTCTTTCTATTGGTGGATTTGGACAGTTATTGGTATCTGTAATTACCACTTTATACTCTCCGGTACTAAGATTTAATATGTTTTTTTCTGTTCCTATTACAGTACTATTTCCAACTTTATACCATTTATAAATGTAAGTATCTGTACCTCCAATTACATCTACATCTATACTTCCTGTTGAATCTCCATAACAAGCAACATGATTTACAGTAACATTACTAATTTCAACTTTAGTTGGATTTACTACCGTTCCTTCACTATACGACTTTATACCATTACTATCTGTTATTTCTACACCATAATCTCCTGCAGGTAAACTTCCAATAGTATTATTAGTAGCCCCGGAAATAAATACTTTTTCTCCACTACTACCTACTTCATACCAATGATATGTATAAGGAGAAACTCCTCCCGTAGCAGCAACTTCCAATTTACCATCAGTATCTCCATTACAATACAACTCTCCATCATCTGGAATGAATATAGTTCCTACAATTTTATCAGGCTGAGTGAGTGTTTGATATAACTCATCCGTACATCCTTTGGCATCTTTTACCAATACTCTGTATGTACCATCTCCAATATTTGAAATGTTTAGAGAAGTTCCTACAACGCTTCCTGCTTCATTAAACCATTGATAAGAGTATGGCAAAGTTCCTCCAGATGTAGAAATATTGATACTTCCATCCTCACTTCTAAAAGCTAATGGCTCTTGGTGACTTACATAAGAAACACTTAAACTTTCCGAAGGTTCAGTTACAGCATATGTTTTTTCTAAAGTACAGTCATTTGCATCCGTTATAGTTACCGTATATGAACCAATTGATAATCCTGATAAATCTCTTGTTGTTTCTCCGTTTGACCATTGATATCTGTAAGGTGAAGTTCCTCCTTCAACTGCTAAAGTTATTACCCCATCGTTACCTCCTTTACAAGATACGTCTTGTATTGTTTCTGTAACTGATAAAGCTGCCATAGGCTGTGAAATGATTATGCTTTTTGAATACCCATCTTCCACAACATTACCATTATAAACTACTGTTACATATACTCTGTATTCTCCTGCTGGTAAATTATCTATTATAGAAGCTGCTCCTGATATTGAACCCCATGAAGTGCCGGCTTTTTTTTCCCATTCATACGTATAAGTTGAACTAGCTCCTCCCGAAACATTAGCGTCAACGCTTCCTGTAGTATCTCCAAAACATTTTACATGTGTTATAATAGGATCAATTTTTAATTGGTCAGGTTCTGTTAGTGTGATATCAAGATCATTTGAACATCCATTAGAATCAGTTACAATTACATTATAAGTTCCTGCTCTTAATTTTGAAATATTTTGAGAAGTTCCTACCTTAACTCCCCCTTCATTATACCATTCGTAAGATGTGTATGGTAAAGTTCCTCCTGAAACTAAAACATTGATAAAACCATTGCTTGCTCCATAAGAGGTCGGATTACCATCACTTTCTTTTTGTATGTTAATTCCTGTTGCTGGTTGTATAACTTTTTGGGTAGTTACTGGCGTTTTACATCCATTTTTATCTTCTATTTGAATTGTATACGTTTTTGCTGATAAGTTGGCTATTGTTTTAGTTACATTAAACTCACTTGTTAATAAATTACCATCTAAGCGTACCTTGTATGGTGGTGTACCTCCAACTGGAATAACGCTGATTGTACCTTCGTTTTTACCAAAACATTTTACAGGTGTTGATGAAATATTAGCTGAAGGTAATTGTAACGTTTCTGGTTGGTTTAATGTTACTTCAGACTTTTTACTGATATAAGCATCGCTAACTTTTACAATATATTTTTGAGATAGTGTACTAATCCTTAAGCCTGAAAATGTTACCGTTTGGTTTGTTGTACTTGAATATGTTATCTTTTTGGATGCTAAAACTGTGTTACTTCCCTTTTTAAATAACTCAACAGTATACATCCCATTCGTAGGAGATACTCCTCCTTTTATAAAAGCAGAAACCATTCCTTCTTCCCCATTACATTTTATATGGTTAGCCGATGTATTTATAGTTAAAGCTTTAGGGTTTCTTAGTGTAACCGTTTTTATAACCCTATTACAATCATTACCTGTATCCTTATATTTATCGTCTCTTAATTCAACTTTATAAACACCGAAACTCAATTTATCTACAAGTTCCTGACCTTCTGATATAGTTATTATTCCATCTGCTGATTTTGAAGTTAAATCTATTAACGTCCCATTTTTATACACTAAATAAGTATAATTTTTATTAGACCACCCTCCAGAAGGTATAATTTGAATTTCTCCTATACTAGTATTGTGTTCCTTGATTTCTTGTACTATTTTTAAGGTTAAATTTAAACCTGCTTCAGGACCTTCGATAGTTATTGGAATAACTTTATCTTCAGGTTCTTCCTGTGCCCATAAATTAATACCTAATAACAAAAAAAGAACTAGAAGCACTTTTTTTTCCAACTTAGTTACATTTAATAAACTATTTTTTTTCATACAACTTTATTTTGCTAAACAATCTTCACTGTCTTTTACTTTTATTTTATACTTTCCTTTTCCTAACCCACTTATTATTGTAGTGGTTCCTGATAAACTTGTCCAACCTCTTTCTACAATCTCTGTGGTTCCTTCTATTTTATATAGTATGTAGAAATATAATCTTCCTGTTTCTCCACTAGTAACTTCTACTTGGATTTTACCATCACCTGCCTCAAAACAACTTTCATCATTTACCCTTTTAGCTGTAAAATCAACATTTGTTGCTTTTTCAATCGTAAAGTTTGGTGTTTTTACCAACGTATACCAAAATGGATCTGTTGCTTTTGGCTTAGGTGGTGTAGTTGCTTTACTCAATACTTGATACCTAAAATAATAACTACCTGCATCAATATCTTTTGGCCAGTTAAATCCAAAAAAGCCTCCTCCTAAATCTTTTAATACTAAAACTGTTGTATCTGTTAAACTAAGTTGCTTTGTACTATATTGGTCTATTAATATATCTCCATTAACGGTACCTTTCTTAAATAAGGCTACTGCTAGTTGTTCTGTAGAGTTTATATTGTTGCTTAGTTTCACACTTACTTTTCCATCTGATTTATAAGAACATGTGGTATTACTTAAGTTATAATATGACTCAAAGTCTGGAGAGCATTCTGTTAATGTTATTGTGTATTTTTGAATAGAATAAACAACATCACTGGTAAAAGGTGCCGTAAATTTAAATTGTAACTGTAAGTTTCCTGTGAATTTGTCTCTCCAATTAGTTCCAAAAATATCTAATAAGCTTACATTTAACGGGTATCTACTTTTATAGTTTGGTAACTCTTTCCAATTACCATTTTTATCTACATATTCCCATACCAAACCTGTTACATTATGATTTTGTTCGTCAGAATATTGCTCAAATAAAACATCTCGTTCACATCTTACATCTCCTTTAACTTCATCCAATGTACTTATTTTTGGTAATAAAATAGCATGATAATTAATAGGTAAACAAGTTCTCGCTATACATTCAATGGGATCAGGTCCTGTATAATTCACATCCACTCTGTCGAAATGGTTTAGTGTTTTTTCAACTTCCTTTCCATCACAATAGGTTTGATATTGACCACAAGGCCCACTACAATGATCTCCTGGATCATCGTTATAAGCTTCTCCATAATCAACAACAACATTTAATATATCTCCACCAATATTATGGTTACCTGTATTATGAGAAATTATATACCAAGGTCTATAATCTCCAATTCTACATGTTGAAATACCGTATTTACTACTTGGAGTGTTATTAACAGGCTTTTTTAACAACACATATAACTCAGATTGAGAAAAGCCCCAATTACTCATTAATGAAAAAGCTAATAATATTATTATTCTTTTGCTAAGCATTTTTTACTATCTCTTATTTTTATTTTATATATTCCTTTTCCTAGTCCTCCTATAACTACTTCTTTTACATTTTTATTAGAAGGATTAAAAGGAATCCAATCAGTACTTTCATTCAATTCATATTCATACCCTTCTCCTGTTCCTCCACTTACATTATAAACTCTTATTTTACCATCTCCTGAGTTAAAACAGTTTTCATCGTTAAGTTTTTTAGCATCGAACTGTACATTGGTTGCTGTTGGAATTAGAAATAAACTTTCATTCTCTTCTGCTCTATTCCAACTGGGATCTTTATCATCTAATTCACTATCTATACTTAAGGTTTGATACTTAATTTTATATTCATTACCTGGCTCTAAATATAGATATGTACCTTTCCATGTATAACTATAAGTTCCGTTTAAATTATCTTGTAATGTAGTTGTATCTTCTTGACTGTATAAGTGGTATGTAGTTGTACCTATTTCTCTAAAACGAACTGATAAAAATAGTTTTTCGTTATTCAATTGCCTATTAAAAGTAACCTTAACTCTACCATCTTTACTATAACTACAAGTAGTTTTTATAGGAGTAGGTTCTTGCGTTAGTTTTGGTGAACAACCAAATATTGTAAAATTCACTAAATCAGAATACAAATAAGGGTTACTCGAATAATCACCTGAATTGTAGTATTTAATCCTCAAACTTACTCCACCCCCTATTTCAACTCCTTCTAATTTACTATAGTCTAAATCAAAATAACTCTCTCTCCTTGCATAAGGTAAATAAGTTTTAAAATTACCTCCTTTTGAATATTCAACAGCATAACTAGATTCTTCATTACAATCGTTTACATAAACTCTAAAAGGTTCGCAGTCTTTCAATTCTGGGCTCTTCCCATCTGAACCAAAGTTTGGTTTGTTAAGTTCTATATCTCCCAACTTAGCATAAATTCTATAAAAGTTAAAATAATTTATCTTTGTTGTACCGCACCAAGGGAACAAATATTTATGACTCAAACACCCATTTTCTCTATTTATGGTTGTGTTTTGCTCTGTATCTATACTATAGAAATCTCCAAATTCATTCACTTGACCTTCACACATTAGCATTGAACTAGTCCTGAAATATATATTCATCTTACCATTTAATGTAGTTAAAGGTTCCATGAAACGAACAATACTGTCATACTTTGTATTTGTTAAGGGGTCAGGAGTAAACTCCATAACTCTTCCTGTATAAACTCTCTTACTCTCTTTATCTCCCTTTAAATAAAGAGAATATGTACCAGAATAATTATCGTACTCCATATGAGTATTCAAAGACTCATTATACAAATCTATATCATACTCAATTTTGTAGTTGTAGTTTTTTTCTACTTTTAAAACTTCGTAATTAAATTTAACTCTTGTCTTTGCATCACCTCCATTATGAGTCCCTTCAATTAAATCTGAATTTTTATAACTTAGAGATGTTAAGTTAAGTTTAGATGTATCACCATTACACCCTACATCTCCCCATTTTTTTTCATGAATAAATGTATAAAAGTGAATGTTTTTAATTTTTTTTACAAAAAAATGCTCTAATAGAACATCTGCTTTAAATGATTTTGGATAAGCCGTATATATTTTTCTTTTTGTACCATCCTCAAATATAACTTCTATATACAATTCGTTTGTTCCACATCTACTATCACTCGACCAAGCATAAAAATCATAGTTGGTGATTCTCAATTGATAATTATACTGTTGAGAATAACTAAAAAGACTAATTAGTAAGCATGTAACACTTAATAGTAATTTTCTTTTCATAGGCAATTAATACTTTACTTCTATTTTTTTTATTTGTCCCATGCTACCATCTATAAATACTGGACGCAATATATAAGTGTATATATTATTGGGCTTTACATTTTCATCTACTATTCTATTTGTGCTAGGTAAAACATTTTTTAGTAAAGAAACTTTTTCATCTTTTTTCCCTTTGTAAATCATTATTTCAACAATAGCTTCTTTATTTACAGTTTTCCAAAATAATTCAATAAAATTGTTACCTCTATCTACATAACTTCCTAAGTTTTTCAATCCTTTTAGTAAAGTAAACCTTGGTACCTCAATAGTGGTATGTTTTGTATTAATAGACTGTAAATCACTTTCATCAACAGCTTTAATTAAATACTGGTAAGCTGTATTTCCTTCTACATTAGTATCCTTCCAATCTGTATATTCTATATGTAAGGTATCCTTGGGTAGTGTAGCTATTAAATTCCATTTTATACTATCTCTAACTCGTCTATACACCTCATGCTTTGCTATATCATTACTCTGACTATTGGCCCAAGTTAAATTTACCGTCTCTTTTTCAACATTGTATGATGTTATTACTGGTGGTGCTGGCGGAATAAAGTCTGGTTTTTTTAATATTAAAACATCTGAATATTCAGACATATTATATCTCTTATCTACCGCTACAATTTTATAATATACTTTATTGTTCAAACTTTTTACTGAAACACTATCGTAAAAAGTTGTAGCATGATGCGGACTAACTGTAATCTGTGAAAACTCTTCTTTAACATTATTTCCTTTGAAAACTCGATACCCCAACATATCTGGTTCTATATTTTTTTTCCATTTTAGGGTAACCACTCCTAAACTATCTACCTCTCCCTCTAAACCTACTGGTTTTACTGGAGGAATAGAATCTACTGGTTGTACTAGCACAGGATACGATGTCCTACTATTTCCTTGCTTACCTATAGCGGTAATCGTAAAGTAATTTGTTGCATCTAGCTTATCATATTTAACTTTTCTTATTTTTCTGGAAATATTTCTTACGACAGTTTCGTATTGTCCATTCGCTTTATTACTTTTATTTAATTCAAAGCCTTTTATAAAATCAACACCTTCTTCTAAAAACTTCCATTCTAAAACAACACTTTTATTGTTATTTACAATTTTTTTACTTGAAATTTTTGGTACATAAGGCAATACCTTTACTCCTTTACCTGAAATAACTTCTGAAGGAGGGCTTAGTTCTCCAAACGGAGTTCTTCCCTTTACTCTGTAATAATATGTTTTATTATTTTGAATAGAATCTGTATAGTAAATTCTCTTAGTATCTACTCTACCACCACTATTTAATGTTGTGTAGGGTAGCTTATTAAGTTCATTAAAGTTTATACCATCTTCTGAACGTTCTATAAAATAACTGTTAAACTCATTTTTATGAATTGCATAATTCCAATTTAGCATTACTTTTTGATCATCAAAAATAGCTGCTAAATCTAGCGGTTTTGGCAGATTTTGGTAATCTTGAAGTCCAACGAATACACCTCCATCTTTAATCTTCATTTCTTCTTTCGGTACTAAAGAAAAAACTTTATAAACATATTTTTCTGTAGATTTTACCTTTAAATCTTCAAATCCTAGTCCTGCTAATTTTGCCACTTCAAAATCCTGATCAGCCACATACAATGCCCAAGTAAATCGTTGTTCTTGTTCTTGAGACATGTTTATAATTCCTTGTAAAGAACCAACTCCTTCTACATCAAAACTTTCTCCAAATAATGATTGAGCCATAATAGCTGCGTTGTTATTCTTCTCTATAATGTCAATCCATTTCTGTAGTTCTGCAGGTTTAAAAACTCCTAAATCTTTCTCTATAGGTTTAGATAATGTCTGTCCACTAATACTAATAGTATACCTTTTTAACCTATAACCATACTTTGCCAACTTTCTAAAGGATATTGGGGTTGTAGCTCCCCAACGCAACATAATTTTATGACTACTATGTGGTCTTGCTAATACTTTTATTACATTCTTATTTGTTTTTATTTCTTGTGAAAAAACAACTAATGTTGAGAGTATAAAAATTAGCGAGAATATTATATTTATTTTCTTGTTAAATAGCATTAAAAAGGGTTTTTATATTTAAATACTGTACTTGTTCCTAATACTCCTCCAGGCATAACATATTGCATTTTAACTTTATATTTTCCTGACCATATTGCAGGGAACACTCCATTAATTATATAATTGTACTTCTGTATTTGTGATGCATATTCAGTAGGATCGTTTAAATACTTATTAACCACTTTATACTGTATATCCATAAAGTCTCTCTTATAGTGGTAAGGTAAATTATATCGATAAGGAATTCGTTTGCTTAATAATGAGAATGTTGGGTTATTTCTTAAATATGGTACATACCAAGTTAAGATATCAATTCCTTTTTTAGGGGGTATCCCTAAATCTTTTACATCTCTATTAACAGTAAATTCAGGTTCTAGAGGATATTTTTCATAAATTAACTGATAAATTCTGTCTTCATAATAATTATCATCTAAAATTGCTTCTGCTTCAATTAAAGGTTGCTTTCCTGAATACTTACCTCCTTCTAACTCAATCCTATCAAATCTTTCTGATTCTCTTACATCTGTTTGAATAGCATGTACATCTGAATAAATAGGCTCTAGATAATGTTTCACTACTCTCTTATCATCTACTTTCTTAGCAAACGTATTATATTCACTTGTAGTAAACTCATAGGTCAATAATTCAGTTACTGCTTCGTTATTAACAACACTTTGTACCTCTTTGTTTTTAATCTCTACCATATTACCTTCATAACCGGTATCTTGTTTCATATAAGAAGTCTCGTTTACAGAACCTTCTCCTGCATCTGGTGAACTAATCAATTTCAACGTATATTTCTTTTGATTATTAAACTCTCCGAGCTTAAAACTCACCTGTCTATCTCCTTTACTATAAGAAACTGAATTCACAAAATTATGCCCCTCTTCGTTACTATATACCACTTTTTGTTTCCAATTAGTTTCTGGAGTAAATAGGTAAGGTTGACCTCTTTTTAATTTTACATAACCCATTGTACTTTCATTTTGATAAAAGTACTTCTGATCTATTACGGGATATGTATATACTATATTTTCAACTGGAATATAGTCTGGTGCTACTCCAGTAGTAAAAGTTCTTTCTTCTATTTCTTGGGCTTTTTTGCCATTATGCATCAATGTAATCCAACTTCCAGATTTAAATTCCTGAAAACTAACTGCTACTTTTACTTGTATAGTTTTTTGTGGTGGTAAAACATTAAAAGAAACAAAATTCACTACATCGTGTGACTCATTCCATTCTAATTCACCTTCAATTATTTTTCCATTACTTTTTACAATAAACTCATCTAGTAAAATTCTATAAGTCTTTACTCCTTTATCATCTTCGAGTTCAAAAGGTTTATTTATCTTCATATTAAATGCAGATTGTGGTGCCGTAAAGACATCTACCTCTGTAGCATCATTATCAGGTGTTACTCCTGAAATTATTTTCATCCCTCCTAATGGAGCTCCTCCAATTATTTCACATTCATCTCCAATTTCAATTTTAAATCTAAATCGACCTCTTATCAGCCCACCTAACACATTAAAATGACCTCCAACATATCCTCTAAACCAACTAGGATTTGGTAATTTTGCCTGTAGTAATACTGCTGCTCCAGCTTTTATTATTGGTATTCTTGCCTTGTAAAACCATAAATTAACTCGTATTCCTAACTCTCCTTCTAAATAGGCGTAAGCCTGTCCGTTTGCGTACCAACCATCTATACCAATCTGTCCACTTCCTTTACAAGCAGTTTCTCCATAATCTTTAATCATGATATCAAATCCTAATCCTGCTCTAAATCGGGCATAAAACATTAAGAAATTCATGTTTCCTGTATCTAGACTAAAGTCCATACCAATTGCAAAACCTCTACCATCTCCTAACGCATTCAAATCTCTCATATAGTCCAGACTATTTAAGTCTACTCCTAAAATATCAGCTACGGCTTGTGGTGGTGGTGGACTCCCTGGTATTTTATCTCCAATCATTAAATAGGTTGTTGCACTTACACTAAAACCTCCTACCCCTACTCTAAGTCCTATACGATCTTTTGGGGTTCCCATGTGTAAATACCAACCATCTGGACCTGTATGAAAAACTGCCCAACCAGCCCTACCTCTATCTCCAACACCACTAAAAAAGTTACCTGGAGTATTTACATATACTTCCATTTCGCTATGAAAAGAATTATTCACAAAATCCATTTCCATAGAAAAATGAGCATCAATCCCTACATCAAAAGTTAATCCGTCCTGAGGAAACGAGACTTTACTATACTCTACTAAGTTTGTTTCTTTTAAACCTTTTACTATCTTATTATCTGCTAAATCATTTATTTTATTTTCAAGGTTGTTTAGTTTTTCTTTGAATTTATCTGCAAACTCCAATTTATAACCTTTCATGATATGTGCTTCTCCAAAGAAAAATATCCTATTTAAACCTCCATGAATATTGAATGCCATTTCAAAACCTACTTTTCCATTAAAGGCTCCTTCATTAGCCAATGCGAATCCTAACATTGCTCTAAATCCTAAACCTGAGTTAGCATCTGGAGCATAATCCATCCCCGAAGGAGGTTTTGGAGTCTTAACTGGTACAGGGTTTCCTTTATGATCCAGTTCTCCTTGGTATACTAATTTAGGCGGGTTAGATGTCTTTTTCATATGGTAATAAGCTCCACCACCAAAGCCATTAATTTCAACAGGTCCAATCATAGGTTTAGTCTTCAACGAAGATAAATCAGCATAAGCATCAACATACCAATACCTTACATCTGTTTTCCCAAACCAAGCTGTCGCTTTTACATTGATGCTGTTAAAATCAGCCTCTAACTCCCCGTAAAAACCATTACCGTAAATTGGGTCATTATCTTTAATATCAACTAACCCTTTAAACTTAACACTTCCTAAATCGGCTTCAACATTTATTCTTTGAATATCTATTCCATCGTACTTCCATCTATGCGTATTACTCCTATCTTCAAATTTTCCTTTAATTTTTAGTTTTGTACTTCCAGCAAACCCTTTATTCATTAAGTTTACATCCAACGCAAAACCTAATCCTATTCTATTATCATTGGCTGTTAGTCCTATTTCTGATATTGTTACTGGAAAGTTTCCAAATTTCACATCATCTTTATACCCCATGTAATCAACAGAAAAATATGGAGACTCCGTTTGCAATTGGAGATTTTCAAATGTGATACCTTTAAAATCAACCAACTTGCTTCCATTACTGTTTTTCCCTCCAATAGTTAAACTACCATATAAATTAGCCTTGGGTCTAAATTTACCATCTTTAACTTTGAGTGTTAAACTAGAATTTGACTTTAAATGTGCTTCTGCCATCAAAACAGGAAAATGCAACCCTTCTTTTGCGATAGGCTCTAAAGCCAAACTATAATCATCATTTCCAACATCTATTATAGCGGTATATTTAATAGCTTTTCTTATTCCTTTTACATGTTCTGTTTCATTAATTATATCTTCTTTTGTAACTTTTCCTGAAGTAGGCAATGCTACATGCCCTCCAAAACCACCTCCTGTTATCTTGTTTGCTATAAAAGATGCATGCAAATCAGATACGGAAATTTGCCAACCTGAGGCTATTCCCTCTTCGATAGAAAAAAGATTTTTTACTGAGAATTGCCCTGTTATTCCTTCGCCATCAATTAGAAATTCTTTTGCTGAAAAGCTAAGCCTATTTTGTTCATTTCTTTTCATAAACTCCTTAGGCGCAATAATTTTTATTTCTTCTATAGATACTCCTCTCCACAATTCTTCATTCCCAGGAACTAGGTACTTTTCTTTATATCCTTTTGGAAAATTAACATTATCAGAATTTCTAAGATCACTAAAGTCAAAAACAGCATTTTTAACTTCAAAGATTAAGCCTCCTTTACCTCTACCTGTTGTAGAATTTTTATCCTTAATTTGAAATGGATGACTGAAGTTTATCTCAGCAATGATATCGTTCCAGTCTGACACTACTGTTTTAAAAGAGCCTTTTACTCGTGTTCTTGTATCTTGAATAACAGTATTATTAGAATCTAAAGGTTCTAATAAATCCCTAGAAAATAAAACATCAGCTGCTACTCCTATCTCTTTAATTCCAGAACAATCTATGGTAACATAGGTCTTGTTTTCTACAATACCTGTCTTCATATTAAAGCCTCCCTTTAACTCTAATAATCCTTTGTTACCTTGTATTGGAATTGCTACATCTCCAAATAACGATATGTTAGTATCGCCATAAATTCCCCCATTATGAGATATTTTTATGTTATCAGCCCCAAAGAAAAGTTCTTGCTGCTTCCCATTAACTCCTAGTTGCCCAATTGTTAGTTTTGCAAAAAGTGTTACTTCTGTATAATCCGGAAAAAATTTAGCTTTGCTAACTCCTAATATCGCTGTGTTTTTCCCTATTCTCTTTTTAACACCAACAGGCAAGCTAATCATATCATCAGAACCTAAAACATCTACATAGCTTCCAGTCTTATGTATAGCTTCAAAAACAGAAGCAGCTCTTGCTATAAGCGTATCCACCTTAGGGTCTGAGTAATTATTTTTAACATAATCGAAATCAAACTCTCCTTTTACTTTAGAAGAAAACTCAATCAATTTAGGAAGTGCTTTTTCTGACCTAGAAATACTATCTAAGGGATTATCGGTTGAAGAAAAAACTAATTGAGAAAATACAACAAAAAAGAAAAAAGTAATTTTTTTCATAAGCAATAAGGAGTTAACAATTTCATTTTAGCCGTGCAAACATATGCAGTAATTTGCTGTTTTCCAAAGTTGAAGAATAAAAAAATTCACATTTTTTTAACATCTTGACTCTTACTACAATTTCTCTTAACTTTTTATTGTTACTTAATTTTAAAAAATTAACTCACCTAACCTGTAAAAATAGTTACAAGCTAAATGAGTATTATTTGTGTATTATTAACTTTATGACTTAAAATTAACAATCAACTTTTAAATATTAAACTAATTTTAATAAGGTACTTTTGCCTTGTAAATTGTTGCTTTCTTTTTAGAAGTTATTTTATAAATACTTCCTGCTTTTAAGAGGGCTGATTGTCCCTTTTTTAAATTTAAAACAGATTTTGTTTCTACTATTTCTATCTCTCCATCAATGACTATTAAAATTTCTACTGATCTAGATTTTGCCTTGTATACTTGACTTTCTGCAATATTAATTTTACTCAATTCAAAATCTTTTGCTTCTGTCTCATACACTCTTTCTAAATTATCTTTTTTCAAACAACCATACAAAACTTCTGGATTTGTTTCTTCAAAAACAATATTCTTTAATAGCTCAGCAACATCTACATGTTTTTTTGTTAAACCTCCTCTTAAAACATTATCTGAATTAGCCATTAATTCTATATTTTGACCTTCTAAATAAGCATGGGGTACTCCCTCTTTTTGGAAAACAGCTTCTCCTTTATTTAATTTCATTATGTTAAAAAAGTATATAGAAAAAATTCCTCTATCTAGTTTTTTATTATTTGTAGATTCATCAACAACTTTTGCTGCCCAAAAGTCAGGACTATTTTTATCTAATTTTTTGTTCTTATATAATGGAGTAATTCTATCTATTAAAGGTTTTAATATTTCATATACTTCTTCATTTGATTTTTCCATCACATTTTTATATAATCCAAAATATCCTTCTTCTTTAAATATATTAACTAACTTTTTAAATTCTGGTGTTTCTTCTAATCTTGCTATTAATTTACTTTTGGGTAAGAAACCGTGTAATAACCAAAATTCACTCAAAGCAACCATAATTTCCGGCTTGTGATTATCATCTTTATAGTTTCTGTAAGGTGCTGTTAATGGGATTCCTAAAATATTTTCTTCCTTAAATCCTTTTTCTGCATTTTTTTTTGAAGGATGAACCTGAACTGACAATGTCTTTTTTACATCTAACACTTTAAATAAAAAAGGTAATCTTCCGTATTTTCTTGCTACTCTTTTACCTAAACATTTTTTTAAGTTTCTTTTTAAAAAATTATCTAAAGTTTGATTTCCAACAGATGTTTTTATTATAGATGGGGCTTTTCTGTGTGCTCCTAACCAGTACTCTGCTATTTTTTTTCCGTCGTTTTTTCTTTTTAACAACTTTGTGATATAATTATCACCTCCCCAATCATAATTTTGAATCTGCCCTGTAAGCGCTAATAAATTAAATGTTTGTGTAGCTTCATTAATCATATCTTAATATTTTAATAGTTACTTGCTAAATCTTTTTATTTATACTTGCTTAGTTATTCAAGGTTATTGAAAATTCTTCCATTTTCATTTTACCAATTAGCGTTGAGTCTTTCTTTTTTTTTACTCTGTAATTCCATGCTATTTGACCTAATTGACCTATTATTTTTATAGAATCTTTCATAGAAAGCTTAGACCCGTCTGCATGTATCCATCTTTTTAAAGGTTTTTCACACATCATTTCTCTTGCTTTTTCAATTTTAAAATGCTTTTTAATTCTTAAAAAAATCTCTACATCAAATAACCATTTTGTAATAAACTTTTCTTTAAATGCGATATCAATTACATCTCTATGAAAAATTTTAGCTCCACATTGTGTATCTTTAAAATCCATTGATAATATTTTTCTTATAATAAAATTAATGGTAAGACTAATTATTTTTCTAGCAGATTCTTTTGTTATATTAGCCCCCATTCTAGTAATTCTTGATCCGCTAACTATTTTAAAGTTAGATTTTTCAATTGTAGAAACTAAGTCATCAAAATCTAACAAGTCTGTAGATAAGTCTGCATCTAAAAAACCTATATAATCTAAATCTTTAAAGTTTGCCATGTGTAGCATTCCTTGTCTAACAGCCTCTGCTTTACCTCCATTTTTTTCGCAATTGTATATTGTTATAAAATCTTCTCTTCCATTTCTCAAATTATTTAGCACGTCTAAAGTTTTATCTGTACTTCCATCATTTACAAAACATAAGTGATACCCTGAATTCTCGTCAATAAAACTGGTAAACTCTTTACTTAGTAATCTTTTCTCCTCATTATAACAAGGTATTACTACCCCAACACATCTTTCTTTAATGATAAGATTATTTTGTTTTTCTATACTTACTATATTTTCAGGAGCCCCTATTAGCCTTTTCACTCTAACACAAATTTCATTTAAGCTTAATGGCTTTTTCATGTAATCATCAATTCCTAAATCAAAACCTTTAGTTATCATTTTATCATCTGTATTTCCTGATAATACAATTACTGATGTAGACGGTTTTTTAGAGTTTCTTATATAATCTATAACCTCCATACCCGATATTGTTGGCATATTCATGTCTACTATAACTAAGTCTGGTTGAAATGAATCATACAATTTCATACCTTCAAAAGCATTCGTTTCAGTTTTTACATCATAACCTAACTCTAACAATCTCTTCTTTAGGGGGATTAATATTAGCTTTTGATCATCTATAGCTAGTATTTTCATAATTAAATTTTTAACAGTTATTTGATCCAAAAATAGCTATGTATCTTTTTTTTAATGACTTACAACACTTAAAGGGATGTTTTCTTTAGACGAATGGTAGTTTACTTTAGTTAAACAAAAAATATTATATCTTTAAATCGTTTATATTTACAATAACAAAAGCTAACTATATAAATTTCAATGAGAAAGGAATCAAACAAACTTTTAATATTAGCGCTTCTTTTGGGTATAGCTTTTCATGGTTCTTTTATCTTTTTTACCTTAGAAAACACATATGATGCTCTAATACATTTGTTTTTTGCAGAGCATTATGCAAGTAATTGGTTTGAGCCTTGGAACTACAAATGGTATACTGGATTTACTGTAATGAGCTACCCACCTCTGGTACATCAATCAATTGCTGCTTTGTCGTATATAGGAGGGTTAAAATTTGGGCTTTTTACTGTAGCTATAATAGGCGTTATACTTTTTATTTCTGGTGCATATCGTTTTTCTCTACTTATAACTGCTAATAAAAAAATAGCTGGTTATGCAGCAATTACAGCTGCTCTTTCTTCTTCTTTTTTAGAAACACTACATATTTTTGGACAATTACCCAGTATTATTGGTGTTTCTGTTTTAATGCATGCTTTACCCGAGATTTATTTGTGGTTAAAAACAAAAAAATATAAATATTTACTTACATCTCTTTCTTTAATTTCAGTTACTGTAACCTCGCATCATGTTACTCCTATTTTTGGAATGGTATTTTTTATTTTACCTTTAATAGGAATGGTTATTATGGATGTTTGTTTTGATGAAGTTAAATCGTATAAGAAAATTACATTTAAATTATTCTTAGTTAAATTTAAATCTCAGTTTAAGTATAATATCCTTTTTATAATTTTAGCTCTAGTAATCATAGTAGGGTGCTTACTACCTTACTGGATTAACTCTAAAAAAAATCCTATTACACAAATTCCAATACCACATGGTTCTAGAGATAATTTTCTAGAAGTTACATCTTCTGGTTTGGTTTTTTTTATGATTCCTTGGGGAATACTTTTAGTTTTTCTTCCTTATTTTTTTTATAGATATTTTAGTAAGCGTTTTTTATTTATTGGTATTTCTTTTACTATGCTTTTTATTTTAGGAACAGGAGGTACTACCCCAGTTCCTTTAAAACTTTTGGGCGAAAATGCTTTTAATATTTTAACCTTAGATAGGTTTACCCTATGGGCTTCTATTATGGCAATACCACTTTTTGGAGAAATAACCTATCACTTTATACATGGTGATTTAAAAAACGTTATTCATAAAAAATTAGGAAGAATTTACCACCGTTTACTTGCAGGATTAATAGCCTCTTTATTTTTATTTACCATTATTTTCACAATGAGTCTTGGCTATTTTAGACCATCACAGCCTCAAAAAATAAAAATGTTGCCTATTATTAACTTTCTAAACCAAGATCAACACGACCAATGGCGTTATCTTACACTTGGTTTTGGAGATCAAATGGCATGGTTATCTGCTCAAACAAACGCTATGACTGTAGATGGAAATTATCATTCTGCAAGACGTTTACCAGAACTTACAACAAGGCCTATAGAACGACTTGAAAATTCAAAATTCAAAGGTATTGCCGGTATTGGATCGCTTCAACAATTTTTAACAACTCCAGAAAAGTATAATTTAAAATATATTTTTTCTAATGATAAATTTTATGATCCCATCTTATATTTCTGTGGTTGGCAAAGATTATCTCCTTTAGAAAACGGTATAATAGTTTGGGAAAAATTAAACATTCCACCTCTCTCTTCTATTTTACCAAAAGAAGATGTAGCTATATGGCAAAAATTACTTTGGGGAACAGTTCCTTTTCTAACTGTTATTTTCGCTTTACTTTTAAATGTCAAGAGTTTATTTAACAAGCACATAAAAATGAGAAAGAATACTTACGTGCTATGTATTGAAGCCTATAAAAATTACTCTGGATTTACAAAAAAAGTATTACCCTTTGCTCATATATGGTTACTGTTTTTAACTGTTATTTCTTTTTTTGGTATGTATAAATTTTATCTTGAAAACAATACACAGCAATCGCCCGAAAACCTTGTAATATCTTATTATGATGCTTTAGATTTTAAACAATTTGAAAAAGCTTACAACCTTATTAATCCAAAAAGTAATATTTCAATAGCACAATATATGTTAGAAGTCTCTGTTACTGATGGTTTATTAAGCTCTTATGCTAAACTAGACGCTTTAAATACTGTTGTTACTAAAAAAACAGATAGCTTAGCTACTATAACTGTGCATACAAAATGGATTACACCTTTAGAAAAAATTAATAAAACAGATTATAAAACGGCTATTAAACTAAACGGTAAATGGTTTTTACAACCTGATGTAATTGATTTTGATTTACCTCCTGATCAACTTTACTCAAATAATAAAACAGGATATTTTAATCAAGGAAGAAAAAGAATTACAACTGAACAAACTCACCATGAAGATGTTTTAAAACAACCTGTTTTAGAAATCGTTACAGCTAAGCTCGTGAAATTTGATAATCATTATGCTATTATTGGTGAAATACAAAACATAGATAATGTACCTGCAGATGTTGTTATTAAAGGTACTTTATATAATGATTCGAATAAAAAATTAGCTACTTATAATGCAAAGTATCATATAAAACATAAACTAATGCCTAAAGAGATTAGTTCTTTTAGGATTAATTTTGAAGGTATAGCCTGGTCCAAAACACTTGATTCCATACCAAAAACATTTAATCCTGATGAGTTTACACCTATTGAGTTTGAAGAGCAACCTACTAAATTCAATTTACAAGCAGCTGGAAATGTTTCTAATTCTGATTTATATAAAGACCTTGCCTTAAGTGAGCTTATTATAGAAGAAAAAAACATAAAAGGAACATTGTTTAACAGTGGAATTCAAGAGATTACCGTACCTCAATTAATCATTACATACTATAATAAAGATAAAAAAATAGCTTGGGTAGATCATTTATTTATTAAAAGTGGCATTAGACAACAACGCAAAAAACATTTTAATTATAAATTGTTAGAAGATAAAAAAATCATATTTATTAATGATGATATGCAAAATTGTTTTGTTAATGGACTTCCCAACGAAGAAATCTCTAACAAATTGATTCCAAATAGGGTTAAAAATCACGCTTTTTCAGAATTGCAAAAAATTTCACACCCTAAATATAAATATGTAAAAATTGAAATGAATAACTTTATAGGAAATCCAAAGTAACGATGTTTAAAAAGAAGTTTTTTTTTAGTATCACATGCTTATTTATTAGTTGTGTAAACGCACAATACAATGAAAGTAATAATACAACTTTAAAGTTATTATCCACAAAAAAAGAGTTTTTAGCAGGAACTTTAATTCAACTAAAGTTTAATACTCATAAATCTACAAAATACAAACTATATTGCGCTAATAGTTATGGTAGCACTATAATTACCCCCTCTAAAAAAGATTCTTTAATCTTTGATATTCCAATGTTTTTAAGCAAAAAAAAAGGTATCATTAACTGGTCACTCATTAATACTGAAAAAGTACTTTCTGGTAAGATTACTATAATTGCACAAAATAAACCTACATTTATAGAAACCTACTTAGGTCCCCCTAGTATAGAAGCAGGTGGAAAAGATTATGCAATGATTGTTACCATACCAACAGATATATTGGACAATCCTCTAAAAAAAAACACCCCTATTACAATAAATCAACAATTTTTAACAGATACCCAAAAAGAAAAAGTATTTACTAAAAACTTAATCGCATACAAAAACATATACTCTCCTACAAAAAGCGGTAGAGTTTTAATTTCTTCAAACTGTTTTAAATTACACTCTAAGGAATATGATATTAATATAATGCCTGCAATTCCTGTTAATTTTAACGTTTTTGCTAAAAGACATCACAAGTATGCAGATGGAAATCAAATTACAACCTTATATACATCACAATTAAAAGACACTAATGATAATATTATAAGTGATGGTAGTTTTGTAGATTTTTTTATTACTAATAGTAAAGGAAATGTATTGAAAACATCAGGTACTACTATCAACGGTATTGCTACTGCAAAAATAGTTCATCCAGATTATGAAGATCAATGGTCTGTAAAAGCTTATGTTATTGGAATTGCTGAAAGTGATAGGATAATATTAGATTATAAAAAGGCTATTAAAAATTATATAGTTTCTTTTACTGAAAAGAATCGAACTATTAGTATAGGACCATTACAAAGTTTTATGGGGCAAATGATACCTGATGGATTAAAGGTTAAAGTTTCACTATACCAAAACAACATCTTGATACAAGAATTCATCAAAGAAACACAAAATGGTTATGTATATTTTAACTTAAACCCTAATATTTTACCAAAAGGGATATATAAAATAACTACTGACGCTGCTGGTATTTACAAAGAATTTAAAAACATAGAACTATGGTAGGTATAGATAAAAACATAATGCGTTCATCTTTAATAATATTTTACATTATTATTATTTCTATGCTCCTTTTTTTAATTAGCTCTTTATACAGTTACCTTAACACAGGTGCTGATAGAAGTAAAATATTACACACCGAATTAAAAGATATTCGTAATTACATACCTAAAATAACCTGGGTAAAAGATGGAAATGAAGGTAGAATTATGGATACACAAACCTTAACTGAAATTGAAAAAGATTATTTAGATGGTTGGTATGTTAAACATATTGCTTATAAATCTAATCTTACTACAGGTATAAACGATTATTACACTAAAAATGCTCGTAAAAATATACAGAATATCATTAAATATAACGATTCCCTAAACATTACAATAGACGCTACAACTCTAAAACATAATCCTGATATTGTTTTTTTTAGTGAAGACGGACAATTAGCTGTTTTAGAAGATAAAAATGTTTTAGAGTATAAAAGAATAATTAAAAATAAATATAATATTCATGAAACTACAGAGTTTTCAAACTATAAAGCCATTTTGTTACTTGAAGATGGTTTTTGGCGTATAAGACATTTTGTTAAAGAAGGTTCATCTTCTTTTCAAGAAGATTTAAAGAAAACAAATCTAGAATATACTAATATTAAAGGTATTAATTATTACCCTCAAGCTACTCCATGGAGCATGTTTGGTGATAATTTTGAATTAAAAATTATTGAAGAAGACTTTAATATTATAAAAAGAGCAAATTTAAATACTATTAGGATATTTGTTCCTTATGACGATTTCGGGAAGGAAAATGTGGATGAAAACAAATTAAAAAAACTCAATTTACTATTAAATTTAGCTGATAAAAAAGGAATAAAGGTAATTGTTACTCTGTTTGATTTTTATGGAAATTACGATGTGCTAGATTGGACTTTTACCTTCAAACATGCTGAGAAAATTGTTTCAAAATTTAAAAACCATAATGCCGTTTTAGCATGGGATTTAAAAAATGAACCTAATTTAGATTTTAAATCCAGAGGGAAAGAAAACGTTATTCCTTGGTTAGAACATTTATTATACTTGGTTAAATCCATTGATACAAAACACCCTGTAACTATTGGCTGGTCAAACACTGAAAGTGCTCACCTTTTAAGTGATAAATTAGATTTTATTTCTTTCCATTATTATGATAATTTAGAAATGTTTGAGAAAAAGTATAAAAAGTTAAAATCTAATTTGCCTAACAAACCCATTGTTTTAGGAGAGTTTGGTATGTCTTCATATAGTGGTATATGGAATTTTTTTGAGGGGTCTGAAAAAAAACAAGCTGAATATTTTAAAAACATGCAGCATATTTTAACAACAAACAATATTCCTTTTCTTTCTTGGACTTTATACGATTTTAGTAAAATACCAAAGGGCGTTGTAGGTAAACGCCCTTGGAGAGTAAACCCACAAAAAAAATTCGGGTTTATTAAAAATAATGGGGAAAAGAAACCTTCTTTTAAATATATTTCTAAACAGTAGAATTGGTTACTAAGTTTTTTGATGTTATTTTTTTTGTTTCTATAATTTTAGAAAACTCTTCAAGATATAAACTTGCTATTCTTTCCATAGGATATTTTGTTGCCGCCTTATAATTTGTTTTACCTAATTCTACCCTATAATTTTCATCTATTACGATTGCTTCTATTGCTTTAGCTAAACTTGTTACACTTTCTGGTTCGAAGAATTCACCTTTATAACCTTCATCTTTTACAAGCAATGCTAAATCTCCTAAATTAGGCATTACAACTGCTTTTCCATAACTTCCAGCTTGATGTAAAACTCCAGAACTGCCTGTTGTAGAGGTATAAGGAAAAACTACTACAGCACTTTCTTTAAATAAATTTTCTACTTCATTTTCTTCTACATATCCTGTGAAAACAATCTGAGATACATTTTTATATTTTTCCTTTACTCCTTCTAAATACCCTTTTACATTCGGATTATCAGTACCAGCTATAACTATTTCTAAATTCAATCCTGTTGTACTTCTCACTACTTCAACTGCTTCAATCATAGCCTCTACTTTTTTGTAAGTTCCAAATTTTCCAAAAGTCATTATTTTCATGGGACCTTTTGGCAACTCGTAACATGGTTTTTTTGGAATTTCAAATGTACCATGAGGTATTAACTTTACATTCTTAACTTTATATTTTTCTTTTAAAATCACTGCATATTTTTCAATAGTTACAGCTACAGTATCTGATTGTAAAATTAACCTTGTTAAACAAGTACCAATAAAGTTATAAGTTTTTTGTAAAAGCTTATTAGAAGTAAAACCTGCGCTCTTTAAATCTACCTGCTCTAAAATATTATGTAACAAAGTTATTGTTGGTATTTTTTTTAGTTTACAAACCAGTGGTAAAGTTAAGCCTAAAGCTGCAGGAATTTTCTTGTCTCCAAACTTCATAAATTGTAGGTTAAATAATATAGCATCTGGCTTTACTTGATTAATAGCTTTAGTTACTGTTATAATATTAAATAAACTATTAAATTTCCAACATTCTTTTACTGTTACTTTGCAGCCATTTTCAATAAAACTAACATCTTTTATTTCTTTGGTTGTATCTGTTAACAATATAAGCTCCGTTACTTCTTGTTTTTGTCTAAAGTTTTTAACTAAATGATATGCATATTCATTTAACGTTACTTTACTTGGTGGATATGCTGTTACAATTGCTAGTCTCATGGTTAGTATTGTTTAATTTACATTTCAAAGATCCTACAAAACAACAAGTTAAGCCCTTTTTTTAGTTGAAATACAGATATCTGTAGTTTAATGGTATTAATGTTTAGATGTTGTTGGTTTTTTTAGTATCTCTTAAAAGAAAATAACTTAATTGTAAACTTAATAATAGTGTCATTGCTAAAATTTGCATATTTACCACTTGACCTAATGTGTTATGATACAAGACTATAAAGATAATTTGTAGTAACCCAAAAATACCAGATGCTACGACTGGTATGTATTTATCTAAAGATAGATAATAGTATGCAAAAACGTTAGATATTGCAAAAACTCCCGTAGCAAGTGCGTACTTCCATAATAAAGGAGCTATAGCTATATAATCTTTCCCAAATAATATTAATACAACTTCTTTAGGAAAAAGAGAGCATACAGCAACTAATACCACAATTAGCAATGAAATATAACCTACATTTTTTAATAAAATTGAACGTGTGGGTTTGCCTTCCTTTTTTAATTGTACTACTTTTGGTAACAATAACATTACAAACATCCACGTTACAAAATAAACCACCCTACCTATTAAAGCTAGTGAAGCATATAAACCTGCATCATAAGTCTCAAAATAATGTTTTACCAATAAAATATCACTATTGTTAATAATTATTTGAGTAAGCTCATAAAAAACAGTAATTAAAAAAAAGCTACGTATCATTTTTCTTTGAGATACACTTAATTTAATTTCTTTTATTGGTTTTATCTTTTGAATCTTGAAAGGTATTAACCCAAATAAAAAAGAGCAAAAAATACCTATTGCAATAAGTATTGATGAATCTATTTCTAAAAAATATAATAATATTAGTGTAAACACCAGTCTACTTATCATTTCTAATTGATAAGTAACTGCTAAAGCTCCAAATTTTTTTTTACCCTGAAAAAAACCTCTATTAATACTCATTAAAAAGTATAATGGAACCCCTACTCCAAAAATAACGAACATATTAGATGTTGTTGTTTTAAAAAAAAGTTGTAAGTCTTTAGAATAATAAACTATTACTATACCTAAAACAACTCCAGATATGACAGCTATTCTATTCATCTTATAAATAAACGACTTAAGAATTTTTTGCTCAAATATCACAGAAAATTTTGCTGTAACTAATTGAAAAGTCATAGCGACAAAAGAAAACACTAATAAAAAAGTTATCATAATTGCTGCATCAGCAAACTTTTCTGGCCCAAGAATTCTACCTAGTAATAGGTTATAAATATAATTTCCTCCATTTACTAAAAGAGCACTTATCATAAATAAATGCTCTGAGTTAATTCTATAATTATTTTTTGTTATTGCTATCATACTGATTGCTATTTTGTTGTTAAGCTACTTGTGAAGAATAAAAATGATCATAAACTTCTTTGCATCCATACCCTACTACAGAGAACATTTTATGCTGTTTTAATGCAATTGCCATTAATGTTTTAATAGCATTCAAGCCTGTTACTCCAATCTCATTTACGTTATCAATGTTAATTACAACATTTTTACACTTTTCTATACAGTACTCAAAATGAATTATGAAAGATCTAACTGTTGTACTGTTAATTTTTCCGTTTAAATAAAAAGTTCCGTTGTTTTCTGAAATTTGTAAAGCCATGATTTAAAGTTTTTATAGGTTATTAACACTACAAATATCTCCTTAATATCCTCAAAAAAAACAGTTTATCGACGAAAAACAATTTACTTTCGATGAAAGATTAAATACTAATGCTTAACTTGCATTAACAAAAAAATAATATGAAACTTAAATATATTGCCCCTCTAATATTTTTTTTTATTAGTCTACATAGCCTTGCTCAAGACATGCAACAAGGTTACACATATTTAGAGACAGGTAAATACGATAAAGCTCTTGCATTTTTTAAAGAAATTCTTAAAACATACCCAAACAATAAAACTGCAAACTTATGTTATGGAAGAGCCGTTGGATTAAACGGAAATCCAACAAAAGCTGTTTTATTATTTGAAAATTTATTAAAAAAATTTCCTAATGATTTTGAAATTAAGATAAATTATGCAGAATCATTATTATGGGATAACAATTATACCTTTGCTAAAAAATATTATGAACAATTATTAAGAGAAGCTCCAAAAAACTTTACAGTACTTTTAGGTTATGCCAACACCTTATCAAACTTAAAAAAATACAAAGAAGCATTAATATACATTAACAAAGCATTAATCATTTCCCCAAAAAATAATAATGCTTTATTATCTAAAAAATACATTCATTTAGGTTATGCTAATTTCTTAAAAAATAACCATAAATACACTATTGCTGAAAACTACTTGAAGAAAAACTTACATTTTTTTCCTAATGATAAAGAAACATTACTCAATTTAGCAGAACTATATCTTATTTCCAAACAATTAAAAAAAGCTGAAGAAACATACCTCGCTATTGGTAATAATCCCCAAAATTATTTAATTTCTTTAAATGGTTTATCACTCACAAATCATTTAAATTTTAAAGAAAAGGAGTCCTTAAAAATTAGTGAAAAAGCTATTAAAAATATACATATAACTACCGATGCTAAAACTATAAATCAAACAAAAGAAAGATATATACAAGCTTTGATTTGGAATCAAAAGTATAGTTTGGCTGAAAAAGAAATAAATAAACTGTTAGCTACAAAAGAAACTCCAGAAAACTGGATGCTTTCTTTAAGGGCTACCTTAAATATTTATAAGAGTGATTTTAAAAAAAGTCTTACTGACTATAATACTATTTTAAAAAAAGACACTGCTTCTTTTGACGGTAACCTTGGTAAGGCTAACACATTAAAAGCTCTTGGTTATTATAAAAAAGCTTACAATAGTGCATACAGAACTCTACAGATATATAACAACCAAAAAGATGCCTTAAATTTTATAAATAATTTAAATAAAACCTTTACTCCTTTTACAGAAACTAAAGTATTATACTCTTTTGATAATGGTAATAATAACGCTTATTCTTTTTTAACCAACGTTGAGTTTCCAGTAAATACTAAACTTAAATTTTCAGCTAATTATACCTACAGAACAACTAATAATTCTGATACCGAAGATGAGGCTACTTCCAATAACCTTTTACTAGGAGCTTCTTATCAACTTAAAAACAACATTACTCTCAATGGTAGTATTGGAATAACTTCTTCTACCACAAAGGTAAATTCTTACAAACAGTTACTTACAGATGTAAGCTTACACATAAAACCTTTTAAACTTCAAAATTTAAGTTTTGCTTATAAAAGAGAGGTTCAAAATTTTAATGCTGCTTTGATAGCAAGAGAAATTGTTCAAAATAATTTTGTTGTTAATTATAACTTAAATACTAACTTTAATTTGGGATGGTTTACACAATATTATTACACTTCACAAAATGATAATAATAAAAGAGATTTACTTTTTACATCTTTATACTACAATGTATTAAAGAGACCTTCTTTAAAGATAGGTCTTAATTATCAATATATTTCTTTTAAAAATCAAGTTCCAATACTGTATTTTAGTCCAGAAGAGTTTAACGCTTCTGAGCTCTTCTTAAATATAATTAAAAATGAAAATGATACTAAAACACATAAATGGTTTTATGAATTAACAGCAGCTGTAGGTTATCAATTTATTGAAAATAACGAAAAACAAAGTACTTACCGTCTTCAAGGTAAAATAGGTTATAAGTTAAATAGAAGAAGTTTTTTGAACGTTTTTGGAAATCAAAGTAATATTGCATCTACTACAGCTGCTGGTTTTGTTTTTTCTGAGATTGGAATTCGTTTTAAATGGTATTTATTCAAAAAACCTCTTTTTAACAGTCAATTATTTTAATTTTTTATTCTACTAATAATTTAACTGTTTTATACTTTTGTTTTGTTCCTATTATTTTACATAAATATATTCCTGTTTTAAGATCTCCTTTTATAAAAGAAACTATATTCTCTCCTGTTTTTGCCTCAAAAGTTATAGTTTTTACTATCCTACCCATTGAGTTATATATATTAATATTAACCAATTCTTCATACTTTGAGTTAAAATAAATTTTAGATACTGTTTTTACAGGATTAGGTACTACTTTAACTTGATTAGTTTGTAAGTTAAAGTTTGACACCTCTAATTTACTATTTTTAGAAAAATAAACATCTTGTAAATTCATTTCTTTAACTACCATACTGCCATCATCTGAAGTCATTGTAAATGTTATTGTAGTTATATCGTTTAATAATAGTTCTTCTCCATTTTTTGACTTAAATTCTGAAAAAGGAATTTTAAACTCATTTAACTCATCAGTCAATAATATTGTTGTTTTAAATTGATTTTCCCATGATGTTATACTTTTTTTCAATAAAACTATTTCTACATTACCATTACCTCTTGCTTTAAAGTTAAAACTATTGTATTCAGATAAATCTACAGCGCTAAAACGTGGAGTTAATGCTCTATATGCAGCAAAATAACTTTCTGTTGTTGCCTTTAAGTATATATTCCTCTCTATAGGGAAATCATCTTCACTAAATTTATTTTTATTTTGAAATACGTTATAATCTACTATGGTTGTGTTTTCTTGTGAGTCATCAACCCCCCAAGGACCATCAGACATAAATAAATCATCTGGAGTAGCAATACCATCACCTATTCTAAAACCTATATCAAATAAATTTCCTGTTGGTACTTTTATATTTGTAATATAATTTTCTTCTAAATTTAATGGTTGACTTGCTTTATTAAAAACATCTGTTTCCGTTCTTCTAAACCCTGAGTCAAAAGTTACTTTATCACTCTTATTTGTATTAATTATTTCTAGATCAAGTATTCCATTAACATATTTACCTTTTCTAACAAAAACTGTTGGTGCAGACGATAAATAATAAGCTGAAATTGGTTTTACTACTTCTAATAAATTAATTACTTCATCAGCAAGAAGATATAAATCATCTAACGAGTTTGACCATATTTGAAAATTATAAAAAGTAATATCTTTTTCATATTTATCTAAATTCCAATGGCTTTCTATAGAAAAATGGGTTTCATTATTTGTTGCTTTAGCTGATAAGCTTAACACAAACTCAACTGTATTATCAGCATTTCTTATTAGTGATTTTATAAACTGTTTTCCTTTAATTTCAATTGTTGATACTGAAACTAACTCTGCCCCTAGTAAACGATCACAGATATATTTTGAATGTTCATAAACTCCATTTTCGGTTTTCATTGCTAATATAGAAGCTACAGGAACATCGTTTTTCATATAATCTACTGAATAAATTTCTGTAGCATTTGTAATAGCCAACAGGTCTATTGGTGTTGATTCTATTACATTATCTTCCTTTATTACTTCTAAAGGGATGAAACTTTCTAACATAATTTCTCCTTTTGACCTCTTGCTATACTTTGCTGACTTTTTTAATTTTCTTGCACTTGCTCTATTAAATTTATAATTTACCTTGGTTCTATTGTAGTTCCTCTTATTAATTAATTCAGATAATCTTCCATTACTTTCCAATCCTCCTTCATTACCTCCAGATGTAGGAGCTAACATTACTCCACATACTCCAAAACCTGAACATGACGGATCTTGACAATCTACTAATCCATCTCCATCATCATCAATCCCATTATCACATATTTCTTGTGGCACTGGTGCAGTTGGGCATCTAGCACCATCGTTACTAGCACTTGATGGTCCAAAAGCAAATAAATTTGACTCAATATCGGTAGGCAGCTTTATATCTTGTACATTTTGAATTACGTAAATTGTTCCTGTTTGATTTGCTGATACGTAAAAACGCCCTGATAAATCAAAATATACTGCTCCATAAGTGTAATTTAGCCCTGAAAGAATTGGTACTACTCCTAGTGCTTCAACTTCATAAGTTCTTGGATTTATTCTGTATAAAATATTTGTTTTCTTTTCTACTGCGTATAAATTTCCATCTACCGCATTGAAGGCCCAATCGTGAATGTTGATATTTTGAGATAATGTTTCGGTTTCTAGGTGTTTTTCATATGTTGGCGAGTTAGGGTTTAAATCTATTTTGTAAAAAGTAGTCCCTCCTCCTTTTAAAAAATATACTCCCTCTGAGCTAATATCACCCACATACCTATTATTTGTTGGTAATTCATTTATATATAAAGTTGTTGTTGAAAAATCTTTTCCAATACGAACAATAGTTTTTTCTGGACTAGTTAAAGACCCCCAAATATATCCATCAGTTGGATTATAGGCTGCTGCATTTATGTTTCCTTGGGTAATATCTTCTTTAACTAAATAAGAATTTCCTGATGCTAAATCAATAGAATAAACATCGTTATACTGAAATAAATATGCATCGTACACACAATTAAAAGGCTCCTGTGCTATGCTTGAAAAAGAAAGTAATATTATTTTAATGTATAATATTTTTTTTAATAGTATAGTTTTGTTTTTCATAATATTTTGTGTTTGATATATCACAAAACTATGACTATTAACACTTTAAAAAGTTTACAACACGTTGTATTAGTTATTAGTATAGACGAAATGCATTTTTATTTAGATGGAATGCTACAGTAAATCTAAACGCTTCATTAACTCAGGTCTTTTTGATCTACTTACAGGAACAACATCTTTTTTTATTAAAACACTATTATCTTCTATATCTATAATTTTTTTTAAGTTAATTATATAAGAACGATGTACTTTTAAAAACAATGTATCAGGCAACTTTTCTTCTATTTTTTTTAGTGTGGAGTGTACTATATAATTTTTTTCTTCTGTTTTTATATTTATATAATCTCCTTTAGCCTCTACTAAATATATTGAAGGTAAATCTATTTTAATAAGGCGCCTATCTATATTTATATAAAAATCATTTTTTACTTCAGTAGGTGAAGCTATTTTTTCTAATGGTTTTTCTATATTTTTCTTATGAGCTTTTTCTACTGATTTTTTCAAACGGTTAACATCCAATGGTTTCAATAGATAATCAATTATACATTCATACTCAAAAGCTTCAATTGCAAACTTAGGGTCAGATGTTGTAAGAATAACTAGGGGTGGTGATTTTAGGGTTTTTACAAAATCTAAACCAGTAAAATCAGGCATGTGAATATCTAAAAAAACAAGATCTACCTTGTGCCCTTCATTTAGAAATTTAATTGCTTGTAAAGCATTAGAAAACTCTCCTAATACATTTATAGTACTTATATCATCACACAAAGTTTTGATAATAGTTCTTGCTAACTTTTCATCATCAATAATAATACAATTCATAAAATTTAAATGGTTTTCAAATAATTTGTTATTATAACTAATATTTTTTCGAACTCATCAACTTTATCAATCTTATTGTCTCTTAAATTATGTTCAAATTCATTAGCTAATTCATAACTTTTTTCAAGACCTAAAATACTAATTTTATGTTTAATTCTATGAACATTATCTTCTAATTTTTTACAATCTCTCTCCTCTAAGCTCTCGTAATAATCATTTTTTTCTTCTGGAAATTCAGTCTTTATTATATCTATCAATGTATTTTTTATTGACTCATCTCCTCTTGCTAACTCATTAACATAGTTTAAATTCGGGGTTTCCATACTTATTATTTTGGGGGCTTCTACTTTTTATAAAATCTAAAATAATAATTTTATATGAAAACTCATATTAATTTTCGTTTTATCGCAATACAAAAACCTGATTTAAAAACATATACATATATTTAAGTTAGCTACATCAGAGCAAGCTTATGAAGTATTTATAAAAAAAGTTCTTAATTTTCGACGCAAACATCGTAGTATTTATCCTAGTTGCGCTTAATGTAATATTTTATTTTTTTATGGTAAAGTAAAACGTTGTACCGATACCTAATTCACTTTCTAACCACATTGTTCCTCCATACAACTGTACTATTTTCTTTACAATAGAAAGTCCGATACCTGTTGACTCTTTACTTTCTTTTAAAGAATGAAATATTTTAAAAATACGATCATGGTATTTTTTTTCAATTCCAATTCCGTTATCTTGTACTGAAAACTGATAAAATGAAGGTTTTTCTGTAAAGCTTATGTTTATTATTCCTTTTTCTTTATCTGAAAATTTAATTGCATTACTTATTAAATTTTGAAAAAGTTGCTGGTATTTAATAGAGTCTCCTTTTACAGTAGGTAACTCTTCTAGGACATTTATAAAAATATTTTCAGGTATATATAGTGTTTGAATTAAGTTATTTATGATTATATTTAAATTTACTTCTTCTTTTTCTCTTACCTCTGAGCCTGCGCTAGAATACTCTAGAATACTAGAAATTAAATTCTCCATTGTTTCTAAAGTGTCTCCTATCAAATTAAAGTTTTGAAGGGTAGTATCATCTAATTTACCCTCATTATCTGTTTTTATCCAAGAAACTAAAGCATCAATACTTCTTAATGGAGATTTTAAATCATGAGAAACAACATGTGCGTATTCATTTAGCTCATTATTACTTTTCTCTAATTGTTTTAAAAGTTGTAAATTTTCTTTTTCAGCTTTTTCTCTCTCTCTTAAGTTTATAGCACTCTTTAATTGCATAGATACAAGACTTGCTATATTTTCTAATGTATGTAAGTTTTCTTCTCTGTAATAATTTTTTTCTTCGTGTTCAGAATCAATAATACCTATCACCTTACCTTCACTAATTATAGGAACTGCTATCTCAGAATATCTAACCTTTTCACCAACAACGTATCTATCATCTAAAGAAGTATCGTTTATAATTTCGCCTTTTCCTGTTTTTGCAACACTTCCAATAATACCTTCTCCAATTGATAAAACATCCTTAATTATCTCTCCTCTATCTAGTCCAAAACTATATGAAGCAATCTGTTCTAATGTGTTATTATCATTGTTTAACAAATATATTACACAGTCTTGAGAGTCTAAATATTCAGCTATTTTTTCAGTTACTTCCCAGGCTATTTCATAAATATCATCTTTTCCTAAAATAGATTTAGCCAATTCATTAATCATATCAATAATTAATGCTCTTTCTCTTTGTAATGTTATATCCTCTATGATAGCAACTTGAAATTTTGTTTGTCCTAGAGCATCATTTACAGAGTTTACATTAACTCTAGCCCATAAAATAGAACCATCTTTTCTTTTATATCGTTTATCTATCACATAATTATCTATTTCGTTTCTTTCCATCTTACCTAAATGGTTCATAGACAACGAAACATCATCTTTAAAAGATACTTCTTTAATAGTTAATCCTGCAAACTCCTCTTTAGAATACCCTAAAAGTTCTTCTATAACTTTATTTGTTCTTATAACTTTACCGTCTTTGGCTAATGCTATTCCTAAAGATGAATTTTCAACAATTATATCTAACTCTCTCTTCTGCTCTTCAATTAACTCTGTTGCTCTCTTACTTTCTGAAATGTTTCTAATAATTCCTTGTGCAGCTATTTTTTCATTCTTTTTATTATAAATTATACTGGCATTAATTTGAACCCATTTTACCTTTTTATCCTTACTAATAATTCTGGAAGTGTAGTTTGAAAAAGTACCTGTTTCGTACAGTTTACCAAACGACTCAAAAGCATATACTGTGTCTTCAGGATGTAGTAAAGATTTTACATTTAAATCTTCTTTTGATATATCATAGCCAAAAAGTTCTTTAGCAGCATCGTTCATTGTTAAGACATTCCCCTCTAGATCCATAACTAGGTAAGAGTCGTTAATATTTTCAAAAACTCCTTTTAGTTGTGAAGACTTCTCATTTAATAATTCCTCTAACTTTTCGTTTGTTTTTTTTAGTTTTTCAGAAATTAAAAATAATTCTCTAGATTTATCTTCTAATATTTTTTCAGCTATTTTTCTTGCTGCCTTTTCTCTTTTTAAAGCTCTTTTTAATATCTCTATTTCATTTTGACTCATTAATTTTTATTGATAATAAATTTAACTTCTGTTCCGTCTTCTTTAATCTTTTCTAATATTATTGTTGCACTACTATTAAAATGTTCAAATGTTTTATTCATTAAACCTAATCCGAAATGATGCATTGCTCTATTGGACTTATAAATCATTACTAATGATGTGTCTGTTCTACTTTCAACTATAAAAGTGGGTAATTCTGCATCTGGATAAATTTTTCTCACCTCTACATGAATATGATTTTCTATTGAAGAAAGCATTTCTATGGGGTCATTAAAAGACTCTAAAAGTCCAGAATAACTTTCTTTCAAAACACTAAAAAAATGTTCCGCATAAATAAGTAACAAATCATCTATAGAAACACCTGTATTCGAGCTTAGGTTTTCAAGTAATTGTAACATTTCAGAAAAACTATAAGTTCCTATAGAAGTATATATCCCATCAGATTCTAACTCTGATTGGGATATAATTTTATCTACCATTTCTAAACCAAATTTTTCTTCTACTAAATCTAAAAACTCTGTAAAAACAATTCCTTTCATTAATTATTTTTTAATTCATTAATAGCCCAATACGACAATGTTATATCTATTTTTGTAATATAATCTTCATACTTTAAAGGCTTTAAAATGTACCCTGAAATACCTATTTTATAACACTCTACAATGTCTTTTTTATTATTAGACGTTGTTAATACAATAACTGGTATGTGCCTAAAATCTTCATTTTTTTTAATTATTGATAAGAACTCAATACCACTTATTTTCGGCATATTCAAATCAAGCAAAATTATATCAGGATCAAATCCTTCATTTAACTTTTCCAGTGCTACATCGGCTGTCTTAGCCTCTATTATTTTATGCTTTAGCTTAAGTAATGAAACTGTCCTATCCATTTTCATTACTTCAATAGTATTATCTTCTATTAAAAGGACATTAAGATTTTTCTTCATTTTGTTTTCTGATATATTTATTAACTATACCAATATTAATGCAAATTCTTAACACTCCATCTAAAAATAGACTACTTATACCTAACTATCGATGAATGAACAAAAAGTATCGATGAACATTTTGAACAATTTTCATACAATATATAAAAAAAATAATACTGTTACAAATTAAGCATTTCTCTTTAGTCTTTTTTTGTTAGTTTTATAAAGACTTATAATGAAACGCTTTTTATTCATAACAACAGTCTATTTATAATTATGGAAAATCAAAATAAAAAAGACAAAAGCAAACAACCTTCTGCAGAACCTCCTTATAAACTATTAAGTTTAAGAACTGGTGCTCCGAAAGATTGGGCTGCGGGTATTCCTGGAGTTACTAACGCTATAAAAAGTTTAATTAAAGATAAAACTCTAACGCGAGGAGGAAAAGCTTTATTTAAAATGAATCAGTTTAATGGTTTTGACTGTCCTAGTTGTGGCTGGCCTGATCCAGATGATGAACGATCACCTATTGCTGAATATTGCGAAAACGGAGTTAAAGCTTTAGCAGAAGAAGCTACTAATAAAAAAATTACTGCTTCCTTCTTTAAACAAAACTCTATTGAAGAATTAACCAACTTGAGTGACTATGAAATAGGTGGTTTAGGGCGACTTTCTGAACCAATGTACTTGCCTAAAAATGGTACACATTATGAACCTATTAGCTGGGACAATGCTTTTGCTAAAATTGCTGAGCACTTAAATAAATTAGAATCTCCAAATAATGCTGCTTTTTATACTTCTGGAAGAACAAGTAACGAAGCTTCTTTTGTATATCAACTTTTTGTACGTGAATTTGGAACAAATAACTTTCCTGATTGTTCCAATATGTGTCACGAAACCTCTGGTTTCACCCTTGCCTCAGTTACAGGGATAGGAAAAGGAACAGCCACTTTAAAAGACTTCTACGATACTGATATCATTATTATTATTGGTCAAAATCCAGGAACGAATTCTCCACGAATGTTAAGCGCTTTAGAAAAAGGGAAAAAGAATGGAGCTAAAATTATTGCTGTTAATCCTCTTCCCGAAGCTGGTTTAATGGGCTTCCGAGATCCTCAAAAAATAAGTGGTATTTTAGGAAAAGGTATCCAACTTGCCGATTTACACCTTCCCGTTAAAATTAATGGAGATTTAGCACTGCTAAAAGCTATCGAACGCTTACTATTTCATTTTGAAAAAGAAACCCCAGGTAAAGTTTTCGATCAAGAATTTATCAAAAATAAAACAGTTGGTTATAACGATTTAATTAAGCAAATTGAAAATTATGACGTAGATGAATTAGCAAGTATATCTGGTGTTCTAAAAAAAGATATTCAAAAAGCTGCTGAAATGTTAGCTTATAAAAACCGAATTATCATTTGTTGGGGAATGGGGCTTACGCAACAACCTAACGGGGTTGATATTTTAAAAGAAGTTCTGAATCTCTTATTTTTAAAAGGAAGTATTGGTAAACCCGGAGCGGGTTCTTGTCCTGTAAGAGGTCATAGTAATGTACAAGGAAACAGAACAATGTTGATTAATAATCATCCTTCCCAAAAACAATTAGATAAACTTAACGAAGTTTTTGGTTTTAACCCGCCAAGAGAGAACGGTTACGATGTAGTTGATACTATAAAAGCAATGAATGAAGGAAAAGTTAAAGTACACTTTAGTATGGGAGGTAATTTCTTGTCTGCTACTCCTGACACCACCTATACTGCAAACGGATTAAGACAACTAGACTTATCTGTTTCTGTTTCTACTAAACTTAATAGAACGCATTTAATTCATGGAAAAGAAGCTTTAATTTTGCCTACTATTTCTAAAAGTGAAATTGATATGATTAATGGTGAGCATCAGTATACAAGTGCTGAAAATGCCATGGGAATCGTAGAGTGGTCTAAAGGAGTATTAAAACCAATATCTGACAAACTTATCAACGAAACTCATATTGTTTGCCGTATTGCAAAAGCTACTTTAGGAAGTAAAAGTGTGGTTGATTGGAATCGTTATATGAATAGTTATGATGCTGTGAGAGATGATATTGAGAAATGTATTCCAGGTTTTGACAATTATAATGTTCGTGTAAAACAAAAAGGCGGATTTTACTTACCTAATGCGGCTCGTGAAGGACGGTTTAAAACTAAAGAGTTTGGAGATCGTGTTCCATTTTCTATAACCACATTGCCTAAAAACACATTGGCTGATGATGAGTATTTAATGGCTACGGTAAGAACTCATGATCAGTTCAATACTACTATTTATGGATTAGATGATCGTTATCGCGGAGTTTATAATGAGCGTCGTGTAATTTTTATGAATAAAAAAGATATTGAAAAAGCAGGATTTAATGCAGGTGATAAAGTAGACTTGTACAATTATGATGACAATACAGAGCGTATTGCTCCACTATTTATTATAGTTGAATATCCTATTCCTGAAAAAAACACGGTTACTTATTTTCCGGAAACTAATGTTTTAGTGTCAATTCACAATACTGTTAAAGGTAGTAATATGCCTGCCTCAAAGCATGTAAAAATTAAAATAAAAAAACACAATACTGCTCTTATTAACCAAGAAAAGTAGTTACTTATAATAAACTATCTTAATTTTGCTTAATTATTGAACATTAAATGACTGTAGAAGATTTAGTAGGAACTTATGATATTATAGGCAGTAATCAAGACGAAAGCGATAACACCTACAAAGGCACACTCTCTTTAACTCTTGATAAAGACAACAGAATTATTGCCAAATGGCTTATTAACAAGCAACAAGAACAATTTGGTACTGGTTTCTTTAAAAAAAACATTTTAGTTATTAACTTTAATTACAGAGGCGATGATAACACTATATATAAAGGAGTCGCTGTGTACTCTTGCCTTTCTAAAAATATCTTAGATGGATTTTGGTCTGAAAAACACGGAAATCCCTTATTTCTAGGAGAAGAACGCTGTTTTAGAATACAAGAACAGCCCGAGTTAATCAATTAAATAAATATGCAGTGTCCATGTAACCCTAATAAAAAATACAGTGATTGCTGTCAAAAAGCACATCAAAATATTCATTCAGCTACCTCAGCTGAAGCTCTAATGCGTTCAAGATATAGTGCTTTTGTTTTAGCAGATATTAATTACCTACAAAAAAGTCACCACAGCAGCACCAGACCTTCTAAGCGAGAAAAGAAAGATATTTTAGCTTGGACAAAAGCTGTTAATTGGATAAAACTAGAAGTGCTACGTACAACAGAAACTACAGTTGAATTCAAAGCTTTTTTTATGGAAAATAGTAGTATCGATGTGATTCACGAAAACTCTATTTTTTGTAAAGAAAATGACCATTGGGTATATCTTGGTCAAAAATAAGACTGTCAAAAACGTCATTTCAACCAAAGGGAGAAATCTTTTGTTTGTTACTCGTTTTTGAGAGATTCCTCCTCTTCCCTTGTTCGAAATGACACCTTAGACAGTTTTATCTATTTTACACCAAGAACTCAAATAAATTAGGTTTATCATTTAGGTATTCACCATAAAAATTTCGCTGTTTCATCCGATGAATTAACGGTTGTAAATCTTCTTTTTTCTCTAGTTCTATACCAACAACAGCAGGACCGTTTTCTCTGTTCGTTTTTTTAGAATATTCAAAAAAAGTAATATCGTCATTCTCTCCCAATACCTCTGCTACAAATTCTTTTAAAGCTCCTGCACGCTGAGGAAAACGAACAATAAAATAATGCTTCAATTTACCGTACAACAATGCGCGTTCTTTTATTTCGGCAGTACGAGTGATATCATTATTACTTCCACTAATAACACATACTACATTTTTACCTTTCAATTCTTCTTTATAAAAATCAAGTGCACTTATCGTCAAAGCTCCAGCAGGCTCAACTACTATTGCCTCTTTATTATACATTTCTAAGATAGTCTTACATACTTTTCCTTCAGGAACAGTAATCATATTCGATAAGTTGTCTCTACAAATTTTATAGGTCAACGCTCCTACTTGTTGTACTGCTGCACCATCAACAAACTTATCGATGTTTTCTAACACAACATTTTTGTTTGCTTCTAACGATTTTTTCATAGAAGGTGCTCCTGCTGGCTCTACTCCTATAATTTTTGTTTTTGGAGATAATAACTTAAAAACACTTGATAAACCAGAAGCCAATCCACCTCCTCCAACAGGTACAAAAACATAGTCTATTGGTTGTTCAAATTGTTCTAAAACTTCTAAACCAACTGTGGCTTGCCCTTCAATAATTTTTTCATCATCAAATGGATGTACAAATGTCTTTTGCAAACTATCACATAAAAGTTTTGCAGCCTTGTAAGCATCATCAAATGTATCTCCTATCAATCGAATATCCACAAAATCACTACCGAACATTTTTACCTGCTCTACCTTTTGTTTAGGTGTTGGTGCAGGCATATAAATAGTTCCATAGATTTCTTTTTTTCTACATGCTAAGGCTACTCCCTGTGCATGATTTCCTGCACTAGCACACACAATTCCATTAGTTAGTTCCTCTTCTGTTAATGAACTTATCTTATTATAAGCTCCTCTAATTTTATAGGAACGGACCTGTTGTAAATCTTCTCTTTTTAATAAAATAGTAGCATTGAATTGCTGGGATAAATTAAAATTTTCTTGCAAAGGTGTAACTGCTACGACTTCTTGTAAAGTCGTAGCAGCTTGTTGTATTGCAGATAATTTAGGAAAATAGGTTTCTTTTTGAACTTCCATACGATTATGCTAAAACGGGTTCTTCTTTGCTTACATTGGTTTTTATTACCTTCATAGCCGTCATTGCTTCACGCAATTCTGCTCCTACTTTTTCAATAGGATGATTACGAATTGCTCTATTCACTTTAATTAATTCTAGATTATCTACTTCGTTGGTAGCACTGTACTCTTTTCCAATAACATCAGTATTTATCGATTTCATAAAATCAATCAATATTGGTTTTGCTGCATGGTCGAATAAGTAGCATCCGTATTCAGCAGTATCAGAAATAATACGGTTCATTTCAAACAACTTCTTACGTGCTACCGTATTGGCTATTAATGGTAATTCGTGTAACGATTCATAGTATGCTGATGCCGAAATAATTCCTGATTTCACCATCGTTTCAAAAGCTAACTCAACTCCAGCTTTAACAAAAGCAACTAATAAAGTTCCTTTATCAAAATAGGCTTGTTCTGAGATTTCTTCAGAAGTAGCTGCTGTTTTCTCAAATTGCGTTTCTCCTGTAGCTGCTCTCCATGTTAATAGATTTACATCATCTTTTGCCCAATCTTCCATCATGGTTTTTGAAAAATGTCCTGACATGATATCATCCATGTGTTTATTAAACAACGGAGCTAACACTTCTTTCAATTCTTCAGAAAGTTGGTAAGCTTTAATTTTTGCAGGATTTGATAAACGATCCATCATATTGGTAATCCCTCCGTGCTTTAATGCTTCTGTAATCGTTTCCCATCCGTATTGAATTAACTTAGAAGCGTACGCTGGCTCTACTCCTTCTTCAACCATTTTATTAAAAGACAAAATTGATCCTGTTTGTAACACTCCACACAAGATGGTTTGTTCACCCATTAAGTCTGATTTTACCTCAGCAACAAACGACGATTCCAATACTCCTGCTCTGTGTCCGCCTGTAGCATACGCATAAGCTTTTGCTTGGGCCAATCCTTTGTTTTCTGGGTCGTTTTCAGGGTGTACCGCAATTAAAGTTGGTACTCCAAAACCTCTTAAATATTCTTCTCTTACTTCTGTTCCGGGGCACTTTGGCGCCACCATAATTACGGTTAAATCTTTACGCACTTGCATGCCTTCTTCAACAATATTAAATCCGTGAGAATATGATAACGTCGCTCCTGATTTCATCAATGGCATTACCGCATTTACCACTTGTGTATGTTGTTTATCGGGTGTTAAATTACATACTAAATCAGCAATAGGAATTAATTCTTCGTATGTTCCTACTTCAAAACCGTGTTCGGTTGCGTTTTTGAATGACTGACGTTGCTCTTTAATGGCTGCTTCACGTAAAGCATACGAAATATCTAACCCTGAATCACGCATGTTTAATCCTTGATTCAATCCTTGTGCTCCACATCCTACAATTACCACTTTTTTTCCTTCTAATGCTGTGATTCCTTCTGAAAACTCTTCAGCATTCATAAATCTACATTTTCCTAATTGTTCTAACTGCTCTCTTAATGATAATTGGTTGAAATAATTTTTCATTTCTATTGTATTTGTGTTGTTTGTTTATTGCTGTATTAATTGTAATAGTTGCGATACTGGCATTTCTTCTTTAGTAACCGCAATTCTTCCTGAACGAACAAATTGCTTTATACCATGTTTATCTAATATGTGATAGAGTTCTTCTACTTCTTCTTTACGTCCTGATTTTTCCAAAACAAAAAAGCTTTTATTTACATTAATGACTCTTGATTTACTTTGGTTGATAATAGTTTGAATTTCATCATTATCCGTTAACAAATCGGTACTTAGTTTGAATAAACACGATTCTTGATAAATCGTTTCTTCATCGGTATGATAAAAAGCTTTGATTACCTCTACTTGCTTTTCTATTTGACCAATTATTTTTTTCATTTGTTCCTCAGTAATCTTAACCAAAAGTGTAATTCTCGACACACTTTTAATTTCTGAAGAAGAGCTGTTGATACTCTCAATATTGATATGTCTTCGTTGAAATATTGCTGATATTCTATTTAACAACCCTACGTTATTTTCAGTATATATTGAAATTGTATAAGTGTTTTTTGTACTCATATTTTCTTATTTTAATCGAACATCAGATACTGACGCTCCTGTTGGAATCATTGGAAATACATTATCTTCCTTTTCTACACAAACCTCTAAGAAATAAGCCTCTTTACTTGCCATCATTTCTACTACAGCACTTGCTAATTCTTCTCTTTTAATTACTCTGTTAGCTGCTAGATGATAACCTTTTGCAATTGCTACAAAATCTGGATTTGTCATTATGGTAGAAGCGTATCGTTTATCAAAAAACAGCTGTTGCCACTGGCGTACCATACCTAAAAATTCATTATTTAATACTACTATTTTAACAGCTGCTTTAGTTTGTAAAATCGTTCCAAGTTCTTGTATGGTCATCTGGTAACCACCATCGCCAATTACAGCAACTACCTCACGCTCTGGGGTTCCCATTTTAGCTCCAATTGCTGCAGGTAAAGCAAAACCCATAGTTCCTAATCCACCTGATGTAATATTACTTTTCGTTTGATTGAATTCTGCATAACGACTTGCTATCATTTGGTGTTGTCCAACATCAGTAACTACAATGGCTTTTCCTTCTGAGGCTTCATTTATTTGCTTAATAACCTCTCCCATTGTTAACCCTTCTTTCGTTGGAAACAAATCATTTTTTATCACGTTATCAAACTCTATAGCATCAAGGTTTCTAAATTCTTGTAACCATTCTTTGTGTGAATTCTGTTCTAAAAGAGGAAGTGCTTCCGTTAAGGTTTCTTTTACATTTCCTAAAACAGCTACATCTGTCTTTACATTTTTGTCAACTTCCGCAGGATCTATTTCAAAATGCACTACTTTAGCTTGTTTCGCATAACGGCTTAAATCCCCAGTAACGCGATCGTCAAAACGCATTCCAACAGCTATTAATACATCACACTCGTTGGTGAGTTTATTCGGACTATAATTACCATGCATTCCTACCATTCCAACATGTAAAGGGTGTTTGGTTGGTAAAGCCGATAAGCCTAACAACGTACTTGCCGATGGAATTCCTGCTTTCTCTATAAAAGCTTTAAATTCTTCTTCTGCTTCTCCTAGTATTACTCCTTGTCCCCAAACTACAAATGGTCTTTCAGCGTTATTAATCAACTCAACAGCTGATTCAACACTTTGGATGTTCGTATTCGGAACAGGTTGATAACTTCGTACCGATGTGCATTTTTTATATTCAAAATCAAACTCTTCAAACTGTGCATTTTTGGTTATATCAACTAAAACTGGTCCTGGTCTTCCTGAGCGAGCGATGTAAAATGCTTTTGCCATTACTTCGGGGATCTCACTTGCTTTGGTTATCTGATAATTCCACTTCGTTACTGGAGTTGAAATACCTACGATATCTGTTTCTTGAAAAGCATCAGACCCTAATAAGTGTGCTCCTACTTGTCCTGTAATACATACCATTGGCGTAGAATCTATCTGTGCATCGGCAATACCAGTAATTAGGTTAGTTGCTCCTGGACCCGAAGTTGCCATGGCAACTCCTACTTTACCTGTAGCTCGCGCATAGCCTTGTGCTGCATGAGTTGCTCCTTGCTCGTGACGTGTTAATACATGATGTAATTTATCTTGATATTTATACAGCTCATCATATACAGGCATAATAGCTCCTCCTGGATACCCATACAATAAATCGACTCCTTCTGCTAATAAACATCTTACTACAGCTTCTGCACCTGTAATGGTTACTTTTTGTGTGATTTCTTGTTCTGTTTGTTGTTTCGTTTTTGTTTCCATAAACTTAGCTTTATGCTTTTAGCTTTTAGCTATATGCTTAGTTATTTTTATTAAATTTTTAGTGCTACTATATGTAGTCTTGAATCTTAATTCTCTCGTCTTTATCTAAAAATCAAACACCTTTAGGCAAGCCTCAAGAAATTTATCTTCTGGCTATCGCCCTGCGATTAAAATTCGTCGGTTACACATCCGTTAGATGCTGATGCTACTGTTCTTGCATATTTATATAGCACTCCCCTTTTCACTTTTAAAGGTGGAGCTATCCATTCTTGTTTTCTTTTAGTTAACTCTTCTTCTGAAACTTCTAGATTAATCGTATTCGTTTCTGCATTGATAGTTATGGTATCTCCATCTTTTACCAAAGCTATTACACCTCCTTCTTGTGCTTCTGGTGTGATATGCCCTACTACAAATCCGTGCGTTCCTCCCGAGAAACGACCATCTGTAATTAGAGCAACATCTTTACCTAACCCTGCTCCCATAATAGCAGCTGTTGGCTTTAGCATTTCTGGCATTCCTGGTCCTCCTTTAGGTCCTTCATAACGAATTACTACAACATCTCCTTTTTCAACCTTTCCGTCTCGTATTCCATCATTAGCCTCATATTCACCTTCAAAAACTTTTGCTTTTCCTGAAAAATACAACCCTTCCTTTCCTGTTATTTTCGCTACAGAGCCTTCTTTAGCTAAATTTCCATAGAGCATTCGTAAATGTCCCGTAGCTTTGATAGGTTGTTCTGTTGGTTTAATTACTTCTTGCCCTTCCGTTAAACTTGGAACTGTTGCTAAATTTTCTTCTAGTGTTTTTCCTGTTACGGTTAAACAATCTCCATGTAATAACCCTTTTTCTAGTAAATACTTTAAAACTGCCGGTGTACCACCTACTTTATGCACATCCTCCATTAAATATTTTCCGCTAGGTTTTAAATCGGCTAGGAATGGCGTTTCATCAGAAATACGTTGAAAATCTTCCAAAGTAAATTGCACATCTGCTGCTTTTGCTATGGCTAAAAAGTGTAATACTGCATTGGTAGAACCTCCCATAACCGTTACCAACCGCACTGCATTTTCTAACGATTTTTTAGTAACGATGTCTGATGGTTTGATGTCTTTTTCTAGTAATACGCGTAGTGCTTCTCCTGCCTTAATACTTTCTTGCTCTTTGTTATTACTAATGGCAGGATTGGATGAATTGTAAGGCAAACTCATACCCAAGGCTTCAATTGCTGACGCCATCGTATTTGCGGTGTACATTCCTCCACAAGCTCCTGCTCCTGGACATGCTTTTTCTATCACATTTTGATATTCTTTTTGAGTGATTGTTCCAGCAACTTTCTCTCCCCATGCTTCAAAAGCGGATACCACATCTAACTTTTTTCCTTCGTGACACCCTGAGGCAATGGTTCCTCCATATACTAAAACTGATGGACGATTTAAACGCAACATTGCCATTAAGGCTCCTGGCATGTTCTTATCACAACCCACTACGGTTACCAATCCGTCATACGACATCGCTTGCACTACCGTTTCCATAGAGTCAGCAATTACATCACGAGATGGTAGAGAATAGCGCATCCCTGGGGTTCCCATAGAAATTCCATCAGAAACACCTATGGTATTAAATATCAATCCTACTAAATCGGCATTTTCGGTTCCTTCTTTCACCAATTTTGCTAAATCGTTTAGATGCATATTACACGGATTTCCTTCATATCCTGTACTTGCAATTCCTACCAAGGGTTTTTCTAAGTCTGATTTCGACAAACCTATAGCATGCAACATAGCTTGTGCTGCTGGTTGCGTATCGTCTTGCGTTACTTGTTTACTAAATTTGTTTAGTTCCATCTTAGCTTGCTTTGCGTTTTTGACGTAAGCCTAATACTTCGTCTTTATATAATTTCATTAGTTTGTGCCCGTGTGATTTTTCCCACGCTAGTGGAAATTGATAGTCGTCTAGCGATTGTAAGCCAACTACCTCGGCTGCAGTTCCTGTAAAAAAACAAGCATCAGCATTTTTTAATTCTTCTAAAGTGAAATGCTTTTCTTCAACAGAGATTCCTTCTTCTTTACATAAATCGATAACCGTAGCACGAGTAATTCCTGCCATGATATGACCTCTAGGTGGCGTGTATAACTTCCCTTCTTTCTGCATAAAAACATTTGCTCCAGAACATTCAGCTACATTGCCGTTCATATCTAATAACAATGCTTCATCATACCCATTATTCTTTGCTTCGTTAGTTGATAATATTGAGTTTGTATAGTGCCCTGTTACTTTTGCTTCTACAAAACATGACTTCGGATTCGGACGCTGGAACGATGATGTTTTTACTCTAAGTAATTTATCTCCCATGTACTTGCCCCACTCCCAACATTGTATTACTAAATTCGTCTCTTTAGAAGTTAACAAACTCATATCTGATCCTGTAGTGACTAACGGACGGATGTAAGCATCTTTTAGACCATTACGTTCTAACAATTCGTAAGTAATTTGAGTTAGTTGTTCTTCAGAATAATTCAATTGAATATTCATGACTTCTGCTCCATACTTAAGCCTTTTGTAATGCTCATATGGCTTAAAAATTTTAGTTCCTTCGTTGGTATTGTATGCTCTTATACCTTCGAAAACCCCATTTCCATAGTGTAAACTTTGACTATACAAGTTAGCGCTTGCATCTGTGGCTTTGATAAACTCTCCGTTGTAATAGATTACTGTTTCTTCGTTGTAATACATTTTTTCAGTTGTTTTGCTGTTCAAAATTATTTTTCGCTTTTTAATTTACTTTCTTGTTTTGTAAGGCTTTGATGATTTTCACTGACTCCAAAAAACAAGCAAAAAACTCAAAACCAAGTACTTAAAACCAAATCATTATGATATTCACGGAATAAAAAAAGCCTGTATCTAGAGTTAGATACAGGCTTCCTTATAGGCAATAACTATCTGTATCAACTCGGTGGAGAGCTAATAATGACAATAATAATTACCACGATGTTAAAAATTTGATTCATGTTTTTTGCAACTAAAAAAGGCTTCCTAAATTTAGGAAGCCTTCTTGATTAATTTATATGTTAAATATTAAATACCGCTTCCCTATCCTTGTGAAATAATCACAATGACAATAATAATAGAAATGATATTTAATATTTGTTTTTTCATCTGATATCACAAATATTTGAAATTATTTTTTAGTTATCCTAATATTTTTTTGATTTTTTTATTTCTCCCCTTAAAAACACACCTCCTAACCCACTGTTTTACTTAACATTATAAAAGTTTTTATTTTTTATTTAGCATTTATCAAAATTTATTTTATAGATTTGTGCCGTTATGCAAACAAATAAAATATACAACTATATACCCAGTTTTTTAGTGCGGTCTTTCAACCGACGCTAGTCTTCCTTTTGTCCTAAACTGAGTATTGTATAATTTTATTTTCATTCTTTTGATTTCTATAATCTACATTTTTATATCGTTATTAACTCTTGTTATTGTTTTCAATAACATTACTGTTGTACGACCTATTTTTATCCGACGTCGCCCGTAAGGGTGCTACTTCTTTTGGGAACCTAGGTGCGTCCGGTTCTTCTTTTCAAACCACCGATTTTTAACAAAATGTTTATCTAAAATCAATTTCAATGAGAGTTGTTATTGCTGATCAATCGCATAGTAAGTATGCTGAAATTATTTGTCAAACTATTGACGAAGCTGCTCTGGTTAGAGGCACAGGAATTGCCAAAAGAAAACCAGAATACATCATTACAAAGCTAGAAAATGGTAACGCTGTTATTGCCTTAGATGGCGATCAATTTGCTGGCTTTTGTTATATCGAAGCCTGGAGTCATGGCAAATTTGTAGCCAATTCTGGGTTGATTGTTCACCCAAACTATAGAGGTATTGGCTTAGCCAAACAAATTAAGAAAGTAGTTTTTGAGCATTCTAAAGCTAAATTTCCTAATGCTAAGATATTTAGTATTACTACTGGTTTGGCGGTTATGAAACTCAACAGCGAATTAGGCTATCAACCTGTTACTTTTTCTGAACTTACAGAAGATCAGTCTTTTTGGAATGGTTGTCAGACTTGTAAAAATTACGATGTCTTGCAACGTACACAGCAAAAAATGTGTTTGTGTACCGGTATGTTATTCGATCCTAACAAAAAACCTCAAAACATAAAAGTAAAAGCCAAAGTCTTTCAAAGACTCAAAAGAATTAAGGAAACCATCTTCCTAAAAAAGACAAAAAATGAAAAAATTAGTAATTGCTTATAGTGGCGGATTAGATACTTCGTACTGTGCGGTAAGCTTATCAAAACAAGGATATGAAGTTCATGCAATTAGCGTGAATACTGGCGGATTTTCTTCCGAAGAAATTAAAAAGATTGAACACAACGCTTACACAATGGGTGTGACTACCTATAAAAATATCAATGCCGTAACTGATTATTACGATAAAGTAATTAAGTACTTAATTTTTGGTAACGTGTTAAAAAACAATACGTATCCACTTTCGGTAAGTGCTGAAAGAATTATACAAGCTATAGAAATAGTAAACTATGCTAAGAGTATTGGTGCTAGTTATATTGCTCATGGTAGTACAGGTGCTGGAAACGATCAGGTGAGGTTTGATATGATTTTTCAAACTATTGCTCCTGAAATTGAAATCATCACACCTATAAGAGATTTACAACTTTCAAGACAGGAAGAAATTGAGTATTTAAAAAGTAACGGAATCGATTTGTCATGGGAAAAAGCTAAATATTCGGTTAACAAAGGTTTATGGGGAACCAGTGTGGGAGGTGAAGAAACTTTAACTTCAGAACATCCGTTACCAGAACACGCCTACCCTTCTCAAGTAACAAAAATAGTACCTGAACAAGTAAAGCTTTCTTTTGTAAAGGGTGAGTTAGTGGCCATTAATGATGACGAAAAAGCTCCTGTGCAAAATATTGAACAATTGAATGCCTTAGCTTCTAAATTCGGAATTGGTAGAGATATTCACGTGGGCGATACTATTGTAGGAATTAAAGGAAGAGTTGGTTTTGAAGCTGCTGCAGCGTTAATTACTATTAAAGCACATCACTTACTAGAGAAACACACCTTAACCAAGTGGCAATTACAACACAAAGAGTATTTAGCTAGCTTTTACGGGATGCACTTACATGAAGGTCAGTATTTAGATCCTGTAATGAGAGATATGGAAGCTTTTTTTGAGAACAGTCAGTCAAAAGTTACGGGTGATGTTTTTGTGACGCTAAAACCATATCATTTTACCTTAGATGGAATTGATTCTCCACATGATTTAATGAATGCCAAATTTGGTAGTTACGGTGAACTAAACAAAGGATGGACTGCTGAAGATGCGAAAGGTTTTATCAAAATCTTAGGAAATCAGAATAAAATATACCAACAAGTTAATCAGTAGACAGTAAACAGTGAGTGATTAACAATAAACAGATTGCCACGCTTCGCTCGAAATGACAAAAACGTCATCATGAGGAGTGATAACGACGTGATGATCTCATGAATGAAAACTCATTCTACTATTTAAAACAACAAACAATATGATACAAGTAGGAATCATCGGAGGTGCTGGTTATACAGCAGGAGAGTTAATTAGACTTTTATTACAACATCCAAAAGCTGCTATTAATTTTGTATATAGTACATCTAATGCCGGTAATAAAATAGCGAATGTCCATCAGGATTTAGTGGGGAGTACTGATTTAACATTCACCAATAAAATCAATGCTTCAGTAAATGTGCTGTTTTTATGCTTAGGGCATGGAAATTCTAAACAGTTTTTAGAAACACATCCCTTTTCAGAACACACAAAAATTATTGATTTAGGAAATGATTTTAGATTGGAAGCAGATAGTAATTTTCAAGAAAAAGAGTTTGTGTATGGTTTACCTGAGTTTCAAAAAGAAGCAATACAAAACGCTTCTTATATTGCAAATCCAGGGTGTTTTGCTACGGCTATTCAATTAGGATTGCTTCCACTGGCAGATGCAGGTTTATTACAAAATGATGTACATGTCAATGCGGTTACTGGTGCTACTGGAGCAGGTACTTCATTATCAGCAACCACGCATTTTACATGGAGAGATAATAATTTTTCCTATTACAAACCTTTTACCCATCAGCATTTAGGAGAAATCAGTCAGACCTTGCATACGCTTCAATCTAGTTTTGATTCAGAAGTATTATTTCTCCCTAACAGAGGAGATTTTTCCAGAGGTATTTATGCAACATTATACACAGATTTTGAAGGAAGTTTAGAAGAAGCACAACAACTGTATTCAGGCTACTATAAAGAGGCTCTTTTTACACACGTAGCTGATAATGAATTACACTTAAAACAGGTAGTAAACACCAACAAGTGTTTAATTCATTTGCATAAACACGGAGATAAGCTCCTCATAACAAGCATTATTGATAATTTATTAAAAGGAGCTTCTGGGCAAGCAGTCCAGAATATGAACCTAATGTTTCGTTTTCAAGAGAATACAGGATTACAACTAAAAGCAACATATTTTTAAAATAAAAGACATGAAAATAGCAATTATAGGTACAGGTAACTTAGGAAAATCGATCGCTAAAGGATTGATACAAAACAATTCGTTTTCTCAACTTTTCTTAACCAAGAGAAACATTGAAGAACTTGATGAGTTTAAAGAAGTACCCAACGTTTTTATTAGTTCTAATAACGAGGAAGCAATCACTGCATCTGATGTATTAATTTTTGCAGTACAACCAACACATTTAGAAACTATTTTAAAAGAAACTACTCCTCTATTATCAGACAACCATATTGTAATTTCTACAGTTGCTGGTTTTTCTATTGAAAAAATGGAAACTCTCATTGGTTCAGATACTACTATTATCAGAGCCATGCCTAATACTGCTATTGCCGTTGGAAAATCGATGACTTGTCTTAGTGGTAATACTCAAAAGAAGGAAGATTTAAAAATAGCTACAGACATTTTCAATCAGCTAGGAACTTCTATGATTATTCCTGAAGATCAAATGCAAGCAGCCACCGTAATATGTGCTAGTGGAATTGCTTTTTGGATGCGCTTAATACGGGCAACTACACAAGCCGCTATTCAGTTAGGTTTCGATGCAAAAGAAGCACAAGAACTCGCTATGCATACCAGTGAAGGTGCTGCCAACCTACTCATAGCCACAGGAAATCATCCTGAAGAAGAAATCGATAAAGTTACCACTCCAAAAGGCTGTACCATTGAAGGTTTAAATGAAATGGAACACAAAGGATTAAGTGCAGCTTTAATACAAGGAATGGTAGCCTCTTTTAATAAAATTAATATCATAAAAAAACACCATAATGAGTTTATTTAACGTATATCCTCTATTTGATATCACCCCAGTAACCGCCAACGATGTATATGTATACGACGATAAAGGCACAGAGTATCTAGATTTATATGGCGGTCATGCCGTAATCTCTATCGGGCACTCACACCCTACCTATGTAAAAAACATTAGCCAGCAGGTAGCTAAACTAGGTTTTTATAGCAACGCTATTCAGAATCCGTTACAAGTGGAGTTAGCCTCACAACTAGAAGACATATCGGGTTGTAAAGACTATCAACTATTCTTATGTAATTCTGGAGCTGAAGCCAATGAAAATGCTTTAAAACTAGCTTCTTTTCACACTGGTAAGCAGAAAATAATTGCTTTTAAGAATTCATTTCACGGACGTACTTCAGCTGCAGTAGCAGCAACTGACAATCCTAAGATTGTAGCGCCTATCAATGCGCAGCAAGAGGTTATTTTTTTAGAGTTTGAAGACTTGGAAGGTGTTGAAAAAGCTTTACAAGGCAACGATGTTTGTGCTATTATAATAGAAACCATTCAAGGTATTGGAGGATTAGAAGAAGCTTCTACAACTTTTTACCAAGGATTAGAAAACCTATGTAAACAATACAACACCTTACTTATTGCTGATGAAATTCAGTGCGGATTTGGTAGAACGGGTGATTTCTTTGCTTTTCAAAAACACGGCATTACTCCGCATATCATTTCCATGGCAAAGGGAATGGGAAACGGATTTCCTGTTGGCGGAATTTTAATTCATCCAAGTATTGAGGCTTCTTATGGTTTGTTAGGAACTACCTTTGGTGGTAATCACTTAGCCTGTGCTGCTTCCTTAGCAGTTATTGAAACCGTTAAAAAAGAGCAGTTGATGGAAAATGCACAGCAAATTGCTGCGTATTTTATGGAACAAGCAACTTTAATTCCGCAGATAACAACTGTAAAAGGAAGAGGCTTAATGTTAGGGTTAGAATTCGATTTTCCTATTGCTGACCTAAGAAAAAACCTAATATTCAAACATCACATTTTCACTGGAAGCGCTAAGAATCCTAACTTATTAAGAATCCTTCCACCATTAACCATTCAAAAGCAACATATCGATATGTTTTTTGAGTCTTTAAAAAAGGAACTGTCATGAAGAAATACACCAGCCTAAACGATATTGAAAACCTTTCAGGAACCATTCAAAAGGCAATTCAATTAAAAGAAAGTCCCTATCAGTTTGCTGATTTAGGACAACATAAAACCTTAGTCATGCTGTTCTTTAATGCTAGTTTACGTACAAGATTAAGTACCGAAAAAGCAGCTAAAAACTTAGGGATGCAAGTAAGTGTGTTAAACATTACCAACGCTTGGAATATGGAGTTTGAAGACGGTACTGTGATGAATTTAAGTACTTCAGAACATATTAAAGAGGCTGCCATGGTAATTTCTCAGTATGCTGATATCATTGCGGTAAGAGCTTTTCCTACGTTGAAAGATAAAGAAAAAGATACCTCTGAAATTATACTCAACAGTTTTGTAAAATATGCTACGGTGCCTGTTATCAATATGGAAAGTGCTACTGATCATCCGTTACAAGCTTTGGCAGATGCGATTACTATTATGGAAACTAAGAAAGTTGACAAACCTAAAGTTGTGTTGTCTTGGGCTCCACACCCCAAAGCATTACCACACTCAGTTGCCAATGCTTTTATACACCTCATGCACAACATGGATGTAGAGTTTGTTATAACGCATCCCGAAGGGTACGAGCTAGATTCTGAAATTACAAAAGAGTTTCCTATCGAATACAATCAAGAGAAAGCTTTTGAAAATGCCGACTTTATCTATGCCAAAAACTGGAGTTCATTTAATGAATATGGTAAAACACTAAATGAAGACCCTAAGTGGATGATTACTCAGGAAAAACTAGGCGCTGCTAAATTTATGCACTGCTTACCTATTAGAAGAAATGTGGTAGCGGAAGACGCTGTTTTAGATGGTGAAAATTCTCTTGTGATTGAACAAGCCAACAACAGAACCTTTGCTGCACAGATAGTACTAAAAGAGATTTTAATTCATTTAAGCTGAATTTAAATTTTGACTTGTCAGTTCGAGTGTCGACCGCAGGGAAATGTATCGAGAACTACTTGAAAACGTCTCGATACAATTTTTCTTCCTTTCAGTACGAAAAATCACTCGACGTGACATTAAATTAAAAGATAATTGAAATATGAAAACTGTCTGTATAAAGAAATAACGAGTGAAAAAGCGAAAATGCTAAGCGTAACTTTAAGCATGAAGCTTTGAAAATGAGTGGTGCGTAGCAATTTCCTCTTTACTGACTTGATTTTTTGGTTCGTTTTTTATCAAGAAAAAATGAACAATAAATTAAACTTAAAACTAAAAATGAAAACTATAAAGATTGTAAAAATAGGTGGAAACATCATTAATAATGAAAAAACTTTGAACAACTTCTTAGCTAATTTCGCTCAGTTAAAAGAACCTAAAGTATTGGTACATGGTGGAGGTAAACTAGCTTCTGAATTGGCTAAACAGTTGAATATTCCTGTGACGATGATTGATGGCAGACGTGTAACCGATACGCAAACTTTAGATTTGATTACTATGGTATATGCAGGTAAAATCAACAAGCAAATTGTTGCGCAGTTACAAGCGCATAACGCCAACGCTATAGGTTTTACAGGAGCGGATGGAAATACTATTGTATCAACCAAACGTCCTGCTGAACCTATAGATTACGGATTTGCAGGCGACGTTGTTACCGTAAATCCGCAAGTACTAACCGTATTAATTAATAACGAAGTAACGCCTGTGTTTTGTGCCATTACGCACGATGCTAACGGACAGTTATTGAACACAAATGCAGACACCATAGCCTCAGAAATTGCTATAGGTCTCTCTGCTCATTTTAGTACAGAACTATATTACTGTTTTGAAAAATCAGGAGTGCTAAGTGATGTAACCGATGACAACTCTATTATCGAACAAATCACTTCAGAATCCTACACGCAATTAAAAGCTGACGGAGTCATATTTGAAGGAATGCTTCCTAAGTTAGACAATTGCTTTCATGCCCTAAAAAACAATGTTCAAAAAGTACACATAGGCAATACAGCTATGGTATTTAACTCAAAAAACAAACACACCTCATTACAACTATCATGATACAAAGACTTACCACAAAAGCCATCAATCTGTTAAAAAACCTAATAGAAACACCATCTTTTTCTTCGGAAGAAGATGCTACTGCCCTACTGCTAGAAAACTGGTTTAAAGAGTATGATATTCCATACACTAGAACTCAGAACAATGTGTGGTCGGTAAACAAACATTTTGATGCTAACAAACCTACGTTATTACTCAACTCGCACCACGATACCGTAAAACCTAATAACGGCTATACCAAAGATCCTTTTAAAGCGATTGTGGAAGAAGGAAAACTCTATGGTTTGGGAAGTAACGATGCGGGAGGCTGTTTGGTATCATTACTAGCAACCTATACCTATTTCTATCAAAAAGAAAACTTAGCGTATAATTTGGTATTTGCAGGAACTGCCGAAGAAGAAAGCAGCGGTCCTAACGGTTTAAACGGATTACTAAAAACCTTACCAAAGATTGATGTAGCCATCGTAGGAGAGCCTACTTTAATGAATTTAGCTATTGCTGAAAAAGGCTTGGTCGTTTTTGATGCTGAGGTAAAAGGAACCCCAAGTCATGCCGCACATCCGAATCACGACAATGCTATTTACAACACCATTAAAGTATTGCAGTGGTTTAAAGAAGTATCGTTTGAAAAAACTTCGGAAACCTTAGGTAAGGTTAAGTTAACAGTAACACAAATTAATGCAGGGAAACAACACAATGCTGTTCCTTCTGAAGTAAAATTAGTGGTCGATGTTCGTGTAAACGATCAATATACCAATCAGGAAATCAGTGACTTTTTACAAGAACACGCACCTTGTAAGATACAACCACGCAGCTTGAATTTGAACTCGTCATCAATACCAAAAGAACATCCATTAGTACAAGCAGGTATTGCTTTAGGAAGAAAAACCTATGGTTCTCCTACCCTATCTGACCAAGCAGTGTTGAGTTGTCCGTCGTTAAAATTAGGACCTGGTGATAGTACCCGCTCACACACCGCTGATGAGTTTATTTACCTTCAAGAAATTGAGGAAGGGATTGAGTTGTATATAGAATTATTAGAGAAAGTATTAAAAGGAGTTAAGAATTAGCTACTGTACACATGTCAGTTCGAGTGATTTTTATTGAGTATTAGCGAAGTAAAAATTGTATCGAGAACTATTCGAAAACTTCTCGATACAAAATTATTTTTATTTCATTTCAATAATTTTACTCGAAGTGACACTGGATGATAAAAAGAATATAGAAAAAGAGAATAGAACAAAGACCTATAAACAAGTCTCAGCTCTAACAGCAAAGCGGTCTATTCTCTTGGCTCTAAAAACAATCGTCATTCCGAACGATAGAGAGAAACTGTAAGGTTCAGCGTAGCTAAATCTCATTAAAAAGAGTAACTCATAAGTTTGAGACCTCTCACATACGTTCGAGGTGACAAACAAACAATGAGAATTTTGTTAGTTATAGTGTTTAACACTCAATACTAACTTCTCAATACTCAGTACTAATTAAAAAACATAAAAACATGAAACTTTGGGACAAAGGGTTATCCATAGATAAAAAAATAGAACATTTCACTGTTGGAAACGATAGAGAAATAGACATACACATTGCACCGTACGACTTGCAAGCATCATTAGCACATGCAAAAATGCTGGCTTCCATCTATATTATTACTTCGGAAGAATTAGCGCAAGTAACTGCTGGAATTACTACGCTACAACAACAAGTGGCAGAAGGTACTTTTATAATTGATGCTCAATTTGAAGATGTACATTCTAAAATTGAGTTCGAATTAACCAACATGTGCGGTGAAGTTGGTAAGAAAATTCATACCGCACGTTCAAGAAACGATCAGGTTTTAGTAGCGTTACAATTGTATTATAAAGACAATTTACAGTTGATTTCTGATAAAACGAAAACGTTATTCAATACATTATTACAGTTAGCAGAAGAACATAAAACCAAGTTATTACCAGGCTACACCCACTTACAAGTGGCAATGCCTTCTTCTTTCGGATTATGGTTTTCTGCGTATGCTGAATTACTAATTGACGATTTGTACATGGTTAATGCAGCGCTAAAAACGGTAGATCAAAATCCGTTAGGTTCTGCTGCAGGATATGGAAGTTCTTTCCCAATCGATAGAGAATTCACCACTAAAGAACTAGGTTTTGAAACCTTAAAATACAATGTGGTGGCAGCACAAATGAGTAGAGGAAAAAGTGAGCGTACCCTTACCATGGCGTTGGGTAGTGTGAGTAATACACTAGCTCGTTTTGCCATGGATATCTGCCTGTATATGAGTCAGAATTTTGATTTTATCTCTTTTCCTGATGAATTAACTACAGGTAGTAGTATTATGCCGCATAAAAAGAATCCTGATGTATTTGAATTGATTAGAGGAAAGTGTAATAAGATTCAAGCGTTGTATACCGAAACCTTATTAATCACCAACAATTTACCAAGTGGATATCATAGAGATTATCAGTTATTAAAAGAAAATATCATCAATGCCTTTGAAGAGTTAAAAGATGTTCTAGATATTTTTGATTACGCTATTCAGCAAGTTATTGTAAAAGATATTGACTTACAGGATGAGAAATACAAATATCTATTTACAGTAGACAATATGAATACCTTGGTAGAAAATGGTATGAGTTTTAGAGAAGCTTATCAAAAAATTGGTGGCGAAGTTGTTAACGGTACATATACACCCGATACTTCTAAAAAACATACGCATGTGGGTAGTATTGATAATTTGTGTTTGGATAAAATACGTGAGAAGCTTGGTTAGTGGTAAATACTAAAAAAAGTCGTCATTACGAGGAGGATACGACGAAGTAATCTGTAAGTAGTTAACTCAAAACTTAGAGATTGCTTCGTTTTAGCCTGTCTTGAGCAACAGTCGAAAGGCTCGCAATGACGATACTTAATTATAACAATTACACCTCTAATCAGTCTATACTCTAACAGCGAAGCGGTCTTTTATCTTGGTTCTAAGTTATCTGTCATTCCGAACGAGGCACGAGGAGAAACCTTGTTAAAAGGAGTAACTTATAACCTTAAGACCTCTCACATAGGTTCGAGGTGACACCATGAAATTAGAATTTTGTTAGATTTTAATAGAACTCATAAAACTGTTATATAAAAAGAGGTTATTCTTAACAAATAACCTCTTTTTACTTTATTTCTTTACTGTTCTAGAGCCTATGGAGAACTTATATCCAAATTGAAATTGGTAAAAAGCCTCATCACTTTCGTTTCCTTTGTAATTATAGGTTACTAACCTTGCAAAAATAGCTTGATTTGGGTTTTTGTTAGGGTGATAAAACACTTCTGCTTGATTCTTTACTACAGGTACTTTAAAGTCCAAATCTATTGTGCTAGACCCGTTATAGCTTTTATAATCAAACCAGTGAAGTCCTAATTTATAATTGAAACCGAAGTTGTTAAATCGTTTTGATGATAAGCTTATTCCTCCTCCATAACTCAATGCTTTTAGGTTTTCTACTCCTTGGGTGTCGTTTTGAACTCTTGTTAGATTATAGTCTATCGTACCAAAAAAGTTCATTTTCATAGGGTAGTTTTTTTGATATATTTCTAAAAGGTTTACTTCTCCACCTACGGTTAAAAAGCGTTTTTCTACCAAGTCTAACGTATTTCCTATTACACCACCTGTTGCGGTAACTAAACCTTTGTCTTCTTCAAACTTAGCATAGTGTACATAAGGTGTAATTGATTTTAAAAACTCAAACTGCATTGAAGAACTAAAGATTTGCCTTGAAAAAGGAAATACATAAAACTTTGCGCTTCCTTCTAACTGCACCAATCCGTTGTCAGACTCTCCAAAGAGTGCTAAAAAGTCGGTATAAGCACGTAGTTCTACTATTTTATCTAAGTAAGTATCTTGTTTTATTTGATAAGTTGCTGGGGCTGTTAAGTTGGTTTTGTTTCCATCAATATCTTCTTTAGGCAGTTCTAACGTTAAGTCATGAGGGATGTAGTTGTTTCCTATTTTATACTTATACATTAGTACATCACTTAAACGAATACGAAGGTTTTCAAACTCTTTTTCATCAACGTTGGTTGTTGGTTGTTTTTGTGAGTAAAAAAGATAGTTTTTAGATGCCCAATATCCATATCGTAAAAAGCTTACCCCTACATAGTTTTCAAACAATAGTAAACTTCCCTTATATTCTACCAATACCTGAATATCAGCTAAGCTACCATCGCGAATTTCAATATCTATCTTTTTAAACCTATACTTTAATGTATCTTGACGATCTTCATCATTATTATAAAAACAAAATTCTTGTCCTTCTTTAGGTATGGTAATATCTCCAAAATAAGTTTCTTGGTTTACTTGTTTTAATACCTGATTGAATACCTTTTTCTCTCTAGAAGTCTTCTCAGCTCCGTTAATATCTTCACTAATAATTATATTTTCATTAAAATAACTATAGGTTACAGGTTCTTCTACCGTTTCTTCTTGTTCAGCTTCTTTGGCTATGGTTTCTCGTGTAGGTGGTTCTTTATAAGGAAACCAACTAGCTATTGAATCTGCAGGAATGTTGGTACACACGTTTTTATAGCTAGTAAACTTAGCATAGGTAAGGTTTAGTGAATCTATATACGCTTTTCTATCCTTAATTAAAGTACTAAGCTTGTCTAAGCTTTCTTGGGTAATCGACTTTTTGGTTTCTGCTATTTCTTGCTTCTTTTCTTCTAGTGTTTTGTTGTAGTTTTCGTAGGCACTACGCAACTTTTTTATTTCAAGTTCACAGTTAATAGTTTGTGTTTGTCCGTTAATGCATAGCACATAAAAAAAGAGTGCTAAGCAAGTGCTTAGGGTTTTCATAATATTTATAAAGTTTAGTTTGTTGGTTGTTGTTATACGCAACTATACTCGTTTTTATGTTGGTAGTACAACATGTATTAAAACACTATATAACTGCGTGTTAACATTTTAAAAGTAGTAAAATATCATTAGTAATAACAACTATTATGTTATTAAATGGTAATTATATGTGTAATAATGTATGTTTTGCGGATAACCGCAATTTGGGTTGCGGAAAACCGTAGAAATGAGTGAGATAGTTATAATATTTTTACTAATCAACCAAAATAAATTAACAATGAATTATAAATCTCTTTCAAAAAGATACAAAGACCAAAACCCAAGAGAAATCTTTGCCCATTTCCCTTACAATGGACAAGCTGGTGAATCTTGGGAAGAACCTTATAAAAAGTTAGCTAACATAGCTAAAAAAGAAGACTGGTCATATCATAGACCTGAATTTGTCAATCAATACCAGTATCAATCCTATCCTATTCTTACTAATTACTTAAATTATACCTTTCTAAGACTCCAAGAGGAAAGTAAAATAATGTTATCTGGTGATGGTGATAAAGCTTGCTTTAACACAGGTCTACAAACACCAAGAGGGAAAGATATTTTTGCAACTTTTTTTAAAAATAAAGAAGCTGAACAAAGAAATCAACCTGATTGGACATTATACTCATTTGTAGATTCTTACTCAACAAAATTAGAACCTTTTACTCCTCTACCAGATTTAGCTAACTACATCTTTAATGTAAATGACTTAGTCTTTAATACCTCCTATGATATTGAACCTAATTTAGATCATTTTTTAAAACATAATGAGTCTAGACTTCCTGAGGTTTTACAGGGAAATATAAAAATGGCTGAGAATGTAATTAATGGAGAATTGCAAACTTTAAAAGATAAAATAAGAAGAAATTATAAAATAGCTATACCTCACTGGTATGAAGAAAAAATTCAACTATTACTACCTCTAGTTCTTACTAATGATGAAGGCGCAGCTGACTTAGCTTTAGTAGTAGATAGAGATGATAAAAGAAAAATTTATAGAGGCAAGACAATTTTAACAATGGATATGGCTTATGTAGATGCAAGATTAATAACAAAGCCTGCTGATGATTGGTTAAATCCTTAAAAAACCTCAACTAATATAAACACATCTATTTTATATCAACCTATTAATCAGACTTCAACACTGGTTAAAAGTTCGTATCTTTTACACAACTCATAAAATACAAGTATTACTTACAGATTAAAAAGAAAAAGATAATACAATTAATTAAATGAAAAACACATTATCAAAAACACATCTACTAAATCATTCCGAGGCTAAGGTTAAATTATTTGGAAGTTATATTCAAAAGTATTTGAATATTATTTGTAATGATGGTTATACTCAGACCATTCATTTATTTGATTTATTTAGCGGACCAGGAATATATAAAGATGGAGGCGAAGGAAGTCCCATAATTGCTCTACGAAAAGTTAAGAGTACCCATTTCAATTTTATAGCCAATAAACATGAAAAAACTCCAAAGATTAACTGTCATTTCAACGATATCGATAAAGCTAAAATCTCTGACTTACAAAATAATATTTCAAACAAGAAATTATACTACAAAAGTTATGGTAACTTAAAATTGACTTCTAAAGACTATCTTCATTTAGTCGAAGAACTTCCTAAAGAATTAAAGGAGTTTAAAGATGAAAAAGCTTTTATTTTTATTGACCCTTATGGTTACAAAGAAATCAAAGCCAAACATATTTTAAGTCTTTTGGATTGTAATAGAAAATCAGAAGTGCTTTTATGGCTCCCAATACAATTCATGTATAGGTTTTCAAAAAATGGTACTCCTAGTGTTCTTGATTCATTCAACAAACAACTTAAGATTGATAAAAGTAAGTTAAGCAATGAATGGGAATATATAAGAGCTCTTAAAATGGGGTTTCAATCTTTTTTAGGTAAGAATTTTTTTGTTGATAGTTTTTCTCTTAAAAAAGAGGAAAACACGGTCTTTTGTTTATTTTTCTTTAGCTCACATATAAGAGGCTATGAAAAAATGTTGGAAACTAAATGGGAAATAGATACTGAACAGGGTAAAGGATGGGTTTATAATGGAAATCAACCAACATTATTTTCCTCAATGAAAACAAACGATCTTGAAGACTATATTAAATCATACTTAAAAGCTAAGTCTAGAAAAAATGGAGAAATATATGAATATACCCTCCGAAATGGTTTTTTACCCACTCATGCAACACAAATTTTAAAAGAACTTCAAAGGAAAGGTATGATAGAAGTACAAAAAAAAGATAATAAAAAAGCCAGAAAAGGTAGTTTTTATGTTAATTATAAAGATTATAAGAATAACTTTGATAAAATAAAAATTAGCATAAAGTAATGGCTCAATCAACTATAGAATGGACAGAAATGACTTGGAACCCAACAACTGGTTGTACCAAGGTTTCTCAAGGATGTAAATTTTGTTATGCAGAAATTATGTCCAAAAGACTTCAAGCTATGGGAGTTGATAAGTATAAAGATAACTTTGAAGTTAGAACTCATGAAGACTCTTTAAAGACACCATACACTTGGAAAAAATCTAAAGTAGTATTTGTTAACTCTATGAGTGATTTATTTCACGAAAAAATCCCCCTTGAATTCATAAAAAAAGTGTTTAAGGTAATGAATGAAAACCCTCAACACATATTTCAAGTATTAACCAAGAGAGCAGAAAGACTTTTAGAAGTACATAATGAATTAAAATGGTCTCATAATATCTGGATGGGAGTTTCTGTAGAAAACCAAAAAGTAGAAAGTAGAATCGATTATTTAAGAAAAACTAATGCTAGAGTAAAGTTTTTATCTCTTGAACCATTAATTGGAGCCCTGCCTAATATTAACTTAGATAAAATTGATTGGGTTATTGTAGGAGGTGAAAGTGGACATAATCCAAGACCTATGGATGCAGACTGGGTTATTGATATACAAGAACAATGTGAAAAAAAGGATGTTGCTTTCTTCTTCAAACAATGGGGAGGGAAAAATAAAAAGAAAAATGGAAGAGTTCTAAACGGTAGAACTTATGATCAAATGCCCGAATTAGAACTTCAACTCAGCGTTTAAGCACTTTCTTTAATAATTAAAAGAAATAGTATTAATAATATTGATATACGCGGATTCCACATCCGCGTTTTCTTTTTCCATACCTCCCCTACACTTCCTAAAACGTTAAAAAACTCATAAAGTCAGAGAGTTAAAACGAAAAAAAACTATTTTAGTGTCAGCTATAAAAATTGTTTGTAAAAGTAAATTGCTATCTCTTATTACTATTCAATCACATTCAATTTTACAACATCTTTACGAAGTTAATGCTATTAAGGTACACTTGTACCTGACTATTTGGTGATGAATAACACCAAGGTTAGTAATTGTTTTGGCATATATTGGTTATTGCTCCAATATGCTAGCTGTTACTACCCAAAAAAGGATTCAAATGAAAAAGTAAATAATTTAAAAATCAATATGATGAAGTACTATTTAATTGAAAACAAGTTAACCGATGAAACCAACTACTCAGCACGCATATTAACAGAGCGTACTATTAATCAAGACGAGTTGATTGATAAAATGTTGAGCAAACGTAACCTAGTAAGTAAAACCGATATTGTGGCGGTGCTTAATTCTTACTATGAAGAGATTATCGAGTCGATAGAAGACGGCGATAATATTAACCTCCCCTTACTAAATATTGGGTATTCTATTTCTGGGGTTTTTGATACTGAGGAAGATGGTTTTAATCCTGATACTCATAAACTACACGTAAACCTCAACAGCGGAAAGTTAATCAACGAAATTAAGGACGATATTCCGCTACAAAAAGTAACTGCTCCTATTACCAACACAGTTATTAATAATTTAAAAGATATTACCACAGCAACTACGAATACTACCTTATCTGCCAACGGATTGTTTGAGCTGAATGGTTTGCGTTTAAAAGTTGCTGGTGACTTACCTGAGGTTGGCTTGTATTTTGTTGCCGAAGATGGTACCGAAACTAAGGTATCTTATTTAGCTCAAAACAGCTATAAGAAGATTATTGGTCAAGCTCCTGCTCTTGCTGCGGGTAATTACCGTGTTAGAATTAAAACGCAGGCTACTTCTAAATTAGATCGCTTCTTAAAAGAACTTAAGGTATCTGAATCTACATTTAGCCTTACTGTATCGTAACACACGACACTACTGTCCGTTGACATCAGACAGTACTATCCTGTGACTTCAGACACTACTGTCTGAAGGTTAAGACAAAAACTATATTTTATAATCTGTACGAGCTATATGCTCGTACTTTTTTATGTTATATACTCTTTTTGTTATGGTTTTTAATGGGTATGAGGTGTTTACTAGTATAACTAACAAAATTCTCAATGTTTTATAGGGTGTTTTATCGTTCTTCGTTATGATGGTTCTTTTAGAGCCAAGAGAATAGACCGCTTCGCTGTTAGAGTGAAGACTTGTTTATAGGTCTTTGTTCGATATTCTTTTTATCATCTAGTGTCACTTCGAGTAAAATTATTGAAATGAAATAAAAATAATTTTGTATCGAGAAGTTTTCTAATAGTTCTCGATACAATTTTTATTTCGTTATCACTCAATAAAAATCACTCGAACTGACAGTGATTACAATAAAAGAATAAGGGTAACTCTTTTGAGTGAGATTTAGCTACGCTGAACCTTACGGTTTCTCACTACCGTTCGGAATGACGGTTTGCTGTTTGTTAACGTCATTGCGAGCCTTTCGATTTAAGTTTATCTTGAGCGAAGTCGAAAGGCTCAAGACAGGCTAAAACGAAGCAATCTCTAAGTTTTGAGTTCTAAATAAACAGATTACTTCGTCGTATCCTCCTCGTAATGACGAATATAAAAAGAAACTTATTTTAGCTTATTTAAATACACCTTTGTACTTGGCATTTCAGCTACATTTATGGTGTCTGGAATATAGCCTTCTGCCTGAAGTACTACCAAGCCTTCTCTAAACTCATATAGATTTACAGTTCCATCAATATCTGATATAATTGTATCTGTTGGTTCTCTTAGATTAATTACTTTAACCTTTTTTATAGGGGTTTCCGTAGTATTTAAAACTTGTATATTCCAAATCCCCATAAAATGCCTTCGTTGGTGATAATCTTCGCTAGAGTTCCATAAATATATAATTGTTATAAAGAATGTAAAAACTGATACAATAGTAAAAGAGAGGTAAATAAGTACTTTTAAATATAGCTTTTGTTTTCTAAATCGAGAACTAAGAATTAATATTAAAGAACCTAGTGCAAATAGTATGAGGAAAATTTTTACCATGTTTTATTTATTAGAACCTAACCTTAGTCTTCTAAAGGAAGTATTGCTTTCTTCTTCACAGAATAGTAATAAAGCAATGAAAAATATGAATAGGGGTTTTCTCATTTTATTCTTTTCTCTTCATAAATAAAGTGTCTGACTTTTTAGTTATAAAGATTGTTTTATCACCCCCTCTAAACTCTATATAAGGGCTTATTCTATCTATTTCAAATCCTTCTTTTTTAAAAATTAAATTTGCTATAAATGAATCTCTATCTAGTTTAAAATATCCTTCTTTATTTGTGTATGTGGAATTTGACAACGCTGCTTCTTCATAAATTTTTACATTATCTATTGGCTTTTTATTTTCATCAAATACATAGCCGTGGTAACAATCACATAGTTCTTGTTTGCAAGAAACTGTTAAAAGTAATAATGTTAGTAATAATACGTTTTTCATTTTAGCTACATAACATGTCTAGAATACGCTTACTTTTCAAGTGGTTTTAGGAAGATTGAGTCGAATCTTATAGTGTCTTTTGTAAAACCATACCTACCTCTTCTCTCAATACTTCTCTTTTCATATCCTTTTTTTATTAAACTAAACTTAAAAAAGCCCATAGGAGCTTCACCTCCTATGGCCATTTTATCGTAGTAAGTTTTCATTTTTAAAAAGAAACTCCCGTTTACATCACTACTGGTTTCAGTAGAATAATCTTTTTTTACTGAATCCCAAGTTACTACATCAACACTATCTATTCTTTGTAATGTTTCAGAGTTATATATATAACCCATGATAGGAGGTCTACTAACTCTTTTTACAAAACAGCTTGTTAATGTTACTATTATAAATATGAATGCTACTTTTTTCATTTTATTCTTTCCTCTTCATAAATAAAGTGTCTTTTCTATGAACGAATAACGATTTATCTCCTCTTCTGTTCGCTGTATAAGGAGAAATAGTATCTGAGATATAACCTTCTTTAACAAAAATTAATTCACTAATAAAATCTGCTTTTCTATTTAGATAAAAATAGCCATCACTTTTAGAATAGGTATGCTGTGAATAAGATGAGCTTTCTATTATTTTTACTTTATTTATTGGCTCTTTGTTTTCATCTAATACATAGCCGTGGTAACAATCACATAGTTCTTGTTTGCAAGAAACTGTTAAAAGTAATAATGTTAGTAATAATACGTTTTTCATTTTAGCTACATAACATGCCTAGAACACACTTACTTTTCAAGTGGTTTTAGGAAGATTGAATCATACAATATTGCCTCTTCTCCAAAACTCCCTCTTGTTCCTTTTTCTATTTTGATACTCTTGTATTTTGGATGTTTTAATTCCATTGAATAAGATAAAGGAACATGCCCGCCTTCAAAATTAAACATCACTCTTTTCTTTACTCTCTGTATGGTAAACTTTCCTTGGTTATCGGACTTTATCTGTTCATCATCAATCTGTATTAATACACCTTTAATTGGTTTGTATGTTAAAGAATCGTATAGTGTTCCTTTAATTTCGGGTCTTTCTATTCTTGACGAACAAGAATTCAAAATAAGTGCTATTAATAGTAAGTAACAAAGCCTCATTTTTTAGTTTCTAATAGGTAATGCTATTTGAGGTCTTCTATGTTTACTATTTTTTGATATTAAATAGATAGTATCTCCAAATGGCTGTTCTTTTATAAATTCATTTTGTCTATCGAATGTACTTAAACTAAATCTTCGATAATCTTCTTTTTCAAAGAGAAGGTATTTTATTGTAGCACTCTTTTTTACCTCAAAATATCCTTCTTTATTACTAAGAACAAAATCTGTAGAATCTTTATAATAAACTTTCACTTTATTTAAAGGAGTTTCTTTATCAAAGTCATAAACATAACCGTGATACTTTGTTGAACAAGATTGAGTTATTACAATCAGCAAAATTATTAAAAACAGCTTTCTCATTTCAATTTTAATTTAGTTAACCAAAGTAAACTTAACACATCTTTTTCTAAAACTCTTCTTTTTATTTGTTTAATGGTTTAAGGTATATTTTCCCTAGTTTAACGACATCTAATTTTCTATTATCTTTATTATAACTTTTTAAGTCTATCGTCTGGTTACTATAGTACTTTGATTTAAAATATAGTTTAAAAGAAATATTTTTACGATTAACAACATATGTCTTATAACTTTTAGCTGTCATTCCATCCACGTAAAAAGAGCCATCGTTTTTTGTTTTTATAGGCTCAAAAAAATTAATAGCTAAAGAATCAGTTTGTATAACTACTCCTTTAATTGGTTTATTATTCGTTATATCGTAAACTCCCCCTTTAAAAGAATCAATAAAAACATAATCTGTTTTGCATGATACAAGTGCTAATAAAAATACTATATATGTATAATGCTTCATTACTTTAGTTTTAATTTAGTTAACCATAATAAACCTAATACACCTTTTACAGAAGCAACAATTATTGTTTGCTAGAAATTGTTAAAAGTAATAGTGTTAGTAATAATACGTTTTTCATTTTAGCTGCATAACATGTGTAGAATACGTTTACTTTTCAAGTGGTTTTAGGTATATCTTTTTTAAATTTATACTGTCTAATATATTCTTATCATATTTCTCCAAATCAATTGTATCTGTAATATAGTTTTCTGATTCCAAAATCAATTTATAAGATATATTTTTGATAGCTATATAATAAGAATCATAGTCTTTAGTCTTCATTCCTTTTATATAAAAGAAACCATTTTTATCTGTTTTACTTTTCCCAAAGTAATTAAAAGATAGTGAGTCGGTATACAGAGTTACTCCTTCAATAGGTTTATTTGTTGTTTTATCATAAACAAAACCTTTTATGTCTCCAATCAAAATATGTTCAGAACCACAAGAAATGCAAGTAAAGAATATGATAATATAAATTATATATGATTTCATTATTTCAATTCTATTTTTGTTAACCAAAGTAAACCTAATGTATCTTTCTCTGAAGCTATTGTTCTTCGAGAATCATAATATTTATTATAATATTTCATTAGATCTATTTCTCCTTTTTTTGGTAAAGGTAAATTCTTTCTCTCTTGAGTGAAGATAGTAGAACTTCCTTTATGACTTTTAGAATATTTATGCCCTCCATATTTTAATAAAATTTCATGACCAACTTCATGAGCTGAAGTCATTTTAAAATCTTCGTTATCTCCATTTTTATAATACCATCCTTTATTTTTAAAAATAGAGTTATTCTTGTTTAAAGATTTCCATTCATCATAAAATAAGTAACCAACGTTATAAAATAATATCCTTGATAATTCCCAATTTCTAGACCTTCCTACCTCATTATTAGTTAAAAATGTAATTTCAGGAGCTTTAGCCCCTTTTTCAAAGATTAAAGAATTTACATGAAGTTCGTAAAATTCTCCATCTATATTTACACCTTTCCCTATGTTATTACTATGCCTACTCCAGTACTTATTTATCCCTTCTAATGCCATTTTTTTCAGTTCTTCAAAGCTCTTTGTTCTATTCTTAATAGGAGAATTACCATAATAAGTTAATGCTTCTTGTGGTATTTTATCCCATGGACACACTTCCTTAAAAACTCTAAGTTTTGGGTCGGGATCAAAATCCTTTTCATAACACTCTATCCCTCTTGCTCCTCCATCTTTTAAGTTAACACGTAATGTAACATCTATTCTTTTAGAGTTTTTATCAATCTTTACATCTACCCATTTAACCTCATCGTAACGCATACTAAAATCTAACTTTTTTCTACTGTAGTTATTTGAGCTATCTACACCAATAGTATACAGATTTAAATTTTCGTATTGTGTTAGTTTAGCAGTGTCTAAAATTCCTCCACTATCAAACCCATCCCATTTCCAAATATGTTCTCCTTGTTTTAGTTTGTTAGCATCAGTTATTTTTTCTTCAAAAATCACCGAGCTTCCATCTCTAATTTGTAGCGTTAGTTCCTTGGCATTATTATCGGCTATTTGGTAAGTAAATTGTACAAAGCCTCTTTCACTATTTCCGCTGTAATCAGCAATTCCTAGGGGGACAAAACTTGGCATATTACGATAATTTTGGGGTTACACTAAAGTTTGTACCGTCACTAGAAACGGTACTCCCATTTTTAGTTACTTCTGTTTGCGTTCCAGAAAGCGTTTTTCTCCAGTACGTAGAATATTCTAGCGAAGAATTAGGCATTTTTACTCCTGCACACGTAATAATTAATCGGTCTTTTATAGGCTGATCGTTTGTATTAGAAAATACTGTTTCGTATTTCTTTAGGTAGCAATCAAAAAAAGTCATTGTTTTAGAGCCCCCTTTTAAATATGGGTAGTATATTTTTAACTCTAGTTGGTCTATAGCATTTTCTTTACAAGCCCATTCTTCAAAATCAGTATTACTACCTGATTCTATTTCTAATTCTAAACCTACAAAGTTAGCGGAGCTTGTGGGTTGGTCAGAAACGTTTATATTTCTATTAAAACCAAAGTTATAGGTTAGTACTTCTATCTCTCTGTTATTAAACAACAGCATAGTTCTATATTTCATAGCATCTTTTTTAGTTATATTTTTTTCTTGTTGAAGTAATCTTTAGCAATTTCAACGTATCAAACCTACAATTTTTCTATTTAAAAAGCTAGCATATTTATTATTAAATCTCTTTGTACTAAGCAAATACGGAGCGTGTACTTTGTTTGTACTTAATAGGTACTTCTACTAACTTTATTTAAGGTTAAATACTTTGAAAGAATGCTTGGTTGTTAGCGTATGGATTTTAAATAATGAGATAACTACGTCGCTATTGCTACTCGTTATGACGGTTGTTTTTTAGAGCCAAGAGAATAGACCGCTTCGCTGTTAGAGTAAAGACTTATTTATAGGTCTTTGTTCTATTCTCTTTTTTCTATATTCTTTTTATCATCCAGTGTCACTTCGAGTAAAATTATTGAAATGAAATAAAAATAATTTTGTATCGAGAAGTTTTCTAATAGTTCTCGATACAATAAAAAAAGAGTAACACTTTTCAATGAGATTCCTTCTCAGTTGCTTTGCAACATACTTTCAATTAAAATATATCTTAATTTCAGTGACGTTCGGAATAACGGTATATTTTGTGACCTACAAGAAAATCTTTGAAAATCAAGACAGCAGTGATGGATGTAAGATAAAAAGCTGTTTGAGCGATAGCGAGTTCTTTTTATCAGTGGAGGATGTCGTAGTATTTTCTCACGATTTTATTGTAAGTCTTGATTTTTGTTTCTTTTTATCAAGAAAAAGAATACCACAATAATCTTTGAGGAAAAACTTCTCTTTATAACGTTGTTATGAGACAAACGTGGTAGTTTTTATGTTTGGGACTCTAAATAAATAGATTATTTCGTCATACCTTCCTTGGAATGACGATATGCAAAAACATTTTTACTTGTACTACTTACTTTACAGCTATATTTGCATATAGTAAAAAGAAAATAGTATCGTCTTAATGAGACATCCTTTACGACAACATATTGAAGAAATTATACCTCTTACTGATGAGGAATTCGCCTATATTCTAAGTTTTTTTCAGCCTATTACTAAACGTAAACATCAATATTTACTGCAAGAAGGTGAAACTGCCAATAAAGAATATTGGGTGGTTAAAGGTTGTGTAAAGAGCTATTTTATTGAAGATAGCGGTAAAGAGCATATTCTTCAATTTGCTATGGAAAATTGGTGGATTACCGATTATGAATCGTTTGTAAAGCAACTACCTTCTAAAACTGCAATTGATTGTATTGAAGATTGTGAATTGTTGTATATCACTTATGAAAACCGTGATAAACTAACTGCCTCTTTGCACAAAATGGAACGTTTTTGGGCTAAAAAGAGTAAAATGGGCAGAATAGCTCTTCAAAAAAGAATTGTATCGCTCTTACAAAATTCTGCAAAAGAACGATATGATCAGTTGTTAGAACAATACCCTACCCTTTTTCAACGGGTTCCTAAAAAAATGATTGCTGCTTATTTAGGGGTTTCTAGAGAAACTCTTAGCAGGCTTAATTCTTAGTTTTTAATATTTCTTATTGTTTGCATGTGACATACATCACTTTAAAGGTGTGACATAGCTCCTGTCTAAAGTTGTACGTCCACTGCAACTTTGTAGCATAATTTTAAAACATATTATTATGCCTTTTGTAAACATTAAAGTTACCGACGAACAGGTAACCCAAGAACAAAAACGTCAACTTATTGAAGGAACAACGCAGCTTTTAGTTGATGTACTCCAAAAAAATCCTGCAACTACCCATATTGTTATTGAAGAAGTTCCTATGGGTAATTGGGGGCACGATGGTAAACAATATTTAGGAACTAAAAAATAAGACTCATGAAAAACAAAACTGCAATTATTACAGGAGCTTCAACAGGTATTGGTAAAGAAATTGCTAAACTTTTCATAGAAAAAGGATGCAATGTAGTAATGAATGCTTCTAATGAAGAAAACCTACAAAAAGCTTATAAAGAGTTAGGTAGTCCGTTAAACGCTGTGCTTCTTGTTGGAGACATTAGTAAACAAGAAACAAGTAAACAATTAGTAGCCTTAGCTTTAGAAAAATTCAGCAGTATAGATGTACTGATTAATAATGCAGGAATTTTTGCTCCTAAACCTTTTTTAGAGGTTGAAGAAAGCGATTTAGAGTTGTACTGGAATGTGAATTTAAAAGGAACTTATTTTACTTCTCAAGCTGTTATTCCGAGTATGGTAGCACAAAAAAATGGAGCTATTATAAATATAGGAACTGTTTTAGTAGATCATGCCATAGCTGGTTTCCCTGCTACTGCTCCTTTAATGAGTAAAGGTGCAATTCATACCTTAACCAGACAACTCGCTGCTGAGTTTGGTAATGATAATATTAAAGTAAATACTATTGCTCCAGGTATTATTAGAAGTCCGCTACAAAGCAAAATAGGTATTGAAGACGCTGATAGTTTAGCTGGGTTACACTTGTTAAACCGTATTGGTGAGGTAACTGATATTGCTGAAGCTGCTTACTATTTAGCTTTTTCAAATTTTGTTACAGGTGAAACTATGAATGTGGCTGGTGGTCACACCGTTGGTCATGCCATTTAAAACTAAAAAAGATGTATAAAGAAAATATAACAGCAATAGAACTTTTAGTAACGAACTACTTTGAGGGTATTTTTTATGGAGATACTCAAAAACTTCAATCATGCTTTCATAACAATACTCCTATTTATGGAGATATTAAAGGCGTTGACTATTTTAAAAGTTCTGAAAATTATATTGAAGGGGTTGCTAACAGGCAAAGTCCAAATGATTTAAAAGAAACTTTTAACATGAAAATTGTAGGAGTTGATATTTTAGGGAAAGTTGCCATGGCAAAGTTACATGTACCTATGTTGGGTTATAATTACTATGACTATTTATCTCTAAACAAAATAGAGAATGAATGGAAAATTGTAGCTAAGGTTTTTACGCATGTAGAATAACCTTATAAACAAAAGCGGTTTGGATGTTTATCTAAACCGCTTTGTTTTTATTACTATCAGACTAAATCGTTTTTCTCTTTTGAATGAGATTCCTTCTACCGTTCAGAATAATGGTTTATTTTAGATAAGTCCAAAATCTTTGGTGATGGCAATCAGTTGTGTAGGGTTATTGGCGTTAAAGTTTTCTTTTAATAGCTTTAAGCGCTTTTCTACCGAACTAACACTACTGGGCTTTATATCTTTGTTTTTTAATGCTTCGCTAATTTCTTTTTGATCTAAGCCTTCTGCTAAATGTTTTAATAAAAACACGTCGTAGTCTGTAACTTCGAAGGCTTCTTTATCTCGTAAGGCATGTGCTAATTGTGGGGTGATAAAAAACTCACCGTTAAACACACTTTGTACTGCTTTTTTTAGCTCTCTTTGTCCGTGGTTAGACTTCCATACATACGCATTCACTGCTAACTCATTACATAATTGCTGAATTCGGTAGGGTTTATCTTCTACAGAAAATACGACTGTTTTTAAAGTAGGCTGTAGTTTTTTTGCTTCGGCTATGAGATCTTCTCCTGATTCTAATCGTTGCTCATGTATATTGTCTTTAAATGATAAATCGCTTACTAATAAATCAAATGGCTCATTGTCTAACCATGCTTTTTTTAGTTTTAAAAAAGCCTCATCGCAATATTGTGCATATTCAACATTAGGAATTTGCATGTTTTCTAAGGCTACTTTTATTCCGCTTGACATAAAATCAGCATCTTCTGCTATCAATACTTTTTTGAACATAACTACTTTTTAAATTGAAACTTTGCTTGAAATCCTTTTTCTTGCTTTGATTCAAAAGTAATAAACCCTCCTACTGATTTAATACGGATTTCCATATTTTGCAAACCATTTTTTACAGAGAGATTTTCTACACCTATTCCATTGTCTTGATACGCTATTGATAATTTATTTTTTTCTACTGAAAAAGTGATAAGCACCAAAGTTGCTTCGCTGTATTTTTTCATGTTTACCAAGAGCTCTTGTAAGGCTCTATATACTACTATTTGTTTTTCTTTAGCTAACTGGTTTATGTTTGCTTCTTGTAATCCTTTATGGATTACTTTACAACGATCGTTCGTAAAATCTAAAAACAGTTGCTTTAAGAAACTCTCAAAGTGCTCTCCTGTGAGTACAGGACTGTTTTCGTGAGAAATATCTCTGGTTTGTGCGTATATTTTCTCTACTCTTGTGAGTAATCTTTCATCTGTTATTGATGTATTTTGTAGTGTATTCATTACCGCGTATACATCGTTTGCCAATTCATCATGTATTTTTTTAGCTAAGCGGGTTTCTGTGTTGTAGACTTCTATGGCTTTTTCTTTTTTATTTTTTTCTCTTTTGTAAAAGAAATAGACTATTGAGGATAGAATGGTAAGAACTACTGCAAAAATCCAGAGTTGTTTTTGCGATTTTTGTTGTTCTAAACTAAGGTTTGATTCAGCAAGGTCAGCTCTAGCTTCAAGTTTTTGTTTTTTTTCTTCTTCATAGTTATATATATGTGCTATGAATTGGTTCTTTGATTTATTTTTTGCTTTCTGAATACTATCACTTAAATAAATTCTTTCCAAATATTTTTTTCTGGTCTTAACACTATTCTCCTCTAAACTAATTATTTTATCTAATGCTTCTACCATATCACTTGGTCTTTTTATACCCTTTGATAAAGTGTACATTCTATTAGCATAATTTCTGGCTTTTTCTTTATCCTTTTTTGTATAATAATCAGATAAAAAAGCATAATTAGTTATCAGTCCTAAACTATCTTTTATACTTTCCTTTAACTTTTGTGCTTTAAAAAAATTTCTAACATCTATTTTTTTTCTAGCTAAAAATCTTGTGTATGTTTCATTATCTATAATTTTAGCTCTCAGTTTTATAGGAATACTATCATAATAAGTATTTTTAAATGCTTTATCATAATAATCTAATGAAAGCTCATACTTCCCAACTGCTCTATAGTTGTTTGCTATATTGTTAAAATATCTTATTTTTTTTACACTATCCTGTGTTAGCTTTATTGCTTTCTCATACCAGTAATTCGAACCAATATATTTTTTTTGTTCATTATAACTAATACCCAAACAGTTATATATAGAAGGCAATAAATTAGAATTTTGTGATTTCAAATACTTTAAAGCTTCTACAGAAGAGGAATCACTTTTGTAATGTAATTCCTTATAAGATTCTATTTTAGCAATACTAAATAATCTTTCCCCTATTTTTATACTATCATCTACTTTTAAATACTCTTCTAATGATTTTGAAATATAATAATAAGCACTATCATTTCTTTTCATCTTTTTATAATAAAATCCTTTCCTGTAGTATAAATTACCTAGTTGCTCTTGTGTTAAATGCTTATTTTTATCAAAAAAATTATTTATATAATAAATAGCACTATCGTTTTGGTTAAGATTTGAATAATGAGTGCTCTTTTTTTTTATTTTTTCGTAACTGTTTTCTTCCAAAACTTTTTCAAGTTTTTGCTCTTTATTAATTTCACATGAAATACTTAATAAGACAATAAAAAAGAAGGATAAAACTTTAATCAATTTCATCCTTCTAAAATATAAAAAATATGCTAATGCAATATTTCTATTTAATCTTCTGGTTCAGGATCTGGATCCTGATCATTTTCTCCCCCTGTATCACTTGTCGTTGTCTCTGTAGAATTGGTTTGTGGTACTACAGTAGTTGAGTTTGTATTTATAGTGTATAATCCATTTGTTACTAAAAATGTTATAATTAATAAAACCTTGTTCATTTTGTTACTTTTAAAAATTGATAATATTTATCCTGTCCAAGCACTTTGCTTAGCTACAGTTACACCGAGTTTGGGTGTAGAATTTTTAAAAGAGTCGCGCGCCTCTTTCGCGGGAAGTAGAGATGAACATCGGTATTATTAAGTAGCTTCCCCCTAAGAAATTCTACCGATATTTCATCTTTTAATTAGAACCAATCAATTTGTTTTCTTTTTAATTTCTCGATCAGTGCCACTGCAAAGATTCTGAAAATCCAAGTTTTACCTTTTATCAAAACTTGATCAATTGGTTTTTGTCTAGTTTATGGATAACCGTAATCAATTTTTGTACAACAACTTTACTTTTGACCGCAACTTGTCTAATAATTGATTAACCATGATTGAAAAACTAATTGTTGATTTTTTTAAAAAGATTGAGACAGATGAAGGAATTGATAGTCGAAATGGAAAAGCTGTGTTTTTTGTACAAGAACTACTAGAAAGAAGGCATGATATATTTAATCATGTAAGTGTACAAACAATTAGTAGATTGCATAAAAAATATGTAGAAAAAGAAGAGAATATCCCTGTTGGAGTTCCCGATCTTTTTGTAAAAGATGTAATGGCTGAATATTTGGGTTTTGAGGACTTTGAAAACTATAAGGAGAGTATTACTATAGATCCTGTAAAACCTTTTTCAATAAGTGAAGAAATTAACTTAACTGGTAAAAAAGTAAAAGGAAAAAATAAATTAGGAGTTTCAACTACTTTCTTAAAAAAGAAAGCACCAATTTTAATTGGTGCCATTCTTTTAGTTTCTGTATTTATTTTTTATAAAGATATTTTGTTTGAAAAAAGTAATTGCATTGTTTGGGAAAAAGACCAATATAAAGAAGTCCCTTGTTATTATCTTAATTCAATAGATAATACAACCTACCATATAGATATTGATCGTTTTAAAAAAGTAACACTTACTAAGGATATGGAGTTTTTTACAAACGGTAAGGAAAATTTTTGGTATGGAAGTAATAAAGATGGTAAACGAGAGTTTTTTACAGCTAGAGGCATTCACCCTGAAACTTTGAAGGAATTAGCCCCCATAACAAGAACTATTCTGAAAGATGAAGGCTTATTAAATGAATAAAAAAACGCTTTTGAATTAAATTCAAAAGTGTTTTTATTTAAATATTCTGTTTTTAGTTCCCTATATTATAGATCATCATCATCCTCTATAGGGTCTTCTTCACCTCCCGTATCAATGTTTTTCAGTCCCGCCTTTAGTAGAGCTTCTTTTAAAGTTGGATCTTCTTCTGGATCAGGATCTTGGTCGGTTTCTCCTCCTGTATCAGTACTTCTAAGTTTTTGTGTTTTTGGTGGATTAGGATCTTCCTCTTCTTCATCTATTGGATCCTCTTCACCTCCCGTATCAATACTTTCTTTTCCACCTTTTATTGACACTTCATCATCCTCTTCATCAGGGTCATGATCATTTTCCCCGCCTGTATTTTGAATTTCTAATTTTTCTTGTTCTTGAATATTATCTTCGGATACATCTGTACAAGATGTGAAGACTCCACTTGCTAATAAAAGTGCTACTGATAAAATTACTTTTCTCATATAAATAAATTTTTCCGCTAAAATAAAAAAAGCTGTTAATATTTAAATTAACAGCTTTTACCTTTACCTTAATTAAGGTAATAATAACTTTATATTTTATCGTCTACTATAGTTAGGTGCTTCTTTAGTAATAGCAACATCGTGTGGATGACTTTCGTTAATTCCACTTGCAGTAATACGAATAAATCTTCCCGTATTTTTTAATGTTTCAATATCTTTTGCTCCACAGTATCCCATTCCTGCACGTAAACCTCCTACAAATTGGTGAATACTTTCTTGTAATTCTCCTTTGTAAGCTACACGTCCTACAATTCCTTCTGGAACTAACTTTTTAATATCATCCTCTACATCTTGGAAGTAACGGTCTTTTGATCCTTGTTTCATTGCTTCAACAGATCCCATTCCACGGTACGATTTGAATTTTCTTCCTTCGTAAATAATAGTTTCTCCCGGAGATTCTTTGGTTCCTGCTAACAATGATCCTAACATTACACAGTCTGCTCCAGCCGCAACAGCTTTTGGAATATCACCTGTATAACGAATACCTCCATCAGCAATTACAGGAACTCCACTTCCTTTAATAGCAGCTGCTACTTCTAATACTGCTGAAAATTGTGGGAATCCTACACCTGCAACTACACGAGTTGTACAAATAGATCCTGGTCCTATTCCTACTTTTACTGCATCTGCTCCAGCTTCTACTAAATATTTAGCTGCTTCTGGTGTTGCAATGTTCCCTACAACAACATCTAATTCAGGGAATTTAGCTTTTACTTCTTTTAATACAGAAACCACTCCTTTGGTATGTCCGTGAGCTGTATCAATAATCACAGCATCTACCCCTGCATTTACTAAGGCTTCTGCTCTATCAACTGCATCGTGCGTTACACCTAACGCTGCAGCTACTCGTAAACGTCCATATGAGTCTTTATTAGCTATTGGTTTTTGTGTAAGCTTTGTAATATCTCTAAAAGTAATTAATCCTACTAGCTTATCATCGTCATTAACAACAGGTAACTTTTCTATTTTGTTTTCTTGCAAGATAACTTCAGCATCTTTTAAAGAAGTTCCTTCTGCAACAGTTACTAAGTTTTCAGAGGTCATAACTTCAACAATAGGACGCTCGTTATTTTTTTCGAAACGCAAATCACGATTCGTTACAATTCCTATTAATTTTCCTGCTTCATCAACAATTGGAATACCTCCAATTTTATGCTCACGCATTGCTTGTTTAGCATCTAAAACGATTGCACTTAACGACAAAGTAATCGGATCGATTATCATTCCGCTTTCTGCGCGTTTTACTTTACGAACTTCTTGAGCTTGTTGCTCAATTGTCATATTTTTATGTAACACTCCTATTCCTCCTTCTCTTGCAATAGCAATTGCCATAGCAGATTCGGTTACCGTATCCATAGCTGCTGATACTATTGGAACATTGATTGTTATGTTTCTTGTAAATTTTGTTTGGATTGAAACTTCTCTTGGAAGTACTTCTGAGTAGGCAGGAACTAATAAAACGTCGTCGTACGTTAATCCTTCTCCTAATATTTTAGCTTGATGAGCTTGCATATGCAATCAATTTAGTGTGTTGTTAATTAATTGCATGCAAATATACTACAAATAATGCAAAAACTACCTTTAATTTTAAGTTAAGTAAATCGCTTTATATTTTATCTTTTGTTTATTGCTTTACCCTTCTATCAATAACGCTAATAATCAACTTTTATACGCTCAAGGTTTCTCTGCTCATTCTTTTCTATATCATTCTTAATTTTAGTATGTGTTTACCCTATTCCTATTCATAAACCTACAACTAATGGAGAACAGTACCCTCATAAAAGATACCAAGAAAGTAGTTAACACTACCGATGTTTATCCTAAGGTATTTAAAGAATTAATTACTGAAATTAACAACATGCTATCGTATGCTATTTACAATGGTATTACTATTAATACAGAAGTCAATTCTCTCATTGAAAGTAAGGGTTTAAACGACTTGATAAATGCGCATAATATTCTTGTTAAAAACATTGCTCCTGCAACGCCAAAATCGATAGAATACACTAAAGCACTGCGTGAAGAAGGACAAAACAAATCGATTTTTAGTAAGCTTCCTGTGGTAAGGAACCTTATTTTTTTAGCTCTTTTCTTTTTACTTTTATTTATTGTTACTGCGCTTTCTCCTGATGTAAATAATAACTCATTAGATAAAGGTTTAATGAATAACTCTGGATTACCACTCCTTTTAAACCTCTCCTACTTAGCATCTGTTGCTGGTTTAGGAGTTATTTTTTATTTATTGAAAAGAGTTAGCGATTCTATTAGAGAATCAACCATGGTTTCTGAAGAGTCTATTTCTTATTTAGCACAGATAGTACTTGGTATTATTGCTGGACTAATTATGTCGGAAATTATTTCATTTTACACTAAAAGCCCTGAAGACATCAACCTTTTTAATAAAGGTGTTTTAGCACTGATTGGTGGGTTTTCTTCAGAAGCTATTTTTAGCATATTACAAGGCATTATAGATAGGGTTAAATCTATTTTTATTGTACCTAAACCCAATAAATAACTATTACTAAAAATAAAAGAGGTTGCACCGTTAAGTGATTATAATAGAGCTTACAACATACTAACCAAACTTAGCTCTATATTATAGCAACCTCTTTTTAATTTTAAAATTACACTTATGAAGTATTTTTACGTATCTATTTTTAGTTTTTTACTTCTTTCTTGTGCTAGTATTCCTAGCTCTACTGTAACGCTTACTAAAGAAGTTATTAAAGAGGCTGATAATATGCATGCTTTAAATGTGTCTTTAATCAACAGGCTTTTTGATGAGCGAAAAGAAAAAATCAATTTATTTATTGAAAATAAGTACACCCCTACGTTACTAAAAAAATTTGAGAGTTTATTACCTGATTCTTTAGATTATAAAAAAGAACTACCTAATATTCTAAATAGTATTGTTCCTATTATTAATCATAAAAAAGATTCGCTTCAAAGTGTATTAGATTTACAAAGACAAGATATTTTAAACCAACTAAACTCTAATTATAGCGATTATAGTAAAGCTACTACTTCGCTTCAAAACTTAATTAACTCTGCTGTAAACATAAAAACTACAGAAAGTGACGCTTTGTCGGCAATAGATCAACTTACAGGTGATAAAATTAATATAAAAAAGGTTGAAAACACCATTAATCAGGGTATTGATAAAACTGGAAGTGCCCTAAATAAATTGATAACCATTGAAAAAGTAATTTCTGAAAAATAACGATTATGAACTCTATAGACTGGAACAATATAGCTAAAGAAGCTGCTTCACAAACTGATGCTGAGTTTAACAAACAATTGGCTAGTTTAACAAACCTAAAGCTTAGCGAAGTGGATGCTTTTATTAAGGAAAGTAAAATTACCAATGCAAACGCCATAAAAACACTTAAACTTATTGATGATGCTACTATTAGTAATAATGAAAAAGCCAAAGCTATTTCTAATATTGAAAATGGCTTTGGCTTTGTTATAAGTTTAGTTTCTAAAGTGGTATAACTACCTAAAAATTGTATTGTCTTTTATAAATGCTGTTTTGTAACGCTCACTAAAGAGTATTTTTTCATCATTATCTAAGACAATAAGATTATCTTCAAAGTAAATTTCTTTGATTTTCTTTACGTTAACTAAGTAATTTCTATGCACTTGTCTAAAATCTGGATTAGATAGCATGTCTTTTAGCTTGGTTAGCGATAACTTTATTAGATAATTTCCTGAGTCACAAATTAAGCTACAGTATTTTTCTTTTACTTCTACATAATTAATAGCAGCTACATCTACTTTAACCACGCTTCTTTTCTTCTTTATAAATAAAAAAGACGGACTTATTACACCATTGTTTGATGCTAAACTAATACTGTTGTTTTGTTGATAACACGACTCAATTGCCAATTCTAAAGAAAATAACAATTCTAGTTTGTTATATGGTTTTAGAAGATACACTAACGGATTGGTTAGTTTTGCTTCATCAAAAATTTCTCTTCCTTGCATACTTGTTAGGAATAAAAAAGGCACATTAATCCCTTCTTTATTCAAACGGTGTGCTAACGAAATTCCGTCTGGTCTTCCGTTTATCATAATGTCTAAAATAATAACATCAAAAAAGCGATTTCTAATTAACTTTTCTGCTTCTACCGCATTTTTTGCTAATGATACCTCATAATCATTATCTTCTAAAAAAGAAGAAAGTTCTAAAGCTTCTTCTTCTAAGTCTTCTAGCAATAGTAATTGTAGTTTTTTCATAATTTATGCGCTTGCGTTGGGTAACAAAATTCGTATAGTTGTCCCCACTTCCAACTCACTATCTATGAGTAATTTTCCATTATTCTTTTTAATAAGTGTTTGACATAGTAACATACCTAGCCCTACGCCCTCAGATCTGTTAATTTTGTCAATACTTAAATCTTCTAATCCTTTAATTTTTGCTAGTTTTTCTTCTGAAATTCCAAAACCTGTGTCTTTAATTTCAATTGTACTAAATTCTTCAGAGTCATTATAGGTCTTTATTGCTATTTCACCGTTTTCTCCTGTGTATTTTAGTGCATTATCTAACAAATTTCTCAATACTATTTTTAAGGACTCTTTGTCTGCTTTTACTAAAATAGTAGCTTCTAACTTTGTCGTTAGTGCAATGTTTTTAGCTTCTGCAATTTCTTCAAAGTTATAAACAGCCTGTTCTACCAACGGTTTTAAAGGATATTCTTCTGCTTTAAACGATAACTGATTGTTTTGCTCTAACGACCAATGCAATACGTTGTTTAATAAATGACTCGTGCTTTCAGTTAACGCAATAGCGTTGTTGGTCGTTTCACTTACCGCATCGTATTCTTTGTTTTTTAACTGTCGTTTTAACTTTTCGTGTTGTCGTTTAATTGTATTAATTGGTGAACGTAAATCGTGAGACACTACAGAAAATAAATAGTCTTTCGTTTTGTTAGCTACATTTAACTCCTCCTTTTGCTGAGTTATAAACCTATTTTTACTTCTTAACTCTCTATAAAAATAACCTAAAAACCCGAGAAAAACTAATAAACCTGAAGTTCCTATTACCAAACTCTTTTGCACTACTGCTTGACGCTTTAGTTGTTCATCTTGTAAAGCTATTTCTTGTTGCTTCTGTGCTACGGCTAATTGCTTGTCTTTTTCTGTGAGCTCCCATATTTTATCACGATTCCAAATAGAATCTTTCCATTTAATAGTTTCTATAAAATGATTAACACTTTCTTTATATCTTTTCCTATTCTTCTCAACATATGCCATATTTTCAGAAGCATTTTGCTTAAGCTCTAAATCAGAATACAACTTTGCTAAATCATAAGCTTCTTTAAATAACGGAATCGCTTCATCATCTAAATATTGATTATAATAAACATTAGCTAAATCCATTTTGGCTCTTATAACAGCAGCCGTATCTTTTTGTTCAATTAAAGAAAGTTCTTTTGAAAAATATTCTTTCGCCTTTGAGTATTCTTTTTTATGTACATAAGATAAACCTAAATTATGAAAAGCAATTTTTTCTAAAGGGCTTCTAATACTTAAGTCAAGACCATCCCAATAAGAATAATTTTCTATTGCTTTATTATAATCTTTTAAGCTCAAAAATATTCTTCCTAATTTATGATACTTTAAATACTCTAAACTTCCTTCTTTGGATACCGAATTAATACTTAATAATGCTTTTTTAAACAATTTTTTCCTAATTGCTGAGCTTCCTTGAATATAATTCATAAAATCTTTTTCTTTATTACTCAACGACAAAAGCAAAGCTTTACCACTGTAAGTATAGCTCGAATCATACTCTCTTTCTTTAAAAAAAAAGAAAGCTTTTTTTAATGGCTCATTACTCGAGCTTTCGTAAAACACATTTCCTTGTTTATGAAAGTTATTAATATCAAAAATTTTATAATCTTGCGCTTGAGAAAAAGATGTTTTGATTATAAATAAAAAAACAATAAATATACTCCTCATAAATAATTAATCAGATTCAGCAGGCGTAGTTACCGTTCCTCTATCTGTTCTAGGGTCATCATTTTCACTACGTACTAAAATCATATCAACAGAAGGAGTTCCTTCATCTAATTGATAAGCAAACTGTACATAATATAAATCGTATTGGCTTGCTACTTCATCGCAATTAAACTCTACTCTAAAGTCCCTACAACTTACAGTATCGTATCCTCCTTCTTTGTTTAAGATTCTAGTTGGTGTAACTCCATAATAATTTAAATAGATTTCGTTTCCTTGTAGTTGTAATCCGTTTGTATTATCTACTGGGTTTAATATATTGTCTGGTAAGTAAGCTAAAACCGTTACGGTGTTAGGAGTTGTACTGTTTCCTGATTCATCTCTAGACATGTTTACTAAAGGGCCTGTAGGTACATTATCAACACTAATATTTGTATCAAATTTTTTAAAATCTTTTAATGTTAATGTAACTCCGTTAACGTTTACTGGGTTTCCCATGTTTTTATAATTTTAATTTGGTTATTGGCTAAATTTACAATTATAAAAAGAAAAGAAAAAATAGTTTGTTACTATTTTATAGAGGTTATAGAGAAATTTATCTTTTGTGAAATTTCTCATATTCCTATTGGGAAAGTAAATATTATTTACAGTAAGAGAAAACCGTTATAAACACAATGAAACTATGGTACTAATACCATGTAACTAACTAAAAAAGGGAGAAAACTAAGTATCTCCCTTTATTTTAAATTTTGAACTGTAATGTTACATACCAATTTCTTGGAGATGATGGTATAATACCTGGTCCCGGATATCCTGTTGCCCTACGTGTAAAGTATTTTTCGTCTAACAGGTTGTTAACTCCTGTTTCTAGCTTCCACTTTTTATACGAATATGAAAAAGAAGCATCTACAATTGTATATGCTGGTATAGGGCCTATTGTTCCGTAACTAGGATGTGTGCTATCTACTGTTGCATGTGTAGCATCTGTTTGTTGCTCAGACAAATGCGTTAACTGTAAGCTACTTAAAAAGTTTTTATATCCAAACTTCACTCCTGTTTTTAAGTTTAGGTTCGGTATAAACTCTACTTGATTTCCTATTACTGATTTTTCTAATGAATCTGTATATTCTGATTGTGTTAACGCTAGGTTTACATAGGTATTTAGCACGTAGTTTGATGACAGTTTAAATGCATTTGCCAAACTAACATCTGTAAAACCTTCAAAACCATAAATAAAAGCGTCTCCTACATTAGTTCTTAACCTATCTCCTGCATCGGGTCCGCTACTTACCCAAAAAATTCCGATTCTTTTGTTGTAAAATAGTCCAAATCCGCTTAGGTCGTAGGTTACTATGTTTTTAATTTTTCCTCTTATTCCAATATCTGCTGTGCCTCCTTCTTCATCATCTATGTTTTCATCTACTTTAAAAGTAGGACTTACCGTACGGATGTCATTAAAGGTTACTGAACGGTAGTTTTGAGAAGCATTTGCATAAATTTCTAACTTTGTCGAGGGTTTATAACTTGCTCCAATACCAAATAAAGCAAAGCTTCTTTCTTTTGTTCTATCGTCTCTAAACGTATTAATTCCGTTAGGTAACGGCACTCCGTTTTGTAAATCTTCATTATTCCACAATACTGTTTTATAATCTCCGTTACTTCCAGTTTTTATGTATTCTAATCTAAATCCAGGAGTTATTGAAAATTTATCTGATAGTTTAAAAATATGTTCTCCAAATAATGCTACGTTCGTATTGGGAAATTTAAAATTAGATGAGGCATAGGCATCTACATCTGCAAATGTAAAGTTTGCATCTACACCATTAGATCCTGCTCCTTGTTCTTCTGAATTATTTGCTTTGTAATATTTTACACCTAGTAAATAAGTATTCTTTTGCCCTCTAAAATCATAGTTTGATAAAAAGCGAATTTCTGTTCCCCAGTTTTTATATTGCCCGTTAATTAAATCTCTCGTAGCATAATTTCCATCTGCAAAAGGTTCATCTACATACGTTATAGGACTTACATTACTTGATTTATAATTTCCTCTAAACCCTATGGCTTTTCTCGAAGCATTTAACCCAAATAAGTTAACACTTAGGCGTGTGTCTTCTGTAAAATTATGGTCTAGTTTTACCGTCCACAAATTCCAGTTTACACGAAACCAATTTCTTGATCTGTTACTTTGAAAAGGATCTTCATTAAACATTTTATCATTTAACCCTCCTGCTTGTTTAGCTAAATAATTTAAATATGTTGCTTCTACTGTTAAAGTTGTTTTTTCTGATAGTTTATGATCTACATGACCATAAATATTTATTGAATTAAATTCTGAATTTGGTCTAAAACCATCTCCTCGTTTATAATTTATGTACCCGTAATAACCTGTTTTATCAACTGTACCTCCAACACTGTTAAAAGAATTGAAAAGACCGAAAGATCCTGTAGATTGTCTTGTTATGAACTCAAATTCTTTACTCTTATTAGGTTCATTAAATTTAAAATTTAATAAGCCTCCAAATTGTGTTCCGTATTGTAATGATGCAGCTCCTCTAACAATTTGTATTTCTTGTAAGGCTTCTGCTGGTGGTGTGTAATAACTTTCTGGATACCCTAATACATCTGCACTAATGTCGTAACCGTTTTGTCGTGTATTAAAGTTTGATGTTCTGTTAGGATCCAAGCCTCTACCTCCAATATTTAACTGTAATCCTGCATCATCATTTTCGTAAATATTGAGTCCAACTACTTGACTGTATATTTGGCGTGCGTTATTAGCTGCTTTGTTTCCTACTGTTTGGTCTAATAAAACTACCTCTGTTTTTTTTCCTTCGTAAATGGCAGTTCCTTCTACTGCTTTTAATCTTTTTAAACTAAACACTTTTCTTAGTCTTTGATTGATAATTACTTCTGATAATTCTTCATCTAACTTTAAAAGTGTTATGTTTTCTACAATATTTTTATTTGTAATAGTTAGTGCATGTTCTTTTATTTCGAAATTGTAAGAAAAGAATACCAATGAGTAGTTTCCTGATTGCAATGGTTTGGTTTTATAATTTCCTTGAGCATCTGATATTACTAACTTTCCGCCTGAAGCATCAAAAACTTCAACATTATTAATAGGGTTTCCTTTTTCATCAATTATTTTTCCTGAAATGGTATATTGTGCTACTACTGTTTGCACAGCTAAAAATAAGGTAAAAATAATGCTACAGGCCTTTAATTTTGATTTCATGATTAAATGGTATAATCCAATTTTTATGTTTAAAACTTTCTTTTTGTTGGTATAAATCTACTTTTGGATCTATAAATTGTGTGCTAAGTCGACCGTTTAATGTTACATAACTATCTACATATACTTTAGGGTTTTTCATTCCTTTTTTCTTGTAGGTGTCTCCTAAAAAATGAGCAAATTCAAGTATAAAATCTGATTGAAAACTCATTTGTTTTTCTTGTAACGTTGTTAAATAGTCGCTATTATCAATATATACTTGCTTTTTTGTTTCTTCATCAATTATCTTAAACTCTGCATAGCCTGCTTTTTCTGTTAACATAACACGCCAAGAAAAACGGTATCCTTCTTCAGTCCAAAATAATTCTCCTGGGTACAACAAATACCTAAAAGGAATAATTATTTGCAGTATAAAAAATAATATTAAAAATTTTCTTGTTAATGTTAGTTTTTGAGTAGTTACTAAGGTTTTTCCCTGATCGAAATAATTCTTAGAAATTCTAAATATGGCTGCTATGATATTTAGTATTCTATGATGTACTTTTGGATTGAAAAATATAATGGTTGAGACAATCATTATATAAGGGAACATTCCTATTGAAAATAGTATTCTTGTAAATACATGAAATATAATTACTGCAATAAACGCTATTGTGCGTGTTCGTTTATTTAATAATAAGAAAGGTATTGTTAAATCGTATATGGCTCCTGCCCAGCTCATAGCAAAGTGAAACCATGTTTTAGCCATTAAAAAACCTACTAACGGTAAATTGTTTTGTACGGGTAACCATATATTTAATGGTGATGCTCTAAACAACCAATCAGAATTTAGTTTTGCTAATCCTGCATAAAAATATACAATACCTAATAGTAACTTTATAGCATCTATAATCCAATTAGGTATTTTTTGATAGGCTATTTTCTCGTTTTGTTTTGCATCTACAGAAAAATAAGCATTTGCTGGTAAAAAAATTAGAATAAATGCTACTAAACTTACAAAGTAATAATGGTTTAAATAATAGCTTTTATCCATTAATTCTATGTAGGTAAAGCTTAAAAAAAAAGTAATTGCTGCTGCTCTATATTTATAACCTAACATTATAAATAGTGCAGCTATTGCACAAATTAAAAATAATAAATAAGTGTAGTTACCTAATGGTTTTATATACTCAAATCCGTAGTATGAAAAGAAAAAATTCGGCTTTATGTACTGTTCCTCTATCCATCCGTTTAGCCAAAAACGTAGTATGCTACAAAACATCATAAAACCAAAAAAAATACGAAATACTGCAAGTGGAGCAGCTTCCGTATTTTTTTTGAAATATTTTTGTAATGTATTAATCATTATCAGCGTCGCTCGAAGTATTTTTAATACTCATAGCACTCATCATATCTGGTTTAAAGTTTTTTAATACTGTTTGCATAGCCTCATAAGTATTTAAAAACACGTTTTTGTCATTTTGAATTTGATCTGTAAAATCATCTTTTAATAAACTTGCCTTATCTTCTAAATTTGTAAAGTTTGTGTTTATTAAATCTGCTAAATCTTTTCTTTTTAGAAATTCAAGATATTGCTGTAAACTTTTACCATTATTTCCATTATAACCTATTCCTTTATAAAAGTTTTTTGTTGCTGTTAATGCGGTTATAAATAATTCTTTAGAAATGTCTTTTTTATAAAATCCTTCAACCAAGGTTACATCTGGTATACCTGTTCTTGCTCCTGATGGATTGGCTATTTTAGGGTCTCTTAATTGTTTTTCAAAAAAAGCTACAACATAAAAGTTTACTAATTTATCTACACTACTTGATATTGAATATCCATCATTTTCAATAAAAGTTTGCTTGTAACCTCCGTTCCAATCATCCTTAACTTCTTTAGATAAATTATAAACTCTGTTACTTACATCTTTTAAGTATTGTTTATACTTAGCTGCATTTTCTGCTGTTGTGTAAAAAGTTACAGTTTCCTCATCAGTCCCTTTCCCGTTAAGTAAATAGTCTAAAGCAGGAAAACCTTGTACACTTATTAAATTAGGTGATTCTAGGTTATAAGTCCCTGACTTAGCATAATCATCTAATTGAGTAGCGTTAGTTGGTATTGTGTTCATATAACCAACCATGTTTATCTCTTGAGCCTTACCTACTTGATATAAAGAAACTTTTTGCCAAGTTACGTAAGCATTTTTCCAAGCAGTTCTTGCTTCAACTAAATTAGCTGTGCTTACTGTTGTTGTAAATTTATTTATTGCTTCGTTTAATAATTGTGTTTTCTCTACAAAATCATTGTATCCTGGAATAATCATTTGATCAGCCCAAAAAGTCAACATCTCTTTTCTATTAAAATCATCTGGGTTTGATGTACTAGGATTATCGCTACTACTTGAGCTACATGCAACGATTAAAGAAAGTACACATATGTATACGATTTTTTTCATTTTGTCTTAATTAATTTTTTATTAATCTAAATAAACAAGCAAAAATAAAAAAAAATAGCCATGTAACTATACATGGCTATTTTAATTTATCTTAATTTAATGGTTTTAATCGTTTAAACTAACTACATCTTCTGTTGTGAATCCAAAATAGGTTCCTAATCTAGATGCAATTTGGTCTAATTGATCGTCTGTAATAGACCATAAACCATTATCAGCTTCTAACATTGCGATAGTTCCTGCTATTTGGTTTTTTTCAACTTGTTGTCCATTAATTTCAACAAATCTTAAAGATTGTAAAAAACCGTATGCTTCTGATAATGCATGTAAACTATTTGCATCTTTAGCTCCTTTTCCTTTTAATAGGTAATGTGCAGCCATAACCCCTATTACTTTAGATACTGATGCTCTAATAGTTTCAGCTTGCTTGCTTGCTAATTCATAATCATTAGCATCTACTGCTGCTCTTCCTAATTTGAATGCATTATAAACATCATCAAAAATTCCTTTAAACTTACTATCATTATCAACACTTTTAATATATGAGTTTAGGAAGCCTTTTCTGTCGTCTAAAGAATTAACTGGTTTTGCAGGATCTTCTTCTAAACCAAATAAATACCCATAAGCTTCATCCCAACCATGTTGTAAAGCTGTATAATTTTTGGTATCATCTCCTTTGTATGGTTTTCCTGCTTCATGATCTGCTTTATTATCATCAATAAATTTTTGAGAAACATACTTGTTTATCATTTGATCTGCAATCACAGAACCTATTAATGTTTTAGCTACTGCTTGATTATACTCAACTCCTTTAGCACTTACATGAACTTCTCTACTACCTGTAGTTAATTTTCCTGCTGTACCAGCAGCAGCATCTGTATTCCAATTAGCATATACCTCTGTTGCATGATCTTTAATCCATCCATCCATTTTCAGTCTTAACTCATCTGTTTCAACAGCATCCACATTAGAGTTTGTAGCTGAAGCCACTGTACCTCTAAGTTTTTTTCCTGAAGTGTTTAATGATGCATCTTCAAACCCTGTACCATCTTTAAACATTTCTTCTAACTGAGCCTGAGTTTTAACGTTATCTCCAAGTGCATCCTTTAACTCTTTAGCCATTTTTAAACGTGCTACTTGTCCTGAAAAACTAACGTTAGATTTATTATCTTTTCCATTAAAAGCGTAGGTAGCTGGAGCTTCCACTGGTGGTTTTACATCATTATCATTATCGTCTGAACAAGATGTAAATACTAGAGCTGATATAGCTAACATTGAAAGAAATACTCTTTTCATTTTATTTAGATTAAGTTTTAATTAAATTTACTGGCAAATTTATGTAAGAAATTTATTTTACCAAATCTTATTAAGACTTATTTTAAATAATTTTTAACATATTTTACTTAGTCACACATGAAGTAAAATTAATCTATTTATTTTTTTCAAAAAGGTTTACAACGGCTTTACGGATATCATAAGCCATTTCATCTTTTTTTGGTTTATAAATATGTATTACATCTTTACTTTTATTTGAAAGTATAGGTATATCAAGACCTCTTAATAAATAATCTGAAAAAGCAACTGTATAGGTTTTATCTTCTTGAAGTTTACCATTTTTAAACACCCATTCTCCTTTTTCTTTCTTAGCATTAAATCGTTGTAAGTAGGCACCTGTTCCTGAAGCAGCTTCTCCAAAGTCCAACACTTCTTTTAATAGACTTCCTTTGATTTCCACTTTTAAAACTTCACCTCCATAAGGCAAAACTCTGAAAATATCAACGGCATTTATATCTCCTGATAGTACATCATCTATCCTAACAGAACCTCCGTTTACTAATGCACAGTCAACTTCGTTATTGTATGCTAAACTCATAGACTCAGCTATAATCTTACCCATATTTGTTTGAACACTTCTAATAGTACTTTCTCTTGCATCAAGAGGTTCTTTAGCTGTATATATAACTTCATAAGGATTAGAAACTACTTCTTGAATTTTACTTTGTAAAACAACCTGCCATTTATCAACTACAGCTTTTACTTTTTTATTTGAAATTATCGAATCGTTAATCTCTTTTAACTCTGACTTAAATTGAGTTTTCTTAGTTGCTGGATCATATTCAAATCTATGAATATAGACCGTTTTAGCATTTGCATCTGCTTTGGTAATTACTACCTCTCCTACTTTATCATAACTATTGGTATGCTCATGTCCGCCCATTATTAAAGGTACATTAGGTAATAGTTTTGCTATTTCTTTGTCTTGAGTTAACGAAGCATGGGTTAACCCAATAACTATATCAACATTATCTTTAATCTCATTATATGCCCGCTTTATTTCTTCGTACATATCTCCATAATATACATAACTCTTAGGGTTGGAAGGTATACAAACACTTATAAAACCTACCTTTAATTTTGTACCATCTGGATTTACAAATTCTTTTATATAAGAATCTTTTAAACTATGTTTTTCTCCATCAATTATTTTATGAAAATACGAGTGTTTACCATCTATGTTATGCAAAACATTAGCAGAAATCCATTCAAATTTACTCTCGTTTAATCTCGCTTGTAAGTGTGTGTAACTTAAATCGAATTCATGATTACCAAAAGCAACTAAATCAAAATTCATAGCATTCATAACTTCTACCATTTGTTTTCCTCTTACTCGTTCTCCATTATACTTCATTGTTCCAAGCAAAGAAGGTGATAAAAAATCTCCTGCCAACACTAACATTGTTTGTTCATTTTCTTTAAGTAAGTCTTGGTGTACGGTTTCCACCCGTGCCATTCCGCCATATTTATCTCCTTGTATTGGCGCTATTTCATAAACATCATTTAACTGAAGTATTGTAAAGTACGTTTTATCGGCATCTTTTGTAAACTGATATTTGTTTGTAGAAGCATTAGCTGTTTTTTTATTTAAATTACAACTAACTATAAACAATAAGATTATGGGAAATACTATAAGAATTCTAACTTGTTTCATTTGATTTTACTTTGATAAAGAAATCAAATTTACAAATTTAGTGAAGATATTGACGTGTGTTTTGCCTAATCATTTTTCTGTATTCTACCAATTCAGGGAATTGATAAAAGAAATTTATTTTTTTATGTGCTATAGTTCTAGGCTTCTTTATTTTAGGCCTTAACACAAAAGCTGTCCAGCTTTCTACGATGTCTTCTTCTGGACTTTCTGCTGCATAGTCTGTAAGAAACTCTGTTCTGTTATTTAAATATAAATCATATAGTTTTTCTACACAATTTGCCTCTGTATAACAGTATTTTCGTTGAATAACATCCCAACGGTTTAAAAGGGCTCCTTTCCAAAAAATATTAACAAACCTGTTAATATAACTATCTTTATAAGCCTCTCCCTCATGAGTTAAATATAACTCTCCTTCTTCTTGCTTTCTTTTATTCGTTGGCCTTATTTGAGTTCTATTAAGTGTTAACAAATGTCCAAACTCATGAACTAAGGTATAAACAGACTCGTGTAATCTTCTTTTATCTTTAGTTTCAAAGTTTACATCTCTAATATCAATTTCTAATTGCCATTTATCATTTTTTGAACTCAAAGCTACTAAAGCTCCTGTTTTTTCATCAACCCCATCTGTCATTAAAACAATACGCTTTATATATTTTTGAGTGAGCTCTTTTGGAAAAATTCTATTAAACTCACTCCAATAATAAGAAGCTAATTCATCACTTACAGAATGATTTTTAATTATTTTATTGCCTTTCACGTCCCATACTCCTATTCTTTCACTATCAACAGATTGAGAAAAAGCTGAAATAAAGAAAAAAAGAAAAACAATATTTAATTTCATCATTTTTTTAAAAAACTTCTAGGGCTTTATTATATGCACTTTCAAAACTCATTGGTTTTATATTAGTTATTACTTTATTTGATGTAAAGTAAGATAACAATTTCTCCGTAGGCATATTACCTGTTAAATCATCTTTAGCCATTGGACACCCCCCATACCCTTTAATAGCTCCATCAAAACGTCGACAACCTGCCTTAAATGCACTATCAACTTTTTCGTGCCACTTAACTGGTGTAGTATGTAAATGAGCTCCAAATTCTATTTGAGGGTAACTTGGTATTAGATTTGAGAATAAATAATCTATATCTTCAGGTGTTGAGCTTCCAATTGTATCTGACAAAGATAATATTTTAACACCAAACGACGAAAGTTTTTCGGTCCATTCTCCAACTATCTCGACACTCCAAGGATCTCCATACGGATTTCCAAATCCCATTGACAAATAAGCTACGACCTCTTTATTTGTTCGATTAGCAATGGCTAATACCTCTTTTAGGGTATCTATAGATTGATCAATTGTTTTGTGCGTGTTCCGCATTTGAAAGTTTTCTGATATTGAAAAAGGGTATCCTAAATAATCTATTTCTTCAAATTGTGAAGCATCATTTGCTCCTCGAACATTTGCTACAATTGCTAAAAGTTTACTTGTAGTAGTAGATAAATCTAACATCGATAAAACTTCAGCTGTATCTCTCATTTGCGGAATTGCCTTTGGTGATACAAAACTTCCAAAATCAATAGTGTCAAACCCTACTTTTAACAGTGAATTAATATACTTAGCCTTTGCCTCTGTAGGAATAAAATGACTTTTAATTCCTTGCATTGCGTCCCTTGGACATTCAATAATTTTAACACTATTCACCATTGTGTCAAATATACATATTTTGATTCATTTTTTCACTTGTCTTAACTTTCCGATCCCTAACAAAAAACAAAACACACAACACTTTAATTATCAACAAAATATCAATATAAAATTTAAAACTATAAAAAATATTTTACTTTTATTGATATAAACTGTCACAATTTTAAAGTTAAATTGTCTCTAGTGTAGAATGATTTTATTGGAGTCTCAACATACACATATTAACCAACTAATCGAACGCTGTAAAAAGAACGATAATGCTGCTCAGATGCAGGTTTATCAAAACTATTACAAAGCTATGTATAATACGTCATATCGTATCTTAAAAGACGAGTTTGAGGCAGAAGATTTAATCCAAGAAGCATTTTTAACTGCTTTCATGAAGTTAGATAGCTTTAAAGGTGAGGTTACTTTTGGTGCATGGTTAAAAAGAATTGTGATTAATAAAAGTTTAACCCAATTAAAGAAAGTTACTCGATATGATGAAGTACGAATGGATGTGATTCCTAGCTACGAAGTAGAAGATATTGAGATAGACTATAGTTCTTTAGAAGTTAAAAGAGTTATAAGCTGTTTGCAAAGTTTAAAGGATAATTACAGAATTGTATTGACCTTGAACCTTGTTGAAGGTTATGATTATGATGAAATCGCTCAGATATTAAATTACACCAATGAAAATGTGCGAACAACAGTATCTAGAGCAAAAAAGAAATTAAAACAAGTATTAGCAGCTAATACTAATAAAACACAAGTATATGGAGGATAAACTACATCAGTTTTTTAAAGAAAATGATTTTGATGTTTTCGAGCCTCATCAAGGACATTTAAATCGATTTCAACGAAAACTAGAATCGCCAAAACGAGCTAAAAGACCATCTTATTTTTGGATGAGCATAGCAGCTTCAATCGTATTATTTTTAGGATTTTATCTTGGTAGTTATCAACAAAAAAACACCTATGACTTAGCTGATATTTCGCCCAAAATGGCAGAGGCTCAAAACTTTTTTGTTACAACTATAAATCAAGAATTAAAGGAAGTTGAACAATATAGGAATTTAGAAACCGAAATAGTTATTGAAGATTCTTTAAATGAAATTGAAGAGCTAGAAGACCAATACAAAACGCTCGTAAAAGAACTATCTAAAAGAGATAACAAACATCAAATCATCAGAGAAATGATACAAAATTATCAACAACAATTAGATGTATTAGAAAAACTTCTTTTACGATTAGAATTACAACAAAACCCCGCAAAATTAGAAATATTAGAAGATGAAATTATATAAAATACTTTTCCTACTGTTATTCATTCCTACTCTTTTAGTAGCTAATGATAAAAATCACGAAAAAAGCAAAAACATACGTAAAACATTTTCGGTTAACAAAAACGCAACCTTATACATTAACAATAAATATGGTAATATAAATGTAGCTACTTGGAACGAAAACAGAATAGAAATTAATGTCAAAATAACCGTTAAGGGCAATGACTTATCTAACGTTGAACGTAAGTTAAAAGCAATTAATGTTCAATTTGAAGCTACACCTAGTTTAATAGAAGCCAGAACCATTATTGAAAAAACAAAATCAAGCTGGTCTTGGTGGGGTAATAATAACACCAACTACAAAATTAACTACTTTGTTAAAATGCCAATCACCAACAATGCTGATTTAAATAATAAATACGGAAACATTGAGCTAGATAAATTAGAAGGTAAGTCTAATATTAATTGTGATTATGGTAAAATACAAATTGATCAATTATTAAATGGAACTAATAACATTAATTTAGATTATTGTGGTACTTCTGAAATTAACTTTATGAAATCAGGAAACTTAAGTGTTGACTACTCTAAGTTAGCTATTATAAAATCAGAGAACTTAAAAGTAAGTGCCGATTATTCTACCATGAAAATAGGTACTGTAACCGATATTGATTTTAATAGTGATTATGGAAGTATTTCTATAGCTGATGCCTCAAACGTTAATGGTAATTCTGATTATGCTAGCATAAAAATAGGTGCTATTAGAAAAAACTTAAAAATTAATACTGATTACGGTAGTGTTAGAGTTAGAAATATTAAAAAAGGCTTTGAAAGTATTGTTATTGATGGAAGTTATGCTGGAATTAAACTTGGCACGAATAGTAATAACAACTTTACTTTTACTGTTGATTTAGGTTATGCTGGATTTGGATACCCTGAAAACTATGTAAACATGTTTAAAAGCATTAATAAATCATCTAAAAAATACTACGAGGGAACTTTTGGTAAAGGAAATTCTAATTCTACCATTACCATAAAATCTAAATACGGAGGTGTTTCTTTAAAATTAAATGATTAACCAACTTACAAATTATATTACAATGAAGAAATTAGCAATCTTATTATTATCTCTTTTTTTTAGCTTTCAAACACAAGCACAAAGCTGGTGGAATTCAAAAAAAATTAAAGGAAACGGAAACGTTACTACAGAAATTAGAAAAATCGGTTCTTTTGACAAAGTAAACATTGGAGGTTCATTTGATGTTTATTTAATTAACGGAACCGAAGGTAAAGTAACCTTAGAAGGAGAAGAAAATATTTTAAAGTATATTGAAACTGAAGTTAAAAACGGAAAATTAAATGTACACTTTAAACAAAACACCAATATTAAAGCTACAAAAAAGCTAACAGTAACTATTCCTTTTGAAAAAATTGAAGCCGTAGCTTTAGGAGGATCAGGAAATATAATTGCAAAAAAACGTATTAAGGCTGATGTAATTTCTTTTGGTTTAGGAGGTTCCGGAAATATTATAGCCAGTGTAGACGCTAATACTGTTAAAACTTCTATTGGCGGTTCCGGAAACATTAAACTAAAAGGAAAAAGTGACTACTTAAAATGTTCTATTGGTGGGTCAGGAAATATAAAAGCATACGATTTAAAAACAAGTTCTTTAAAAGCTAATATTGCTGGCTCTGGTGATATATCAGTAACCGTTAACAATAAGATTAAAGCTACAATAGTAGGGTCTGGAAGTATATATTATAAAGGAAACCCTTCAGACATAGATAAGACTTCTTTAGGCTCTGGAAATGTTATTGATAGAAATTAAAGTATCTTACTATATAAAAAGTCCGCTGTAAGTTTACAGCGGATTTTTTTATTCCTTTGAGTTTATTTTCTTACTGTAACGAAGCTAAACTAGCTTTGATCGTTTCAATTTTAGCTAAGGTATCTGACTCTTTTTTGCGCTCTAAAGCTATTACTTGCTCTGGTGCATTGCTTACAAATCGCTCGTTTGACAACTTCTTTTGAATTCCTGTTAAGAAACCTTCAGCTCTTTTTAACTCTGCATTTAGCTTAGTTATTTCTGCTTCTACATCGATTGTATCCAATGAAATTGGCACAAAATATTCATTTGATTTTACACGGAAAGATGCTGCGCCTTCTACCTTATCGGTAACATAATTTATATCTGAAGCATTTGTTAGCTTTTGAATTACTGCATCAAACTTTTTAGTAAAATTTTCATTATTCACCACTGATAGCTCGATAGCATCTTTAAACGAAATATTTTTATTTTTTCTAATTGTTCTAATTCCTGAAACGACCCCTGTAGCAAATTCAAAATTCGTTATCAATTCTTCATTTGTTTCTCCTACTGTTGGATATTTAGCTATAATCAATGCATCTTCAGGAGTTCTTTCTGTAATGTGCTGCCAAATTTCCTCTGTTAAGAAAGGCATAAATGGATGTAATACTTTTAAATTATTCTCTAATACTTCTATTACAGCTTTATATGTTTTTGCATCGATTGGTTGTTGGTATCCTGGCTTTACAATTTCTAATAACCATGATGAAAAATCATCAGTAATTAATTTATAAATTGCCATTAACGCATCTGATAAACGGTACTTACTAAAGTGATCTTCTATTTCTAGTAATACCTTATTAAACTTAGCCTCATACCAAACTAATCCTATTTTAGCCGTTTCTGGTTGTGCTAAACTTTCGTCTACTTCCCACCCTTTAATTAAACGGAAGGTGTTCCAAATTTTATTAGCAAATCCTTTTCCTTGCTGACATAAATCTTCATCAAATAATAAATCATTTCCTGCTGCGGCACTTAATAACAACCCTACACGTACTCCATCAGCTCCAAAATCTTCAATTAACTTTAAAGCATCTGGTGAGTTCCCTAAGGATTTACTCATTTTTCTACGTTGCTTATCACGTACTAAGCCTGTTAGGTATACGTTTTCAAACGGACGTTCATCTTTGTATTCATATCCAGCAATAATCATACGTGCCACCCAGAAAAATAAAATATCTGGTCCAGTTACTAAATCATTGGTTGGATAGTAGTACTTTATTTCTTCATTTTCTGGATTACGAATTCCATCGAAAACCGACATTGGCCATAACCAAGAAGAGAACCAAGTATCTAACGCATCTGGATCTTGTTTTAAATCAGAAGCACTTAATGATGTATTCCCTGTTTTTTCTTGGGCTAGTTTTACTGCATCTTCAATATTTTCAGCTACTACAAAGTCTTCTTTCCCATCTCCAAAGTAGAAAGCAGGAATTTGTTGCCCCCACCATAACTGACGAGAAATATTCCAATCACGGATGTTTTCCATCCAGTGACGGTATGTATTTTCAAACTTTTTAGGGAATAACTTTACTTCTCTATCTTCTCCTAATACAGCTTCAATAGCTGGCTTTACCAACTCTTCCATTTTTAAGAACCATTGATCCGATAATCTTGGTTCAATTACCGCTTTCGTTCTTTCTGAAGTTCCAACTTTATTAGTGTGAACTTCTGTTTTAACTAAGTAACCTTTCTCCTCTAATTCTTTAGATATTTCCTTTCTAACAACAAAACGGTCTTTTCCTTCGTAATGTAATCCAAAAGAATTTAAGGTAGCGTCTTCATTAAAAATATCGATTACTTCTAAGTTATGCTTATCTCCTAAGGTTTTATCATTTTCGTCATGCGCAGGTGTTACTTTTAAGCAACCTGTACCAAACTCAACATCTACATATTCGTCTTCAATAATTGGAATTTCTCTATTACATAAAGGAACAATTGCTTTTTTACCTTTTAAATGCGTAAAACGCTCATCGCTTGGGTTGATACAAATAGCTGTATCTCCTAGAATAGTTTCTGGACGTGTAGTTGCAATAGTTACTTTTTCATCAGAACCTACTATATCGTACTGTAAGTAATATAAATTACCTTGACGTTCTTCGTAGATAACTTCTTCGTCAGAAAGTGTAGTTTTTGCTTCTGGATCCCAATTTACCATACGATATCCACGGTAAATTAACCCTTTATTATATAGATCCACAAATACCTTAATTACTGATTCTGACAATGCAGGATCCATGGTAAATGCAGTACGTTCCCAATCACAAGAAGCTCCTAACTTTTTTAATTGATCTAAAATAATCCCTCCATACTCATTTTTCCATTCCCAAGCATGTGCTAAAAATTCTTCACGAGTTAAATCATTTTTATCAATACCTTGTTCTTTTAATTTCGCTACTACTTTTGCTTCAGTAGCAATTGAGGCGTGGTCAGTACCTGGAACCCAACACGCATTTTTTCCTTGTAAACGAGCACGACGAATTAACACATCTTGAATTGTATTATTTAACATATGTCCCATATGTAATACTCCTGTAACGTTTGGTGGCGGTATAACAATTGTATAGGGTTCGCGTTCATCTACTTCTGAATGAAAGTAATTGTGCTTCATCCAGTAATCGTACCATTTTCCTTCTACTTCTTTAGAATTATATTTTGATGGAATATTCATATGTTATGTATATCTTTATGGTTAATAATTTAACATTTTTTAACCTTTGGCATTGTTTTTGAAAATTGATTAGCAAAAATACAACTATCTATGAGGTACAGAAAATTAGAGGTTGTTTTTTTAGAACTTAAAGAAATAATACTAAATTTGTAGCGGTTAATACCCTAAAAAATTAATTTTTAACATTATGAGAACAATTTTATCATTTATCGCTGTTTGCTTTATTACCTTAACAGTAAGCGCTCAAGAATTTAAATTTGAAACTGAAACTATTGACTATGGAAAAATAGCTTATGGGTCTGAAGGAAAACGCGTATTTGAATTTACAAACGTAGGTGAAGCTCCTATTATAATTAAGGATATCGTATCTCCTTGTGGATGTACAGTACCTACTAAGCCTGAAGAACCAATTATGCCAGGTAAAAAAGGACAAATTGAAGTTTCTTACGATACAAAAAGATTAGGTGGTTTCTCTAAGACTTTAACTGTTATTTCAAATGCTAAAAACAAAAGAAAAAGAGTTAAAATTAAAGGATTTATCGTTAAAGATGCTACTCCAGCTAAAGAGAAAAGTACAGTAAGTGACAGCTAAAAACTTATTCTATACATATAAAAAAAGCTCAACAAATGTTGAGCTTTTTTTATATCCTTTGTTCTAGCTTAAACATAAATTTAAGTTTAACCCCTCCCCTTTCTACTTCGATCCTTATTTTCTTACCTGGTTTTGTATGAAACATATCTATAATCTCATTTAAATGATATTCATGTGCTGCCTTTCCATTAATTCTCTTTATTACATCTCCAATTTGAAGACCTGCTTTAAAAGCTGGTGAATTTTCTACTACTTTATCTATTTTATACTTAGGCTTAAAACGATAAAAATATGTACTTACTAAAGAAATTACATTACTTTTTTGTGTTTGATTATTTGAACCATAAGCATCTTCAAACTTAGTCGCTCCTTTTTCTTTTATTAACTCTTGCCCATCATATATTATATGTAGACCACTCATATTATAATAAAAGCCTCTATTTAATGAAGCGTTCTTTTTCAGTATTACTCTTTTATTCGGGTAATCAAGCCATACCTTAAAACGTTTTAAAATTCCTCCGCCAATACTACCATTCCTTTCTTTAAATTGTCTGGCATTAAAGGTTGATGAAGAATCTAAAAAAGATACTGTTGGTTCACTTATTTTAAACTTTCCTATAGAAATTTTCTGAAGCCTACTTCTATTTCCATAGATAGTACCACTAAACCCCTCTCCTATTATATCCTTAAAAAACTTCTTAGGTGTTTTCAACTCTTTTTTTGTTCCCTCAAACAACCAAACTGCGTCACTACCTCCTGTATCAATTAATAATTTTACTGGTAACATTGTTGTTTTCAAAGTATCAACTTGCACATTTACATCTATGTAAGGTTTATTTCTATAAAATTGTAAAGGAAAACTTTCACATCTATTACATACATTCAGTTTATAAGTTTTAGGGTTGTAAAAATCAATCCTCTTGCTAGCATAATTAATTTTGACTATAACATCTTTTAATAAATCATACCCTATAATACCGTGAATGGTTGTTCCCATTTTAGCAGAAATATCAAAAGCATCTTTCAAAATAACATATAACCCTTGATTAGAACTAGCTATGTTTTTAATTCTAAAATTATTACCTCTAGAAAATAATGCTTCTACTGGAGCTCCACTCCCTAACCCCCTTATAAACACTTTTTTTACATTATTTAAACCAATACTATCTTTAGAAGTTAGATTAAATAAAATTGTCTTATTTACCCCTGTATCCAAAATAAATGATAGTTTGTGTCCATTAATTTCCAATGGAATAACGACTAAATTGTTAATTAACTGAAACTTTATCGATTGTTTATCAATCTCTTTACCTAAAAACTGAAAGTTTTGTTGAGTAAAAGCTGAAGTACTTAAAAAAAGTATAAAAAAGTATAGTAATAATCTATTCAAAAGAACTTATTTTATAGTTATATACTTAAATATACAACCTTCATTTTAGAAATTCTGGTTTTTATGATTTTTTTAACCGATTTTTTCATCGTAAACATTCTAATACTCTCAAATATATTTTGCAAATTTGCCTTTCAAACAACTAATTTAATTTAAAAATGCCATCAATTTCTAGTAAAGGAAACGCAATGCCTCAATCACCAATTCGTAAATTGGTTCCTTTTGCTGAGGCTGCTAAAAAAAATGGAACAAAAGTTTATCATTTAAATATTGGTCAACCTGATATTAAAACACCACAAGTTGCTTTAGACGCAGTAAAAAACAATAGTATTGAAGTATTATCATATGCTAGATCTGAAGGTTCAGAAGAATACAGAACCAAACTAGCTAATTATTATGCTAAAAATGATATCCATGTAACGGCTAATAATATCATAGCTACTACAGGAGGTTCAGAGGCTTTATTATTTACTATTGGTAGTATTACCGATCCAGGAGATGAAATCATTATACCTGAACCTTTTTATGCTAACTATAATGGTTTCTCTACAGCTTCAGGTGTAAAAGTAGTTCCTGTTATTTCTAAAATTGAAAATAACTTTGCTTTACCTGCTATTGAAGATTTTGAGAAGTTAATTACTCCAAAAACTAAAGCAATTTTAATTTGTAACCCTGGGAATCCAACTGGATATTTATACAGCAAAGAAGAAATTGAAAAGCTAAAACAAATTGTGTTAAAACATGATTTATTTTTAATTGCTGATGAAGTATATCGTGAATTTACATACGATGGTGAAAAGCATAATTCTGTAATGGCTTTAGAAGGATTAGAACAAAATGCTATTATGATTGATTCTGTATCGAAACGTTACAGTATGTGTGGTGCAAGAATTGGTTGTATTGTTTCTAAAAACGAAGATTTTATTGGAACAGCTATTAAATTTGCTCAAGCACGTCTAAGCCCACCAACCTATGCCTTAATTGCCAGTGAAGCTGCTTTAGATACTCCTCAAAGTTATTTTGATGAAGTTATTGAAGAGTATGAGGATCGTAGAAATACCTTGATTTCTGAGTTGCAAAAAATTGAAGGAGTAAAAGTTGCCAATCCTAAAGGTGCTTTTTACTGTGTTGCTGAATTACCAGTTAAAGATACTGATGACTTTGCTCAATGGATTTTAGAAAAATTCAGCGATAATAATGAAACGGTAATGGTAGCTCCTGCAAGTGGATTCTATTCTACCGAAGGTGAAGGAAAAAATCAGGTGCGTATTGCCTATGTTTTAAACAAAGCCAATTTAAAACGTTCAGTTGAGATATTAAAAATCGCCTTAGAAAAATATAATAGTTAATTGAATATTCAAGAAAACATATCTTTAAAAGAGTACAACACGTTTGGCATTGATGTAAATGCCAAACGTTTTGTTTCTATTACTTCTGTATATCAACTACAACAGCTTTTAAAAGAAGAAAAAAATCTTTTTTTAATTTCTGGTGGTAGTAACATGTTACTTACCAAAGATATTGAAAACCTAGTTGTACATATTGATATTAAAGGAATTTCTATTGATAGAGAAAACCCTAACAATATTCACCTAACAGTAAATGCTGGTGAAAACTGGCACGAGTTTGTGTTGTGGTGCGTTTCTCAAAACTATGGTGGATTGGAAAACTTATCTCTAATCCCTGGAAATGTAGGTACTTGTCCTATCCAAAATATTGGTGCTTACGGTGTTGAAGTAAAAGATACTATCACAAAAGTAGAAGCTGTTGAAATAAAAACAGGAAAATTAGTTTCTTTTTCTGCGGAAGAATGTCAGTTTGGATACCGTAATTCCATATTTAAAAACGAAGCCAAAGGGAAATATGTGTTAACTTCAGTAAGTTTTCAACTCACTAAAAACAATCACAAACTTAATACTTCCTACGGAGCTATTGAGTCTGAGTTAGCTTCAAAAGATATTACAAATCCAACTATAAAAGATATTTCTGATGCTGTAATCGCCATACGCCAATCAAAATTACCAGATCCAAAAGAAATAGGAAACAGTGGTAGTTTCTTTAAAAATCCAGTAATTTCAAGAGAACATTTTGAAAAACTTCAGAAAAAGTATCCTAATACTCCTAGTTATGTTATTTCTGATACTGAAATTAAAGTACCCGCTGGTTGGTTAATTGAACAAAGTGGATTTAAAGGAAAGCGTTTTGGTGACTATGGAGTCCACGAAAAGCAAGCCTTAGTCTTAGTAAATTACGGAAATGCAAAGGGAAATGAAATTTATGAATTAGCACAAAATATTCAACACACTATCAAAGAAAAGTTTAATATTAACCTAGAAATAGAGGTAAACATTATTTTATAAAATTACAATTAATTCTAACATTTTAGCCATACTTCAATTTCATTAGTATAAATTTATTTAATTTCATACAAAAAAATATGAAGTTCGTATCTTTGCAGTACAAAACAATACATCATGAAATTAATTTTTGTTACCATAGGATTATTAGCGTTAGCATTTGCTGGAATTGCCATTAAAATTTGGGCAAAAAAAGACGGAGAGTTTGCTGGTACTTGTGCTAGCCAAAACCCGATGTTAAATGAGAGTGGTGAAGCTTGTGGATTTTGTGGTAAAACTCCAGACCAGTTTGATACTTGTAGTGAACCTCAACATAATAATTAAACAAGTACCAATTAACTAATCTTTTTTAGAATTTATCACTTTACCCTTCTCTCTTACAGCAGCTACTATTTTGCAAAAGAAAGTAAAAAAATCTATGTTTAGATGTTATATCGTTCAAGATATTACTCTTCCATAACTAGAGTTACTTAGTTTTTTATAGCTGGTATACTTGGTATTTACCGAATATCGCTATAAATTAGTATATTTATATCAAATCAAATTTTGAAACCCAAGCATTGGACATAAATCAGGAAAAAGTATTTCACCACATTCAACAAGCTAAAAAAGGAAATCAAATATCTTTTAATTATTTATTAGATACTTTCTGGGGGAGCGTGTATGCTTTTCAGCTTAAAAAAACTAAAAATGATAACGATGCTGAAGATATTACTATTCAAACTTTTTCCAAAGCTTTTGACAGAATTGAAACTTTTGATGAAAACTATCAATTCAAAACTTGGTTAATTACAATTTCAAAAAACGTATACATCGATTGTCTTCGAAAGAAAAAATCTACCATATATACACAAACAACTGAAGAACAAGAAAAAGAAGTGTATGCTGTTGTTGATGACGCTCCGTCTCCTGAAGACAAAATTATTACTGAACAAAACTTAGCGAAACTTCTAAAAGACATTAAAAAATTAAAACCAAAATATCAAGATGTCATCAACCTTCGGTATTTTCAAGAATTAAGTTATAAAGAAATTTCTGAGCAAATTGGGGAACCGATAAATAATGTAAAAGTAAAATTATTACGTGCAAAAAAATTATTAGCTGAAATAATAAAGAAATCATAAATTGCAAAACCATAAAAATCAAAACTTTATGATTTTACAGTTTAATGCAATAAGAAAATATCTACATAAAAAAGAATTTCAACCAAAAAGAGAAGAAAAAAAGCATCTGAAAACTTTGTTTGAAAAGTTAAAAGATGGTGACTATTTAAACTTTTAAGCTCTCTTTTTCATGAAAAAATCTCTCTTAAACCTATTAGGCCCTGGACTATTATTTGCTGGTGCTGCCATAGGTGTTTCCCATTTAGTACAATCAACTAGAGCTGGTGCCGATTTTGGCTTTGGTTTACTATGGGCTTTACTCCTAGTACACATTATCAAATATCCTTTTTTTCAATTTGGCCCTCGATATGCTACAGCAACAGGCGAAACGCTTTTAGATGGTTATAAAAGACTCGGTAAAGGAGTTTTAATCAGCTACTTTATCTTAAATCTTGCAACTATGTTTACCATTCAAGCTGCAGTAACTATTGTTACAGCCAGTTTAGCTTCTAATATTTTTGGTATTTCACTTGATTTAGTAGCATGGTCTGTATTAATTATGTTCATCAGTATTGTTTTACTAGGCATAGGGAAATACAAATTTTTAGATAACTTAATGAAGTATATTATTGCTATTTTAACCATTAGCACTATAATAGCCGTAAACATTGCCCTATTTAAAACTGACAAGGGTTTTAGCTTTCAACAAATAATACCTAGCGGAACAGCTCAAGTAACCTTTTTAATTGCTTTCTTAGGATGGATGCCCGCTCCGTTGGATATTTCTATTTGGCATTCTTTATGGTCGGTAGAAAAAGACAAAACTACTTTTGTAAAAATAAAGCCTAAACAAGCCATTTTTGATTTTAATGTTGGCTATATTGGAGCCTTATTTTTAGGAGTTTGTTTTGTTATGTTAGGTGCTTTAGTTATGCATCAATCAGGAGAATCATTCTCTAGTAAAGGAACTATTTTTGCTTCTCAACTAATCAATTTATACACAAAAAACTTAGGAGAATTTTCTTCTGTATTTATTGGTATTGCAGCTTTTACAACTATGTTTAGTACTACCATTACAACATTAGATGCTTCACCAAGAGCTATGGAAAAATCTTCTTTTTTACTTTTTCCGAGAACAACAAGAACAATAAAATTAGGCTACTGGTTTTGGTTACTACTGTTAACGCTTGGAACCTCTGTTATTTTATATTGTTTTTTAAGTGATATGGTATTTCTTGTACGAATAGCCACAGTTTTATCTTTTTTAACAGCTCCGTTTTATGCTATTCTCAACTATATCTTAATTACTGGTAAGCATACGCCAAAAAAGTACAGACCAAATATTGGTTTACGCATTTTGAGTCTTATAGGTATTGTTTTTTTGTTCAGATTTAGTATTTGGTTTTTACTTAGTTTATAAATCTTTTCTTCGTAAATTTGCAGTTCAATTTTTATGGAATGGCAAACGAAACTGTAGCAACACCAGAAAGAACGAAAAAACCAAAATGGTTACGTGTAAAATTACCTGTAGGAAAAAAATACACGGAACTAAGAGGACTTGTTGATAAATATAAATTAAACACTATTTGTACCAGTGGAAGCTGTCCAAACATGGGTGAATGTTGGGGAGAAGGTACTGCTACCTTTATGATTTTAGGTAACATCTGTACACGTTCATGTGGGTTTTGTGGTGTTAAAACTGGACGTCCAGACACCGTTGAATGGGATGAACCTGAAAAAGTAGCTCGTTCTATTAAATTAATGAATATTAAACATGCGGTAATTACCTCTGTTGACCGTGATGATTTAAAAGATGGAGGTTCTATTATTTGGTCTGAAACAGTACAGGCTATTCGTAGAGCTAATCCGAATACTACTTTAGAAACTCTTATTCCTGATTTTCAAGGAAACGAAAAATTAATAGACCGTATTATTGAAGTAGCTCCTGAAGTTGTTTCTCACAATATGGAAACGGTACGTCGCTTAACTCGTGAAGTTCGTATTCAAGCAAAATATGATCGTAGCTTGGGGGTTTTAAAATACCTAAAAGAAAACGGAATGCGTACTAAATCTGGAATTATGCTTGGTTTAGGCGAAACAGAAGATGAAGTAATACAAACCATGAAAGACTTACGTAATGTTGGATTGGATGTTATTACTATCGGTCAATATTTACAACCTAGTAAAAAACACTTACCTGTTAAGGAATTTATAACACCAGAACAATTCAAAAAATACGAAACATTAGGGTTAGAAATGGGCTTTATGTATGTAGAAAGTGGTGCCTTAGTACGTTCATCGTATAAAGCACACAAACACGCTAGCTAACCTTAAATTAAAATATCCTTAACTTTTTAACGGTTTAACGTTAAAAAAATGTCAAATAATTAAAAATTAAATAAAGTACCGCTTTTTATTTATAATTTTGGCACAGATATTGGAAACAACAATACCGTAAGCAAGTAACATTGTTTTCATTGTGTAAATTATTTGAATTAGTTGATTAACAAAGAAGCCCGCTCAATTTGAGCGGGCTTCCTGTTTTTATTCTCTTTAGAGATGCTAATTTTAAATAGCTCTAATTATATCATATTTTGTAATGATGTGGTGTTTTCCATTTTCTAAATCAACTAAAACTGCTTGATTTTCTTTGTTAATTAACTTAGATACCTCATCAATAGAAGCTGATTTTTTAACTGTAGGATATGTTCTTCCCATTACATCTTTAATAGGCTTTTCTGCTATATTTTTATCTTCTAAATAACTATATAATAATGCTGATTCATCTACTGAACCTACAAACCCATTTGCATCTCTTACAGGAATCTGTGATATTTTAAATGTACGCATTCTTTCAATAGCATGCGACACTAATTCTTCTGTTTGAACAGTTACTAATGGTTTATCTATATGATCTTTAATTAAATCTTCAGCTGTAGTAATTTCTTCATCTAAGAAACCTCTATCACGCATCCAATCGTCATTAAACATTTTTCCTACATAACGGCTTCCATGATCGTGAAACAACACTACCACTACATCATCAGGTTTAAACTCGTCTTTTAACTGTAATAATCCTTTAATAGCTGAACCTGCTGAATTCCCTACAAAAATTCCTTCTTCCTTAGCTATTTTGCGTGTGTAAATAGCAGCATCTTTGTCAGTTACTTTTGTAAATCCATCAATTAAAGAAAAATCAACATTTTTAGGTAAAATATCTTCCCCAATTCCTTCCGTAATATATGGATAGATTTCATTTTCATCAAAAATACCAGTTTCGTGATATTTTTTAAATACAGATCCGTACGTATCTACTCCCCAAATTTTAATATTTGGATTCTTTTCTTTTAAAAACTTAGCAGTCCCTGAAACCGTTCCTCCTGTTCCTACTCCAACAACAAAATGTGTGATTTTACCATCGGTCTGTTCCCAAATTTCTGGTCCTGTTTGTTCATAATGTGCTTGTGCATTTGAAGGATTGTCATATTGATTTACATACCAAGAGTTTGGAGTTTCCTCCCCTAAACGCTTAGATACTGAATAATATGAACGAGGATCATCTGGTTCTACATTCGTAGGGCAAACAACTACCTCTGCTCCTACAGCACGCAGAATATCCATTTTTTCTTTTGATTGCTTATCTGAAATTACAAAAATACATTTGTACCCTTTTACAATAGCTGCTAATGCTAATCCCATTCCTGTATTTCCTGAAGTACCTTCTATAATGGTACCCCCTGGCTTTAAACGACCATCTGCTTCAGCATCTTCTATCATTTTAAGTGCCATACGGTCTTTTACAGAGTTTCCTGGATTAAACGTTTCTACTTTAGCTAATACTAAAGCATCTACTTCTTTTGTTACTGAGTTTAATTGAACTAAAGGTGTGTTACCAATAGTTTCTAATATATTTTTTGCGTACTTCATATCTTATTAATGTTATGCAAAACTAAGCAAATCGAATGGATTTTGAAGGGCGAATTTTTGTAATGATATATGAAGGTACTATCAACATTAAAAAGCAAAGTATTAGCGTACCTATGTTTAACAATAAAATTGCCAAGAAATTAATATCTACAGGCATTGTTGATACATAATAAGTTTCAGGATCTAGACTTATTAACTTCGTATATTTTTGAATTAAAAGCATACTAAGTCCGATGAGATTTCCCCAGAACAATCCTTTTAAAATTAAGTAAGAAGCATTGTATAAAAATATTTTTCGGATACTCCAATTTACACTTCCCAATGCTTTTAAAATTCCAACCATTTGTACACGCTCTAAAATAAGAACTAACAATGCTGTTACCATGTTTATTCCAGCAACCAACACCATGATCCCAATAATAAACCATACGTTATTATCTAATAGTTTTAACCACTCAAAAATAGCAGGATAATTATTTACAATGGTAATACTATTTAAGGTTGCTCCAATACTTGTATAAATTTCATCTCCTTTTTCTTTGAGCATATCATAATCATCAATCAACACTTCAAAGCCTCCTATTTCATTGTCTTTCCAACGATTAATTTTTTGAACCTCTCTTAAGTCTCCCAACAACATAATCTTATCAAACTGTTCAAAACCTGTATTGTATATTCCCACAATAATTGGCTTTCTTGATTTAAATTTTAAACTACTGTTTTCTGCTCCAAACCATGTTTGAATGGTATCGTTTAGTTTAAAATGTAATCGGTTTGCAATAGATTGAGAAATTAGAATTTCTCGGTTTCTATCTTGGGTAAAATCTGGTAAACGCCCCTCAACTAAACACTCATTAAAAAAAGTAAAATCGTAATCAGCCGAAACTCCTTTAAAAATAATTCCTTCAAAATCAGTAGGAGTTCTAATTATCCCTCCAACATTAGCAAAAGGTTGCACTTTTTTTATGCCGTCAATATTTTTAAACTCTGGATAAAACTCTTGGTTAATATCAATCGGTACTGTTGAAACATCTGAATTGTTATTATCATAATTTACAATTTGAATATGCCCTTTAAAGCCTGTCATTTTATCGCGCACCTTATTCTGAAACCCAGAGGTAATCGACACTGCAATTAACATAATAGCTACACCAAGAGCAATGGCAATGGTTGCAATGGTAATAATTGGTGATGAAATACTGCTTTTATACTGTTTTCCAGCAATGATTCGTTTTGCTATAAATAATTCGAAGTTCAAATGTTTTCTTTTTTACAAACCAAAAGTAACTAATTCTTATGTAAAGAAAGAGAAGAATACCTAGGTTTTAATTCTTTAACTTTTATTATTCTTAAAAAATAGAAATCTGTACCTTTATGTTTTAATTTTTTATAGATGAAGCTTACTTTTAATTACGTTTTTTTACTTTTTTTAGTATTCAGTTTTCAATTTTCTTCTTGTGCACAACAACAAAAAAAATCAACTACTAAAGAAGTGCCAATACAAGAACAGCCAAAAACAATTAAAACGGGTGCTGATAGAACTACAGCTTACCTTCCTCTTTTAAAGAATAAAAATATTGCTATTGTAGCCAATCAAACCTCAGCTTTACAAGTATTGCAAAGAGCTGAAGTTGCCCCCAACATTATGGGGTCTGAAATGGTACAACATCACTTAGTAGATTATTTACATAATTACGATAGAATTAACGTTCAAAAAGTATTTGCTCCTGAGCATGGTTTTAGAGGAAAAGCTGATGCTGGTGAAGCCATAGCTGATGGAAAAGATGTAAAAACAGGGATTCCAATTATTTCGTTGTACGGAAAAAACAAGAAACCTTCGCCTGAACAATTAAACGGAATTGATGTTGTTATTTTTGATATTCAAGATGTAGGCGCACGTTTTTACACCTATATCTCTACGTTACATTATGTGATGGAAGCTTGTGCCGAGGCAAATATTCCTGTAATTTTATTAGATAGACCAAACCCAAACGGACATTATATTGACGGACCTATTTTAGAACCTGAACACAAAAGTTTTGTAGGCATGCACCCTGTTCCTGTAGTTTACGGAATGACAATTGGTGAATACGGTAAAATGATTAATGGTGAAAAGTGGTTAGCAAATGGTATTCAGTGTAACTTAACCGTAATTCCGCTAGAAAATTACACACATCAATCAACATATAGTTTACCGATAAAACCATCGCCTAATTTACCGAACGATGTTTCAATAAACTTATACCCTAGTTTATGTTTTTTTGAAGGAACCAATGTATCTGCTGGAAGAGGAACAGATAAACAATTTCAAATTTATGGTTCACCACATTTAGAAAAAACTGATTTTAGTTTTACACCACAACCCAATGAAGGTGCAAAACATCCAAAACATAAAGAAAAAATGTGTTTTGGGGAAGATTTAAGCACTTCTGAACGTTTAGTTAACCTAAATCTTAGTTGGTTAGTGAAAGCCTATAAGCAGTCTCCTAAAAAAGATTTTTTTAATACTTTTTTTACCAAACTAGCAGGTACTACCAAACTACAAGAACAAATTGAACAAGGGCTTTCTGAAGAAGAAATTAAAGCAAGTTGGCAACAAGGGTTAAATGACTTTAAAAAGATACGTGAGCAATATTTGTTGTATGAATAGTTCTATTTGATTTTTAACACTTAAAAAACTAATTTTATTTTTAATGAATATAATTCGTTAAAACAGAATTATATCATTAATCATGTTGGACGCCATATCAATGAATAAAATCAAAAACATTATTATCAAAGGACTTCTTAAAGAGGTTCAAATAGCTGAAAGATCATTAAAATTAAATGAAAAAATATCTAAATCCTACAGTAATATAGAAAGTCAAAATAAAAAAGATATTGCTTATATTATTTATAATTTAACTTATACAGAAATGGTTTTAGCTCTATCTCGTTTGTATGACGAACCAAGTAAAAAATACCCAACTCGTTGTTTAAAAAGTTTATATAAAATAACTAAAGAACAAAATCTATCAGAAGAACTATCTAAATTTCGCTCAGAATCAGAATTAAATCTTTACAAATTTGGTTTCTATCCAGAGTTGATAAAACTACTTAAAAGTGACTCAAATAGAAAATTCATAAAACATTCAACTAACTTTTTTGAAGCAGAAGAAATTAACCCCCCTTTGGTAGGGAATATTCAAAAACTAAAAACTATTCGCGATAAATTGCTTGCTCATAATGAAGATATTGAGATTGACACTTCAGTACCATACAAAATGGCATATGAACTGATAGACCATGCGAAAAAGGTTTTATCTTTCTTCTCACTAACGTACACAGGAATAACTTTATTTATAGGTAACAAATTTGTTACTGATATTCATAGTAATAAGTGGGAAAAAATGTTCGAAAAATTCATAGATAAATAAAATACTTAACACCAGCTATAGTTAAGCGTAGAGATAGTTTGATTAACCAAAGTGAAACTACATATTTAAAGTTATATCAGAAAATAATAAATCAATAAGAAGTTCTACTCTTTAATGTTAGATAATAAAAACCTGTCTCTAGTTCTATTTTCTACTTTACCTTATATCCCTCTCATAAACACCGAATACTTATATTCAATTCTCCAGTTTGCTAAATTGTCAATTATAGGAAAACTCTCTTCATAAAGACTAAACAACAAGTTAAGGGTTTCATGAAAATCCTTATCTTTTCATACAGTTATTAGAATAAATTTTTAACAAAGTCAATCTACATACAGTAAACTCTAAAGTAAAAAAACTTCTTATCTTTATAATCTCAAATAAAACTATTGTAAATTGCTGCGCTTTGAAAAAATTTTACTTCACTATATTTCTCTTAATTAGCAGCTTTTCGTTTGCTCAATTTCCTTTTGAAAAACTTCCTTCTACAGAATATAAAGAATATAAGAACTGGAAGCTTTACGATTGGTTAGACACAAAAAATACGATACATCACACACTTACTATTGACTCTTTTTTTGATAATAAAAAGAGCTTAACAGTTCAATTAACCTCTTTACTTACTTATTTCGAAAACACTTCAACGATTCGCTTATTTCGTAATAAAAAAGAAATCTGCAAATTTCCAGAAAGCATGTTATTTTCAACAATAAATACAGGTCACGATCCTATTTACGTTGGAGATATAAATGGTGATGGTCTGAAAGACATAAAAATGATAATTCCGTATATGGGTAATGGTATTTCAGCAATGAATGTTAGAGTAATATACTTATTTCAAACACAAGACTCTACCTTCCATAAGATTTCTTTTACTGATAAAATGGATACTATTCGACCAGAATACGATTTTGATGGAGACGGAAACCATGAAATTATTACAATGACCTTAACAAATTATAGCAATCATAATTATTGGACATTTAATATTTTCGAATACAAAGAAGGTGAATTAAAAAACGTTAATAATAAAGCTAATTATCCTATTATGGTACAATTTCTTAACAAAAAGAACTATACAATTACCAATAAAATTAAAAGAGAAGAAATGAAAAAATTCTCTTTTAATCTTCCTAAGGACTACAAGAGCAAGTAAGAACTACCTATAAAAACCCCTGCTCTTTCATCCAGTTATTAGAATAAATCTTATTCATATAACGAGAACCGTGATCTGGTAAAATTACGACTACTACACTATTTTCATCAAAAAAACCATTGTCTGCGTATTGTTGTGTAGCTTGTAAGGCTGCTCCTGAAGTATACCCTGCAAAAATACCTTCTGCTTTTACTAATTCTCTAGCTTTTAAAGCCGCCTCTTTATCTGATACTTTTTCGTACACATCTACCACATCAAAATCAGTAGAAGTAGGAATTAAGTTTTTACCTAAACCTTCTATTTTATAGGGACTAATTTCATTTGAATCAAACTCACCTGTTTCATGATACTTTTTAATCACTGAGCCCATCGCATCGACTCCTAAAATTTGAATATCAGGATTTTGTTCTTTTAAATAACGTGCTGTTCCAGAAATCGTTCCTCCTGTCCCGCTTGCTGCAACTACGTGAGTTACTTTTCCGTCGGTTTGTTCCCAAATTTCTGGTCCCGTACTCTTATAATGTGCTTCAATATTTAGTTCATTAAAATACTGATTGATATAAATAGACCCTGGATTTTCTCTATGCAATCTTTTAGCTACTTCGTAATACGAACGAGGATCGTCAGGAGTAACATTTGCAGGACAAACATGTACTTCTGCTCCCATAGACTTTAACATGTCTATTTTGTCTTGAGAAGACTTATCACTCACTGCCAAAATACATCTATATCCTTTTACAATACTAATCATTGCCAATGAAAACCCTGTGTTACCAGATGTTGTTTCAACAATAATATCTCCTTCTTTTACGATTCCTTTTTGTTCTGCTGTTTCTATGATATGCAATGCAATTCTATCTTTAGCAGAGTGACCTGGATTAAAAGCTTCAACTTTTGCATAGTAAGTACCCGGTAAATCTTGGGTAATTCGATGCAGTTGAATCATGGGAGTTTGACCTACTAAATCTATTATTGAATTGGTAATACCTTGATGTCTCTTCATTATAGTTTGTAAATAAGAAAAAGTGTCATTACGAAAAACGGACACGAAAAATCTGTTGAGATTGTTCGTTGCTTTCGCAATGACACTTACACTCAATCGAGCGCAAAAATATAATTATTTTTTTAACTTACCTTCTAACATTAAAAAGAACGTATATTCTTCTGCTGTTTCTTTTAAAGCATCGAACCTTCCTGAGGCTCCTCCATGACCTGCTTCCATATTAGTATGTAAGAATAACATGTTGTTATCTGTTTTTAATTCACGTAGTTTCGCTACCCATTTTGCTGGCTCCCAATACTGTACTTGGCTATCATGTAAACCTGTGGTTACTAACATATTTGGGTATGCTTTTGCTTCAACTTGATCGTATGGAGAATACGACTTAATATAATCGTAATATTCTTTATTATTCGGGTTCCCCCATTCGTCATATTCACCTGTAGTTAATGGAATACTATCATCTAGCATGGTAGAAATTACATCAACAAAAGGCACCGCAGCTATGATTCCGTTATATAGCTCAGGATTCATATTTACAATAGCTCCCATTAATAAACCTCCTGCAGAACCTCCCATAGCATATAAATGCTCTGGAGATGTATAACCGTTATCAATTAAATATTTAGAACAATCAATAAAATCGGTAAATGTATTTTTCTTGTTCAACATTTTACCATCTTCATACCACTCACGTCCTAAATACTGACTTCCTCTAATATGCGCTAAAGCATATACAAATCCACGATCTAATAAACTTAAACGTGTTGTTGAAAACCCATCATTAATTGTATATCCGTAAGAACCGTACGCATATTGTAAGATTGGTGTGTTTTTATCAAGCTTCGTATCTTTATGGTGTACAATTGATAACGCTACTTTTTTACCATCACGAGCAGGTACCCATATACGCTTGCTTACATAATTATTTTTATCAAACTTTCCTCCTAAAACTTCTTGCTCCTTTTTAACTTCTTTTGACCTGTCTTTCATATTGAAATCAATCACAGAGCTTGGAGTTGTCATTGAATTATATGAGTAACGAATTACCTCTGTATCGAATTCAGGGTTACCATATACTCCTGCTGAATAGGTTTCTTCTTCAAAAGGTAAGTAGTAGTCTTCAGTTCCATCCCATCGTTTAATACGGATTTTATTCAATCCTTCGTTTCTTTCTTCTAAAACTAAATAGTCTTTAAAAATTGAAAAATCTTCAAATAAGGTATCTTCTCTATGTGGAATTACATCTACCCAGTTTTCTTTCCCAGGCTTATCTACAGGAGTTTTCATCAACTTAAAATTGGTTGCTCCGTCCTTATTGGTTTTAATATAAAAATGATCTCCGTAGTGTGCTACTTCATATTCTAAATCACGCTCACGTGGTTGAATTATTTGCAATTCTCCATCAGGATTATTAGCATCTAATACATGATATTCTGTTGAAACAGTACTATACGAACCTATTATGATATAATCTTTAGATTTTGATTTGGTAACAAAAGCTCCGAACGTATCGTCTTTTTCTTCATACACTAATTCATCTAAAGATGCATCAGAACCCAATGTATGTTTGTAAATCTTTGAAGAACGTAACGTTACAGGATCTTTTTTAGCATAAAACAACGTTTTATTATCATTAGCCCATACAGAACCTCCAGTGGTATTTTCAATAATATCTTTATAGATTTTACCAGTTTCTAAGTTTTTAATTCTAATAAAATATTGACGACGACTAACTGTGTCTGTAGCAAAAGCTGTCATTTTATTATCTGGTGACACATTTAACCCTCCTAGCTGGAAATAATCATATCCTTTTGCTTCATTATTCACATTGAACATGATTTCCTCTTCTGCTTCTAAAGTTTCTTTTTTACGGCTATAAATAGGATATTGCTGTCCTTTTTCATAACGAGTTATGTAAAAGTATCCATCTTTTTTGTATGGTACTGACTCATCATCTTCTTTTATGCGCCCTTTCATTTCTTGAAATAACTCTTCTTGAAACTCTTTAGTTTCTTTTGTCATTTCTTCATAATAAGCGTTCTCTGCATTTAAGTAATCGTATACTTTTTGAGTTTGTTCGTCTTTAACTTCTGCATTTTTTTGAGCATCAGTTAAACGCATCCAAAAATAATCATCAGTACGTATATCTCCGTGTTTCTCTAACTTAGTTGGTTGCTTTTCAGCAACTGGGGCTTTGATATCTTTATTCATTTCTTGTTTTTTGCAAGAACCAAAAATAAGACTAAAAAACAAAGCCGGTAGCATTATTTTTTTCATTTTTTAAGTTGGTTTATATTTCTTGTGAAAATACTATTTTTGTTGGAAAATAAATCATAAAAACTGTACAATATGTTCGGAGATATTTCTGGAATGATGGGTAAACTAAAAGAAGCTCAACAAAAAGTAGAAGAAACAAAAAAACGATTAGATACCGTTTTAATTGATGAAGCAATTGCTGGAGGAAATGTAAAAGTTACCGTAACCGCTAATCGTGAAGTTAAAGCTATTACAGTAGATGAGTCTTTGTTAGATGATAAAGAAGAATTGGAAGACTATTTAATCTTAGCGCTAAACAAAGCATTAAAACGTGCTGGTGAAATTAACGAACAGGAATTAGCTGTTGCTGCTAAAAGCGGAATGCCTAATATTCCTGGAATGGATATGTTCAAATAATAAGTTATGCCTGTACAATTAGAAGATTATATGTTGCCTTGCTTAAACAAAAAATTCTTTGGAGTTGACTGTTTAGGTTGTGGTATACAGCGTGCTTTGAGCTTAATTTCACAAGGAGAGTTCGTTGCTGCTTTTAAAATGTACCCTGCAATATATACTTTATTGCTTTTAGCTTTTGTTGTAGGCATTAACTTCTTCTATAAAGTAAAATATGCTCAAAAAATAATCAGTATATTGGCTATCATTAACATAATTATTATAGTGAGTAGTTATGTTATAAAAATGAATCAATTAATTTAAACTTTAGAAAACTATGGAAAAACAATTCAATCCAACGGCTATTTATGTACTATCTATAATTAGCTTCCTATGTTGTTGTTTTGCTGGATTAGGTATTGTATTGGCTGCACCTGCTTTTATAATGGCAAACAATAAACTAAAAGAAGCTGAAGCAAATCCTGAGCAATACAATGCTGCTACTATCAAGTCTATAAAAACAGCTAAAACAGTTGCTATGATTGCTTTAATATTAAATGCCATTTATTTGTCAATGACTATTTATAGAGTTGCAACAACAGATTGGGATGTTCTTATGGAACAATATAACAGACAGTTAGAACAATATCAATAATAACTCATAAAAAAGCGACCAAATGGTCGCTTTTTTTATATCATTCCTTTGGCTTTAAACTCAAGGTATTTGTTAATTACATTAACCGATAAATGTTGTGGTTTTGTTAAAATAGCATGCACAGCGTTTTTCTCTAACTCTTTTATCATCAAACGTTTTTCGTAAGCATATTTCTCGGCAATTGTTTTATGATACACACTTTGTAAATCTTCTGCATTTTCAGTAATCAACGTATCTAACTCCGTATTTTCAAAAAAAACAGTCACTAGCAAGTGTTTTTTAGCTATTGCTTTTAAATATGGTAATTGCCTTTTTAACGCCGATATATGCTCAAAATTGGTATATAAAATTAACAAGCTACGTTGATTTATTTTTCTTTTAATATTCGCATACAATAACGCAAAATTAGCATCTGAAAAATCGGTTGTAATATTATACAACTCTTCGTTGATAACCGATAAGTTTGTTTTTTTGTTACTGGCAGCTACTATCTTTTCAACCTTTTTGGAAAAGGTAAGCATCCCTGCTTTATCGTTTTTTAATAAGGCTATGTTTGAAAAAGCTAAGGTTGAATTAATTGCATAGTCTAATAACTTCAACCCTTCAAAAGGCATTTTCATGACACGACCTAAATCGATAATAGAATATATGGGTTGCGATTTTTCATCTTGATATTGATTCACCATCAACTCTGCTCTTTTAGCAGTTGCTTTCCAGTTTATGGTACGTACATCATCACCAGGAATATAGTTTTTTATCTGCTCAAACTCCATGGTATGCCCTATTCGTCGGATTTTCTTCATACCAAACTCCGTTAAGTTATTGTGCATCGCCAGAAACTCGTACTTTTTCATTTGTATATATGACGGATATACTTTCACACTTTCTTCCGCAGCAAAGGAATAACGTTTGGAAAACATTTGTAAAAAAGAAGACACGAATATATTTACTTTCCCAAATTTGTATTCCCCCCTTTCAACTGGTCTAACACTATAGGTATAGGTTGATTTCTCACCAGGCTTCAAAGACATTGCATGTTCGAAATCTCTTTTTTGAAATTGTACTGGCAATTCATCAATCAATGAAATAAAAACTTGAAACGGATAATTATTTTCAAGCGTAATGGCTATTTCATTATCATCTGAATTTGATAGTTTTTCTGATGTAATTCTTTTCGCTAAAAATCCATTTTTAAATCGGTATAAGATAAACACATCAACACATATCGTTATTACAAATAACCACACAAGCATCCATGTTACTGAATAAAGCGCAGGAATCCAAAACGAGACTAAAAATAATGCCGAAATAACGCTTATATAGATAAAAAAGCGATTGTGTACGTATAACGATTTAAAGAATTGAATCACTATCTTGGAACTTCTACAGATTGTACAATCATTTCAATCACCTTATCGGCTGTCATCCCTTCCATTTCACGTTCAGGAGTTAACATAATTCTATGGCGTAATACTGGATAAATACTCTTTTTTACATCTTCAGGAATCACAAAATCACGTCCATTGATTGCTGCAAATGCTTTAGAGGCCATTAATACTGCAATACTTGCTCTTGGTGAACCTCCTAAATACAAATGTGCATTGTTACGTGTATTGGAAATAAGTTGTGCTATGTATTTAATTATTTTTTCCTCTACCAATACTTCAAAAACCTTGCTTCTGTATTCTAATAGTTCAGCTTCTGTTAACACTGCTTCTACTTTAGTTTGTGGTAACGCTCCTTTACGTTCGTTATGAGCAGTGATTATCTGTATTTCTTCTTCTAAATTCGGGTACCCAACATTTATTTTAAATAAGAAACGGTCTAATTGCGCTTCTGGTAAAGCATAGGTTCCCTCCTGCTCTATTGGGTTTTGAGTTGCTAATACCATAAAGGGTGGATTCATTTCATAACGCTCACCATCCATTGTAATTTGTTTTTCTTCCATTACCTCAAACAATGCTGCTTGCGTTTTAGCTGGTGCTCTGTTAATTTCATCAATCAACACAATGTTAGAGAAAATCGGCCCTTTTTTAAACTCGAAATCAGATGTTTTCATGTTTAAAACCGAAGTTCCTAATACATCCGAAGGCATTAAATCAGGCGTAAACTGAATTCGGCTGAAATCGGTTGCTATCGTTTTTGCCAATAACTTTGCTGTTACTGTTTTGGCTACTCCAGGAACACCTTCAATCAATACGTGTCCGTCAGCCAGTAAAGAAACCAACAGTAACTCCATAAACTCCTCTTGACCTACAATTACTTTCCCTAGTTGCTCTTTTATTTTTACAACCGCTTCTTTTAACTTTGACAAATCTATTCTACTTGAAAATAACTCATTCGTATTTTCTATTGGATTGTTTTCTGTATCCATCCTATTTTTTTTTATATGCTTTAAAAGCTTCAATAGCTTTATTTAAGGCTATTAAATCTTCTTCGGTTATACTTGATTTTGACTCTATTTGCTCTACCTTTTTAAATAAAGCAACTACTTTTTCTTCTGAATTACCACTTCTATTAGCAAGGTTTTTATAAAAACGTTCGTCTATGTTTAAAGTTGATAATCGGTATTTTATTCTGATATATTCTAAAAAATAGTTGATTTTATGTTCAGCTATATTTTTATGATCTGATTTTTCGTAATACATATTGGCTATAGTACGTGTAAAAGCCAGTGTTTGATTTTTTAACGGTGTAATAACAGGAATTAATCGCTGATTACGCTTTCCTTTAAAAATAATAAAGAACAACACACCTATCAATCCTATATAATATGCCCATTTTAACGATTGGGTTGATAAAATATAATGCATGGGAGAGGTTATTCTACTTTTTCCTGTCTTATAATAGGTATCCCATAAAATGGTATTGTTACTATTAGAACCCACCTCTGCTTCTTTATTACCCGGGTTATTTAGATATGATAACACATTCGCTACGTACTCATAATTATTATCTAATAGCATGTTATAATTCGTAAATGCCTGCGGGAACGTATGCAAATAAAAATTACCTTCTCCGTGTTTAACTTTGATAAAATTCGGCTTTTTACTGATGATGGAATCGTTTTCATTTCGTATTACCAACTCGCCTAAAATAGTTGTATTGAGCGTATCAACTTCAGAAAAATACAGCTTTGAAAAAGCTCTATCAAAATAATACTCTTTTCCACCAAAAATAGGGTTACTCATTTTTTGATAAGCCTTTTCCTCAAACGCTGAAGTAGTTAAATAACTTGTCTTTGTTTGCAACGTATCTAAATATATTCCATTGCTTGCTATGAACACATCATTTCCTCTATCTGCAAACTCTAAAAGCTCATTCAACTCATCTTTGTCAAAATTCACTTTATTATCAAGAAAAAAATAGGTTCCGTTATTCTTATCGTCTTTTAAGTACACATACGGATTTTGGTAGATATCTTTTACTTCACTTTTTGGAAATAAACTTGGCATTTCTTTATGCAATACATATGTACCATATGGAATTTTATGTTTTGCAGCATAACTTGGATACCAATTGATTTCTTTAGGCTTTACAGACTCAACATAAAAAATACCGAGTACTATAAGCACCAACAGACCAATATATATTTTAAGTTTTTTATCCAAATTAGTAAATTTTAGCTAGTGTGTTTTTAAAGTTGTTCTCCGCTTGTGTAAATTTTTCTTTATTTATAGAAAACTCACCATACCACACATAATCGTACAAATAAGTTAACTCTTTAAAATCTGTATACAGTTGTTTTTTAGATGATAACTCTTTTATATAATCTTCGTTTGTTTTTTCTTGCTGCCAAGAAATAAACTCTTTATCTGACAGTTTTTTTAACAGCAACAAATAATAATAACGTACTGCTAGTTGATAATTTCCTTCTGAAGTTGCTTTTTGAATTAACTTTGGTAAGTCTTTATCTTTTATCAATTCTTCTTCTTCCGATAAGTGCACAATAGGTTTAGCCTTTTTACCATCAATAATATTGCGTGCATTTACTTTTAAAAAGAATTTAATAATGAAGAAGAGTACGAGTCCTGCTATTACGTAAGGTAAAATTTTTAAAACAACACGTAAAAATCCTACTGCTGGTGTAATATCATCAAAAATATAAGAGAGAATTTTTATGACGGTTCGTTTTAACCAATCCCATATTTTTTCTAAAATAGTAGGTTCTCTTTTTTCTACAATGTATATAAATTCATCTTTTTGTTTGTACTCCTCTATTTTTTGAGTATCAAACTTTTTTTGTTCTATAATAGTATCATCATACTGCACCTCTATTTTTTCTTCTTGAGAAAAAACAGTGATTGAACAAATAAAAAACGCTATGTAAAAAAGAAACTGCTTCAAAAGATTACTGTCCTATGCTATCAATTCTTTCAATAGTTCCTGTAAGATTTTTTCTTTCATTAATATCGAAATATAAAAGCACATTCGTTATCAAGGTTATTGAATAAAATAGTAGCTGGCCTGCTATTGATATAACATTTAAAATCAAATAAATAGGATCACCAAAAAATCCAAAAACTTGCGCTGGGTCATCACTTCCTGAACCTATCCCCATGCTTATTAATTGATATATAGTTGCTGGTATTTGAAAAACATATCCTAAAATACTTACTAAAATAGACACAACGAAAATCACCCCAAAAGTTTCCCAAAAATATCCGCTTATAAAATTAAAACATTTTCCTACTGCTCCAGAAGCTGTTTCATTCTCAAATACTAAAATTGAAGCTCCTAAAGATAATGCTGGCCAAGTATAAAACACAGGTAATACACATAGCATTGCACTTGCAAATAATAGTAACCCAGCTAAAATACCAAATCCTGTAAACGACCAAAACTTAGCTTTTGTATTGGTTATAACATCTTCTTGTCTAACTACTCCTTTATTATCTATATATGATTTAATATAATACATACCTGCCAAGTTTATAAAAACAATGGCTACTAAATAAGCAATCATCATAATAAACACCGCTCCCACCATTCCTGCAACTGCACTTGTATCTTGGCTCATTATTGAAGAAATAGACATCATGTAGTAAATCATAGAAGCAACCGCTATAACAATAGGTATTGCCGCTATTTTTAAAATTGTTAAAAAGAACTGCTTCCCCTCTAATCTTATAAACTTAAAAGCATCTGAAATAATACTTCCTAAATCTCTTTCTTTTTTAAACTCTACGTATTCTTTATGCATTGGTTTGTTGATTTTTATAAACTTTAATTGGGTATATGACGTAATAAAATATAATGATTGCTAATGAGGTAGTAATGATTAAAATTGCTAACCAATCGGGCATTTCTGTATGACGGGTTACAAAACCTTCTAAAAATCCTGCAACTATAAAAAACGGAATGGTACTTACCATTATTTTTAATCCATCTTTCATGCTTCTTTTAAATGATTCTAGTCGTGAATAGGTTTTTGGAAATAGTAATCCGTTACCTAATACCAATCCGGCACATCCTGCAATAACAATTACTGATATTTCTATGGTTCCGTGAATCCAAATGGTTCTCGACGATTCCCAAAACAACCCTTTATCGTAAAAAAAATATAAGAACGAACCTAACATTATTCCGTTTTGCATCATAATGTATAAGGTCCCTACCGAAAATAACATTCCTAACACAAAGGCATACATAGCTACTTTTATATTATTTACAGTAATTCCAATAAACATGTCTACTTCATTAGCTTTTTTATATACAGCCATTGGATCTCCGTTTTCAATATTCTCCAGAGTCATATTTACATAACCATCTCCTAAAATCAAACGGACAAAATCAATATCGGTTGCGGCTGAAAAAGCACCACAAATAGAAAAAAAAGCAAATACTAAAAACGCAATCAGTAATTGTTTTTGATGACTATAAAACATTAAAGGAAATTCCGTTTTAAAAAAGCTAACAAACCTGTTTTTACTTTCTTTTTTAGTTTTATAAATTTTTTGATGTGCTGCAGATGCTATCGAGTTTAAGTATATTACCGTATTTCCGTTCGGATAAAACGTTTTGGCATAACTCAAATCGTCAGTTAACTCCACATATAAATCAGATAGTTTATCTGGTGAAATAACTGTTTTATTATACAGCGCATCTTCAAAAAGCTGCCACTTTTCTTTATTTTTATTTACAAAGGCAGCTTCTCTCATGAGTTTAAAAAATTAAAGCATGTTTGTTGAGAAGTTTCTCTAATCATAGAATATTTTTATCTTCGCTAAACTAAAAAAAGTTGCATAAATATCAACAAAAAAAAGTGAAAAACTAATTAATGGATAATTTTCAAATAGAAACAGCTCAAAACATTGCTATTAGTCAAAATGTAGCTCATGTTACCACTCGCATTGGTTCATATTTAATTGATGCTTTATTTATTGTTGGGTACTACATTATCATTGCTATTATAATAGGAATGTTAGATATTCCTATGAGTATGGAATATATGAGTCTCTTTGTTTTATTAGGACTTCCTGTATTCTTTTATAGTTTACTTTTTGAGGTTTTAATGAACGGGCAAACTCCTGGCAAATACTTTAACCAAATAAGAGTGGTTAAATTAGATGGTTCTAAACCCACTTTTGGAAGTTATTTAATTAGATGGTTATTACGTTTTGTTGATTTCACTTTAGCTAGTGGTTCTGTTGCTGTACTTACCATTTTATTAAACGGAAAAGGGCAACGTTTAGGAGATATTGCTGCAGGAACTACTGTAATATCTGAAAAGAAAAGAATTACGTTAAAAGATACTATTGCAAGCGATGTAGTTGATAACTATACACCAACCTATTCACAGGTAACGTTATTGAATGATAATGATATTCACACTATCACAAGAGTATATAGAGATGCCATAAAGAAAAGAAATCATAAAGTAATTTTGAAACTATACACAAAAGTTATTGAGTTAACAGGAATTACTACCGAGCAAAAGCCTGCTAAATTTATAGATACTGTGATTAAAGATTATCATTATTACGCGAGGCAGTAATATTTATTTTACACAAGTTTAAATAAACATTACTTACTTAAGTAAAAGCAACCTAATCAAAACAAAGAATACCGCCTTTTAGAACGTCATTCTTTGTTTTTTTTATGGAATTCTATCTCGTAATTTAATTCTTGAAAAAAATCATAACCTTTTCTGTTCTTCTGTTTTTTTTCTATTTTCTTTCACTAAGTTTCCTCCTAAGTGATAAAGCAAGGTTACACCAAACCTTCTTGAATCTGGTTTATTGTTATAGTAATAATCTATAATATCACTTTGAGAATAGGCTTCATAATGGTTGGTATTGAATATATCGCTTATAGTCAGTTGCGCTACTAATTTTTTATTTAGAAATGTTTTTTTTATTCCAAAATCTACATAACCTGTTGCTTTTGTACTGTACAAACCAAGTAACTCCGATGAAAACCAATGTGCAGAAAGATTCATTTTATAATCTTTTGGCAAGGAAATATCTTGTTGTAATGTAAATGTTGTAGCCCACTTTGATAATTGCTTTTCTCCTAAAACTTGTGAAATAGGATACGTAGTATAACTTATGTCTGAAAAGAAAAGTAAATTCCAAAACGAATATAATTTAAATGGGGTTGATACTGTAAAATCAAAACGTTCTCTATTACCAAAATTATCACTTTGACTTTTTATGGTAGTACCGTTATCATCTACTAAAAGCCTTCGATTTATAAAATTATCACTTTGGTTATACGTTGCAGAAAAAACATATTTATTTTTTAAGCTATATGTAAACGAATATACCCAAGCTAATTCAGGTGTTAAATTAGGGTTTCCTGAATAATAGAAGTACTGATCTCTATACCATCGTACTGGATTTAAATCGGTGTAAGATGGACGATTAATACGTCTGTTTAATGAAAAGTCAATTTTATTGTCTTTATCTAAAATTTGTCCTATTGAAAAAGAGGGAAACAGCTTAGTGTATTGCCATTGATTTGTTTCATTTTCTTTTACTGTATATCCTTCTGCCCTGGTATATTCCACACGAAGTCCAGCATCAATTGTTGTTTTATTTATTTCTTTTGATCCAGTTATATATGCTGCTGCAATCTGTTCTTTATATTTATAATGATTACTTAATGCTGGTACTTTTACATAAGTATCCTCTTCTAACGATTCAAATTCATATTGATTGTCGTTTTTAACCTTAGCATATTTAACCCCTGTTTTAATAGCATACTTCTTAAAAGGCAAATTAGCATCAATTTGTGCAGAAAAAATATCTACACTTCCTGGTTGGTGTGACTTTAGTACGTTAGTATCTAATTTATTTTGATTTGCATCATAATTGTCTGTTATCAGTATTCCATCTGAATAATTTCGATAGGATGTATAATTGGCATCTGCTGTTAACTTTTTTCCAAGAGAATCTATAACAAACACATAATGCACACTCCCCGCATCGTAATGATAAGGTTCAATTATTTTATTATCTGTTAATGTGTAAGATTGTAATTCTTTGAGATTATTAAATTTATCAACTGTAGAATAATTTTGTTTTTTAAAATCATCAAAGTAGCCATGATAGTTAATACTTAAGCTATGTTTAGGTAAAAACTGCCATTCAGCTCCAAATCGCCAAGTATAATATTTTATTTTATAATTACTTTCGTTTTTGCGACTAAGCCACAGAGATTCTCCATTTTCATTGATGGTATTTCCACTCTTGTTTTTGGTAAATCTATGAGGCGTATTATAATCAAAAGAACCATATAAATTCACTTTTTTTGTACGTAAACTTGCCGAAATATTTTCATTTGTCATCCAGTATTTCCCTTTTGAAATGGTAGTTCGTAAATTGACTGCATAACCTTTTTTGAGTTTTTTTTCGAGAACAATATTAATTATACCTGTATTACCTGCTGCATCAAACTCGGCTGTTGGTGATGTTATCAATTCTATCTTTTTAAGGTCTTCAGCACTCATTCCTTTTAATAAATTTGACAATTGCCCTCCAGATAAATAGGTCATTTTACCATCTATCATAATATTTACCCCAGACGCCCCTCTAAATAAAATAGCATCGTTTTGCGCTACATTTATCCCTGGTAATTTTTTTAACATATCAAGAGCGGATTGCCCTGTTGTAAGAGTAGATTTTTTTAGGTTAAATGTTAATTTTCCTTTACTAGCCTCAATAAGCGGTTTTTTAAAATTAACCACCACTTCGTCTAACGCATTAGTATCTTCTTTTAAGGTTATGTTTATCTTTTCTTCATCAGTTACTTTTTTTTCTCTCGTAATCATTCCTACAAAAGAAAATACCAAAACAGATCCTCTAGTAGTTTTTATTGAATATTTCCCATCTAAATTGGTTACTGTTCCTTTATTACTTCCTTTTATAAAAACAGTTGTACCTGGTAATACTTGATTTGTAACATCACTAACGATTCCTTTTACTTCAACCTCCTGTGAAAAAACAAGCCATGGGAAAAGAATTAAAAAGTAACGTATAAGTATTTTGATATAATTTTTCATTATTTAATTTATTTTTTAGTTAGATAGATTTATCTACCTGTAATCATTCTGCTTATTTAATTTCTGTTTTTACACAGATACCTAAATATTAAGTATTACTTAAGAATGAATTATTTTGGTTTTATAAGTTCTAGAAGTTTTTCATCACAATTAGTTGTATAAAATATTCTTCAACTCCTTTTTAAAAAAGTTGTAATTATTTTCAAAAAATTGAATGTGAAAATGTTTTTTTCTTTACACATAGCTTTTTATATGCTCTAAATATTTAGATGCATTTTATAATCCAAAGTTTTTAACTTTTGATTACGCTATCATTAAAAGAAACTAGAATAACTTATAAAAAACCAAGATGATATTTTACTTTGTTTTTCTCTAAAAAATTATAATAAGAAAGGAGGAGGTCTGGAGAAAAGTTGATACAAAGCAAAGTTACTTGTGGTAGTAAACTTGTAATTTTTAATAATTGATTTTTGAACTATTATTTCAAACTTATCAATAATTAAATTTTGAAAATTAGGAGTAAGTGCAGGAGTTAAATCATGTGTTATGCTATGGTCACACATGGTACAATGTACTGCATGATCCATATCATCTGTATGCATCAATACATGAATTCCTGTCATTTTCACTGATAGAAAAAGCACAAGGAATAAATAGGTTACGCTATTCTTTAACCATCCTTTTTTCATTACTTGTAAACTTACTAAAATTAACTTGAAAAAATGTTAATTTCACACTTGCTTTCGCTAAAAAAAACATATAACTTCTTCTAGTTAAAAACATATGAATAAGCCTTTTACTTGTATAAAAGTTAAAATATAATAGAATGTTTTATTTTTTAATTTAAACAGTGTAATACTTCGTTATATTTGTTTATTTCAGAAAAAATATAATGAATGTGGAAAGAGCATTATAATAAAATTAAAAAAGAAAAACATCCCCCAGCTTATACACTTCGTAAAGCTTTAGATTTTATAGCCACCCAAGATAATATAACAGAAAAAACAGCTGTAGACTTGGGTTGTGGTAATGGGGTAGATACATTTGCTTTATTAGAAAATGGTTTTTCTGTAGTTGCCATAGACAGTAACCCTAACTCATTACTTTACCTGCAACAAAACTTAGCTCCTAAACATTCTAAATTATTAAAATTTAGTAACGTTTCTTTTGAGAATTTAGAAAAGCTTCCTTCTGTTTATTTGGTTAATGCCTCTTTTTCACTTCCTTTTTGCCCCCCTAACCAATTTGGTAAGTTATGGTCGAATATCATTAAATGCATATCCCCTGGAGGAATTTTTTGCGGACATTTTTTTGGACCACAAGATTCCTGGAGTTCTAATTCTGATATGACTTTTCACAATATACAAGATGTAAAAAACTTATTTGATAAGTTTGAGATTCTTTATTTTAATGAAATCTCTAAAAAAGGAAAAACATTATCTGGAAAAGAAAAATTTTGGCATGTTTTTCATATTGTGGCAAAAAAGAAACTCCCTCAAAAAAAATAAGCTACCACATTTATACTTACTCCTGTATTATTCCATTGGATATTTGCTTAAGTGTTTTTCTAGATACAATATATAAAACCAAAGCATATAATATATTTTCTAAAGCTAAACTGTAATATATGCCCTCTATTCCAAAGTATTTAGTTAAAAGTAATACTACCGGAACAAACAATAATAATTGTCTTCCAATAGGTAACAACGTTGCTAATTTTGCTTCTCCTATAGCTTGAAAAAGAACTATGCTACTAGAAGATATTGGAATAACTAATAAAATACTCAATAGCATTCGTACATTAAAAATTTCTGTATCATTAAGTTCTACATTAGGTAATATAACATTAACCATTGCCTCAGGAAAAATTAGTATCGGAATTAATAGTCCTGCACCAAGAACAACCCCTGCTAACCTGTATATCCTTACTCCTTTTAAACACCTAGACGGCTTGTTAGCTCCATAATTAATTCCTATAATCGGCTGCATAGATTGGTAAAGTCCTAAAAGCGGGATAGCTAAAAAAGTAAACAATCTAAAAACAGCATTAAAAAACGCCATAGCTTCTACTGTTCCATAGAAAACCACTAACCTGAAAAGTAAAAATTGTCTAAACAAATTAGATAGTTGCATTGTAAATGCTGAAAAACCAATACTTAAAACATTTTTAAGGATCTTATACTCCAACCTTATTCGAAAAGCCCCTGTTTTAAATGTTGCTCTTCCACGGATAAAGTATAAAGATGTTAACAAGCTATAAATAAACATTGCTATAATACTACTCCATGCAGCACCTGCTACTCCCATATGTAAAACACCAATAAAGATGGGAGTTAGTAAAATATTTAAAATTACTGAAGCTATTGTGAATTGCATTGCTACTTTTATATTTCCTTCTGCCCGTATTAAGCTATTAGCTGACAGACCATAAATACTGAATAATGCTCCCAAAACGTATACTTTAAAATATTCTAAAGCATACGTAAATAGTTCTCCTGAAATTCCTATTACTGAGACTATTTCATGAGAAAAAATAATTCCAAAAACAGTTACTAAAGTTGCCCCTATGAGAGATAAGGCTATCATGTTTGGAATTACTTTCTTTTGAACTTCAACTTGTTTAGCTCCTATAGCTCTGCTAAGAACAGATGCAGAGCCTGCAGCTATAAAAACAGTAATACTTGTAACAACTAGCATTAAGGGAAATAACATTGAAACCCCTGTAAAAGCTTTTATTCCTATAAAATAGCTTGTATAAAATATATCTACAAGCCCGTTTATAGATATAACCATCATACCTAAAATACCTGGAACAGATAGTTTTAACATAAGACCCCAAAGGCTATCATTAATAAAATCAAGCTTTTGTTTTGTGCTGTTCTTTATTTCGGAACTCATATTTGTACCCCTCTTTTAAAAAGTTATTTTTTTAAAAAAGACCAATGATGTACCAAAAATTATGAAGGTTATAAGTATGACTTCTAGTAACCTTTTTCCTATTCTTTCATTTTTAGTATAATCCGTGTTCAACTTAAACTTGGGCAACCGTTCATAATCTCTTATTGTTATTTGCTTGCCCAAAAACAATTTGTTAAAATAAAAGTTGGTAATATTTTTATGAAAAAGTTCAATTGATTGATAAAAGGATTGAAAAACTTCAGAATCTGTTTCAACTATTTCATTAAACATTCCTTGAGCATTTACTGCTGGATTTGCCCATCGAAATTTAGAAACCCATTCTTGTCTTAACTCAATTTGTTTAAAATACTCCTGTACTTCTTCTCTGTGATGATTATCATTAAGCGCAGTAAAAGATGCATAAGCCTTGGCCATTGTATTTACATCTATTAAAGATTTTGCTCCTTTTAAATCATCTCGGTAATCTAAATACTCAACAACTACAGCTTTAGCTTCTTCTATGTTCTCTTCATTTTCAAGACTTCTTCTTCTAGTTATATCTGCTAATGAAGTATTGTCTATCGGATGTACAATATTTGCATATACATTTAATATTGCTGGAAAAACTATTAAAAAAAGTAACCATAAACCAGCAGCAGTAATGGCTGTTAATGAAGAATTCTTTTTCAAGCTTATTAAAAGAAACATTAAGGCAAACCAAAAGCTGAAATAACACAAGACTGCTAATAACCATAAACAAGCACTTAAAATACTTACTTTTTCAGCAACCGTAAAGGCTATTATAGACAAAAGGATTCCTAATCCTAAAACTAAAACATAATAAAAAGCAATTCTAATTAAGAGGATTTTTCTTAGCCCTATAGATTGTAACCTTAATAAGGGTAACATTCCATTTTCCTTCTCCTCTGCATATAATCCATAAGTAAAAGTTATGATAAGTAACGGAAACAAATAAACAAAAACAAACGATAGGTCTAAATTTCCAACATAGAGTTTAAGTGGGTTTGCCAGTTCATTTTCAAATAATTGATAATATAAACTCATTCCCGTTAACTTATAGTAATAAGGTTCTATATCTCTTTGTCCTAAAGACATGTGCGCTAAACCATGAGGAGGTAAAATTGCATGATATCCATGTCGATACCATGCATAGGCTGGCTTAGAAGCTATGTCAAATAACTGTTTATCTTTTAACGAAGTATGATTGGCATAAAAACTCTCTTTATACTGTTCAAATTCTTTCTTTTCAATATGTTTAACATTCTCAATTATTTTACGCTGCTCCGTTATTTTTGAGTGCCCATAATAAACAGCATAAATTCCCAATAAAAATACGATGGTAAGCAAAATTATTTGAAACGTATTTCTAACGATTGAAATACCTTCACGTCTCCATAATAATATAGTTAATTTCATATCAATTTATTTTTGTGAGAAGAAGGTATTAGTAAGAACATTATTAAAACCCAAAAAATTAATGTCATTAATTCTATTCTGTAATTTTTAAAGGTTTTCATTACACTAGGTGTACGATATTCTAGCCCAGAAACCGTTTCCCATAAATTTCTTCCTGCTTTGTATTCATAAAACTCGCCATAACGTGAATTTACAGCCATATCATAATTCATTTTTCTCATTAGTTTAAGACGGTATGCTTTTGTTTTTTCTTGAAAATCATTAAAACTGTACCCGTCTGTTGCAGCAAAAGCCATTGAAAAATTTCTTACTGAAATGTAAGGTGCAACAAATCCTATTATACTTCCTATTCTATTTTGATATTCAAACCTTCTGTTAAGAAGAGAATCATGAACTTTTTGTACTTTATAAGCATATTCTTCTCCCTCTTGCATTCGTATTGCTTCAAAATTTAGTGGTAATTGATGTAAAGAGTCTACTCCATATTCTTTTAAGTACTGTTCCTTTAATTTAACAAGTCTCTCTTCTTTAGAGCCATCCATAGGCAACCCCTTATCTATATCCTTTTTAATTTTCTCTTTATATGCTTTAAGAGATGGTAAAGGATATAAACTCTCTCCTATATTAGCCGAGGTTTTTGGAATAATAATACCAGTCGTAATCCAAAACATTAATAAAGTTAGAAGAGAGTTTCGTGCATTTGAAGACTTAAAAGAAACCCAAACAGAAAAGTTTGTAAAAACAAATAAGTACCCAACGTAAAGAAAAAAGAGAAATAAAACTCGTAAACCTACATCTTGCACTACTAAACTATTACCTTCAATTATTCCCACAATATAAAGTCCTGTAAAAAACAATATTAATATGAGTAGAACTATTAAAGAATAAGCCAAAACTTTACCTAAATAAATGGATCTCATTGAAACTCCTTGCCCTATTAGCAGCTTTAAGGTTCCTGTCTCTTTTTCTTTACTAAAAGTTTGAAAAGTGATGAATATAATAAGAAGTGGTAATAATAACTGAAGAACCAAAGCTGCACTCAATTCACCAAAACGAGCCATATTACCATATCCTTGTACAGGTCTAAACATAAACTCATGTGCATAATGTGCTTCTAAATAAACGGAGGTTCCTGTATAAGTATCCAATCCAAAATCAAAAAGACTTAAAAGCGTTTTAGGCTTAAAAACATATGTTCCATAATGAGCCGCAATATGCGGATGCTTATTTCCTTGTTCTAACCACTCAGCTCTTCTTTCTTCTTGAGCCTTTTTCACCATACCCATTTCCTGCTTATAAGCTATATGTCCAGCATAAAGTGAAAACCCTAAGAGGAACAAAATAATAGGAAACAAAATTTTTAAAGCATTTTGCCTTGCTATATTGGTAAGTTCTTTTTTAGCTATTAAAAATACTTGATGTATCATCTGTTTACATTTTTATTTTTTAGATGTAATAACTTATTACATACTATTCATGCATGTGTTTTAAGTACTTTTGTTCTAAATCATGAAAAGAAACTTGATTTGATTCCATCTTTTCAACCAAAACTCCTTCTTTCATAATACCAATATGTGTTCCTGTATCTTTAGCTCTAAAAAGATCGTGTGTTGCCATTAAAGTGGCCACTTTTTGTTGCTTCATGTTAAGTAGAAGCTCAGAAAACTCATTACTTGCTTTAGGGTCTAACCCAGATGTAGGCTCATCTAAAAGTAATACCTTGGCTCCTTTAGCTCTCGCTAAAGCAATCCCTACTTTTTGTCTCATTCCTTTAGAGTAACTACGAACTCTTTTCTTAATAAAATCTTTTTGTAAACCTGATTGTATTAATAAGTTTTCTAATGCTTCTTTTTCTATATCCACACCTTGTAGACCACAGAAAAAGTGAAGATTCTCCAGTCCTGTCATATATTGATACAACTGGAGATTCTCAGGAATATAAGACAACCATTTTTTTGTTTCTTGTGGGTTCTTTGTTACATCTAAATCATTAACAAAAGCACTACCAGATGTAGGCTCAATAAAATTTAAAAACAAATTAATAGTTGTTGATTTTCCCGCACCGTTAGCTCCGAGCAAGCAAAAAATATCTCCTGCTTTAATATTTAAATTTAAACTATTCAAGGCGGTAAAATCACCATATTTTTTTGTGAGGTCTTGTGCTCTTAACATGGTGTATTCTATTCGTTATTAAAATCTTCAAGACCAGATATGTAACCTCCTGTAGACGTAAACATTTTACTAGATGTGTTTGAACTGGTGTCAAAACTAAACACAGCATTTTCATCATTCGTTGCTATTGTAAATAATAATTTTTGGTCTTTATAGGGAAGAATAATCATACTACGAGATCCATATGTGGTAGGAAGTTCTGGTACAGCCCCTAAACTCGACTTTTTTTGAACATCAATCTCAAAATATTTGAATTGAGGTTGCCCAGTTTGATACTCATAAAAATCACTTACCTCCTCTACTCTTGCTGTAAAGCTTCTTCCATTAGGTGCATGATAAATTCCATAACATACATTTCCTGTTGCTTCTTGCATATTCATAAAATAATCTGGGTCAAAAGAAGTTTCTCCATTAGGTATTTTTAGCAAACCACTAGGGCTACTTCCACTACTCATTGTAGTTCCTAAACCTTGTACATAAATATCTCCATTAGTAGTTTTAACCATTCCTGCATTTGCTGCATGTCCGCCAAACACCATTCCTGTTCTTTTATCCGAAATTATTTTTTCTACCTTTTTCTCTTTTAAATCAATTACCGCTACATAAGCCCAATCGTTTACTGGAGCAAAATTTTTCTCATAATGTACTCCCATAAACAACTTTCCATCGCGTTCAATCATATCTGTATAATACGTACGTGTAGCTTCAGGAAATTTTTCTTTAATTAATGTTAAAGCTACTTCGTCTGTAATACGCATAGTAGTTGGATTGAAAATAATAAGCTTTGAAATTCCCCCTGCTACTGAAGCATACGCTACCTCCTTACTTTCAAAATAAAGAGCAGAAAAAGTATTTGCTCCAGGAACAACAATACGTTGATCTTCAACTGCATTTCCTTCTTCATTAAATGAATATTTTGCTAGGGTTGCAGGTGCGCCAAAAGGCAATGCATACAACTCTTTATTATAAGAAACTGTTCTTGTATTTCCTGTTAATTCTAACGCCTTTTCATTTCCTATCGTTGAAAATTCTAAACTTGATTTTCCTTGAATATAGGAGGTCTGATTAGGAAATGCTCCACTTACTGTTGTAATCCCAAAATTAATAGTTACTGGATCGGTTCCAACTGGTGAATTATCATCACTACTACACCCTATGAATGTAAAAACTAATACAAATGTGTAAAGTGATACTAAACTTATTTTTTTTAAGAATTGTGTTTTCATTTTTATTTATTGATATTTATTTTTAATTTATAAATGTTCTAAGTGTTATATAAAATGCTCTTCCAGGACGTTGTACACTAAAGTTATCGAATACTTTTTCGTTAAATATATTGGTTGCTTCAGCAGTAATCGTCCATCTATTTTCTAGGTGAGAAAGAGTAATGCCTAAGTTTTGAGTAAATTGAGATGGAATGGTGTTTTTTAAATCTTTATTACCATCTACAGCCCAAAACAGATAAAATTCATTTACGTAGTTTGCAGACCACCATGCTGAAATATTATTTTTTGTGTGCAAGAAATTTTCTTTGTGGTAGCGTACTTCTGTATTTCCAAAAAAATAAGGAATGTTAGGTAGTCTTGCATTAAAATAACGATTATCCACAGCCCCCGTAATATTTTTTGGTGAACGGTTTCGTAAATCTTGATAAGTAGCATTTGCTTTTACATCAAGAAAATCAACCGGACGATAGCGCAGCTCCATATCAACCCCAAGCGTACGTGATTTTAGTAAATTTTGATATTGGGAATAAAACTGTGAGGTGCGTAACCAAATAACATTGTTTGTTCCTCGATAAAAAAGATTCGTATCCCAATTAACCTTTCTTGTTTTTAGCTGAAAACCTAAATTAAGGTTATGACTTTGTTCTGGCTCTAAAAATGGATTGGATTTTATTAAGGTAAAGTCTCCAAAAAGCTCCACTTCATCAGGAAGTCTCGTAGCATACTCATAAGAAGACTTTACTAAAAAAGATTTTGTAAGGTGGTAACGAAGCGATTGTAAAAATCCAAAATTAGATGTTTCTTGCTGGTTAGGAACAAAGTCAAGGTTTTTTATTTCATACCCATCTGCATCTAACCAAAAATGTTTTGCCGCTGTATAACTAGTTAAACTTTTTGAAAAACGGTGTTCATAAGCAATTCCTAAAGCGTTTTTAAAAAGCTGGGTTGAATTCTTAAAAAAATCTTCTCCATAAAACTCAGCCGCAATTGGATCTTCCCCTACTCTTCTAAACCAAGATGAAAAAAGATTCAACGTAAACTTTCCTTTTTTCCAAGGGTGGTAGTTTAAATTAACTCGATTTAAAACATTTTGAGAGGTTAATTTTAAAGAATTTCGTGAGGCAGAAATTTCCCCACCATCTGTCCGTTTACGATATATTTTACCATCCCAAGTATAGGCATTCAAGGTAGTATCAATAAAATGTCCGCTGGTACGGTTATAACCACTATACCATTTTATGTTCATTTTCTTTAAAATATTCTTTTTTTCATATTCTAAGGAAGTTCCAACTGTTGATTCACTATAAGTGGCTTCTCCATAAGGTTGAGCCATAATAGCATTGTGCTGTATATCATCGTCAAGTTCTGAATAACGCGCACTAAGAACCAATCGATCTGCATACTTTTTATCTAAAACTCCTGCATAAACGTTTAAAAGATGGTTAGAAAATTTATCATGAAACCGTTTAACTCTCGCAGGCTTTGGATTTCCTTGTTCGTTTGGTATTTCAACATCAACTTTATAGCTATTGTCAGAGTGATTAAAAAATGAATTCACCCCAAACATCCATTGATTGTCTGGACTCATCAATTGCGCATTTACGCTCATTTTATGGCTATTAAACGATCCTGCTGAATAGGAAACATCTAAATAGTCTGAATATGATTTTCTAGGAACTATATTAATCGCTCCTCCAAGAGCATCTGCTCCTAAGTCTACAGGTACTACCCCCTTATAAACTTCAATTTGTTCTATTAAGTTTGAAGGCAATACGTTTAACCCTAATCCCGCTCCAAAATATGATAAAGGAATTCCATCTAGAAAAAAGGGTACCGATTTTCCAGTCATCCCATTTACATATATTTTTGCATCGCTACCAAAACCTCCTGTTTGTCGCACATTTACCCCTGAAATTTGTTTTACAATATCACTTGTATTAATGTTCCTCTCTCGAAACTTTTCCATTTGTAAAACTGACACGTTAGCAGTACTCTCTTTTAATCTTTGAGCTGTTGATTTTCCTTCAAGAGTTACCTCATTTAGCTGATTTTGCTCAGGCTTTAATTGAATAGTAAGTTTTATATTCGTTTTTTCACCTGAAGCATCTATTGTCTGGTAATTTGTTTTAAAACCTACATAAGATATTTTCAAGCTATATTTTCCTTTCGGAATCTTTTTAAATGTAAATTTCCCGTCCTCATTGGTTACTGCATTTTTATTAAGTTCTTGTATTTGGAGATGAGACTGAAATAAAGGAATCCCTAAATTGTCAGTTACTACTCCTGAAACTTTTACCGTTTGCGAATACAAAAAACTACTTGTTAATAGGCTAAAAAATAGTATGCATATAACTTTTTTACTTCCTAATTTTTCAAGGTATAACATCTCTGATTTAAAATAATTTTTAGTCATTATAACCTTACTTGCTTTATCAGCCCTTCAGCTTCCATTTCTTTAAATATCTCTAATTCTTTTTTTGACAGGCTATTTTTAGTGAGTAATCCATCCGCTTTATCCCATAATTCTTTTGCTTCTGACGTAAGAGAAAAAGCTTCATCTGTATCTTTCTTCATGAGATAATTAAGTTCTGGTGATTTACTAACTAATAGTATTTCGTGATTTTTTATTAAGTGTATAGGTTTCTCTTCTAATAATGGCACTATTTCTCGTTCTTCATTGTAGAGTAAAAAAGTATTTCCTGTTGAAATTGAAAGCGATTTTGTTTCATTTGGATTCATTTCAAAAGCTTCCATTTCTGTTTTCATACAACCTTCAGAGTTGATAAAGCTCCTTACTATTTTTACTGGAGTTTTCTCTTCTGAATGATTGTAAACCATTGCTATTTTTTCTTCTTTTTTTACATTGATTAATGAGATTTTTTCTACCCAAAAATGATCATCTAAGTGAGTTTTTGAGTACTTTATATTTCCATTATTATGCACCTCGGACACGAGAGTATATTTTCCTAGAGGAGCATTATCGGGAACGTTATATGTAAAATAATAATGGCGACCAGCTTGTATGTTTGTAAGAATTTCTACAAGTTTTTCACGTTTACAAGCTCCTTCTAAATATGAAGCCAACACTAAAAGCGGAGTGTTTTTGTTTAAATATTTTAATTTTTGTGGTACTACTTCCTTATTTTCATTTTCTTCTGGAAAAGCAACAACATGATTTTCAAAAAGCATTGTTATATTACCTTTAGGATCTTTTACTCCTATTTTTACCAATGGACATAAGTGTTTATCTTTTAAGTGCGCTGTATTAAAATTCCAATGAATGGTAACAGTGGTACCTTGAATGGTTCTTTTGGGAAAAATGCTCATTCTTATTTTTTCAATTTTTTAATATTTTCTTTGCTATATTTTTGAGGGTATACTTTAAACCATTTTACCATGGTTTCTTCTCCAAAATAATCGTAGGTTGTAGACAACAAAAATTCCAATTTCTTGAGGTACTCTTCTTTTGCTTCATCTGGTGCAATTCTCATAGCCTCTCTTCTTTCATCTTTTTCTTTTTTAGTTGCAGGAAGATGATGAAAGTAAGGGGTGTTTAAGTATTCTTTACTAAACTTATGGTAAAGTGGTGTAAACAGTATAAGGTTGTGCCACATTTCATCTATAATTAATAAATCATCTGGGATAAAAACTCCCGGAATTTGACTTATATACAAAAACTTCAACGTTTCCATTAATATATCTTCAGCTTCAGTTTCTGTAACATCATACATATCTAAAAACCTAGATATTACATTTTCATCACTAAAAGTTAGGAGTTTATGTAATTGTTCTTCTGTAACTTTTCCTTCCATTATATTTAACTGTTTTTACTTTTTAAAAAGCGGTAGGAATTTATCCTACCGCTATAAATTTGCAGACTATAAAGTGTTAACACAGTGCCCACAATTACTACAATGTGTAGTTCCAGCTGCTTGCTTAGACTTATCAGCTAAAATTTCTGAAATCATTGATTCTTTGGTTTTCATAATTAAAAATTTTAAAGTTTGGCCTACTCTATTCAATAAGGTTTTCAGCATTCCCTTTGTTGCAACTTCTTTAATATTATGGTACATAAATCCAATAGAATTCCTAGGCTTTTCAAAATGAGACTTAGTCTTTTGAAAAACTGAAAGATTTCTGTAAAGATTCTTTTGAAATTTAAATTTTAGTAATAACCTATGCTCTAGTATATTTAGGTACTTTTCTTACTTCTTATATTATATCTAATGCCTATAACTGTTTAAAACCCTTAAAAACACGTAAAGACATCTAAGCTGCTATAATATATTTTAGATAAGATAATCCTGCATCTAAATATACTACGAGCTATTCCTTTAAACAATAAAGAAAATAGGTTATTAAAATAAAAACAAAGTGGTGGTAAGAGCTTTTAAGCTGGTATTTTCTCTTCTTTAAAACTGAGACATCACAACAACGTATGTCAGATTCATTACAAGTACTATTTAAGCCAATATTCTATAACTGCTCAAATACTTGAATAAAAAAACATTAATTAGAAAGATTGAATGTAAAATAAAAACTCTTACACTAAAAAAGGTGGAGGTCTAGAAAAAAGTTGCTCCGCAGTAATAGTACCTGAAATAATAAAATTATAATCTTTAATTACTTCCCTCAAAACAATATATTCATTGCTTTCTATTGAAAAGTCTAAAGTATCAGGAGTAACTAACGGAGTTAAATCACTTGCAACTGCATGATCACATATCGTACAGTGTGATGTATGGTCTTTATCGTCTGTATGAGATAGCACGTGCAACCCGCCTACTTTCATTGATAGAAACAGGACAAGAAATAAATATGCAATGCTATTTTTTAAACGATTACTTTCCATTTGGTTACGAATATAATAAATTAAATTATATAAACACATTTTTTTTACTACTTAAATTTTATTACAAACTCTCGTAGTTAAACTAGCTATATTTATGGAAAACTATGCATAGTGTAAAGCAACATCTTAACAATAATTTTTAATTTACTGAAAACAAACCCACTATCCTCTCTCTTATTTTTTCGTTAATAAAAAGCTAACAAAAACTATTTTTTCACACGTTGAATATAGTATTTTCGCACCCTTTCTTACAGAAAAAATCACATTTCAAGGGTACGAGAACAACTATGAACGACGAAAAAAACTGGTTACAATATTATAAAAACAGCTTATCTGATAGTGAAAACTTAGCTATTGACATTAGTAAAATAAAAAACCTTTTTCATCAAAAATCTTCTGATTTAAGTAACGCACTCATCAACTCTAAACAAGCAAGTCAACTGCTAGATGTTGAAGAACGTAGAATTAATCGGTTAAAAGGAATTACTAAAAAAGACAACCCTAAGTGGCATAAGGTAGAGGAAACTAAAATATTAATAGCGCCTTTTCATTTAGTATATCAAACCGACAACACTAAATTCAAACAGCGCACCATTCATCCTTTTTGGATTAGTGCTATTGTAAATCGTTCAGGACAATTATCTGCTCCAAAAGATGGCTTTCCTTTAATTGTTCGTAACTATCTAACACCTATGGCAGATGTTAAGAATGATTTTATCTTTTCTTCTATCGACACCGTTTTAGATGCTAAAGACCTAGATGCTCCCGATTTTGAAAACAGCGAAGAGCCTATACCTTGGGATGAATACTGGAACTATATTAACGAAGTATTTTCTGCCATAACTTATAGCAACTTATACCGTTATCAAGTAGAACGCTATACCACACAATATGAGCTTACTTATTTCGCATTAAGTTCTAAAATTTCTACGGCAAAAAGTATTCTATTTCTGTACGAAAATCTACTTAAAAATACGGATGAGTTACCTGTACTCTCTAAAATCATCAATCCATATACTAGAGAACGACAAGAAGCCATTACCGATAACGGATTTTTAGTGTATAACCATTTGCATCTAGGACAAATGTCGAATAAGTTCCCACTTTCGGTTAGTCAGCGAAAAACATTACTATCGTATTTAGTAGCCGAAGAAAATGCAGTTACCGCTGTAAACGGACCTCCAGGAACTGGAAAAACTACCCTATTACAAAGTTTAGTGGCTACCGAGTTTGTAAAAGCCGCTATTAATGGTGAAGAAGCTCCTATAATTTTAGCCTGCTCAAACAACAACCAAGCAGTAACCAATATTATTGATAGTTTTATCAACTCTGAAAGTACTATGGGAGAATTAGCCAACCGTTGGATTCCTGATTTTAACGGATATGCAACCTACCTCCCATCCAGTTCAAAAAGTGATAAAAAACTGGCTAACATTAATTACTTAAAAGGGAATTTATTTGGTCATGAAGGAACACTTTGTAATCTGGAAAATGAAAAATATATATCTGAAGCAGAATATTATTTTTTAACAAACTACTGTCAGTATTTCAATACCCAAACAAATTCACTTGAAGATGTATGCAACCATCTACAAGAAGAAATTATTGGTATTCAAAATATTTTAGCCGATGGTGTTGATTTCTCTAGAAACTATATAAATGCTGTAAATTACATTAACAGCATACTTGTACACGAAGAAGATTTTGTTCAAAAAAGTACGTTTAAAATCTCCAAACTACAAGAATGGAGAACTGTTTTAAACGATTTAAAAACAGCTACAAAAGACATTGATTTTATTGATAAAGTAAAACACTATTTTATTGATGAAGCTCAGTTTGAATCAAGAAATGCTGAACACATTTTTAAAGCTAACGCTGAAACATTGTTGAATGCTAAAAAAGCAGCAGCATATATAAAAGAATGTACAAACAATGTAAATCTGCTACTGCAATCACATTTAAGCCTAAAAAATTGGAAATATGAAAATAACATCAAAGGATTTCCTTTTGTTTCAGAAGAACAAATGTGGGCGTATGAATATGAAAAGATAAACTCTAACGATACAACACAGCGTTTCTTTTATGATGAATTAGATATTGATTTACGCCATAAAGCATTCTTATTAGCAACCCATTATTGGGAGGCTCGCTGGTTACTAGAAACAAGAGAGATGTTAGAAGAGAACACCGAAAAAGGAACAGGAGAATATGCTATTAAAGCAAAATGGAAACGAAGAGCTATGCTTACTCCTTGTTTTGTAGCTACCTTTTACACGGCACCAAGTCACTTTTTATACAGTCAATTTCAAGGAGAAAACGAAAACGGAAAGCCTATTTTTGAATATTTACCGTTATACAACTTTTTAGATTTATTAATTATTGATGAAGCTGGTCAGGTTACTCCAGAAGTAAGCATCCCTGTATTTTCATTAACTCAAAAAGCCTTTGTAGTAGGTGATTTACAACAAATTGAACCTATTTGGTCTATCCCTAAAAAAATTGACCAAGGAAACTTAACAAGTCTTGATATTATTGAAAATCAAAATGACACACATTTAGATGAGTTAGGTTTTTTAGCGTCTAGCGGAAGTATTATGAAAATGGCTCAAAATGCTTGCGAATTTGAAACACCATTACCTGCAAAAAAAGAACAAGGATTGGTTTTATTAGAACATAGACGATGTAATGATGAAATTATTAGTTTTTGTAACGAATTGGCATACGATGGTATTTTAAAACCTATGAAAGGAAAAGCTAAAGAAAATCAGGCATTTCCATCAATGATGGCATATCATATAGAAGGAGTTAGTGAACGCAAATACAACAGTCGTCAAAACATTAGCGAAGTAAAAGCTATTATTTCTTGGTTACAACAAAACAAAGAAACCATTCAAGAAGCATACGATGTAGACTCTATTGAAAGTGTTTTAGGAATTATTACCCCTTTTGCAAGTCAGAAAGGAGAATTATCAAAAGCCTTAACCGACGCGGGTTATAAAGTTAGTGACATTAAACTAGGTACCGTGCACGCATTACAAGGTGCAGAACGAAACATTATCTTGTTCAGCTCCGTATATTCTAATGACGACGAAGGAACCTTGTTTTTTGAAAAAGACAACAAGCCTAACATGCTAAATGTAGCGGTTTCTAGAGCCAAAGAAAGCTTTATTCTTTTTGGAGACACTCGAATTTTTGATGAAACCAAAAACACGCCTTCAGGAATTTTAAAAAGACACTTAAACATTTATGAAATGGCTAACTAATTATGTTTTTGTACACCAAAAAAATTACCAACTTAAAAAGTGTACAACACTTGTACACTAAAAAATTTGATAAAAAAAATAGTGTACAGCACTTGTACACCAAAAAAATTATCAACTTAAAAAGTGTACAGAAAAATACCTAACTTGCTATTAAACATTTTTAATAACATTTAGAAAAATGTTAGTTTCATATTTTAGTAATTAAAAACTAATAAATAACAACAAAAAAAGGAACGATTAAATCGTTCCTTTATTTATATACAATGCTGTAAGCTTATTTTTTAAACTCAGTAATAGTCTTCTTAATAATATTAATACAGTCTCTTAATTGCTCTTCATTCATTACTAATGGTGGTGCAAAACGAATAATGTTTCCATGCGTTGGTTTTGCTAACAATCCGTTATCGCGTAACTTCATACAAATATCCCAAGCTGTTGAGCTATCTTCAGTATCATTAATTACAACAGCATTTAATAACCCTTTACCACGTACTAACGTTACTAACTCGTTTTCTTTAGCAAACTCAGCTAACTCCTCTCTAAAGATTTTACCTAAACGCTCAGCATTCTCAGCTAATTTTTCTTCTTTAACTACTTCTAAAGCCGCTATAGCTACTGCTGCTGCAACTGGGTTTCCTCCGAAAGTAGAACCGTGGTTTCCAGGTCTAATAACATTCATAATGCTATCATTTGCTAATACTGCAGATACTGGATATGCTCCTCCACTTAATGCTTTACCTAAAATTAAAATATCTGGCTGTACATTTTCGTGGTTTACTGCTAATAACTGACCTGTACGTGCAATACCTGTTTGTACTTCATCTGCAATAAATAATACATTATGCTTTTCACATAACGCTTTCGCTGCTGCTAAATATCCTTCAGAAGGTACATATACTCCAGCCTCTCCTTGAATAGGTTCGGCCATAAAACCAGCAATGTTATCGTTGTTTTCTAACGCTTCTTCTAAAGCTTGTAAGTTATCGTACTCTATTTTTATAAACCCATTAGTAAATGGCCCAAAATTCTTACGTGCTACTGGATCATTTGAAAAAGAAATAATGGTAGTTGTTCTTCCGTGGAAGTTATTTTTACAAACAATAATTTGCGCTTCGTTTTCATTAATTCCTTTTACTTCATACGCCCATTTTCTACAGATTTTTAAAGCCGTTTCAACAGCTTCTGCACCAGTATTCATTGGTAATAATTTATCAAAACCAAAGTATTCAGTTGCAAACTTTTCGTACTTTCCTAACATATCGTTATAAAAAGCACGAGATGTTAATGTTAATGTTTGCGCTTGGTTTACCATTGCCCCTACAATTTTTGGGTGACAGTGTCCTTGGTTTACTGCGGAATAAGCCGATAAAAAATCATAATATTTTTTTCCTTCAACATCCCATACATATACTCCTTCTCCTTTACTCAATACTACTGGTAATGGATGGTAGTTATGTGCTCCGTATTTGTTTTCTAAGTCAATCGCTTGTTGCGAAGTTAATTGGTCTAAAACAGCCATTTTTCTTAATTTTTTAAAATTTATAAAATAACCATTCCTTATCTACCTTTATCCTTTCGAAAAAGAAGTTTCGAAAATTCAGCGTGGGAAAGAAATCATCCCTAGCTACAAAATTATTAAATTTAAGTGACTTTCTTAGATTTTATAGGGTCTAAAAATATAGACTACTTAACTTTTTATTATTTACAATAAAACAACAGTTAATTAGTTTTTTTATCTTTAAGAGAATTTAACTAAATATCATTTTTATGAAAAAAATCTTTTTTTTACTACTGCTTTCTATAGTTACAATCGGCTGTAAATCTACATCTGTAACTAACACAAAACTTGACAACAAAACTGAACGAATGTTAAAGGGTAACTGGACCATTACTGCTGTAAGTTTTCCGGGTTCAAATTATTTAAAAGTAAACTCATTTAATTTAGAAGATTCTAACTGTTTTATTGGTAGTGATTGGAGTTTTATCTCTAACAATAATAAAGGACAAATGAATTTAAATAATCCAAGTACAAATTGTAAAAACTTTAGTTCTCCAATTACTTGGTATGTTAATAAAGATGGTAATTTTGTTTTAAAAATTATAAATAACCACAAAGCAAAAGAAGTAAACCAAGGATATATATTAAATATAAATAATGTTACTGAAACTAGCTTCGATTTAATAGACAAAGTAAACGTTGCTGGCCAAGTAAAAAACATTACCTATTCATTTCAAAGACAATAATTAATAAAACATTATGAAAAAATCAATAATTTATAGTTTATCAATTTTATTTTTAGCTAGTACAGTTTTTACCTCATGTAAATCTATTCAAAATGCTAACAACACTCAAAAAGGAGCTGCTATTGGTACAGCCGCTGGTGCTGTGATAGGTGCTGTAATAGGTAATAATGTAGGAAGTAAAAACAACTCAGAACTTGGAGCTATTTTAGGTGGCGTTGTAGGTGGTGTTGCCGGTGGTGTAATTGGTAATCAAATGGATAAACAAGCTCGTGAGATTAAAGAAGCTTTACCTGGTGCTGAAGTTGAAAGAGTTGGTGAAGGTATTAAACTTACCTTAGGAGAAAACGCCGTTCGTTTTGCTACTAACAAAGCTACTTTAACAACTACTGCTAAAGCTAACTTAGATAAATTAGTCCCTGTTTTTAAAGATTATGGAGATACTAATATTGTAATTTATGGTTATACAGATAGTACAGGTAGGGTTGAATACAACCAAACGCTTTCAGAAAAAAGAGCTAACTCTGTAAAAAGTTACCTAGCTAGTAAGGGATTAAAAAACAGTCGTTTTGAAACTAAAGGACTTGGTGTTAAAGATCCTATAGCAACAAACGATACTGCTGAAGGAAGAAGTAAAAATAGACGTGTAGAGTTTGCTATCGTTGCAAACGAGCAAATGATAAAAGAAGCTAAGCAAGAAGCTCGTCAATAAAAAAATAACTTTTACAAACTATACCTAAAAAGACTGCTCTACAATGAGTGGTCTTTTTTTTACCTTCAAACCATATCTTTTCCTAATTTTGCACACTATAAATCATAGTATAGAATGCCAAGAAGAGAACGAAATAAGTTTGTAAAAAGAGGACAAGTCATTGAAATTTTAATTGAAGATTATGCCTTCGGCGGAAAAGGAATTGGAAGAATACGTTCAGAAGAAGGTGTTTTTGTTGTTTTTGTTCCTAACACTTTACCAGGACAGTTAATAAAAGCACGTGTAGACAAATCAAAGAAAAAGTATGCAGAGTGTAAATTAATTGATGTTTTAAAACATTCTGAGGACGAAGTAGCTATTCCTTATCAAGATATTCCTGGAGCACCTTACATTCAATTACCTATAGATTTACAACACAAATACAAGCAAGAAAGTACGTTATCTTTATTTAAGCGTATTGGTAAAGTTGAAAATATTGAAGATTTATTTGATGAATTTATCGCTTCCCCTAATGTATTCCACTATAGAAATAAAATGGAATATGGTTTTTCTGCCATTGGTTACGACCGTGAAAACAAAACCGATGTAGATGAATTTACCTTAGGTTTTAAACGTCGCGGTGTTTGGTGGATGGGTGATAACCTTGAAAAAGATTCTGGTTTATTTGACAAACAAGTTGAAGACAACATCAAAAACATTAGAGAATACTGTAAAAAAACTGGTCTAGCGCCTTGGCACGGACCTAAAAAAGAAGGTTTCTTTAGGTATTTTGTGGTAAGAAAATCATACAAAACTAACGAATTGTTATTCAACTTAGTAACCACTTCTCACGATTTACCTAAATTTGATTTAAAAGAATTTGCTAACTATTTAGTAGAGTTATTTGGCGATAGAGTGGCTGGTTTATTACATACTATTAATGACGAAACTGGCGATAGAACCATAGCTACCTCAGGAAGTGTAAAATTAGTATATGGAAAAGATAAAATTGTTGAAGAGTTATTAGGTTTAAATTTTGAAATTAGCATGAAAAGCTTTTTTCAAACCAACCCTAAATCTGCCGAAAAACTATATACCAAAGTAGTTGATTATGCGTTAGAAAACAAAGATGCAATTGACAATACCGTAGTGATGGATTTATTCTGTGGAACAGGAACTATTGGACAAATTATTGCTTCAAAGTCGAATAACACTAAAATTGTTGGTGTAGATATTGTAGCCTCTGCTATTGAAGACGCTAAGAAAAATGCAGAACGTAACAATATTGAAGGTTTGCAATTTTATGCAGCTGATGTAGGAAAGTTCTTAAACGAACACCCACAATATAAAAATAAGATAAGAACCATTATTTTAGATCCAGCTCGTGCGGGTATTGCACCAAAAACACTTAAGAAAATCATAAACTTAAATGCAGATAGAATGGTTTATGTATCTTGTAACCCAGCAACACAAGCTCGTGATACGGAGGAATTGATGAAAAACGGATATCAATTAAAAAAGATTAGTTTAGTAGATCAATTTCCACATACATCACACATAGAAACGGTAGTTCTATTTGAAAAATAAACATTATATGAAAAAATACATTGCTCTATTCATATTTATAGCAGGTTTAACGGCCTGTGAAAAAGATGATTTCTGTACACAAAACCCAGTAACCCCTAATTTAGTGCTTCGTTTTTACGATATGGATAATACGAATGATTTAAAAAATGTAGAACGTTTATCTGTAATTGCAGAAGGAAAAACTGATAGCCTTTTTACCGATAGAACAGTAGACAGTATTGCTATTCCTTTAAACAGCCTATCTCAAAAAACAGTCTATACACTAAAGATGAATGATGTAGATGGCAATATAGCTAATAACCAAACGGCTACACTTACCATTGAGTACAATCCTAAAGAAGACTTTGTGTCTCGTTCATGTGGTTTCAGAATTATTTATGAAAATGTAACTTTAAATGATACAGGTTGGATAAACAGTTTATCAACTACAGAAATTCCATTAATCGATAATCAAGCTAGCGCCCATGTACAAGTATTTCATTAGTCTATGTTTCGTTTTTGTATTTGTGAACGGATACTCACAAATAAATACATCTAAAGAAGAAACCAAAGAAAAAAAAGATACCGTTACATATAAAACAGGATATGGCTTACGTATTGGATTAGACATTAGTAAACCTGGTCTTGCCATTATTGATAAAAGTTATAGCGGACTTGAATTAGTAGGTGATTATAGAGTATCAAAAAAATGGTACATCGCTACTGAATTAGGTTTTGAAGATGAAACCACCTATGAAGATTTTTCTTCTTCTAGTTCAAAAGGAAGTTATATTAGACTTGGAGCAAATTACAACGCCTACGAGAATTGGTTAGACATGAATAACGAAATTTATGTTGGTATGCGTTATGGTTTTGCCATATTTGATCATACCTTAAATAGCTATCAACCTAATGTTTCTTCAGGTACTGAAAACTTACCTCCTTATTTTCCTTCAAACCCTGTTACAACACTTATGTCTGACGACGGACTTACCGCTCATTGGACTGAATTACAGCTAGGTATAAAAGCAGAAACTTTTAAAAACTTGTTTATAGGTTTTAGCTTTTCATATAAAATTATGTTAAGTGTTGACGATCAAAAAGGCTTTAAAACGCTATATACACCAGGTTTTAATCGTGTTTTTGAAAGCAGTACAGGCTTCGGATTCAACTATACAATATCGTACTTAATTCCTTTTGTTAATAAATAAATTATCAGCATACGCTTGATTTCACTAACTTTACCGCCTGAATAATAAAACTTATTAACAATGAATAAAATTCCAAGCGTAAACTTAGCAGATTTTTTATCGGACGATGCTGAAAGAAAACAAAAATTCATCAATGAAATTGGTGACGCTTACGAGAATATAGGATTTGTAGCATTAAAAGGACACTTTTTAGACGATGAATTAGTAGATAACTTATATGCTGAAATCAAAAAGTTTTTTGATTTACCTACAGATGTAAAAGAAAAATATGAAATTCCAGGTATTGGAGGTCAAAGAGGGTATGTTTCTTTTGGTAAAGAAAGTGCTAAAGGAAAGAAAGAAGGAGATTTAAAAGAGTTTTGGCACTTTGGTCAGTATGTTGATGCAGATTCAAAATACGCAAAAGAATACCCAGAAAATGTTGAAGTTGAAGAATTACCTGAATTTAACAAAGTGGGTAAAGAAGCTTACCAAATGTTAGAAAAAACAGCTAAATACGTTTTACGTTCATTAGCCTTACATTTAGGTTTAGAAGAAACGTATTTTGACAACTACATCAAAAACGGAAATAGTATTTTACGTCCAATACACTACCCTCCTATTACAACAGAACCTAAAGGAGCTGTAAGAGCTGCTGCTCATGGTGACATTAACTTAATCACTTTATTAATGGGAGCTCAAGGAAAAGGATTACAAGTTCAAAACCATAAAGGTGAATGGATTGATGCTATAGCAGAAGATGACGAGTTAATGATTAATGTAGGTGATATGTTATCACGCCATAGTAACAACAAGTTAAAATCAACAATTCACCGTGTAACTAACCCTCCTAAAGAATTATGGGGAACATCACGTTATTCAATTCCATTTTTCATGCATCCTGTTTCTGATATGAAATTAGATGTTTTAGAAAACTGTATTGATGAAAACAATCCAAAACAGTTTGAAGATATTACTGCTGGTGAGTTTTTAGATGAACGTTTACGCGAATTAGGATTGAAAAAATAAATCTAATGGATTTACAAGATCAATTAAAAAATTTATTCCCAGATCATCAGTTTGAGGAAAAACCTGAAGAAAAAAAACCTGACGTCTGGTTACAAGATGAACCCATTCTTTGTAAGTATGAAAAACGTAAAGGGAAACCAGTTACTATAATAGACGGTTATAATGGGGCTACCCAAGACTTTAAAAAATTAGCAAAAGAAATCAAAACCAAACTAAGTGTTGGTGGTAGTTTTAAAGATGATAAAATCATAATTCAAGGTGATTATAGAGATACTATAATGCAACTTTTAAAAGATAAAGGATTCAACGTAAAACGCGTTGGTGGATAAGTAAAAAATGTCGAAGATTTGATTCTTCGACATTTTTTTTATATTTACAACTTTTGTAAAGTGTTAAATACCAACCAGTAAATAATAACGTATAAAATAAATCGTTTATTTTACATAAATAAAGAAATCAACCAATTCCCTAAAATTATGAAACATTCTTTATTACACATAACCAATGGAGACGTTACAACTCAAAGACTTCAAGAACTAAATATTGAAGGTGATATTATTACGTGGCGTGAAATGTTATGTGAAGGAAAAACATCAGTAGACGTAGGTAGTGAAGACTTCTGGAAAACACGTTTTGACTTTTTAAAAACTACTTATAAAATTACTAAGAAGAAGTTTATAGATTATACCCTTAAAGAATACCGAAACCTATGTAATCAAAAACAACAAGATGAGATTGTTTTATGGTTTGAATACGATTTATTTTGTCAAGTAAATATGTTAGCAGTAATAAGCTGGCTAAAAAGATACCGTAAAAATCACAAAATATCTTTAGTTACAAGTGGTAAAATAGATAACTCTAAAAAGTTATATGGTTTAGGAGAATTATCTGACGATCAATTAAAAGAGCACTTTAAAAATAAAATAGAGCTTTCTCAAGATGATATAGAATATGCTGACTATATATGGCAATTATATTGCTCAGATAGTCCGTTACCTCTTGAAAATGCACATAAATTTAATCCAAAATCACCTTTTGTATATCTAGAGAGTGCTATAAAAGCACATTTACTTCGCTTTCCTTCAATTGAAAATGGATTAAATTATATAGAAAATAATATTTTAAAGGTTGCTAACGAGCATACATTTGCAAACCAAGATGAACTTCTTAGAAATCTTTTAACTCATCAAGAAAACTATGGGTTTGGTGATATTCAATACGTTAACAAACTTGAAAGCCTTAAAAAGCTATTTACCTCTTTTGATCCTGTAAAACTTAGTAAAACAGGTAAGAAAGTATTGCAAAACCAAACAAACTATTATGCTAAAATTCGTTCTGATTTTTCGTATCTTGGTGGCGCAAAAAAATACAGCTATCTCTACGTAAACTCTACTGATAAGCTGTTAAAAATAACATCGTAAATGAGTATACAACATTCTGAGCTCATCTTAAATCCAGATGGTAGTATTTACCATTTGAATTTAAGACCTGAACATATTGCTACCGATATCATTTTTGTTGGAGACCAATATCGTGTCGACAAAGTCACCAAACACTTTGATACTATAGAATTTAGCACACAAAAAAGAGAATTTAAAACCACTACTGGTACCTATAAAGGAAAAAGAATTTCTGTAATTTCTACAGGAATAGGCCCTGATAATATTGATATTGTTTTAAACGAGTTAGACGCCTTAGTTAATATCGACTTAAACTCACGTAAACCTAAAGAAAAACATACACAATTAAACATTACAAGAATTGGAACTTCTGGTTCTTTACATGCTGATATTCCTGTTGACAGCTTTTTATTAAGCTCTCATGGATTGGATTTAAACGGAATGTTACAATCGTATCAAGTGGATGAAATCTCACATCCAGATATAGAAGAAGCTTTCATAAAACATACCAATTGGAGTGCAAAAAAATCATATCCGTTAATCATTTCTAACGGAAAACCTTTAGAAGATAAATTAATATCTAACAAAGTATATAAAGGAATTACAGCTACCGCTGGTGGTTTTTATGGTCCTCAAGGACGTGTTTTACGCTTACCTTTGCAAGACCCCGATTTAAATAAGAAGATTGATAGTTTTAACTATAATAACAATCGAATTACCAACCTTGAAATGGAAACATCAGCCATTTATGGGTTGGCTAAACTACTAGGTCATAATGCAGCATCAATGAATGCAATTATTGCTAACAGAGCCAACGGAACATTTAGTAAAGATCCGTATAAAGTAGTAAATGATTTGATTGCATATACCCTAGATAAATTAGTTGAATAAATGCTGAAATTAAAAATAGGTGGTGTTCCTGAACATTTTAATTACCCATGGTACATTACATTAAAAAATAAAGAATACACCAAAGAAGGAATCAACTTACGCTGGAAAGATTATCCTGGAGGTACTGGAGCTATGACGAAAGCTTTACGCTCTGGTGAAGTTGACATAGCCTTGGTGCTTACTGAAGGAATTATTAAAGATATTATTAATGGAAATCCTTCAAAAATTACACAAACTTTTGTAAAAAGTCCACTTGTTTGGGGAATTCATGTTGCTGCGAACTCAAAATTCAAAACCATTAATGACTTAGAGAATGCTACAGTAGCTATTAGCCGATTTGGTTCAGGTTCTCAACTTATGGCAATTGTAAATGCCCATAACAATGGTTGGGATGTTAATAAACTACAATTTAAAGTAGTTGGAGATTTACAAGGAGGAATAGACGCTTTAACTAATGGAGAAGCCGATTATTTTATGTGGGAGCACTTTACCACAAAACCATTGGTTGATAACGGTACTTTTAGGCGAGTTGGTAACTGCCCTACCCCATGGCCTTGTTTTGTAATTGCTGTTCGTGATGAAATCTTAGAAAATAATTTTGAAGAAGTAAAAAAAGTACACGATATCATTAACGCTTGTACTAAAGACTTTAAAGACTTCGATAATATTGATAAAGTTCTTTCCAATAGGTATGAACAACAAATAGATGATATTCAGGAATGGTTATCTATTACTGAATGGAATGACGGCGAAGCTATTTCCGAAAATTTAATTACGGACATACAAAATAAAATGGTGGAATTCAACGTTATTGAAAAGAAGGAAAATTCTGGTGACTTAATCAGAAATATGTATATTTGATTTTTATAAAACGGAATAATGATGAAAAAAGTAGTATTTATTGCAATTTGTACTGTTAGTTTATTAGGTTTTTCTTCTTGCGGAAGTACTAGTCCTTGTGGATTAGCAAAAACTAATCAAAACAAACAAAAACAACATCAACAACAAGAGATAGTAGTTGCAGATGCAACTGAAATAGCAATCGCTGAATAAGTTGATGTTTCTTTATTCAAATTCAATAAATCCGCTTTTTTAGGCGGATTTTTTTATTTTGATTTTTCTCATAACAAAAAATCCTTTTCTAAAATAGAAAAGGATTTGAGCTTATCTTATGTGTGTTAGCTTTTTACTTTGCTATAATTTCTCCTAACAGAGCACCTTTTTCAAAGGCAAACACCATTACTAATAACAACATGATTCCTACACATGTAATAACGTAATATTTTGTTTCATTCTCTTTCTTCATAATATAATTTAGTTTTAATGATTAATTTTTCTTTTTTAACATTGGCACAAACCTAAAATCACCTAACTCATGCTTTTCAAATTCTTTTGGTGATTTCCTTATAAAAAGTGTCATTACTTGCTCTTGATCCCCCACAGGAATCAACAACCTACCTCCTACTTTAATTTGCGCCAATAATGCTTTAGGCACATACGGTGCTCCAGCTGTAACAATAATTTTGTCAAAAGGAGCTTCTTCTGGTAATCCTTTGTAACCATCACCAAAAATAAACCTTTTTGGCTTATATCCAAGTCTTGGTAAAAACATTGAAGTTTTTTTAAATAACTCATGTTGCCTTTCTATTGAATACACCACAGCATTCAATTCTAATAATACTGCCGTTTGGTATCCAGATCCAGTTCCTATTTCTAATACTTTTTCTCCTGGCTTTACTTCTAATACTTGTGATTGAAACGCTACTGTATAAGGCTGAGAAATTGTTTGTTCAGCAGCAATAGGAAAAGCTTTGTCTTGATACGCATGCGCTTCAAAACTACTATCCATAAACAAATGTCTTGGAATTTTTCTGATAGCTTTTAATACTCTCTCGTCATTAATTCCTTTTGCTTCTAAAACGTTTGCTAATTGATTTCTAAGTCCTTGGTGTTTGGTTGTATCTCTCACTAATTATAAAATTTCAGGAGGATAAAAGTAGTAATAAATCTGTATAAAAGTGTATCTTTGTTTGCGTTGATTTTTTGTAGAAATCATTTCTTTTTCAACAAACCAATCAAATAACTAATAATCTTTCACTTATGTTAAAAGCTGGAGTTTTAGGCGCAGGTCACTTAGGAAAAATCCATTTGCGTTTGTTACAACAATCAGAAAAATATGAATTAGTAGGGTTTTATGACCCTTTTACAGAAAACGCACAAAAAGTAGCTGATGAGTTTGGCTATAAATTATTCGATTCAGTAGAAGCGTTAATTGATGCTGTTGAAGTAGTCGATATCGTTACTCCAACACTTTCTCATTTTGATTGTGCTAAACAAGCTATTGAGAAAGGAAAACATATTTTTATTGAAAAACCTATTACCAATACTGTATTAGAAGCAGAAGCTATAAGAACTTTAGCTAGTCAATACCATGTACGTGGACAGGTTGGACATGTAGAGCGTTTTAACCCTGCTTTTATGGCTGTAAAAGACTTGATTGACACGCCAATGTTTATTGAAACACATCGTTTGGCTGAATTTAATCCTAGAGGAACAGATGTACCTGTAGTTTTAGATTTAATGATTCATGATATTGATATTATTTTATCGGTTGTAAACTCAAAAGTAAAAAGTGTGCATGCAAGTGGTGTATCAGTAATTTCAGAAACTCCTGATATTGCTAATGCTCGTATTGAATTTGAAAATGGTTGTGTTGCGAACCTAACAGCAAGTAGAATTTCGATGAAAAACATGCGTAAGAGCCGTTTTTTCCAAAGAGACGCATACATTTCAGTAAACTTTTTAGAAAAGCAATCAGAAGTTGTTAGAATGAAAGACGTACCAGAAAAACCTGATGAGTTTGCTATGATTTTGCAGAATGCTGAAGGTGTTAAAAAGCAAATTTATTACGATAATCCTGAAGTAGTAGCTAACAACGCTATTTTAGATGAATTAGAATCGTTTGCAGATGCTATTCACAATAATACTACGCCTATTGTTTCGTTACGTCAAGGTACTGAGGCTTTACGTGTAGCACATCAGATTATAGACTGTTTTTAGAATAAAGTAAATAAGTAACAACCGCGTTAGGGATTGCAGTGAAAATCCTTTTTTGTTATTCTGAGTAAAGCGAAGAATACACCAAAAAAGATTGTAGCGGAAAGCCCGCCCCATAGGGGAACGCCCATATAAATACCAAAACACAACAACATGAAAAATATCGCCGTAATTGGAGCAGGAACAATGGGAAATGGAATTGCGCATACGTTTGCTCAATTTGGATACAATGTTCAACTTATCGACATTTCGCAAGCTGCCTTAGATAGAGGTTTAGCAACCATTACTAAAAACTTAGATAGAATGGTAGCGAAAGAAAAAATTACTGAAGACGATAAAAATAATACCTTAAACAATATTACGACCTACACTTCTATTAAAGAAGGTGTACAGAATACTAGTTTAGTTGTTGAGGCTGCTACTGAAAATATTGACTTAAAACTTAAGATTTTTAAAGATTTAGATGAAGCTTGTGCTGAGGATACTATTTTAGCTACCAACACTTCATCAATCTCAATTACTCAAATTGCAGCAGCTACCAATAGACCTGAAAAAGTAATTGGAATGCACTTTATGAATCCTGTGCCAATTATGAAATTGGTTGAAATTATTAGAGGATACAACACTTCTGATGAAGTAATGGACTTTACAGTTGATTTAACTAAGAAAATAAATAAAGTTCCTGTTGAAGTAAATGATTACCCAGGTTTTGTTGCCAATCGTATTTTAATGCCAATGATTAACGAAAGTATTGAAACGTTATACAACGGTGTTGCTGGTGTTGCTGAAATTGATACCGTAATGAAATTAGGAATGGCACATCCAATGGGACCATTACAATTAGCCGATTTTATTGGGTTAGATGTTTGTTTATCTATCTTAAACGTAATGTATGATGGATTTAAAAACCCTAAGTATGCTCCATGTCCGTTATTAGTAAACATGGTTGCAGCTGGTAAATTAGGTGTTAAATCTGGTGAAGGTTTTTATGATTATTCAGAAAGTAGAAAAGCAGAGAAAGTTGCGAAGATGTTTTCTTAAAAACTAAGAAAAATATAAAACAAAAAGAAGCCCAAAAGGCTTCTTTTTGTTTTATATTTGTAATACTTCACCTTCATTAGGGATTACAATTTTATCTTGAATAGATTTTTCTTGCTCTTTTAAAAATAAGCGAAGCTCCTCTTTCGTTAATCCACAATGATTTATTGCGTCCATATGAATTGCTATTAAAATAGCTTTCTTATTCTCAACAGCTATCCTTAGTAATTCTTCTTTAGTTAACGTCATATGTTTACCTGGTTCTAAAACAGGGTTTGGCTTGCTAAAAGTACACTCCCCTGTATTTGCAATAATATGAGTAGGTTTTTCAATTTTCAAAGCATTCTTTAAAAGACTATCTAAAACGGCGTCTCCTGTAATAAATATTGTATCTTCTTTAAATGTTAAAGAAAAAGAAGATGATTCGCCAAAAGGCATTGCTCCTGTTGCTCCTTCATGATGATGTGCTTCGTAGCGTTTTATCGATACTCCAGACCAATTTACAACCTGCTCTATGCTTTGTAAGTTTGTAAATCCTTTTGATTTTAATTTTTCTACATCAAAAGGTTGGCAAAAAATAAGTATGTTTTTAGGAAGTAATTTTTCAGCATCAGCATCAAAATGATCTGGATGGTAATGCGTTATCAAAACAGCATCGGCTTGTTCTATAATTTTATTTTTAGGTATCGGTAAATCATTCATAGGAATCCGTTTATCATTAGAAAAAGGAATTGGGTCTTGTGTTCCCTTATCTGACAAAACAGGGTCTATTAATATTTTTTTTGAATTTACTTCTAAAAACACCGTAGCCTGTCGTATATATTCCAGTTTTGTTGTGTTTTCTCTTCTTGTTTTATTAGTTGTTTTACACGCACTAATCATGGTTAAAATTACGAGTAGCAATTGATAACGTTTCTTCATTTTTATATGTTTTTTTTCTTATAAAGCCACGAAACTAAAGCACTTTTAAACAAGAAACAATACGTTACATTTTTGTACCTTACGCACCTTTTGGTTAGTTTTTTTAGTACCAAAAAGATAGAATTGAAAAAAAAATGAAAAAATTTTCACCTGATTATTGCCCTTTAACTTATGCAACAAAAGTTGTAAGTGGAAAATGGAAGTTATTTATCATTTCTAGGCTTGTTGAAAAACCACTTAGGTATGGACAAATCAAGACTGCATGTGAAACAATCTCAGAAAAGATGTTAACTAGCCAATTAAAAGAGTTAGAAGCTGATGGAATTATTAGCAGAAAAATATATGCTGAAGTTCCACCTAGAGTTGAATATTCTCTTACTCCATTTGGCAATGATTTAGTCAATGCTTTAGCCCCATTACATGCTTGGGGAATTGATTACATGGAGCATAAGAAAATTCCTTTTCCTAAATATAACTGAAAAGATGATTACCCCATCATAGTAAACTAAAGACTAGTTTCCTAAATTATAAGTTTATCTAATAGCTTTTTACGATTATTCTGAAAATAGAAAAGCTGAGAAAGTAGTGAAAATACTTTCAGAAGCTTTTTTTAGCTAATACTTTACCATTGTTTTATTAAACTACCGATTCCTTTTTCAATTCCTCTATAGTAGTTTTCGTTTTTAAACTCAGGAACAATTACACTATCTATTACCTTTTTGCAAATTTCATCGGTAAGCGTTTCTTCTGTTCCTAACCCTGTAGATATTCGTATTTCTCTTTTTAATTTATTGATAACAATTGTTAAGCCATTATTCTTGTCTTTTCTCCCTACTCCCCAATCATTAGCCAACGCTAAAGAATAATCTTCAATATTATCATACGGTTGATAACTACTTACAGTAACAACTGCTATAACATTTGTTGATTCTTTTTCATAATCATCAATTAGTTTTTCCAATTTTTGCTCTTCATCATTTGTGAACATATCTTCATAATCATTCACATAACCTATCGGAAAAGGAAACTTACTCTCTACAACTTCTTTTGACTTATTAAAAAAAACAACTTCCTTCTCATTCTCTGTGTTTTTTCATGAGAATACTGTAATTATTAGAAGCAGTATTACTATAACTTTTTCTTTTCTCTCTTTATTTAACACGAAGTATCCGCTATGATTTTCCACTCATCTTGTATCTTCTTAAAAATAATCATAAAAACGCCGTTAGCGTCTCCTATTGTTCTTTTTAAATGATATTCCCCCATAACTGAATAAGCTCCTTCAGTAATTTTAGAAATGTCATTAACCTTAAAAGTTAATGTTCCTGAGTGTTCTTTTGTTGGATACCCTTTTTTATAATTATCTAAGGTTTTTTGCCATCCAAAAGTAACTCCATTTCGTCCGTAAAACTTTAATGAATCACTCTTCCAATACCCTTGCATAAAACCTTCTAAATCGTGATTTGACCAAGCTTCTTCTTGTGCCTTCATCACCGATAAAATCTCTTGTTTTTCTGTTTCTTCTGAAACGGTTTTGGCTGCTTCTTGCTTACATGAAGCAAATAATATCACTAAAAAAACAATACTTAAAAACTTTTTCATTTTAAAATAGAGAGTTTATAATATATTTTATAGTCACTCCTTCTGCCTCTGCTTTATAATTCTTCACAATTCTATGTGATAAGATAGGAATTGCTACCGCTTGAACATCTTCAATGTCTGGAGAATATTTTCCATGTACCGCTGCGTGTGCTTTGGCTGCCAAAATTAAGTTTTGTGAAGCTCTTGGTCCTGCTCCCCAATCAATGTACTTTTTAATTAATTCAGTAGCTTTATCTGAATTAGGACGCGTTTTTCCTACTAAACTAACAGCATACTCAACCACATTATCAGCTACAGGAATTTTACGTATTAACTTTTGGACTTCAATAATTTCTTCTGAAGAAAAAATAGCGTTGACTGTTTGTTCAGCTATTGATGTCGTATTTTTTACCACTTGTACCTCTTCTTCAAAGCTTGGATACTCTAAGTTAATTGAAAACATAAAACGGTCTAGTTGCGCTTCTGGTAAAGGATACGTTCCTTCTTGCTCAATAGGGTTTTGTGTAGCTAATACAAAAAATGGTAGCTCTAACTTATAATGATGTCCTGCTACAGTTACCGACTTTTCTTGCATAGCCTCTAGTAAAGCTGCTTGTGTTTTAGGTGGTGTACGGTTTATTTCATCTGCTAAAATAATGTTTGAGAAAATTGGTCCTTTTATAAATTTAAAATGACGTGTTTCATCTAATATTTCACTTCCTAAAATATCAGAAGGCATTAAATCTGGAGTAAACTGAATTCTATTAAAATTCAACCCTAATGCGCTAGAAATTGTATTTACTAATAAGGTTTTTGCCAATCCTGGTACTCCAATTAACAACGAATGTCCTCCACAAAAAATTGAAAGTAATGTATAGTTTACAGCTTCTTGCTGACCTATTATAACCTTACCTATTTCTTGTTGTAGTTGACTATATTTTTCTACAAGTGTGTTTACTGCTGTTACGTCAGACATAAATCAAAATTTTTCTTTGTTCAATAAATTTAATTACAAACTTTTATAAAATGAAATTCCCGCTCTCGCGGGAATGACAATATACTAAATTTATTATTTCTTATTTGTTTTCTTTCTTCCAATCTTTCTTGAAAGTACACTTCTTATAATCGTTACTTAATTTTAGGTAAGTTTCTTGGATTTTATCCTTGGTCCATTTTGTAATTTCTTCTTCTTTTTTCTTAGCAAGAGCAAATTCTTGCATTCTTACATAGTCATCTACTAAATCAGCTTTATGTGTATCTGTTTTATCTTTTAATAAGATTACTTTATACATTTTTTCTCCTTCTCGTGTTTCATCATAAAAAATATCAGACAAATCACCTTTTTTCAACTCACTAATTCTTGCGAATAGCTCAGGCGGCATTCTCGTTAACTCAAAAGTTGGTTCTTGAGTATAAGGATTCATTATAATACCTGCACTATTTTTTGTTTCTTCATCCTCAGAATATTTCTTTACAGCTTCTTCAAAAGTTATTTTCTCTTCTTTTATATCAGCTACTATCTTTTCTATTTGTTCTTTAGTTTCATTTAATTTTTCATCAGAAACTTCAGGTTGCATTAAAATATGAGATACTTCTCGTTGATTACCTTTAATTTTATGCAGTTGAAGTATATGGTATCCGAAGGCTGATTTAATAGGCTCTGAGATTTGATTTACATCCAATGAAAATGCTGTTTCTTTAAACTCTTTAATAAATGGACTATCTTTTGTAATTACATATTTCCCACCATTTTGAGCTACTCCTGGATCTTCTGAGTTAATAATTGCTTTCAACTTAAAACTTGCACCGTTTTCTATTTCTTTTTTTATTTCTTTTAATTTGTTTATTACACGCTCTTTCTCTTCTTCTGTTGGTTCTGCTTTAACTACTAATTGTTGCAATTGAACTTCAGCTGGTATTTCAGGAAGCTCTCCCTTATCTTGTAATCCTTTAAAATAGATGCGAATTTCTTCTGGAGTTACGTCAATATTTTCAGTGATCTTTTGCTGTTCTTTTTCTATTAGTAAATTCTCTCTTTGAACTCTACCTAGTTCTTTCTTTAAATCTTCAACATCATTAAAACCATAAGCTTCAACCACTTTTTCTTCACTTCCATATTCTTGTGTAAAAAAAGCAATACTTCTATCTACTCTACTATCAATTTCAGATTGAGATACTGTTACACTATCAATAATTGCATGATGAGCTAATAGTTTTTGTTGCATTAATTCTTCTAACATTTCACAGTCAGATATCTTTACTTTTCCTTCACTTCTTAACTCTACTTCTTGCTTAAACTTATCTATATCAGAATCTAAAACAATGTTTTTACCTACCACCACAGCAACACCATCTACTTTTGTTCCTTGTGCATTAACTGTTGTTAAGCCTGCTAAAAACAACGTAAATACTATACTAATATTCTTTAAAGTTCTTGTTTTCAATTGCATCATTTATCAGCGTTTTTTCAATATCTCGTATTAATTCTAATTTTCTTTTATGTAAAATAATCTGTTTTATTCTAGCGCTTACATAGCTCAGTGGAGCCGTAGCGTTTTGTGGTAACATATTTTTTACAGCGACCAAATATACTCCTAAACTATCTTCTTTTTGTATGAATTTTGATATTTTTAACAAGTTTTCTTTCGTTTCGTTACGAAAAGGTGGAATTTTTTTCTTTAAATATTCAAAAGTTACCCAAGTTGAATCTTGTAATCGATATGATTTAAAATTTAATAAATGTCTTTCTAAATCTTCTTTATCCTCTTCTTTTTCTGACTTAAACTGCTTTATTGTTTCTTTTTTATCCAGATAATCTTTACCAAAATGTACATATTCAAATTGTACAAGTTCTTCACTTACTTTAAAATTCTCTTTATTTTCCTCATAATACAACTCTATTTCTTCCTCAGTAACAACCGTATCTAATTGTTGTTTTATCAAACGTTCTTTATAGCCGTTAATGTATAAACTCTTTTTATAATCGTTAACTAAGTTTTGTATTTCTTCACTGTTTACTTCTGAGATATTCTCTTCTGCTTTAATGTACAATAATTCTTGTTTAGCCCAAGAATTAATCAAACCTTTTACTATAACTAAACTATCTTTGGGTGAAAGATTTTTTGGCAATAAACCAGCAATATCTTTTTTGTATAGATGTTTATTATAAACAGTAGCAATTGGTCTTTCACTCGTAACCCTTTTAGTTTTTAAACTAACAAGATCACATGAAACGATTATAAATAATGTTGTTAAAAAAATATATTTTCTCACTTTGTATTATTGGTTAAACGTATTCTTAAATTTTATTAATCCCCTTTTCTTACTCTAACCATATAGTTGTTTCATAGCTTTTTTATCATTCTTTTCCTTACTAGAAATAATTACTTATCTTTTTTATTGCATCAAGTTCTTTGCCATACTTTTAGCTTAGTAAAAGATTTTTAGCCATAATTTTTCTTTTTTTAAAAGAAAAACTACATCCAAAAATGAAAGTGTAAAACTTTTTTTGTTATAAATTTACAAAGAAATAATACCTTTTATTGCCTCTGCTTTTTTATAATACGAAATAACTTCGTTTGAACTCTTTACTGTAATATGTATTGATACACTTACGTATTTTCCTGTTTTAGATTTTTTTGTATTGATAACTGCTCCAGCATTATTAAATAAGTCTTGTACTTCTTTCTCCTGACTACCGTCAGTAGGAACAATAAATTTATATAAATACTTAGCTGGAAACGTTGTGGTATCTTCTAATTGTGATTTTAATTTTGCGTAAAAAGCTTCTCTATCTTGCATAACTCAGAAATTACTATTTTATAAAAACTCATCAAAAATTTAAAGCATGTAGTGATGATGCACAAAATTACACTATTTATTATATTTATAACTTGAAACTTTTATTTTTGCCCCATGCAACAAAAAATAGTTTTAATAGGTGGTCCTGGCACAGGTAAATCCTCTATTTTAAGAGAATTTATTAGACGTGGGTATGAATGTATGCCAGAGATTTCAAGAGAGGTTACACTTAAAGCTCAAAAAGATGGTATTGATCAACTTTTTTTAGAGCAACCTTTATTATTTAGCCAACTATTATTAGAAGGAAGAGAGCAACAGTACTTAGAAGCTCACCAAAGTGATGCCGAGATTATCTTTTTTGATAGAGGGATTCCTGATGTACACGCTTATATGAATTATTTAGGTTCTGACTACCCAGATGTTTTTATTAAAAAAAGCAATAAATATCTATACAATAAAGTATTTATGTGCGCTCCTTGGGAGGCTATTTATAAATCTGACAACGAACGTTATGAAACCTTCGAGCAATCAGTGAAAATAGATACCTTTTTAAAAGAAGCTTACGAGGAAGTAGGCTATAATATTATTGATGTTCCTTTTGGTTCGGTACAAGAGCGCTGTGATTTTATTTTACATTCGTTAAAACACGATGTATGATAAATCGCTACAAATATTAAAACATTATTGGGGCTATACTTCTTTTAGAAAACCTCAACAAGAAATAATTACTGAAGTTTTAACAGGAAACAATGTTGTTGCTTTACTTCCTACAGGAGGTGGAAAGTCTATTTGTTTTCAAGTACCCGCATTGGTTAAGGAAGGAGTTTGTATAGTAGTTTCTCCCTTAGTTGCCTTAATGCAAGATCAAGTTGCTAATCTTATTGATAAAGGCATAAAAGCTACTTTAATATCTTCTGGAAGCTCACAAGACGATATTATTACACTTTTTGATAATATTCGGTTTGGAAATACTAAGTTTTTATACATTTCACCTGAACGGTTGCAATCTCGTTTTATTCAAGAAAAAATAAAGCAACTAAATGTAAACTTAATAGCTATTGATGAAGCACATTGTATATCTGAATGGGGACACGATTTCCGTCCTTCTTATCAAGAGATTACTGTTTTAAAAGAGTTACTACCAACAATCCCTATAATTGCTTTAACAGCTACGGCAACTCAAAAAGTAATTTCAGATATTGTTTCTTCTCTTGAATTAGAAAAACCTACCATTTTCAAAAAATCTTTTTTTAGAGAGAATTTAGCCTATCAAATTTTTAAAACTGAAGACAAGCTTGGTAAGCTCAATCAGATTTTTACCAAAACAAAAGCTCCTTCAATTATATATGTAAATACTCGTAGTAAAACGAAAGAAATTAGTAGTTACTTAAATGCTAATGGATTTAAAAGTTCTTTTTACCATGGAGGCCTTTCTCCTGTAGAAAAAAAGTTAGCTTTTGATAATTGGATGACAGAGAAAACTCCAATTATAGTTGCTACCAATGCTTTTGGTATGGGAATAGACAAACCCAATGTTCGAGTTGTTATTCATCTTAACCTACCTTTTTCTATTGAAAACTACATTCAAGAAGCGGGTCGTGGTGGACGTGATGGAGTAAAGTCTTTCTCTGTAGTATTAACTAACGATAGTGATATTTCTTTAAGTAATGAATTACTTGAAAAATCATTACCAACCATTGATGAAATAAAAACTATTCACCAAAAACTATATCAACATTTTCAAATTGCAAAAGGTGAATTAATCGAAACTGCTTTCGATTTTAATTTTTTAGCTTTTTGTAATAAGTATAATTTCATCCCCAATAAAACATTCAATGCTCTTCAAATACTCAATAATAATGGCATTATTGAATTAAATCATAGCTTCCAACAAAAATCTACAGTTCAGTTTTTAGCCTCAAGCAAACAAGTTATATCACATACAAATCAAAACTCCCAAATTAAAAATTTTGTCCAACAAATTTTACGTATGTATGGTGGCATTTTTGAAAACCCTGTAAAAATTGATGAATTTTACATTGCTAAAAAGCTAGGTACTACCTCTTGGTTCGTAATCAATACTTTAGAAAAGTTAGCTCAAAAAGAATTAATAGCTTATACAAAAGCTACTAACAATTCGGAACTTTTCTTTTTACACCCTAGAGAAGATGATAAAACCATCAACCGAATTTCTCTAAACATTAAACAATACATTAAACAGAAAAAACAAAAAAATAGAGACTTACTTCAGTTTGTAGAAAACAATTCGGTTTGTAGAAGCGTACAACTTCTTTCCTATTTTGGTGAACACAGCTCTCAAAGTTGTGGAATCTGTGATGTTTGTTTGCAAAGAAAAAACAAAACTAGTATAAGCCAAAAAGATATTCTTTCTAACTTACAAAAAGAAAAAACCTATACAGTTACTGAAATCTGCTCGCTATTAAATGAAAAAGAAACGAACATTTTAATACTTTTGCGAGAGCTTCTTTCCGAAGAAAAAATACACACAAAAAACAATAAATACTTTTTAAAATAAATGAGAGATTTACGCATCGTTTTTATGGGAACTCCTGATTTTGCTGCTACCATTTTACAGCATTTAGTGGAGAATGATTATAATGTAGTAGGAGTTATTACTGCTCCAGATAAACCTGCTGGTAGAGGTCGTAAGCTTAATCAATCTGCTGTAAAAAAATATGCACTTTCTCAAAACTTGCCTATTCTTCAACCCAAAAACTTAAAGAACGAAGAATTCCAAGAAGATTTAAAAAAGTGGGATGCTAACTTACAAGTAGTTGTTGCTTTTAGAATGTTACCTAAATCCGTTTGGGCACTACCAGAATATGGTACTTTTAATTTACATGCTTCACTATTACCAGAATATCGTGGTGCTGCACCTATTAATTGGGCAATTATAAATGGCGAAACGAAAACAGGTGTTACTACTTTCTTTATTGATGATAAAATTGATACAGGAGAAATCATATTACAAAGTGAGGTAACTATTAAAGAAAATGAAATTGTTGGTAAGTTACACGACAGATTAATGCACTTAGGAGCTAAACTCGTTGCTGAAACTTTAGATTTAATTGCTAAAGGAGATGTTACAACTACTAAACAACCTGAATTAGAAGAAAAGTCTGCTCCAAAATTATATCCTCATAACTGTAAGATAGATTGGTCTAACTCTTTAAATGATATTTATAATCATATTCGCGGATTAAATCCATATCCTGCTGCTTGGACTACTATTGTAAATGGAGATGATGAACTTTCTGCTAAAATATACGGAGTTAGTAAAGATCCTACTTCTCATAATCTTGAGGTTGGTGCTATCGTTACCACTAAAAAGGAATTAAAAATTGCTGTTACAGATGGTTACTTAAATATTCATCAAATTAAAATTTCTGGTAAAAAGTTAATGGATGTTCAGAGTTTATTAAACGGTTTTCAATTCGAAAAAGATGCAAAAGTTCTCTAGCCCTTTATCCATGGGGTTTTAGCGTTTTTAACAAAAAAAGATGAGTGGTTATTAACAATTTAAGGTAACTTATTAACAAAAGAGTATTTTTTTCAAGTCAAATCTTGCACAATCTCGCGTTCCGTCTATATTTGTTGAGCTATTGAAGCAAAAAAATATTAATTAATTTTAAAATCTATTTAAATTATGAACAAATCAGATTTAATCGATGCGATGGCTGCTGATGCAGGAATTTCTAAAGCTGCCGCTAAAGCTGCATTAGATTCTTTAACTACTAACGTAACTAATACTTTAAAGAAAGGTGATAAAGTTGCTTTAGTTGGATGGGGAACTTGGTCTGTTTCTAAGAGAGCTGCTAGAACTGGTAGAAACCCTCAAACAGGAAAAGAAATAAAAATTGCTGCTAAAAACGTAGTTAAATTTAAAGCTGGTGCTGGTTTAAGTGACTCAGTAAACTAATATCCTCTTTTAAGAAAATATACTAACAGTATTTAGGCAACTAAATACTGTTTTTTTTTAAGTGTCACAAAAACCAAAAGTTAGTTGTCTTTTATATAGAACTTAAAAAACCATTAAAAATGAAAATTATAGTTACTATTACAGGACTTTTACTTTGCTTTTCAACTGCTTTTGCTCAAAAAGTTATAAATGCATCTGATATTATGAGAGATGTTAAAAACGGAAAAGCAATAGAAATTTCTAACACTACTATTAAAGGTACATTAGACTTTACTTTTATGAATGAAGCGTTACCTAAATTACCTAAAAGAAAAAGTTGGTGGAATAATGGAGGGTCTAACACCGTTGAAAAACAAATTACAAATAAAGTTTCTTTTGTAAATTGTGTTTTTGATGATGATGTTTTAGCTTACATTCCTCATGAGAAAAGTGGATATACTTTTGTTGCTAATTTTGAAGATATTGTTGTATTTAAAGATTGTACTTTTGAACAAAAAGCGATGTTTAAATATTCAGATTTTGAGAGAAACACAAACTTTTCTAACACTAAATTTAAAGGTGACTCAACATTTAAGTACGCAAAATTTGATAGAGATATTACTTTCGAAAACACCTCTTTTGAGGAACCAGCTACATTTAAGTATGCAGATTTTAACCGTTTTGTAAGCTTTAAAAACTCTGTTTTCAATGAAAGTGCTATTTTTAAATATACCGAATTTAAAGATGGTGTATCATTTAGAAATGTAAAGTTTGAAGAAGACTTAAATATTAAATACACAAAAGTATCAGGAGAGTTTGATATTACTGGAATGGAAGTAGCTTTTGATATAGACTCTAAATACACTAAAATAAACGGAAAAAGTTTTAATAAGTATTTAATGAAAAGATAAACTTTATGCTCACCTCTCATATAAGGGGAGTTAAAATATACTTACGCTAAAAATAAAAACTCCGCCTTTCAGCGGAGTTTTTATTTTTATTCTTCTTCATCGTTAAATGAAGAATTCTTCTTTGCTTTTTTACTACCTTCATACAGTTCATACTTTACAAAACGGCAATCTAAATCTGCATTTTTAAGCGGTATTCTTTTCGACGTTCGTAACCCTACAAACTTTAGCGCTTGAATATCCGACGTAATTAACCACGCAGTTGAATTTGGATAGTTATTCTTTAAGGTGTCTCCTATTTTTCTGTAAAATTCTTCTACATCAATATTTAAACGCTCTCCATAAGGCGGATTGAACAAAATTGTAGTTTTACCAAATACTTCTTTCTTAGAATTGAAAAAGTTTACGTGATGTACTCCTATAAACTCATCCAAATTAGCATTGATAATATTTTGCTGCGCTTTTCTAACTGCCGATGGAGCCTTATCAAACCCCATAATTTTGAAATGAGAACTTCGTATTTTCTTTAATAATGAATCTTGAATAACAAAGTATAAATCTTCATCATAATCCTTCCAGTTTTCAAAAGCAAAGTGCTTACGGTTGATATTTGCAGGAATTTGATTCGCAATCATTGCAGCTTCAATCAAAATAGTTCCTGAACCACACATCGGGTCAATAAAATTTTCTTCCCCTTTATATCCTGAAAGTAAAATTAATCCTGCTGCCAATACTTCATTAATCGGAGCAATATTCGTAGCACTTCGGTATCCACGTTTGTGTAACGATTCACCAGATGAGTCTAACGAAATAGTTAGCCATTCTTTATGAATGTGCACGTGAACTTTTACATCTGGGTATTTTAAATCTACATTCGGACGCTTTTTATACTTATGCATAAAATAATCGGCAATAGCATCCTTGGATTTTAAGCTAATATAATGTGAATTTGAAGTAAAGTTTTTTGAATTTACTACCGAACCTATCGCAAACGTTCCATCAACATCCAAAAAACGTTCCCATTTTACACGTTGAATTGCTTCGTATAAATCTTCTTCATCAAAAATTTTACTGCGTTTAATTGGTTTTAAAATACGAATAGCAGTACGTAAAGCTATATTTGCTTTGTACATAAAACCTTTATCACCTCTAAAAGTAACACTCCTTACTCCTTCTTTCACTTCCATTGCTCCTAGTTGACGTAACTCGTCTGCCAAAACACCTTCTAAACCTGCCATGGTTATGGCGGTCATTTTAAAATCTTTTTCCATGTAACTGTAAAATTTCATTGCAAAAGTACAGCTAATTTTGGGTTGTTATGAATCTTTTCCACTTTGAATGTAAAAAACGTAAGTTTTGCGTATTTTTGCAGACCTTTATAATTATGAATACAACAGATTGGTTTACTTCGTGGTTTAACACACCATACTATCATATTTTATACAAGCATAGAAACGATGCCGATGCACAGTTTTTTATGCGTAATATCACTTCTTTCTTACAACTGCCTAAGTTAAGTCGTATTGCTGATTTACCCTGTGGAAAAGGACGTCATGCAGTATACTTAAACTCGTTAGGATATGACGTTGTGGGTGGTGATTTAAGTAAAAATAGTATTAAACATGCCAAACAGTTTGAGAATGACACGCTTCATTTTGAAGTTTGGGATATGCGAGAGCCTATTGAAAGTAAATATGATGCTATATTTAATCTCTTTACTAGTTTTGGTTATTTTGAAGATGATAACGAAGACATTGCTGTTTTAAAAAGTATTAAAAACGGATTAAAAGAAAACGGTGTATTTGTCTTGGACTTCTTAAATGTTGAAAAAGTAAAAAATACACTTATAAAAGAAGAAATAAAAACTATTGATGGTATTGAGTTTAATATTAAAAAAGAAATTAAAGACGGATTTATATTAAAACATATTTCTTTTACAGCTGAAGGAAAATCACACTCGTATACAGAGCGTGTAAAATTTTTAACTTTAGAAAAACTACAATCATATTTTAATAGTGTCAATTTACAAATAACACATGTTTTTGGCGATTACAGTCTTAATGAGTTTAATTCACAATCTTCTGATCGCTTAATTATTGTTGCTAAATGAGTTACTTTTTACTAATTGTTTCTGTTTTAGTAGGTGTTTTATTCGTTTTTACACTAAAACCTAGTAAAACCTTCGTTCGCTTATTATTAGCATTTAGTGGCGCTTATTTACTTTCAGTAACTATCTTACATTTATTGCCAGAAGTATATCTCTACACTAATAACACAAGGTTAGTTGGTATTTTAATTTTAGTGGGAATCATCATTCAATCGGTATTAGAGTCTTTTTCTAAAGGTGCTGAACACGGACATATACATTTACATTCTGACTCGTCTAAGTTTCCTTGGTTATTATTTATTAGTTTATGTGTACACGCTTTTTCAGAAGGATTACCTATTCATCATGCAGATGACAACTTATTATGGGCTATTGTTGTACACAAAATTCCCATTGCAATAGTTTTAACTACCTTTTTATTACATGCTAAGTATTCTAAAAAAACAGTCTTTTTATTTTTAACCTTATTTGCATTAATGAGTCCCTTAGGTATTTTAGTATCTAACAACGTTCTTTTAGTAAAACAATACCATACAGAAATTACAGCTTTAATAGTTGGAGTGTTTTTACATATTTCAACCATCATTCTTTTTGAAAGCACGGAAAACCATAAATTCAACTACCAAAAGTTTGCTGCTATTATTTTAGGAATATTGTTAACTATCTTCTCTATGCACCAACCCCATTGAGAAAGCAGGTAAACAAACTGCTAAATACTCACAGGGTTCTGTAAATGGGTTAGAATATTGAACACGTGTCTTTTTTTCAATTTTAATCGATTGTCCTGCTTCTAACACCACAATTTCACCATCAATATTAAATTGCTTTTTTCCTTTGATTATATAAGTATATTCTTCAAATTCTGGTGCTTGAAAAGGCTCTCTCCAGCCTGGAGGTGCTATCATGTGTGCTATACTTACTTTTGAATTTCCATCAGTAGCATTTCCAAAATGCTCTTCAATTAATTTTCCATCAGTCGTTGGTACTACAAACGGGCTTTTTTGAATCTTATATTTTTTACTCATAATGTATTTTTTACCTATTCTTTTCAGCTTCCCAAATTGGAGCAAGATTTCTTTTAGCGTCTTTAAACTTATCAGGCATATTTTTAAAAGGAGTAACAACAAAAGTAAAGCTGTCGTCTGCACTAAATCGCCAATAATTTCCTTTTAATGCTCCATCTTCTGTTTCAACATTCCAATCAGGGATATTAATTAAAGAGAATTCTTTAGCTTCTTTATTAAAATCTAAAGCAAAATCTCTTAATACATTTTCAGAAGGATACTTCAGTATAATTTTTGCGTTTAAATCCCCTTTATCAGTAACATAAAAAGTACATGATTTTGATGGATAGGTTTCTATTTCTTTTCTCCAATTTCTTGCTATCACCTTTTCTAGCTCTGTACTAACTTGCATACTATCTGCTTCATTCGCTATAAGTGCAAATATGTTTTCTTGAACTATGGTTATTGTTTGCTTATTTGGGTTTATGGTAACGGTTGTTTTCTCCGCTCCTATCCTACTGTTTTCTCCAAAGAAAACTCCCAATACAAAAAATGCTATTTTTATTACTTCCATCTTTTAAAAATTACATAGCTGTTATTAATTAAAAAGCCGAAACATATGTTTCGGCTTCAAATATTTTAGTTAAACCAAATAGTAAATGATTTAATTTTGGCTAAATCTGGAATTTGTTCTTTGGTTACTTTTTGAGTACTAAATTCTTTTAAACCTAAATCTTCATTATCAATCGTTATTGTTGCGTTTAAATCATCAATAAATAAGGTTGCTGATGAAAATGATGACTCTACTTTACTTACCTTAGTATTTGCATTAATTTCTTGAAAAGTAGATTTTATATTTACTCCTGATTTTGTTTTAAAACGATCATCAAAAATCTCAATACTCTTAATTGTTGACGTAGAGTCTAATTGTTCTTTTGGAGTAATTGTTAGTAAATGCTTTCCTCCTTTTTCATATACTAAATACTTATCATCTTCTTGAAAAAGATTATTTCCTTTAGCCCCTTCACTTAATACTTTAACTACTGAGTCTTGCTTAAATACGTTTTCTATTTCGTTAACAGTTGTTTTCGTTGTTAACTTTCCTACTTTTCCTTTAGCAATATCAAATTTGCTATTACCACACTGGATAAATAGTACTGATATTACTGCGATAACTAAAGGTTTCATAAATGTTCTCATTTGTCTTCTTTTATATTTAAAACGTCTATTTCTTGTATTTCTTATTTTATTACTTTTTTCAAAATTCCAAAGGCTGCTCTTATAAAGGTAGCACTGGTTAATACCTTTACTATTGGGTTCATACGTGTGCTTCTACTACGTGTTGAAGATTTTCTTCTTGTTTTTTCTTCCTCCTCTTTGCGTGCTTCTTCAGTTTTTTCTTTGTTGACTTTTTCTATCTTCTCGTTTAGCATTTCGTAAGCACTCTCCCTATCAATAGTATCGTTGTATTTCGGGATTAATCTTGAATTATCTAAAACTTGTTTAATTTCCTTATCTGTTAATACATCCATTCTACTCATAGGTGCACGTAACATGGTTCGTGCCAATGGTGTTGGAATTCCTTTTTCATTTAATACAGAAATCAACGCCTCTCCTATTCCCAACTGTGTTAATACTTCTTTAGTATCGTAATATTCAGAATCTGGATAGTTTTCTGCAGCTAATTTAATTGCTTTTCTATCTTTTGCTGTAAAGGCACGTAAGGCATGTTGAATCTTCATTCCTAACTGTGCTAATACGTCTTCCGGAACATCTTTTGGATTTTGTGTTACAAAGTATAATCCTATTCCTTTAGATCGAATTAATTTTACGATGCTTTCTATTTGACTTAACAACGCTTTTGAAGCTTCATCAAATACTAAATGGGCTTCATCTATAAAAATCACCAATTCTGGTCGACCACTATCTCCTTGTTCTGGAAAAGTTTCATATACCTCAGCTAGTAACTGTAGCATAAAGGTTGAAAACAACTTTGGTCTATCTTGAATATCTGTTAAACGTAGTACAGAAATAACACCACGTCCGTTTTCATCAATACGAGTTAAATCGTCAACATCAAATGATTTTTCTCCGAAGAATAAATCACCTCCTTGTTGCTCAATTTCAACAATTTTTCTAAGAATAGCCCCAGTACTTGCGGTAGAAATTCGTCCGTATTCTTTTTTAATCTCTTCTTTTCCTTCATTGGTTATGTATTGAAGGATTTTCTTGAAGTCTTTTAAGTCTAATAACGGTAATTGGTTATCATCACAATATTTAAAAATAATCGCTACAATTCCAGATTGTGTCTCCGTCAAATCTAAAATACGTGATAATAAAACAGGTCCAAATTCAGAAACTGTAGCACGTAAACGGACTCCGTTTTGTTCTGAAATAGATAAAATTTCTATTGGAAATTTTGTTGGAGTAAATGGTATTCCGATTTTTTCGTGGCGTTCATCAATCTTAGCATGCCCAGGACTTGGTTGTGCTAATCCACTTAAGTCTCCTTTTACATCCATTAACAATACAGGTATTCCTTTTTCTGACATGTTTTCTGCCAGCACTTGCAAGGTTTTTGTTTTTCCTGTTCCTGTTGCTCCAGCTATTAATCCGTGACGATTTAATGTTTTTAAAGGAATATTTACATGAGCGTTTGTTACAGTTTCTTCTCCTAACATTCCTGCTCCTAGCGTAATAAACTCTCCTTTTGTTGTATAGCCTTCTTTGATGTAATTGAAAAACTCTTCGGTTTTACTCATTATTTATGACCTTTTTTGTGATAAAAACACGTAAAAGTAACAAAAATCATTCATTAAATTTTAATGTTGCCTATCTTTGCACCCTTATGTTGAAAAAAGAAGTACAAGAGTTAATTAATACAGGAGAAATGCTTCCGTTAATGGAAGAGTTTTACACGATTCAGGGAGAAGGAGCACACACTGGTACTGCTGCTTATTTTATTCGTATTGGCGGTTGCGATGTAGGTTGCCATTGGTGTGATGTAAAAGAAAGCTGGGATGCTAATTTACATCCGCCTACAAAAACGGATATTATTGTTGAAAATGCAAAGAAATATGCCGAAACTGTGGTAATTACAGGTGGAGAGCCTTTAATGTGGAGTTTAGACTATATTACAGGGCAACTTCAAGAAAAAGGTATTAAAACACATATTGAAACTTCTGGAGCGTATGACTTTTCTGGGGTTTGGGATTGGTTTTGTTTATCGCCTAAAAAAACAAAATTACCTTTAGAACGTGCTTATCAAGAAGCAGATGAGTTGAAAATGATTATTCATAATAAAAATGATTTTCAGTTTGCTGAGGAACAGGCTGCTAAAGTTGGTAAAAAATGTAAATTATTTTTACAACCTGAATGGAGTAAAAAGGAAAAAATGACTCCTCTAATTATTGATTATGTGATGGAGCATCCTCAATGGAAAATTTCCTTACAAACACACAAGTATTTAAATATACCATAAACAAAAAAAGCAACCATACTTCGACTACGCTCAGTAAAAAGGTTGCTTTTTTAATATTCATTAGGTTCTATATGAATTAAAACATGCTCCAAGTCTGGGAGTTTTTCTCTTAAATAGTCTTTTAATTTATGAGCAATATCGTGTCCTTCTTTTACTGTAATAGTACTATCTACAATCGCATGTAAATCTACATGATATTTCATTCCTGCTTTACGAACAAAGCATTTTTCTGTTCCTAAAACACCTGTCACTTCCATAGATTTTTCTCTTATTTCTTCTATTAAATCATCATATACATGTTCATCCATTATTTCACCCAGTGCTGGTCTAAAAATTAGGTAACTATTGTATAAAATAAAGAACGAAGCCAATAAAGCTGCCCAATCATCAGCAGTTTCATAACCTTCTTTAAAAATAAGTGCTATTGAAATCCCTATGAATGCCATTACAGAAGTAATTGCATCACTTCTATGATGCCACGCATCTGCTTTTAAAGAAGAACTATTAGTTTCTTTACTCTTTCTGATAACCACTTGAAAGGATATTTCTTTCCAAATAATAATTGCCCCTAAAACGAGTAACGTCCATGGTTTAGGAGTTTTGTGTGGAGTTTGGATATTCTGTATACTTTCATAGGCAATAATTGTAGCCGAAGTTACCAAAAAAGCAACTACTACAAAGGTGATTAAAGGTTCTATTTTTCCGTGTCCGTATGGGTGATTCTTATCTGCGGGTCTTTTTGCATATTTCAACCCTAACAACACTAAAAAAGAAGAAAATATATCAGTAGTAGATTCAATTGCATCTGCTATTAATGCGTATGAGTTTCCAAAAATACCTGCTAGTCCTTTTATAATTGCTAAACTAGTATTGCTTAGAATACTAAAATAGGTCGTTTTTATAGCTAACTCTTCTTTACTCATTGAATTATGATATTACAATCTCTTTTTATGAGGTAGTACGAAGGTACTTGAAAAGTATTGAAAAAAAAAGACTCGCCAATTAGCGAGTCTCTTGGATAGTTTATAAAACTACCACTTTAACAACAATTAATAGTTAATAACGAATGAAAAAATTAGTTCCAGCCTCCTCCTAAGGCTTTATATACTTTTACATTTGCTAATAATTGATCTCTTTTCGTCTCTATAATTTCAATTTTAGACTCTAATGCTTCTCTTTGTGTTAACAACACTTCTGTATATTCTGCTCTAGCTGACTTAAACAAACGAATAGAAAGATCTATAGATTCGTTTAGCGCTTCAACTTGTTGCTTTTTTAAATCGTAACTGTTTTTCAAGTTGTCTATTTTTGAAAGCTCGTTGGCTACTTCTAAATACGCATTTAAAATAGCTCTTTCGTATTCGTAAACAGCTTGTAATTGTTTATTGTTGGCTGTTTTATAAGCTGCTTTTATCGCATTTCTATTGATTAAAGGCCCTACAATATCACCTGCTAAAGAATAGACTAACGATTCTGGTGTTGATGTTAAAAACTTAGGTTTAAATGCTTGTAACCCCACTCCTGCTTTAATTCCTATTGATGGATAAAAATTAGCTCGTGCTATTTTAGTATTTAATTTAGCTGCTGCTAACTCGTATTCGGCTCTCCTTAAATCGGGTCTGTTTTGTAATAGTTGTGATGGAATTCCTGCTTTTACTCCTTCAATAGGTTTATCTATAAAATTATCTGAGTTTCTTTCTATAGGTTGTGGGTATCTTCCTACTAAAAAGTTAATTTTATTTTCAGTTTCTACTATCTCTTGTTGAAGTTCATATAGGTGACTTTGGTTTTTAAGTACACTCGCTTCAAACCTACGTACTGCCAATTCAGTTGTTCTTGCAGCTTGTTTTTGAAGCTTCACCATTTGCAATGCATTTTTTTGAATTTCTAAGTTTTGTGAGACCATAGATAATTCATTATCTAATGCTACTAATTCGTAATATGAATTTGCAATTTCTGAAACCAAATTAGTTACCATAAAGTTTTTTCCTTCAACACTAGCTAAGTATTCTAGTACTGCTACTTTCTTCTCATTTCGTAACTTCTTCCAAACATCTAACTCCCATGAAGCAGAAAGTCCTATTGAAAAATCAGTTAATGGCTCTGGAAATTTTTCATCTTCGCGAATATTTAAATTTTCTTCAACGGCTCCATTTCTAGTATACTTCCCTACCTTTTCTACTTCTGCCCCGGCATACATATTTACAAATGGTAAATACTCACCTTTTTTTGCCTTGATATTATTTTTTGAAATAGCTACTTGTTGTAACATTATGTTCAACTCTTGGTTGTTTGATAAAGCTGTATCTATCAGAGAAATTAAATGTGAGTCTGAAAAAAAGTCACGCCATTTAATAGTAGCTGTATTTAATGAATCTGCAGGTTGGTTCTTAAAATTCTCTGGTACCGCCTTATTTTCTTCTCTTACTACTTGATTTGATACACAAGAGCACAAAACTAAGAGGGTAAGCACACTTAAAAAGTGTGCTTTTTTTATTACAAATAAACTTCTTTGTTTAGTTTTCATTGTTTTCTCTTTTAATTATTTTCTTTAGAAGTTTTTTAAGCTCTGCTATTTTAGCTTTTGTTTTACTTCCTTCAACTTCATTTATTCTTATAAATTCTTCAGAAACTGGTTCGCTCGATTCGTCTTTAATTAAGCTTCTTCCATCACTCATTTTAGCAAATATGTAATAGAGACCTGGTATAATTAAAACTCCGAAAATTGTACCTATTAACATTCCTCCTAAAGCCGATCCACCAATAGTTCTGTTACCAATAGCTCCTGCTCCGTGAGCTATAACTAACGGTATTAACCCTGCGATAAATGCAAATGAAGTCATTAAAATTGGTCTGAATCGTTCTTTAGCTCCTTCAATAGCTGCTTCAAAAATTGTAGCTCCTTGACTTCGTTTTAGTACCGCAAATTCTACAATTAACACTGCATTTTTACCTAATAAACCGACCAGCATTATTATACCAATTTGTGCATATACGTCATTAGCTAAGCCCATTAATTTTAATAGTGTAAATGACCCATACACTCCTACTGGAAGCGAGAATATTACAGCTAATGGCAGTATAAAGCTTTCATATTGTGCTGCTAATACAAAATATACAAAGGCTAATACAATGATGAAAATATACACTGATTCATTACCTCTTTGTGCTTCATCATAAGTAAGTCCTTCCCAAGCTACATCATAACCTCTTGGTAATTCTTTTACTGCTACTTCTTTAATTGCGTTAATAGCATCTCCACTTGTGTATCCTGGTGCTGGTAACCCTCTAATAGCTGCTGAATTATATAAATTGTATCGTGTTATCTCATTAGGTCCTAGTTTTTTTTCTAAACTCATGAACGCTGAATAAGGCACCATTTCTCCTTCTTCATTTTTAACATATAGTTTTTCTAAATCTGAAGGAATTCTTCTGTATTCTGGTGCTGCTTGTGTATATACTTTAAAGAATCTACCAAAACGAATAAAACCTTGTTCATAGGTACTACCTATTAAAATGTTTAGGTTTTCCATGGCTTTACCAATGGTCACTCCTTTTTGCATCGCTTTTTTATTGTCGATTTTTAATTCGTACTGCGGATAGTTTGCAGAATAAAAAGTAAATAACCCTGTAAGCTCTTTTCGTTTTGATAACGACTCCATGAATTTGTTATTGATACGTTCAAACTCGTGGTAGTCTGTTGAGTTTGTTTTATCTAATAAACGCATTGAGAATCCTCCTGAAGATCCAAAACCTGGTACTGCTGGTGGTTCAAAATATTCTATAACCGCTCCTAAGTCTTTAGTTTCTTCTTCTAGTTCTTCCATGATTTCATGAACTGAATGATGACGTTCTGACCATGGTTTCAAGTTAATTAAACAGGTACCTGCATTTGACCCTCTACCTTCGGTCATAATTTCATATCCTGCCAAAGATGAAACTGACTCTACTCCCTCAGTTTCTTCACAAATTTGTTGTAGTTTTCTTGCTACTTCGTTTGTACGTTCTAAGGTAGCACCTGGTGGTGTTTGAATAATAGCATAGATCATTCCTTGATCTTCACTAGGAATAAAACCTGCTGGTAATGTTTTATTGGTAATAAATATTCCTGCACAGAAAGCTAGTAATACTCCAAAGGTTAACATTCTTCTTGCTACGATTCTGTTTAACACTTTTACATATCTTCCTGTAAGTTTTTCAAACCCTTTGTTAAACCAATCAATAAATTTATCTATTATTGATTTTTTTCTTTCTTTTCCGTGGTTATTCTTCAACATTATTGCACACAATACTGGTGTTAATGTTAATGCTACCACTGCTGAAATAATGATAGAACCCGCCATTGTTATAGAGAATTGTCTGTAGAAAACTCCTACGGGCCCTGTCATAAATGAAATTGGAACAAATACCGAAACCATAACCAATGTAATTGCTAAAATAGCTCCTCCTATTTCTCCTAATGCTGCCTTAGATGCTTGGTAAGGCGTAAGATGCTCTTTCTCCATTTTTAAATGGACTGCTTCTACCACCACAATAGCATCATCTACCACAATACCAATGGCTAATACTAATGCAAACAAGGTAATTAAGTTTATTGAAAGCCCAAAAAGTTGCATTACAAAGAACGCTCCAATTAAAGATACTGGTACTGCTATAATTGGAATTAAGGTTGATCGTAAATCTCCTAAGAAGAGAAACACCACAATTGCCACTAAAACAAAGGCATCTCTAAGTGTATGTATTACTTGTTCTATTGAGGCATCTAAAAAGTTAGAAACGTCATAACTAATTTTAAAATCAATCCCTGGTGGTAGATCTTCTTTTAATTCTTTTAGTTTTTCTTTTACCGATGCTATTACATCACTACCATTACTTCCAAAGGTTTGTTTTAAAACAATAGATGCTGATGGATGCCCATCTAAGTTTGAGTAAATATCGAAGAATTCACTCCCTAATTTTACTTCGGCAACATCTTTTAACTTTAAAATTTCTCCTTCTTCATTTGCTCGAATAATAATGTCTTTATACTGATCTGGTTCGTTATACCTGTTTTGATAGGTAAGTACGTATTCTAGTGATTGTGATTTGATTCCTGAACTTCTTCCTAATCTTCCGGGTCTTGCCAAAATACTTTGGTCTTCCATCGCTTCTAAAATTTCTTCTGCAGAAATATTATAGGCTCTCATTCGGTCGGGTTTTAACCAAACTCTCATCGCATATTTTCTACTTCCTAAAATTTTAGCACTGGCGATACCGTTGATTCGTTGAATTTCTGGTATCATTTTGGTATATGCATAGTTGTATAGGAACTTTTCATCGTTATTTTTTTCTTTACTAAAAAGGTTCACATACATTAACATACTTGGTTGTACTGGAGTAATAATTACTCCTTCTCGCTGTACTAATTCAGGTAATAAAGGCATTACTTGATCTACCCTTGTTTTTACCCTTACTACTGCTTGGTTGGGATCTGTACCGGGTTCAAAAATTACACGTAAGGTTCCTTCTCCTGCACTTGTAGCATCAGAAGCGATATAACGCATTCCTTGTACTCCATTGATTGCTGTTTCTAGAGGAATTAGTGTTGAGTTTACCAATACATCTGCACTTGAACCTGGGTATGCTATAAATATGTTTACCGTGGTTGGTGCAATTTGTGGAAACTGTGATATTGGGAGTTGTTTTATTGATAACAACCCTGTAAAAACAACTATTATCGAAATAACAATTGCTAGTACTGGTCTTTTTATAAATTGACTAAACATGTTTTGTTGAATTTTAGTTTTTGATTACTCTGCATATAAGTCTAAACTAGACATTACAGCATTTGGCTCTTTAAACTCAACATGTATCTTTTGTTGATCTTTTACCATACGGATTCCTTCTAACAATATTTTATCGTTTTCTGTAAGTCCTTTTTCTACTATAAATAAGTGTGGTAATTCTGCTTCTACAGTAATTTCTCGTTGTTTTACTGTATTGTTTTTATCTACTACAAAAACATATTTTTTATCTAATACTTCAAAAGTGGCTTTTTGTGGAATTATTAAAGCTCCTTCGTATGGAACTTCCATTAAAATACTTCCTGTTTCTCCGTGTCTTAAAATTCCATCTGGATTTGGGAAAGTTGCTCTAAAGGCAATGTTTCCTGTTTCATTGTTAAACTCTCCTTCAATCGTTTCTACTATTCCTTTTTGATTGAATGGTTTGTTATTTGCCATTAAAAGTGTTACTTCTTTTTTCTTGTCTTTATCTTGACTCATTATATAGTCTAGATATTCTGTTTCTGGCACATTAAAATATACCCACATTTTACTGTTGTCTGATAGTGTTGTTAGGAGTTCTCCTTCATCTAACAAACTTCCTTTTCTAACGTGTAGATGATCCATTATACCATTAAACGGAGCCTTAATACTTGTAAAACCCAGGTGTGTTTGGGCTAGCATTACTTCAGCTTTTGCTTTTTCGTAATTTGCTTTTGCTAAGGCTAATTCGTTTTTAGAAACTACGTTTCCATCTGCTAATAATTCCGTGTTTTTATATTCAATTTCAGCAGCTTTTGCTTCTGCTTTTGCTTTTTGTAAATCTGCCTTATAAACATTTGCTGATATTTGAAACATGTTTTGTCCTTTTTTTACATGCTGTCCTTCATCAACAAATACTTTCTTTAAATATCCTTTTTCAAGCGCCCTCAATTCTATGTGCTGAATGGCATGTATTTGACTTACATAATCTTTGGTTATTGATGTATCTTTTTTAATGGGATTGGTTACAAGGAACTTTGTTTCTGGGTGTTTAGATTCCTTTTTTGATTCGCAGCTAATGTTTATTAATAGCGCAAATAGACTCATGAAAATGAAGTTTTTTTTCATTTTTTGTATATATTTGTAAAGTTAGAGTGAGTGTGTAACCATTGAATACCAATGGTTATTCTAAAAATTTAATTAAATTTTTATGTGTGGGTATGTAAAGTAAACTAAATAAAAGCTTTAGGTTTACTTTACCGAAGAGGGTATCAAATTATAAAAACTTGAAATTTAATATGCAATTTTAAAATAGTACTATAAGTGTACTCTTTAAAACGTTGTGCTTTTTCTTTTACTACACAAAACTGGCACTCAAAAAACTGCGCATGTAAAATGGCTGATAAGTAACTTCCGAATTTTGACAAACTTTCATCTACTTCATTTTCGTCTTGGGTTTTGTCTTCAATTTCACTGATTTCGAAATAACTCTCCCTTTCAGAATCTTGATATTTTTCGCTAAAAACGTAATTACTGATGTGTTGAATAATAAATTGTGGCTCTTCTTTTACGTTTACAGATTTAAAAGTAGCCACTGAGGTAGTTGTATCAAAAGTCTTTTGGTCTGCATATGATGTAGACCATCCTTTTAATAAAAGTATTAATAAAAATAGATATTTATTAAATGTATTACTCATTTCAATCGGCAAAATTATAGATATATATTCATTTAACAAATAATTCGTATTGTAAAATATTTATAAAACAAAAAAACTCGCCGATTGACGAGTTTTAATAGTATGTTTTTTAGAATATAAAGCTATTCTTTATAAACTCCCATATTTTCGTATTTCTCCATACGCTGAGCTATCAACTCTTTATCTTTAAGCTTATTAAGTTCTTCGTACGCTTTTATAATTTGCTCTTTAACAGCTTTAAAAGTTCCTTCACGGTCAGAGTGTGCACCTCCTAAAGGTTCTTTTATGATATCATCAACTATTTTTAATTTCATACCATCTTCTGCCGTTAATTTTAATGCTTCTGCTGCTTTTTCTTTTTCTGACCAACTACGCCATAAAATAGAAGAACAGTTTTCAGGTGAGATAACTGAATACCAAGAGTTTTCTAACATATATACTCTATCTCCTACTCCTATTCCTAAAGCTCCCCCTGAAGCTCCTTCTCCAATAATTATGGTAATAATTGGAGTTTTTAAGCGAGTCATTTCAAAGATGTTACGAGCAATTGCTTCTCCTTGTCCACGTTCTTCAGCTTCTAATCCTGGGTAAGCACCTGGAGTATCTACTAAAGTTACTACTGGTATTCCAAATTTTTCAGCCATACGCATTAAACGTAATGCTTTACGGTATCCTTCTGGGTTTGCCATACCAAAGTTACGATATTGACGTGTTTTGGTATTGTATCCTTTTTGCTGACCTATGAACATAAAAGATTGGTCTCCAATCTTACCTAGTCCTCCAATCATAGCTTTATCATCTTTTACACTACGGTCACCGTGTAATTCCATAAATGTATCTCCACAAAGTGCTTTGATATAATCTAAGGTATAAGGACGATTTGGATGACGAGATAACTGTACGCGTTGCCATGCCGTTAAATTCTTATATATATCTTTCTTAGCTTTTTCTAATTTTTTTTCAATCTTCTGACATGTAGCTGTAACGTCTACATCACTTTCTTTTCCTATATCAAAACATTTTGCCAACTGATCTTCTAGCTCTTTTATTGGCATTTCAAAATCTAAATATTCCATTGTATTCTTGTATATAGTTTGATTTTCTAATTTACTAGTTAGTTGTTTGTAAAGGCAAACATACTAAAAAATTGTACAGTTTACCTTCATCACTTTTCTTAAAATATTATTTTTTTATAATTTTCTTTTTTATGGAAGAAACATTTTTGAGTACTCCATTTAATAATACTACTATTAAAACAATACAAGCCCCGTAATAAAACTCTGGATTCATTTGTTCTTTTTCTCCAAATATTAATAATGCTAAAATAATAGCGTATATAGGTTCTAAATTAATCGTGAGCATTACTGTATAAGGTGTTAAATACCTCATTACTTGCACTGAAGCTATAAAAGCATAGGCTGTACAAATACTACTTAAAATGAATAAATATATCCAGTCACTTGTTTGTAATTGAAAAAACTCTATTGAAAATTTTTGTGTAAATAATAAATATATAGTTACTCCTAAAACTCCAAATAATAACTGATAAAATGAAATAGTATTTGCTTCGTGTTTTTTTATAAACAAACCGTTTAGTACTGAAAATAATGCGGAGAGAAATGCTGAAATTAATGCATAAATAATACCTAGTGTATACTGACTTTCAAAATTAAAAATAATGTACAATCCCATTATTACTAACAAGCCTAATACTATTTCTATTGTTTTTATTCTTCTTTTAAAAAAGAAAGGTTCTATAAATGAGGCAAAAAAAGCTCCAGTACTCATCATTACTAAAGCTACAGATACATTTGATACTTTTATTGCTTTGAAAAATGTTATCCAGTGTACTGCTATAATTACTCCTGAAATGGCAAACTTAATTAATGCTTTTTTTTCTACTTTAAATGACTTCTTCCTTATTAAAAAATATAAAGCAATAAAACCTACTGCTAACAACATTCTAAACCAAACTAAAGGTACTGCATCAATTGATATTAATGCGCCTAAAATAGCTGTAAACCCCCAAATAAATACGATTAAATGTAAGAGTAAGTAATTCTTTAATTTATCTCCTTGCATTGAAATATAAATAAACAGCGTATAAACCAAATACCACATTAGGTCCCCAAACATTTAACAATGCATTTGCTCCTGCTACAGCTCCTAATACTTCTGCTACTTTTAAAAAGAATACATAAATAAACATAACGCTTATACCTATTGCTAAATTAACTCCTATGCCTCCTCTAGTTTTCCTATGTGCTAGTCCTACCGCAATTAACGTTAATATGTAGCTCGCAATTGGTAAACTTGTTCTCTTATATAGTTCTACTAAATAAGCATTTAAGTTTTTTATTCCTCTTTTTCTAGACACTTCAATAAACTTAATCAACTCTGGTGAGTTCATTTCTTGTGCCATTATATTTTTATAATTAAAATCTTCTGGTGTAAATGTAAATGTAGTATCTAAACTTTTCCCCGAAAAGATACTATCTCTTTCTTTAAAAATTTTTCGTTCTTTCCAGTTATATAATTTAAACGTACTATCTTTTTCCTTCCAATTAATATTATCAGCTATAAGTTTCTTTTTTAATTTAATACCGTCATATAAATCTATTGAAAAATTATAGCCTGAATTTCTTTTTAAATCAAAACTTTGAATGTATACATAAGTACTATCATTCAATTGTAAGCTAAACTCTCGGATGGAATTATCTGCATACTTTTTTTTCTTTAAATACTTCTTTTCAAAAGCTTTTCGTGTTTTACTACTTGAGGGTACAAAAAAATGGTTCATTGAGAGTGCTATTGCACAAACTATAGTTGCTCCTATAAAATATGGAAATAAAAAACGTGTGAATGATACTTGTGAGCTATTGATTGCTACAATTTCTGTGTTACTTGCCAGCTTAGAAGTAAATAGTATAACTGCTATAAACAATGCTAATGGCATAAATGTATTAGCATAGTAAATAATAAAGTTTTTATAGTAATCGTTAACTATTTCAAACAATGTTAAATTTTCTTCTCGTAAAAACTTATCAACTTTTTCTGCAATATCAATAGCTACCGCAATAGGTATTAAAATAAGTAATGTAAACAGAAAAGTTACTAAGTAACGTTTTAATATGTACCAATCTAGTATTTTCAAATTACAAACGTTTATCCATTTGTTTTACCATTTTGTCTTTCCATTCAGTAAAATCTCCTGCTATTATGTGTTTACGTGCTTCACGAACTAACCATAAATAAAACCCTAGGTTATGAATAGAAGCTATCTGCTTTCCTAACATTTCTCTTGCAGCAAATAAGTGACGTAAATAGGCTTTAGAATACATGGTATCTACCCAAGTAATGCCCATTTCATCAATTGGAGAAAAATCGTTTTCCCACTTTTTATTTTTAATATTTATGCTACCGTGTGCTGTAAATAACATTCCGTTACGTGCATTACGAGTTGGCATTACGCAATCGAACATATCAACTCCTAACGCTATGTTTTCTAAAATATTAATTGGTGTACCAACTCCCATTAAATAACGTGGTTTGCCTTCTGGTAAAATTTCAGTAACCACTTCTGTCATTGCATACATTTCTTCAGCAGGTTCTCCTACTGATAATCCTCCTATCGCATTTCCTTCTGCTCCTGAGTTTGCTATATACTCTGCTGATTGCTTACGTAAATCTTTGTATGTACTTCCTTGTACAATTGGAAATAAAGACTGACTATATCCATATTTTGGAGGCGTGTTCTCAAAGTGTTTTATACAACGATCTAACCAACGGTGAGTCATGTGCATAGATCGTTTTGCATAGTTATAATCACAAGGGTATGGCGTACACTCATCAAAAGCCATAATTATATCTGCTCCAATGGTACGCTGTGTTTCCATTACATTTTCTGGTGTAAAAAAATGTGTAGAGCCGTCAATATGACTTTTAAACTTTACTCCTTCTTCATTTATCTTCCTTCTTCCTGACAAAGAGTATACTTGATATCCTCCACTATCAGTTAAAATATTACGATCCCAATTCATGAACTTATGTAAGCCTCCTGCAGCTTCTAAAGTTTCTAATTTTGGACGTAAGTATAAATGATATGTATTTCCTAAAATAATATCAGGATTGATTTCATCTTTTAATTCTGATTGATGTACTCCTTTAACCGTAGCTACTGTACCTACAGGCATGAATATTGGAGTTTCTATAGTTCCATGATCAGTAGTAATAACGCCTGCGCGTGCTTTACTTTTTGGATCGGTTATTTTTAAGTCAAATTGCATAAGTGGCAAAGATACACATGTAAGTTGAATGTTTAAAAGTAGATAGTTAAAAGTTTCTTATTACTAATTTTTAACTTTTTCTTCTTCTTCCAAACTTGGATTTAAAACTTGCTTCCTTCTTTGGTTGTTTGTTATTTTGAGGAGAGGCTTTTTGATTCTTTTTTTCTGCTTCTTCGTATGTTTTTGACGAACCTGCTACGAGTTTATTAATTTCATCCATTTCTTTAGATGATAATTCACGCCACTCTCCTACTTTTAAACTTCCTAAAGTTACGTTCATAATACGTGTGCGTTTTAATTTCTTTACATCATATCCTAAGTATTCACACATACGTCTTATTTGACGATTTAAGCCTTGTACTAAAATTATTTTAAATGTGGTATCATTTATACGTTCTACCTTGCATTTCTTTGTTACAGTTCCTAAAATAGGAATTCCATTACTCATTCTTTTTATAAAGCGCTCATCAAAAGGTTTGTTTACCGTAACAATGTATTCTTTTTCGTGGTTATTCCCTGCTCGTAATATTTTGTTTACAATATCTCCTTCATTGGTTAAAAAAATTAATCCTTCTGAAGGTTTATCTAAGCGACCAATAGGAAATAGTCGTTGTGGATGCCCCACAAATTTCACGATATTTTTACGTTCTTTACTATCAGTAGTACAAACAATGCCTTTAGGTTTGTTTAATGCTATATGTATCGTTTTGGGTTTTGCTTTTAATGGTTTTCCATCAATTTTTACCACATCTCCTTCATGAACTCTGTTTCCTAACTGGGTAGGGTTTCCATTTATGGTAACTCTTCCTTCCGTAATAAAGCGTTCTGCTTCACGACGTGAACAAATACCTGTACTACTAATGTACTTGTTAAGGTTTATTGATGTATCGTTATTATTGTTTTCCATGTAATCAAAAAAAAGACAGTCTCAAAAGTACTAAATATTGTCATTTCACGAATTAAGAGAATCAGATTTCTCGACTTCGCTCGAAATGACATACTTTCGAGACTGTCTTGTATGTTTTAGATTTTATCTTTTAAAACATGATCATTTTTTGTGTACAACGTGCTAAACTTGGTCTTCTTTCATAATCAAACCCAAGTGTAATCATGTGTGTTCCGTAATTATAATCTTGTGTTTTATTCATATTGATACTAAAACCATACGACATGTAAAGATTATTTTTCTTTAAACCAAGTAATGGTGCAATAGCATTTGGTTGAAAAAACTGGTCATTTAAGAACGTATAACTTAAACCAGCCCAAACATATCCATCTCTAATTCCTCTTCTTGCTTTAATATTCATATCTGTTCTAGAGCGTTTATCGGCTTCTCTATACTCTACTAGCATTGATGGCTCTAACTCAAAGTTTCTGCTTAATTTCGTAAAGGTGTAAGATGTAAAAAGCACATACTTTCTTAGTACTTCTGGTTCACCGGTTTGAAAATCCTCTATCTCTTTATTTAAGATGTTCATAATGTTTGCACTAATACTAAATCGTTCGTAACGATATAACAAACCTACATCAAAGTTTGAATTGTTTAAAGTTCTGTTTGATACTGTTTGTCCTGAGTTATTTTCTGATGTATCAATACCAAATTGCGTAAAGCTATAACTTAAAGCAAACGATAGAAAACTATCATGAAAGTCACTTAATGTTAAGTGACTTGCAAATGACAATTTTGCTCCTTTTTGAGTGGTATACCCGTTTTTATCATTAAATAACGTGATTCCTCCACCAAAAGTATCTGCGATACGTGCTTCAACTGTTAATGATTGTGTATCGGGTGCGTCTTTAACTCCAATCCACTGGCTTACTCCATTTAATCTAACCTGTAAACCTGTTCCTATACCTGCATAGGTTGGGGAAATTAAAAATGGATTGTCTGCCAAATGACTTACATATTGGGGTAATTCTACTTCTTGTGCAGTAAGTTTTACACTACTAAATACTACACTTAAAATTATTACTATTTTTCTCATTTCTTTTTATCTATATAGTGTAAAGTGTCCCATTATTTTCTTCTCTTGACCTGATAACTCTTTAAAGTAAATAGTATACCAATAATCTCCTGATGGTAATGGTGTACCTTCATAAGTACCATCCCATCCTTCTACAGAACCTTTAAACTCGGCAATGTTACGTGCATATCTGTCGTAAATAAACACTTGAATATCATGATATTCTTCTACTTCACGAGGGTACCAATAATCATTTGTTCCATCTCCGTCTGGAGTAAATAAGTTTGGAACGAAAATAGTAATATACTCTCCTCTTATAGTTACTGTTTCCTCACAGCCTCTAGCATCTCTTACCGTAATAGTGTAATCTTTTGTTTGTAAGATTAAGAACTCATTATCTGATCCAAAATCACCTCCATCTACACTATACTCATAAGGTGGTAATCCAAAATCTGCATTGGCTATTAAAGTATTCTTAACCGAATCATCAATATCTAAGGTTAATGCTTGAATATCTTCAATACTAATTGGACTACTAGTAGAACTTTCAGAACATGAAGTTATTGTATGTGTTGCTGTAACATAGTATCCTGTTCCTGCTGGTACATCAATAAATTCTCCTGTATTATTTGTTACTACAGGGTTTCCTATTCCGTCATATAATGTGTAAGACATATTAGCTCTATATGCTTCATCAACTATTGCTTTAATAATATTTCCTACCTCACAGGTATATGCAAAATCAACTGTTAATTGTAAATCTACTGGTTCAGCCGTAGTTACTCTAATTGGGTCTGCAACATTACAACCTGCTTCATCTCTTACTGTAATGTAGTAAGATGTACCTGCTTGGATGTTTTCTGCTGCTCCTAACACAATTGTATTCGTTGTATATGGTGTAGGTTGTTCTATATTATTAATACTTACGTAGTAAGGTTGTGTTCCTCCTTGTACATCTAACTCTATTGTTGGAGTTGCATTATTAATACAAGTTTGTTCTGTAACTCCTACCAATGTTGCTGTAAATTGTTGTGGTTGATCAATAACTACATCAATAGTATCAATACATCCAACCTTATCTTTAACAGTAATGGTATACGTACCTGCTGTTAAGTTTCTGAACACATTATCGGTAACAAATTTATTTGTTGGGTCTGTACTAATATTGTATTCATATCCTGTTAAGTTTCCTCCTGAGGCTAATACTGTAATAGTACCATCATTTCCTCCAAAACAACTTACATCTGTATGGTTTTCAGCAACTACTAAAGGTTCTGGTTCTACAATAGGATGTGGTGCAGTATCTTCTGTACATACTTCTCCAAATCTATTAGTACTTCTTACTCTAATTTTATATGTACCAACATCTAAACCTCCAAAAGTATTTGATGTTGTCCATGTTCCATCAATCGGATTATTACTACCATCTAACAGTTGGTATTCGTAATTACCGAAACCGCCTGCTACAGTTGCTGATAACACTCCATTAGCATCTCCATTACAGGTAACAAATCCTGAATCAACTACTAAAGTTGGTACTAAAGGTTCGTATGCATTGACTGTTACTACAACTGTATCTTCACAATTATTATCATCACGTACATAGAATGTTTGAGAACCTGGACTTACGTTTGTAAACGTATTGTCAGGACCAAAATTCACTCCATCGCTACTATATTCATAAACGCCTGTACCTCCTATTGCACTTACTTCTACGGTTGCATTAGGGATGTTACAAGTTATATCTGCAGTGATATTTGCCGAAGCTTCTACTTCTGAAGGGTCAACTATGTTTACAGGGCTATTTGTGTATTCACAGCTATATTTATTATCTCTAACAGTTACTTTGTAATTTGTACCCGCTGGTAAATTGCTAAATGTATTTGATAACTGTTCTACTTGCGTTACTCCGTCAGGATAGGTTAAAATATAAGTATAACTTACAGTTGCATCTTGTGTTTGACCTCCTGTTACATTAGTTACTTCAATGGTTGCTGTTCTTTCTCCTTCACATAAGTTTGGAATAACTCTTACAAGTGCATCCATAGGTGTAGTTGGCTGTAATGTAAATGTAAATGTTTCTTCACACCCTGTAACATCTCTAACTGTTGCTGTATAATTACCTGCTATTAACCCAGTAATTCTTCTATTACTATCAAAATTTTGAACTGGTGTAGCTGGTGCTGCATCATTTACTAATTGATACTCATACGGTGCCCAACCTCCTTGAGCTTCTAACAAGATTTCTCCAGAATCAGTAACATTACAATTAATATACGTTGGTGTGCCTGTTAATGCTAATGCGTTTGCTGGTTCTTCAATTATAAAGTTTTCACTTTGTGCTTCACAGAATGGTGTATTCGTCATACTTACAACCACATAATATTCACCTGCTACTAAATTAGTAGTAATTGTTTCTGGAGTACCTCCTGTACCATTTCCTGATGTAATAGCAGTTGGGTTACCTACTTCAAATACTTCGTAAGTATAAACATCTGTATATGGTGTAGCTGCACTAAAATCTATTGTTGCACTTCCTGTACCACCAAAACAAGCTCTTTGAACATTACTTACTAATATATCAAAGGTAGGTTCTGGTTCTACCGTGTGATATACTTCTAAAGTACATCCTGTTGCTGCATTGTATATCTCAATTGTGTAATCATCAACCGGTACGTTATTAAATACTGCTGCATCTGCATCTGATACCACATTTAATGTTCGTGTATAAGGAGTAGCTCCTGTTCCTGTTATTGTATACTGAATATTTGGTAATGGTGGCACTACTTTTACAGTGATATTCTCTCCTGTATTACAGTCTGTATTTTTAATTACATCGATACTTGCTCCTGTCATTGGAGTAAATGGAGCTATCGTTACTACTCTAGATACAAAACAATCTGTATTTTCATCATATACTTTTACTGTATAATCTCCTCCAGCTAAATTAGTTGATATATATGTAAAGTTACTATCGTCTTGTAATACATTACCTGTTGCATTATCTTCAAACACAACTCGAACATAGTTTCCTGTTCCTCCTATAATCGCTGCCTTATCAACTGTAATTATAGCATTGTTTGTTGTATTAGTTCCTGCCGTACAAGCAAACTGTGTTACAGTAATGGCGTTTGAAATATCAATAATAGCATTTTGATTAATACTTACAGTTACATCTGTTGTACATCCATTTACTCCCGTAGCTGTAACTATATAGTCATCTGCTGGTAAGTTCGCAAATACCGTATCACTTCCTGTTAAAACAGCATTATATGTTCCTGATACATTATTAATCTCATAACTTAATGGTAAAATACCATTATCTACTGGTGAAACTGTAACTTCTCCTGTTGATGTTCCAAAACAAATATCTGTTACTGTAGCTACTGCCGTGAAATTAGGAGTTTCAGCATCTTCAATTTCAATAGTTTTAACTACTGAACATTCTGGTGTTGCTCCTGTATCGTAAACTGTTACGGTATATACTCCTGCTACCGTAGGATTTAGCGTTAATGTTGTACTTGGTAAAGTCGTTCTTCCTACTGCTATACTTGGTCCTGCAACTTCATAAGCATAACTACTAGAACCTGAAGTTACTTCTAATGCTACAGTTGCTGCCATTGGTGCAGTACATGTTAACTTCTTAGTTTCTGTTAATGTAAATACTAAATCTGGTGTTATTGTAACATCTGTTGGAGTACCTTCTGTACATCCATTAGAATCTACTACATTTACTGTATAAGCATCTGCTGCTAAATTGGTAAATGTATAGTTTGCAGCATTCAGTATTTGCGTTTCTACTACTCCACTTCCGTTAGATAATGTATAAGTATATGTACCTGTACCTCCTGTTGCTGTTACTGATATACTTCCTCCTACTGAAGAATCACATGAATTGTCATTCTCAGTTACTGTAAATGTTACCTCTGCTGGATTTGCTATAATTACTTGATCAGTTGACTCACAATATAATCCGACAGCACCATTTTTATCTCGTACTACTACTGTATAATCTCCTGCTGGTAAGTTCGTAAAGATATTGTTTGAACTAAACGTGTTACCTGCATAAGCAACTCCTGGGGTAGCTGTTTCTTCTAATTGGTACACATAATCTCCCCAACCTCCTGATCCGGTGGCTGTAATAGTAGCATCTGAACCATTGTAACAGCTTACTACTGGATTGGTAACTCCTGTTACTGATAATGAATCTGCTGGCTCTGCAATGGTAAAGTTTGCACTTTGTGCTTCACAGAATGGACTGTTAGTTCCCATATCTATTCGTACATAGTACTCTCCTGCTACCAATCCTGTGATTGTTTCTGGTGTACCTGCTGTTCCTGTTCCTGTTACTGCCGTTGCTGTACCTGTGGTAGCATCGTAAACAATATAACTATAACCACTTGTGTATGGTGGTGTACTTGGTACAAAACTTAAGACAGCACTTCCATTATTATCTCCTTTACAATCTACATCATCTACATTGGTAATTAAAATATCAAAGGTAGGTTCTGCTTCTACTGTGTGATACTCTGTATATATACAATTGGTATCTCTATTTTCTAACTCTACTCTATAAGTTCCTGTTGCTAATAATGTTGTAAAATCTCCATCTGTATTAGTTCTAGTTTCTAATAGAGCATTCGTATCATCATACAATCTAAATTCAAAATTTGCTAATGCTCCTCCTGTATTTATAGTATAGGTAGCCTCTATATCTTCTCCCTCATTACAATCAATAGTTCTTTGTGGACTAATTGTTACACCTGTAATTGCTACATAAGCATCAATAGTAGTGTTTTCTACTCCTGAACATCCTTTATCGTCGTAAACAGTGATTTGTACTGGACCCCCTGAGGTATTCGTTGTACTAAAACTTGTACTCGGACCGTCTTGGGTTATTGGACCGCTTCCATCTGCTGGCGTATAAACAAATACATAACGTGTATAATTTGTTGAACCTCCTACTGTTCCTGCTGGAATAGTTACCGTAGCAACATCTACAGTGTTACCTGTACTACATCCAAATTGTTCTACAACTGGTGTACTCGGTACTATTGGAGCGTATTCATCTATTACAATATCTGTAACGGTGAAAGTACATCCATTCGTTCCTTCTCCTGTAACGGAGTATGTTCCTGGTGGTAAATCTGTTATTACATTTCCTGTAATCGTTCCTGCTGCAGGAATTATACTATAATTTAATGGTAAAATTCCATTGTCTACTGCCGTTAAAGTAATTCTACCCGAATTATCTCCTGAACATAAACTAGCCTCGGCAGACGCCGTGAAACTAGGAATTTCCGCATCTTGAATTTCAATAGTTTTAACTACTGAACATTCTGGTGTTGCTCCTGTATCATAAACTGTTACGGTATATACTCCTGCTACCGTAGGATTCAGCGTTAATGTTGTACCTGCTAAATTCGTTCTTCCTACTGCTATACTTGGTCCTGCAACTTCATAAGCATAACTACCAGAGCCTGAAGTTACTTCTAATGCTACAGTTGCTGCCATTGGTGCATTACATGTTAACTTCTTAGTCTCTGTTAATGTAAATACTAAATCTGGTGTTATTGTAACATTCGTTGGCGTACCCTCTGTACATCCATTAGAATCTACTACATTTACTGTATAAGCATCTGCTGCTAAATTGGTAAATGTATAATTTGCAGCATTCAGTATTTGCGTTTCTACTACTCCACTTCCGTTAGATAATGTATAAGTATATGTACCTGTACCTCCTGTTGCTGTTACTGATATACTTCCTCCTATTGAAGAATCGCATGAATTGTCATTCTCAGTTACTGTAAATGTTACCTCTGCTGGATTTGCTATAATTACTTGATCAGTTGACTCACAATATAATCCTGTAGCACCATTTTTATCTCGTACTACTACTGTATAATCTCCTGCTGGTAAGTTCGTAAAGATATTGTTTGAACTAAACGTGTTACCTGCATAAGCAACTCCTGGGGTAGCTGTTTCTTCTAATTGGTACACATAATCTCCCCAACCTCCTGATCCGGTGGCTGTAATAGTAGCATCTGAACCATTGTAACAGCTTACTACTGGATTAGTAACTCCTGTTACTGATAATGAATCTGCTGGTTCTGAAATGGTAAAGTTTGCACTTTGTGCTTCACAGAATGGACTGTTAGTTCCCATATCTATTCGTACATAGTACTCTCCTGCTACCAATCCTGTGATTGTTTCTGGTGTACCTGCTATTCCTGTTCCTGTTACTGTCGTTGCTGTACCTGTAGTAGCATCGTAAACAATATAACTATAACCACTTGTGTATGGTGGTGTACTTGGTACAAAACTTAATACAGCACTTCCATTATTATCTCCTTTACAATCTACATCATCTATATTGGTAATTAAAATATCAAAGGTAGGTTCTGCTTCTACTGTGTGATACTCTGTATATATACAATTGGTATCTCTATTTTCTAACTCTACTCTATAAGTTCCTGTTGCTAATAATGTTGTAAAATCTCCATCTGTATTAGTTCTAGTTTCTAATAGAGCATTCGTATCATCATACAATCTAAATTCAAAATTTGCTAATGCTCCTCCTGTATTTATAGTATAGGTAGCCTCTATATCTTCTCCCTCATTACAATCAATAGTTCTTTGTGGACTAATTGTTACACCTGTAATTGCTACATAAGCATCAATAGTAGTGTTTTCTACTCCTGAACATCCTTTATCGTCGTAAACAGTAATTTGTACTGGACCCCCTGAGGTATTCGTTGTACTAAAACTTGTACTCGGACCGTCTTGGGTTATTGGACCGCTTCCATCTGCTGGCGTATAAACAAATACATAACGTGTATAATTTGTTGAACCTCCTACTGTTCCTGCTGGAATAGTTACCGTAGCAACATCTACAGTATTACCTGCACTACATCCAAATTGTTCTACAACAGGAGTACTCGGTACTATTGGAGCGTATTCATCTATTACAATATCTGTAACGGTAAAAGTACATCCATTCGTTCCTTCTCCTGTAACGGAGTATGTTCCTGGTGGTAAATCTGTTATTACATTTCCTGTAATCGTTCCTGCTGCAGGAATTATACTATAATTTAATGGTAAAATTCCATTGTCTACTGCCGTTAAAGTAATTCTACCCGAATTATCTCCTGAACATAAACTAGCCTCGGCTAATGCTGTGAAACTAGGAATTTCAGCATCTTGAATAGTTACAGTTTGTGTACCTGTAGTACATCCTGTATTTATATCTGTAACTGATACTGTATATGTTCCTGGAGCCAAACTAATAATTGCTGTAGTGTTACCTGCTGGGATAGCTACTGGAAACCCTCCATCAACCGAATAAGTATAGTTTGCTGTGAAAGTTGCTGTATTGTGTGAACCGCTATTAATTGTAAGAGTAGCTTCTCCATTTAAAACACACTCTGCATTTTTTGTAGGTACCACATCAAATGTAACATTCTCGTGTACTATTACTGTTGTTGGTACACTTTCACAACCTGTAGCGTCTCTTACTACAATATCATAACTACCTGGGGTTATATTATTTTGTGTAAAAGTTGTGTTAGTTGTTTCTGTACTAAAGGTAGCTCCTCCATTTAATGAATATTGGTAAGGTGCTACACCAGTAGTAACTGTTGCTGTAATCGTTTTATTTGCAGGACAACTATCTGCTACTGCTGTGGCTGTTGGTAATTGTGCTACATTTAAAGTTACTGTACCTAAATTAGCAGTACACGCTCCTGTTCCATTACTATCTTCAACTTCTACCGTTACGTCTACAGATGTTATACTAGTAGGTGCTGTTACTGTAATTTCATTACCTGTAACTGTTGCTGTTGCAGTCGCTTCAGATAAAGTTACGTTATAAGTGTAAGGTGCAAACCCTCCTAAAACATTTTCTACTCTTATCTTCCCTGGAACGTTACATGTAATATCATTTAATTTATTCAAATTACCTGTTATAGGCTGACCTTCTTTAATAGTTACATCTAAACTACCAAATTCACAAACAGGTGGTCCTCCCGTTGTATTGCTAAGTATAATATAATATACTCCTGAAGGTAACCCAGTTGCCACAATAGGGGCAAAACCTGTTTGTGGAACATTCGTATATGCAGGTAAAGCTGTACCTGCGTTAGTTACTGGGTCTCTTTCATACAACGTCCAAGTAAAATTATTGTTTAAATCTGTACTTGTATTATCTATTTCAAATGTAATTTGCCCATTAGAACTACCACTACATTGATTATTGTTTACTGTAGGTGTAATTGGCACAGAAGGGGTAAAAGTAGCATAAACATCTTCATTGTTCTGCTTAATACAGTCATCTGTTGTATCAAGAGGAGTACCATTTAAATCTTTTACATAAAACACATACGTTAACCCAGGAGTTAAATTTTTAAATGTATACGTTCTATCTTGATCTGGTACTGGTGCTGGTGCTGGAGGTGCTGGACTATCAATGTCTGGATCAACCCAACCAGAAGGAGTTCCTATTGCAAACTGGAAAGGACCAGCTCCTAAAAAAGCTTCAACAGTTACACTAAACCCTTCATTACAGCTAGTAGGATTTGCAACTGGGTTTACGATTAAACCTTCTACTGGATAAGGAACTTCATATCTTCCAAAATTAAAAATACATCTTGTAGTAACACCATCTGCTTCTACAATCCTTATCGCTGGGTAAACTATTGTCCCTGAATCTATTCCTGTAAATGTAGGAGAAGATTGCCATGTTGCTCCGTCATCTTTACTAAACTCAACACTATAAGGTGTTGGTACTGTAGGGTAATTAGTAAACTCAAAACCAAACAGGTTTTCATTTCCTAAAAAAGGTGTGCCGCACACAGGTAAAATTGAACTTAAATCGGCTGTTAAAGGTGGTAATTCTTCTAATGTAAAATCAAAAGTGTCCTCACACCCTAAAGCATCTGTAATTTTAATTTCATAAGTATCTACAGCTAAGTTATTGAAACTAAAATTAGTACCTATGAAGTTGTCTAATCTATCTATTTCGGTATTTGAACTATCTTCAATGGTAATAGTATAAGGTCCTTGACCTCTATTTACTATTATTTCACCATCTATACTACCTCTATCTCCATTACATGTAGGGTTATTAGGTGTTGCTGTGATATCTACAGGCATAATATATGCTATTACAACATTTTCGATAACATAAGAACATGTTGAACTATCTCTTACATATACATCATAAGTGTTAGGTGCTAAATTAGTTATAGGGTTCGTGTTTGAAAAACCTGTTGTAGGTACTGGGTCTCCAGCTGTTACTACAGCATATTCGTAAGTTCCTATTCCTGTACCTCCTGTAGCACTAATTGCTATTGATCCAAGTGTACAACTGGCATTTGTTGGTGTTGCTGTTGCTTGCAACTGTGGATTAATAGTTATATTTTTAGTAGTGATACATCCTCTGCCATCTTTTACATTAACTGTATAAGTATTTGGTGTTAGTCCTGTAAAAGTATATTGATTAGGTGTTGCTGCATCTGGATTTTGCCATGGGTTTCCATTAATATTATATTGATAGTCTCCATTACCTACGGTATTGGTGACTAAAATGCTTCCACTTGTTCCATCAAAACATGTTGTTGTTAAATCAAAATCTACTGTTTGCGATGGGTTTATCATTACTGTTACTGGTGATGAATCACAACCCAAACGATCTGTAGCTACTACTGTATACGTTCCTGCTGCTACATCTGTAAACTCTGTCGTAGTTGTTCCTAATGATGTTCCTCCATTATCAAATAACTCATAACTAAATGGTGCGCCATTTCCTCCGCTTCCGTTTGGTGTAATAGTAGCTCCTGTTGCTGGTACACAAGTAACTTCTTTTGTTACTGCTACTACTACTGTTACTACACTTGGATCTGTTAAGGTTGCACTTACTGTTTGCTCACATGCTGCAATTCCTCCTACTGGACGAACTTCAATTGTATGTGTTCCTGATGTAAAGTTTGGTATAACAAATGGATTATTTCCTGAAGTACTTACCCAACCTGCTCCTATATTATATTCAAACTCGGTTGGTGTTGATGATGGAAAACTTGCTTCTACTTCTATACTTCCATTATTGTATCCTAAACATGTAGGATTTGTCGTGTTTATAACTGCTGCTGTAAATTCTTGATCTGCTGCTACTGTTACCAATACATCTTCTGTACAATTACTTCCATAATCTACAGTTACTGTATGAGCTCCAGCTGCTACATTATTAAAAATATTAGCATTTGCTCCTGTTTGTGCTGCAGCCCCATCTAAAGAATAAGTATAACTAGCATCAAATGGTGTTATGGTGATATTTCCTGTACCATCACAGTTATATACTACAGTACTTGCAAATGGTGGTACTGCTGGTAAATCTGCTATCGTTAAGGTGTCTAAAATTCTTTCACAGCCATTTGAATCTTCTACTTTTGTCTCATAATCTCCTGCTGGTAAATTAGATACTGTTGTTCCTGCTATTTGTGTATAAGCTCCTCCTCCTACTAATCTATAATAATAAATATAAGGTGCTGTTCCACCTGTTGGTGCTGTAAAACTTATCGTTCCTAAAATAGTGCCTGTAGGGCTACACATTAAGTCTGTTTTACTTGCTGAGCCTCCTGCTAATGCTGTTGGAACATTAATCGTTTCTGTTGATGTGGCTACTGGTGGACAACCGTTTGCATCACTTACTGTAATTTGATAAGTACCATCTCCTAATCCTGTAAAGCTGTAATTAACATCTGCTGATGGTCCTTGTACAAATGGACCTCCTGGTCCTGTAACTGTTACGGTATATGGTGAGGTTCCACTTCCTACAGTTACATTGATTGTTCCCGTATCTGTACTACAATTTGGTTGTGTTGATGTACTGCTTACGGTTGGTGCTGCTATTTGATTCACTGTTACTGTATCTGAATATTCACAGTAATTTGTTCCTCCATTTTTATCTCTTACATACACCGTATAAGTTCCTGCTGGTACTGCAATTGGACTAGAAGTGTACGAGGTTTGCACCCCTCCTGTTTCTACTATAAATTCATAATTACCGTCTCCTCCGTTTGGAGTAATTACTATTTGACCATCGTTACATGTTGCACTTACTGTTGTTATTGTTGCTGTTAACTGTGGTAAAATAGTTGCATCTTTTGCTGGAATTGTACAGCCTAATCCGTCTCTTACTTCAATACTGTAAGTACCATCTGTTAACCCTGTAAAAGTAAACTCATCTGGTGTAGCTACATTTGGGTTTTGCCAAATTCCTCCATCAATCCTAAATTGGTAATCATTATTACCCGATGTAACTTCTACACGAATCTCACCATTCCCACTTCCATCATAACATAATGTAGGTGTTAAATCAAAATCTACTGTTTGCGATGGGTTTATCATTACTGTTACTGGTGATGAATCACAACCCAAACGATCTGTAGCTACTACTGTATACGTTCCTGCTGCTACATCTGTAAACTCTGTCGTAGTTGTTCCTAATGATGTTCCTCCATTATCAAATAACTCATAACTAAATGGTGCGCCATTTCCTCCGCTTCCGTTTGGTGTAATAGTAGCTCCTGTTGCTGGTACACAAGTAACTTCTTTTGTTACTGGTGCTACTACTGTTACTACACTTGGATCTGTTAAGGTTGCGCTTACTGTTTGCTCACATGCTGCAATTCCTCCTACTGGACGAACTTCAATTGTATGTGTTCCTGATGTAAAGTTTGGTATAACAAATGGATTATTTCCTGAAGTACTTACCCAACCTGCTCCTATATTATATTCAAACTCAGTTGGTGTTGATGATGGAAAACTTGCTTCTACTTCTATACTTCCATTATTGTCTCCTAAACATGTAGGATTTGTCGTGTTTATAACTGCTGCTGTAAATTCTTGATCTGCTGCTACTGTTACCAATACATCTTCTGTACAATTACTTCCATAATCTACAGTTACTGTATGAGCTCCAGCTGCTACATTATTAAAAATATTAGCATTTGCTCCTGTTTGTGCTGCAGCCCCATCTAAAGAATAAGTATAACTAGCATCAAATGGTGTTATGGTGATATTTCCTGTACCATCACAGTTATATACTACAGTACTTGCAAATGGTGGTACTGCTGGTAAATCTGCTATCGTTAAGGTGTCTAAAATTCTTTCACAGCCATTTGAATCTTCTACTTTTGTCTCATAATCTCCTGCTGGTAAATTAGATACTGTTGTTCCTGCTATTTGTGTATAAGCTCCTCCTCCTACTAATCTATAATAATAAATATAAGGTGCTGTTCCACCTGTTGGTGCTGTAAAACTTATCGTTCCTAAAATAGTGCCTGTAGGGCTACACATTAAGTCTGTTTTACTTGCTGAGCCTCCTGCTAATGCTGTTGGAACATTAATCGTTTCTGTTGATGTGGCTACTGGTGGACAACCGTTTGCATCACTTACTGTAATTTGATAAGTACCATCTCCTAATCCTGTAAAACTGTAATTAACATCTGCTGATGGTCCTTGTACAAATGGACCTCCTGGTCCTGTAACTGTTACGGTATATGGTGAGGTTCCACTTCCTACAGTTACATTGATTGTTCCCGTATCTGTACTACAATTTGGTTGTGTTGATGTACTGCTTACGGTTGGTGCTGCTATTTGATTCACTGTTACTGTATCTGAATATTCACAGTAATTTGTTCCTCCATTTTTATCTCTTACATACACCGTATAAGTTCCTGCTGGTACTGCAATTGGACTAGAAGTGTACGAGGTTTGCACCCCTCCTGTTTCTACTATAAATTCATAATTACCGTCTCCTCCGTTTGGAGTAATTACTATTTGACCATCGTTACATGTTGCACTTACTGTTGTTATTGTTGCTGTTAACTGTGGTAAAATAGTTGCATCTTTTGCTGGAATTGTACAGCCTAATCCGTCTCTTACTTCAATACTGTAAGTACCATCTGTTAACCCTGTAAAAGTAAACTCATCTGGTGTAGCTACATTTGGGTTTTGCCAAATTCCTCCATCAATCCTAAATTGGTAATCATTATTACCCGATGTAACTTCTACACGAATCTCACCATTCCCACTTCCATCATAACATAATGTAGGTGTTAAATCAAAATCTACTGTATTTGGTTCTATAACAGGTACACTTACAGGTACACAAGTTGTACTCGCAATATTAATTTGTACGTCGTCTATAAAATTCCCTACAGTGTTATTTCCTCCAGCTGTTGATAATGCATCAAAAGCAATTATTGTGGTTGATTGCCCTACTGGAACGGTATAACTTCCTGTATAAACTTTCCAAGCGGTGTTATTTGTTTCCATGGTTTCAACAACTCCAGCTGTGGCTAAATCACCTCCTATTTTCACTGTTGCTCTATCTAAACCACTTCTTCCTCTATGCGCTACAGACCAAGTAATTATATCTCCTGGTTGTGTACAATACTCTTGGTATAAAGAAGAAACTGTATTAGCATTTAATTCTGCAAAAGAATTACCTTCATGAGCTGTCACACCATTATATCCATTATGCCAAAGCTCTATTAAATTATCAGACGCCGTAGAGTCCCAACCAGGAATTTCATCTTCATTATACCATTTAAATCTTGTTACTGTTTCTGCTGGTCTTTCAAAGCTTCCATTTTGGAACAATTTGGCTGTACAGCCACATTCGTTACAGTTTCTACTATCTCTAACCATTACAACATAATCAGTTGCTCTTGGTGGTACATTATTAAACACGTTACTAGTTTCCCAATTAGCACCTCCATCAATACTGTATTCGTATGGAGGGATTCCTCCTGTAGCAGTAGCTGTAATAGTTCCTGTTGCAATATTACAAGTTACTTCTTGAGTTACCGATGCTGCCAAGGTTAATTCTTCTGGTTGGCCTATTGTAACATTACCTAAATCAATTACACAACTTGCCACTCCTCCATCAGCTTCTCTTATAAACACATTATATGTTCCTGCTGCTAAACCTACAACTCTATAAGGGTTATCGGCTGTCATTGACCAAGTTGCTCCACCATCTGTCGAATACTCAAAACTTCCTCCTATAACGTTATTTGCTGATATTGTGATTGCCCCATTATCTGAACCATAACACTCACTATCTGTAGAGCCTACAATACTTCCTGAAAATTCATTTCCTGCATTTACCCTAACTCTAATGTCTTCTACACAACTACCTCCATAAGTTACTTCAGCGGTATATCCTCCTACCGGTACATTATTAAATACACCCGTAGTATTTGAGTTTCCGTTTAAAGTATAAGTATATGTTCCTGCAGGAGTAGCTGTTATTGTTACGTTTCCTGTACCATCACAATTATATACCACAGAACTTGTTACATTTGGTGCTGATGGTAAACCATTTATAGTTACATTGTTTAAATCTATTATACATCCACTTGCGTCTATTGCTCTTGTGTTGTATGTTCCTGCAGGGAGCCCTGTTACTGGATTATTTGCTGCTAATGTATAAGTTGCAGCTGAACTTAACTTATAATAATATGTATAATTAGGAGTACCTCCTGTTGGTGCTGTATAGGTTATAGTACCAAAGGTAGTTCCTCCAGAGGTGTTACATTCTAAATCAGTTTTTGTAGCACTTCCTCCATTAAGTGGTGCTGGCTCATTTATTACTACATTAGGAATTTCATATAAACACTGATAAGAATTTTTTGATGCCCTTATATAAATGGTATAAGTTCCATCATCTAAACTATCAAAAGCACCTGTAGTGTTCCATGTAGCATTATCAATGCTATATTCTACTGCATATCCTAAATTATCTCCATTAACACTAACATTAATAGTTCCATCTGTTAAACCATTACAAGTTACATCTGTTTCTGAATGAGTAAAAGCTAATTCTGGCTCTACAGTAATTTCTACCGGGTCTGAAATTGTATAACAGTTATTATCATCAATAACAATAAATCGATATATTCCTTCACTACCAACAGGCACATTGTAGGTGTATGGGTTTGTTGCTGGTGTTAAAAACGCAGTATTAGGAATGTCTGATGGGTTTGTATATAAATCTGTTCCCTGACTCGTCCATACAGCAAAATTATAATTATTACCTGACGATGTGTCTAATGTTCCTCCACTTGCAGTTAACTGAATAATTCCGTCTGAACTTCCTGATTCGCAAGTTATATCTTTAGTTTTTAATGCTGTAAATATTAACTCATCTGGTTCATTAATAACAATCGTTTCTGTAGCGGTACACTGAGGTGTTGTAACTCTCACTGTGTAAGCCCCACCATCTGTAACATTAAAAGTAAAATCGTTATTAGCAGTTGGACCTTCTATTCCTACTACACTTCCACCTTGTAATAATTCATATGTATAATCTCCAGGAACATTATTTACTTGAACTCTTATTTGTGCTGAATCATTAAAACACTGCATAGGTGTTGTAATGACGTCCATATCTATGTCATTTTCCTGAATATTAATAGGAGGAAAAGTATATGTACATGAAGCAGCAGACGCACTACTTACACGAATTGAAAGGTTATAGTTTCCTGCAGCTGTTAAATTTGAAAAAACATTACTATTTTGAAAAGGAGCATTATAACCTCCTGGACCTGTTAAACTGTATTGATAACCTGCTGGTATATTGTTTACAGTAATAGACCCATTGTTACCACATAAAATATCCTGTGTAATAAAGGTAGGATTTAAAGTAGCCTTATATACATTAAAATAATATTGTTGTCGACAACGACCATCGTATAAAACATCTAAACGATATTCTCCAGCATCTGCAAAGTTTCTAGAAAATTCTCCACTACCTACTTCATTCCATTTACAAGCTGTATTTATATTAGGGCATCCAGACTCTGTTACATCGGTACAAGAAGATTCATCCAATTTAAACCACTGTACTGTTGTAGCTGAAGAGGTATCAAATGGTAAATTAATAGTTCTAGAACCACTATCACCACATAAGTAAACTTCAGCTAACTCTTCTCCGTTACTTGCACAAGTTAATACCTGGTCTGCAAATGGTTGTAATGGATTTGGTTCTGAATTATATCCTACAACATGTATGGTTTCTTCAGCATTTATACATCCTGATGCTGCTGAAGCTATCTTATTAACTGTGTACGTTCCTTCATTAGTTACATCAAAAGATGGTACTGTAGTAGTTCCTAATAAAGTGCCTGAGGCATCTCTCCATTCGTATGATTCAAACCCTGCTCCAGCAGTTAATGTTATACTAGAACCACACATTACTTGTGTCGTTTCAAAAGAACATCCTCTTGTATCAACTAAAAAGTTTGAAGTACCAACTATACCAAAATTACAATCATCTAATCCCGAAAAACTAGGCTCATTATTAACAACTACTCCTCCTCTAACTCCTTCGTATCTGGCAAAAGCCTGATTTCTAACCTCATTAGAACACACATCTCTTAATTGACTACAGTGTGTTACTACTTGAACGTGCATACGAATATTATAAAGGGCACCTCCCTCTAAAACCATATTATCTGGTACTGAAATCTCTAATTCAGCTCTATTATCATTAGCTGCGCTTGGTGGATCGTATGCTGTTATAGATACTCCTGGAGGTAAATCTATATCAAAACGTGTTCCATCTGGAGCAACAGAGCCATTTGGTGCTGTAGTTGTCAATAAATCTACATTTTTTGGTAATCTATCTGTAATTATTGTATTTCTAGCATCATCTGTTCCTACATTCTGAAAGCTTATATTATAAAATAATTCACTCCCTAAACCTACAGGTCTACCTTGTATATCATTTCCGCTAGCATCTTCAATTGTTTTTATTAACTGTACTTTAGGCTCTATAATTTCAACCGTCATAGCATTTAAAAATGGAAAATAGGCATCTTGAGCTGTAGTAAATCTTACATCTATAGATGTTTGTCCATTAGCTATTAAAGAGTTTGCTGGGTTATTAAGGTTAAATAAATCTATATCAAACCCCAATGTATTCGTGCTTCGTGGAGTTCTTGTATTAACAAAATTGTTATATTTAGTAATAGAACTATTAAAAAAATTATTCGTTTGATTATTAGATCCTGTTGTTATATTCTCATAGTTATTCGATTGGTTTAAAATTTGAAAACTATCTCCAGTATAGGGCTTATCACCTTCTAAAGCAGCTGTAAGTAACTGAACTCTAACGGGTCCTAAATTTTTAGTTGTAAAACCAGAAAAAGTTACATCTGTATCTACAACTCCATCAATAGTAGAAAAACCGTCAAATAATGAAATGTTTTTACTTGATTCAGTATCGTTTTCATAAACAACTACCATTACCCAACCTGCTGATGAACCAAGTCTCTGTCCAACAGAATCTTGACCAAGAGTTGCTTTAACATTTGCCCCAAAATAATCTCCATTTGGGTTTCCAAGAGTTTGTACTAAAGACGTAACATCCCTATAACATACATATGGCTTTTGAGTAGCTTCTCCATCATCATAAATTATAGTTCCAGTAATATCTTGATAAGGTTGTCCCGGTATTTTAAACTTCATAGTATTGAAGTCATTATCTCTGGTGTTTACTCCATAAGATTCTTCATTCCAATTGTCATAAGGATAAATAGCAGCCCAATACAATCCTGCATATACAATCCTTGAACAACTAGGTAGGTTAAGAGTTGACATACTTGATGAAAAGGTAGTGTTATTGCCTGGTATGCCCATTACATCATCAATATCAATATAGCCTAACTTAAAATCTGTATTAGCACTTCCTCCATAATTAAAGTCATCATTTGGGCCTATGAAACTATAATTATTATCATCTATGCTTAAAATATTATTACCTACGTATGTTATATTTCCTTTAACATTAATACCTCCAACTCCTAACCTGTTATTGAATGGTGTGTCAGACAACTTATTGGCTGTAGATTTCTCTTGATTTTTTTGTATTTTTTTAGCACTCTCCTTGAGTTTTTTTGATACTCTTGCATCTTCGAATAGACTAGATTTTTCTTGTGAAAAACCAACAAGTGCATATAATACAATTATTAGTAGGGTAATTATTCTCTTCATAATATCAATTGGGGAAATTAATTAATCAAGTTCTTTTATTATATTATATTATTTAATTTGAATGATTGCTTTACGATCATAAAAAGCACCATTTAAATTTGTATTGTACATTTTAATCGCTTCCGATCTATCTGTTGTTTTAAATATATATATATGCATGTAGCCTGTTTTTGGATCTACAAAATAATCTGCATCTATGTCATCGTTTCTTAATTCATCTACATTTCTATCAGCTAATGCTTTCTGAGAATTTACGTATACTCGTAAATAATATCCGGGCTCAACTCCTTCGGCCTGCATTGGATAAACCCTTGCTGGTGGTTGAGTCTTTGGCTCTTCATAACTACTAAGCTCTCCTCCTAAGGTAATTTTAACTACATACACAGGGTCCTTAGTAGTCTTATTAACCTTTATTGTAGAATTATCTTTTTTCTCATCATTCTTTTCAAATAAACGTGTTTTATCATTAAAATCGTCTACCTTTTCTTCTGCCTCCTCTTCTTTAGCAAACCTATCTATGTATACATAGTATAATTTTTTATTAGGTTCAAATACATACTTAGCTTCAATATCTAATCGGGCCCATTTATCTATCAAAGCTTCTGCATTTTCTTTACTTCTAAATTGGTCCGAAACCACATAATACATAGTTCCTCCTCCACCAGAGCGAGTTACAGTACTCTTACGCCATGGTTTATTTGATCTTCTTCTTAATGTGATATCTTTTGTTTGAGCACTATCTTTAATAATTACTGTATTAGTATTGGTAATTACTTTAGGAGCCGGTTGATTTTTCAGTATTCGTAATACTTCATCTATCTTTTTATTTAGTATATCAATAGAATCCTGTGCTTGTTGAATCTCGTCAGATAAATCGTTGTGTTCTGGGTTTTTATATTCTATTTCTTTTTTAGGTGTTCTTTCTGGAAGGTTAACTTTAATATTTCCTGTTCTCCTCTTAGGTCGTTCCCTTGTAAACCTTTTTTTACCAAAATTATAAATAAGTCCAACTTCATTTGTTGCTGCAAAACTACTTTTTTCGTAACTAAATCCTATCGCTAAATTTTCTGAAAGGTTTATTCCAACACCAGCTGAAATTCCATATGTTTTGTCATAACCAGCTTTAACCCAACCTGCTTTAGGTAAATCTACTATAGCGCTCCCTCCAAAACCAAAGTCATCATTCCCTGGTTTTCTAGCGGTTGCTAGGAATCTTACATCAGCTCCTTCAAAAAGCCCTGATGCGTAAGTAAATTCATGAGAGTACATTAGATGTCCCGAAAATGTTTTTTCTCCAAAAGAAGTTGCCATCTCACTTTTTTTAAGATTAAAGTCTACTAAATTCTCGAAAAAGACACCAACATCAAACTTTCCAATAGACAACGTTACTGCTGGTTGAAAATTAACCACAGGATCATCTTGATAATTACTTAAAAAAGTATCGTCATCATCAGTTACTAGAACCTTCCCCCAGTTTAAACTTCTTCTACTATATAAAAAGTTAAATCCAAAAGTTAAATCCATCGTTTCATTTAACTGTAAACGATGTGCATAATTTGCTATAGCTCCAAAATCTTTTACCGACCCTACATCTTGTTGATATACAGCCACTCCTGCTCCAACATTTTCTCTCATTTTCCCTGAATACGTAAGCACATATAAACGGGGATTATCCTCAAAATCTATGTTACTGTTTCTTACTATAGCTGAAAGAGATGTTTTGTTTTCTCGTAATGCAGAAAATGTTGGCACGGTTAAAAAGCGATTAAACTTCATAAAGTTACGAGAACTGAAACTATTATATTGCTGTTCATTACCAGAAGTTTGCGCTTGTATAACAAACACATTTAATATCAATATAATAAGTAAGGTAATTTTTCTAATCATTCTAACCTTTTTAGTGTAAAACAGATATCGTTCCAGCTTTAATCAATTTGTCTTCTCTTATTATTTTATAATAAAAAACTTTTTGATTTCCTAAATCTTCTGTTGGCCAATCATTTTTGTACTCAGTTGTTTTTAAAATCTCTTTACCATTAGCATTATACAACATTACAGTTACTAGTGGTTGAAACGCATATTTGTTTGATATCTTCCATGTGTCATTTTTACCGTCTCCATTAGGAGTTAAGGTGTTGGGTACTATAATTTGATCATCTGGCTCTACAACTTCTACCGTTCTTGTTACCGAACAGGCCCCTACTTTTACTAATACTGTGTAAAAACCTAGCTCTGTTACTTCTAACTGTTCTGTTGTTGATAATGTGGTTCCTGATATACTCTCTCCTTGATACCACTCATATGACTCTCCCCCTGCTGCTGTTATAGTTGCTGAACTTCCTTCCTCCATTACCACAATCTCAGAAGGAGTTATGGTTACCGCAGAATCATCAAACATCACTACGTTTATAGGCTCTAGTTCATTATCACAACCAAAGCCTGAATATTTCAACACATATTCTCCAACTTCAGTTACTATTAAGTTTTCAGGATTAGCAGGGGTAACATCATCCGTACCATCTTTAATCCATTGATACGTATAACCTGCTACTACATTATTTATTGTATAAGTTATAGAAGACCCAGCACAAAGTGAATTTGAAGTTGATGTGCTTCTTATTTCGGGTACTTCAGCCAACTTAACATCCAGCGCTTTAGACGTTCCTGATATAGCCCCTACATTTATAGTTAAAGTATACGAACCATTATCGGTATAGCTACTTAAAAACAGTCCATCACTAGTCTCACCAGATATAGGGTTTCCGTCCAAATTCCATTGATAATTTAGCATCCCTATTTGAGCTGATGTTAGGTCATACATATTACCATCTTCTGCCTCTACCTTAACACCTACTATGCTTAACTCTGTACTTCTAGTATTACATTCCTCATAATTAGTTTCTGTTCTAATGGTTGGTTCAAAAGACGTTACATTTAATAACGTAAACTTTTCAGAATCTACTATGGCATCACATGAAGTTCCTGTACTCTCAGTTACTCGCGCATAATACACTCCTGACTCAGTGGCATTCATACATCGTTGAGTTTTTGCTGTTAAAGGAGTATCAACCTCTTTATACCATTGTATCGTTCCAGAAGATGCATCATGATTTATACATAACTCAATAGTTTCACTAGGTAAAATCACTTTAGTCAAAGCTCCTTCTGCATTTACACTAAAACCTGCTGTTGTTTGTTGTTGTAACACTACATCGTTTGACTTGGTAGTACAGGTTCCTGTATCAATTATCAAATGATACGTTCCAAACTGCCCTGTTGTTGGTGTTGTATAGGTTGAAGAATTAGATGATTGTACTAATTTATTGTCTAAGTACCAATTATAGGTTAAACCTGAACGATTTGTGTTAGCTTCAAAAGTATGTGACTCATCTCCACATATTTCTACGGTTGAAGGCCCTTTAATTTGTTTAGCTGTATTATCTAAGATAATTACAGAAGATATTGTTGAAGTTACACTACCACATTTTCCATAATCAATTTTCACTTCATACTTCCCAGATAAAGTGACCTCTAGTTTAGGTTCCGTTGTAGTGGTAAATAATACATCATCTTTATACCATTCGTAATTACCATTCTGATTAGTATTTAATATAAGTTCTGCTGATCCACTATCACAAAGTACAACATCATCATAATTATTTAAAACTAAAGTATCTGTTGAAAATTTATATGCTGCAAACGAATCTGAATCTGGACTGGTCATTACTGGTGAACTAGCAACCAAACGTATCTTGTAATTAGTTCCGTAAGTATTATCAGGCAATTGAAAAGTTCTAGAAAAAGTATATGAAGAATTTTCAGTGGTTACTGTACCTACATTGATCGGACTTCCCCAATTTCCATCTGCATCAGATAATTCTATCGTAAATACATTATTGGAGTCAAAATCTGAACCCGAGTATTTAAAAACCACATTAAAATCTGTAGCTGCACCATTACAAGCATTAGAAAACTGAATCTCAGGCTTAAGCAGCGTCTGAGATACAGCACTTGTTGCACAAAACAGAAGTGTCGCTAAAAGTAATAAAATGCTTTTAGTGTAATTTTTCATCTAAGGGATCCTTTAAGGGGTGTCAAATTTATAGTTTTTCTTAACAAAAACGGTATTAAAATTAACAAAATTTAACGCCGAAATATATAAAATCTATGTGTAACCCACAACTAAAGTTTTAACCTCCTTCTTTTTTCTACTTTTTTTTAAAAAAAGTCTTCCATTTTATATAAAAAACCTTTCTTTGTTATTGAAAATATGCTATACTTTACATACCACTATACATTATAGTGGTTAAAAATTGTATCACCAAGTTTAACCCCCGAAAAACACGCTCTCAAAAATACTGTGCGTGTAAAATTTATGTATTATGAAAAAAAACTCCTTTTACATTTTAGGTGTATTACTATACCTATGTACAAATTCTTATGGGCAAATTAATTTTCCTGACCCTAACTTTAAACAAGCGTTGCTAACTCACTCCCCTATTATAGATACTTCTGGAAACGGCGAAATTGAAGAAGCAGAAGCTTTAAACATTGACAGACTAAATTTAGATAATAAAAACATCTCTAGTTTAGAAGGAATCCAGTTTTTTAAAAATCTAGATATTCTAGACTGTAGTGATAATAATATTAAAAAAATTAATGATTCACAAACTTATACCTTAACCAAATTAAGGTTTTTAACCGCTAGAAGAAATCAAATATCTTCTATTGATGTTAGAAACTGTAAGCTGTGGGGATTACATCTAGAAGGTAACCCCATTAAATATGCCTATTTAACAGGTTCAAGTACTTTTCAAATGGAAGGACGATGGGGTATTATTTTTGATTTGAATAACATAGAATATGTTTGTATCAATAATGATCAATATATGCCTCAATCAAATAATGTAGATCACAGATATTTTTGGAACAGAATTGGAAGCGCTCTCCATATAGGTGAATGTACTATTGTTACTACACCAGTCTGCCCCATAATTAACTTCCCAGATCCTAATTTTAAACAAGCCCTACTAAATATTTCTCCTGCAATTGATACCGATGGTGATGGCGAAATTTGTATTGAAGAAGCTGAAATTGTTACTTACCTTCCTTTAGATGGTAAAAACATTAATGATGTAACTGGAATTGAATATTTTATTAATATTGAAGTTTTAAAACTTAACGACAATAATATAGTTTCAGCTGACTTAAGTAACAACTTAAAAATAAGAAACCTATCAGTTATTAATAATAATTTAACTAATTTAAATGTAACTAATAATGAAGCTCTTGTAAGTTTATATGCCAGTAATAATAAATTAACTAGCATAGATATTAGTACTAATAAGAGCTTAAAAGTTTTGCATTTATACGATAATAATATTTCTCAATTAGATGCTAGTAACTTAACTCAATTAACATTTATTGGAATTGATAATAACTCTTTAACAAGTTTAAACATTACTAACTGTTATACCTTAGAAGCAATACAAGCAAGAAATAACCAACTTAGTCAGCTTGATATTAGCACTAATAGCAATTTAGGAGTGCTTCAGGTTCCTAACAACAAATTAACGGGGTTAAACATTACTTCAAACAACTCAAAACTAAAACAATTACTCATAAATCAAAACCTCATTAATAAAATTGATATTAGGAACTGTAATTCCATGTCCCGATTAGATATAAGGAATAACCCTAACCTAAAAGAAGCTTTCTTAACAGGAAGTCATAGTTTTTATTCTAGTTTTGATAATTTTGGAGACCTTACTCGGGACAATTATATATCCATAAATAATTGTCCTAAACTAAACTTTGTTTGTGTAAATAATGTATCGTTTTTCAACGATATTAAAAACTACATAACAGGTATGTACCCATTATGCACGGTTAACACAGACTGTACTTTACCAAGAAACGATTTTAGTAGTTACTTTATCCTATCTCCTAATCCTACCACTGGAAGTATGATCTTATCTAAAAAAGATACTGGTACAACAGCCTCTACAGCTGATATTTTCAATGCTCAAACGGGTAGTTTTGTAAAAAGTGTTAATCTTCTTTTTGGAGGAGGTTTTGGTAATTTATCATTCAAAAAAACAACAACTTCAACAACAACTCAAAGGTTAGGTAACCCTATTAATTTAGAAGATGGAGCTCCTATTAATGTTACCGACCTAGCTACTGGTAGCTATATATTTAGAGTTAACAGTAATAGAGGTACACACACTACTAATTTTATTAAAATGTAACAATACAATTTATAGCATGTTTTCAAAGAGAGAGGTTAGCACCTCTCTCTTTTTTATCTATATCTTTCAAAAGTATTAGAATTCTACCCTATATTTGCTATCTATTTTTTTGAATCATGACAAAGAAAATCACCATAGCCATTGACGGTTTTTCATCTACAGGAAAAAGTACTATTGCTAAACAATTAGCTAAAGAGCTTAGTTATATTTATGTTGATACTGGCGCTATGTATAGAGCTGTTACTTTATATGCCATGCAACATGATTATATTTCTGAAAATCATTTTAACTCAGAAGATTTAGTTGCTGATTTACCTAATATTTCTTTGTCTTTTACATTTAATGAAAAACTTGGTTTTGCTGAAATGTTTTTAAACGGAACTAATGTTGAAAAAGAAATTAGAAGTATTGAGGTTTCTAAATTAGTAAGTAAAGTTGCTGAAGTTTCTGAAATTAGAAAAAAGTTAGTTCGTGAGCAACAAGAAATGGGTAAAAACAAAGGTATTGTTATGGATGGTCGTGATATTGGAACCGTAGTTTTTCCTAATGCTGAACTAAAATTATTTATGACTGCTTCTGCCGATAAACGTGCTACACGTCGCTACAAAGAATTAATAGACCGAGGTGACAAGGTTAACTACGAAGAAATTTTACAAAACGTACAAGAACGTGACAGAATAGATTCTACCCGAGAAGATTCTCCTTTAGTCATGGCAGACGATGCTATTGAGTTTGATAATTCTGACATGGGACTTAAAGAACAATTTGAACGTATTATGAGTTTAGTTAATGCTAGAATTCAATAAAAACTTCATATACTATTAATTATAATAAGCCCACAAAGAATTTTGTGGGTTTATTTTTGCTTTTTTTATGTAAAGTTGTAAATTTCTATCATGGAAAATCTTCAAAAAATAATCAACGTTACACAAATACGAAAAGCTGACGAACATACTATTAGTAAAAAAGGAATTACTTCTTTTGCTCTGATGGGACAAGCATCTTTAGCCTTTGTAAAAGCTATTGAACCTTTACTAAACCGTTCTCTAAAAATTGCTATTGTTAGTGGGGTTGGTAATAATGGTGGTGACGGATTTGCTATTGCTAGAATTTTAAAAAGCAAGAAATATACTGTACAACCTTTTTTAGTTCAGTTTAAAGATGTACTTAGCTCAGATTGTGATATTAATTTTCAAAAACTTGATGATACTATCACTATAAAATCAACCAGTACAATTCCTGATTTTTCTGAATATGATGTTATTATTGACGCTATTTTTGGTTTTGGGCTTTCCAAGCCTGTTACTGGTTTTATAAAGCATGTTATTGAAAACATTAATAATGCTAAAAAAACCATATACGCTGTTGATCTTCCTTCTGGTTTATATTGCGATAAGCTTCCTGATTCTGAAACTGTTGTACATGCAGATATAGCAGTGAGCTTTCAAAGACCAAAACTTTCATTCTTTTTTCCTGAAAATGGAAACCATGTAAAAAATTGGAAAACAGTTGATATTGGTTTAGATGAAAATTTTATTCAACAGCAGAAAAGCAACTATTTTATTTTAAATGAAAAGATTACTGAAATTTTAACACCCCGATTACGTCAATCACACAAAGGAAGTTACGGACACGCTTTATTAATTGCAGGTTCTTACGGAAAAATGGGAGCTGCAGTACTTTCTTCAAAAGCTTGCTTACGAAGTGGTGTAGGTCTGCTAACTAGTTACGTACCAAAATGCGGGTATCAAATTATGCAATCTTCCATTCCAGAAGCAATATGCCTAACCGACGAGAATGAAGAATTCGTGACCCAACTCCCAGAAATTTTCAAATACGACATTCTCGCGATAGGCCCAGGATTGGATGTTAACGAAAAAACAACACAACTTGTAAAAAAATTAGTGTCGGAAAGTAGTAACCCGTTAGTTATTGATGCCGATGCTATTAATATTATTGCTCAAAACGAAGAATTAAAATCGTTACTTCCTAAAAACTCTATCTTAACTCCACATATTAAAGAGTTTGATAGATTGGTAGGAAAGTCTAACACATCAACTGAACGTTTTCAAAAGCAACTTGAGTTTTCTGCAAAACATCAATGTGTTGTAGTTTTAAAAAATGCATATACTACTATTTCTTCTCCTGAAGGGAATTTGTATTTCAATACTTCTGGAAACCAAGGAATGGCAACTGGTGGTAGCGGTGATGTACTCACAGGAATTATCACAGGATTGTTAGCACAAAACTACACTCCTCTACATGCCGCTTTATTAGGTGTATTTTTCCACGGAAAAGCAGGCGATGATGCCGCTTGCAAAAAAGGATACAACGCCCTAATTGCTTCTGATATTATTGATGCATTACAAATAGAAAAAAGTTAGTTTTCTTTAGACGTTGATTGAATTAGTATTGCTAATAGCATTACTAAACCGCACCCTAAAGCATTCAACCACAAATACGGTAGCCAATCGATGTACCAAACTGCTATAATAATTAATTGCGTAATTATCGCTGCAATAAATACTGCATTTCCTTTGACAAACTTTATAAAAAAGGCTAGTAAAAAAATTCCCAACACATTTCCATAAAAAATAGAACCAATAATATTTACAAGCTGAATTAAATTATCAAATAAATCTGCTATACAGGCGACTAAAATTGCCAAAATCCCCCAACCTAGGGTAAACCATTTTGACATTTTTACATAATGCTCTTCACTATATTCTATTTTCGTATTTCGTTTGTATAAATCAATAGCTGTAGTACCTCCTAAGGCGTTTAATTCAGATGCCGTAGAAGACATGGCAGCTGATAAAATTACTGCTAACAACAAACCTATCAATCCTTTTGGTAAATTATTCAGAATAAAGTGAATAAACACATAGTCTTTATCGTTTGTTTCTACCAATGGATCTACTTTTGAAATAATAGTTTTTGCTTCTTCCTTTAGTACCTTATCTTGTTCATTAAACTCTTGAATCTGCATTACATTTTCAGGTGTTAACCCTTCAAAAATTAGCGCTTTTTTTCTTCCTTCAATAAAACGATGTTGTTCTTCTAATTTTACATATTGCTCTATTGTTTCAAGGTTGGAATTTGCTATAGCCTCTCCTGCTTTTGGATTAAAATTTAACGGAGACGGATTAAACTGATAAAATACAAACACCATCACTCCTACTAACAAAATAAAAAATTGCATAGGTACTTTTAACAGCCCATTAAAAATCAATCCTAATTGACTCTCTCTTAATGATTTTCCTGACAAGTAGCGTTGGACTTGGCTTTGGTCTGTTCCAAAATACGATAACATTAAAAATGTTCCTCCTAAAATACCTGTCCAAACCGTGTAACGGTTATTTAAATCCCAAGAAAAATCAAGCACTTTCATTTTATCAGAAGCTCCTGCTATTTCTAACGCCTTAGTAAATGTTATATCATCTGGTAAATACTGTAGTATTAAATAAAATGCTACAAACATTCCTGCGAAAATTACTGCCATTTGTTGTTTTTGTGTAACACTTACCGCCTTTGTTCCTCCTGAAACGGTATAAATAATTACCAAAACCCCAATGATGATATTTAAAGTAATTAAATCCCAACCCAAAACAGCAGACAAAATAATAGCTGGCGCAAAAATGGTGATTCCTGCTGCTAATCCGCGTTGAATTAAAAATAGAATTGCAGTTAAGGTTCGAGTTTTTTGATCAAACCTTCCTTCTAAATATTCGTAAGCTGTATAAACTTTTAATCTGTGATAAATTGGAATAAACACCAAGCAAATAATCACCATGGCTATTGGTAACCCGAAGTAAAACTGTACAAAGCCCATTCCGCTATGAAATGCTTGTCCTGGGGTTGATAAGAAAGTTATCGCACTGGCTTGTGTTGCCATAACTGACAAACCAATCGTCCACCATTTACTTTCATTCCCTCCTTTTATATAGTCTTCAACATTTTTACTTCCTCTGGTTTTCCAAGCTCCATATAAAACAATAAACAATAAGGTTACCGAAAGAACAATCCAATCTACTAGCTGCATGGTTTATTTTGTATATATGTTAGTGATTATGTAAAATAACACGATGTATACTAAATTAGCCACTAAGACTAATGTATACTCTTTTTTCCATACATACTTTTTATCCATACTTTGTTTTTTATTAGTTGATTATTGTTTTGGTTTTTCGTAAAAACTATTGGCTAATGATGCTTCACTTAACAAAGGCATTTTAAACTGAATTGGTTCTCTTCCTGGTTCTGTTGGTTGCCCATTTTCATCTTTAGCATACCAAGTTATGGATTTTGGCAATAACAAACCGTTAACATTTTCCCAATCGTTATATCTTATAATTTTATAAGCATCAGTTGATTCTTTGCTAAAATAAGTAACCGTATACCCTAACCATGCCATTTGTTTTGTTTCTGGATGGTAAAATATAAAATAATTATCATCTGGTGAAGTTCCAACGTTGGCTTTGTATGAAATTTTTATTCCTGGATAGCTAACTCCTTCAAAAGTCAGCGGTTTTGTTTCTGAATACACAATGCCATCATCAGCTAATACAAAAGGCATTGCATAAAAATAAAAATATAGATTGTAATAAAACTCCGGGTTTCCTTTAAACGCTGTTGAATCTTGTTGTTGTAACCACACTTCTTTTCCATCAAACCCTAAAGAATATTCTGGTGAATTCACTACTGTTTTTCGTGAATGTAAGTCTGTAGTATGTTCTTCATTTTTTAGTGTGAATGACAATGTTTTCATTTTTTTCCATTGTTCAATCCCTCCATGTTTTTCAAGAATTTTTTCTAATGTTTTCGGGTATTTTAATGTTGCTACCTCTTCTTTTTTAATTGTTTCCTTTTTAACTTCTTTTTTACATGCTATTGAAACAAGAGCTATAGCGATTAGTACTACTATTTTTTTCATGATAATTGATTTGTTCTAATTGGTCGAAACTACCATTAGAAATTACAGTAAAAATAAAAAACTCTCTAAATATATATTAGAGAGTTTTATGTTAACTATAAAAATTGAATGAATTATTCATCCGTTAAAGCTTCCATAAAAGCGATTAGGTCTTTAATTTCTTTTTCTGACAAATTCAATTTATCTGATGGTAACGTTTGATTTGGTACTTTATATCCTAATCCTTGTCCACCACCTTTATTATAAAAATCAACTACTTGTTCTAAGGTTTCATACACCCCATTATGCATATAGGGAGCCGTTTTGGATATGTTACGAACGATAGAAGTTTTGAAAAAGTATTTTCGTTCTTCAGTTTTAAATATATCATAAGCTCCTAAATCATCATCTAACCCTGTTTCTTTCATATTTGGAACTCCAATAGATTCTACTTCTGTTTCCGTAAAATTAGGTGGAACTGTTCCGTTAAATACAGGTGGAAAGTGACAAGTGGCACATTTTGCTTTCCCCATAAAAAGATTAAATCCGTTGATTTCAGAAGTTGTTAAAGTGTTTTCTTTATTGTTTATGTTTTTATCAAACTTAGAACTAAAATCGCCTAAACTTCTAATATAATTTGCTATTGCATTTCGGATGTTAAAATCAGTTACTTTTCCATATAGATTAGCAAACGACTTTGTATATACACTGTCATTTTTTACAGTTTCTGTCAAGTTTTCTAAATTGGTATGAAACTCATTCTTGTTTTCAACAACTCCCACAATTTGCCCCTCTAAACTACCTGCTCTTCCATCGTGAAAAAAGGTTTGTTGATAAGCAGCATACGATAAGGTTGGTGTATTTCTTTTTTGTTTTGGAAAAGTTGCTAACCCATCTGTAAAAGCCTTATCTTTAATATGACAAGTAGCACAGCTCATCACACCTTCTTTTGATAAATTCTTATCATTAAATAGTTTTCTTCCTAAAGCTATTTTTTCATTAGACATTGCCTTTTCTAACTGATGATAATCGTTAAAGAAATCAATATTAAATGTTTCTTTAGAAAATAATGAAGTAATGTTATTATTGAACGCCATAGTTAAAGGGAACTCTACTTTCCAATCTTCTGAGGTTTTTGCCAACAGCTCCAATTGTTTATGTGTATGATTTTTTATAAAATCATAGCGATTAAACGACTCAAAATTGCCTTCTTGTAACATTTTTTGAGCTGTCTGCAACTCATTTACAAAATCAGTATACAATTTATCTTTTGAAAACTCACTTTTATACGTATTTATAATAAAGAGTAAGGTTTCGTAGTTTGTTTTTGCTTCTAATAAAGATTGCTCTAATACTGGTGAATCAAAACCTGTTATTCCTACCAAAGCTATACGGGCAATTTGATCGCGCAACAGCCATAAAACATGGTGTTTTTTTAAATACAACGTGTTATTTGCCGCTATTAGTTTAAGCCTACTTACTGTCTTTTTTATAATGCTCTCTACCTCTGCAACGTCAACTTCATCCTCATTTAATAACTCTTCAATAACTTGAAACCCAAAAGGGGCTCTTATTTTAATATCCGTAGCATCCTCTTCTTCTACCTTTAAAATATTTGGAGCATTTAAACTCTTGTAGTTTTCTTTATCAGCAAAAGCTAATATAGGTTCTATCAACTTAAATTCCTTTCTCGCTAACTTATACTTATTTAGCTTTTCGGAAACCTCTTCAACAACATTAATTTCTTCTAAACTTGAAATGCAGTCATCAAGACGCTTTGAATAATATTCTTGAACTTTGGCCACCAAAGCTTGATTATCTAGCTTTGAATAGCTTGTTGTTTTTTCTTGTTTACAACCAATTATAGATACCAGAAAAAGACACATGATAACATGTGCCTTTTTTATTTTTTGAAAATTGTTTGTCATTATCTATCTAATCCTTGAACTACATATAATTGACTTCCTTCTTTTCTTGTTTCCGCTGCATCGTTTGCCTTAGGGTCAGTAAATGCTCCTCCATCAGCAGGTTCCCAGCCATGATTTTGAGTAATTAATAAAAACGTATTGCTTACTCCAATAGTTTCAGAAACATCAATCATACCAGTAATTTCCCATGCCTTATCTTGATAAGACGCTCCGTAACCTTGAGCAGAAGCTGCAACCTGATCGCACTCTAACACTTTCTTTACCTCTCCTGTTTTCAAGTTGTATTGATATAAGCTAGCTGCGTGATTCTTTTCACCATCAAAATAACCATTAGGATCCTCTTGAATGTACGCATAGTTTTCTGTAACTACGATATTATCTGGACTATGGAAAGCTTTTGCTTTACCATCTAATTTATCTCCATCTAAAACACAGGTAATTTTTGCTGCTCCAGTAGGATCATTTTCATTTAACTCTACTTTATATACACGCCCATAGATAGTTCCTTTTCCTACTAAACCGTCTTTTTTACGACCTGTTACACAAAAATAAATTTCACGATTGTTTTTAGCAGAACCTCTTCTCCAATCAATATCTTCTAAACGAGAGAATCCCATCACTCCTTTTTCTTTAGCCTCTGCATCTAATAAATCGATATTCTTTTCGGTTAACTCAACAAAAGAAGCATTATAAGTTGTACCTTCTTTCATATCTACCTCATAAGCAATCCCTTCATCAGTTACCTTTAAACCATATAATTTACCACCTTCTAAATCTCCTCTATCACCTACATACATTCCTAATTGACCTGAAGGTACTTCATTATCTGAATGATCATCTCCAATAAATACAACAGTTTTATCTGCGTACGCATCTTTACCAATTGCCACTGCATTTTCTGTAGACCATTGTCCCATAGCTGTTAACATTTTTGGAGTACTTGCTGCTGAAACATTTTTTAAAGGATCAGTTGCAAAAACCCCTTTAGAAGCTCCTCCCCATTCTCCACCAGATAAATATAATGGACCAAAACCGTGTTCTGCCTCTGTAATTAATGAACCTGAGCACTGTGCTGTACTAGCAGTAGCATTTGCATTTAAAATATATTCACCATGTACAGGCTTAAAATTTTTATCTAATTTAATACGAGCAATTGAATAATCTGCCTCAATATTGTTTATTAAAGTATAAGTTCCATCTGAGTTTCTCATTAACCCAGCTCCATCTGCCATAGAACCGTATACAAAGTTTGGTGTATCTTCTAACTTATCTTCAGAAGACAATAAAGGAAAAATGTTTACTCCAGAAAACTCTGATTCTAATTTTAAAAAGTTTGGAGTTTTTGAGTGTGCTTTTAATTCAATTGAATCTCCGTGACTAGGTGTACTATCAGAATCGCAAGATGTTAAAGCTATAGCTCCGCAAACGCCTAAGAACCCTAATTTAAGTAAGTTTTTCATTATTATGTTAATTTTTGTGTTATGTCCGCAAATCAACAACACTTACTTTAAGAAGCTCTTAGCTGTAGTTTAAATCTAGCTCACTAAAAGGTTACCAACTTTAACTAAACTTAAACAACTATTTTTATTCCCACCTCTAAACACTTGTTATTAAAACACAGCACTTAACTATTTATTAACTTACTTAACTCGTTTATCTTCTGACTATATAGCTTTTTTCTAATAAAAAAGAGCGCCTTAAAAGACACTCTCAGTTTGAATATTTTACTTTGGTTAGAGTAAAAATCATTTTGTTTTTCTTTTTCTTCATAGAACTTTCCCTACGACGTGATATAATTCCCCATTTTATATCTTAACCTTATTGAAGGTCTAAATTTTAACCGAGACAAAAATAAGTCGTCTAATTTTCTTTTTGGTAAGTCAGTGACTTACTTTTAGTAAGTCACTGACTTACTTTTTCACCAAAATGAGGTAAAAAAGACCTCAAAAGCCAAAAATTTCGTTAAAACAGAAATTATTTAAAATTTTATATATTTGTTTTTTATGAAAAAAATGAATTTACATATAACACAAGAGCTTTTAAGCTTAACATGTAGTTTTCGTGGGAATCCTGATGAAGGAATCTTTCGAAACCGGACGTTGTATGTTAATTATAATGAAAACTCAGATATGATTTGATTATAAAAACTAATGATATATAAAGCGTCCAATTAATTTTGGGCGCTTTTTTTATATTTTTTTGAAAAATGGAATTTTAATTTAAACATACTAAAAACTCTTAATTGAACTCTAAGCTACTAACGTACAAAACGTTACAAAAACACTACTTATCTGGATATTATCCGGACAGTCCTTCTTTACCCTAACAACAATATAATCAACTGATTTACAATAATTTAAACCTAAAAAACACTTGTTTTATTGTAAAAATTTCGTATATTTGTACCATACTTATTAAGATACACTTAATTGGTATTATTAATAAATAAAAATTTAAAACGATGGTATTAACTAACACAAACAGAAGTATCAGCTTAGCTTATAGAAAAGGAGCAGATTACGAAACAAAAAAAGACAAGGATGTTTATTGTGGAGCAAAATATTTAATGAGGAGTTAGCAATTATTCTACACTTATATATAACAAAAAAGCGTCTTTTTAAAAAAGACGCTTTTTTTTATTAAAAAACACATTTTTAACAAGTTAAAACTTGTATAATTCGTTTTTTTTCATTATATTAAGAAGACAAAATAAATGCTATGAAAACATTAAAATTGCACATACTAAATGAAAAAGAACGTTTACTCATTCAACAAGAACGCTTACTAAAATCATCTTCATTATATATAATGTTGTCACTATTTTAGAATTAAAAATCAACTAGCGTTCATTTCAAAATTGCAAACGCTTCCTTTATGACAAAGTAGAATTCCCTGAAGTCTGTTGTACTCAATAGGCCTTAGTAGTAACGCATCTTCATGAATTGATGTTTCAATCAATTTAATTCTACCTACTGCCCAAACACTTGGGTTAGATGACTATTGCCTCATTTAAAAAATGATGTAATACACACGAAAATTTATTTCGATGCTATTACGAGCCGCACATGCGGCTAGGAAAACTATTGTCAAAATTTAAAAATTGAAATTATGAGAACTTTAAAATTTACACTACTAATAAGCACGTTATTTTTGTTAACTACAAGTTGTACAGACTTAACAGAAGATATTGTACCAAACAACAACGATAATCATATAGAGTTAGTTAATTCTATTGATATTGATAACCCTCTTGATCCACCAGTAGATGGAGACACAGGTGGTGATGATGGTAATAGTGGAGGTACAGGTAAAGGTAATTAAACTCAAAGTCTTTAACTTTAAAGTTAAAGACTTTTTTTTATTAGCTTTGTCTTTAAAATCTTGGAATTGTATAACTTTATCAAAACAGTAGTATTTTTTTTTATTCTCTTTAGTTTATTTTTAAACCTAACCTCTTTTACATCAAAAATAAAAAATAATTATACTAATAATGATAGTATAAAAGAATGGATTGACTTCTCAAAAAAAAGTGGCATTTCTATTTTAGACAAAAAGAGACTCTTAGTTAAAGCTTATAAAAACTTATCTATTAAAAATAAAAATTATAGTAAAACATTAAGTGTCATAGCTTATGAATTTTACAATTTAAATGATACAACAGAATTTTTAAAACTAAACAAAAAGGCTCTTGAACATGCTTTAAAAACCAAAGATACTTTTACTATTGCCGATACTAATTGGAGTTATGCTGACTATTATAACAATGAACAAGTATACGAAAAATCATATACGTTTTACAATAAAGCATTTAATAACTTCAAGTTATTAAACAAAGAATATGAAATAGCAAGAATGTTATATTCAATGTCGTTTATTAAAGGTAGGTATAGAGACTACATTAGTAGCGAAGTATTAATATTTAAAGCAATTAAAATATTCAAAAAAAACAAAAACTATAAATGGTTATATTATTCTTACAATCATTTAGCCCAATTACAAAGAGATATTAAAGAATACGATAAGGCTTTATTTTACTACGATAAATCTCTTGAATATTTCTCAAAAGTTAGTAACAAAAAGGACATATATCTAATAACCTATAACAACATAGGAAACGTTTACAGGGAAAAAGGAAATTATAAACTTGCTATTAAGTCTTATAATAAAGATTTAAACAAAAAGATAAAACCTATACACTTTGCTACAATTATAAGTAATAAGGCTCATACAAAATTACTACTTAACGACACTTTAAATGTAAAAAAAGATTTATACAAAGCATTAACCATTAGAGATAGTTTAGGAAATAAAACCGCAATTTTAGCTTCATACATATATATATCAAACTATTACAAGCAGATAAAAGATACTTTAAAAGCCCTGAGATATGCTAAAAAAGCCAATTTACTTGCTCATAAATTAAAAAATGGTAGAGATTATTTAGCTTCGCTGCAACAACTTGCCAATTTAGACACACAAAATTCTAAAAAATACTTAGATCGTTATATAGAGTTTAACGATAGTTTAATTAGTGCTGAACGAAGAATACAAAACAAGTTTACCCGTATTGAGTTTGAAACAGATGAATATATTGAAGAAACAGAGCGTTTAAGCCAACAACGTGTATGGATTATAGTAACTAGTTTTGCTGGTCTACTAGTTCTTAGCTTACTATATTTTTTACGTGTACAAAAAGTAAGAAATGAAAAATTAAAACTAGAAGCGGAACAACAAAAAGCCAATGAAGAAGTATATGTATTAACACTACAACAACAAGCCAAATTAGAAGAAGAACGTGTTAACGAACGTAACCGTATTTCGGCAGAACTACACGATGGTGTTTTAGGAAAACTTTTCGGTACTCGGGTAAACCTTGGTTTTTTAGCTATGCAAATGAAACCTGAAACTCAAGAAAAACACCAAGCATTTTTAGATGAGTTACAAGAGATAGAAAAGGAAATCAGAGATGTTTCCCATAGGTTAAGCGATAATTTTGATAGTTCAAATATTAACTTTACAACTATCTTAACCCAACTTTTAAAAGATAGAAGTACTATTGGTAATTTTTCTTATAAGTTTAACTTTGATAAGACCATTCAATGGAACGAAATTAACGAGGTTACTAAAGCTAACGTATACCGCATCATTCAAGAGGCTTTACAAAACATTATTAAGCATGCTAAGGCAAAAAATGTTACCTTAGACGCTTCTTTTAAGAGAGAAGAGCTTATTATTTCGTTAAAAGACGACGGAATTGGTTTTAATGCCGAGAAAAAGAAAAAGGGAATTGGAATAAAAAATATTACAGCAAGGGTACAAAAATTAGGTGGTACTTTAGAGTTTATTTCTAAAGAAAACCAAGGAACTACACTTGTTATTATAACCCCTTTTAATACTAAAAATGGAAAGTAAAAAGTATAACGCTTTAATAATTGACGATCATCCCTTAATATCAGAAGCTTATAAAAGTGCTTTTGCCTATATCGAAAGTCAAAATGAAAATATTTCTTTTCATATTCAAATAGCAAATAACTGTGGTGCTGCCGATGAAATTATAGAAACGTATTCTTCTTCTAATCGATTTATTGAAATTATTTTTTTAGATATTAGTTTACCCCCTCTAGAAGAAAAAGGTATTTTATCTGGTGAGGATTTAGGTTTGATTATAAACGAAAAACTTCCTGAGTCTAAAATTATTATCTCCACTACTTTTAACGATAATTACCGAGTACATAGTATTTTAAAAAACGTAAACCCTGATGGGTTCTTAGTTAAAAATGACATTACCCCGGTAGAATTAGTTCATGCTATTGAAGAAGTACTTAACGACCCTCCTTACTACAGCAAAACGGTAATGAAAATGTTGAGAAATCAAGTGTCCAATGAGTATTTTTTAGATGATTTGGATAGAAAGATTTTGTATGAACTATCTATTGGTAATCGTGTAAATAAACTACCTAACATCCTACCCTTATCTTTAGCTGCAGTACAAAAAAGAAAACGACAAATGGCTAAAATATTTGAGGTTGATAATTCTGATGATCGTGATTTGATTTTAATAGCAAAAGAAAAAGGGTTCTTATAAGAATCCCTTTTCACTATTTTATAATCTGTTATCAATTATATTCTGTACCACTTCAGGATTTAAGAGTGTAGAAACATCTCCTAAATTATCTAATTCATTATGTGCAATTTTTCGAAGAATACGACGCATAATTTTTCCTGAGCGTGTTTTAGGTACTCCTTCAGTAAACTGAATTTTATCCAACTTCGCTATCGGACCGATATGCTCCGTAATAATTTGATTTATCTCTTTACGTAAGTTATCTTGATTTCTTACCTCTCCGGTTTCTTTCAAAATCACATAACCATATAAAGCGTTTCCTTTTACTTCGTGCGGAAAACCAACTATAGCGCTTTCTGCTACTGCAGGATGCTCATTGATTGCATCTTCTATAGGTGCAGTTCCTAAGTTATGTCCTGAAACAATAATTACATCATCTACCCTACCTGTAATTCGGTAATAGCCTACCTCATCACGAAGGGCTCCATCACCAGTAAAATACATATCATCAAATGCTGAGAAATATGTTTCTTTATAACGCTGATGGTTTCCCCATATAGTTCTTGCCATAGATGGCCAAGGGTATTTTATACATAATCTTCCGTCAACCTGATTTCCTTTTACTTCTTTTCCGTTTTCATCCATCAATGCTATTTGAATTCCTGGTAAGGGCAACGTTGCGTAAGTTGGTTTTGTTGGAGTGATATAAGGTAAAGGAGAAATCATAATTCCACCAGTTTCAGTTTGCCACCAAGTATCTACAATTGGGCTTTTCTTTTTTCCAACATTATCATTATACCAGTGCCATGCTTCTTCGTTTATAGGTTCCCCTACCGTTCCTAACACTTTTACTGATGAAAGGTTATGGCTATCAACAAATTCTAAATTCTCTTTTGCTAATGCTCTAATTGCTGTGGGCGCTGTATAAAATTGATTTACGTTGTGCTTCTCTACAATTTCCCAAAAACGACCAAAATCTGGATAGCTAGGAACTCCTTCAAACATTACAGTTGTTGCTCCGTTTGCTAACGGACCATATACAATATAACTATGCCCTGTAATCCAACCAATATCTGCGGTACACCAATACACATCATTTTCTTTATAATTGAAAACATTTTTAAACGTATATGCTGTGTACACCATGTAACCAGCTGTGGTATGTAACATTCCTTTTGGACTTCCTGTTGAACCAGAAGTGTATAAAATGAATAATGGATCTTCAGCATCCATAATCTCTGGAACACAATCTTGATAAGCTTCTTCTAATAAAGGTGCTAACCACTTATCTCGTCCTTCTTTTAATTGAATATCTGAATTAATTCTTTTAGCAACTAATACATTTTCTATAGTAGGACAATCTTCTAATGTTTCATCTACAATACTCTTTAAATCAATAGTTTTTGCTCCTCTATAAGAACCATCTGAAGTAATTACCATTTTTGCTTCGCAATCATTAATTCTCGTAGCTAATGCTGTTGATGAAAATCCTGCAAAAACAACTGAGTGTACTGCTCCGATTCGTGCGCAAGCTAAAACCGAAATAGCTAATTCTGGAATCATTGGTAAGTAAATACAAACTCTATCTCCTTTCTTTATCCCGTGGTCTTTTAAAACATTAGCAAACTTACAAACACGTTTGTGTAGTTCTTTATAAGAAATATGTTGAGCTTCTTCTTTTGGGTTGTTGGGCTCAAATAAAATAGCTGTTTTATCTCCTCTGATATGCAAATGACGGTCGATACAGTTTTCTGTAATATTTAGCTTTGCTCCTTCAAACCATTTGAACTCAGTTTTCTCAAAATTATAGTCCAAAACGGTATCCCATTTTTTCCTCCAAACAAAGTGTTCTTCTGCTATTTCTTCCCAAAATAATTCTGGATTTCTAACGGACTTTCTATATACTTGAAAATATTCTTCTAATGTTTTTACGTGGTAGTTACTCATTCTTATACTCCTTTTTATTTTAGCTTAAGCTACTAAAATAAATCATTTTTAATTGTTTATCAATTTATTAATTCTTCTTCTTAAAACATATACTAACTTTCATCTTCTTGTTGCAATAAACGTGAATGTATAATGAAACGAACTCCTAAAGGAATTTCTAATGAAAAACTTGCTCCTCTTCCTTCAGTTACATCAATTGTTAAGTGCGTATGCTTCCAGTATTCATATTGATCTTTATTCATATAAAAGGGGACTTCATCTAACACACCTAACAGAATATCACTTTCATCTAAATACATTTCATCTTTAGGAAAAATCATTGGTGATGATCCATCACAACACCCTCCACTTTGATGAAAAATTAATTCGCCATGTTGCTTTTTTAGTTTTTCAACTATTTCTTTTGCTGCATCTGTTATTGCTACTCTTTGCATATTACATTTTTTAATTATAAAATACTGAGCTTTAAAAGCTCAGTATTTTCAAACAACTAAAAGAACCCTAACTTGTTTTTATCATACGATATCAACATGTTCTTAGTTTGACGATAGTGATCCATCATCATTAAGTGGGTTTCTCTACCAAATCCTGATTTTTTATATCCTCCAAATGGTGCATGCGCTGGATAAGCATGGTAACAATTTACCCAAACTCTTCCTGCTTTAATAGCTCTTGGAATTTGATACAATTGATGCGCATCTCGTGTCCACACTCCTGCTCCTAATCCGTACATCGTATCATTTGCTATTTCTAACGCTTCAGCTTCGTCTTTAAACTTTGTAACACACACAACAGGCCCAAAAATTTCCTCTTGAAATACGCGCATCTTATTGTGTCCTTCTAAAATAGTTGGTTTAATATAAAATCCATTTGCTAACTCTCCTTCTAGTGTATTAACTTCTCCTCCACATAGCACTTTCGCTCCTTCTTCTTTTCCTATTTTAATATACGCTTGAATTTTTTCATATTGATCATTTGATGCTTGTGCTCCTACCATTGTGTTTACATCATACGGACTTTTTTGTACAATTGCTTCTGTTCTTGCCACCACTCGCTCCATAAACTTATCATAGATGTCTTCTTGTACTAAAATACGTGAAGGACAGGTACAAACTTCTCCTTGATTAAAAGCAAATAACACCGCTCCTTCAATTGCTTTATCTAAAAAAGCATCATCTTCATCCATTACACTATTAAAGAAGATATTTGGAGACTTACCTCCTAACTCCATCGTAACTGGATTTAAGTTTTTAGAAGCATACTGCATTATTAACTGTCCTGTAGTAGTTTCTCCTGTAAATGCTACTTTATCTATTCTTGGGCTTGATGCCAATGGTTTTCCTGCTTCTGGACCAAAACCATGAACTACATTAATAACTCCTGGAGGAAAAACATCGGCTATTTTTTCCATTAACAATGTTGCTGATGACGGAGTTTGTTCTGCTGGTTTTAATATTACACAGTTACCTGTAGCCAATGCTGGTGGCAACTTCCACGATAACATTAAAAGAGGAAAGTTCCAAGGAATAATTTGCCCCACAACCCCCAAAGGTTCTTTAATGTTCATTGATAAGGTATTTTGATCAAGCTCTGTTGCACTTCCTTCTTCTGCTCTAATGGCAGCCGCAAAATAGCGCCAATGATCTACTGCCAAAGGAACATCAGCATTTAATGTTTCTCGTATTGGTTTTCCATTATCACAGGTTTCTACTAATGCAAACTCTTCTAAATTTGCTTCAATTATATCTGCTACTTTATTTAGCAATGAAGCTCGTTCTGCTGCTGAAGTGTTTCCCCAACTTTCCTTCGCTGCATTGGCTGCATCTAAAGCTAGTTCTATATCTTCTTTTTGTGATCTTGGATATTTTGCTATGATGCTATTATCAACTGGAGATTTGTTTTCAAAATATTCTCCACCTAAGGGAGACACAAACTTCCCATTGATAAAATTTGCATACGTGTCTTTAAATTTTGGTTTCGTGTAACTCATAAAACTTTGTATTTTTGTTCTTTACTTAAATTAACTATCCCGAAATAACACTTCTACAATCAACCTGTATTAAAAATGAGTATTTCGTAATTTTTGTAAAACTAAAATATCATATAGTCAATATGTTGAACGTATTTATTAAATTGTAACACATATCTATTATCTCAAAAAAAGGATAAATAGATTTTTGTACTATTGATTATGAACCATTTATTAAGTCGACATAAAGAAAGTAGAAAACTTACTACTTTAATAGAGAACAGAACTACATATAATGCTGAATATGCTGAGTTGAATATTTTTGAGACTCATAAAAGTGCTGAACAGGTTTCTTTGACTTTTGATTTTCCTGTGATTGCAAGTATGCTCACTGGAAAAAAAGTAATGCATTTAGAAGGCATGGAACCTTTTGATTTTTTCCCTGGTGAATCTGTGGTAATGCCAACTAATAAAGAAATGATTATAGATTTCCCCTTGGCTGAAAAAAATAATCCTACTCAATGTTTGGCTTTAGGTATTGACTCTGATAAGATTGATGAGATAGTAGATAAGTTTAATCACAATGTTACTATAGAGCGCGAAAACAATAATTGGAAATTAAACGAAACTTCTTCTCACCTTGTTCATAATACGGATATTAATCATTTAGTTGGACGTTTAGTACATACGTTTACCGATCAAAACAAATCTAAAGACATTCTTCTTGATCTTATGATACAGGAATTGATTGTTAGATTATTACAAACGAAGGCTAAAGCTTTTATCTTAAACGATCCTTCTGGCACGCTTACAGACACCCGCATTGGTATGGTTATTAAGTTTATAAAAAACAACCTCACAAATAAAGATATTACTGTAGAATTGTTAGCTAAGAAGGCTTGTATGAGTACATCTCATTTTCATAAAAAGTTTAAAAACACCTTAGGAATTTCTCCTATTGACTACATAAACTCTGAAAAAATTAAATTTTCTAAAAAACTTATAAAGCAATCTAAAAACCTACGAATCTCTGAAATAGCTTACAAATCTGGTTTTAATAACATTAGCTATTTTAACAGACAATTTAAAAAAATGGAGATGATTACTCCTCAGCAGTTTAAAAAGTCTTTTATAAAAGAGTAAATCATTAACTTTTTAAAAAAAACTTTTATAGCTACATTTGTTTGATATGATGATATCTCTTTTTCTAGATGTTTTAAGTACTAATTTGTACATAGTCTTACTCTTTTTTATTGTGGCTATTCTATACTCTTCTGTCGGATTTGGTGGTGGTTCCAGTTACTTGGCTGTTTTAGCACTCACTGGCTTACTTTTTACACAAATAAGAGCTACAGCATTACTTTGTAATGTAATGGTTGTTACAGGTAATGTTTTACTTTATATGCAACAAAAACAATATAATTGGAAAAAGGTTATTCCGCTTACTTTATTTAGTATTCCTATGGCTTTTTTGGGTGGCTATTTACGAATAAGTCAAACTTTTTTCTTTATTCTTTTAGGTTTCACACTACTTTTTGCTGCTATTACCATGTGGAGTTCAAACAAAGTAGTTACCAACAGCAATAAAACTACCGATTTAAACATAGCAAAAAATGCAGGTTATGGCGGAATTATTGGTTTTATTTCTGGAATGGTTGGAATTGGTGGTGGTATTTTCTTAGCTCCGTTACTTCATTTAACCAATTGGGACACTCCTAAAAAAATAGCTGCTACAGCAAGCTTTTTTATTTTAGTAAATTCTATATCTGGATTGATAGGTCAATATGTGAACCCTGAATTTTCTATCGACTGGAAGCTTACTTCTATTTTATTAATTACTGTTTTTATTGGTGGTCAAATTGGTAGTAGAATGAGTAACCAATTCTTTAATTCCACACAACTGAAAAAAGCAACCGCTATTCTAATTGCCTTTGTAAGTATTCGGATTTTAATTAAGTATTTATATTAGCCAATTTTCATATTATTTTCTTCTACATAAAAAAAGCAACGTAAACACGTTGCTCTTTCATCCCCTAAACATAGATAACTATTTCTTAGCCTAACCAAGCATTCATCATCCACAATGTTTTTTCTTGTTCTGCAATAAAGTCACTCATCATTGAGTTTGTTCCTTCATCTTCTGCTTCATCAGACAAATCAAGAATTAAACGTTCTATTTTTAATAGTTCTGATAACGAATCAATAATTAATTTTACTGCTTCAACATCATTTGAAATATTTTTTCCTACTGGTACTTTTGATACACTAGTGTAATCTTCAAAAGTATGCAATGGTGTTCCTTGTAATGTTAAAATACGTTCTGCTATTAAGTCTACTTTTTCTTGTGCATCTGTATAAAATTCTTCAAACTTCATATGCAACTCAAAAAAGTTTTTCCCTTTAATATTCCAGTGTAAACCTCTTGCATTTTGGTAATATACTTGAAAGTTTGCTAGTAGGGCATTTAACTCTTTTACTAAGTTTTCAGTTTTTTGTTTATCTAATCCTAAAATTGTAGTTGACATATTGTTTTGATTTTAAGTTTTTTACTTTTTCTATTACAAATTTAAGGCAAGTTTTAACAGTTTTACTATAAACGTAATCGATTGTTTTAATATCTTTATCAAAAATTATTATTGAAATGACTATAACACAATTAAAATATACACTAGCCGTTGCTGAATATAAAAACTTCACCATAGCTGCAGAACATTGCTTTGTCACGCAACCAACGTTAAGTATGCAAATTCAGAAATTAGAAGAAGAATTAGATGCTAAAATTTTTAATCGTTCTAAAAAACCAATAGAACTTACAGAAGTTGGTAAACGCATTGTAGAGCAAGCCAAAGTTATTGTTGATGAGAGTAATCGCATTATAGACATTGTGCATCAACAAAAAGGCTATGTAGGAGGTGAGTTTAGATTAGGAATAATCCCTACAATTATGCCTACACTACTTCCTATGTTTTTAAAAACATTTAGTAAGAACTACCCTAAAGTTCAATTAGTTATTGAAGAATTAACTACAGAAGAAATTGTTAGAAAGTTAATGGATGGTTATATAGATGCTGCTATTGCTGCTACTCCATTAGAAAATGAAGCCATAAAAGAGCGTGTTTTATATTATGAACCTTTTGTAGGTTTAGTTCCAAGTGAACATCGATTATTTAAACAAAAGAAATTAAAAGTTGATGATTTAGAAGTTGATGATATTTTATTGTTAGAAGACGGACATTGTTTTAAAGACAGTGTAATTAATCTTTGTAGAACTAATAAAAGAAGCTCTACACATCACTTTCAGTTAGAAAGTGGAAGTTTTGATACATTAATAAAGTTATCTAAAGACGGATTAGGAATGACCTTACTTCCTTATTTAAATACGCTGGATTTAAATGAACGAGACAAAACTCATTTAAGAGAATTTGAATCACCATCTCCTGCACGTGAAGTTAGCTTGATTTATCACAAATCGCAATTAAAAATGCAATTGATTGAAGCTTTAAAAAGTACTATTGACAGTGTAATTAGAGGCGCTATTGCTTTTAGTGATGTAGAAATTATAAGTCCACTTCAGAAAAAATAAGAACAACAAAAATCCCGCATAATTGTGCGGGATTTTTTATTTTTTATCGCTTAATGGTTTAAAAACTATATTCTGATAATGGCTTTGGAAAATCTTCTGGATTTGCTGCTAAATGATAACGAGGGTCATCTACCGCTTCTTCTATGACCTCTGCAAAAATCGGACTTGCTTTATATAACAATACCTTACAATCTTCACTTAAATGTTTTAAGGTTACCTTCTTCCCTGCTTTTTGATATTTTTCTACTAATATAAAAATAGCTTCAATAGCTGAATGGTCTGAAATACGCGATTCTACAAAATCAATTTCCACGTTAGCAGGATCATTTTTAATATCAAACTTTTCGTTAAAAGCAGTAATACTTCCGAAGAATAAAGGTCCCCAAATTTCGTAAATCTTAGTTCCATCTTCTTTAAAACGTTTTCTCGCTCTAATTTTTTTTGCATTTTCCCAAGCAAAAACTAATGCTGAAATAATTACCCCAACAAATACAGCAATTGCTAAATCAAAAATTACAGTTACCGCAGATACTATAATTAATACAATTGCATCCGATTTTGGAATTTTATTCATAATTCTAAAACTAGACCATGCGAACGTATCAATAACCATCATAAACATTACTCCTACTAATGCTGCAATAGGTACTTGCTCAATATATTTATCTGCAAAAAGGATAAAAATTAATAAAGTAACCGCCATCATAACTCCTGATAAACGCCCTCTACCACCTGCGTTAATGTTAATTACTGTTTGACCAATCATACCACAACCACCAGTTCCTCCAAACAATCCACTTAACATATTTCCAGCTCCTTGTGCTACACATTCTTTATTACCATCACCTCTTGAATCTGTTAACTCATCCACTAAATTCATCGTCATTAACGTTTCAATCAACCCAACTGAAGCTGCTAAAAAGGCATACGGTGCAATAAACTTTAATGTATCTAAATTAAATGGCAAATTACTCCAAAGTTCTGCTAAATTCATTTTCTTAGAAATTTCATCAAAACCATTTAAACCAGCTCCTCCTCCATCTCTAATAAAATCTCCAACATTTATAGACTCTAATCCACCGAAAATAGATACAAACGTAACAATTAAAATAGCTGTTAACGCTGCTGGTACTTTTGTTGTTAATTTTGGAAGCAACCATATAATTAGCATCGTTAACAACACTAACCCAACCATAGTATATAGCTTTGTTCCTTGTAAAGTAGATTTTACTACCCCACTATCTTTTACTGAATAAAATCCGCCATTTTCAATATTATAAACAACTTTTTTTGTTTTTGCATCAAAAACTTGTGTTTCTGATTTTACAAAAACTTCCTTGTTTGTTTCATTATTAATAATTGAATTTCCTTTAATTGAAAACAATGCAGCACTTGATACTAGATCTTGTACCTCATTATCTGCAACTTTATACACCAACTCTTTCGATTCAGTTTTACGCATATTTTGACCAAAAATGTCCTTCTTATTTTCTTTGAACATTCCTAGTTGAGCTATAAAAATAACTATTGCTAAACCATTTACGAATCCCATCATTACTGGATGTGGAATTAACCGAACTAATTTCCCTAATTTAAATACTCCTGCTAACACTTGAATAACTCCCATTAAAACTACAGCTGCTAGTAAATAAAAGTATCCCATATTTTCTACAGGAGTATCAAACAGCAGTCCTTTTGCATGTCCTTCTTGTATCATGTTTACAAAAATTACAGCCACAGCACCAGCTGCTCCTGAAATTAAACCAGGTCTTCCTCCAAAAATTGCAGAAACAATCCCTACCACGAAAGCTCCAAACAAAGCTACAATAGGACTAATTTGAGCTACGAAAGCAAAAGCTACTACCTCTGGTATCATTGCTAACGATACCGTAATACCTGCTAAAGAATCATCTTTTATGTTAATCTTCTTACCTTTAATGTATTTCATCATAATTTCTAAGAGTCTTTTGTAAAAATGCGCAAATGTAAAGATAATTTTATAGACCAAGTTTTAGCTTTCATTAAGTTTAATTTTGTCAGCGTAAATTTTTGCCTTAATTTTGAACGTTGAACTATCAAACCAATTTGGTAGCAACAAATGAGCAGAAAAACACTACTTACTTCGAAAGAAATTGAAATCATTCTGCATCGATTAGCGTGTCAGTTAATCGAGAATCACAACGATTTTTCTAATACCGTTTTAATAGGATTACAACCTAGAGGCTCTTATTTAGCTAATCGATTGGCTAAATTATTAAGAGAAGAGTATCAAATTAAAGGCCTAAAATTAGGCTTGTTAGATATTACCTTTTATCGTGATGATTTTCGCAGAAGAGAAGAACCATTAGAAGCCACCTCTACACAAATTGACTTTTTAATTGAAGGAAAAAAGGTGGTTATTATTGATGACGTATTATTTTCAGGAAGAAGCGTTCGAAGTGCTTTAACAGCACTACAATCGTATGGAAGACCTGATAATATTGAGTTATTAGTATTAATAGATCGTCGCTTTAGCCGTCATTTACCTATTCAACCTAATTATAGAGGAAGACAAGTAGATGCCATCAATGAAGAAAAAGTAGTTGTGAACTGGCAAGAAACTCATAAAGAAGATACAATTTACCTTGAACCCAAGCCCTCAAAGCTTGATTAGTTATGATTAAAAAAACAAACTAAAATGAAGCAGTTAAGTGTTGAACATTTATTAGGAATCAAATACCTTAACAAAAATGACCTTGAGCTTATTTTTGAAACTGCCGCTCATTTTAAAGAAGTCATTAACCGACCTATAAAAAAGGTTCCTTCGTTACGTGATATTACCATCGCTAATTTATTTTTTGAAAATAGCACGCGTACAAAGCTTTCTTTTGAATTAGCTGAAAAACGTTTATCTGCTGATGTTATTAATTTTTCTGCAGGGCAATCTTCAGTAAAAAAAGGAGAAACTTTAATTGATACTGTTAACAATATTTTGTCGATGAAAGTTGATATTGTTGTGATGCGACATTCAAATGTAGGAGCAGGAATTTTCTTATCAAACCATGTAGATGCTAAGATTATTAATGCTGGAGATGGCACACATGAACACCCGACCCAAGCATTATTAGATAGTTTTTCTATGCGGGAAGCTTTAAATAGCGACTTAAAAGGAAAGAAAATTGTAATTGTTGGTGATGTCTTACACTCACGTGTAGCTTTATCAAATATTTTTGCACTACAATTACAAGGAGCTAAAGTAAAAGTTTGCGGACCTAGTACGTTAATTCCTAGATACATTTCTAGTTTAGGAGTTGAAGTGGAAACCAACCTTAAAAAAGCTTTAGAGTGGTGTGATGTTGCTAATGTATTACGTGTACAACACGAACGTATGGATATAAAATATTTCCCATCAACTAGAGAATACACACAGCTTTTTGGTATCAACAAAGAAATTTTAGACAATCTTGGCAAAAAAATTGTCATAATGCACCCAGGACCTATTAACAGAGGTGTAGAACTAACAAGTGATGTTGCCGACAGTGATCAATCAATTATTCTAAACCAAGTAGAAAATGGAGTTGCTGTTCGTATGGCAGTTATTTATTTGTTAGCACAACAAATAAAAAGATAGTCATGAATATAACTGATAAAACTAATTACACCCTAGTAACTTCTGATGAAAGAACATTTTCTGACTTCTTTGAAAGCTTTGAAAATGAACATGTAAACCTTACAGATAAAAATTTAATTGTTGTAATTTCAGAAGAATTTAATCCCTCTAACAAAAATATTTTACTATTTTTGGAATACGCAGAAAAACATCAAAACAATGGCACATCTTTTGTTGTTATATCTAAAGATGTTACTATTGATGATTTTCCTGAAACTTTTAACATTGTTCCTACTTTAATTGAAGCAGAAGATGTTATAGAAATGGAAAACATTCAGCGTGATTTAGGTTTTTAACCTTTAATTTTAATAATTATCCATCCCCTAAACGATAATTTATGATAAAAAAAATACTTTTTATAACTTTTTTCTTAACTATTTCTGTTGCTTTTTCACAAGAAAAATCAATTAATAAGTTAATAGCATCTCCTAACCCTTTTACGAACAATACTACTATTTACTTTAATGCTAAACATAGTCAAACAGTTATTTTAACTGTTAGAAATGTACTAGGTAAAACTGTTTATAATAAAGAGCTTAAAGTGGTTAAGGGACGTAACTCTTTCCCTTTTCAACGTAATGATTTAAAGTCTGGTATGTACATTTATGCAATACAAAGTAATAAAGAAATAATTTCAAAACGCTTTGTAATCAAATAAATGAGTTTACACTTAACTGTTTTAGGTTGTCATTCTGCTACTCCAAGAGCTAATGCCTACCCTACCGCTCAATACTTAGAAATTAACAATCGTCATTTTTTAATTGATTGTGGAGAAGGTACACAACGCCAAATGCGAAAATACAAGGTTGGTTTTTCAAAAATAAACCATATTTTTATTTCTCATTTGCATGGTGATCATTTTTTTGGTTTGGTTGGACTCATCGCTACTTTTGGGATTCTAAACAGAGAAAAAGAGTTACATATTTACGGCCCAAAAGGCATAAAAGAAGTGACAACACTTCAGTTAAAAATTTCAAAATCGTGGACTAAATATCCTATTATTTTTCACGAATTAGAATCAAAAGAAAGTGAGCTCATTTTTGAAGATGATAAAGTTTCTGTAAGAACCATTCCTTTAAATCATAGAGTGTATACTAACGGTTTTTTATTTACTGAAAAACCTAAACTTAGAAAGTTACACATTGAGAATATTCAGCAATATAACGAAATAGAAACTTGTGACTTTCATAACATTAAAGCTGGTAAAGACTTTACACTCTCTACGGGTGAAGTAATTCCTAATGAAGAGCTTACAATTGATCCTCCTAAACCTTTAAGTTTTGCTTTCTGTAGTGACACTGCCTATAAACCAGACATTGTCCCTATTATTAAAGATGTAGACTTGTTATACCACGAAGCTACATTTTTAAAAGACAGAGAAGATTTATGTGATAAAACTAAACATTCTACTGCAAAACAAGCAGCTTCTATTGCTAGTAAAGCAAATGCAAACAAATTAATTATTGGGCATTATTCTAGCAGGTATAAAAACATTAACGATTTTAAAATTGAGGCTCAAACAGTTTTTAAGAATACTGAATTAGCGGAAGCAGGGAAACGATATAGTACTAATTCTTTTCCTGTTGAAATTTTAAATTAATACTGCTTTGTTGATAGAAGTACCAAAGTACATGCTATTTCACTCTCAATACCATTTTCCTTTAACAACTCCATAAGCTCAATATTTTCGGTTCCAGGGTTAAAAATCACTCTGCGAGGTTGTAAGTTAATTATATACTCATAATAAGATTCCTGTCGCTTTGGATTTAAATATAAAGTTACAGTATCAATATTTTCGAAAAAAATATTTTCTGTTTTAATAGCTACATCTGCAACAATTCCTTTTTGTAAACCAATTGCTACAGTTTCTATTCCATTATCTCTTAGCCTTTTAATAGCTATATTCGAATATCTAGAGGATTTTAAAGAGGCTCCTAGTACCAAAGTTCGTTTTTTCATTTTCTGTTAATAATACGTTAAACTCTCTTAAGTTAAGTAACAAAGTTAGGTAATAAAGAGTCTATTAAGCATCAAAACAATTCAAAAACAACAAAAATGAAAAACATATTACTAATACTTTTAGCTGTATTTACTACAAGTATTTATGCACAAATGCCTAAAAGTAGCCTACCCAAACCAGGAGTAGTTTCTGGTAAAGTAGTCGATCAAGCAACCAAGCAACCTCTTCCCTATGTAAATATTATAATCAAAGATATTGCCAAAAAAATTATTACTGGTGGAATTACTGATGACAATGGCTTATTCTCTATAAAAAATATACCTGAAGGAAATAGTATTGTTGAAGTTCAGTTTATAGGGTATAGAACATTCTCTAAACCTATTTCTGTAAGTCGTAAATCAAGCAATGTTAATTTGGGCACTATTCCTCTAGAGGAAGATAGCACTACTTTAGATGAAGTAGAAATTAGAGCAGAAACTTCTTCTGTAACTCAAAAAGTAGACAGAAAAGTTATTAACGTTGGTAAAGATTTGACCTCAGCAGGAGCTACTGCTTCTGATTTATTAAATAACGTACAATCTGTAAGTGTTGATAGCCAATCAGGTAACATTAGTTTGCGTGGTAACGAAAATGTACGTGTATTAGTTGATGGTAAACCTACCAACATTCCTGCTTCTGAGTTATTAAAACAAATACCTTCATCATCTATTAAAAGTGTTGAGTTAATTACCAACCCTTCTGCTAAATACAACCCTGAAGGAATGAGTGGTATTATTAACATAATTCTTAATAAAAATGCCAATATGGGCTTTAATGGTTCTATAAATACTGGAGTTGAAGCTGGTCATTATGTTCGTTACAATGCTTCTACAAACATGAATTACAAAACAGGAAAAGTGAACTTTTTTGGTAACTATGGCTTTAGAGGTGGTGATAATTACAATTTTGGATACATTAGTAGGCCTGGAGAAAATTATCAAGACTTTATTTTTCAGAATGATGATGAATCACATTTATTTAAAATTGGAGCAGACATTTATTTAGATGATAAAAACACTCTTTCGCTTTACACAACTCAAAACTGGTTTAATGTTTTTGCTAAAGGACGTGCTATAATTACAGATAATAATGGTAATTTAATTGAACATTCACCTAATACTCAAAACAATGAAAGTCATAATCAAACCTATAATGTAAATTATAAACATGATTTTGAAAAAGAAGGACATAACATAGAGTTTGAAGCTAACTATTCTAAAAACAATGCTCCAAACTACTTAAATAATTACTTCTTAGAAGGTACTCAACCTGATTATTTCAATGATATTAATAATGATAGAAAAAGTACATTATTAAATTTAGATTATACAAACCCTATCTCTAAAAATGGTAAACTTGAGTTAGGTTTAGAGTATCGAGTAAATAATACCGACAATGTAAACCTAACAAACCAACAAATTGTATTAGAAGATATTAATGGAAATAAAACATATAGAGATGTAGGAGATTCTTATTTTACTTATGACAGAGATATTTATTCTGCTTATATAAACTATGGTCATCAGTTTGGAAAATTATCTATGCAATTAGGTGCCCGTTTTGAGCAATATAAAATTGAAGGAAACTTTACAGGACTAGATGAAAATGGTGATGTAAAGAAAGATAAAGTTACTGATGATATTTTCAGCGTATACCCTTCTGCTTTTTTTACTTACAATCCTAATGATGCAGATCAATTTCAGTTAAGCTATAGTAAAAGAGTTGATAGACCAGGAATACAGCAAGTAAACCCTATTAGAGAATGGAGTACTCCTTTAATTACTTCTGTAGGTAATCCTGATCTTGTTCCTCAATTTACAAACTCAGTTGAATTTAATTATACAAGAAAAATAAAAGGTGGTTCAATAACATTAGGAAGTTTTTATAGAAACATCACTGATGTAATTAATAGAGCTACTTACATGGATCCTTTAGATGAAACAAACACTAGGCAAATATTAACTTTTGCTAATTTTGATGACACAGATGCTTACGGTTTAGAATTTTCTGCTAGTTATAAGATAGCAAAATGGTGGAGAGCAAATGCTAGTATGGATTATTATTCTCAAAAGCAATTTGGAACTACTGATTTAAGCGACCCGTACTCACCAACTATTGAAGTCAAAACAGATATTTTTAATGCTCGTATAAGTAATAGTTTTACAGTATCTAAAAAATTACGTTTACAATTGTTTGCAATGTATAGAGGTCCAAGAGAAGACATTCAATGGAATGTTGACCCTATGAAAATGGTAAATATTGGTGCTAATTATAGTATTCTTAAAGGAAAAGGAAATATTAACCTTAGAGTAAATGATATCTTTAACGATATGAGATTTAAGTTTAATTCTGAAAGGCCTTTTGTTCAAAATGGACGTTTTAAATGGGAAAGTAGAACTGCTTATATTGGATTTAACTATAGATTTGGTGGAGGAAAAAACAAAGCTCGTGCCAGAAAACAACGTGATAATAATGAAAAGCAAGGAGGCGGAGGCTTCATGTAGCATTACATTTCTTTAATTATTTAAAAAAAACGAAGTTAAATACTTCGTTTTTTTTATTTTTAGCAGAATTTCATTCCCTTCAATATATGAAAAGATTGCTAATATTAATTTTATTCCTAAGTACTTATTTGAGCCTAGCTCAAAACCTACAGGTTACAGGAACTATTTTAGATAAAAAAAATAACCAACCAATACCCTTCGTTACTATTTCTTGTAAAAATACTTCTGACAAAATACTTACTGGTAGTATCTCTGATGAAAAAGGGAATTTTAAAATTGAAAAACTTCCAAAGGAAAATTTACTTTTAACTTTTCAATTTATTGGTTACAGAGCTTTTGAAAAGAAAATTGATTTAAAAAAGAATAGTAAAATAGGGATAGTTTTTCTTGAAGAAAATACCACTCAATTAGATGAGGTTGAAATACAAGGAGAAACTTCAACTATTATTCAAAAAATTGACAGAAAAGTCATTAATGTAGGTAATGACTTAACAGCTTCTGGAGCCACCTCTTTAGAAATGCTTGAAAATATTCCTTCTGTAGATATTAATCAACTTTCTGGAACTATAAGTTTACGAGGAAATGAAAATGTTAGAGTTTTAGTGAATGGAAAACCTTCCAACGTAAATACAGCTCAATTATTAAAACAAATACCTTCCAACTCAGTAAAAAGTGTTGAAATAATTACAAATCCTTCAGCAAAATACACTCCTGAAGGTATGAGTGGTATTATCAACTTAATCCTAAAAAAGAACACCAAAATTGGTTTTAATGGTAGTATTATTGCAGGTATTAAGCACAGTAGAAACACCAAACCCGACATAATCTTAAACACCAATTACAAGGCAGGAGTTACTAATTTTTATCTAAACTATAATACTAGTTGGGGCGATTATGAAACTTTTAATAACTTAACAAGAGTAGACAGTAATCTGTCTCAAAACCTTTACTTTTTAAATAATTCTGAAAATCATAACATCAAATTTGGAATAGATATAGATCTTACAGCTAAAAGTATTTTATCTATATACACTTATCAAAATTTCGATAACAATAGTTTAATAACGAATACACTAGTAACCGAAAACAATTCTTTGACTTTTGACAATAGAAGTTTTTCTAATTACAATCAAAAAAATGAAACCTATAATGCTGATTATGTTTACAATTTTGATGATAAAGGACAGAATTTAGAGATTGAACTTAATCACTCTCTAACCAAAAATCCTGAAAAAACAACTAACGAAGAGTTTATAAATCCCAGTTCAAAAGAATATAATTATACAAATGACATTAAAGACACTCGTAAACTTTGGTTGTTAAACATTGATTATGTAAAACCTATAAAGTCAGGAAAACTAGAATTAGGGTTTGAATTTAGAAAGCAAGATTTTTACAATCTAATACTTACCGATAGAGAAAACATAAACGATTCTGCTTCTCTTGAACCTATAGGAAATACAACGTTAAATTATGATAGAGATATTTATTCAGTATATATAAATTTCAACAAGGAGTTCAAAAAAATTTCAATTCAGACAGGTTTAAGATTAGAACAATTTTACCTAGATGCTCTTTTTTCGAATACAGAACAAGGAAACACCACTTTAAAAAATAATATTTTTAGTTGGTATCCTTCATTATCAATTCTATACAGCTTTACTGAAAAAGATAAGTTACAACTTGCCTATAGTAGGAGAATTGACAGACCTTCTGCATATCAGATAACACCAATTCAAGAGTGGTTTTCTCCTCTAACTATATCAAGAGGAAACCTTAATTTACAGCCGCAATTTACAAACTCTCTAGAGCTTAATTATACTAAAACAATCACTAAAGGTTATATATCATTCGGAACATTTTATCGAAGAACAAATGAAAAAATTGGTCGACTATTGCAGCAAGATGAACAAAATTCAGACAAAGTCATTACTTCGTTTACCAATTACGATTATGCAGATAGTTATGGTATTGAACTTTCTTCTAGTTTTAAGCCAAAAAAATGGTGGACACTCAATTCTTCTTTTGAAACATACATTCAAGACTCTCAAGGTGTTTTAAATGGTAACTTTGAAACGGTAAAAAACACCTTAGTAAAAGGACGTATAAGCAACTCTTTTAAAGCTTCAAAAAAACTGAGCTTCCAGTTATCAGGTATTTTTAGAGGTAAAAGTAAAAACATTCAGTATTCTATAGAACCATATACTATGATTAATGCCGGAGCTAGGTTAAAGCTATTTGACGGTAAAGGAAGTATTACCTTAAGAAGTACTGACATTTTTAATAATGTAAATTTTGATTATACATCTAACACCCCTTTTATGCAAAAAGGAAAGTATACACTAGAGTACAACTCTGTCTACCTAGGATTTTCCTATAATTTTGGAAGTGGAAAAAACAAAAGTAAAGGCAGAAAATACAGAGATAATAATGAAGCACAAGGAGGTATGTTTTAATAAAAAATCCGAAGTTAATACTTCGGATTTATTTATTTTATAAGTAGGTAGTCTAACATTACCAACGAATCACTACCGATCCCCAAGTAAATCCACTACCAAAGGCAGCTAACACTACCAAATCACCATCATTTATTTTTCCTTTTTCCCAAGCTTCTGTCAATGCTATAATAACCGAAGCAGCAGTAGTATTACCATACTTCATAATATTATTATACACCTTGTCATCAGATAACTGGAACTTCTTTTGAATAAATTGTGCAATACGTAAATTCGCTTGATGAGGAATTAACATATCAATATCTTCCTTTTGCAGTCCGTTTGCTTGTAATCCTTCCATAATAGCTTCTGAAAAACGAACGACTGCATGCTTAAATACAAACTGACCGTTCATATATGGATAATACGAAGTATCATCTGGGTCATTGGCCTCTATGATTTCAGGAACCCAACGTCCTGTTGAAGGCCCTTCTAGCATTAATTCTTTCGCAAACTTTCCTTCAGAATGTAAGTGAGAAGATAAAATCCCTTTTCCTTCCTCTTCCGAACGTGATAAAACAGCTGCTCCTGCTCCATCTCCAAAAATTACAGTAACTCCACGACCACGTGTAGAACGTTCTAAACCACCTGAATGATTTTCAGAACCAATTACTAAAACATTTTTATACATTCCTGTTTTGATAAATTGATCAGCAACAGAAAGTGAATAAATAAAACCAGAACATTGGTTACGTACATCTAACGCACCAATTGTAGGCATATCTAATAAATCTTGAATTTGTACTCCACCTCCTGGAAAATATAATTCAGGACTCAACGTAGCAAAAATGATAAAATCAATATCATCTTTAGTCAATCCCGCACGCTCAATAGCTATTTTAGCAGCTTTTGCTCCCATTACTGATGTAGAATCATCGGAAGTTTTTGGGTCTATCCAACGACGCTCTTTGATACCAGTTCTTTCCTGAATCCATTCATCACTCGTCTCCATAAACTGAGTCAAGTCATCGTTAGTCACTACGTTCTCAGGAACATAATAACCTAATCCTGTAATTTTTGAGTTATACATATTTTTTATGTTGATTATTCTGTAGTTAACAAATTAAAAGCCTGTAAAAGTATGAATTTTATATAATTCGTACAAAAAGTGCCATCTTGTCATTAATTCTTATTTGGTATTTTTTTTGACTATTGATTCTGCAGAAAATAATATCAATTAAAATATATACTTATGAGTAAAGGAAACATTAATGTATCGGTTGAAAATATATTTCCTCTGATTAAAAAATTCTTGTATTCTGACCACGAAATCTTTTTACGTGAGTTAATTTCTAACGGAACTGATGCTACAACTAAATTAAAACATCTTATTTCAATTGGTGAAGCTAAGACAGAATTAGGCGATGCTAAAATTGAAATAAGTATCGATAAAGATGCGAAAACCCTAACCATTAAAGATCAAGGAATTGGTATGACAATGGATGAGGTTGAAAAATACATCAACCAAATCGCTTTTTCTGGTGCTGAAGAGTTCTTAGAAAAGTACAAAGACGATAAAAACGAAACAGGTGTTATTGGTCACTTCGGATTAGGTTTCTATTCTGCTTTTATGGTAGCTGATAAAGTAGAAATTTTCACAAAATCATTCAAAGACGAGCCAGCTGCTCACTGGACATGTGATGGTTCACCTGAATATACTTTAGTGGAACACGATAAGTCTGACAGAGGTACAGAAATCGTATTACATATTGCTGAAGATTCTACTGAATTTTTAGAAGAAGGTAAAATCCGTGGACTATTAACAAAATATAATCGTTTCAACCAAGTTCCGATTAAATTTGGAACTAAGAAAATAAATGATCCAGATTTTACTCCAAAAACCACTAAAGACGAAGACGGTAAAGAAGTAACTGAGCCTCACAAACAAATTGAAGTTGATGATATCATCAATAATACTGAACCTGCATGGACTAAAAAACCAGCAGATTTAGAAGATGAAGATTATAAAAACTTCTACCGTGAGTTGTATCCAATGCAATTTGAGGAGTCTTTATTCCATATTCACTTAAATGTAGACTATCCATTTAACTTAACGGGAATTTTATATTTCCCTAAGTTAACACAGAACTTGGATATGCAAAAGGATAAAATTCAATTATACCAAAACCAAGTTTTTGTAACAGATAACGTAGAAGGAATCGTTCCTGATTTCTTACAAATGTTAAAAGGAGTAATTGATTCTCCAGACATCCCATTAAACGTTTCTCGTTCATACTTACAAGCAGACGGAGCTGTTAAAAAGATTTCTGGATATATCACTAAAAAAGTAGCAGACAAACTTTCTTCTTTATTCAAAAATAACCGTGAAGATTTTGAACAAAAATGGAACGACATCAAGGTTATTATTGAGTACGGAATGTTATCGGAAGAGAAATTCTTTAGCAAAGCAAAGAAGTTTGCCTTATACCCTACTGTTGATGATAAATTCTTTACGTTTGATGAGTTAGTTGAAAAAACTAAAGATGCTCAAACTGACAAAGATGGAAATCACATCGTTTTATATGCCGCCAATAAAGATGCGCAACACAGTTATATTGAAGATGCAAAAGCCAAAGGCTATGAAGTATTGTTGTTAGACTCTCCTATCGTTTCGCATTTAATGCAAAAATTAGAAATGGAGTCTGGCGATGCCAAAGTACAATTCAAACGTGTAGATGCTGACCATATTGACAACTTAATTAAGAAAGACGATACAGTAATTTCTAAACTTTCTGACGAAGAAAAAGAGCAATTAAAACCTGTTATTGAAGGAGCTGTAAATAATACAAGTTATACAGTACAATTAGAAGCTATGGATTCTAGTGCTTCTCCTTTCATAATTACAGTACCAGAATTCATGCGTCGTATGAAAGAAATGAGTGCTACTGGTGGAGGTGGAATGATGGGAATGGGTAACATGCCAGAAATGTATAACTTAGTAGTAAATACGAATCACGAGTTAGTATCGGAAATATTAAATGCTGATGAAGACAAGCAAAAACAATTAGTTACACAAGCATTTGATTTAGCTAAATTATCTCAAAACCTATTACATGGTGAAGAGTTAACAAATTTTATCAAACGTTCATATGAACTAATTAAATAATAGCGAATCGTCATAGATCATTTTTAAAAACCTCTTTGTGAAAACAGAGAGGTTTTCTTTTTGATATATTTGTTCATAATCAAAAACATAACCATGAAGAAAATCCTCTTAACCATTGTAGCAGCCACTACACTTTTTGCTTCTTGTAAACAAGAAAAAAAAGAAGCGGTTAACACTCCTACTCCAGAAAACATGGAGTTTAATCAGTTATTAAAAGACTATAACGAAGGAAAACTACAGCTAAACCCTGTAAATGCAACTTTTGCGGGTGATAATCGTTTTAACGATCAATTTCCTAACACACTTTCTGACGAATATCAAACAAAAAGCAAGGAGTTTTACAAAAATTACAAAACAAAACTCAACAATTTTAAAGATACCGACTTAACCGAAAGTCAACAAATGAGTAAAGCTGTATTGGATTGGGATTGTGATATGGCATTGGCACAAGCTAGCTATAAAAACGATTTATTAATGCCTATTAACCAAATGTGGACAATTAACCTTACCATGGGGCAATTGGCAAGTGGTAGTAGCGCACAACCTTTTAAAAAAGTTGAAGATTACGACAATTGGTTAAGCAGATTAGACAAATACAACACGTGGTTACAATCGGCTAAAGAACGTATGCAACAAGGTATCAAAGAAGGATATGTTTTACCTAAATCATTAATCAAAAAAGTAATTCCTCAATTCGAAAGCTTAACTGTTGTAAAAAAGTCTTCTGAAGGAATTATCGATTTTTCTGAGCATTTATTCTATTCTCCAATAAACACTTTACCTGCAGATTTTTCTGAGGGTGATAAAACTAGATTAACAGAAGCGTATACCAATATATTGAATGATAAATTAATTCCGTCATTCAAAGCTATGTATGAGTTTTTAAAGGCTGACTATTTAGCTGCTGGTAGAGAAAGTAGCGGTATTTCTGATATTCCTAACGGAACAGCTTACTATCAACATGCTATCAAAAATTATACGACTACCAACATGACAGCTGATGAAATTCATGAATTAGGGCTAAAAGAAGTTGCTCGAATTTTATCAGAAATGGAAAAAGTAAAAGAGCAAGTTGGATTTGAAGGAAACTTAAAAGAATTCTTTGATTTTGTTCGTAACAACAAAGAGTTAATGCCATATACTGAACCGCAACAAATTATTGATAACTTTAATGCGATTCACGAAAAAATGAAGCCACAATTAGAAAAGTTATTTGGTAACAAGCCAAAAACTCCATTTGTGGTAAAACAAACTGAAAAATTCAGAGAAGCTTCAGCAAGTGCTGAATACAACCCAGGTTCGTTAGACGGAACTCGCCCAGGAGTTTTCTACACACCAATTCCTGATGCTACTAAATACAATGTATTTTCTGATGAAGCTTTATTTTTACACGAGGCTATTCCAGGGCACCATTATCAGATTTCATTAACGCAAGAAAATGAAGACTTACCAGATTTTAGAAAAACGTTATGGTACAGCGCTTATGGTGAAGGTTGGGCATTGTATACTGAAAACTTAGGAAAAGAATTAGGCTTATATACAGATCCTTATCAATACTTTGGAATGTTAGGTATGGAAATGCACCGAGCGATTCGCTTAGTAGTAGATACAGGAATACATGCTAAAGGTTGGAGTCGTGAAAAAGCAATTCAATATTCATTAGATAACGAAGCGGAAGGTGAAGCTAGTATCATTTCTGAAATTGAGCGTTATATGGCTAACCCTGGACAAGCATTATCATATAAAATCGGACAATTAAAAATCCGTGAATTACGCGCTAAGGCTAAAAAAGAATTGGGTGACAAATTCGATATTAAAGAATTCCACAATCAAGTTTTAGAAACTGGATGTATTCCGTTAGCACTTTTAGAAAACAGAATTGACAAATGGATTGCTTCTCTAAAATAACTTTCTAAATCTTCATAAAAAGTCCGTTCTTACTATTTAGAGCGGACTTTTTTAGTATTTTAGACCTCAATTTATTTATTATGAAAAAGCTATTATACTCCCTACTTGTTACTTCATTTACTTTCGCTCAAACAAATACCGAAATTCATTTATTTGACATCAATTCTGAAGATGGACAATGGAAGGTGACCAATGGAAAAATATTTCTAACAATGATGGATATGATAGTCAACCTTATTTTTATGATGAAAACACGATCCTATTTGCTTCCAATAGAAATGGACAAACCGATATTGTAAAATATTCTATAGATAGTGAAGCTAAGAGGTTTATTAATAACACACCAAATGGAAGTGAATATTCACCTCAACGAATTCCCAAGTCAAAAGATGTATCGGCAGTACGTTTAGATAATAATGGTTTACAACGTTTTTATCAGTATAACTTTAAAACGGGCAAAAGTAAAGAAGTAATTAAAGACTTGATAGTAGCATACCCTATGTGGTATACTAAAAACCTTGTAATTTCTTCCGTAATTGTAAATGATACTCTTGAACTTTATATGAGTGACTTAAAAAATAACACTAACATTTCAATAGCTAAACAAACAGGACGTTCATTTCATAAAATTCCAAACTCTAACTTAGTTAGTTTCATGAAACAAAACGGTAAAAAATGGGAAGTTTGGTCATTAAACCCTTTTTCTAAAGAAACTAAAAAAATCGTTTCAACAGGTAAAAGTCAAGATGTTTGTTGGCTTCCTAATGGTACACTGTTAATTGCTTATCAGAATATGATTTTTCAATACAACCCTAAAACAGACAAAGAAATAACTGTTTTTCATCAGTTTGAAAATGAGAACATCAATAATATTTCAAGAATTATGGCAAACCCAGAAGGAACAAAACTAGCAATCGTAGCAGAAGTATCTCCCAGAGCTTTAGCACAAGAACAATTAGAAGCTTATAATAAAAGGGATATAGATGCATTTTTAAAACCTTACGCTAAAGGTGTAAAAGTATATAGTTACCCAAATAAATTAGAATATGAAGGTATTGAAGAAATGCGCAAACGATATGCCTCTAAGTTTGAAACAACAAAAGATTTACACTGTAAAATTATTAGTAGAATAGTTAAAGGAAATGTAGTGATAGATGAGGAAGAAGTTACAGCAAACGGAGCTACCTTTCATGCTGTCGCCATCTATGAGATAGTTAATGGTAAAATTGCTGTGGTTAGGTTTGTAAAATAAATTTATAAGTCTAACTTTTTCACAAAGTACACTTCCACAATAAGTAAAAAGAGAATAAATACAATTTATTCTCTTTTTTGTTTTGTAATTTAGTAAGCTAAATTCCTTAATTATGAAAAAATTCATAGTACTATTCTTACTAACTTCTACAACAATATCAGCACAAACCGACACTAAAATATACGATATTATTAATGCTATTTCAGCAGATAGAATTAAATCAGATATTACTACACTAACAAATTTCGGTACCCGTCATACATTAAGCGATACTATTTCAAATACACGTGGAATTGGTGCAGCCCGTCGATGGATTAAGTCTGAATTCGACAAAATTTCTTCTAATTGCAACAACTGTTTAAAAGTATTTTACCAAAAAGACTTTGTAAAAAAAGGAACTAATAGCAGAATCACCAAAGATGTTTGGGTTGTTAATGTTGTTGCTATTCAAAAAGGAACAAAATATCCTAACAATTACATTGTAATGAGTGGTGATATAGATTCAAGAATTTCCGATCCTAATAACTTTATTGATGATGCTCCTGGGGCTAATGACAATGCCTCTGGAATGGCAGGAACTATTGAAGCAGCACGTGTATTAAGTAACTATACATTTGAAAATAGTATTATTTATGTAGGATTGTCTGGTGAAGAACAAGGCCTATTTGGTGGAAAAGGATTGGCTGCTTATGCCAAGGAAAAAAATTGGAATATTGTGGGAGTTATGAATAATGATATGATTGGAAACATAAAAGGTGTTGATGGAATTATAGACAACCGTACATTTAGAATCTTTTCTGAACCCGTACCTCCTACCGAAACTGAACGTCAACGAAAAGCACGTCGCTTTTATGGTGGTGAAGTGGACGGAATTTCACGTCAATTAGCACGTTATATTTATACAACAACTAAAACGTATATGCCAGAAATGAATCCGAAAATGATTTATCGCTTAGATAGGTTTGGTCGTGGCGGACATCACAGACCTTTTAACGATACAGGTTTTGCTGGCATTCGAATTATGGAAGCACATGAAAACTACACGCAACAACACCAAGATATTAGAACTGAAAATGGTATTGAATATGGAGACCGCTTAGAATTTGTAAATTTTGAATATGCTAAAAAATTAACTGCTGTAAATGCTATTAATTTAGCAAACATCGCTTCTGCTCCACCTTCTCCTAAAAATGTAGGAATTGGTGGTATTGTTGAAGCGTCTGCAAAATTACAATGGGATAAAGTTGATGGTGCTAAAGGGTACAAAATTTATTGGAGAGATACTACTTCCCCAACTTGGGATAACTTCAAATATGTAGAAAAAACTACTAAGTTTACTTTAGAAGGAATTGTTCTTGACAACTACTTCTTTGGTGTAAGTGCTGTAGGAAAAAACGGACACGAAAGTATCGTTTCATTCCCTTCTAAAATTATACGTTAACAAATGGACAACAAACCTCACCTATATTTTAAAACAGACACAGAATGGCGTAAGTGGTTATTAGAAAACCATAACGAAAGTGATGGAGTTCATCTAATTTTATACAAAGTTAACTTAGACATACCTAGTATGCGTTGGGAAGAAGCTGTAAAAGTAGCTTTATGCTTTGGTTGGATAGATAGTACTGTGAAAAGTTTAGGCGATGGTAAAAGGAGGCAATATTTCTGCCCCAGAAAGCCTAAAAGTGTTTGGAGTGCTTTAAACAAGAAATATATTAAGGAACTAACTACTTCCAACTTAATCCACCCTGCTGGAATTACGTCTGTTGAAATTGCTAAAAAAAATGGTTCATGGAATGCTTTAGATACTGTAGAAAACTTAATAGTTCCAAAAGACCTACAGATTGAATTTGAGAAAAACCCCACTGCTCTTAACAACTTTCAAAATTTTGCTCCCTCTTACCGTAAGAACTACTTGTACTGGGTACATCAAGCTAAAAGAGAAGCTACTAGAGTAAAACGAATTGATGAAATTATTCGTTTGTGTGAAGCTAATATTAAATCTAAATGATTTTTAGTATTTTGTACTCCAATCAATTAACTATATGCAACTAGAATCCCTCATTAAAAATTTTAAAAACAAAGATGTAAAAGCTTTTGAAAGCCTTTACGAAATGTACAAACAAAGCGTTACTGGTGTAGTTTTTAATATTGTTAGAGATCAAGCAATAGCTGAAGAAATAACACAAGATGTTTTTATAAAAGCTTGGAATAATGCAAACTCTTATTCTGAGAAAAAAGGACGTTTTTTTACATGGATTATCAATATCGCCAGAAATGCAGCTATTGATAAAACAAGGTCTAAAAACTTTAAAAACAGCTCTAAAAACCTTGATGCCGAAATTTTCGTAGATATATTAGAGAACCACGATAGCTTGGACTCTAAAACTGATGCAATTGGTATAAAAAACTTTGTAAACAAGTTAAAAGACACTTGTATCAAAGTTATAGAGCTTCTTTATTTTAAAGGCTTTACACAAAAGGAAGTTTCTGAAAGTTTAAAAATACCTCTTGGTACTGTAAAAACTAGAAGCCGAAATTGTATTAACGAATTAAGACTTATGCTTAAATAATGGCTACAAACAAACACATAGAATCTGGAATATTAGAACTATATATAGCTGGTGCTCTTTCTGATAAAGAAAATGAGCAAGTATATAGTTTGATGATGGAACATCCTGAGATTTTAGAAGAAGTAAAAGAAATTGAAAAATCAATTTCTATTCTTACTTCTCATGTTGCTCCTAAAGATGCTAAAAATTCTTTTAAAGACGTTTTAATAAAAATGTTACAAGAAAAAGAAGATTCAGCTAAAACAATTCCTTTACGAACATCAAAAAATAATTGGGTAACTTATACAGGGTGGGCTGCTGCTTTAGTAGTTGGTAGTACTTTAATTTTATCGTTAAATAAGAGTGCTAATTTACAAGGGCAAATAGACACTATTAATGAAGCTAAAGAACAATATGAAATTCAGTTAGATGAAACTAATGCTAATTTAGCTGAAAACAAAAAACTTTTAGCAGTAATAAGAAGTAAAGATATAGTTACAGTTCCTTTACAAGGACAAAAAGTATATCCTGAAGCCTATGCAAAGGTATATTGGAATAAAAACTCTAAAAATATTTTCTTAGATGTTCAAGGTTTACCTGATCCACCAGAAGGAAAAGTATACCAAGTATGGTCTTTAAAGCTTGATCCGTTATCTCCAACTAGTTTAGGTACTATAGATAACTTTACTGCTAGTGATAGTAAAATATTTACTATTAACAATCCTAATGATTCACAAGCTTTTGGTATTACTCTTGAGCCAGCAGGTGGTAGCGAAACTCCTACTTTAGAACAATTATATACTCTAGGTGCAGTATAATAATCTATTTTATAAATTAATATAGCCGCTTAAAGCGGCTATATTTTTGTTGCCATTAATCCTTCTAAAAAATGACAACTTATCAAGCCCCCCCGGACTATCATTATCTTTAAAAAGAATATCGTATGGTGGCTTTTGCAGAAAACGGAGTTCCTGGTGTAAAATGAATTTCTTCCACAGAATTTGGTTCATTTTGTAACCTTGATTCTGTAGCAAACTGTGTTTCATTCCAAGTTACATCAAAAATATTTTCTAACGCTACACCTAGTGTTATATTATTTATTTTATAGCTAATATTCGCATCTGTAACAAAATAACCTTCTGCTACTATTGAATTATCTTCATTTGCAGGTCTATCACCTATATATCTGTAATGAACTCCTCCTGAAAAGTTCTTATAATTATTTACTGATAATCCTCCTGTTACAGTCACTTTAGGAGCTAAAGGAATATTGTTTTCTCCTGACGGATCGTCAACACTTTCTGCTTTTGTAAAAGTAGCATCACTATCAAAATACAACCAATCTGTTAGCTGATATCTAAGACCTAAATCAATACCATAACGCTGTGCTTCTCCTGAAGGTTCTACAATACCAGCATCTCCAACATATACTAACTCATCTTCTGAAAGTAAGTACCATAATGCTGTATTTATAGCTATTTTTGAGGTTGGTTTCCAAACGGTTCCTAAATCAACACCATAAGCTCTAGGTAATGTTTTCCTATTAGGTTGTGTAGCTACTACTCTAGTATCGTTTGAGTGAAAGCCTATTCCTGATTTTAAAAACCATTGAATTTTTTCATTTGGAGTATAAGTAACATTTATCTTAGGATTAACTACTACTTGTGATTCAGAAAACGTTTTGTATTCATCTAGTAAATAATCATTGTAGTTAAATTTTAAATAATCTAAACGTAAAGCTGGTGCCACCATAAATTTTCCAAACTCAAACTCACTATTTACAAAAGCATAATAGTTAGTTTGATTTACCTTTCCTAATTGAATTCGATCTAACACTTCTTTTCTTTGAAGTGTATGTGATAACTCTAAGTTATCTACAATATCAGCACGTAAACCTGTTCCAAAAGTTAACTCTACTGGTGTATTTGATATATGGGTTTTCTTTTTAAACTGTGTATTGAACCCGAAGACATCTCTATTTTCAGTTTGCTTTATTTGATCTCCGTTCACAGGATCATCTAAAAAGAAGGTAAAGTTTGAAAATAAATTAAAATTATAATTTGAATAAAAAACATTTGAAGTTACGCTAACATCGTTCTTTAAAACTTTTGAGTGTTCTAAGTTTATGTTTGTTCTTGATGTTGTTCCTCCTTCAGTATCATCAATTGAACCAAAACGAGTAATATTTCCATTATCAACTTCTCTTTGCGGTATTTGTCCAGAAGCATCCCATTTACTCGTAAAATGTGAAGCTGATAATGATAAATTACTATTGTCTTTTAAAAAGGTTCTATACTTCGTAAAAATATTAATTCGACTAAAATTCTGAGGAGATTCTACAAAACCATCTGTTTCTAAATATTCAATAGCAACATAAGCATTATCTGTATTGTTTTTATCTAACAAATTAAACATTCCTAAAGTTCTAAATGTATTGAACTGACCTATACCTACTTCTACTTGACTATTTTCTAAATATGTTTTTGTTTTAAAATCTACATATCCTGCTGTATTAAAGTCTCCTTTGCTTGCGTAATAAGGCCCTTTTCCGAAGTTAATTTTTTCGATGGTTTCTGGAATTATAAAGTGTAAATCACTGTACCCTTGTCCGTGTGCATGAGAAACCATATTTACTGGTGTTCCGTCTACCGACAACGCTATATCTGTACCGTGATCAATATCAAAACCTCTTAAAAATATTTGTTCCGCTTTTCCTCCACCAGCATGTTGACCTATAAAAAGTCCTGGTACTCGTTGTAATATTTGTTGAGATGAACTTACTGGTTTTTTATCTAAATCAACTCTTACAATTGTTTGTAATGGATCTCTCTTGTTAGATAATACCATCTCATCTAACAAAAAACTTTTCATTTCTAAAATAATTGTTTTTGGAGAGCTTAGATCGTCACTACCTAATTCTAAGTTGATTTTTTTGTATCCTAGAATTCCAAATTCAATAATATCTCCTACTTTTGAATTATCTAAGATAAATTCTCCATTAACTTTTGTGTGTGTATGGCTGTTACTAATAGTATTATATACATATACATTCTCTAAAGGCTTTTTGTTGGTATTTAATACCTTTCCTTTAAATTGTTGTGAAAATACATGGTAACTACCTAGCAATAATGCTAAAAATAAAATCTTTGTTTTCAAAATACTGAAGTTTGGTTATATATTTAAAATTTTTTCTGTCATCAATGGACCTAATTCAAAAGAGCTATCTAATAACTCTTCTTTTAAAGCCATAGCTTTATCATTAATTCCATTTGCTTTGTAAATTTCAGCTATATGATACTGTATTTCGGGCTCGAAAGTTTTATCTACTACATATGTATTAATTACTTCTAAAGCTTTTTTAAAGTCTTTATTTTTGTAATAATACCAGGCTAGTAAATCGTAAGATTGTGGCGTAGACCTACTCTCAATTTCTTTTTCGATGTATGATAACGCACTAGATGTGTCATTAAATTCTTCTAAATATAATTTAGCTAAATGCTGATTATACATTACACCATATGAGCTATTTTTTACAGCCGATAAATATACCTCTATATTACTTTCTTTTATTGTTAAATTATTCTTAAACTCGGCTATCTCTGCCTTTAATAAATAGTAATCTGGAGAAGAATGTTCGTTACTTATGATATCTAAAATTCGGAGTGCTTCATCTGGATTTTTATCATGAGAATATACTATCCAAGCAATACCTTTTTTTGCATACGCGTTACTGTTATCTAGTTCTAATGCTTTTAAATATAATTTATAAGAATCTTTTATTTGACCATTATGTCCATAAAAGTCAGCTAAGTTAGTATAACTCCATGCTTTTAAATCTTTATTATTAGCTTCTTCTGCTTTTTTCATGGCCTTTTCCATAAAACGAATTGCTGAAGATAAGTCTCCTTTATAATCATGCCATTTAGAAACTCTTATTAGATAATCAAAGTCAGCATAATTTTCAATTTCTGCTAAGTATTCTGAAGCTTTTTCAGGTTCTCCTAACTCTAAATAAACATCAAACAACATTTTTTGAGTAGCATTTAGGTTTTCTCCATTTACTTCTGCTTTTTTTAATAATTCTAACGATTCTTTAAATCGATGTTGAGAAATATAGTTTCTTGCTAATGATCGTAAATGTAAGGCTTTGTTATAATTTGTTTTTTGGTTGATTTTTAACAGCTTTTCTTCAGCTTCTATCAAATAAGAAATATTTCCTTTTTCTGAGAAAAGTAATGAATTAGCCTTTGCTATTTTACTTAAATATGGATACTGCGTTGGCTGATTGTTTAGTTTTTTCTGCCAAAAATCTAGTTCTTTTTGAGCTAACGATTCTGAAGTGGTGGTTGTACTTTGTAGATATTTATTATACTCTTCTTGGTTAGCTACTTTTGTTGTTTTTGAAGTTGTACAACTTAATATTGTGCTGCTTAAAATAGCACAAATAATTATTTTTATAGTTTTCATTTTAGAAGGATTTTTAGTTAATAATTTGTTTAAAAATTGGTTGCTAAAAAGCAACCAATTTTAACCCCAGGAGGTTTAGTCTCCCCATTTTACCAAGGACTTGCTAAATATGGAAAAGAACTTAAGAAGTCTTTATCATTTCCATCTACATGATCATCTGATAATGTAGGATTTTCAGAAAAGTCCTCGCCTCCGAAAATCAATAATAATTCAACGGTAATTACATCATCTGCCAAAGCTCTACCTGTTAACACATTTGTTCCATCATAAAAAGTTGTTGTTCCATCTAATGAAACGGTTAATACATCGGTAGCTAAAACACCTGCAAAAGCTGCTGCATCTAAACCTAATGCGTTGGTATCTCCGTCATTTGCATATGCTGGGCTTAACGCTTTTAAATTTGTTTCAAACATTGCAGCAAAATTTGCTCCTTGTTCTGACGGTATTGTTACATTAAACGCATCTTTCATATCGCTATTTACAAATACTGTATTTACTGCTGGTCTACCCATTTGGTCTTTTTGCATGTAACTTCCCGAGAAGTCAATAGAAGCCATTGGCGGCATGTTATTATCATCATCACTACAACTTGCTAAGGCAAAGATTGATAGAATTGAAATTGCTAAAATTTTTATATTGTTAAGTTTCATGTCTTTGAATTTTAAAGTTGATTGATTTTTACTGCTTCGTTTTAGTTTCTACCCAAGTATTAATAGTACCTGAGCCTCCAATCATAGATTTTGGCACCTCTACTACTACTGATAATACATTTGTTCCAGCAAAAGTATCTGCTCCTGGATCGTTAAAACCACCTGCATTTCCTGCGATGATTTCACCGTATTGAGCAAAATCCATAAAGAAAGGATCGTCTCTAGGTCCTGCAAAAAATTGCATTCCTCCTTTACTTCCAATAATAGCACTAGATCCGTAAGGTGTTATAGACACCCCGTATTCTGAACCATCTTGTGGTAACGTACTACTTAAACCTGTTGTTGATGGACTATAGGGACCAAAAAAGTACATTTTTCCATCTCTAGGAATTGCTTGAATTACCAAGTCTTCAACATTATCACCAGTATTGTCAATATTAAACTCAATCAATACATTTTCATCAAAACTTGTTGATGCTGTAGCTGATGGACTTAATAATCCTTGAATATTTGCTACAAACACAAGATTGCTCGTATTTTCTCCTTGAAAAGCGTAAAAGTCTGTAATATCACTTGAGCCTCCTGTTACATCTGGAGCATCAATGTGATCGGCTGCTAATAAGACTAAACCTATTAATGCTAAAGCACCGGCTCCAATAATTAATTTCATTTTTTTCATGGTTGTAAATTTTAAAGTTAATTACTCATTCTACCTTACTTACGAGAAAATGGTGATGACGGTTTTTATTTTTTTAACTTTTTTTTATAAAAGATTCATAAGTCTTAATTTTACTAGGGTATATGATGAATATTTTTTTATAATCTTTCTTCTACTCGTCTCTTTTTTTTAAAAATGAATGTTTATTTTTGAGTACTATGGCGACTATATTAATTACAGGAGGAACTGGTTTAATTGGAAAAGAGTTAACTAAAAAGTTAACTAGCAAAGGACATGTCGTTAACATTCTTACCAGAACCCCAAAAAAGAATAACGAATTTCGTTGGAATGTTAAAGAAGGGTTTATCGATAAAGATGCTTTTAATAATGTGAGTTATATTGTTCATTTGGCTGGAGCTGGAATTGCTGATAAACGTTGGACCAATGAAAGAAAAAAAGAATTAATTGATAGCCGTGTAAAAACAGCTACTTTACTATTTAATAAAGTACAAGAATATCAAATACCTCTTAAAAAGTTTATTTCTGCTTCTGGTATTGGGTATTATGGAGCAATTACTTCTGATAAGATCTATACAGAAAAAGATAAGCCCGAAAATGATTTTATCTCTAAAATTTGTGTAAAATGGGAAGCGGCTACTCATCAATTTAAACATATTGACATTCCAGTAACAATTTTACGAACTGGTGTCGTGCTTTCAAAAAATGGTGGTGCATTGCAAAAAATGAATACTCCTTTGTTTCTATCTGCCTTAGGAAATGGTAAACAGTATATGCCTTGGATTCACATTCATGACTTATGTGAACTGTATACAAAAGCGATAGAAGACAACGGTTTTACTGGAGTTTATAATGCTGTTGCTCCCGAACATCAGACTAATGAAAGTTTTACAAAGCTACTAGGAAAGGTTATTAATAAACCTGTACTTCCCATGAATGCTCCTTCATTTATTTTGAAAATAGCTTTAGGTGAAATGGCTTATATTTTATTAAAAGGAAGTAGGATTTCCTATGAGAAAACAAGTAATGCTTATAATTTTATTTTTTCAAACTTAAATACTGCTTTAACCAATATTTATAATGAATAACAAACTTCAAAATCCTGTTTGGCATTCGTTGTGTGAAACACATGAAAAATTTGCTATTAATTATAATAGTGTAAAGTTTTATAATCCTACTATTTGTCCTTTTGGTGCTTTTACTGAGGCTTCAAAAACAACGTATACTCTAAATGAATATGCAAAGCTTACAGATAAATTCTTTTTAGTTTCTGAAAATAAAACACCTACTTATGACAAAGACAAAATTCTTCTATACAAAAAGATTGATGGTTGCCAAATGATACTTGAAGACTTAACTGATTTTGATATTATTGAAGAAATAATTCCGTTAACTGAAGAACATGTTGATGAAATTTATAACCTTGTATGGTTAGTAATGCCTGGTTATTATAGAAAAAGAACTTTTGATATGGGAAAGTATTTTGGGATTTTTAAGGATAACAAACTTGTTGCTGTAACTGGACAACGTATGCAAACTGATAACTTTATTGAAGTTAGTGCTGTAGTTACTCATCCTGAACATACAAGAAAAGGATTGGCTAAACAACTTTCTCAACATGTTACTAAAGAAATTTTAAAAGCTGGAAAACATCCTATTTTACATACTAATAAAGGAAATCCTGCAATTAAGCTTTATGAAAAATTAGGATATCGACTAACACGAGATATGAATTGGTGGTATTTTCATAAAAAATAAGAGTTCTCAATAAACTCCTAGATTCTTCAAGCAAGCCTTAATATTTGGTAAACTGTACTCTCAAAATGTATCAATAAAAATATTAATAGTTAAATAATCAACATAGTTGAAACAAAAAGACTTAGGTAAATACCTAAGCCTTTTAAAATATTATTTCTTCTTTCTTAAAAATCTTGATTTACATCCCAAGATTCTAAAATTTCTTTTAATGTTTTTATAAACATACCACCTAAAGCTCCATTTACTACTCTATGATCATAAGAATGTGATACAATCATCTTATGACGGATTCCTATAAAATCTCCTTCTGGAGTTTCAATTACTGCAGGTTTTTTAACAATAGCTCCTAAAGCTAAAATTGCTACTTGAGGTTGGTTAATTATTGGTGTACCTGTAATACTTCCAAAGCTACCAACATTCGTTACTGTATAAGTTCCTCCTTGAATCTCATCCGGTTTTAACTTATTAGCACGAGCTCTAGTAGCTAAATCATTTACTTGCTTTGTCATACCTACCAAATTTAACATATCAGCATTTTTAATTACTGGTACGATTAAATTTCCGTCAGGTAAGGCAGCTGCCATTCCTAAATTTACATTCCCTCTTTTAATAATTTTATCTCCATCAACAGAAATGTTTATCATTGGATGCTTCTTTATTGTAGAAGCAACAGCTTGCATAAATATTGGTGTAAATGTTAACTTTTCTCCTTCTCTTTGTTGGTAGGCTTTTTTAACCTTATTTCTCCAATTAACAATATTAGTTACATCAATTTCAATAAACGATTGTACGTGTGCTGATGTTTGAATAGAGTCAACCATATGTTTAGAGATTAATTTCCCCATACGACTCATTTCTATAATTTCATCTTGACCACTTAACGAAACAGGAGTTGGTGCTGGTGCTGACTGAGGTACCGATTTCTTTTCTGTTGAAGCTGGAGCTACAACTTCTGGCTGACTTCCTCTGTTTTCTAAATATGATAAAATATCATTCTTAGTAACTCTTCCTTCTTTGCCAGTTCCTTTTATGTTTTCTAACTCTTCAACAGATATTCCTTCTGTTTGGGCAATACTCTTAACTAATGGTGAATAAAAACGATCGCTTGATGAAGTATCAATCGTAGTCGCTACTGTTTCTTTAGCTACTTCAACAGTTTTCTCTACAGCAGCTACAGTTTCTGGTTTAACTTCTTCTTTCTTAGACGCATCAGCTGTTGCTCCTTCCTCTCCTTCTGTTTCTATAATTGCAATAGTTTCACCTACTTGCACAACAGCATCTTTTTCAAATAAGATTTCAACTAAAGTTCCTTCAACTTCACTAGGTACTTCGCTATCTACTTTATCTGTAGCTACTTCAACAACGGTATCATCTATATCAATAGTTTCTCCAACTTCTTTTACCCAAGAAGTTATTGTTGCTTCTGCAACACTTTCGCCCATTTTAGGCAACTTCAATTCGTATCTAGCCATAGTGTATAATTTTAAACGCTTGCGAAGTTACTAAAAAGCAACGATTTTTTCATGGTTTTATACGTTAAATATTTTTGATTTTTTCTTTACCAATTAAATTATCCTCAATTCAACTATAAAAAATAACAAATAGATTATTGTTATCTCTATAAACAGAGAATATCATTACGAATAATCTAATATCTAATTAAACTATTGTTTCTTTACTCAAAATTCTATTTTTGAACTCTTTAACCTAATTAAAATTATTAAGCACTATTTTATTTTTAATATTAATTTTCTATCTAACAAAAAAAGACAAAACTTTATCTGTTTTGTCTTTTTTCCTTTGTATTTATTTTAAAAGAAATGTTTACACCCAATTTTTAGGTTTTGTCAATACCTCTAATAATTTTGCTTCTTCAGAACCTTCTTTTGGATGGTGATTATATTTCCACTGTACTGTTGGTGGTAAACTCATTAAAATACTTTCGATACGTCCGTTGGTTTTTAAACCAAATAAGGTTCCTCTATCGTGTACTAAATTGAATTCTACATAACGACCACGACGAACTTCCTGCCAATCTTTATGCTCCTGAGTGTGGGCAATGTCTTTTCTTCTCTCAACAATAGGCACATAGGAGTTTAAAAAGCTATTTCCTACTTCAGTTACAAAATCATATCGATCTTGCATAGAGAACTCTTCTGTTTCTTTTAAATAATCAAAGAACAAGCCTCCTAAGCCACGTGCTTCATTTCTATGCGCATTCCAAAAATAATTATCACAAGTTTCTTTGAACTTTGGGTAAAAATCTGGATGATGCTTATCACAAGCTTCTTTACATATCTCATGAAAATGTATTGCGTCTTCTTCAAATAAGTAATACGGAGTTAAATCTTGTCCACCACCAAACCATTGGGTAACAATATTTCCTTCACCATCATACATTTCAAAATAACGCCAATTAGCATGTACTGTAGGTACAAATGGATTCTTCGGGTGAATTACCAAGCTCAATCCACAGGCAAAGAAATCTCCACTTTCTACTCCAAACTGCTTTCTTAATGCTTCTGGTAACTCTCCATGTACTTTAGATATATTTACGCCACCTTTTTCAAAAATATTCCCATTTTCAATTACACGAGTTCTACCTCCTCCTCCTTCAGCACGCTTCCATAAATCTTCTTGAAACTTAGCTTTACCATCTATTGCTTCCAGTTTTGATGTTATGGTATCTTGTAATTCTTGAATGTAGGCGTAAAATTGTTCTTTCATGTGTTTGTTTCTATTGACGTACAAAAGTACTTATTCTGGTAATTTTTTAAGCTGTATTTTCTTAATAGTTTCTGTAGTAGCTGCGGTTACTGATAGTGGTAATACCAAAATTACTCCGATAACAGGAATTAATAAAAACAACATAAATACCACTCCATTTCCTATAGCTAGCCCTTTATTTTCTTTTACAAAATTGATACTTTCTCTGTATTTAAAATGACGTTCTAAGGTATAATCCATATTTCCAAAACCGGCATAATATGCTTGCATTAAAAACAGTAATATCGTTGAAATAATACCAATTACAGGAATAAAACCTAATAATAAGATAGGGATTGTCAATAAGAGCTCTCTAGTTAAATTTCTAAGGTTTATTCGTATACCTCTAATTAATTGCTCTTGAAAAGAAGTTATTCTATGTGTATGGTCTTCTCCTCTAAGATGATCTTCAATTTTTTCTGAAACTGGACTCATAAAAGGCGCAGATAAAGCCATTACAATATGTTTATACAATACCAAACCTATTACCACAATAAGTAATCCGCTTATAAAAGTACTGATAACCTCAAAGGTTTCTTTACCAAACTCCCATTTCCAGAAATTGGCTACATAATGACCAATATTATCTGAAAATGTATAGGCCATAAAACCAATAAACGTTGCTGTTAATAGGCTTATAAACATTGGAATAATAAAATACTTCCATAGCTTTAGTTTTGAAATCATTCCGAAAGCACCAAAATAGGCTTTAATTCCTTTTACAATATTTTGTATCATATCTTTTTTTGTGTGAAAATAAAAAACCTCTTTCAATAAAGAAAGAGGTTACTAGTAATATTATTTCAAATGATTTATTTTAATATTGGTGCTAAAAAATCTTCAAAGTTTTTGGTATTTATTTCGTTAACTTTGTCCCAACCTACTTCTTTTGTTGGTGTTGCAGCTCCTCTTTTAACATTAACAAACTGTTTGTCTTTACCTATTAAGTATGCTGTTGGGTAATCTAACTTATGAACAAACCCACTGATATCTAAAAATCCTTTTTGAACTTTATCAATATCTCTTGCAGGAACAAGCTTAATTCTCTTATCTAACTTTTCAGCCATTCTTTTAACTTTAGCTTCCTTATCCCAGAAAATCATAATAAACTCCAATTGATTATTATATTTTTCTACCATTTTGTTTAGGGCTGGTACATCTCCCCAGCAAGGAGCCGACCAAGTAGCATTAGCTATCAATACAATTGGCTTGTTAATTTTGTCTGTACTTACTGTTTTACTGTCAATTGTAGTAAAGTTATAATTTAACAAATAAGAGCCTTTAATGCACTTATCAATCAAACCTTCGGCACTTTCTTCTACACAATTGTTTACTGCAAAATTGTAATACGTTTTATTTTGTGCGAAAATAACAGTCGTTAAAAAACACATCAAAACAAAAGATAATTTCTTCATTTTTAATTATTTAAAAGGGGTTATCTGTCGGCTTTATACTCTTTTACCGCATCTATAAATGCTTTTGCATTCTCTATCGGTATATTTGGTAAAATTCCGTGCCCCAAGTTAACAATATATTTGTCTTTACCAAACTCATTTATCATTTGGTGTACCATCTTTTTTATTTCGGCCGGTGGAGACAATAATCTTGAAGGATCAAAATTACCTTGTAATGTAATATTTCCTCCTGTTAAATAGCGTGCATTTCTTGCTGAACACGTCCAGTCTACTCCTAAAGCTGAAGCATTTGATTGTGCCATTTCATGTAAGGCAAACCAACATCCTTTACCAAAAGCTATTACTGGTGCATCATCTTTTAATGCTTCTATTATTTGATTAATGTATTGCCATGAAAACTCCTGATAATCTGTTGGAGATAACATTCCTCCCCAAGAATCAAAAACTTGTACAGCATTCACACCTGCTTTTACCTTTTCTTTTAAATAAGCAATTGTGGTATCTGTAATCTTCTGAAGCAATTCGTGTGCCAAAACTGGTTGCGTAAAACAAAATTCTTTTGCCTTATCAAAATTCTTAGACCCTTGTCCTTGTACAACATAACATAAAATTGTCCATGGAGACCCTGCAAAACCTATCAATGGTATTTCATCATTCAGCTTTTCTTTAGTTGCTTTAATAGCATCCATTACATAGCCTAATTCTTCATGAATATCAGGTATAATTACACTATCTAATCCTTTTTTGTCTCTTACAGGGTTTGGTAAATAAGGTCCAAAATTTGGTTTCATTTCCACTTCAATATTCATTGCTTGTGGAATTACTAAAATGTCTGAGAATAATATTGCAGCATCCATTCCGTATCTACGAATTGGTTGTACTGTAATTTCTGATGCTAATTCTGGAGTTCTACAGCGTGTAAAGAAATCGTACTTTTCTCGAATTTCCATAAACTCTGGCAAATACCTTCCTGCTTGACGCATCATCCATACTGGTGGACGATCAACTGTTTCTCCTTTTAATGCTCTTAAAAATAAATCGTTTTTTATCATGTCTATCTGTACGTCATTCTTCCTCGTAATGACAATTATTTATTCTACATTTTTGATACTGCTTCCATCGACTTATCAATGGCATTAGCTATCTCTTGAATATCTTTTTCTGTTAATGCTGATGATAAGAACCAAGCTTCAAACTGACTTGGAGGTAAAAACACCCCATTTTTAGTCATTTCCCAAAAGAAAGTTGCATATTTCTTCGTATCTGAAGTTTGTGCATCTTCAAAGTTGGTTACTTTTTTATTAGTAAAGAATGGATTAATCATCGAACCAAATCGGTTAACTGTAATTTCAACTCCGTGCTTTTTTGCTGATTCTAGTAAGAGTACCTCAATAATTTGAGCTATCTCATTGAACCTTTCATATGGATTTTGCTTCTTTAATTCTGTTAAGGTTGAAATTCCTGCTGCCATGGCAATTGGGTTACCACTCAATGTTCCTGCTTGGTACATTCCTCCTAATGGGGCTACTGTTTCCATAATTTCATTACGTGCTCCATAGGCTCCTACTGGAAAACCTCCTCCAATTACTTTTCCTAAACAAGTAATGTCAGCTTCAACACCTAATATTTCTTGAGCTCCCCCAAACTTAGAACGGAAACCTGTCATTACCTCATCAATAATTAATAAAGCTCCTTTTGAGTTTACGTACTCTTTTAATTCTTTTAAGAAGTCATCTTGTGGAGTTACTACTCCCATGTTTCCTGCGATAGGTTCTAAAATAACTCCTGCAATATCATCATGAGCTTCAAAATGTGCTTTTACACTTTCTAAATCGTTGTAATTTGCAATCAACGTATTTTTTACAGCTCCTTCTGGAACTCCTTTACTTCCTGGTAAACTCAACGTAGCTAAACCAGAACCTGCAGCTACTAATAAAGCATCTTGATGCCCGTGATAACAACCTGCAAACTTTATAATTTTGTCTTTTCCAGTAAACGCTCTCGCTAAACGAATTCCGCTTAATACAGCCTCTGTACCAGAATTTACAAAACGAACCTTGTCCATTCCTGGAAAAGCATCACAAACAATTTTTGCTAATTTAATTTCACCTTTTGTTGATGCTCCAAAAGAATACCCGTTTTTCAACGCTTTTCTAATAGCTTTTTCTACTTTTTTATAACGGTGTCCTAAAATCATTGGACCGTATGACAATACTAAATCGATGTACGAATTACCATCTACATCAATAATCTTACTTCCTTTCGCTTTTTTTATGAATAAAGGATTCCCTCCTACGGATGCAAATGCACGCACTGGTGAATTTACTGCTCCTACTAAGTTTTCTAATCCTTTGTTATATAATTCTTGTGATTTCTTAAAGCTCATTCTTCGCTAATTATTAGTTGTTAATTATGAGTTTTTAGTTGATTAACTCATTTTTTAATTATCTATTTAAAACTCTAGCTGCTTCTTTGGCAAAATAGGTTATGATAATATCTGCTCCAGCTCTTTTCATAGAAAGTAAGCTCTCCATCATTACTTTTTCACCATCAATCCAACCTTTTTCGGCTGCTGCTTTTACCATTGAGTATTCTCCACTTACATTATAGCAAGCAATAGGTCTATCAAAATTATTTTTTAAATCTCTTATGATATCTAAATACGATAGAGCTGGTTTTACCATTAAAATATCTGCTCCTTCTTCATCATCAAAAGTTGCTTCACGTAAACCTTCATCTCTATTAGAAGGATCCATTTGATACGTTCTTCTATCTCCAAACGACGGTGCTGAATCTACCGCTTCTCTGAAAGGTCCGTAAAATCCTGATGCGTATTTTACAGAATATCCCATGATTGGTAAGTTCGCAAAACCTGTATTATCTAACGACTCACGCATCATAGCTATAGCACCGTCCATCATTCCTGATGGTGCTACCATATCTGCTCCAGCTTTCGCATGTGATACGGTTTGTTTTGCTAAGTTAACTAGAGTTGCATCGTTATCTACATCATTATCGTGTATAACTCCACAGTGACCATGACTTGTATATTCACAAAAACATACATCAGTAATTACATATAAACTTGGGTAATTCTTTTTTATGAATCGGATAGCTTGTTGCATAATTCCGTTATCATTCCAAGTTTCAGTCCCTTCATCATCTTTTTTAGATGGAATACCGAATAATAATACTGCTGGAATTTTTAAAGCTACAACTTCATCTAATTCTTTAGAAATAGTATCTAATGAATAACGATTGATTCCTGGCATTGATGGAATTTCGGTTTCAATGCCTGTTCCTTCTTCAATAAATAATGGGTATACAAAATCATCTACCGAAAGCTTATTTTCTCTAACTAATCGACGGATGTTTTCTGTTTTTCTTAGTCTTCGTGTTCTAAACATTAATTTTCTTTTTAAAAGTTTAAGGGGTAAATCTTTTACTTTTATTAATTTCTTCTTCTATTTGAGACAAATACACCTTATCATAGTGATGAGTGTATGGATCATTTAATAAATATCCTTCTTCAAATAACTTCTTTGCTTCTAATATTATTTCTTTATACTTATTGAGGTTATTCTTTTTTTTATAACACATTGCTATGTAGTACCTATTATCTGCTAAATTATTATTCTCCTTTTGCTTCATGAGGTTACTTAAAGCTCTATTATAATTTCCTTTTTCGAAATACAAAACTCCTAGATGAAAATAGTTGTACAGATCAGGTTCTTCGTTATTATCTTTTAAATAATCCTCTATTATTTTAATTGCCTTATCTTTTTTTCCAACTGCTTTATAACAAATTGCTTTTGCTATTCGTAAATGATAGTCTCCATTTTGACAGTAACCTATATCATCTTTTATAATTTTTTCATATTGTTCTATATCTTTTATAGCTCCTTTATAATCTCTAAAAAATTGATATCTACACCATCCTCTATAACCTAAATGCATTTTAGGATTTAATTCTACAGCCTTGTCAATTAATGGTTTCCATGATAAAAAATCTCCACTTTTTAAATATGCAATTGACTTAGCCCAATAAGCTTTATCATAAGTAGAATCTATCTGTATGGCTTCATCTAATAATTCTTGATACTCTTTGGTGAACTGATAAAATTGATAGGCTTCTTTTTGTTTTTTACAAGCCTCATATTTTTTAATCTCCCCTTCCCATTTGTATGCATTGCAGTTTTGAGTAAAAGTATTACTCGCAAAAAAACTTAACAAACATATTATAATAGATCTCATGGTAAAATTTCAATAAGGTTTCCTTTTTCAATTTTAAATATCAAGTATTGATAATAATCTATTTCTCTATCTCGACCATCTTGTTTTGTTTTCCAGCCATTTAAGCTTTGAGTTAACATCAATAGCTGATTAGTAATTCTATTATCAAAAGTAAATTGTTCGTAGTTATTATTCATTTGTATAACTCTAAACCTGCCTGTTTCTCCTTTACAGTTAACAATGAAACGAATCCTTATCAATCCGCTTTCATCCACTTTTATATGAGTATACTTTTTTTTAAATAAATTTTCTATTTCTCTTTTACTTCCTTTATACTCTAAACCTTTGCCATTATTGAAGTATTGAAATATTTTATCATTTTCGTTGCATGGAATAAAACTTGGACTGTCTAACTTTACATCATAACTAATATCTCCTATTTGACGTGGATATATAAGTTTTTCTGTCTTTTTATTTTTACAGCTAAAAAGAAACAAAAAACACATAAAATAAAACATTCCCTTCATTTCTATTCCTTTACAAAATGTAAATTAACCAACTCCAAAACGCTTTCTACTGTTGGTAATTTTGCTATTTGTACTTCTTTAAAATGTTTTTTTGCTTCGTTAGCAGTACTATCTCCAATACAAAAGGCTATTTTATCTGCAGTATTTTTTTCCATGTAACTCTCTACTGTTGATGGGCTATAAAACAACACTCCATTTACCTTTTCATTAACTTTTACTGGACTATACGTTGTTTTATAAGCTTCTACTTCATTTACAGTAATGCCCTTTGCTTTTAAGATAAGTGGTAAAGTATCTAAACGTAGATTACTACAGAAATAAGTTACCTCCTGCCCTTTTAATTCTTTTGATAGATAATCAGAAAGTTTCTTAGCATTTCTTTCTGAGTGTGTTACTTTTCCTATACGTTGTTCAATTAACTTTTTGGTTCTTCTACCAACACAATAAATATTTTTAAATTGTAATTCATCTGAAGTAAATGAGTTTAGTAATGCTTCTACTCCGTTTTTACTAGTAATAATTACATTTTCTATTTCTTCCTTAACTACTTTAGGAGCAATTCTATTAAAACGAATTTTAATAAAATCACTATCCTGAACATTCATGCTTGTTGGTAATAGTTTTTTTTGTGCTTCTGATAGTTTTTTTGTCGAATAGATTGAAAACTGTTTTTCAATTCCTTCGTCTTCCATCATAATTAGCTTCCCTCCTTTATCTATCACGTAATTCGCACAATCTTTTGCTATATATTTATGTTTTCCTACTTTTACTTTCTTGCTAACTTCAATTTTCTTTTTACCATCTCTACTTAGTAAAACTCCTTTAAAGTTAATTTCTTCTTCTTTCTCATTTATAAAAGCTAATGCACCAATAGGTGCTGTACATCCTCCTTCTAAACGATTTAAAAACTCACGCTCTATACCTGTACAAATTTCAGTGTCTTTATCATTTAGGTTAGCACAAATTTCTTTTATTTCTTGATTTTCATCTAAAGCTGTAACCATTATAGCTCCTTGTGCTGGTGCAGGAATCATCCAAGACAAATTAACAGCTCCTTTAGGTCTTAAACCTACACGTTCCAATCCTGCTGCTGCAAAAATAGCACCGTTCCAGTCATTACTTTCTAACTTTTGTAAGCGTGTATTTACATTTCCACGTAAACCCTCTACCTTGTGAGTTGGATAACGATTTAACCATTGGGCTTTTCTACGTAAACTACCTGTAGCAACTACTCCGTTGGGTTGCGCCATAAACTCTTCATTGTCCTTTAACAACAATATATCGTTATAATTAGCACGTTTTAAAACAGCTGCTTGTATAATACCTTCTGGCAATACTGTAGGAACATCTTTCATAGAATGTACTGCAATATCAATGTCGTCATTCAACATAGCGATATCTAAATTTTTAGTAAAAATCCCTGTAATTCCTAATTCATAAAGGGGTTTATCTAAAACTAAATCACCCGTTGCTTTAACGGGGATTAATTGAGTTTGATGGCCTAATTCTTCTAAAAGTTTTTGAACTTTTCTTGCTTGCCACATAGCCAATTGGCTATCGCGGGTACCTATTCTAATTATCTTCTGCATGGATGGTTTCTAAATTTGCTCCAAACACTTTAGCCATTACTTCAATACTTGTATTTACCGAAGTTTCTTCGTCTTTTAAGTGTTTAACAAACTGTGTGGTTATTTTTTGAATAAATCTTGATGTTAATATTTCTGCCTGTTCTTCATCAAAATTTTTAATTTTCTTCTTATGGAAGGCTATTTCTCCTTGTTGAATATTTTGTAATGATTCTTTTAAAGCAGTAATTGCTGGCGTAAATCTTCTATGATTTAACCATTCTTGAAATTCTTGGTTATGAGTTTCAATAATCGCCTCTGCTAATGGTACTTCTTGTTGGCGTATTGCTAATGTTTCATCAGTTATTTTGGAAAGATCATCTACATTTACCATTGTTACATTCTCTAAACCTGCCACTTCTTTTGACACATTTGCTGGCATTGATAAATCTAAAATCAATAATTCCTTATCTGTTGAAACATGTTCTTTTGTAACCGTAGGAAAACTTGCTCCTGTAGAAACAATTAGAACATCACTATTTGAAATCTCCTTTGCTAAATTTGCATATGACGCTTTTCTAATAGAATTATGTTCTTTTACAAATGCTGAAGTCTTTTCTTCAGTTCTATTAATTAAACTTACCGATTTATTTTGTGTGTATTCTGCTAGGTTTTTACAGGTATGTTTTCCCATTTTACCTAATCCAAATACTAAAATATTTTTCGAGTTGTAATCTGGTAAATTATTAATTAAGTATTGAACAGCTGCATATGATACTGAAGTGGTACCTGAACTTAACTTAGTTTCATTTTTAACTCGCTTGCTTGCTTGCATTACATGGTTCAACAAACGCTCAAAATAAGCATTTGTAGTCCCTACTTCTTTAGCTTGTTTAAATGCCTGACGTAACTGCCCTACTATTTCGTAGTCACCTAAAATTTGGCTATCTAACCCTGTTCCCATTCTAAAAAGGTGGTTAATAGCCTCTTTGTTTTTGTATACGTTTGATACGTTTGCAAATTCTTCTACCGAACCATTTGAGTATTTACACAACATGCTTATTAACTGAAAAGGATGTTCTGCAAAACCACAAATTTCTGTTCTATTACAAGTAGACAACACAAAAATTCCGTCTATACCTCTTTGCTTGGCTTCTTCTAAAAGTTGTATTTGATTTTCTTTAGAAATACTAAATTTCCCCCTAATCAAAGCATCAGCCTTTTTATAACTAACGCCTATATTGTATAAATTATTATGTTGTTTGTTTTCTACTATCATTGAGTCTTCTTCAAAAAAGTCGGTCAAAAATATAAATATTGAACAAAAAAAAGTATCGCTAAAAGAACTTTTAATGTCGCTATTTGTTTTTTCACTTAAAAACCCCCTAAAAACTTCTGTAAAAGTGTATTTTTGTAGTAAAATAGACTAGGGAAAACATTTTATTTTAGAACCATTCTAAATAACAAGTTTTACGTAAACCACTAAATTCATGTCAAAAAACATCGCAGAAAGTACATTTAGAGAAATTTCTATAGAAAAAGGTTTTTTTGTCCTAAAATTTCAAAACAATTCTGACCAAACGGAGTTTTTTAAAAGAGATATAGACAACTCATACATACAACTACACTACTGTGTTAAAGGTAATTGTAAGTTTAACTTCAATAACAATAGTTATACTTTTAATGTTTTAGACAAACATTCAATTTTCCTATATAACCCACAACAAGATTTACCTATCAATTTAGAAATACTACCTAAAACCTCTTTGGTTTCAGTTTTAATTTCTATTGAAAAGTTTCACGCTCTTTTCTCTAAAGAAGCTAGTTATATACCTTTTTTAAGTGAAAATAATAAAAATAAAAAATATTACGACAACGCAGAAATAAGTGCTAATGTTTTATTCGTACTTCAACAAATTTTAACAGCGAAAAACCAAAGCTCTATGAAAGACCTTTATATAAAAGGAAAAACATACGAGCTATTAAGTTTACATTTTGACAGCGGTGAAAACACCAACGAAGAATATTGTCCTTTTTTGGTGGATGATCGTGAAGTTTTAAAAATAAGAAAAGCAAAAGATATAATCATTGCTAGAATGAGTGAGCCTCCTAGTTTACAAGATTTATCTAACGAAGTAGGTTTAAACTTAAAAAAATTAAAAGAAGGATTCAAACAAATTTATGGAGATACTGTATACAGCTTTTTGTTTGACTATAAAATGGATCATGCTAGAAAACTATTAGAAAGTAACCAATATAATGTTAACGAAGTTGGTTTACAGGTTGGTTATAGTACTTCTAGTCATTTTATTGCTGCTTTTAAAAAAAAGTTTGGCACTACCCCTAAACAATATATAATGAGTTTACAACAGTAGAAAAAAATTAAAAACTCATAATCTTACAAAATGAAACAACTTACTCATTACGATATAGAAAATAACCAAAAAGAATTTCCTATAACCATTGTTTGTGATACTATCCGTACTCCTGAAAATATAGGAATGTGTTTTCGAATTTCAGAAAGTTTTGGCGTATCTAAAATATATTTACACGAAAGCTCTCCTTCTGTAGATAATAGAATTGTAAAAAAAACTGCTCGAAATACAATTCAACAAATATCACATAATACGTATAACAATTTCGAACAACTTATCCATCAATTAAAAGAAGAAGGAAACACTATTATTGGAATTGAAATTACCGATGAAAGCATAGATATTAGCGATTACGATTTCTGTACACATTCTAAAATTGTATTACTTTTGGGTAGCGAAAGAAACGGTATAGAAAACATAAATTTAGTAGACGCAACAGTTGCGATACCAATGTACGGAAGAAATTCTAGCATGAATGTAATTCACAGTTTAGCTATCGCATTATACGAAACGACAAATCAGTTAAAAGAAAAGAACTTGAAATAGTATGAAAGGAGTTTTATTAGTAAACCTTGGCTCACCAGAAAGCACAAACCCTAAAGACGTAAAAAAATACTTAGGAGAATTTTTAATGGACGAACGTGTTATTGACGTTCCTTACTGGCTAAGAACATTTATTGTTAAAGGTATTATTTTAAATACTCGTCCTAAAAAATCGGCAGAAGCCTATCAAAAAATTTGGTGGAAAGAAGGCTCTCCTTTAATTGTATTATCAGAACGTTTACAAAACAAAGTACAAGCAAAAACAGAACTTCCTATTTCCTTAGCAATGCGTTATGGAAACCCTTCAATTAAAAGTGGATTACAAGAACTACATGATAAAGGCGTCACAGAAGTACTATTAGTTCCGTTATACCCTCAGTTTGCCATGGCAACTACAGAGACTATCTTGGTATTAGCTGAAGAGTTAAGAAAAGAATTCTTTCCTAACATGAAAATTACCGATGTACCTGCTTTTTATAACAAACCAGAATATATAAAAGCACTATCTAATAGCATAAAAGATTATTTATCTGATAAAGATTATGACCATATTTTATTCTCTTATCATGGAGTTCCAGAGCGTCACATCAGAAAATCTGACATTACAAAATCGCACTGTAATCCTGAAGCAGGAAATTTAAGTTGTTGTAATACTCCTTCAGAAGCTCATAAATATTGCTACCGTCATCAATGTTATCAAACCACTAAAAATGTAATTTCTGAATTAGGATTAGACGAAAATAAAGTTTCTACCTCATTCCAATCACGTTTAGGAGTGGATCCTTGGTTACAACCCTATACCGACAGAACTATTGTGAATAAAGCCGAAAAAGACGGCATTAAAAAATTAGCAATTGTAACTCCTGCCTTTGTTTCTGATTGTTTAGAAACACTAGAGGAAATAGCTATGGAAGGAAAACACGAGTTCTTAGAAGCTGGTGGTGAAGAATTTCACACAGTTCCTTGTATTAACGACAATGATGAATGGGTAAATGTTTTAGCAGGATGGATTAATGAATTTCAGTTAACAACAAACAATTAACAGATTGCCACGCTTTCGCTTCTCTTGAGCCACAGTCGAAAGACTCGCAATGACACAAAAACTGTCATTATGAGAAGCGATAACGACGTGATAATCTCTTTCAAGTCATAAGTTAACAAAATTAAAAACTTGTAACTTTACAACTTTCAAACATTAAAACTCATGGATTTTCTATACGTAAAAGCATTACACATTATATTTGTAGTAACTTGGTTTGCAGGATTATTTTACATAGGTCGTCTGTTTATTTACCATGTAGAAGCTGAAAAAAAAGACGAACTAGCCAAGTCTATATTACAAACACAATACAAGTTAATGTCTAAACGTTTATGGTATATTATTACTTGGCCTTCTTTATTTTTAGCAAGTTTTTTTGCTTTTTGGATGCTATATAAAAATCCTTATTACTTAAAAATGCCTTGGATGCATGTAAAATTAGCTTTTGTATTAGCGCTATATTTTTACCACGGATTTTGCCATAAAATATACAAAGAACTACAACATGATCAGATTAAATACACATCTAATAAACTCCGCTTATTTAATGAAATTCCAACTGTAATTTTATTCGCTGTTGTATTTTTAGTCGTTTTAAAAAGTGCTATCAACTGGATTTGGGGCGTTGTAGGAATTATCTTATTTGGAGTATTATTGATGATTGGTATTCGTTATTATAAAAAGGTAAGAGCTAAAAAATCTTGGGATAAATACGAGCAAGAATTGATGGATGATGATAAAAAAACTAACAATTAATTTCTTTTTTATAACAAGTAACTTTACTACTTTCGCGACAAATTATAAACCTCAAATTAAATCACATTTAACTATGAAAAAAATTTTAGTTTTAACAATTGCTATGTTTAGCTTATTAGCTTGTTCTTCTGATGATGAAAACAATTTAGACCCTATAGTAGGAACTTGGTATAAGTTTTCTGAAGAAGGCATAGAAGCAAGTGATTGTGAAAAGAAATCTTCTGTTACTTTTAAAGAAAATGGAACCTTTAACTCAGTATCATATGAATCTATTGATGATGAATGTATTATAGAGGATGAGTTTTCCGCTACATGGACAAACAAAGGAAATGGGGTTTATTCAAGAATAAACAATGGTGAATCATCTGATTCAAGCATTACTTTTTCTGATAATGGTAATACTATGACATCTGTATATAAACAGGAATATAATGGAGAAACTCTTACAGATATAACTGTTTTTAAGAGGAAGTAACTTATTTACATTTTGACTCATCCTAAAAAACAGCTTTGAAATAAATTTCAAAGCTGTTTTTTATCCCTTTATCGATTGTTCAAACGGTATCCTATTTACAATACTCCTTCCCAAAGTAACTTCATCTGCATATTCTAACTCATCTCCTACCGAGATTCCTCTAGCAATGGTTGATGTAGTTACTCCGTATTTTTCTATCTGTTTGTAAATATAAAAATTGGTGGTATCACCTTCCATGGTAGAACTCAGAGCAAAAATCAACTCTTTAATTTCGCCTTCTTTTACTTTTTCTACTAATGATTCAATCTGTAAGTTTTGAGGACCAATTCCTTCAATAGGAGAAATCTTCCCTCCTAACACATGATACAAACCTCTATATTGTGCTGTGTTTTCAATCGCCATTACATCACGAATATCCTCCACTACACATACAATCTCAGCATTTCGCTTCGGATTACTACAAATATCACATAACACTGTATCTGAAATATTATGGCACTTTTTACACGATTTTACATCATTTCGTAAATGCGTTAAAGCCTCTGCCAAATACTTCGTATTTTCTTTCGGTTGTTTTAATAAATGTAACACCAAACGAAGTGCAGTACGCTTACCAATACCCGGTAATCTGCTTACTTCATTTACTGCATTTTCTAATAATTTCGACGAAAAATCCATGTTGCGAATTTACAATTTTTCGATAAGGATTAAGTATCTTCGTAGCTTTAAAATTAAAACTTCAATTCACATGAATTCAGAGATAAGAAACCTAGAACCAAAAGCTGTTTGGAAAAATTTTGCCGACTTAAACGCTGTACCTCGTCCATCAAAAAAAGAGGAAAGAGTCATTCAATTTATGGTAGATTTCGGTAAGAAACTAAATCTTGAAACCATGGTTGATAAAGTAGGAAACGTGATTATTCGTAAGCCTGCTTCAACTGGAATGGAAGACAGAAAAACAGTAGTAATGCAAAGCCATTTAGATATGGTACACCAAAAAAATGCTGATACTGTTTTTGATTTTGACACCGAAGGAATTAAAATGTTTGTAGATGGTGATTGGGTTAAAGCTGACGGAACTACATTAGGAGCCGACAACGGTTTAGGTGTTGCCGCTATCATGGGAGTTTTAGAATCTACTGATATTCCTCACCCTGCTATCGAGGCTTTATTCACAATTGATGAAGAAACAGGTATGACAGGTGCAATGGGACTTGAAGGAGGTTTATTAGAAGGTGAAATTTTATTAAATCTAGACACTGAAGAAGATGATGAAATAGGAATGGGATGTGCTGGTGGTGTAGATGTTACCGCTACTAGAAATTATAGTGAAGAAACTACTCCTGAAAACACAATCGCCTATGAAATTTCTGTTACTGGACTAAATGGTGGTCACTCAGGAATGGATATTATTAAAGGTTTAGGAAACGCTAACAAAATTATGAACCGTTTATTATTTGATGGATTTACCAACTTTGGTTTACGTGTTTCGGAAATTAACGGAGGTAGTTTACGTAATGCTATTCCTCGCGAAAGCTTTTCAACTGTAGTTATTGATGCTGTTTCTAAAGAACCTTTCCAATTTGAAATACATGAGCTTATCAACAACATCAAAGCTGAGTTTTCAACACTAGAACCTAATCTAACTATTGAATTAAAAGAAATTGACACTCCTGAAACTGTAATGGATCTAGGCGTTCAAGAAGGATTAATTAAAGCCGTTTATGCTGCTTTAAATGGTGTATATCGAATGAGCCCTGATATTGAAGGTTTAGTAGAAACCTCAAACAACATTGCTCGTATTATTGTAAAAGATGGAGCTATTAAAATTGGATGTTTAACACGTTCTTCTTCTGAAACAAATAAGTGGGACTTAGCTAACTCATTACGTTCATCTTTTGAATTAGCTGGTTTTGATGTAGAGTTTTCTGGTTCGTATCCTGGATGGTTACCAAACGTAAATTCTGAGATTTTAAAAACTGTAACTAATTTATATGAAGAGTTACACAACGAAAAACCTATTGTAGCTGCATGTCATGCAGGGTTAGAATGTGGTATTTTAGGTCAAAACTATCCAGAAATGGATATGGTTTCTTTTGGTCCAAACATTAAAGGTGCACACTCACCTGATGAGCGCGCACAAATATCATCAACACAAAAATTCTGGAATTTTTTATTAGAGATTTTAAAGAACACTCCAGTTAAGAGTTAAAGACTTATACATAAACTTTAAAACCACAGCTTTTCAGTTGTGGTTTTTTGTTTACATTTATAAAATGAATTTTCTAGCGCATTTATATCTTTCTGACAACAATACTAATGTGATGATTGGTAATTTTATTGCCGATCATGTAAAAGGAAAAAACTTTTCTCACTATCATGAAGACATTCAAAAAGGTATTATATTACATCGTGAAATTGACACCTATACAGATGCGCATAAAACTGTCAGAATAAGCAAACGACGTTTACATGAACGCTATCGACATTACGATGGTGTAATTATCGATATTTTTTACGATCATTATTTAGCCAAAAACTGGAAAAATTATTCACAAATTCCACTAGACGTCTATGTAAACTCTGTCTATAATTTACTTCAAGACAATATTGATATTCTTCCTGAAAAAACACAAGAAATGCTACCCTACATGATACAGTATGACTGGTTATATAATTATCAATTTGCTAAAGGGATTCAGGAAGTCCTAAACGGAATGAATAGACGCACTAATGGGAAATCAAAAATGAATTTAGCAACCGGAGATTTGTTAGAGAATTATCAGATTTTCGAAAATGATTTCACTACTTTTTTTGAAGACCTTCGCACATTCTCTCATCAAAAACTAAAAGAACTAAGTTAACAACACATGAAAAAAGCATTCTTATTTTTTTTAACACTCATAGTATTATATAGCTGTAAAAAAGAAAAAGTTCTAGGTACAATTACTGAAAAGGCTATGGTAGTTTCTGCCCGTAAAGAAGCTTCACAAATTGGTTCGGATATCTTACAAAAAGGAGGAAATGCTTTCGACGCTATGGTAGCCACAGAATTAGCTTTAGCAGTAACATATCCTTACGCTGGTAATCTTGGTGGTGGTGGATTCATGGTTTATCGAAAAAACACGGGAGAAATTGGTGCGCTTGACTATCGCGAAAAAGCTCCACTTGCTGCTCATAAAGACATGTATTTAGATAGCATAGGAGATGTAATTAAAAACAAAAGTACTTTAGGAGCTATGGCTGCAGGAATTCCAGGAACAGTGGCTGGTGTTTTTGCTACACATGAAAAATTCGGCTCATTACCTATTCAAGAGATTTTAAAACCAATTATAGCTTTAGCTAAAAAAGGAGTTGTAGTTACTCAAAAACAAGAAGACCGTATAAAAAAGTATCAACATTATTTTTTAGAAGTAAATAAAGATTCTATTCTTTTTGACAAGCCTTGGAAAAAGGGAGACACTATCAAATATACTGCTTTAGCAGCAACTTTAGAACGTATTGCAAAAAATGGTCGTGATGAGTTTTACAAAGGAGAAACCGCTAAACGCCTTGTTGATTTTATGCAAAACAATGGCGGAATTATGACCGAAGAAGATTTGGCTAAGTATGAAGCTAGATGGAGAACTCCAATCACTTTTACCTACGACGATTTACGAATTATTTCAATGTCTCCACCTGCTAGTGGGGGAATTTGTTTAGCACAAATAATGAACGGAATTGAACCGTTTGATTTAGATAAATACGGTCATAATTCAACAAAAACTATGCAGATAATTACTGAAGCAGAACGTAGAGCTTATGCAGATAGAAGTTTTTACTTAGGAGATCCTGATTTTGTAGAAATTCCTATTAAGACACTCATCAGTAAAGAATACACAAAAAATCGAATGCTTGATTTTTCTTTTGAAAAAGCCACCTCTTCAACCGATGTTTCTCATGGAAATATTACAATGGTTGAAAGTGATGAAACCACCCACTACTCTATTGTTGATCAATTTGGAAATGCTATTTCAGCCACAACAACCATTAATGGAGCTTACGGTTCTAAACTATATTGTTCAGATTTAGGTTTTTTCTTAAACAATGAAATGGATGATTTTTCAAGTAAACCTGGTGTACCGAATATGTTTGGTTTAGTAGGTGCTGAAGCCAATAAAATAGAACCTGAAAAACGCATGTTAAGCTCTATGACCCCTACTATTGTAGAAAAAAATGGTCAACTATACATGGTTTTAGGAACTCCTGGAGGTTCAACAATTATTACTTCAGTTTTGCAAACTATTTTAAATGTACATGAGTTTGATATGGGAATGCAAGAAGCCGTGAATCAACCACGTTTTCATCATCAATGGTTACCAGATGTAATTAAAATGGAACCAAAAGGTTTTGACGAACAAGTAAAAAAAGACTTACAACAATTAGGATACAAATTAGATGAAGCAAATTCACCTGTTATAGGAAAAGTAGATGCTATTTTAGTGCTTCCTAACGGAAAACTAGAAGGCGGTGCAGACCCTAGAGGAGACGATACCGCTGTAGGGTTTTAATTATTTCTTTTATACTGGAACTTCTTAATCACAACTTCTTGCTCTTCAGAAGGAGTATAATTTTGTGGTTGTCTCCATAAATTTAAATGCACTGTTTGGCATCCTTCATTAGGAATATACTGATTTTGACTCGCTGCTGTTGTCCAACTTATATCAGGCTTAGCAGGCAAACTATTTAAATCATATATACCATAATAAATTGAATAAATTACTGGAGTATTTTCATTTTTCCAATCCATTACAATAGTTATTTTACCTTTATCCTTCAATGTAATTCTATGTACATTTCCAGCAGGTTCCCAAGGCTGCAATGTAAATTGTGCATTTGTTGAATCACTAGGCTTATTCCACCTACTACATTCCAACATATCCAATTCTCTATGACAATTAGTTATTGATGAATCTTTTTCATATTGATATGTAAACACCCCAAAACAACAATTATTAGCTATATCATTAAAACTACCTACTGGTATTTCTGCTACCACCAAGTATTTTCCATAACCAGGATACATACGTTGTGGTGGGTTTCCTGCCGTATTAGGGTTGTTGGCTACCTTTCCCCACAACACTAACTCCACTGAAGACCATTGTTTGAGACCGTTAGGCAGTTGTGTTTCTTTCATTTTTAAATGTAATCCATCACTGTCTACAGTCGCACAGCGCGGATCCCATTGTTGATTATTGAACCAATATCCAGAATACGATATTCCAAACGGATAATTAGTCCACCAATAATACCCATCAAACTCTAACATTCCATTTACAGAATTCTCATTAGGTTCGATAGCTCCACTAGGCATTGGATTTCTTAGTATACAACTATCTGATTTATACATAACTTATTTATTTTTACAATTATATTAAAAGGAGCGTTCACCTCCTCTTTACTTACTTCCAAACAACTAAATGTAAACTAGTTACACCTTTCACTCCTCCTTGTTTTTCCAGTATGACTTAAATTTAGTTTACTCTTTTTCTTGTATTTAATTCTTTTCTACTAATGTTTGAAAAAAAGGTACGGACGTACCTTAATTGATAACAAAAATTATTTGCTTAGTTTTGAATAAAATAAGTACTTTGTTTTGATAATTTCTGAAACTCATAATGTAGAAAGCATAGCAACCCCGATTCGACTACAAGAATATGCTGTCGGAATTTTTAAAACCGTCCCTACTAAATCCAGCCTAAAAAAAGCTATTAAAAAAGGATTAATAAAGGTCAATGGTAAAATAGCTACAACAGCTTTGTATATTAGTAAAGAAGATACTATTGAGTTATTTCAATTAGAAGAAAAAACTCAAAGAAAACATTTTGATTTCCCTTTAGAAGTTCTTTTTGAAGATGATTACTTAGCTATTATTTATAAACCAGCAGGAATGTTGGTTAGTGGAAATTCTTTTGCCACAATTGATAATGCTCTAATACAAAATTTACAAAAAAGCGATTCACCAAATGCTACTCGCCCTCGACCTGTGCACCGATTAGATTATCCTACAAGTGGATTGTTACTTATTGGAAAAACAACCGAAAGTATTATTGTTTTAAACCAACTATTCGAAAAAAAGGAGATTCAGAAAACATATCACGCAATCTGTATTGGTAAAATAGAGAGGAAAGGTGAAATTAACTTTCCTATTGATGATAAAAAAGCTTCTACTTCGTTTGAAGTTATTGAAACTGCTGAGTCACCTAAATTTGATTTCTTGAACTTGGTTAAATTACATCCTAAAACAGGAAGAAAACATCAACTACGCAAGCATCTTTTCGCTATTGGCAATCCGATTTTAGGTGATAAAGAATACTTTATAGAAAATAAAGTATTAAAAGGAAAAGGGCTTTTTCTTCATGCTTCAACACTCGAATTCACGCACCCTTTTACTAAAGAAACAATCAACATTACAAAAGAACTTCCAAAGAAATTCAAAAAAATATTCCCATAATAAATATCTTTAAAACATCTATCTTTGCCGCATGCGAATAGATATTATTACGGTTGAACCCGACTTAATAAAGAGCCCATTTGAAAACTCAATGATGAAAAGGGCTATTGACAAAGGACTCGCTGAAGTTCATTTTCATAACCTACGAGAATATGGTTTTGGTAATTATCGTCAAATTGACGACTACCAATTTGGTGGAGGTGCTGGAATGGTTTTAATGATTGAACCTATAGCTAAATGTATTGAAAAGCTACAATCTGAAAGAACCTATGATGAAATCATATACATGACTCCAGATGCTAAAACACTAAATCAAGCTACAGCAAATACCCTTTCTTTAAAAGAAAATATAATTATTTTAACGGGACATTACAAAGGTGTAGATCAACGTGTACGTGATAAATATGTAACCAAAGAAATTTCTATTGGTGACTATGTGTTAACTGGAGGAGAATTGGCTGCAGTTGTTTTATGCGATGCTGTCATTCGTTTAATTCCTGGAGTTTTGGGTGATGAAACTTCTGCTTTAACTGATAGCTTTCAGGACAACTTACTATCACCTCCTGTATATACTAGACCTTCAGAATATGAAGGAATGAAGGTTCCTGAGGTGTTACTATCAGGTAATTTCCCTAAAATTGAAGAATGGCGCTCAGAACAAGCTTACAAAAGAACAAAAGAAATACGTCCAGATTTATTAGATTAACTAATAATCAGTGATTTATTTATTTTTTTTATCAAAAGAAAAGTTCTAAATTTGCAGCCACAAAATCAACCTCTGACGAAAATCGTGAATGTTGCTTTTATACAACCATAAATAACAAGAAAATGGATTTAGTAAAATTTGTTCAAGACGAATTTGTAACAAAAAACGAATTACCAGAATTCGCAGCTGGAGATACTATTACAGTATACTACGAAATTAAGGAAGGAAACAAAACTCGTACTCAGTTTTTTAGAGGAGTTGTTATCCAAAAGAGAGGAAGCGGAGCTTCTGAAACATTTACTATTAGAAAAATGTCTGGTACTGTAGGTGTTGAGCGTATTTTCCCTATCAACTTACCTTCTATCCAAAAGATCGAAGTAAACAAAAGAGGTAAAGTACGTAGAGCTCGTATTTACTACTTTAGAGGTCTTACTGGTAAGAAAGCAAGAATTAAAGAAAGAAGACACTAAAAACTTCTTCTCAAAAGAAATTAAAAACACCATGAAAATCATGGTGTTTTTTTATTCACATTTGTTAATAAAACACCACATTCAACTTGTTGATAACAAAACACCTAAAACACTAAAAAAGAGCTATTTATTTCTTATATTTGGAAAAGAGTTTACAAAGTAAGTGACCTCAGAATTATAGTTAACTGTATTAATCACTAAAAGTAAACCATTAAAGTAACGTTCTTTATATATTTTGTTTTTAAACGTAATTTAAGCTAAATACGATCATCATAATTTTTGATTAATTGTAAGTTATTAATAATTTATAGTTTTCTAGTTATAAGTTTATAAGTATTATTGGTTTAAATTTAGCTGGACTAACCTGTTTAAAAACATCGAAACTTTTATTTTATAGGTGACATAATTTATAAGGTAAAGTTTCTTTTGAAGTAGTAACGTAGCTTTATCTAAGGAAAAAGCATAAACACCGTTTATTTGATAATGTAGTAATACAAATCAGTACCTCTTACTATTTCAAGAAAGCCATATCAATTACAAGAAATTGTTTGATATGGCTTTTATTTTTAATAACAAATTCTCTATTTCACCTCTTTAAATTATCATATTCATAACAAAACATACTAATTAATAATAATTTACCATCAAAAAACTCAACCGTAATTCTTAAATTTGCGTCACTTCAAAATATAATTTAATTTATTACTTATACATATGAATAAGACTGCTAAAATTATGTACACAAAAACGGATGAAGCTCCAGCATTAGCTACTCGTTCGTTTTTACCAATCGTAAAAGCTTTTACAAAATCATCTAACATAGAAGTAGAAACCAAAGATATTTCTCTTGCTGGTCGTATTCTTGCTAACTTTTCAGACTTTTTACCTAAAGAACAACAAGTAGAAGATGCTTTAGCTTTTTTAGGAGATTTAGCAAAAAAGCCAGAAGCTAATATTATTAAACTTCCTAACATCTCTGCTTCTGTACCTCAATTAAAAGCCGCAATAAAAGAACTACAAGCTTTAGGATATTCTTTACCTGATTACCCAGAAGAAGCTACTACCGATGAAGAAAAAGCTATTTTAGCACGTTATAACAAAGTAAAAGGTTCTGCAGTAAACCCTGTTTTACGTGAAGGTAACTCTGACCGTAGAGCTCCAAAAGCTGTAAAAAATTACGCAAAAAAGAATCCTCATTCAATGGGAGCTTGGAGTTCAGACTCAAAAACTCATGTTTCAACAATGACTGAAGGAGATTTTGCACACAGTGAAAAATCAATTACAGTACCAAATGCTACAGATGTACAAATTGTACATACTGATGCTAATGGAAACAAAACTGTTTTAAAAGAAAAGGTATCATTACTAGCTGAAGAAGTAATTGACGCTTCTGTTATGAGTAAAAAAGCATTGTTAACTTTCTTAGAAGAGCAAGTTAAAGATGCTAATGATAAAGGAGTTTTATTCTCTTTACACATGAAAGCAACCATGATGAAAGTTTCAGACCCTATTATATTTGGTCATGCTGTTCGTGTTTTCTTTAAAGATTTATTTGCTAAGCATGGTGATACATTTAAAAAAATTGGTGTTGATGTAAACAACGGATTTGGTAACTTGTTGAGTAACCTAGAAGAATTACCAGCTGATAAAAAAGCAGAGATTTTAGCAGATATTGAAGCTATTTACGCTAGTAACCCTGATGTAGCAATGGTAAATTCTGACAAAGGAATTACCAACTTACACGTTCCTTCTGATGTAATTATTGATGCTTCTATGCCAGCAATGATTCGTACTTCTGGACAAATGTGGAATAAAGAAGGAAAACAACAAGATACTAAAGCTGTGATTCCTGATAGTTCTTATGCTGGTTTATACCAAGAAACTATCGATTTCTGTATTAAAAATGGAGCTTTTGATCCAACTACTATGGGTACAGTTCCTAATGTAGGATTAATGGCTCAAAAAGCTGAAGAATATGGTTCTCATGATAAAACTTTTGAAATCACTACTGATGGAAAAGTTGAAGTTATTGATGCTAATGGAACTGTTTTATTAGAACACACTGTTGAAGCGGGTGATATTTGGAGAATGTGTCAAACTAAAGATGCCCCTATTCAAGACTGGGTAAAGTTAGCTGTTACTCGTGCAAGAGCTACTCAAACTCCAGCTGTTTTCTGGTTAGGTGAAGAAAGAGCACACGATGCAGAAATCATTAAAAAAGTAGAAAAATATTTACAAGATCACGATACTACAGGTTTAGAAATTAAAATCTTATCTCCAATAGAGGCTACCAAATATACTTTAGAAAGAGTTAAAGAAGGAAAAGATACTATTTCTGTTACAGGAAACGTTTTACGTGACTATTTAACTGACTTATTCCCTATTTTAGAATTAGGAACTTCAGCTAAAATGTTATCTATCGTACCATTAATGAATGGTGGTGGATTATTTGAAACTGGTGCTGGTGGATCTGCTCCAAAACATGTTGAACAATTAGTAGAAGAAAATCACTTACGTTGGGATTCTTTAGGAGAATTTTTAGCATTAGCAGTTTCTTTAGAACACTTAGGGGAAACTAACGATAATACCAAGGCTAAAATATTAGCAGAAACCTTAGATGATGCGACAAGCAAATTGTTAGATAATAAAAAAGGACCTTCAAGAAAAACTGGTGAGCTAGACAACAGAGGTTCTCATTTTTATTTAGCTATGTACTGGGCACAAGCTTTAGCTTCTCAAGACAAAGATGCTGATTTAAAATCTCAATTTGCTCCTATAGCAGAAAAAATGGCTACTAATGAAGCGACAATTGTAGAAGAATTAAATTCTGTACAAGGTAAAGCTGTAAACATTGGTGGATATTATGAACCAAATGATGATTTAGCTAATGCAGTAATGCAGCCAAGTAAAACTCTTAATAATATTTTACAAAACATATAATTAATTAGTTATATAAAATTCAAAAGCAGGTGATAAATCACCTGCTTTTTCTATTAAAAAAGTAAACCAAACAAATTATTAAACAATAATGTCCGCCGAATTATTATTTAACCCCCATTACTTTGTTTTGACTTATAATTATGACACCATAAAATTATAATCATAACAATCTAATTTCTTAAAACTTTTAATTAGTAAATTTGAAGCATGAAGTTTACAAAAACAACCGAACAAGATTCCAACTATAATAATTTGGAAAAAATGAGTGTATCTGAATTACTGTTTAACATCAATAAAGAAGACAAATCAGTTCCTTTCGCTGTAGAAAAAGCACTTCCTCAAATAGAAAAACTAACGAAACATATTGTATTAAAATTAAAAGAAGGTGGTCGATTGTTTTACATTGGTGCTGGTACCAGTGGTAGGCTTGGAATTGTAGATGCTAGTGAATGTCCTCCTACTTTTGGCGTTCCTCACGAGTTAGTTGTTGGATTAATCGCTGGTGGTGATTATGCTATTAGAAAAGCTGTTGAATTCGCTGAAGATTCAACGAATCAAGGATGGAAAGATTTACAAGAGCATCAAATATCATCAAAAGATATTGTAGTAGGTATTGCTGCGTCTGGAACTACACCTTACGTTATTTCTGCTTTAGAAGAATGTAACAATAACGGTATTATTACAGGCTGTATAACCTGTAACCAAGGAAGTCCCTTAGCATTAACTGCTCAATTTCCTATTGAAGTTGTTGTAGGCCCTGAGTTTGTGACTGGAAGTTCTAGAATGAAAGCTGGAACAGCACAAAAATTAGTATTGAATATGCTTTCTACAGCTAGTATGATTCAATTAGGAAGAGTTAAGGGAAATAAAATGGTTGATATGCAATTGTCTAACAACAAATTAGTAGATAGAGGAGAAAAAATGTTAGCTTCTGAATTAAATATCGACCAAGAAACTGCTAGCGAGCTATTAAAAAAATATAGAAATGTTCGTGAAGCAATAAAAAACTATACAAATGAATAAAGCTACTACTTTTGAAGCTGGTATAAAAAAGCTCTTAGTTTTTTTAGGGTTGTTAATTATTTCTCCATTAGTATTAAGTATTGCTTTTAAAGCCTTACGTGCTTTTAAAGATGCTCCAAAAGTTTTTATTGCATATGGTCTGCTCGCAGTTGGTGTGTTGCTAATACTATTTACCGTATATTATGGCTTTAAAACTTTTAAAACTATATTAGACCACCTTTTTAGCAAATAACTTTTGATTAAAAATAGTTCCATAAAAAAAATAACAGACTGGGAGCATTGGCCATCCGCTATGTTTTATCTTCCTAATCTTCCTTACGCTTTTTATCTAGCCTTCAAAGCCAAACATTTAGCTTTTTTTAGTGCAGCTAATCCATGTATAAAAAGCTCTGGAAATGGAACTGAAAGTAAGTACGAAACAATTTTATTAGTTCCTGAACAACATAGACCTAAAACAGTTTTAATTAAACCAAAAACTGATTTTAAAACTGTTTGTAAAAATATCAAAGAACAAAAAATTAATTTTCCTTTAATAGCAAAACCCGATGTTGGCTTTAGAGGTTTATTAGTTGAAAAAATAACTACAAAAGAAACATTAAAAAACTATCTTGAAAAATACTCCATTGACATTATTATTCAAGAGTTTTTAGATTATAAAAATGAGTGTGGGATATTTTATCATAGAAACCCAAAGGATGATTCTGGAAAAATTTCTTCATTAACTCTAAAACATTTTTTATCCGTTACAGGAGACGGGACCTCTACTTTAAAAGAATTAATTTTAGCTGATAAAAGAGCTAAATTATACGTCGATTTATTTTTTAAAATTCATCAAAATAAACTTACAGAAATACCTGTTAAAAATGAGGTTATTAAACTTACTGCTATAGGTAATCATTCTAAGGGAACTCAGTTTATTAATGGTAATCATTTGATAAATGATAAACTAACTGACACTTTTGATAAACTAAGTAAATCAATTCCCGGTTGGTATTATGGACGAATTGATTTAAAGTACAATACTTTTGAGGAGCTAGAAAAGGGTGTCAATTTTAAAATACTAGAAATCAACGGAATTATAGCAGAACCTACTCATATTTACGATTCACAAAATTATACCTATCTAAAAGCCTTAAAAGCTATAAGGGTACATTGGAAATCTCTTTTTAATATCGCCATTACGAACCATAAGAATTTCAATACTCCATATAAAAATTCGATAAGTTTTCTTTATGAAATTTTTTTACTAAAAAAATATACAAAAAAAATTAAACGTCTTTCTAAATAAAAAATCTTTCTTACCTTTGTAAGCGAATACATGTCCATGTATTTTTTAAGAATCCCCCCGAGTCTTAAGAACAATTAATTATTTAACTGAATGGAAAGAAGATTACTTTTTTCTTTGATTCTTGTTTGTGCTATTATCCCAACCTTTTCTCAAGTAAAAGTTGGAGATAATCCCTCTTCAATTCATTTAAGCTCTATCCTAGAACTAGAGAGTTCTGACAAAGTTTTAGTTATAAGTAAAATGACCAGCACTCAAATGAATGCTATTCAACCTTTGCGAGGTGCTTTAGTTTTCAACATTGACCAGAATTGTGTTTTCATGTACGATGGTAGCTCATGGAGAAGTTTATGTTCTTCAGGAACTAGAGAAAGTATTGACGTAACTACTTCTTCCACACCTCCTATTGATAATGAAATAGGTGATTTTTGGATTAACGACTCTCAAAATAATACCACCAGTATTTGGGATGGAACAAATTGGATTTCTATAGATAACAACCCTAGAAGAGGAAATGGAACACCTAATAATAGTACTGCCCCGAATCCAAGTTCTGGAGATGTTTATGTAGATACAACCACTGGTATAATTTATGCTTATGATGGTACAACTTGGGTGACATCTAACACAACACCATCTGCAAATAACGGACTTTTAATAAATGCTAGTAATACTATTCAATTAGGTGGCGTATTAATTCAACCTACCACTATTGAAACTAGTACTACAAATACATTAGCTATTAGTGGTTTAGAAAATGGAAGCACTACTACTGATGATATCGTTACAGTAGATAGAACTACTGGCGTTTTAAAAAGAACCGCTGCTTCTAACCTACTAAATGAAGAAGTTATAAAAATTATAGCAACTGATGGTCAGGTAACTTTTACAGGGCTTACATTATATACAACTGATAAAATTAATGTATACAGAAACGGAGTTAGAATAGACTTTACTGTTGATAATGCCACAACGATTACCATAGAACCTGAAGCAACATGCTATGCAGGTGATGAAATACGAATAGTTCAACTTTATTAATAACAATCCTTAATTAAAAATCTTAAAAACAATTTAATTATCAATTCATGAAAACAATTACAAACAAATTTAAATTAACATTAGCTGTCTTAAGTTTATTGGCTATTGGTACTGTTAGTGCGCAAATCACTGGTGTAGATATTGCTCCTGCAAATAAAGACATTCAAACTGGAGTAAATAAAACTATAAGAGTTATAGACAATAAAGGTACTATTAAATACATCCAAACTCAAAATGGTATTACTACATTAACTAATACTACTAACAATACCACTACCACCACTATTCAATTGGGAGGAACTTTAAATAGTGATACTACAATCACTTTAAATGATGGTACAACAGATCATAACTTTACTATTGATGGTATTAATTTTAACCTAAATAATACAGTTGTTGAAAACGGTGCTGCTGCAACTGCTGATGCAGGACAAGCTGATGGTATTTCTACTACTGGTTACACTCTTTTAGTAAGAGATCAAGCTACTGGTCAAGTAAAAAAATTACTGTTAAGTGATTTAATCCAAAGTGGTCATGATATTTTTGATAGTACTACTACACCTGCAGTTGTTGCTACAGCTAATCCTGCTACCTTAACTTTAGTACTTACAAACGCTCCTCAAACATTAGAGTTTAAAAATGTTAGTGTATATAGAAATGGTGCAAAACTGATTGCTAATAGAGATTATAGTATTATAGCTGGGGCAACTGCTACAGACCCTGCCTCTGTTTCATTAGCTCCTACCAATACAGCTCCATATGATTGGTCAATAACTACCGAAGATATTATCGAAGTTCATTGGTCTAAATAATTAAATCTTAATTTACCTTAATGCTTGAAAACATTAAACATATAAAAAGATTTATACTAGCTTTTGCATTGGCACTATCTTCTTTTAGTGCCAATGCACAAGAAGTTAGGATTATAGATAATAAAGGAACTATTCAAAAAGTAAATAATAATAACGTTACTACTTCTACAACCGCACCAACCAACCCTGTTGAAAATGATGTTTGGTTCGATACAACCAATAGTCAAATAAAAATATATGACACTGTAGACGGTTGGAAGTTAATTAGCTCTACTATTGCTTCTCAAAATATCTATACTGCCAACGGTGATTTAACTTCAAACCGTACTTTAAACGGCACCAATAGCTTTGGTTTAACTTTACAAAACTTAAACTATCTACAACTATTTAGTAACACTATACAAATAAATGGTATTAACAGTACCCAAATAAGTACCACAGGAGGCCCTATGCAACTATCTGCTTCTTCAACAATGCAGTTAACAGCCCCAAGTAATATTATTTTACAAAGTCCTACTGAATTTAACAGTAGCTTATTAGATATTAATAATTCTGCTGGAACTTCTGGTCAAATATTAACCTCTACAGGTACCGGTGTAGATTGGATAGATAATCCTGCTTTGAATAACTGGCTAATTACAGGTAATACTGGAACTACGAATACAAATTTTTTAGGAACGATTGATGATGTTAAAATGCAAATCCGTTCTAATAACGTTTCTATGCTAGAGTTTGGTAGAAGACAAACATTAGGCTTAAACGAACCAACTAGAACTGATTATAACAACCCAAACCAATCGTTAGTATATTTAAATGGTTCTGATGGTGTATCTGCATTACAATTTAGAGCTGACGGTGCTAGCTTTTACAAACCTATGTTTTATACAACTTCTAATGGAAGTTTTAGGTTAAAAGGTAGTTCTGGAGGTACTGATTTTTTTGAAATAGGTTCCGCTGGTCCTACTAATGACGGTCGTTTGGAGTTTGTTATTGCCGATGATGGAAACGAACCTATTGTTTTCAAAAGGTTTGACTATAGAAATGGAGAGTTCTATAAAGAGTTTTTTAGAGTTCAAGGATCTAATGCTACTGAGAATGCTAAAACACGTTTTGGTATTAATATTAATCAGAATCAATATTCTGTAACAGACAATATAAATGCACCTTCAAACGGAGGTGTTACAAACCCTAAATTAATAGCTAATTCGACTTTACAAATTGAGGGATCTGTCTCTAAATCTATTGAACAAATTAACTCTAACACTACACTTAATGAAGACCATCATACAGTAGTTGTTACAGCTAACGTTACAATTAATTTTCCTACAGCAAATACCTGTAAAGGAAGAATCTACATAATTAAAAATGTATCTGGTGGAAACATTAATTCTTCTACTTACAGAAACGAATCAAACACAGATACATCTACGATAAACAATAATACTACATTAAAGGTACAGAGTGATGGAACTAGATGGGTAAGTATTAGTAATATTCTAAACAATATTAATAATAATTGGAAAGTTACTGGTAACTCAGCCACAAATCCTACAAATAATTTTATTGGAACTACTGATGCTCAAGATTTATCTTTAAGAACAAACAATACTGAAGCAGTTAGAATTCTTCAATCTAATCAAAATGTTGGTATAAATACCACTATCCCTTCTGAACGTTTAGATGTTAATGGTAAAGTACGTATTAGAGATATATCTACTGTTACTACAAATAATGATATACTAACAACCAATACAAACGGTGTTGTTGAAAAGAAAAAATTGATTGCCTCTGAAAGTAATAATCAAATTTCTACTGGAGCCAATGGTGGTGTATATTTAGGACCAACTGTATATACTGGTGCTTTTATAATTAATACAAACGGAAATGTTACTATAAATACACTACCTTTTCAACCTTCTCAAATAACTTTTGTAGCTCACGCAAATGTTGAATCTTTTAACTTAGATCTAGACAATAATATAGGTGATAACAACAGAAGCATTGCTAATTCTTTTGGTACAATGAACGGTTTCGCTAGAAATGACTCTGGAACAATAACACAACAAGTTATTTATATTGGAGGTAGTGGTAATTCTATAAATGATATTTCAAGGTTTGCATCTTCTTCAAACTGTATAGGTTTAAGATATAGTGATCAAAATGGTAATGATCTCGGTAAAATTACAGCTTCCATGACCTCTTTTAATACAAATGGTTTTACTATTAATGTAAATAGAACTAATAATGCTAGCTCCGAAAACCTTGTTGTATTATACACAGCATATAAATAGTTTAAATGAAAAATCTATTTTTCATATTATTTTCTAGTTCATTACTTGCTCAAAATGCATTTTACAATGTTGGAAATGTGCAATTACATAACGACGCCAAAATAGGTTTTCATACTAATGTAGTAAATAATGGTACATTAGATAATTACACAGGTTTTGCTGGTTTCTATGCTGATAATGAAGTAAGAACGATTTCCGGTACTAATAGTGTTAGTTTTTTTAATGTAGAAGTTGATGCTTTACAAAATATAGAACTTTACAACTCTTTAAAAATTCGTAATCAATTAGACTTTATAAACGGGCAAATTGTCACACCTAGACTCGACAACTCTATTTCTCTTCAATTTTTAGACTATGATTTTTATGCCGGGGAAGATAACTCTAGACATATTAATGGTTATGCCTTAGTAGAACAAGGAAATAAAAATACTACAAATTTTACATTCCCAATTGGAGATGGAAGTATGTTGCGTCCTATGAGTTTACCAAACCATGATAAATATTATGTGTTCAAAGGAGCTTATTTTTACGAAAACCCAAATTTCCCTTCAACATTTACTTCAGTTTTTTTAACAGATCAAAAACAAGCTATTATCGAAAACGTAAGTAATATTGAGTTTTGGGATTTAGATGGAAATAATGAAACTCAAATTACATTAACATGGAACAACCGTAGTGATATTACATCAATAGCTAATCAAATTTCTCAATTAATAGTTGTTGGCTGGAGCAAAGCAGAAAATCAATGGGTAAACTTAAATGTAATGCAAGTTACCGGAGACTTGTCTGAAGGAACAATTACATCGGCGGCATTTACACCTAATAATTACGAAGTAATAACTATTGGTTCTTTGTTAAATAATGAAATAAGTAGTAACAATAACATTCTAATATCTCCAAATGGAGATAGTCTTAATGACTTCTTGGTCTTTGATGAAGTTAATAACTATACACATAATAAGTTAACAATTTATAATCGTTGGGGAAACCTAGTTTATGAAACTTTAAATTACAAGAATAATTGGGATGGAACCTCTAACGGTAGAGCTACACTAAACAAAGAAAGCAAACTTCCTACTGCTACGTATTTTTATTATTTAGAGCTAGGTAACTCACCCAATAAGCTAAACGTTATGAAAAAAGGTTGGGTGTATATTAACCGATAAATTATTAATTACTACTTTATTAATATTTTCTTAGGTGTTGTAGGATTATACCCAAAATCTGCATCAGGTAACTCTATTCCTAATTGATTTATAATAAAACCTATACTGGCAAAGTGATGTATTGCATGACTATGTGCCTGGATTAAAGCACTGCTTAAAGTATAATTTGCTGTTACTTTCCCTGTTCCTAAATCGTCAGTAACAGAAATAATTTTATCAAAATCTTCTGTCTTCAAACAATATAATTGCTCTATAACTTCATTAAAATATGCTATTCCTGAAGCTGTTTTTTGCTCTGCTAAATGATTACGTTCTCTATCAGAAAAATCAACACAGTTTTTATTTAGCCCATTAAAAATGCAGGTAAAAACGTCTAAAATATGTCTCATATTGGCCCCTATGCTCGAATAATAAGGCGGAATAGATGTATCACTATATTGTTCATCACTAATTGCTTCTAATAATTTAATCCCTCTTTGTAAATTTTTATCAATAGCTGCTATCATTCGTAAGTATAAGTTTTCAAGTAAGTCGTATAAATATAGAACTTTTTACGGGGAGAAATAAATTATTTTTTAAATCCTAAAAAAGACACTAAATATCAGTATTTTAAAGTAAAAAATCACTTTATATTATTACTTTTAAAAAGCTTTAAAATATTTTTTGGCACGTTCTTTGGAAAATTACATAACAACTGCGGAAGCCGAAAAGCATATAGAGTAAGCATAACCCTAAAATTAGCAATTATGAGAACAGGGATACTTTTATTATTAGCAATGATGTCATTAACAACTGTAAATGCCGACAACATTGAAAAATCAACTAGCAAAATTGGGGTTACATACCGTTATAATGAAGCGGTTACCTTTGTAGAAAGAGGAATCCAATTTCATGTGTTTTTAAATGGAGATTTCGATTTTAACACTCACTACGATAGATATTCTGACTATGGTGTACGTATAAAACGAGATAGAAGAGGACGTGTTAGAAGTGTTGGAAACGTATATATAAATTACGATGCCAGGGGAAATGTAAAAAGAATTGGTAGTGTATTTATGAGATACAAATTCGGAAACTTATTTAAGGTTGGAAATCTACATATTCAATATGATAGATGGGGAAACCCAAGGTTTAGAGGACATGTAAAATCAGGAGGACATCACTATTATGGAAATGATCATTATTATTACGATGATGGAGTTGATGTAAATATCGACATAAACATAGGAGATATTTTTGATTATGACGATGTATATTTTTACAGAAAAGACTTTAGAAGAAACTATCGTCAGTTTAGAGAAGATAAAAACTTTTATTACTACAGAGCATTACCTAATGCAAAAATTGGCAAGCGTAGTAAAGTTATAAAAAGACGTAAACATAAAATTTACAAAAACGACAACAATAAATATAGAAAAGGAAAGCCTGAACAAAGAGGTAAATCAAGAAGAAACCATGATTAAACAAAAATCCCTCATCAAAATTGATGAGGGATTTTTATATTTTATAATTTAATAATTACTTCGCTACATTTACTGCTCTTGTTTCTCTAATTACAGTAACTTTAACCTGTCCTGGATACGTCATATCATTCTGAATTTTTTGAGAAATATTAAATGATAATTCAGCAGCTTTAGTATCGTTAACTTTAGCACTTTCTACCATAACTCTTAATTCACGCCCCGCTTGAATTGCATAAGCTTTTTGAACTCCGTTAAATCCAAAAGCAATATCTTCTAAATCTTTTAAACGTTGAATATAAGAATCTAATACTTGACGACGTGCACCAGGTCTTGCTCCTGAAATTGCATCACAAACTTGAACAATAGGAGCTATTAAACTCTTCATCTCAATTTCATCGTGGTGAGCTCCAATTGCATTACATACATCTGGTTTCTCTCCGTACTTTTCAGCCCATTGCATCCCTAATAATGCGTGTGGTAATTCGCTTTCTGTTTCAGGTACTTTACCTATATCGTGTAATAAACCTGCACGTTTAGCTGCTTTAGCATTTAATCCCATTTCAGCTGCCATAATACCACAAAGATTTGCTACTTCACGTGAGTGTTGTAATAAATTTTGACCATAAGAAGAACGATACTTCATACGTCCTACAGTTTTAATCAATTCGGGGTGTAAACCATGAATTCCTAAATCAATAACAGTACGTTTACCAACTTCAATAATCTCCTGAGTGATTTGTTTTTCGGTTTTCTTTACGATCTCTTCAATTCTTGCTGGGTGAATTCTTCCGTCTGTAACTAATTTATGCATTGATAAACGAGCAATTTCACGACGAACAGGATCGAAACACGATAAAATAATTGCCTCTGGCGTATCATCTACAATAATCTCAACTCCAGTTGCAGATTCTAAAGCTCGAATATTACGTCCTTCTCTACCAATAATTCTACCTTTAACGTCATCTGATTCTAAATTAAATACCGACACACAATTTTCTACAGCTTGCTCTACTCCTACTCTTTGTATAGTGTTTAAAACCACCTTACGAGCTTCTTGTTGCGCTGTCATTTTAGCTTCTTCAATGGTATCTTGTATGAAAGACATTGCATCAGATTTTGCCTCATCTTTTAATGATGCAACTAATTCTGTCTTAGCTTCATCTGCAGATAAACCTGAAATTTGCTCAAGCATGTCTACATGACGCTTGTGCATTTTTTCTAGCTCAGATTCTTTTTTTTCTAAGAACTCTAATTTATAATCAAAATCAGCTTCTTTTTTTTCTAATTGTTTATTAAGTTTTCTGTTCTTATCTAGTTCTGATGATACTTGACTCTCTTTATCTCTAATTCTTTTTTCTACATCAGAAACTTTCTTTTCTCTAGATAAAATTACTTTTTCATGCTCTGATTTTAATTCTATAAACTTCTCTTTGGCTTGTAATATTTTATCTTTTTTTATTGCTTCAGCCTCTACTTTAGCTTCTTTAAGAATGCTATTAGCCTCTTTTTTTGTTTCTTGTATTAATTTATTTGCATTAGATTTTTCTAACATTTTAGCAATAAAAAAACCTACTGCTACACCTATAATTCCTGCTAAAACAGGAAATAATATTCCCTCCATAATTTTGATTTGATTGTATAAAAAAAGCCCACATTAATAGGGTTTTAAAAACTCCAAAATAACAAGTTTAGGATTAACTGATTGATCAAGGATCCGAGGTAAAATCGGCTTGCTTTACTAATCACGACTCATCCTTTATAATTGAATAACGTTGAGTTTAACAAACAATGTACTAATGTAGGCAGTATATTAAATAATATATTTTAAAGAACGTTATAATAAATGATCTTCTAGCAAGTTAGTCAATTCATTTATCTTTTGAAATACTTCGGCTTTTTCTTTAGTATTTTTTAACGATACTATTTCTGCTTTTGATGCAAACTGTAAAGCACTCATTGCTAAAACATCTTGCTTATCTGCTACCGCATAATTTTGTTCAAACTTGGCTATTAATTCGTTAATACTTTTTGCTGCTTTTCGTAATCCTTCTTCTTCATCTGTACTATTTACACTTAATGGATATGTTCTCCCAGCAATTACCACATTAACTTTTATTTTTGCCATGCAAAAAAACTTATATTATGTATTCAAAAGGGTGATGCACTTATCAATCTCTCGAATTAAAGTATTTATTTTGAGTTTTGTTTCTCTTGTACTTTCGTTACTGCCCTCAATAGTTTTTGCAACTTTCAGCAAATTAAATTGTTTTTGCTGTTCTTCTAATTGCCTCTCTTTTTCCTGTAATAAAACTTGTAACTCTCCGTTATTTTGAAGTAAAACTCTATTTTCTTCTTTCAAAAACTCGTAGTTCGAAAGTAAGTCCTTCAATCTATCTTCCAGTAAATGAACTGCTTTTAAAGGGTTACTCATTTATTTTAGAGAATAAAACTATATTTACAAAGTTATTAATATAACTTATAATTAGCAACTCTTTTAGTGTTTTTTACTAAATTACTGATTTTAAATCTTTAACAGCTTTAATAGAATTTTATTAGTTTTGCTTTAAAACTGTTGCATTTTGAAATTTTATTTTTCTCTTATTCTATTTATCTTTTTTATTTGCGGACAAGCTCAAAATAAGTATCCGCGAAACTATTTTTCAAACCCTTTAAAAATTCCTATTGTATTGTCTGGTACTTTTGGAGAATTACGAAGTAACCACTTTCATTCTGGAATAGATATTAAAACTCAAGGTAAAGAAGGTATTCCTATTTACGCCCCTGCTAATGGATATGTTTCTCGTATAAAAGTGCAGCAATATGGTTTTGGAAAGGCTTTATATATAACGCACCCTAACGGTTATACAACTGTATATGCACATTTAAAACGTTTTGAACCAAGCATTCAACAGTATGTAAAAAGTATTCAGTACAAAAAAGAAAAATATAGTACAGGAAACCTTTTTCTTAAATCAGATAAATTCCCTGTAAAAAAAGGACAACTTATTGGTTATACTGGTGATACTGGTAGTTCTGGAGGTCCGCACTTACATTATGAAATTCGAGATACTAAAACAGAATATATTATTAACCCAATGCATTTTGGTTTAACAGCTGAAGACGATAAAACTCCTACTGTTCAAAAATTAGTAGCCTATCCATTAAGTGATGATGCTAGAATTAATAATTCGGCATTAAAATCTGTTATTTCATTTAAAAATAATGGTGAAGGTAATTATGTTGCCGAAAAAATTACTGCCAGTGGCACTATTGGTTTTGGTATTAGCGTGTTTGACCGATTAAATGGTGCTTTAAATAAAAATGGAATTTATAGTTTAGAAATGAAAGTAAATGGTAAACGTGTGTATTATCATGATGTTGAAACCTTTTCTTTCGCAGAGAGTAAATATATTAACTTATTAATTGACTATAAGCATTATAAAAAATATAGAGATAGAGTACAAAGAACACACAAGGTAAACGCAAATAGACTTAGCTTATATGAAGATTTAATAAACAACGGAAAAATATATATTGAAAACGGAGCTAATTACAATATTGAGATTATAGCCAAAGACTTCAAACATAACACTTCTAAAGTAAGGATACCAGTTAGAGGAACTGCAAGCAATTTAGTCTTTAAGGAAAAAGATACTACTAACTATAAAATTATAGCAACTAACTTTAATAAATTTCATCAAAAAAATGTAACAGTTGCTTTTCCTAAAAACACTTTTTATAAAGATTGTTTCATTGATTTTAAAGTTGAAAATGGTACTGCAAAAATTCACGACCCTACAATTCCTTTAGACAAACGTTATACACTAACTTTTGAGACTTCTTTTTTAACAGAAGATCAAAAACAACATGTATATATCGCTAATGTTACAAATCCTAAATATCCAAGATACACATCTACAAGAAAAAAAATTGACAAAGTATATACTACCACTAAACTCTTAGGTAGTTATGCTTTACGTTTTGACACAGGAAAACCAACTATTCAGCTATACAATTTTAGTAACAATCAGTGGATTTCTAAAAATAAAACACTGAAAGTTAAAATTGGGGATAAAGAAACGGGAATAAAAAATTACCGCGCTACTATTGATGGTGAATGGATTTTAATGGAGTATAACCATAAAAAAAGAATACTTACATACGATTTTAATGATAAAAAGTTGGTTGGTAGCAAACATATTTTTAAACTTGTAGTCTCTGATAATGTGGGTAATACTGAAACATTTTCAGCAACATTTTTCAGAAAGTAAACTAAACAAGCTTGAAAAAATTTATTCTTTTATTACTGTTCCCTTCACTCGTTTTTGCACAAAAAACAGCTACAGTAAAAGGAATCATTACCAATAAATTCAATACACCAATTGAAGGAGTTGCGATTTCCTATTTATCTAAAGGAACTACTACCGATGCTAATGGAATGTATCAATTTACAATTCCTATCCGTAAAACTGTTACTGTTACATTCACACATGTTTCTTATAAAACTTTGGTAAAAAAATTCACTTCTAGAGGAAAAAGAAACTTTAACTTCTCTCCTACTTTACAAATTAAGAGTGAAAAATTAGAAGAAGTTATCGTTAAAAGCCAACAAAAAGAAGCCCAAGGAATTACCAAAATAAAAACTAAAAAAGTAAAAAACATACTTGGTGCTAATGCTGGTGTTGAAAATATATTAATGACGCTCCCTGGAGTTAGTAACAACAACGAATTAAGCACTCAATATAATGTTCGAGGTGGTAATTTTGATGAAAACCTAGTATATGTTAACGGAATTGAAGTGTATCGTCCATTTTTAATCCGTTCTGGCCAACAAGAAGGCTTAAGTTTTACCAATCCGCATATGATTCAGAATATCAATTTCTCTGCAGGTGGATTTCAAGCAAAATATGGAGACAAACTATCTTCTGTACTAGACATTACCTATCGAAAACCAACTAACTTTGGCATACAATTAGATTTGAGTTTGTTAGGAGGAAGTTTTACTATAGAAGATACTTATGTTAATAACAAACTAAGTGCAATTGTTGGTGTTCGTTACCGTGATAATAGTTTATTTGTAAATAGTAAACAAACCGAGGTTAACTTTAGACCTCAATTTACAGATGTTCAATCATTTTTAAGTTACCAAGCTACTGATAAACTCACGTTAAACTTCTTAGGAAACTTCTCTCTCAACAATTACAATTACAAACCATTAACTCGTAAAACCCGATTTGGAACTTTAACGAATCCACTAGAATTAATCGTTTTTTATCAAGGGCAAGAAAAAGATCGTTTTCAAACCTTATTTGGAGCGCTCTCTGCTGATTATCAAGTTAACGACAATCTAAAACTTACTGGTACTATTTCTTCTTTTAATACACAAGAAGAAGAATATTTTGATATTGCTGCCGCTTACGCCATAGGAGAAGTAAATAGCAATATTGGTTCTGAAAATTTTGGTGAAGTTGAATTTTCTCAAGGAATAGGTTCGCAAATTAATCATGCACGTAACGACTTGGATGCTTTAATCAACAATATTCAACTAAAAGCTACTTTAAAAGATGATAATAATGAATGGAAAGCTGGTATTAAATACCAAAAGGAAAATATTAAAGACCGTATTCGTGAATGGGAAGTGATAGACTCTTTAGGTTTTTCTGTTCGTCCACCACACCACACCGGAAATAATCAACCATACGAACCTCTTACAGGTCCTATTAATCCTTACAGAAATGTGAGAGCAGAAAATGAAACAAACATTAGCCGTATTACTAGTTTCTTACAATTCAGTAGAAAAGCAATGTGGAATGACCACCAAGTTTGGATGAATATTGGAGTTCGTTCTCATTATTGGTCTATAAAAACAGCTTCTACTAATAGTTATTCTCAAACAATCTTGAGCCCTAGAGCGCAATTTGCTATTAAACCTGATTGGGAAAGCGATATGCTATTTAGAATATCTGGTGGATGGTATTCACAACCTCCATTTTATAAAGAATTACGTGATTATGACGGACAAGTACACCCCAAAGTAAAAGCGCAAAAGTCAATTCACATAGTTGCTGGGAATGAATATAGTTTTAACGTATGGGAACGCCCTTTTAAATTAGTTACTGAACTTTATTACAAAGATTTATCAGATGTAAATGCTTACTCTGTTGATAATGTCCGCATTCGTTATCGCGCAGACAATCTTACTAATGCCTATGCTTACGGTTTAGATGTTCGTTTAAACGGAGAGTTTGTACCTGGTAACGACAGTTGGGTTAGCTTTGGTTATTTAAAAACCGAAGAAAATATTAACAATAGAGGTTATATTGCTCGACCAACTGATCAACGTTTAAAATTTGGTGTATTATTTCAAGATTATGTGCCTAACTTACCTGACTTAAAAGCTTATCTAAACCTTGTTTATAACACTGGGTTACCTGGTGGAGCTCCTGCTTACGCTGATGTATATCAATTTCAAAATCGTTTGAACGATTATAAACGTGCCGATGTAGGAATTTCTTATGTTTTTGCTGATGCTAACAAACAACATAAAACTGGATTCTTACGTAACTTTAAAGAACTTACCGCTGGTTTAGAATTATTTAACATTTTCGACATCCGTAACTCCAACACCAATACATGGGTACGTGATGCTTACAGTAAAAACCAATACGGTATTCCTAACTATATGACAGGAAGAGTGTTGAACTTTAAGTTAGGAGTACAATTTTAGTCTTCTCTACTCTTTTTTAACGAAAAATTAGCGAAAAAACTTCCTTAAGCATTTTCCACACATAGTACTTTAGCTTGAAAATTTAAATAGTTCTGTGAAAAGCTCTATCTATTTTTTTACAAGAAGTCTAGTAAGCATTAATATTACATTACAAAAAATAATTACAATGAAAAATCAAAAAATTGAAATAGAAAATTTATGGAACCGTTTTAAAAATTGGGTTTCTTCTAATGCTCCTCATTTATCTGAAGAGCTTCAGCCTGCAATTCAACCAGAAGAAATAAAACAATTACAACAAACCATACAAACAGAACTACCTGAAGACTTTATAGCCTTTTTAAGTATACACAACGGTCAAAACAGAAATGCCGAAGGCTTAATAGATGCTGAAGAGCTACTTTCTTCTAATAGAATAATTGATGAATGGAAAATTTGGTATAATTTATATGAGGGTGGAGATTTTGAAGATAGTGAAGCTGAACCCGATGAAGAAATTAAAGACTTTTGGTGGAACCCTAAATGGATTCCAATTACTTATGATGGTTCTGGAAATCATCTATGTATAGATATGGATCCTACAGAAAATGGAACTAAAGGACAGATAATAAGAATGTGGCACGACGATAGTGTAAGAGAGTATATAGCACCTTCTTTTAAGGTTTTCTTTGAGAACTATTGTACCAATCTTGAAAACAACAAATATGTATATTCTAACGAGTGGGGAGGAATAATTATTAAAGAAGATTTGTAAAACCTTTAACTCAGCTCAATAGCAGTAACATTTTAACTTCAAAATAAAACAAGTGAAAAGGTAGCACACCTTAGCTTGTAATTGAATAAAGTTATTGTATTTTAGTATCTAAAAAGTAATTACAAATTAATTGGATTTTGTTAATTATAGCTGGTTTATTTGAAGTAGCTTTTGCAGCTTGTCTTGGAAAAGCTAAAGAAACTACTGGAATAGAAGCCGCATATTGGTATATTGGCTTTTTAATCTGTTTATCTATAAGTATGTTGCTTCTCTTAAAAGCAACCCAAGAGCTACCTATTGGAACTGCCTATGCAGTTTGGACAGGAATTGGTGCTGTAGGAACAGTACTAATTGGAATTTTAGTTTTTAAAGAACCCGCTACATTTTGGCGATTATTTTTTATCACAACATTAATTACTTCGATTGTAGGACTCAAAATCGTTTCACATTAACCTAAGTCATGAAAACAACACCCAAACACGACGAAAAAATAGCGAGCATGACTTTTGCTTCTGTTTACCCTCATTATGTTACTAAAGTTGAGAAAAAAGGAAGAACAAAAGAGGAGTTACACCTAGTAATTGAATGGCTTACTGGTTTTAACAATCAAAAATTAAACAAATTAATTGATCAAAAAGTAACTTTTAAATCCTTCTTCAAAGAAGCCGACTTAAATCTAAATGCTCATTTAATTACAGGAGTTATTTGTGGTTATCGAATAGAAGAAATCGAAACTCCGTTAACGAAGCAAGTTCGTTATTTAGACAAGCTTGTAGATGAATTAGCTAAAGGTCGTAAAATTGAGAAAATTTTACGATAAACCTTTTAATTTTTCTTTTTAAAAGTTATATCGGTTTCTTTGTTATTTGAATAAAAGAGGCCTTGAACCCTTTTAGGGCACTTAATAACCCTTAACCCTACCTTCACACAACACCTCTTTATTTACAAGACTTTCAAGACGAAGACCTTTTTTATTAAAATAAAAACACCAGCAAAGATGATAAAAATTGAATACATTTGCTTTTGTTAATTTTCAACACATGAAACTAGTTTTTGCTACTAACAATCTAAACAAACTTGCTGAAGTACAAAAAATGTTACCTAACTCTATTGAGTTACTTTCTTTGAAGGACATCGATTGCTTTGATGATATTGAAGAAACCGCAACTACTTTAGAAGGAAACGCCAAAATTAAAGCAAATTATATTACTGAAAAGTTTGGATATAATTGTTTTGCCGACGATACAGGTTTAGAGGTAGAAGCTTTAAATGGAGAACCAGGAGTATATTCTGCTCGCTATGCTGGTGAACCTGCTAATGCAGAAAACAACATGCAAAAACTATTAACAATGTTGAACAATAAAACTGATAGAAATGCTCAGTTTAGAACTTCTGTTTGTTTAAATTTAGATGGAAAGCAATTTTTATTTGATGGAGTTTGTAAAGGAACCATTTTAACATCTAAGCAAGGTGAACAAGGTTTTGGATATGATCCCATTTTTCAGCCTGAAGGATACAACAAATCATTTGCAGAAATGACTTCAGAAGAAAAAAACAAAATAAGTCATAGAGGATTAGCTATTCAACAATTAGTCGCTTTTTTAAAATCAATTAGCTAATTGAATTTATCAAAAACATACACAGTTCACTTTTTACTTTTATCAGTTTTACTGATTATTTTTCTACTACTAAACATTAGTTTAGGTTCCGTATCCATTCCTTTAAAAGAAATTTTCAACTCCTTATTTGGTAACCCTGTTGTAAAAGATAGTTGGGAAACCATTATCATTAATTACCGCTTGCCAAAAGCAATTATAGCAATGCTAGTTGGGTCAGGATTAGCTATAAGTGGTTTATTAATGCAAACATTATTCAGAAATCCACTTGCAGGCCCTTTTGTATTAGGAATATCTTCTGGTGCAAGCCTTGGTGTAGCATTACTCATTTTAGGTTCTAGTGTTTTTGGAGGATTTTTTCTTGTAGCTATTTACTCTAACTGGGCATTGGCCATTGCTGCAAGTGCAGGATCTTTCTTAGTATTATCAGCAGTTATTATAGCTGCAAATAGAGTTCGTAATACGATGTCTATTTTAATTATTGGATTAATGTTTGGCTCATTAACATCAGCAGTTATTAGCGTATTAGCTTTTTTTAGTGAAGCTGAACAAATACAACAATATTTATTTTGGAGCTTTGGAAGTTTGGGTAATCTAACTTGGGCTGAACTTTCTGTTTTTGGAATTATTTATCTCGTAGGAATTCTTGGAACATTCTCTGTCATAAAACCTCTAAACAGCTTTTTACTAGGCGAAAACTATGCAAAAAGCTTAGGAATTAATATAAAAAAAAGTAGAAATATCATTTTACTAATCACAAGTATTCTTACAGGTGTAATTACAGCATTTTCAGGTCCTATTGCTTTTGTTGGACTAGCTGTTCCTCATATAGCTAAAATGATTTTCTCTACATCAAATCATAAAATTTTATTACCCGCTGTTGCCTTAATTGGAGCTATTATTCTTTTAATTTGTGACAGTATAGCGCAGTTACCCACAAGCGAATTCACTTTACCTATTAACGCAATAACATCATTATTTGGAGCACCTGTAGTTATATGGCTATTAATTAGGAAGAAGAAAATATATGTGTAAAACTAAGATTATAAACAGTTAAACAAGCAAACATCAATCAACAACAAAAACATATCGTCTTACAAACAGAAAATCTTTCAATAGGATACAAATCAAAAAGGCAAGAAACAGTTATTGCTTCAGCTATTGATTTAGCTATCGAAAAAGGAAAATTTGTTGCTTTGTTAGGTAAAAATGGAATTGGAAAATCAACCTTACTCCGTACCATTTCTAAGGTTCAAAAACCTTTGAACGGAATTATAAAAATCAATCAAAAAGAACTTTCAACCTACACCAGTCAAGAATTATCTACTACGCTGAGTTTAGTATTAACCGAACGTTTACCGCTAAGTCAGCTAACGGTTTTTGAACTTGTTGCTCTTGGACGTCAACCTTACACTAACTGGATTGACAAACTAACTCAAGAACATCTAAAAAAAATTCTCTGGGCAATTGAACAGACAGAAATCTCCCATTTAAAAGATAAACGATTTTATGAATTGAGCGATGGTCAGCTACAACGAGTACTTATTGCTAGAGCTTTGGCTCAAGATACTGAAATCATTATTTTAGATGAACCTACTGCTCATTTAGATATACATCATACATTCAAAGTGTTTTCTTTATTAAAAAAACTCGTAAAGAATACAAGAAAAACTATCATTATATCTACCCACGAAGTGAATTTAGCCATTCAACTTGCAGATGAATTCATACTTCTTTCTGAAAAACAACTATATACAGGTACTTCACAAGACTTAATTAGTAAAAATGCTTTTGAAAAACTTTTTCCAAAAGAATTAATAAGTTTTAACAAAACATTAGAACAATTCGTTATTAAGAAAAATTAAATTTGAGCAATTGTAACATTTTCTTACTTTTGAAACTAATCGAACTAAACAAACCTTAACTATTGATGAAAAAATTACTTTTTATGGCTAGTGCAATTGCATTGGTAGCATGTGGTTCTAGCAAAGAAACAGCTAGTACTGACAATGATACTACTGATTTTGCAGCTAAATATGCCCAAACTATTACTGCAAAAGATTTAGGAAAACATCTATTTATCTATGCTTCAGATGAATTTGAAGGAAGAAACACGGGGGAGCCTGGACAAAAAAAAGCGGTAAAGTATTTAAAAGATTTTTATGTTAGTCAAGGAATAGTTTCTCCTTTAGGTGATGATGATTACTTTCAAGAAGTACCTTCTGAATACTTAAGTAACAACCGTAGAGGAATGACTTTAAAAGATTCTGAAAATGTTGTTGCTTTTATCAAAGGAACGGAAAAACCAGATGAAATAGTAGTTATTTCAGCTCACTTAGATCACGAGGGAGTTAAAAATGGAGAAATATACAATGGTGCCGATGATGATGGATCAGGAACTGTAGCTATTTTAGAAATTGCTGAAGCTTTTAAACAAGCTGCCGATGCTGGTAAAGGCCCTAAACGTTCTATTTTATTTTTACACGTTACAGGTGAAGAAAAAGGTTTATTAGGATCTAAATATTATACTGAAAATCCAATTTTCCCATTGGCTAATACTGTTACCAACTTGAACATTGATATGATTGGTAGAGTTGATGACCGCCATAAAGGAAATCCAAATTATGTATACTTAATCGGTTCTGATAAGTTAAGTACTGAATTACATAACATTTCTGAAGCGATGAATAAAAAATATACTAACATCGATTTAGATTATAAATACAACGATGATAACGACCCTAATCGTTTTTATTATCGTTCTGACCACTATAATTTTGCTAAGCACAACATTCCTATTATTTTTTATTTTAATGGAACACATGCCGACTATCACAGACCAACTGACACTCCTGACAAAATCAATTATGAAATGTTAGAGAACAGAACTCGTTTGGTTTTCCATACAGCTTGGGAAGTTGCGAATCGTGAGAATCGTGTTGTGGTTGATAAAGCCGCAGAATAAGGTCTAATCAAATTTAAATTATAAAGTTTAAAAGCTCATCTAAATTAGATGAGCTTTTTATTTTCTTTAATATTACTCTTAAAATATATCTCCTTTTACACTTAAAAAAGAACCCTAACCAGATTATTTATCTACTAAAAAAAATAAATTAGAAAAATAATCTAAACATCAAACTAATACCTGATAAATAACATTCCTTAGTTTACATTTGCCCGCTTAAATTTTAATACTATGGTTAACGAAGGGAAATTATCATTAGAAAATCAACAAAAACTAGATAAATTACAAGAAGAATTAGCTTCTGCTCGCGATACTTTTTTAGGATATCCTGTATCAAAAGATTTCGATTATTCAGAATTAAATAAATTTTTTCAATATCCAATTAACAACCTTGGTGATCCTTTCGAACAAGGCACTTATCGTGTGCGAACCCATGAAATGGAACGTGAGGTTATTGCATTTTTCGCAAAACTATTTAGAGCAAATCCGAAAGACTTTTGGGGATATGTTACCAACGGTGGTTCAGAGAGTAACCTGTATGGTTTATACATTGCTCGTGAATTATTTCCTAAAGCTATGGTATACTATTCTGAATCTACTCATTATAGTGTACGTAAGAATATCCATTTATTAAATATCCCAAGTATTGTAATTAAATCGCAAGAAAATGGCGAGATGGATTATGAAGATTTTGAAAACACTGTTCGTATGAACCGTCATAAACCAGTAATTGTATTGGCAACTTTTGGTACAACGATGAAAGAAGCAAAAGACGATATAGGTAGAATTAAAGGAATTTTAAGCAACCTTGCTATCCAAGACCATTATATTCATTGTGATGCTGCTTTAGCTGGCTCTTTTGGACCGTTCATGCAACCTCGTCTTCCTTTCGATTTTGTGGATGGTGCTGACAGCATTTCTATTAGTGGACATAAATTTATTGGTTCACCAATACCTACTGGTGTATTAATGGCTAAAAGATCAAATAGAGATAGAATTGCTAAAGGAATTTCTTACATCGGTTCTTTTGATACTACTATTACAGGCTCTCGTAACGGACATTCTCCTTTATTCTTGTGGTACGCCTTAAAACAATTAGGTGTTGAGGGTTTACAACAACGTTACCTACATAGCTTAGCTGTAGCTGAATATTGCGAAGCTGAATTACAAAAAATTGGAGTAAATGCTTGGAGAAACCCAAATGCAATTACTGTTGTATTACCAAAAACTCCACAAAGTATTAAAGATAAATGGCAGTTAGCTACTGAAGGGAACATTTCTCATGTTATTTGTATGCCTAACGTAACAAAAACTCAAATTGATGAATTTGTAAATGACTTAAAAAATTGTACAGAACAAATTATTGAAGAGGAATTTTCCTATGATTTTTCATTAAGCTAACCTTTTATTAATCTAAGACAAGTACTTTTGATTGCTTTAAAAAGAAAATTTAATTATGAAGAAATTATTATTAAGTACAATGCTATTTGCATTGTCATTTGCTTATGGGCAAGAAAAAAAAGAAAATGAAAAATTAACTATTGAAAAAGGCACGTGGTATGTTGGCGGGAATGTTTCTTTAGGACACACCAATTCCGAATTTGAAGATTCACCTAATACTTCTAAGTATTTTAATTTTAACTTCTCCCCTAAGATAGGTTATACTTTCAACGACAACTTAATTCTAGGGTTGGGCTTAGGGTATGGATACACGGAAAGCGAGTCAGGAAACACAACAAATAATCAAGTAAACACAACTAATCATTTTAGAGTTTTCCCTTACATCAAAAAATATTTTCCTGTTGGAAAGAAATTGACTATTTCGTTACAAGGAGAATTTAGGTATAGCTATTCAGAATATGAAAAAAATGACGTTTTAAATTCTAATGGAGGGCATACAAACGAGTATTTTATTGGTGTTCGACCAGGAATAACTTATTTCTTAAACAAAAATTTAGCTTTAGAGGCTAACATAGGAACTTTAGGATACAATAATGCTACACAAAAGTCCGGGAGTCCATCAAAAAGAACTTGGAGTTCTTTCAACTTTAATATAAACTCAACTGATTTAATGTTCGGTTTATCATATTATTGGTAGTATTAAAGTTTACAAATCAAACAAGAAACGCTAAGAAAATTCTTAGCGTTTTTTTATACATTCTATTATTTGAAACTTTTTATTTTGTTCTAACACACTCACCGAAGAAAAAAGCTTTATTAGGTGTGTACTATAATTCAAATGTGAATTAGCAACTAACAAAAATCTTCCGTTATTTTTCAAACAATTTTCTACTCCTTTAAAAAGGTTTAGTGCCACTTCAATATTATTCTCATATTCAAAATGAAAAGGAGGGTTCGATACTACTAAATCAAAAGAATTTTGTTTTACCCCCTCTAAAGTATCATCACATAAAAATTCTGCTTTTTTTTCTTCTAAGTTAATTTTAGATGATTCTATAGCTAAGTTAAAATCATCTAGCAAAGTTACTTCTGCTTGTGGGTTTTGCTCAGTAACTTCATAAGCTATAATTCCATTTCCAGAAGCTACATCTAATACTTTTAACTCCTCTGTTTTAACTTCTAAATTTTCTAAGAAAAATTGCGTTCCTATATCTATGCTTCCAGAAGAAAACACACCGTAATATTGCTGTAAGACTTTGCTTTTCCACTGGATGGTATTAATTAGATCCTTCTGCTTGACTTCTTTTTTAGGTACTTTTAAAATCAACAAACGTGCTTTTTTCCATGCTTTTGATTGAGTAACCCCTTCAAAATATTGTTCAGCAACTTTTATAAAAGAAACTGAAAAATATTTAGTCATAAACCCACAAACTACTTCAGTATTTTCATGTGAAGCTTTATGTATTTGTTGTAAAAACAACTCAAACAACTCTAATGACTTTGGAATTTTAATCAATGCTAAATCAACACTCTCTAAGTTGTCTAAAGGAGTTTTAAAATCGACTTCCGTAGAAATGTTATTCAGTTTTAAATTTTGACGAATTGCTTTTTGCTGACTAGCATACGTCCAAACAGCCGTAACTTTTTTATGCTGTAAAGCGCAATTCCACACTCCAAAACGGTCATTAAAAAGGTGTAAACCCTCTATATACTTATCGGTTATATAATCTAACACTAAGAGTTCAGCGTTACTCCAAGCTCGTAAACTTTTGTCGGAAGTCTTGGGGTAACGCTGTAATTGATATGTTTTTGACTGTATTTTTACTCTAGTATCCAATTTTAACTAGTTTTCTTTATTTAACTAACTAAAACCTTTTCTTTAGTGTAGTAAACTTTATCTAACGAAGTTATTTCTCCTGTTCTTTTTCTTCTAAAAATGTGTTTTGCCTCTACATCTTTAATTGAATCTTTTCCCATAGCTGCAACCATTTCTTTAATGGCACTAATTGTCTTATTATGGTAATTCTTTACACGCATATTCTTATACTTAACTACCAAAGCCTTTACTAAGTCCTTCTCTTGTGTTGCTACACCCACAGGACAAGTATCTAAATTACATTCACGTGCCTGAATACAGCCTAAACTTAACATAAAGCTACGAGCCATACCAATTGCATCGGCTCCTAATGCTAGATATTTAATCACATCAAAAGCATCAATAGCTTTACCACTTGCAATAATTTTTATTTGGTCTTTTAGTCCGTATTTTTTCAACATCTTATTTACAAAAGATAGTCCTTCTAATAACGGTGTACCAATGTAGTTTGAAAACTCTAAAGGTGCTGAACCTGTCCCTCCTTCTCCTCCATCAACAGCTATATAATCAGGGTAATTATTAGCATCAGCAAAAGCTTTAATCATCGTTTCGATTTCATCGTTGTCTCCAACACAAAACTTAATTCCAACGGGTTTCCCTCCAGATAATTCTCTCACCTGTTGAATAAATGCAACCATTTCGTCAAAATTAGAAAAAGCATCGTGTGCCGGTGGTGAATCTACTCGTGTAAAAGGCTCTACAGAACGAATTTCAGCAATTTCTTTCGTGTTCTTTTTTGCTGGAAGAATTCCACCATGACCTGGTTTAGCTCCTTGTGAAAGCTTTATTTCAACCATCTTTACCTCTTCTCTAACAGCATTTTTCTTAAAAACCTCAGCATCAAAAACACGTTTACCATTTACACTTTTCCCTGCTCCAAAATACCCTGTACCTACCTGAAAAATTAAATCTCCTCCTTGTAAATGATAAGGAGAAACTCCTCCTTCACCTGTATTATGTGCAAAACCACCCATTTTAGCACCTTGGTTTAATGCCATAATTGCATTTTTACTCAACGAACCAAAAGACATTGCAGAAATATTGATTATAGAAGAGTCATATTTTTGTGTACACTTATCTGAACCAATAAGTACTCTTTCTCCTTTAATATGATGATGGTCTTTAGGAAATAGTGAATGTTTTACAAACTCATACCCCTTTGCATATACATTATGTTGGGTACCAAAAGGTACTGTTTCAATTTCTCTTTTTGAACGCTGGTAAACAATACTTCTTTTTTCACGATTAATAGGCTTTCCGTTTAAATCGTCTTCAATAAAATACTGTTGAATTTTTTCTCTTTCTTCTTCAAATACCCAACGTAAACGAGCAATTACTGGAAAAGCTCTCATTAATGAATGCTTTTTTTGAATAAAAGCATCATATATTGCTAACAGAGTAACTGCTGTAGCTACTGTTAGTAAAATGTAATTTCCCATATCTGGCATGAAATAAACTAACACACCACATAAAATATTTATTACAATAACAACAGATAAGATAGTATCTCTCATTTTTTTTATTTTTTTGCAAAAATACAATTTTAGCATAAAAAAAGCTCTGACATATAGCCAGAGCTTTCTTGTATATTTGAATACTTGAAATTATTTTTTGAATTTCGCGTACTTATTTTTGAACTTATCAATACGCCCTGCAGTATCTACTAACTTAGACTTACCAGTGTAGAAAGGATGTGAAGTTCTTGAAATTTCTAATTTAATTAATGGATACTCAACTCCTTCTACTTCTAAAGTTTCTTTTGTGTTAGCAGTTGAACGTGTTAAAAAAACATCTCCGTTAGACATGTCTTTAAACGCTACCATTCTATAATTTTCTGGATGTATACCTTTTTTCATCTCTTGTAAATTTAAAATCTTTTATTTTTGTTGAAAAAATTATAAAGTTGGTAAAGCTTTATAGTTGTTTCATATATCAAAAACCTGCAATGGCTATTTGAGGGTGCAAATTTAACCCTTTTTTTTAATTTGCAAACAAATAATTTGCTTTAATTTGTACAACATCTTTATAAACTACAGAAAATAACATTTTATATATGCGTTTTTATAAACTTTTAACTTTAGGATTAACTACTTTACTTGTAACCTCTTGTAGCGAAACTAATTACAAATTTAAATTAGATACTACCAAAAAGACCACACTAGGTAAAAAAGCTGCTATTAAGTTTGAGCAATTGAAAGGTGAACAGATAGATTCTGTACAATTATACGTAAATAACAAACGTGTAAACACGAACGAAACTAGTGTTACCGTTAACACTGCTGATTTTGGTGTAGGGAAACATGCTGTTACTGCTTTAGCTTTTTATCCTAACAAATCAAAAAAACTAAACAACTCTATTGAGGTGTTAGCAAAAGAAGCTCCTGCTGTATATTCTTATAAAATTGTAAATATTTATCCACACGATAAAGGAGCCTATACTCAAGGGTTAGAATATAAAAATGGTTACTTATATGAAAGTACGGGTCGAAACGGTGAGTCTACTTTACGAAAAGTTGAATTAGAAACTGGAAAAGTTTTACAAAAGATAGATTTGGATGAAAAATACTTTGGTGAAGGAATGACCATTTTTAATAATAAAATTTATTGGTTAACATGGCACGCTCGAAAAGGATTTATATACGATTTTGAAACATTTAAACAACTTGGCAGCTTTAATTACACCAATAGTAATCAAGGATGGGGATTAACACATAACGGTTCTGAGCTTATTAAAACGGATGGAAGTAACAAAATTTGGTTTTTAGACGCCAATAATCAGCAAGAAAAAAGAAGTGTTCAAGTATACACAAACAAATATCCCGTTGATAATTTAAATGAAATTGAGCTAATAAATGGTAAAATTTATGCTAATAAATGGCAACAAAACTCAATAGTTATTATCAATCCAGAAACAGGTGTCGTTGAAGGTGTAGCTAACTTAAATGGATTGAGAGATATTGTTGCTAAAGATCAAACTTTGGAGACTCAAGATGATGTACTAAACGGAATTGCATATGATTCTGAAAACAATCGTTTATTTGTTACAGGAAAACATTGGGGAAAATTATTTGAAATAGAATTAATCAAACAATAATCCTAAACCATGAAAAATACCCTTCCCATACTAGCACTTATTCTATCCATTATTGTAATATCTTGTAGAAAAGACTTCAATACAGTACCTAGTTATGGGAAGTTACAGTTTTCAAAAGACACCGTATTTCTAGACACTGTTTTTAGCAATATAGGTTCTGCTACGTATAACTTAAAAGTATACAATAAGAGTAGTAAAACTATTACAATTCCAGAAATCAAATTGGAAAATGGAAATACTTCAAATTATCGATTGAATGTAGATGGATTAGCTGGTGACAGTTTCAATAATATTGATATTTTGGCAAATGATAGTATTTATATTTTTATAGAAACTACTATTAATGTTAACACCGTTACCGATCCTTTATATACTGATAAAATATTATTTGATAATGGAGAAAACCAACAAGATGTAGATTTAGTTACTTTAGTACAAGACGCTCATTTTATTTTTCCTTCTAAAAACAGTTCGGGTATTGAGACATTAACTATTAACGGTAAAGAAACCGAAATTCAGGGTCGCTTTTTAACTGACGAAGAACTAACCTTTACTAATGAAAAACCTTATGTTATTTACGGTTACGCTGCTGTACCATCAAGTAAAACACTAACAGTTGAAGCCGGAGCTAAAATTCATTTTCACAATAATTCAGGCTTAATTATTGATAAAGATGCAAACTTTAAAGTGAATGGAACTTTAGATGAAAAAGTAATTTTTGAAGGAGACCGATTAGAACATCAGTTTAGCGAAATTCCAGGACAATGGGGGGCTATTTGGATACGTGAAGGTAGTTTTAACAACGAACTAAATTATACTCAAATTAAAAATGGAACTGTTGGACTTCTTGTTGACGGACAAGATACCTCCTCTCCCACGCTAACAATAAAAAACACTGAAATATATAACAGTTCAAACTATGGTGTTTTAGGTAGAAACACACATATTGAAGGAGAAAACTTAGTAATAGGTAGCGCAGGACAATCTGCATTAGCTTGTACTTTTGGTGGTAAATATAACTTTGCCCATGCTACTTTTGCTAACTTTTGGAACAATAGTATTCGTCAATTACCTTCGGTTTTAGTCAACAACCACATTAGTTATCTTAATAATGATAACCAAGAAATTACAGAGACTAATGATTTGGTTACCGCTAACTTTATAAACTGTATTATTGAAGGAAACAACAACGTTGAATTTATTCTTGATAGAATTGATGGTACAACCTTTAATTACTCGGTTGAAAATTGCTTAATAAAATTTAATGACCTTAATAATTCATTCACAGATAATACTGAATTGAATTTTAATGATACTGAACATTATCAAAATAACATTTTAAACGGAGAGCCTAACTTTAAAGATGTTACTAAAAATGAGTTTATCATTGGTGAAAATAGTGATACTATTAATAAAGCTAAACCTTCTGCTGTTTCTAATGATATTTTAGGTGTAGACAGAAGCACTTCCCCTGATATTGGAGCTTACCAACATACTAATTTTTAACTCTTCAAAAAGAGTCATTAAACATTAAAATATTTATCAAGCGATATATAGCTTACAAGCTATAAAACGAATTCAAGTTAAAAAATATGTTACTTGTTTTTTTTCGTTACATAACTTACCTGTAGTACACTTCTTTTCAACCTAAAAAACACTCCATTCATCGAATTAAAAGTAAAAGAACATACAATCTAAAATATATTTGTAGTGTATTTGTTTCATTCATAGTAATAAAATAGATTAATTAGTTTGGTTAGTTGAGAGCTATTCTTTATTAATAAACATTGAATAGCTCTTTTTTAAAAAAGAAATTATTAAACATCAAAATATTTGTCGGGGGGCAACACTATAGATACGTATCTATAAATAAAAGGAATGCTGAGCATTCCTTTTTTGTTCTTTTTTATAAATTCTTTCCAAAAATAAATTCAAATTAAAAAACATGTTACTTGTTTTTTTCGTTACATAACTTATCTGTAGTAGGCCTCTTCTCAACCTAAAAAACAATCCATTCATCGAATTAAAAGTAAAAGAACATAGAATCTAAAATATATTTGTAGTGTATTTGTTTCATTCATAGTAATAAAATAAATTAATAAGTTTGGTTAGTTAAGAGCTATTCTTTATTAATAAAATTGAATAGCTCTTTTTAAAAAAAGAAATCACTAAACATCAAAATATTTGTCGGGGGGCAATACTATAGATATATATCTATAAAAAAAGGAATGCAAAGCATTCCTTTTTATTTTTAACGTACTGTTTTTCAATTCATAATTTCTTTATAAACCCTCCCACCTTTCATCACAAAAACTACTTTTTCCATCGTATGAATATTTTGAATAGGATCTTCTCCTACTGCAATGATATCTGCTACAAACCCTTTTTTAATCTGTCCTAACTCATTTTTCATGCCTAATAATGCTGCATTAGTCACTGTTGCAGACTGTATCGTTTCTATAGCAGGCATTCCTGCTTCAACCATGTACCCAAACTCTTTTCCATTCTTACCATGTTTAAAAACTCCTGCATCGGTACCAAAAGCTATTTTTACACCCTTTTTATAAGCTTTTCCAAAAGTTCCTTGTATTTGTGGACCAACAGCTAATGCTTTAGGCACTACAATTTCTGGATAAAAGCCTTTTACTTTAGCCTTCTCTTCTACTTCTTTTCCAGCTGTAATAGTTGGTACCAAATATGCATCGTATTTTTTCATCAACTCCATTGTTTCATCACTCATATAAGTTCCATGTTCAATCGTTTTTACCCCTCCAATTATAGCACGTTGCATTCCTTCATCTCCATGAGCATGAGCCGCTACATGCATTCCGTAATCTTTAGCTGTTTCACAAATTGCTTTTATTTCCTCAATAGTAAACTGCGGATTGTCTCCGCTTTTGGCCACACTTAATACGCCTCCTGTAGCTGTAATTTTTATACAATCTGCTCCATTTTTGTAACGTTGTCTAACCGCTTTTCGAGCATCTTCTACCGAATTTACCACTCCTTCTTTTGGACCAGGGTTTCCTATTAGCTTTCTACTGCTTCCATTTGTTGGGTCTGCATGCCCTCCTGTCGTTGCTAAAGATTTCCCCGCAGTAAACACTCTCGGACCTACAATTTTTCCCGATTTAATTGCTTTAGCTAAAGAAATATTAACCCCTGTTCCTCCCAAATCTCTTACCGTGGTAAAGCCGTTTAACAAAGTGGTTTCGGCAAACTTAACTGAGTTATAAGCTCTATCAGCATCATTCAAAATATATTTTTCCAGTCTTGTTTTCGGACTATGTTCACTTTCAATATGCACATGCATATCAATCAATCCAGGCATTACCACCTTATCTTTCAAATCTATCGTTATATCATCAGTGTTTTCAGGGTTCACATATCCTTTTAACACATCAATAATCTTGTTACCTTTTACAATTATAGTTTGTTGTTCTTTTATTTTACCTTTTTCTGTATCAATTAATTTCCCACAAAATATATAGGTATTTTGAGCAAATGTTGTGATTGACATTGTTAGGAGAACCGCTAAAAAAAGTCTTTTTTTCATGATAATTTAAGAATGATTAAACAATAAATGTAGTGATTTTTATGTAGCTTGCCTTTTTAAATTTTGACAATTACATGAAGAACGTTGTTATTACAGGAACTAGTAGAGGTATTGGTTTTGAATTAGCACAGCAGTTTGCTAATCAAGGACATCAAGTATTAGCCTTATCAAGAAACACAAAACCTTTAGAACTGGTTAGCCACCCAAACATCACTATTATCTCTGTTAATTTATCGAACGAAAGAGATTTACAAAAAGCAGTTGAATTTGTTTCAACTAAATGGAAAAAGGTAGATATCCTTATCAATAATGCAGGAAAGTTGGTTAACAAACCTTTTGAACAACTAACTACGCAAGATTTTGAAGAGGTTTATAAAGTGAATGTTTTTGCAGTTGCTGAATTGACTAAAACCCTTCTACCGTTTATGCAAAAAGGGAGTCATGTGGTAACAGTGAGTAGTATGGGTGGAATTCAAGGAAGCATGAAATTTCCTGGATTAGCTGCCTATAGCTCTGCCAAAGGTGCTGTAATTACCTTATCAGAACTATTAGCAGAAGAATACAAAGAACAACAAATAGCTTTTAATGTATTAGCCTTAGGCGCTGTACAAACAGAGATGTTAGAAGAGGCTTTCCCTGGTTATGAAGCTCCATTATCTGCTAAAGAAATGGCTAATTATATTTTTGATTTTGCTTTAACTGGTAATAAATATTATAACGGAAAAGTGCTACAGGTTTCAAGCTCTAATCCTTAAACTCTTTGTATGATTATGATCATTGCTTTAGCTTTTATTATTACTTCTGCTTTCCAATATTACTCCTATTATAGAAATAATAGAAAGGAAAAAAAAGTTGATGATTTTTTAATTACAATAATCGTTATTTTAATTTACATATTGATTTATCCTTTTTTAGGCTACATCCTTTTAGCAAAATATAACTATTATAACATGCCTTACACTTTTCAAGTTATTATTATTGGAGGCATAGGAATATTTTTGGCACTAATCACCCATTTTTTTTGGTATTTAGAAAAAAGAAAACTTGCATAACACTCTTATAAAATACATCCCCAAAGAAGCAATTCCATTAGTTGAATATTTAATTATTGAGCATAAAATCAATTTGAAAATAGTAAGTGAACGCCAAACCAAACATGGTGATTTTCGTCGCTTACCAAATGGTCACATGCAAATTACAGTAAACAACAACTTAAACCCTTATCAATTTTTACTGACGTTAATTCATGAAATTGCACATCATGTTACGTATCAAAAATTTGGAAGAGTACAACCTCATGGTGAAGAATGGAAAACAGTTTTTCAACATTTAATGTTACCTTTTTTACAGCCAGAAATTTATCCAAAAAATATTCTGCCATATTTAGCCAATTATTTAAAAAATCCTAAAGCCAGTACAGATACCGATACAAACTTATCGTTAGCTCTACGAGGAGGTAAAGCAGAAAATGGAAAGCATTTTATATTTGAAGTTCCTGTAGGGAGTGTTTTTAAATTTAAAAATATTTTATATAAGAGAGGAAATAAACGAAGAACTCGTTATGAATGCTTAAATTTAAACAATAAAAAAACCTACTTATTCAATCAAAACGCAGAAATTGAATTAATAAAAACTTAAAATTCTTATGAATACTAATTATTACGCAGTAATTATGGCTGGTGGCGTAGGTTCTCGTCTTTGGCCTGTAAGTACAGAAAACAATCCTAAACAATTTCATGATTTATTAGGAACTGGAGAATCTTTATTACAAAAAACCTTTTACAGGATCAATCAATTAGTTCCTTCTAAGAATATTTTAATTGCTACGAATCAACGTTATAAAGAATTAATATTAAAACAACTTCCTGAGATTAGCTCAGAACAACTACTTCTTGAACCTACAATGCGCAACACAGCTCCTTGTATTTTATATGCTGCATTAAAAATCCGTCAGCAAAATGAAAATGCTGTGATGTTAGTAGCCCCATCAGATCACTGGATAGAAAACGAAACCGAATTCCTTAAAAACATAGAAACTTCTTTTAACGCTTGCTCAAAGGAAGACATATTAATGACGCTAGGAATACAACCGAATCACCCAAATACGGGGTATGGCTATATTCAATTTGAAGAAAATGCTTCTGAAATAAAAAAGGTACAAACGTTTACCGAAAAACCTAATCTAGAAAAAGCTACTCAGTTTTTAGCGAGTGGCGACTATTTATGGAATGCTGGTATTTTTGTTTGGTCTGTTTCTAGCATTTTACATTCCTTTAAAAAACATCTTCCTGAAATGGTAAACATTTTAGAAACCGAAGATAACGTGTACAACACTAATTTCGAAGATGATTTTATTAAAAGTAACTACGAGAAGTGCGAGAATATTTCTATCGACTTCGGAATTATGGAACGCTCTGAAAAGGTACACGTACTCCCTGTAGATTTTGGTTGGGATGATTTAGGTACTTGGGGTTCTTTATATAACAAACTTGATAAAGACACTCATCAAAACGCAACAGTTGGAGCTACAACTATTTTTAAAGATGCCAACGGGAATATGGTTAGTACTAAAAATGGCAAAAAAGTAGTAGTTCAAGGATTACAAGATTTTATTATTGTAGAAAAAGATGATGTATTAGTTATTTGTCCACGTAAAGACGAACAAGACATTAAGCAACTTCGAAAAGAGGCTAAAGATACTTTTGGAGAAAAGTATGTGTAAAATTCCTCTTACTTTGCATCTTAAAAAAACGCTATAAAAATGGATCGAAATTATATCGATGGTACTCTTGTTACTTTTTTAAAAGTATTTATAATTATACCACTTGGAACCACTTATTTTGCTCTTACTGGCTATATAGGAGTTAAAAACCCTAGAATCGACTATTTTATCTTTGCTTTTTTCTATGGTTTGTTCTCTTCTCTTTTAATCAAATACATTATAGATTCTAACAAAAGACGTTTCATTTATGATATTAAGCATAAAAAAATAAAACCTATTTTAAGTTTTAAATATACTAAAAGTGAATGGGTGCTTTTTATTCAAGAAAACCTAACTAAGAGAAAGAAAAAACACGCTATAGTTGTTTTGTGTATTTTCCTGGTTTCCACCCCCTTAATATATTGGGGTCATACCTTAAAAAATGATGGTGAATTTGTTTTAGCCATAGGTTACAACTTATTAATGATTTCTCTTTTTTGGGGAATATTCTCTTACCAATTTTTAATTTTTCCTTTAAAACATGCTTTAGACTGTCACGCAAGAGAGATTCAATGCTTTAAATACGGTATAGTTCTCATGAACGAACACTATATTATTAAGACTTTTAGTTATGTAAAAAACGTATTGTTAAACAAAAATTATAATAAACATAGTATTTGTTTTACAGATGAAACTAGAGGTACTAGCATTGAAGGGTACGATGCCAATAGAATTATGACGTTCACATTACCAATACCAAAAGAACAAAAAGAAAATTCAAAAAAAATATATGCTGCCGTTTTTAGAACTTTATTAACAAGCAAATAACGTTATTTTGTTTTTACTCTTCTTATTTCTTCCAACACCAAAGAATTAAATATTTCCTCTTCACTTATAAAATGACTCTTAATAGAGATATAATTAAGATTATCAACCTTTCCTTCTAAACGCATATAATCCTTTTCGGTAGTTAGTATAATTTTTTCTTGAGATTGCAATTCATCAAAGTTTTTCTTAATAGTTGTAATATCCTGATTCGTGAAATTATGATGGTCAGGAAAGTTTAGATGCTTGAAACTTACTTTCTTTTCTTTCAAAAAATTCAATAAAGGAGTCGGATTCGCAATTCCTGTTACTAACAAAACTTCTTTATCCTGCAAATCATCAATTGTTAACCCTTTTGTTCCTTTTAAATTCTCATCATACACAATCGTTGTAAAGAATGCTTTTTGATTTGGTTTCGGATTGAGTTTTCGTACTATCTTTTCTTGTTCTGTCTTCGATAAATTCTTAGGACATTTCGTAACCACAATCACACTAGCCCGTTTAGCCCCTCTCCTACTTTCTCGCAAATTCCCTGTAGGCAATACAAAATCATCTACAAATAAATCGTTGTACTTGGTTAGTAAAATATAACTACTCGCTGTTACTTTTCTGTGTTGATAGGCATCGTCCAACAACACAACTTCTGGTAGATTCTTATGTTGCAATAACTGTTGAATTCCGTTTGTTCTATCAGCATCCACAGCCACGGTAATATCTTCTTTGAACTTTTTATAAAACTGTAAGGGTTCATCTCCTACATCTTCTGCCGTATGTGCATCATTTACTAACTGAAAACCTTCCGTTTTACGTTTATATCCACGACTTAAAACTGCAATTCTATAATTATCTTTTAGTAAACGTATTAAATATTCTATCTGAGGAGATTTTCCTGTTCCACCAACACTTAAATTACCAACAGCAATTACAGGAATATCAAAAGAAGTAGATTTTAAAATACCTACATTAAAAAACCAATTACGAACTCTCGTAATTACATCATACAAAACAGCAAACGGAAATAATAAAAATCGAAGTAGCTTCATTACATCAAAAGTAATAATTTAAGCATTAATCTACAGGATACTTTTATTTTCATTTTTCTACTTTGTAACTTTGCTATATTAATACTTTGAAAATTACCCAAATGCAAATAAAAGACGTTACCAACTACATTGAACAACTAGCTCCGCTTTCGTATGCCGAAGATTTTGACAATGTAGGCTTATTAATAGGAAACTACACTACTGAAGTAACTGGAGTTTTAGTTACACTTGACACGCTTGAGGAAACTGTAGATGAAGCCATTGCTAACAACTGTAATCTTATTGTAAGCTTTCATCCAATTGTATTCAGCGGATTGAAAAAAATAAACGGTAACAATTATGTAGAACGTGTTGTATTGAAGGCTATTCAGAATAATATTGCTATTTATGCTACACATACAGCTCTGGATAATGTAAACAATGGTGTTTCTGCTAAAATGGGAGAAGTTTTAGGCTTAGAAAACATGAAAACTTTGATTCCTAAAAAAGGAATCATAAAAAAACTAACTACTTATGTTCCTTTTGCAGAAGCTAATAATCTTCGTGAAAAATTATTTGAAACTGGTGCAGGTAATATTGGTAATTATGATAACTGTTCTTTTAATGTAGAAGGAAAAGGAAGCTACAGAGGAAACGAAAACTCAAATCCGACTGTTGGTGAAAAGGGTAAATTGATGTTTGAAGAGGAAACCTGCATTACAGTAACATTCGATTCTTATTTAGAAGGAAAAATACTTTCCGCTCTCTTTAAAAACCATCCTTATGAAGAGGTTGCCTACGAAGTTATTACGCTGGATAACCCAAACCAAAACGTAGGTATGGGAATGATTGGAGAACTACCTTCGGCGATGAATGAAAAAGACTTTTTATTATTTGTAAAAGAAACCTTTAAAACTGGTTGTGTACGACACTCAGAATTACTTGATAAGCCTATTAAAAAAGTAGCTGTACTAGGGGGCTCAGGAAGTTTTGCTATTAAAAATGCTATACGAGCAGGTGCAGATGCCTATATAAGTGCTGATTTTAAATACCATGAATTTTTTAAAGCTGAAAAAAGAATCTTACTTGCAGATGTAGGACATTATGAAAGCGAGCAGTTTACAAAAAACCTTTTAGTTGATTATCTTAGCAAAAAATTTAGTACTTTTGCAATTATTTTAAGCGAAAAGAGTACAAATCCAATACACTATATTTAACAGATGGCAAAAAAAGAAGTAACGGTAGAAGAAAAATTAAGAGCGTTATACGATTTACAGTTAATCGATTCTAGAATTGACGAGATTAGAAACGTTCGCGGTGAATTACCTTTAGAAGTTGAAGATTTAGAAGATGAAGTTGCCGGATTAAACAAGAGACTTTCTAATTTAGCTGAGGATGTTAAAAATTTAGAAACTGACATTAGTAACAAAAAGTTAGCAATTGAAGAATCTAAAAACTTAATTACTAAATACGAAGAACAACAAAAAAATGTTCGTAATAACCGTGAATTCGACTCTTTATCTAAAGAAATTGAGTACCAAGAGCTAGAAATTCAATTATCTGAAAAGAGAATTAAAGAATACAAAGCTAAAATTGCTCAAAAGAAAGAGGTTATTGATAACACCAAAGAAAAATTAGCTAAGCAAGAAGCACATTTAGCTCACAAAAAAGGTGAATTAGATGCTATCTTAAAAGAGACTGAGAAAGAAGAGCAATTATTAAAAGAAAAGTCTGAAGAGTTTTCTCAATCTATTGACAAGCACTTATTAACGGCATACAAAAGAATTAGAACTAAAGTAAGAAACGGTTTAGCTGTTGTTGCTATTGAGCGTGGAGCTGCAGGAGGTTCTTTCTTCACTATTCCACCACAGGTACAATTAGAGATTGCTAACCGTAAGAAAATTACAATTGACGAGCACAGTGGTCGTATTTTAGTAGATCCAGCTTTAGCACAAGAAGAAAAAGAAAAAATAGACAACTTATTTGCTTAATATTTTTCTTAAAGTATATACAAAAGCCTCCAAAAATTTGGAGGCTTTTTTATTGCTATCAGTTTTGATTATAAAATTAGTGACAATTAAAAATCAAAGCTCCTCACTTTTCACCTAACGTTACATTTTCGTATCTTGCATTCTGCTTATGATACAATTTATATTAAATAATCAGGTAATAAAAACTACAGCAAACGCTGGTATTACCCTACTCGATTTTATTCGAGAACATCAACAGTTAAAAGGTACAAAAATAGGATGTCGTGAAGGTGATTGTGGTGCTTGTACCGTTCTAATCGGTGAACAAAAAAACGGTAGCCTTAACTATCAAAGTATAACTTCGTGTATTTCTCCTTTAGGGAATGCTAACGGAAAACATATCGTTACGGTAGAAGGTATCAATTTACCAAAAGAACTGAATACCGTTCAAAAAGCAATGGCCGATAATTATGCGACACAATGTGGTTTTTGTACACCAGGGTTTGTGGTTTCTATGACTGGTTATGCTCTTGACAACAACCAAACAACTTCTTGTAACGATGCTGTCAGCGGAAACATTTGTCGTTGCACAGGGTATAAATCGATTGAAAAAGCTGGTTTTGAAATAGAACAAAAACTGCAACAGAAAGATAAAAACCATCAAATTGATTGGCTAATCAAAGAGGGGTTTATTCCTAATTATTTTGAAACTATCCCTGAAAAATTAGCACAAATACAACCAAAAACCTTTGAAAAAACGGGAATAAAAGTAGCTAACGGAACCGATATTTATGTACAGCATGCTGATAAAATGGCGGAAGAAGATGTACATTTATTAACCGATAAAAACGCTTTAAAAGAAATTTCTTTTACCGAAGGATTTTGTACACTAGGAGCTAATACAACAGTGACCGAAATAGCAGAAAGCAAACAATTACAAACCCTCTTTCCTAAACTCAAACAATTTTTGAAACTTGTTTCTTCTGAGCAAATCAGAAACATGGGAACCATCGGTGGTAACTTTGTAAACGCGTCACCTATTGGCGATATGTCTATTTTCTTTTTAGCATTAAACTCAATGGTAACCATTCAAAAAGAAGATGGAAGTACGCGACAAATTCCATTTCAAGAATTTCATCAAAACTATAAAAAGTATGATTTGCACCAAGGTGAAATCTTACAATCAATACAATTCAAAGTTCCACAAGCAGAAGACTTTTTTAATTTTGAGAAAGTAAGTAAACGAACACATTTAGACATTGCTAGTGTAAATTCCGCAGGAAGAGTTACACTAAAAAATAATATAATTACAGATGCTCATTTTTCTTTAGGAGGTGTCGCAGCTATTCCAAAATATTTATCCAGTACCAACGCTTTTTTAATCGGAAAAACAATCAATTCTGAAACTATAAAAGAAGCAGAAACAGTTTTACAATCAGAAATTTCGCCTATTAGCGATGTTCGTGGAACTGCTGACTATAAGCGATTGTTGGCAAGACAATTATTTTTTGCTCACTTTTTAGAACTATTCCCAAATCATGTAGAACTTAAAAAATTGATTGCCTAATGAAAACGATGAAGAACATAGACAGTTTTACACATGTTAGAGGAGAATCGTTATTTGTTGACGATTTAATGCTGAGACAGGATACCTTATTCGGCTTGGTGTTCGACTCGCCAAAAGCGCATGGAAAAATCAAATCGGTAGATTATTCAAAAGCAGAAGCACTAGAAGGTGTAATAAAAATATTCACCTATAAAGATGTCTTAGGAGAAAATCAAATTGGAGGCATCATTCCCGATGAACCCTTATGGGCAGAAGATGAAGTCCATTTTTGGGGACAACCGATTGCTTTTATTGTTGCAAAAAGTGAAGCTATTGCTAAAAAAGCGAGAACTTTAATTACCATAGATATTGAAGAACTTCCTGTAATCACAACCGCTAAAGAAGCCAAAGAAAAAGGAAGCTTTATCAATGCTCCTCGTTCATTCAACTTAGGAAATACTCAAAACGCCTTTACTGAATGTGAATATGTATTTGAAGGCGAAACTTTTTCTAACGGACAAGAACATTTATACCTCGAAACACAAGGTTGTTATGCGGTTCCTCAAGAAAACGGGAATATAAAAATCACCTCATCTACGCAAGGTCCTACTGCTGTTCAAAAAACAGCAGCCAAGGTTTTAGGTATCCCAATGCATAAAATTGAAGTAGATGTAATCCGCTTAGGTGGTGGTTTTGGAGGTAAAGAAGACCAAGCAACTCCTTGGGCAGTTATGGCAGCTGTAGCTGTGCAACACTTAAACCGCCCAGTTAAATACATGCTGAATCGCCATGATGATTTACGTATGACTGGGAAACGTCATCCCTATTCCTCATTTTATAAAATAGGACTCACCAAAGACCTAAAAATTAAAGCTTTTGAAGCAGAGTTCTTACAAAATTCAGGTGCTGCGGCTGACTTATCACCTGCTATTGCTGAGAGAACTTTGTTTCATGCTACCAATAGCTATTTCGTTCCGAATGTACATACTACCGTGTATAGTTGTAAAACCAACTTACCTCCTAACACCGCTTTTCGTGGTTTTGGTGGTCCGCAAGGTATGTTTGTTATTGAAAGTGCTATTGCAGATGCCGCTGATAAAATCGGAATCAACAAAAGAAAAATACAAGAAGCAAATCTATTAGCTGAAAACGATGAGTTTTCTTACGGGCAAATTGCAACCGAAGTACAAGCACAAAATTCGTGGTTTAGTGCAAAAGAGCAATATCAACTTGAACAGCTAGAACAAGAAGTAGCTGACTTCAATAATAAGAACGACCGCTACAAAAAAGGAATTTCATTAATGCCTATTGCTTTTGGTATTTCGTTTACCAATACCCCGATGAACCATGCACGTGCTTTGGTACATATTTATCAAGATGGAAGTGTTGGTGTTTCCACAGGTGCCGTAGAAATGGGACAAAGTGTAAACACCAAAATATTACAAGTAGCACAAAGTATTTTAGGAATTTCGCCAGATAAAGTAAAACTAGAAACCACGAACACTACACGCGTTGCCAATACCTCACCTTCTGCAGCAAGTTCAACTGCCGACCTTAACGGAAAAGCAACTGAAATGGCTTGTAATTCGTTAGTTGAACGACTAACAGAAGTTGCCGCTGACATGCTCTCTACCAAAAAAGAAAATATCTCTTTTCAAGAAGATGCTGTTTTTGTAAATAATAAAAAATCAGAGCTAACATGGGAAGCTTTAATTGCTGAAGCGATGCTTCGTCGTGTGGCGCTATCTGAAAATGCACATTATGCTACACCAGTTATTCATTTTGATAAAACCAAAGAAAAAGGACATCCGTTTGCCTACCATGTATACGGTACTGCAATAACAACAGTTACTGTAGATTGTATCCGTGGTAATTATGAAATTGACAGCGTAAAAATTGTACACGACTTTGGTAAAAGTATGAATATGGGCATTGATTTAGGGCAAGTTGAAGGTGCTTTGGCACAAGGAATTGGTTGGATGACTCTAGAAGAAATCTCCTATAACAATGAAGGAAGATTATTATCGAATGCGTTGTCTACCTACAAGGTTCCTGATATTTTTTCAGCTCCCAAAACAGTTGAAACCATTCCGTTAAAAACTGAAGGGAATCAAATGGCTATTAAAAAATCGAAAGCGGTTGGTGAACCTCCATTAATGTATGGAATTGGGAGTTATTTTGCCATTCAGCAAGCTGTGAAAGCTTTCAATCCTAATTATAAATTAAAATTCCACGCTCCTTTTACACCCGAAAAAGTGTTGATAGGATTGTATGAAAAATAGAATGACATACGCAATAAACGAAAGTATTTTTGATACGTTTCCTAAATTAGAGAGTAACAGACTTTTATTTAGAGAATACACAAAGGCTGATGCCTCTGAACTATTTAACGTTAGAACTCATCCTCAAGTTTCTAAATACCTAGACTCTGAAGTTCCTCAATCTCCCAAAGACATTGAAAAAAGAATAGCACTTATTCAACAAGCTTTTAAAGATAGAAACGGAATTACTTGGGCTATTACGCACAAAGAAAACAATATTCTTATTGGTGATTTTGGAATATGGAGATTAGACAAACAAAACTTTAGAGGTGAAATAGGCTATGTATTAAACCCTGATTATTGGGGAAAAGGTTATATGAAAGAAGCTATGAACACCTTAATTCACTTTGCTTTTAACACATTCAACCTTCATAGTTTAGAAGCCAACATAAACCCTAAAAATCAAAATTCAAGAAGTATTCTTTTAAAATTAGGTTTTCAAAAAGAAGCCTATTTTAGAGAGAACTACTTTTATAACGGAAAGTTTTTAGACAGCGAAATTTACTCGTTATTAAAATCAGATTTCGTTTAATTAAAAATAGACAATATCAAACTACAATACACCAAACAGAATATATTTAGGGGTGCGTTAATTTATAGCATTGGAGATACCATTGCATCCCTTTTACTAAACGAGTTTTCAGTATACAGACTTCTCGGAATGGTACTTATTGGTGCTACTGTTTATGCTTTTGAAATACCCAATTATTTTAATTGGATAGAAAAAAAGACAGCCAACAATAGCGGACTCAAAAGAACTATAGCAAAAACAATATTAGCGATTGCGTACTTTAATCCACTTTGGATTTTTAGACATTTGCTGTTTATCAAATTATTTTCTGGGAATTTTGAACAAATAACCAGTAACTTATTCATTGTTGCTTGTTGGTCATTTTTAGTAAACATTCCTATTTCGTTTATCGCTAACTTTATCATTCAAAATAAAGTAAAACTCGATTGGCGTTTTTTAGCCAGTGCTATTTTTTCTGCACTAATGGCTATTTATTATGCCCTAAGCGAAACCATTTTTAAGTAAATTTTTATGACTTTTTGGCAACAACTACATACAAAACTTCAAAATAAGCAGAAGGTATACCTTCTAACGGTAATTGAAAACCTTGGCAGTTCTCCTGGTCGAAAAGGCTTTAAAATGTTAATTGCTGAAGATGGTTTTATTTTCGGTTCTGTAGGTGGTGGTGTTATGGAGTTTGCGCTCGTTGAAGAAGCAAAACAATTGTTGCAACAAGAGAATCCGCCAACATTCATCAAAAAACAAATCCATAAAGGAAATATCAAAGATGGTTCGGGTATGATTTGCTCTGGTGAACAAACTGTGGCCTTTCATTGCTTAGACTCTAAACATATTTCAATAATTTCAACTATTATTTCTTCTTTACAACACGGTAAAAAAGGAATATTACATTTATCTCCTACCCTATTTGATTTTACTTCTCATACTCTAGATAATCAATTTGAATATACCATCAACTCAAAAGAAGATTGGTACTTTAAAGAACATATTGGTTTTAAAGAAACCTTATACATTGTTGGTGGTGGACATGTAGGCGTTGCTGTTTCTGAACTCTTTGTTAAACTTGGTTTCTATGTAGTTGTTTTTGACAATCGAGAAAACCTCAACACTTTAGAAAACAACCAAACTGCTCATAAAAAACAGGTTATTGATTATAACGATATTGAAAACTACATAGAAGAATCTTCTTCAAGCTATGTAGCTATTATGACCAATAAATATACTGATGACAAGTTGGTATTGAGTAAACTCCTTAAAAATAACTATCAATTTTTAGGAGTTTTAGGTAGCAAAGCAAAGTTGCAAACGATGTGGGAAGTTTTACAAAATGAAGGATTTACTCAAGAAGAATTAAACAAAGTTCACGCACCTATAGGGCTTTCTATAAAAAGTGAAACCCCTGAGGAAATAGCGGTAAGTATTGCGGCACAAATTATTCAAATTAAAAACACCTAAACGAATAATGAATCAACCTAATGAATATAAAACCTTTTTAACAAGCGTTTTTAATCGTTATGCTACGGTGAGCGACGATTCCATTTCTTCTTTGTTTTCAGCTGCAAAAATTCATGATTTAAAAAAAGGAACCACTCTATTACCTTTTGGTAAAATATCAAAACACGTTCATATTCTTTACAAAGGTGCTGTAGTTTCGTGTTTTTTACATAAAGATGGTACGTTATACCACAAAAACATTTTTTTACCAGAGAGTTTTGTAGGTTCTGTAGTATCGTCACTTACTAATACACCTTCTCAGTTTTCTCTGGAAGTTATAGAAGACTCTACAATTATTAGTTTTCCGTATGATGTATACAGACAACTTATTAGAGAAAACCAAGATTTACAAAACTTCTATATTGCTTATCTTGAAAAAAATTGGGTAATTGATAAAGAAAAACGAGAAATTGATATTGTTTTAAAAGAAGCTAAAGAACGTTATCTCGATTTTGTAAAGGCTAATCCAAACATAGAAAATAGAATACCCTTACACTATATTGCCTCTCACTTAGGTATCACTCCTACTCAATTAAGCCGAATACGTAAGAGCATAAAAAAAACTGTATAGCAATCAACATATGTAAAGAAAAAGGTGTTATTTCCTTTCCATCTTTGCAGTATGAAAATATTCTTTTTATACTTTTTGGCCTTTATTGGTGGGGTTTCACTAGCTGTTCAAGCAGGATTTAACACACAATTAGGTGCTATTGTAAAGCAACCTATTATTGCTGTTATAGCCACCTCTATAGCTAGTGCTATTTTTGGGTGCTTATTCATCTTTCTATTCAAAGAAGAAAGTATTCAACTAACTATAGCGCAACAAGTACCTTGGTATTTATGGTTTATTGGCGGGCTTTTTAGCATGATTGGTATTTCTCTTTATTTTTACACCATACCAAAGCTAGGAATTTCAAAAATGATTGCTTTTGGCTTATGTGGTCAATTGATTTTTTCGTTATTCGCAGGAAAATTTGGTTGGTTAAACCTACCTGTTGAGCCTATAACTACCAAAAAATGTATTGGAATTATTTTCATGGCAATTAGTATTCTTTTAATCAACTCAAAATGAAAAAAATAGTATCAAATATTAATAATTTAACCTCTTTATGGAAAACTGCTGCGGCTCCATATCAAGGCTATCATAAAGAAACATCTTTTGAAAGCGCTTATATTGAAAATACCCAATGGCCTAATAGAATTTGGACTAACCTCTCTCCTTCTGAAAACCAACTAAAAGAAGTACAGCAACAAATGTTAGGAGAAGATAAGTATTTTACATTTTCTTTATTTACACTATCAAGTCAAGAAAATAATATGGAACTTGATGCTAAAATTCAGTTAAAGTCTACACAATATGGAATGAGTTTAGAACTAAAAGAAAAGTTCGAAACGCAAAGACAGATCGATTTTAAAAGAGTAGAAAACACAGAAGAAGCTAACATTTGGAGCAACGCTTTTTTTAAAGCCTTTAATTACGAAATAAGCACAGCAACCATTTTAAAAACTAAAGAAATCATCCCCTACTATCTTGTTTATTTTGAACAAGAACTTGTTGGAACCGTAATTTTATACACCACAAATACGATTGCTGGTTTGCACAGCTTAGGTATTATACCAGAAAAAAGAAAACAAGGTTTTGCTACCGAAATTATGCGTCACACATTGAATAAAGCTATTGACAACAACTTATCCTTAGCTACGTTGCAAGCCTCTGAAATGGCTAAAGAAATGTATTTAAAACTAGGATTTTCTTTAGACTTTTTAATGGAGAACTATATACTCAATACAACAAACTAACAATTTTCTACACAATACGAATATTTTATCTTTTTTTGTTGTTTGGTGTTACTCCCTTTAAGCTGGAAACATCACTCCCCTTACCGAGGGAGTGTTACTCCCCTTAGGCAGGAAGTGTTGACCCGATAAAAAAGTTGCACTTTTTTATCTTACTTTTTTATATTTGGAGGAGTAAAAATTGCTATACCTTCTAATTATTCTACTATTTAAGGCTGTTTTAGTGATTTTATTACAGATATATAACTAGTTGGCAATAATTAAAAAATGAGAAAGATAACTTTAATATTACTGATATTTTCATCATATACAAGTTTTGCATGTAGCTGTTCTCAACTGAGATTAACTAATACACTTTCAGGAATTGAATTTGTTGGAATTATAAAGTTCACCTCTTTAAAAAAAATAGAAAAATTTGAAGGAATTTATAAAGCTGAATATAAAGTTAAAGAACAGTTTATAGGAAATGAAAATGCTGAATTATTTATTGAAAGTCAAGAAGGAAGTTCTTGTGGTTTCTTACCAGAATTGAACTCTGAATATTTCATTTTTGCTTACCAAAATGAACTGGGATTTCTTGCAACTTCATTTTGTTTAGCTAGGAATATTCCAAACAAAGAAATTCTATCTATTTTAAGAGAAATTACTCAAAAAAGAATTTATCAGCAAACAACTCGGAATATAAGGCAGTTAACCAAAGAAAAACTAAACTCAAATCTTTTTGAGCAAAATATTAATGGAGCATTCATTTATGAAGCTATTTTAGATTCCAATTTTAAAGTTAAAAGGATTAAACCATTTAACCTTAACGCTAGAAAAAACTTCAATGAGAAAATAAAACAAGAATTGAACAACAAGTTTGAATACAAAAGAATGAATGAAGATTTGAAAATGAAAGAGAAAAATTTTAAAATATTTATTATTTTGAATTGGAATAAAAATTATGAAGGGAAATTAGTAGTTGAGCCTACAAAGGTTTAAACAACTATTACCAACAATGTATTATATTAATTAACTCAACAAACCCCTATAAATAAAGAGGGTTAATGGATTTAATTAAAAAAGGTACAACATAGGTATAACATTTTAACCTATAATTAGAAGTGATCTAAAGGTATAAAAAAACCGCTTCTAAATTAATAGAAACGATTTTCAAAATGTATTTAAACTTAAAGTTATTAAGCAGCCGTACCAGAGCCTAAATACACACTATTTGATACTTGACTACCATCTGCAGAAACAAACGCCATAAATAGCTCTACTGTGTCTCCTGCATAGGTATTTGGAATTGTTACCGATTGAGAACCTGCTGTTCTGTCTGCACCATCTAAAATATAAACAGATTCTTTTTTACTTGGATTGTAAACCAACACCATTACTTTATCCGTTGCATTTGCGTTACCCTCTGCCGAGTTATCTCCCCAACCAAAATCCACTTGTCCTGGTGTTGCTAAATCTGTTGTACCATTTAAAACACCTGATAAAGAACCTCTACTTAAAAGAGCTAATGAATAATCTATCGTAAAGTTAGGTGCCGTACCTCCTACCGCATTATTTAACACATAAGACATTGCTGCATTAAACTCTGTTTTTTTTGTTGCAAAAGACTTGTAACCAATTTTTACAAAATCTTTGTTTGCTTGTAAGTATTCCAACGTGATAGTAAATTTATTACGTTGATTTACTTGCCCTTCAGTTCTTGGGTTTGCTACACTAGATGGTTTTATTCTGATATAGTCAATACCTTTCCAATTACCACCTATAACATTACCTACTTTACCTGATAATCCTCCTAAAATACCTTGTGAAATCTTTCCCATTTTTATTACTATTTAAAATTAATACTTGTTCGGACTTGGTACGGACTTGACATTGCTTTTAAGCCTTGTTTTCATTACTAATATAACGAGAATTATGCCATTTTGTTACTGTTTTAGGCTTGTGAGATGCCTTTGCATTAAGCTTCTTTTGTTTGCATTAGTTTGAAACAATTACGAATGTATGCAACCTTTAAAACTGCCATTTTATCAATGACATTTTGTAGCTCCTTTTCTTTTTTACTGATAACCTCAACCGCTTTAATATGCTTTTGCATCTGGTCGTTTATGTTTAAAGTAGATTTTAAACTTTTTTTAAGCGTGTTTCTGCAATCATCTACAGAAATAAACGGAATAACACTACCCTTTAAATAATAAGCGTAAAAACCGCCTATTTGCAACATCATAGATAAATGAAAAAGCGTGTTTTTATCTGTTTCGGTTTTTGTGATTACTACAAAACAGTTAGGACAAGGATTTGAAAGAGGTTTTCCGCTGTTAAGTCCTTTGTTTAGGATAAAAAAATGAGGGTTCGAGTAGGTTCTTCCGATTTGGTGGGTTTTCAGTTCAAAAGTTGACATAGCTATCCAATTTAAAATTGCTTCGCTACGCTTCGCACCATTATTTTTTGAAAAGAAAAAAATGATAGCTTCTATTATTGTGGCGTGGATAAGGCTGTCAAGGTTTTTGGATAAAAGTTTTTTTGAGTAAAAATATTTGATAAAATAGAAAAGGCTATTAAAAAGTTTTATTTAAAACCCGCAGGGCTTGACCTTTATAGCCTTACGCGTTGGCTGTTGCAGCCACATACATTTGCTACTTTTTTTTATTTATTTTTTGTTGTTCTAAAACATTTAATATGTCTTGTTTTTTGTAAAAAACTCTGTTACCCATACGAATTGGATTTAAAATACCGTGTTTATTCCAAGAGTATATTGTTGCAAAACTTATCTTTAAGTAATCGGCTACTTCCTGTCTTGTAAGTATTTCATCATTTTTCTTTTTAGATAACTCTTTTAGGTAGTTTTCAATTTTAAGCATTAACTTATTTGCGACCTCATCTGCTAATTCCTCTACTGCAACTTCTGTGATTTGAATAGTTTTTGTAATCATCTTAATTTGTTTTTAGTTTATTGTTTTATACTTTTTGGGGTATAAACTCTTAAAAAAAATAGGTTATTGCAAAATTGAGCGTTGGATGTAGCGATTGTATGGGTAGCGTTTTAAATAGTTGTTTGATAAAACAGCATTTAAAAAAGCTACTTATACAGGACTTTTAGACAATAGCTTATTGCTTTTTTGAGGTACGATAAAAAGGAATATGCTATGGCGTAGCACTACACTTTATAAACCTATTTTTTTATAACCGCTGACTTGGGTGGTGGGGAAAAGTGGACTATGATATTTGTTAACGAAATGAAACAAACAAAGACTTGAGGTAAGGAATACTTGGACTTAACGATGGTTTTGTGCAGCTTGAATGAGATAACTAATTACTCTTTGTAGTTGTAAATTGAGCGTTGGAATAGCGGCTATTTTACATAATTAGGTTATAGACCCTGTAGTTTACGAAAGAGGGCTATAACTACCTGTTATGTAAACATAGCTTTGGGTAGTTTTTGGTATGAGCGTTGGCAACAGCTTTTTACTTTTTTATTGTACTTATTTATTAAAATATAAACGTTTAAATAAAACAAGTAATATGCTGTGTGAGACTTAGCAACCAAAAACTACAAGCGCATTGGCAAGCGGAACAAAATAAAAGACAGAGGGGTTTGAGATACGAAAAAACTGGGTTTTATTTTGTGGGGAGAATTATTTAATTGACTTACCTCCTCACTTTAAACCCTATTGATACCTTCTCTTCTCTGTAAAAATTATTATTTGAATTTAAAACAGAACCCTTTCTAAAAACAGTATCTCTAATTATCACTTTTTTTGCAGCAGAAGATTTATCCACACTAATTCCAATTCGTGTACCTGTCGATTTTTTCATTTTTTAAGTTTTTAAGTTTAGCTAATTCAATAATATCATTAAACTTACTGAAAGCTAAATATAACAAATCTGCGATAAAAAACAAATATTCTTTATTACTATTTGTCGCTAACCCTCCTTTAAAATTATCAACTGATAAAAAACCTAATACAATCCTACTGTCTTTTCCAGTAACAATCGAAATAGGAACTACTAAAGTACTATGATAATACTTGTGCCAATCTAAGTTTGGGTTTTTATATTGATGGTTCTCGTAAAGATCAGGTAATCTATCTTCCGAAAAATAAATATTTTGATAATTAGAATCCATTATAATTGAAAAAGCAGTATTATCATTAACTGAACAAGGGCTACAAATTGAGTCTGAGTTACGGCGTTTTTTAAAATTGACAGGATCTCTAAAATAAGTACGAACTAAAGGTTCATTTTCTTCGATTGAATCATTAAAATTTAACAATTTAATTGTAATTGAACAGTTATCATCTGTTATTTGACTGAAGTAAGATTGTAAATTAGTAGTAATATTGATTAGGAAGTAATCAAATTTATTAATTGCACTAATCAACTCGTCTTCTTTCAATACATCTTCATCTTTATCAATTATATCCTGCAACATGAAATCTAAATTCCTGTAATAATGTGTTACTATATGTGAACACTCACATATTTGATTTAGGATTATATCATGACGTTCTGTTTGCTCTTTTAAAAAACTATAATCAGCTGGTATTTGTGAATATTTTTTTAAACGGTTACTATAATAAATTACACTTATTAAAAACATAAAGAGTACAGAAGCTAACAAAAAAACTAAAATTGTTAAAATGTAATTGAAATCTTTATTCTCATTAGGATTTATATAATTATAAACTATTATACCAATGGTAATTATTAAACCTATTGAAGAAGACAGACCATAAATATGACTCCAGATATCTACAGGTGTATGAATTGTAAAGTATCTGGGCTTTTTTAGTTTCCTTGTATAAGGATTTCTATTTTTTTTATAAAAACTCATAACAAAAATTAATTTAAACTCTTTTCAAAATCATCGCAAAGTTGGTTTACTATATCTTCTGTTTCTTTAATGAAGAATTGACCTAATGTTTTACGATTTCTTCTGATGTATTTTTTATAGATTATTTCAAAGTCTTTATAGATTTCGTCTTCATCAAAAACGGTTTTAGTGCTTTTCATTTTGGCAATTAAACGAGCACCTTCCTTATTTACATATTCGAAAAAGGCTTCTATTTTATTTTGAAAATCTACTATTAAGGCTTCAATTTCTTCTTCTTCTTCATTACGTTTTTCTATCACTGCTAAAATATCAAACTTATACTGTTTACCACCGTAACTTGCTCCTGGTTCTTTTGCTATTGATTTTCTCTCGGGTTTATCTACTTCTTCTGGTGGTGCAACTATACCTATTCTGTTATCAAAATACACTTCAACATCATCTATTAACTCTGTTGTACCTGTTAATGAATTATATAATATACTATATCTATACCAAAACTCTGTAAAATATTCATCGCTATACTTATCATCAATTTCTATTACAAATGCTATTAGATTTAATATTTTGAAATATTTATTAATGTTATGCTTTAGCTTTTTAGCTTCGTCTGGTTGCTTTCTTACAAATTGGGTAATTGTGTTTTCTAAATCTAAAATAGGCTGAATATCTTCTTTTTTTCCTTGTTGATAGAGTTTAAAGGATTGAAAATGTTGTTTGAAGATATTATCTTGATTTAAGCCCTCGTATATTTCTTGTAATAGTTGTTCTTGCCCTAATGGATCAAAATCACTTACAACAACATTACTGAAATGCTCGAACGCCTGTTTTATATTATTAACGTTTACATTCTTGTAAGACAAGTCAATAATTTTACAATCCTTTTTATACTTACCTGCTGTTCTATTAACTCTTGAAATTGTTTGTATCGCATTGATACCGCTAATCTCTTTATCTAAAAATAAGGTATGTAATTTAGGTTCATCAAAACCTGTTTGTAATTTGTCTACTACTATGATTAAACCATTTTTTTTGATAGCAAAATTTTGCAACACTTTAGCTTCTGATAAACTACCATTTAACGTTGTTGCGCTTTCATACTTTTGACCATCTGAACTATACACTATATAGATTGGTGCATCTTTAAAACGTTCATATTTCTTTTCTTCTACTAATTCATTAAAATACTGCTGTATATACTTACGATATTTTATAGCTGCTTTAATAGAAGAAGCTGCAAACATTGCTTTTGCTGTACCACGAATATTGTGATAAACCGCAGTTACTAATCGTTTGGCAACAAACTTTGAAATAGCTTCAATACGTTCTTCGTTCTCGTAAATGTTCTTTTTACTAATTCTGTATTTTTTGCCATTAGCATCAACACCAGCATCTGGATTATCAGGTAACGATTGCTCATAGTATCCTGTATCTCCCTCAAAACCTTCTGTTGCATCATCTGGCTTTTCAAAATACATTTTAGCTGATACCGGAACAATACCTTTAATTGGATTTAAAATATAACCATCTTCAATAGCTTCTTTCATTGTATAACTATCGAACGGAACCCATATTTTTTCGGCTTCGGCATATTTATTATACTCCCCAAAACGTGCTAAAGTAACATCGCTTGGTGTAGCAGTAAAACCTATGATTAAGTTTTTCTTTTTGTATTCCTTTTTATACTCTTTATTAGAATCGAAACTGTTTTGTAACTCATCAAATAAGGATACCATTTCTTCGTGCTGTGTACCACTATTTGAACGGTGTATTTCATCAATTAAAAAAGCAATACGCAAAGTTGATAATGTCTTTACTACCTCATCATCTAAAAACTCTCTTATTGAATTGAACTTTTGAAGATTGACTACAACAATACGTTTATCTGTATTTAAGGCTTCTAAAAATGATTTTTTACTATTAGCCTCTATAAACATACTATTAGCAATATTCATATTATACATTTTACTATCTAACTGATCACGTAATTGCACCCTATCTACAACCAACATTATTTTATCATAGACAAACTCATCATTTTTACGTAAATCTTTCAACATTAAAGATGACCAACCTATGATGTTACTTTTACCAAAACCTGCTGCATATTGTAGTAGTAAAGAATAGACGTTTTTGTTGTTTTGGTACTTCTGTCTTTTAGTAATTAACTCTTCAATTTGTGAAGCTCCTAAACCTTTTTCAGTTAGTTGTTGACGTAGTTTATTTATGAAATAATCTGGCTCGTCTTCGTGTTCTAAAAACTCATCAATTTTGCTAATAATTTTATCTGCACCAAATTTTTGTTTTGGTCTTGGTGCTATTAGCCTACCATCATTATGCTTGTATTCTTTTTGTTTTCCTTTTTCTGATTTTACTAATTCACGCTCAATAAAGTTGTAATACAATATCTCGCGCTCTATCATTTTTTTGCCATACAATGCTTTAAAAACTTCTTCAAAGCGTTCTTGTTTGTTGGCTTCTCTGTTTAGTACTGGATATGATTTTAAATCGTAAGTTACTTTAGTTTTATACTCTTCAAAATCAAAGGATTTATCTTCAACTTTAGCTTTTATGGTATCAAAGTGATTACCTATGTTTCTAATGATAAACGTATCTTGAACATCTGTAGTTGTTATATGTATTGCCTTTTCAAATATTTTTAAAAAGTCTTTGCGAATGCTTTTATCTACATCATTACCATCTGCTATTTCTAAATAATTAGTTACTGCTTTTTGATAGTCGTTAGCTATTTTGGTTTTACCATCTTTACTAGCTGTTTGATTATTGTAGTTTGATTTAAGCTCTGAATAGCCTAAAAATATACCATTGACAAAAAAGGTAATATCTGGTCTAAAACTAAACTGTTTTTTACCTTGATAATGGTACATATATGGCAACTCTTGTACTACAGAAAATATATTTTCTTCAAATAATTTATCTCCGTGCGTTATACTGCCACTTGGATAAAAGAGATTAATTTTTACCCCTTTGAATGTGACGGATTTATTATTATTAATAAATAATGCCATATTCATAGATTCTCCAATACGTTTGTTTAAAAACTCTTGAAATTCTTGAAGTAGCTCTTTTTCGTTATTATCAAACTTCTTTAATAATGTTCTGTACGCTTTTTTATTTAAAGTAGTTTCGCTGATGAACCCTTTTAAATCTTCAACAACAAAATGAAGTTTTGATACTGTATTTGCTTTTACTTCTTTATACCCTAAACCATTGGTCGGATTGGTAAAGAAACTCATTAAGTATTTATCTTGTAGTATTAGTTCGTCCATTGTTTTTAACTATATATCCTTTTTATAATTTTGAAAAGTAACTTTTGACGTTCTTCAATTACCTCTTTATCTAAAAGACCTTTTTCATTAGGTAAATAAGACTTAAAATGTTCTTTTATATCATCATTACAACTATTAATAGAAGCTTTATTTATAGAATCAGTTAAAATCCTATTCCAAATAAATCCACTATCACTATAAGATTTTCTTTTTCTTTTGTATATCCAATTACTAAGTCTAATATTCTCATTCCCTTTTAATAATATTACAGCTCCTAATCTATTTCTTTCTTTTAAAAACAAATTTTCATCATATTCTCCTTTTTCATCTGTAAATTCATTCATAATTTTATCATTGAAAGCGAAAATATGTTCCGTATGAAAACCATTAACAGGTTTGTTTCCACTGTGAGTTATTTCATAAAGGGACTCTTGTTTAGCAAAAGATTGTTCACTTAACAAGTCTGCTAAATAATGGTCAATTCTAGCTAAAATATATTTAGTAAATCGTCCATCATTTTTTGCTGATTGAAAGTATGTATATTGAAAAATTTCTTCATAAGAATTTACAGGGAGTCCTTGTTTGTTTAAATGTTTAACTATTAAATTAGTGAAAATTTCATTTATCTCAGACGCCCTTTTACCTCTTATCTCTCTGTTAATATTATGATATTCTTGTTGCTGAGCATTATTATCATAAAAACCAGTCAACTTTGCTATTGTAAATAACTGGTCTACTTTTTTAGCAATTAAAGCAATCTTTTGACTTTTCTCACTGTCATTATAATTTAATGCCGACAATATTAATAGTGCTTGTTGCCCTCTATCATTTGCGTAATTTGAGCCAACCCAAATATTAGTCTCTTCTTTTGCTATTTTAAAAATCTCTATGTAAGTTTTATAAAAATATAAAAACTCATTTTCTATAAAGCTTTTAATCTTATTGGGGTTATTTCTATCTAGATCATTAATTATTTTTTCATTTGATAATAAATTCCTGTGGTATTTTCCTGCGAAGCTATCATATTGACTTCTGTTGTCTGCATATTTAGCTCTAAAATACGTTCGAAAAAACTCATCAACATTTTTATAATTCCCATCAATATCAAAAAAAGTAGTTAAAGCATTATTCCAAATTGTATTACAAACTTCTTTTTCTTCTCCTTCCAAAACACCTAACAACATTCCTTTTAACACCTCATGAGATTCTAAAGACTTACCCCTATCATTAGCTGTTTCAAAGATCATTGCTACATCCTCCTTGTGTTTAATAACTTGCTCTATAATTAGTACTTTTTCAGTAAGATTATAGATGTAATAATTATATTTTACACTATCAAATTCATTTTTAGAATTTGCAAAATATTTATCAAAATATTTAGAAATAACAGCATAGTTATTAACCAAGTTAGATTGCGTTATGTTGTTTATATCTTCATCTTTTATTTCTTCCTCATGAAATATTTTAGAAATAATTTTATTTCTATCAATGTTAGATATTTTAAAGTGTTTTATTCCAGCTTTATCTTCTTCATAAATTTTTTCACCTAGTATTTTTTCAACATTTATAATATTACTTACAATATTATTTTTACCAATATGATATAACTTAATTAGAATTAGAAGAATTGTTGTTAACCTCTGTTGACCATCTACAATAAATATATCACCATCTTGTTCATTTAACATAATGGTATTTAAAAAATAAGCTTTAAAATTGGCACTAACATCTGATAATATTTCAGGTAACTCTACAATGTTATTTCGCTTATTAACTTTTAAATTGTTTTCAAAACGCAACTCTATATCCCACAATAATTGAGATACTATTTTATAGTCTTTACTATCACTCCATCTATAATCTCTTTGGTACACATCTAACCTATAGGGCTTATTTTTACCAAAAATGTAATCTATATCTCTTTCTTCTACGTCAATTAATTTAGCCATTTTTTTATTTTTACGCTGTTACTTTTACTTTTCCTGTTACTACCTCATTAATTACCGTTTTACGCAATTCTTTTAAAGTAGTTATTTGAGTTTCTATATTGGTTACTATTTTATCAATAATTGTTGTTTTACTATCTAAATAGTCTGCTATTTGTTGTTGTTCTTTTAAAGGCGGTAATTGAATATAGAAATTTTCTATTTGAGTTTTACTAATATTTTCTTGAGCACTACCTCCGCATAACAAATCAATATAATCTTTAAATATCTGTGATTTTATTAATTGAAAAAGGAATAAATTATTAATGAGCTTTTTGGCTCTAATTATACCAACACGCTGATTTAGCAAAGCTTTTTTTTCTTCTCTATAAATTGCATTTTTACCTATAGTTGCACCTGTCATAGCAACCAATATATCATTAACTTTTATTAATGAATCTTTTGCGAGTTTTAAATAAGATGAATCTACATATTTACATTCCTCAAAATTTATATCATTTGAAATGTTACTAATTCTTATAATTGGTATACCCGAATCAATATACTCTTTTGAATTAAATGCAAAACCATTAATAAAATTAGATAAATCTTTCAACCTTTTTACCTCCCAATGCTCTGGGATTTCACCTATCCAATTTACACCACTATCTTTTAATTTTACAGTTTTGTCTAAACCTTTTGTAACTGTTTCATTAATTAAGGTTTTACGATAAGCTTTATAATGCTTTATTTTTTGTTTTAGCAGTTTTATTTTTTTGTCTATTAAAGTGGTTTTATCATCTAAATAGTTGGCTATTTGGGTTTGTTCTTTTAGTGGTGGTATCACAAACTCTATACTCTTAAAATCATCTTTATATAGAGCACCGATTGTTGTTGATTTATTTCTTAAATTTAACTGGTATAAACCATAGGAGGATATCAAGAAATAATAAGCGAATTTAGAGGTGATAATATTTTCATTTAGACGTGCTAAATACAGATTTGGTGCTAATGATGCTGGATATTCAGTTTTCGGCATAATATAAATTCGACCTATATCACCTCTTTTGGCTAATAATAGCTCACCACCAAACAATTTAGTTTTGCCTAAATAATTATATGTGCTTTTGTCTATCCAAATAAATTCCTTAAGAATATCTGTTTGATCAGTGTGTTTTTCTAAATCCGTAGTTCTAACAAACCAAGCATATTTTAATTTTGAGTCTTCTACCCGGTTAACATTTTTTGCAATATTTGAAAAACTACCATTAGCATCATAGTCGGTAAGTAATTTTAAATTCCTTTTTATTTGATTTATTGACCAGTGAGATGGTATAGAATTAAGCCAAGTTACATCACTTGCCATATATTGTTGATACTTAATCATAAATTTAATTCTTTATCTAGCATTAACAATTTATTCTCTAATTTTTGTAAATGCGATGTGATTTCTTGTAATGAACGTAATTGTTCTGGTTTGTAAAACACCTTATTAAAATTGATTTCAACCCCTATTGTATTTTCTATATAAACAAAAGGTTTGGTAATGTATTTTGCCATAAAATCGGCAATATTCTGTTGATTTTCTTCCTCGTTAGGACTGTAAGGAATTATTTCATAATCTTTTTCATAATCAGCTGTTAACTCCACAGAAATTTCAATACGTGCTTCTTTAGTTTTAGTCGCTTTTTTGTAAGATGCTTTTACTACTATTTTACCGCAACCCATTTCGACTTCGCTCAATGACCCATCTTCATTTTTAGAAACTTCAATAATTGTTTCTTTATCTGCATCAAAATAATAGCTTGTTTTGGTTGTATATACTTTTAAGTCTGCTTCTTTATAGTCTAAACTAGCCACTAGTGGCTTTAAGTTATTCTCATAATATTCTTTTAAATCACTGTACTTATTTGTATCATAAGATGTAATTTCAAAGTCTTTAAGCTCAATTGTTTCTTCTTCTACAACTTGCGTTATTTTAGTAGGATTTAACTTTATGGATTTAGCTCTAATTTCTTCGCCTTGTTTATTCTTTTTAACAGGTAATTGGTCTTCAAAAGTCTTACCATTTTCATCTACATTTGTCAGCATTATAGCTTGTTTGTTGAAATAAAAATACCACTTATCAAATACCTTTGCGTGTTCAGTATCTTTAAAATCGGTTAAGGTATCAACAATGGTTTTTCTGTTATCAAAAACCATTTCTCTACGCTTTTTACCTTTACTCTTTTTTAATGGCTCCCAAAAGTTACTACCATCAATCAACATTACTTTGTCTTTGCGTTCTTGAGGTTTGTTTTTGTTGAATATCCATAGATAGGTATAAATACCTGTGTTGAAAAACTCATCTGTTGGCATTTGTATAATAGCCTCAACCCAATCGTTATCAAAGAAGTATTTACGAATGTTACTCTCACCACTACCTGCATCGCCACTAAACAAGGTTGAACCGTTATGTACTACAACTGATAACCCTTTGGTATCTAATTGTGATAAAATATGCTGTGTAAACAGAAATTGACCATCTGAAATGGAAGGCAATGCGTGAAAACGTTCTGTAGTATCATTTTCAATATCTTTTCTGTAACCTTTCCAATCTACACCGTAAGGTGGATTAGCTACAATGACATCAAATTGCTTTTCAATGAAATGAATTTTAGTAAGTGTGTTACCGTACTTAATATCTGAATCATTACGGAAACGACTTTCTATTTTTGCTAAAGCGTATAAACTATCGCTCCAATCTTCACCGTATGTTTTTGTTGGTCTGTTGAACTTTTCTTTTATTCTATCTTCTACACCAAAAAGCAAGTTACCTCCACCACAGGTTGGGTCGTATATGGTTAAAAACTCGTTATTATCTTCAATTTTAGATAAAATAATTTCAGAAATTAAGGATATAATATCATCAGGTGTATATTGCTCTCCAGCAGTTTCGGCAGAAATATCAGCCCATTTACGTTTGATGTGTTCTTCTAAAGTTGTTATGTCCGAGTTATTAAATGGTGTTAAATCAATCTCACTCCATTTTTTTACGGTATCAAAAAGAATATCTTTTTTACGTAGTTGACCGCTTACGCCTGAAATATCTAAATACTTCTCTTCTGTATTCCCTCTATCAACACCTAATAGCTCTTTTGTTTCTGGGTCGAATGCTTTTAAGTAGGCATCAAAATCGTTATCAAAAGTTTTATCGTTTCTGCATATTTCAGCTAGTGTTTTTTGACTTCTAATTACTAAATCATTATACCCAATATTGTAATCTTTAAACTCTTCCAGAAAGTCGTCTATATTTTCAATGTCTTTAATCGTTTCTGCATCAAAGTCTTTTAATAACTCTTTGTAATGCCTAACTAATCTACTTTCCAACATTATCATTGCAAAGTATGGCATCATATATTTTGGGAAGTCTGACTGCTTAATTCCTGCACCAATTAAAAGGTCGGCAGTAGACCATACTTTAGATTCGTACTGTAGTATATTTTGGCTCATTAATTATTTTCAATTTTAGAGGTAAAAATATAAATATATATTAATTAAATATTATGGTTTATCAGATTTCATTTTTACCCCAATTTTAGGTTATATTACAAGTATTAAAAAGGGCTTGTACACTTTCTTTTAATTTTTGCTTTATATAACTTAAAAACTGACTGTTAGATTGTTTTTTTATTTTATTGTAAGTGGTTCTTTTTTTTCGATAACTCTCGTAATGATCTACTTTATATTGATGTAGTATTTCTTGATTTTGAAACAAGGCTAGTATTTCTTTTTCTTTATTAGTAAGCTGTGATAATGAAATAGCTTGTTGTTTATCTATTTTTTCATACTTATTCTGTAACTCATCGAGTAACATTTGATATTTCTTTTTATCTATTAAATCTTTAACAGTGTAAATATCTATAGCGTTTTTACGCTTATTTAAGTTACGTGTATAGATTTCTAACTCAAATCGAAATAGTTGCCTGTTTAATTTTTTACGGTCATGCGTTTTAACCTCATACGTTTTATCATAGCCTTTTACGTTATAATCTGTAAGATAGAATTTTTTACCGTATTGTTTATTTACGCCTAGCATTGGTATTGGTTGTTTACCGTTTAAGCTTAACCAAGTATTAAGAATTGGTTTTGCTTCTGCTTCTATAACTATACCAACTGCTAAAAGAATCACTTTAGCATCGTACACATTAAAAGGTAGTGTTTGGTTTAATTTTTTTATTGCTTTTACTACTTCTATGTAGGTAAAAGGCTCGTAATTATTACCCATATACCATTTTTGTAATGAGTTATTACAAAATATAGTATTTCCTTTTAAGCGTAAATCTAAATTGTTTACTCTGGTTTTGTAACCGTTTACTTTTTGAGTTGCATCGTTAAAAGTAGGATTCCAAGTTAATCCTTTCCATATAAAAGATTGTTCAGTTCTTTCTATAACTTCTTTAGGTAATTGGGTTACTTGATACTTTATTTTTAATGTATCGTACAACTTAATTACCTTCTGCTATTAAATGCTTTGTTGTAGTTTTTATCTAATAGCTTTTGTACATCGCTCATTTGATAGTAAATTTTACTACCTATTTGAGAGAATGATACTTTACCTTCGTCTCTCCAAGTCTGCGCTGTTCTTTTGCTAATATTCATTAGCTGGATAAACTCTTGGTTATCTAAAAAAGTATTTTGAGGTTTTTGGTTTTGTTTTTCTAGTTTTTTGTTTAGTTCGTCTAAACGACTTACAAGGTCTTTGTACTGTTGTTCTGTTAAAATAATTGCGCTCATTTGCTGATATATTTTGAAATTATACCGCAAGATTGCACCTGTTTTTAGTTATTATAAGGTTGACCTTATTTAACCTTTTAAGACCTTATGTTTCTTTTTGAAATGGTTTATTTTCTATGTATTTGAATGTTTTCATTTTGTAATCATCTGAAGTTTTAGACCAGTCTAGTTTAGATTTTAACTCTAGATCTATTTTAGAAGCTATTGCGTTGTTTAGCTTTTCTAAGCTTAAGTTTTGTACAATATTTTTTTCTCTAAGTGCTTCTACCACTCCTCTTATAGCTCCTTTACGTTTTGGACTTAATGCATACTTACCATTTACTGTAATACTTAAATCTTCTAGTAACTGCAAAATATAATCTTGTTTTTTAGTTTGTGGTATAAGGGTAGTAAAATCTTTTTTTAATTCTTTTACTGGAACAATACCTCCATTCAGTCCTTTTGTATGTTCTTTTAATTGATCTAAATACCTCATAAAAAAAGATGCAACGAATACTGAAGAATAAGTTGATTTACCAGCTGAATAAATATTAAAATCACTTAACAGTAACCTATCCCTTAAAATATTATCATACTCTAGAATAACCTCTTTTGGTTTTGAAAAACTTATAATATTTTTAAGCCTTTTAACAATGGTCTTCGATGTATTACTATTAAAAAAGTCTTGAATTAAATTAATTTCTTTATTTAAAGCTTCTTTTTTAACATCATCTTCTAATTCATCAAAATCATTTAAAGCACTTCTAATTTCAGATTCAATACGTTCGTTAAAGAGTTTTTTTTGATGTTTTTCGATTTTATCTATATGTTCGAAATCTAAATTCAACTCATATATTTCTGCCCAATGATCTGTTCTTTTATTTCTTCTTAATTCATTAAAAGTTACAGTACAATTCAACCATTTATCTATGTATTCTTTTTTGTAGTCGGTTGTAAAAACAATTTCTTGTAAGTAAGTTATTTCTGGCTTTTCAAATATTAAAAAAACGTCGTACAATAAAATATCTTGGATGTAACTTATTATCGCTGCAAAATATTTATTTAGTGTTGTTGATAATTCTTGTGATTTTAATTTAGAAATATTTAAGTCGCCATTATTTTTTTGTAGATTTTCATCTATTGAAGCCGAAATAAAAGCTAAACCTAATGAAGAAACTTGACTTTGAAGAATTAATGATTCTGTTGGTACAATAATATCTTTATCTAATTCCGAATTTATGATACTTAATAATTTGTTATAAATTATTTTAGCTTCAATTTTTGATATTTGTTTCTTCTCTTTTTTATCAAAAGGTGTAATCTTATACCCAACAGATATATAACTTTTAACTGATTCGGCAAAAACACTTAAGTTACTGTAGCTTGAAAATAAAAGGTCTTGTGCTTGTTTTAAGCTCCTTTCTAATTCAGACTTACTATTTTTTTCTTTTACAACGATATTATTTAAAATCTTCACTTCTTGAAGTGTGCTTTTAAAACTATCAAAAACAATTTCTTTCATAAATTAATTGATATATTTATCTACTGCGTTATCTAATTCACTACTAATTATTTTTGCGTATACTTGGGTTATACCTATATCGGAATGATCCATTAGTTTTGAAACGTGTTCTATTCGCATACCATTATTTAAAGCTCTAGTAGCAAAGGTGTGTCGGCTAATATGAAAGGATAAATTAAAGGGCAATTCTAATTCTTTTCCCATTCTGCTCAAATACATATTACTTAATGAAATTGCTCTATTAGTTATTAAGCTTCTGTGTTCTCTATCTTTAAAATATAACTCGTCAACTTTAGCAAAAGGAAAAATTATATCGTTTTGCTTTTGGTCTTGGGTTCTGTATTTCTCTAAAATATCAACCGCTTTTTGACCTATTCTAATACTGTGCTGTCTTTTCGTTTTTCTTATCGTCTTTGTAATTCTAAGGTTTTTGCTATCATAATGTTTCCATTGTAGCTCAATAATATCTCCAAATCGTAACCCACCAGAAAAAACAGAAAAGATAAACATATCTTTAATAACTTGTGCTTTGTGTTCTTGTGGTACTTCTAAATTGATAAAGGCTTCAAACTGTTCTGTGTTTAAATAACGCTTTGTAGTCTTGTTTTTCTTTACTTTAAACTTTGTAAAAGGTACAAGCTCATTGGAGATTAAATCTTCTTTCTTTGCTTCTCTAAACATTAGGTTTAGTATTCTGAAAGCGTAATTAATAGTTGTATTGTTATTACCTAGCCTTGAACTGCAATATGCTGCATAATCCTTTAAGGTGGTAGCTGTAATATCATCAAACATTAATTCACGATGCCCTATAAACCTTTCAAACTTTTCTATATTGTTTCTGTAACTTCTGTAAGTAGATAGTGTAACGGTATCTTTTAACTGCTCACAACGATTATAGGCATAGTCAAAAAAATTAGTTAAAGGCTTCCCTTTAATGGCTTCTTTAATTTTTCTGGCTGATGTGGCTTTGTTTTTTCTTTCAAGGTCTGCAACCTCTCCTGTTGCATCAGCTACCTTTTTAGAAAGATACGCATTAAGCCTAGTAGAATTTTGACGATTCTTCTTTACTTTTTGTTTATCTTCATCCCATTCATTAGGTTGTAATTTTAGACTTAATGAAATAAATTTAGTTTTACGGTCTTTGATTACACGTAAATAAAGAGGTGCTTCTCCTGCTTTATCTATTTTATCTTTTCTTAAAACTACTTTTATTGATGACATAAAACTCTGGTTTTAAGCTATGCAAACTAGTGCAACGCAATACTAAGGTACAACATTAGGTATAACAAACCTAACTTTTAGTCGTATTTTATTGCATTATTTAGCATTAGACAAAAACACAAAACCATTATAAATAAAGGGTTTAAGAGTAATTTAAAGAAAAAGAGTGATAATGCTATATAACAATATATAACCACAATTGCGGCAGATTCAACTACGTCCAACTCCACTCAATATAAATAACAAAACGTCAACTCAATCAAAACAAGTGAAAATAGATACAGATACACTACCTAAATGCTCATTAGAAGAGAAGAAATTTTCTTGGGGAGAGCCATATTTAGTTGTAACCCCAATATTTGATATAGTAATACCACCAGAATTATCTGATCTTGAATTTTCTGTTGAAATATTTATAAAAAATAACTTCCGAAATCAACTATTAGAATTTCACAATGTTTTGATTAATTATGAAGAAAACAATCGGATTGAAAATTTCGAAGACACCATACCAGAACAGCTTCGTAAAGAAGTGTTAGTAAAAATCAAAAGCTTTCTTGACTCAGAAAAGAAGTTAACCCCTTGGGAGAAATACGATGAATATGGAAAAGAACTAGATTTTTTGTATAAGTTTGAAGAAGAGTTTAACCGAAAAATATTATTTATCAACCCGAAATAGAGCCACTTACAGTAATTATTATAAGTAATTGCTTGTTCTCAACTACTTTTTATCCTTTTGAACAATAATATACTATGCTAAAAAAACTCTTTCCTAAAAAGAAACTATCTGATATTTATTCTAATTACGAAAAAAATCTACGACAAGGGAAAGACTTTTTTGAGGGTATTTCTCTTAACAGGAAAAAATATAAAACTCAAGTTTTAAAACTATTTAGAGAAGCTATTGAAAACAAGGATAATGATAAACTTACCTTTTGTATTACTGTATGCTTTTATGATGGCACTGATAATGAGTATATAGATGTTTTTGAAGAAATTATTTTAGCTGAATGGCATGAAGAACATGAAAATATTGTTGATATAGTTAGAGGTTTTAAAGATGATAGGTTTACTGAGCCTCTAAAAGAAATTGTTGTAAAAGAAGAGATTTACAGAAAGTACGATGATGAAAACGAACCAACTTTAAGAAAATGTGTTCACGCATTGAAAGCTATAAACTCCCCTAAAAGCAATCAAATAATTAAGGAGTTAATAAACAGCAGAAATGAAAATGTAAGATATGCCTTAGAAAACTATAAAGATTAAACAAGTTGTAGCCAATTAATAGAAAACACCTCAAATGACACAAGAACTATATCAAAAAGCAATAAAGTTTGCTGGAGAAAAGCATAAAGATCAAAAAGTTCCTGGTACAAATTCCAACTATTTGCTACATATCTCTAACGTTGCTATGGAAATAATCTTAGCACATAATGCAGCTAACAATTTCGATTTGAATTACGCTGTTCAATTAGCGCTACTCCACGATACATTAGAAGATACTGATACTGACTTTTCGGAGTTATTGAACATATTTGGAGAAAAAGTTGCTAATGGAGTTCAAGCATTGACTAAAAATAAAAACATAAACTCTAAAAAAGAGAAAATGATAGATAGCTTGAACCGAATAAACAAACTTGAAAAAGAAGTTGGAATGGTAAAATTAGCAGACAGAATTACAAACCTTCAAGAACCACCAAAACATTGGAAGAAAGATAAAATTCAACACTATTTATCTGAAGCTATCGTAATTAATGAAGCACTAAATAACAAGAATGAATATTTAAATAAAAGATTAGAAAATAAAATTGCTGAATACAAAAAGTATACTACTAAATAAGAATAACTTATTATTAAACTCTCCCGAGAAATAACTATAAAATTAATCTTTATAATGTTTAACTGTAGTAATAAACTCTTAATTACAAATATAACCTACTTTCAATCTCAAGAAGATGTAAGAAACTTCAAAAAACCACTAAAATAATTAATAACATTAAACTAAACTTAAAAATATTATATTTAACTCCATAATTAACAAGCACATAAAAGCTGTTATTAACAATTAGAAGCCAAACTTAAATAAGAATTACAATGAAAAGAATTTACTCAATCTGTTTGTTATCAATAATTACTTTAATTTCATGTAAAAATGAGAAAGAGACTTCCAAAAACAACTTAGATGAAGTTGTTAATAATGAAGTTACAACCAAAGAAAAAAAAGAATTAAAGAATAACACTAAAAAATTTTCTTGGGAAAACATAATTGAATCTAAAGTTGATATTGGTGCATACCCTTATATAACACCACCAAAAGGTATGTTAGTAAATAAAAATACTAGCAGCACAGAGTCTTATGACTTTCACAAACTTGAAATGTTTGACGGTAATTCATTTTTTGACATAGAAGGACGAGTAGATAAAATGGGAATTATGATGGATGGAAATCAAAAATGGAATCAATACTATTTTGATAAAAGTATTAAAGACTACTTAACAGCTATTGGCGCTCAACTTATTTTTGAAGGAAAAATACCTAATGAACTTGTAAATCAAAAAGGAGAAAGCGTAAACGATCGTTATACTTACTTTAATAATTTTTATGTTGGAGATGTTGTAAACCATCCTATTCGTATGTATGTATTAAAAACGCCTACTAAAAAAATAGGAATTCAAATCTATTCTGATGTGGCTAATGCACAAATTGGAGTTGTGGAATCAAAAGAATTTGAACAAACAATAGAGAAAATAACTGCAGATAAAATCATAAATGAAATAAACACTAAAGGCTTTGCTACATTACATATTAATTTCGATACTGGCAAATCAAGAATTAAAGCTGACTCTTACGAAATAGTGAGTGAAATATCTAAAATGTTAAAAACAAATCCCAATTTAAAAATAAGTATTGAAGGACATACTGATAATGTGGGTAATGAAGATTTTAATATGAAACTATCTAAAAACAGAGCCAAATCTGTTCTTATGTCACTCGTAGATGAAGGTATTGAAGAATCAAGACTAGAAAGTAAAGGCTTTGGGCACACGAAACCTATAGGTAATAACGCTACAGAAGAAGGAAAAGCACAAAATAGAAGAGTTGAACTAAGAAAAATTTAAAGAAATATCGTGTAAGCAGTATAAAAACTGCTGCTTACACAAAACACAACATATTATAATTTATAAAAAACTATTGGGACCTCATCCCAATAAAAACTGTACTTCTCTACTATCAAACTAGTATTTGCAACAAAAAAACCTCTAAAAGAGCACATTACAAACATTACCTTAACCAAATAGCACCTAAAAAGTGTAATTTTTTTCATATCTTCTCATGGTCTAACCACTTAATAATAAGCCTTAAACACAAAAGCCATGAGGAATAAACTAAAAAAAGACTTAGGATTATTTGATGTTTTTGCCATAAGTACTGGAGCCATGTTTAGCTCTGGTTTCTTTTTACTACCAGGAATCGCCTCACATTATACAGGCCCTTCTGTATTTTTAGCCTACTTACTTGCAGGTGTATTAATACTACCTACCATGTTTAGTATTGCTGAAATATCAACAGCCTTACCACGATCAGGAGGTGCTTACTTTTTTTTAGACAGAAGCTTAGGTCCACTTATGGGAACTATTGGCGGACTAGGTACATATTTTGCTTTAATGCTAAAAACAGCCTTTGCTATTATTGGTATTGGTGCTTACGCCGCTATATTTTGGGAAGTTCCTACCAAGGTAGTTGCTATCATAGCCACTCTTTTTTTTATGGCATTAAACTTAGTGGGGGCTAAAAAAACCTCCGCTTTTCAAAAAGTGTTTGTCATATTCCTATTAGTCATTTTAATTGGTTTTATTGCAGATGGTCTTTTTTCTATCTTCACCTCAGATACTATCACCAATGAATCTATTAACAAACAATTTACTCCTTTCTTTTCAAACGGATTTGGAGGAATGTTTACTACCATAGGTTTTGTTTTCGTTTCCTATTTAGGGCTCACTCAAATAGTAAGCGTTGCAGAAGAAATTAAAAACCCTGAAAGAAACATTCCTTTAGGCATGATACTTTCTTTAGTCGTTACAGGATTAATTTATGGTTTGGGTGTTTTTATTATGGTAACTCTTATTGAGCCTACCGCCTTTGCCAACGAATTGGCACCAGCTGCTACAGCTGCTGAACAACTTTTTAAATGGTTACCCGATAATGTGGGAGTACTATTAATGTCGGTAGCAGCACTTGCTGCTTTTGCTTCTACAGGGAACGCAGGACTATTATCTGCATCACGATATCCGTTTGCTATGGGACGCGATAAACTGTTTCCTGCTATTCTGGCTAGAATTGGTAAAAAAGGAAGTCCTGTAGTCGCTATATTTTTAACTACAGCATTAATTATTGTATTCATTCTACTACTATCAGAAGAAGGTATTGTAAAGCTTGCTAGCACCTTCCAATTATTGATTTTTATCTTTATTAACTTCTCTGTTATTGTTTTTAGAAAAAGTAAAATAGAATCATACGATCCAGGGTATTTATCTCCATTATATCCGTTTATGCAAGTTGTCGGAATTATCATTTCATTCATCCTTATTATTTATTTAGGATGGATGCCAGTACTTTTTACTTCTGGTATTATTGTTATTGGGGTACTTTGGTATCACTTTTATTCTAAAGGAAAAGTAAAACGAGAAGGCGCTATTTTTCATTGGTTTGCGCTTTTAGGAAGACACCAATACGATGAATTGGAGAATGAATTAATGACCATTTTAAAAGAAAAAGGACTTCGTGAAGGAGATCCGTTTGATGAAACCGTAATTACATCGAAAATAAAAATACTTAAGGATACCACTAACTTTGATAAAGTCTTAAATATCGCTTCCGATTACTTTTGTAGAGAGTTAGACCTCAACAAAGAAGGGGTACTACACAAGTTCTTTCAGTCGGTACCCGATGAATCTGTCATCACTTTACCAGGTATTTTAGTTTTTCATGCCAAGTTTAAGAGTGTTTCACATCCTTCCATGAAAATTGTGATTTCTAAAAAACCAATTGAAGGAACACTTCCCTCTGAAGACTATGAGTTTAAAAAGCCCTTACAAATCTGTGCTTTTCTAATTAATTCTGATGAAAACCCAAAACAGCAACTCCGTATGCTATCGAGACTTCTTGATATTTTAGAACGAGAGCAAATCGTAAAAACCTTGCTTAAAATGAATAGTCACAGAGAAATTAAGGAGTTTTTACTACAAAACGAACGATTTGTAAGCATCAAACTACTCGAAGGAACTCCGCAAGACACCATGATAGGAAAACAGCTAAAGGATATTCAGTTACCAAAAGACGTTTTAGTGGCTTTAGTTGAAAGAAATGATAAAACGTTTACCCCTAACGGTTCAACTGTTTTACTAACAGATGATGTACTTACCATACTTGGAGAAACCAAATCTATCGCGAAACTGTATAAAGAGTATATGAGTTATGAAATAGATAAACTGGATACTGAAGAGACTTCTTAATTTTTGGTTTGGTTATTTATTTTTATTGAACTTAGTTATCAATTTATATTTCTGATAGAAGTTATATCTTTGGTAAACCATGTCTCATGCTGAAAAAGATTAAACGACAAAATGGACTACCAAACATACGAACCACATACAAATTTAAAGTCAATTATTAGTTGTTATTGGACGTTGGAAGTACCTATACATTCCGAACCACAAAAACAACGAATTGTACCAGATGGTTGTATAGAAATGGCATTTATTCTTGGAGACGATATAAAACGATACACTTCCGAAAATAACTTTATACTTCAACCACGGGCAATGGTATTAGGGCAAATAATTGAACCTTTCTACATTGAACCAACAGGTTATGTCAATACTTTTGCCATTAGGTTTTATCCTTATGGATTTGCTAATTTTATCTCTGAACCAATCAACAACTTAGCAAGCACAGAAACACCCTTGAATCTCCTTTTTGACAAGGAAACCGCAGATGGTTTGCAACAAAAAATAACCAACGCTGAAAATACGATACAACGTATAGAAATCATCGAAAAGTTTCTTTTGGATACGTTCAACAACCAAAAAACAATTCATAAAATAGTAAAAAGTACTGTGGATACTCTCCTTTCTACAAACGGAAGTGTTTCTATAAACTCAATCCTCGAAAACAACCTATCTAAACGAAGACAGCTTGAAAGAAACTTTAAAAAACAAATTGGAGTAAGCCCCAAACAGTTAGGAAAAGTAATTCGATTGCAAACAGCTTTAAAATTGATGCTTAACCAAAAGTCTAAAAACCTAACTGATGTTGCCTATAAAAGCGACTATTTCGATCAAGCTCACTTCATCAAAGACTTTAGAGAATTTACAGGAATAAACCCAAAAGAGTTTCTTACTGACGAAAGCTTGAAGCTTTCTACCCTTTTTTACAAATAAACTAAGGTGTCGCATTTTTACAATTTCAACTAATTTTCTGCTCTTAGTTTTGCATCAATAATACTAAGCCGAAAATGAAAAATAACACACTTATTACCATTATTACCCTATTTTTTTGCCTTGTGTCTTGCAAAAACAAAGGCACTTCAATCTCTAAAACAACACAATCTAAAGAATCAATCACTAAAAGTATACAACAGATGAAAAGTTATGTCTCAATTTTTGAAATTCCTGCAACCAACATTACACGAGCCGTTAATTTTTACAAAGAAATTTTAGGTATAGAAATTGAAAGATTCCATTTTCCAGAAATGGAAATGGGGGTATTTCCTTACGAAGGTCAAATGGTTACAGGAGTAATTATACAAGGCGAAGGTTATGAACCTTCTGCAAGTGGGGTTACTATTTACCTTAATGGTGGAGACAATCTGCAAACTATTATTGATAAAGTAGAAGAACATGGTGGTAAAGTTATGATACCTAAAACACCTCACGCTGACGAAAACGGGTACTTTGCCATTTTTCTCGACTCAGAAGGAAATAAAATTGGACTTCATTCGCCAAATTAAAAAAACAAACTTCTAACAATAAAGGGAAATAATAATGGTTTGGGTACTAACTCAAACCGTTATTTCTTTTTATTAAAGTGTCTTGAAAACCAACCCATAAATTTATAAAGTCAGCTACAGCTCATACATCAAACGAAAGTAAAACTCCCTTTATAAAACCATTCTCTCCCCTTTCTAAAAAAATCTAATTAACGTATCTTGCAATCTTATTAAAAGACACCTATAATGCAAGACAAAAACGTACATACTTATATAAAAAATGTTGTTGAAAATATGCCAGCAGATTGGTTAAACCTAACCACGCACCGTCTGGATATTTATGTAGAAAAACTAGCCAAAACCCAGTTTTTAGATCAGTTTGAAGATTTGTATAACAACAACAATGCTACTGCTTCAGCGTTAAGCGAGTTACCAACTGCATACGATTATATTCGTTTAGGGCATCCGTTATCATCGGTATTAGAGTGGACGATTGCCAAACTATACAACACTAAAGCAGCAAATGTAATTAGTTTTTCATCACAAACGGTTCCTGTTTTGGCTGTGTTAAGAGCGAATTTATTTGCTAATAAAAACACGCAAATAGTGTATACCAATGAAATTCCTAGCTTTTTTGATGCTGAAGTAATTAAAAATGTATACGGATATCAATTTGAACTAAAAAAAGTGGATAGTGTTGAAGCTATTCTTGAATTTGATGGTAGTACCGTATTGATTGTTGAACAAGAAGCTATTTGCAACTTTACGATTGTACCAAACGTTGATTTTTACATCAATACACACCCAGAATTAGGAAGCTTTTTATTAGTAAACGGAGAGCAAAACGATTCTTATATTTCAGACATTCAACATGTAAGAAGAAGAGAAACTATTGCCATGACTCCTGCTAATTCGTTAAAAGCATTAAAAAGTCTTATCGATGAGCCGTATGATGTTACAGTAACTGACGTAGCACAAAACAAAGCGAAGGTTGAGAAACTCATCAATGAAATTACCAACACCAGTACAAAAGCGTTAGTAGCTTCAAGTGGACTTTCAATACAATACGCCATTTTAATGGGATTGATTGACGATGCTCTTGAAAACCATAAGGGAAAAACGATTAAAATTGTAGTGCCTCCAAACTGTTATGGTGGTACAAACGACCAAGCGAGACGTGTTGCTGCTTGTTTAAACAACGTAGACATTGTTGATTTACCTGTTGATGGAGACAACGACATGGTAGAGAGCATTGATACCGTATTAGCCAACATTGCAGCACAAGATGCGGTTCCGTATATCATTGCTGAAATTCCGACCAACCCAAGAGTAGAAGTACCTAACCTTACCGATTTAAGAGATGTTTTAAGTAAAAAACGTACGATTCCAACGGGTGAAACAGCCGTTGATCCTGTGTTTATTTTAGACCAAACTTTCTGTCCGAATGTTCACTTTTTAGGAGATACAGACATGTTAGCCAATATTAGAACTATTTCGTTTGCTAGTGGATCTAAATTCCCTAGTGGTGGAAAATGTACTGCTGGATACTGTGTTGGAAATAAAACAACCAACGCGTTAATCAAAAAAATAGAAAAACACTTACATATTTGCGATAACGAGGCTACACCGCTTCAATACAAAATATTAGCTGCACAAATGCCTTCGATGACGCAACGAATTAGTGATGCTTATAAAAATACACGTGAATTTGTAAACTTTATTCATGAAGTATTACCTGGTGCTAAAATCAATTTTGTTTCAGAAGAACTAGCTGCGCAAGGATTTACACCATCAGTATTTTCGTTAGACCTTCCTACCAAAGGGAATACTGCGGAAGAAAAAGAAGCCTATAAAAGAGCCTTAAACTTAAAGCTTATCAATTTAATGATTACTGAAATTCCGAATGAAAGTAAGTATTGTGTAAGCTACGGACAGTTAAAAGGTTGTTACTGGACAATTCCTGCAACCTCAACCCAAGGAACTACCAAAGAAGGTGATAAAGATTATATTGCTCGTGTAGCACTTTCTCCTAATATGGATTTAGCGCTTCATAAAAAAGTTTTCCTTGATTTTGTAAAAAGTATCTAAGAACCACAAAACGTCATTTCAACCGTAGGAAGAAATCAAAAAAGATTCAGCATAACTAAATCTTAACGATTGGAATTTCTCTATTAGTAAATTTCTCCCTTCGGTCGAGATGATTCTTTTTGGTCTACAAAATTCATTTATAAACTGTAAATTTGCCGTCTTGAAAATAGCTATCGTCATATTAAACTGGAACGGAAAAAAGTTGCTTGAGCAATTTTTACCTTCTGTCATAACTTTTAGTTCAGAAGAAACTGAAGTGTATGTTGCAGACAATGCTTCTACAGATGATTCTATTGAATTTGTAAAGCAACATTTTCCTACTGTAAAAATTGTACAGAACTCAGAAAATGGTGGTTATGCAAAAGGTTACAACGATGCGTTACAACATATTGATGCAGATGTATATTGTTTGGTAAATTCTGACATTGAGGTTACCAAGAACTGGTTAACTCCCATTATTGATACTTTTAAAAAGGAACCTAATACGGCGATTATCCAACCGAAGATTTTAGACTTTAAAGATAAATCGAAGTTTGAATATGCAGGTGCTGGCGGTGGCTTTATTGATGCTTTTGGATATCCGTATTGTCGTGGTCGTTTGTTTAGTGACTTAGAAACTGATAACGGACAATTTAACGATACTACTGAAATATTTTGGGCGTCTGGAGCTTGTTTTTTTATCCGCTCTGAAGTTTTTCATCAACTACAAGGTTTTGATGAAGATTTTTTTGCGCATCAAGAAGAGATTGATTTGTGTTGGCGCGCTAAAAATAGTGAGCATACTATAAAATATGTAGGAGTATCCACTGTATATCACGTAGGTGGGGCTACATTAGACACGTTAAACCCGAAGAAAACCTTTTTAAACTTCAGGAATAGTTTACTCAACCTAGTTAAAAACTTACCCTCTGCTAAATTATTCCCAATTATTTTTTCTCGTTTAATCTTAGACGGATTGGCTAGTGTTAAATTTTTATTGGAAGGGAAACCTAACCACTTATTTGCTATTTTAAAAGCTCATTTTAGTTTTTATATGCATCTTCCTAAATTCATAAAAAAGAGAAAAGAATCTCCTAAAAAACCAAATTACTACGAGCACACATCTGTGGTTTGGCAGTATTATGCTAAAGGAAGAAAAAAGTTTACCGAATTACGTTAATTTTTGCTCGTCCTTATAGATATAATAGAGTAAAAAGAAAACTGCTATTCCGCCGAAAGTATGCCATAACCAGTGCGTTCCCATGGGCAATACAACTACTTTATTATCTAATGTCCTAAATAGTAAAGCTATTCCAAAAACTGCTCCTCCATATACAATGTATTTTACATTTCTCCAACGGGTCTTATAAGCATACCATATTAACGGGGTTATTACAGCAAATGCTGTTACTGCATATCCAAACGATGTTCTATATCCTGAAGGTATTGGTAAAAATCGTGGAAAAATAGACACTAAAAGTATAGCTACAATTATCGTTAATCGTTCCCACCATTTCTTTTTAATTTTTCCTATGAAATAAATAATAGCTCCTAAACATACAATCATGATAGGAACCCAATCTAACAACAACCAAAATTCATGACTTCTTGTACCGTGAAACATGGTACCACCTATCCAACTGATGAATATTACTGGAATGGCAAACAAAAAAAATGGGTATTGTTTAGGGTTTTGATAAATTCTTCTTCCGAAGTAAATCAGTAGAACAATAAAAATTAAGTTGCTAAAAGTATTGAAAGGCTCAACAGACAATCTGCCTGCTATGGTTTCTTGATATATTGGTCCGCTGTCGTTGGGGAATCTATCCAGTAAAAACATATATCCTTTTTCTATTCTGTACTAAGATAGGGATTGTGTTTTTAATTAAAAAGTGGTTTTGTAAGATTTCAACTAAACTTATTTTATTATTACAAAATATCTAAGCTTCCTTTTCCTTCACGAATTACTTCTGGTTCATCGGTTGTTAAATCGATTACAGTAGATGCATGGTTGTCTCCGTATCCTCCATCAACCACGATATCAACAATATTCTGCCATTTCTCGAAAATTAATTCAGGATCGGTTGTATATTCTAATACTTCATCTTCATCATGAATAGATGTAGATACAATCGGATTTCCTAAAGCTGCTACAATGGCTCTTGCTATATTATTATCGGGTACACGAATACCTACTGTTTTTCGTTTTTTATAAGCTTTTGGTAGTGAATTACTACCAGGTAATACAAAAGTATATGGACCTGGTAAAGCTCTTTTTAAAATTTTATAAGTTGCAGTATCTATTTGCTTTACGTAATCAGATAAATGGCTTAAGTCGTTACAAACAAACGAGAAGTTGGCTTTTTCTGGCTTTACTTTTTTTATTCTTGCTACTTTTTCTAGTGCTTTAGTATTGGTAATATCACAACCTAAACCATAAACAGTATCGGTTGGATATATAATTAACCCTCCATTTTGTAAAACTTTTACAATTTTTTCAATCTCTTTTGGATTGGGGTTGTCATTATACAGTTTTATAAATTGTGCCATAGCTTAGTAATTATCAAAGTCAAAATCGTCTAGGCTTTCAAAGTTATTAAATTCATCATCAATTTCATCATCTATATTTTTTGAAAGATTTTCTGCCTTAAATTCTTTTTCTGGAGCTTGATCTGGGATTTCTCCTACAGATAAGATCACTTTTGTTTCTGTAACTTCTTCATTTGACTGTTCTATTACCTCTACATAAAACGTCCACATTTGTAAGAAATCGTACACATAAATCAACTTATCGTGTTGGTTTGGTAAGGCTTCATGCAAAATACATGTTGCCATTGAAATTCCTTCTCCTGCTTCTGACATATTGAATAAAGGAATTTCTTCACCTTGATTCCAATCTTCATCGGTACGGTAAAAAGATGCCATTTCTTGTCCGTTAAAACCAAACGCTTTTGCAATATCAAAGTGTAGGTTTTCTAATGAAGCTTTTTCGTTTACTAACAGGGTTCGTATTACATCTTCTTTCGTATCTAAAATTACGCGTACTTTATACATTCTATCATTTTTTGTCAGTACAAAAATACGTATTTTTGGGTGATAATTTTTAGTTACCATGAATAAGCAAGCATCTCTTACAGTCTTAAACAGTTACAACAAAAACACCTTGATGGAAACTTTAGAAATAGAGTTTGTTGATGTAGGAGATGATTTTATTACAGCAAAAATGCCTGTGACATCTAAAGTACATCAACCCTATGGAATATTACATGGTGGTGCTACAGCTGCTTTGGCAGAATCTGTTGGTAGTTGTGCTTCTGCATTTTTTTTAAGAGACTCTAATAAAATTATTAAAGGAATTGAACTGAGTATTAATCATGTAAAAAGTAAGCGAGAAGGACATGTTTTTGCTACCGCTAAAGCGATTCATAAAGGTAGAACTACACATTTATGGGAAGTGAGAATTGTTGATGAGGATGATAACTTGATTTCACTTTGTAAGATTACCAATATTGTTTTAGATAAACAATAGCATGAAGTTGCTAAAAAAAATCTTAAAAACCGTTGGAATTGCTCTCTTTGTGCTTTTCCTTGTTTTATATTATTTATTCTGGAATTTTTCTGCTCCTAAATCTGATGTAAAAGTACTTGAAAAATTTTCAGGAAGCTCTGCTACTCCTGTCCTTACTTATGAAAACTTTAAAGGGTTTGAGTACAGAAAACTTTCAATCATAAAAGATACTACCTTACCTACACTGGTTTTTGTTCACGGAACGATAGGTTCTTCTACCGATTTTGTAAAATATATGATGGATAGTGTATTGCTTAGCAAAGCTAATATGATTTCATATGACAGAATTGGTTACAATTATCAAGACAGAAATCCAGTTCAAGAAAGTATTGCTTTTGAGCGTGACATGCTAAAGAATATTTTACATAATATTAACCCCGATAAAACGATTCTTGTAGGTTATTCTTATGGAGGACCTATTGCCTTAGCTATACAAGAAAAAGTTAGAAAAGTAATTTTGCTGGCTCCTGCTATATATAGTGAAGTAGAACCCATGCTATGGTCTTTAAATTTATATAAATGGAAAATTACTCGATGGTTGGTTCCTCCAATATGGCAAGAAGCGAGCAAAGAAAAGTTATCTCATAAACAAGATTTACAACTATTTGAAAACAACTGGAAATCTACCCCTAACAACATAGTAAGTATTCATGGAACTAATGATTGGATTGTACCTTTTGAAAACTCTTTATTTTTAAAAGAACAGTTTCCTGAAAATCAGTTTGAGTTAATTAGCGTTCCTGATGCTAGTCATGGATTTATTTGGAGTAAATTTGACACGATTAAAAAACATTTAATACAACAATTAGATTGAGTATTTTTTTAAACATAAAAGAAGCCTTCAACGAAGAATTACCTTTTGTTACTTACAGAAAACCTAACAGTTCTATAATTAAAGGATGGTTCCAACAAAACAACGACTTAATTACCTCTGAAAACTATAATGAGAGTGGATTTATTTTTGCTCCGTTTGACAGCAGAGAAAAAGCTATCTTAATTCCTAGAAACCAATCTACTTATATAGAAGAAGAAACTACTGTTGGAGATACTCAAACTAACAATAATAATCATGCTCCTGATACTGCTTCCGAAGAGAACCATATTCAACTGGTTGAAAAAGGAATAGCCGCTATTAAAAATCAGCAGTTTAAAAAAGTAGTTCTTTCTAGAAAAGAAAAAATTGAGTTATCAGATTTCAGCCTTATTAATACTTTTCAAAAACTTCTGAATAACTACCCAACAGCTTTTGTATATGTTTGGTATCATCCTAAAATTGGGTTATGGTTAGGAGCTACCCCAGAAACTTTAGTTAGTATTAAAGATAAAAATTTTACTACTATGGCTTTAGCGGGAACACAAGTTTACAATGGCACAACTAATGTTACTTGGCAGCCAAAAGAATTAGAAGAACAACAATTTGTAACTGACTACATCACTGATAGGTTATCTGATATTTCCTTAAACATTACAACATCTGGTATTGAAACTATAAAAGCGGGTAAATTACTCCATTTAAGAACCATTATTAATGGAAAGTTAAAAACGAATACTGCTTCTTTAATCAAAAGCTTACATCCTACCCCTGCCGTTTGTGGAATGCCTTTAGAGGCTTCAAAACAATTTATTTTAAATAATGAGAACTATCATAGAAGCTTTTATACAGGTTTTTTAGGAGAATTGAATACAGACAATAAGGAAAGTCATTTATTTGTTAATCTTCGTTGTATGGAAGTTTCTAACAACACTGTATATATTTATGTTGGAGGTGGAATTACAAACGACAGTAATACTATAAAAGAATGGCAAGAAACAGTAGCAAAAACTACTACTATGAAAAAAGTTTTATAGGAAAAACACCTACTCTACAAAATACTTCACCCCAAAACAAACATAACCTGCTGAAATTCAGTTTTTTTTATTATATTTAGGTGAACTCAAAACTCGCTTTCCTATGAAACAAAAATTACTTAGGATTAACCAGCGTGAAGACAAACTTAATAGTAGAGTGGGTAGAACTTTAACTTATAAGCAGCTGGTTGAATTCGCATCAAAACTACCAAACAAAATAAAATCGCTTATGTAAAAAATAAAACCACCAATTGCTGTGCAACAATTGGCAGTTTTCTAAGTGTAAATTGAATTTGAATTGATTTTTTTCTGCACATTATCATCTCTAAACACAAGTAATATCACTTGTGTTTAGAGTTATGCATAACAGTTTCTTCTGTTAAATATCGTCGAAAGAAACGTCTGTAAAGCTTTCTGTAGAAGCTACTTCTGTAGTTACGTTTTCTTCTTTTTTATAGTCTTTTTGATGACGTTCACTTATAACTTCAGATCCTTTTTCGTTTACAATAAAGTCTGTTGCCTTGTTCAACATCTCTTTAAAATCACTAAAATCCTCTTTATATAAGTAAATTTTATGTTTTTGATAATGAAAAGAACCATCATCATGAGTAAACTTCTTACTCTCAGTCACTGTTAAATAATAATCATCTGCCTTTGTAGATCTAACATCAAAAAAATATGTTCTTCTTCCTGCTCTTAAAACCTGTGAAAAGATTTCCTCTTGTTCTACTCTCTCGCTCATAATTCGTTACTTAAAATAATAGTTGGTTATTTAAATTTTCTCAACAAATCTAACAAAATATTTGACTTGACAATACGAAATGCTATATTTCTTTTTCTAAAAGCTGTTGTTCGTATAAATCTTTATAATACCCTTTTTCTTTTACTAATTGATTGTGAACACCTTGCTGAATAATCTTTCCTTCATCTAATATTATTATTTTATCTGCATTTTTTGCAGATGATACCCTATGGCTTATTATTATCGTTGTTTTATCACTAGAAACTCTTTCTAAATTTGATAAAATTTTCTCTTCAGTCTCAGTATCTACAGCTGATAGACAATCGTCAAAAATTAAAATTTTAGGATCTTTTATAATGGCTCTTGCTATAGAAGTTCGTTGCTTTTGCCCTCCAGAAAGCGTAACACCACGCTCTCCTAAAATAGTTTTATAGCCTTGTTTAAAATCGATAATATTATCGTGTATAACCGCGTTTTTGGCTGCTTCTATAATTTCTTCTTCTGTAGCGTCTTCTTTTCCAAATTTTATATTGTTTTCAATGGTATCTGAAAACAAGAACGGTTCTTGCGGCACAAAACCAATTTGATTTCTTAGATCATATAAATTGCAGGTTTTAATATCTTTTCCGTCCATTAATACAGTCCCTCCTGTAGTATCATACAAACGTGAAACTAAGTTGATTATAGATGACTTACCACTTCCTGTTTTTCCTAATATTGCTAGTGTTTCTCCTTTTTCTACCTTAAAACTTACATCTTTTAACGCTGTGATATTTGTGTCTTCATAGGCTAAAGAAACATGATTAAACTCAATATCTCCTTCAATGATAGTTTCTCCTTCATTTGCATTTTCAATTTCAGGAACTTGTTCTAAAAATTCATTAATTCTTTCTTGAGAAGCTTCAGCCTGCTGCACCATTGAAGTTACCCAACCAACTACAGCTACTGGCCATGTTAAAATATTTACATACATAACAAAAGCACCAATGGCTCCAACTTTAATTTCTTCATTAATATATAAAGTACCACCAACATACAAAACAATGATATTACTAATTCCTATTAATAAAATCATTAATGGAAAAAATAACGCTTGTACTTTATATAGGTTTATATTTTTATCTTTACTAGCATCTGCCAACGTATCGAAGTTATTAATCACAGCGCTTTCTATTGCATATGATTTTACTACATTAATACCAGAGAAAAACTCCTGATTAAACGTTGTTAATTTTGAAAGGTATTGCTGAACTACTGTACTTCGTTTATTAATTTGCTTGCTTAAAATAAATACTGATACTGATAAAACAGGAAAAGGTATCATTGTATACAAGGTGAGCTTTGGTGATATTGCATACATTTGAGTAAAACCGACTGCAAAAGACACTAACATATTTAATGAATACATGATGGCTGGTCCAAAATACATACGAACTTTAGAAACATCTTCACTAATACGGTTCATTAAATCACCAGTTCTATTTTGTTTGTAAAAATTAAGTGACAGTCGTTGATATTGCTGATAAATTTCATTTTTTAAATCAAACTCTATTAATCGAGACATTACAATTATAGTTTGACGCATTAAGAATGTAAAGAAACCACCTAACAGTGTTACCCCTACTATAAGCAAAATATTTGTAAAAAGGATGCTTTTAACTTCTGAAATTTCAGTTATTTTACCTAATTGATAATCTTCCACAACATTTAAAGAAGTTAACACATAATTAGGCACTTTTAATGTAAATATTTTAGCTAATACAGTTATAAAAACTCCTAATAATAACCTCCATTTGTATTTAACAAAGTACTTGTTTAAGTATTGTAATGCTTTCAATTCTATTTTATTATAAAAATTAAACTTTATAAAAGGGTCTTGTTAAAGATACCTTAATTGAGACCTCTTTTTTTGCTTATGTTTTAACGATTTCTTACTTTTGTCATCTAATTTTTGAGATTACCCAAATCATCTCAAATAAAAAAACAAAACAAATGACATCAGAAATCATTGATACTAAAGATCTTAAGAATGACCCAGTGTTCGGTCAGTTATCTTTTGACAATCACGAGCAAATCGTTTTTTGCAACGACGAAGATACAGGTTTAAAAGCAATTATCGGTATCCACAATATAACTTTAGGGCCTGCTTTAGGAGGTACTAGAATGTGGCAATATAGAAGTGAATGGGAAGCTTTAAACGATGTGTTACGTTTGTCTCGTGGTATGACTTACAAATCTGCTGTTACTGGATTAAACCTTGGAGGTGGTAAAGCAGTTATTATTGGTGATGCTAAAACTCAAAAAAATGACGCTTTAATGCGTAAATTTGGTGAGTTTGTTAATTCTTTAAGTGGAAAATATATTACTGCTGAAGATGTAGGAATGGAAACCCGTGACATGGATATAATCCGTGAAGTTACTCCACATGTAACAGGTGTTTCTGAAAGTATTGGAGGCTCTGGAAACCCTTCTCCTGTAACAGCTTATGGTGTTTACATGGGAATGAAAGCTGCTGCAAAACACAAGTTTGGAACAGATAATTTAGATGGTAAAAAAGTATTAGTTCAAGGTGTTGGTCATGTTGGAGAAACTTTAGTGAAGCACATTACCGACGAAGGAGCTCAAGTTGTTTTAAACGATATTAATGAAGCTCGTTTAGAAGAGTTAAGTAAAAAATATGGTGCTAACGTAGTGTTAGGAAATGACATTTTTGGATTAGATGTTGATATTTACGCTCCATGTGCTTTGGGTGCTACTATTAATGATGAAAGTATCGCTCAATTAAAAGCTAAGGTAATTGCAGGTGCTGCTAACAACCAATTAGCAAATGAATTAAAACACGGTACAATGTTAAAAGAAAAGGGAATTGCTTATGCTCCTGATTTCTTAATTAACGCTGGTGGAATTATTAATGTATATGCTGAAGTTGTTGGTTACGATAAAGCTGAGAGCTTAAAAAGAACTGAAAACATTTACAATACTACATTAGAAATTTTTAATTTATCAGAAAAAGAGAATATCACTACACATCAAGCTGCTTTCAATATTGCACAAGCAAGAATTGATGCTCGCAAAAAAGAGCAAAATAGCTAGATAAAAAATAAAAAAGTTTTACTTTTGCAGAGCGTTAGAAATAGTTTCTATCGCTCTTTTTTTTAAAGTTCTTTAGAATGATTAACAGAAGACATATTCGTGTTAAAGTAATGCAGTCGGTTTATGCGATGCAACAATCGCATAGCGATGATTTAGTTAAGGAAGAAAAATTCTTAAAACACAGCATTCAAAAAATGTACGATTTGTACGTTTTAAACCTTCAATTATTAGTTGAAGTACAAAAATTAGCTCGTAAGAGAATAGAGCTTTCTAAAAAGAAAATACTAGCTACAAAAGAGGAACTCAACCCAAATACAAAATTTATAGACAATAAACTTTTAAACTCACTTAATGAAAGTGTAAGTTTAGAAGGGTATGTTGAGCTTAACAAGCTTAATTATTGGGATCTTGATGATGAGTATGTGAAAATCTTATTAGATGAATTACAAAGAAGTGACCTTTACAAAAAGTATATGGACACTGTTGAAAACTCTTACAACATAGATAAAGCCTTTGTCATTGACTTTTTTAGAGATATAGTAGCCCCTAATGAAAAGTTAGCTGATTATTTTGAAGATCAAATGATTTCTTGGGTTGATGATATTCCTTTTGTAAATACTTGGATTCTTAAATCTTTAAACAAACAAAAAGCAAATAAGCCTTTCATATTAGGTAGTTTGTATAAAGACAATGATGATAAAGTTTTTGTTTCTGATTTATTTACAAAAACAATGTTACATCAACACAAATACGAAGAGGACATTAAAGAGAAAACTCCTAACTGGGAAGCTGATAGGATTGCTGATATTGATATGATTATTATTAAAATGGCTATTACAGAATTTTTACACTTCCCTTCAATTCCAAGTAGAGTTACCATAAATGAATATATTGAGTTAGCAAAAGATTATTCAACAAACAAAAGTGGTTACTTTATTAATGGAGTTTTAGATAAATTAGCCAAAGACTACCTAGGTTCAAATAAGATGGTTAAAATAGGTAGAGGTTTATTATAATAAATTAGTATTTTTACATCAAACTAAAAATATTTTAAAATGAAGAAAATAGCAGTAATGGTAGCATTTGTTGTTTCTGCAGGAATGTTAGTTTCATGCGGACAAGGGAATGCTTCATCAAAAGTTAAAAAAGAAAATCTTGAAAAAGCAGAAAAAAGAGATAGCTCTATAGGTTTAGGAGCTCCTGTGATTTCTTTCGATAAAGAAGAATTTGACTTTGGTACTGTTAACGAAGGTGAAGTTGTTAAAACCACTTTCGTAGTAACAAATACTGGTAAGAGTGATTTAATTATTACAAATGCGCAGGCATCTTGTGGTTGTACTGTTCCTGAATGGCCAAAAGAAGCTATTGCTCCTGGTAAAACAGGAAATATTAAAGTTAGCTTCAATACCAATGGTAGAGTTAACAAACAATCTAAATCTATTACTTTAACTACCAACACAGAAAAAGGAAGAGAAATTATTAAAATTTCTGGAATGGTAACCCCAAAAAACAATAACTCATAATGTTCGAAACCATCTTCTTACAAGCTAGCTCTCAAGAAAGCTTAATGAATATGCTTCCTTTTGTAGCAATGATTGCTGTTTTTTACTTTTTAATTATTCGTCCACAAATGAGACGTCAAAAAAAAGAAAAACTATTTCAAGCAGAAATTAAAAAAGGAGCTAAAATAGTTACCACCAGTGGAATTCATGGTAAAATTGTAGAAATTAATGATACCGATAACACCGTTACTATTGAAACAGGAGCTGGTAAAATAAAGTTTGAACGTTCAGCCATTTCTATGGAAATGAGTAAAAAACATACTTCAGAAGCTAAAAAATAAAAGAGATTTATTTTATAAAAAAAGTGGGCTTAAGAGCCCACTTTTTTCTTTTTTTAGTAGATTGCACTAATAAACAATTTCTTGAAAACAAAATTTAACATACCTAAAACATTTTTTGGCTTTTTAACCGTATCTATATTTTTCTGGTTGCTTATTAATTTATCAAAGGAGTATAATACAACTATAGTATATGATATTGAATACACACAACTTCCGCAACAAAAAACATTAATAGAAACACCAATAAAAAAAATTCCTTTAAAATTAAAAAGTAGTGGATACAATCTTTTAATTACTAGTATTAACCATACCCCCATTAAACTAGACCTAAAAAAAGCTTCAAAAAAAAGGGGTACAAATTACTATTTTTTATCGAAAAACCTTTTTAATGAAATTCAAGAACAACTAAAATCAAATATTGAATTAATTAAAATAGAAAAAGACACCATTCCTTTAAAAATTGGTTTTCTCAGCTCAAAAAAAGTTCCCTTAAAACCAAATTTAAACATTTCTTTTCAGCTAGGATATGACTTTTCTAAACCCATAACAATTGTTCCTGACAGTGTTTTAATCTCTGGTGATGAAGCCTATGTTACTGAGACTAATTTTTTAAATTTAAAAAACATTACATTAGAAAACTTATCTAAAAATACTAGTATCAATTCTTCTATTATTTTACCCAAAGACTTAAAGCTTAAATTGAGTCATTCTACTGCACAAATTAACATTGCTGTTGATAAATTTACAGAAGGTGAAATTGAAGTTCCTATTTTTGTTAAAAATGCACCCAAAGGAATTAATATATTCCCTAAAAAGGTTAAGGTTATATACAAAGTGGGCTTGCAAAACTTTAATGACATTACCTCCGATTTATTTATAGTTGAATGTGATTATTTACAATCTAAAAAAAAAGAAATAAACTATCTTATTCCTAAAATAAAAGACATCCCTAAAACGGTAGATTTAGTGAGAATAGTTCCAGAAAAAGTTGATTTTTTAATATACAAATAGCATGGTAATAGGTTTAACAGGAGGAATTGGTAGTGGAAAATCTACTGTAATTAATATCTTTTCAGAATTTGAAAATATTGCTATTTATATTGCTGATGATGAAGCCAAAAAGTTAATGAACACATCAAAAAGAATAAAAGAACAATTAATCACTGAATTTGGGGAGGAAGTATATATAAACCACAAACTAAATAGGTCTTATTTAGCCTCAATAGTTTTTAATAACAAGAAAAAGTTAGCTATTCTTAATGCTATTGTACACCCTGCTGTTAACAAACATTTGCAACAGTTCTTAAAAAAAAATAGTATTAAAGATTATATATTATACGAAAATGCAATTCTTTTCGAAAACGGAAGTGACTCTTTTTGTGATAAAATAATTACAGTAACCGCTCCAGAGCATATAAGAATTGAACGCGTTATCAAAAGAGATAGGACTACAATACAAGAGGTAAAAAATAGAATTAAAAACCAATGGAGTGAAACAAAAAAAATACTACAATCTAATTATTTAATTAACAATATTTCACTATTAAAAACAAAAGATGAAGTATTAAAAATCCATAATTATTTAACAAAAAGTAGAAAATAATTTACGTTTCAATAACCTTTTGTGTTAAAATTGTCTTAATTTTATAGTAAGTTTGTTAATCTAAGTTAAAAGATTATACGCCTAAAATTTATTAATTTATTTTTGAGTAATGGGCAAGAAAATTTTTATTCTCATTGTTGTTTTAATGAGTATTTCTCTAATAGGTATCATCTCCATTCAAGTATATTGGATAAATGATGCTATTAAAAATAAAAAGGAACAATTTAAAAATAATGTAAAAATTGCTTTAGCTCGTACCTCCGAAAATATTAAGGAAAGAGAGTATTTAGAATTTAAGCAAAATTATAAAGATTATTTTGAAAACAATAAACTCAGAACAGACGCAGAAATAACAACTTTTCTTTTCCAACAAGTTGATACTGTAAGTAAAAAAAAGTTTTCATTTGGTAGTACTATTTTAGAAGAAAGTATTAAAATGCCTAACGAGTTTGTTGATAATGATTCTATCATTATAAAACGTTACTCAGGAAAAGAAGATATTTATTTTTCACAAATAATAAAATCTGAAAACAAAGATTTTAAACCTTTTTTAGACGAAAATCGTTATTCTTCTTTCAGAACATATAACACATGGAATGATGAAGTTATGGAACATGCTTTTAGAAGAAGTAAAGCTGTGTTTCCTATTAATCAAAGAATAAGTAATAAGGAGCTAAGTAATACTTTAGAGGAAGAGTTTGCTAAAATGAATATTACACAAGATTTTAAATATGTTGTTTATGAAGATGGTTTAGCTACTCAATTAAAATCTGGGTATTTTAATATACAACCAGAGGATATTAATTACCCTTTACTAGAAGATGAAGACGGAAATAGCAATTATAAGCTATATGTTAAGTTTCCTAATGAAAAAAAGAACCTGTTATCAGGTATGATGAAAATATTGATACTATCTTTATTTTTTATAGGAATTATTATTGCTGCTTTTTCCACCTCATTGTATCAGTTAATTCGCCAAAAAAAGATTTCTGAAATAAAAACAGATTTCATTAACAATATGACACATGAGTTTAAAACACCTATTGCTACCATAAACTTGGCTTTAGATGCTATTAAAAACCCAAGAATTATATCAGATGAAGAAAAGGTGAAACGGTATGTTCAAATGATTCGTGATGAAAACAAACGAATGCACGGGCAGGTAGAAAATGTATTACGAATTTCAAGGTTAGAAAAAAATCAAATAGAAATTAGTAAGGATGCAGTAGACATGCACGATATAATTGAAGAAGCTGTTGAACATATACAACTATTAACTGATGATAAAAAAGGAAGTGTTACAACGCACCTCAAAGCTATTTCTTCTGAAGTACTTGGTAATCAATTTCATCTAACAAATGTAGTTGTTAACATGTTGGAAAATGCTTTAAAATATTCTGAAAGTGCACCTAAAATAGATGTATTTTCTGAAAACACAAATAAATACTTTATCTTTAAAATTAAAGACGAAGGTATAGGAATGAGCAGAAATGCTCAAAAGTATGTGTTCGATAAATTTTATAGAGAACATAAAGGGAATATACACAATGTAAAAGGTCATGGATTAGGTTTAGCTTATGTAAAAGAAATCATAGACAGTCACCAAGGCACCGTTTACGTTGAAAGTGAAAAAGGGAAAGGAAGCACATTTACAGTTAAATTACCATTAATATAAAATATTAAGAAATGGGGAGTAAAAAAATATTATTAGTAGAAGACGATCCTAATTTTGGAACAGTTCTTAAAGATTATTTAGCATTAAATGATTACAATGTTACACATGCTAAAGACGGAATAGATGGTTTAATTATGTTTAAAAATGCAGAATATGACTTATGTATTTTAGATGTAATGATGCCACGTAAAGATGGTTTTTCTTTAGCTGAAGACATTCGTTCAACTAACAAAGAAATTCCTATTATCTTCTTAACTGCAAAAACATTAAAAGAAGATGTTTTAAAAGGGTATCAAGTTGGTGCAGACGATTACTTAAATAAACCTTTTGATTCTGAAGTTTTATTACATAAAATTAAAGCAATTTTACAACGTAAAGAAACAGAAAAGACAAACGACAGTGATGAATTTGAGTTTAAAATTGGGTCTTTTGATTTTAACTCTAAACTACGTCATTTAATATATAAAGGTGGAGAACCTCAAAAGTTATCACCTAAAGAAAGTAAACTTTTACGAATGTTAGCTGTGCATAAAAATGACTTAATGCCACGTGAATTGGCGTTGACAAAGATTTGGCGAGATGACAACTATTTTACTTCTCGTAGTATGGATGTATACATTGCTAAACTTCGTAAATACCTGAAGAATGATGAAAATGTAGAAATTTTAAATATACATGGTGAAGGATTTAGGTTAATTGATAACAAATAATGTCATTTTAAATAAGAAGAGCTTAGGGTTTACCTAAGCTTTTTTTATTATCTATCCTATTTGTTTTCTAACTACGCTCTAATGATTTATCAACAGTACTGTACTTTCCGTTATAACTTCCTGTTACTACACTTCCATTAGCCTTTTTAACTTTGAATTCTAATGAAATATTAGTTTCATTAATTGAATTTATAGTTAAAGTAACTTCATCTCCTGTTTCATACTCCATTAACAATTGCTCATTATCATACTCTCCTAAAAACTCTCCATCCGTCATAAATTCATACCATAAACTGTCTGTTGTATAAGTTTTTGAAGTTAAGCCTTTATCACGAACAGTAATTGTAAATAAATCCACCTCAGTTAAAGCTGTACCAGAGTTTCGAGCAGCTTCTATATCTTCTTCAGTAACATTCAATAAGTGTAAGAATACAGAAGGCGTATCTCCTTTCATGAATTTCTCTACCAAAATTGATTCTATCGAATAATTTTCACCTTCAATTATAAATTGATTTGGTGTTTCTTGAACATCATCAGATGAACAGCTTACATAAAAAACAGTTGTTAAAATAATTGCTAATAAGTAGTTTATTTTTTTCATAATTGTATAATTTGACATGCAAAACTACCTTAGTTTTAAAGCATCTAGTTAAATTTACTTCTGAATATATCATGCATTTTTCTAAAAAGCTAAACTTTCCTTTTAAACTATTTTCTACTACTTTTTTTATACATTGTAACAATAATTTACATCAATCGTCAAATACATATAATCAACAAAAACCAAAATAGCTTGGAAACAATTTTATCTATTCGAAACCTCGATAAAAAATACGGAAAAGTTCATGCCGTAAACAATCTTTCTTTCGATATACAAAAAGGCACAGTGTACGGAATTTTAGGACCTAACGGAAGTGGTAAATCTACTACTTTAGGTATTATTTTAAATGTAGTAAACAAAACCTCAGGGAGTTTTAGCTGGTTCAATGGAAACTTATCTACACATGAAGCATTAAAAAAAGTAGGAGCTATCATTGAACGCCCTAATTTTTACCCGTACATGAGCGCCGTTCAAAACTTGCAGTTAATTTGTAAAATTAAAGGAGTTTCGTACGATAAAATTGAAGAAAAACTCAAGATTGTTAATCTTTTTGAACGTAGAAATAGTAAGTTTAAAACTTACTCTTTAGGAATGAAACAGCGCTTAGCTATCGCTTCTGCCCTATTAAATGATCCAGAAATTTTGATTTTGGACGAACCTACAAACGGACTTGACCCACAAGGAATACACGAGATTCGTCAAATAATTAAAGAAATTGCTAAAAATGGCACTACAATTTTACTAGCCTCTCACCTACTCGACGAGGTTGAAAAAGTATGTTCTCATGTAGTCGTAATAAGAAACGGAGTAAAGTTATACAGTGGTAGAGTTGATGAAATGACTGCTTCCAATGGTTTTTTTGAACTTCAAGCAGATAATCAAGAAATACTTACTCAGCTTTTAGAAAATCATTCAGCAATAGGAAACATCAAAGAAGAAAATGGAATTTTAATAGCTAGTCTAGCTTCAGAATTATCTGCTTCAGAAATTAATACATTTTTATTTGACAAAGGAATTTCTCTTTCTCACTTAGTGAAACGTAAACCTAGTTTAGAGCAACAATTCTTAGACCTTACCAACAACCAATAAACTTACACCATGTTACGACTTTTAAATATAGAAATTCATAAATTAAAATATAACAGAGCTAGTAAAGTTCTTTCAATTATCTATTTCGCATTATTAACCTCTATTGCTTTAATTGCAGCAATAAAGTTTGATATTGGCCCCATTAAATTTCATTTAGCTGAACAAGGAATTTTTAATTTTCCATATATCTGGCACTTTAACACATATATGGCTGCCATATTTAAATTCTTTTTGCTACTAGTTATTGTTTCCATGATGGCGAACGAGTACAGTTATAAAACGTTAAAACAAAACTTAATAGACGGTTTAAGTAAAAAGGATTTTATTCTATCAAAATTTTATACCGTTATAGCTTTTGCTTTTATTTCAACCATCTTTGTTTTTATTGTCTCTTTAATTCTTGGAGCTATCTATTCTGATTTTAATGAAATAGCCATCATATTTTCAGACTTAGATTATTTATTCGCTTTCTTCGTAAAATTATTAGGCTTTTTCTCCTTTGGGTTGTTTTTAGGTGTCTTGATTAAACGCTCTGCATTTGCTGTTGCTGCCATGATTGTTTGGCTAATTATAGAAAGTTTAATTAAAGGATGTTTATACTGGAATTTTAGAAATGTAAAAACGGGGGTTGAGGAAGCTGTAAATTCAATCATGCAATTTTTCCCGCTAGAGTCTATGGCTAATTTAATTAAAGAACCATTTACAAGATTAGGTGCAGTAAAATCAGTAGCTAATCAAATAGGAGAAAATTTCACTAAAGACTATTCTGTTAGCCTTTTCAATATAGCTATTGTATTAATTTGGACTGCTATTTTTATTTACTCATCATATGCTTTGTTAAAAAAACGAGATTTATAGAGGGTTTTATGTAGTTTAGTTGTTTTATTTATATAATTAAATTCATTTTAATGAAAAAACAACTACTTCTAGCGTTTTTTATTATTGTCTCTATATCCCTTTATAGCCAAAAAGAAGCAAATGTTTGGTATTTTGGAAATAATGCAGGGCTCGATTTTAACTCTGGAAGTCCGGTAGCTTTAAATGATGGATTATTGAAAACTGATGAAGGTTGTTCATCTATTTCTGACGAAAATGGGAATCTATTATTTTATTCAGATGGTATTAATGTTTGGACGAAAAACCATGAACTAATGCGTTACTCAAACGGTAATTTAGCTAATGACCTGCAAGGTAACCCTTCAAGTTCACAGTCTGGTTTAATTATTCCAAACCCAGAAGATAAAAACCTTTACTATATTTTTACAGTGGGGACAGATTTTATTGGAAATCTTCCTTACCCTGACAATCCAGGGTTTAGGTTTTACACCATAGATATTTCTAAAGGAAATGGAGGAGAAATTATTTCTGGCCCTGTTAACCTTTCTAATGGTCGAGATAGAGAATGGTCTGAAAAAGTTACAGCCGTTCAAGGAAAAGACTGTAGAGAAATATGGATTTTATCTATCGTACAAGATACTTTTTACGCCTATAAAATTGATAAAAACGGAGTGGACTCTACAAACCCTATTACCTCATCTTCATCTTACTATTTAAGAGATAAAAGAGGATATTTAAAAACATCTCCAGATGGAAGTAAAGTAGCACTTGCTGACTTTACAAATGATGGAAGTGGAAAATTAGTTTTATACGATTTTGATAACGCAACAGGTAAAGTAGCTTCTAACGGGCTAATTCTTACAAGTGGTCCAACTGATGGTTCTCCTTATGGTGTTGAGTTTTCTCAAGAATCTACAAAACTATACTCTTCTTTATATCATGAAAACAGTAACTCTTTCAGAGTTTTTCAATATAATTTATTAGATGCTAACATCGCACAAACTAAAACTCAAGTCCATCAAGAGCAAGGTTATAGAGGTGCTTTACAATTAGCTCCAAACGGAAAGATATATGCTTCCATTCCAGATAGATCCTATTTGGGAGTTATAGAGAATCCAGAAGATAATGCTACTGATATTCAATATACTTCAAACGCTGTAAACTTGGGTGGCGCCATGTCTTCACAAGGATTACCTCCTTTTATTCAGTCGTTTTTTGCACCTGTAAAATTAATCAATCTAGCTAATAATGAGGTTTTAAACAATAGCAACCAAGTTTTTTGTATTGGAGAAAGTTATCAAATTCAACCAGAAAAAAATAACCCTAACGATACCTATACATGGTTTAAAGATGGAAAAGAAATAGCCAAGACAAGAATATTAACTGTTGATAACACTAATTTTGGAAGTGGTTTATATGAAATAAAAATAGAATCTAATTCTTACTGTAAAAAAACATTCACTGGTAAAGTTCAAATAACATTTGAACCAAAACCTACAATTAATCCGATTCAACCTTATATACAATGTGATTTCGACAGTAATCCTATTGATGGTTTTACAACTTTTAACCTAGAAGTATTAGAAAATGCTTTAGTAAATAACCTTACTGAAGTTACAATTGATTTTTTTGAAACATCTGATACTAGTTTTTCATCACCAATTAACAAAAATAATTACACTAATTTAACAGCAATAAACCACTCCATAACTGTAAAAGTTACAAATAACACTACTCAATGTTATCAAACGGATATTATTACTTTACAAGTAAACCCAACGGGATTAACTTCTTATAGCAATGAGTACATCCATGAATTAGATCAAAATGCATCTAATTCTGATGCTAAATTTAGCATTGGTACTAATAACGGTTTTCTTGACTTCTCTTTGAAGACGCAACAAATAATTAATAATTCAGGAGGGTCCCTATCAGAAAATACTCACGATTTTCAATACTATAGAACAGCAGAAGATGCTTCATTACAAATAAATCAAATTATCCCCCCATACGAAGATGACTTATTTACCAACAATTCTGATATATATATTAGAATTTCAAATAAAGGAGCTACATCTTGTGAAGCAGTTGGTAATTTTAAAATTTTTGTAGAAAAAATCCCTGTCCCTCAAGGTAATTTAAGTAACATTATCCTATGTGTTGATAACCCAAGGTTAAATCCTCAACCACATACGACCCTTTTGAATGCTGATTCAGGAAATACTGCTGACACTTACAAGTGGTATTTAAATGGAAAATTACTCTCTGGAGAAACATCAGCTATATACAATGCTAATTCTTCAGGAGAATATAAAGTTGAAGCCTATAGAACTCACCCAAACATCACTTCCCCTTTTATGGGATATAATACATTTTTTGTAAAAGAGTCCAACCTAGCATTAATAGTAAATATTAAATCAGTAGACGATCAAGACAATCCTGATAGTAATAAAATAGAAATTACTGTAGATGGAATTGGTAATTATGAGTTTGCTTTAAATAGCACAGATCTTAGTGATTTTGCTAAAGGAGACGAAAACCTTACTTATACATTTACTAATATTCCTCCCGGACTTAACTCTATTTTTATTAGAGATCGTAACGGATGTGGAATTACTACATCTAATCAGGTTTCAACTATCTATTTTCAACGTCATTTCACCCCAAATAATGACGGACATTTTGATACATGGAAAGTTTTAGGTGTCGATAATGATTACTATGATGTTGTTAAAGTTCAAATTTTTAATCGCTTTGGAAAATTAATTAATGAAATTACTGATAAAAATAGTCAGGGTTGGGATGGTATATACAACGGTACTATTCTTCCTTCAAATGATTATTGGTACAATGCTGAATTGATAGACTCTAATGGGAAAGTTAGAAAAAAGACAGGACATTTTTCATTAATTAGAAAGTAAGTTTATAATCAAACAGATAATAAATACGGATAGTTTAATTGAAAAGCTATCCGTATTTTTGTTGAATGAACTTCGAATTAAACTCAGAATTTAAACCTACAGGTGATCAACCCCAAGCGATTAAACAATTAGCTAATGGGATTTTAGTTAATGAAAAGTACCAAACACTTTTAGGTGTTACTGGTTCAGGAAAAACATTTTCTGTTGCCAACGTAGTGGCAGAAGTAAATCGACCAACACTTGTTTTAGCCCATAACAAAACCTTAGCTGCTCAATTATACTCTGAGTTTAAGCAGTTCTTTCCCAATAATGCTGTGGAGTACTTTGTTTCGTACTATGATTACTACCAACCCGAAGCTTATATTCCTGTTACGGGAACGTATATTGAGAAAGATCTGTCTATCAATGATGAAATAGAACGTTTGCGAATTAGTACTTCCTCTTCCCTTCTTTCAGGACGTCGAGATGTATTAGTTATAGCCTCAGTTTCTTGTTTATACGGTATTGGTAATCCAACTGAATTCAAAAAAAACGTTATTACTATTGAAGTTGATCAGCAAATTTCTCGCACCAAATTTTTACATCGCTTAGTAACCAGTTTATATGCCCGTACAGAAATTGAAATAAAAAGTGGAACTTTCAAAGTGAAAGGTGATGTGGTTACCATTTATCCGTCGTATGGAGATAATGGGTATAAAATTCATTTTTTTGGTGATGAAATCGAAGAAATTGAAACCTTCGATATTGAAACCAATCAGACAATTACGCGATTAGAAAAACTAAATATTTATCCTGCTAACCTATTTGTAACCTCTCCTGACATATTACAAAATGCCATTCATCAAATTCAAGATGATATGGTAAAACAGGTAGATTATTTTAAGGAAATTGGGAAACATTTAGAAGCAAAACGTTTACAAGAACGTACTGAGTTCGACTTAGAAATGATTCGTGAATTAGGCTATTGTTCAGGTATTGAAAACTACTCTCGTTATTTAGACGGCCGTGAAGCGGGCACACGACCTTTCTGTTTGCTAGATTACTTTCCTGATGATTACTTAATGGTGATTGATGAAAGTCATGTAACTGTACCGCAAGTTCATGCCATGTATGGTGGAGATAGAAGTCGAAAAGAAAACTTGGTGGAATACGGGTTCCGTTTACCTGCTGCAATGGATAATAGGCCTTTAAAATTTGAAGAGTTTGAAGCCCTACAAAACCAAGTGATTTATGTTTCTGCTACTCCGGCAGATTACGAATTACAAAAAACAGAAGGGCTATTTGTAGAGCAAGTTATTCGGCCAACAGGACTGTTAGATCCAGAAATTGAAGTTCGACCAAGCTTGAATCAAATTGATGATTTAATTGAAGAAATTCAAATTCGTGTAGAAAAAGACGAACGTTCTTTAGTTACCACATTAACAAAACGAATGGCAGAAGAATTGGCGAAATATTTAACACGTATTCAAGTGCGTTGTCGTTATATTCATTCCGATGTCGACACCCTAGAACGTGTAGAAATCATGCAAGATTTACGCAAAGGCTTGTTTGATGTACTCATCGGAGTAAACTTACTTCGTGAAGGATTAGACCTTCCAGAAGTATCATTGGTTGCTATTTTAGATGCTGATAAGGAAGGTTTTTTACGTTCACACCGTTCGCTAACACAAACTGTAGGTCGTGCAGCACGTAATGTAAATGGTAAAGCAATTATGTATGCGGATAAAATTACGAATAGTATGCAACTTACCATTGACGAGACCACTCGTAGACGTGAAAAACAAATCAACTATAATACTGCTCACGGAATTACTCCGAAACAAATCAATAAAAAGATAGACAATACTTTATCTAAAAACGCGATTACTTCGTACCATTACGACAATGCTACTCAAAAAGCTGCTGAGCAAGAGTTGGAATACCTCCCAAAACAAGAAATAGAAAAACGCATACGTACCAAACGCAAGCAAATGGAAGAAGCTGCCAAAGCTTTAGACTTTTTAGTTGCAGCGCAATTACGTGATGAAATTGAAGTTTTGAAAGAAAAATTGTGATTACACTACACGTAAAACACTGATAAACGTACAGTTGACGTACTGAAAAAGTAAGTCAGTGACTTACTAAAAGTAGGTCATTGACTTACCTGTTTCTAATTTTTTATGCTTTACTTTGGAATCAAGTAGCAGATTATTAGTTTTTTATGCTAAAATGTTAAAGAAAACTAAGGGGTATCCCTGAGAAGAAGTTAAAACAACTAGGGAAAACCCTTATTGTGCAAAAAACCATGAACAGCTACTTTTGAATAAAAATTGTAATTATTTTAAATTTGTATACCATGAAAAAAAGAAAAAGACTAAACCTTTTAAAAATAAGTGTTTTCCTCTTTGGGATTTCGCTATTGTTATGGAGTTGTGAAAGTGACGAAATATCCTCACTGCCAGAACAACATTCTTCTACCACAAACTTTAAGATAACTACATTAAATTCAGAACAAATTTCTAAAAATGAAAAAGTAAAAGAAATCCTTAAAAAATCAAAAAAGTACGAAAACAGTTTAAAGGCTAAATCAGTAGCCAATTATCAAGGTTTTTATATCGATACTAGTTTTTCTAAATATGTTGAATCATCTGACGGAACACAACATTCTTATACTTTTCTTATTGATAGGAACAACAATACTCTTGAAAACCTACTATTATCATCAAACAATCAAGGAGGGTATAACACCTATATTGTTTCTTACGGTTTTTCTAGCCAAGAAAAATCTAATATGAATTTTAATGATTTTAGTTCAAAAGAAGTAATTATCAAACCGATTGATTTTGATGCCTCACAAATAATTATAAATATACAGGCTAAAACACAACAACTCGTATGTATAGACTCTCAAACACAAGTTAAAGTAGGATGTTGTGGTGGAGACTTATGTAGAGGTGATAGTTCTGCTTGTATATCAAATGGTGGAACTGGCTATTATTACGAATGGGTAACAACTTCTAGTACCTGTGAATGGGTTGCCCCAGGAGGAGATAATGATTCTAACTCTACCACAGATGGTGAACCTACTTCTACCTCTGGTGGAGACTCTTCTACCACTACTGTTCTTATAGATACCACTCCTTACACCACAGACTTAAAACAATTTGTAAGTGGTACTTTAAATTTAGCTACGGAAGGTGTGAAATCCTATTATACTTCGGATAATAATATTTACAATACTATTAATAACTACTTAATACAAAAGGGGTTTTCAGACTTTTCAAAATTCGAAGCAATGTTGAATTTGGAGTTTGGATTTAGTTTAGGTTTAAATCCCCAAAGTTTTGTTTGGGCATTTAATAATAAAGAAAGCGAAGAAGTTAAAGCTCTTAAAGATTTTTTAGTTGTCAATAGCACAACTGAAGCTAAAGATTTTGCCTTAAAAGCTATTAACAACAAATCAACTAAATACATTAACGAAAACTTTGACCTTACAAAAAAATCTCCCTTTAAAGTAGATATGACTCAGGTGCTTGATTCTATACAGTTACCCAAAAATGACTCTCTCAAAATTGCCAACGAAAAGTTTTTATGTTTGTATAATAAATTAGCAGAAACAAATACTTATAAAAACCTATTTACCAACATATTTGGTGACACTCAAGATGTACTTAATGTAGAGTTTAAAGTAACCAAAGATTTAAAAGATGATAATGATAAACCTCTCAATGGTTTAACTACTGGAAGTAACTTACAGGTAAACGCTACTAGCGGAAACATTGTTAATGCTGATATATTAATAGAAATAAGAGAAGAATTACTAACCGGTAACTCTAACTTTAACGCCTTAAAAACCATATTACACGAATCTATACATGCCTATTTAATAATAAAAAAAATGAATTGTGCGGGTTATACCTCTTTTGGGCAATACACTAACGAAGATATTTGCGAAACTATAAACACTTATTACAACAACTTTAGTTGTAACGGAAACCAAGGCCAACACGAGTTTATGTTTGATTATATGCTACCTACCTTTGAAAACGTTTATAAAGAAATTGGAAACCTTAATTTTATGACACAGGGAAATATTAATGGACTTAGTGATAAATATGATTTGCAAAGTTTAAATATTTATTCGAATATTAATATAGATGCATCACATATTTTTAATTGGGATGAGTTTTATTTATATAATACCTTGCCAGGGTTACACAATACAGACGCATTTAAAAATAAAATAGAAAATAATGCTGAAAAAAACGAATTATATAAAGCATACCAAAGATTAGGTAAACTATATTTAAATAATAATTGTAATTAATAAAGACATCATGAGAAACGTATTATTAATCTTTACCTTATTTTTTTCATTAACAAAAGTTAACGCTCAATCTTTAGAAAAGATAAAAGCACAAAATGCTTTTTTTATTCTTTTTAACCATAAAGATAAACTAGGGAAATTCGGATGCGGTAAAAACGAAAAATTTGACCATTGTGGATACTATTTTCACAAAACAAATGGAGCTCCTTTTAAGTATGATTTCAGTTATGATAATTATCGTCATATTGATGATTTTAATAACGATATGAATAAAAGCATGCTCTTTAGAATAGATAAAAGTTTTTTACGAAAAAATAAAGACATTATTATTACCCGAGAGTTTATGGAACAAATGGGTATAGCAGCTATGTTAGATTTATTGTATTCTGATAGTACCAATAAAACTATTTTCTTAATCAATACAGCAGACACCAAAGACGGTAAAATTTTAGTTCGTGAAGTTACTATAGATTATACCGCCGATGAGTAAGTAGAAAACAAATAATGTCTAAAAATTTTTAGGCACTATTTTTATTAGTCTTGAAGATAACCCTTAAATAATATATGGCGAAATAGGAAAAACTAGTTTTATGACTCAAGGAAATATTGATGGGTTAAGTGATAATTATGATTTGGAAAGTTTAAATATTTATTCGAATATTAATATAGATGCATCACATATTTTTAATTGGGATGAGTTTTATTTATACAACACCTTACCAGGTTTACATAATACAGATGCTTTTAAAAATGAAATAGAAAATAATATTGAAAAAAAGGAATTATATAGAGCTTATAAAGAATTGGCGAGAAGATATTTAAAAAATGATTGTAATAATTAAATTATGAAAAAACTTATAATATTGACATTTTTTTTATATGGTTGCTATTCTTTAAATACAATTGATAAAACAAAGAATAAAGAGGTCGTTTTTATTTTGTTTGAAGACTCAAGCAGCACAAAAAAAGATATAAGGAAAAAAATAATTAAAGGAGAAATACAAAAAGGTTATAATTACGAATATTTTTTTTCAAAGGATAGTCCTTTTTTCTGGTTATCGTATTCCAATTACCATGATTTTGATGATGCTATTTCACAAATCAATAAAAGTATCATTTTTGAAGTAGATAAAAGTTTTCTTAAAAAGAATAAGGAAATTATACTTACCAAAGAAATTTTAGACAAAATAGGTGGGCAAGAATCTTTTAAACTATTATTAGGTGCAGAAACAATTTTTTTAATTGATAAAGCTGAAGTTAGAAATAATAAAATTCTGATAAGAGAAGTAAAATTAGATTGGGAAAATATCGAATAAAATACAAATTATAACACGGTATATAAAATAATAGTTAAGGGCTAAACCCTATGTTTAACCCTTAACTATTATCTCTATCATTAAACTGAAGGGAATTATTTTTTAAATTGATCATTTTTCATATGACAAAACTGTTAAAAAAGATTGTAATGCTGGCACAACTATTGAACATTTAAATAACTTAGAATTTGAAGAACTCATAAAAGAATATTTCGATGGCACATGTGCAACAGCGCAAGAAGAACATGAGTTTATGTTTAATTATTTAGTAGGAACATTAGCTCCAATTCTTGCCGAGGTTAGAAACGATTTAATATCAGCTAGTCAAATTACGAGAATGGAAAATGAGTCACTATATATAGGCGGAACAGATGTTCCTTTTAAATGGGATGATTTTTTCTATAATTTGTCTTTAGAGGGATTACATAATACCGAAGCATTCAAGAATAAAATAGCAAGTGATATAAACAAATACGACACTTTTAAAGAATATATTAATTATTATGCTAAAAATTTTGACAAAAACTGTAATTAAACTATGAAATATTTGAATATAATTATAATAGCAATACTTTTTGGAGGGTGTTCTTCTGCAAGAAATTTAGAAAAAATAGAAAATCATGAAGTTATATTTGTCCTTTTTAAGAAATCTGAACTTACCTCTAAAACTATAAACAAGCCAAATATCTCTCAAGAGGTGATGATTGGGAACAAACCTCAAAAGATGGATTGGATAAACTATGACTATAATTTTAATGATAAAAAAGGTACACAAAGTCATTTTTTTTTAACATATACTGACTATGATGATTTTGATAATGATGTAAGAAAGAAAATCAAATTTAAAATCAATAAAAGTTTTTTAAAAGCTAATAAAAATAGAATAATTACTAATGACCTTATAAATCAATTTGGAGTTAATAGAATAAGACGGATACTTTATAGTGCTAGAACAATTTTTTTAATTGATAAAGATGAAATTAAGGAAAGTGAAGTTTTAGTAAGGCAAGTAAAATATGATTATTTTTCTGAGGAATAAATATTTATTTCTTAAAGTCAAGGATTATACTTCTAAAACCGTTTTTAAAAGCTATGAACAATTAGTATCATGAAAAAAATATATTTACTATTCATTATTTTATCTTTTTTTAATTGTTCCTCTTTACCAAAATTTGAAGAACTAAAAAATAAGAATACTTTATTTATCTATTTAGAAAAAAGCTCTGATGAAAATTATAAAAATATAGAGATTAGAAAGAAAACAAAAAACTATAAAGGATTAAATTATTTAAAATACGAGATTAATGGAGTTTTTACTCCATTTTTAAAGTATTCTGATTACGAAAACTTTAATGATATGTTAAACAAAACAAATAAGAGTATTGTGTTTTATGTGAATAAAAGTTTTCTTCAAAAAAATAAGGATATTATTATTACCCAAAAATTAATTGACAAAGTAGGGGTAAATAAAGTATTTAAACTTTTAGGCAGTTCCAAGAATATATTTCTAATTGACAAAAAGGAAATAAAAGGTAATAAAGTTTTGGTAAGACAAGTTAAATATCAATCTTATGCTGAAGAGTAAAATAGGCCTCAAAAATGAGGCTTATTTTTTTAAGGGTCATACAGTACAGAAAGTATTATAAGGACAAAATAGCAAATGATATAAATATGATGCTTTTAAAAAAACATGTCAATTATTACGCTAAAAATTTTACAAAAACTGTAATTAAACTATGAAATATTTGAATATAATTATAATAGCAATACTTTTTGGAGGGTGTTCTTCTACAAGAAATTTAGAAAAAATAGAAAATCATGAAGTAGTATTTTTACTTTATGAAAAATCAGAGTTTATAAAAAAAAGTAAATTTAGCTTGATGAATGGTGTCTCCTATTATTATCAATTTAATAATAAAAAAGGTGAAAAATCTGATTTTTTCTTAACATATACAGACTATGATGATTTAACTGATTTAGAAAAAGATATAAGAAAAAAAATAAAATTTAAAATCAATAAAAGTTTTTTAAAAGCTAATAAAAATAGAATAATTACTAATGACCTTATAAATCAGTTTGGAGTTAATAGAATAAGACGGATACTTTATAATGCTAGAACAATTTTTTTTATTGATAAAGATGAAATTAAGGGAGGTGAAGTTTTAGTAAGACAAGTAAAATATAGTTATTTTTCTGAGGAATAAACATTTATTTCTTAAAGTCAAGGATTATACTTCTAAAACCGTTTTTAAAAGCTATAAACAATTAGTATCATGAAAAAAATATATTTACTATTCATTATTTTATCTTTTTTTAGTTGCTCGTCTTTACCAAAACTAAAAGAGTTGAAAAACAAAGAAATATTATTTGTACTTTATAAAAATTCTCAAGTTTCGACTAAAAGTTTTTCAATGAATAAATCATTTAAAGCAATCACTTATAGTTATCATTTTAAAGACGAAAAAAAACATGCATCCTTTCTTTTAACATATTCAGATTATGATGATTATGACGATTATGACAAAAATATTAATAAGAGAATAAAATTTAAAATAAATCAAAGTTTTATAAATAGAAATAAAGACATTATAGTTACACCAAGTTTTATAAAAAAAATAGGGTATTATGAATTTAGTAAACTAATAGGTAATTCGAAAACTATTTTTTTAATAGATAAAGATGAAATTAAAGAAGGTAAAGTTTTAATAAGACACGTTAAACCTTACTTTTTTTCTGAAGAATAAATGTATTCCTTAAAATAAACTTACTGCTACAAGTATGCAACTCTCTAATATTTTAATGGCTAAAACCATTGTACATGAAAGTATCCATGCTTTTTTAAGTGTTAAAAGAAAAGATTGTAATGCTGGCATAACTATTGAGCATTTAAATAACTTAGAATTTGAAGAACTCATAAAAGAATATTTCGATGGCACTTGTGCCACAGCCCAAGAAGAACACGAGTTTATGTTCGATTACATGGTACCAACATTATCAAAAATTTTTACTGAGGTTAGAGACGATTTAATACCACAAAGTAATATTGATTATGTATCTGATTATAATTTTTATAATATTTCTCAGACCTTAAATGGTCCTTTGAGCAGTGACCATCCTTGGAGCTGGATTGAATTTTTTAATAATATTTCCTTAATGGGATTACATGATACAGAATCTTTTTTAAAAGAAGTAAAAAATAATGATGTGAAGTATTTTATATACCAGCAGTATAATTCTATAAGTAGAAACTTCACAAAAAACTGTAACAACTAAAATTATGAAAAAAATAATCTATGTAATTGTTTTCCTATTAAATTACAGCAATATTTTTAGTCAGAATATTGAAAAAATAAACAATAATAATATTGCTTTTATTTATTTCGATAAAGAAGATGATAATTTTAAGAAAACAAAAGATGTTTTTATTGTCGGAAAAATTAAAGAATATGGAGAAAAGTATAGCTATCTCTTTTTGAATCGATATAAGAAACAAATAGAAATTAGCCTTGTACACAATAAATACAAAGATTTTGATAGTTTTGACAATAAAGAAGAGATGCTGAGTTTTAAATTATGTAAGAGTTTTTTAAAAAACAACAAAGATATTATTATTAATAACGAGACAATTAAAAAAATAGGACTGAAAGGGCTCTATGACATAATTTTAGATAAACAAAAAGTTTTTTTGATAGATAAAAGCGAGATAGAAAACAATTTGATTCTTGTAAAAGAAGTTTATCTTTTGGATCTTAACAGTGAAGAATAAGAAAAAAATGTATTGTAAATTCTAAAAGCATAGAGTTAACCAATACCTCAAATACTTACTTTCATTGTTTAACAAAAAACTTACCCTAACTAATTATGAAAATACAGAGTCATATCTTTCTAGTTTTTTACAGTCTTATAAATTTGGGGTGTACGATTACAAATAGATATACTAAAGATTTAAAAGGTGAAACATTATTCATACTCTTTGAAAAATCCGAATCAACTAGAATATTTCCAGTGGGTAGAATACAAAAAGATACCACTATTTATAAATACTCTTATTTTTATAGTTTTAAAGAGAATAATTTTGAGAGGGCTTTATTCAATTTAAACTATTCCGATTACCACGATTTTGATGATGCTATTTCACAAATCAATAAAAGTATCATTTTTGAAGTAGATAAAAGTTTTCTTAAAAAGAATAAAGAAATCATACTTACTAAAGAGATTTTAGACAAAATAGGTGGGCAAGAATCTTTTAAACTATTATTAGGTGCAGAAACATTTTTTTTAATTGATAAGGCTGAAGTTAAAAACAATAAAATTCTGATAAGAGAAGTAAAATTAGATTGGGAAAATATCGAATAAAATACAAATTATAACACGGTATATAAAAATAATAGTTAAGAGCTAAACCCTGTTTTAGTTCTTAACTGTTATCTTCTAAGAAAAATTGGTATAAACCATCTTGTTTTCATATATCAATAACATTTAAAAAATATAAACTATGAAATTCAAATTAACAATCATTATTTTATTATTTTCTACAATCAAGACTTACTCTTGTTCTTGTGAACCAAAACCTGATTTTAAATCTCAAAACGATTTAAATGAGTATGACTTTATAGCTCACGTAAAAATAACCGATATAAAAAATACAGAAAACAAAAAACCAGAATTTTTAGTTCATTCAACCTCTTTTAACATTATTGAGTTATACAAAGGAAAAGAACTTAAAAACATTCTTGTTACTGGTTCAAATGAACTTCTTAAAGGTTGGACTTCTTGTGATTTGGGAGAAAGGATTGGTGATGAATGGATGATTTTTGGTTATACAAATAAAAAAACAAAAAAGTTACAAACTGGATATTGTACACGTTCAACTAGAATAAAAAGTTATGACGGATATGAAAACTTGAGTTTTCCAAACAAAACAACCTTAAAAAAAAGATTGCAAATATTATTTGATAAAGAAATAATAGAAGAGTCATATAACGGAAAAAGAATCGAATTCTATGAAAATGGAAATAAGCAATTAGAAGAATTTTATAAAAGACAAAAGTTAAACGGAGAAAGAAAACTGTGGTATCCTAATGGTAAATTGCAAAGTCTTCAGAATTACAAAAAAGGTTACAAAAATGGAGTTTTTAAATGGTACTCAAAACAAGGAAACCTAATTAAATTTGAAAAATTTAGAAAAAGTATCAATATTGACACAACAAATATTTGGCGAAGTAGCCCAGTATCTCATCTTTCAGTAAGTGTGTATTCTGATTTAAATAATGTAACCAAAAAAGAAGCCTTTGAAATTTTATCTAAAAGACATGTTTGGCAGCAATATATATTTGACAAAAAAGGAAATACCTTGTACAGTGTTTGGTATCTTCCTAATGGAAATAAGTGGCAAGAATTTATATTTGATAAAAAGTCAAAACAGAAAATAAATAAGTATTACGATTCAAAAGGTAAACTTAAATCAGAATTAATAACAACTAAAGGTAAAAGAGTATCGGAAAAAGAATGGAATGACTTAGGTGAGCTTATCAAACACAAAATGTATGACAAAAAAGGAAAAATAATAAAAGAAAACATTTATAAAAAAAGACCCTGATGTTTTTGTAAAAACGTCAAGGTCTTTTCAGTAAAACATCAAGACGTTTTTCAAAAAACGTACTAACTCAAAATATCAACTCTGTTCCTATCATTAATCACCTACAAAAAAAACCTCACTGTAACAGTGAGGTTTTTTAATATATTACTAAGAATTAATTAAAAAGTTTTAAGCGCTTAAAACTTCTCCTACTTTATCAGCAGCCTCTTGGAACTCAGTAGCTGAGATTATCTCCATTCCGCTATTGTCTATTAATTCTTTTGCTTCTTTAGCATTTGTTCCTTGTAAACGACAAATAATAGGCACATTAATTTTGTCTCCCATATTTTTATAAGCATCTACTACACCTTGAGCAACACGATCACAACGAACGATTCCTCCAAAAATGTTTACTAAGATAGCTTTTACGTTAGGATCTTTTAAGATAATTCCGAAAGCAGTTTCAACACGTTGTGCATCTGCAGTACCACCAACATCTAAGAAGTTAGCTGGATCACCACCTGCTTGCTTAATTAAATCCATAGTTCCCATTGCTAAACCAGCTCCGTTTACCATACATCCAACGTTACCATCTAAATCTACATAGTTTAATCCTGCAGCTTTAGCCTCTACCTCAATTGGGTTTTCTTCACGTAAATCACGCATTGCAGCATAATCTTTATGACGGTATAATGCATTTTCATCTAACGATACTTTAGCATCTACTGCCATAATTTTATCATCAGATGTTTTTAATACTGGGTTAATTTCAAACATCGAAGAATCAGACTTGATGTATGCAGTATATAAAGCAGTAACAAATTTTACCATTTCTTTTAAAGCCCCACCGCTTAAACCTAAGTTAAAAGCAATTTTACGAGCTTGAAAAGGTAATAATCCTGTTCCTGGATCAATTTCTTCTGTAAAAATTAAGTGTGGAGTTTCTTCTGCCACAGTTTCAATATCCATACCTCCTTCAGTAGAGTACATAATCATGTTTCTACCCGTAGCACGGTTTAATAAAACTGACATATAAAATTCATCTGGCTCACTATCACCAGGATAATATACATCCTCAGCAATTAACACTTGGTTAACTAACTTTCCTTCTGCTGAAGTTTGAGGAGTTACTAACATCATTCCTAAAATATCATCAGAAATGCTCTTTACTTCGTCTAAGTTTTTAGCTAACTTAACACCTCCACCTTTTCCACGACCACCTGCGTGTACTTGAGCTTTGATTACGTGCCAACCAGTACCTGTTTCTTCTGTTAATTTTTTTGCTGCTTCAACAGCTTCTTCTGGAGTATTTGCAACAATTCCGCGTTGAATACGAACGCCAAAACTGCTTAATATTTCTTTACCTTGATATTCGTGTAAGTTCATTAGATATGAATTTTTAAAAGTCGAACAAAAATACAAATTCAATTTATAATACCTTATAATTTGTACTTTAATTTATAATTAAATCAAGTTTTATTTAATTTTCATTCTACTATTTTTTTAACATTTAAACTTTTAACACTCTTTTTTTTAACACGTTTTTACTGTAATTAACATGATTTTATGATTTATTAATCCAAATCATAATAATTTAGCGCGACAACTAACACTATACATCAATAAATTATGCTTAAGATTTTAGCATTTATTATAACTTGTTTCTTCTTTATTGAAGTTACAACCGCCCAAACCATTAATAAAAACAGAAAAAAACTAAATGTAGTACGTGTAGATACCCCTCCAAAAATTGACGGAAAATTAAATGACATTGCCTGGAAAAATACTCCAGCCGCAAAAGATTTTGTAATGTTGCGTCCTGATAACGGAAGAGCAGAACCTGACACCCATAAAACAGTAGTAAAATTAGTATACGATGATAATGCTATTTATATCTGTGCTAAAATGTACGATCCTGAACCATCTAAAATACCTGCAGAGTTTACTAACAGAGACAATATTGGTAACAGCGATTTCTTTTTAATAACTATTAACCCTAACGATGACGGACAAAATCCTTTTGAGTTTATAGTAACCAGTTCAGGAGCCCAAGCAGACTCAAAAGTATCTAACGGAAATGAAGATTTTAACTGGAGTGCTGTATGGGATAGCGATTTTAGTATTAATCAAGATTCTTGGGTTGTAGAAATGAAAATCCCTTATAGAGCTTTGCGTTTTGCTAATACTCCTGTTCAATCATGGGGAATCAATTACCACAGAAAAGTGCTCAATTTAAATGCTCAATTTACATGGAACCATATTGATAATCAACAAGGGAATTGGACTCAATATGATGGTTTATATGAAAACTTCACCAATATAAAACCTCCTACCCGATTAAACTTTTATCCGTATGCCTCGGCAACTACGACCACTAAAGATGGAAATACTGACTTTGATTGGAGTGTAGGAATGGATGTAAAGTATGGTATTACCGAAAACTTTACCTTAGATGCTACTTTAATTCCTGATTTCAGCCAAGTAGGTTTTGACAATGTTACCTTAAATTTAGGGCCTTTTGAACAGCAATTTACAGAACAACGTCAGTTTTTTACTGAAGGAACTGAACTATTTAGTAAAGGTAATTTGTTTTACTCAAGAAGAATTGGAGGACGACCAATAGATCAATTTTCTAACGAACGAAAAGACGATGATGAGTTTATTAATGGAAAAAAAATAAATGATGAAGTTATAGATGTTCCTGATAAAGTTCAAATGCTAAACGCCATAAAAATATCTGGAAGAACCAAAGGTGGTTTAGGAATAGGATTCTTTAATGCCATTACTGAAAAAACAGAAGCCACTGTTGAAAGAACTAAGCAAACAATTAATGGATTAGATACTATTAGCAATGTAAGTACTTATAAAAGTACAGTTAATCCGTTTTCTAATTACAATATTATAGTGTTAGACCAACAGTTTAATCAAAACTCATCTATTACCTTAATTAACACCAATGTAACTCGTGATGGACGATATAGAGATGCTAATGTGACTGGACTTCTATGGCATGTTGAGGATAAAAAAAGTAGGTATAATATAGACGGAAGTTTTAAAATGAGTAGTATCTCTGACGATGAAGACAACCCTAATACGGGGTACACTTTCGATACCAGTATAGGTAAACATTCAGGGAATTGGCGTGGAGAAATTGGATATAATTTTGAAAATAAAGACTACAACCCTAACGATATGGGGATTCTTTTTAGCAACAACGAACAAGCTATTTATGGTTTTGTTGGCTATCGATTATTAAAACCTAAAGGAATATTCAATAATTATAGAATTAATGTTTTTTATGATATTAACTTCTTACACAATCCAGGAACGTATGTAGGTACAAATGTTAGTTTATCTTTTGGCGCTGATACAAAAAAGCGATTCAGTTTTGGAGGAAACTTGAATTATAGCACAGAACGAAAAGATTTTTTTGAACCTAGACAAGGAACTACTAGTGGAGTTTTTTTTAACAGACCTGAAAGGCTAAATGTAAATCATTGGGGGTCTACTGATTATAGAAAAAAGTTTGCAATAGACTACGATTGGTATTATACTTTTTACAAAAACAACCCTAAAGAAGATTATGGGTTTAGAATTTCTCCTAGATATCGTTTCACTAATAAGTTTTCTTTGATTTATGGTTTTAGATATGGCAAAACCAATAACGGTCAGGGGTATGTTACAAAGATTGATAAAGATGATGTAGAAGAGAAACCTTTATTAGCTCCTTTAAAAGATCATATTATTTTCGGGCAACGAGATTGGGATACTTATGACAATTCATTAACTGGAAAATACACATTTAGTACAAAATCAGCAGCGTCGTTATCTTTTAGACATAATTGGAGTAAAGTTCCATATTTAGGTCTATTTTATAGTTTGAATGAAGATAATGGTGAACTTGTTTCAAATAATTATCAAGGAGAACACGATAAAAACTTTAATAGTTGGAACTTAGATTTGAACTATCAATGGCAATTTGCTCCTGGTAGTCAATTGATTTTTTTCTACAGAAACTCAATAAGGCCTGATCATGATTTTGCTCCGGCTAATATTGATTTTAAAGACAACATCTCAAAACTTTTTGACCAAAGTATGCAGCATAGATTCTCTGTTCGATTGGTTTATTTTATCGATTACAACAACATCAAAAACATAATTTAAATACTCGTTCATTTATTATTTGAAATCAGGTAAACCCTAAAGTTTATCTGATTTCTTTTTTATACATTCGTACTAAGAAAATAACACTATGATTGTTGCTAAAAACATCCACAAACATTACGGAGAGGTAGAAATATTAAAAGGCGTTGATCTTCATATAAAAAAAGGAGAAATCGTCGCTATTGTTGGTCCGTCAGGAGCAGGAAAAACAACCTTATTACAAATTTTAGGAACTTTAGATAAGCCTTTAAAAAATCAGAGCTACAAATTATTGGTCGATGGTGTTTCTATAAAAGATTTAAACGATATAAAAGTTTCTGCTTTCCGAAATAAACATATCGGATTCATTTTTCAATTTCATCAGTTGTTACCAGAGTTTACTGCCTTAGAAAACGTTTGTATTCCTGCCTTTATCGGAGGAAAAGGAAAAGTAGAAACCGAAAAAAGAGCCAAAGAATTACTAGCCTTTTTAGGATTATCACATAGAGAAAACCACAAACCTAACGAGCTTTCTGGAGGAGAGCAACAACGTGTTGCTGTTGCTAGAGCTTTAATTAACGAACCTTCTGTTATTTTTGCAGATGAACCTTCTGGAAACTTGGATTCAACCTCAGCAAAAAACTTACATGAACTGTTTTTTAAGTTACGTGATGAGTTTGGCCAAACGTTTGTATTAGTTACACACAACAAAGAATTAGCAAAAATGGCTGATAGAACACTTACAATGAAAGACGGAATTATTGTTGAATAGTGTAACTATTTAAAGTTTCTTGCTACTAACTAATAAATCAATTCCATGAAAGAAACTTTTCAAGAGCTCATTACCTATTTAAAAAATCCTGTTTTAGAAAAAGATACTAACCAAGATATTTCATATCGATTTCAAAAATTCTTTCATTTACTTGTTATAAGTATTATAACAGGTGCTGTATTATCTCCTCTTTTTATCCTTATTCAAGAATTGGGTTGGGTAAATATGAATGAACATGCCATGGAAGAATTATTGAAAGAACACCCTAAATGGTTTATTGCTTTTTTAGCAATTATTTTGGCTCCTTTGTTTGAAGAATTATTTTTTAGAGCTCCCATTACTTTATTTCATCGTAAGAAAACATTTAAAATAAGTTTCTATGTCTTTGCTATACTTTTTGGTTTGGTACACTTAACCAATTTTGGTATTACCACCAACGTACTTTTATTAGCTCCAATACTAGTAGCTCCGCAAACTATTTTAGGCGGTTATTTAGGATTTATTAGAGTTCGTTTTGGCTTAAGATGGAGTATGTTATTACACGCTTGCTATAATGCTTTCTTTGTTTTGCTTAGTTTTGCAGGAGATTTAGCATAGCATGAACAATAAAGAGCTTAAAGATTTTTTAGACGAAAAGGTTATACAATATAATAATCCTGATTTTATTGATAGTGATCCTATTCAAATTCCACACCAATTTTCAGTAAAAGAAGATATTGAAATTGCTGGTTTTTTTGCAGCAACTATTGCTTGGGGAAATCGTAAAATGATTATTAACAACTCCCATAAAATGATGGATTTAATGGGAAATTCTCCTTATGATTTTGTTCTCAATCATTCTGAAGAAGATTTAGCTAATTTTGACGGATTTGTACACAGAACATTTAATGCCGATGATTTTAAGTTCTTTGTTCAGGCATTAAAAAACATCTATCAGAATCATGGGGGATTAGAAGCTGTTTTAAAACCAAAAGATAAAGCAGATAATTACCAACATGCTATACATCGTTTCAAACAAGTTTTTTTTGAAATCCCTCATCAACCAAGAACTCTAAAACATGTTTCTGACCCTTTAAAAGGCTCTGCATCTAAAAGAATTAATATGTTTTTACGTTGGATGGTTCGCGATAATACCACTGGAGTCGATTTAGGCATATGGAAAACACACTCGTCAGCACACTTACATTGTCCGTTAGATGTTCACACAGGAAATATTGCCAGAAAACTAAAAATACTTACCAGGAAGCAAAATGATTGGAAAGCTATTCAAGAACTTGATCTTACTTTAAGAACGTTTGATAAAAAGGATCCTGTGAAATATGATTTTGCCCTTTTTGGTTTAGGTGTATTTGAAAAGTTTTAATTTTTTACATTTACAAAAAATTATATTAGTATGAAAAACTGTTTTGACAAGATGATGTCTCTTGATATTTATACATCTAACTTAACTAATGATGAGTATTCTAAAATAGCCAATAATCTTACACTCACTTCCAAAAAAAGTATAAATATTTTAAGTTGGGGAATTCAACAGTTATTTATGAGTTCAACAGTTTCTAATGATATTAATGTTTTAAAAAACTTACGTAAAAACTACAACTGGAAAAATAACATAACTTCTATTTTAAACGAGAACTATTATGAAGCGCTTGTATTAACAGATGTTACAAAAAAAATTATTTGGGCTAACGATGGCTTCTCTAAAATGACTGGATATGACATTGATTTTGTTATTAACAAAACTGGACGTTTTTTTCAAGGAGAAAAGACAAAAGAAAGTACTCGAAAACGAATTAGAAATAAATTATTAAAAGGGAAACCTTTTAAAGATATTATTGTTAATTATAGAAAAGATAAGTCCTACTACAAGTGTGAGTTATATATCATTCCTTTATATAAAAACAGCCCTACAGAAGTTACTCATTTTTTAGCTTTAGAAAAAGAAATAGCTTAGCATAGTGCAACAATTCATCCATTATTTTTTACATTTCGGATTTCCTGTTTTTATCGCTTTCTTCTTTTTTAAAAAAAATTGGATAAAAGTTGCTATAACACTACTAGCAACTATGCTAGTAGATATAGATCACTTATTAGCAAGCCCTATATTTGACCCAAACCGATGTAGTTTTGGGTTTCACCTATTTCATTCCTACTATGCTATTGGAGTGTATGTTATTTTACTTTTTTTTAAAAGACCATACAACATTATTGGCTTAGGGCTATTATTACATATGCTAACCGACTTTATCGATTGTTTGTTTATGTACAATACTTGTAGTTCTTGCCTAGAGAATGCTCCTGCTCAAAGACTATTAGAAGCTATAAATAAATTACTTTTTTAGCTGTAAATCACAGTACCAAAAACTTCTATCATAGTTTTTAGTAGTCGTTTCTTCTGATTTCTTAGTTTTCTTTGAATCTTGATAACAATTGTCATCATCGTTTTTATGTAACGTATACGATTTCAATAACTTCTCTCCTATTTCAAACTCCACAGGTTTCTTAAAAATAGGACCGTCATAACAAAACGTATGGAACTCTCCATTCTCCCCACAAACATCAACTCCATCAGGAAGTTCATTAATAAAACCTTCATCAATAACTCTCCCTACAAATTCTTCTCCTAGCAATTTTGCATTCACACAAACAGTAATTGTTTTAAAGCCTAAATCTAAAAACTCTCTAAGTAATTCTTTTGTATCTTGTTTCCAAAGTGGGTAAACACCAGTAATTCCAACCTCTTGTAGCTTCGAATCGCGATATGCTCTCAAGTCTTCCAAGAAAATATCACCAAAAATACCATTTACAAGTCCTGCTTCTTTTAACTCCGCAGTCTTCTCTTTCATTCTTTGATTATATAAATCCATTGTAACCTCAGCTGGAAAATATATTTTTTCTAACGGAATACCAATGCTTTCAGCCTGTGCATTCAGTAAATCCTCATGTAAACCATGCATTGAAACACGCTGATAATCTTGATTTACATTTGTAATCAATTTTTGTACATCGTATTCTTTTTGTTGTAAAATTTTATACAATGCTAATGACGAATCTTTTCCTGAACTCCAGTTAAAATAGGCTTTTTTCATGCGACAAATATGCATAAAAAAACCTGCATTGCGCAGGTTTGATTTTATTTTCTCTTTTGATTTAAAGGAACTGGTCTTTCTTGTTTTACTACTGGTTTTCCGTGCAAGTCAAAATCACCTGCATCAAAAATTTCAATATCGATAAACTCTCCTAATTTGATATAATACTCACGAGCATCAACAATTACGTCATTATCTACATCTGGTGAGTCAAATTCGGTACGTCCGTAATAGTACTCTCCATCTTTTCTATCGAATAAACATTTGAACGTCTTTCCTATTTTCTCTTGATTCAATTCCCAAGAAATTTGCGACTGCACTTCCATGATTTCATTCACCCTTCTAAACTTTACATCCGCAGGTACATCGTCTTCTAAAACATACGCTCCTGTATTTTCTTCATGCGAGTATTCAAAAGCTCCTAAACGCTCAAAACGCATCTCTTCTACCCAGTCTTTTAATTCTTGGAATTGCTCTTCAGTTTCTCCCGGATATCCAACAATTAATGTTGTACGAATTGCCATGTTTGGCACTGCCTCTCGAAATTTATGAATCAGCGAAGTCGTTTTTTTGTGCGTTGTACCACGCTTCATCGACTTTAAAATTTCGGTATTGATATGCTGTAACGGAATATCTAGATAATTACAAACCTTTGGTTCGTTTTTCATCACTTCCAATACATCCATAGGGAAACCTGTTGGAAATGCATAATGCAAACGAATCCACTCTATACCTTCAACTTTTACTAATTCTTTTAATAAATCTGCTAAAGCACGCTTTTTATAGATATCCAATCCGTAATAGGTTAAATCTTGTGCGATTAGCATAATTTCCTTAATCCCTTTTTCTGCCAATTTCGTTGCTTCTGTAACCAAATCTTCAATTGGTGTCGATTTATGCTTGCCACGCATTAACGGAATGGCACAGAACGAACACGGGCGGTCACATCCTTCTGCAATCTTTAAATAGGCATAATGCTCTGGAGTCGTGGTTAAACGTTCACCGATTAACTCATGCTTATAATCTGCTTCTAAAACTTTTAACAAATTTGGTAAATCGTGTGTACCAAAATACTGATCTACATTGGTAATTTCAGCTTCTAAGTCTGGCTTGTAACGTTCGCTTAAACACCCCGTAACAAACACTTTATCTACTTCACCTTCTTCTTTCTTTTGTGCATAGTGTAAAATAGTTTCTACACTTTCTTCTTTGGCTTTACCAATAAAACCACACGTATTAATTACTACAATATTTCCATCGTCATTTTCATCTTCATGAACCACTTCTTTACCATTAGCTTTTAACTGCCCCATTAACACTTCACTATCGTAAACGTTTTTAGAGCAACCTAAAGTAACTACATTAATTTTGTTTTGTTTTGTTGTTTTGGTACGCATACTATAAAAATTCGGTGTGCAAAGATACGTTTTAATTGAACTTCTTTAACTTTAAACCCCTAAAAATTAGTTTGATTCTTATCCTTGTTTTCGGTAACTTCGTTATTAAGAAACTTGTATGCTTACAAACTACGTTAACCTTTTATTAAAAAATGAACGAACTCAAAAAATTGCTACATGACTTAATTGGACTTACTGAAAATGAGTTTCAAATATTTTATAATCGATTAGAAAGAAAAGAGTATAAAGCAAAAACATTAGTTATTAAAGAAGGGAGAAAAGCTAAGGGTTTATACTTTATTGAATCTGGTTTTTTTAGAACATTTAAAAATATAGAAGGTAAAGAGTTTACAACCTATTTTTCTTGCGATAACCAGTTTATAACAGTTTTTGATAGTTTTATATACCAAACTCCTTCTCTTGAGTTTCTAGAAGCTATTGAAGATAGCGTAGTTTATAAAATTTCTTTTGAAAGTTTAACTCAATTATATAAAGAATCTCCTAACTTTGAGAAGTTTGGTAGAGTTTTAGCTGAGCAAAATCACCTTTGTGCACAACAAAGAGCTCTAACTATGCAAACAAAATCGGCTAAGAAAAAGTACTTAGACTTTATTAAAAACTATGATAAAAAAATTGTTTTAAGAGCTCCTCAATACCAAATCGCAAGCTTTCTTGGTATAGCTGCCGAATCTTTGAGTAGGATTCGAAAAGAAGTTACTATTTCCTAACATTTGTCAAGATAGAAATAAATTACTGTCATTTTCTTTGTCTTTATAAATTATAAAAACAAATACAATGAAAATTGCATCATTAGTAAAATACGCTACATTATTAATCTTACTCATTTTTATAACCAGTGTTACTTTTAAATCATGTTCAATTAATCCAGAAGCTTGGTTTCCTCCTACACCTCCTAAATTAGTAGGCGCGCTTCATGAAAATGAACTACTAAGCTCAACTCAACACATCGATTTAGACGGTTGGTATGGGCCTGAGGATATTGCAGTAGATAATCAAGGAAATCTATATTGTGGAGTTCATATTTCTGAAACAGACTTTTCAGATGGTAGAATTTTAAAAATTGACACATCGGGAAAAGTTTCTGTCTTTTGTAATACGGAATCTTGGGTTGCTGGTTTACATTTTGACAGCAATCAAAATCTAATTGCTTGTGACTTAGAAAGAGGGTTGATTAGTGTAGATAAAAAAGGAAAAATTACCACTTTAGCAAGTGAAGATGAAAACGGGAACAAGTTTCTTATCCCCAATGATGTAGACATTGCTTCTGATGGGATTATTTACTTTACCAATACTTCTTCTAAAATTCCTTTTAGTAGAACACATATTTGGAAACTATTAATGGAAGCTAAACCTGATGGAGGTCTTTATAGTTACAATCCGAAAACCAAAGAAGTAAAAACACTTATAGAGGGTACTTATTTCGGAAACGGTGTTGCGGTTTCTCAAAAGGATGACTTTGTGTTAATGGTAGATTTGGCTAAATATAGAATTCTTAGATACTGGTTAAAAGGCAGTAATAAAGGAACAACAGATATTTTTCTTGATAACCTACCTGGTTTTCCTAATGGAGTTTCTAGAAGAACCGATGGTAGTTTTTGGCTTGGTTTTTCAACTAAAAGAGATTCTTCTTTAGATGAAATACACTCTAAACCTCTTGTAAAAAAGTTAGTATATGGTCTTCCTCTATTTTTACAACCTAAAGTAGCTCGCTATGGAATGATTATGCATTTGAGTGCTGATGGAGAGATTTTAAAAACTTATTATGACACGACTGGTAAAGTTGTGTCAGAAGCTAGTTCTGTTGAAGAGCATGATGGATATCTTTATCTCGGCGGAGATGTGTCTGGTTATATTGGAAAATACAAATTAGAGAATTAAAATAAAAACTCCCGAATTGGGAGTTTTTATTTTATATGTAGTCCTATTAATGATAATCAACTGGAGTCTTTCTTGCTTTCGTTAGTTTCTCAAAAGCATACCCTAGCTGCAATAATTCTTTTTCAGTAAAAGGCTTCCCTATAAACGTTAAACTAACAGGTTCTCCAGAGTTTTTATATCCCATAGGAACTGTTAATGTCGGGTACTTTGCTACTGCTGCAATACCAGAATGATAATTATTAATTGATAGAATACCATCTAAATTTTGGGCTTTTAAAGCTTGTAAAAATTTCTTTCCATTATAACTTAGACTATCTTTTACCACCTCTAACTGAGCTAAACTAGTCGTATCTTTTATTATTCCTTCAAATAGCTGTTGTCCGTAAGGAGCTCTTTTTGTAGAATCTTTTTTATTAAACTCAACCACATCTTGTATATTTTTCACTGTTAGCTTTTTGTTTCCGTGAGTAGCTAAGTATTCAGGTAAATCATGTTTCATATCTATATTTAGCAGCGTAATAAATCCATCAAACGAAATTTCTGGTGGAGTTATCTCTATAATTTCTGCACCAGCTTCTTGTAACTTTTCTACACTTGCTTTATAAATAGAATCTGTTAAAATAGGTTTTAGCACTCCTATTCTTTTTCCTTGGATTGTGTAGCTTTCATTAAGTAATTCTTTAGGTTTAAAATCTTCTATTTCTAAAGAAGCAGCATCCTCATTATCTTTTCCTAGCATCGCTTCAAATAAAATAACATTGTCTACGACACTTTTAGTAATCGGACCTGGAGTATCTAACGTACTTGAAATCGGAACAATTCCTGAGCGACTTAAAACACCAATTGTTGGTTTTAATCCAACCACTGAGTTTTGACTTGATGGTGAAGTTATAGACCCTGCTGTTTCTGTACCTACAGCAGCTACGGCATAGTTTGCTGCTACAGAAACTCCACTTCCTGAGCTAGAACCTCCTGTTTCAAAAACTTTTCTTCCATAAGGATTTAAGGTTTGCCCTCCAGTGGCACTATACCCTAACGGACAATCTTCACAAAAGAAGTATGCCCATTCACTTAAGTTTACTTTTCCTAAAATTAATGCTCCCGCTTCTCTTAATTTTTTGACAATAAAAGCATCCTTGTCAGTTGAGTTGTTTTGTAAAGCTACAGCTCCAGCAGTCGTTATCATTCCTGCGGCATCAATATTATCCTTTATCAAAATTGGAATTCCATTCAAGGAAAATTCATTTGCTTCTTTTGATTCTTTATCTTTTGCTCTTGCTTCTTCTAATACCTTTGGATTTAGAGATATAATTGCATTCAAATACTTTATACTATCACTTTCAAACTTTCGTATTCTATATAAATAGAATAATGTTAGTTTTTCGTACGTGAGTTTTTTATTTGTTATGCTCTTTTGAATAGTTGGAATATCTTTTTCTAAAATTAATGGCTTTAGTTGTTGATATTCTTCTTCTGAAAATCTTGATAGCTCCTTTTCAAAAGGTTTGAGTTCTTTATTTAAATCTAAAAAATGAGACTGAAGTAATTTAAACTGCATTCTCTTTTTCTCGTGATCTTGCTGTTTTTCTATTTCTGATGATTCATCATAGCTTTTAAAATATACCTTTACAGCTTTTTGCTTACATGCACTTATAAATAGAAGAGTTAATAATAAAAAAGTAGCTTTTCTCATTGGTCAAATATTTGATACTCAAATGTAATTATAAAAATTGAAAAGCTTTATTTAGGATAACAAAACTGCCTTATTATCTAAACTCTAATAGTTGATAATATACGGAGATTATTATTTAGAATGGTTTGTTACGGCAAAATCTCCCCAGTCTGCGATAGACTGAATTATAGGAATTAAACTTTTTCCTAAATCAGTTAAAGAATACTCTACTTTTAATGGTGGTTTTGAGGTGTACACTTTTCTTTTTATTACACCATCTTCTTCCAAGGCTTTTAACTGTAAACTTAAAGTTCGTTCTGTAACCATTGGAATTTCTTTTCTTAACTCACTGTAACGAAGCGTTCCTTTTATTAAATGAAAAAGAATTACTGTTTTCCATTTCCCTCCAATAACTCCCATAGTAAGACTCGTACAGCAGGGGAACTCTCTTCCTTTAAACTTAAGTGTTTTAGATTCTTGTACCTCCATAATTTATACTATCCTTTTTGACCGTTATTGCAAAGATAAAAAACTATACTTACTTTTGATACTATAATTTTTATAGTTTAATTAAAAAATAGAATATGAGCTTTATAACATCAATGCAGCAACGTTATACAACAAAAAAATATAATGCTTCAAAAAAAATTGAATCAGAAAAAATCAAAGAGTTACAACAGGTTTTACAATTAAGTCCTTCTTCAATAAATAGCCAACCATGGAAATTCACTTTTGTTTCTGACACTGATACTAAAGAACAACTTTCAAAAGTATCTTGGTTAAATATTAGCAAGGTTATTGAAAGTGATACCATTGTTGTTTTTAATCGAATTAATGATATTGATTTGTTTGAAAAACAAATTGAAGAAGAGCTCCCTGAGGGTGCTGTTGGTTATTATAAAGAATTTATAAAGCCAAAACCTGAAGAAGAAATTAAAGCCTGGTTTAACAGACAAGTATATTTGGCTTTAGGAGTTTTTTTAAGTGCTTGTGCTGAAATGGGAATCGATGCCACTCCAATGGAAGGTATTGAACCAGAAAATTATGACAAAATTTTAAACAACAAAGATTACGCAACTGTTGTTGCTGTGGCTATTGGCTATAGAGATGAAGAGGATTTTAATCAACCAGACAGAAAACCTAAATCGAGATTGGCTTTTAACAAGGTTATTGAAACTGTTTAGAATAAAAAAACTCCCAAATTGGGAGTTTTTTTATTTACTTATGTTTTTCTATTTAAAAAACGAATCTACAAATTCATGTTTGTTGAATACTTGTAGGTCATCAATACCTTCTCCTACTCCAATATATTTCACAGGTATTTTAAATTGATCTGAAATTCCGATAACAACGCCTCCTTTTGCGGTACCATCTAATTTAGTTACTGCTAACGAAGTTACTTCTGTTGCTTTCGTAAATTGTTTTGCTTGTTCAAAAGCATTTTGTCCTGTTGAACCATCTAACACTAACAATACATCGTGTGGTGCATTTGGTATTACTTTTTGCATTACACGTTTTATTTTTGTTAGCTCATTCATTAGGTTTACTTTATTATGTAAACGTCCTGCAGTGTCGATAATTATAACATCTGCTCCTTGATTTACACCTGATTGAACTGTATCAAAAGCTACAGAGGCAGGATCGGAACCCATTTCTTGTCTTACAATTGGTACGTCTGTTCTATCTGCCCAAACTTGTAGCTGATCTATTGCTGCGGCTCTAAAGGTATCCGCTGCTCCTAAAACAACTTTTAACCCTTTCTTTTTAAATTGTGAAGCTAGTTTACCTATCGTAGTTGTTTTTCCTACTCCATTAACACCTACAACCATTAACACATAAGGTTTCGTATTTGCTGGAATAGTAAAATCGGTGTCGTCACCAGTATTGGTTTCTGATAATAAACCCGCTATTTCTTCACGTAAAATTTGGTTTAGCTCTTCTGTTCCTAAATATTTGTCGCGAGATACACGTTCTTCTATTCTATCTATTATTTTCAGGGTAGTTTCTACTCCTACATCAGACGATACCAATACTTCTTCTAAATTATCTAATACATCATCATCAACCTTAGCTTTACCAGCAACTGCTTTTGATAATTTAGAGAAAAAACTTGTTTTGGTTTTTTCTAATCCCTTGTCTAAGGTTTCCTTTTTCTCTTTAGAGAAGATTTTCTTAAAAAAACTCATTTTTAAATATTATAATCGCTTACATAGGTTAAAAACTATACCATTTTACTAATACAGTCAAATTGTCATTGTTCCACAGCTTTAGTGTTAAGGATTGAGGCATTTGTTAAAACTCTCCCGATACTTCGGGAAGCGACTGCCGAAAGCCCGACTTGCTAGGATAATTCCCAAATCTTTAACGTATTCAAAAAACTTGAGACTGTCAAATATAAAAAAAGCTACTCTCTAATGAAAGTAGCTTTTCTTTAAACTGTATACAAGAATTACTTTTTTGCTAAAAAGTCATTCACGCTTTCTGGATCCATAATAGCTTCAACAAATATATAAGCTCCTGATTTTGGAGACTTTACCATTTTGATAGCTTTGGTTAATCTTTTTGAACCTGTTTGTAACGATGCTACTGATTTCTTTGCCATTTTATATTAAAGTTTACGCCGTAGCTTATTATTTAATTTCTTTATGAACTGTCATCTTCTTTAAGATTGGATTAAATTTCTTTAATTCCATTCTATCAGGAGTATTCTTTTTGTTCTTTGTTGTAATATAACGAGAAGTTCCTGGTTGACCAGAAGCTTTGTGCTCAGTACACTCTAAAATTACTTGAACTCTGTTTCCTTTTTTTGCCATCTCTCTAAAATTTTATCTAGTAAGGAATTATTTAGTTAAGAAACCTTTTTCTCTAGCTTCTTTAATAACCGCAGAGATTCCTTTTTTATTAATATTTTTTAATGCAGAAGCAGATACTTTTAAAGTTACCCATTTATCTTCTTCTGGAATATAGAAACGCTTAGTCATTAAATTAGCGTTAAATCTTCTTTTAGTTCTATTTAAAGCGTGAGATACATTGTTACCTACCATCGCTTTTTTTCCTGTTAATTCACAAACTCTAGACATCTTCTTGACAGTTTTTAGTGTTATTTCTAAACGAGGTGCAAATTTATGCATTTTAATTTACTGCACAAAAATATTCTCGATTAAATTTTAATTAATTTTAATCTTTTCAAAACTAGGCTCAGCATCTAACCTATTTGGAAGCGTAACGGCTGCAAAAATACTAATTTATTTTAATATGGCAGCTTGTAAAAGTTCTAAAGATTTGGTTACCGTTCTATTAATTACCTTTTCTCTTGGCTCCCCAAAATTAAACTCATAAACATCTACTCCACTTTTAGTTGCTATACCAATATATACCAATCCTACACTTTTATCATTATGATCGGTTGTTGGACCTGCATTTCCTGTTACAGCTATCGCGTAATCTGTTTGTAACTTCTCCAAACATCCTTTTGCCATTGCTAAAGCTACTTCTTTACTTACTACCGTATATTTATCAATAACTTCTTTAGAAACATTGAGTAGTTGTTCTTTTAAAGCTGCTGTATACGTAACGAATCCTCCCATAAAATATGAAGATGCTCCTGGAACTGAAACTATGGTTGACGCTATTTTCCCTCCTGTTAAGCTTTCTGCTGTAGCAACAGTTTTCCCATGTTTTTTTAACAGTTTACCCACTTCTTTTTCTAAAGATGTTTCATTATCATCTCCTACGATAATTTCTGGTATTAGCATATATAATGCTGCAACTTGCTTTTCCATCTCTTTCACTAATACCTCTTTATCTTTTCCTTTAGCTGATAAACGTAAACGAACACGTCCATAAGATGGTAAGTAGGCTAGCTTTATAAAATTAGGTAAACTCTCTTCCCAATCAGAAATTCTTTCTGCAATAATTGTTTCCCCTGTACCTACCGTCATAATTGTCCTATGTAAAATGAATGGCAATTTAAAAGTAGACCGTAGCTTAGGCAATACATGATACTTCATTAATCCTTTCATTTCATATGGCACTCCCGGAAGAGATACAAAAACAGTATTATTTTCATAGAACCACATTCCTGGTGCAGTTCCTAAACGATTCATTAATAAGGTTGCTTTCGAAGGAAGCTGCGCTTGATACTTCTGTATTTCGTTGAACGGATGATTAACTTTTTTGAATAGATATTTAATATTATCAATTACTTCGGGATATTCAACAATCTTTTCATCTTTAAAATATTCAGCAATTGTTTTTTTAGTGATATCGTCTTTGGTAGGTCCCAATCCTCCTGTAACAATAACAATATCTGCTCTACTTTCTGCTTCTTTTAACGCATTTAAAATATGTTGTTTTTCATCCTGGACTGAGGAGATTTGATATACCGAAATTCCAATTTTATTAAGTTCTTGACCAATCCATTGTGAATTGGTATCTACAATTTGTCCGATAAGAATTTCATCTCCTATCGTAATGATTTCTGCATTCATGTATATATCTAAAAAAGAATCCCGCCGAAGCGGGATATATTTTATTTTACTTTAATTTGAAAAGCTTGTTTTCCTTCAATAGTTCCTGTTAAAATGTCATTTTCTGCCACTTTTCCAACTCCTGCTGGTGTTCCTGTAAAGATAATATCTCCTTTTTTCAACGTGAAATATTGCGACACGTAACTAATCAACTCATCAATTTTCCACAACATACTAGTGGTATTTCCATCTTGTACAACCTCATCGTTCTTTTGTAATTGAAAAGACAAGTTTTCTAAGTCAAAATCTTCTTTCGGAAAAAACTCTCCTACTATAGCACTACCATCAAAAGCTTTTGCTTTTTCCCAAGGCAATCCTTTTTCTTTACATTGTGCTTGCACATCACGCGCAGTAAAATCAATCCCTAAGCCTACAGTGTCATAATATTTATGAGCAAATTTTGGAGAAATGTGTTTTCCAACCTTATTAATTTTTACCAATACTTCCACCTCATAATGGATATCATTTGAAAACGGAGGAATAAAAAATGGCATTTTTTTAGGAAGAATAGCCGAATCTGGTTTTAAGAAAACTACCGGGTTTTCTGGTCTTTCATTTGCTAACTCTTCTATGTGTTTTGCGTAATTACGTCCTATACAAATTATTTTCATTTCTTCAAGTACGAATTATGATTTTAGAATTACGAATTAAAAACCTCTAACTCGTAATTCATAATTCTTAAAATTATCAATCAGTTATGGTATCCACGTTTTAGGGAAGTTTGGCTTACGTTTTTCTAAAAACGCATCACGTCCTTCTTTGGCTTCATCCGTCATATATGCTAAACGAGTTACTTCTCCTGCAAATACTTGTTGCCCTACCATTCCATCGTCCGTTAAGTTCATTGCAAACTTTAACATTTTTATTGAAGTTGGTGATTTTGCTAAAATTTCTTGTGCCCAATCAAAAGCTGTTTGCTCTAGCTCATCATGTGGAATTACGGCATTTACCATACCCATTTCATACGCTTCTTGTGCTGAGTAGTTTCTTCCTAAGAAAAATATTTCACGGGCCTTCTTTTGCCCCACCATTTTAGCTAAATATGCTGAACCATAACCTGCGTCAAACGAAGTAACATCGGCATCAGTTTGCTTAAAAATAGCATGTTCTTTACTCGCTAAAGTTAAATCACAAGTTACGTGCAAACTATGTCCGCCACCTACAGCCCAACCTGGAACCACGCATATTACTGCTTTTGGCATAAAACGTATTAAACGCTGTACTTCTAAAATATTCAAACGGTGGTAACCATCATCTCCAACATAACCTTGGTGTCCACGTGCATTTTGATCTCCTCCAGAACAAAAACTCCAAACTCCATCTTTAGTTGATGGCCCTTCAGCAGACAACAATACCACTCCTATATTCGTATCTTCATGTGCATCATGAAACGCATCCAATAACTCTGAAGTAGTTTTTGGTCGAAACGCATTACGTACATTGGGTCTATTAAATGCTATTCTTGCAACGTTGTGTGACTTTTTATAGGTAATATCTTCGTACTCTTTGGCAACTTTCCAGTCTGGTTGTATCATAATTTTAAAATATTGTCGTTATTTAGTTGTACAAAAATAACATAATAACTTTATTTTTCTTTTCTATATTTGAACGATATAATTTACCCCTAAATATGAAACAAGTATATTTATTATTTACCCTATTAATTAGTATTAGTCTTTTTTCTCAAAAAGTTGTTACTCAAAAAATCAATTCAAAAGAATTAGAAAAAGATAGAAATGTAAAAATCTACCTTCCAGAAGGCTATGATGTAGATGAAACTACTAATTATCCTCTAGCTATTATTTTAGGTGACGAGTATCTTTTTGATTTATATGTAGGTAATGCTAAACTTTATGCTAATGTAGATAAAGCACCCAGACAAATTGTAGTAGGTATTGATATGAAAAACACTTATGGAAAAGATATTTCTATAATACCTTCTAATAATTCCTTAACCAGTTCAGGGGTACATTTTTTTAATTTTATTAAATATGAGTTAATTCCTTTTATGGAAGGAAACTTTAGAACTTCTCCTTTTATGACAATTGTAGGTGAAGGAAAAGCTGCTAATTTTATTACTCACTACTTAAAAGATGAAAAACCTATTTTTAATTCTTATATCTGTATCACTCCTGATTTTCCTCAGTTTGCTCCCGCTATTATGGAGTCTTATTCTCTTAACAGACTGGGTTCTATAGATAACACTTACTTCTTATATACAAGTAATAACAAAAAGTACATTGACACTAATCAATATAATCGATTTAGCGATATTAAAACGTTATTAACATCCTATGAAGCTAAAAACTTTAATGTTGTTTTTGATGAATTTGATTCTTCTCCAAGCTATTTAGCTATAATTGGAGAAACTATTCCTAGAGCTTTTACACAAATGTTTAGCTTATATTCTAAAATTACTAAAGAAGAGTACGAAGCTAATGTTAAAGATTTGGCTCCTTTAGATGCAATTAAGTATGTGGAAAAAAAATATCTAGATATTCAGTATCTATACGGTTCTAACTTAAATGTTCGTTTAGATGACATTTTTGTTATTGAAGATATTGTAATTGACAGACAAGATGGTGATTACTTGAGAGTTTTAGGGGATTTTGTAATGATAAAATACCCTGATTCTCATATGGGTGATTTTTATATAGGTAAATACCATGAACTTGGAAAAGACTACGAAAAAGCAGATTTTTACTACAAAGCTGCTTATGGAAAAATGGATCCTTCTGATCCTAATGCAAATGCTTTTTACGAAAACATTAAACGTGTAAACGATTTAATGGGAAGTAAAAAGAAAGAAGAAATTAAAAATAATGACGAGGAAATTATTGAAGAAGAAGAAGAAGGACAAGAATAGTTTATTTTAACACTATTCTGTCTTCTTGTAATTCTATTTTTTTACTCTTATACAAGCTGCCAATAGCTCTCTTGAATGCTTTTTTACTCATCTGCAAGTGAAATTTAATTGATTCAGGAGAGCTTTTATCTGTTAACAATAAAAAGCCTTTTTCTTCTAGCTTTTTTAAGATTATATCAACATCTGAATCAATTACATTCTTAAATCCTTGCGGTCGTAGAGATACATCAATTTTTTCATCTTCACGTATCTTTTTAATATAACCTATTGTTCGCATTCCTTCTTCTACATCACTAAAAACTTCATTGTTATACAATAAGCCTTCATATGCTTCATTAATTAATACTGAATAACCTAAAGCGGTTTGAACACCAATTACTAAATCTACCTTATCACCTTCTTTTAATTCCATTTTATAAGTTTTTAAAATAGTTTTTTAAAACTACGTCATTTATTTCTTTTGGAGTAAAAACCTCCATTATTTTTGGCTGATCCGATTCTTCATAAAACGAAATCAAACTATTTTGCAAGCTCTTTAAGTCTTTTGTTTGAACATATTCAAAACCATACATTTTTGATAAATACTCTGCAGTTAAATCATGCGGTGTTTCAAAGTACTCCGTAGCATTTGTTGTTAATGGCCCCGGGATATATCTAAAAATACCACCTCCTGCATTGTTTAAAATAATAATTCTAAAATTCTTCGGAATATTTGTGTTCCACAATGCATTGCTGTCGTAAAAGAAACTTAAATCTCCTGTTATAAATATTGTTTGATTTTTTGAGGCATATGCTGCTCCTACAGCTGTACTTGTACTTCCATCAATCCCGCTTGTTCCTCGATTACAAAATACTTTTAGCGTAGAATTTACATCAAACAATTGTGAATATCGAATAATTGAACTGTTACTTATTTGTACTTGCGAATTATCTGGGATACTTTCTAAAATAACTTCAAAAGATTTTAAATCTGAATATTCGCAATCTTTCAAATACTCTTCGTGTTTTACAGATCTTTGTTCTTTTTCTTGTAACCATGCATGTTGATAACTACTTTCAACATTTTTCTTTTCCTTAGAAAGGCTTGTTAAAAAAGTTACCGGATTTGTTTGTAAAAACTCTGACAAGCAGTGATATGTATCCATTGCCTTTAACTCATCAATATGCCAGTGATGTTTTGGCTGTAATTTTCGTAAAAACTGTTTAATTCTTTTAGAAATTACCATTCCTCCTAAAGTTAGTAATACTTCAGGTTGCAACTCTTTATATTCTTCTTCAGTTAACTTAGAGATTAATTTATCTATGCTATTGATAAACTTAGGATTGTATATATTTGAGGTAGTTTCTGTTAACACTAAAACAGAAGTATCTTCTGCATATACATTCAATATTTTTTGAAGCTCAACATCAGGAAAATGACTTCCTACTAAAATCATTTTTTTGACTGAAGAGTTCCAAATAGAAGCTATTTTTTCTAAATCAAAAGATTTCTCGACTGCGCTCGAAATGACATTCATCTTTTCAAAAGATTGCTTCACTTTGTTCGCAATGACCGAATCTAATTTTTCAAGTGTTTCATATAAAGGTTCATCAAATGGAACGTTTATATGAACTGGTCCTTTTTGAGTGATTGAAGTTTGTAATGCCTCAATTAATAAACTGATATTATTTTTTAACTGACTTTCTTCCTCTATTAAATTAGCTGAGAACAAAATATGGTTCTTAAACACATTCTCTTGACGAATTGTTTGTCCATCACCAATATCAATCAGGTGCTTGGGTCTGTCTGCTGAAATTACAACTAGCGGAATATTGCTATAAAAAGCTTCTGCTATCGCAGGATAATAATTCAACAAAGCAGAACCTGACGAACATACAATGGCAACAGGTTTTTGCTTTTGTTGTGCTATTCCCATAGCAAAAAAGGCAGCACAACGCTCATCTACCACACTTAATGTTTCTATTTCTGGATGATTTGAAAATCCGACAGTAAGTGGTGCATTACGAGAGCCTGGAGAAATTACAACGGTATCAATATCAAATTGATTACATGCTGAAACTACTAATTGTGCGAGTTCTTTTTTTGGGTACATATCTTTTAAAAAATGAGATTCCCGCTTTCGCGGGAATGACAAAATACTAAAGCCAACTTCGTTGGTTAGTTTCCTTTTTTATAATCTGCTAAAAATTTTGCTAAACCAATATCTGTTAAAGGGTGTTTTAACAATCCTTCAATTGCACTTAAAGGCCCTGTCATAACATCAGCCCCAATTTTAGCACAATCAATCACATGCATTGTATGACGTACAGATGCTGCTAAAATCTCAGTATCAAACGCATAATTATCAAATATCTGACGAATTTCAGCTATTAGATTTAAACCATCTGTAGAAATATCATCTAAGCGACCAATAAATGGCGATACATATGTTGCTCCTGCTTTTGCTGCTAACAATGCTTGACCAGCTGAAAACACTAAAGTTACGTTGGTTTTAATTCCTTTATCAGAAAAATATTTACACGCTTTTATTCCATCTTTAATCATAGGTAGTTTCACTACTATTTGAGGATTTAAAGCAGCTAACGCTTCTCCTTCCTTTACCATACCATCAAAATCAGTAGAAATTACCTCAGCAGAAACATCTCCTTCTACAATTTGACAAATTGCTTTGTAATGATTGATAATATTCCCCTCTCCTGTTATTCCTTCTTTAGCCATTAACGATGGATTTGTTGTTACCCCGTCTAAAATACCTAAAGCTTGTGCTTCTCTTATTTGATCTAAGTTAGCTGTATCAATAAAAAATTTCATCTGTATATTTATTATGTAGTTGTGTTCTAATTCTTGAGTTTTGCGAGTTCAACTCTCTATAAAAACAACATATAAAACAATGTTTTATATCTTGATTTTTCTTTAATTACTAATCTTCTGCGAATTTACAATTTATAATGATTCATTAGTAATTTTTCATAAATTTTATCAGGCAAAATTCTTTTTAATACAATTGAAAATTTCTCCATAAATCCACCAACTTTATAGTGAATTTTTGGGTTCTTGTTTTCAATAATTTTATAGATTGCCTCTGCCATTAGTATTGGATCTGCACCAGAATCAACATGAGCATCCATCAATGCTAAGTTTTCAGCATATTTTTCTTTGTAAGCAGAGTTTTCAAAAACAGGTGTATGATACCTTCCTGCAGCAATATTCGTAGCAAAATCTCCTGGAGCTACATTAACAACCTTAATACCGAAACTTTTCACCTCCATACTTAACGCTTCTGTTACCAACTCTAACGCCCCTTTACTTGCAGAATAAATTCCTCTAAAAGGTAACCCCATGTATCCTGCTATTGAAGTTGTGTTAATAATCGTTCCCTGTTGCTGTTTTCTCATATGAGGCAACACTTCTTTAACAACATCAATTACCCCAAAAAAATTTGTATTAAAATTATCTTTCATTTCTTGTGTAGGTGTATCCTCAATTGGACCAGTAATTCCTTTTCCTGCATTGTTTATCAACACATCAATCTTTCCTTCAGCAGTGATTACTTCTTCTACAGCTTTCTTTATTGATTCTTGGTCAGTTACATCTAATACTACCATTTGAAATGGAGTAGTTACTTTTTGTGGATTTCTACTTGTTCCGTAAACTTTAAACCCTTTATCGTGTAAATAGGTAGCTATTGATTTTCCTATTCCTGAAGAAGCTCCTGTAATGAAAACTGTTTTTGACATTGTTCTTATTTTAAGCAAATATCTTAAAGTTAGCTTCAATAAAAAAACTTTAAAACTTATCTTAGCATTTTATCTTACAAGAACAAATACCATGTATAAAAAAACGTTTTCTTTATCTGTTTTTATGACATCTTTAACAATTTTAATTGCTGGATGTTCTTCTTCAACCGCTCAAAAAAGCACCTCGTTATTTTCAAAAAATAAAACGTTTACACGTCAAGATTCTTTACGTGGTTCTATTACGCCTGAAAGATCTTGGTGGGACTTAACATATTATCACCTTGACGTAACCGTTAATCCTGACAAAAAGTTTATTAAAGGAAAAAATACTGTACAATATAAAGTTTTAAAACCTTATCAAGTTTTACAAATAGATTTACAACCTCCTTTAAAAATTACCAAAGCGACTCAAAACAATAAAGAACTAAAAGTTATTTCTGAAGGAAATGCGCATTTTATTCAACTACAATCTCCTCAAAAGAAAGGAACTGTAAACTCTGTTGATGTATATTATGAAGGTAAACCTAAAGAAGCGATTAGAGCTCCTTGGGATGGTGGTTTTTCTTGGAAAAAAGACAGTAATGGAAATCACTTTGTTGCTACTTCTTGTCAAGGGTTAGGAGCTAGTGTTTGGTGGCCAAATAAAGATCATATGTATGATGAGGTAGATAGTATGGCAATTAGTGTTCGTGTACCTAAAAATTTAATGGATGTTTCTAATGGGCGTTTACGTAATATTGAAAAACACAATGACGATACAACTACTTATCATTGGTTTGTTGATAATCCTATCAACAACTACGGAGTTAATGTAAACATTGGAGATTATGTACATTTTTCTGAAAAATACCAAGGTGAAGGTGGAGCGTTAGATATGAATTATTATGTGTTACGTGACAATCTTAAAAAAGCCAAAAAGCAATTTAAAGACGCTCCCAAGATGATGAAAGCTTTTGAACACTGGTTTGGTAAATATCCTTTTTATGAAGATGGCTTTAAACTAGTAGAAGTTCCATATTTAGGAATGGAACATCAAAGTTCTGTTACCTATGGAAATCAATATAAAAACGGGTATTTAGGTAGAGATTTATCTGGAACTGGTTGGGGACTAAAATTCGACTTTATTATTATTCACGAAGCTGGTCATGAATGGTTTGCTAATAATATTACCAATGTAGATATTGCTGATATGTGGATTCACGAAAGCTTTACAGCTTACTCTGAAAACTTATTTTTAGATTATTACTATGGTAAAAAAGCTTCTGCTGAATATGTTATAGGAACACGAAGTTCTATTCAAAATGATATTCCTATAATTGGAAATTATAATGTTAATGATGAAGGTTCTGGAGACATGTATTATAAAGGGGCTAATATGCTTCATACAATTCGTCAACTAGTTAATAATGATGAAAAATGGCGTCAAATTTTACGTGGTTTGAATGCTGATTTTTATCATAAAACGGTAACTACTCAAGAAATCGAAAAGTACATGATTGAAAAATCTGGTATTGATTTAAGTAAAGTATTCGATCAATATTTACGTACAGTGAAGATTCCAGAGCTGGAGTATACTATTGAAAACAACACCTTAAAATATCGTTGGAATAATGTTGTTGGAGGTTTTAATATGCCTATAAAAGTAACTGTTGATGGAAAAGATGAATTACTAAAACCTTCTGATAATTGGCAAACAAAAACTATTAAAGGAGACTCAATTGAGGTTGACAAAAACTTTTATGTAAACTCAAAACCTCTATAAAGCAACTGTATTTTATCTTTTTCATGATTAAAAAGCTTTTAAAAAACGTTATCCTAAACCCTAAAAAGTTGTTTTTAATAGATGGTTTTGGAGCTTTTTTATCTGCTTTTTTATTGGGTGTTGTGTTAGTAAAGTTTGAAAGCACCATAGGAATTCCTCCTTCTAGTCTGTATTTTCTAACTGTTTTTCCTTTGATCTTTACTATGTATGATTTTTACTGTTACCGAAAAAATCACAATAATCTTAAATCTTTTTTAAAAGGAATTGCAGTTGTAAACCTACTATATTGCTGTCTTTCTATTGGAGTAGCATTTCTTCATAGAAAAACTATTACTAACTTAGGATGGACTTATATTATCATTGAAGTCTTTACTATTACCATTCTATCAAATTTTGAACTCAAAGTAGCCAAACAACTTACTAAAAAAACAAATAAAAAACTCGAACCTTAAAAGGCTCGAGTTTTTAATGATTATTATATTGTTTTTAATAATCTAATCTTTTTAAGTAGTCTAGTTTTTCTTGCCAAAGATCTAACTGGTCTTTAAATTCTTGGATTCCTTTACGTACATTTTGTACTAAAGGATTATCTTCTGTAGCGTTTGAAATAAAGCTTAAGTTGTTTTCTAACTGTTGCATTTCTCGTACAGTTTCATCTATTTTTTTTCTAATAAAGAACTGTTCACTATCTAATTTTCTATAGTCTTCTTGTGCTAAATATGTATCTACAACGCCTTTAAACTTCATCATTTCAATATCAATTCTGCTCATATCCAATTTATCGAGATGTGCATCCATTGCTTTGTTGAATTTTTCATCCAAATAACGTGCATTTCTTGGCAATGCTCCTAGTGCTCTCCAATCTGCTAAGGCTTTTTCTACATCTTCTTCGGTAGAAATTTCAGCTACTTTAATTTGCTCTACAAATTCTTTCTTAGCCTCTACTACTACTAATTGTTCTTTATTTTCTTCATTCTTGTGAGCGTGTAATCTATCAAAATAGTAATTACAAGCATTTTTGAATTTTTTCCAGATATCGTCAGAAAATTTTCTAGGCACATGTCCTATTTTTTTCCAATCTGCTTGAATACGCTTCATAGTATTGGTAGTTTCACTCCAGTCTTCACTATCTTTTAAGCTTTCTGCAAGCTCTACCAATTCCATTTTCTTCCTTAAGTTCTCGTTTTGTGCACTTTTTTCATGCTTGTAAAATGCATTTTTAGCTGAGTTAAACTTTTTAGTTGCTGCTTTAAACTCTTGCCAAACAGCTTCACTCTTACTGTAAGGTAATTTTCCTATGTCAAAGTATTTTTTTCGTAGTTTTTCTATTTCTACAATACTTTTTTGCCAGTCGTTGTGTGTTTTATTGCTTGATGTATCGTACGCATTTATTTCTGCTGCAACAGCTAGTTTTGCATCAATCATTTCTTGATGCTTTGACTTTAATTCTCTGTAATGCTGATGACGTCTGTCATGAATTTTTTTAGTTGCTTCACTAAACCTTCCCCAAACATCTTCTCTATGTTCTCTTGACACAGGTCCTACATCTTCTTTCCACATACGATGTAATTCTTGTAACTCTTTAAAAGCTACATTAACGTCTTCTACATCATTTAAAGCTTCTGCTCTTTCAATTAGTCGTAGTTTTTCTTCAAGGTTATGTTTAAAATCTAACTCTCTAAAGTCTTTATTTAAATGTAGTAAATCGTAAAAACGTTCTACATGATGATGATATGTTCTCCAGGTATCATTATACTTTGTTTTAGGCACAGCTCCAACACTTTTCCAACGATTTTGAATTTCTTGAAAATCATTATACATCGTTTTTGGGTCAGCATCTTTAATTAAAGTCTTTAACTCTTCAATTAAATTATTTCGTCTCTCTAAGTTTTCTTTTAATTGTTTTTCTAATTGAGAATAGTAAGCATCACGCTTGGATTTATATTCACCTAATAACTTATTGTATTCTGTTTTTGTTGGACTAGAGAATTGAAAATCTATAGAATTTCCTCCATCTGCCAAAAACGCCTCTTTCTTCTTTGCTAATAAAGCCCCAAACTTTGAGTTAAACGCTGTTTTAATAGCATCTACATTTGATTTTAATTGTTGAATTGGATGGCTTTTTAGTAATTTTTTTAATTCATCTACCAACTTTTCTAGCTCCATCGAAGCATAATCAAGCATAGGTATTTCGTGCTTTTCATCTGCTTTTTCAGATTCATTGGCTACTTCATTTTCAACTTCATTAACTGCATTTTCAGTTTCCCTACTAACCTTTGATTGCTCTTCTGTGATTGGCTTTTCTACTTTCTCTTCGTTGTTTTCTAACATATCTACAATGTTTAAGTTCCTTTGATTTAGATTATAAAGATAAGGATTCTTAGAGAATAGCAAATTTTATTTTAGTTTTTAAAATTTTAGCTATTATTCCATATTTTCCAAGCTTTTTCTGCTTGTAGCTCTAACATCTCTAATCCATTTTTTATAGTTGCTCCCTGCTCTTTACCTTTACGTAAAAAAGTAGTTTCTGACGGATTATATATTAAATCGTATAATAAATGTTTATCTGATAAAAATTTATATGGAATATCTGGACAGTTCTCTACGTTTGGATGTGTACCTAACGGTGTACAATTTACAATTATATAATGTGATTCTATAAGTTCTTTACCTATATCTTGATAGGAGATTTGCTTTTTTCCTTCAGGAGTTCTAGATACATATTTATATTTCACTCCTAAGCTTTCAAATACATAGGCTACAGCCTTAGATGCCCCACCTGTTCCCAATATCAAGGCTCTTTTATGATATTTCTTTACTAATGGTTTTAATGATTTTTTAAACCCATACACATCAGTATTATATCCTTTTAATCTCCCTTTCTTGGTTATTTTAATAGTATTAACTGCTCCTACTTTTAGAGCTTTCTTGTCTATTCTATCTAAAAAATTAAAAACATCTAACTTATATGGAATCGTAACATTCATTCCTTTTAAGCGTTTTTTATTTTCTTTTATTTTTTCAGGTAGTTCATGTATTGATTGAATATCAAAATTGATATACTCATGATTTTTTAAATCTAATTTTTCAAATTTTTCGGTAAAATATCCGCGAGAAAATGAGTACGAAATGTTCTTTCCTACTAAAGCATATAAATGCTTATTTTCTTTTTTGGTCATAAAAATCAATAATTAGTATTAATGCAATTCCAATAATAATGAATCCTATAGAAACCCATGTTTCTTGATTGTTAAAATTGGGTATAAATCTCTGGTAATTTTCTATAATTTTGTTCCCACTCTGATCAAGCAAAAACACACCTGCTTCTTTTTTATAAATAGTTTCTTTCCATGGCCAAACAACACCTAATGACCCAGTAATAAAACCTATAATAATTGCTGTTACAATTTCATGCCATCTTTTTAAAACATACCCTAAAACATGTGAAATAGACACAAGCCCAAAAGCTGAACCTGCTGTAAAAACTCCTATAATTTTTAAGTAACGAACTTTTACTTGATCATTCAGTACTTCAAAGTTTCCAGACAATAGATTTGTAATTACATTGCCTAATACATTTACACTATCTACTAACAACAAAACATAGTTTCCTAATAATATAAGAATAAATGAGCCTGAAAGTCCTGGTAATGTCATTCCTGAAACTCCTATAATACCACATAAGAAGACAAACCAAAGATTATCATTTTCTGTAGCGGGTGTCATAAAACTAATAGAGATTCCAACTGATGCTCCAATAAATAGTCCTAAAACTGTTTTAAGTTTCCATTCTCCAAAATCTTTCGATATATAATAAATAGAGCCTATAATCATTCCAAAAAACCATGACCATACATACAGTTCGTAATTTTTCAAGAAATAATCTAAAATAAGAGATACACTGAAGTAGCTGAACATACTTCCTACCATTACCCAAACTAAAAATTGTAAATTGGTATAGGTTGCAAAACTTTTAAAACGTCCATTAAACAACAGTTTAAAAGCTTTACCATTGATTCTTTGAAAAGTATAAATAAGCTCTTCATAAAACCCCATTACAAAAGCTACCATGCCCCCTGAGACTCCTGGTACCTTGTTGGCTCCTCCCATTATCAAGCCTTTTAAAAAAAGGGTTATTTTTTGTGATAGCGTGCGCTCTTTATACATGCGGTTTGATTAGAACGCTAAGTTAGTTATTTTCTAGTGCTTTTTTACTGCTAATTTTTCTAGCAATAAAATAAGTGCAAAACCAATTAAGGCTAAGATTATTGCATACATTAATTGTGGATTTCCATCGTAGGAAAATGGTGAAATAGATAACTCATTAAAAGGGATTTGTTCTCCGTGTGAATTGGTTCTGTATGTCAATACTTTCTTCCAAGGCCAAATTTTGTTTAATGATCCTATTATAAACCCTGTTAAGACAACGAGAGTATGGTTTTTATAGTTTTCAAACAGATACTTTAAAACTCTTGAAAAAAGTAATAAACCTACAATCGCTCCTAAACCAACAACTGTTATAGTTGTTAAATCACGGTTGTTTACGGCTGCTAATACTGGTTTATAGGCTCCTAATAATACTAGTATAAAAGATCCTGATATACCTGGTAAAATCATAGCGCAAATTGCTATTGCCCCTGCTAAAAACATAAATGACATTGAAGAGTTTTCTGAAACCAACGGATTTAGCGTTGTGATGTAATAAGCTAATATAGCTCCCAACATTAGTAAAATTCCTGAAGCGAGATTCCATTGAGTAACTTGTTTTGCTATGTAAATAACACTTGCTAATACTAACCCAAAGAAAAAAGACCATACTAAAACTGGATGGTGCATTAATAACCAAGAAATCATTTTTGCTAACGAAACGATACTGATAAAAATTCCAACAAAAAGAGTTACTAAAAAGTTACCATTTACTTGTTTCCAAGCTGATTTAAAACCTTCTTTTTTTAAAGTTTTAAGTAACTTTAAATTAATATTACTAATAGAACCTAGTAGTTCTTCATAAATTCCTGAAATAAACGCAATGGTACCTCCTGAAACACCTGGAACCACATCAGCAGCTCCCATAGCAATTCCCTTTAACATGATTACGAAGTAATCTTTAATAGTTCTATTCATAAAAATAGTTTGGTTATTTTTTCTCTTTTGATTTAAAATTTATCAATCCTTTTTTCTTTGGTTTTAAGGTATCTTTTTTTACTTCTTTCTTCTTTTCTTTTTTATTTAACCCTAATTTTTTCCCCAAGTCACGTAAATTATTAAAGTTAACTTGATAAGAAATCCCTACTCCTTGTGTATATCCTTCTTCTTCTGTGGAATATTGCACTTCATTTTGGCGATTAAATACTGTACCTCTTAAATTACCTTCTTCATTTAAAAGGACCTCTACTTTTACTTCTCCCACTACACTGGTTTGTGTATTAGCTCCAACAGGAACTCCTACTTTACCATTAACCAATACCCTATCACTTAATTGCGTTGATACAGATACATCTACTTGATCGTCTGAATTAAGGTTGTCTACATCTCCTCTATCTCCTTGTGTATAACCTACTCCTAACTGAAACTTATTCCCATCACTATTTAACATGTTTGTTAAAATACTTGAAGCTATTTCTGAAGCTGTTCCTGTAATTCCTGAACTTGCACTACTTCCAATAGCATCTGGATTATAAAATGTACCGAAGGCTAACAAAAATGAAAAGTGCTGCATTTTAGTGTTTAAGTCATTCTCATTTAAAATAAATTCTAACTCAGAACTTACTGTTGAGTTTGCATTTGGTATTTTAATATCAAACTCTTGTTTTGAACTAAATAGACCTCCTGTAATTTTGGTGTATAAATCAATTGGAATCTTACGATTTGAATTAATGTTATCTAATAACTGTGCTGGGTTTGCTTTGGTTCTATATACTGCTGTTATATCTAAATCGGCTTCATAAGGATCTCCATTCCAAGAAATAGTTCCTCCTTTTTGTACAATAAAGGGTTTTGTTATTCCTGCATACTTAAAATTATAAAAACCATTATCTACCGTAAAGTCTCCAAACATATTAAACTTACCTCGTGTATCAATATCAATTCTAAGGTTTCCTTCTCCACTTCCTTTTAACTCACTTCCTGAAACTTTATCTATTACAACTTGTGCTACAGCATCTTTTGTTACGGCTAGATTAAGTCTTAAGTCAAGACCTTTAATATCTCCAATAACTTTTCCTTTAGTTCCTTCTTCTTCTTCTCCTGTTTTAAATCTAATTAACTTGTAATTATCAATTGTTTTAACATCACTTAATGGAATTACAAATAAAGTTCCTTTGTTTGTTTTTCCGTTAACCTCAATATCTAAAAAGCTAGTAAGCCCTCTAATTTTAGCTTCTCCATTTAAAAAACCTGTTCCATAATACTGAGATTCTTCAGTTTCTTGTGTGTCTAAAATCAGTAAATTTTGTGTATTGATATCAAAATTTAAAAACCAATCTTTAAAGTTTTGATGTACAATACTCCCAGATAAATCTCCTTGTGTAAGATACTTTGTATCCTCTAAGATTATGTCTTTTAGTATAAATTCTTGTTTGTCTAAAACAACACTTGTATTTCCTTTAAGATCAAAATCTACATTTAAATACGGAAAAGCTAATCCTGCATTTTCAAAATTTAAAACTCCGTTAAAATCAGGATTTCTTAAATAACCTGTTGCTGTAAAATCTCCTGTTACTTTTCCTCTTAGTTTAGACAATACATCTTCTCCTAATGGACTGAAAGCAGCAATATCATATTCTTTCAAGTAAATATCTAAATCTATAATTGGCCTATCCTTTGAAAAATCAATTCCACCAGTAGCAGATATGTTTTTTGCATTTTTATTTTCTAGAGATAGATTAACATTGTATTTTTCATAAGAATTATCTCCCGTAACATTTAACGCCAAATTTCCTTGCGAATAATTATTAATGTCAAAATTCTCTATGTATAAATTACCAACTGGAGCTATCGTTTCATTTCCTTGTTTAAATGCTAATTGTCCATTTAATTTACCATCTAATTTTAAACTATCGATAGGGGGTAAAAAGCTAGCTAATTTAACTTTATTAAAATCTGCTTGAAAATCTTTGTAAGTACTATCTCTTAAAACTCCTTTGAAATCGATTCTTTGTTCTCCCGATTTCAAAATAAATGGGCTGATTGTAAATTCATCTTTTTGTAAATCAAATGTTACTTTGTTATTTTTATCATCATTTGGATTTACTTCCCAATCAAACCCCTTATAATATAGCTTCGATTTTTGAATTCCTACTACAGATTTTTGAAGTTCATTGATTGTATAGAAAAAATCTAAACTAAAACTTTCTTCATAATTTTTTCCTCCTTTAAAAACAGACTTAAAGAATAGCGTATCATTTTTGGTACGGTTTAACAAGTTTAATTTCTCAATGTTATAATATTTTGTATTCACCTTATTTGCAGTTAAGTGAGTACTATAAAGCGGGTTTTTATTATCTAATCTTAACACCACTCCTTCTATTATATTTTTATACGCGTTTATTTCTGGAGATTCAAACGTTAGTTTTAATGAGTTTTTATCTGAATTAATACGTCCTTTTAATCGTGTATTCTTTCCTATAGAAATATTTGGTAAAAAAACATCTATAATTTGATTATAAATTGTAAAGTCAAAATCTAAAAACTGATTTGGCGCTACTTCATGCGGACGATAGTTTGTATACACACTACCTAAAGCATTTTGAGTAATTGGTAACAGCTCTTCGAAAGAAAATTTACCTTTAAGAGATCCTTTTACAATATCTGATGAATTTACTTCAATAGTTTTTATGCTATCTTTTACTGATGAATTTACCTCAAAACTCTTAAATGGGTAGCTTTGTTTTTGATTTGTATAAATTAAGTTTTTGAACGTTGCTTTACCAATAATATCATCAAACGTATTTCCTGAAATATTTAAATTAATATTCCCTTTTAATTCAGAAATACTATCACGGGTAAACAAATTTGTCTTTTTTAAATCAATTCTATCAACATCAGCGATAAAATCAAATTTGTTAATCTCTGATGAAAAATCTGCTAGTCCTTCAAATTTCAACTTAAAGTTATCATCATCCGCATTAAGTAAACCGTCAAACTTTTTATTTTGAAACTGTCCATTTACTTGTAAGTTTTTGTATTCATACTCATTAAAAAACAAACTACTTACTTTTCCTATTATTATGGTGTTTACATTATCTACATTAAACCCACTCCCATTAACATCCGCTTTTAATGAAACAGTTCCTAATACAGGATCATTAGCAAAGACTCCAAGATCAAAATTTTTAAACTCTACCTCTCCTGTATACTCAGATTTATCAATATTATCAATATTGGTTAATTGAAGATCAGAAATTGCGGTTCCAATTTCTGATTTTACTGATACTGTAGCGTCCATTTGTTGTGGAGTTACTCTTACTATTCCATTCAAAGTAAAATTTCCTAGTCTTTGAAATTCTGTTGGCAATGTTCTTCCTAATAAATTTGGTAGTACATTTCTTAGTTGATAATAATTTGCTGTAAGATTATCTAAGTCCGCATCAAATACAAAACCCCTACTAGTTTTAACTGCGTTAACAAACCCCATGTCTCCAATAATTCTCATACCTCCTTTTGAGTGTACTCTTACATTACTAGCACTAAAATTGTTCAAAACACCATCAATATCTCCACTTATATAAAGAAAATCGTGTCCGCCAATTTCACTATATAGTTTGTTTAAATCTCTTACAGAGACTACACTTTCTTGAAATTTAGCCTTTATCCTAACTTTATCATTAAAGTTTACAAAATCTTTGCGATTATAGGTAAATTTAACTTCTGCTTGCAATTTTGTGTCATTGTCTGTTGCTAAAATTGTATTACTAAAATCCATAAAGGATTTTGTATATGTAAAATCGGTAGCTAAGTTTGATACATTTACTCCCCTGTTTTCAGTAAAATACATGTTTCTTATTTTCATAGAAACATCAGGGCCTATAATAGAAAAATCATCTAATTCGGCTCCTGCTTTATACGCTGCAAATTCAAGAGGGTCTTGTTTATTTTCATCCATTAACTTAAAAGTTAAATCATCTAAAGAAATTTTATCACTTTTAAGAACAAACGGTGCGGCTAAACTATCTTTAGGTTTTCCGTCTTCAAAACTATCTATAAAAATAGACATGTTATCATTCTTTTCACCTTTATATGTTTTCATATAAAAATGAACGCCACTTAAAGAAGCTTCTCCTAAATCTACTTGATTTTCTAATATACGTTTAGCATTTTGTAAAGAAGTAGTTAGATTATTCACAAATATTAAAGTGTCTTTGTGGTGGTCTCTAATCTCAATTTCTTTTAACTGGACACTTCCCAACCAAGACAAATCAATTTTTTTTACAACTATATTAGTATTAAATTCTTTATTCACCCAATTAGTTGCTTGTTTAGCAAGTTGACTTTGCACAAAAGGGAGAGATAGTAAAATAAAAAGCAAGAGTAAAAAAAGTACTGTATACTTTAGTATTTTACCTATTATGTTTCCTAATCTTTTAATAACTTCCTTTATTTATAATCTTATTTAACAAAAGTAATCAGCAAACAGCAAAAATGCTGCCTTATTTTAAAGAAATGTTTTTTTTAACTAAAATCTAACGTAATATCAATATTTTTGTCCTCTAAATCAGAAAAGATTTGAGTGCAAAAAACATCTATATTTTAGGTATTGAGAGCTCTTGTGATGATACAAGTGCTTCAATAATTTGTAACGGAAAGGTATTAAGTAATATCGTAGCAAACCAAGAAGTACATGCTAAATATGGTGGTGTAGTTCCTGAATTAGCGTCAAGAGCACATCAACAAAACATTGTTCCTGTTGTGCAACAAGCTATTGAACAAGCTGGTATAACTAAAAACGATTTAAATGCAATTGCTTTTACTCGTGGCCCAGGGTTAATGGGCTCATTACTGGTTGGGACTTCTTTTGCTAAGTCTTTAGCCTTAGGGTTAAACATTCCTTTGATAGATGTTAACCATATGCAGGCACATATTTTAGCTCATTTTATTGATGAAGAAGGAAGTAGAATACCTCCTTTTCCATTCGTTTGTTTAACAATTAGCGGTGGACACACGCAAATTGTAAAAATTACCAATCATTTTGAAATGGAAATTTTAGGTGAAACAATTGACGATGCTGTTGGGGAAGCTTTTGATAAATCTGCTAAAATTTTAAGTCTGCCTTATCCTGGTGGACCTTTAATTGATAAATATGCGCAATTAGGAAACTCTAAAGCTTTTAAATTTACCAAACCTAAAGTTGGTGACTTAGAATTTAGTTTTAGCGGATTAAAAACTGGAATCTTATACTTTATTCAAAAAAACGTAAAAGAAAACCCCAATTTCATCAAAGAAAACCTTAATGACATCTGTGCTTCTATTCAATACACTATTATTGAAATTTTGATGGATAAGCTTAAAAATACTATAAAACAAACTGGTATTAAGCACATAGCTATTGCTGGTGGTGTTTCTGCTAACTCAGAAATACGAAAACGTTTAATTTTAGCTGAAAAACATTGGGGATGGACAACATATATTCCAAAGTTTGAGTATACCACTGATAATGCTGCTATGATTGCCATTGCAGGGTATTTAAAATATTTAAACAACGATTATTCAGATATTTCTGTAACAGCTAAAGCTCGTTTAAAAGTTACAGAGTAAACCTTTTTCATACTAGAATGACTAATTTTAAAAATAGAATCTTATTTAGTTTTACATATTATTTTCTATGGGTAGTATACTTTTTACTTGCCCGTCTTTTATTTTTAATATATTATTTTGATAAAACCTCTGAATTAAGTTTTATCACTACGCTAAAAACATTCGTGTATGGTATTCAATTAGATTTTTCTTTTGCTGCATACTTGGCTGCTATTCCTTTTCTAATTATTTTGCTATCAATATGGATTCCTAGAAGAATTATTGGTTATATTATTAAAGGGTATACTTTCCCTATTCTTTTAGTTATTAACTTGTTTATGTTAACGGATATTTCCTTGTATAAATTCTGGGGAGTTCGTATAGATGTTACTGTCTTAAATTACATTAATACTCCTAAAGCAATGTTGGCTTCTGTAAGTACTTTACAATTAGTTGGCGGACTTTTTGCTTGGGGATTACTTTCGGTAATTACTATTTACTGTTTTAATAAGATATTGAACAAAGTTCTTAAAAAGTTGAATAAGAAGCATTTTTTAGAAACTCCTATATTTTTATTATTAATTGCTAGCTTAATAATTCCTATACGAGGTGGTTTTGCCAACATTCCTATTAATCAAAGTAACGTATACTTCTCTAAAAATATGTTTGCAAATCATGCTGCGGTAAATTTTATCTGGAACTTTGCTAATACAATTACTCATAAAACCGACGGCAAAAACCCGTATGTTCACTATAAAAAAGATATTGCTAAAAACATCATCAACAAAACTAAAAATCAGCTTTTAACAGCTAATACAGATTCTATCTTAAATACTAAAAAACCAAATGTCATTTTACTTATTTGGGAAAGTCTCTCTGCTAAAGCAGTTGGTGCATTAGGAGGTGAACCTGATGTTACTATAAACCTAAACAAACTAGCTAAAGAAGGTATTTTGTTTACTAATTTCTATGGAAATGGAGACAGGACAGATAAAGGGGTTCCTGCTATTTTAAGTGGCTATTATCCTCAGCCTACAAAAAGCATCATGAAAATTCCATACAAAGCAAGAAAGCTACCTATACTCACCAAAGAGATGAAAAAATTAGGGTACAATACTAGTTTTTATTATGGTGGGGATAGTAATTTTGGAAATATGATTACCTATTTACGTAATGGTCAAATAGATAAAATTGTTGATGGAACTGAATTTGACAAAGAAAACTGGAATTCGAAATGGGGAGCGCATGATCACATCTTTTTAGACCGATTTATGAAAGATTTATCTTCCCCTACCCTTAAAGAACCTTTTTTTGAAGTAGCTTTAACATTAACTAGTCACGAACCTTACGAGTTCCCTGGCGAATATAAATTTGGTAAAAGTTCTGTAGAAAATTTATACAGAAGTGCACAAGCATATACAGACAAAGCTATAGGTAAGTTTATTCACAAAGCTAAAAAACAACCTTGGTGGAATAACACTTTGGTTATTATTTTATCTGACCATGGACATCCATTACCTAAACACAAAGGTTATTTTAACTCCCCTAAAAGATTTCAAATTCCTATGGTTTGGTTAGGTGGTGCTCTTAACAAAACAGGTATTACTGTTAATAATTTTAGCGCTCAAAGTGATTTAGCATATACTTTAACTGACATATTAGGAGGTAATCCAGAAAAATTTCAGTTTGGAAAAAATATTTTTAATAATTCTGAAAATCAATATGCACATTATGTGTTTAATAAAGGATTTGGTACAGTTTCTAAAAACGGAACCTTTGTATACGATTATGTAAGCAAAAAACCTGTAATACAAGAAGGTAATTACCACCCTTTAGATTCTCTCGGAAGAGCTATTAGTCAAAACGCTTATCAAGATTTTTTAGATAAATAAAAGTTAATCTTTCATTAAGAGAGAAACTGTTAAAATCCATTTCATTACTTTTACCCTATGAAATGGATTTTATCGTTATTTTTACTTGCCGCTTTAAGCATTCAGTCTCAAAAATTACCTGAAGGTTTTACATATATAAAAGAAGTGTCTCCTACAATACAAGGTGAATTAAGATACTGTCATAACAACAATTTTATGGGGGTTCCTGTTAATGGATATGAAGAAAATATTCTTATAGTTACCACCCCTACTGCTAAAGCTTTAAAAAAAGTTCAAGATGAATTAGCAACTAAAAAATTAGGTTTAAAAATTTATGATGCTTACCGTCCTCAAACAGCAGTAAATCATTTTGTAAAATGGGCTCGAGTAATGAATGATACATTAATGAAACAACAATACTATCCTGAGGTTAATAAACGTCATTTATTTAAAAAGGGATATATTTCTTCAAAATCTGGTCATTCAAGAGGAAGCACTGTAGATTTAACAATTATACGCCTAGAAACAGGCGAAGAGTTAGATATGGGAAGTCCGTATGACTTTTTTGGAGTTTCATCTCATATCACCTATGAAAAACTTACTAAACAACAAAAAAAGAACAGACAACTATTACAAACTGTGATGCGTAAACATGGTTTTAGACCTTACAGTAAAGAATGGTGGCATTTTACCCTAAGAGGAGAACCTTTCCCTAAAACCTTTTTTGATTTTCCTGTAAAATAACTAGTTTTAATCCTTTATTTTAAAATCACTTAAAAATCGGCATTATATTTGCTTAGATTTATTTACAATGATGAAAATAATACCAACACTTGTAATCATTTTTTTATGTAGCGTTACATCCAATGTTCTTGCACAAATGGATGGTTCTGTTAATGGTAAAAAAAAGGGAAATTCTGCTTTTGGTGTTATAACTGCACCTGTTAAAGAAGTAAAAAAACCTAAAGCGTTAGATTTTGACAATAACAATGGATTTAAAACTGCACATAAAGAACAACAAAAAGAACTTCAAAAAAAACAAGCTCAAAGAGATTTAGAAAATAAAGGAATCTTAACTAAAGCTAAAATTGCAGAAGAACAATACTTAAAATCATTCAAACAAATAAATGGAATGTATCAGTATCCTGTTATTGATCAGGACTTAGGGAGTTTTAGTACTAAATCAAAAAGTGTTAACATTATTTGTAGGGATTATCAATATCCTGACGGAGATAAGGTTACCATCTATATAAATGATGTACCTGTTGTTAGCAACCTTATACTAAGACAACGCTATCAGTCCTTTAATATTCCTCTAGATAAAGGAATCAACACTATAAAAATTGTAGCTTTAAACCAAGGTACCTCTGGTCCAAACACAGCCGCATTTAAAATTTATAACGATGCAGGTATGTTAATTTCATCTAATGAGTGGAATTTAGCTACAGGTGCTAAAGCCACTATAATTGTAGCTAAAGAACAATAATTACTCCTTTATACTTCTCCAAAAACCTTTCTTCAACTTTTAGTAATAACTTTTTTTAAATTACTAAAAACTACTTATTTTTGTAGCTACGTTTTGTAATAAGTAGAGCAAACAAACATTTAAATAAACAACTAAGTATATAATGAAGAAAATCACCAAAGAAACCTATATCAATTGGTATAGAGACATGCTATTTTGGAGAAAATTCGAAGATAAGCTAGCTGCAGTTTACATTCAACAAAAAGTAAGAGGTTTTTTACACTTATACAACGGTCAAGAGGCTGTTTTAGCCGGTTCATTACACGCAATGGATTTGACTAAAGATAAAATGATTACTGCTTATCGTAATCACGTTCAACCAATTGGTATGGGTGAAGATCCAAAACGTGTTATGGCAGAGTTATATGGTAAAGCTACAGGTACTTCTCATGGTATGGGAGGTTCTATGCACATCTTCTCTAAAGAATACCGTTTCTATGGTGGTCACGGAATTGTAGGAGGACAAATTCCATTAGGTGCTGGTATCGCTTTTGGAGATAAATACAAAGGTAGCGATGCTGTTACTTTATGTTATTTTGGTGATGGAGCTGCACGTCAAGGTTCTTTACATGAAACTTTTAACATGGCTATGAACTGGAAATTACCAGTAGTATTTATTGTAGAAAATAATGGATATGCTATGGGAACTTCTGTCGAAAGAACTGCAAACCATACTGATATATGGAAATTAGGCTTAGGTTATGAAATGCCTTGTGGACCTGTTGATGGAATGAACCCTATCAAAGTAGCTGAAGCTGTAGATGAAGCTATTCAAAGAGCTCGTCGTGGTGATGGTCCTACTTTCTTAGAAATGAAAACATACCGATATAGAGGTCACTCTATGTCAGATGCTCAACATTATCGTACAAAAGACGAAGTTGAAGAGTATAAAAAAATAGATCCTATCACTCAAGTTTTAGATGTCATCAAAGAAAAAGAGTACGCTACAGAAGATGAGATCAAAGCAATTGATAAAGAAGTAAAAGATATGGTTAAGGAATGTGAAAAATTCGCAGAAGATTCTCCATATCCAGAGCTTAATCAATTATATGATATGGTATATGAACAAGAAGATTATCCATTTATAAAATCTAAGTAAACTATGGCTACAATTATAAACATGCCTCGCTTAAGCGATACAATGGAAGAAGGAGTAGTAGCTTCTTGGTTAAAAAAAGTAGGTGATAAAGTTGAAGAAGGTGATATTTTAGCTGAAATCGAAACTGATAAAGCTACAATGGAATTCGAGTCTTTCCATGAAGGAACTTTATTACATATCGGAGTTCAAGAAGGTGAAACAGCTCCTGTTGATAGTTTATTAGCTATTATTGGTGAAGAAGGAGAAGATTTTTCAGCATTATTAAATGGAAACACTTCCGCTTCTGCTGAAACAAAATCAAAAGAACCTAAAACTGAAGAGCCCAAAGCAACATCTACAAATACTGCTATTCCTGAAGGAGTAAAAGTGGTAACCATGCCTCGTTTAAGTGATACAATGACTGAAGGTACCGTTGCTTCTTGGTTAAAAAAAGTAGGTGATAAAGTTGAAGAAGGTGATATTTTAGCTGAAATTGAAACTGATAAAGCTACAATGGAGTTCGAATCTTTCAATGAAGGTACTTTGTTACATATCGGTGTTCAAGAAGGTGAAAGTGCTCCTGTAGATAGTTTATTAGCTATCATTGGTGAAGCTGGTACTGATGTTTCATCATTAGTAGAAGCTCATAAAGCAGGTACTTTAAATAACAACTCTTCTGAAAAACAAGAAGAAGCTCCTAAAGCAATTGAAGAAAATAAAACAGAAACAGTAGCTACTCCAGTAGAAACTGCATCAAATAATAAAGGTGGACGTATTTTTGCTTCCCCTTTAGCTAAGAAAATTGCTAAAGACAAAGGAATTAATTTAGCAGATATTAAAGGTTCTGGAGAAAATGGTCGTATCATCAAAAAAGATGTTGAAAACTATACTCCAACTGCTAAAGTTGAAGCTCCTGTAGCTACAAGTACAGCTACAACTCCATCAGCAGTAACTAATTTTACTACTGCAGCAGGTGAATCTGTAGAGGAAGTTAAAAATTCTCAAATGCGTAAAGCTATTGCTAAAGCACTAACTAATTCTAAATTCTCCGCTCCTCATTTCTACTTAAACATAGAGGTAGATATGGACAATGCTATTGAATCTAGAAAGATTATTAATCAGATGCCAGAAACAAAAGTATCTTTTAATGATATGGTGGTTAAAGCTTCTGCTATGGCATTGAGAAGACATCCTCAAGTTAATACTACTTGGAATGATGATGTAACAATATACAATAAACATATAAATATAGGTGTAGCCGTTGCTGTACCTGAAGGTTTAGTTGTACCTGTTCTTCGTAGTACAGATTACATGAATATCAATCAAATAGATATTGAAGTTCGTCAATTAGCATCAAAAGCTAGAAATAAAAAACTAACTCCTAACGAAATGCAAGGAAGTACGTTTACGGTATCTAACTTAGGAATGTTTGGTATTGAAAGCTTTACTTCAATTATCAATCAACCTAATTCTGCTATTTTATCGGTAGGTGCAATTGTACAAAAACCAGTAGTGAAAAACGGAGAAATAGTGGTTGGAAACACTATGAAGTTAACCTTAGCATGTGACCACAGAACGGTTGACGGTGCTGTTGGAGCTCAGTTTTTACAAACCTTAAAAACTTATTTAGAGAATCCAGTTACAATGTTAGCTTAATATTCAATAAATTATAAATAAAAAACTCACCAAAGGTGAGTTTTTTTTATGAAATTAAATTACTTTATTTAGAGTTAATAATATTAATTACCTCTCTTACCAATTTAGGTACCGACGCTGGATTTTGGCCAGTTACTAACCTTCCATCCACTTCAACATGTTCATCTGATACATCTGAAAAAAAGAACTTTCCTCCATGATCTTCAACTGTTTTTCTTATTAAAAAAGGAAAACTTTTAAAATATTCTCTTTCTTTCTTTTCATGATTTTCAGGAAACCCATTTACTCGCTTGTTTTTTACACATACTCACCGTCACTTTTCTTTAGAAAAACAATTCCAGCAGTACCATGACACACTGCACTGATAACACCTTCATGCTTTTCATAAATATCCATAGCTGTTTTTTGTATTTCCTTATTCTTAGGTACATTAAACATAGCACTTCCACCTCCAACATAATAAATTGCTTTATAGCTAGACGAATGAACTTCTGTTGGTTTTTTAGTCGTTTTTAAAGCATACATAAAGTCATTATCATACAAGTATTTTTTCTTATTTTTTTCAGATGTATCAACATATTTTAAAGGAATTGCACCTCCTTTTGGACTAATAATATCTATATTAAACCCAGCTTCCGTAAACATTTTATAAGCCAATACTATTTCATCAAAACTATTTCCTGTTGGTATATTAGTACCTACATAATAATCTGTATTAGAAACCACAAATAAGATTTTATTTCCTGTCTCATAAGAAGCTTCTCTAGTTGCTGTTTTACTTATAATTTTCCAATCATTCGCAAACTTCTTCAGTAAAAAAAGATCTACAAACCTCCATTTACGATTAGGTATTAGGATTTCAACTTTTGCCATAGCAATATCATTCGTTATATCAATAGAGATAACTTCTCCTCTTTTGTTTGATGGAAAAAATTTTGAATATTCTTCAGTAGTAAACTGTTTAAAGCCATCTTTTCCTGTTAAGTAAAGTGTTACGTCTTTGTAAAAAGAGTTTTTAAGAGTATTCATTTTATTAAAAGAACTTCCTTCAATATAATTATTAAGCGTCTGTTCAATCAATTCTTTATCAGAAGGAGGTAAATTAATATCTGGACGATCTAAACTTCCATAAAACAAACGGTCATCAGACATAAAACTCTTGCCGTAGTTAATTACTTTCTGTTGTTTGCTTCCATAAATACTAGCTAGAAGTTTCCCTTTAGTATCTTCTTTTTCTTGTGAAAAACTAAACAGAAAAAAGAAAGACACTACTGCTGTACATATAAATTTCATTTTAAAAGGTTTTTAATTTGAATTCAAACCTCTTAAAACAATCTTCCTTTTTAATGATGTCCTATGATTTAGGCGTCCTAAATTATAATTCTGTACTAAAAACCTTATAAAAACTGCTTTTGATATTGAGCTGGAGTTTGCCTAACAACCTTTTTAAAGGTAGCATAAAAGTTTGATTTTGAAGAAAAACCAGCTTCAAAACCAATATTTTCTAAAGTAATTTTATGATTCTCTTTCAATAGTTTCTTCGCCTCCTCAATTCTGTACTCATTCAAGAATGTTGCAAAGCTTTTTCCAAGGTTATCATTTAGAAATTTCGATAATTTATGAGAAGACAGTACTATTTTAACTGAAATATCAGACAGTTTTATAGCTGTATTTTTATACAACTCTTCTTCTTTCATTAAAGCATCTAATTGAAATTTTAAAGAATCAGCTTCTTTACTTTCAATCTTTTTTGCAGAGTATTTTTCTGGTAAATCTTTAAAAATAGACTCTCTATTTTTCTTTGAAAGGAAAAGTAGTATTAACCCATAAAAAACTATTGAAAAAGTAACAGTTCCTATAAAGTAAAAGTAACCGACTATATAGGCTAAATAAATTAGTAAACTACTTATATAAACAGCTAATAGCCATATTTCAGAAGTGTTACAACTTACATTAAAAAACAGCTTTCTAAAAATATCTTTTAAAATAAATACTGATAATACTATATAAACACCCCAAACAAAATAAATAAACTTAACAAAATATGCGTTCCAAAAAAGAATATTACTTGAGTAAGGCTTTATAAGACCAACAATAATTACTACTAGAAATAATAAAAGAAAATGAAGTATCCATTTTAATGGAATCATCTTCTTTATAAATACAGATGCTTTTAAGTAAAAGTATAGCGAAACACCTATTAAAAAACAAGCTGATAAACCTATTTGTATGAGCAATAAATTTCTTTCTTCTTTGGGGGTAAATATTGTATAAACTGTTTTGCCTATTCTAATGGTAACAAAGAAAACTAACAATCCGAATATAAAGTTAGTTACTTTCTTTGTTTTATCTAGCAATAAAAAAATAAATACTAACTAAAAAACCATTAAAAACCCCTAAAGAACAAATAAAAAATAAACTTCGTTATATAAACTCATTTCGTATTTCTAAAACGTAAATATTAAAAAACAAATTTCAATGTACAAATCTTATTTAGTATAATTACTTCTTTTATAATTATAAAAATAACGGGCAAAGGATTAAAAACTACGAGATACAGCAATCCTAAAGTAAAGATCAAAAAAAAACCTCAATCTTTAAAAGATTGAGGTTTAATAAAGAAAGGCAACGACCTACTCTCCCACCTGTGGCAGTACCATCGGCGCTAATGGGCTTAACTTCTCTGTTCGGAATGGTAAGAGGTGAGCCCCATTGCGATAATCACCTTAAATCGTTTCAGTATATTTCAACTGTAAAAGTTAACATATTAGTAAAATCATATCCTAAATCATCAAAGAGTTTGCTCCCGGCCACTAGGACCGGGATACGTACATAAGCCTATGGGTTATTAGTACTACTCAGCTACATACATTACTGCACTTACACTTATAGCCTATCAACGTGGTGATCTTCCACGACCCTTTAAAGAAATCTCATCTTGTGGTGGGTTTCGCGCTTATATGCTTTCAGCGCTTATCCCTTCCCGACGTAGCTACTCTGCAGTGCCCCTGGCGAGACAACAGATACACTAGAGGTCAGTCCAACTCGGTCCTCTCGTACTAAAGTCAGATCCACTCAAATTTCTAACGCCCACAGCAGATAGAGACCGAACTGTCTCACGACGTTCTGAACCCAGCTCGCGTGCCACTTTAATGGGCGAACAGCCCAACCCTTGGGACCTTCTCCAGCCCCAGGATGTGACGAGCCGACATCGAGGTGCCAAACCCCCCCGTCGATGTGAGCTCTTGGGGGAGATCAGCCTGTTATCCCCGGAGTACCTTTTATCCTTTGAGCGATGGCCCTTCCATGCGGAACCACCGGATCACTATGCTCTACTTTCGTACCTGATCGACCTGTATGTCTCTCAGTCAAGCTCCCTTATGCCATTGCACTCTACGCACGGTTACCAAGCGTGCTGAGGGAACCTTTAGAAGCCTCCGTTACTCTTTTGGAGGCGACCACCCCAGTCAAACTACCCACCACGCACTGTTCTCATTGCTGAGTTAGGCTCTAGATAAGCAAAGGGTGGTATTTCAAGGATGACTCCACAACGCCTAGCGACGCCGCTTCAAAGTCTCCCACCTATCCTACACATTACTTATCCAAAGTCAATACGAAGCTATAGTAAAGGTTCACGGGGTCTTTTCGTCCCGCTGCGGGTAATCGGCATCTTCACCGATACTACAATTTCACCGAGCTCATGGCTGAGACAGTATCCAGATCGTTGCACCATTCGTGCAGGTCGGAACTTACCCGACAAGGAATTTCGCTACCTTAGGACCGTTATAGTTACGGCCGCCGTTTACTGGGGCTTCATTTTATTGCGTCGCCGAAGCTAACAACTCCACTTAACCTTCCAGCACCGGGCAGGTGTCAGGCCTTATACATCATCTTTCAATTTAGCAAAGCCCTGTGTTTTTGATAA
>NZ_CM142818.1:1155000-2872500 GCF_054906355.1 Tenacibaculum sp. IMCC1
AACGAGCCTTTATGCGTGTCTTCTATTTGATGTAGTATTTTGTTTGCTCTATCTGGGTAGGTTTTTCTTACCCAATTGGTAAAAATTTCCCCTATCGCTCCATTCAAACGTACTATTGTATATGCAACTGATGTTGCTCCTAACTCACTTACTTTTTTTACTAATGGTAATATTTCATGACTATTGATTGAAGGTATAATTGGCGCCATCATAACATTAACTGGAATATTATTTTCCGCTAGCGTCTTAACTGTTTCTAATCTTTTTTCGATTGTTGCTGTTCTTGGCTCTACTACTCTTCTTGTTTCTTCTAACAACGATGTGATTGATATATTCACTCTCACTAAATTCATAGCTGCCATTTCTTTTAAGATATCTAAATCACGAAGTATTAGTGCATTTTTTGTTATCATACTTGCTGGATGCTTTAACTTTAACAGCACTTGTAGCATTTTTCGTGTGATTTCAAGCTTCTTTTCTATTGGTTGGTAACAGTCTGTATTTCCTGAAAACATAATATTTTGGGGTTGCCAATTACGACTTCGCAGTTTTTTCTCTAATAGTTCTGGTGCATTTGTTTTATACAATATTTTACGTTCAAAATCTAATCCTGCTGAATACCCCCAATATTCATGCGTGTTACGTGCATAGCAATATATACATCCATGCTCACAGCCTTGGTATGGATTCATTGAATATGAAAATCCAATGTCTGGACTTTTTACTTTATTTAAAATTGTTTTGGGATAAATTTCTAAATAGGTTGTTTTATTATTATCTGCTGATTCATTTTCAGCTTCGCAATAATTTAAAAAGTCATCTAACACCTCGTGTTGATGTTGTATAAATTTATTGTGCGTGTTGTGTTGTGCACCACGCCCTTTAATATAGTCCATAATCATATCTAAATAAAATATTATAAAATTGTCTTTAGAATGACTTTATCGAGAACAGGTTCGTATAAACTTCTCGATACAATTTCGATAGAGTAACGAAATCATCCGAAGTGACTTTGTAAAGTTACTTTAAAATAAAATGATTTATTTAACAATAGGTAAAATTGTTATAAACAAAAAACACCATTTTAAAAAAATGGTGTTTTTAATTTTAAATTCTTCTAGTTTTATTCATTAACCAAAAATCGGCGAGTACTAAAGCTGTTAATGCCTCTACAATAGGTATTGCTCTTGGTACTACACAAGGGTCATGTCTCCCTTTTCCGTGTATCTCAGTAGCCTCTCCTTTTGAGTTTGTTGTTGCTTGATTTTGCATTATTGTCGCTACGGGTTTGAATGCTACCCGAAAATAGATATCCATTCCGTTAGAAATCCCTCCTTGAATTCCTCCTGACAAGTTAGTTCGTGTTGTTCCGTCTGGATTAAAAATATCGTTATGCTCAGAACCTTGCATTTTTGCTCCACAGAAACCACTTCCAAACTCAAATCCTTTTACAGCGTTTATAGATAACATGGCTTTTCCTAACTCTGCATGTAATTTATGAAAAATAGGTTCTCCTAAACCTACAGGTACATTTTGTGCTACACATGTTATTGTTCCTCCAACAGTATCACCTGCTTTACGTATTTCATGAATTTTAGCAATCATCTTTTCTGCTGATACTTCATCAGGACAACGGACAATGTTACTTTCAATTTTAGAAAAGTCTAAATCTTGATATGGCTTTACCATAAAAACGTCTCCTACTGATGATGTAAATGCATTTATATTAATGTGATTGATTAATTGCTTTGCTAGCGCTCCTGCCACAACCCAATTGGCTGTTTCTCTTGCTGATGTTCGTCCACCACCTCTATGATCTCTAATTCCGTATTTTTTATCATACGTGTAATCGGCATGTGAAGGACGGTACACATCTGTATTATGGTTATAATCTTTACTTTTTTGATTTGTATTCTTTATTGCAAAACCTATTGAGGCTCCTGTAGTCACTCCATCAAAAATACCCGACAAAAACTCAACTGTATCTGGTTCTTTACGCTGTGTTACTATTTTAGATTGCCCTGGCTTACGACGATCTAACTCTTGCTGAATAGCATCAAAATTAACTTTTACTCCTGCAGGGAATCCATCAATCACACCTCCAATCGCTATTCCATGAGATTCACCAAATGTAGTTAACTTTAAAATATTTCCGAATGAATTAAACATACCTTACTATTTAATAAGACGAAGGTAGAATTTATTTACTAAAAACGATAATTTTCATTCTTATAATTATCGATTAATCCATTACCTCATCCTATTATGTATTCAGTTTATTTTTTATTTAAATTTTTTTTAATTTTATTTCACACCAAACTTATTGATAGCAAAAGCATTACGTTTCACAACACTTTTAAAGCTTAAATTTTATTAAAAAAAGTATCAAAAAACTTTTTTAGAATTGAAAAAAGGTCATATATTTGCACCCGCAATCAGGAAATATATCTGATGAGGCACTCAGGAGAAATGGCAGAGTGGTCGAATGCGGCGGTCTTGAAAACCGTTGTCTGTAACAGGACCGGGGGTTCGAATCCCTCTTTCTCCGCAAGTCCGAAGCGAAAGCTTCGGATTTTTTTTTAGGGGATTAAAGAAAAAAAGCTTACAAATTTGTAAGCTTTTTTTATTAATTAGAAACAGTAACGTTTCTTATAATCTTAATACTATTCTTTCCCTAACCCAACTCTCTTCTCAAGAGCTAAGTATCCAAAATAAAATAATGTTCCTAAAATTATACCTGAAATATATCCTGTAGCGACGTCTACTGGAAAATGTACACCTAGGTATATCCTACTGTATCCGAAAATCAAAGGAAATAAAACCATTAAATAAATTAACCTAATGTGCTTTCTCAACAATAGAATTATAAAAGTTGTTATTGTAGTAGATAACGAAGCATGACCAGACCAGAAACTATACCCTCTTGGCCTATATGTAAAGTTTCTCAAATACTCTTTCAAGCCTTCAGTATTACATGGTCTAATTCTTTCAGTAGAATTTTTAATCAAGTTTGTAAATTGATCAGAAAAAGCAACAATAACCGTTATAAATAATATCGTAAATAATCCTTTTTTCCACCCAAACTGTTTAAACACTAAAAACAGCAGAAAAGCGAACAAAGGTGTCCAAGTAAATTGATTGGTTATTGTTAACCAAAAACTATCCCATTGCTCATTTCCTAAGCTATTAAGATAAATTAAAAGCTCTTTATCTTTTTGTATAATATTTTCTATCACGATTACTTTCCTACTTTTAATACTTCTATTTCAAAAATTAAATCCGATTTTGGAGGTATCGGTCCTACTCTACGGTCTCCATATCCTAGATAAGAAGGTATAAACAATCGTACTTTATCTCCTTCTCTCATTTTTCTCACTCCTTCTTTCCAACCTGCTATTAATGGAAAGTTTTCGTCATCTACAGTAAAAACAAAAGCTTCTCCTTTATCTAAACTAGAGTCTATTTTTCTTCCATCTGCTAAATACAGCGTATAATGCGCTGTTGTTGGTAATGCTGGATTTACTTTTTTTCCACTTCCTTTTTGTAATGACAAAATTTTCAAACCAGAATCAGTTGTAATTGCATCATTAATTCCTTGTTCTTCTTGATACTTTTGTTTTAACTCTTCTAGCTTTTTCTTTCTCTCTTCTTCTTTCTTTTCAACGTTTGCTAATTCATTTTCAAAAACTACTGGAGCATCAAACTTAGCCGCCTCTTCTCCTATTCTTAAAATTTCTATCTGTTTTATATAGTCATTTTTCTGAATGGCATCTACTACTGACTGACCTTGCAAAACACGACCAAAAACCGAATGCCCACCATCTAACCAAGGTGTTGCTTTGTGTGTAATAAAAAATTGACTGGAATTGGTAACTGGTCTTGAGTAGTTTGCCATAGACAACACCCCTGGTCCGTCGTGCTTATACAACAGCTTTCCTTGTTCATCCATTGGGAATTCATCAGCAAATGTATAACCCGCATCACCAGCACCTGTTCCTGTTCTATCCCCTCCTTGTATCATAAAATCTTTAATAACCCTATGAAACTTCGTTCCATCATAAAACGGTGTTCCTTTTAACGAATCTATCATTTTAGGATGTGTTCCTTCACTCAAGGCTACAAAATTCGCTACTGTCATTGGAACTTTATCATAAAAAAACTTTACTAAGATATCTCCTCTGTTTGTTTGGATATCTGCATACAACCCGTTTTCTAAATTAGGGTATTTCGCTGATTTACATGATACAAACATTATCAATACAACAAATACAATTTTAAATAATTTCATTTATTTCGTTTTTATTTTCTCATATAAACAATTAATTAGGTTAACAACAAGTGCTAACCTAATTAATTATCAACTATTTAAGTTTTATTTATTTTATCTCTAATAACTCTACTTCAAAAACTAAAGCTGAAAAAGGCTTAATATGTTGTCCTCTTTGTTGCGCTCCATAGGCTAATTCTTGAGGAATAAAGAATTTATATTTTGCTCCTGGCTTCATTAACTGTAAACCTTCTGTCCATCCTTTAATTACTTGTCCTACTCCAAATTCAGTTGGTTCACCTCTTTCTACTGAGCTATCAAACACAGTTCCATCAATTAAAGTTCCATGATAATGAACTTTTACTCTAGAGTTTGCTGTTGGAACTTCGCCTTCTCCTTCTTTTAAAACTACATACTGTAAACCACTCTCTGTAGTTTTTACTCCTTCTTTAGCTTTATTTGTTGCTAAAAACTCTTCTCCTGCTTTTTTGTTATCTCCAAATTCAGCTTCTGCTTTTTTAGCTTGCTCTTCTTGCATTTGTTTCATTTTTTCTTGTTGCTTCTTTTGAAAAAATGCTCTTAAAATATTGTTTATATCTTTTGACTCTACTAATAGGTTTGTAGAATCCATACCATTTTTAAAACCTTGCACAAATAAATCCTGATCCATATCATCAAAATTCATTTTTATTTTATTAGCCATATCTAAGCCTAAAGCGTAGCTTACAGAGTCTACTTCTGTTGCTAATGAACTTTTTTGTTTAAACTGACCGTTACTGCATGAAACAATTGATAAACCTACAACTGTAGCTGCTAAAATGTTGGTTAATTTCATTCTTCTATTTTTGATTTTATATCGATTAATGTTACTGTACTTTGTATTGGCTGATTTACAGCTATTTTATTTCCATCTCCAGTAACTCCAAAAGCTCTGTATGATGGAATGACAAATGTAATAGTTTCTCCTTTTTTCATCAACTTTATTCCATCTTGTAATGCAGGAATAAAATCTTCTTTATCTACTTTATAACTTCTCTCCTTTGTTTCATAAAGAACATCTCCATTCAGACTTACTATATTGTAAGACAACATAACTAAATCTTCAAACTTCGGAGAACTTGAGTTTAATGTATCTTTAGTAATATATGTATACCAAAAACCGTTAGGTGAAGTTTTATATTCTTTAAGAGTATCTTTAGCCACCCATTCTTCTAAACGTTTTTTTTCTAAAGCGTTTAGTTTCTTATTCTCTTTAAGAACTTCTTTATAAAAATTTGTTGTACCGTGTTGCTTTGGTCTTCTTGCTTGCGGCTCTTTACAAGACACTATAAGTATAGCTGTAAAAACAAAAAGTATTATTTTATGCTTCATACGATTTTTCTAACTCTTGTTGGTATGTAGGTAATAACGACTTAAATCTTGCTATCGTATTTTCCAAGCTATCATCACTTCTACCTCCAGCTGCATTATCATGTCCTCCTCCATTAAAATAATTACGTGCAAACTGGTTTACAGAGAATTTTCCTTTTGAACGAAAAGATATTTTCACAATTCCTTGTTCTTCATCTTCAATAAAAATGGCAGCAAATACAATTCCTTTCAAAGATAATGCATAGTTTACTACCCCTTCTGTATCTCCTTTTTCGTAATTAAATTTTCTCTTTTCTTCCTCAGTAAGTGTTATAAATGCTGTTTTATATTCTGGTAAAACTTTCATATTACTAAGTGCTTGCCCTAACAACAATAATCTATTGTAAGAGTTTGCATCGTGTACATTACTGTGAATCTTATCATTTTCAGCTCCTTTATCTATTAAATTTGCTATAATTCTATGAGTGGTACTTGTTGTAGATCTAAAACGGAAAGAACCTGTATCGGTCATAATACCCGTATATAAGCAAGTTGCTATATTTTTATCTATTAACTCTACATCTCCCATCATTTCAATAAAGTTGTATACCATTTGACAAGTTGAAGACATGGAAGTATCTGAATACATATACATGAAATCGTCTGGTTGTTGATGGTGATCTATTAAAGCAAAATCGTTTTCGTATTGCTCTAAAGTGTTTTGCATATCACTTCCTACTCTATGTAACGCATTAAAGTCTAGTAAGAAAACAATGTTAGACTTCGCTAAAGCTTTGACAGATTGGTTGTTTTGACGATCAAAACGCTTAACAGTTTTTGACCCTGGAACCCAATGCAAAAAATCAGGATATTCGTTTGGCATTAACACTTGTGCCGTATGTCCTTTTTTGTCTAAATAATGTTTTAAACCTAATGTTGAACCAATTGCATCTCCATCTGGGTTTCTATGTCCAATTATTACAATATTCCTAGGTTTAGATAAGAACTCTTTTAATTCTGTAAAATGCTTTAAAATCATAAGTGGCGAAGATACAAATTAATGCTATATTAACCTTTTTATGTATTGCTTTTTGTTTCTTTGCTATAAAATTAAAACTTAATGAAATATACTAAATTTATTACCCTATTAACCTTTTTGCTAAGTATCCCTTTTCTATCTTTTAGTCAAGATACATTTTCCATTGCTTTTGGATCTTGTAATAACCAAAAACTTAACAATCCTTTTTGGGAAAACATTCTATCACTTCAACCCGATGTATGGATTTGGGGTGGAGATAATATTTATGCAGATACTAATAACATGCGTAAAATGAAACGCATGTATAAAAGTCAAAAAAAGGTTAAAGGATATAAAGAACTAACTACCAAAGTTCCAATTCTTGCTACATGGGATGATCATGATTATGGTAAAAATGATGCAGGTGTAGAATTTGAAATGAAAGACGAAAGTCAACAATTATTTTTAGATTTTTTAGATGTCCCTAAAGATTCTCCTAGAAGAAAACAACGAGGCGTTTACCACTCTAAAACTTTCAACACAAAAGATGGTAGTGTTAAAATTATTGTTTTAGATACTCGCTATTTTAGAACTTCACTTACTAGAGGTACTAACGGACAACGTTTTCAACCTAACGAATACAACGAAGGTACTGTTTTAGGCGATACACAATGGAAATGGCTTACAAATGAACTTACAAACTCTACTGCTACTTTTACTATAATTGTAAGCAGTATTCAAATCTTATCAAAAGAACATGGTTTTGAAAAATGGGGTAACTTTCCTCATGAAGTAGCTAATTTATTCAGTTTAATTAAAAAAGCTAAAAACACCAACGTAATTCTTCTTTCTGGAGATAGACATATTTCTGAGTTTTCTAAAACAACTATTGAAGGACTTGCTTATCCTCTTATAGATTTCACTTCAAGTGGGTTAACACATGCTTATTCTTCATTTTCTTCAGAAGAAAACAACTTCAGAATAGGAAATGTTGTAAATTCTTTAAGCTATGGAACGTTGCTTTTAGATTTAAAAACTAAAAAAGTAACCTTTCAAATGCGTGGTAAAAACAAATCTATCTTACAAGAAATCAACCAAGTATACCCTTAACTTGCTAATAACATTAAAAAGTGTATTTTTGCGCCGATTTATGCAAAGTTTGCATAATCAACAACAATTAAGAAATTTATCATATACTGATATTTATTACATTTAATAATGGCAACAAATAGAACTTTTACAATGATTAAACCAGATGCTGTTGAAAACGGACATACTGGTGCAATTTTAGAAAAAATTAATGCTGCAGGTTTCAGAATCGTAGCTATGAAAAAAACACAAATGACGAAGCGTGATGCTGAGACTTTTTACGGGGTACACAGCGAGCGTCCTTTCTTTGGTGAGTTAGTTGAGTTTATGACTCGCGGACCAATCATCGCTGCTATCTTAGAAAAAGACAACGCTGTTGAAGACTTTAGAACTTTAATTGGTGCTACAAACCCAGCTGAAGCTGCTGAGGGAACTATCCGTCAGTTATATGCTACTTCTATTGGAGAAAATGCAGTACACGGTTCTGATTCTGATGAAAACGCAGCTATCGAAGGTGCTTTCCACTTTTCTGGTAGAGAAATGTTTTAATCTTTAATTTAGATTACTGAATTTATAGATATTATAAAGGCTCGCTACAGTTTTGTAGCGAGTTTTTTTATAAATATTTCTCTAATTATTTTCCCTTTACTAAGCAAAATGCATCCTTTTAGCTAATTTAAATTAGCTTATTTAGGGTTTATAAATTCAGACTGATATTTTTCTAAAAACTTCTTCTGCTTATCTTCCATTTGTTTTATTATTTTATCTATCTCCATAAACTCTCTACCAAAATTACTTTTAAAAAAATCATTACTAAAATAATGTTTACTAAAAAGAGAGTCTTCAGAAAAGACATCTTCAAATCCTTGCGCTTGAAATTCTGAAAAGTTTGTAAAAAATTTAGATTTAAATGATTTTAACAAACTATCTCTGTCTATAGAAGAAAGATTTGTTTCATTGTTGTTAAGTGACCAGGTATAAATACTATCATAACGTATCAAGTTTCCAATTTCATCAAACTCTTTATCAACTTTCCAACTTCCTTTAGGTTGTTTTTCTATACGCTCAACACTTTCTTTTTGTCTGTGTTTTTGACCATTGCAACTAATAGTTGACAAAGCCAAGACCATACATAACATATACTTTCTCATCATTTTTAATTTTTTGTTAAACAATTCGTAAACTCAATAAGGTTAATTAAACTTCTACACCTTATATAAACCTCCTGTTTCTGGTGACTTCACTAAATTGTTTTGATGAAATATTTTTGATTTTCGTTCACCTTCTTTATACCAAACACACTCTAAATAAGTATCATTATTATTCACCCCTAATAAGGCATCCTTCTTTAGGATGTATTTGAGCACTTCCATCTTTGGAGTTTTATTACTACCTTTTAATCTCACCCAATCTCCTGATTTAAATTTTCTAGGCATATGATTGTATATTAAATTAATAGGAAAATATTTATAAAGAAGGCTGATAATTCAGCCTCCTTACCTCCTTTAAGGATAAAAAACCATTATGAAATTTTAATTGTTCTAGCTGGTTTTTGTTTTGCTTCATCTTTTTTAGGTAAAAAGATGTTTAAGATACCATCTTTGTAGCTAGCATTAATCTTATCATCATTCACGCTTTCTGGTAGCGTAAATGTTCTTTTAAACGAAGAATATCCAAACTCTCTACGAGTATAGTTTTCTTGTTTTTCTTCATTTGTTTCTTTTATTTCTGTGCTAATAGATAATATTTGATTATCAATATTTATATGAAAATCAGATTTGCTTAAACCAGGAACAGCCATTTCTACAATATAACTATCTGCTGTTTCTTTAATGTTTACTTTAGGTAAAGTAATTCCTGTATTAAAGTTTGATGTAAACACAGCTGGAAGATCTCTATTAAACACATCATCTAGCCAACTAGACAAGTTAGGGAAGTTTACGTTTGAATTAGTGCTTGTTAAACTTCCGTTTTTAGGAACATTAATTAAATTGCTCATAATTACAAAATTTTAATTAAACATTATTTCAAATACGAAACCTTAAGTGATTTCAATCACCTATTTTGCAAATAATGAGCCAAAATAAAAAACGACACAACTTCTTTTATTAACTTTTAATTTTCTTTAACATACGACTGTTATTTTTACAGTCACCTATTATTTTTTATTAAAAAAAGGTCATTTTGTCATATTAAAAACTTATCAACACACTAAAAAACAGACACTTAGCTTGTTTTAAATTTAATTCACAATAACTTCGTTAGTATTGAGCATAAATCATTAAAACGGATTCGGGTTCTTAAAAAATTGTCATTAATTTAAAAAATAGTGTGAGAAAAATATTACTATAGTAGTATTAGGAAGAACTGAAGTAAAAACAAGTAAATTTTATTTTTTTTTAAACCAACGTGCTTTTGTAATTTTCATCATAAGGCAAACCACTTTTTACTATTGCAAAAGCTTGTTTTAGTAGCTTATTACACACCGCTATTAAAGCAAGTTTTTACTTTTACCCTAGCAATAATTCGGTCATAAAGCTCTCTACACTCTTTATTGTACTTACATATTGATGAGGAAAGCTCAACGAAGCTCGCTAATGGTTTCGTTGCCTTGAGGAAAGACCAGCGAAGCTCGCTGATAGTTTCGTTGTGTTGAGGAAAGCTCAGCGAAGCTCGCTGATGGTTTCGTTGCCTTGAGGAAAGACCAGCGAAGCTCGCTGACGGTTTCGTTGTGTTGAGGAAAGCTCAGCGTGACGCGCTGATGGTTTCGTTGGGGAGTATTCAATAAAGTGTGTCAACAGCTAGATATAGCACTGTTGCTACTCCGTAAAACATCTTTTATCCCCTAAATAACTTAGCTTATGGTATTCCGTAAGATTTTGGACACATCTTGTAGTAAGTTTGTTGGAGTTGTATAACTAATTAACAAATAGTAATAACTCGTTAATAACTTTATTTTAAGTAACCTGTTGATTTTAATATATTTGAAAACGTATAAAAATTGCTAAAAGTTCCGCTTATCCTACCGTTAAGAGAATGTAACAGTAATTTCATTACGTATATAAACTAGTTACCCAACATTTGACCAATCAACAATGAGAAGGAAAAGACTTCAACATCATACAGATATTTTTTGCGATATGTTCGCAGGTTGGAAACTAGTGAACGATATGAGATCTTTGGTTGAATTGGAAAGTGGAATTATTGAATTTGATTTCCTGAATAGAACTCAAAAACTCAACAATGCGGAATCGAAAACTGACTTTAATATGTTTTATGAAATTTCGGAATGGTTTGCGGACGATTTAAAAAAGCACAATATCGAAACGGAATTTATTAAAGAAGCAAAAGTAAAAGCCGAATTTAAAGTTGAATTCACTACTGGAAAAATGAAGTCTCGAACGAAAGGAATTACAGAACTATATCTGAATTTAAAGTCTTGGATACTAACGGACGAAAAAGAATATAAATCGGAAAAGGAAGAAACTCAAGAATTTCACCATATTGAACGGAAAGAAAAAACGTTGGGTAACAATGTATAACCGCAATTACGGCGGATTCGACTACGTCCGAATCCACTCAGAATTGCTTAAACTAGTAAATAACTAAAAACTTTTGGCTAAATTAGTCCGATAACTGACGGGTTATACGAAGCCGTTGGGCACAATTAAAGAAAATGAAATTTGAATCAATAGAACATATAAAAGAGGAGTTCGAGCTGAATGGAGTTGACAAAAACGACATCAAATCTGAACTTAAAAAAAAATTAGCAGAAGCACATCCAGATAAAGTTGGTGAGGAAAATTTTGATGGCGAATATTTTGAAAAAATTAAAAGCGGGCTTGAGTTTTTCAGTAATTCTACTTCGACTGATTTAGTAACCACTGAACAAGTTACTGACTTAATAAAAATTGTAAAGGATTTAACCGCTAGCAATTCTAACAATGTAGCAGAAAAACAGTTTGCAGATAGTCTGAATGAATACTATAAAGAGAAAAGAGAAGCTCTTTTGCTTCCGAAAATATCTTTATCAGTAGTTACAGGGCTGTTATCATTTCTTTGGTTATTTCCTCAAACTGTTGAAGACCATCCTGTACTCAGCAAGTATATACGTTTTGAGAATAGCACATCTACATTGATTTGGGCTTTGATTTTAGTTTACACATTAATGTTTTGGATGCTAATTTCAATGAAAGAAACAAGGGAGAAAAACCTTTCCAAGAGACTGAAAACTGAGAGAACTCAGAATAAAATACTTAATGACTTTAACAAAGAAAACGGAAACTTAGTATTCTCGAAATCAGACTTGACCGATTTCATTCTTGAAGAATATGGTGCTCGAAGACAACAGCCAATTTGGATTGCATTCATGGGAAGAGCAGGTATTGACCAAGAATCTGCCGAAAGCTTAGCTAATCATTTAATTGGGAAAGCCGAACGCAAAGGTTTAATAAAGGAAATTAAGGAAAGTAGAACACTTGATGAATCGTACAAATGGGAATAAAACTGTGCCCAACAATGGCTATAAACAATTGGGGTGAAAGTGATAAAACGAAAGTATAAACATGTAACAAAGGTCGGTGCAAAACTGAACAGTTAAGGCTTGAAATCCCCAACTGCTCATAGCCCAACCGTTAGATGTAATTAAAACCACATATAAATCGAAATATAAATATGGATTTTATAAGAGAAAACTGGGATTGGATTGCCGAAAATATTGGGAAAGTGATCACAATTGCAACAATATTTTTTGCCGCAGGTTGGGGACTTGCAGCTATATTTTATAAAGAAAGAATAGAGATATTAAAAGAGCAAATAAATTCAAAAGAAGATAGTCCTTCAAGTGATGACCCAAGTGAATTTGTATATCCAGAAACAGGAAAAAATGGTAGAAATATACTTGCAAATTCAACGTTAAGTGTCCAAAAAGGCGAGAAAGTTTCTTTGAGGGCAATTATACCAAAAAATGAAAAAATACTTGTAGAATTAAAAGGACCTAAACGACTTCACAAACAAGACGACGGTGCATCATGGAATTTTTCAATAAGTCAAATACGAAATTGGACTGCAAAAACCTATGAACCTGAAAATGGAGGAAGACAGGAATTTGATGCCGAGTCTGGAAGTGCTGATATGGAAGTAGCATTTCAAAGGGAAGGAAAAGTAATTATTTCTGTCTTTGAAGGTGACATTCGTTCTAATATATGGAAAAAAGAAATAACCATTAGAAATTAAATAACTACACCTAATAAGGTGTATAAAACATAGCTAATAAGTGCTTATTAACTCCCACACTAATTATATCCAAAACCGTTTGCTGTAATTAAAAAATAAAGAGAAAAAGATGCGATTAGCAGAAATAGCAAAACAATTAGGAACAAATAAAGAAATAATGGATTCATACTGGGAATACCATGAAAAAAAACAGAATTGGTTTTTTTCTCCAAATCCAAATTTAGATGGAGCTACAAGAAGACCTATGTTTCCAAGTCTTATAGATTGGAAAAAATTAAAATCATCTGAGAGAAAACGAAAATGGAATAACCTTAGTATGAAGCAACGAATGACAATTTCAACTCTTGCTGGATTTGGATATGAAGGGAGAGGAATTAACTTAGACAATATATCTCACTTTTCTAGATTAAGAGAAGCTTGTATGAGTAAATGGAAAATAAACTTATACAGTGTGTTCTGGAGTGATTTAGGAAACGGAAAACGTTGGCTTTGTAATGTTTTTGTTGGTGATGCTATTTATTTATACGGTTTAAATAACTTTACTTCATCAAATAATCATTATTATGACCCAGAACAAATCTATATGGGTAAATCTTCTTTAAGAAAAAGAAAAAATTATAAAGATGTTAAAGTTGGAGATATTGTTGTTTTTGGAAAAGGACATGTAGAAATTATTACAAGTATTCAAAAATATTGGGTTGCTGATGATGGGTTTTGCTCTATCGGCGCAGGCAGAGGTAGGGGTAGATCTTATATGGGGAGTATAGAATGTGATGGGGCATTAACACTTTAAGGAAAAAGAGAACTAAATAATAGCAATCACACATACTTTTATATACAGAATGCGAAAATTTTATTTTTTATCTTGTTTGTCTAATTTTCTAATACTGCTTTTAGTTGGACAGTTTGTTTTTCCTTTAATCGAAGGAATACTTAGTAATCACATAAAAGAATTTACCGAAATCAGTTGTTACGTAAATTATAGTTACTATTTCTATTTTTTTATGTTTTGGTGGCTTGCACCACTTTCAATACTTTTAATAAAAAATTACTTAAAACATTTATTACTTTTTATTACAATAAATATATTATTAGCGGTCATAATTTTAATAAGCTCTTTTAAATATGGTTTTGAAATAATTTTATATGACCTACTGTTATTTATAGTGCCAAGTATGGTAATTTCTATTTCGGTTTATTATTCTCAAATGATAATTGGAAAAAAACTACTACCAACAAAGTATAAGCGTAATGCGGAGTAGAGTGTTAAATACGAAAAATAGACTATTATAACCTTAAGGTTAAACAAAAGTGAAGTGCTCCTAACCTCGCACTACGCTTATACAATCACGTTAGCTATAATACACACATTATACCCTACACCAACATCAATTTTTTAACAAGCTCCTCTCCTATTTCCTCATTAATCATACGTATTATCTTATCTTTACCGTAACTTAACTCTTCTCGTAGTACCGAGGAAGACAAACGAACAATTAAAGTGCCGTTTTGTAGTTTTACTTCACTGGTATACGAAGCCACTCCTGCACCCATCAATTTTTCCCAAGCTTCGTCAATATGAATTTTTTGAAATCCTTTTTTCAACTTATTATTCTCTTGAATAAAGCTTCCCATTAAATCTTTGATTGAAAAACTATCGTTTTCTCTTTTAGCCATTTGATTTGCTTTTTGCCTTGTTTTCTTGCAACTAAGATTATAATTTAAAAATCTGATACTCTTGGTTACTCTTTTTTATCACTTCCTCTGTTCTATCGGCATGTGTATCTGTAATAAAAATTTGTCCAAATTCATCACTATTCACTAAATCGACGATTTGAGCAACACGGTTTTCATCTAACTTATCAAAAATATCATCCAATAACAAAATAGGGGTTACATTAGATTGCTTTTTAATAAACTCAAACTGCGCTAATTTTAATGCTATTAAATACGATTTTTGTTGTCCTTGTGAACCAAATTTTTTAATAGGATGTTCCTCTATTTCAAAATTTAAATCATCCTTATGAATTCCAACAGATGTATACTGCAGCATCTTATCTTTTTCTAAGTTTTGTTGCAACAAAACTTCTAAAGACACCTCGTGCAACTGACTTTTATAACGTAAATTTACCTCTTCGTTTGCTCCAGAAATAATTTTATGCTTATCGTTAAAAATAGGCACAAACTCTTCTAAAAAAGCTTTTCTTTTGTTATAAATAACCGTTCCATACTCAATTAACTGCTCATCGTATACTTTTAAATTTAACGCATCAAATGTTCTATTGGCAGCAAAATACTTCAACAATGCATTTCGCTGACTCACCGTTTTAGTGTACGAAATTAACATTTGCAAGTACTTTTTATCTTGTTGAGAAATTACTCCGTCAATAAATTTACGACGAGTTTCGCTTCCTTCAACAATTAAATCCCTATCCGCAGGAGAAATAATCACCAACGGTAGCTGCCCTATATGTTCAGAAAATTTTTCGTAGGCTTTTCCATTGCGTTTCAATACTTTTTTCTGACCTCTTTTTAAGGAACAGATAATTTTTTCTTGTCGGTCGTTTAACAAATAATCTCCTTCAACCATAAAAAAATCTTGACCGTGTCGGATATTCTGTCCTGCAATCGAATTAAAGTAACTTTTAGCAAATGACAAGTAATAAATTGCGTCTAACACATTGGTTTTTCCAATACCGTTATTTCCTACAAAACAGTTAATTTTCTTTTGAAAATCAAAAGTTTGAGATTCAATATTCTTAAAGTTTACCAAAGAAAGTTTTTGTAAATACATGAATGAGCCCTGTTACTAAAAGAAAGCGCAAATTATCGAAAATTTACGAAAAAACGACTTTTAAAATCCAATTAAAAAAACTATTTTTGTCGCCACTAATTTTTTAAGCAATTATGGCTACATACAAGAAAAGAGGTTACAAACCTAAGAAAGAAAAGGTTACACAAGAAGTAGAAGAAACATTTGATGAATCTCAAAGTACTACTGCTGAAGTATTTAATACTTTAGATGATACGGCGAATAAATCAGAAGAATGGATTGAAAAAAATAGCAAGCCATTATTTTACGGATTGGTAGCTGTTGCAGCTTTAATTTTAGTGTACTTAGCTTATAACAAGTTTATTGCTGAGCCAACACAACAAGAAGCTTCTAACGAATTAGCATACCCTAGAGCTTTATTTGATGAAGCTTCAACTTTTGCTGGAGCCAAAGCTGATTCTATCTATAACCTAGCTCTTATAGGAGGAGTTAATGGAAAATATGGTTTTATTGATATTGCTGATCAATTTAGTGGCACAAAAGCAGGAAACTTAGCAAACTATTATGCAGGTATTTCTTACCTAAAAATAAAAAAATACGAAGAAGCTATAGAGTATTTAAGCAGCTTTAGTTCAGATGATGAGCTATTAGGGCCTACTGCTTTAGGAGCTATTGGTGATGCTTTTGCTGATATCAATCAGCCAAAAGATGCTTTAGACTATTACCAACAGGCAGCTAATAAAAAAGACAATCAATTTACTACGCCTTTATTTTTATTCAAAGCAGCTCAAATTGCAATGGATTTAAAAGAATACAGTAAAGCTGAAAAATTATACACAACCATTAAAGAAAAATACGCTGATTCTGATCAAGGAAGAGATATTGAAAAGTATATCAACAGTGCAAAATACGCTCAATAATGGCAACAACAAATTTATCTTATTACGATAAAGCAACAATCCCAAATGCGAAGTCTTTTCGATTTGGGATTGTTGTTTCAGAATGGAATCCTGAAATCACTAAAAACCTTCATAAAGGTGCTATTGAAACTTTATTAGATTGTGGAGCTACAGAGGAAAATATTGTTTCTTGGGATGTTCCTGGTAGTTTTGAATTAGTGTACGGATGTAAAAAAATGATCGAAACACAAAAATTAGATGCTATTATCGCCATTGGAAATGTTATCCAAGGTGAAACCAAGCATTTCGATTTTGTATGTGAAGGAGTTACTCAAGGAATTGTAGATTTAAACATTAAGTACGATGTTCCTGTAATTTTCTGTGTATTGACCGATAACACCAAACAACAATCTATTGATCGTTCAGGCGGTAAACTAGGTAACAAAGGAATTGAATGTGCAGTAGCTGCAGTTAAAATGGCAGCAATTAAAAATCAAGAACGTCCATCAAAATCATTAGGTTTTTAATTAATTCTGTTATAGTTAAATATTATTAAAAAGCGTTTAGATTTTGGAATCTAAACGCTTTTTAACTTTAATTTATACACATTTTTTGACCACCTCTCTATAATTCAGTAACTTTGGAATTCGTCTTATTTGGTGTGATTTTTGTTCCACTTAAGCTATTAAAGAAGCAACAATTTTATGGGATTTATCAAAAGAGAAAATAAAAAGTTCGATTACAAACCTCGTTATTATCAAGGAGAAGGAAATCCTTATGAGATAAAACAAAAGTTTGATGAATACAGAACTACTGTTGGAAAAAGAAAAAGTTTAAAGGGAAAGTTTAATGCTGCTTTTGACGAATTTAAAGAGTCTGGTTACAAACTGAATAAAACTATAGTTATTATAGCGTTAGTTTTAACGCTTATTTTCTTGTTTATTATCGACTTTGATCTTACAATCTTTTTCCCTAAAAAATAATTAAATGTCAGATATTATACAGTTACTACCTGATCATGTTGCAAACCAAATTGCTGCTGGAGAAGTTGTGCAACGCCCTGCTTCTGTAGTAAAAGAATTGATTGAGAACTCTATTGATGCTGGTGCTACTTCTATCACCTTATTGTTAAAAGATGCTGGAAAAACTTTAATTCAAGTAATTGATGATGGTAAGGGAATGAGTGCTACGGATGCTCGTTTAAGTTTTGAACGTCATGCCACTTCAAAAATTAAAGATGCACAAGATTTATTCAACCTAAATACTAAAGGTTTTCGTGGAGAAGCTTTAGCTTCTATTGCTGCCATTGCGCATGTTGAGTTAAAAACGAAACAAGAAGATGACGAGTTAGGAACGCAGATAAAAATTGAAGGTAGTGAAATAACTTCTCAAGAAGTGGTTTCAACTGCAAAAGGAACTAGTATTGCTGTTAAAAATTTATTTTTTAATATTCCTGCACGTCGTAACTTTTTAAAATCTGACACTGTTGAAACCCGTCATATTGTTGATGAATTTCAACGTGTAGCCTTAGCGCATCCTACTATTTCTTTTTTATTACATCATAACAACAACGAGGTTTATCATTTAAAAAAGAGCAACTTACGTAAACGTATTGTAGCTATTTTTGGAACTAAAATGAACGAAAAATTAGTTCCTATTAATGAGCAAACAGATATTATAACTGTTAACGGTTTTGTTGCTAAACCTGAATTCGCAAAGAAAAAACGTGGTGAACAATTCTTTTTTGTGAATGACCGTTTTATAAAAAGCTCGTACTTAAATCATGCTGTAGTAAATGCTTTTGAAGGTTTATTAGAAAGTGGTTCGCATCCTTCTTATTTCTTGTATTTAGAGGTGCCTCCTAATACAATTGATATTAACATTCACCCAACAAAGACGGAAATTAAGTTTGATAACGAAAAAGCATTATACGCTATTTTACGTGCTACTGTAAAACATAGTTTGGGGCAATATAATGTAGCTCCTGTATTGGATTTTGACAGAGATGCTACTTTAGATACTCCTTACGATTATAGCAAAAAGAGTAACTCATCTGTTCCTCCAATAACTGTTGACCCTACATTTAATCCTTTTAAAACGGAAACTAATTACAAAGAGCCGTCTAATACAAATAGCTCACCTAAAAGTAGCACAACGCACAGTTATCAATCTAACTTTAAAAAAGATACTGGAAGTTGGGAAGCTTTATATACAAATACTGAAACCATTGAACCTATTCAACAAGAACAACTTTTTGAATCTGAGCAAGAAACTGAAACTGGAAAAACCTTCCAAATTCAAAAAAAATACTTGTTGAGTTCTATAAAATCAGGCGTGGTATTAATTCATCAATCTTTAGCACACCAACGTGTTTTGTATGAAGAATTTTTAGAGAACATTACTGTTAAAGAAGCAAGTAGTCAACAATTGCTGTTTCCTGTAAATATTTCTTTTTCTTCATCTGATATAGAAATGATATACAGTATAAAATCTGATTTAGAGAGTGCTGGTTTTATGTTTGATGAATTCACCAAAGAAAGTGTGGTAATTGCCGGAATTCCTACTTCAATAAGTGAAAGTCAAATCACCCTTATTTTAGAACAGTTATTAGACGATATTAAACTCGAAGTACCTGATAGTAGTTTTAGTCACTTTGACGTGATGGCAAAATCATTTGCTAAATCATTAGCTATAAAAACAGGAACTTCTTTAAGTGCAAAAGAACAAGAAAATTTAGTAAACAACTTATTCTCTTGCAAAGAACCTAATATTTCACCCTTTGGCAAACCTACATTTAAAACATTAGCTTTAAATGAAATTGATGCCATTTTTAATAAATAAAAAGTAATATGCCTAGATTAACACAAGCCATAAAGCATTTAATAATCATTAACGTGATTATGTATTTTGCTCCGCAGTTATTAAACATGGATTTAACTAATCTATTTGCTTTACATTATCCCAAAAACGAACATTTTGGGGTTTGGCAATATGTTACACACATATTTATGCATGGCGGACCAGCACATTTACTTTTTAACATGTATGGTTTATGGGCATTTGGTACCCCACTTGAACAAATGTGGGGACGAAATAAATTTTTATTCTTCTATTTTTCTGCAGGAATTGGTGCAGGTTTAATTTACACTTTCGTGAATTACTATCAATTCAATGGAATATACGAACAGCTAATTGGTATGGGAGTTTCTCCTGCTGAAATTCAAAATATTTTAAGTTCAGGTCAGTATAACGATAGCTTAATAACTTTGTCTAATAAAACTATGAGTGAATTTTATAGTTTATACCACACCCCTGCCGTTGGTGCCTCTGGTGCTATTTATGGAATTTTAGTTGCGTTTGGGTTAACTTATCCTGACGCTAAACTAGCATTGATTTTCTTCCCTGTTCCTATTGCTGCCAAATACTTTATTCCTTTAATTATTTTAAGTGATTTATTCTTTGGTATGACTAGTTATTCAATTGGTAACATTGCGCATTTTGCGCATATTGGTGGTGCTATTATCGGTTTTATCATTGCTTGGTACTGGAAAAAAAATCAATTTAAATTTCGTTAATTTAGTATCTTAACTTGTCTTTATTCAAGAAGTCATAAAAATATGAATATACTCGAAAACTTAAAATATAGATTCAAACATGCTGGAATTGTTGAACAATTAATTTACGTAAACTTAGCTGTTTTCTTACTTGTTTTTGTGACCAATACTTTTGGGTTTCTTTTTCAATCAAAAACAAACTTTTTAGTAGAATGGCTTGCGTTACCTGCTAACTTTGATGATTTTATTGTTAAACCATGGACAATTTTCACTTATGGCTTTCTACACACTCGTTTCATACATATCTTGTTTAATCTTATAATTTTATTCTTTGTTGGTAATCTTTTTTTAGATTATTTCACACAAAAGCAACTTTTAACTTTTTACTTACTAGGAACACTCTTTGGTGGACTTGTTTTTATTTTAAGCTATAATTACTTTCCTGCATTAGTAAACAGCTCCCATATTAATCTTTTATTAGGAGCTTCAGCAGGAACATCTGCGATATTAATTGGAATAGCAACTTACATCCCTAATTATTCATTTAAAATTCCTTTAATTGGCTATGTTAAATTATGGCATATAGCAGCATTTTTGGTTCTAATAGACATAATACAAATTGCGGGGAATAATACTGGCGGGCATCTAGCACATATTGGAGGCGCTTTGTTTGGTTTTTTCTATGTTCGTAGTGCTAGTAATAAAGAGTTGGATATTTTTAAATCGATAAACAAACTTTTTTCTAAAAAAGAAAGAAAACTCAAAACAGTTTATAAATCTGGTAATAAAACACCAAAACCTAACGTTGATAAGACTAGAAACCAAGAAGAAGTTGACGCTATTTTAGATAAAATTAGTAAATCTGGATACGATACTTTAAGTAAAAGTGAAAAAGAGTTTTTATTTAAACAAGGAAAAAATTAGATGAAAAAGTTTTCGATAGCTCATAAGTTTATATTCTTTATCAATTCAGTTTTTGCAGCTGTTTTATTGCTATCATATGCACTTCCGTACGTATCTCCACAAACAATTCCTTTCCTTTCTGTTTTTGGGTTGTTTGTTCCGTTTTTAGTTATCGTAAACATTGCTTTTTTTGTGTATTGGCTTATTAAAATGCATAAAAATGCTTTTTTATCATTACTTGTTTTAGCCATAGGATGGTTTGTTTCTACTCCATTAGTTAAGTTTTCTAATAAGGAGGTAATTTTAAATGATGATTTAAAAATAATGAGCTACAATGTCCACTTGTTTAATCATTATAAACATGAAGAAGATGTTACTACTGAACAAAAGATTTATGAGTTCATCAATAATGAAAATCCAGACGTTATTGCTGTACAGGAATTTTACAATTCTAAAATGTTAGATATTAAACTTCCTTATAAATACATCAAAACGAAAACGAAAACGAATAAATTTGGATTAGCTATTTATTCCAAACACCCAATTATAAACTCTGGTTCTCTTGATTTTAAACAAAGTGCTAACAACACCATTTTTGCCGATATTCTTGTAAAAGATGACACCGTTCGTGTTTATAATGTGCATTTAGAATCATTAAAACTAAATCCGAAAAAAGAAAATTTTGGAGAAAAAAGTTCTGAGCGTTTATTTAAACGTTTAGAAAATGGTTTTGTAAAACAAGTAAGTCAGGTTGAATTAATTCAACAGCATGAGTATTCATGGAAAGGTAAAAAAATTGTTTGTGGCGACTTTAATAACACCGCTTATTCTTGGGCTTATAAACAATTGGCTTCTGATAAAAAAGATGCTTTTATTGAATGTGGAATTGGTTTAGGCAAGTCTTTTAGGTACATTTATCCTATGCGAATCGATTTTATTTTAACAGATAAAAAAGCTACTGTGAATCAATTTAAAACCTACGGAGACATAAAACTATCTGACCACTACCCTGTTATGACTCGTTTACATTGGTAAATTAATTTTTAATTCGGTATAAAAGTGTATTTTTAACCGAACTAAAAATAATACTATGAAACAGCATTACCATGTTGCTATTATTGGCAGCGGACCATCAGGAGCTTCAACAGCTTTTTACTTAGCTCAAAAAGGAATTTCAACAGTTATTATTGAAAAAGAAACTTTACCACGCTATAAAACATGCGGTGGAGGTTTTGTTTTTAGAGGTCGCAAAAACTTACCTTTTGATATTAAAGAGGTCGTTGAAAAAGAGTTTCATACTGTTGATATTTATTTGGGAGAGAAACTTCACTTTAAAACGCATAGAGAAGAACCAACTATTTCTATGATTATGCGTGATTCTTTTGACAATCTTATCACGCAAAAAGCAAAGGAGTTTGGTGCTACTTTACTAGAAAACCATAAGCTAAAAGGACTAACTTTTTCTGATGATATTATTACTCTTGAAACTTCTCAAGGTAATTTTACTGCTAATTTTGTTATCGCTGCCGATGGTGCTTTGAGTCCTACAGCTAAAATGGCTGGGTGGAAAGAAGATACTCGTAAATTAATTCCTGCTTTAGAATATGAAGTAGAAGTTTCTGACGAAGACTTTAAACGTTTATCAAAAGAAGTTCGTTTTGATATTGATGCTATTCCTTACGGTTATGCTTGGAACTTCCCAAAGAAAAAGCATTTATCTATTGGGGTTGCCTCTGCTAGAAGAACTAAAATTAACTTGAAAGAATATTATCAAGAATACTTAAAAACATTAGGAATTACAAATATTGTTAGCGAATCACAACATGGTTTTCAAATTCCTGTTGCTCCTCGTACAGATGGTTTTGTTAAAAATAATGTGTTTTTAATTGGTGACGCTGCTGGTTTTGCTGATCCTATTACTGCTGAAGGAATTTCTAATGCTATTTACAGTGGTAAATTGGCTGCTGAAGCTATTATTGAGAGTGAAAAAGAGCCTGAATTAGCTACTAAATTATATTTAGAAAAAATATCAGAAAGCCTACTTCCTGAAATAAAAACTGGTTTATGGCTTTCAAAATGGTTTTACGAGCAAAAGAATATCCGAAATATTGTATTAAAAAAATATGGTCAGCAGTTTAGTGAAGCGATGGCCGATGTTTTTCACGGGGATAGAAGTTATCCTAAAGATATTAAAAAAACAATTACGAATCGAATTAAAGATTTAGTTTCATATTAACAAAGAGATTGCTTATAGCTACTATCATTTTTGATTAGCAATACAGTTTTAAAATTTAAATACTATTATTTACACTTCTTATTTGTAAAGAAGAATATCTAATTTTGTGTTTAATTAGAACAGTATTATGAATCTAGATAGTTACTTAATTCCTATAATTTATTTACTCGGCCTTATTCAAGGAATTATATTTAGTATACTTTTAATTTACTTGGATAAAAAAAATAATCGCCCTACATTACTTTTAGGGTTATTTATTTTTGCTTACTCCATAAATTACCTTAAACCAATAGCTAAACTTTTAGATTTAGATAAAAATTACTCTTTTTTAAATAATCTTCCTGTTGATTTTACTTGGTTACTATTCCCTCTTTTTTATGTTTATATAAGAAATATTTCTATACTACCTAAATCTAATAAAGTCTATTTTTATTTATTACCAGGTTTGTTAATGTTAATTATAGATATATTGGTTTATCTTAATTTATCATCAGGGTTAGAACAGTTAAAACTTTCAAAAGAATTTCGTTTTGTAAATCATATAGGTGGGCATTTATATGATATTTTTATATACTACAAAACTTATACTTTTATAAAAAAACATACCGAAGAAACTAACAATCAATACACTTCTACTACAGGTAAAGAGCTACAATGGGCTAAAACATTTATGTCAATTGGTCTCTTTTTTACGCTCACACTTCATTTTTTACCTGAAATAACAAATAAAACTCTCAATTTATTTATTATTTTAATTGATGTTGGGCTTTTATACTGGATTAGTATTTATGGGCTACAACAACAAACAATTAAAAACTTGACTCAACAAAAAGACTCTAAGATTGAAAAGAAGAACAATTTTAATAGCGAGAATAAAATAAGTAAAGTTGATACAGATTTATTTAACCATATTCAACAAACTATAATTTTACATAAAAAATATAAAGATCCAGATTTAACCATTGCTGATGTAGCTAATATTACAAATCAACACCCTAAAAGAATTTCTTTTGTTATTAATGAAATTTCAAATAAAAACTTTAAAACTTTTATAAATGGTTTTAGAGTTAATGAAGCTATAGAAATTTTAAAAAGTAATAATTCAAAAAACTATAGTATTGAAGGTATTAGTTTAGAGGTTGGTTTTAAAAGTAAAAGTGCTTTTTATAGTGCCTTCAAGAAAGAAACTGGTACTACTCCTACTAATTATAAAAATAGCTTTTTCTAATATTTAACCTATAAAAACCTGTTTCTTTCATTTAAAAAAGAGTTAATTAAAGTTCTATTTTCTGATTTTCGAACTCATTATCTCTTTATCTTTCATATTTAAATGATTTAAAATATTGAGTTTTGCAAAAAATTAAAAATTAAAACTACATGAAAATTAAACATTTTTTAAAACCTCTATTTTTTTTATTTATCTCTATTATGCTTACTAACTGCTCTAGTGAAGAAAACGAAATAGAAATAATACCAACTAGTTTCAATACTAGTAATGATTTTAATTATTTTATTAACCACAATAATACTCTTAAAATATATTTAAAAGGCACTTTTAAAGATGGTAATGATTTAGCTGATGTAACTGATAGAGGATTTGTATATGGAAAATCATCAAACCCTATTCCTAATAGCAACAATACTGTGGTTGCCGCAGGTCCTGCTGACAATATTACTGGTATAGTCGACAATTTACAAAAGGAAACAACTTATTATATTAGAGGTTATTTTAAACTAAGTGATAACACATATTTCTATGGAAATGAAATTAAAATAAACACTAGTATAGACGCTAGTGAAAGTAGGTCAATTAACATGATAATCAAACCGAAACTATTCTTTAAAAATTCAGAAGGTATTACCCCAGAATTAGAAGTAATTTCTATAGAAAAAGAATCTCCTAAAGAAATTGGTTTTGAATATAGTTTAAATGAAGATTTTTCTAACAGCTCTATAGCCTTAGATACTGATGTATCTGGTAATATTTTTAAAAATATTTATACTGAATTTATTGAAGAATTAACACCTGAAACCACTTATTACTTTAGACCTTATGCTAAATACAATGATGGTAGTGTTACAAATGGAGGAACTAGTGTTGCTTCTTTTAAAACAAATAAAGCATTTTAATTAAAAAATATTTTCTGACTAGTGCTAAATAATTATTATAGTTATTTAGTACTGGTCGTTATTTTTTCATTTATGCCTAAAAAATAAACACCTATTCTAAAAACGATTTAATCTACAATTTTTCTAGTAACTTGCTGTAGAACAATTACACATACAAGTGAAAGAAATTAAAACTACTACTTTTTTAAAACTTCCTTTTCTGTTTGATACAGATAAACTATTACATGATTATTCTTTAGTTGTAAATCAACATTGGATTCCTCATTTCAACACATCTGGATATCAAGGTGAGTGGAAAGCAATCTCTTTGTATGCTGGCAATGGTGATGCTTCTAATATTTTTGCTTTTCAAAATGATAATAGTACTATTAAGGAAACTCCGATAATGAATGATTGCAATTATTTTAGAGAGGTTATCAACTCTTTTCAATGCCCTATTTCATCTGCTCGCTTACTACGTTTAAATGTTGGTTCAGAAATTAAACCTCATCGTGACTACAAACTAGGTTATGAAGATGGCAACTTTCGCTTACATATTCCGATTATTACGAATAATAAAGTTGAATTTATTTTAGATGATGAACAATTGAAAATGTTACCTGGTGAGTGTTGGTATACGAATGTAAATTATATACATTCAGTTACTAATAAAGGAAATGAAGACCGTATTCATTTAGTTATCGATGCTGAAAGGAACGAATGGTCTGATACTTTATTTTTTTCTCTTGCTCCAAAAGAAAGTTTTCAACCTAAACAAGAAGAAATTGATTCACCAGAAACAATACACCTTATCCTAAACGAGCTAAAACGTAGCAATGAACCTGCTTCGAAAAAACTTATTAATGAAATGGAACAGAAGTTATCAAAGCTTACATCAAAATAAACAACTCTTATAATAGCTTGTAATGAATTTAAAAAAAGAGTTACTACATATTACTTCTAAATTCTTTGATGAAACATCTAATTATTCTTCTTCTTTAAAAGATTATAAACAATTACTCTTTAGAATTTCAAATGAAGCTATAAATCATGAAGAGCATCGAAATAATGTTCAACTTGAAAATGGTGTAGCAATAGGTACTTTATGGGCAGCTAATTGCCTTGATGATTTAGAAAGAACTCTAAAATTTATCAAAGGAATTGATATTGCTATTCAAGAGAAAATCTATCAAAAAGACTCATTACATATACTTTATGCTGGTACTGGTCCTTTTGCTTCGCTTATACTTCCTTTTATATTAAAGTATGCTGATTTGAATATAACATACTCACTTTTAGAGATAAACCCTCTGAGTTTTGAAACTTTAAAAAGTACAATTAAAAAATTAGATTTAGAAAACCATAATATCAACTTTATAAATCAAGACGCTACAAAATATAAATTCCCTAAAAACTTTTCTCCAGATATTATTTTAAGTGAGACGATGCAACGTGCATTGGATAGTGAGCAACAAGTTTCTGTTTTTTATAATTTAATGAAGCAGTCTAATTCAAATACTGTTTTTATTCCTGAGAAAATTACATTAGCTATTGGTACTAGCTCATACAAAAACGATGAACCTAACATTCAACAAAAATATTATCGTGAACATCATAAGGTTTTTGAAGTTAGTAAAAAAGCACTGAATTCGAGTGAGTGGTTGTTTGAAAAAAATTCAAACAATTTAAATTTTATTGAAAAACGTACAGTTTTAAGAGAGAAAGAACTTTCTACAGCTAGTGAAATTGTGGTGATGACAGAAATTACAATTTATAAAAATGAGAAGCTTATGATAAATGAAAGTGGCTTAACTGTTCCTAAGTACATTCAGGATGTTTCCAACAACGAAAAAGGATTCTTAACTATCAAGTCTAGATATATAATTGGCTCTAATCCTAAACTTGAGTTAAAAATTATTTAAACAAACTTTAAGTTTACTCCTTTTTTCTCAGCATATTTTTTTGCTGCTTCTTCTAGCTCTAAGTTTTTTTCTTTAAACTCTTCAAAACTTCTTAATTTAAACTCTTTTATTAACTGATTAATTTCTTGTTGAGTTTTTCCTTCATCGTACATATATGCTATTTCTGCATAGTCTTTTTTATAAAAGTCTATACAAAACTCAAACAATTCAATTGAAGCATTTATTAAATCTTTTGAATCTTCGTTTACTTCTAACTTCTGAATGTCTCTTAAACTTCTTTCAAGGTTTGGTATTGTTACTCTGTGAAGATATTGAGAGTATGTTGCGGAATATTCTTCTCCATCATTATCATAATACTTTAAATATTCATTTTTTTGTAATTCTTTAAGTTGTTTAAAATATCCTATGCCATAATTAACAGTTAATAAATTGGCTTTGAGTACTGTTTTTTCAACTACCTTTTGCGGAGTTTCTTTCTCACACCCTGTTAATAAGATACATACTACAATAATTCCTAGAATATTTTTTATACTTTTCATTTCAACTACCTTTTATTGTTCTAAAAAATAATTTCAGTTTTATACAAAAACATTGCAAACAAGGCTTTTTTTTGATTTTTTGATAGAAACCCCACACCCCTACCTTATTTAAGCCTTCGTTTACAATGTTATATTTTATGTTTTCTCTTTCTTTATTTTGTTAGTTTATATGAAAATGAATGAAGCTACAATCATCCATATTCCAACAACGATTCCTAATAATCCTAATTTTCCTTGTTTCGGTGCAATCTTCCCTCTCAATATTTCTGCTTTTTCTCTAGCTTCTGGATTTTTTGATAGTAATAATTTGTTTATCATTCCGTATCCTAACATAAAACCTAACCCTGCTTCTACAATGCTTCCTGCTAAAAAGGTTCCCCACCATATTGGTGCTGTAGTTAACCAACCTAAGTTTAAAATAGCTGAAATAATTCCCCAAATTCCCCAAATACAGAAAATAAGACCAATCCATCCTTGGTAAGGCTCTATTTTTTCTAATAATTCTTTAGCATTAGGCTTTTTTGATAAAATTAAAGATGGTACCGCTACAATACTTAAAAATACTAATGAGATTCCGTAAATCATGTTTGATTAAAATTTAAATGGTTTATATTGATTTTTATTATTTATGTATTAAAAGTGCTGAAGAAAATATAAACAGCATTAAAAAAGTTACGATGATAAGCCCCGAAAACATCCACCAAGGAGTTTTACTTGTTTGCTTATATTCTTTCGCCTTTCGTTGTAAGTCTGGTGGCATTTGGCTTTTGCTCATTTCCAGTTTACAATGACCACAAATACTATATGTTTTTTTGTATAAAGGAATAACAGGAATCCAAAATACATGTACATACAATCTATTTACCTGAATAAATAAACGTTCTGGTGTATTGCAATAACTACAACTATGATTGTTTACTGGCTGTATACTTATTTTGGCTTCTCGCCATCCAAAAATGACCATAACTTTATTACTTAATAATTATGGTACAAAGATGCGTTGGATGTGATTCTTAAAATAGACTGAAACTAGTGAAAGTTACTACCCTGTTTTCAGGGGGTGGTAAAATTACTACTCTACTAAGCCCAGTTTTATTGCGTATTTTGTTAATCCTGCAAGGTTTTTTACGTTAAGCTTAGATATTAAGTTTTTTCTATAACTCTCAATAGTATGCTTGCTTAAAAAGAGTTTATCTGCAATCTCTTGTGTAGTATATTCTTCTGCAATTAATTTAAGTACATCTTTCTCTCTAGCTGTTAACATTATTGACGTTTCCTTTTTTTTATTAAAAACATTTTCCATGTAAGCTTCTCGCACAGATTGTGAAAAATATTTTTCTCCATTAAGAATAGTTTGTACTGCTTTTAGTAGTTCAGATTGAGTTGCATTTTTAGATAAATATCCGTCTACATTATTTTTGATTAATGTATCTATCATTCCAGCATCTGTATGCATGCTAACAATTAATGTTTTAATATCCGAGCGTTCTTTTTTTATATAATCGTTTAACGTAATACCATCTATATCTGGCATAGAAATATCACTAATAACAATATCTATATGTTGATTCGGATTTGTTTTTATGTACTTTATTACATTTTCACCATTATTTGCTGTAAGCAAGATATTGTACACATCTTCATTTTTAAAAATATTTACCAACCCATCTAAAAACATTTTATGGTCGTCAACTAAAATAATATTGTAAGTCATCATATATTAATTTAAAGGTACATTAATATCTATCACTGTTCCTCTACTTGGAAAAGAGTTAATTAAAATATTTCCCTTAACTGTTTTTAATCTGTCTTTTAAATTCTGAAATCCTAATCCATATTTTACTTTTTCTTGATCAAATCCAACACCATCATCTTCAAAAAGTAGTTGTATCGTGTTATTAAACAGAGAAAGCTGAATATCTATTTGTGTTGCCTTCGCATGTTTTAATGCATTGGTTAATAATTCTTGAATTATTTTATAAAGCTCTACTTTTAAATTCTCATTTATTTTATCTACCTCTTCCGTTGGATGGATTTGTAACGTTATTTGTTCTTTAGATAGCGCTTTTACATTATTTATATATTCTGTTATTATTGTTGTAAAAGCAGAATCTTTAAACTTTTTAGGCATTAAGTTATGAGATAACTCTCTTACCTGATTATAGGTTTCATCTACTTGTTTAATTATGCTTTCTTCCTCTAATTTACTCTTGTTTGATAGTTGTAACTTTATGGTTGCTAAATTCCCTCCAATACTATCGTGTAGCTCTCTGGCAATACGTTTTCTTTCATTATTCTGCCCTTCTAATGATGCTTTTACTAACTTTAATTCTTGGTCTTTAAGTAACGTAGTTATTTTTTGTTGGTTTACTTCTTCTAAAGTCTTATTAAGTTTACTTTGTGTTTGAAGCTTTTGATAGTACACATATAATAAAGCAAGTACAGGTATTAATACTATAAGAAAGGCTATTAGTATGTATGCTTTCATTGTTTTTTGTCGCTCAATCTCTTGCTTTTGCTCCAGTGTTTTATACTGTACTTCAAGCTCATTTACTTGCTGTTTATTTTGACTTACTAAAATTTCATTATTAACACGATTTAATTGCGTCATTAAAGCATGTGCATTTTTATAATCTCCTGTTGAAGCATAGGCGTTTTGAAGTCCTAAAATAGCTCTTCTTTCTATCTCTAAATTTGCCCATTGTATGGAATTTATATATACTGTAGAAAGTATTTTTTTAGCATTTTCATAGTCTTTTTCTTTTAAATAAAGAATGCCTAATGTATTTCCTGTCTTGGCATACAATGTAAAAAAACCTTTAGATAACGACTCATTAAAAACATAATAACAAACATCTAGAGCTTCTGTTATTTTACCTTCTTCTTTCAATACTTTTCCTAGCCACAAATCAGTTTCTAAAGCTTCTTTCACAAACCCCTCGGCCACGTAGTGTAATCTAGCTTTATTATAATTTTCTCTTGCTTTCTCATACTCTCTTTGAGTATAATAAATAAACCCTAGTTCATAAAAAGCATCGTGTTTTAATTTTTCGTTTGGAGCATTTTCAATGCATTCTTCTATAATTGCCTTTCCTTCCTCTTCTTTTCCTCTAACATACTTTACAGCTCCTAATCCTATTCTATTTTTAACAAATAATTCATCATCCGGTTTATTATTTGAGTGCTCTATTCCTTTAAAATACCATTTCAAAGCTTCATCAAAAAGTCCCTTTTCTAACTTTCCTTCAGCCACTATACTAGAAACCTTTGATAAATGATTTTCTTTATCTATCAATTTATTCTTAGTTGTTTCCGTGTACAGTTTATTTCCATAGTATATAATGGAATCTAAATTTCCTTTTTCTCGATGAAACTCTATAAGATCAAATGTCGCATCATATTTAGCTTTGAAGTCTTTTGCCTTATTTATTTTTGAAAAAAGAGAATCATTAGGTATTGTGGGGTTTACACCAAAAGCCTTAAATCCTTGTACTCCCACCGACTGCGACATTCCTTCTAAAGCAAAAAACAAAAGAACTGTGATTATAACTTGTTTTACAAAAAACAATCTCATTTCTTTTTTTAAGTAGCCTATTCTCATCTCAATTATTAAATCTTTTCTATAAACAATAAGAACCGCTAAAATTACATAACATTTTTATTTCTTAATTAACTATTAACAACTTTATTATATACTCTTCATTTCCAAAACAGAAGCAGTTTTTATAAAAAAAACAAAAATTATTTTTTATAGTTAGGAAACCTAACTATATTTGTATCAAAATTTAAAATCAATATAATTATGAGTAAATCTATTTTTTATCACGCAGGTTGCCCTGTTTGTGTAAGCGCAGAACAAGACATTATTAACTTAATTGGTTCTGATAATGTTGAAGTAGTTCATTTTGGAGAAGACAAAAGTCGAATTTTAGAAGCAGAAAATGCTGGTGTAAAATCTGTCCCTGCTTTGGTAACTCCTACTGGTAATGTTCTCCATATTAATTTTGGAGCATCAATGGAAGAAGTAAAAGGATAATTTTTTTGCTCTATAAAGTTAGGATTCCTAATTTTGTAGAGCTTTTAATATTATAAATATATAATAAAATGAAAGCAGCTGTTTGGGATACCTACGTAACTAAAAAAGATAATACAATAATGCATTTTGATATTATTGTGCCTTCTAGCAATAAAGACACTAACATAATTTTCAACTATGGTAAGGAATATTTAAAAACTAAAGGATTAGAAAACCTTGAACTATCTTCAAAAGAATGTGTATTTTGCCATATTGAAATACTCAAACCCGAATGGGAAGATGCTATACATAAAAAAGGGTATTTTATATACGAAATGGAAAATTGTAATTAATGAAATCTCCTTTTGACTTAAACCAGCAAAACACTAAAATTGAAAGTAAAATAGTTGTAGCTTTAGAACGAATTTCTGAAGCTTTTAGAGTACTTCTTTGGAGCGAAAGCAAGGAGAATTCTTTAAGTCCTATCCAAATTCAACTTCTAATCTTTTTACTCTTTCACTCAGAAGAAAAATGTAAAGTGAGTTATTTAGCTGAAGAGTTTAACATGACTAAAGCTACTGTTAGTGATAGTATTAGGGTTTTATTAAAAAAAGAATTAGTTCAAAAGTTTCATAACCCTAACGATACTAGAAGTTATATTATTGGTCTAACTGAGCAAGGAAAACAAATAGCTCAGAAATCAGCTAACTTTACTTTCAATATTGAGAAACCTTTGAGTTCATTACCTGAAGATCAAAAAAAAGACATACTAACAGGACTCTTAAAAGTAATATACCAGCTTAATAAAGCAGGAGTTATAACTATTCAAAGAATGTGCTATACTTGCTCTTATTACCAACATGAAAACAATGAACATTTTTGTAATCTTTTACAATCTAAACTAGCTTCTAAAGAGTTAAGAATTGATTGCCCTGAACACGAATTTAAGAGTTAATAATTTAAAGCATTAACTTTATTTTTTTGGGTATACTAAAAAATTAATTTTATTACATACAACCTTTTATTTTTGACAAAAAAACACAAATGGCTATACATAACTTGATTCTTCAATCGAAAGAAACAACTATAGAACTAGATAAAATTCATTTTAGCGATGAAAACAAAAATACGCTACATCAACTATTAAAAGAATTTAAACACGTTGCTGTTTTAGATAAATACAAACTGCCTGTTGATAATAAAATTTTATTATTCGGACATACTGGTTGTGGTAAAACTACCACCGCTAAGGCTATTGCCAAAAAGCTTGATAAAAAAATTATCATACTTAATTTGGGTAGCATTGTTTCTTCAAAACTAGGAGAAACAGCTAAAAACATTTCCGAAGTTTTTAAAAAAGCTACTAGAGAAAGCGCTGTTTTATTTTTAGATGAGTTTGATTACATCGGTAAAGCTCGTGATTATGATAGCAAAGATTCTAGCGAGATGAAACGATTGGTAAATACTGTTATTCAACTTGTAGATCAACTTCCAAATGACGTTTTATTAATTGCTGCCACAAATCACTCTAGTGTTATTGACACTGCTCTTTTAAGACGTTTTCAATTAAAACTAAAATTCGAAGCACCTAGTGAATCGGATTTAGATAACTATTATGAGACTTTGCTGCAACAATTCCCGGAAGAGTTTAGAGAAGTAAATCGTATGTATGATATATCGTATGCAGAAGCTAAAGACATTACTCTTCGAGCTGTAAAAAATAAAATTATTGAAAAAGAAGAACTAAACAATCAATTAGTAAATGGATACTATTCAAAAAAACCTTAGCATTATTCATCAAAGAATACAATTTGCTTGTAAGAAAGCTAATAGAAACCCAGAAGATGTTCGTTTATTGTTAGCTACAAAAACAGTAAATACTGATAAAATAAATTTTGCTTTAGAACAAGGTGAAACTCTTGTAGGTGAAAATAAAGTACAAGAATTAAAACAAAAATGTAATGCAATAAAACAACTGCAACCTGAAGTACATTTTATCGGTCATTTACAAAGTAACAAGATTAAAGAAGTTATAAAATGGGCTAGTTGTATTGAATCTATAGATCGCTTATCTGTCGCTCAAAAATTGCATCAACGCTTAACTTTTGAGGAAAAAGAAATTGATGTATACATACAAGTAAACACCTCTTTTGAAGAAAGTAAGTTTGGAGCCAAACCAGAAGAAACTATTGAATTAGTAAAAAAGATATCTGAATTCAAAAATATTCATATCAAAGGATTAATGACCATTGGTTTGCTAAGCTCGGAATCAGATGAAGTTCGAAAGTGTTTCCAACTTTTAAAGCAACTTCAAGAAGAAATCAAGGCACTACAAATTCCTAATGTAGAAATGAATGAACTCTCTATGGGAATGAGTGGCGATTTAGAAATTGCTATTGAAGAAGGCGCTACTATTGTACGTGTTGGAACAGCTATTTTTGGAGAACGAATACATCCTGACAGCTATTACTGGAACGAAACAAAAAGTAATACTTAGTTTTTCTGTACTCTTTTTAGGTTTAACAAATCAATCGGATTAATTCCTAAACCTGTAACATTTTTCTGTGTAAAGCGAATTACCTCATCATAATATAACGGTACAATTGGTGCTTCTGCAATAATAATGCTATCCATTTTTTGATATAGTTTATAGCGTTTTTTCACATCTACTTCTTTGATAGATTGTTCATACAAAGTATCAAAAAAGTCATTTTTAAAATGCGTATAGTTAGGTCCATTAGGAGTAAAATTTTTGCTGTAAAATAGCGACACATAGTTTTCCGCATCAGGGTAATCAGCAATCCAACTTGCTCTAAAAATAGGCAACTTTCCATTTGCTTTTCCTTGACGCAAGGTTGAAGGCGGAATCACATCTACTTTGGTAGCTACTCCTATTTTTTGTAATTCACGTTGAATAAACTCGCACAAATCTAAATAATTGCTGTTCGTTGTAATGGCTATTTGTGGATTCTCATCTCCTGTCTCTTCTTTGTATTGTGCTACTAACCTCTTCGCTTCTTCAGGTTTGTATGAATATCCTTGTTGGTTATTGAATGAAGGCAATCCTTTCGGGATGAATCCACTTGTAGCAGGACTCCCAATTCCGTTTCTTAAGAACTTAATCATCTTCTCCCTATCAAAACCATAATTGATGGCTTGTCGTATCAATTTTGATTTTGTTGGATGTTTCTCTTCTCCATCTAAGTAAATTCCTAAATATTCTGTGTTTAAATACGCTCCTGTTTGCATATTGATTGTAGAAGCATATTTCTCTTTTAAAGTTCCATCAGTGTTTAGAATATCATCTTTATACGAAGCATCTAAACTCTTCATAAAGTCGATATTTCCTTGAATAAACTGTAAAAACTCACTTTGTTTGTCTGGTAAAAAAGTAACCGCTACTGCTTCTAAATACGGAAGTTGTTTTCCATTTTCATCCTTTTCAAAATAGAATGGATTTTTTCTCAATACCAACTTAGTATTTTCAACCCAAAGTTTAAAATGAAAAGGTCCTGTTCCTATCGGATTTGCTCTAAATTCATTCCCAAAATAATCAACTGCTTCTTTTGGTACAACCGAACAATATTTCATAGCCAGCAGTCCTAAAAAAGGTGGAAAAGGTTGCTTTAAATTGATGGTAAAGACAGAATCGTTCTCTGCTTTGAATTTTTCTACATTTTGTAATACCCAACCTCCTGGAGACGCTACATTCTTATCAAGTAATCTATTAAAAGAATATTCAAAGTCTTGGGCTATTACATTTCTCGTAGAATCTTTTCCAAATAATTCATGCTTATGAAATAACACGTCATTTCTTAACTCAAACTGATAGGTTTTTCCATCTTCAGAAACTGTCCAGTTTTTTGCTATCGAAGGTTGTACTTGTAAACTATCATCTAATTCTACCAATCCATTATATAGTTGGTTGACTCCCCAAATATTTCGCTGATCTTTTGCAAAAGCAGGATCTAATGAAGTAATATTTGAGTGCTCATTATAACGAAAAACCTGGTTGTTTGTATATTTTGATTTCTTTTTAGTACAAGAAAAAAGAAACAATAAGGCTATTAAAACAACTAATTTATTTCTTTTTACGTTTATTTTTATAGTAGGTTTTATCTGCAATGTATATGGTTTTAGAAACTTCTGCAAAAACAACAGTTTTATCTTGGTTCGTTATTTTAATATCTTTTATTAAATTGATTTCCTGTTCATTTTTAACCTGCTTTTTTATTTGTTTTATTTCATCTTCAGAAAAAATAAAATCTACATAAGCGTCTTGCTTTACAGGTCTTTTAAATAATATTGTTGCAGCTTTATCCCAAACTACATAAGTATCTCCAAGAATATTTATTAACTGAATCATAAAAATAGGATCGGTTGCAGAAAATAAGCTCCCTCCAAAAATAGATCCTACGTAATTCTTATTCTTATAAGTAATAGGAATTTTTACTTGCGCTTTTAACAAATCTTCAGAAACATAATTTATTTTCCCAGTAGATCTTCTATACATGGGAGAAATATTGAATCCATACTTAAAAATAGTACTTTGTTTAAAAAACCTTTTTAAAAAATTAGAAATTGTTGCGTACATACCTATCCTTTTTCAAAACCATACTCTCGTTCTACTTTACATATACGTAGTTGATATTTTTTATACCACCTTTCTCTTCCTTTATTTCTAGCTTCAGTATGCTCTACATTATTTTTCCATTTTACAATAGCATCCAAACTTTCCCAATAAGAAACCGTAATGCCTACATTGCTTCTTGTCGACTCAACACCTAAATACCCATCTTGTTCTTTAGCTAAATTGTCCATTTTTTCAGCCATCTCATAATATCCTTCTGTATCATCTGAAAGAGTTGTCGTGAAAATTACTGCGTAATATGGAGGTTTTAAATTATCTACTATCATAAAATTAGTTCATATTTTGTTTCTGGTAGACCAATATCGTCACTTATAAATTTCTCTATCGCAACAAAGTTGAATCGTTCTAATATTTTAGCGGAAGCAACATTTTTATCCACCACACACCCTATAAGTTTTTTCATTCCTATGGATTTACAGTACTGTATTAATCCTTCACAAAGTTCAGTTGCAAAACCATTTCCCCAGTATCGTTCTATAAACCGATATCCTATTTCATCATTTCCTTCTTCATCTTTTACCAAAGCAACCGTACCTACAAATTCATTGTCTGACTTACGTTCTATGGCATATATCCAAAAATCATTTTCTTTATTAGTGTATCGTGCTATAAGCTGTTCTAAATCCTCTTTACTTTCTTCTAAATCTTTAGGTTCCCCAGTGGCGTATTGCAATACTTTCGGATTGCTTTCTAGCTCATAAAAAGGTTCTATATCAACAACTTGAAGCTTTCGAATAAGTAATCTTTTCGTTTCAAAAATCATGAATATTATCGTACTTTTGCAAACCCAAAACTGCTTTAAGCAGTCGTAGATTAAATAAACTATACGAACTTCTAAAAAATTAAAGACTTGTACAAGGCTTTTGTTTTTTATTTAGGATAGAGAAAAGATGAATGTAGATAAGAAAGTAGCTTTTTACACCTTAGGTTGTAAATTAAATTTTTCAGAAACCTCAACTATTGCCAGAAACTTTGTTAATGAAGGATTTGAACGTGTCGAGTTTGAAGAGGAAGCAGATATATATGTGATTAATACTTGTTCGGTAACAGATAATGCTGATAAACGCTTTAAGAGTATTGTAAAATCTGCTTTAAAGAAAAATGAAGAAGCTTTTGTTATTGGTGTAGGATGTTATGCACAATTAAAGCCAGAAGAATTAGCTGCAGTTGATGGGGTAGATTTGGTACTGGGTGCTACGGAAAAGTTTAATGTAACTAGCTATATTAACGACTTAACCAAAAATGACATTGGTGAAGTACATTCTTGTGAAATTGAAGATGCCGATTTTTATGTAGGTTCGTATTCTATTGGAGATCGTACTCGTGCTTTTTTAAAAGTGCAAGATGGTTGTGACTACAAATGTACTTACTGTACGATACCGCTAGCTCGTGGAATTTCTCGAAGTGATACGTTAGAAAATGTATTGAAAAATGCCAAAGAAATTTCAGAAAAAGGGATTAAAGAAATCGTTTTAACAGGAGTAAATATTGGTGACTACGGAAAAGGTGAATTCGGTAACAAAAAGCACGAACATACCTTTTTAGAGTTGGTACAAGCTCTTGATAAAGTAGAAGGAATTAACCGTTTACGAATCTCTTCAATTGAACCTAACTTATTAAAAGATGAAACAATTGATTTTGTTTCCAACTCAAATACGTTTGTTCCTCATTTTCACATTCCTCTACAATCAGGAAGTGACACACTTTTAAAGAAAATGAAGCGTCGCTATTTACGTAAAGTATATACTGATAGAGTTGCAAAAATTAAGGAAGTAATGCCTAACGCTTGTATTGGTGTAGATGTTATTGTTGGGTTCCCTGGTGAAACAGATGAATTGTTTTTAGAAACCTATAACTATTTAGCTGATTTAGATATTTCTTACTTACACGTTTTCACGTATTCTGAAAGACCAAATACTGAAGCTAACGAAATGGATGGTGTGGTTCCAAAGAAAACACGTGCAAAACGAAGTAAAATGCTGCGTGGATTATCTGTTAAAAAACGTAGAGCTTTTTATGAAAGTCAGTTAGGTAACACGTTAACTGTTTTATTTGAAAGTGAGAACAAAGAAGGGTATATCCACGGGTTTACAGAAAACTATGTAAAGGTTAAAGCTCCTTGGAATCCTGAATTAGTGAATACATTACATACAGTTACGTTAACAAAAATTGATGAAGATGGTTTAGTTCGTTTTGATTTTGTGGATACTGAAGTTATTGCTTAACTTGTCAACTAGTTCACTCAATCAAAAAATCTACCTATGAAGTACCTATTATATTCTTTTTTAGCCTTAGGAATCTCTTGTGGTATTCCTAAAAAAGGTTCTGAAACTAAACTAGCTGAGCCTACTGAAAAAGTAATAATTGCTAAAGAAGAAGCTACTAAACCTATGGCTTCTCAAAATCAACTGATTGTTGTTCTTAAAAACGCTAAAAGTATTGATGATGTAAAATCACTTATAAAAAACAGCGGTTTAACTTGGAGTAAAATGGCTTATGAAACAGATGCTTCAAAAATAGGTATTGTTGAAGTTCCAGAAGGGAAACGTGATTTTTGGATTGATAAATTACAAGAAAGTGGTGAGTTCAGATTGATTGATGCCAACACCGATGAAAAATTAACTAACATTATTTCCGAAGAAAAAAACAATCTATTAAGAATTACTAAAACTCAATGTTTTGGTGACTGCCCAGTATATACTGTTTCCATTGATAAAAAAGGAAACGTTGTTTACAACGGTGTAGAATATGTACTTGTAAAAGGTATTCAGAAATTTACGCTTTCTGAAAAACAATTACAAGAGTTAAACGAAAAACTTGCAAAAAAGGATTTTAAAAATTTTAAAGACGCTTATAACAATCCTAGAATACCTGATTTATCTAGCACTTACATAGTTCATGATGGAAAACAAATTTTAATTCGCTTATGGAAAGATATTCCTGATGAACTTATTGATATACATGAATATATAGATGGTATTTTATTAGACAAAAAGTTTATTGAATAATGCCTAAAACTCACTTATATTTTGTTCCTGGTTTAGCTGCCAATACCAAAATATTTGAGCGTATTTCTTTACCAGAGGAACATTTTGAATTACACTTTTTAAACTGGATGCTTCCAACATCTATCGATGAAAGTATTCAAGACTATGCGCAAAGACTATGTGCTAAAATCCAACATAAAAACCCTATCTTAATTGGGGTCTCTTTTGGGGGAATTATCGTACAAGAGATGAGTAAAATTATTGATTGTAAAAAAATAATTATAATTTCTAGCGTTAAAAACAGCAAAGAATTCCCCAAACGTTTTAAATTAGCACAAATAACAAAAGCCTATAAGCTTTTCCCTTCTAAAGTTATTTCAAATATTGAAAGTTATGAACGCTACTTTTTTAATGATTATTTAAAAAAACGAGCTGAGTTATATAAAATATATTTATCCATAAGAGATAAAAAGTATTTGCAATGGGCTATATACAACGTATTACATTGGGAGCAAGAAAAATCGATTCCTGGAATAATACATATTCATGGAAAAAAAGACGAGGTTTTTCCTATAAAGTATATCAAAAACGCAATTGAAGTTGAAAATGGTACACATGTGATGATACTGACAAAGGCAAAAACTATTTCTGAAATATTAAAAAAGGAATGTTTTTTGATGGATTAATACCATTACACAACTTGACAAAAACTAAAAGAACAAATGAACAAATCAATCCGTTTCTTATCTATCTTAACTATAGTATTTGTTGGAATTTTATTCACCAATACTATAAGTAAATCAAACGAACCTACCATTAAAAATGTGGCAGAAAGCTATGAGGTTAAAGCTTTAAAACTACCTAACGATTTAAATTTAGCTGGAGAACGTGTTCCTATTGAAAAACCTGACATTAGAGAACGAATGGATCGCGAGCTTTTAGTAAACACCTATTGGCAATCTAATGGATTGTTACTAATAAAACGTGCTAATAAATACTTCCCTATTTTAGAACCTTTACTAGAAAAGTATGGCTTACCTGACGATTTTAAATTTTTAGCCTTGGCTGAAAGTGGATTCATTGATGAAACATCACATGTAGGAGCTGCTGGTATGTGGCATTTTATGAAACAAACAGGAAGAGAATATGGATTAGAAATTAATAGTAATGTTGATGAACGTTACCATATTGAAAAATCTACTAAAGTAGCTGCTGAATATTTAAAGAAATCAAAAGAACGTTTTGGTTCTTGGACACTTGCAGCAGCAGCTTACAATGCAGGTAATTATGGTATTTCTAAAAGATTAGATGCTCAAGGTGTAACCAGTTATTATGATGCTTTATTACCAGATGAAACTGAACGTTATGTGTTTAGAATTTTAGCATTGAAAGAAATTATTTCAAACCCTAAGGAATACGGTTTTGTTTTTGACCAAGAAGATTTATATACACTACCAGAAACCTATACTGTTAAAGTAGATACTGCTATTAGTAATATTGCTTTATTTGCTAAAAAATTCGGAATTACCTACAAAGAGCTTAAGCTACATAACTCTTGGTTACGAGAAAACAAATTAAACAACCGTAGTAGAAAACTATACGAAATTAAAATCCCTGTTAAATAGTGAAAAAAGTACTTCCTTTTATATATTTATTCATAGGTATATTTATTTTAATTAATACATTTTCTATCTTTTTTCAAAAAAGAGAAGTGTATCGACTATTATTCAGCTTTACAACCGAAAACCAATATGTTTTTCTACTCTTTAGAGTATTATTTGCTTCTTGGTTTATAGTGGATGGCGTTAAAAAACTAAGAAAAAATCAGTAAGTATTTATGGATAATTTTTTAATCGGAATAGGAAAACGAATTAAAGAAATTAGAAAAAAGCAACATATTACTATCAATACTTTAGCAACCAATGCACAAGTAAGTAATGGTTTAATTTCAAGAATAGAAAACGGAAGAACCATTCCATCTTTACCTGTTTTATTAGAAATTATAAGTGCTTTAGAAATAGATGCCAGTACTTTTTTTGAAGGTGTTGAGAAAAAAACTGGTTCAAAATATATTCATATTAAAAAAGAGGAACAGCAATTAATAGAAAAAGAAGTAGAAGCTGAAGGGTTTACGTATTATCAAATTTTTGGTAAAAGTTTAAATGCCGTTGGTTTTGAAGCTGTTTTATTAACTGTATCTCCCAATTCTAAAAGAGAAAAAGTAATTACTGATGCTTGGGAGTTTAAATACATTATGAGTGGTGAATGCACCTACCTTATCGATAATGTTGAAGTTACAGTTAAAGAAGGTGACTCTTTGTATTTTGACGGAAGACTTCCTCACGTACCTGTTAATCGTACTCAAACACCTTGTACCATGTTGGTCCTATATTTTTATTCAGAAAATAATTAAGTAGGGTGCTCTCACACCCTACTTATTTTACCTTTTAGTTTTTTAATCCAGGCCAAGTGCTATTGTTAACCTCTTTAGGATAACCTGACACTGCACTATCTGTTGATTTGTTATATTTAATGTATGTATTATCATCAAGGAAGAAATAACAATAAGTTACACCCCAATCTACAGCTGCTGTAATCTTTGTTGCGTAATCTCCTAACCCTGGCCAGCTTCCATTGGTAATAGCTACAGGGTACCCAGAATCTACAGAGTCATTTGTTATACTATATCTTATATAAGTTCCATCATTTAAAAAGAAATAAGCTTTACTATTATTTCTTTTAAAAGCTGCCACAATTTTATCCTTGTATGGTTCCAACCCAGGCCAATTTCCATTTGTTATGTTTGCTGGATACCCTGAATCTACAGAATCATTATTCATATCGTAACGTAAATACCTTCCATCTTTTAAGAAGAAATATCCTTTATGATTATGCCATTTAAAAGCTGCACTAATTAAATCTTTATACTCCCCTAACCCTGGCCAAGTACTGTTGTTTACCTCTTTTGGGTAACCATCATCAGACTTATCTAACAGTTTGTCATAACGTATATAACTATTGTCACTTCTAAAAAAATAAGCTCTATTGTCTGCAAAATCATTCCAATCTAATCCTGCTATTATTTGAGAATTATTATAAGCTACAGAACCTGTTTGCCCATCAAGTAACAGGGTGTAGTTAATACTTCCATCAGAATTGTTAGCATCGGTAAAATACCCTTGTGAAGCAGGTACCGTTGCTACGTATGCATTGTTTTTATAAACATCAACATTGTTAGATGCGTTAGAACTCCAATAAACTGTATTGGTATTTTGCATCATTACCTTCCTAGTACCCACACTCCCTACTAAAGAAGTACTATTTAATTGCCATTCTTTTTGAATGGGGATATTTAAGTGAGTTAAGATAGAAGGAACGATTGCTGTTTGTGCAACATGACCGTAAATTCCGCCAAAATCTTGATTTGGTACATTTGAAACATATGAGTTGAATTCAGCGTTTCCTTCTTTGTTCATTCCTACAAAAATTGTTTTTTCTTGCGTTGTTTGTCCTCCATGGTTAAATCCACCAAAACCTCTTCCGTGATCTGTTACTACTAATATTAACCAATCTTCGTTCGTTCTTTTTTCTACCTCAGCTACAATTCTACCGAACTGTTCGTCTGCTTTGGTAATAGCATTATTATAAGCACTACCAAAACCTAACGAATGCCCTACACCATCTACATCATCAAGATGCACAAAAACCACGTCTGAATTTTCATTATTAATTGCATGAATGGCTCCTGTGACCGTATTTTCATCTCCTCCACTTTTTGAGTGGTAATCAATATAGTTCAGTTGCTCTCTAAAAAAATCATGAATAGGTCCCCAAGTAACAACACTAGCAGTTTTTAGCCCTGAATTTGATTCTTTAATTAATTGAAAAACACTTTTCGCTTTCGAAATATGAGAAGTATTGTTGTCTGTAACTCCGTGTTTGTTTACCCAAACACCTGTTAAAATAGTTGACCACCCCGGTCCACTACTTGTTTTTTGTTCAGAAGAAGTATTATCGATACCTCCTGCATACCCTTTTACAATACTCAGCTTATCTAAATTTGGAGTGGAAGTTCCTGCAATTTTCTCAAATTGGATTCCATCAAAGCCTACAACAAGTACCTTTTTCTTTAAAGAAGATTTTCTTTGTCGTTCTAGTTTTCCTTTTTTTTTGGATACCTCATCCAAGTTGTTCTCTTGACAGCTCGACAATGCGAACAATAAAATTAAAGCGCTTAGCTTTACTAAATAATTGGTTTTCATTTTAAAAAGTTTACTAATAGTTAATTTACTAATCAAAAATACACTATTAGTAAACTTTTGAAAGACAGTTTTCGAGTCTTAATACAAAGATAAATTAGCTAACATTAAAGATATATTTAGCAAACATATCATTTACATTTTATTAAACTAACTCACTTAAAGACAACAAAATATAATCTGGATTTTGGACTTCTAATTGTTCTTTTGTTTGCGCTCCTGATAAAACACCGATGGTTACACCACAATTTGCATTTTTACCTTCCTCAATATCGATGGCTGAATCTCCTGCTTTTAAAACAAAACTAGCATCAGTTATATTAAATGTTTCCATTGCTTTTTGTATCATTTCTGGATGAGGACGTCCATTTTCTACATCAGAGGCTGTTAATAACATATCGTAATGTATATTCTTGTCCCATGCTAATTTTTCTAACAACTTTTCTGCTACTTGTCTGTTATAACCCGTATTTAAAACTACTATTATTCCTTTTTGTCTTAAATTAAGCAATACATTCTCTACGCCTTTTATAGGCTTTACTTCTAAGTTTTCATAAGCTTCATCCAGCATTTTTTTGAATTCTTCAAATATTGCTTCAGACTCCCCCAGTTTATTCGGCTTGAATTCAACTAAAACATCTTTTATTGCTTGATGTTTTTCTTTTCCTGCTCCAATTTTTAAAACGGTATTTAAATCAACTGCTACTCCGTGTGTATTTAATGCTTTATGTAAGGTTTTATACACTACATTTTGCTCATCTACTGTTGTTCCTGCCATATCAAAAACAACCATTTTAATATTTTCTAACATCTATTTACTTAAAATAATTTATTAATACTTTCTTTTGAAAAGCCTGCGCTACCTGTCATTCCTTTCCCTCCAATTCCTGTTACAATGTGTATATTTTCTCCTACCGAATGTTCAAAAAGATCTTTGGTTTTACATTGGCTATAAAATCCTGCCCAACGATGCTGAATTTCGTACGTTGGTAAATCGATAATTTTTTTAGCTTCTTGAATCATGAAGTTATCTATATCTTCATTCAAGTCAAATCCAAGATCATCTATATTTTTTGCCGTTGCATATTCGTGTGAATCACCCAAAATAACAGAACCATCTGTTGCTTGCTTAAATAAAATATGTACTCCGTATTTTTTCTCAAACGAATTCGGGTCTTCATTAGCTTTTATTGTATTCCACGAAGCACATTCTTCAAAAGCTTCGTACCTTCTAATAGTCAATCCTGTTAAAATAGATCCGTCTAGTTGGTAATTCTTTTGTCGTTTTGTTTGCATCATTTGTAGCTTCGATACAATTAAATCACTTTCATTATATATTGACGGATACAGTGTTTTAAAATCACTTCCGTTGCAGATGATTACTTTTGACGCCAATACTTCTTCGGAATTTGATGTTAACACTGATACACCACTGGTAACATTGTTTGTAGCCATCACCTTAGTATTATAGTGTATTGTTACATTCAATTCTTTTTTCATGAACTCATGTAAACGAAGAATCATAACTCTAGGCTCCACAGTTACTTCTTCAGGAAAAAATAACCCTGCTTGACAATAATCACTACACAAGCCAGCATATTTATCTAAACATTGTTCTTTGGTTAACAGCTGTGACGTATAGCTATTATTCTTATTAATTTGATGCAATTCTTCTATTAACTGAACTTCTTCTTCGTTTGAAGCAATATATACGGTTCCGTTTTGACGTATGGAAACATCAAACTGTTCTTGAATGCTTTTATAAATAGCTAAACTTTCTCTTCCATAGTTTTGCCATTTTTGATTCATTCCTGAAGGCACTACTTGTCCGAAATTACGAACGGTAGCTCCTTGTGGTTTGTTATCTTTTTCTAAAATAGCTACTGACAACCCTTTCTTTGCAGCATGATAGGCATGAAAAGTTCCTAAAACTCCCCCTCCAACAACAATAAGGTCATATTTATGATTCATATACTAATTGATTTATTTTTTGTTCTTTGTTTTTTTTAGCTTTAAAAAAGTAAAAGCTATATAGTGTTATAAATATTCCTATAAATGCTAAAATGTAAAGTGCGTATGTAAAAAAGCTTAGCCATGAAATATCTCCTTTTCCGAAGTTTTTATATAAAAGAATTAATATACTTCCTAAGTAACCAAAAGCATCAGCTATATAGATTAAGAACCCAACATTTCCGTTTATTTTAAAAGTAGCTATCATGCGGTCGAAAAATATTCCGTTAAAAGGCACATAGCAACTATACAATCCTAAACCAGAAATAATCATCCACGTTAATGCTGAAATTTCATTGTACTGAAATAAATAAGTACTAATAATCACTGCTAAGCACGATACAAACAACACATAATGATAGTAAACAAATGCTTTGTAGTTTTTGCTAATACTTCCTATTACCCCTAAAATAATGAGTACAATAATGGCTATAGGAATTTCTGAAATACTATAAATTGAAGCATCTTTGTACCCTAAAGAGTCCCAGATTTCTCGTGCAAAGTTGTCTCTAAAATCTCTCAATGCTGTGAGTAACATAAAAAAGAAAACAATGAGTATTAAAGGGCCTGAAAATTCTTTGAATAACTTTTTTCTTCCTGCTGAATCTAATGGTTTACGTACTACTTTAAGTCGTGTATCTTCTGCTGTTGGTTTGGGTAACTTCTCTAATAACCAAGCAAAAAATATCAACGGAATTATAAAAAACAACCCTGTTATAAAAGGCATCCAATATTCGTTAAATCCAAAACTATCTAACACTATTTTTCCAACTGATTTTACAGCTCCTGAAGAAACTATAAAACTTGAGGACAAAATTACTCCTAATAGTTCTGTGGCTTTCCTTCCTTCTAAATAAGAAAACACAATTCCCCAAACCATACCTAAAGGTAATCCGTTTAAAAACAGGAATAAGATATTGTAGGGTGCGGGGGTTATAGCAAAACCTAACAAGCTTACTTCAGCAAATAGAATAAAGCTAACTAAAGCTAGCATCCTTTTACCTGATTTCATTTCGGAAATGACTTTTATCCCTATAAACTTTGATAATGTATATCCAATTACTTGGGCTATTATCAAGAGAATTTTATAATCAATTCCCCAAAAACTTTCATCGGCAAAAGTGGCTACTGTAAATGGCTTTCGAAAAGCATACATACAAAAGTACGTACCGAAAGCTGCTATAGAGGCTCTTGCTATAAATCTTATATTCATACTAACTTTTTTAATAATGCAAGCCCTCATAAAAATGAGAGCCCGCATTGCATTTATAAACAGAAAACAAGTTCATTACAGATTATACTTTACACCGATGCTTCCTTTTATCCCGTAGAACTCTACTTGCTTAGGACGCTCTTCAGTTTTTCCATAATGATAAATTAAGGGATTGTTTAATAGGTTATTTACATCTGTAAAAATGGTCCAGTTTTTACCTATTTGATATGAGGCTGAAAAATCTAGTGTATTGTATTTTCCATAGTAAATATCATCAATATCTCTTTCTCCAAAACCAATTGCATAGCTTCCTTTATGGTTATAGGCTAATCGTGTATTGAATCCTCCTTTTTCAAAGAATAACTGTGCGTTAAATAAGGTATTGGCTTGGTATGCAATAGATACTTTTCTTCCACTTGGTTTTGTCATTTCAGAATCCATAAACGTTGCATTTAACTGAGTTCCGAAGTATTGTAAGAATCCTGGTAAGAAGTCAAATCGTTTGTTAATTCCTAATTCTATACCGCCAATCCAAGCGTCTGCTCCATTTACAGGTGTACTAAACTCTACTCCTGTATTTCCGTTGTAAGTACCTTGATATGTATCGTTGAATACAGGATCGGTAATTGACTTATAGAAAAAACCTGCATTTATCACACCTACATTTTTAAAGTAGTACTCTCCTAATAAATCAAAGTTCCATGAGAATGTAGGGTTTAAGTTTGGATTCCCTCCTTTAAACTCGTTATCAAATGAGATGAAAGTACCTCCTGGAGCGATATCTCCAAAGTTTGGTCTTGAGAAACTTCTTGTTGCTGCAAAACGAATGTTTAAATCAGTTTTAGGAGAGTATTTTACATGTAACATTGGTAATACTGCCCAATAGTCTTTTACATTTCTTACAGCGTTTAATTGGCTTTGATTAGCACCCCAAACATAACCGTTTACTTCTGTTTCTGTTTTGGTTGCTCGTAAACCTCCCAATATCGTGAATTGGTCTGATAATTTTAAGGTTCCCATTCCGTAGAATGATAAATGAGTTTCATCTACATTAAAGTTTCTTCCTAAACCTCCACCGTTCTGTAAAATTTCTGAATCTCCTTCTAAAACAGTTAGGTTATTTTTATTGTTTTTCCAGAAGTTTACCATTCCTTGTTCTGACAATACTGATCCGAAAGTAGACTGAATATTAGACCCCATTTCGTTTAAAAAATCAGCTCTTCCTGGTTGCTCAATGATATTTTGAGAGTAATTCGACAAATTAGGTGTTGTTCCTGCGTTTACCTCATCCCAACCATAATACACGTCCTCAAACTTAGCTCTACGATCTTTATCTCTAAACTTAGTACCTACTTTTATTTTAAAGTTGTCATTAAAAGTATGTTCATAGTTTAAAGACGCTACAATATTGTCACGCTCTTTAATTGATATTTTATACAACTCTAAATCTGCAAATGACATTTGAGATGCATCCATTTTAAATGAAGGATCACTAAAGAAACCAAATAAAGCATCTGTATCGTTATAGTCTAACAATCCACCATCTGCTTTCCAGTAAGCTCTATCGTCTCCTGCTCCACCAGCTGCTTCTGGTCTATTCTGTATATATTCAGGTTTCATTCCTACGCCATCTTGCTTAAACTTCACTACATAGTAGCTCTTGTCTTGCTCTGTTGGAATTCCTCCGTATCTAAACTCATTATTATAATTAGCTATACTCCAATCAAACTTACCATTACCTGTAATATGTCGCCCTCCAATTTCACCACCAATCATTTCAGTAATTAATTCATTGTAGATATTTTGTAACTCAACCCTTGCTGTGTTTGTTCCTGAATCAAACTTATCAAAACGTACTCTGTGCTTGTAGTGTGTTTCGGTATCTGACAATGTTCCGTACACTCCCCTAAAGTGCATTTTATGCTCTGGTGTAAAATTATACTCCATCGCTCCATTTAACCCTTTGGTTATTCTTACACCGTTGTAATCTCTTAACTCCATTCTAAACACACCTTCATCACCTTTTCTTCTCGCTTCAAAATTGTCCGTTCCCCAGTTTCTATTCCAATATGAACCGTTTACAATAAATCCAAACTTTCCATCTTTACTTCTATTTCCATACGTTAATGAAGCATTGTAAATAGGCTCTCCAGATTTTTCATTATAACCACCACCAACATTTACGTTTAAAACTCTTTTTGCTGGTGCTGTTTGTGTAATAAAGTTTACTCCTCCACCAATACCATCAGCTTCCATATCTGGTGTGTATGCTTTTGCTGCTTGTACATATGAGATTAACTCTGATGGGAAAAAATCGAAAGCCGTTGCTCTTGAAGTTGTTTCTTCTTCTGCGGTAGGAATACGGTTTCCGTTAATTGTTGTAGAAGCCCAGAATGGCGGCAATCCACGAACTGATACAAAACGTCCTTCTCCTTGATCTCTTTCAATAGATAATCCTTGAATACGTTGTACCGTTTCCGCTGCATTTCTGTCTGGTAATTTCCCTATTCCATCTGCTGCAATCACATTCATAATACTCATTGATTTCTTTTGAATACTCAATGCTCTTGCTTCACTGTTTCTTCTTCCTGAAGAGGTAATAATTACTTCTTCTAAATTTTGGTTAGATGGTACTAACGTAATTACACCTACATTTTTCTTTACATTCGTGTTAATTGAAACTCTTTTTGTTTCAAAACCTATGTAAGATATTTCTAAGGTTACTTCCCCCTTTTTGACATTAGACAACACAAAATTTCCATCAAAATCTGTGTTAACGCCTTTTGTTGTTCCCGACAACATAACACTAGCACCAGGCAAAGGATAATTTCCATCATTTACTATTCCAACAATAGTAGCCCCCTGACCTAAAGCTGCACTACACGTAAAAAGAACAAATAGTGAACTTAGTAAAAGTTTAAAATTATTCATTGGTTTATTATTTACAATTATTAAAATTAATATTGCAAATCACTATATTATTTTACTATTTGTAAACTTTTAAACATTAAGAAAACTTTTACGAATTGCTATTATAGCGTAACAGAATTGTTAACACCAAAGGTTTTAGTTTTAACTAAACGTAAATAACACTGTATTTCAACTAGTTAAAAACTAATTTAAGTATAGATAAAAACAAAAAACTCTCAACCTTAGTTGAGAGTTCTCTTGTTATACTTTTTTACTAGAAGTAAAAAAGCTCATTCTAAAGAATGAGCTTTTTAATTTATTTACTACTTATTTTCTATTGAAAATCAGTGTTTAATTTTATGTAATCTAAGAATTCACGCTTAGTTTCTTTGTTTTTAAATGCTCCACCAAACTCAGCAGTTACTGTACTACTTTCAATATCTTTAATTCCTCGTGAGTTAACGCATAAATGTTTAGCATCTATAACACAAGCAACATCTTGCGTTCCTAATGCTTCTTGCATTGCTTGTACTACTTGCATTGTTAAACGCTCTTGTACTTGCGGACGCTTAGCGTAATACTCTACAATACGATTCATCTTAGATAAACCGATTACTTTACCATTTGAAATATACGCAACGTGAGCTCTACCAATAATTGGTAATAAGTGGTGCTCACATGTTGAATATACAATAATGTTTTTTTCAACTAACATTTCACCATACTTGTATGTATTGTCAAATGTTGATGCCTTTGGTTTGTTTTTTGGGTTTAAACCCATAAACAACTCATTTACGAAAGCTTTTGCAACTCTTTTAGGAGTACCTTGCATGCTATCGTCTGTTAAGTCCATTCCTAGAGTTTCAAGAATTTCTTTAACACTTTCTTGAATTCTTTCTATTTTTTCGTCGTCAGAAATATCGAAAGCATCTGCACGTAAAGGTGTTTTAGCCGACGTAGCAATGTGGTTCTCTCCTATTTCGTCAATTCTATCGTCATTCATTTTGTTGTTGTTCACTTCAAACATTTCTATCTAAAATTAGTAGGGCGCAAATTTACAACATTGTTGGTAATTTACTGCACTTTATTTATCAATTCGTCTAAAGAACAAGTAGTTTGCTCTCCTGTAGACATATTTTTAACAACAAGCGTACTGTTTTCAACAGTTGTAACTACAAACTCTATTTCTCTATTTGTAGCATACTTCCATTGCTTTTTTTGCTGATTGTTACTGCTTGCCACATCTGGATACATTTCTGACTTAATATTGTTTTGTCTTAATGTTTTTATGGCTTTTATTTTATCTAAACTCTCGTTTTCGTCAAAGTTTAAAAACAATACTTTCGGTTTTGGTAATTCTACTGCTTCAAACAGTCCTAATTCTTCCATCACCAAGTAAATTCTATCCAATCCGAAAGATATTCCTACTCCAGAAACATCTTTTAAACCGAAAATACCTGTCAAGTCGTCATAACGACCTCCACCACCAATAGAACCCATTTTTACACCTTCAGGTGCTGCTACTTCATAAATAGCACCTGTGTAATAGTTTAATCCTCTAGCTAAGGTTACATCTAATTCTAAACTTGCCGAATCTAACCCAATACTTTCTACATTATCAACTACGGTTCTTACATCAGCTACTCCTTGTAATCCTTCTTCCGATCCTTGTAACATGGCCTCTAAAGAAGCTAACTTATCTTGATTACTTCCTGAAAAGTTAAATAACGGATCCACTTTTTCAATGGCTTCAGCTGAAATTCCTTTCTCCAACATCTCCTTAACCACACCCTCTTTTCCTATTTTATCTAACTTATCTAAAGCCACTGTAAAATCAATCAATTTGTCTGATGCTCCAATTACCTCAGCTATTCCAGACAAGATTTTTCGGTTATTGATTTTGATAGTCGTACCATTTAATCCTAACTTACTAAAAACGGTATCATATAATTGAACGAATTCAACTTCTTGCCATAGTGAAGTACTTCCTACTACATCGGCATCACATTGATAAAACTCACGGAAACGTCCTTTTTGAGGTCTATCAGCTCTCCAAACTGGCTGAATTTGATAACGTTTAAACGGAAATGTAATTTCGTTTTGGTGTTGTACTACGTAACGTGCAAATGGCACTGTTAAGTCGTAACGTAAGGCTTTTTCAGAAATTTTTGAAGTAACTTTTTGACTGTCTTTATTTGCCAATAAGTTTTCATCTACTTTCTTTAAATAATCACCAGAATTCAAGATTTTAAAAATCAATCGATCCCCTTCTTCTCCATATTTTCCCATTAATGTAGAAGAGTTTTCAAAACTTGGCGTTTCAATAGGTTGAAATCCGAAATTTTCAAACGAATGTTTAATCGTATTAAAAATATAGTTTCTCTTTGCTACTTCCGTTGATGAAAAATCTCTTGTTCCTTTTGGGATTCCTGGTTTCATATTCTTTTAATTATCATTTATCAATTACCAGTAATCAGTTTATGATTGTTGTTAATTGACAATTGTTTATTGTTCTATTTAGCCTGCAAATATCCGAAAAATTATGAAGAAAAGTGTTATTTAGCTCTCGCTTTATTTTTGCGTTTTAAACGGTAAATTGTAGCGTTTAGCTCAAAGCCTAAGAGTAGAATAATGGCGTTTAACCACACAAAAAGCATTAAGATTAACAGCGTACCAATTGAACCGTATAGTTGGTTGTATTGTGCAAACTTTACTACATAAATTCCAAATAAGTAAAAAGTAAACATGGATACTACGGTAGTTAAAATAGCTCCTGGTGAAAAGAATTTTACTTCTTTCCCTTGTTTGGTTCCGTATCTAAAAAGTAGCGATACAATTGTAAAAATCATTACTAAAAACAAGAAACCTCTTCCGTAATAAAACAAATCTAAATCTCCTGTGTTTAGCCATCCTATTTTATGGATTCTTGTTAGCGCTATTTGATAAAAAATAATCAATGTTACCGTTACAATTAAGAAGAAAGACATGAGTAATGATACCGCTAAGGAAACAAAATAAGCTCTAAAAACGCTTCTCATTTCTGTTACATGGTAAGAATATTCAAATCCACCAAATATTGCGTTTACACCATTTGTCATTAAAAAAATAGAGGCTAAAAAACCGAATGATAACAATCCTCCGTACTGATTGTTAATAATATCTTTTATCACAAAATCTACCGCTTCAAAGGTTTTTGGTGGTAACGCCTCTTGCATTAATGAGAGTAATCCGTCTTGGAATCCATCAATTGGAATGTATGGGATGAGTGTTAGAATGAATAATAAGAATGGAAAGATTGCCATAAAGAAACTAAAAGCAATACCTCCTGCCCTTGTTGTTAATGCTCCTTTTACAATACCGATAACATACATTTCGAGTACATCATACAAAGACATTCCTTCTAACCCCGGAATTTTAATTTTCTTTCCAAAGGCTACGAGCCAGTTTATTACTGGAATTTTCTCAAGGCTTTCTTCTATCTGTTTAGTCATTTTCTTTTTAGTTGCAAAGTGTTTCTAGTTTCAGAGATTCTAAGATGCAAAGTGTTTTTAGCTGCAAAGTATCATTAGTTCCTGAGGTTTAAAGATGCTAGTTTTTTTAGTTTCAAAGTTGAATAGTGTTACTATATCAAAGTTGCATAGTTTTTATCGTTTTTCCTTTAGCTTTCTTATTAAACTTGATAACATTCTTTCTTTCTCTCTTGATTCTTCATAAAGCCTGTCAAAAGATTCTTTTGAAATATACTCTAAGTTTGAAGAAATTTCAAGTTGCGTTTGTAATTCAAACAACGAAGCTATTCCAATATTTAAAAACCGAATAAAATCTCCTAAACTTTGTCTTCCAAACCCTTCAGAAATATTACTTGGTACTGAAACTGCGCTTCTTCTCATTTGTGAAGTTAGTCCAAAAACTTCTTCCTTAGGAAAATTATTAGATATTTTATAAACCTCTGTTACAAAACCCATCGATTTTTGCCAAACCAATAAATCTCTGAATGTTTTTATACGTGTTTTCTCTTTCATTTTATACTTTTCTTTTTCACTTTGCTTCTATAACTCTTAGAAACTTTGCCTCTTTCTAACTTTACTTCTCAGCATCTTTGCTACTTCAATAACCCCAACCACATTACTCCACCACAATATCATATTTATATAACAATCCTACAATATTCTCATTGGAAAATTTAGCTTTTTTAATACTATTATTTTCAGGGTCGATCGCAAAATTAGTGGCAGTTGTAAGATCTGCTTTTTCTAAATTCGTCTGATCAAAAATTGCTCCTTTTAAATCACAATCTTCAAAAAGACTTTTGTTTACATCAGCTTCCGTAAAATCTACTTCTTGCAGATTACAATTTACAAATTTTGTGACGGGAATTTTTAATTGGTAAAAAGAAGATAAGTTTAGTTGGCAGTTATGAAAGCTCATTTGCAACAGAAAGTTATTGCATTCGTTAAACTTTACACCTAGCATCTTACAATTTTCAAAAGCGCAATCTTTAAAAGAAGTGTGGTCTACCACTGTATTGCTAAAATTACAGTCGATAAACTCACACTCTAAAAATTCGATATTAGAAGCATGTACGTTCTCGAAATTGCAATTCTCGAACGTACAGCTGTCATATTCTCCTTTGTTGATTTTTGTTAGTGTAAAATCAACTTTTGTAAATGTTTCGTTGTCAAAGAAATCATTCATTTATTGTAATCCTCTCGCTTTTAACATTGGTTCAGCTTGTGGATCTCTTCCTGCAAAAACTTTATACATTTCTGCATAATCCATCGTGTTTCCTTTCGATAAGATTTGTTCTCTAAACTTCTGACCGTTTTCTCTGGTTAACAATCCGTTGTTTTTAAACCAATCGTAGGCATCGTGACTTAACATTTCTGTCCATAAATACGAGTAGTATCCAGCGGCATACCCTCCACTAAAAATATGAGCAAAATAGGTTGAACGGTATCTTGGTGGTACCTCATCAATCTTTAACTTCATTTTAGCTAATGCCTCTTCTTCAAATTTAGCTACATCTTCAATGTTTGTATCTGCTGATATGGTGTGCCATTGCATATCTAAATTAGAAGATGCTAAGTTTTCAATAATTGAATATCCTTGATTGAACGTTCCTGCATTCTTAATTTTTTGTAATAACGCATCAGGAATCACTTCTCCTGTTTTATAATGTAAAGCATAGTTATTTAACACCTCTGGATGCGTTGACCAGTTTTCATTGAATTGCGAAGGAAACTCAACAAAGTCTCTTGCCGTACTTGTTCCTGAAATTGATGCATATTTTTGATTTCCGAATAAACCGTGTAACGCATGTCCAAACTCATGGAAGGTAGTTTCTACATTATCAAAGCTGATTAATGCTGGTTCTCCTTCTGCTGGTTTTGGGTAATTACAAACGTTGTAAATTACTGGTTTTTGACCTCTTAATTTCGATTGCTTTACAAAAGCTCCCATCCACGCGCCACCGCGCTTACTATCTCTTGCAAAGAAGTCTCCGTAGAACAATCCTAACTTGCTTCCGTCTTCTTCAAAGATTTCATACACTACTACATCTGGATGATAGGTAGGAATATCGGTACGCTTTTTAAAGGTGATTCCGTATAATTTTGTAGCCGCATAAAACACCCCTTTTTCTAATACGTTGGTTAACTCAAAGTATGGTTTTACCTCGTCTTCGTTTAGGTTGTATTTAGACTTACGTACTTTTTCAGCAAAATGATTCCAGTCGTATGGAGCTAAAGTAAAATCGTTTCCTTCTTTGTTGATTTCTGCTTGAATTTCTTTCATTTCAGCAGCTACTTTTGATAACGATCCCGGAATTAATCCGTTGAACATTTCAAATACTTTATCTGGTGTAGATGCCATTGTTCCTTGTAAACTCCAGCTTGCATAGTTGTCAAAACCTAAGATTTGCGCTTTTTTAGCACGTAACGATGCCATTTTCTTTACCAAGTCGCTTGTGTTATACTCACCTGCATCAGTTCTGTGAATTGATTTTTCAAACAATTCTTTACGAACTTCTCTATTTTCTAAAGTTTGTAATAGAGGTTGTTGTGTGGTATTAATCAGTTGGATTTCGTACTTACCGTCTTTCTCTAAACCTTTAATTGTTTCTTCTGAAAGTCCTTTTAACTGTTCTTTATCGGTAACCGTTAACCCTTCTTTTTTACTCGCATCTAGTAACTTTTTCCCGAAGTCGTTAGATAAACTTGCTAATTCTGCATTGATTTCTTTTAACTCGTTTTTCTTTTCTTCAGATAAGTTAGCTCCTGCTTTTACAAACTTTTTATACTGTTCTTTAACCAAGTGTTTAGACTCAGCATCCAATTCTAGATTCTCTAAATTATCGTGTACCGCTTTTATTTTTTCAAATAACTTAGTGTTTAATAAAATTTCATCGTTGTGTTTAGAAAATTTAGGCGCTAATTCTTTTTGATTGTCTTTAATCGTATCGTTTGTATGTGCTCCTGCTAATGCATAAAAAACAGCCGTAGCATTATCTAACGTTTTACTACTTTCTTCAAGTGCAGCAATGGTATTTTCAAATGTTGGTGCTTCTGTGTTTGCTATAATTTTAGCTATTTCTTCATTTTGAACTTCCATACCTTTTAAAATTGCAGGCATAAAGTGTTCGTTCTTTATTTTAGTAAAATCTGGTGCTCCAAAGTCTAAAGAACTTTTTACTAATAATGGATTTTCTACCATGTTTGAAGTGGTTTCTTTTTTAGTTTGCTCTGTTTTACACGACATAGCTACTACTAGCGTTGCTATGAGTAATAGTTGTTTTTTCATTGGTCTGTTTTTTAGTATTTAAACAAAGTGAACGTAATTACCTGTTAAGATTACTTCGTTTCACTCGTAATGACGATTCTTTATTAATCAACAGCTTTTAAGCTTAAATCCATATTGTATACCGAATGTGTTAAGGCTCCAGACGAAATAAAATCAACCCCACACTCTGCATATTCTCTAATGGTTTTTTCGTTGATTCCTCCAGAAGATTCTGTTAAACATTGCTCTCCTATCATAGCTACTGCCTTACGGGTATCTTTATAGTTAAAGTTGTCTATCAAAATTCTGTACACACCTTCGTTTTGTAAAATCTCTTCTATTTCTGCTAAGCTACGTGCTTCCACAATAATTTTAATATCCAATCCTTTTTCTGCTAGGTACTTTTTGGTTTTGGTAATAGCTTGTGTAATTCCGCCAGCAAAATCGATGTGATTATCTTTAATCATTACCATATCGTATAAAGCAAATCGGTGGTTTTCTCCGCCTCCTATTTTTACCGCCCATTTTTCTAAAGCACGGATTCCTGGTGTGGTTTTACGGGTATCTAACACCTTGGTTTTGGTTCCTTCTAACAAATTGGCAAAAAACTTAGTTTTGGTTGCAATAGCACTCATACGTTGCATTGCGTTTAGTACCAAACGTTCTGCCATTAAAATAGACTGTGATTTTCCTGATACATAAAAAACAATATCTCCGTACTTTACGGGTGATCCATCATTAATCAACGTTTCAACTTTTAAATCGGCATCTACATAGTTAAACACCATTTTAGCAAACTCTACTCCAGCTATTATTCCTTCGTCTTTTACTAATAGTTTTGCTTTTCCTGTTGCATCGGCAGGGATGCATGATAATGATGTATGGTCTCCATCTCCTATATCTTCTCTAATAGCATTTGCTATAATTAAATCTAACTCTTTATTAAATTGTTCTTGTGAAATCATAGTATTGAATTGTTGAGGTAAAAATACAATTATTTTTAGTTCTCTGTTTTGAGTTTACTGCTTATTGTTGTGTAATTTTTACCGTTTCTTTACTAACAAAATTCTAAACCTGTTACAGGTTGTTTTTCACTTTCTACTACTTTGTGTGTATCGTATGTGTTTGGTTTATTTTTAGCGTATTATCTTACACTTTTTACATCGTACATTTTGAGAGAACTCTGTCAATTCGAGTGAATTTTACGATTGAAAATGAGTAAAATTTGTATCGAGAATAAGAGTTATAGTGTTTAGATTAGTTCTCGATATTATTTTTCGTACCTCAAAATCACTCGAACTGACAGTTTCCTATATTTTTGTCTCTAAAGGCATCAACTGGTTTAATCTATTCGTTTTCTTTGCTTGTCCAAAGAAAAGAATCAAAAGAAAAGACACTTTTTCTTAGGAATTTTTCAGTTATCGCATTTAAATTAGTTCTCGATAGTTCTACTGAGCGAAGTCGATGTATGATTTTCGTACCTCAAAATCACTCGAACTGAAAGTTTTCTGTATTTTTGTCTCTAAAGGCACCTACAGGTTTGACACTCTTGATTTATTTTCTTGCTTTTACGACTGTTTTTTTACTCCTTCTTGTTTGTTTTTTATATTTTGCTTTCTAAAAACTAACCGAATTTTAAAACTTACGTGTTGTAAAGAATAAGAAATTTTCTTTCAACTTATAACTACTCTTATATCATGGCTATAAACTACCCTTTTGGTCTTCCGTTAAAACATAATTTTGCTGAGTTTGTACACTACAATGGTTTATTTCTTCCGCATGAAACTGATAGAATTTTGAATTTATGGAGTGAGAATCAAAAAATTAAGGCTACGCTTAGTGGATCTGACACTTATGATGATGAGCTTAGAAAAAGCGATGTGATGTTTATTGAAAATACGCCTGAAACTGAATGGATTTACAACCGATTGGCGGGGTTGGCTATTCAGTGTAATAACGAACGATATTGGTTTGATTTATTGGGTTTTCATAACAATTTGCAATTGGCTAGCTATACTGAGGGTGACTTTTTTGATTGGCATTTGGATTTTGGTGCGGGTGAAATTTCTGATAGAAAACTGAGTATTTCCATGCAGTTATCTGACCCTGATGAGTATGAGGGTGGTGATTTACAGTTTATGCTGAATCAAAAAATTGTAAGTGCTCCTAGAGAAAAAGGGACCATCATTGTTTTTCCTTCTTTTATGATGCATCGTGTAACTCCTATTACCAAAGGGGTTCGTAAGTCTATTGTGGGTTGGGTTGCGGGTCCTCCGTACAGGTAGTGGTTACTCGCTAGTTGTTAGTGCTTAGTTGTTAAGAGTTCGTGGTTTATTTCTATATAAAGTTCTTATGATATTACGGCAGTTGCCTTTGGTAAAAAGGTCTGCGCCGTGGTGTTAACGGAGTATGCCGTGATATCAGCGACCCATGCCGCGGTGTCAACGGAGCATGCCGTGATATTAGCGACCCGTGCCGCGGTGTCTTCGGAGCATGCCGTGATATTAGCGACCCGTGCCGTGGTGTCTTCGGAGCATGCCGTGATATCAGCAACCCATGCCGTAGTGTCTTCGAAGCATGCCGTAGTATCTTCGGAGCATGCCGTGATATCAGCGACCTTGACAACTACATCTAAAGTCGTTAATGACACGTAACACTACTTTTATTACTTAAATAGTTGAGCTTATGGGATTCCGTAAGAAAATTAAATTATTATTAGTAAGTTCGTAAGAATATAAACAGACATAAAATACAATCATAGACCTACCTAAACAGGTGTATAACGATGTATTTTACATCTATATAAACAAGTTGTGTGCCATAAGAAAAATCACTTTAGAGATTGAATAAACTTTTAAAATATCGAGAAAAACTAAATCTGACTCAAGAGGAATTAGCAGAAAAAGCAGGAGTTTCAACCAGAACCATTCAACGGATTGAAAAAGGAACTGAACCCAAAGGACATACTTTAAAAGTTTTGGCTAAGACTCTTGGAGTTACAGAAGATGAATTAAAAGAAAATATAGCGGAACCTAAAACAGAAACCATAAACTATCAACTCACTAAACAAATTAATCTTTCTTCTATTTTAGGTATCATTCTTCCACCAATTAATATACTGCTTCCTTGGTTTATTATGAAGCGGAAAAATCAAGTGAATGAAATAACAAAACAAATTATTTCTGTTCAAATATTCTACACAATTATTGCTTTAGTATGTATTCTATTAAGTCCGTTTATAAGTAAGTGGTTCGGATTAACTAAACAAATAACTTTAATACTATTAATCGTTTCAGTTATCATAAATCTATATGTAATCATTAGAAATACTATTGAATTAGATAAAAACCAAAAACTATATATAAGACTGAATTTCAGTTTTTTATAACGCCTGTCAGATAATTGTCATCTAATTGTCAGGTAAATTTTTGTTTTTTATTAATTGGTATCAAGAGATTTGCAATTTCAAATATCAATCAAAATTTAATATGAAAACATATAAACTAATTTTTGCAGTCCTATTAATTCTAACAGCTAAAAACAGTGTTGCTCAAGTCGCTAATAATTCAAATTTATTTATTGAGCTAAAAAAAGCAGATAGCCTTATTTTTAATGAGGGGTTTAACAAATGTAATTATTCTGCTTTAAAAAAAGTTCTTCATAAGGATTTAGAGTTTTTTCACGACCAGAATGGAACTCAAAATTTAGAGCAATTTTATAAATCTTTTTCAAATAGCATTTGCTCTAACCCCAATTTCAAACCTATTAGAAAATTAGTAGATGAAACACAAAAAGTATTTCCTTTAAAAAATAATGGAGAAATATACGGAGCAATACAGGCAGGTGAACATATTTTTTACATTAAAGAACCTAACAAAAAGCTCTATGCAACTGAACGAGGAAAATTTACACACACTTGGGTGTTAGAAAGTGGACAATGGAAGGTCAAACGAATATTAAGCTATGAACACAAGCCACCAACAAAAGATTACGGAGTAAAATTTAATGCTGATTATGCCTACAAACTGTTTGATAATGATAAAGAAATCGAAAAATTATTAGAAAGACACAAAATTCCGTCGATAGCAATTGGATTAATTAAAAATGGAAAAATTCAACAAATAAGAACATTTGGAAACAAAACTGCAAAACAACCAATTTCAAATAACAGTATTTATAAAGTTGCTTCTCTAACAAAACCAATTACAGCTTTTGTAGTTTTAAAACTAATTGATGAAGGTAAATGGAATTTAGATGAGCCTGTTTCTAAATATTTTATAGATAAAGACATAAAGAATAGTAAATATCTAGATAAATTAACTACAAGGCATATTTTGTCACATCAATCTGGCTTTCCAAATTGGAGGTACTTAACCGATAGTAAAAAATTACACTTTCAATTCGAACCTGGAACAAAATGGCAATATTCTGGAGAAGGCCTTGAATATCTGCGTAAAGCAATTGAAAAGAAATTTAAACGTCCATTTGAAGACATTGCAAAAGAAAAATTATTTAATCCACTTGGAATGAATAACACCCATTTTTATTGGACTAATGAGATCGATGAAAATCAATATGCTGTTGAACACAATGAAAATGGAAAACCAATACATTACGAAAAATATTCTGTTGCAAATGCTTCAGCCAATTTATTAACAACAGTCGAAGATTACTCTAAATTCTTGGAGTATATTTTAAATGGTGCAGATTTATCAAAAAAAACTTATAATGAATTTTTAAAAGTCCAAGCAAACGAAAAAGATGGAATTGATTGGAGTTTAGGGATGCAAATGTTATCTGACTTACCAAATAACGAAACAGCATTTATGCACACTGGTGGAGATTATGGAACAAAAACTATTGCACTGCTTTTAAACAATTCCAAACAAGGTTTAGTGCTTTTCTCAAATTCTGAAAACGGAATGGTTTTATGGCAAAAAATTATATCAGAATATTTCGGAGCGGTTGGAGAAGAAATCGTAAGAAGAAATTTGGAATAGAATACTTATGAAATATTTAATATCGACTTTCTTCGTAGTTTCTTTACTAGTGAGTTGCAAAAAAGAATTATCATTACATAATCCAAACTCATTAGAAAAGTATTCAGACTCATTATTCGCAGACGCTATAAAGAAAAATCAAATAGCTGGAGCATCTATTTTAGTGCTTAAAAAAAACAAAATCTTACTTGATAAAAACTATGGATATGCAAATATAGAATTATCAACCAATATGCCTATTAATGCGGTATTTGAAATAGGCTCTGTAACAAAACAGTTTACTGCTGTTGCAATTCTAAAATTAGCAGAACAAGGTAAAATTAATTTAGATGATGATTTTACCGACTATTTGAATTTTGACACAAAAGGCAGAAAAATCACAATAAAAAACCTTTTAGAACATACTTCTGGCATTGCTAACTATACAGATATTCCAAAGTTTTGGTCACTATCTGTTCAAAATTTACCAAGAGACTCTCTTGTTAGGTTAGTTGAACAAGAAAATTTTCAATTTGAGCCACAAGAAAATTTTGTCTATAACAATTCTGGTTATTTTTTCCTTGGATTAATCATTGAAAAAGTTACAGGAAAAACCTACGAAGAGTATTTAAGAAAAGGATTTTTCATCCCTTTGGGTATGAAAAACACAAGCTATTGCTCAATGAAAGCTATAGTTAAAAATAAAATAAATGGATATAGTTCAACAGAAGAAGGATTAAGACAAAAAGATTACATCAATCATATATGGCCATATGCTGGTGGTTCTTTGTGTAGTACAACAAATGACCTATTAATATGGCTAAAAGCATTACACGAATACCGAATTTTATCTAAAGAATCATACCGTTCACTTATTGAACCCATAAGGTTAAGAAATGGTACTAAACTATTTTATGCAAAAGGTCTGGTTAATTTTTCAAATTATGGAAATGTAGAAATAGGACATAGTGGATATATCCCTGGTTTTGTATCCATAACACAGTATTTTCCGAAAGAAGATTTATATCTCATTTGCCTTATAAATACCTCTGGACTATTAGGTGTAAATCACTTTACCAATAAAATAAATTGGAAAATTTTAAAGAGAAAAATCTCAAAACCTATACCATTAGATTTTGATAATAAAATGATTGAAGGAATATATTCAGGTAAAATTGGAGGTGAAAAGCTATCGCTCCAAGTTTCTGTTAATACGAATAAAGTTATTCTGACTAATGTCCAAAATCAAAAAACAGATACTTTGAAAACCTATATAGGTAATAACACTTGGATGAATAAAAATGATGTTATCACAATTAAGAACGGTATGTATAAATTCAATTCTGAATACAAATATTATTGTTTAAAATTGGATTAAATATAATACGGCACACAACAACGTATAAAAATAATAGCGGCATTGGTGCTTAAATCAAGCTGCTTTTTTTATATTTAAGCTTTAGCATAATTTGTAAGGGTTGCGTTTTAAAATCCGCTACTATTCTTATACAAGACCGTTATAACCAATTCGATGAACCCTATCAGAAAAATATTTTTCTATAAAAAGCAACTAAATGGAAGAGGACGGTTTGGTGGAGTTGAATTAGAACTAAAAAAAGTTAAAGAGAAATCAAAAGTTATTGATAAGTGTGAGTGGAAAGACTGGAAAGCTTACACCGTTGATTTTCAAGAAACCAACTATATGAAATCTATAAAAGCATATATTTTAACCTCTATTGAATATATACTTGAGAATTATAACTGTGGTATCGGACTTGAAATTGGCTTAACTGATATTAAAGTATTACCCTCTGATACTCAACCCACTCATATATTAGCTTCAGTAATTATTGGAGTCTATGGACTTATTAGCCAACATTTAAATGAGAATCAAATTGCATTAATTGATAAATTCATAATACAAAATACAGATAATGAATTTCCTAATTATAATGAATTGATTTTAGAAATTTTGAAGAATAATTAATATAGAAAACAGGTTATAACACCGTGTATAATTAATTGCGGCTGAATTTCCTCATCGGAAATTCAATCTTATTAATTATCTTTCCGCTACAACGGAAAAGAACTCGCGTCCTTTTCCCGCAAAAAATCATACACAAATACGTTAGCAGCAAGCAAGAAAAAGAAAACCCAATAAATGGTAAACTATGAATTAAAATATGGAGTCGCCGAAGTTGCCAAAATTTTGGAAATTGAGAAACAGGTGATTAAAAATATGGCTTATCATTTCAAAGAATATTTAAATCCCAATGCAAATCCAGAAACAGGCAAAATAAGAGAATTTACGGTCGAAGATATTTGTACTTTAGGATATGTTTATATGTATTGGGAGGAAGAACCAGATTTTGAAAATATCCGTTATGGATTAAATGCAAATGAACAATTTGAATATCCTTATTCCGAATTAGCTACAAAAGCAAAACCAATTTTCAGAGAATTTTCGGATGAATTAATGAAAACCAATGTTTGGATGATAGGAGGAATGACTGAATATTCGGATAAGTTGACGCTTGCTAAATCATATAAAAAAGCAGGAGATTCACTAATTGAGATGGGAATTGACGATGATAATAAAAGGGACATAATTTATCCAGCGATTTATAATTATAGACACGCAACAGAATTATATCTCAAATCATTAATAAAAAAGGAAAAACAAACACACAATTTAAAAAAGTTGTACGAATTCGTAGAAGAAATTCTACAAAGAAGATAGGTGTAAAACCTCCAAAATGGTTTGAGAATTTGATTTTAGCTTTTGATGATTTCGACCCAAGTGGAACAACTTTTCGATATGCAATTCCGATCGAAAAAGATGAAATGTTCGTAGATTTGGTTCACATAAAAAAGCTAATGAATTGGTTTGATGAATCAATCGAAAGAATAGGAAATAAAATTACCGAATTAAATCGTAACCAAGAATAAAAAAAAGCCAGCAGCTAACAATGGCTATAAGTAATTGCTTGTTCTCGCCTACTTCTGAAAATCACAAAAAATATGAAGAAAATATTTACATTGTTCACTTTAATTATTATTTCAAATCTTTCATTTGGACAAAATCTAGAAGACCTGGACAGTTACACAGTTGATGAATTTTATAAAAAAGTAGAATTAGATGATGAAACTTTAGATGAATATGGTGATGAAATTGAATATATTTATGTCAAAACAAATGTTGATAAGGGAGATTATAAAATTGAATTAACTGATGGTGATGGTGACCTTTATGAAATTAAAGGCACAAATTTATATGTGACATTTAATGGATACTTTGGTTATGCTGGCTATTCAAAAAAATGTATTATGAAAGTTGATTATTATTCAACCAAAGTTTACAAACTTGAATAAATATGAAAAGTTATATATTTCTAACCCTACTCTTCTTATTAACTCAGCTTACATTTGGTCAAAATATTCCCGAAATATTAAAAAAATATGAAAAGGGAATCATTGTAACTCATTCGAAAGACACTATTTACGCCGAATTATATAATGGGTCTAAACCGAATCGAATGAAGTATGTTTGGAATTATGAAACATCAGTTAAAACCAAAAATAAAGAGTTGGAAATAGTTGAATTTGGAGGTTATAATTACATTAATAATGAATGGGATTCAAATACAATTTTCGGTAGACCTTTTAATAAATCTGAATTTTCAAAATGGTATTCTTGTGAAAACGGGATTTTAAAGTTAGGCGAAACTTATTCTGACAAAAATAACTGGACAACTAGCGATTACATATACGGTGATACAAAAACAGGACTTTGGTATTTTATTGGAAAAGACTCTAATGGACAGAAATATATTGGTTATAAGAAATTTGTTTTAGTAGGGAGATTAAGAGACAAATAAGAGTAATTCGTTAATAAATTTACCTTAGATAAGGTGTTAGTTTTATATATTTGATAACGTAAAAAATTGCTAAGATTTATAATATCACTTGTTTTTGTTGGGGTAAAAGAATTGGAGTTTTGTGTAAAACAAGTTGCCATTAATTATGAAAAAACTAATTCCAATAGAAAAAAGAAAATCCGAATTAAAAAAGTTTGGAGCTAATAAATATTTTATTGAAAATATTGGAAAAATAGATGAACTAAAATATCGTGTTGAGAACGTGGAAGGAGCTTATTTCTACTTTCCAACAATTTCTAATTATAAAATATTTAATGGACTAAATATTATTCCAATTTATGACGAAGGAGAATCTTTCCGAGTATTTGGATACAATGATTCGATTCAAAAAATCTTTCATTTTGAATTAGAAAATGATGAAATATATAACGATTATGGAACTAATTGGGATTTACTTCTTTTAGATATTATGTTTCAATACTTTAATGACGACATTGAGAACGGGCTTGACATTATTGGATTTAAAAAGGTTGGAGATAAATTAGGGTTTGACAAATCAGAAACTTTATACAAACTATTAGATATTCCTGTAGACAAATACAATGAGAAGTATAACGAACTTGACAAATGGAAAATCGAATTAGCCGAAAAGTTAAAAATACTACTGTAAATAACAATGTATATAAAAAATTGGCGAAGCAGTAATAATATAAAGGGGTTTGGCTCGTATCAAACCTTATTAACCGAAAACTCAGTACTTGGAAACCGCCTACTTTTCATATGCTAACCTTTGTAAAAAACATTTAAATGAAGACTTGGACAGTCAAAGACTTACTGTATAAAACTTTTGAATTTAGAGAAATGGTTCCTAATTCAAATGAATGGAATGAAAGTTCTCTGAAATATAATGAACCGAGATTGATTCGTTTCAGGAGACTGAATGCCTTACTAAAAGCATTTGGCCTTACTAGAACGAAAAAACAGAAAAATAGTTTATGGACGATGCTCAGCGGTAAGAAAATAGCTAAAGAAGATGAATTGACCAAAAATAACACCTTTTTTGCGTGGAGATTTCATTCTCAAAAGAGAATCAATAAAATATCCGAGAGTTCAAGAATTGATAGAAAAAGGAAAATCATCCGAGTCGGATCCTTTTAACGAACCAAGAGATATTTATACATTCTACAATCATCTGATGAAATATAGAATTGAAATTGATAATGTTCTTAGACACAATAGTGTAGTTTTAGAAGCAAGTAGTTTAGGGTTTCGCTCTGCAATTACTCTAACAGCTGAATTGAACAATGATTTATGTAAAAAAGCAGAAAAAATTGACGAGTTATTATTTGAAATTATAAATCCAAATGACCTCTCATTTGACGAAGAAACCTTGATTAAAGAATATGGCTTTCCTAAAGAAGATTTAAATGCTATTGATGTGGATAATTATTAAAAAACGTTTTACAACAATTTGTATAATTCATTGCTAGCTCTAGCTTACTTACGAAAATCCTCGCGGACTTTCTATTTGTTATTTATTTGCTAACTTTAGTGCTTAAAACACGTTGTAAAACATATGAAAAGAACAGTATTATTGACATTAATATTTTTCCCCCTGATTTTAATTGGGCAAAATTCAGAGAGTTATTTTCCGATTGAAATTGGAAAAGAAAAAAACTGACTTGGTATAAAGATAAATACGTGGAATCTTTTACAGACTCAACAGAACTAGGTGGAAAAAAATATTATTTGTATTTTCAAAAATTTAAAAATAACTTAATGGAGATGAAAATCCGAATTAGTAACGATACTGTATATCATTGGAATGATGTTAAGAAAAAACATCAAGTATTTTTCGGAGTAAACCCAAAAGTTGGACAAACAATTGGCAACGGAACAATTAAAAAAGTTGGAGCAAAACTAAAAACACCGAAAGGAAAACTTAAAGATTTATTAGTAATCGAAATGAATTATTCGAACGGAATGTCTGATATAAGATATTACCAAAAAGGACTTGGACTCGTCGCTGTGAAAAATAATAAAGGATTAATATCTTATCATATTCCTGATTAAAAAATACGTTTTACAACAAAGAACTAAGGTAAAAAACAAGTAAATTTTATACTTTTTTAAACCAACGTACTTTTATAATTTGCGTCATAAGGTAAACCACTTTTTACGATGGCAAAAACTTGTTTTAGTAGCTTATTACATACCGCTATTAAAGCTAGTTTTTTAACCTAAAAGCTATCTCTATAAAATTTGTCAAACATTCGTAATTTTGCCATATGAAAATAAAACTACTCGCCATAGGCAAAACTGACAATAAACAGTTGCAGCAATTAATTGACGAATACCAAAACCGCTTAAAACATTACGTAAAGTTTGAGTTGGAGATTATTCCAGATATTAAAAACGTTAAAAACCTAAGCGAGGCGCAACAAAAAGAAAAAGAAGGAGAGTTAATTCTGTCTAAACTGCAACCTACTGATCAATTAGTTTTATTAGACGATAAAGGAAAACAGTATACTTCTGTAGAGTTTTCACAATACTTACAAAAGAAAATGAACTCTGGTATTAAGCAACTGGTACTGGTAATTGGAGGTCCGTATGGTTTTTCTGAGGCTGTATATAAAAAAGCACAAGGAAAGTTATCACTCTCTAAAATGACGTTTTCTCATCAAATGATTCGTTTATTTATTGTCGAACAAATTTATCGTGGGTTTACCATTCTTCGTAACGAGCCTTATCATCACGAATAAGTGTTGTTAAGCTATTTATTCATATCAAATTTTATGTGAGTCAAAACATTATGTTTTTAGTATCCTGAAAAACATGATAAAAAACATGATGAAAAGTTATTTTTTTTTCGCATTTAGCCATACTTTTGCGCCCCGAAAAAAACAAAAACTTAATACCATAAAATTAAAATGAAAACACTAAGATTCCTAGTCTCTTTAACTTTATTCTTAACGCTTACTTGCCAACAAGTAAATGCTCAAGATGACATTAAAACTTTAAAAGCTCAAGTAAAAAACAAGAAAAATCAAATTAGCGCTAATGAAGAAATTTTAGTTAGTGGCGTTGGTGCTTTAAAACGTGTAAAAGGAAATTTAGAGCGTTTTAAAACAAGTAAAAAGGCTACAAAACAAGAGGTAGAAAGAAAAGAAAAAATTGTTGCTAATATGCAACAAAGGTTAAGCAAGTTAAATAATCAAATTGATTTACATAAAAAAGACTTAGTGTCTCTTGAAAGAAAGTTAGCTAGAAAACTTAAAAAAGAAGAAGCTAAGAGAGCTGAGGAAAAAGAGGAAGCTAAAACTACTACTGTAAGTACTGGTCTTGTGGTATATGAAGATAATATAAGTGACGAACAGAAAGAAGTTCTTTTACAAAAACAAAAACTTGAAGAGGCCCGTAAGAAGTTAGACGAAGAAAGAAAAGCCAGAGAGCTTGCTTATTTAAAAGAACAAGAGGCTTTACGTTTAGAGGAAGAAAAATTGAAGCAATTAAGTAACCAAATTAAAGCTAAGGAGCAAAACATTAGTAAAGAGAAAAACACGTTAATAAGTGACCTTGAAGATGATATTAGCATTAACGAAGAAATTTTAATTAGTGGTAAGGAAGGTTTAGCTAAAATGAAATCTAAATTAGAAGAGGCTAAGCAAGATGCTTCTACTTCTAAAGAAAGTATTGAAAGAAAACAAGCTATTATCAGTAAGATTGAAAATCGCTTGTTAAAAATTGAAAATGAAATTAATGCTAAAAAGCAAGAGTTAGCAAAAATAAAAGCTTAAAACTTTTTTCTCATAAACAAAAAACTCCAAGAATAACCTTGGAGTTTTTTTATTGTTTTTATGTTGTTGCTTTAGTTTTTCTAAACATTAACCAAAAACCGATTAACACTAGTGGAATACTTAACACCTGACCTGTGTTTAATGTATTGAATACCCAATCTTCTCTTCCTTCTACTTGTGCCTCTTTTAAGAACTCTATTACAAAACGTAACGTCCATAACACAACCATAAACAGTCCGAATAAAAATCCTGTTTGGTTTTTCTTATCTGTTTTCCAATAGAAATGCCATAATGCAAAAAACAAAACTAAATAACTTAGTGCTTCGTATAATTGAGTTGGGTGACGTGGTACCGTCTCTCCTGCTCTTTTAAAGATGACACCAAAGCTGCTTCCTGTAGGTTTTCCATAAATTTCAGAATTAAAAAAGTTTCCAAAACGGATGAAAAATCCTGCCAAGGCTACCATAATTCCTAATCTATCTAAAATAAACAACCATGGTTTTTGTAAGTGTTTCTTAGCGTAAAAGTACATGGCTATAGGAATAGCTATTGCTGCTCCGTGACTTGCAAACCCTGTAAACCCTGTAAATTTCCATCCATCTAACAATCCGAATAAAGCCGAAGCTCCTTCTAGCTTTTTAAATGGTAATATGATTTCTAGTAAATGATTTTGGTAATAATCCCAACTGTAAAAGAATACATCTCCTAAACGCATTCCTATCAACATAGAAACGAATACGTACATAAATAACGGATCTAGTTTTTCAACAGCAATGTTATCGTTGATGTAAATTTTTTTCATCAATCGAAGTCCTAAAATAAACGCCGCTACAAACATTAAACTGTACCAACGAATACCAAAACCTCCTAAATTTATTATTTCTGGGTTCCAATCCCACACTATGGATAAAAAATTCATCTACTTTAATTTAGTTTTTGTGTCAATCCAAAACACTATTGAGTTTCTTTGTTTCTAAGGTTGCTCAACAGTATAAAATGACTGTTATTTTTCTTTTTTCTCTGGAACAGGATCGTAACCGCTTCCTCCCCAAGGGTGACAACTGAAAATTCTTTTCAATGCCAACCAACCACCGTAAAACAATCCGTGTTTTTGCAACGCTTCAATTGTATAACTTGAACACGTTGGTGAATATCTACATGTTGCTGGTGTAAACGGAGATATGGCTGTTTGATAAAATCGAACTAGTAATATAAACGGATATGTTAGTATTTTTTTCAATTAATTAACTGTAAACGTTGTTCCTTCTCTACCGTCTTTTAATTGAATACCTAATTCCAGTAATCTATCACGAATTTCATCAGACAATGCCCAATCTTTATTCTCACGTGCTTCTTTACGCATGCTAATTAACATTTCAACGACACCACTTAGTTTGTCTGAATTATTTCCTTCTGAAGTTTCATTCATTAATCCTAATACATCAAAAACAAACGCGTTGATTGTATTTTTAAACACGTCTAAGTCATCGGTAGTTAAACTTGCCTTTCCTTCTTTTATTTGATTGATAACTTTTACTGCTTCAAATAAATGTGCTATTAAAATTGGCGTATTAAAATCATCATTCATAGCATCGTAGCAATCTTGTCTCCATTTTTCAACATCAAATGAAGAAGAACTACCTGCTTCTATTTTATCCAAGAAATCTACAGCTTCCATCAACTTTGCATGTCCTTTTTCAGCAGCTTCTAACGCTTCTCCAGAAAAGTCTAAAATGCTTCTATAGTTCGCTTGCATATTGAAAAAACGAACCACACTTGCAGAAAACGGTTTTCCTAAAATGTTATTTTCTCCCGTTAAAATTTCATTTGGTAAAATAAAGTTCCCTGTTGACTTTGCCATTTTTTGACTGTTCAACAATAACATATTGGTGTGCATCCAGTAATTTACTGGTTTAACACCACTGCAGGTTTGCGATTGTGCAATTTCACACTCATGATGCGGGAATTTTAAATCCATTCCTCCACCATGAATATCAAACTGTTCGCCTAAGTACTTTGTACTCATCACTGAACATTCTAAATGCCACCCTGGAAAACCATCACTCCAAGGTGAAGGCCAACGCATAATATGACGATCGTCTGCTTTTTTCCAAAGTGCAAAGTCTTGCGGATTTCTTTTATCAGACTGTCCGTCTAACGCTCTTGTATTGTGAATAGCGTCTTCAAATTTTCTACCAGAAAGGATTCCGTAGTTACCTGTTTCATTATATTTTAACACATCGAAATACACCGAACCGTTTACTTCATAAGCAAAACCTTTTTCCATGATTTCTTTAATCATTTCAATCTGCTCTACAATATGACCTGTTGCTGTAGGCTCTATACTTGGTGGTAAAAAATTATAGTTGTTTAATACATTATGGAAATCAACTGTATAACGTTGCACTACCTCCATCGGTTCAATTTCCTCTAGTCGTGCTTTTTTTGCTATTCTGTCTTCTCCTTCATCTGCATCGTTTTCTAAGTGACCAGCATCAGTAATATTACGTACATAACGCACCTTATAACCTAAGTGTAATAAATAACGATACACCACATCAAAAAACATAAAAGTTCGTACGTTTCCTAAATGGGCGTTGCTATATACTGTAGGACCACATACATACATTCCTACGCGTCCTTCGGTTACTGGTTTAAAAAGCTCTTTTGATTTGGTTAAAGAGTTATATATTTTAAGTTGATTTTCTTTGTATAATTCCATAGTAAAAATGACTATTTGCAATCGCTAATATAGGCACTTTATAAAGAATATAGAAAAAGAATTTGGCAGCAATTTTGTAGAAATAAAAAGTAATTTTGTTTGTATTTCTTATTGGTTTTTAACTTTTAATTGGCTGTATTTACCGTCTATTTCTATTTTCTTATCGTTTGAAATCAAAATAAACTCTCCATTATATTCTACACTTCCATCTTTTAGTTTCTTAACCTTATTACTCTGAATATCGAATTTTTTGTTTATCCCTGCTAAATCGACCCCAGCATCTGAATAATTTAAAAGTACTTTTAAATTATCATGACTAGGGTGTACTTTGGTTATGGTTAAATTTCCAAACTTATTATTTACTTCAACATTGCTATACACATTATTTACCACCAATCCTGATGAATTAGAGTTTACGGTTGTATTGGTAACCGATGCTAATTGAGCATCGGTTACATTATTTAAGAACAACGTACAAGCGTTTAATGAATTTATGTTTACTGGTGAAAATGAAATATTTAATTTTCCACCGTCAAGTGCGTCAGCTTTAAAAGTTCCATAACTAACCTTTCCTGAAGCTTTAGTTTTTGGTAGTTTTACTTTACAGTGTCGTGTATTCAAGTCAAACGTTGCCGATTTTGGAACTTTTATCGTAATCTTCTTTGTGATTTTTACTTTTTTCCCATTAATCATAAGGTTATTGCTGTCAGAAGAAAAAGAATAATTCCTGTGATTTTTTTTCATTTCTTCTCTAACCTTATGCATTTCCACTCTCGCTTTTGCTAATTGTTTTTGAATTTTTTCTCTGTCAATTTTTTTAAGCTCACTTTTAACTCTTTTTAGTTCGTCTCTTAATTTTTTTTCATTGAGAACTTGATGGTTTTTTGAGAAAAACATCTTTGTTTTAGAATTTTTATTATTCTTAAGATATTCTTTATATGCTTCCGTTTTCTTAAATTCCTCCCATTCTTCTTTTGAGGTTATATTTACATTATGTTTGCCATCTTTCCACTTAAACCTGACAAGCTCTTCATTTTCAAACATTTCCTCTACATCAAAATCCACATCTTGAAATAACTTTTCAAAATTAATTTCTGGAATTTCAATTTCAGGCATTTCTGGCATCTCAGGCATTTCTGGGATACTTACCTCTGGTATTTCTGGTATTACTACAACCTCACTTTCTGTATCATACTCAAATACTCTTGGGTAATTATTGTCTGATGAATTGAAGAATACAATATTGTCTCTTCCTATTCTAAAACTATTTCTATTGGCATTAATTTGTACCTTACTTTTATTCCCTAAGGCTTCAAATTTCCAGTTGTCTAAATATTTTTGAGCTTCTTTTTTATCTAGCCCTTCAACTTCTACAACTGCTTCTACTGAAACTTCATTTTTATTCCATGTAGTTACATCTACATCTGCATTAGATGCATTGATATTAACTACTACGTCTTTACTTGTTTTAAAATTTTCACTAAACTTTTTATCGTATTTCTGTGCAGATACAACGCCAGTTACTAACAGTAAAAAAACACTGATTTTAAATTGTTTGAATGTCATTTTGAGTTGGATTTTTAAATTCTTGTAATTGTTTTTGCATACGTTTTAACAGCTGTAAACGTAATTGCAGGTTTCCAATCAATGCATTGATAGTATCATCGTTAATTCCTTTTGTATTGAGCTCTTCGGTTAACGATTTATATTCTTTGGTTAATTCTCCTATTTTAATTAAATAACCATCAAAAAGTTCTTTATTATCTTCAGTTAATTCTAACTGACTTAGTTCGTAATTAATGGTATTTACATAGTAATCTTCCACCGTTTTTAACTCAGGAGATATGGTTCCTAAACTAATTTGATTTTGAGTTTCTTTTGGAAGCTCAGTTATTATTGGATTTACAGTATTAGTTGGGTAAAACTGAATTCCCAAACTCACCAACAACACAATGGATGCTGCTATATACAACCACTGATATGATTTTTTTGTTGATGGTGTTGAATGCAATTCATCCATCAACTTTTGTTGAAAACGCTGTCTGTGATTTGTTGATAACCTCTCGGTGTTTTCAACATTGTTTTTTAGTATTTCTCTAATATCTTTAGACATGGTGTACTGCTTTTAATTGTTCTTGCACTTGTCTTTTTCCTCTTAATAAATGTGTTCTCGAACTCACTTCCGAAATTCCTAATATTTGCGAAATCTCTCCATGATCATACCCTTCTAATAAAAACAGAGTCAACACAACTCTATACTTTTCTTTTAATTGCTGAATGCAGTTTACAATTTCTTGATACGATATCGTAGCGGCTACATTCCAATTATCATCATCTGCTACTGTGGTAATTTCTTCGTTAATAGAAACCAGTTCTAATTTTCTCTTCTTTAAATAATCAATACTTTGATTGATAACGATTCTTTTTAACCAAGCACCAAACGCTACTCCTTTTTTATATGAATCAATATTTTTAAATGCTTTTACAAATGCTTCTTGCATTACATCTTCCGCTATAAAAGAATCTTTTACATACCGTAACGCCACTGTATACATGGCATCACAATACAAATCATACAATTGCATTTGTGCTTTTGCATCATTGCTTCTACAGGCATCTATTACCGATTGATGTAACTGTTTAGTTGATTTCATTCTTGATTTCTTACCCTAAATACGAGACTTTTTCTACCGCGTTGCATTTTCCTGCATTTTTATTTCTAAATTTACGTTATTATTTTGTTTTACCTACATAATGACCGACAAAGACACATCTGCACTCTCTGAAAAAGACGGGGTTTCTCAGCCTGAAACCACCAGTAAATCATCTGCAGAAAAAATAAAACGTAACAGAAGAAAAACTACCTCAACTGAAGAATTTGTTACTCAAATAGTTGCTGGTAATATTCCTTTTTTAAGTAGAGCTATTACGTTAGTGGAAAGTACGAATCCAAAACACCAACAACAAGCCAATGAAATTTTAGAAGCTTGTTTACCGCATGCCAATAAATCGGTTAGAATTGGAATTACAGGTGTTCCAGGTGTAGGAAAAAGTACGTTTATTGAAGCTTTTGGTAAGCATTTAACTTCTTTAGGAAAAAAAGTAGCTGTTTTGGCGGTAGATCCAAGTAGTTCTATTAACAAAGGGAGTATTTTAGGTGATAAAACACGTATGGAGGAATTAGTAACTGATGAAAATGCTTTTATCCGCCCTTCTCCTTCTGGAACTTCGTTAGGTGGTGTTGCTCAAAAAACACGTGAAAGTATTATTTTATGTGAAGCTGCTGGTTTTGATACTATTATTATTGAAACGGTAGGTGTTGGACAATCAGAAACGGCTGTACATTCTATGACTGATTTCTTTTTATTGTTGAAATTGGCAGGTGCTGGTGACGAATTACAAGGTATTAAACGTGGAATTATTGAAATGGCGGATGCGATTGTGATTAACAAAGCAGATAGCGGTAATGAAAAAAATGCTAAACTAGCGAAAGTAGAATTTAACAGAGCTTTACACTTATATCCTGCTAAGGAAAGTGATTGGCAACCTAAAGTTTTATTAGCTAGTGCATTGCATCATCAAGGAATTGATGCTATCTATGCTATGATTGAAGAGTACATGGGTTTAGTGAAAAAATCAGGCTACTTTCAACAGAAAAGAGATGATCAAAATAATTATTGGTTGTTAGAAACCATTAATCAGCAATTAAAAAGTAATTTTTATAACAATCCAAAAATTAAAGAATTATTGCAGCAGGAAATTGCAAAACTAGAAAATGGGAAAACGACACCGTTTACTGCAGCAAAACGATTGCTAGAAAACAGCTAAATTATGGAGCTCATAATGGGCACTTAATAAAATTTTATTTTTAAACAACTATAAATACCTAACTGGTATAATTTACAGACATATGGAAGATAACACCCTCACTTGGAACGACTTTACAAAGGTAGAAATGCGTATTGGTACGATCATTTCTGCCGAGGTTTTTAAAGAGGTTAAAAATCCTGCCTATAAAATGCAGGTTGATTTTGGTGATTACGGAATTAAAAAAACCTCAGCACAAATCACTAAACTGTATCAGCCTGAAGATTTGATAGGAAAACAAGTGGTTGCTGTGGTAAACTTTCCTAAAAAACAAATTGCTAATATGATGAGTGAATGCCTTGTATTAGGTGGTTTAGGTGATGGTAAAGAGGTTACTTTGTTAACTACTGAACGTGCTGTTAAAAACGGGACAAAGATTGCGTAGCATTCTTTCCTGTTTTTTATCAAGTTTTATTTGTATTAAGAGAAATCAGCTTTTTGAACTTTTTAGCTTTAATAAATTACTACCCCAGTCCATTCTTTAAATTTAGAAAAGTAATGCTGTCAAATTGCTGTTCTAAAAAATCAATTGCACGTTGGCTACGTACTCCTGATTTACAGTACACTATTACAGGTTTTTCGGTATTTATTTCATCATATCGTTGAGCAAGCTCTCCTAAAGGGATATGTTGTCCTCCAATATGGTGCTGCTCTCGTTCCCAATCTTCACGAACATCTAATAAATTATAGGATGTTAGATTATTTTGTAACTCCTCTAGAGTTATCTCGTGAGTAGCTGTTTTTATTCCGCAAAAGAATTCATAATCGTTATCTAATTCAATAACCTCAGCTTTATTGGTCTTTTCAAACTTTAATATCATTTGACGCATACTTAATGTATCATACATCAATAATTTATTGGCTAACACCTCTCCTATTCCACAAATAATCTTAATAGCTTCATTGGCTTGTAAACTTCCTATAATTCCAGGTAATACACCTATTACACCAATTTCAGAACAATTGGGTGATTCTTCTGGTTTGGGTGGTGTTGGATATAAACATCGGTAAGTAGCACTTCCTTGATAATTAAAAACACTTACTTGTCCTTCAAACTTAAAAATAGCCCCATACACCAATGGCTTTTGTGTTAATACCGCTGCATCGTTGGTTAAATAACGAGTGGCAAAATTATCGCTACCATCTACAATTACATCATATTTTTCAAATAATGAAATAGCATTCTGATTAGTTAATTTTTCTTTATATACATGAAACTGAACAAAAGGGTTTAACTTTGACAAACGATTTACTGCTGTTTCCGCTTTAGACTTTCCTATATCGTCTATTGTATATAATATTTGACGCTGTAAGTTACTTTGGTCTACTACATCATCATCTATAATTCCAATCGTACCTACACCTGCTGCTGTTAAATATTGTAGTACAGGACACCCTAATCCACCGGCCCCTATCACTAATACCTTGGATTGTTTTAATTTTAATTGCCCCTCTTCTCCTACTTTATTGAGAATTAAATGACGGTTGTATTGTTTTTGTTCTTCTTTTGTTAGCATTTGGTTATTAGCTATTCGCTTTTGGCTATTAGTATTTATTTTACAACTTTATTTTCTTAACCTTGAGTATAATACATTTAACATTTTTCTTATTGAAATTATTTCTCTATTTAAATTTTCATGATCTTCGTACGACAAATAATTCAATTCACTTGTAAGCTCTAGAAGGTACTCAACATCAGCTGATTAACCTGATGCTATATTAACAAAATAAGCAAATTCTTTTTCTGTATTTCTACTAACTCCTTCAACAATATTCGTTGGAACTGATAATGAAGCTCTTCTTAATTGTGAAGTTATTCCATATATTTCTTCTTTAGGAAAGCCTTTAGTTAACTCGTACACTTTTAATGCTAACTCATGTGATTTTTTCCACACTTCAAACTTTCGATAATTTCTCATAGCTTTTTTATTTGTTTTTCAATCTTAATCATTACCTCAAAAAACCAAGTGCTAACAGCTAAAAGCCAATCTATCCAAACTGCTCCCAATCTTTCCAAACTACTTCTAATCCTTGACCTTTTAGCATCTGTACAATTTCTTCTGTACTTCGTTCGTCTGAAATTTCAAATTGCTCTAACGATTGTGGTTCAACACTATATCCTCCAGGATTTGTCTTTGACTCTGCACTTATTGAGGTTGCCCCTAAATTAACAATATTATTCCTAAAAACTTCACTTTCTCGGGTAGACATTGACAGTTCTACATCTTCATCTAATAATCTAAATGCGCAGATTAATTGTACCAAATCAGCATCCGTCATTTCTACTTTGGGTTCTAATCCTCCTGAATGTGGTCTCAAGCGTGGAAATGAAATAGAATACTTCGTTTTCCAGTAGGTTTTTTGTAAATATTTTAAGTGTAATGCTGTAAAAAAGCTATCAGCTCGCCAATCTTCCAGTCCAAATAAAGCTCCTAATCCTATTTTATGAACACCTGCTTTCCCCAATCTATCAGGGGTTTCTAAACGATACTCAAAGTTTGATTTTTTCCCTTTCGGATGATGTTTTTTATACTCTTGTTTATGATAGGTTTCTTGATATACCAATACGGCATACAACCCATTCTCAATTAACAATTCATATTCATCTTGATCTAAAGGTTGAACTTCAATAGTAATATTTGAAAATTGTGAACGAATGAGCTGAATCGCGTTTTTGATATAATCAACTCCCACTGTTCTATTAGCTTCCCCAGTAACTAACAAAATATGATCGTAGCCTTTTTTCTTTAAAAAAGCAACTTCTTTTAATATTTCATCGTCGGTTAATGTTCTTCTCGGAATTTTGTTTGTAAAACTGAATCCGCAATACGTACATATATTCTGACACTCGTTACTCAAATACATTGGAGCATACATTTGAATGGTATTTCCAAATCGCTTTTTAGTAAGCATGCGACTCCTTTGCGCCATTTGCTCTAAAAATGGTTTTGCTGCAGGAGAAATGAGCGCTTTAAAATCTTCCAAATCGAGTTTATCCTTAGATAAAGCACTTTCAACATCAACGGATGTTTTATTGAAAATGCTTTGTAAGGTTTCATCCCAATTGTACTGATTAAATATGGTTGTAAATGTTTTACACATCTTTTAATTTTTATTCGTCATTGTAAGCGAAGCGAAGAAATCTTTATTTTTTTAGGTTCTCAGCAAACAGATTACTTCGTCCTTTTCTCCTCGTAATGACGTTATACTAACTTAAAAAACTCGTTAATGGGCTACTTGCTTCTGCTTGTTTTCTTACGGGAGCTAATTTTGCTTCATATGCCATTCTTCCTGCTTCTACTGCCATTTTAAAAGCTTGTGCCATCGCTACCGGATTTTGTGATACCGCAATAGCTGTGTTTACTAAAACAGCATCGGCACCTAATTCCATAGCATATGCCGCATGGGAGGGTGCTCCAATACCAGCATCAACAACTACTGGAACATTAGATTGTTCTATAATGATTTCTAAAAACTCCAACGTCTTCAATCCTTTATTACTTCCAATGGGCGCTCCTAAAGGCATTACACATTGTGTTCCTACTTCTTCTAATCGCTTACATAAAACCGGATCTGCATGAATGTAAGGCATCACTACAAATCCTTTTTTTACTAATTCTTCAGCAGCTTTTAAGGTTTCGATAGGATCAGGTAATAAATATCTTGGGTCTGGATGTATTTCTAATTTTACCCAATTCGTTTCCAAAGCTTCTCTAGACAATTCAGCTGCAAACACTGCTTCTTTTGCTGTACGAACTCCCGAAGTGTTTGGTAATAAATTGATTCTTGAGTGGCTTAAATGTGATAAGATATCATCATCTTCATTTTGAACATCTACTCTTTTTAAAGCAACTGTTATCAATTCACTTTCTGATGCTAGCAAAGCCTCTTTCATTAATTGTGAGGAACTGAATTTTCCTGTTCCTGTAAATAATCGTGAGGTAAATGTTTTATCGGCTATTGTTAAGTTGGTATTCATTATTGCTAATTTATTGCGCTCCTATTTTGTACACTTGTTCATTGGTACTTGGAGCTTTTAAAATTTTATGAAATGTAGGAATCGAGTTGAAATTTTGTGTAATTGCTCCTGAAACAGCGACTCCATATACTCCTGTGTTTATAACTTCAGATACGTCTTCTATAGTAATTCCTCCAATGGCTATTATTGGAGTGGTTGTTTTCAACTCTTCTAAAAGCATCTGGTAGCCAGTAGTCCCTAAAACTGGACTCAAATTCTTTTTAGTTTCAGTAAACTGATAAGGACCTAAACCAATATAATCTACTTTTTTCTCTAGTAGCATTTTACAATCTTCTAAAGTATTTGCTGTTCCTCCTACGATATATAAATCACCTAAATACTCTTTTGCTTTTAACGGACACGTATCTGTTTTTCCTAAATGAACTCCATCTGCTTTGATTTCTTTAGCTACTTTGTAATAATCGTTTATGATTAAACGCGTTTGAAAATGACTCGTAATTTCTCTCGCTTTTTGAGCTGTTTCTAAAATAGTTTTCGGATCCAGATTCTTTAATCGGAGTTGTACCCACTCTGCTCCAGAAGCACAAGCTCTTTGAACATTTTCTATGTGTTCTTCTGGAGTTTTCCCTTGAGTTATATAGTGTAATTTACTTATCATGTATAGTTGTGCTCTCCTAAGAGCGTTTTATTAGAGTTTAAAAATTGTTCTGTATACCATTTGGCATTTGTACATGCATCTTCTAAAGAAAGTTGTTTGGCTATGTTTGAAGCTAAAGCTGAAGACAACACACAACCGCTTCCATGCTTTTCAAAAACGGATGTAGCTTTCGGTGGAATATTCAATTGTACTATCTTACTGTAATATACTTCATCCCATCCTTTTTTATCTTCTCTATGCCCTCCTTTTAAATAGATATTGGTCTTTTCTGAAATGAATTCAATGGTTTCTTCAATCGATTTATTAGAAAACAAAACTTTGATTTCATCATAATTTGGAGTGATAAAATCACAGTGTTGCAATACTTCTTCAAACACCTTTATATTCTCTTCGGAATGAAAATCAAATCCTGCACTAGCTTTTAAAACAGGATCCAAAACTATCTTTATAGATGGATTGTATTTTTTTAGTGTTTGGACAACCTCCAATAATACATTCCAAGATTGTATGATTCCTATTTTTGCTACTGATATTTCAAAGCGTTCAAATAAAGTTTCTATTTGATTGATGATGGTTTCTTTATCAACCCAAACACAGTCTTTAAAATCAATATCATTTTGAACTGTAACTGCTGTACATACCGATAATCCATATAATCCATGTGCTTCAAAAGTTTTAATATCCGAAGTCAATCCTGCTCCACTTGACGGATCAAATCCTGCAATCGTTAGTATGTAAGCTTGTTGTTTCATTTTTTATTAATATGCTTTCTTTTGATAAAAAGATTACTTCTTCATATACTTCTCGTAATGACGCTTGATATTTTTAAAGCTTTGAACTGGGGTTTCTGTATTCCAAACTCCTCCTAAAACACCAATTCCTTGAAAACCTAGCTCTAAGGTTTCTTGAATGGTATCTGTATTGATTCCGCCCATACCTATAATGGTTTTATCAATATGGTTTACATCAAAGCCTCTCCCTTCGTATCCTTCCTTTGAAATAGAAGAGAAAACAGGACTCAATAAATGGTAATCGAACTCAATATCACAATTTGCTAATTCTTCAGGTTCGTGAAAAGAGCTACTCATCGCTTTTCCTATCATATCTAATCCAATAAAATATTCGCTTCCATTCTCTAAAGCATCAATTCTTTTTTGCTCTTGAAAATGAATTCCTTTTAGGTTGAAATCATTAATGAGTTCATGAAAATAATGAGTAACTATTCTATCATGATACTTTTCATCTATCTTATTCAAATAAGCTACATGCTCCACGTAATTCTTATCAGGTTTTCTGAAATGATAATATTCCAATCCTTCTTCAAATAATTGTTGAAGGATTTCAATCTCATTTGGAATATCTTTTTCTGGAGCTATTAAAACAATCATATAGTGAATTTTAAATTATGAATTACGAATTTAGAAATTGTCAACTCGTAATTCATAATTCTAAGTTTAGGTTTTATAGATAAACTTCTGAACCTTTGTCTTTAAACTCTTTAGATTTTTCCTCCATTCCTTTTGCAAATACTTCGTCTCCTTCCACTTTATTTTCTGCTGCAAAGTCACGTACTTCCTGCGATATTTTCATAGAACAGAATTTTGGCCCACACATAGAGCAAAAATGTGCAATTTTAGCTCCTTCTGCTGGTAAGGTCTCATCGTGATATTCTCTAGCTAATTCTGGGTCCAATCCTAAATTGAATTGATCTTCCCAACGGAACTCAAAACGTGCTTTACTTAAAGCATCATCTCTGTGTTGCGCTCCCGGATGTCCTTTTGCTAAATCCGCTGCATGGGCTGCTAATTTATAAGTAACTACTCCTGTACGTACATCTTCTTTATTAGGTAACCCTAAATGTTCTTTTGGTGTTACATAACACAACATGGCACAACCAAACCAACCAATCATTGCCGCTCCAATTCCTGAAGTTATATGGTCGTATCCTGGAGCAATATCCGTAGTTAAAGGACCTAAGGTATAAAACGGAGCTTCATCACAAGCTTCCAATTGCTTATCCATATTTGCTTTAATCATATGCATTGGCACGTGACCTGGACCTTCTATAAAGCATTGTACTTCATGTTTACGTGCTATTTTTGTTAGCTCCCCTAACGTTTCTAATTCAGCAAATTGCGCTTCATCATTCGCATCGGCAATACAACCTGGTCGTAAACCATCTCCTAACGAAAAAGCAACATCATAAGCCTTCATAATTTCACAAATTTCTTCGAAATGGGTATATAAAAAACTTTCTTTATGGTGTGCTAAACACCATTTTGCCATGATAGAACCTCCTCTTGATACAATCCCTGTAATACGTTTTGCCGTCATAGGCACATAACGTAAACGAACTCCTGCGTGAATCGTAAAGTAATCTACTCCTTGCTCAGCTTGTTCAATTAAAGTATCTCTAAAAATTTCCCAAGTTAAGTCTTCAGCAATCCCATTTACTTTCTCTAAAGCTTGATAAATAGGTACGGTTCCTACAGGTACAGGTGAATTACGGATAATCCACTCTCTAGTTTCATGAATATTTTTACCTGTAGATAAATCCATAATATTATCAGCACCCCAACGACATGCCCAAACTGCTTTTTCTACTTCTTCTTCTATGGAAGAAGTGGTAGCTGAATTTCCAATATTCGCATTGATTTTCACCAAGAAATTACGACCTAAAATCATAGGTTCTGCTTCTGGATGGTTGATGTTTGAAGGAATAACTGCGCGTCCTCTTGCTACTTCCTCTCGAACAAATTCAGGAGTAATTTTTGTAGGAATACTTGCTCCGAAATCTTGCCCTGGATGTTGTTTAGACAAACGTGTCATTTCATCTATTCGCTGGTTTTCACGAATGGCAATATATTCCATCTCGGGGGTAATAATTCCTTTTTTTGCATAATGTAACTGAGTTACATTTTGTCCTTTTTTAGCTCTCTTAGGTTTATGCTTTAAGTTAAATCGTAAATGGTCTAAACTTTTATCATTTAAACGTTCGTTACAATAATTCGAAGTAAATTCATTTAATTCTTCTACATCTCCTCTCTCTATAATCCATTCTTCTCGAATACGTTCTAATCCATTATGAATATTAATCTCTTTATTGGGGTCTGTATAAGGACCTGAAGTATCGTATACTGTAACTGGCTCATTAGGTGTTCTTTTTTTAGTCATCGAATCCACAGTATCACTCAATTCAATTTCGCGCATTGCTACTTTTATCTGTGGATGAATTTTTCCTTGAACATATATTTTTTTGGAGTTCGGAAATGGTTGTCTTGTTACACCATCTTGTTTTGGAGCTCTATCTTTTTTCTTCATTTTAGGGTTGTTTGTTTATGTTTTTGTTTTGCTTTCTGAAAATATTATCCTCCTTGTGTAGATTTAATGATTAAAACTTCATCATTGTTTTGGAGTAGTTTTGAAGACCAATCTGTTTTTTTTACCACACTACTGTTAACAGCAATAGCAATTCCATTGGTTTTAATTTGTAGTTTATCTACTAATTCTTGCAATACTAATGGGCTTAAAAACTCTTGTTGATTATTGTTTACTTTTATCGTTATCATACTAACATATATTTAAAGTAAACTGTAGAAGAAATTCAGAATTGTTTTATTATGAACAATACCTAAATAAGATTTTATAACTTTTCCCTACGCTGGTGTTAACCATATCAGGTTCAAAGGATCTTTCTCAAACTAGCGAACTAGCTACTCCTAAAGTTTACTGCAACAAATATAAACGTTTATTTTTTCTAAAACGACCTCTATAAAAATAAAAAAGCGAACTTTTAAAAGTTCGCTTTTTACAAAAATTATTATAATACTATAAACTCTTTACCTTTTTAGTTACTTCTTCAAGAACTTCAAACGCCGTTTCAGCCATTTTATTTCCTTTAAAGTCTAGTAATGGGTTTACTTCAACAAACTCCAAACAAGCTACTTTATTACTTGCTAACAATCCGTTAATTATATCAATGATTTCATGTTGATCAAATCCTTTAGGTACTGGTGTTCCTGTACCATAAGATATCATATCACAATCCATTGAATCTACATCAAACGACACATATATTACATCACAAACAGATAATTTATCTAAAGCTTCGTTTACACAAACATCTAATCCACGGTAACGAACTTCAGCAACCATATAGTTTTTAATACCATATTTTTCCATTTGTTTGTCTTCTGGTTCTTCTGTATCACGAACACCAAAGAAAATGATGTCTTCAGGTAAAACTTTTTGCCCTGGAGTACCTATGTTTTTCATACGTTCCCACAACTCTGATGTTTCTCTGTCTACATCATTAATTTGGCAGTCTAAATTATCGTCTGAAATAGCGGCAGATAAAGGCATTCCGTGAATATTTCCTGATGGTGATGTATAAGGAGAATGTAAATCTCCATGAGCATCAATCCAAACTACCCCTACTCTTTTATTAGGGTTAGCTGCTTTTATTCCACTGATAGTTCCTAACGCTGAAGAATGGTCTCCAGACAAAACTATAGGAAACTTCCCTTCTTGTAAATTTACTTTCACGTGGTTACTTAATCGTTTACATTGATTAAAAACGCTATCAATTCGTTTTGCAAACGAATTATTTACCTTATTATAAATAGATTCGTTTTCAGTGATTACATCTTCAAAATAAAAAGAATCGAAATAATTACTTTTTTTATTTATCGCTGCAATTTCAATCGCATCTACTCCCATGTCAGACCCACGAGTTCCTGCTCCAATGTCTGATCTGTTTTTGATAATTTTAATTTCTTTCATCATGAGTTATTTTACATAAAAAAATGCCATTTAATTATTTTAAATGACACTTTTTAAATAGTTTATCTCTTGTCTAATTCTACGAATTCCCTTAAGTTCTCTCCAACGTAAACTTGACGTGGACGACCAATTGGTTCTTTGTTTAAACGCATTTCTCTCCATTGAGCAATCCATCCTGGCAGGCGCCCTAGAGCAAACATTACTGTAAACATTTCTACAGGAATCCCCATAGCTCTATATATTATTCCTGAATAGAAATCTACATTTGGATATAGTTTTCTATCTACAAAATATGGATCATTTAATGCTTCTTGCTCTAATCCTTTTGCGATATCTAAAATTGGGTCTTCAACTCCTAAGTCATTTAACACTTCATCGGCAGCTTTTTTGATGATTCTTGCTCTCGGGTCGAAGTTTTTATATACACGATGTCCGAATCCCATTAAACGGAAAGGATCATTTTTATCTTTAGCTTTTGCCATGTACTTTTTAGTATCTCCCCCATCTTCTTTAATTGCTTCTAACATTTCAAGTACTGCTTGATTTGCTCCACCATGTAAAGGTCCCCATAAAGCTGAAATTCCTGCTGATAGCGATGCAAATAACCCTGCATGAGAAGAACCTACAATACGTACTGTAGATGTAGAGCAGTTTTGTTCATGGTCTGCATGTAAGATTAATAACTTATCTAGGGCATCTTTAACTATTGGATTTAATTCATACTCGTCATTAGGTTTTTGAAACATCATTGTTAAAATATTCTCAACATAACCTAACTTACGTGAACCGTAATTTAATGGCAATCCTTGTTTCTTACGTAAAGTCCAAGCTACCAATACTGGGAATTTCCCCATTATTTTAACAATAGCTTTATACATATCTTCTTCTGAGTCAACATTAACAGAAGATGGATTAAAAGCTGTTAATGCAGACGTTAACGACGATAATACCCCCATTGGATGTGCATTCTTTGGAAAGGCATCAATAATTTTTTTGATGTCATCATCAACAATAGCTTCATCTAAGATGTCTCCATAAAATTTATCTAATTGTTCTTTAGTTGGTAATTCTCCAAAAATTAACGCATAAGCCACTTCTAAGAAATCTGCTTTTTCTGCCAATTCTTCAATTGAATATCCACGGTATCTTAAGATACCTTCTTCACCGTTTAAAAATGTTATAGCACTTTGGCATGAACCTGTATTCTTGTATCCTGGGTCAATAGTTATAACTCCACCCGTGGCTCCTCTTAAGGCTTTAATATCAATTGCAGTTTCATTTTCTGTTCCTTTTATTAAAGGAAACTCATACGTATTTTCGCCAATTTGTAATTTTGCTATATCTGACATTTTTTACTATAATTTTTTATGATTGAAGTGAGTTGCGAAGATACCATTTTTTGAATTATTTTAAAAGTTAGAATTGATAGATTTTTAATATGTAAAAATCAGTTTATTTTATTAAAAAAAACAAATCTAATCTTACTTATAATACAACGCCTTACCTAGAAGAAAGACACAATTAATTTCTCTTATAAAATTGATTTAATCTTAATTCTCTTATTTTTTCAGACCTTACAAACTTATTTAAGCATACCAAATTCCGTATTCTTTTAGAGTGTGTATTTTTTTCTTGATAACAAATTAATTACACAATATCTTTTATTTAACTCCGTTAACAAAACAACATATATTTTTAGAAAAAATTAATTCAATTCATAAAACCCTTTCACAATGAAAAAAATTAAATTTATTATTGCATTATTATGCATATCAATTCTTGCCGTACAATGTACCAAAGAAGACAATAATTTAACAAGCGACAACGCCCCTATGGGGATTAACTCTCCAAGCATGCTAGAAATTAACAATGCTGAGTGTTACACTGTTGACGGTTTTGGTCCAAACTCTTACTGGGCTGATTATATAGTTAACCAATCTACCACCAATTTTTTAAAAACTGAACACAACGAAGCTGCGAGTTTTTTTGGAATGGGTAATGTACCTTTATACTTAGCAGGTGGAGACGGAACTTTCAATGCTCTTTCTTATTCTAATGGTTATGTAGTATGGGGAGAAGAATTGCTAGCTAGTGCTTTAAATTATGGTAATGTTGCTATTGCTTATGTTGCTGCTCATGAAATGGCACATCAAGTACAGTTTAGAGACAATACCATTCCTAGCGGCAATCATGTTAGTGCTACTGAATTAGAAGCTGATGGTTTTGGAGGATATTTTATCCGTAGAACTTATACTAGTGATTGGAATACTGCAGCGGGTGCTTACAACTTCTCACAAACATTAGCTGGTCCTAATGGAAGTTCTCATGGTACAGCTGCCCAAAGAAGATCTGCTTTTAGGTTAGGTTACTTATTAGGAGATAACGGTACCTATTCTAACAGAAACTTTGATACAAACTTTTTTTACTACTATGACTATTATGTAAAAGATGGTAGATTAAAGTTAGAATTAGTTAAGCCTGCTACTATCGAACAAAGTCAGCACGAGCATATTGTAGCACACTTAGAAGAGTTACAAAAAATTGCTTCAGGAGAAATTTCTGAAGAAGAATTCTTAAACTTAAATTAAAATATAATCGACTAAAATAAACGAATTGAATTGAATTTCAAAGGCTGTTTTATAATTTAAAACAGCCTTTGTTTTTTATACTATTTAGCCTTGATTTGGTTTTTCTTTATCTTCTTCATAATTCTTTTCAAAGCACTATGAATAATAAGGTTTGAGTTTTTTGAAAGCGCATAATCATTATCTTTTTCAGAAACAACTAATTTACCAACTACTGTTTGGCTGTATATTATTTTAAATATGTTTAAATCGTAGATACTAAGTGTCACTTCACCTATGTTTTTTGAAGGATCAGTTAGAGAATTACTTGCCCCTAAAACACCTACTTCATTGGATATATTTTTAGTTCTAATATCAATAAAGTAATCATAACCTGTGCCGTATTTTATATCTTTTAAAATAGATTTATCAAGACTAGGTAAAATATTACTAGGAATTAATAGTCCTTTCATGTTGCTAACTACCAAAAGTCTATTACCTATAAGTTCAGAAAATCGTTCATTTGCCATTTCAGTTAAACCATCTTTTCTAATGTTTTTAAAAGAAGTAACATCATTTAACAACCACTTTCCTTTTCTGAAATCTAATCGTGAATTTACATCTCCAGAATGAGTGTATTTTACCAAATTACAAGACGTAATTACAATAACAGCAAGTAATATGTATAAGTATTTCATATTTCTATAAATCAAACCCTAAATTTAGTTGTAACATTAAGGGGAAAAAACCATGACCTCCATTTACATCAAAATAATAAATAGGTCCCATATCAAATAAAAAGTGAAAGTTTTTACCATATCTACGTTGGATACCCCAAGTAGGTCCGACAGCAAAATCTAAATTATCAGTTACTACATCATCTCCAAAAAGAGTTTTACCTCTTGTTAAAATACGAGCTGATATAAAATTTGCTGAATTGTTGGTTATATTCAAACCTTTAGTTTTACGTTTATCAAAATTATAAAACCATCTCTGTTGCAGGTCTAAAAAAGGGTTTATGGCATATACTAACCCTGTATCTACACCAGAAGCTGAAGAGTGTGGATAACTTCCACTATATCCTATTCCTACCCCTATAGAAAGAGTTGAGTTATTTCCAATAGGCATTTCATATTCAATCCCTGGGTTTAAAAAATTTACTCTCCAAACACGCTGCGTTAGTTGTTCTTGAGAAAATACTGTTGCAACAAATAAGCTACAAATAAGCAGGAATGATTTTTTCATAATTATTTTTTTAGTTCATAAACAACTATATAAAAAGTTAGAAGTGTTTTACCCTACTTTTACTTCTTATATTTAAACTATTTATCAAAAAACAATACTATACTTAACTAAAAAAGCCCGTACTTAAGTACGGGCTTTAAAGTTTATTAAAAAATTATTTTATTTTAAACGCTTTTTCTTTCGGATAATAAGCTACATCTGCCAATTGTTCTTCAATACGTAATAATTGATTGTATTTTGCCATACGATCAGAACGTGAAGCAGAACCTGTTTTGATTTGTCCACAGTTTAATGCTACAGCTAAATCTGCAATGGTATTATCTTCAGTTTCTCCAGAACGATGACTCATTACAGAAGTATATCCTGCATTATGCGCCATGTTTACCGCTGCAATTGTTTCTGTTAATGTACCTATTTGATTTACTTTAATTAAGATTGAATTTGCAATTCCATTCTCAATTCCTTTTGATAAACGCTCAACGTTTGTTACAAATAAATCATCTCCAACTAACTGAACTCTATCTCCTACTTTTTCTGTTAACATCTTCCATCCATCCCAATCGTTCTCATCCATTCCATCTTCAATAGATATAATAGGGTATTTTTCACATAATTCAGCTAAATAAGTAGCTTGTTCTTCTGAAGTTCTTACAGCACCTTTATCTCCTTCAAACTTAGTATAATCATACTGTCCATCTATATAAAACTCAGCTGAAGCACAATCTAATGCAATCATCACTTCTTCTCCAAATTTGTATCCAGCATTCTTGGTTGCTAAGGCAATTGTTTCAATAGCATCTTCTGTTCCTTCAAGCGTTGGAGCAAATCCACCTTCATCACCTACTGCTGTAGATAAATTACGATCATGCAATACTTTCTTTAAGTTATGGAAGATTTCAGACCCTACTTGCATTGCTTCTGTAAAGTTTTGAGCTTTTACTGGCATAACCATAAATTCTTGGAATGCAATTGGTGCATCTGAATGTGAACCTCCATTAATGATATTCATCATAGGAACAGGTAAAGTATTTGCTGAAACTCCGCCTACATAACGATATAATGGTAATCCTAATTCATTTGCTGCTGCTTTTGCTGCTGCTAAAGAAACACCTAAAATAGCATTCGCTCCTAAAACTGATTTGTTCGGAGTTCCATCTAAATCAATCATCAATTGATCGATCATGTTTTGCTCAAATACAGATACTCCTAATAACTCTTGGGCAATAACTGTGTTAACATTTTCAACCGCTTTTAAAACACCTTTACCCATATAATTGTCACCTCCATCACGTAATTCAACAGCTTCGTGTTCACCTGTAGAAGCACCAGATGGTACTGCTGCTCTACCTACGATTCCATTTTCTGTAGTTACATCTACTTCCACTGTTGGATTTCCTCTTGAATCAAAAATTTGACGTGCATGAATGTTTATTATGATACTCATAGTTATTTACTTTTAATATAGATTCCCGTGATTGTTAATTCACGGGAATTTATTTATTATACTTTTTAAAAATTTATGCTTTTACTTTTTTAATGTTCTCAATGAACTGATCAAATAAGTATTCAGCGTCATGCGGTCCAGGACTAGCTTCTGGATGGTATTGTACAGAAAATACATTTTTAGACTTCATTCTAATACCTGCTACAGTATTATCGTTTAAATGTACATGTGTTATTTCCACATCTGGATGCGATTCTGTTTCTTCTCTATTAATAGCAAAACCATGATTTTGAGAAGTAATTTCTCCTTTTCCTGTCAATAAATTTTTAACAGGATGATTAATACCTCTATGACCATTATGCATTTTATAAGTAGAAATTCCATTAGCTAATGCAATTACTTGGTGCCCTAAACAGATTCCAAATAAAGGCAAATCTTTTTCTATTATTTCTTTAGCAGTCTTTTGAGCTTCTACTAAAGGCTCTGGGTCTCCAGGTCCATTAGAAATAAAGTATCCATCAGGGTTAAAATCACTCATTTGTTCGAAACTAGCATTGTAAGGGTACACTTTAATATAAGCGCCTCTTTTAGCTAAGTTTCTTAAAATATTTTTCTTTATACCTATATCTAAAGCTGATATTTTTATTGAGGCATTTTCATCACCTACGAAATAAGGTTCTTTGGTTGATACCTTAGAAGCTAATTCTAATCCTTCCATGTTAGGAATTTCAGCTAATTGCTTCTTTAATTCGTCTATTTTATCTATTTCAGTTGAAATAACAGCGTTCATAGCTCCATTTTCTCTAATGTAAGATACTAACGCACGTGTATCAACATCTGAAATAGCTACTAAATTGTGCTTTTCGAACCAATCGAATAGATTCCCATCTGAATCTACACGAGAGTGTGTAAAACTGAAGTTACGACAAATTAAGCCTGAAATTTTAATTCCTTCTGATTCTACTTCTTCATTATTAACTCCATAATTACCAATATGAGCATTGGTCGTTACCATTAATTGTCCGAAGTAAGAAGGATCTGTAAAAATTTCTTGGTATCCTGTCATACCTGTATTAAAACAAATTTCTCCTGTTGCGGTTCCTTCTATTCCAATAGATTTACCGTAGAAAATAGTCCCATCTGCTAATAGAACTAATGCTTTTTTACGTGTTTTATATTTCATTTAGTGGTGTTGTGTAATTTGTTTGCAAAAATATATAAAAAAAGGGACAAACATTAAATGTTTATCCCTTTGATATAATTTATAAAAATTCTCATTTTTATTCTTCTTCTTGTGAAGTTTGAGTTTCAACAGCTGCAGCTTCAGTTTTCTTCGCTCCACCACGACGGCTACGACGAGTACTCTTTTTAGCTTTGTTTCCTTTTGGATTGTATAACTCGTTGTAGTCAACTAATTCAACCATCGCCATTGGAGCGTTATCTCCTTGACGGTTTCCTAATTTGATTATACGAACGTATCCTCCTGGTCTGTCTGCTACTTTTACAGAAATTTCTTTGAATAATTCTGTAACAGCTTCTTTGCTACGCAAGTAACTAAATACTACTCGACGGTTGTGCGTTGTATCGTCTTTAGATTTTGTAATTAAAGGCTCAACAAACTTACGTAAAGCTTTTGCTTTAGCTTCAGTAGTATTGATTCGCTTGTGCTCTATTAAAGAACAAGCCATATTAGATAACATCGCTTTTCTATGCGCTGTTTTTCTACCTAAGTGATTAAATTTCTTTCCGTGTCTCATGACATTTGGTTTTAGCTCTCATCTTGCTACTACTCTAATTTAGAGGAGCAAAATATGAAAGGTTAATCTTTATCTAATTTGTATTTGCTTAAATCCATTCCGAAATTTAAACCTTTGTTAGCCACTAACTCATCCAATTCTGTTAATGATTTTTTACCAAAGTTTCTGAACTTCATTAAATCGCTTTTGTTAAATGATACTAAGTCTCCTAAAGTATCTACTTCTGCAGCTTTTAAACAATTTAAAGCACGAACTGATAAATCCATATCAACTAGTTTCGTCTTTAATAACTGACGCATATGTAATGATTCTTCATCATAAGTTTCAGTTTGTGCAATTTCATCTGCCTCTAAAGTGATACGCTCATCAGAGAATAACATAAAGTGGTGGATTAAAATCTTAGCTGCTTCTGTTAAGGCATCTTTAGGATTGATAGATCCATCAGTATCGATATCGAAAACTAATTTTTCGTAATCGGTCTTTTGCTCTACACGAAAATTTTCAACAGCATATTTTACATTCTTTATTGGAGTGTAAATAGAATCTGTAAAAATTGTTCCTAAAGGCGCACCAGCTCTTTTATTTTCTTCTGCTGGTACAAAACCTCTACCTTTTTCAATGGTAATTTCAGCATTTAACGTTACTGATTTATCCATGTTACAAATTACTAAATCTGGATTTAGTACTTGAAAACCTGAAATGAACTTTTGTAAGTCACCAGCTGTTAATTGCTCTTGCCCTGATATTGCAATAGAAACTGTTTCTCTATCTGATTCTTCAATCTGCTTCTTAAAACGTACTTGCTTTAAGTTTAAGATAATTTCTGTTACATCTTCTACAACACCTTGAATAGTTGAAAACTCATGATCAACTCCGTCGATACGTAATGATGTAATAGCGAATCCTTCAAGAGATGATAATAATACTCTTCGTAATGCATTACCAACTGTTAATCCAAAACCTGGTTCAAGAGGTCTAAATTCGAATCTTCCTGAAAAATCAGTAGATTCAATCATTATTACTTTATCAGGCTTTTGAAAATTTAAAATTGCCATATTATTTTTCTTCGTTTTAATTGTTATTTAGTTGCGCGGTTTATAAGTGTGAAGAAATACGAATAAACCCTTTGGCTAAATACCAATATGATTAATTTATTACTTAGAGTATAATTCTACGATTAATTGCTCTTTAATGTTTTCAGGAATTTGTAATCTTTCTGGAGCTTTTACAAATGTTCCTGATTTTTGATCTGCATTCCAAGTTAACCACTCGTAAACATTGCTATTAGCTGCTAAAGCATTTTCAATAGCTTCTAACGACTTAGATTTTTCTCTTACTGCTACTACATCTCCCTCTTTTAATCTATAAGATGGAATGTTAACGATATCTCCGTTAACTGTAATGTGACGGTGAGATACTAACTGACGTGCAGCTCTACGTGAATTTGCAACACCTAAACGGTATACTACGTTATCTAAACGAGATTCACATAATTGTAATAAGATTTCACCTGTTACTCCTTGAGAAGCTGATGCTTTTTTGAAAAGGTTACGGAACTGACGTTCTAAAATACCATAGGTATATTTAGCCTTTTGCTTTTCCATTAACTGGATTGCATATTCAGATTTTTTACCTCTTCTTTTACCTACTCCATGTTGTCCTGGAGGGTAATTTCTTTTTTCGAAGTTTTTATCGTCTCCGAAAATTGCTTCGCCAAACTTACGAGCAATTTTAGTTTTTGGTCCTGTATATCTTGCCATTTCTAATTAGTTTAGTAGGGATTATGAATTAAGGCGTACTCCTTCGATAATCTTTTTAATCCTACTGTGTTAAAATACTTAATTTTTCACGCACAAAAGTACGCTAAATAAAGTATAAGTTGAAAATTAATTCAACTTATACTCTTCTTCTTTTAGGTGGACGACATCCGTTGTGAGGAATCGGAGTAACATCAATAATTTCTGTTACCTCAATACCTGAATTGTGAATAGATCTGATTGCAGATTCTCTACCGTTACCTGGTCCTTTAACATACACTTTTACTTTACGTAAACCTGCTTCTTTAGCAACGTTTGCACAATCTTCTGCTGCTAACTGAGCTGCGTAAGGAGTGTTCTTTTTAGAACCTCTGAAGCCCATTTTTCCTGCAGATGACCAAGAAATAACGTCACCTTTTTTGTTTGTTAAAGAAATAATAATATTGTTGAAAGATGCAGTTACGTGAGCTTCACCAACTGACTCTATTACAACTTTACGTTTTTTTGTTACTTTAGACTTTGCCATAATTCTTTACTATTAGTAAAAAATAATCAATGATTATTTTTTCTTGTTAGCTACAGTTTTTCTCTTACCTTTTCTTGTACGAGAGTTATTCTTTGTTCTTTGTCCACGTAATGGTAAACCAAGTCTGTGACGAATACCTCTTTGACATCCGATATCCATTAAACGTTTGATGCTTAATTGAACCTCAGAACGTAACTCACCTTCAATAGTGTAAGTTCCAACTTGCTCACGAATTGCTGCAATTTGATCATCAGTCCAATCTTGAACTTTGATACTTTCATCTATATTGGCAGCAGCTAAAACTTCTTTAGCTCTGCTTCTTCCTATACCAAAGATGTAAGTTAAAGCGATAACACCTCTTTTATTCTTTGGAATATCTATACCTGCGATTCTTGCCATAACTACCCTTGTCTTTGTTTAAATCTAGGATTCTTTTTGTTAATTACATATAATCTGCCTTTTCTGCGTACAATTTTGCAGTCGGCACTTCTTTTCTTTAATGATGCTCTTACTTTCATCAGTGTGTGTTTTTAATATCTGTAAGTAATTCTTGCCTTTGATAAATCATACGGACTCATTTCTAACTTTACCTTATCTCCTGGTAATAGTTTTATATAATGCATACGCATTTTTCCTGAAATGTGAGCCGTAACAATATGTCCGTTCTCTAATTCTACTCGAAACATTGCATTCGATAATGCTTCTGTAATAGTTCCGTCTTGTTGAATTGCTGGTTGTTTAGCCATATTATTTTAATGATTTTCTGTTACTGTTACCTGTTTTCATTAAACCATCATAACGACTGTTTAATAAATACGAGTTTATTTGCTGAATAGTGTCTATTGCAACTCCTACCATAATGATTAATGATGTTCCTCCATAAAACATTGCCCAGTTTTGAGTAACTCCAAACTTTACAATGATTGCTGGTAAAATAGATAAAGCTGCTAAGAAGATAGATCCTGGTAATGTAATTTTCGACAATACTGAATCTAAAAAGTTAGCTGTTTCTTCACCTGGTTTATAACCTGGAACAAAACCATTACTTCTCTTTAAGTCTTCTGCCATTTTATTCGTTGGAATAGTAATAGCAGTATAAAAGTAACTAAAGACAATAATTAATAAAGCAAATATAACGTTATACCATAAACCGTTAATATCAGTTAAACTGTTTAATGCTGGATATTTTTGACCTAATGCTATTGGTAAAAACATAATAGCCTGTGCAAAAATAATTGGCATTACTCCAGCTGCATTCAATTTTAAAGGAATGTACTGTCTTGCGCCATCAACATCTTTAATGTTTGTAACTGCTGTACGACGTGCGTATTGAACGGCTACTTTACGTACTGCTGTAACTAATAATACGGTTAACAAGATTACTACAAACCAAACTATTAATTCGATTAAAATCATCATAATTCCTCCAGCACCTGCAGTTTGCTTAGAAACTAATTCTTGAATAAATGCTGCTGGGAAATTTGCGATAATACCAACGGTAATTAATAATGAAATTCCATTACCAACTCCTTTATCAGTAATACGCTCTCCTAGCCACATTGCAAAAATTGTTCCTGCACTTAAAAGAATGATAGATGATACCCAAAATGTTGCTCCAGTTACTAAGAATGCTTCTTGCGGTAAACCCATTTGGTTTTGGATTACTCCAATGTAGGTTGGTGCTTGAAACAACGTAATAGCAATCGTAAGCCATCTTGTTATTTGCGTAATCTTCTTACGTCCACTTTCTCCATCTTTTTGTAATTTCTGTAAATACGGTACTGCAATACCCATTAACTGAACCACGATTGATGCAGAAATATAAGGCATTATACCAAGTGCCATAACTGACGCTCTAGCAAATGCCCCACCTGTAAATGCGTTTAATAAACCTAAAAGTCCACCGTCAGTACTGTCTTTTAATGCTGATAACTGAGTAGGGTCAATTCCTGGTAATGGAACTGCTGCCATAAAACGGTAAACAGCGATTAAACCTAAGGTTAAAAGTAACTTTTCTTTTAACTCTTCAATCTTCCAAATGTCTTTTAAAGTATTTATAAAATTCATCATTTACAATTCTTATAATGTTACTGCTTCACCTCCTGCTGCTTCAATAGCTGCTTTAGCTGATGCTGTAAATTTATGTACAGTTATATTTAATTTAGCTTTTAACTCTCCACCACCTAATATTTTAACTAAGTCGTTTTTACGAGCTAATCTGTTTTCTACTAAAACGTCTAAATTAACTGTATCTGTTATCTTTCCGTTATCTACTAATGATTGTAACTTGTCTAAATTTACACCAACATATTCTTTACGATTAATGTTAGTGAAACCAAATTTAGGTACACGTCTTTGAAGTGGCATTTGCCCTCCTTCAAATCCTATTTTACGAGAATAACCAGAACGAGATTTAGCTCCTTTATGTCCTCTTGTAGAGGTACCTCCGTGACCAGAACCTTCTCCACGAGCGATTCTTTTACCGCTTTTTGTAGATCCTGCTGCTGGTTTTAAGTTGTGTAAACTCATCTTTATATTGTCTTATTTAATTTCTTCTACAGAAACTAAGTGTGAAACTTTACTTACCATACCCAAAATTGTAGCTGATGCTTCATGCTCTACAGTTTGGTTCATTTTACGTAAACCTAACGCCTCTAACGTTCTTTTTTGATTTTTAAGGCGACCGATTTGACTTTTTACTTGTGTAACTCTAATTTTACTCATCGTCTTAAATTTTAACCGTTAAAAACTTTCTCTAAAGATATACCTCTTTGCTTAGCAATTGTAGCAGCACTACGTAATTGTAATAAAGCATCAAAAGTTGCTTTTACTACGTTGTGAGGGTTTGATGATCCTTGAGATTTTGATAATACGTCTTTAATACCTACAGCTTCTAATACTAAACGTACAGCACCTCCGGCAATAACCCCGGTACCGTGTGAAGCAGGCTTGATGAATACTTTTGCACCACCAAATTTACCTTTTTGTTCGTGTGGTAATGTTCCATCTAAAATAGGAATACGTACTAAATTTTTCTTTGCATCTTCAACTGCTTTTGCAATTGCAGAAGAAACATCTTTAGATTTCCCTAATCCGTGACCTACAACTCCATTACCATCTCCAACTACTACGATTGCAGAGAAACCAAATGCTCTACCTCCTTTAGTTACTTTGGTAACACGTTGTACACCAACTAATTTATCTACAAGCTCTAATCCGCTTGGTTTTACTCTTTCTACGTTTTTATATCCTAACATAATATAATTTCTTAAAATTTTAAACCAGCTTCTCTTGCAGCGTCTGCTAATACTTTAACTCTTCCGTGGTATAAATATCCGTTACGGTCAAAAGCAACAGTATCAACACCAGCCTTTACAGCTTTTTCAGCAATAGCTTTACCTACAGCTGTAGCCGCTTCTGCTTTAGAACTAGATGTAATTTCTTTATCTCTTGATGATGCAGATGCTAATGTAACACCAGCAACGTCATCAATTAACTGAGCATAGATTTCTTTGTTACTTCTAAAAACTGATAACCTTGGTTTTTCAGCTGTACCTGTAACAATCTTTCTAATTCTATGCTTAATTCGTTGTCTTCTTTCAAGCTTTGATAATGCCATAATAATTTCTCTTATTTATTATGCAGATTTACCTGCTTTTCTTCTTAATACTTCTCCTACAAACTTAATTCCTTTTCCTTTGTAAGGTTCTGGCTTACGGAATGAACGAATTTTTGCTGCAACTTGACCAACTAATTGCTTGTCATGTGAAGTTAATTTTACGATTGGGTTCTTACCTTTTTCAGATACTGTTTCAACCTTAACTTCTGGAGCTAAATCTATTACAATATTGTGAGAGAAACCTAAGGCTAAATCTAATTTTTGTCCTTGGTTAGATGCTCTATAACCAACACCTACTAACTCTAACTCTTTAGTAAATCCTTTGCTAACACCTTCAACCATGTTATTGATTAAAGCACGGTATAAACCATGTGCTGCTCTATGATCTTTACTTTCTGATGGTCTTTCTAAAGTAATGGTACCATCTTCAACTTTTACAGTAATATCAGACTTAATTTCTTGAGTTAACTCTCCTAATTTTCCTTTTACTGTAACCACATTTCCGTCTACTTTCACTTCAACACCTTGTGGCAATGCGATTGGATTCTTTCCTATTCTACTCATCTTACAAAATGTTTTTTAGTAAACGTAACATAATACTTCACCACCAACGTTCTCTTGTCTTGCTTTTTTGTTTGTCATTACACCTTTTGATGTAGAAACAATAGCAATACCTAATCCGTTCAATACTCTTGGCATTTCTTTAGCGCCAACGTATCTACGTAAACCTGGTGTCGAAATTCTTTGAATCTTTCTGATTACTGATTCTTTCGTATCACGATCGTATTTTAAAGCTATCTTAATCGTTCCTTGAACCTTATCGTCATTGAACTGATAACTTAAAATGTAACCTTGATCGAACAAAATCTTCGTCATTTCCTTCTTCAACTTTGAAGCAGGAACTTCAACTACTCTGTGATTTGCTGCAATAGCATTTCTCACTCGAGTAAGAAAATCCGCGATTGGATCTGTATACATAGTTAATTAATTTTCGGTTTTGGTTTTTAGCATTATTATCTTATCAACGCAAATACTAAACCTGAAACCAGTTAATACTTATTTATTTGTTTTTTGAGTAAAATCTCATAAGCATTATACCATTTAAGTGGTATTTACTTACAAGGCGTAATTTACCCTATAAAAACAGAGTGCAAATATACATAAACTTTTTGAAAATCAAACCTTTTTGATGATTATCATTTTTAGTATCAAAATATTACGTTTCTGTAAGAGTATTTTAATTTTAAAATGAAATTAAAGTATGTATTAATTACACCTTTTTATTAAGCAAAAAGGTGTACAACTTTGTTTAGTTATACACCTTTATTTTGTATGGAAGAGCTTCTTACCAGCTTGCTTTCTTTACTCCTGGAATTAATCCTTGGTTAGCCATTTCACGGAAAGTAACACGTGAAATTCCGAACTGACGCATATATCCTTTTGGACGTCCAGTTAGTTTACAACGATTGTGCATTCTAATTGGTGATGCGTTTTTTGGCAACTTTTGTAATGCTTCATAGTCTCCAGCTTCTTTTAAAGCTTTTCTCTTTTCTGCATATTTAGCAACCATTTTAGCTCTTTTGCGCTCACGCGCTTTCATTGATTCTTTAGCCATCTTATTAATTCTTTTTAAATGGTAATCCTAATTCTCCTAATAATGATTTAGCTTCCTTATCAGTGCTTGCTGATGTTACAAAAGTAATATCCATACCACTAATTTTTTTCACTTGATCAATATTAATCTCTGGGTAGATGATTTGCTCAGTAATTCCTAAATTGTAATTACCTCTACCATCAAAACCATTTGCTTTGATACCGTTAAAGTCTCTTACACGTGGTAAAGAAGCTGTAACTAATCTATCTAAAAATTCGTACATTTTGTCTCCTCTTAACGTAACTTTTGCTCCAATAGGCATTCCTTTACGTAATTTGAAGTTTGCAACGTCTTTCTTAGAAATTGTAGGTACTGCTTTTTGACCAGTAATAGTAGTTAACTCATCAATAGCGTATTCTATTAATTTCTTATCTGCTATAGCTGCACCAACACCTTTACTTACTACTATCTTTTGTAATTTAGGCACTTGCATTACATTGCTATAACCAAATTCATCAGTAAGAGCTTTGATAACTCTGCTCTTGTACTCTTCTCTTAATCTTGGTACGTAACTCATTGTTATATTGCTTTATCTGATTTTTTTGAAACTCTGAACTTTTTTCCACTTTCCTTATCAAAATCATACCCTACTCTAACAGCTTCACCGTTTTCGATTAAGGCTACATTCGATATATGTAATGGAGCTTCCTTTTTTACAATTCCTCCTTGAGGGTTAGCAGCACTAGGTTTAGTGTGTTTAGACACCATATTTACACCTTCTACTACTACTCTATCCTTATCTTTAAGGATTTGTAAAACTTTTCCTTCAGATCCTTTATGATCCCCTGCTATAACTTTAACAGTATCTCCTGATTTAATTTTAAATTTTTTCATTTTAAAATCTGATTTTATAACACCTCAGGTGCTAATGATACTATTTTCATAAATTGTTTCTCACGTAATTCACGAGCCACAGGTCCGAATACACGAGTACCTCTCATTTCCTCTGAAGGATTTAAAAGTACACAAGCATTATCATCAAATCTGATATATGATCCGTCTTTACGTCTAACTTCTTTCTTAGTACGAACAACAACTGCACGAGATACTTGACCTTTCTTTACAGTTCCGTTTGGAGTTGCAGATTTTACTGAAACTACAATTTTATCTCCAACGCTAGCGTAACGCTTTTTTGTTCCTCCTAAAACTCTAATCACTAAAACTTCTTTTGCTCCAGTGTTATCTGCGACTTTTAATCTTGATTCTGTCTGTAACATATTATTTAGCTCTTTCTAGGATTTCTACTAATCTCCAACGCTTAGATTTACTCATAGGACGTGTTTCCATGATCCTTACAGTATCACCTTCGTTGCAATCGTTATTCTCGTCATGTGCAACGTACTTCTTAGTCTTCAATACGAACTTTCCGTACATTGGGTGCTTTACTCTTTTTACCTCGCTAACTACGATAGATTTCTCCATTTTGTTGCTAGATACTACACCGATTCTCTCTTTTCTAAGATTTCTTTTTTCCATCTTTAAAACTGACTAGAATTATTGTAATTCTCTTTTAGTTAACTCTGTAGCAATTCTTGCTACAGTTTTTCTTAAGCTACGTAACTCTAATGGGTTTTCCAATGGAGTTATGGCGTGAGCCATCTTAAGATCAGTATAATTTTTCTTCAACGCCCCTAGCTTTTCTTGTAAGTCAGCTGTTGATAATTCTTTAATTTCTGATTGTTTCATGATCTAATAGAATTAAGCGTTATAATCAAAATCTCTTGCTATTACAAACTTCGTTTTTACAGGAAGTTTTTGCGCTGCTAAACGTAAAGCTTCTTTTGCTACTTCCATTGGTACTCCACCAATTTCGAACAAAATTCTACCTGGTTTTACAACTGCTACAAAGTGATCTGGTGCACCTTTACCTTTACCCATACGTACCTCTAACGGTTTCTTTGTTATTGGTTTATCTGGGAAAATCTTAATCCAAAGTTGCCCCTCTCTTTTCATATAACGAGTTGCCGCAATACGAGCTGCCTCAATTTGACGAGAGGTAAGTAAGTTCTGATCTAATGATTTGATACCAAACATTCCGTTAGAAAGTTGAGTACCTCTACCAGAGTTACCTTTCATATTTCCTTTCGCCTTCTGTACCTTACGGTATTTTACTCTTTTTGGCTGTAACATTGTTAATTTCTTTTAAAAATTATTTTCTTCTGCGAGGTTGACGTTTACCACCACCTTTGTTTCCACTACCTTTTTGCTTAGATAGTCCAACTAATGGAGATAATTCACGTTTTCCATAAACCTCACCTTTCATAATCCATACTTTCACACCGATTCTTCCGTATGTAGTATGTGATTCAACAAGTGCATAATCGATGTCTGCTCTGAAGGTAGAAAGAGGAATTCTTCCTTCTTTGTAATGCTCAGAACGTGCCATTTCAGCTCCGTTTAAACGACCTGATAATTGAACTTTAATTCCTTCTGCATTCATTCTCATTGCAGCAGCGATTGCCATTTTAGTAGCTCGCTTGTAAGAAATTCTATTTTCAATTTGACGTGCGATACTAGCAGCAACTAATTTTGCATCTAATTCTGGACGCTTAATTTCGAAAATATTAATTTGAACTTCTTTACCAGTAATTTTCTTAAGCTCTTCTTTTAACTTGTCTACCTCTTGACCTCCTTTACCAATAATGATACCTGGACGTGCAGTAGTGATAGTAACGGTTACAAGTTTTAAGGTACGCTCAATAATAATTCTTGATACACTTGCTTTAGATAATCTAGCATATAAATACTTTCTTATCTTATCATCTTCAGCAATCTTATCTCCGTAGTCATTTCCACCATACCAGTTAGATTCCCATCCTCTGATAATTCCTAAACGATTTCCTATTGGATTTGTCTTTTGTCCCATTTCTACTTTGATTAATTACTATTATTTTTAGTTCCTAACTCTAAAGTTACGTGATTAGAACGCTTACGAATTCTATGTGCACGACCTTGCGGAGCTGGTCTTAACCTTTTTAACATACCTGCGCTATCAACACAAATTGATTTTACGTATAATCCAGCATCTTCAATGCTTGCATCTTCATTTTTAGCTTGCCAGTTAGCAATAGCTGATAATAATAACTTTTCTAAGTTACGTGATGCTTCTTTTGGACTGAACTTTAAGATTTGTAAAGCTTTTTCAACTTCTACTCCTCTTACTAAATCTGCTACCAAGCGCATTTTTCTTGGTGATGTAGGACAATTAGTTAATTTAGCGAAAGCTCTAGACTTTCTAGCTTCTTTTAACTGTGTTGCCATGTTATGTTTACGACTTCCCATAATTTCCTACTATTTTTTACCTTTATTTTTTGCACCAGCATGTCCTCTAAATGAGCGTGTTGGTGAAAATTCGCCTAATTTATGACCTACCATGTTTTCAGTAACGTAAACTGGTACAAACTGACGTCCGTTGTGAACTGCAATTGTTTGCCCTACGAAATCAGGAGTAATCATACTTGCTCTAGACCAAGTTTTGATAACTGACTTACTACCTGCTTCTACGTTAGCTAACACTTTTTTCTCTAACTTATAGTGAACGTAAGGTCCTTTTTTTAATGATCTTGCCATGGTTTATTATTTCTTTCTACGTTCTACGATATACTTATTACTAGCTTTGGTCTTTGATCTAGTCTTAAATCCTTTAGCAGGAATACCGTTTCTAGATCTTGGATGCCCTCCAGAAGAACGTCCTTCTCCACCTCCCATTGGGTGATCAACTGGGTTCATTCTTACTGCATTTGTTCTTGGTCTTCTTCCTAACCATCTACTTCTACCTGCTTTACCCGAAACTAATAATTGGTGGTCTGAGTTAGACACTACTCCAATTGTAGCCATACAAGTTAATAAGATAAATCTTGTTTCTCCAGAAGGTAATTTAACAGTTGCATATTTACCTTCTTTTGCAACTAACTGAGCAAAAGCTCCAGCAGAACGAGCCATAACAGCTCCTTGACCTGGGTGTAACTCAATACAAGAAATTGTAGTTCCTAAAGGAATTTCACTTAAATACATAGCGTTACCTACTTCTGGAGCTACTTCCTTTCCTGAAATGATTGTTTGACCTACTTTTAATCCGTTTTGTGCAATCACATAACGTTTTTCACCATCAGCATAACTAACTAATGCAATAAATGCAGTACGGTTTGGATCGTACTCAATAGTTTTTACTGTTGCAGGAATACCTTGCTTATCTCTTTTAAAATCGATAATACGGTATTTTTGTTTATGACCTCCACCGATGTTACGTGTAGTCATTCTACCCTGGTTGTTTCGACCTCCAGATCGTTTTTTCGGAGCTAATAAAGATTTCTCCGGCTTATCAGTAGTAATGGTGTCGAACCCATTTACAACTCTAAAACGCTGACCTGGTGTTATTGGTTTTAATTTTCTAACTGACATTCTGTCTTTTCTTAAAGATTGTTATAAAAATCAATAGTTTCTCCTTCAGCTAACTGAACGATTGCCTTTTTGTATCCACCTGTTAATCCAGTAACTAAACCTTTTTTAGTGTATTTAGTTTTTCTTTGTACTGGATAATTCATTGTTTTTACAGATTCAATCGCTACACCATAAGCAGCTTCTACAGCTCCTTTGATTTCTAATTTGTTAGCTTTTTTATTTACAACAAATGTATAACGGTTGTTTAACTCGCTATCATTTGTAGCTTTTTCTGTAATAATAGGTTTAATTAAAATACTCATCTTGTTCCCTATTTACTTAAATTAGACTCAATTCCTTCTAGAGAGCTTTCTGAAATAACCACTTTATTAGCATTTAAAACGCTATACGTGTTAATACCTGAAGCATCTACTACTTTAGAACCTTTTAAGTTACGAGATGATAAGTAAACATTCTTACTTTCTTCACCTAATACGAATAAAGACTTTTTAGCGTCTAATTCTAAAGCTTTTAATACATTGATAAACTCTTTAGTTTTTGGAGCTTCAAAATTGAAGTCTTCAACAACTACTAAATTGTTTTCTTTTGCTTGAATACTTAAAGCTGACTTACGTGCTAAACGCTTTAAGTTTTTATTTAACTTAAAAGAATAGTTTCTAGGTCTTGGACCAAACATACGTCCACCACCTCTAAAAACACCAGACTTGATACTACCCGCACGAGCTGTACCAGTTCCTTTTTGTTTTTTTATCTTTCTTGTACTACCAGCAATCTCAGCTCTTTCTTTCGATTTATGAGTACCTTGTCTTTGATTAGCCAAATACTGCTTTACATCTAAATAAATTGCATGATCATTTGGCTCAATTCCGAATACCTCGTTAGAAAGTTCAACTTTTCTACCAGTATCTTTTCCTGTAATATCTAATACTGCTACTTTCATTATTTCTCGATAGTTACATAAGAGTTTTTGTGACCAGGAATTGCTCCTTTTACAACGATAAGATTCTTATCTGCAACCACTTTTAAAACTCTTAAATTTTGAACTTTTACTTTGTCTCCACCCATACGACCTGCCATACGCATTCCTTTGAATACTCTTGCAGGGTATGATGCTGCACCAATTGAACCTGGAGCTCTTAAACGGTTATGTTGACCGTGAGTTGCTTGTCCAACCCCGCCAAAACCATGACGTTTAACAACACCTTGAAAACCTTTACCTTTTGAAACTCCTGATACATCAACGAATTCTCCTTCAGCAAAGTGTTCAACAGTAATTGAGTCACCTAATTTGTACTCACCTTCGAATCCTTGGAACTCAACGACCTTTCTTTTAGCAGATGTACCAGCTTTTTTAAAGTGACCATCTAAAGCCTTGTTAGAGCTTTTTGCTTTTTTGTCATCGAAACCAAGTTGTAACGCGTTATAGCCGTCAACCTCTTCGGTTCTGACTTGGGTAACAACGCAAGGACCTGCTTCGATTACAGTACAAGGAATATTTTTCCCATTTTCATCGAATAAGCTGGTCATTCCTACTTTTCTTCCTATTAACCCAGACATATTTGTTAATTTTCAGACGATAGATTTTAATTTATCCAGCGCGTCTATTAATAAAATAATTTTTTGAAACAAATGTTTCTTGTTTTCCTTCGAACTTCTCAAAAAAAAAAAAGAGCGAAAAACATCTTCACTCTTTGAATTTGTTTTACCGTTTTTCCTTCGCGAAACCCTCAGGACATGTCATTTCTGAATACTTTTCAGAAACTTACACACTCCGAAAACTAAAATTTCGGTGTGCAAAAGTATAAAAAACTTTCGGCTTAACAAAATTAAACCGAAAGTTATTCATTTACTTATACTTTGATCTCAACTTCAACTCCACTTGGTAACTCAAGTTTCATTAGCGCATCAATAGTTTTTGAAGAAGAACTATAAATGTCTAATAATCTTTTGTAAGCAGATAATTGAAATTGTTCTCTTGATTTTTTGTTTACGTGTGGTGAACGTAACACTGTAAAAATCTTTTTATTTGTTGGTAAAGGAATTGGTCCGTTTACTACAGCACCAGTACTCTTTACTGTTTTTACGATTTTCTCAGCAGACTTGTCTACTAAATTATAATCGTAAGATTTTAACTTTATTCTAATTTTTTGACTCATCTTAATTAACCTTTAGCGTTTGCGATTACTTCTTCTGAAATGTTACTTGGAGTTTCTGCATAGTGAGAGAATTCCATAGTAGAAGTTGCTCTACCTGAAGATAATGTTCTTAAAGAAGTAACATATCCAAACATTTCTGATAAAGGAACGATTGCTTTTACTACTTTAGATCCAGCACGATCGCTCATATCGTTTACTTGTCCTCTTCTTCTGTTTAAGTCTCCAACGATATCTCCCATGTTCTCCTCTGGAGTTAACACTTCTAATTTCATCATTGGTTCCATGATTACAGCTCTTGCAGCTTTTGCAGCAGCTTTATAACCTAACTTAGCAGCTAATTCGAATGATAATTGATCAGAATCTACAGGGTGGAAAGATCCATCCTTTAAAGTAATCTTCATCGAATCCATTTCATAACCAGCTAAAGGACCATTCTTCATTGCCTCTTTGAATCCTTTCTCTACAGAAGGTACAAATTCCTTAGGAACGTTACCACCTTTAATAATAGACTCAAATTGTAATCCTGTAACACCTTCATCAGCAGGCTCCATAGTAAACACAATATCAGCAAATTTACCACGTCCACCAGATTGTTTCTTATAAACCTCTCTGTGATCTGCAGTAGCTGTTAAAGCTTCTTTGTACTCTACTTGTGGTTGTCCTTGATTTACTTCAACCTTAAACTCACGCTTTAAACGGTCAACAATAATATCTAAGTGTAACTCACCCATTCCAGAAATTACAGTTTGACCTGAAGCATCATCTGTTTTTACAGTAAATGTTGGATCTTCCTCTGCTAATTTACCTAAAGCCATACCTAACTTATCAACGTCAGCCTTAGTTTTTGGTTCAACAGCAATACCGATTACTGGATCTGGGAAATCCATTGATTCTAAAACAATTGGATTCTTTTCATCAGATAAGGTATCTCCTGTTTTAATATCTTTAAATCCTACAGCAGCTCCAATATCTCCAGCTTCAATAAAGTCGATAGCATTTTGCTTGTTAGAGTGCATTTGGTATATACGTGAAATACGTTCTTTTTTACCTGAACGGTTGTTCAACACATAAGAACCTGCATCTAAACGACCAGAATAAGCGCGGAAGAATGCTAAACGTCCTACGAAAGGATCTGTAGCAATTTTAAATGCTAAAGCTGAAAATGGTGCTTTTGCATCTGGCTTACGTGTTTCTTCCTCACCAGTATCAGGATTAGTTCCTACGATATTATCTCTATCTACTGGCGAAGGTAAATAACGACATACAGCATCTAATAAAAACTGAACACCTTTATTTTTGAATGATGAACCACATACCATTGGAATAATAGACATATCCATTACAGCAGCTCTTAATGCAGCATGCACTTCTTCTTCTGTAATTGAATCTTCATCTTCCATGTACTTCTCTAATAAGTTTTCGTCATAAGCAGCAACCTCTTCGATTAACTTACCACGTAACTCACGAGCTTCTTCTTTCAATTCTTCTGGAATTTCTACAACATCAAAAGTTGACCCGTAGTTGTCATCATGCCATACAATAGCACGGTTTTTAACTAAATCAACAATTCCTTTAAAATCTGCTTCATCACCAATGTTTAATACGATTGGCACTGCATTAGACTTTAACATGTCTTTTACTTGCTGACATACTGCTAAGAAGTTTGCTCCTTGACGGTCCATTTTGTTAACGAAACCGATACGTGGTACTTTATAGTTATCAGCTAAACGCCAGTTAGTTTCAGATTGTGGCTCAACTCCGTCTACTGCAGAGAATAAGAACACTAACCCGTCTAATACACGTAACGAACGGTTTACCTCTACGGTAAAATCAACGTGACCTGGAGTATCAATAATATTAAAATGGTATCCCTTAGCATCAGCGGTAGGCTGTCCATTTTCGGTTGGGAATTGCCAAGTACAAGTAGTAGCTGCAGAAGTAATTGTAATACCTCTTTCAGCTTCTTGCTCCATCCAGTCCATTGTAGAAGCACCATCGTGAACCTCTCCAATTTTGTGAGACACCCCTGTATAGAAAAGGATACGCTCAGTTGTTGTTGTTTTACCAGCATCAATATGAGCAGCAATACCGATATTTCTTGTATATTTTAAATCTCTTGCCATTTCTTATTAAAATCTAAAGTGTGAGAATGCTTTGTTTGCTTCAGCCATCTTATGAGTATCAACTCTTTTCTTAACAGCAGCGCCTTCTTCTTTAGCAGCAGCTAAAATCTCAGCAGCTAAACGCTGTGCCATTGTTTTTTCATTACGCTTACGCGCATAAGAAATCATCCATTTAATCGCCATAGAAACCTTACGGTCTGGACGAATTTGCATTGGAATTTGGAAAGTTGCACCACCAACACGGCGAGAACGAACTTCTACGTGAGGCATCACGTTAGATAAACCATCTTTCCACACTTCTAAAGCCGACTTTTCTTCGTCAGTTTTCTTTTCGTTTACGATATCCATTGCATCGTAAAACACTTTGAACGCTACAGATTTTTTACCGTCCCACATTAAGTTATTCACAAAACGTGTAACTAATTGATCGTTGAATCTTGGATCCGGTAACAAAACTCTTTTTTTAGCTCTTCTTTTCCTCATGTCTTTACATTAAAAAAGTTACTAATTAATTTTTACTTTTTGTCTTTTGGGCGTTTTGCACCGTACTTAGATCTACGTTGGGTTCTACCCTCAACTCCAGCAGTATCTAATGCTCCACGTACCACGTGATATTTAACACCTGGTAAATCTTTTACCCTTCCACCTCTAACTAATACTATCGAGTGCTCTTGCAAGTTGTGTCCCTCACCTGGAATATACGCGTTGATTTCATTACCATTTGTTAAACGCACCCTTGCAACCTTACGCATCGCTGAGTTAGGTTTCTTAGGTGTAGTGGTATACACACGCGTACAAACTCCACGTCTTTGTGGACATGCTTGTAAAGCAGCCGATTTACTCTTCTTAGTTATTTTGGCTCTTCCTTTACGAACTAATTGTTGAATAGTTGGCATACTAAATTATTACTTGTTTTTAATTTGTACTTAAATTACTCTAATTTTAAGAGTGTGCAAATGTACGACAATTTTCTATTTATTCAAATATCAAGGAGTTATTTTTAACAAACCTCAAAAAAAAAACTTCAAAAACTCAAACTCACAGCGCCTCTTACACCTTCTCTAAAACACAAAAAAAATAAACAATATGTTAAAAAAAACAAACAATTTCAAAAAACAAACAACAACCTTACATTCCACACCAAAACAAACACTTTATTTTAGAATTATTTAACAAATACCTTGTTTTTTTAAGTTTTATTTATGATTTTTGGCTCAATTAATTCAAATAATTACATAATGAAAACAAAAATTAACGGAATACTAACACTACTCTTAGCGTTAGTTGTGCAAATATCCTTTGCACAAGAAAAAGTGATTTCAGGTACTGTTTCCGACGAAACAGGCCCCCTGCCTGGAGTTAACGTACTAATAAAAGGGACAACTTCCGGAGTAGAAACTGACTTTGACGGAAAATTTTCTATTAAGGCTAAGACTGGTGATACACTTATTTTTAGTTTCGTAGGAATGAAAACTGTTGAAAAAATAGTTGGAACTACTAACGTTATCAATTTAACCATGGCTAGCGACAATGTACTTGATGAAGTTGTTGTAACTTCCTTAGGTATAAAAAGAGCTAAAAAGAGTTTAGGTTACGCTTCTCAAGAAATCAAAGGAGACAAGGTTTCTACTGTAAAACTTGATAATGTAGTAAACTCTTTATCTGGTAAAATTAGCGGTGTTCAAATTAAAGCTAACAACAATTTTGGCGGATCTTCTAATTTTTTAATCAGAGGAATTAGCTCTTTAACAGGAAACAATCAACCTTTATTTATCATAGACGGAATCCCTATTTCTAATCAAATAGAAAATAGCGCAAATCAAAAAAATGGTAGAAGAGGCTTTGACTACGGTAACGCAGCTTCTGACATTAACCCTGATGATGTTGAATCTATTAATATTTTAAAAGGAGCCGCTGCATCTGCTATATATGGATCTAGAGGAGCAAACGGAGTTGTCATTATTACAACCAAAAAAGGAAAAGAAGGAAATATGAAGGTAAATATATCTTCCGGTATTACCCTAGGAAAAATAGATAGATCTACTTTTTTAAAGTATCAAGATAAATACGGTGCTGGATATGGCCCCTACTATGGAAGTACAGGATATTTTGAAGATATTGATGTTAATGGAGATGGGATTAACGATTTAGCAGTGCCTACCTACGAAGATGGTTCTTTTGGAGCTCCTTTAGATGGATCTCTTGTTTATCAATGGGATGCGTTTGTTCCTGAACACCCAAACTACCAAACTGCAACACCTTACATCGCTGGTAAAAACACTCCTGCAGATTTCTTCGAAACTTCTCACCAAATCAATAACTCAATATCTATTTCAGGAAGCGATGATAAAGTGAGTTACAGATTAGGGTACACAAACTTTCAAAACAAAGGTATTTTACCAAACTCTAAACTAGACAAAAACACCTTTAACTTTAATGGTACTTTGAAAGTTTCAAATAAACTAACTACAGGTGCCAATGCCAACTTTATCAACCAAGATGTTATTGGTAGAAATTCTACAGGATATGGAGATAATTTAATGTCTCAATTTAGACAATGGTGGCAAGTAAACGTTGACATTAAAGACCAAAAGTATATTTACGACTTAACTGGCAAAAACTATAGCTGGAATCACCAAGGTTCGGTTGGAGGATCTCCTTTACAACCACAATACTGGGACAATCCATATTGGACTAGATATCAAAATTACCAATCTGATAACAGAAACAGATTCTTTGGTAATGCATTTGCTACATATAATATTAATGATTGGTTGGATTTAACTGGTAAAGTAGCTGTTGATACATACTCTGAAGTACGTGAAGATAGGAGAGCTGTTGGATCAGTTGCTACAGAGTTTGGACTAACAGTTGGAGACCAAGCGTCTGGTTATCAAAGAACACAAATTAACTTTTCAGAATTCAACTATGATCTAATGTTGAACTTCAGTAAAGATTTATCTGAGAAATTAACCCTAAATGGTGTTTTAGGAATGAATATCAGAAAAGAAAAATACCACTTCTGGAGAGCCTCAACAAACGGAGGTTTAGCTAACCCTGGTGTATATTCTTTAAGAAACTCTGTCTTACCCGTTAACCTACCCGAAGAACGTTTAGCCGAAAAACAAGTTAACGGATATTACGTTCAAGCTACTTTAGGATATAACGATAGACTCTTCTTAGAATTCACAGACAGATACGATGTATCTTCCTCTCTCCCAACAGCAAACAATAGCTATAACTATTTTGCTGTTAGTGGTAGTTTTATTTTTTCAGAACTAATAAACACAAACTGGTTAAACTATGGTAAACTTAGAGCTGGATACGCTGAAGTAGGTAACGACCTACCTGCCAACAACGTTTACGACACCTATAATGTTATAGATCATTTCGGTAGTGTAGCTTTAAGCTCATTTAATGGCACCAAGAAAAACGAAAACTTAGTACCTGAAAGAACCAAAGAAATAGAACTTGGTCTAGAAACTAGATTTTTAAACAATCGCTTGGGCTTAAATTTATCTTGGTATAAAAAAGACACAGAAAACCAATTAATGCCAGTCACCACAACAGCTGCTTCAGGTTTCTCTAGTAGATGGGTTAATGCTGGTACCATAGAAAACAAAGGGGTTGAAGTAAGTTTAGATGGAAAAATAATTCAAAATGAAGACTTTAAATGGAACACTACAATTAACTGGTCAAAAAACAACAACTTAGTTAAAGAATTATATTCCGACGTAGAAAACATTCAACTTGCATCGTTCCAAGGGGGTATTTCAATTAATGCCACTAAAGGTCAACCCTATGGAACAATAAGAGGTACTGGGTTTGTCTACGATGATAACGGCAACAAAGTTGTTAACGATAATGGTTACTATAAAGTTAAAAGCAATCAAATTATAGGAGATACTAACCCTGACTGGAACGCCGGTATCACAAACACTCTTTCTTATAAAAATTTATCGTTAAGCTTTTTAATTGACATCCAACAAGGAGGAGATGTATACTCATTAGACCTTCATTATGGTCAAGGTACAGGTTTACCAGACTACACAGGGGGGCTTAACGAACTTGGAAACCCAATAAGAAATCCTATTACATCAGGACCAGACAGTGGGGGTGTACTCAACCCTGGTGTTACAGAAGACGGACAACCAAACACTACTCGTACTCCTGCAGACACATACAATGGAGCTTTCTACTGGGGAGACTCGAACGTAAACCCAGCCGCACTTACTATATATGATGCTTCATATATTAAACTAAGAGAGTTAAGCCTTAAGTACAATTTTCCTAAAACTTGGCTTCAAAATTCTGCAGTATCGGATTTAACAATATCTTTAGTAGGTAGAAATTTATGGATAATAGACAAAAACGTACCTTTTGCTGATCCTGAATCAGGATTAGGAGCAGGTAATGCTCAAGGATATTTATCCGGATCATACCCTACCGTAAGAACAGTTGGTCTTAATGTTAATTTAGAATTTTAAAAGATTATGAAAAAAATATTTTTATTTTTAATTTCAACATTCTTAATCGTCTCTTGTGTCGATGAAGACTTAAATGTTGATAAAAAAAATCCGAGTGAAGTATCAGGCGCAACACTTTTTGCCAACGGTACCAGAAACATGTTTGACTTAATGAACTCATGTAGTGTTAATGAAAACGTTTTTAGACTATATGCTCAATATTGGGCACAAACAACCTATCCTGATGAAAGTCAATTTAATCAAGTTAGTAGAAACATAGGAGGCTCAATTTGGAACACACTATACAGAGATGTTCTTAAAGATTTAGATGGAGCTAGAGTCTCTACAGAAAACTCAGTAGATAACCCTAACAAAGAAAATCAATTAGCAATCATAGAGTTTACTACAGTTTACGCATATAGTATCTTAGTAGATACCTTTGGAGATGTGCCATACACAGAAGCACTTGATCCAAACAATCCAACTCCAAAATATGATGATGCTGAAACAATTTATTTAGATTTATTAGATAGACTATCAAAGGCCATTCAAACTATTAACACCAATGGAAACTTTGGTTTTGATGATTTTATTTACGGTGGTGACCTTTCAAAATGGAAAAAAGCTGCTAACTCATTAATGTTAAGAATGGCTATGAGAATAGCAGACTCTAACCCTACCGAATCTATCCAGTATGCTAACTTAGCTTCAACAGATTTAATTCTTAATAACAGTGATAACTTCTCTATTAATTATCTGGGAGCCTCTCCTAACACCAATCCTCTATACGTTAGCTTAGTACAGAGTGGTCGTAATGATTTTGTTGCAGCTAACACATTTATTAACAAAATGCAACCAAGAGAGTATTTAACTTACAATTCATCTGACTTGAATGGAGACGGCGTAATTGATGAAAAAGATGAAGTAGAATACATAGATCCAGACTCTTTTACTAACACAGATCCTAGAATGTTTGTATATTTCAGAACCAATAAAGTAATCCCTGAAGAGTTAAACATAACTGACTCTAATGACAATGTAGTTGCTACTTTCTCATACACAAATGCATACAACAACCAAACTCAATTGTTCGAAGGAGGTACTTATGGTACTGCCAACAGCCACAGTGGTCATACTCAACTAGGAGACATTCTAAGAGTACCAGACCTTAAAGGCACGATTATATCAGCTGCCGAAATTAGGTTTTTATTAGCAGAGGCATCTGCTAGAGGTGGATATAGTGTAGGCGGAGATACCGAAACTCACTATAACGAAGGTATCAGAGCCTCTTTTGATGAATGGAAAATAAACGATGTTAGCTCTTATTTAGCAATGACTCATGTTGCTTACTCAACTGCATCTGGTGACTGGAAAGAAAAAATTGCTACTCAAAAGTGGTTAGCTTTGTATAATAACGGTTTTGAAGGATGGACAACTTGGAGATTATTTGACCAACCAACCTTAAATAACTTACCTGTTACTAACCCTGAACAAATTCCTACTCGTTTTCTATACCCTACTTCAGAATCAACACTTAATGGTACAAACTATCAAAGTGCTTCTTCAAGTATTGGAGGGGATGAAAAAACAACAAAGATTTTTTGGGATAAAAACTAACACCTAAAAACATTAAAAGCTGAAGTTAGTAACTTCAGCTTTTTTATCATATCCAATAAAAACACAAAACTTTACACTAAAAATCATGAAATTGAAATTATTATTAATTACAGCGTTAGTCACAAATACTGTTTTCTCACAGTTTACCAGATCTCAAAAAATTCCCAAACACGCAAATAGCATATTCAACAACAACATGGATCATTTTGCTATGGCTAAAATTGATATGAAATTCAATAATGAATTTGGAAAAAATGTATCTGGCACATATTACTTAACTAAAGAATGGAAAAAATGTAAAATAACTACTAAAGAAAATAAAAGCTATACTCTACCAAACTGCAATTACAATTTATTCGATAAAAGATTTGAAGTTCAATTTGAAAATAATGATTTTATCTACTTAAAAAAACAAAATATAGAGCAAATTATTTTTGATAACAAAACCTTTAAACCCATAAGCAACAACCTTATATCTAACACAGATAATAATTATTATCAAGAGATTGCTCAAAACAAGAATATCACTCTTGTAAAACTATACAAACTCAAAAAGAGAACAGTAAACTCAAAGGAATCTCTAGGCATAATCGAAAACAAAATAATTAATAAAAGCTACAACTATTTTATTAAGGATAACCAACTCATAAAAATACCTAGATCAAAAAAGAAAACCTTATCGATTTTAGACATTAAATACAAGAAAAAAGAGCACAAAGAAATTAACACAAAAAACACAAATGATTTAAAAAAACTTCTCCAAAAACTGTAATTTTTTTACACATAGCTATTACCCTACCCCATCTTCTTTTCATTATCCCAAAATAAAACTACAATTACAAACCTTTTTAAGCAATCACAAAAACAACTATCATATTTTCTGTTTTAAACACTCAATTCAACAATAATCACAACATTCAACTACCAAAATTAGACATTTACAAAAAATAAAAATAGTTTTCAACTATTTTACTCATATTTACTAACCTATACTTTTTTAAAAAATCATCTCAAGTATTTTTATGTTAAAAAATTGTTTATTTAAGATATATTTATGATTTTAGCGATTAATTAATTCAAATAATTACATAATGAGAACAAAGTTTAATGGAATTTTGACGCTATTCCTAGCGTTAATTGTGCAAATGTCCTTTGCACAAGAAAAAACAATTTCAGGTACCGTTTCAGACGAAACTGGCCCATTGCCTGGGGTTACAATTTTAAAGAAGGGTACCACTCAAGGTACAGAGACTGATTTTGACGGAAACTACTCTATCCAAGCTAAAACTGGAGACATATTGGTTTTTAGCTTTGTTGGTATGAAAACAGTTGAAAGAACTATTGGTTCCTCAAGCACACTAAACGTTACTATGCAAAATGATGTAAACATACTTGAAGAAGTTGTTGTTACAGCAATTGGTATAAAGCGAAAGCCTAAAGAACTTACAGCTTCAGTAGCTAAATTAAAAAATGAGGATCTTACTAAAACAAAGTCTGTAAATGCTACAAGTGGAATTATAGGTAAAGTTTCTGGTATCCAAATAAATACTATAAGTAATAGTGTTAACCCTAATACTAGGATTGTTTTAAGAGGTAGTAGATCTTTAAGAGGAAACAATCAAGCTTTAGTCGTTATAGATGGTTCTCCTGCTCCTAGATCTGCAATTGACAGGATTAATCCTGATGATATTGAAAGTATGACTATACTTAAAGGTTCTAAATCTGCTGCATTATATGGTTCAGCTGCATCAAATGGTGTTGTAGTTATTACAACCAAGAAAGGTAGAGATAGAATGAGTATTCAATTAAGTTCTACTTTAGAATTATCTTCTGTAGCTTATTTACCTGAATTACAAGAAGAGTTTGGTGCCGGAGGGTTTCCTGATGGTAATTTATTACCTTTAGAGAATGTAAACTGGGGACCAAGATATGATGGTCGATTAGTTGACGCAAGTGAAACATTGGATAATGGAGAGGTTTGGCAAGTTCCTTTTAGTCCAATAAAGGATAGAAATAAAAACTTTTTTGATGTTGGTACAACTATAAGAAATGGTGTATCAATAAGTGGCGGTGATCAGAAAAGTGATTATCTTTTCTCTTTAGATCAAACAAATGTCAATGGTATTGTTCCAAAAGATAAATATAACAGAACTAATGTCAGATTTAAAGCTAGTAGAAAATATAATAAACTAACAGTTGGTGGTAACTTAAGTTTTTTTAGATCTCATGCTAATGTTGTAGGAGAAGGTGGTAGACAAGGAAGACCAGTTTATTGGAATGTTTTGAACACACCTCTTCATCTTCCTCTAGATCAAATGAAAAACTGGAGAACAGGTAAATTTACAAGAAATGAAGTGTCTTACTTCAGGTTTTATGAGAACCCATATTTTATAATTGACACTCAAAGAGAAAAGACAGATATTAATCAATTTAACTTTATAGCTGATATTAACTACGAGATTAACGATTGGATTTCTGCTACAGTTAGACCAAATTACACTTATACTTCTAATAAGTTTGACAGACGATTTGGAGCTTTTACCTATGAATTTCATTTACAAAATGTGTACTCAGAAATGGATGAGTATGGAGCTGTAAAAGCAGATCAGTTGACTACCACTAGTAGATTTAACAATGACTTCCTTTTAACCTTTGACAAAAATATCACAGAGGATTTTTCTGCAAAATTAATTTTAGGTAACAATATTTTTCTTAATAGACTTGATAGGATTAATGTTGAAGGAACAAACTTGATTGTTCCAGATTTCTTCCACGTTTCTACAAGAACTGGTGAGTTAACAGGTAATCAGTTCAGCACAGAAAATAGAAGAGTTTCAGTCTATGGAGATCTTACTTTAGGTTATAAGGACTTTTTATTTTTAAACGCTACGGCTAGAAATGACTGGTCGTCAACTTTACCTAAACAAAATAACTCATTCTTTTATCCTAGTTTTGGTTTGTCTTTTGTTGCCTCTGATGCTATCCCTAGCCTTGTATCTCCAAAAGGGTTAAGCTATTTAAAACTAAATGCAAGTTGGGCAAAAACTGGTAACGATGCAGATCCATTAGTAGCAAATGATATATTCTTTGCTCCTGATAATTTTCCTTACGGTAGCACAGCTGGTTTATCTCAAACTAGTAATGTTAGTGATCCTAATTTAAAACCAGAATTTACAGAATCTATAGAAGCTGGTATTGAATTTGGTTTAATTAATAATAGAATAACAGGTAGTATTAACGGATACAAAACTAATACTACAAATCAAATATTAAATGTAGATGTTCCTTTCTCATCTGGAGCTAGAACATATTTAACAAATGTAGGTGAACTACAAAACATGGGGTTAGAGTTAGATTTAAATGTGACTCCAATTAAAACTGAAGATTTTAAGTGGGATGTTAGTGCTAATTATTCAACTTTTGATACAGAAGTTATATCTCTTATGGATGGTGCTGATCAAATACAAATTGGTTCTCTTGATGCTACCAATGCAGTAAATATAGTTGCTAAGGTAGGAGAGCAGTTTCCATTAATTGAAACTACGGCTTATTTGAGAGACCCTCAAGGAAGAATTATTGTCGGTGATGATGGTGACCCAATTCAAGATACTAAAAATCAAATTCAAGGTCAAGTAACACCTGACCAAATATTAGGTTTAACTACCAACTTAAAATACAAGAATTTTAATTTATATGTTGCTGCTGATTATAGAACTGGACACGTTTTTTACAACAACTTAGTAGACGCTCTTGAATTTACTGGTTTAACTCAACATAGCGTTACAAATAATCGACAACCATTTGTTTTTCCTAATTCTTCTTATTCTGACGGTAATGGTGGTTATATATCAAATAATAATCGCTTAACGTCAGGAGGAGGTAATGCATTTTGGGATAGTTACAATGAGGTAAAAGAAAACTATGTTACCGATGCTTCTGCTTGGAAAATTAGAGAAATAGCTTTATCATATAATTTTGATAAAGAATTATTAAAAAGTGTAGGAATTCAAGACTTAAGCTTAGGAATTTATGGGCGTAATCTTTTCACGTTTAGACCTAGTGACAATGTTTATACCGATCCAGAGTTTAACAGTAACAGAGCTTCTACTAGTAACTTTGTTGGTGTTGGAACTCAATCACAAACACCTCCTACAAGACAATATGGTCTAACATTAAATGTAAAATTCTAATAACAATGAAAAAACAAATCATAAATTATATAGTATTATTTGCACTCTCATTTGTATCTGTAAGTTGTAGTGACTTTTTAGATGTAAATGATGACCCAAATAATCCTACGGTTTCTACTCCAAAATTGACCTTGCCTGTAGCGCAACAGGATTTATTAGCCTTAAATTCACGCTCGATGAATTATATTGGTAACTTTATGGTATATAATTGGACAACGCCATCTAACTGGTCTGCTAATCAAAACCTAATAAGGTATAATATAACTACAAACACTCTTGCTAATGTTTGGGAGACTTCTTATGCTGATATATTCAAGAATTTAACTTATATCGAAAATTATGAAGGTAGTGCTGATTATACAGTGTATAAAGTTATCTCTAAAGTTTTAAAAGGTTATCAATACCAATATATAGTTGATTTATACGGAGATGCTCCTTATACTGAAGCTAATCAAAGAGCTGAAGTTTTATTTCCAAAATATGACGATTCTGAAACTATATATAAAGATCTAATTGATAAATTGACTGAAGCTGCAAATCAATCTGTTAACATGCCAGACAATTATGATGACCCTGGTTCTCAGGATATTATTTTTGGAGGAGATATGACAAAATGGGCTCAATTTGCTAACACTATCAAGTTAAGACTTCTTATAAGAATGAGTTCTACAGGTCAAGATGCTTATATTTCTAGTGAAATTGCTAAAATAAATGCTAATGGAGCTGGCTATATTACTTCAAGTGTTCTTGGTAATCCAGGTTATAGTGACGACACAAACAAACAAAATCCATTCTTTGGTTACTTAGGTAGTGCCGCTGGTCAAACTACACCAACTGATAGAAATGATTTTACAATTGCAACTGATTATGCATTAGACTATTTAGCTGGTACAACTAATGACCTTAGATACCAAAGGTTATATGCTGAGGCTGAAGAAGGTGGTTATCATGGTGCTGCCCAATCTACTACTTTACCTGCAAGTGGTTTTACAAGTGAAGAAACATCACATGTAGGGCCTGGACTATTAATTAATTCAGAGCAAGATCAACCATTAATGCTACATTCAGAAGCTTTATTATTACAAGCAGAAGCTATGGTTAGAGGTTACATTCCTGGCGGAGATGCTGCAGCTAAGAGTATGTATGAACAAGCCGTTATTTCTTCTTTTAACTTCTTAAAAGTTCCTGACGCTACGACAGAAGCTAATAATTACTTAGCTCAACCATTACCTAATGTATCTTGGGATGATTCTACTGATAAATTACAAGCTATAGCTGTTCAAAAATGGATTGCTTTAAATGGTGTTAATGGTGCGGAATCATGGATTGAAGTTACTCGTACAGGATTTCCTGCTAATTTACCTGTTCCTACTGAAGCAGATAGTGCTGGTAAAAGACCTGTAAGACTATTGTACCCTAATTCAGAGATTGCTAGAAATCCTGATAATGTTCCTGCTCAAACTAAAGAAGCTATATATACAAACATTCCTTTCTGGAAAAATTAACTCTTAATATATTATGAAAGCAATTTATAAATTTAAATTTTTATTATTGGTACTCCTTTCTCTTGTAACTGTATCTTGTTTAGATGATAGTGTTACTGATTTTGGGAAAGGTCCAGTAGTTGTTCAATTTCCTGCAAGTGAATTGAGTCAAAATTTCTTGCAAGATGGTAGTGGAACTGTATATGATTTTGAAATACCAGTTCAATACTTTGGTGGAGATAATACTCCTCTTAGCAAAGATGTTACTTTAACTGTTGGTATAAATTCAGAATTAACAACAGCAACTGAAGGTTTCGAATTTTCACTGTCAGAAACATCTTTTACTATTCCTACAGGATCTAATTCTGCGATGGTTAGCTTAAAAGTAAATTCTGCTAACTTAGATTCTTCTGATCCTAAAATTGTAGCTTTGGAAATATTAGACTCTTCTGAATCTGCTTCTAATAATAGAGGAATAATTTTATTAACCTTACAAGGTATTTGTCCTTCTAACTTAGCCGGAAGCTATGCATATACAGCTGGTAACGGTAATGATGTTACAATTACTGAAACTGGTACTGGAACATACTCTGTTAGCAATGACAATGCTTTTGGAGGTAATTATCCAATATACGTAAGCGATTTATGTGGTACACTTACTATAACTGGTGGTTATTTAGCAGATAATTTTGGAATTCCTGTAAGTGGTTCTGGATCTGTTTCTGAAGATGGAAATACAATAACATTGATATATACAGTTGATGGTTATTTTTCCAATAGAACTATGGTTATGGAGAAAAAATAGTTAGTTTTAAATAAAACTAAAACCACCTCTAACGAGGTGGTTTTTTTATACCATAAAATCAACTACATTTGCAACATGGAACAAAACACAAATATTTTCGGTATTAGAGCCATTATTGAAGCTATAGAAAGTGGAGCTTCAATCAACAAGGTATATCTTCAAAAAGGCTTACGAGGAGAGTTATTTTTTCAATTGGATAAGCTCCTAAAGAAGAATAAAGTATCAACTAGTGTAGTTCCTACTGAGAAGTTAGATCGTTTATCTAAACATAACAATCATCAAGGTGCTGTAGCTAAAATTTCCCCTATTGACTTTTATGATTTAGAGAGCTTAATTGAAGAAGCATTAGAATCTGATAAAACTCCCCTATTTTTATTATTAGATCAAGTTTCTGATGTAAGGAATTTTGGGGCCATTATTAGAACAGCAGAATGTACTGGTGTAAACGGAATCATCATTCAAAAAAGTGGTAGTGCTCCTGTAAATGCTGAAACCATTAAAACTTCAGCTGGAGCTGCTTTTAAAGTACCTATTTGTAAAGTAGATCATATTAAAGATGCCATTTTTCGACTAAAGGCTGCAGATATTAAATTAGCTGCTGCTACTGAAAAAACTGAAGATTCAGTTTTTGATGTTAATTTTAATCAACCTATAGCAATCATCATGGGTTCTGAGCACAAAGGAGTAAGTAACTCTGTTTTAAAAATGGTGGACTATAAGGCTAAATTGCCACTTCTAGGTGAAATTGAATCTTTAAATGTTTCAGTTGCTTGTGGTGCGTTCTTATATGAAGCTGTAAGACAACGTTTATAATATTTTAAATCCTGCTTAGTGCAGGATTTTTTATTCCTCTTCCTTGTAGATATAACGGTATTTTATTTCCTTCAATTCTAACTCGGCTTCTTCTACAATTGGTGGAATATAGTTTCCATTTTCATCAAACATATCATCAAATTCTGTTTTAGAGAACTCAAACCTTTCCTTAATTATACCTTTATTTTTGTATAACAAAGCTAATACTATTCCTGTAATTAACCCTGATAAATGACCTTCCCAAGACATTCCTTCTTTAATCGGTAATACATACCAAACCATACTTCCGTATAAAAATATGGTGATGAAAGAAACAGCTACTAACCTGTAGTTTCTCTTTATAATTCCACTAAAAAGAACAAAACTAAAAAGCAAATACACAATTCCACTCGCTCCAATATGGTAGGATTCTCTTGCAATTAACCAAGTTAGTAATCCAGCAATAATCCCTCCAAATAACAAAACTTTAATTGCTACTTCCTTATAAAAATAAAAAAGACAAGCTGAGAGCACAAATAAAGGAACTGAATTATTAAAAAGATGCTTGGTGTCACTGTGAATAAAAGGAGAGCACAAAACCCCTTTTAAACCACTAAAATTTCTCGGAAAAACTCCAAATTTATTGAAATTCCATCCGAATTTAATTTCTATCCAATATACAAGCCAAATTGTAAAAACAAACAGGAGAGGAATAGTAAAAACTGTTGAAGAAAATTTTAGTTGCTGTTCTGTGTTCATGACCTTTAAAATAACAAAAATAAATCCAAAGCAGTATTTCTGAAGTTCTGTCATAAATCTTTGCTATTTTTACATTATGAATCAACCTTTGGCAGAAAGAATCCGTCCACAAAGTTTAAGTGACTATATTAGTCAACAACATTTAGTGGGCGAAAATGGAATTTTAACCAATCATATAAAACAAGGAATTATTCCTTCACTAATTTTATGGGGGCCTCCAGGAATTGGAAAAACTACCTTAGCCAATATTATTGCAAATGAATCTGGACGTCCATTTTATACCTTAAGTGCTATTAGCTCTGGAGTAAAAGATGTTCGCGAAGTAATTGAAAAAGCAAAGAAAAGTGGCGGATTGTTCACGCAAAAAAACCCTATTTTATTTATTGATGAGATTCATCGTTTTAGTAAATCTCAACAAGATTCTTTATTAGGCGCTGTTGAAAAAGGTTGGGTAACTCTAGTTGGCGCTACCACTGAAAACCCAAGCTTTGAGGTTATACCTGCCCTACTCTCTCGTTGCCAAGTGTATATATTAAATTCTTTTGATAAAAATGATTTGGTTGCTTTGTTACATCGCGCAATGGAAAAAGATGAAATCATTTCTCAAAAAAAAATCAACTTAAAAGAAACCGATGCACTGCTTCAAGTTTCTGGTGGGGATGCGAGAAAACTTCTGAATATTTTTGAATTATTAGTTTCTGCTGATGATGAAATTGAGGTTACTAATGAATTGGTATTATCTAAAATTCAAAAAAATACGGTTCGTTATGATAAAACAGGTGAACAACATTACGATATTGTTTCTGCTTTTATAAAATCAATCAGAGGTAGTGATCCCAACGCAGCAGTGTATTGGTTAGCTCGTATGATAGAAGGCGGAGAAGATGTGAAGTTTATTGCTCGTAGAATGCTTATTGCTGCTTCTGAAGATATTGGTAACGCAAACCCTACTGCGTTAATTTTAGCCAACAATACCTTTCAAGCTGTTTCTGTAATTGGCTATCCAGAGTCTAGGATTATTTTAAGCCAGTGCGCTGTATATTTAGCAAACTCTGCCAAAAGTAATGCTTCTTATATGGCTATAGGTGAAGCACAAAATTTAGTTAAAACAACTGGTGATTTGTCTGTTCCGTTGCATTTACGTAATGCTCCTACTAAATTAATGAAAGACCTAGACTACGGAAAGGAATATCAATACTCTCACAACTACGCTGGTAATTTCGTAAATCAAGAATTTTTACCCGATGAGATAAAAAACACAAAATTGTATGAACCAGGTAACAATGCTCGTGAAAATCAATTTAGAGAACTACTGAAGCAACGTTGGAAAGATAAATACAATTATTAGTTACAATACAAATAGGTTATGAATTATAAACTAAAAACTTTTATCAAAGTTGCTCAGTATTCAAGTTTTACACTTGCTTCTAAAGAGTTGAATATTTCACAACCTGCCGTTTCTAAAACTATTTCAAAATTAGAAGAAGAATACAATACAACTTTTTTTAATAGATCACGAAACTCTATTTCATTAACAAATGAAGGAAAAATTTTTCTTGATTATGCTTATAAAATTACTGAGTTATTTGAAGAATTAAAGAATTCTTTTCTTTTAAATGAAAAGAGCGTTTCTCTTGAATTTAATATAGGATTGAGCACCACAATTGCTACGTATGTGATACCAAAAGTACTCGCTAAAATACAACAAAACTCTAATAATATAAAGTTCAATATAATTAGTGGCAATACAAAAGATATTGAACATAAGATTTTAAATCAAGAATTAGAGTTTGGTATTGTAGAAGGAAAATCTTCTAATCAATTATTACGATACTCAAAATTTATAAAAGATGAGATTGTGCTGGTTACAAGCACTAACAATAGCAATAGTAAAAGCTCTATATCAAAAAAAGAACTAAGTGAAATACCTTATGTAAGTCGTGAAGTTGGTTCGGGTACACGTGAAGTAATTGAAGAAACTTTAAAGAAAAACAACATTACTACACTAAACAGAGTAATAACATTAAATAACACAGAGGCTATTGAACAGTATTTGCACTACTCTAACTCTTATGCTCTCTTATCTATCCACGCTGTAACGGAAAAACTTATTCAAAACAAATTAAAAATAGTTGATATTAAAGGACTTTCTTTTGAACGTGAGTTTGATTTTGTTTGTAGGACAAACTATCAATCAAAAAAAATGGACCTACTTTATAAATTAATTAAAACCAACTATAACTTTTAGTTATCTTGAATAACTATTTAATTTCCTTTTTAGCTATATTTCAGTCGTAGTTTTGTTTCATCAAATTCTTAGAAAAAATGAAACAATTCTATCTAATTATCTTTTTTATATTCTCTTTAACACTAGCCTTGGCTGGCTACATTTCTAGCCCTTTTGCTTTAGTATTTGGCTTTATTTTGACATCTATTTTTGGTAATCCTTTTCCAGAAAAAACTAAAAAAGCAACTCAAATTCTTTTAAAAACGTCTGTTATTGGTTTAGGTTTTGGAATGTCTTTAACTGAAACTATACAAACAAGCAAAGAAGGGTTTATTTTAGCTACTTTATCAATTATTTTAACCGTAACTCTAGGTCTCTTTCTTATTAATTTTTTATCAATTGAGAAAAAGTTAGGCTTTTTAATTACTTCGGGGACTTCTATTTGCGGCGGAAGTGCTATCGCTGCTATTTCACCTGTAATTAAAGCTAATCATAAAACTATAAGTATCGCTATTGGAGTTGTTTTCTTTTTAAATGCTATTGCCTTATTTATATTTCCTCCTTTAGGGCATCTTTTTGGTTTAACTCAACAACAATTTGGAATTTGGTGCGCCATAGCTATCCACGACACCAGTTCTGTTGTAGGGGCTGCTTTAGAGTATGGTGATGAAGCTTTGCAAATAGCAACTACTGTGAAACTTGCACGTACTTTATGGATTATACCTTTATCTTTTTTTGCTATGCTTCTTTTTAAGTCTAGTGATAGAAAAATTAAAACCCCTTATTTTATAATTGGATTCATTGTAGCTATGCTACTCAACAGTTATCAAGTTGTTCCAGAAAGTTTTTCGATAAACATCGTAGAATTATCTAAAAGACTTCTCGTAGTAACCTTATTTTTAGTAGGAATGAATTTAACTGGTAAGGATTTAAAAGAAAGTGGTATTAAGCCTGTTATTGTTGCTTCTCTTTTATGGATATTTATAAGTGTTTTTTCACTACTCTTTATTATTATTTCTTAAAGAGTAGTGAAAAATATGCGTTAGAACTTTATTTGATATTGTTTTATTGTTTTAGTTCCATCCACATAATACTCAGCAAACCAAAAACCTCCATTTTTATATAAAATTCCATTCTTATCTTTAATTACAAAAACGTCTTTTACATTCGTTTTTAATACTTGAAAAACAACTTCAGGTTTTGTGTTTACTAACTGGAATCCGTTAGTTATTAATTGTGCGTACAATACATTTTTTGTTGTGTTTTCTTCATTAGCCTCATCTGTTTTATTTTTTACTACCTCAACAGCTGAAACCACTGGAGCTACTACTTCTTCTTTTACAGTAGTTACTTCTTTTGATGGTGTATACTTGTACTTTAATGCCTGTACTGATTTAAAAGCATTACGAATAGCTTCATGATAGGCCTTTTTGTAATCTTTCTCTTTACTTCTTCCTTCTTTAGATGCAAACACCACTTTGTTATTACAATCTTTTAACTCTACAATACTCTTTGTTGTAAATAATCCTGATTCATCTCTTACTGTACCTGTTAAAGCTAAACACCTATTATTTACAACTTCTTCTGGTAACTTCTCATCTTCTAATAGTGCTGTAAAGCCATACTTATTGAATAAGAATTTTGTTAATGAACTTGTTTGGTATTTATCTTTACCTTTTAAAAAGTCAAACTTTGTTGGTACAATAACATACTTGTAAGTATTAATAGATTTTTGCGCAAAACTTGTTGCTGTGATTAATAATAAAACGTAAACTATTTTTTTCATTTATTTAAATATTAAATTAACTCCTAGTTGAAAAGAGGTTGTATTGGCATCAGCAATATCGGCAATTTTAAACAAATTGTCCACTACACCGTATATGTTTAACTTTCCTGTTTTTACTGATAATCCTAATCCAAAATTAGTGTATGAAAAATCATCAATTGTATAGGTTATTTTACTCCTCACTCCTTTTATTAAAATTCTTTCATAAAAACTTGTAAATGCGAATTTAGGTCCTGTAGGTCTAAAAACAGCAAACAACTGACCACCAATAGCATTGTTATAAAATTTATTATACGTCATATCGTAGCACGTTTCTTCTCTTCTTGATTTTCCCCAACTATGTTTAACTGAACTATTAAACTTTATAGGACGCATTACTGTGTATGAATTTTTATCTTCTTCATTAGGTATTTGGCTTTCTATGTCGTTCTTTAAGTCTTCCCAATAATTACGATTTGTTCCATCGTATTTAAACTCAATACCAGAAAAATCATAACTTCCTTTTACAGATGCATTTCTATTTCCTTTTGAATAATTCACAAAACCTACATCTAACAAACTAGCTGTTAATTCAGTTTGTTTATTAATCTTATAGGTAATTCCAAAATCTATACCTAAGCCCAAGTTTCCTCCCAAAAGTGATCTACTAATGATATCTTTTGTAGAAATTTCAACATTATTATTTTCATTATAAATACCAGAGCTATAAACCGCGGCATCAATATTATTTAAATGGTGTGTGTAAATATTATCTTGACCTAATTTTGTTGCAAAACTTCCTTTATTTTCAGTAGAAGTAACATTAGCTATTCCCGAATAAATTTTTAACCTCCCTCCTACTGTTAACTTATCATCTACTTTTTTTGAAATACCAACATGGAGAACACTTAATACTTCAGATTTTACCGAAACTTCTGATGCCAAAAAATCTTTATTTAAGTTGGAAGCATTGCCATCATTAATTAGTTGTAATATATTTTTTGGCACCGCCATAAATGCGTCTACTTCTGTATAAAAACCTCCAGATATATAATACTTATCATTAAGTTTATAACCTGCATTTAGTATTTCTATTTGTGTGTTTAACTGTATATAATCGTTAACTGATAATTTATTTAATGCATTCCTATACTTAACATTAAAATTAATCATGTCATTTCTAAAAACATCGGCTATTGTAACATCACCTGTTACTCCGGCTTGAAAAGACACTCCTGATAAAAAGGGAATTCCTACATGATATTTATAATTAACGGTTGCTCCTGGGTTTAATAATAATGTTTGTGGTATTTCATCGAACCCATATAAAACTTGTTTATTTTGACTGTTTATTTCGTGTATTACGATTATAAACAACAGCAATAAAATGTATAAATGTTTCATTAATTTATTTTAAAATAAAGGGTTCCTGCTGATTTAAAAGTAAACTTTTTGGGTTCGTTGATATCAATCACGGTACCGTCTGAACTTGGTAATAGCTCAAGAATTAATTCAATTTTAGTTGAATTTAAAATACTTGAATTACTCAAAACATCAATAACCTCTTGAAAGTTAAAAGCCTGAGTGTTTTTTGGAATATTAATTGATGTAACTCTATACGTTACTGCATTATTCTCGCCGAGAAAATTAAAATTAAGTTTAAAGTTTCTATCAAAAGGATTATTTATTTCAAAATTAAGTTCAATTTTATTTAAATCTTCAGCTCCTTCATTATTAAAAACTTCTAACCTTGAAACCTCTCTTATTCTTGCTATTTCAATTCCTGTTGGTGTAACTAATGAAGTTTGATCAAGATTGGCATACACTAATGATGCAACAATAACTGGTGTTATTTCTATATCTTCTGCTTGACTAAAATCAATATCTTTTATACATGACATATGTGTTATTAAAACAAATAATATAAAGAAGTGTTTTACTTTCTTATTTTTATTTATTTTCAGAATATTATTCATTTATAAATATTTTTTTAATTCAATTAATGAAGTTATTTGTTGGACGTCTTTACTTTTTATTTCTTCTGAAAAGTGAATTACTTTCATTTCTGAATTTAGAGCACCAATAATATCAGCCTCATAATTGTCACCTATCATAACAGACTCTTTTGCTTTAGCTCCGGCTTTTTCCAATGCAAACTTAAAAACCTTCGAATTAGGTTTTTTAGCTCCAACACATTCAGATGTGATTACTTGTTTAAAAAAATTACTAATTCCTGACTTTTTTAGTTTTAATTTCTGCACCTCTTCAAAACCATTAGTAATGATATGTAAATCATACTTCTTTTCTAAGTACTCTAGTACCTCTTTAGTATTATCAAATAGGTGGTTAAAGTTTGGTAAATATTCTATGTAATCTTTAGATATTTGGTTTATTAAATCATCAGAAACTTCATAATTTAAATTATCAAATGTTTCTTTTAATCGATAATACCTTAAAGCTGATTTTTCTATTTTATCTTCTCTGTATAGTTTCCAAAACTTAAAGTTCAAAGGCATATAAACTTTTAAAAAATCACCTACTGGAATAGTTATATTTTGTTCTTTAAAAATTTGATTAAAGGTTAGTTTAGAGTTTTTATCAAAGTCCCATAATGTATGATCTAAATCAAAAAACAAATGTTTTATATCCATATTATCTATGTATTTCTTACTATTTTTATCATTGAATTGTATAATCTATTCCAGCCTCTCCATCTTAAATAATTACTTAAACTTTCATTATGAAATACTGTTATAAAAGTACCATTTACCGCCTTTACTTCATTTTTTAAATCTCTAATTTTTCCTAATGACTGTTTTGGTGTTAACTTCATGTAATCGTTTAACGTTGTATCCATCAAAGCAAATGGGAATATTTTTAATGGTGTTTGAATTTCAAAATCTAAATCGTAAAAGTGAAAAGGTGTACATGTAGTTGCTCGAAAACCAACATGTGTTGTATATCCCATTGAATAGTCTTCATCTATCTCTAAATCTATTAACTGTTGATATGTTTCTGGTAAAGACACTCTTAAATAGTGCTGTCTTGAACGTTTAATAGGCATATTAGTTATGTTTTCTAAACGCTCTTTTTCCTTTTTTAACATAGCCGCATTATTAACGGTGTAATAAGAAGGATGTAAGCCTACACGAGCGTAATCAACCATATCTTTTATTAACAATTTAAATTTTCTTTTAGAAGCAGAAACATTAGTATCGAATGTAGTATAATCACCTATTAAAAAGAAAAATATAGTTCTTATGTTATATGTTTTCTTTATATCTATTATTTCTTTAAAGGTATCAAATGGGTCTTTTTTAATATTAAAAAAGACAGCAAATCTATCCCAAACTGTAAAAATCTTAAACTGAGAAATGTCTTTTAAAAAACCTCCCAATATCCTAATAAAACTTTTATACTTATATGCATAAGCATTATCCACATCTATTGTAGATATATACTTATATTTTCTTGTAGTATGTTTAAAATCAGGAAATTTTTGCTTTAAAGTATCGAGAAACTTATATGCCCATATATCAACAAGTGGCTTTTCTAAAAACCCATTTTGATATGCTATACTTTCTTTTACCGAAAAACGGCCATGCTCGTCTTTAATATGCGGTAAATATTCTTCATATCTTGATATTAAATAAAAACTAGCAGCAAAAATATCAAATGGGATCTCAGAAGTTTCAGCCGTTGAAAAAAAACAAGGAGCTTCATCCCATTTTTGAATAATTATTTCTACATCCTTTACACCTTGTTGAAACAACAACTCATTACTTTCAACAAAAAACTCTTTTCCTAAAGGAACATTTGTATATGAAAACTTAGGTCCATTATAAGCTACAAATTCCTCTACTTTCCCTGTAAAATCAATCTGAACTTGTAAAATACGAGTAAATATATGTTTAAAAATATAACGTACTCTAGGAGTAACTTTATGGGTATAAATAAGTATCATAAATAGTAACTAGAATCGTAAAACGACTATAAAATTCCTTCATCTGCAAAGCTAAAATAAGCTTTTTCAGTAACTATTAAGTGATCTAGTAATTTAATATCTAAGGTAACACCTGCTTGCTTTATTTTTTTAGTGATATCAATATCTGATTTACTTGGTGATAATTTTTCTGAAGGGTGGTTATGACAAACAATTATTCCAATTGCAGAAAGCTCTAAAGCCCTCTTATACAACAACCTTACATCTACCAAAGTAGCAGTAAATCCTCCTTTACTTAATTGGTGTTTTGCTAATACTTTATTTGAGTTATTAAGATATAATACCCAAAATTCTTCGTATTGTAAATCACCTATAAGTGGTTGCATAATTTTTGCTACATCAATAGAACTTTTTATTTTAGGCACACTTGCTCTTCCTACAAACTGTCTTCTTTTACCAAACTCTAAAGCAGTTACCACAGATATTGCTTTTGCCTCCCCTATTCCTTTAAATTTCATTAACTCCTCTATAGATAATTTTGCTAAAGCATTTAAGTCGTTGTTTACTGATAATAATATTCTTTTTGCTAAAGCAACTGCACTTTCATCTCTATTTCCAGAGCCAATCAAAATAGCTACTAATTCGGCATCTGACAATACTGTTTTTCCTTTAGACATTAACTTTTCTCTTGGTCTATCATCTAATGCCCACGATTTAATAGAAATCTTATTCATATTATTTTTTTTCCTTTTCACAGTCTTATAAATACGTAAATAAACGTAGTCGTTTAATTACAAAACTTTAATTGTTTTTTCTTTTAAATTTATAAATATAATTCATTTTTTGCACAACCAAAAGAAGCACAGTATCTTTGCATTCTATCTTTTTTAATTTTTAATATGAAGATTATTATAGCCGGGGCTGGAGACGTTGGTTTTCATTTGGCTAAACTCCTTTCTTACGAAGCACAAGACACATATGTAGTCGATTTTGATGGTGAAAAATTAGAATATCTAAACAATCATTTAGATGTTATCACCAAAAAAGGAGACGCTACCTCTATAAAGTTATTGAAAGAAATAGGTGTAAGCTCTGCCGATTTATTATTAGCAGTTACTGAAAGTCCTAATACAAACTTTACGATTTCTGTAATAGGTAAAGCATTAGGTGTTAAAAAAACAATTGCTAGAATTAGTAATCCTGAATTTTTAAACAACCCTTGTATTAATTTTAAAGATTATGGTGTAGATTTTATGATCTCTCCAGAAGAATTAGCTGCGGAGGAAATTAAGTCTCTACTAAATCAATCTTCGTTTAACGATACTGTAGCCTTTGAAAATGGAGTTTTTAATATCATGGGAACTACACTTGGCTATAAATCTCCTATTTTAGACCTTACTGTTAAAGAAACTAAAGAGAAGTTTTGTTTAGTAGACTTCATTACTATAGCTATAAAACGTGAAGGGACCTCTCAAACAATTATTCCTCGTGGAGATACTGAGTATAAAATAAACGACCAAGTATATTTCTCTGTGCCAAAATATAGTATTGATAAACTATACCCTATCATAGGAAAAGAATATATAGATATTAAAAATGTAATGATCTTGGGAGGAAGCCGTGTTGGAAGAAAAACAGCGAGAAAACTCTGCAAAGATAATTTTAAAGTAAAGCTAATTGAAAAAGATAAAGACAAAGCCTTACAACTTGCAGAAGATTTACGTAATACATTAGTTATTTACGGTGATGGTAGAGATTTAGAATTGCTGGAAGAAGAAAGTATTAGAGAAATGGATGCTTTTGTGGCTGTTACTGGAGACTCTGAGACCAACATCATGTCCTGTTTAGTAGCTAAATCTAAAGGTGTAAAAAAGACAGTAGCTTTAGTAGAGAATATGGATTATATTAACATTTCTCAAACTATTGGTATTGATACGTTAATTAATAAAAAATTAATTGCTGCAAGTAATATTTTCCGTCATATTAGAAAAGGGGAAATTGTAGCCTTAGCTAATCTGCATAATGTTGATGCTGAAGTTTTTGAATTTGAAGTACATCCAGGTGCTAAAGTAACTCAAAAAATCATTAGAGAATTACGCTTTCCTAGAGAAGCCATTATTGGAGGTGTAATTAGAAATGGAGAAGCATTAATGTCTTTTGGTGATTTTCAAATGCAAAGCGGTGATAGAGCCATTGTTTTCTGCTTACCTGAAGCTATAAATATCGTAGAAGACCTATTTAAGTAATGGAAAACCTTAATCTTAAATTAGTCTATCGTTTTTTAGGAGTTACAGCTATCCTGAATGGGTTATTTATGTGGCTTGCCTTACCCATAAGTTTTTATTACAACGAATCCGCTAAATTAGGAATTCTAAATGCCGGAATTATTACGATAGCAATTGGTTCTTTATTGTTTTTTTTCAATAAACCCGATAATAAAAACATTCATAAAAAAGAGGGATACCTTATTGTTACTTTAGGATGGCTTACCTTATCGTTCACAGGAATGCTTCCCTATCTACTCACAGAAAGTATACCGAACGTAACTAATGCTTTTTTTGAAACAATTTCTGGTTACTCAACCACAGGTTCCTCTATTTTAACCGATATAGAATCTATGCCTAAGGGTATTTTATTTTGGCGAAGTTGTACACACTGGATTGGAGGCATGGGAATTATTGTACTTACCATTGCTATTTTACCTTTATTAGGTATCGGAGGTATGCAACTTTTTATGGCTGAAGCCCCAGGTCCTTCTGCTGATAAACTACACCCAAGAATTACTGATACAGCAAAACGCTTATGGTTAATTTATGTATTGTTAACTGCTATTGAATTTTTACTACTAAAAGTAGCTGGAATGACTTGGTTTGATGCTATTAATCATGCTATGGCGACCGTAAGCACGGGTGGATTCTCCACTAAAAATGCTAGTGTAGCTCATTGGAATAATGCTCCATTAATTCAGTACATTATCATCTTTTTCATGTTTATTGCTGGTACTAATTTTGTACTCACCTATTTTGCATTAAAAGGAAAAGTTAGAAAAGTTATACAAAGTGAAGAATTCAAATACTACCTTTTTGGTATTCTTGGAATAGCTACCATTGTAGCTTTAATGATTATCTTTTTTCAAGATCCCAATCTACAAACTACTATAGAACATCCTAAAGTATGGGGTGAAGTAGAAAGTGCAATAAGACATTCTTTATTCTCTGTTATATCTGTAGTGACCACAACTGGTTTTGTTACTGCCGATTTTACAATGTGGAGCTTTTTTGTTACCGCAATATTTTTCTCTTTATTTTTTTTAGGAGGTTCTGCAGGGTCTACATCTGGAGGAGTGAAAATTGTTCGTCACATTATCTTGTTGAAGAATAGCTTTCTTGAATTTAAAAAATCATTACACCCAAATGCCATAATACCTGTTCGTTATGACGGAAAAGCAGTTAATCAAACAATTATATTCAACATACTTTCATTTTTTGTACTCTACATGCTAATTTTTATAATTGGTACTGTTGTTCTAGCCCTTTTAGGTTTAGATATAAAGTCTGCTTTAGGAGCATGCGCTTCTTCATTGGGTAATATCGGACCTGCTATTGGAAGTGTTAGTCCTGTAGACAATTTTAACCATTTATCAGCAGGTGCTAAATGGTTTTGCTCTTTTCTAATGTTAATTGGTCGTCTAGAGCTATTTACTGTGTTAATTTTATTAACTCCTTTTTTCTGGAGAAAAAACTAACTTAAGTAATAAACTTACCTATAAAAAACATCTCTACTTATACGTATATACCTTAAAAGTACACGTTTGCATATTAATCGAATACGCTTAAACAATAGAATTAAAGTTTAGTGCGGTTTGTTTTTATATTTGGTTTATAGAAAACAAATATTCAACATTTAGCAATTTTACACACTTGTAACAAAAAACTATAACCAACAAATAATTAAACAGTTACACAAAGCATATTGTTTTTTTTACTAAATTGTTGTTCTTAACATTAACTACTAAACTTTTTATTTATGGAACCATTTTTAGGTCAAATTACGATGTTCGGAGGAAACTTTGCTCCAAGAGGTTGGGCATTTTGCGATGGACAATTACTGGCAATTTCACAAAACTCTGCTTTATTTTCAATTTTAGGAACCACGTACGGAGGAGACGGAAGAACAACTTTTGCTTTACCCGATTTAAGAGGTAGAGCTCCAATAGGCCCTAGAAATGGCCCTGGCTTAAGTGATTATAGATTGGGTCAAAGAGGAGGGGTAGAAACGGTTACCTTAAACATTACTCAAATGCCAAGTCATAATCATGCAACTCAAAACAATACAGCTGCTGACCAACATATTCAATTAAGTGCTGATGCTGGTATTCGTAGTACTCCTCAGGCAGGAGATGTTCCTGCTGGAGCAAGTTTTGGATCTGGTATTAGTGCCACACCTGTAAATGCTTATGGACCAGCTAACAATACTGTTAATGGACAAACTATTAGTGCTAATGCTGGTTTGAATATACTTAATACAGGTGGAAACCTACCACATACTAATGTACAACCTTACTTAGCTGTTAATTATATTATTGCTTTGGTAGGTGTTTTTCCTTCTAGAAATTAACTTATTTGATAAAATAAAACTCTAGTGAAAATCATTAGAGTTTTATCTGTAAAATTATTTAACCAATCATATACTAAATAAAAATGAAACATCGTTACTTTAAATTCTTATTGAATATACTTGTTTATTTTGTGCTTATTTTTTCTAATAAGCAATTGAACGCTCAGACCCCTAGTACTATGGAATTTGGTTCATCAACTGTGGTTTTAGCAACTGGTACAAATCCTAGTGCTGATCAATCAGTTAATTCTCTATTAAATAGCTTTGATATCTCTAGTACATCTAGTGGCAACATTGTTCTTGCCTTTGCCACAAATGGGAACGGAGTAGGTACTGATGCAATTGGTGGAGCCTCGGATGCTGTATTAGCTTGGGCAGGAAATGGTACTTTTTCTGTTAGTTCTGGAACACTATCAACAGATAGTGGTGGGGAAATAGGTATTACATCAATGCAATTTGCTTACCAACAAGCTATAGGTGGTAGCACACTTGATTTCACATTCATTGGTAAAAAAGATGGTGCAACAGTTGGTACACTTGTCTTAGTAGACCCTGCTCATAACTCTGCTATAAATATAAACTTAGCTTCACCTACTACAGGTTCTTTTTCAGATATTGACGAAATAGTTATAACACCTGCTACTCCTATTTTTGGGGGATTTTCAATAGATGGTATGGTAGTTACATCTGCTTTTTCCAATACAGCACCTGTAATTGGAGGAACAACCGCTGGTCAAAGTGTAAATGATAATAGTACTCTTTCTCCTTTTTCAAGTATCACAACTACAGATGCAGATGGAGATAACTTATCTGCTACCATTACATTAGATAATAATGCAAAAGGAACATTAACAGGTACCGGCCTTATTGGTTCTGGTCCTTATACAATTTCAAGTACTACTCCCGCAGACCTACAATCAAAACTAAGAGCTTTATCGTTTAATCCAACAGACAATAGAACATCAACAACAGAAACGACCACTTTTACAGTAGTTATTAATGATGGTACTGTTGATGATACGGATAACACAACAACTGTGATTTCAAGTGCAGTTGCACCTGCTGTTTCTAGTGTGAGTGTACCTACCAATGTAACTTACGTAACAGGACAAAATTTAGATTTTACCGTAAACTTTGACGAGGATGTAACTGTAAATACTACAGGAGGAATACCGCAAATAGCTATTACCATTGGAGCTACCATACGCCAAGCAACCTACATTAGCGGTAGTGGAACAAGTGCTTTGGTTTTTAGACATACGGTTCTTTCAGGGGATCTTGATACTGATGGTATTGCTGTTGGCTCTTTAGCTGCTAATGGCAGTACTTTAAAAGATTCTGGAGGAAAAGATGCTAATCTAACATTAAATAATGTGGGGGCAACTACTGGTGTATTAGTAGATGCAGTCGCCCCTACTGTAACAAATGTTAATGTACCTGCAAACGCCACTTACATATCAGGTCAAAACTTAGATTTTACTATTAACTTCAATGAAAACGTAATCGTAAACACTACTGGAGGAACTCCTCAATTAAGTATTACAGTAGGAGCAACTACTCGTCAAGCAACCTACATAAGTGGAAGCGGAACAAGTGCTTTACTGTTTAGATATACTATACAATCAGGTGATTTAGATTCTGATGGTATTGCTATTGGTACATTAGCTATAAATGGTGGTACTTTAAAAGACGTCGCTACTAATGATGCTAATCTAATTTTAAATAGTGTTGGAAACACAACCGCTGTATTAGTGGACACAGTTGCTCCCATTATAACAAGTGTTAATGTGCCTTCAAACGCTACTTATGTTACAGGTAATAATCTAGATTTTACCGTTAACTTTAATGAAAATATTATAATCAGTACTACTGGAGGAACTCCTCAATTAAGTATTACAATAGGAGCAACTACTCGTCAAGCAACTTACATCAGTGGAAGCGGAACAAGTGCTTTACTGTTTAGATATACTGTACAGTCAGGTGATTTAGATACTGACGGTATAATGGTTTCTTCTTTAACTGCTAACGGTGGTACTCTAAAAGACACCGCTACTAATGACGCTAACTTAACTTTAAATAGTGTTGGAAGTACAACCGCTATATTAGTAGATACAATTGCTCCTATTGTAACAAGTGTTAATGTGCCTTCAAATGCTACTTATATAGCAGGTAATAATCTGGATTTTACTGTTAATTTTAATGAAAATATTACAATCAGTACTACTGGAGGAGTTCCTCAAGTCGCTATTACTATTGGGGCTACTATACGTCAAGCAACTTACATCAGTGGTAGTGGAACAAGTACTATAGTCTTTAGATACACAGTACAATCAGGTGATTTAGACACTGACGGTATAACGATTTCTACTTTAACTGCTAACGGTGGTACTTTAAAAGACGCCGCCACTAATGACGCTAACTTAACTTTAAATAGTGTTGGAAATACAGCTGGTGTTCTTGTAGGAGTACAAACTATTACTTGGACAGGAGCTAGTGATAATGATTGGAATACAGCTTCAAACTGGGATTCTAATAGTGTTCCATCAACAAATTCTGATATTATTATTCCATCTGGATTAACAAATTATCCAACAGCTTCATCTGCTATTACTTTTAATTCTCTAACAATTAGTAATGGGGCTTCTTTTATACCTCAAAGTACTGTTACTGGTACCGTTACTTATAAAAGAAATTTACCAACTACAAACTGGTATTTAGTATCACCCCCTGTTGCTGGTGAAACTTTAGAAGATATTATTGCTAATCATACCTTGGCTTCTGGTACTGGTGGTAATTTAGGACTTGCTCCTTATAGCAATATTACTGGCCCTGCATGGTTATATGTTCAAAGTGGTAATACAGGAACCATTACTAATGGAATAGGTGTTTCTATTAAATTAGCTACTCCTGGAGAAGTTTCAATCAGTGGAACAGCTAATACTTCTAATATTACTAAAGCTATTTCTACAGGTAGTAGAACTAATTACAACCTTGTAGGAAATCCGTATACATCATACATTAATTCTGCTAGTTTTACAGCTGCTAATTCTGCTGTACTTACCAGCGAAACTATTTGGTTGTGGAATGGAACTCAATACATAACCAAAAACGCTATCAATCCAATTGAAATTGCTCCGGGGCAAGCTTTCTTTGTAGAAGCTGCGGTAAACAATAATGTTATCTTTAGTTCAGCCAACCAAAGTCACCAAAATTCAGATACATTCATGAGACAGGAACCTATTCCTTCAATTGAATTATCTATTGACAATAACGATGTTAAAAGATCTACAGATATCTTTTATGTTTCAGGAAAGACTACAGGATATGATAGAAGTTATGACTCAAAAATGTTTGGGGAAGATACTTCTAACTTAGCTGTTTTTACTGAGCTAATAACTAATAACCAAGGAAAACAATTAGCTATTCAAACATTACCAAACACTAATCATGAAAATATGATTGTTCCTGTAGGTATTAAAGGAAAAGCAGGTGAAAAAATAACCTTTTCAACTATTTCTAAAAATCTACCAGCTAATCTTAAAGTATACTTAGAAGATAGAACAAATAGAGTTTTTACCAATTTATCTGAAGATAATTATACTATAACTCTTACGAATGATACAAACGGTATTGGTCAATTCTATTTGCATACTAGCTCTAAAAAACTTGAAACACCTTCTGTTACCCCTTCATTAGATAATATTAGTATATATAGTTCTTCTAATAATGAAGTTACCATTGTAGGATTGCAAACTAAAGCCAATATAGTTGTTTACTCAATCTTAGGGAAAGAAATTTTAAATCAAAACATAAACTCTAACGGAGTAAGTAAAGTAAGCCTTCCTGAGGTATCTAGTGGTGTATATATTGTAAAGTTAAATTCTGAATTAGGAGAGATCACTAAAAAAATAATCTTAAAATAAGCTAGCTATAAAATCAAGTAATTATGAAGAAAAACATAAAAAAGACTGATACAGATTCTAAAAATATCACTCGCAAAGAAGCTCTAAAAAAAATTGGCGGTTATAGTAAATATGCTGCTTTAACGGCTTTAGGAACTTACATGATTTTAAATCCTCAAAAAGCACAAGCACAAAGCGCCCCAGAAGATCCTGGTAGTGGATTTTAATCTTAAAAACTTCATCCAAAAAACCTCGATAAAATTATCGAGGTTTTTTATCTTTAGTCAATCATGATAAATAAAATAATTAAACGAAACATAGATAATAAAAGTATTGTTTGGTTTCAAGATAACAATGAATATCTTGTTGTAGATCCTCTTGTGGCTGAAATACTCTCTCTTTTAGATCAAAACGTTGATAAGCAAGAGATAACTACTCAGATTACTAAACAAGTTGATATTACTTATAAAGAAGCGTTCAATTTAGTTATAGATATTGAGACTTTACTTATCTCTTCAAAAGAAACTAACAATAAAAGCAAAGTTCATCCTGTAGTTAAACCAACATCTTTTGCTTCAATAAAATATTATAAAATAAAGGATATAATTTTAAAAGTGAAATATGCTTCTGACATAGAAACTTCTCTAATTCATCCTAAGTTTGCTCATTTAGAAACTGAAGAAACTAAAAATATCAATCATAAATTTGAAATCTTTAGTAATGACAATAGCATTTCTCTCTCCGTAGATGATATTGTTATTGATACTTGGAGCTTGAGAGAAGTACATTATTTCCAGGGCAAATTTTCTATGGAATTAGTACAAAAAGTCCATAAAAAAAATGAAGATGAATGGATGGGTGTTTTTCATGCTTCAGCAGTTAGTAATAACAATAATTCTATTTTATTTTTAGGAGACTCTGGAAATGGAAAAAGTACATCTTTAGCATTATTACAAGCCAATGGTTTTACTTGTTTAGCCGATGATTTTGTACCTGTTGACAACTCTTTAAATGTACACAGTTTTCCTTCTGCTATATCTATCAAGAAGAATAGTCTAGAAACCTTACTTCCAATATATCCTGAGCTAAAAACATCCGCCGAATATCATTTTAAAAGACTAAATAAAATTGTTCGTTATCTGCCTACAAATAATCATGATTACTCTTTAAAGTTACCTTGCAAAGCTTTAATTTTTATTAAGTATCAAAAAAACAGTGGTTTAATCATTGATAAAATTTCAAATATTACAGCCTTTGAACAGTTAGTTCCTGATTCTTGGTTGTCTCCAATATCTCAAAATGCAGGGCTTTTCTTGGATTGGTTTGAAAAGCTACCATGCTATCAATTAACCTATTCTGATAATCAAAAAATGATTACTACTGTCAAAAATATCTTTGCTGATGAATTATAAAGAAACCCTTTTATTTGTTGCAAAATGTTTAACAATCACTCATGAAAGAGACAATTGTAAACTGGTTGAAGAAAAAATAAAAAATAATACGGTTGATTGGAACACTATAGTTAAAGTAAGTACAGCTCAATATGTGTTTCCTGCTTTATATTGTAATTTAAAACGAGCTGACTTCTTACACTATTTACCAACTGATTTAGTAGAGTACATGCAACACATTACTGGTCTAAACAGAAAACGAAATGAACATATTATAGCTGAAGCTAAAGAAATCAACGAGCTTTTGCTCTCAAATAATATCACTCCTATTTTTTTAAAAGGAACTGGTAATTTACTTGAAGGTTTATATGAAGATATTGCTGAACGTATGGTGGGAGATATTGATTTTTTGGTAAACCCTAAAAGCTTTCACTCCACTGTCAACCTTCTTAAAAAAAACGGATATATAGAAAAAACTCCCCACTATATAGATAATACAGTCTTAAATAGACACTATCCAAAAATAACTAAGAAAGGTAAAATTGCTGCAATTGAAGTTCATTACAAAATGATTTCTAATGAGAAAGGGTTTGACTTTAATTTTATTGAAAAAAGTGTAAATAAACTAGCTAATAAGACCACCGTTCTTTCTTATGGGAACCAAGTTCTCTTAACTAGTTTTAACAAGCAAGTCAACGACAAGGGGCAATGGACTAAAACTATCTCTTTAAGAAACTCTTATGACCTTTATAGGTTATCTAAAAAAACCTCTGTAAAAACCGTTTTAAACAATTTTGATCATTCAGAGTCCAGTTATTTAAAAAACTTTCTCGCAGCTACTAACTACATATTTAACTCTCCTCAATCATTAGAATATAACAAAACTCATAAATCTGAGAAATACATCAAAAAAGTGATTTTCTTTATGAATACCCCTAAAAAAAGCACTCATAATAAAAGAAAATGGGAATTATACTTTTTATACAAACACCGTTTTTCTATTATTTTAAAGTCTTTTTATGTAAAAGAATATAGGAAATATCTGTTTGATAAACTTTTTAATCAACCAAACTCCTAACCTCATCAAAATCTAAACCGCCATAATTACCAGAACTCATTAGTAACAAAGCAGTATTTTCAAGATTTTTACTAAATAAGAAGCCTTTAAACTCTTGTGGATTCGTATAAATTATCAAATCATCTCGTTCAAACGCTTTAGCTATTTGCTCTTCAGAAACTTCTTCTAACTGTTTAATTTTTACAGCATGGGGAGAATAAAACACTACTGCTTTGTCTGCTTTATCTAAAGCTCCTTTGTATTCTGATAAAAACTCAGCATTTAAGCTCGAGTAGGTATGCAACTCTAAACATGCTAACAAAGTTCTATTTGAGTATTGATCTTTAACCGCTCCTGTCGTAGCCGCAACTTTGGAGGGTGAATGTGCAAAATCTTTAAACACAACTGTTGAAGAATTTTCAGCAACCTTTTCCAAACGTTTACTTGCACCTTTAAAGCTTGCTATCGCTTCATAAAACTCATCTTCATCAATTCCCATGTGTTGACAAATCCACTTTGCTCCTGCCAAATTTTGTAAGTTATGTTCTCCAAAAATTTCTAACGGCAAATCTCCTTCTTCAGTTTCCAAATAAGTAATTCCATTATCAATAAAATAATGTGGGGTTTTATAAGGATATTTTTTTATCGGGTGACTAGAACTTTCTACAACTTCTTTTAAAATCGCATCTTCCTCATTATACACCATAATTCCACCATTCGTTAAAGAATCTGTAAAAATTGAAAACTGTTCAACATAGTTTTCAAACGTTGGGAACACATTGATATGATCCCAAGCAATTCCACTTAACAATGCAATATTCGGTTTGTACAAATGAAACTTCGGGCGCATATCTATAGGAGAACTTAAATACTCATCACCTTCCAGAACAATAAACTCATTTTCTTCGGTTAAATGTACCATTGTATCAAAACCATCTAACTGAGCCCCTACCATGTAATCTACTTCCCTATCATGATAATTCAACACATGTAAAACCATAGAAGTAATTGTTGTTTTTCCATGAGAACCACCTATAACCACACGAGTTTTATCTTTAGACTGCTCATATAAGAATTCTGGATATGAATAAATTTTCACTCCAAGTTCTTGCGCTTTTAATAACTCTGAGTTATCTTTTTTTGCATGCATTCCTAAAATTACAGCATCTAAATCAGCGGTTATTTTTTCTGGAAACCAACCAAACTCATTCGGTAATAAACCTTTATTTGCTAAACGAGTTTTTGACGGGTCATGAATTGTATCATCACTTCCTGTTATTTGGTATCCTTTTTGTTGTAATGCGATTGCTAGGTTATGCATTGCGCTACCTCCGATAGCTATAAAGTGAATTTTCATAGTGTTGTTATCTGTAATGTAAGCCTCAAAAATACAAAACCAAGCGAGAATTTTAAGTATCTTTAAATCGAAACTCATTAAATAGCTATGTTAACTCACTCAAATAGTATCTTTACAAACTTTAACTTGTAAAAAACTACTGTTTTTAAGTGTTTTGTTCATATAAATTTACGATTAGCATCAAAAAATATAGATAAATGAAAAGAATAACCCCTATTTTACTAATGATTTTATTTTCAACCTTAGCACACGCCCAAGAAAACTATGCCAACCTATGGGAAAAGGTGCACAAGCTTGAAGCTGAAAACTTACCTAAATCTGCTTTAAAAATAGTAAACACTATTTACGATAAAGCTGAAAAAAGTAACAATGCTCCTCAAATTATAAAATCATTGTTTTATAAAAGTAAGTATGCTCTAACTTTAGAAGAAAATGCGCAATTAAAAATTATTGATGAGTTTAAACAACAAATTAATCAACATAATTTTCCGACGAAAAATGTATTAGAAAATGTATTAGCTAACTTATACTGGCAGTATTTTAATCAAAATAGATGGAAATTTTACAATCGTACCCAAACACAAGAAAAAGTAGATGGAAATGATTTTAGAACATGGGACTTAAATACGTTGTTTGCTGAAATTCATTGTCACTATCAAAATTCTTTAGAAAATGAATCTGCACTACAAAAAACAGACATTTATACTTTTAAAGATATTATTCAAGCAGAAAAAGACTCTAAAAAATACCGCCCTACCCTATTTGATTTTTTAGCGCACAATGCCTTAGAGTTTTATAAAACCACAGAAACTAACATCACAAAGCCTACTTATCAATTTAAAATTGATAACGCTTTATACTTAAGTGAAGCTGATAAGTTTTCTGCTTTAAACCTCACTACAAAAGATGATTTATCATTACAGTTTAATGCCTTAAAAATCTATCAAAAATTAATAACCTTTCATTTAAAAAACAAGAATCTTAATGCGGTTGTGGATGCTGACATTCAACGATTACAGTTTGTTAAGCAGCATATAACCTTAAATAACAAACAAGAGTTATTATTACAAACACTAAAAACATCAGTTAATAATTACAAAAACAATGAAGTTTTTGGATTGTATAGTTATGAAATAGCTAGAATTTATAATCAACAAGCTGGATCTTTTAAGACCAAAAAAAACGAAGACTTTCGTTTTAAAAACAGAGAAGCACTTGCTATCTGTAAAAAGGTTATTAAACAATTTCCTAAAAGTTTAGCCGCTGAAAAATGTGAAGCTTTACAACAACAAATCACGGCTACATCTCTCAGTATTCTTTCTGAAAAATTTGTACCCATCCAATCTCACTCTAGGTTACTAGTTACTTACAATAATATTGACAAGCTGTACTTCTCTGCTTATAAAATTGATCATAAACAATTAGAAGAGCTTCAAAAAAATCACAAAGAAGAAGAACGCTTTAACTTTATAAAAAAGCTTACAAAAGCTACTTCATGGAATAGTAACTTACGAAATGAAAAAGATTATTTATTACACACAACTGAGGTAGTAGTTCCCGAATTAACTCAAGGAAATTATTTAATCATAGCACACCAGAATGATACTTTTAACTCTGAAGACTTATATGCTACTGCTCATTTACAAGCAACCAATTTAGTTTTGGTTGAAAATAATAATGATGGTGTAAAAACCTACCAAGTTGTTGATAGAAATACTGGAAAGCCTGTTAAAGACGCTGAATTATTATTACAAAACAAGCAACATAGGTATGGAAAATCGATTCACAAAAAAATAACAACTGATAAAAACGGATTTGCTTCTTTTAAAAGTGATGCTAGTTATGGTAATGTGTACGTTACTGTAACACATAAAAACGATTCAGCAGTTTTTGGTAACTATTACCTGAATAAATACCAAAAACAAGCCTCTCCAACTACAAATGATAATCGTATAAATATTAAATCTTTTATTTTTACTAATAGAAGCATTTATCGACCAGGACAAACTGTATACTTTAAAGGAATTTCTATAAAATTTTCTAAAAACAACTCTAATGCTTTATCTAATAAAGATGTAAATATAAAAGTTGTCGATGCCTCTAGAAATAATGTTACAGACCTAAAATTAAAAACTAATGATTTTGGTTCTTTTTCTGGAACATTTGTTATTCCCAACAATGGGGTAACTGGCGAATTTTCTATTAGAACTAGTGTAGAAAATCAACTAAACTTTTTCCCTTTTCAAGTAGAAGAATATAAGCGTCCTAAGTTTAAAACAGAATTTAAACCTGTAACAAAAACCTATAAGTTACATGACAGCATTACAGTAAACGGATTTGCAAAAGCTTTTGCTGGTTCAACTATCACAGATGCTAAAGTAGTATATCGCGTGCATCGTAAAGTACAATACCCTATTTGGTGGTACTGGCGTAAACCTCAGTTTACTTCAGAAGCACAAGAAATTACACACGGTGAATTAACAACTGATGCACAAGGTAACTTTTCAATTACTTTCAAAGCCTTACCTGATGAAAGTGTAAACAAAGAAAACTTACCTGTTTTTGAATATGAAATCACAGCTGGTGTTACCGATGTTAATGGAGAAACTCGCTCAGCAACCTCTATTGTAAAAGTTGGGTATCATGCATTACTTGCTACTTTACAAATTCCTTCTACAATACATAAATCGGACAAGGAAACAACAATTGAAATATCAAGTAAAAATTTAAACGGGGAATTTGCACCTGCTAAAGGAAGCATTAAAGTATACAAATTACAAGCTCCTAAAAATCCGTTACGTAAAAGACCTTGGAATACTCCAGATTATCAAGACATTTCGGAAAGTGAGTTTAGAAACTTATTTCCTCATGAAGCTTACACTTCGGAAGAACAAAATCCTCATAATTGGAAAAAAGAAAAATTAGTATTTGAGCAAAATTTCAATACAGAAGAATCTAAACAAATTATACTTAACAACTATAAAAAATGGGCTTCTGGTAAATACATAACCGTATTAAGTTCTAAAGATAAGTTTGGACAAGATGTTACAGACAAAGCTCTTTTTACAATAATTGATAACAAAGAAAAAAGTGTAACCGACAATCAGTTGTTCACGTATAACACAAATAAAACAACTTACAAACCAAATGACATTGCTGAGTTACAAATTGGTTCTGCTTCAAAAAATGTTACGGTTATAGTTCAAATAGAAAAGAATCATACCATCGTAAACACAGAGCTTATTCATTTAAATAACAAAATCAAAACAATTGAAGTTCCTGTTACGAAACAAGATGTTGGCGGGTTTGTTATCAAATATTACTTTGTGAATTACAATAGTTTTGTAAGTGGAATCATTCCTATTTCTGTTCCAAATGAACAAGATAACATTACTATAGAAACCAATACGTTTAGAGATAAATTACAACCTGGAACTCAAGAAACTTGGAGTTTCACTATTAAAAATGATAAAAACAACAAAGTAGCTGCAGAAGTTTTAGCGAGCATGTACGATGCTTCTTTAGATGAATTCAAAGCACATAATTGGCAATTTAATCCAATTAGAACTTCAACCTATTATTCTTACGGCAGCAGTGCAAATGCTTACCAAAGTTTTGGCAATGAGCATTTCAGGGTTTTTAATAGAAACTACCCTAATAGTTATTATCCAACTCAACAATACGATCGCTTAAATTGGTTTGGATTTAGCTTCGGAAGAAACAGAAATATTCTTTTGAGAGGAGCTTCTAAGAGGTTAAAAAATGGGATTTCGGAACCAGAAGCTATTATGGAAGAAGCTGATAGTGTCGTTAGAATTCGAGGAAATGCTTCGGCAACCGGTAAAAACACTCCTATCTACATCGTAGATGGAAAAGTTGTTGATTCATTTAATATCTCTAGTAACGATATTGTATCTTCTACTGTTTTAAAGGCTAATGAAGCCATTGCTTTATATGGTGAGAAAGCAAAATTTGGCGCTATTGTTATTATTACAAAAGATGGTCAATCAAAAATAGATAACGAATTGGCTAATGTAAAAGCTAGAAAAAACCTTCAAGAAACTGCTTTTTTCTATCCTCATTTACAAACCGATAAAGAAGGGAATATCACATTTAGCTTCACCACTCCAGAGGCTTTAACACGATGGAAATTGCAGCTATTAGCACACACAAAAGAATTGCAATCTGCTACCAAAACATTAACTACTGTTACTCAAAAAGAGTTAATGGTAATGCCTAATACTCCTAGATTCTTAAGAGAAGGAGATCAAATTACATTCAGCTCTAAAATTGCAAACATTTCTGATAAAAACTTAGAAGGTACAGCACAACTTATATTAACTGATGCTATTACAGGAAAAGAAATCAACCTGTTAAGTAATTCTTCTAAAAATCAGTCTTTCTGTGTTGATTCTAACGGAAACACGAATGTATCTTGGAACTTATCAATTCCTGATACTTATCAAGCAATTCAATATAAAGTAATTGCCAAGGCAGGAGATTTTTCTGATGGAGAACAAAATGTGTTACCAGTATTATCAAACCGAATGTTAGTTACAGAAACGCTACCTATGTGGGTTCGTTCAAATCAAACCAAAACATTCACATTAGATAAACTAAAAAATCAAACTTCGACTACGCTCAGCCACCATAAATTAACGTTAGAAGTAACTTCTAATCCTGCTTGGTACGCTGTACAGGCTTTACCCTATTTAATGGAATACCCGTACGAGTGTAGTGAACAAACATTTGCTCGTTATTATGCAAACACACTCGCTAGTCATATTGCAAATTCAAATCCAAGAATACAAGAGGTGTTCAATGCTTGGAAATCTTCAGACGCTTTATTGAGTAACTTAGAAAAAAATCAAGAGTTAAAGTCGTTGATTATCCAGGAAACTCCTTGGTTACGTGATGCTCAATCAGAGACAGAACAAAAGAAGCGTATTGCTTTGTTATTTGATTTAAACAAAATGAAAAACGAACAACAAAACGCTATTAATAAACTACTGCAAATGCAGTTAAGCAATGGAGGATTCCCTTGGTTTAAAGGGAATGATAAACCTAATGTTTATATAACGAATCATATTGCTACTGGTTTTGGACATTTACAAAAATTAGGTATTGATAATAAAGATGATTCTTTACAGAAAATGCTTGTGGATGCTATTCACTTTTTAGATGCTGAAATTGAACATACCTACAAGAAGTTATTAGAAAGTGCTGAACGCATTAAAGCTGAAAAAGGACAAAAAGAATACACTAAGTATCTGAAAAAAAACCACCTAAACTACTTTATTATTCAGTATTTATACATGCGTTCTTTTTATACAAATATTGAAGTTAACGATACGGCAAAAACCGCTTTTGAATATTACAAAAATCAAACAGCAACTTACTGGAAAGAGTTTAGTTTATACGGAAAAGGACAAATTGCCCTGCTACAATTTAGAAGCGGTAATACATCAATTGCTGATAAAATTTTAAAATCTTTAAGAGAGAACAGTATTACTTCTGATGAATTAGGAATGTATTGGAAAGAAAATCAACCGAGTTGGTATTGGCACCAAGCCCCTATTGAAACCCAATCGTTGTTAATTGAAGCTTTTTCAGAAATTGAAAATGATATTCAAACTGTTGATAATCTAAAAATATGGTTACTAAAAAATAAACAAACCAATCGTTGGAAAACTACCAAAGCAACTACTGAAGCTGTATATGCATTATTATTACAAGGTAGTGATTGGATTTCGGTAACTGATATGGTAGATGTAACAATTGGAGAAAAAACAATCAATCCTTCTAAATTAGAAGACACAAAAGTTGAAGCGGGTACTGGTTATTTAAAAACCTCTTGGAATGGTTCTGAAATCACTCCTAATATGAGTACAGTTAGCATTACTAAAAAAGGAAAAGGTATTGCTTGGGGTGGATTGTATTGGCAATATTTTGAAGATTTAGATAAAATTACCTCTGCTAAAACACCTTTACAGTTAAAGAAAAAACTATTTAAAAAAGTAAATACTAATGCGGGTAAACAACTTCAAAAAATTACAGAAAATACACAATTAAATGTAGGAGATTTAATGACTGTTAGAATTGAACTTCGCTCTGATAGAGATATGGAATTTGTACACATGAAAGATATGAGAGTAAGCGGAGTTGAACCTATTAACGTATTATCACAATACAAATGGCAAGATGGTTTAGGGTATTATGAAAGTACAAAAGATGCTGCAACAAATTTCTTTTTCGATCGTTTACCTAAAGGAGTATATGTATTTGAGTATGATGTTCGTGTAAATAATGCAGGAAACTTTAGTAACGGAATCACAACTATTCAAAGTATGTATGCTCCCGAGTTTAGTAGTCATTCAAAAGGAGAAAGGTTACTAATTAAGTAAAATAATTTATCTTAGCATTCACAAAACACTAAATTAAAAATTATGAAGAAAATCTTTTTATTCATCGGTTTTTTAACCATTTCATTTTTCACTGCAAATGCACAAGAAATTTCAAATAACGCAATAGGTCTTCGTTTAGGTGATAATGATGGTTTTGGAGCTGAAATAACTTACCAACGTAGATTAAGTGATGCCAATCGTTTGGAAATAGATTTAGGTTTACGTAACGGTAGTAATTATGACGGCTTTAAAGCTACTGGTTTATATCAATGGGTATGGCAATTAGAAAATCGTTTTAACTGGTATGCTGGTGCTGGTGGTGGTCTTGGGCATTGGAATGTAAAAAATGTAGATGCCTCAGAAACCTATATTTTCGCAGCTGGTGTTGTTGGTATTGAATATAATTTTGATATTCCTTTGATGTTGTCATTAGATTATAGACCAGAAATTGGTTTTGGTGATTATTATGACGGGTTCAACTCTGACTTTGGTTTAAGTATCCGTTACCAATTCTAAAAAAACGTTAAACTACATATAACAAAAGCCTCCAAATTAATTTGGAGGCTTTTTTATTTTAAAACTTCAAAAGTTAAATATCAAATGTTTTTAAAAGGTAATTTTTATATTAAATAAAGAATACTTAAACATTATAAAAACCTCAACCAATTAACATATAATCAACCTTATGTATAAGTTTTAATAATTTTTTACTAACAAATTTGAAATCTTGTTGCTAGTTATCGTAAATAATTTCGCCGTGGACAATTCACTAAAGATTTCAAAATGAAAAAAATAATACTAATTACACTTTGCTTGGTAAGTATTTTAGGATACTCACAAAGCAAATCCGGTTTAAAAGGAAGAGTTTTAGACGAAACCAATCAACCTTTACCTGGAGCTACTATTAGCATTCCTTCTTTACAAGTTGGGTTTTCTACCGACTTTAATGGAAATTATGAACTTTTAAATATTCCTGTAGGAAATTACGAGGTTCAAATATCATTTTTAGGTTATCAAACCCTAACAGAAAACATTACGCTTACAAACAATATTCAATCTAAAAACTTTTCGCTAACACCTAAAATAGATAGGTTGGATGAAGTTGTTATTAAAGGAAGTATTGGGAAAGGGCAAGCTAAAGCCTTAAATCAACAAAAAAACAAAGAGAATATAACCAACATTATTTCTGCCGATCAAGTAGGAAAGTTCCCTGATGCCAATATTGGTGATGCCTTAAAACGTGTTCCTGGTATTTCTATGCAAAACGACCAAGGAGAAGCTAGAGATATAGTTATTCGCGGATTAGCTCCTCAATTAAACTCGGTAACCTTAAACGGTGACAGAATTCCATCTGCTGAAGGAGATAACCGTAGAGTTCAAATGGACTTAATTCCTTCAGACATGATTCAAACTATTGAAGTTAACAAAGCAGTAACTCCTGATATGGAAGGAGACGCTATTGGTGGCTCTGTTAATTTAGTTACACGTTCTGCTCCTACTACTTTTAGAGCTTTCGTTGCTGGTTCTTACGGACAAAATCCTGTAAGAAATACGCCTAACTATAATGTTTCTGCTTTGGTTGCTAACAGAGCTTTTAAAGACAAACTAGGCTATGTAATCAATGCTTCATACAACTCTAACGATTATGGTTCAGATAATGTTGAGTTTGAGTGGGAAAAAGAAAACAACAAAACATACATTGGTGAACACGATATTAGACGTTACGATGTAAAAAGAAATAGAATGAGTGTTTCCGCCAACTTAGACTGGACACCTGACAACAACAATACGCTTTTCTTTAAATCAATGTACAACCAAAGAAACGATTATGAAAACCGTTATAGAGTGCGTTTTAGAAAAATAGACGAACCAGATGCTACAGGATTATCAAAAGCTGAAGTACGTCGTCAAACTAAAGGAGGTATCAACAATGATACGAATGACAACACACGTTTAGAGCGCCAAAGCACTTACAATATATCTGTAGGTGGAGAACATATTATTTTCGGAAACATTAAGTTGAACTGGAAAACAGGAACTGCTAAAGCAAAAGAAGAGCGTCCAGACGAACGTTACATAAGCTTTGAGAATGATGATATTGAAGTTATGCAAGACTTTTCGCGAACAAACTTCCCAGTATTACGACCAACAAACAATGACTTTAACGATCCTTCAACTTTTGATTACAAAGAAGTAACCCAACAACAAGGATTTACACAAGAACGTAAAATCAATTCTAATTTTGATGTCTTGGCTCCTATCAATGCTACAGGAGCTTACAAAAACTCTTTAAAATTTGGTTTTAAGTACAAGTACAAAGAAAAAGTAAGAGATAATAGCTTTTATGAGTATGATTTAGAAGATCAATTTCCGACCATGAATACTACCACTACTAAAGATTATACTATTAATGGTTATTTAGCAGGTGACGATTATAAATCAGGTCTTTTCGTTTCAAAAGAATTTTTAGGAAATTTAAACCTAACAGGTGGTGAACTTGTATTAGATGAATTTGTTCCTGAAAACTACGATGCTAATGAAAATATTTATGCTGCATACGGAATGTTACAACAAAACTTAGGTAACAACTTTTCTTTTATTGCTGGGGTAAGAGTTGAAAAAACAACAATAGATTATAACGGTTTTGCTATTGATGTTGAAACAGCTAATGATTTAAGTGATGTAACTAAAACATCAGGAACTCGAAACTATACCAATTGGTTACCTAACCTACAAGCTAAATACAATATTGATAAAAATACTATTGTTAGAGCTGCTTGGACAAATACTATTGCGAGACCTAACTATTACGATTTAGTTCCTTATAGAAACATTAATAGTGATGATATTGAAGCTGAGTATGGAAACCCTAATTTAGAACCAACTGAAGCGATGAACTTTGATTTAATGTTTGAACACTATTTTAGTAATGTCGGAATTATATCAGCTGGAGTTTTTTATAAAGATTTAGATAAATTTATTTACAATTCAGTTACTGAAGAACCAATTACCGTTGGGGGTATTACAGAAACTTATGATGTTACACGACCTTTTAACGGAGGTACTGCCGAAATTTATGGTTTTGAAGTGGCTTTACAACGTAAATTAAACTTCTTACCTGGCTTCTTAAGAAACTTAACTGTGTATGGTAACTATACCTATACAGACTCTAAAACAGATGGTATTGCCGACAGAGAAGATGGGTTACCTTTGGCCGGTGCTGTTAAAAACATGTTTAACGGATCGTTAGCCTATGAAAGTTCTAAACTATCAATTAGAGCCTCTTTAAACTTTGCTGATGATTATATTTTTGAATATGGAGACGATGCTTTTACGGATGTATTTTATGACGAACAATTGTTTGTAGACCTAAATGCTTCTTACCGTATTACTAAAAACTTACAAATCTTCGCTGAAGCGAAAAACTTAACCAATCAAGAATTACGCTTTTACCAAGGAGCAAAACACCAAACAATGCAAGCTGAGTTTTATAACTATAACTGGAATGCTGGTTTAAAATACAATTTTTAAGAATGAATAAAGTATACAAAATAACACTTACTTGCCTTATTTTAAGCGCTTGTAAAGTTGAAAAAATAGTCCATCAAAACCCGCAAGCCAAACCTGTAGTAGCTTTAGTTGCTGATGCTGAAACAGCACCTGTTACTTCTTTTGACGACGCTGCTGATGATCCGTGTGTGTGGATAAATCCCGCTGATGTAACAAAATCAACCATAATTGGCACAAACAAAAAAGAAGGTTTAGAAGTTTATAATTTAGAAGGAAAACGTTTGTATTCTTATAAAATAGGACGTGTAAATAATGTTGATATTCGTGATGGATTCTTATTAAACGGAAAAGAAGTTTCGGTTGTTACCGCTAGTAATAGAACCTACAATACTATTTCTATATTGATTGTAAAACCTACAGGTGAATTAGAAGATGCTGCTGCACGAAAAATAACTTCTAACTTAAAAGAGGTTTATGGTTTAGGAATGTACAAGAGCCCAAAAACTAACAAATTTTATGTTTTTATGGTTGGTAAAAAAGGCGGTGTTGAGCAATGGGAATTGTTTGAAAACAACACTCAAATTGATGCCAAATTAGTCCGTGAATTTTCATTAGGAAGTCAAGGAGAAGGTATTGTTGCTGATGATGTACATGCCAAAGTATATATTGGAGAAGAGAACAAAGCCCTATGGAAATATGATGCAGAGCCTAATGCTTTAAACAACCGTGTAAAGGTTATCAGTACCAAAGACTTGAATATGAAAGATGATTTTGAAGGTGTTACCTTATACGACGCTGGAAACGGAAAAGGGTATATTATTTTATCCTCACAAGGAAATAACAGTTATGCTGTTTTCGATAGAGTTAATAACCAATACCTAGGAAGTTTTTCATTAAAAGACGGTGCTATTGACGGTACCTACGATACGGACGGAATTGATGTAACCTCTGTTAATTTTGGTACAAAATACCCTAAAGGGTTCTTTATTGCGCAAGATGGTGCTAATACCCAAGGTAAGGACAGCTTGCATCAAAATTTTAAAATCATTGACTGGCAAAAAATTTCTAAAAGCCTACATTTAGATTCGTCAAATTAGTGTGTTTGTTGTGTAATTTGAAAAGCCTTTTGGTTTTACCAAAAGGCTTTTTTAATACTAAAAAAATTAGCTTAAAATATAGTCTTTAAAAAACACCTTGATGTTTTGATGAAAAGACCTTGATGTTTTTGTAAAAACGTCAAGGTCTTTTTTGTAGGTCTTCTTAGTATTTTTTTATATAGGTTATTAAGTGCTAGAAAAGTAGCTGTTATTTTGGTATGACTTTTGTTATTTTCAAAACAATAATAACTTAAAAAATTAAAAATTATGGCTGTGAAATTCACTGTAGTAAAAAGAAGAAATCCAAGAGCCCCTCAAGTACCTGAAAAGTTTTATGCAAACATTGTAGGGAATGGTAAAACCACGTTAAATGACTTAGCTAAATATGCTTCTGAAACCTCTACGGTTAGCAAAGGAGATATTCTTGCTGTGCTAGAAACAGTATTTACTAAAATAGCTAATGATGTAGCTGATGGTAAAATTGTATATGCAGGTGATTATTTTACCTTACAAGCAGGTGGTAGTAGTGAAGGTAGTGAAACTGCCGATAAGGTAACTGCTAGTAACATAAAAAGTGTACGTACTATTTTTAGACCTGGTAAACTCATTAAAAATGCTTTAAAGTTGGCTACTTTTGAAAAAAAGGCGTAAGCCGTAAAAAATCCCTATCATTTATTTATGATAGGGATTTTTTGTGTTTTTAAATTTGTTTAGGAGATGGGTAGTATTTTTTTACATTTTATTCTCCAGTGGTAATTTTCTTTTTCTAAATATACTAAAATTGAAACACCGTCTAAACTACCTTTACTCATCCCTACAGTTACAATTGCTTTATCGAAACTATCATTAAAAGCTATTCTTGAAAAACTTAATAGTAAGTCCATTTTATCAAAACCTTTCCAAGGTAACTTTCTAAATTCCTCTTTGTATTGTATTAATGTATCTTTATCGTAAACAGTAACTTTTGAAATATCTAGTTTTTTACTTACTCTTAAATTATTAAACTCCTTTAGCAATTGATTATCAACCAAATCACATTCACCTCTAAAACTATGCGTTTTTTTTAAGCTAAATAAACTATCAATTATAGCAATAGTTTTCTTTTTAGTTAATTGTTTGTAATGATATTCATAACCTCTTACACTATCTTGACATGTCATTGTTCTAACATTATAGTCTTTAGCATTTGGCAATGGAGGTATATAAAGAACAGGAGGCATAACTAAAAAATCCTTAGCATCCTCAGTCAAAAAAGTAATAATTTGATAGGTATTTTCTTCTTCGTAATTTCTTGTTTTCATCTTTTTACAAGATGAAAAAGTCAGAAAAAAAATTATAATTAAAAAATAGTTTACTTTCATTTAACGTGCAATTACAGTTCTTCTTACTTTAAATTTCAAATATTTATCTTTTTCCACTTTAAGTAAGAAGTATAAATCTTTAAATAAAATATTAGGATTATGCTCTTTCCATGTATTATCTTGAATCCATTTATAATTGACTAAATTTAAGAAATGTGTATCACAATGATTGATTATATCTACTTTACTTCCATAAATTTTGATAAAAATAAATTCTTGAGGTCTTTTGTAAAACTGATAACTATTAAATTTTCCTTCTTTTTTATCTTTCTTTACTTGCTCTTCTCTTTTTTCATACTCAATTCTATCATACAAACTAAACATACTAATGTTAGTATTCTCTCCAGTAGTTCTTAAGATATAATCTTTATGATTCTCATTCAATATATAATATGCATCATCATTTTTTGTTTGAGAATTACAAATAAAGGATGATAAGAAAAATACTATCATTAATTTAGTTACATTCATTATTTCCTGAGTTTTTAAAGTTAATAATAGCTTGCTTTATTCTTTGCTGTTCGTTTGTTGTATAAACAGGGTCTGCATACATATTATTTCATGAACTTGTTCCTTCTAGTCCAGCCCAAGCTAAATCTTTATATAAGTTAGAATTTATCAACTAAGTATTTGAAACATTTTAACAGGGATAACCTCATATTCATTTCCCCTTTTAATAACCAAAAATATACTTGTGTTTTTTAAATTAGAGTTGAAAAACTCTTCTTTTGACAAAAATTTTATTTTATTCAAATTCTCTATTACACGGATGTCTTTATCTTTAATTTTTTCAAAAACAAATAAATCTCCTTTACTATTACATAAAGGATGTCTGCTCTTATCATATTGACTGATATTTTTACATTCCGCAATGTTGTCAGTATATAGTAAATAAACACTTTTTGTCTTGGAATTTTGCCACAGAAATACTGTTAAACTAATTATAATTAGAATATTTGCTATAGTATATTTATATTTTTTAATTACAGTTATTATCATTTTGTCTTGCTTTGTTTTTTACGTTTATTAAATGTTGTTTTTGAGAATCTGTTAAATCAAAAACAGCATACGATGCTAATATTTTATAATCATCAAAGCTTGAAAAAATTGAGCTATCATAATTTTTAAGTACTGTTGCCATCCGATTAATAAACTGATCCCTCATTATGTCGTGACTATAATTTTGAATACCTGTATTGTTAATATATTTTTGATATAAATCAGAAAAGCTAGCATTCGAATTATTATAATGCTTAGCCAAAAAAGCATGAGCTATTTCATGAACTATAATCCCTGCTATTTCAATAGAAGAATATTTAGTGTTTAAGTTTTCATTTATTAAAATATAATAATTACCATCATAAATTTTTATTTCTCCTGCTCTATTTTCTGGTAGCTCTGAAGACATTTTAAAAGTTAAATCTCTACCTCCTATGTTATTATCTCCAAATTCTATAAATAAATCTGTTATCATGTTATGATAATTAGAAATACCTGAAGATAATAATTTCTCATAAACACATTTTGCTTTACCTGTAAGGTTGTTAATAATCTGATCTTCTGCTGTATTACTTGAGGTTCCACCTCCTCCATCACCATAATCCCATCCCATTGATGTATTTGGGTCGCCACTTGAACCATCATCTGGTCCTGTTCCTGAAAAATCTAATATATAATCTACGGGTGCGCTTCCTCCAGAAGTATTTCCCGATACCACAACTTCGTCTAGTTCTTGGGTACAATAAAGACAAAGAGAGTTTGCTGTACATTTTCCATGGTCTGGACATACACCACCTTTGCCGCTTTTGTTTACAGACAATACCTTTTTTGTAAACTTAGTTATAAGGTTTCCTGAGTTTGCTCTATAACCTTTTAAAAAATTACCTTCTAAATCTGTTATTATTATTTCTCCTGTAAAACCATTTGTTTCATTTTTTGTTGAAGATGGGTACATAGAAAAAATAACACTTTGTATATTTCCGTTTACTTTTAATAATACTATTCTGCTATAATATCCCGAGTCTTTTGTTGAAACTGGAATTATAGTTAATCGTTCTGTTGAGTTGATAATGTCTTCTTGATGAATTTTTTCAAGATGCGCTACAAAATAAGTATTCGTACGCTACTTTGCTGAACTGGTAGCCTTAAACAAGTTTAAAGCTTCTTCTAAACCTACTGTTGCTATATTATTTTCTTGCTTTTCTATAGTTTCATCTTGACAATTCCACAGCAACAATGAAAACCCGAACAGAAAAACACCTAGCTTTAAAAGGTTAGCAATTTGTTTGTTTCTTTTTTTCATACTATTTATAGTTTTAAAATTAGTTACAATTTTTTATTTAAAAGTAGTTGCTCATGGTCTTTTACACAATAAGGAGTTTCCCTAATTGTTTTAACTCCTCCTCAGGGATATCCCTGAGTTTTCTTTAACATTTTTATCATAAAAACCTAATATAATGCTACTTGACTCCAAAGTAAAGCATAAAAAATTAGAAACAGGTAAGTCAGTGACCTACTTTTAGTAAGTCACTGACTTACTTTTAGTACGTCAATTGTACGGTTATCAGTATTTTAAAACAAAAAGGAGGCTATTTCGGCGGATAATTATTGATTACTTTACCAATTACTTTTTGAAAATGTACTTTCTTTTGTTCTGGTGTTGCTTTTTCTCTTATTTCACTAGTAGCAATTCCTTGCCATATTAACTGGTTGTCTTTACTTTCAACAAAATCAATGGTTAATTGCTGATTTATTTTTCTACTCTCAATAGGGATACCTCCTGAAATTCCAAAACCAACATTTCTTCCTCCACTTCCTAAACCAACACCTATCGTATTTCTATTAAGAGATTCTCGTTCCTCAGATAAAATATTAATGTACATATCAGGGGTTTCAGTTAATCGCATCCCTTTGGCTTCCAAAGCAGCCGTTATTTCATAAGTGACTCTTTTTACATCTAATTCATTTAAACCTTTACCTGCATCTTCAAAAAAATTAAAGGTTTTATACTGACTAAAATCTGTTTGACTATCGTAGTCATATACTACTTTAGAAGAGGCACAACCAATAATAACTAACAGAAAAAAATATTTGTAATACTTCATATATAAATTCTTTACAGTGTGTTTAATCAAAAACTATACCTTATAAAAATACAAAAAAGCCTCGCGTAAACGAGACTTTTTCTAAGGTTAGTTAGTTGATTTTTATTGAACTGCTTTTAGAGCATCAATATTTCCATATCCAAACTCTGAATGTTTGTTCGGATAAAAATCAGCGGATTCTTTCATTTTTTGTAAAACTTGTTCTCTTGACCAACTTGGATGTTTTGCCCATACTAACGCTGCAATACCAGCAGTTGTTGCTGTTGCTACAGATGAACCTCCTACATAATTTGCTTGTCCATCATAATAACTCAATACAGGAATTTTATTATCCGTTCCGTTAGTTCGTTGCATTTGTACCGTAAAATCAATTTGCGATCCGGTATGGCATACATTACACTTACTATATTGTCCTTCTTTAACTCCTGTTACCGCAACAGTTTCAGACATACTTGCTGGAAAAATTACTCCATACCAAGTAGTAAACGAAGTAGATGTTCCTCCTGCTGCTAAAATCATCTTTCCTTTGCTATGTGCATACTTTACTGCATCCGATACATTACCAATACTAAAAGGAGAACCTAATGACATAGAAATAACTTTTACATCACTTCTATTTGCCAAGGCTGTTAACGCCTCTACAATACCTCTTTTTTCATGATAATCATCAATTACTACATTTTCAACAGCCCTATACGTTACTAAGTTTGCATTGTAAGCAACCCCTACAGGTAAGTTGTCATTATTTCTTGGAGCAGTCGCTACTGCAGCCATTTTGGTTCCATGACCACACTTATCGTTTACTCCATCATAATTATTAGACCAAGCCCACCAAGAATCCACAAATGTTCCATATTTCTGAACTGTTCTTCCTGATGAATATCCATCGTTAAAATATTGATTCATCCATTTTTGTTCTGGTGATAGACCTGAATCAACTACTGCTACAGTAATTCCTGACCCAGTACTGTAATTCCAAGCTTGTGAAATATTGTGTGCATCAAAAGACCATGGTAATTTAGCTCCTGGTGCTACTGTTCTATAATCATTGGTGCTTAAAGTAGCCGTACCATAGCCACATCCTGAAGAACCTGATGAACTTGACTTAGCTTGTGCAGTAGACTCTAAAAAACTATAACCTCCCGGTTCTATATAACGAACTCTACTATCTTTTAATAAGACATTTATTGTTTCCTTGTTAGTAACTTTAATATCTAATACATTAATATTTTCATTTACATACAATTCCGTTTCTCCCTTAGCAGAAGTTGATTCAAAGCTTTTTACTAATGCTATTAACTCATCTTTTATATTAGTACTTTCTTCACTCCTAGCATAATTGTTTTTTGAAGTACCATAACCAATTGTTAAGATATTTTCTCCATGATTTACTGCACTCCATATAGTATGAGCATCTTGTGACATCCATTTGAAATCTCCAGTTTTTTGTAAAGATTCCTTAATTTTTGAATTAATTTCTTTTTTGGTAAGTAAATCTTGATCTTGTTTTATATCTAATGCTTCATCATTATTAGAACATGAGATCATAGTTAAAACAACCGTTAGGCTTAAAAGTGTTTTTTTCATTTTCGAAGGGGTTTAAATTAAAACTTTTCGAATATAGTAAAATTTTAATACAATTTTAACACTTTAAACAATTTAACCTATACAAAGTTAACATTTTATTAAAAACAAAACACCTAACCCCAATAAAAAAGGAGCTCATGGCTCCTTCTTTACTTTAAGTTTTCAATATGTTTACTCCATCTTTACTCTAGTAGGCGTGTCTTTTCCTTCAATAATACTTTGAGTTCCTCTAGCAACTGCTTTAACAGTTTCTGTTAATACAGTCATATTTAAGGTTTCAGCTTCATCTGTTACTTTATGATAATCCGCATCGATATCAATCGGAGTGGTTGAAAATGTATGAGACGGCACCCCTAAACGTGCTAGAGAAGCATTGTCTGATCGTAAGAATAATTGAAATTTAGGGTATGGATCTGGAAATAACTTATATCCTGACCCTTCCAAGTTCTTTTGAATTATTTTACCAAAATCCGATTTATCAAAACCAGTTAACCATGCTGTTTTTGGTCCTGTTTTAGGTTGTTTCCCTATTAACTCTAAATTAATTCCCGCTACAAACTTATTCGCATCAATTCCTTTTCCAAAGTACTCAGAGCCTACCAACCCCATTTCTTCAGCAGTAAAACATACAAACAAAATACTACGCTCATTGTTTCCTTTTTTAGCATAATATTCAGCCAATGATAATACACCAGTAACACCAGAAGCATCATCATTCGCACCATTAAAAATTCGATCTCCTTCCCCGTCTTTCTTTACCCCTAAATGATCGTGATGTGCAGATACAATAACAAACTCATCTTTTTTAGACTTCCCTTCTAACAAGCCTATAATATTACTCATCTTGATTCCTTTATACTCAAAATTTTGGCGATACGTAGTTAATGTATCAAAAGTTTTTAAACCAATTCTTTTGTATTCATTTTCTATATACTGAGTTGCTTTTTCCATTCCCTCAGTACCTGGTTTTCTACCTTCCATTTCATCTGAAGCAAGTGTATATAAGTGTTTTCTTACTAAAACAGAATCAATTAACTCTTCTTTATTTTCTTTTTTCTGAGTTACCTCAACAGTATTCATAGCAACCTCGCTACTAGTATTTTTAGTTTGCTTACACGACAGTAAAATTGATACACTTACAAGTGCTAATGGATATAAAACTTTTTTCATTCTTTATTTATTTAAAAGCCTAAATATAGCCAATTTAATTTCTTAATTTTGTTGAAAATTTTTAAGGATGGCTTTAACTGATATTCCAAACATAAAACATACTGATTCAAACAACTTTTTCTTACTTGCTGGTCCTTGTGCCATCGAAGGAGAAGATATGGCAATGCGTATTGCTGAAAAGGCAATTACCATTACTGATAAATTAGAAATTCCTTATGTATTTAAAGGAAGTTTTAAAAAAGCGAATCGTAGTAGAATAGATAGTTTTACAGGAATTGGTGATGAAAAAGCATTAAAAATTTTACGTAAAGTTTCTGAAACTTTTAATGTTCCTACCGTAACCGACATTCATGAAGTTTCTGATGCTGAAAAAGCTGCTCAATATGTAGATGTATTACAAATTCCTGCTTTCTTAGTTCGTCAAACCGATTTAGTAGTTGCTGCTGCTAAAACTGGTAAAGTTGTGAATTTGAAAAAAGGACAATTTATGAGTCCTGAAGCTATGCAACATGCTGTAAAAAAAGTTCATGATGCAGGAAATAAAAAAGCGTGGATAACTGATAGAGGTACGATGTTTGGGTACCAAGATATGATTGTTGATTTCCGCGGAATTCCTACGATGCGTCAATACGCTCCTACTGTGTTAGATGTTACCCACTCCTTGCAACAACCAAACCAATCAAGTGGTGTTACTGGTGGGCGTCCTGATATGATTGAAACCATTGCTCGTGCTGGTGTAGTAAATAATGTAGATGGTTTATTTATAGAAACACATTTTGATCCTGCAAATGCAAAAAGTGATGGAGCTAACATGTTACACCTTGATTATTTAGAAAGTTTGTTAACCAACTTGGTTAGCATTAGAAAAACTATTAATAATTTATAGGCACAGTTTTTGTTTCATACAATTGTTTTTAGTTTATATATGAAACAACTTCTTTTTTTATTCTTTCTAGCTACTACTATCGTAAGTGCACAAGACTTTTCTTTAATTGAAGAGAAAGTAAATGGGTATTCTAAAATTAATGAAGTAGAACGTCTGGCTCAACAGATAGCAAGCGATTTTAAAACTAACGAACAACAAGTACAAGCTGCTTTTTATTGGCTTAGCCATAATATACGATATGATTTGGATGCATATTATCGTCCAAAAAACAAACGAATTTCTTTTAGATACAGGAATGAGCAAGAGAAATTAGCAAAGCTACAGGCTATAAAAGACGATATTGTTAACCAAACTCTATTAACTCGTAAAGCAGTTTGTGAAGGTTATGCACAAACTTTTGCTAAAATATGCTCTATACTTCAAATTGAAAACGAAGTTATAAAAGGGTACATCAGAAATTCATCAAATGATATAGCTAATCCTAAAATCAATTCCAATCATGCTTGGAACGCTGTTAAACTGAATGGCAAATGGATTTATATTGATGCCACCTGGGCAGCTGGAGTTGTAAATAATAACAGATGGCAACCTTTATTTAATTCTTATTATTATAACATTCCTAAAGAAAAGTATTTTAGAACACATTTTCCTGAAAAAACACTCTGGCAATTAAGAATTGGTAGAATGAATAAAAAAGACTTTTACAATCAGCCTATTTACGATGCTTCTTTTTTAAAATCTGACTTAGAGCTAATTTCACCTTTAAAAGGGATATTAGATAAAAAAGCTACTATTGAACTAGAAATTAAAAACATACACCCTAATCAATCAATTTTCTTAGGCTATAGTGGATATAGATATGCTGTAAAACCAGATAAAATATCTACTAAAAATAATATTACTACAGTTACAACAACTCCACTTGATAATAGCAAACAGCTATTTTTAATCGTAGATAAAGAGGTAATGCTTGAATTTTTAATTGAATAACAATATTTTCTTCTTTTGATTTATTAAAGTAAATTTCTCTGTAATGATTTAAAAGAAAATCGACAAAGGGTGAAAACAAATTAATATTACATGAAAAAATTTTACACCCTCCTATTCTTTTCTATTTTATTAGGAATTTCAATAACCTCTTACGGTCAAGGTCTATATGATGGCTTTACTCCAAAGAAAAATAGTTTATCTATTACTACTTCTTTTACCAAAAGCGAGTATGAAAAATTTTATCTAGGTAAAACTAAACAAAACGCTACTCCTGTTCATGAAAAGATTAATCAGAATATTTATTCTCTTTATGCAAAATATGGTATCACTGATCGACTTTCAGCTATTGTAAGCATTCCTTTTATTGATGCTACAAATACTAGTAATCAACCAGACCCTGTAAACGGGTTAACCTCTATCTCTGAAGTTCAAGACATTTCAATAGCTTTAAAGTTTAATGCGCATAAGTTTCAGTTTAAAAGTGGAGATTTAAATATTATAACAGGTATTACTACCGTTATTCCTACAGGGTATGAGCCAAACGGAATATTATCTATTGGTAACGGAGGCTTCGGATTTGATTTAAAAGCTGGTTTACACTTAAACACAAACGTTGGCTTTTTCTCTACCATTTTTGCAGGTTACAACTTAAGAGGAAATGCTGATAATAATTTAACTCCTGGTGGTGACTTTGGTGTTCCTAATGCCTTTACCACTACTGGTAAAATTGGTTATGCTAGTAGTTTTATTTATGTAGAAGCTTGGGCAGATTATTATAACTCAGAAGAAGGAGTAGATATCGGAAGCCCTTCATTTAAAGGTAATTTCCCTGAAACTGATGTAGATTATAAGAGTGTGGGTATAACTGTTTATAAAAATATTCTTCCTAAACTAGGAATTGGAGCTGGTTACGGTAAAGTAATAGATGGTAGAAATATTGGTGAATCTTCTACTTACTCTGTAAGCCTAACGTATAATGTCCTATAATCAAACACAATTAGATAAAAAAAAGAGCTTTTAAAAAAAGCTCTTTTTTATAGATATTCTTTAACAAGATTAGTGACGTTATAAATTCAATTAGTTAATCTTTCCTCCAAAAACCTTTATGATTGTGTTTTGCTACTTCTCCTATAACTTGTAGTAGTATTTCTTCATTAATTTCTTCTATTGATGAATAACGAAGTGATTTTACAACTGCTCTTCCTTCTGAAACTAAAAAAGTATCAAAGTCCTGTAAAATACCTTTTGCCCAAAATCCAACGTCAACAAATCCTTTTTTATGGGATGCATTTATATAACATAATTGCTTACCATTAATATAATATACTGGAATTTTCCATTTGTATTTTAATTCTAAATTTTGAAAATTCCCTTCTATCAGTACTTGTAAATGCAGTAAAATAGACTTGAATGGTTCTGGCTGTTTAAGTATGTATTCTTCGGCTGGTTTCATTCTTTCAAAAATACATCAAATTTTTATTTGTATGTTTCATAAAATTAAGTTTACTTTGTTTTTCAAAGTTCTTTAAAAATGAGTTCAGAAGATTATTTAAAAGACATATCAGAAATTAAAAACTTAATGAATAAATCATCAAGATTTATATCATTAAGCGGCTTGTCTGGTATTTTAGCAGGAATTTATGCTCTAATCGGTGCAGCTTATGCCTATTGGTTAGTCAATATTAATTCTAGTGGTTATTTGATACTAGATGGAAAAACTTTCCAAATGGTCATCCTTGATTTATTGTTAGTTGGCTTTTTGAGCATTACTACCGCCATTTTTTTAACTACGAGAAAAGCTAAAAAAAACGGTGAAAGAATTTGGGATGCTACCACAAGAAGGTTATTATTGAATTTCCTTATTCCTCTGGTTTCTGGAGCTATCTATATCATTATTATTTTAGGACATCAGAAATATGGACAAACTGGGGCTTTGATGTTACTTTTTTATGGCTTAGCATTGATTAATGCTTCAAAATATACTGTAGGTGATATTAAGTATTTAGGGTATACTGAAGTTGTTTTAGGACTTATTGCTGCTATGCTTCCCGGTTATGGTTTTTGGTTTTGGGTTCTAGGGTTTGGAGTTATGCATATTGTTTACGGTACTGTCATGTATTTTAAACACGATAGAAAATAAGCACTATTTTCGTACTTTAAAATTTATCTTTTTTGAAAAACATTATTCTAAATATAAATAAAGCTTTTGATCATAGAATCAGACTCGGAATTATGTCTGTTCTTATGGTTAATGAATATGCTGAATTTACTACATTAAAAGAATTATTGGGTGCTACAGATGGTAATTTGGCAAGCCATACCAAAGCATTAGAAAAAGTTGAATTTATTAGGATAGAAAAACAATTTATTGGTAAAAAACCCAATACAAGATACTATGCTACAGAGCTTGGTAAGCAAGAATTTAAAAAACATATTGACGCTTTAGAAAAGCTAATTAAAAATAAATAAAAACTATTTTTTTATCATTAAACTTTGAAATTCAAAGTTCTTTTAAAAAAACAAACTATGGAAATATCAAACAAACAAAACGGAAGATTCGGAAAGTGGGTAAAAACATCAATTACAGCTAGGATGCTAATGATTGGGTTTTTAATTCTCATCCTTTTAATTCCTTTATCTTTTATTAAAAGTTTAATTGTTGAGCGAATGAATCGACAGCAAGAAGTTGTACAAGAAATCAATCAAAAATGGGGTAAAGAGGTCTTGCTATATGGACCTATTTTAAAAATTCCCTACAAAACTTATAAAGAGAAATTTGTTCTAAATCAAAAGACAAAAGAAACTCAAACCGAGATCGAAGAAAAAATCAAGTATGCCTACTTTTTTCCGAAGAAACTAAATGTGAAATCTTCTATAAACCCTGAAGAGAAAAAGCGTGGTATTTATAAAACAGCTGTATATAATAGTAAAATAGATATTGATGGCAGTTTTACAACACATGATTTTAGTGAAAAAGATATTAATGAAAAAGACATACTTTGGAACAAAGCTCGCTTAATTATTAAAACTTCTAATTTAAAGGGAGTAAACAATTTAGTTGAAATAAAGCTGAATAAAAACAACTACGCTTTTACTTCTAAATATGAGGATAATAATAGTAATGAAAAAGCATACTACAACTATTTAAACCTTCATAAATTAGAAAGTAAATTTTTAAATGAAGAAGACCTTCCTAAAAAATCAGACACGAACTTTAATCTATCACTAAGCATCAATGGTAGCAAACAAATTCGTTTTATTCCTATCGGAAAAGAAACAACTGTTCATATAAATTCTGACTGGAAAACCGCTAATTTTATTGGAGAATACCTTCCTTTTAACTCCGACAAAATCTCTGAAAATGGCTTTAATGCTAAATGGAAAATACTGGATATAAATAGACCTTTCTCTCAACAATCTTTTAACGGAATTCCTAACTTAAAAGAATATGCTTTTGGTGTAAACTTTATGATTCCTGTAGACGAATACCAAAAAAGTGAACGATCTGCTAAATATGGCTTTATGGTTATTGGACTTACATTCTTAATTTTCTTTCTAATTCAAACAATGAGTAAAATATCCATTCATCCCTTTCAATATTTAATGATTGGCGTTGCCTTAACTATGTTTTATACGTTGCTCATTTCTATTTCTGAACATAGTAGCTTTTTAAAAGCTTACTTAATAGCTTCGATAGCTGTTGTATTGCTAATTTCTTTGTATTCTAAATCCATTTTAAAAAGTAATAAATTTCCTTTATTTGTTGGAGCTTCTCTTACCACATTATATGCCTTTATTTTTGTAATTATTCAACTAGAAAATTATGCTCTTTTGGTAGGTAGTGTAGGATTGTTTATAATTCTTGCTTCAGTGATGTATGCTTCAAGAAAAATAGATTGGCAAAACGGTTAATTAACAACAATAAATAAGCAAACTATTATATTATGTAATAGTTTGCTTAATATATGATTATGAAATTCAATATAAAATACTTCCTTGCCTTTATATTTCTTCTTTTGTTAGAAATTATAATAGCTCAAACTTCAGGATTTATAAGACATACTTTTGGTGACTTTTTAGTCGTTATCTTACTTTTTTATTTGGTGAAAGCGTTCTTTAACCTCTCTAATAAAACCGTGGCCGTTTCTGTGTTAATTTTTGCTTATATCGTAGAATTTTTACAGTTAACTCCTCTTCTAGAATTTCTTGGTTTAGAAAACAACCGATTAGCAGTAATCGTATTTGGTGCTACTTTTAGTATTGGTGATTTAGTAGCTTATACCTTAGGAATTGTCACTGTTTTACTTTTAGAAAAATTTTTAACTTGCAAATTATCTTCTAATCTTTCGTAAAATGTCTTCTAGTCCGTTTAACTTCAATTCGTAAACTAGCTCTAGCATTGTACCTAGTTTCCCTTGTGGAAATCCTTTATTCTTATACCAAACAATATAATACTCAGGAATGTCAATTAAATACGTTCCTTTGTATTTACCAAAAGGCATTCTCATGTTTGCTGTATCAATTAAGAACTGTTTGTCTGGTATCATATTAAATAAAAATCCCGCTTCAGCGGGATTTATTAAGTGTTATTCTTTTCCGTCTACGTAATCCTGCAAATATGCATAACGTTCGGTTAATTTACCAGTATTTGTTGTCATTTTTGATCGAGCTAAAATTCCGTCTTTATCATCATTATAAAATGCTGGAATTACATGCTCCAAAAACATTTCTCCAAAACCTTCACTTGCATCTTTTGGTAACTCACAAGGTAAATTATCAACCGCCATTACTGTAATGGCTTTTTCATCTTTAAAATCAATTTCTGATTCCGTTTCTGGGTTATAGCCGTAAATAGGGTCTGCAATTGTTGACGCACGAAGTGTTGTTGCTACTGGTCCATCAATATCACATGAAATATCTGCTACATACTTTATTCTAAACTCAGGATGTTTTACATCTTCACGTGTAAATAAATACGGAGCTCCGTCTCCATAAAAATGCCCTGCTATAAAGAAATCAGTTTGTTTCGCATACGCCATAAAATTACTTTCGTATCCTGTTGGATCTTTATAAAACTCAAACTTATCTCCTACTTTACCATCTTTTCGTTTGGCATACTCCATAACATCGGCTATACAATATACTGGTTCAGTAAACTCACTTGTTAAATATAAAGCATCACTTACTTGCTTAATTTGCAAATGATCTAAAATTTCTTGTGCTCCTTTAGCTACTTTTCCTGTTCCTGTTAGTAAAATTTTGATGTTTGGTAAAGTTATTTTATCTAATTCAACTTTTACAGCATCTAAATCGGGTAACGTTTCTACTTTGGGTAAGTTGAACAATCCTTCACGTATGCCTAAGGCTCTAAAACCATTATAAGCACCTACCAAACCTGCATAATGACCAAAACCAATTAAACGAGCTCCATTTTCTTCAATAATGGTTTCATGATCAAACATTTCTATATTTCTATCAAGCATTGCTTTTAACAACTTACGATTATATGGTTGCTTTTTAATCGTATGACTAAAGAAAAAATATTTTTTATTTGGAATTAAATTGTCTTCAGGAACTTCTTTTACTCCTAATAACACATCACAATCAGAAACATCATTTGTTACTTCAAAACCTGCTTTTGTGTAAGCCTCATCAGAAAAAACTCGGATATCGGAACTTTCCACGACTATTTCTGCTTGAGGAAACTGTTCTTTAAACTCTTGCAATTTTTCTGGAGAAAACACAACTCTTCTATCTGGTGGATTTTTACGTTCTTTAATAATTCCGAATTTCATAATTGACCTTAGTATTAAAATTAAACAATTTTACATATAATGTTATAGTTTATAACAATTGCAGCGAAAATACTTGTTTTAAAATGATTGTACAAGTAGTATTTTTTTATATTTGCATCCTCTTGTTTCAACAGTATTGTTTTATATTGCTGTTAAACGAAATTGCATAGAATCACAAAGATTATCTGGTATATTTTTTGCACGGGTACATATAGCATCTTTGACATATTGGGGACGACTGGTTTTGACAGCAAGATTAGTAAAAATGTAAGCATACCGAGGAGTGAAATGACAACTCGTTAAACTTATTTCAAACATTTAAACGGCGAAGATAACTACGCTTTAGCTGCTTAATCTGAATTAATAGTAAGATAGAGCCTCGGCGCACAAGGTGCGCAAGCTAAATGTCCACGAAAAGCCTTGGTTTACGGCGTTTCACTTTTGGGCATCGTAAAAGTAAACATAGAAAACTTAGGGCTTCGATAGGTTTTCGAAACTAAAGAAGATAAGTTAAGATTGGGCGGTTTTTGGTCAGGTCTTAATCGAAAATTAAACAAAAACTAAGTATGTAGAAAGCCTTTGAGCTACTTGTTTGGACCCGAGTTCGATTCTCGGCGTCTCCACAACAATCCCTTACAAGTCTGGTTTTGTAAGGGATTTTTTTATTATAAAGCTCATTTCTACGCTATCTATTATGCTAAAATTAACATGCGTATCCTTATATTTTTTTAACGTTTACTTCCTTATACAAAATAAATTATTGAGTATTTTTACGAGCTGATTCTTTAATTGATTAAAGAACTTAATGTTTTTTAAAAGAAGATATTCTAAACTAAAAAACAAAATCAACCTAATTTTTATTATTCAAATTATATTATGAAAAAAACAAGTCTTTTTTTAATTGCTTTTTTAATCTTACTACCTGCTTCATTGTTCGCTAATGAAGGAATGTGGTTTTTAATGCATATTAAGCGTTTGAACGAACGTGATATGCAAAAAATGGGACTTCAACTAACCGCTGAAGAAATTTACAGTATCAATAATCAAAGTCTCAAAGACGCTATCGTTCAATTTAACGGTGGTTGTACAGCTAGTATTATTTCTGATAATGGATTAGTACTTACAAATCACCACTGTGGTTATGACGCCATTGCAGAATTATCTTCTGAAGAGCAAAATCACCTTAAAAATGGGTACTGGGCTAAAACATTAAAAGACGAGCTTAAACCAGAAAGTCTTTTTGTAAGATTCTTTGTGAGAATGGATGACGTTTCTAAACGTATTTTATCTAAAGTAAACGATTCTATGACAGAAAAAGAACGTGAAGCTGCTATTAACAAAGAAATTGCAAAAATAGAACAAGAAAACAACGAAGGTGGTAAATACACTGTTTCTGTACGTTCTTTTTTCCAAGGTAATGAATATTACTATTTTGTATACGAAGATTATAAAGATGTACGATTAGTAGGTACACCTTCTGATAAAGTTGGTAAATACGGTGGAGACACTGATAACTGGGAATGGCCACGTCACACAGGAGACTTTTCTTTATTTAGAGTATATGCAGATGCAGAAGGAAACCCTGCAGAGTATTCTGAAAACAACGTGCCATTGAAAGCAAAGTATCACTTACCTGTTAACATTAAAGGGGTAAAAGAAAATGATTTTGCTATGATTTTAGGATACCCTGGTAGAACAAACCGTTGGATGCCTGCAGAAGGAATCGAACAAAACGTAAATTACGCATATCCTGCTTGGGTAGAAGGATCTAAACTTAGCATGGATGTAATGAAAAAATACATGGATAAAGATGCATCTATCAATTTAATGTATGCATCTCAATATGCTAGAATTGCCAACTATTGGAAAAACAGACAAGGTATGATTGATGCTTTAACAGCTCATAAAACTGCCGAGGCTAAACGTAACGTAGAAAAGAAATTTGACAAATGGGCTAACAAAAAGTCTAACAAAGCTACTTACGGAGATGTTGTTACCAACATAAACAATTACTACAGCTTAACCAACAACAAAGCAAAGCATGATAACTACTTAATGTTATTATTACGTTCTAGTAAATTTGCAGTTTTACCATATCAAATAGGTAAAGGATTTGAGTCTTATATTAATGCTAATGAAGCTGCTCGTAAGAATTTAATGCCTCGATTGAATGCTTTTATAGAAAGTAACTACACAAATTATCATTTACCTTTAGAAAAAGAAATTTTAACTGAGCAACTAAAGTTATATTCAGCTAAAGCAAATTACGAATTACCAGAGATTGTAGCTAAAATTGCTAAGGATGATAATTTTAACGACTACGTAAATTCTATTTTTGAATTAAGTATTTTTACATCTAAAGAGCGTGCTACAGCTTTCTTAAAATATCCTAATAAAGAATTGTTAGCTAACGATCCTTTATATATCTTATCTTCTCAATTACTAGATAAGTATAGAGAGCAACCTGAAAACTTAGTACAACCATTAAACGATTATCAAAAATCATTTAGACTATTAGTAGATGGTTTACGTAAGTCTGGTCTAAGCAACATTAAATATCCAGATGCTAACTCTACTTTACGTTTAACTTACGGAAAAGTAAGAGCTTTACCTAAAGATTCTAGAAACGACGCTAGCATTAACAACTACACAACGTTAAAAGGAATGGTTAAAAAATATAAGCCAAACGATAGCGAGTTTGATTTATCTAAAGATATGTTAGATATCTATGAGAAAAAAGATTACGGAAGATATGCTAACAGTAAAGGTGAATTACCTGTAAACTTCTTATCTGATAATGATATTACCGGTGGAAACTCTGGTTCTCCAGTATTAAACGGAAAAGGTGAATTAATCGGGCTAGCATTTGATGGTAATATTGAAGCGATGGCTGGTGATGTTATTTTTGACAAAAACCTACAACGAACTATTAATGTAGACATTAGATATGTACTTTGGTTAATTGATAAGTATGCTGGTGCTAAACGTATTGTAGATGAACTTACTATTGTGAAATAAAGTATAACACTGACACGAACTAAAAAAACGTAGCTACTTCTTTAGCTACGTTTTTCTTTTTTAGATAATTCATGATTTTTTTTACACATAAGATATTTCTTTTAATAAACGTTTTATAAAAAAATCATATTTAAAATATTTACTAATTAATATAACTAACCTTAAAAACTTATAGTTTCTCCATCATCAGGTACATATACTTTTTTAGACAAATCTAAATTTAAAACTTCTGCTCTCAATTCTTCACGCCTTGTAGGGCAATGATTTACTGCCTCCATATGATTGGCGATGACTTTACCTGGTGCATTTTTAGCAAATTTTAAAATATCATCCATAGTCATTAATAAAGGTTTAAAAATATCAAACTGAGCCGATCCTGCTGCAACTACGCTAATATCTGGTTTATAGTTTCTAAAAACTTTATCTACTGTATCTGTATAAATAGTATCGCTACTTAAATAAATTGATGGTTGATTAGGTAATTGTATAAAAAATCCCATAACATTACCTGCTGGTTTGGCTACAAAACCATAACCATGTTTTGCCGGAATTCCTTCTATACTACCATCTAAAAATTCAGATTTAGTCCAATATTCAATAGTTTTTACAATGTTTAAACCTTTCTTTGAAAATGTTTTTTCATCTTTTACACTACAAAACACAGGGATATTCTTCTCTTTTAAGAAATCTTCTGCAGGTTTGTCAATATGATCTGGATGGTTGTGCGTTATAACACAATGCGTAATTTTATCTAAAAAGGTTTTACTAATTTCTGGTAATTCTACAATAGGATTTTTAACAGGTTTAAACCTAAAAAATGTAAATGGAGGCAAAGATCCTTTTGAGCCTAACATAGGATCTATTAAAATAAAATGACTATTAGCTTCAATAACCATTGTGGCATTTCTAAAGTGATGAATTTTCATAATGCTTAAATGTTTTTGCAAAGGTTACAAACGTATTACACTTAAGCATTGATTCAAATCAAGAAATGCGTTTTCGAATACGACTTAAAGTTTCTGGTGTAACATTTAGGTAGGATGCAATGTGGTATTGTGGAATATTGTCTAGCCAGTTAGGCCTATAAATAATTAGCTCTTTGTATAGTTCATCTGGTGTTTTAGTAATACGATTATATTCAAAAAGTTCTTTTTGTTTCAATAATCGTTGAAACGAAATTTCTATAAATGATTTTCCGCATTCGTAATTATCCAACAGCTTTCTAAAGGCACTTTTTTCAACAGATAATAGTTCTACTTCTGTTATGCATTCTTGATTTTTGTTAGTAGAGATATTATTAATAAACGAACTTAAGTCTGTGATAAATTGTGGTTCGGCATAAAAATTAATGTTGGTCTCCTTGTCTGGTGTAGCATAATACTCTCGCACCACACCAGAATTAAGAAACCTTAAATAATTTTCAGTGGTATTTGCAGCAAGAAGCATTTCGCCTTTAGCTACTTTTTCAACTTTAAATAAACCGAATAATTCTTTTAAACCTTCTTGATTCAGAGGGTATTCGGTGTTAAAAAATGCTTGTATTTGACTTAGTTCTGATTGCAAATCATTCTTATATTTTGATATGATCCTGATCTCTAAATTTTTCATAGAGACTAGGATAATTTGATTTAAATGTTTCCTTTATAAATTCCAAAGGTACATCATCAAAATGACCATAATCTTCTATATAGGTCATAAATTTATGGTCGTCTTTATTGTATTCTTGCAACACTGCATCTTCGACACCATTAAAATCTAAAACATCAACATTGTAAATGGCACACAGTTCTTTATTAAACGCAGGCGAACATTTAACCCATTTATCATTATAAAATACATCTACCAAACCATGAGGAGCTAATTCATTAGTTCCAATCACTTTTTCTAAGCGCTCTGTAGCAATATGGTTGGATACTTTGGCTAAATGTAATCTTGCTGGAATATTGAAGGCACGTAAACAAGCAATGTATAAAATGGCTTTATCAATACAATGTCCATCTGGCTTTTTTGCAATATTACTAGCTTTAAAGTGCTCTTTAGTTAAACCAATATTAAAAGGTAAATAACGCCAACCATCTCTAACCTTTAGATATAATTGCTCTATAATATCTTGTTGAGAGGTAAAATGCTTAACGTCTTTTATAACATCTTCAATAACTGAACTATTATAATCGAAATAATAGGTTTTTTCGGTGTATTTCATATTACAAATTTATAACATTTCGCCTCTTGCAGGATAATCTGAAGACACAATATAATCTACAGCTTTTACAAATGAAGGTAAATAAGGTCTCCCCCAAGGATTACTATTCATAGCAGAATAATAGATTTGATTGTTATTGTCTATTAAAAAAAGTCCTGGTTCACTAAATGTGTTTGGTTCACCATCTTTTATACCTTTGCTTAAATATAACCCCCAGTTTTTAGCAGTTTCTAAATCTAAGTTATACCCTAATTGTAATTCTGATAGCTCCCATTTTTGACGTGATAAGCGTGCTCTAGACTCAGAGTCCATACTTACAGCAACAACATTAACACCTCTTTCTTTAAATTCTGGTAATAACTCTTCTAATTGTTGTAAATATTTTTTACACAACGGGCAATGCAAACCTCTGTAAAAAACCACTAAAGTAAATTTTTCTGGTTGTTGATTGTTAATCTGCCATTCGTTACCATCTAATACTGGAAAAGTTAAATTTGGTGCTGTATGCTTTGGTGTTGGTCTGTTCATTTTATGTGTATTAGTTGTATTCTATTAAACGTGAAAACTTTCAATGGATTATATTTTTTGAAGTAATTCTTCATTAATATGTTTTTCAAATCTTACAAAGTCGCTTTCAATCTCCGGATTTTTCATCACGTCGTAAGCAAAAAATGTTTTTAAAGGTTCTAAACCAAACCATTTAAAGTTGAGATGCATTGGTAATAACAAGTCGTCTTCACTTTTACCAGCAAAAAAAGGCTCATCAGGATTGTTAAAAGCCTCTTTAGGCGCATTTGCAGTTACTGACATCATATATTTGCCTTTTAACAAACCACCTAAACCATAATTCTTTTTTGGTGCTTCAGAAGTACGACCATCACCTTGCGATAGTTTCCCCATCATACCTGCAGTGAATACATCATCCATATATTTTTTAAACGACCAAGTAATTCCCATCCAGTTTAAAGGCGTTTGTAAAAATACAACATCTGCCCAAAGAAATTTTTCTACTTCCTCATCTACATTATAGTCATTTTGAGTTACGGTAATCTTTATATTTAAGTTAGCTTCTTTTAATTGAGCTGATAGTTTTTCAATAAAAGATTGATTTAATTTTCCTTCTGCAAATGGATAATATTGATGACCATTAATGATTAAAATGTTTTTCATTTTTATAAAACTTTAAATTAGTATTGCAAAGAAACTAATAATAGTTTATTTTTGAAACCAAAATAATATAATCACATTAAATAGAGGTTACAAAATGGTAACTAATGGGAAGAAAAGTAATTGATAATCCAAATGTGTGTTCGTTAGTTCACGCGATGAACGTAATTGGAAATAAGTGGAAGCCTATTTTAATTTACTTATTAGCAAACGGAAGTTTACGCTTTGGAAAACTCTTAATATTTACTCCTACTATATCAAAAAAAGTGTTAACAGAACAATTAAGAGAGCTTGAGGAAGATGGTATCATAATTAGAAAAAAATATGCTGAAATACCACCACGAGTTGAATATTCACTATCTGAAAAAGGTGAAGCTTTACTGCCAATTCTTAAAAGTTTGAGTGAATGGACCCAAGATAGTTTTAAGGACATTGAGTTTGAAGCCTGTAGAATAGTAACTTTATAAAATACCAGTAAAATTACCCTAATACTCTTCCCTTTTTAACAACAACTTCTCTCTACTTAACTATAGTAGCCAACAAAATTCTTACGACTTCTTCAAACAGAGTTTATTCGTACTTTACTTTTTATAGTAAATTTAACATTACCTATAAAGCTATTAAAAATAGTAGCTAACAGTGTTTTTTAACATAAAAAACATACTATCATTTTTGACCGTTATTGCAAAAACCTTAAACTATCAATACTTTTGACACTATACTTTTGATAGTTTGAATTAAACAAATAAAAAACAATTAAAATGAATTTAAAAGACATATTAAATTGGAGATATACCACAAAAGAATTTGATCCATCTAAATCAGTTTCTAAAGAAAATATGGAGCAAGTAAAACATTTACTACAAATGAGTCCTTCAAGTGTTAATCTTCAACCTTGGCACTTTATTATCGCTGAAACTAGAGAGGGTAAAGCACGTATTGCAAAAGGCACTCAAGGTTTTTTCCACTTTAATGAACCTAAAGTAACTAATGCTTCAGCTGTTATTTTATTTTGTGTAAAGACTAATGCTGATGAAGATTATTATAAATATATAGCGGAGGTAGATGATAAAAATGGACGATTTCCTAATGAAGATGTTAAAAATGGATTTATAGGCACCGTTAAAACCTTTGCAGATATTCATAAATATGACTTAAAAGATCTTCAACATTGGATGGAAAAGCAAGTATACCTTAACGTAGGAAGTTTTTTGCTAGGTGTTGCAAGTTTAGGTATAGATGCCACACCAATGGAAGGTATAGATGTAAAAGCATTAGATGAAGAATTTGGTTTAAGAGAAAAAGGTTATACCTCATTAGTTGCTGTTTCTATTGGATACAGGGCAAAATCCGACTTTAATTCTACTGATAAAACTCCTAAATCAAGATTGTCACAATCTGAAGTTTTTACAGAAATCTAAAAATATTAAAATGATTAAAACTGTCCTGTTAGCTTCATTTTTTTTAATGTTTACAGTTAAAATCAATGCTCAGACTTCAACTATAGATCACACAAAGACTAAAAACGAAGTAGTAACCACTGAACAAATAGAATGGAGCTGGCTTAATCCGTTACGTGGAGACAAAAGTCCAGCTGCGGGAAAACTTTGGGGTGATCGTACCAAAAACGAACCTTCAGGTTTTTTAGTAAAATTTAAAAAAGGTTTTTCATCTCCACCACACATTCATAATGTCACTTATCGAGGTGTAGTTATTAAAGGGTTATTGCATAACGATGATGAAAACGCAAAAAAACAATGGTTACCTACAGGATCTTTTTGGATGCAGCCTGCAGGCGAAACGCATATTACTGCTGCCAATGCTGAAGACAATTTAGCATATATTGAAATTCAAGAAGGTCCATATTTAGTAAAACCTACAGATGAAGCTTTTGATAATGGTGAACGACCAATAAATGTAGACCAACACAACCTCGTATGGTTAAATGCAAACGATAGTACTTGGGTTACAAATAAGAGTGATATTGAAACTGCATTTTTATGGGAAACACATAAAAACAATAAACTTCAGGCTATTTTAGTTAAATTACCTGCTGGTTTTAAAGGTAATATTAAAAACCTAAGCGAGAATTTTAGAGCTATAATAATAAAGGGTAAAATAGTGCATCAAATAGAAAATAATAAGGTTATAAATGTGCTTGGAGCAGGGAACTACTTTAGTTCTAAAAAAGGAGCTAAACATACAATAGCTGTAAAAAACAACAAAGAGTCTATTCTCTACATAAGAAGCAACGGAGACTTTAAAATCCACTAACAAAAACCTAAAACACTAAATAACAGTGTTATAAATTTATTTTCATAATAAAAAAATATAAGAGCCACCAAATGTAAAACATTCTGTGTGGCTTTTATTTTTATAATTTATAAACTAGCTTAATAATTACTAAAAAAAATTACTCTTGCGCTTTTAGCATAAACAACAATGATTTTAAATTATTAACTTTATCAAAATACAATCATAAAAAACATATTTTCCAACATAAAACTAAATAAACTCATGAAAAAAGTACTTATTCTTTTTGCCCACCCAAAGTTTGAACAATCGAGAGTTAATTCAACTCTAGTTAATCGTTTAAAAAATAAAGTGCATGTAACTTTTCATGATTTATACGAAAACTATCCTAATTTTCATATTAATATACAGCGTGAACAAGAATTATTACTCCAACATGATATTATTATTTGGCATCACCCTTTATATTGGTACAGTAGCCCTGCTATTTTAAAACAATGGAAAGATTTGGTGTTAGAGTTTAATTGGGCTTATGGTCCTGAAGGAAAGGTACTTCATAACAAAACTATTTTTAATGTTATAACCACGGGCGGTTCTCGAGAGGTATATTGTACCGAGGGTTATAATACCTATACAATTAACGAGTTTTTAAGACCATATGAACAAACTGCTAAATTATGTGGAATGAATTATTTATCTCCATTTGCAGTAATGGATACACATAATTTATCTGATGAAGATTTACTGGATTATACCAACCAGTACGAACAATTAATAGATTTATTACAAGGTGATTTTAATACAACGCAATTATCAAATTGTTCTTTTCTTAACGATTTAGAAATTTTAACAACCTAAGGTATGTCTGGAAATTTATTGTTTGAAGCTATTGTATTTCTTGCTGGTGCTATTATTTGCGTTTCTATAGCAAAACGATTAGGGTTAAGTTCTGTTATAGGTTATCTACTAGCTGGTGTACTTATTGGTCCATATGTACTTGGCTTTATTGGTGAAGAAGGTGAAGATATTCTACATTTTGCTGAGTTTGGAGTAGTTGTAATGCTATTTTTAATAGGATTAGAAATTGAACCTAAAAATTTTTGGAATATGCGAAAAACTATTCTCGGTATGGGGGGAATACAAGTCGCTTTAACAATTGGCTTAACTTATATATTGTTTACATTTATAGGTTATGAATGGCAAGTAGCATTGGCCATTAGTATGGCTGTTGCTTTATCATCCACCGCAATAGCTTTGCAGACCATTAAAGAAAAAGGCCTAATGAATACCACTTTTGGCTCTAGCTCCTTTTCCATACTATTATTTCAAGATATCATTGTAATATTTATGATTGGTGCTTTACCACTATTAAGTAATTCGTCGGAACACACAAGTAATGAAGCTTCTCATTCAGCATCAACTTTAATTCAAAGTTTACCTATTGGTTTACAAACATTGGCAATTATACTTTCTGTTGTGATTATTATTTTAGCTGGTCGTTTTATAGTGGTACCAATGTTACGCAAAGTAGCTAAAACTGGCGTTAGAGAGTTATTAATAGCTTCTGCTTTTTTAATCGTTTTTGGAATTTCATACTTAATGGAATTTGTTGGTTTAAGCCCTGCATTAGGTGCTTTTTTAGGTGGTGTTGTTTTATCTACTAGTGAGTTTAAACACGAGCTAGAAAGCACACTAGAACCATTTAAAAACCTTTTACTAGGACTCTTTTTTATGGCAGTTGGTGCGTCTATTAACTTTGTAGTTATTGCGAATAGCCCGTTAACTATTAGTGGTATTTTGCTCGTTATTATTATTATAAAAGCATTGGTTTTATTTATTACAGGTCGTATTTTTAATTTAAAAATAGACCAAAATATACTGCTTACTTTTAGTTTAGCTCAAGTTGGTGAATTCGCTTTTGTTTTATTGTCTTTCGCCTTTCAGCTTAATATTTTAGAACAAGAGCAAATGGACATAATGTTAGTGGTTACCGCAGTTTCAATGTCCTTAACACCTATTTTAACAGTAGTAAACGAACGTTTAATTCTTCCAAGAATTGGCACCAAAGAATTTATTAAACGACCTATGGATCATATAGCTAAATCTCAAAAAGTCATATTAGTAGGCTTTGGCCAGTTTGGTAGTACTGTTGGACGTTTTTTACGTTCACATGGTGTTGAAACAACTATTTTAGATTTTGATTCTAATCGTGTTGATTTTCTACGAAAAATGGGGTTTGAAGTATATTATGGAGATGCAACAAGAGAAGATTTATTAGAGTCTGCTGGAATAGCTGAGGCTAAAATTTTAATTTGCGCTACTAATGAAGTTTCTGTTTCTAAAGCAATTTCAAAAATTGTAAAAAGAAAGTATCCACATATAGAGTTAATGGTTAGAACTAAAAGTAGATTTGATGCTTATGAATTACTTAATTTAAATGTTAATAATATTTACAGAGAATCATTAGATACCTCTTTAGCATTAGCAAGTGATGCTCTTAATAAATTAGGTTTCAGAAAATACACCTTAAATCGTCAGGTACAGAACTTTATTAAATATGATGAAGCTAGTTTAAAAAGATTAGCAGCAGACCCTAATAGAAATGAAAATTATATTTTTAAAGCTAGAAAAGAACTAGAACAACAAGAACAATTATTGGAAGATGATTTTAAAAGAGGAATTGTTGCCTTTGATAAACATTGGGATGGAGAACATATTCGAAATATATTAAGTAAAAATAAAAAAAGTAAAAACTCTTAATTTCTGAGTGCTTTATTTTGTGTGCATATAAAGTTAAATTTATCATATTTAACTTAGAATATAAAAGCCTTCGTTTCAAGAAACGAAGGCTTTTATATTTTATACTTACTTAAAAAGTATAAATTTTATTTAACTCTTTTTTTTATAACTAATAAGCTCTAGTAATTCATCCATAACATCATTACATATTACCACTGAATTATGAGTACAATTTTTTAGAGCAATTGGGTCAAAACCTTTTACACTTATTCTTGAAGGACTAAATTCTTTACTCTGTAAATGTGTATACATATTTAAAGCTGCTTTGGAACTAGCATAAGCAGTCATACAATAATTAGAATAACAAAATGACTCATCCGACATTTTATTAAGGTCTCCCATAGCGCTTGTAACATTAATAATTCTAGGGTCTTCACTTTTCTCAAACAAAGACTTTAATATTTTTACAGTACGCATTACAGCAAAAACATTCATCTCATAAAGAGATTTTACCTCTTCAATATTAATTTGTTCTATTTTCTGACCAAAACCATTAGCTTTTTCAACATTGTTAAACAATAAATCTAAATGACCAAATGTATTAATAATTGTGTTTTTTAACTCAAAAACACTTTCGTCAGATGTAAAATCTGTTCTAACTAATTTGTATTTATGCAAATCATCTGTCTCTATAGACAGGTTATCAAAACTATCTTGGGTTGCAGCTAGAATAACGTTGTACTCATTTTTAAGTAAAGTATTGGCAAAAGTTCTTCCTAACCCATTGCCAGAATCTGTAACTACTGCTGTTCTTTTTACATTCATACATTCTAATTTTAATAATCAAATTTAAATATAAATTAACTTAAAAAATAACCACTTTCTTTACTAAGGCATTTAAAATTAAAAGCTCTATTTTTAAACTTTTGGTAAGTGGTTAAATAATAATTTACATGCCCTCTTGTCTAAAACGGTTTGGTGTAGTACCGCTTAATTTTTTAAAAAATCTGGTAAAATGCGTTGGCTCTTGAAAATTTAAACGATAGCCAATCTCTGCAATATCTAAATCTGAAAACTTCAGTAAACTCTTGCTTTCTAACAATAAACGGTTTTGTATAATATCTTTAGCGCTTTTGCCTGTTTGTTTTTTTATCATAGTGGTTAGATAACTTGGTGTAATATTTAATGCTCTAGCATAATCGCTTACATTTTTAGTATCAACATACATTTTTTCTACCAAATTTTCAAACTTCTGTGTAATAATTTGCTCTCTAGATAAATTGTTTTGAGTAGATTTATGTCGTTCATAAATAGCCTTACAATAGTAGAGTATCGACACCAACATACCTTCCAACATTTTTTCTTGATAAGGGTGTGGGTTTTCAAATACTGAAACCATACGTTTTACATCAAACAGCAAAGAATTCATTTCATCTTCTGTCATCATCAACACTTGATTTTCAGTCATTTTTAAAAACGGAAAATCATCTGTTAACTTAGGTATTCCATTTATTAAAAACTCCTTTTTAAACATTATGTTATACCCTGCAATATCTTCATCTCTAATCCAAGACACCACTTGCCCTGGAACTGTAAACCACAAAGGGTGATTTCCTAAGTCTAACCAATCTGTATTAATGTTTAATCGGCTGTTACCAACATAGGTTAACAAAGCTATTTGAAAAAAATCTTGTCTATATGGAGGCATGCATCGACTAGAAGCAGGCTCTAACTCATCAATTGCGTGAACATCAAAATTAGGTATATGACTTCTATGAGGAAAACCAATAGCTTTATATAAATCATTACTATTTTTAAAAACAGGAACTTGTGTTTTAGACATATTGTTCTGTTGATTAAATACTTTTTTGGTAACGAAACGACCCTATATCGGTCGTTCCGTTTTGCATTTCATTACTTAATTTATTGTAGTTTCTTTTTGCTTTAATTGCATCATTTTCAAACCTATATCTTCTTCTGTTATAATATCCCATCCACCACCTAAAGTTTTATATATAGCAATTAAATATGTAGTTGCTGCAATTTCGCTTGTTGCTAATGAATTTTCTGAAACCAACATGGTATTTTCAGCACTTAAATAATCTATAAAATTATCTAAACCTGCCTCGTAACGTTGTTTAGCTATGGTAGCTGCTTTAGCACTGGCTGCTGATGACGCGCGTAAATTTTCTCGTCGCTGTAACTCGTTAACATAATTTGTTAATGCAGTTTTGGTTTCTTCTAGAGCTTTTAAAACTGTTTTTTCGTACTTATTTAAAGCTGCAAGCGTTAATGCATCATTTTCTTTAATTCGTTGTTTTACACGACCTAAATTAAAGGCTTCCCAAGATATACTAGGTAAAATACTCCATGTAAAAGACTCTTTTTGTGCAAAGTTAGAAAAATCTACTGCCGAAAACCCAATAGAACCACCAAATTGTACTTTAGGATATAAATCAGCTACCGAGATATTGTATTTTGCAATCTGGATTTGCAAGGTTGCTTCGGCACTTCTAACATCTGGTCTGCGACGTAACAACTCGTTAATATTATCATCTAATGCAACCGATTCAGGTAAGCTTGGTAATGGCTGTTCTGTTAATAAGGTATCATCTATCTCTCCTGGTATTTCGCCAATTAACACATTTAAACTGTTTTTTAAGGCTTCAATACGTGCTTTTAAAGGATGAATTGTAGCTCTGGTATTTTCTAATTGTGCCAATGCTCTTGAAACATCTAAATTACTACTTGTACCAGCTTCTAATAATTTTACTGTTAAATCGTAAGTATTTTGTTGACCTTTTAAATTACGTTCAGCAATACCTAACATGTGTTGTGTACCTCGTAACTCCATATAGTTTCTAGCAGTTTCTGCAAACATGCTAATGTATACGCTTTGCATATCTGCTAAAGCTAATTGACTGTTAGCATAAGCGCCTTTAATACGGTTAGACACACGACCAAAAACATCGGCTTCCCAAAATGCATCAAAACTACCATTAAAGTTATTGTACGTTGGGTTTGCACCGGGTACAAAAACATTTTCTCCTAATCGTGTTCTGGTATAATTACCGTTTAACGTTACCGTTGGAAAACGGTCTAATTTTGTGTTTTTTAAAAAGGCACGAGATGCTTCAAAATTAGCTACAGCAACATTAATATCTAAATTATGCTGCATAACTTTATTAATTAATGTATCTAAAATAGGGTCATTAAATTCTGTCCACCATTTTTGAGCAGTTTCTTTACTTACAAAAATACCCTCCTTTACATTATCTTTTAAAAAATAGTTAGATACATTCACACCAGACTGCACATTAAAATCGCGCTTTGTAATACCACAAGATGTTAGTATTATAGTTAGTACGACAAGATTTATATAGTTTATTTTTTTCATTATTATACTGTTTTTTTTGGAGTTGTCCATTTTCTACCTAAATAATAAAATACAGGTGTTAAAAAAATACCGAAGATGGTAACTCCTAGCATTCCACTAAATACTGCGATACCTAAAGATACACGTAATTCTGCACCAGCACCGGTTGAAATTGCTAATGGTACTACTCCAAGAATAAAAGCCATTGCTGTCATTAAAATAGGACGTAAGCGCAATTTTGATGCTTGTATAACGGCTGTTTTTAAATCTGTTCCCTGGTCTTCTAATTGTTTTGCAAACTCAACAATAAGAATCGCGTTTTTACTTGCTAAACCAACTAATACAATTAAACCAATTTGTACCATAATATTGTTGTCTAATCCTGCTAAATCAATACCAACAATTGCCGACAGTAATACCATAGGCACAATAAAAATAACCACTAATGGTAAAACTAAACTTTCAAATTGAGCAGCTAATAATAAGAATACAAACACCACAGCTAATAAAAAAGCGATACCTGCTGTGTTACCCGTTTGTTTTTCTTGGTAGGCCATTTCTGTCCATTGATATGAAATTCCCTGTGGCAAAATTTCTTTTGCTAATTGTTCCATACGCTCTAATGCCTGACCTGAACTGAATCCTGCAGCGACATCTCCATTTAAAGATGCTGAAGGATACAAGTTAAAACGTGGTATTCTAGCTGGACCAGAAATATCTTTCTGTGTAGCTATGGTTCCTAATGGCACCATTTCTCCTTTATTGTTACGTACTTTAATACGAGTAATATCGTCTGGTGTTAAACGGTTTGGTGAATCTGCCTGTGCTGTTACTTGAAAGGTTCTACCTAAATAATTAAAATCGTTTACAAATGCAGACCCCATATAGATTTCCAATGATTGAAATATTTCATTAATATTAACTCCTAATTGTTGCGCTTTGTTTCTATCGATATCTAAATACAACTGAGGTGTTTTGTCGTTAAAAAAAGTAAACACATTACTTAAAACAGAGTCTTGATTGGCAGCCAATGCTAAATTATTTGTAGCTTCTATTAACGCTGCTGTACCCAAGTTAGCACGATCTTGCAGCATCATTCTAAATCCACCAGCATTACCTATTCCTGCAACCGATGGAGGTGGAATAATAAATACAACCGCATCGTCTACAACAGCTACTTTACCACGCAATGTATTTAATAAATTGTGGTAATCAATTCCTTTTTTTGTTCTTTCATCAAAATCTTCTAATGTTATAAAAATAGCTGCTGCATTTGATGAATTGGTAAATGAAGGTGCATCAAATCCTGTAAAAGATACAGCTGTTTTTACACCATCAGTATCTAAGGTTAAATCTAAAATGTTTTTTACCACCTCATCAGTTCTACTTATTGAAGAACCAGGGGGTAACTGTACTACCGTTACAAAGTACTGCTGATCCATTGCTGGTACAAACCCTTGCGAAACACGACTGAACTCAAATCCTGTTAAAGCTATTAATCCACCATAAATTAGCATAACCATAGTACTTGTACGTATTAATTTTTGAACACTACTACCATACTTTTCAGAAATCGTATCCATAAAACGATTGAAGGTATTCCCCAAAAACACAAACGGCTTTAATACCAATGGTGTATTTTTCTTTTTAATTTTATCTTCGTGTCGCATTAATAAAGCTGCCATAGCTGGACTTAAAGTTAACGATACAAATACCGAAATAGCTGTTGCCACAGCAATGGTTACTCCAAATTGTTTATAAAACTGACCTGAAAATCCGTCTAAAAAAGCAGTAGGAATAAAAACAGCTATTAACACCAATCCAATTGCTATTAAAGCACCTCCAACTTCGTCCATAGTTTTAAAAGCTGCTTCTTTTGGTGAATAGCCTTCTTCGAGATAACGTTCCATATTTTCTACTACTACAATTGCATCATCTACCACAATACCAATGGCTAACACCAACCCAAATAAGGTTAAGTTGTTAAGAGAAAAACCAATACCTTGCATAATAGCAAATGTACCTACCAATGATACCGGAATTGCTAAAATTGGAATAATAGCTGCACGCCATGATTGTAGGAATAATAAAATTACTAAAATCACAAGGATTACGGCTTCTAAAATTGTACTGTATACTTGATCTACCGATTTTTGAATAAATTCGGTGGGGTTATATTCTATCTTGTACTCCAAATCTTCTGGAAAGCTTTTGGATAACCTTTCCATAGTTTCTTTAATACTTCTAGCGGTTTCTAACGCATTACCTCCTGGTTGTTGAAAAATAGGCATAGCAATTGCTGGCTTCTTGCCTAAATAGCCTTTTGTAGCGTAATTTTGTGCACCTAATTCAACACGACCAACATCTTTAAGTTTTACTATTCTGTTATCTTCTGCTGATTTAACGATCACATTTTCAAATTCTTCAGGTGTAATTAGTTTTCCTTGCGTCTGAATATTTACCTCGAATGCTGATTGCGTGCCTGATGGTAAGGTGTTTAATGTACCACTAGCTATTTGTACGTTTTGAGCACGTAAGGCTGCAACTACTTCACCAGCTGTCATATCTAAATTAGCAATTTTATCTGGGTCTAACCAAATACGCATGGCGTATTCTGCCGCTCCAAAAATTTGGATATCACCAATACCTTTTAATCGTGCCAACTCATCTTTAAGCTGTAACGTAGCGTAATTACCCATATAAATCTGGTCATAGGTCTCATTAGGTGAAATTAAGTTAACCAACAGTAAAATATCTGGTGATATTTTCTTTGTAGTGATTCCTAAACGTCTTACCGATTCTGGTAAACGTGGTTCTGCGATAGCAACTCGGTTTTGTACTTGTACTTGGGCGCGATCTAAATCTGTACCCAGTTCAAAGGCAATTTGTACTGTTACTCTACCATCAGCTGATGATTGGGAGGTCATATAAATCATACCTTCAACACCATTAATTTCTTTTTCTAAAGGCGCTGCTACAGTTTCTGACAGTGTCTTGGCACTCGCACCAGGGTACATAGCAACTACTTCTACCGTTGGTGGGGCTACATCTGGAAACTGTGAAACGGGTAATGAAAAATAGGATAAACCACCAACAATAAGTATGAGTACACTTAGTACTGCAGCAAATATTGGTCTTTTGATAAATATGTGACTAAATTTCATTGTATTTTGTTAAAATTTGAACATAACTCTAAGATTTTCATATCCTTATTTAAAGACATGAAACTATAAATGAGTTTATTTTTTAATATGGTTTTACTACTAACTTGTTATTGATTTACAGTTAGCTTTTTGGGATTTCTAAATTAGTTTCAACGGGGGTAACTACTGTACCTGGCCTAATTTTTTGAATACTATTAATTATCAACTTATCTGTTTCTAATAATCCTTCTCTAACAATACGAAATCCGTTAGAATGTAATGGTCCTAAAATGATGTTTTTACTGGTTACAATATTGTTTTCTCCTAAAACATAAACATATCGTAGTGACTGGTTGGTACCAATAATATCCTCTGGTATCATAATCGCTTTATGTGCTGTGCTTTCACTTATTCTAGCTTTACCAAACATTCCTGGCTCTAACAGTAAGTCTTTATTTGGTAAAATGGCTCTGTTTTCTATTGTACCTGTACTATTATCAATTTGATTATCTACGAAGTCTATTTTTGCTTCATGTAAAAACTCATCTTCATCTTGAAGTTTAATATGTACCGGAAGTCCGTCTGTGCGAACCGCTTTTCTTTCTCCATTATTTGCCAATCGTACATAACGCAAGTAATCAGACTCGCTGCTTGTAAAATAAAAGTGAATAGGGTTTGTAGCTACAATAGTGGTTAATAATGTAGAGTTTGAAGAACCTCCATCTATAAGGTTTCCTTCGTTCACACGATCTCTACTCACTAAACCTGAAATTGGAGCTTTAACACGTGTAAACTCTAAATTTAATTTAGCATCAGCCACGTGTGTTTCCGACACCTGAATACTAGCTTTAGCATACTCTAGAGCTTGTTTTCTACGATTGAATTCTTCAATAGATACTGCACCTGTTTCCTTTAAATCTTCGACACGCTCAAAATTGTCTTGTGCAATTTCTAAATTTGCTTTGGCTTGAGCTAAATTGGCATTAGCTTTATTTAAGGCTATTTTAAAAGGTCTGTCATCAATAATAAAGAGCGTCTGTCCCTTTTTTACAATTTGTCCAGCTTTAAAATTTACACGCTCTAAAAAACCACTTACACGTGCACGAACTTCTACTTTATTACTTGCTTCGAAACGTCCTGTATACTCATCCCATTCCGTAATAGTTTTGTATATAGGTGTTGTAACTTTTACAGGTAACTTTTGAGAAACTAATTCTGTTTTTTTTACTTCTGAAGAACTAAATGCATAACTAGAAACTATAACTATAAATAAGCCTATAATTGTGTAAGTTAATACTTTATTTTTTTGGGAAGTATTCTTTTTTTTCATCTTAAATTAATCATTTATTATTTGAAGGGCAAAATTAATTTAGATGTTAATGTCTTTTTTAACCAAAATTTTTGCAGGAATGACCAAAATTTAATCTTTTGCTTATTTAGCTAATAAAAAAAAAACTATTAAATGTTAAAAGCTATTCTACAAAAAAACGCAACCCCTTCGGATTGCGTTTTATATTTTGTGTTGTATCAAAATTATTCTTCGTTAAATAATTGCTCTTTATAAGCTGCTTTTTGAATTTGAGCTCTTCTTGTTACTGATGGTTTTACATATTGCTTTCTTTCTCTTAATTCTTGTAAAACTTTTACGTCTCTAAATTTTCGTTTATAACGTTTCAAAGCTCTATCAATATTTTCGCCTTCTTTTACTACTATTCTTAACATATGATATGGTTTTTAATTATTAAATCTTACAACATGAAAGTAACTTCACAGCACTTCATAATAAGTTCTATGATTTTTATATGATATTATTTTTTTGATTAAAAATTCTATTGAAAATAAATTTATAAAGAAACTGAAGACTAAAAAACTGATGTATAACAGAAAAATAGTGTAGAGACTTGTAGATTTTCTCCTAAAAAAAGGATAGAACATTAATATTATGACAAAGGTAGGGTTTCTTTATTGGCTCTACAAGTATTCATAGTTCTAATTCTTTTCTATAAAAAAAAGCGTTACCAATATGGTAACGCTTTTTACTAAATAGTTTCTCCTAATTCTTTTAGTTTAGAAGTATTTTCCGCAAGCATTAACTCGTCTATAATTTTTTGAATATCTCCATTTACAATATTTGATAAATCGTATAAGGTTAACCCTATTCTGTGATCAGTTACACGTCCTTGCGGATAGTTATACGTTCTAATTTTCGCGGAACGATCTCCTGAGGTTACCATCGATCCACGTTTTGCAGCGTCTTCCTCTTGCTTTTTAGCTAACTCTAAATCGTATAAACGAGAACGTAATACCTTAAATGCTTTTTCTTTGTTTTTATGCTGTGATTTTTGATCCTGACATTGCGCCACTAACCCTGTAGGAATATGCGTTAAACGTACTGCTGAATAGGTAGTGTTTACCGATTGACCTCCTGGTCCTGACGAACAGAAATAATCAATACGCACATCTTTTGGGTTGATTTCTACATCAAACTCTTCTGCCTCTGGAAACACCATACATGTTGCTGCCGATGTATGTACACGTCCTTGGGTTTCGGTTTGCGGTACACGTTGTACACGATGTACACCAGCTTCAAACTTTAAAGTTCCGTATACATCTTCACCAGAAACTTCAAACTGAATTTCTTTAAATCCACCATTGGTTCCTTCAGAAAAATCTACCGTAGATACCTTCCATCCCTTGCTTTCACAGTACTTGGTGTACATTCTAAATAAATCACCAGCAAAAATACTTGCTTCATCTCCACCCGTACCTGCACGTAATTCTACTACCGCGTTTTTAGCATCTTCTGGGTCTTTTGGAATTAATAAAAACTTAATCTCCTCTTCCAATTCTGGAATACGAGTTTTTGCTTCATCCATTTCCATTTTAGCCATTTCTACCATTTCTGCATCCGATCCGTCAGCAATAATCTCCTTAGCTTCTTCTATATTATTTAATAAAGTTTCGTACTCGTTTGCCTTTTTTACAACCTTTCCTAAGTCTTTATATTCTTTATTTAATTGTACATAACGTTTTTGATCAGAGATAACATCTGGTTGGATGATTAAATCTGATACCTCATCATAACGTTGCTTAACTATCTGTAATTTATCTAGCATAGTATCTTTTCTTGGGGTGCGAATTTACGATTTTTTATCGAATTTTATTCATATCTTTAATTCATTAAGGCTTTTGTTATGCGAATTTTAATCTTATTTTTTACTTGTACACTACTTTTTTCTTGTCTACAAGAAAAGAAAATTAAAAAACCTACTTGGCTGTTTGGTAAATGGAAACGTATTTATAACAAAGCTGGTAAAAGAACTTACGAGTTTTGGGAAAATGATTTTTCTGGAATTGGTTTTTCCTTACAAAAAAACGATACTGTATTTAAAGAAGTCTTACACATCATTACTAAAAATGATTCTTTGTTTTTACAGGTTACAGGCGTGAATGAAACCTCGACATTATTTGCTTTTACACAACAAACTGATACTTCTTTTACTGCGGAAAACAAACTAAACGAATTCCCTAAAACAATACAATACTGGAAAGAAAACAATCTACTAAAAGCTAACGTTAGTAACGATGAGTTTTCAATTGATTTTGTATTTGAAAAAATGAAATAAAAAAAATCCTCAGAGAAATCTGAGGATTATACTTTTATTTTACAGTATTAATATTCAAAAGTTCCATATTGACTTTTGATTGTTAATTTCTTTTTATCAGAAGTTTCAACTCTACCAACAATCTGTGCATTTACGTTAAACGTTTTTGAAATAGTAATAATCTCTTCTGCTATTTCTGGAGATACATATAACTCCATTCTGTGTCCACAGTTAAACACTTGATACATTTCTTTCCAATCTGTTTTTGATTGCTCTTGTATCAATTTAAACAATGGTGGAATTGGAAACATATTATCTTTTACGATGTGTAAATTATCTACAAAATGTAAAATTTTTGTTTGAGCTCCTCCTGAACAGTGAATCATTCCGTGTACTTCTTCCGAAGAAAATTTCGATAAAATTTCCTTGATAATTGGCGCATAGGTTCTTGTTGGCGATAACACTAGTTTACCAGCGTCAATCGGAGAATTTTCTACTTCATCTGTTAATTTTGTATTTCCTGAATACACTAAATCTGACGGTACTGAAGCATCAAAACTTTCTGGATATTTTTCTGCTAAATAATTATGGAACACATCGTGACGTGCAGAAGTTAATCCGTTACTTCCCATACCTCCGTTGTATTCTTTTTCATACGTTGCTTGTCCGAATGACTCTAAACCAACAATTACATCTCCTGCTTTAATATTTGCATTATCAATTACATCGGTACGCTTCATACGAGCGGTTACCGTAGAATCTACAATAATAGTACGTACTAAATCACCAACATCAGCAGTTTCACCTCCTGTTGAATGAATCGTAACTCCGAATTCTTTCAACTCATTAATTAACTCTTCTGTTCCATTAATAATTGCCGATAAAACTTCTCCTGGAATATTATTTTTGTTACGTCCAATAGTAGAAGATAACATAATGTTATCGGTAGCACCCACACACAATAAATCATCAATATTCATGATTAAAGCATCTTGAGCAATGCCTTTCCATACCGAAATATCTCCTGTTTCTTTCCAGTACATGTATGCTAAAGACGATTTTGTTCCTGCTCCATCTGCATGCATTATTAAACAGTAATCATCATCATTTGTTAAATAATCTGGAACTATTTTACAGAAAGCTTTTGGAAATAATCCTTTATCAATATTTTTTATAGCATTGTGTACATCTTCTTTAGATGCCGATACTCCGCGTTGTGCGTAGCGTTTAGATACTTCGTTACTCATTTGTTGTGTTGTTGTTACCTGCAAATTTAGGTTTTATTACGCTTTTATCAAGAAAAAAGCGAACGTTTTTTATACGTTCGCTCTCTAAGTAATAGTTTGTTTTCTTTTATTCCCAATCTGGCATTGTCGCATTTTCAAACAATGCTGTTCTAGTTGTAGATCCTTCACTAAAAGGTACTTTATAAATTGTTTTTGTAGAAATACCATCATTGGATGTATTCACAAAGATAACTTCAGCCTCATTAGGTGATAAACGTGGGTCTAAATCATTTGTTCCATCTGCTTTTCCTTCTGATAAATCAGTAACTTCTGCCGTAGCAAATTCATATAAAAATAGATGACTGTTTAGTTGCCTATAATTACTTGATTCATATCCAGAAACATCTCTGGTATACAACAGTGAGCTTCCATCTATTGTAAAATTAATTCCCCCCGCAGCTCCTTGCATTCCTGTTAAAACAGTATCAATTATATTTCCTGCCATATCAATCGTATAGATTTGTGCATTATAGCCACTTGTGTTATTGGTTTTCAGTGCTATTTTAGATTCATCATTATTCCAGTCACATTCAGTAATGTAACTACCGTCTGTTGTTTGATAAATTTGCTGTAAACCACTTCCATCTTTATTTATCAAGTATAATTTATCGTAATGCGGATATATAATTCGATCTCCGTTTGAAGACCAGGAGAAATCAACTTCGTTTAAGTCAAATGCAACTACAGGAACATTAGATGTAACTTTTTTAACATCTGAACCATCTGTTTTCATTGTATAAATATGAGTTTCGTTATTATCTGTTCGTAAGAAGGCTACCAAATTTGCCGCTGAGTTTTTTCTTGGTCTCCAAGAGTTTGTTGTTGGTAATGTTAACAGTAATTCATTTACAGAGGCTTCATTGATAAAATCTCCAGAGTATATTACATTATTTCCTCCCTCTTGTCGTGTATAAAAATATCTGTTATTGGGTGTTGATGTAATTTTAAATGTACTCACTGTACTTAATACTTCGGCATTAATACCATCTGATGCTCCTATTTGCCAAAAATATTTTACTCCGAATTTTAAATCGGAAACTGTGTATAAAGTGTCTTTTACATTTTCAAAAGATATAACATCATTATTTAAGTCGTTTTTAATTTCTATCCTGTATATTATTTCATCTTCATCAGGATCAATTGATTTAAAACTTAATTCTACTGTATTATTTAAATCTTCTATGCCATTAGCTGGAGCTCTAAGCTCTGGTGCTGTTGGTGGGTCATTTAATGCTGTTTCTATATCTAATTCAAATACTATATTAATTTCTGTCCCTGCATCTAAACCTACAGGTTGAAAACCTGTTAAATACCCCTCTTTAGTGGCACTTACCGAATATTCTTGTGCTGGTACATCTTCCATTAAGAAGTAACCATCTTCATCGGTAAAACTTGTGTTATTGGTAGGTGATAATGCAATTTTTGCATTTGTAATAGGTTCAAAACTTTTCTTTTTAACTACACGACCTTTAATTGTTCCGAACTCTACATAATCTACAGTATCTTCACTACAATTAAATAAGGTTACACAAATTAAGAGTATTGTTATTTTTATTATTTTTTTCATTATTTCTTTTCTTAAAAATAAACATTTATACCTGCTCCTACTCTCCAAATAAAATCATTTCTCTTTCCTCTAACTAGCTTATCTAAGTTGTCTGAACCTAAAAGATAATTTTCTCCATAAAGAGTTAATCCTATTTTATTTGTTACTAAATACTCTAACCCTAAACCATATTGAAATTTAAACATAGGATGGTCTAGATTTTTCTCTAAAACTGAACCTACACCTATGTATGCATACGGTGTTAACCTATCGTAAGGCATCATATTGTATTCTAGAAAAATACTAGATGTTAAAAAAGTATTTTTAAAAGATTGTTCGTTTTCTAACTCAAACCTTCCTATGCTTCCTCCAAAACTAAATCGAGGGTTCTTAAAAAAATATCTGTATTTTAGGTCAAAACCAAATCTTGCTACGGGTTTTGAATAATCTCCTGAAATTATTGAAGCTCCTCCCATTACACTCATTGAATTTTTTGCTCTTCTTGTTTCCTGCTTTCTATTAAAAAGTAATGTATTGTCTGCTTCATTTTTTTCTTTTAAATACTCTTCTTTAAAGAGGTTAACAACCTTATCACCTCCTTGAGGAGTCCATAAACCATCTACAACACCTTCTATAATCAACTGTTCGACTGCTTTATCTATCGCTTCTTTTACAGCTAATTGCATAGGCTCATTTTTGGTTACTCCTGTTTCTACTTCTAACAATCTTCTTAAAGAAACATATCTATACAAGTTTGCTGAAATTCCTTGAGAGAGTATTGTTTTTGATACGTAAATATTTTTTAAAATTTGTCCATTTGATGTAGATACGGCTCTTAAATAAACGGTTATTCTATCTTGTCTATATTGATTAGATGCTCCTGCTCCAAAATATCGAACTCCTGAACCTCCTGTAATAATATTAGAATCATAAGAAACCACGCCTCCTTCTAAAATAATTCCAGCAAAAAGTAATGGTGGCATTTTTGTAGAATTAACTCCTTGATATTCTTGCCTTGTTGACCTTATTATTTGTCGTTCATTTAATAAATTAGCGATATTTTCTCTTTCTATTGGAGTAAACCATTTTGACTCTTCTAGTGATTTTAATAGAATTGATGTACCTCCTTGCGTTACCGCGGTACTAAATGTAGAACCGTTTTCAGTCGGCTTGTATTGTCCTGTTTGATCTCTAAATTTATAAACTCCTACGATTACTTTTTCGACAGGTAGAATATTCTTAATTAAATCGTTTTGTAAAGAGGTGTTTTCCCCTATTCTAGCATTCGTTGTTTGGAATGGCTGATTTAGGTATGCTCCACAACTAGAAAACAAGATAAAACTTAAAGAGAATAGTAATTTGAATAATAATTTTCTCATAAAATTTAAGTTATGGTTAGTCGTTTTGTTGTTAATTGTTTGGTATTATAATTTGTGTTTGTTCACCTGTTTGGGTATTTAAAATATTTACAGATAAACCTCCACTGGTAGGTGTTACTTCTACTACTAAAGATCCAAACACATAAGTTCCAACAGTTAACCCCTGATCTCCAAATTGTTCTTGAAATAAATCTTGAGATAATGAGTTTAGTAGTTGCCTGTTTAAACTATTAGTAAAGTTTTCTAAGTCTGATGGTTGTTGAAAAGGATCTTGTGTTTCTTCTTGAAAATCGTTTTGTGCATTTGCTGATGCCAAAATTTGCTGATACCCGAATGGATTATTTCCTCCAAAAAATGGATTAACTGGTTTATAAACTAGTTCTTGTGAAAAAGTAAATGAACTTATTAAAAATAAAACAATTGTTATAAGTTTGGTTGCTATTTTCATAACTTACTTTGTTTAAATTTTATAACTTAATAATGTATTTCTCTGTTTTGAGTAACTACTTAATCTTACCAAAGATGCTTTAACAGCTCGTTTAAGAAAATCTTCTCCTGGCATTGTCATGAACTCAAAAATCTTTTTATCATCAGCTTCAATAATTAAAACTGTAGTTCTTCTTAATCCTGGTTTCTCTTTTATTTTTATAATGAAAGGATACTTTAAGCCTGAGAGCAGGTATTCTTGGTAAAAAAAATCATAAAAGTCTTTCCCTATTTTTGTTATTGCTTCTTCAATAACCAATCCTTTTAACACAAAATTAGATTCGTCTATTTTTTCTTTTTTTATTATACCTACCTTTTTAGGTACTATTATTAAAGTATCTTTATCTATTAAAGTTTCCTTGTGCTTTATAAATAAATAAGCTCTTAGCTCTTCATCAGGGTTTAAGCTTAACCTTATTAATGATAGCTCTTTTTTTTCATTAGGTTTTAAAGAAAATTCTCCTGATTGTTTATTGTTAGAGTAGCTTCCATCTTTACTCTTTTTTAACACCAATAAGTTGTAATTAAACTCATCTTTAAACAATACTCCTTCATTTTCAGCTTGTGCTTTTACTGCTATAAAATTGTCTTTTTTAAGAATAAGAATTTTGGCTTTTACCTCGTTTATTTCTTGAGCATAACTTGTTGTTATACAAAGTGAAAACAGAGTAATATATTTTATTTTTCTTTTAAAGAAATTAAACCTTAGCATCATTTTAATAGTTCCTAACTATAATTGTTTTATAATTAGATTTTTGAATGATTTTTACATTTTCCATTAAAGAGTTTGTTCCGTACACCTGTAATGAATTTGCATTCCCCTGTTGAAGAATATTCATTTTTGTAGGAGAAGCATTGTAATAATCTATAAAGCTATAATAGTTGTTTTTTCCCTTTTGCCCCACTAACTGTACATCTCTAACTCCACTTTTTAATTCTGCTACATTATTTATTCCTACTTGATTTATTGTTAGGTAATTTTGATTAGCTGCTGAATAGGTAAAATCTTGTGAATTATTTAATGAATTAATATTTTTCTCTAGTATTACAAAAGAAACATCATTTCCTATTTGAGGTACAGATACAAAATATGTAGATGTTTTTTGCTGTGACATAATAGTAAGATTAAAAGTAACCAGCATTATAAATAATATTGTTTTCATATCTTTCATTACCTTCATTTTAATAAGTTAAGAGAAGAGAGAAGAGTTCCTCCCTTCTCTTAAAGTTTTATTAATAAATAAATTATAGTCCTGTTTGTTCAACACAAGCCTTATTCATATAACCTGCTTGACCGATAAAGCTAGCATTTCCTGAACCTTGTGCGTCTTGAATAACAGACGCATGATTTTCTACACCAAACTGACTAATTAAACTTAAGTTAATACCAGCATCAGCGTTTTGATCAACACAAGCTTCATTCCCCGAACCTGTCTGTCCAATACCAGAAATATTTATCCCCCCTGTTGATGTTTGCGTAGTAGAAGCCATATTTCCGTTTCCAAATTGAGCTATTCCATCTATATTAAAACTACCTCTTTGTACTTGTTTAGCCTTATTATAGTTACCGACTTGTAAAATACCTGCTACACTACCTGGTGCACCATTAGTTCCTGTACTTTGGTCTTGGTGAGCTAAATTTCTTCTACCAGATTGTGCTACAATAGCTACATTATTATCATAACGTTGTTTTTGAATAGAAGTATTTTGACGTCCTGTTTGGTAAGCATATGCTCTGTTATTTTCTGCCCAACCTACACCTACATCTTGTTGTGCGTAGTTTTTATATCCTACTTGATTTACAAAACCAGAATTGTAATCTCCATGTTGTTTAATGTCGGTTTCGTTCTTTCTTCCTCTTTGGTATACAGTTGCTTCGTTTCCTAAACCTCCAGAAAATCCTTGGTTTTGACCATCTTGATCGATATTTGATAAGTTACCTACTCCAGTTTGAACTACACTTGCATCATTCATGTGTCCTGTTTGATCTACGTAACTCGTGTTTATTGCTGCTCCTCTATCTCCATAAGAAGGACCTACTTGTGCTACTGAACACCCTAAACAGTTAGCTTTTGGTGTTGGTAATGGGTTTGCGAACTGTGCGAAAACGGTTCCTGAAGCTAAAAAAATAGCTGCTAATAAAAAATTTTTCATAATAGATAATTTTAAAATACGTTAATTGATTTTTAGCATACTCTATGTATGATATAAGCATACAAATACTAATAATGCTTATTATGGGAGAATGCTAAGTAAATAAGGGTAAGATAAAATTATGGGGTAAAATGTAAGATTAGTTTGGTAACTGTAATTACATCCATCAGTTTAAAATAAAACTGTAAGAATCTATATATAGACTGTTTGTTTAAACATAGCTAATATACAATTTTTTTTAGCTTCAAAAACCAATCAAGATTTCTTTACTTAAAAAAATAAAATAAGAAAAAGCCAAAAACACGCTATAAACGTAGTCTTTGGCTTTGTTTTTTTATTTTCATTTTTATTAAAAAAAGGGGTTTTCCCCCTTTTTTAACAAATGTTTTTTCTCATTCAAAACAGGTTACTTTATCTAGTAAATAAAAGCTCCCTGTACTTAGTTAAAGGCCATAAATTATCATCTACCATTAATTCTAATTTATCACAGTGATAACGAATTTCGTCAAAATAAGGTTTCACTTTGTTACAATAAGCATCTGCATTTTTTTGTCCTTCTAGTTTATTTGCCTTTTTACGTTCTTCAATCATATCTTCTACTTTAGAGTTAATTTCAGCGATATGATTAGATATTTTCTGAATTAAATCGATTTGTTCGTTAGCGTATTTCTCAAAATTATTTCCAAAAATCTCTTTCAGTCCTCTTACATTTTCTATCAACGTATTTTGGTATTGAATAGCAATAGGTATAATATGGTTTCTTGCAATATCACCTAGCACTCTACTTTCTATTTGTATTTTCTTTGAATATTCTTCTAACTCGATTTCATGACGAGCTTCTACCTCAACCTTATTCATCACTTTCATTTCTTCAAAAAGAGAAATTGCTTTTTCAGAAACTTTTGCTTTTAATGCTTCTGGAGTTGTTTTGTTATTCGACAACCCTCTCTTCTTAGCCTCCTTTTCCCATGCTTCTCCATAACCATCTCCTTCAAATCGAATATTCTTTGATGCTTTAATATATTCTCTCAATACATTAAATATGGCTTCATCTTTTTTAAGTTTTTTGGTATCAATTAACTTATCAACTTCTTCTTTAAATTCATTCAGTTGTCTTGCTATAATTGTATTCAATACAGTCATAGGCCCTGCGCAGTTAGACCATGAACCTACTGCACGTAGCTCAAATTTATTTCCTGTAAAAGCAAAAGGTGAAGTTCTGTTTCTATCTGTGTTATCTAATAAAATTTCTGGAATTTTCCCTACAATGTTTAATTTTAAATCTGTTTTTTCTTCAGGTGATAGTTTTCCTTTCGTTACATTTTCTAGCTCATCTAATACCGATGATAATTGTGAACCTATAAAAACTGATATAATTGCTGGTGGTGCTTCATTAGCTCCTAAACGATGATCGTTACTAGCACTTGCTATCGACGCTCTAATTAATTCTTCGTAATCGTGAACTGCTTTGATGGTATTTACAAAAAAGGTTAAGAATTGTAAGTTTTTCATCGGGGTTTTCCCTGGACTCAGTAAATTAACTCCTGTATTGGTAGATAAACTCCAGTTATTATGTTTTCCTGAACCATTAATCCCTGCAAATGGCTTTTCATGGAATAACACTTTGAATTTATGACGTTGCGACACTTTCTCCATCACATCCATTAATAATGAATTGTGATCTACTGCTAAGTTTGCTTCTTCAAAAATTGGCGCTAACTCAAACTGATTTGGTGCTACTTCATTATGTCGTGTTTTAACAGGCACTCCTAAGAGCATACATTCATTTTCCAAATCACGCATAAAGTTCAATACTCTAGTAGATATTGATCCAAAATAATGATCGTCTAACTGTTGTCCTTTTGCTGGTGCATGTCCTAACAATGCTCTTCCTGTCATCATTATATCAGGACGTGCTGCTGCTAATGCTGTATCAATTAAAAAGTATTCTTGTTCCCAACCTAAGGTTGCGTTTACTTTTGTTACATTTTTGTCAAAATATTTACAAACTGCTGTGGCCGCAGTATCAACCGCTTGTAATGCTCTTAATAAGGGTGCTTTATTATCTAACGCTTCACCTGTATATGCCACAAAAACAGTTGGAATACATAAGGTCGTACCATAAATAAACGCTGGTGATGTTGGATCCCATGCCGTATAACCACGTGCTTCAAAAGTATTTCTAATTCCTCCGTTAGGAAAACTTGATGCATCTGGCTCTTGTTGTACTAACTGACCTCCATCAAACTTCTCCATTGCTCCTCCTCCGTCAACAGTTTCAAAAAACGCATCGTGCTTTTCTGCTGTAGATCCCGTTAAAGGCTGAAACCAGTGTGTATAATGCGTTGCTCCTTTAGATAATGCCCAATCTTTCATGCTTACCGCAATCTGATCAGCGGTTTTCCTATCAATCTTAGTCCCAAATTCAATAGCATCCATTACACTTTGATATGCCTCTTTGGTCATATATTGACGCATTGCTTGCTCATTAAATACGTTTTTACCAAACAATTCTGAACGACGTTCGTTTTCTTCTACTACAACAGTTTTTCTATGTAAAACCTCTTGTAATGCACTGAATCTTAAAGTTGACATATAATAAAATATTAAATTAGACACTCAAAAATACAAACTTTAAGCTAAACACCCCTAAAAAAACAGGGGTTAAATTAATTTAAAGTTAATTTTAAACAAAAATACCCTTAAAAATTTTGACTTTCAACAAAAAATACTCAATTTTGCTTCGTAATTAACTCAAAACAACACAAAAACAAAAATCATGAGTAAATCAAAATTAGAATACATTTGGTTAGATGGTCATGAGCCAACTCAAAACATGCGTAGTAAAACTAAAGTTGAAGAAAACTTTAGCGGTAAATTAGAAGACTGTTCTATGTGGTCTTTTGATGGAAGTTCTACTGAGCAAGCATCTGGTGGTGCTTCTGATTGTTTATTAAAGCCTGTTGCTATTTATCCTGACCCGACTAGAAAAAATGGATTCTTAGTAATGTCTGAAGTTTTAAATGCTGATGGAACTCCACATGCTTCAAATGCACGTGCTAAGATTGATGATGATAATAATGACTTTTGGTTTGGTTTTGAGCAAGAGTATTTTTTAATGGATACTAAAACTGATTTACCTTTAGGATTCCCTCGTGGCGGATTCCCTGGACCTCAGGGAAAATACTACTGTTCTGTAGGAGGAAGATACACTTGGGGAAGAGATTTTGTTGAAGAACATGCCGATTTATGTATTGAAGCAGGTTTAAACTTTGAAGGGATTAACCAAGAAGTTGCTCCAGGACAATGGGAATTCCAATTATTTGCTAAAGGAGCAAAAAAAGCTGGTGATGAAATTTGGGTTGCCCGTTACTTATTAGACCGTTTAACTGAAAAATATGGTTACTACATTGAATACCATCCAAAACCAGTAAAAGGAGATTGGAATGGTTCTGGTATGCATGCAAACTTTTCTAATACTACATTAAGAACTTGTGGTTCTCAAGAAACTTACGAGAAAATTTGTGAAGCTTTTAGACCTGTTACAGAAGAACATATTGATGTATATGGAGCTAATAATGACGAACGTTTAACTGGTTTACATGAAACTGCTCACGTATCTGATTTCAGTTATGGAGTTTCAGATAGAGGTGCTTCAATCCGAATTCCTATCATTACTGTAGAAAAAGGATGGAAAGGTTGGCTAGAAGACAGAAGACCTGCTTCAAACGCTGATCCTTACAAAGTAGCTGGAAGAATTATAGAAACCGTAAAAGGTGCCAATATATAATTAACACAACAACACAACTAAAAAGCCGCTAATAGCGGCTTTTTTTATACTTTCTTTCTCCCTCACTTTTAAGAGATCGTTAAATACACAAAAGTAATGTAAGAAACCAACAACAGCACTCCGTCTCTCCAACCTAAACGTAATCCTTTTGGAATAAATACTAAAGGTAATATGGCAAACGAAATTCCTAACATCCAATAAATATCATTATTAATCAAACTATAGGCATCTGGTTTTACCTGAACAGGCGTAATCATTGCTGTAATACCTAAAACGGCTAAAATATTAAACACATTAGATCCTACAAGGTTTCCTAATGAGATGGCTTTTTCTTTCTTTAACACTGCAATAATTGAGGCAGCCAATTCTGGAACACTTGTCCCTACTGACACTACAGTTACTCCAATAATCGCGTCACTTACTCCAAAATGTTGAGCCATAGCTACCGAACCATTAATCAATAGTTCTGAACCGCCCCATAAACCAACTCCTCCAACAGCTAGAAACAAGGCTATTTTATATAAGGGTAACTCTTCATCGTCTTCAGGCATCTCATCAACAACTGCTTGTTTTTGAAAACGTAATAAATAAATTAAAAATACTACCAACATTCCAAATAATATAGCTCCTTCATAAAATTGAATGGTCTTGTCATTCGCTATAAAAAAATACAGTAGTACTGAAGCAATCATCATTACTGGCCAATCTGTTTTATAAAAACTTTTTTCTACATCAATTGACGATAATATAACTGTTATTCCTAAAACCAGACCTAAGTTTGCAATATTAGATCCAATAACATTTCCTACCGCTAACCCAGTAGCTCCATTTAAAGCAGACTTTATGCTTACAATTAATTCTGGTGCTGAAGTTGCAAACGACACTACTGTCATACCTATTACTATTTTTGGTATATGTAGTTTAAGTGATAAGCCTACCGCTGCTTTTAACAGCCAATTTCCTCCTAAAACCAACAATGTTAAACCAATAATAATATATAGAATGCTCATAAGATATTTTTTGGGCGAAGATAAGGTTTTTACCCAGCAAAAATGAAAACAAATTCAAGCTCCTGAACCAATAAAACCTTAATTAAGTTGCCTCTTTAATTTCTTACGTTTTAAATTATAAACTTTAAAGCCTGTTATCAATAACACCAAAGGCACTAAACCAGATACAAATACTAAAACTCTACCCAATATTCCTCCTATTTCTCCTATATGTACTGGGTAAAACTGAGCCGCTATTCGATTATTATTTGCATCAAAATCAAAACTTGACAGTATTCGTAATTTACCTTGCTGATTTAACTCCATTTCTTTTGTTCTTCTAAATCCTGCTTTAATAAATCGATCTTTTATATACCGAAGTTTATATACTCCTAAGCTATCTTTCGGGTAATAAATAGCTCTTAAAGCATATTTTCCATCAGTTTGTAAAACTGCTTCTTCTAATGAAAAAACCTTTTCTTGTTTTATTTCTTCATTCATGATTACTTTATCTGAACTATTGAATATAGATAAAACAGATTTATAGGTTTTATAATAAGTGAAGTACCCCCCTGTAAAGGCTATTACTAGCAAAGGCAACAAAAAATAAATTCCGAATACTTTATGTAGATTGAAGGAAAATCGTTTCTTTTTGGGTTTCCACTTCATCGTAAATCCTTTTGACAGGTTGTTTTTATATATTTTCCACCACATACAAAACCCTGTTGTTAATAAGAAGAAACAAAACAATAAAGCACTTGTACCTATAACATACTTACCAATTGTAGGCATTCCTAACGTACGGTGTAACTTCAGGAGGGTTTCAAAAAACTGTATTGACACCGATTTTTCACCTAACAAAACTCTGGTTTTCGGGTGATAATACAATGTTTTACCGTTTTTATAATTTATTGAAATCGTTTGCTGCTCTCTATAAGGCAAAAAAACTTTATTTACTTTTCCCTTATTCTGTGTAGCTAAAAAATAAGCAGAACTTAAAATTGTTTTTTCGTTTATTTTAGAAAAATCTTCAACCTTTAATAATTTCGGGTTTAGTAATGAAGTTATTTCAGGTTGCCAAACATACAATGCTCCCGTTAAACCAGAAAAAGAAGCAATAACCCCACAACTAAGACCTAACCATAGGTGTATTTTCCAAATTATTTTATGTATCTGATGCAATTGGTATCTTCTATTTTTAAAACCCAGAACCTACAATTTAATAGGCACTGGGTTCTTAATTTTGCAAATGTAAGATGTTGTTTATTATTTTAGAAGCTATACAACACACTTAATTTAGCATTTGTCCCTTCTCCAGTTCCTGTAAAAGTTCTTAAAGGTGCTGCCCATTGTGATCTTGCTGGTAAATAATATTCGTTTAACAAATTATTTACAGCTAATGAAACCGATATATTTTCTTGCAATTTATAGTTCATAGACCAATTAAGTAAAGTGTATCCTTCTACAGGAAATTGTGTATGTCTAAACGTATAATTATCACTTGCATCTAAATACGGATTAAAACGATTTCTATCTCCTAAATTAGTCATACGTAAAGAAGTACTTATTTTCTTTGTTGGAACCCAAGTTACGTAAGCTGTTAATTTTGGAGCTGAAATTACATCACCTCCTAAATAAGTTAAATTATTTTCATCTCCCACATTATGAGTTAAACCTTCAACATAAGAATATGATGTTCCTACTTTTAGTTTACTATTAAAAGCAGTATAATCTATTGCTATTTCTCCTCCATAAATGTTCTGCGGCTTTTTAGATGGCACAAAAGAATTTATATTTTCATCAAATGCAACGCCTGTGCCTAAATTAGAAACACTATAATACCCTACAGCTTCTAACCTAAAGTTTTTAAACTTTGATAAAAATCCGAACTCATAATTTTTGGTTACTGCTGGTTCTAATTGAATATCTTCAATATTATCGGCAGTTGCAGAACGTAAAACAGAACCTAAATCGGCAATTGAAAAACCTTGTGAATAACTTACATAGGGGATAAACTCTTGATGCTTAATATACCTTACACCAGCATTAAACGCTAAATTATCAAATCCTATTTCACCTCCTGTTACCGCTACTGATGGATTAAAATTACCATCTCCTAAAGGTGAGTATGGTAACGTATTATAATCATCTATTGTAAGATTCATATCATCATATCTTAACCCTGCTTTTAAAACCCATTCGTCATTAAATTTTACTGTAGATTGTATGTATTGTGCCCAACTAAACATATTAATATTTGGCACCCATAATCTACCATCTAACAATCCTTGATTGGTTTTATCTTTTAACAAATCTAAACCATAGGTTAATGAAATCTCTGTTGATTCATTTGGAGTAAGTGTAGTGTTAAAATTTGGTCTTAAACCATACTTTTCTGCATTAATTACTGATTGACCTCCGTTTTCAAATTTATCTGAATAAAAGAATATGTTTTTTGTTTTTTGATAATACACATCAGCTGTAAAATCTGTTGTTCCATCAAAAATATTATTTAAATCATATTTCAAGTTACCATTATACAGTTTAGATCCTGTAGGTTCTTGTCCTTCAATAGAGCCTTCAACACCATAACCAGGTGTTAAAGTATAATCTCCATTCTCATTATACACTTCAAAAGATCCAAGAACAGGTACAAATGGAGTGTCTTGTAAAGAATTATACAAGTTTCCTCCAATACTTATTTTTTGTCTATCAGATATTTCATACTCTAACTTAGCTAAAGCTGTATAAATTCTTGTATTATCTAATCCATAAGTAGGAAGTATAACTTTACCATCTGCATCGTATTTATTTCCTGTTTCCTCATAACTACCACTTACGTAGTAATTAAACTTATCTATTTTTCCTCGTAATGACTGATAAGCTCCGAATCCAAAAGCATCTTTCGTTTTTGTTAAGTTAGAAGTTCCCCAAATATTAGTAGTTCCTTCTATCTTTTCATTTGCATTTGGCTTTTTTGTTATGTAGTTAATAAAACCTCCATTTCCTCCATTTCCAAAAATAGAGGTTGCTCCTTTTATTACTTCTACACGACTAATATCGTTAGGACTCACAGATTTTATTCCTAATTGACCGTTGCGTAAAGGAGTAGATTGAGGAACACCATCAATCATAACTAATAAAGAACGACCACGTAATGTTTGTCCCCAGTTAGAAAAGGTTCCTGTAGACACAGCTAAACCTGGAACAGTAAATTCTAAAATTTCATTGATATTAGTTGTTGAGTTTGATAAGTCTGCCAATTGTTTTTGGTTGACAACAGTAATTGATGCTGGTATCTCGGAAAGGTATTCTGAACGTCTACTAGCAGAGACAACAACCTCGCTTAAACTCTCCGAATCTTCTTTTAATATTTGTAAAATCTCCACAGTGTTGTTTTGAGTAAATGCTATTTTTCTTATTTCTGTTTTGAAACCTACCATACTAAAAGTTACCTTAAAAACTCCTTCTTTTATATTTTTTAATATAAAGCCTCCATTTTCATCAGAGGTAGTACCTTTTTGAAGTTCTGAAATATGAATATTAACCCCATAAATTGGTTGACCTTGTTCATCCTTTATTATTCCCTTTAAACTAGACTGAGCTGATACTCCTAAGGTTAAAAATAAAGCCACTGCTGCTATGTAAAATTTCATTATATTTATTTAGATTTATTTTAAATCGCGAATATATCTCCTCTCAAAATAGTAGCAAACATTTATTACAAAAAACTTATTTTTTTCTTTCTGAAGAAATGAAACACCTAAAAACTGCTTATTTTAAAGATACTTTTTCCTTTACTTTTCAAATTCCGTAAAAAAAGCCTCTTTAAAAGCTTATTAAACATGACTAATAGAACACTTTTAAGTTTCATTTAATAATTTAAACATAGATTATAAGGTTATAAATTAAAACTAATAGTGTTTTTATAGATTTAAATCTAAACTCAATCTAATTAAATTAGATTCCAAAGTTTGGTTGTAATATTTCCTTTCTCCTATATTGAAAAAACAATTCCGGAATTCATCATTATTTACTAACTAAAAACACATGAACCTAACATGATTATACTTGCTTTAAAACTAATTCTAATAACTATTAAAATTGCTTATTTATTACTGGAATTGATCTTTTAAGAGATTGATTAACCTAAACCTATACTTTTGGTTTTAAACTAAGTTAAGTTTAGTTTTTCTTATCAGAACAAATTATTTTTCGTTATTTTTGATAGTAGAATCAACTACTAATGAAAAAAAGTTTTTTTAAGTTTTTAGCCAAACTAAACAAGACGCTACTACCTTCCTTTACTAAAAAGGAATTGGATATTTCGAAAGCATCAAAATTTCAATTGGCTATTATTGGATGGCGTGCTTATGTTACAATAAATTCGTTGGATTAAAATTTACCATTATGAACAAGCATATTAAAGTTTTCTCAGGCTCTCAAATCTTTGTGAACAGATTAAGTCAGTTACTTAACGAAATTGAAGTTCCATATTTAGTAAAAGATAATAAAGAAGCTGGAAGAGTTGCTGGTTTTGGAACTTTAGGCAATTCTATTGACGTATTTATCTATGAATCAGACCTTGAAAAAGCTCAAGACACTATTGATAGTTTTAAAGAAGAAATAGCAGAAGAAAAATAAATTAAAAAAGGTGAAAAAATATTATTTTTTTGCTTTACAATTTAAAAAACATTCTTATATTTGCACCCGCAAAACGGCCTCGTAGCATAACTGAATAGTGCACTTGATTACGGCTCAAGAGGTTGCAGGTTTGAATCCTGCCGAGGTCACAAAAACCCTGTTAGAAATCTAACAGGGTTTTATTTTTTATAATATTTCCTACTCAAAATATACTACATAAAAATCAAATTGATTTTTTTAAATTACTTCTAATAGAAAAGTATTATTCTTTCTTAAACCAGCTTAAGTTGTAACAATAGTCATAATAATACCTTTGATTTTATAAAATAAAAATCATGAAACAAAGACTAAACATTCAAGAATTAGAGCCAAATTCTTACAAAGCTATTTTAGAAATTTTTAAATATCTTGAAACAACATCCCTCTCAAAAGACATTAAAAATCTTATAAAAATAAGAAGCTCTCAAATTAATTCTTGTGCTTATTGTATAGAAATGCATACTTCGGAGGCTCTAAAAAATGGAGAAAAACAAAACAGAATTTTTGCTTTAAGCGCTTGGAAAGAATCTCCTTTATTTTCTAAAAAAGAAAAAGCCTTGTTAGCTGCTACTGATGAAATAACACAAGTAAGTAATAATGGATTATCAGAAAACACCTTTCAGAAACTTAAGGAACACTTTACCGATAATGAAATAGCACAAATTATTATACAAATAGGAGAAATTAATATTTGGAATCGTATTGCAGTATCTACACTAATGTTTCATCAATCATCATAATGGTTTGTTATAAGATTAATAAATAAAGTCTTATCTAAATTTTCAATAAAGCTATTCTTTTTGAGTAGCTTTATTACCTTTCATTATGTCCTTTACCTTGGAACATTTTAGGTATGGACTTTTCTATTCTTGACAAACGTGTTTTTGATTGTTTAGCTTTAGAAAAATACAGTAAGTAACTTCTTTGTCTTCCTGGTGTTAAGCCTTCGAAAGCTTTTTGTAAATCTGAGTTTTCTTTTAGGGTTTCTTTAAACTCACTTACCATTTCAAATTCTGAAGTTTTCTTAGTTTCCACCTTTAAACCTGCTTTTTCAACTGCTATCGCTTCAAAAATATATTCTTTAATCGTTTTTGCTATAACAACTATTTCTTCTGGCTTTGTAAACCTAATTTGACGAGCAGATTGTACATTTTCTGTTTGTTGAATTAAAACCTCGTTTGTATCTTTTAACAATGCGCCTTTATGAAAAAGTAGTGCACAATAATCTTTAAAACCATGAATCAATACAATATTTTTTCCTTGAAAGGTGTAACAAGGATGCATCCATTTAAAATCTTCTTCAAGACCACAGTCCAAGCAAATTTGTCGTAACAGCTTTGTTTCTTCTTTCCAGTTTTTTATTTTTTCTATATATTTATCTACTTTCTCCATTACAACTTTTTGTATTCTTTTAAATATGCAGCTTCAACAGAAACTTTGCTTAAAGTTATTAATTTTTTAAGTATAACTTAAAAAAGTGTAACGATATAAACTTCGTTACACTTTTTTATAATTAGTGATTAGACGTTTCGTCTGCTTTTACATCACCTTTTAAACTCATTTCCATATTGTGATCATATTGACAACATCCTGGTAAGTTTCCATAAGCTTCTTCGTTTCCTGCTACCTTATCAGTATCATATCCTGAAGCTGCAATAGCATTATGAATTGCATCTACATTTGTTTTAGAACCATCAAACGATACATTAACTTGTTTTCTTACTTTATCCCAATCTGCTGACGCTACTCCATCTATACCATTTACAGCTTTTTCGATAGTACCTTTACACATTCCGCAGTTACCTCTTACTCCAAAAGTTGTAGTAGTCATTGCTACTTCCTGAGTAGTTGTTTGCTCTGTTTGTGCTTCTTTTGTTTCGGCTTCGTTTTTAGCTTCATTTTTACAACTTACTAAACCAATTGTAGCCAACATAGCTACTCCTAAGATTACTTTTTTCATTTTGAATTGATATTTAATTATTAATTATTTCTTTTACTTCACCACATTTTAGCATACCCTCACCAAAATACGGATTTAACACTTGTTTTTCTTTACTTAACCAATAAGCCCCTTTATCACTATCTGCCATAGGGCAGTATTTTTTATAGGTAACCTCATTTATCCCAAAAGATTGAACTGCCATAATAAAATGCTCTGATAATACTTTAAAATACTTTCGCTGTACATCTACATCAGTAATTTTTGCAATTTCTGCATTACTTGACTTTAGCGCAGGAACTAATTGCATCCATTGTTTATTAGCTTCTTCATTCGTTAACAACTTCATGTCTACTGATGTTAAGGCCTTTTGTAGGTTGCCTGCACTTATTTTTGCTGCATTTGCATCAGTTTTTACCAAAGCATCTTTTAAGACAATGTAGGCTTCATAAGCTTTTTGCAATTGCTCTTTAAACTTTTTTGATGTACTAAAAGATTCCATAATCTCTTTTGTATGATTCATCATTGACTTCTTCCCTTGTAATTGTGCTGATGCATCAATTGTGAACACACCATTCGTAACAATCTCTTCTCCTGACTTCAACCCTTTCTCTACTAAATAGCTCTCTCCTGCTCTTCTTCCTAATACCACTTCTCGCATTTCAAAAACTGGTTTACTTGCGTCAGGCTTTATGTATACAACTGAACGTTTTCCTGTCCATAAAACTGCTGTAACCGGAATACTTAATTGTTGTTCTGTTTGCTTTCCTGTAGCTTCCACCTTTCCTGTAACAAACATAGCTGGTTTAAACTTTCCTTTGTTGTTATTTAACACAGCACGCATGGTTATAGTTCTGGTTTCTGGGTTCATAATAGGGTCTATAAATGAAACTTTAGCATTAAAAACTTTATTCGGATACGCATTCGTAGTAATCGATATATTTTGACCTACTTTAAAATTACTGATTTGATTCTCATATACATCAAAGTTTGCCCATACTGAATTCAAATTAGCTATTTTCAATAAGACCTGTCCTTGACTTACATAATCTCCTTGTTCTACTAGTTTTTCTGATACTGTACCAGAAACTGTAGCATACACAGGAAAGTTTTCTTTGACTTTCCCTGTTTTTTCAATTTGATTAATTTGGTTTTCAGACAGCTTCCACAATTTTAGCTTATTTCTAACTGCTTTATACAATGCTGGCTGATTTTCTTTTACTGACGCTGCTGTTAATAATTCTTGCTGTGCTTTTACCAATTCAGGAGAATATACTGTTGCCAACAACTGGCCTTTTCTTATTTCTTCTCCTGTAAAGTTCACATTTAAACGTTCTATTCTTCCTGCAAAATAACTTACTTGTACTGCATTTGACTTTTCGTTTTCTGCTATTTTTCCGGATAATGTAATTGTATTATCAGCACTTATAGCATTACCAATTACAGTTGTCTGTACATTTGCTAATGCCAATGCATTTTTAGTCAATTTAAACTGATTTGCAGCTAGTCCTTCAGCTCCTGCTTCCGCAGGGATTAAATCCATTCCACAAATAGGACAATCTCCTGGTTCTGGTTGCATAATTTGTGGGTGCATAGAGCATGTCCACATTTTACCTTTTTCTACTGTAGTATGATCATGAGCTACCTCACTTTTTGAGGGACCTCCACCAAAAAGTAGCCATCCTAAAAATATCCCAGCGATTAAAACTCCTATATAGATTATATATTTTTTCATTTTATTGTATTAAGTAATTAATGATAGTACTTTGTGTATAGTAATTTACCACCGACGTAATCATATTTGTTTGAAACTTTAACTGTAATTCTTGAATATCTAACACATCGTTAAAATCTATGGTTCCTGTTTCGTAACTTTTTACCAAAATTTGCTCTGCATTTTTTGCTTGACTTAAATTTTTAAGTTGTGTTTGATAACTTATTACAGATGCTTTTCTATCTGAAACTGCTCTGTATAATACAGACTCTAGCATATTATATCGTTGTTCCTTTTGCGATAAAATTTCCTCTTGCTGTAACTTATTTTGCTTACTTATAGATTTATTCTTCTTATTAAAAATAGGAATTGACAACGATACCATTGGCATTATAATATCTTTTCCATTATCTATCACATTCATATCTGTACGCTTACCAACATTCACATAATCCAGCCCAAAACCAATCATTGGTTGTTTATCTTTTTGGTTTAAGAATTCAGACTTTTCTACAGAAGTATACAACTTGTCAAACTTCACCAACTCTGGATGCAACTTTAAAGTACTTGGTTGTATTTTATCCGTTTCTTTCGGAATATGCAAACTATCAACCACTGAAATTGATGTATTAACATCTTGATTCAGTAGTTTATTAAATGCTTTTTGCATTCCTAAAAAAGTTTCTTGTAACACTTCTTTTTGTTGTGCTAACTCGTTTTGTCTTATTTGTAACCTTAACACATCTACTGCGGAAGCTTTTCCCACTTCAACAGAAGTTAACGCTAACTTTTCATACGTTTCAAGTAACGCAATATTTTCGTCTAATACTTTTTGTTTTGCTTTAACCTCATAAAGCCTGTAATACGACTGTGCTACTGATGTTGCTAGTTTACGTTTTACAACTACGATATCCTGATAAGCTGCATCAGCTAATGAAGACACATAGTTTTCTCGTGCTGTTATGGTTCCGAAAAAAGGAATCATTTGCTTTACAGAAAGTTTAAATTGCTGCGGACCTGTACGTGTTTCTGGTGTACTTACGAAATAACCCGCTCCAAATTCAGTATTGGGTAGTGTATTTACCTCCTCCTTCTTTTCTGAAATACGCTTGTACTTTGTATCGAACTGCTGTACTTCTGGATTATTTTCTAAGGCAATGTTTATATATTCCTGTAGATCTTGTCCTTGCATTTTAAATGCAAAGATTATCGAAACAAGAAACAAGACTACTTTTTTATTTTTCATTTTAAAACTCATCTCTTTTCGTTTTTCGTTTTAATAAAAATTCTTCTCTCCAACTGTACAGTACTGGTACTATAAAGTATGACGTTACATCTATAATCATTCCTCCAAAAGCTGGAATAGCCATCGGAATCATAATATCACTACCTCTTCCTGTTGAAGTTAATACAGGTAATAATGCTAAAATGGTCGTTGCTGTTGTCATTAAACAAGCTCTAATACGCTTACTACCACCATGCAAAGCAGATGCTCGTATAGCTTCAATAGTTTGGGGCTTGTCTATAGTAAATGTTTGTTTTAAGTAGGTTGCCATTACTACTCCGTCATCGGTTGCAATTCCGAACAATGCAATAAACCCTACCCATACAGCAACACTTAAGTTTATTGGATGCATTTGAAATAGTTCTCGTAGGTTTTCTCCAAATACACTAAAATTCAAGAACCAGTCTTGTCCGTATAACCACATCATGATAAATCCTCCTGCAAAAGCTACTGTGATCCCTGTAAATACCATTAATGAAGTAGCTACTGAACGGAACTGGAAATACAGTATTAAAAAGATAATCATCAATGCTAATGGTACTACTACCGATAATGTTTTTTCTGCTCTTAATTGATTTTCATAAGTTCCTGTAAACTGATAAGAGATTCCTTTAGGAACAACTAGCTCTCCTGAATCTATTTTTTGTTGAATTGCTTTTTGAGCAGCTTCTACCACGTTTACCTCAGCAAAACCATCTAACTTATCAAACAACACATACCCTATTAAAAAAGTATCTTCGCTCTTAATCATCTGCGGTCCTTGCTCATAATGGATCGTTGCTAATTCACTTAAAGGAATTGGAGCGCCTTTGGCTACAGGCACATAAATACTTTCCAAATCCGTTGGGCTAGAGCGTAATTCTCTTGGATAACGAACTCTAATTCCATAACGTTCTCTACCCTCTACCGTTTGCGATAATTGCATACCTCCTACCGCTACTTTCAATACATCTTGTACCGTTTGAATGGCAACTCCGTAGCGAGCTAATTTTTCTCTATCAATATCAATTAACAAATAAGGTTTCCCTACAATTCTATCCGCAAAAACGGCTTCTTTTTTAACACCTTCAACCTCTTTTAAAACTCCTTCAAGTTCTACTCCAAAAGCTTCAATTTGTTTTAAATCTTGTCCTTTTACTTTGATCCCCATTGGAGCTCGCATTCCTGTTTGTAACATTACCAATCGAGTTTCAATAGGTTGTAATTTAGGTGCTGATGTTACTCCTGGCAACTTGGTTACTTTTACGATCTCATTCCAAATATCATTAGGTGATTTGATGTGCGGACGCCAGTTACGATAAAACTCTCCATCTTCATCGGGAATAAGTTCCTTATTTGCATCAATAGATTGCCACGCTTCACCATATTTCGCTCGCAATGACATTCCTTCTTTCAGTATAAAATCACCATTTTCATCAACCTTAAATCGCTGGCGTTCTCCATCAGAATTTAATGCATACTCAGGCTTATAGTTAATCACATTTTCATACATTGATAAAGGTGCTGGATCTAGTGCTGAATCCGTTCTCCCTGCTTTACCAACTACCGTCGCTATCTCTGGTATGTTAGCAACTGCCATATCTAACTGTTGTAATACTCGTTTGTTTTCCTCTACACCTGAATGAGGCATAGAAGTTGGCATCAATAAAAATGATCCTTCATTTAACGAAGGCATAAACTCTTTCCCTGTATTTTTAAAAATTAAGAATCCACTAGTTAATACTGTTAGCGGGATGGTTAAAAACAGTAGCTTATTATTCAATGCCCATTGTAATATCTGATTGTAATATTTTTGAAGTAAACTGAAAAAGCCTAACAATCCGAAACAAATAAGCGCTACAAATAAAAGGTTGGTTACAATACTTTTATCAACCCCTAAAGGTCTCCAATATTCTGCTAACAAACCTACAATTGCTAATGCAGATATAACGATATTGATGGTATTTACTGAAAATGAAAAGTGAAAAGTGAAAAGTGAAAAACTAACCTTTGTTTTTCCTAAATAGTTACTCCAAAATTGTACAGCTCCAAAAGCTACTAATACAACTCCTAGCCAACTTCCGTAAAAAACAGCTGTAATACCTAATACTATTAAAACTCCATTTATAAAATACTTAAAGTTTTTTGTCAACTCTTTTTTCTTGAATAAGACAGCTGCAAATGGTGGTATTAAAAACAATGCTACTATAATAGCTGCTATTAAAGCGAAAGTTTTGGTAAATGCTAGTGGGCGGAATAATTTTCCCTCAGCACCAATCATGGTAAATACTGGAATAAAACTAATAATAGTTGTCATTACTGCAGTTACAATTGCTCCTGAAACTTCTGCTGTTGCATTGTAAACTAATGTATTTATCGGTAATTTATTCTCGTCCTTTTCTAAATGACTTATAATATTTTCGGAGAGTATAACCCCGACATCAACCATGGTTCCAATGGCAATAGCAATTCCTGATAAGGCTACAATGTTTGCATCTACTCCAAAGGCTTTCATTGCAATAAAAACCATCAACACCGCCACAGGTAATAATCCTGATATTAATACAGAGGCTCTTAAATTGAAAACCATTACAACAATTACCAAAATAGTTATTAATATTTCCAACGTAAGTGCTTCATTCAACGTATCTAACGTTTCATGAATCAATTCTGTACGATCATAAAACGGAACAATAGTTAATTGAGAAGTTCTACCATCTGTTAACTCTTTACTTGGTAAACCTGCACTTAGTTCTTTAATCTTCTCCTTTACATTGGTAATTACTTCTAAAGGATTTGCTCCGTAACGAGCTACCACTACACCCCCTACTACTTCAGCACCTTCTTTATCTAAAATCCCTCTACGGGGTTCAGCTCCTAACGATACTTTTGCGATGTCTTTTATTCTTATTGAAGTATAATCTTTAGCAGTTACTACAGCATTTTCAATATCTGCTATAGACTTTACATATCCTAAACCACGAACTAAATATTCTGCTTGATTTATTTCTATCGTTTGCGCTCCAATATCTTGGTTACTTTGTTTTACTGCCGCTACAATTTGCTGTAAACTAATGTTGTATTGACGCATCAACTCTGGTTTTACATCAATTTGATATTCTTGCACATAACCTCCTATTGAAGCTACCTCAGAAACTCCATTAGCCGATGAAAGCGCATATTTCACATAGTAATCTTGTACACTACGTAATTCATGCAAATCCCAACCTCCAGTTACATTTCCCTTTTCATCTCGTCCTTCTAATGTATACCAAAAAATTTGACCTAATCCTGTTGCATCTGGTCCTAAAGACGGACTTACTCCTTCTGGCAATAAATTACTTGGTAATGAATTTAGTTTTTCTAGAATTCTTGAGCGACTCCAGTAAAAATCAACATCTTCGTCGAAAATGACATAAATACTAGATAATCCAAACATAGAAGAACTTCGAATGGTTTTTACTCCTGAAATCCCTAACAAAGATGTTGTTAATGGATAGGTTATTTGGTCTTCTATATCTTGTGGTGATTGTCCATCCCACTTTGTGAAAACAATTTGTTGATTTTCCCCAATATCTGGTATGGCATCAACCGCTACAGGATTACTTGGTAAAAAGTCTGTATCTAAATTAAATGGTGCATTTACAGTTCCCCATCCTACAAATAAAACGAGTAATATAACTGCTACCAGTTTATTTTCTATTAAAAATTTAATGCTTTTATTTAGCATAAAAAATGATTTTAAACAATTAAACATTGATGTTAAAAAAACATCGAATACGACAAAATCATCCTAATGAGTTTCTCTAAAGGATAACTAGTTATTGTTTAAAAATCATATTAAATATACTTCATCAAGTACATGAATGTCCTTGATGACCAGTGGAGGTGTATAATCTTTAAAAGGAATTACTTTATTGTGAATTCCTTCAAATAAATTAATATAGCTATAGTAAAATGAAGCTATAAAGACTTGTTGATCAAAAGATAGTTGATCAAAAGACGTAATCTTTAAAGTATCTTGACCTTCAACTACTGAAGCCACATCTTGACAACAGTTCTTTTTCATTACTGAACAGTCTTCAGATTTTGTTTCTTGCTTCATATCCATTCCGCAAGATTCAGCTTTTACAAAATAGCTAGTACCCACTAACATGTCTCCACAAAAGTGACTATTAACGGTAAATGACATTGTAGATAACAACACTACAAAAGCTATTACAATAGATGCTATTTTATGAAATACTTTTTTCATTTTACAACACAAAAGTACAAAAAATTAAATTTCAAAAACTTAAACAATCCTTAAAACCACTTTTTGTATTTAAAATACCCTAACATAATCAACACTGTAAGTAGGATAACTCCCCACATTACAAAATACCCACTACGGTACCTAAGTTCTGGTATATACTCAAAGTTTGTCCCATATATACCCGCTATAAAAGTAATAGGAATAAATATTACTGAAAATATGGTTAGTATTTTCATAATATCATTCAAACGATTATTTACATTCGTTGAATATACCGTTAATTGCTCACTTAACATGTTTTTATAATTTTCAACTGAGTCATAACTTCGTTGTACTAAATCATGTAAGTCATTAAAAAAAGGTTGTTCCTTTTTAGTAATTAATTCTGTTTTTAAAGCTTTAAAGTTATTTATTGCTTCTCGGGCTGGTCTTATTGCTTTTCTAAAGTAATTAAGTTCTATTTTATATTTATTAATTTCTTGTAATATATTTTTATTAGGTTGAAGTAAGATTTTATCTTCTAAATCTTCTACTTTTTCTCCAAAGGTTTCCATTAAGAAATTATAATTATCTACAATTACATCTAATAAACAATACTTTAAATATGTTACGTTATAACTTCTAACTCTTCCTTTTTTATTACGCAACCTTTCTCTTACCGGCTCAAAAACATCTCCCTTTCGCTCTTGAAAAGTAATAAGTATATTTTTCAATAAATACATAGAAACCTGTTCTGCCTCTAACTGATGCTTCTCTTTATTCAAAAACATCATTTTGATGCTCGTAAAAATATAATAATCCTCTATATCTACTCTTGGTCTTTGATCGGTATTTACTACATCTTCCAAAACAAGTGTATGGATGTCAAACAACTCCCCAACCTCTCCTATTAAATCCACGTCATGTAAGCCATCTATATTAATCCAAAGTCTCTTGTATTTATTTATATAATTTTCTAATTCATTTATTGTTTTTAACTCAACTTCTATAAACTCAGTTTCATCATACCCTATTAATCGTATTCTTGTATTTTCTTCTTTTTGACTGCCTACAAAAACTGGACTTCCAGGAATTACATGTTTTGTGTTTTTTTGTTTTATTATAAATCGAGTCATAATTTATTTTTAAGCAAGTTTTAATAGTTTATGCAACTTTGCCAAAATTATGAGTTCTGACTTATTTTTTCCAGCATAGGCATCAGAAATTTCGTGTGATGCCGCTAAAAGATCATGAATTACTTTTTTTGAAAATTCTTTTTTATGTGCCAAATAGTAAGCCTTAAAGTTTTCATAGGCTTCTTCAGAAGTTATTTTTTCTTTAATTAATCCTCTTATAGTCTCATAAATTAGTTCGCTATCGGATTTATTTTCTGAAGTAGACCAATTTATTTCTACTCTTTTAACAATGCTTCTTTTTTCTTCTACAGTCATATTCTTATCGGCCATAGAAACTGCATAGAACAGGTTAGCTATACATTTGTAAAACTCTTCCGTAAATTTCATAATTAAGTTATTTCTGGTAGTATTAATATAGGAATTTTACTATTGAATGCTGATTTTTTTATTACATTTTCTTCTAACAATCGGTTAAAAAAATTATACTTATGGTTTATTAAAACCAATAACTCGCTTTCTGTTTCTTCTATATGATTTTCTAAAGTTAATGTCTCAGAGTCTTTCCAATCTATTTTTTTATATTCAACATTTAATTCATGGAATAATTCTCTCAATTTCACTTTATTCCTTTGCTGATTTTCTGATAAAAAACTTTCCTCTGAAAGATTCACAACTTCTAACATACATTTTTTAATTGTGATTAAATTAATTAAAAATTGTAATTCTTTCACTGTAAACAACCTTTTGTAGTTTGTTGAAAATACAATTTGATGTAATGGTTTATACTTATAATTCATAGGAACCACAAGTATTGGACATTTGTTAACTACATTAATCATTTTCATGGTATTTGTACCAATAAATGTTTCTGCTAAACTTTTTGCTCCTTTTGTACCCGTAATTACTACATCAATATTCCTCTCTTCAATTGTTTTAGTAACCGCTTTTGTTAATGAGTTTGATGCTACAACATACTCATAATTAAAACTGGTATTCTCTCTTCTTAAGACTTCAATTAGATATTTTAATTCATCTTCAATTTCATTATCCATTTCATTAAACCATTTTTCATTTTCTTCGTCGCTCAATAATTCTGACGGTTGACTTACATACACATCTAATAAATAAATAGTTACCTCAACACCTTTAAACAGTTGTTTTGTGTAATTTAAAGCATTAATAGCTGCTTCTGAAAAATTATAGGGTATTAAAACATTCTTCATAACGATATATAATTATGGTTTTCAATCAAATATAATTTTTTATTTTGAGATTATATTTAAAAAACCAGAAGTATATTTGTATAAAAATATAATAATGAAAAATCGCTTTCTAGAGTTATCTATATACAATCCTTTTTTACAATTCTTGCTTTTGACAGCTTCATTATTTTTTTTAATTCATGTAACAAAAAAGTTAACTAGATCTTACATTGTAAAAAATGCTATTGAACCTCATAGGAGAAAACTGATACTAAACCTAAGTTACTTTTTATATTACACATTAGCTCTCTTTATTTCTTTAATTATTTTTGGTATTAATTTTAAAGAAGTAATTGTTTTTGCATCTTCAATACTTGCTGTACTTGGGGTTGGTTTCTTTGCCCAATGGTCTATCTTATCAAACCTAACAGCTAGCATCATCTTATTTTTTTATCATCCAATGCGTATAGGTGATACTATAAAAATTATTGATAAAGACTTCGATTTACAAGGTGTGGTAAAAAACATTACAGGTTTTTACGTTCTTTTATACATGCCAGAAGAAAAGAGAGAAATAACTATCCCTAATACTATTATTCTTTACAAAGGAATTGAGTTAATAAAAAGGCAAAACAACACTTAACACACTACACAACAAATATTTAAAAAAAATAAAAAAAAGTTTGTTGTATTAAAAAATAGTTTACATTTACGGCATCTTATTATATAAGTCGAATGTTACGTTTTACTTATTTCGGTAATAACTTTTACGGGAAGATTAAGGGTTATTTAGTGTTTTGGAAACACAACGAAAAAATTAAGGATTCTTCCATTCCTGAATACTCTCTACCACTGAATTTTTATAAACAGTGCGGTGATTGCTTAGCTTTAAGAGTCTAACTATTCATATTATTTTAGTTTAACAATCTTGTTTGTTATAACAACAACAATGATACTTGTTATACAATTTATTTAAAAAAGTTTTGGCGCACGCCTTAACTGCTTTTTGAATTATCTATCTGTACTCAAAAAACAGATACAACTAAAAATAATAATGAATACTAAATATAAAGACTTAATAGAACAAACGTTTGATTTTCCTCAAGAGGAGTTTCACACAGAAAACAACAACTTATTTTTTCATGGTATTGACTTAATGCAATTAGTCAAGCAATATGGTGCGCCCTTAAAGTTCACTTATTTACCAAAAATATCAGAAAATATAAATAAAGCTAAAGCTTGGTTTCATAATGCTATTGAAAAACACAATTACAAAGGAAACTACAATTACAGCTACTGTACTAAGAGTTCTCACTTTAAATACGTATTAGATGAAGCTTTAAAAAATGATATTCACATCGAAACATCATCTGCTTTTGATATTGACATTGTAAAGTCATTAAAAAAAGAAGGAAAGCTAAGTGATGATGCTTTTGTGTTGTGTAATGGTTTTAAACGCGATCAATACATCGCTAATATTGTTAGTCTAATTGATGGAGGGCATACAAACTGTATTCCAATCATAGATAACTATGAAGAGCTAAATTTACTTTTAGAAGAAACTAAAAGTAAATTTAAAGTAGGAATTCGTATAGCTTCTGAAGAAGAACCCAAGTTTGAATTTTATACTAGCCGTTTAGGTATTGGATACAAAAATATTGTATCGTTTTACGAACGTGAAATAGCTAATAATCCTCAAGTAGAGCTAAAGATGTTACACTTCTTTATCAACACAGGTATTAGAGACAACGCATACTATTGGAACGAATTAATGAAATGTTTAAATGTGTACATCAAGCTTAAAAAAGTTTGCCCAACCTTAGACAGTTTAAATATAGGTGGAGGTTTCCCTATAAAAAACTCATTGGCTTTTGATTACGACTATGAGTATATGGTAGACGAAATTATAAACCAAATTAATGTCGCTTGTAAAGAGGCAGGTGTAAATGTTCCTAATATTTTTACAGAATTTGGAAGTTTTACTGTTGGAGAAGCTGGAGGTGCTATTTACGAAGTGTTATACCAAAAGAAACAAAACGATCGTGAAAAATGGAATATGATTAACTCATCTTTCATTACTACTTTACCAGATTCTTGGGCCATTAATAAACGTTTTATCATGCTTCCCTTAAATAAATGGAATCATAGATACGAACGTGTTTTATTAGGTGGTTTAACTTGTGACAGCGATGATTATTACAACTCTGAACAACACGTAAACGGAATATACCTACCTGTATATGAAAAAGAAAGTCCTCTGTACGTAGGCTTTTTCAATACGGGAGCATACCAAGAAACTATTGGTGGTTTTGGAGGATTACAACACTGTTTAATCCCAACTCCAAAACATATATTAATTAATAGAAACGAAAACGGTGATTTAACCACCAGACTATTTAAAGAACAACAAAAGAGTGAAGAACTATTATCTATTTTGGGATACTAGTAAAAATATTAAGATGAAAAAAAGAAATTACGCAGGAATACCTGATCAATACGCAAAATTAGAGAACGCTAAGGTTGTACTTATACCTGTTCCTTATGACGGAACTAGTACTTGGCAAAAAGGAGCTGACAAAGGTCCTGAAGCTTTTTTAGATGCTTCAGAAAACATGGAATTATACGATATAGAAACTGATAGTGAAGTATATAAAGAAGGTGTTTATTTAGCGGATGCTGTTACAGAAAATTCTTCTCCAGAAGCTATGGTGGAAGCTGTGCATGCAACGACTAAAAAATTTATTAATAAAAATAAGTTTGTAACACTTTTTGGTGGAGAACATTCAATTTCTATAGGAACAATCCGTGCTTTTAACGAATGTTTTAACAATCTTACCGTTTTACATATTGATGCACATGCCGATTTACGTAAGGAATATGAAGGTAGTTCTTGTAATCACGCTTGCGCTGTATACGAAGCGAGTCAAACAACTAACTTAGTACAAGTAGGTATTCGCAGTATGGACATATCAGAAAAGTCATCTATGAATATGGATAAAGTCTTTTTTGCACACGATATGGCTGTAAATGAATACTGGATGGATGAAGTTATTGATCAATTAACAGGTAATGTTTTTATCACTTTTGATTTAGATGCTATTGATCCGTCGCTATTACCAAGTACAGGAACACCAGAACCAGGAGGATTATTTTACTATGAAACCTTAGAGTTTTTAAAAAGAGTGTTTACTGAAAGAAACGTTGTTGGCTTTGATATTGTGGAGTTATGCCCTAACGAAAATGAAAAATCATCAGACTTTTTAGCGGCTAAGTTATATTATAAAATGTTGAGCTATAAGTTTTCTTCTACTATGGAAGATGAAGAAGATTACGATGATGACGAAAGCTCTCCATTTAACAAATTAGCGAAGTTTAAAAACGACGACGACGATTACTAAAATGCACTTACAAACAATTGCATATCACCTTGAAAGACGAATAGCACTTAGTGCTATTCGCTCTCAGTTTGAATCGTATGAGTTAGTAAAAAGAGAACATTCTTTTTTACTATATAAAATCACAAACAATTCATACATCTATATAAAAGATTATGGAAGTGTTGTTTTTATGAACTGTACAAATGATTTAATTAATCAAATTGTTAGTTTTTTAATTAATAAAGAAAATTCAAATATCAACAACTTGCCCTCAGAAAAATACAACATCACTTTTTCTGATACTATAGAAGTTGATTTCGGAACTATTCAAATTAAAGAATTAAATGATGATGTAGCACATATCATTATGCTTAACCTAGCACAATCGGTAGCATTGATGAACTATGTAAACAAAACATCTGATTTGCACGATAAAACATTAGTGTATTCAAAGCAATTAGAAAAGACAGGAAGTTTTAAACTTTCTAAAATTCAAATGCGAAAATTTATTGGTAAAACCTTAAATTTAAAAAATAATATTGCTGAAAATTTATTTGTTTTTGACTCACCAGATGTTGCTTGGAATAACAAAGACTTGTCTGATTTAGATTATAAACTAAAAGATGAATTAGATATTTTAAAACGTCATCAAGGAATAGAAAATAGTTTAAACGTAATTAAAGAAAATTTAGATTTATTTAACGATATACTACAACATAAGTACAGTAGCATGCTAGAATGGATCATCATTCTTCTAATTCTTTTTGAAGTAGTACAGGTAATTATTGAAAAGCTAATTTAAAAAACACAAGGGCTTATAAAGTTATCACTTCTAGCATTAAAGAAGCAATTTTATAAGCTTAAAAAAATAATAAGATGAATAAACCTATAACAAATTTTATAGAAAAATACTTTTTACACTTTAATGCAGCTGCACTAGTAGATGCTGCCAAAGGGTACGAAGCACAATTAGAACAAGGCTCTAAAATGTTAGTATCTCTAGCAGGAGCCATGAGTACTGCAGAATTAGGAAAAATTTTTGCAGAAATGATTCGTCAAGACAAAGTACACATCATTTCTTGTACAGGAGCCAACCTTGAAGAAGACATCATGAATTTAGTAGCGCACTCTCATTATAAAAGAGTTCCTAACTACCGTGATTTAACTCCACAAGATGAGTGGGATTTATTATTAAAAGGATTAAATCGTGTTACAGACACTTGTATTCCTGAAGAAGAAGCTTTTAGACGCCTACAAAAACATATTTTTAAAATCTGGAAAGATGCAGAAGAAGCTGGCGAACGTTATCTTCCTCATGAATATATGTATAAACTATTATTATCTGGAGTTTTAGAGGAATATTATGAAATCGATTTAAAAGATTCGTGGATGTATGCAGCAGCAGAAAAGAACTTACCAATTGTTGTTCCTGGATGGGAAGACAGTACTATGGGAAATATTTTTGCCTCTTATGTAGTAAAAGGAGAGCTAAAAGCATCAACTATGAAGTCTGGTATTGAATATATGACCTTCTTAGCTGATTGGTATACTGAAAACTCAGAAAACGGTATCGGGTTTTTCCAAATTGGTGGTGGAATCGCTGGAGATTTCCCTATTTGTGTAGTACCAATGCTATATCAAGATTTAGAAAGAGAAGACACCCCTTTCTGGAGTTATTTCTGTCAAATTTCAGATTCAACGACTAGCTATGGTTCTTACTCAGGAGCTGTTCCTAACGAAAAGATTACTTGGGGGAAATTAGACATCGATACACCTAAGTTTATTATAGAAAGTGATGCAACTATTGCTGCTCCATTAATATTTGCCTATTTATTAAAAATGTAACCTTATGAAGAGAGTTATTGTAGACTATGCCAAGTTAACTACTGATATTCTAGATTTATTGGTAGAAAGATATCCTGATGGATATGATCATTCAGATATTATTTCCTTTAAAAATAGTAAAGGAGAAACAATAAAAGCGGTAGAAGTAAATACCGAAGATACTCTTTTTTTAGTAAAAATAAGTTCTCAGTTACAACAGTCAATGGAAGACCATGAAACCGACGATGAAGAAAATGACGATACCTTTGATGAAATTGAAATAGCTGATGACTTTGATAATGAATAAATAGTAAACTGTATTTAAACCATGGCTTATTATAACTCACAACAAACAGTTACATTAGTCGGCGTTTATCAAGGATATACAAACGGCTATTATGTTTTTGAATTAGAAAATGGAGATATTATTGATTTTGAACAAATCAACAAAAAGAATCTTGAACATTTAGACTTGAAATCATCTAATTATAAAAACAAAAGTTTTGAAATTACGTACAAAGAAATTTCTGATGATGTAGACGATGAAGATCTTGTAATTTTTAAGTTAGAAAAATTACAGTTACTTTAAAAAACAAATCCCATTCTGTTTAGAATGGGATTTTACTTTTTATAGAATGTTTAATATCAATTTATACTGATCTAAATCAATTTTACCACTAAAAATTTTTATAGTTTTAGAAATAATTTCTTCTGCTTTTTCTTGTGAAAAACCGAGTTGAATAGCATATCGTAAAATTAATTTTAATTCTGCTTCATCAATTTGATGGTCTGAGTAAATTATTTTAAATAAATCTAACAAACGTTCTAACCTATCATCAGTTTTTGCTTGGGGCATTACAGGGTGTTTTTGTGAGTTTTTTATTATTTCATTATACTCATCTTCTGTTATATCTAGTTTCCTAGCAAAACGATTTATTAATTTTTCTTCATCTTCATTTAAATCTCCATCAACAATGGCTAAATTAAAAATAGCATTAAAATGCGCTACATTATTTCTATGTTTGCTTGATTCATATAAATCTACAATACTCATAATTATTTTACTTTTTTTATTGATTGTAATATAGGTTCTTCAATATCATCATCTGATTTTTTATACTCATATATGATTTCAAATTCTTCCTCTAAAAACTTATTATCTTTTAAATTATACATTTTTAATATTTTATCTGATATAGTTTCAAAAGTTACTACATCTTCATCTCCTTCTTCGTTTATAAACGAAAAAGTAAAACCATATTCATCATAGCCTTGAAAAGTTGCTAAAGTTTTAATAGGGTTTGTAAATTTATATTGTTTTGTAGTAAAAGATAAACTTGCTCCCACAAATAAAATAAAAACTGTTTTTATTATAATGTTTCTCATTTTCTTTAAAATTATAGTTATTAAACTTTTTCCTTGGATATTAACCACAACAAGTCCAAGCTTCTTTTAGCAAAAGCTACTCTTTAGCTTTGCTCGTGGTGTTAAAGAAAATGATATTACATAAGCGTTTATTTATCTATATAAAGATACATTATTTTTCATTCTTTTTTACTTTATCTTTATTTTTTTTTAGTTAAAAAAACAATAATAAAAAGACCTTAAACTTATAGTTTAAGGCCTCTTCGTCTAACCAAACTTAGTATAAAAACTAACTACTACTATTTTTAAAAATTAAATAACTTCCCTTTACAAGCTTTAGGCAAAAAAGAGAAGTTATGCATTTAAGAGGTAATATCTTTTAAAAAATTATATTCTTTTATTTTGCTTACATTATTATGACACTATATTTTTAATTTGGTCACCTAAAAACATAAAAAAAACTCAAAATAAATTTTGAGTTTTTAATATAAATATTTTCTAAGTACTATTCTGTGCTCTGGTATAGACTTATCGTAATTTTCTATCAATAGCTCCAGTATTTCTGGTGGCTCCTTCCCTATACTCTTTTTTGAGCTGTATTTTGATACGTACAAGTTATATTGTGAATCTTTTTTTTCAAAAATTAAAAAATGTTCTTTGTTCAGTTCCGAAAAACTTATTTCGTTTTCTTGAAACGTTCCTGAGTTATCTTTTAAAAAACCTGAAAATTCGTAATACCTAAAAATGTTCTCCATTCTTATATTATCTCTGCTGATAAACCTAATTCTAATAATTTAGAGCATCTTGGTTCTAAATCTTTATACTCTCCTGTTTTAACCGAACACTTACCTTTATAATGTACTAAAATAGTACATTGTTCTGCCTGCTCTAATGTATGATCACATACAGTTACAAGGCTATCAATTACAAAATCAAAAGTATTTACATCATCGTTATGCAAAACAATTTCATGCTTTCTTGTTTCATTTAATAAAACATCAAGCTCTTCTTGAATTTTTTCTATCGTACTCATTTGTTTTATTTTTGATACTGCAAAGCTACCCAATTATTTCTTTTTATGGTATCTTTTAATGTTAAACTGTACTTAGAAACCTCATTATCAATCACTGGAATATCTTCACTATAAAATCCACTTAATAATAAAACTCCTTTTTCAGTTAAGCAACTCGTGTAGGTTTCCATATCATTTAACAAAATATTTCGGTTGATATTCGCTATAATAACATCATATTTTTTCCCTTTTAATAAAGATGCATCTCCTTCATAAACCGAAATATGTTTACAGTTATTTCTTTCTACATTCTCTAATGAATTCTCATAACACCAAACGTCAATATCTATAGCATCAATAGGTTGTGCTCCTTTCATTTCTGCAAAAATTGCTAAAATCCCTGTACCACACCCCATATCTAGTACTTTTTTACTCGCTACATCTAAATTAATCAAATGTTGTACCATCATGTGTGTAGTTTCATGATGTCCCGTACCAAAACTCATTTTTGGCTCAATAACGATATCGTACTTCAAGTTAGGGTTTTCATGAAATGGAGCTCGGATACTAACCAAATCGTCTACTTGAATAGGATTAAAATTCTTTTCCCATTCTTCATTCCAATTCGTTTGTTCTATCTCTTTGTGTTTATAGTCAATTGAAAACTCTTCTGAGTTTAAAACAAAAACATCATTTAAAATATCTTTATTCCAATCTTCTTTTTGGATATATGCTATAACTCCATTTTCATTTTCAACAAAACTTTCAAACCCTAAGGCACCTAACTCAGCGATTAGAATTTCTGTAGTTGGTTCTTTTGGTGTTACTTCAAAAGTATATTCTATATAAATATTGTCCATTAAATTGATTTAATTATTGCTGCAAAATCTTCAACTTTTAATGCCGATCCACCTATTAAACCTCCATCAACATCTGGCTTAGAAAAAATTTCTTTAGCATTGGCTGGTTTTACACTTCCTCCATACAAAATTGAAATGATATCTGCTATTTCTTTTCCATACTCTTTAGCAAAAATTTCTCTTACAAAAGCATGCATTTCTTGTGCTTGCTCTGGTGAAGCTGTTTCTCCTGTTCCAATAGCCCAAACAGGTTCATACGCTAAAATAATATTCTTAAAAGCTTCTTCTTTTAAGTGGAACAATGCTTTTTTAACCTGACTTTCAACCACCCCAAAATGATTTCCTGACTTTCTATCTTCTAATAATTCTCCAAAACAAAAAATTACTTCTAATCCGTTCACCAAAGCAGCATCTACCTTTTGAGCTAATAACTCATCCGTTTCACCAAAGTATTCTCTACGTTCAGAATGCCCCAAAATTACTATGCTAACACCTAAATTTGTTAGCATATCTGCTGAAACCTCTCCTGTGAACGCTCCACTTTTAGATTGATGCATGTTTTGTGCGGCAACTTCTACAAGTGATTCTTCAGTGTTTTTTACTGCTGACTCTAGGTTTACAAAACTAGGAGCAACTATCACTCTAGTACCTTCTTCTAAACCAGTTTTTACTTCTTCCTTTATTCCCTCAATTAATTCTTTTGCTTCATCAAGGTTTTTATTCATCTTCCAGTTACCTGCAACTATTTTTTGTCTCACGTGTGTTATTTTTTCTGGTTATTGATTTTATGTTTGCAAAATTACATTTTTTCTAGGCTTTAACGAATTAATTTATCCGACACCTTTGACGATTTAAATATCTCAATACTTCCTTCTTCATCAACAATTAAAAATCGTGGAATTGTTTTTAGTTTTAAAAACTTTCCAAGTTCACCTTTACCTTTCTTCTGAATGTAATAGTGCTGTCCTTTAACAGGAATACTTTCTAAACCTCTTTTCCAATCATGGTACGAATGGTCTACCGATAAAAACACATATTCAAATTGTGAGTTTTTCTTTTGAAATGAAAGCACATCTTTAAAGCTCTTTTGACTATAGGGACAATAGGTTGCAAATATTTGTACAAATATCTTTTTGCCTTTATTTCGCTTTAAGACTTCCTTAAATGAAATTGACTCTCTTTCTAAAGTTAGTAATTCTTCATTCAAAGATGTTTGAGTAAAGTGTTTTGGCTGAAAAACAGCACAACTTGACAAAAAAGCTATGGTGATTAATAGACAAAATTTTCTCATTTTATTGTAATCTTATTCTTGGATCTAACCAGCTATATAAAATATCTACTATAATATTTATGATTATAAATAACGTAGCCACTACTAAAACAGCTCCCATAATTACGGGTAAATCAAGAGTATTTAGCGAGTTTACTATTTCTTTTCCTAATCCGTTCCAGTTAAAAATATACTCTACAAAAACCGCGCCTGCTAACATAGATGCAAACCATCCAGAAATTGCTGTTATTACTGGGTTTAATGAGTTTTTCAAGGCATGCTTTTTTATTACTTGATACATCGTTAACCCTTTTGATTTTGCAGTTCGTATGTAATCTTGACTCAGCGTTTCTAACAACGAGTTTCGCATTAACTGAATTACCACTGCTAACGGGCGAATACCTAACACTATTGCTGGTAGCATTAAATTTTTCCATTGAATATGCATTCCTTCTCCAAAATCATCTACTTCGTACAAACTTCCAGTCATTTCTAAACTTGTGTACTTGTGTAATACAAAACCGAATAACCAAGCAAATAAAATTGCCGAAAAGAAAGAAGGAACACTCATTCCTAAAGTACTAATGACTGCTATGATTCTATCAAAAAATGTATCTTTAAATAAGGCTGAAAAGACTCCTAAAATAATTCCTAAAATTAAAGCAATGGTTATGGCTACCACCGCTAGAATTGCTGTATTGGGTAACGTTTCTTTAATTACTTCGGAAACATTTTTTCCGTTTTTTTGAAATGATTGACGTAAATACGGTGTTTTTATAACCACCTCTGTATTCCCAACAGAAAACAAGGGTTGCGCATTGTATTTCTCTTCAGACAAGAAAGTATAATTCTCTTTATTATTACTGTGAAACGACAACGGAGAAACATCATTCAAATAATACAAATACTGTGTGAATACAGGTTTATCAAATCCGTATTTTTTTCGAATATTTTGTAGTTGTTCGGTGTCTTCTCTCTGATCTAACATCATACGAGCTGGATCTCCAGGTAAAATGTTAAACAGTAAAAAAATCACAGTAACTACACCAAACAGTGTTAAGAATCCGTAAAAAATTTTGTTAACGATATATTGAAACATATATAACAAAGATAACAGAAACTGCTAAATTTATGTACTTTTGCCTAACTTTTACAACAACACATGACAACACAACAACTTGTATCTGAAATTCAAAAAAAGAAATCATTTTTATGTATTGGATTAGATGTTGATTTAAACAAAATTCCAGCACATTTACTTCAAGAGGAAGATCCTATTTTTGCCTTTAATAAAGCTATTATTGATGCTACGCATCATCTTTGTGTAGCTTACAAGCCTAATACTGCTTTTTATGAAGCTTATGGAATTAAAGGCTGGAAATCTCTTGAAAGAACGATTAATTACTTAAACGAAAAACATCCTGAAATTTTTACCATTGCTGATGCTAAGCGTGGTGATATTGGTAATACTAGTACCATGTATGCAAAAGCTTTTTTTGAAGACTTAGCTTTTGACTCGGTAACGGTTGCTCCATACATGGGAAAAGATTCTGTTGAACCTTTTTTAGCTTTTGAAGATAAACATACCATTATATTGGCTTTAACTTCTAACCAAGGCGCTTTTGACTTCCAAACAAAAACTGTTGATGGTAAAGAGTTATACAAACAAGTAATTGAAACTTCTAAATCTTGGAAAAACTCACAGAATTTAATGTACGTAGTTGGCGCTACGAAGGCTGAATATTTAGCTGATATCAGAAAAATTATTCCTGAAAGCTTTTTATTAGTTCCTGGGGTTGGTGCCCAAGGAGGTAGTTTAGAAGAAGTTTGTAAATACGGGATGACTAAGGATACTATAGGCTTATTAATTAATTCTTCTCGTGGAATTATTTATGCTTCTAACGAGAATGATTTTGCTGAGGCTGCTGCTGCTAAAGCTAAAGAGTTACAACAACAAATGGAAAATATTTTAAAATAAAAAAAGCCAAGGTTAATGAGTCCTTGGCTTATGATTAATTCAAATAACTACATTAAATGAAAACAAAAATTTAATGTAATTAGTTTCTTATTCACAACTCTTTTAGTTTTGGTCACTTGGTGTTATATTTGGATTCGCATTAATTTCTGCTTGAGGAATTTTAAAAATCCAGTCATCATTTAAAGAAGGTTTTTCTACCTGATAAGCTCCTTGGTAGAGCACTGCAGAGGCTCCAGAACCTCCATCAGCGGCATGATCTATACCTTCATCCCAGCGGATTTTATCTGTATATCCAAACCCTTCTCCCCATAATTCTACTCCTCTTTGAAACTTAATATGATCCATTAAAGATTCTTGTGTGTTATATATAGTTACATCATAAGCACTATCACGTTCTTCTCCTAAAGGTTTTAAAGCTGCTTGAGCCCCAGCAATATCATTCATCATTGCCTTAGCTTCAGCTTCAATTAAATACATTTCTGAAGCACGCATATAAATTACATCATCAGGATCAATAGATCCTGGGTTTTTTTGCTTCAGCTTAAAATGCATGTACGGATGTGTATTATGACCAGAAACTAACCCATATTCAGACTTAATACTTATAATAGCTGCATCAAACTCTTCTTCTGTGGTATATAAAGGGTTGGTATTATTCTCCCAGCCACCTTCTCCATTTGCTGCTGAAGTATTTGAATTTGGCGCATCTGGTAAAAAAACATCTTTTCTATAATCTGTATTAGGAATTGCATCTACCAATCTTCTATCTGCTATTTTTGGATTATTTCTAATTTGACTTCCATTAAAAGTATTGCTAGCTAAATAAAAGTATGAGCGGAAAAATGTCGTCTCCGTATCTATTACGTTGCTTCCCCAAATAACTTCAGACAAATTATTTGTATTAAAACCTGATTTCCAATCTGATTCATTCATTAATGGATAATTTTGACGTGCAGTTACTGCTGCATCAGCAGCTGTTTGCCAATCTCCTTTAGAAAGAGCCCATCTAGCTTTTAATCCATACGCTACATCTATATTTAACTGAGACTTTACTTCTGGCCCTCCTGATGGTCTTGATGATCCGTTTTCAAAAGCACTAATAGCAGCATCTAAATCTTGTCCTATTTGATTATAAACCTCCTCAACTGTTGATCTTGGCTCACTAGTAAATGGTGATTCTGAAGAAAAAAGTATAGGCACACCAGGATCTGTGCTAGGGTTACCTATCAAATATCCTCGACCATAATGTTGCACTAAAGATAAATACGCATAAGCTCTATACGTATAAGCTTGCCCTAAAATTGTATTTAATGTTGGAGTTTCTGTCAAGTTTCCTTCTAAAATCCCATTAATCAACAGGTTTGCATGCAAAATAATGTTATATCTATGATACCATAACAATTCATTTGTTAGCGATGTTGGTTGTGTATGTGAGTTCCATTGCATTGCATCTCTCCATGACAAATTATTAGCGCTAGCACTATGAATAAGTCCTCCTGACAAATTATCTCCTAACGGAACCCAATAATGGTTATTTGCCCTTGCTGTGTTACCACCTGGAAATATATCTTGAGACTGAGAATACAATCCTCTATGCACTCCATCAAGAACTAATTGCATATTTGTTTCGTTAGCTAACGCATCAGATGCAGAAATAGCATCTGTTGGGGTTCTTTCAAGAAAGTCTTCTTTACAAGATGTTATCGAAATAAGAATAACAGCTATTAATAAGTATTTTAATTTATTTAACATAATGATTTTTTTTTAGAATGAAACGTTAATACCAAAAGAAATAATTCTTGGAGGTGAAAAATCATCACCAGGTGATACTCCTGATAAGTCATATTGAGGATCTAAACCTTTTCTCTCACTTTTTAAGAATAAATTCTCTCCAGATAAATTAAACCTAATATTATCCATTTTAAGCGCCTCTACAACTTTTTTATCTAATGTATAACCTATGTTAACATTTTTTAATGTCCAGAAAGAAGCATCAGTTAAAAACCTGTCTGATTGAGTTCTAACCAAATCAGGATTTCCATTTTCCAATCTCGGAACATTTGTAATATCTCCAGGTTGTCTCCATGCATTCAATATATCTGGATGCAAAGATCTTCCATAACTTCCACTATGCATCATAGATGAATATGCGTTGTCTAACACTTTTCCACCTACACCATAGGTAACTAAAAAATCAAAAGTGAAATCTTTATATGTAATTTTATTTAAAATTGAACCTAAAAGATCTGGTACTGAAGAGTCTCCTGTATAGGCTCTTTCTGTTTCTTGCCAATCGTTTGTCGTTTCTATGTTTCCATTTGCATCTAAAACAGGAACACTTTCTCCATTCTCATCTTGTTCATACATATAGAACAACTGATCTCCATTATCAGGGTCTACACCAGCTGTCCTTAGTAAAAAGTAATCAAACCTAGACCTACCTTCAGCCCAACGTTTTGATCCATTTATAAATGGATCTGGTAATTTTGTGATTTCATTTTTGAATGTAGAAGCTTGTAATGTTAAGTCCCATTTAAAATTTTCTTTATTAAAAAGATGAGCTGTTAATCCTACTTCCCAACCTGAATTAAACATATCTCCTGCGTTTACCGGAACTTCATTCAATCCATTACTTGGTGCAATAGGCAAAAGGTAAAGTAAGTCTGTTGAATTTTTCTTATAATATTCTACAGAACCATCTAAAAAGTTATCGAACAGCGCAAACTCCAATGCTACATCAAAATTCTCAATGGTTTCCCACTGCAAATTAGCATTACCAATATCTGTAAAAATAATTGCTGGATTAGCTGCATTGGATGTTATTGAAAATCGAGCTTGTGATAAGTATTCATCTAACAAATCATCATTACCTACTTCCCCATATGAAGCTCTTAACTTTAATCTGTTTATAAAAGATACATCTTTCATAAAGCTTTCTTGATCAATACGCCAAGAAGCACCTACAGAATAAAAAGTACCCCATCTTTTATCCATATCAAACACAGAAGATCCATCGCGTCGAACAGAACCACTTAGATAATATTTGTTATTATAGTTATAATTCGCTCTAAAAAAATACCCTTCAATGGCCTTATCAAAAGTTGCACCATCTAAATCAACAATATTTGAAAAGTTAGCAAACTCAAAAATTCCATTAGCTGCTTGTATTGTGGCTAGCCCTTCTATATTAGAGAGAGTTCTTTCAAAGCTCTCATGTCCCGCAAGTAATTCTAAATTATGATTACCAAAACTTTTAACATAAGTCAAAATTTGATTAAAGTTTTCTACTTCTCTTCTTCCACGGTCTTCACTTAGCCTTCCATCTGGCTGAGCATCTCCAATAATTGCATTTTCATATTCTCTCTCAAATAACTCATTAATATCTCTACCGTAAGTTACTTTTAAGTTAAGTCCTTCTAAAAGTTTAATATCTCCATAAAACCTAAATCCATAAGTATTATCCTTATCTCTCTCATTATTAAGTAACAATTCTTGAAGTGCATGACGACCTTGGTTAGTGGGTCTGGAACCTATATTATATTCAGCATACCCTTCTCCATTATCAAAAACAGGGTTTCCAAATTCGTCTCTTACAATATTTCCTTGTAAATCATTCACATATACTGGATAGATAGCCCCCATACCTAATGCAAAACTAAATGGGTTAACAATACTTCCTGTTCCCGCTGAACTTGGACCTCTTGCTTCAGTAAGCGCAATATTCGCACTACCTCCAATTTTGATACTCTCACTTACATCAAAATCAGCATTTAACCTTGCTGTTATACGCTCAAAACCAGATGTTACAACATAACTTTCTTCATCTAAGTATGACGCTGAAAAATATACTGTATGATCATCACCTCCTGCTGATATACCTACATTATAGTTATTTCTAAACCCGGTTTGTTGTAGTTCATCAAACCAATCAAGACTCTTATATATAACGCTTGCATTAGGGTTTAACTTTCCATCCACTCCAACTATTTGATCATTTGGCACATTAAACGGATTATAACCTAATTGATTATAAATATTTGCACTAGCAAATGCAGGATCACCTCCACCAGCACTAGAATTCTTCAGAGCCTCCCACATAACTTCATAATACTGACCTGGCGACACTTGGTCATATGTTTGAACACCGTTTGCCACAACTCCAGATTGAGCAGTAAGGTTAACTCTTACTCCGCCTTTCTTTCCTTTTTTGGTGGTAATAATTACAACTCCATTAGCAGCTCTTGAACCATATAATGATGTAGAAGAGGCATCTTTTAGTACTGTAAAAGACTCTATATCTTCTTGATTTATTGTATTTAACTCTCCTTCATATTGAATACCATCCACTATAAATAAAGGATCAGTATCTCCATTTAATGTACCTACACCACGAATTACAATATCTGGTGATGCTCCTGGACCTGCAGATGATGTAAATTGTATACCTGTTGCACGACCTTCAATAGCTGCAATTGGAGAAGTTACGTTACGTGTGGCTAAATCTTTTACACCTAAAACACTCGCTGAACCTGTAAATGCTTCTTTAGTAGTAGTCCCATAAGCTACAACTACCACTTCGTCTAACAAGTTAGCGTCCTCTTCCATTTTAATATTTAAAATAGAAATTACTCCAACTGTTCTTTCGATAGTTTTAAGCCCTACAAAACTAAAAACAAGTATATCTCCTTGGTTTACTTTTATGGCATACTTCCCATCAAAATCTGTTTCAGTACCTTTATTAGTACCTTTTATAATAACACTAACTCCTGGTAGTGCTCCAGTTTTATCAGTTACTGTTCCTGTAACCGTTTTTTCTTGTGCTAATATTGACATATTTACAAGTATTAATATTAGCAATAGGTAATTTTTTAATTTCATAAATTAAAATTTTTAAACTTAAAACTCTCACTACAAGAGCCTTAAAATTGATATCTTATAAAATTAAAAAAACAATAAAATAAAACTAAAAAAACTATAATTTTAACATAAAAAAAGTTAAAAAAATAACAAAAAAAGATAAAAGAAGATAAAAAACAACAAAACAACTATTTATAAAACAAAAAAAGCCAAGGTTAATGACTCCTTGACTTTATAATAATTAATTCAAATAATTACACCAATGAAAACAAAGTTGGTATAAGTTACAGCAAATGTATTAAGCTTAACTTTTCATTATTATAACTTTGATTTGAATCACCCCTTTTTTGAACTGAAAAACTACTACTTTAATATGAAAAGGGCTGAGTTTAAACTCAGCCCTTTCTTTTTAGGGGAATATCTAAATAAAATTACTTAAGTAATGGATTTGAATCTACTGCTCTAGTTGGGTAAGGTAAAATATAAGAAGTTTTCCCTTCTAATTTCAAATCTTCCCATCTTGTCCATTCAAATGACATCTCCAAACGTCTTTCTTCTGCCAATGTTAAAGAAGATTTTCTAGCCGCTTGCAATTCATCCAATCTTGTTGTATTTCCTGCTTCTGCAGAGATCAAATACATCTCAGCAATTCTAGAAACCAATAAGTCAGAATTGTCTTCTGTTTTATATTTCTTTGAATATATATAACCGCCATTAGCTTCTTTACCATCGAAATCAAATAAAATCTTGCGAGTATCTTCTCCTTTAACTAGAGCTGTTAAATCATCTGCTGCTGCAAAACAGTTCCATGTTCTAGCCTCTGGACTCATAATCCACCCCCAAGAGCCAACCTCTTCTGCTTTATTACCTTTATACATAAAGATAACCTCTGGATCTCTTTCTAAAGGGTTCGCCGATAAAGCAAACTTTCCTGATGTAATTAATTCTTCAGCCTCTACTCCAGCTGCTGCTATATTTCCTTGTACTCTATAAACCCTTGCTAAAAGAGCAGAAGCTGCTTCTTTTGTAGGAGTCTTTTGACTTTCTAACAAACTAAGTCCGTTAAAGCTTACACAATTTTCCTTTGCATATTTTAAATCTTCAACGATAAAGTTTAATACATCCTCTTTTGAAGATGGTGCAATAGGTGTTCTATCATAATTTTCATCAATTAAAGGAACTCTTTCAAACATATCATATAATCTTAAGTAACTTAAAGCTCTATTATAACGTGCTGCTCCTTTTTGTGCTTCATTTGCTGAAGGTACTTTTAAAATAGTATTAGCTCTATCAATACCTGCATAATAATCTGCATAGAAATAACTTAATAAAATGTCACCAGCAGGCACTTTATTTTCATAAAAGTTCTGCACTTGAAACCACTGAAACTTAACAGGCTTATAGTTGTCTCCCATAATTTCAGTATTCATGATAGCGAAATACCCATACTGATTAGGGTGTCTCATTTTTTTATACAGCCCTGTTAATAGCTTGTCTACATCTTCTGTTGCTAAGTTTGCATTTGCATCTAAAGATGCTTCAGAAGGTATATCTAACTGATCGCTACAAGATGTAGTTAAAGCCACAAACAGCCCAATGAAAAGTATTTTTGAAATTTTTTTAATCATCTTCATTTTTTTAAAATTTAACATTTAACCCTATTAAGAACGATTTAACGTTAGGAATACCACCTAAATCAACTCCAGCTTCAATTTTACTTCCGTCAGTTCTGTCTTGACCACTTTGAGCTGTTTGATCTACATAGCTTACTTCTGGATCTCCACCAGAATATTTAGTAAATGTAAATGGGTTTCTTACTTGAGCATAAAGTCTCAAACTTTTTATAAACTTCACATCTGAATCTTTTAAGAAGTTAAAGTTATATCCTAAAGTAATATCTGAAATTCTTAAATAATCTGCATCTTCTAAGTATCTACTAGATCTTTGAGTGTTCCATGCAGAAATTTCAGAAGATAAATGAGGCCTCGGATTAGAAGCATTTGTATTTGTTGGTGTCCAATAGTCTAACATTTCTGTTAACATATTTTCAGAATAAGATGGTGCTCCGACTGCTCCTCCATTTAATCCGTCCTCTTTAAAAAGTGCGTATACTTTTTTACCTATAGAGTACTGCCCACTAATTCCTAAATCAAATCCTTTGTATTCAATAGAAGTATTAAAACCACCATAAATAGGAGCTATACCTCCTTCAAATACTTTTTTATCCTCATCAGTAATTTTACCATCACCATTTTGATCAACATAAATCATATCTCCAGCAGCAACTGTTTGTCCATCAACCCCGTCAGCATCTTTATATGTATACTCTTCTGAAGCTACTCCTGCTGATTCTAATATAAAGAACGAACCTAAAGCACTTCCTTCTTTAACAATAGAAGTGAACCCTGTTGTATATTGTCCTGTCTCAGATCCAACCTTTAACACTTCATTATCGTTATATGAAAAGTTAGCTCCAAAATTCCATTTGAAATTTTCTTTTTCGATTATTCTTGCATTAATATTAGCTTCGAATCCTTTATTTGAAATATTACCTACATTTGCTAACATAGTTCTAAATCCACTTTCTTGTGGTACATTAACTCTACTTAAAAGATCTTGAGTTTCTTTTTCATAATAATCTAAATTAACATCTATCCTATCGAATAAAGTAATGTCTAAACCTAAGTTTAAAGCTTGACCTTTCTCCCACTTTAAGTCAGGGTTAAAAATAGTGGTAGCAGCTAAACCTGGTGCTTGATCATAGTTTTCACCAGAACCTATCAAGCTTTGCCCTGAAGCATAAGAAATACCTGTTTGGTTACCTGTATATCCAAAAGAAGCTCTTGCTTTTAATTCATTAATCGCCGGTACATTAAAGAATTTCTCGTTAGAAATGGTCCATCCAATAGATGCTGCTGGGAAACTTCCCCATCTGTTCTCTTTAGTAAATTTTGAAGACCCATCATATCTTGTTGACACCATAAAATGATACTTTGAATCCCAAGATAACTGCAACCTTGTAAAATATGATTCTAATGCCATTGCTTTATAAAAGCTACGTCCTTGATTTATCTCCCCTGCAGAAACTAACCAACTCAAATCACTTGAAGGAAAGTTTTCTCCAGATACGAAAGAATCTTCATATTCCCATTTCTGGAACGAGTGTCCTCCTAATAATGTTAATTTTAGCTTATCATTAGCAAACCTATCTGTATAGGTTACTGTATTCTCAATTAAATAATCTCTGTTATTCTCTGTACTATAGTAACCGTAACCTGTTGGTACTCCATCTCCATTTAAACCTCTTCTTGTGTTAGGAGCATCATATCTATTGTATCTATTACTTCTTATGTTACCACTAAAAGCTGAGTGCCATACTAAACTTTCAATAGGGGTTACATCGAAAAATAATGTACCTCCCAAGTTTTGCCACTTGTCAGTCACTTGTCTTTCAAAAGCAAATAATGGGTTTGAAAAGTTATGAACAGCTATATTACCGTCTGCATCATAAGGACTAACATCTGGTCTTGCTCCTAACGCATTTGAATAAGGTTGATATGTATTATTATCATCTGCAAAAGGTGTTGCTTCTGAAAAAGAAAAGTAAGAATTTACTCCTAACTTTACATAATCATTCATCTTCTGCTCCACATTTAACTTTATACGCCCGATCTTATAATTATCCTTTTTAATAATTCCTTCTTGATCAAATAAAGACGCTGATAAATATGCTCTTGTATTTTCTCCTCCTCCAGCAACACTAAATTGATATCTTTTAACTGTAGCATTATCTCTTAATACTAGCTTCAACCAATCAGTATTATAAGGACTATTTGGCAATGGAGTTAAAATTGTTGGATCTTTTGGCCCAGCTAAAGCTCCGGAAGCAATATCTTGCTCATAGTTTATTCTTGCTGCATCTGATACTTGCTTGTATTGCTCCGCGTTTAATAAACTAGGTCTTTTTATAATATTTTGAAAACCATAAGAAGTATTAAAAGATACGGATATATCTTTTTGATATCCTCCTCTATTTGTCTGAATTAAAACAACTCCATTAGAGGCTCTAGATCCATAAATTGCAGTAGAAGCAGCATCCTTTAAGATACTTATACTCTTAATATCTTCAGGAGAAATCCCTGACATATCTTCTTGTGGCACACCATCAATAATGTATAAAGCACTATTTGAAGCACTTAAAGAACCGTTACCTCTAATACTAATTTGAGTAGCATCACCTGCTCTACCACCTGTACTTACAATTTGTAAACCAGAAGTTTTACCTTGCAAAGCCTGTGTTACATTGGCTACTGGCTTATCTTGTAACTGTTCCACGCCTATAGTTGCTACCGATCCTGTCAAGTCCTTTTTAGAAGTTGATCCATATCCAACAATGACTATCTCTTCTAATAAGTTAGCGTTTTCTTGCATTAAAACATTAAGCTCTGATCCTGCATCTACGACTTTTTCAGTCACTTTCATTCCTACAAAACTGAACACTAAAATATCTCCCTCTTTTGCATTTAATGAATACTTCCCATCAAAGTCTGTCTCAGTACCTGTGGTTGTTCCTTTTAAAATTACATTTACACCAGGTAAAGGCCCTGAACTATCAGACACCACTCCAGTGATTTTTTTCTCCTGTGCGTTCACATTCAGCATAAAGCTGAAAAAGAATAAAACACAGATCACATTTTTTAAATGTAGATTCATAAATTATTAAATTTTTATTAATTAACAGTTGTAAATCTAAAGGCTATAAGTTTTTGTTAACAGCTATTTGAAGTTAACATCCTTTATTTTGATGCGAAAAAACAATTTTAAGAAGTGAGACTTAAAAAGAATAAAACAACCAAATACTAAATAATGTTAATTCTTTTAAAAAAACTTATTTTAGTTCAATTAGAAAAAGATTCTTCTTTATTTTTGCAGCGTCATAATATTATAATTAAATATTGGTCCCCTTCAATGTCTATAGAGCTAATTTGACATTCTTAAATTTTGACTTTTATTTTAACTAATTTTTAACTAGCTTAAATTTAAGACCCTCATTAGGTTCGAATGTTATATCTGTTAAGAAAACAAAATGTAAATGAAATTATCTATTCTAATCGTTGATAACGAAAAAGCTGCTAGATTAAGGTTTAAAAAATTACTAAGTAATTATAATTTTATAGAAATTATTGATGAATGTTCTAATGGCTTAGACGCTATAAAGAAAATCAACACTTTAAACCCAGATGTTGTATATCTTGACACCAAAATAAACGATATGACTGGGTTTGATATTATCGAAAAAATAACTCTACCTAAAAAGCCTATTTTTATTTTCACAGCTTCTTCTAACGAACATGCTGTGAAAGCTTTTGACTACTTTGCTTTTGATTATCTTTTAAAACCATTAAAAGAAGATCGTTTTTATGCTTCTATTAAAAAGGTTATTGATTATAAGAAAATAGAAAAACTTTCAGATTTAGATAACATCATAGATCTAGTAAAAGAGAAGACTCCTATTGAAATGCCTGTAAAAGGAACCAAGATTAATATTAAATCGGGAAACAAAATAATTTTCTTAGAACGAAACGCTATTAAATATATATCCGCTTCAGGTTATTATGTAGAAATTTTCACTACTGATAATAAAAAGTATCTACTGCGTGAATCTTTATCAAGCATAATTAAAAGGTTAAACTCTAATTTTTTTGTTAGAATTCACAGATCTACTATAATCAACTCTAATTTTATTGATGAGATCATCACTTCCAATTATGGTGAGACAGATGTAAAAATTAACGATAACAAAACCTTTAGAGTAAGTAAAAGCTATAAAAAAGATTTTCAAGAACTTATGGGAGTTAAATAACAATCCTTTCTTTTGAATCATTAATTTTGTTTAATGAACACTAACAAAAAATATAAAAGAATTATTTCTTTAGTTCCTAGTCAAACAGAACTTTTAGTTGATTTAGGTCTCGAAGACAATATATTAGGAATAACAAAATTTTGCGTTCACCCAACACACTTAACTAAAACAAAAACTATTGTTGGTGGCACCAAAAACATAAAAATAGATAAAATTAAAGAGCTTCAACCAGACATTATTCTTTGTAACAGAGAAGAAAACACCAAAGAAATAGTAGAAGCCTGCCAGCAAGTAGCGTTTACCCATGTTTCTGATATTTTTACACTTACAGACTCCATAGAGTTAATTTCTTTGTACGGAAGTTTTTTTGAGAAGCAAATTGAAGCTAAAAAAATAACTAATAAATTAGAGTCAAAAATAATTGATTTTAAAAAGTTTATTGAAAATAAAAAAAGTAGAAAAGTTGCTTATTTTATTTGGAGAAATCCTTGGATGGTTGCAGCAAGTAATACGTTTATAAATCACCTGCTAGAATTAAATAAATTTGAAAATGTTTATGCTAACAAAAAAAGGTATCCAGAAGTTGACATAAAAAATATCAATAAGAAAAAACCAGAATTAATTTTACTTTCTTCTGAACCTTTTCCTTTCAAAGAAAAACACATTCTTGAGATTATAGAACACACTAACAACCTGACTCCTATATTGGTTGACGGAGAATACTTTTCTTGGTACGGTAGTAGACTGTTAAAAGCTTTTGATTACTTTAAGGAGTTACACAACAGGGCTTGACATATCTTCATCTAAATATTTTATTCTATTTAGTTTTTCCAATATCTTCATCGCTTTGAATGCTGAGCGATCACTTTTGCACTCATCTTCATATTTATAATCATTAGCTGTCTCAACCAACCTTAGATATCTCTCTTCAAGATGTTTTCTGTATCTACGTAATTGATTAATTCTTGACATTTATAATTGGGTTAACACGGATTATAAATATACATAATTATTTGATTTACAAAAACATAAAAACCCACAAATAATAAAAAAGGGGAAAACCCTCTTTTATTATAATTAACAATCCTTATTCTGTAATTTATAAATCATATTTCTACTCTTAAAATCTTCAAAAAATATCATATACCTTCCAAAAATTATTTTTTATCTAAACTATCTCTATAAAACTTCTTCTATTTTATAGTAAACTACTGAATTCTACAAAGTCATATTCTGGGGAATATTCTATCACATGCCTTAATACAGACGCATGTCCATTACCTATAACTACTAAAATCCTATCTTCTTTTGTATGGTCTATCTTCTGAATATTTCTAAAAATTCGAAGATTACGGTTATACCACCAAATAGATAAAAAATCTGCACCTCTATTATTATCCAATTTAAAATCTCCAACCAAATAAGCACCGTAGTTATTTTTGTGCCCCTCAATAGAATTCATGTGTTTAAAATATTCTAGTAAATTCACTTTAGAAGGAATTTTAGCGTCCTCATCAAATGATTTTTGAACCATTTTACTATAAGGATCATCTGATTTAAAGTCATAATCTTTCGATAACTCTTTCATGAACTCAGGGTTTAATTTAGACAAATCATTACTTAATGTATTTGCATCTATAGAGTAAATAGTATCTAAATTAAAATCATTTGCTATACGCATCCCTAACTGATAATCTTCACCTCTTTCGTTTCTGTGCTCCCCTTTTTTATATTCTTTATATCTTTTATTCATATTCCAACTTGGTTTTGCTTCAATAGCTACTTTAGTTGGTTTAAACTTTTTGATATATTCTACTAATTCTGTTACTTCTGATTTTTTTGGTTCCCTTAGCACATCTATCTTATCATTTTCTTTTGTTTTAGTATAATCTAACCCTGGATAAGAAAAATGAAAGGTTCCAACCACCAACACTTTGGTTTTACTACTTGGATAATAAGATGCATAAGGCTTCAAAATTGTCTGGTCTTTATCTAATAGTTTTTTTTCTTTATTTTGACAAGAAAATTGTAACAATACCCCAAATAACAATACTAAATATTTTTTCATTCTTTTGTTTTTAAAATTCTACACAAGAATACATCGTTAATTCAGCCTATTAGTTTTTATTACACCAACTCCGATTTCTTTTACACAAGTAGTTTCTTTTAACAAAAAACTCATGTTAGTTTTACAAAAACATGCTTTTGTAATAACAAAACATTGATTTGTCCTATTTTTAATCTCTTAAAGAATATTCCACTTATTTTTGAATAATGAAGTTTTCAAAAGAATTAAAATACAACTTACTCATTATAGCCCTACTAATTTTATTAGATTTTGGTTGGAATTTTTTTACCTCATCTAACAGGTTACCTATAAATTACTCCCTCCTTTTTACACTAACATTTAGTATTAGTTTTTTTACGGTATATTTTCTTAACTACTACTATTTACTCCCTAGACTTTTTAATACGAAAAAGTATATACTATTTGGAGCTTCGGTTATTTTTATGGTTTTTGTTTTTGCAGGAATTCGTTTTTTACTAGAAGAAATTCTATCTCCCATATTATTCAATATTAATAATTACAACATTAACAATCAAAGTATAGTTTTTACTTATTTTTTCGATAGCTTCATTTTCAGCTTTAAAGCTTCTTTATATAGTACTCTGGTATATTTATTTTTTAGATATAGAGAAAACAAAAACAAACTTCATTTATTAGAAATAAAACATCAACAAGCACAATTAACCACTTTAAAATCTCAAATAAGCCCACATTTTTTATTTAATGTACTTAATGGTTTTTACATAGAATTATATGATGAACAACCAGAAACTGCTAACGACATTTTAAAACTCTCACATCTACTACGTTATGTTACTTATGAAACATCTGAAAATTTTGTTTTGTTAGAAAATGAAATACAGTTTCTTAATGACTATCTACACTTCTTTAAACGTAGATATGAAAGTAATCTTTATGTTAGTTTAACTATTCACGGAAATCCTAAAAGCCATAAAATACCATCGTTAATTTTAATCAATTTTATTGAAAATGTTTGTAAGCATGGAGTTATAAACAACCCGAATAAACCTGCCAATATAAACATAACTATTGATGATATTAGCTTGGTAGTTACCACTGAAAACCACACAAACACTTCTGAAAAATATATGGAAACTGGTATTGGAACCGAAAACATTCGAAAAAGATTAGAAGTTCTATATAATGACAATTTTTTACTAACTTTTCAGCAAAGTAATAATATTTTTAACGCATACCTACAATTTCCATTATGAGCAAACAACTAATTTGTATTATCATTGATGATGAACCGCCAGCTATTCGCTTGTTAGAAAAGTATGTAGATAAAGTTCCTTTTCTTTCAGTAAACAGTACTTACACAAATCCGTTAGAAGCCTTAATAGAAATAGAAAAAGGGACTATTGATCTAGTTTTTTTAGACATACAAATGCCTGAAATTACGGGCATACAATTATCTAAAATTATTAGCCGTAAAACTAATATTATTTTTACGACCGCTTATCCTCAATTTGCCCTAGAAAGCTACGATATTGCTGCTATTGATTATTTACTAAAGCCTTTTGATTTTGATCGCTTCTACAAAGCTGTTTTAAAAGTTCATAAAAAAATTACCAAGTCAAACCAAAAAATAAACCAGAATACTGAAAATGATTATTTCTTTCTAAAAACAGATGGAAAAAACAAGTTTTCAAAAGTTTTTTTAGATGATATTCTATTTATTGAAGGCTTAAAAAACTACGTTTCAGTTTACTTAAAAAATGAGCGAATTATTACTTACAGCACCTTAAAAAGCCTAGTAAGCAGTTTACCTGAAGATAATTTTATCCAAACACACAGGTCATACATTATTTCAATTAAGGCTATTGATAAAATTGAAAACGATTCATTATGGATACAAAAAAAAGAACTTCCTATTGGTAACACCTACAGAAAGTCCTTTTTTGAAAAAATTGCTAGTAAGCAGTTATAATTTATCTATTATCCTGTAACGCAAATACCTGACGTAATAATGCTGTATTACGTAATCCTACTTTATTACGTATACCTTTTTCTTCAACCGCAATCATAGTAAACACACCATCTAACGCTTCAGTTGTTACATAGTCTGTTAAGTCTGGATTCACTTTTTTAACAAACGGAATACTATTGTATTTCGTGATTAAGTTTGACCAAATTTTATCAGCTCCTACTTTCGAAAATGAGTTTTTAATAACTGGATTAAACTCAGCATATAACGCAGAAGTTGTTTTTCCTTCTAAATAAGAAGTTGCAGCATTATCTGCTCCTAATAATATATTCTTTGCATCATTAAATGTAATTTCTTTAACAGCATTTACAAAAATTGGAGTTGCTGTTTTTACAGCATCCTCAGCAGTTCTATTAATTGCTTTTAATCCTTCATCAGCTAAATTACCTAAACCTATCTTTCTCAAACCCTTGTCTACTGCTTGTAATTCCTCTGGTAATAAAATTTTTACCAAGTCATTTTTATAAAAACCATCTTTTGAAGTTAATTTAGTTACTTGATGCTGAATTCCGTTATCTAAAGCTTGACGCAAACCATTACCAATCTGTTCTTGTGTTAACACCCCTCCTTGTGGTAATTGATTTACTACTTTTTGTAATTCTGCACATCCCATAAAAGTAAGTGCAATAAAGAATACTGTAATTTTTTTCATGTCTACTTGTTTGATTTTATCTATTAGAAACAATAAACTAATTATTGTCACATTTATTTGAAACTATCGGTATTTTTATCATATCCATACGGACAGTGTTTACAACCACTTTTACAACAATATCCTCGTCGTAAATGATACGCTTCTTTAAAAACCCTATACCCTTGCTCATTAGTATAATACTCATCAGGAGTGGGTTTTAATATCTTATTTCTCATACTACAAATATCATAAAAAAATACGTTAAACAGACTTTATAGCTCTGCTTAACGTATTTGTATATCTTAAAAAATTTAAATCTTACTTTTTAGCGTTAGGTGGATACTCCGCCATAATCTCAGCCACAAATTCTTTAATACGAGCTTCCTTTCTTTCTACACTACTTGTACTCAAAGCTCCCGTTCCTATCCCTTGCCATACTAACTCTTTTTTGTCAGCATCTAACAAATCAATAAACAACGTACCTTCGGTATATTGAGAAACAGTTACTGGACTTGGTCCATAATACCATGGATAGTAAAATCCTCCATAGAAATTATCATTCACATTAATACGTTCACGAGACTTAGTAAACAAACTCACTAAAACATCTGGTGTAGCTGACTTTGTCATCCCTTTCGCCGTCAACTCTGCTTCAATAGCACGCATAATACGTTTTTTATCTAAATCAGAGATCGGAGCTTTGTCTATTCCTGTTTTATAAAATGCAAATGTTTTATACTGATTAAAATCAGTTTGAGTATCATAATCCGTTACTACTCTTACTGAACTACATGAAGTAATTAGTAAAGCTACAATTGGCAAAAAAAGTAATTTTAAATTTTTCATTTTCTAAGAGTTTACATGTTTTCTAATAACGCATCGTCCACTAAGTTTGGAAGTGTAACTTTTAGTTTCTTTTCAACTTCCATAGCACGTTTAATAGCAAAAACAGCTTCATTATTTCGTGCCCAACTACGTCTTGCTATTCCGTTATTCACATCCCAGAAAAGCATTGATTTTAAGCGCCTTGATGCATCTTTAGAACCATCAAGAAGCATGCCAAACCCTCCATTAATTACTTCTCCCCAACCTACTCCACCTCCATTGTGAATAGAAACCCAAGTAGCTCCTCTAAAACTATCTCCTATTACATTATGAATTGCCATATCTGCTGTAAAGCGCGAACCATCATAAATATTAGAAGTTTCACGGTAAGGTGAATCAGTTCCAGATACATCATGATGATCACGACCTAAGACTACTGGACCAATTTTTCCTTTCTTAATTGCTTTGTTAAACGCTTCTGCTATTTTCATACGTCCTTCAGCGTCTGCATATAAAATACGTGCTTGTGAACCTACAACTAACTTATTTTCTTGCGCTCCTTTAATCCACTGAATATTATCTGCCATTTGTTGTTGGATTTCTTCAGGAGATTTTTTCATAATTTTCTCCAATACCTTACAAGCAATCGCATCCGTTTTGGCTAAATCTTCTGGTTTTCCTGAAGTACATACCCAACGGAAAGGCCCAAAACCATAATCAAAACACATAGGCCCCATAATATCTTGTACATAACTAGGATACTTGAACTCTCTTCCTAACGTCGGATTTGGGTTCATTACATCAGCTCCTGCTCTACTCGCTTCCAATAAAAAGGCATTCCCGTAATCAAAGAAATACGTTCCTTTTTCTGTATGTTTATTAATCGCTTTTGCGTGACGACGTAAGGTTTCTTGTACTTTTTCTTTAAACAACTCTGGATTATTCGCCATCATTTCGTTTGATTCTTCAAACGACATATCTACTGGATAATAACCTCCTGCCCATGGGTTGTGTAATGATGTTTGGTCGGAACCTAAATCAATATAAATATCCTCTTCAGCAAACTTCTCCCAAACATCTACTACGTTTCCTAAATAAGCCAAAGAAACAACTTCCTTATTTTCTTTTGCTTTTTTAACACGTGCTACCAAAGCGTCTAAATCCGTAATCTTCTCGTCAATCCAACCTTGATCTAGACGAACTTGGGTAATCTTTGGATTTACCTCAGCACACACCGTAATACAACCAGCAATATTTCCTGCTTTTGGTTGGGCTCCACTCATTCCTCCTAAACCGGCAGTTACAAATAGATTTCCTTTGGGTGATTTTCCTATTTTTCTAAATCCGTTTAGCACTGTAATCGTTGTTCCGTGTACAATTCCTTGCGGGCCAATATACATATAACTTCCTGCGGTCATTTGACCATATTGCGTTACACCTAAGGCATTGAATTTTTCCCAATCATCTGGTTTTGAATAATTCGGAATCATCATTCCGTTGGTTACCACCACTCTTGGCGCTTCTTTATGCGATGGAAATAAACCCATTGGGTGTCCTGAATACATTACTAACGTTTGCTTATCCGTCATTTCCGACAAGTATTTCATGGTTAATAAGTATTGTGCCCAATTAGAAAATACTGCTCCATTACCACCATAAGTAATTAATTCGTGAGGATGCTGTGCTACTGCATAATCCAAATTATTTTGAATCATTACCATAATCGCTTTTGCTTGCTCTGATTTCCCTGGATACTCTTCAATAGGACGCGCGTACATCTTATAATCAGGACGGAAACGATACATATAAATTCGTCCGTACCTCTCTAATTCTTCAGCAAATTCTGGTAATAAAGCTGAATGATGTTTTTTATCAAAATAACGCAATGCATTACGTAAAGCCAATTTCTTCTCTTCATCAGTTAAAATTTCTTTACGTTTTGGTGCGTGATTTATGGTGGTGTCATACTCCTTTTTTGGAGGTAATGTAGTAGGTATTCCTTGTTTTATTTGTTCTTTAAAAGTCATTTTATACGGTTTATAGTTTCCAATTAAAAAATGAAAACTTATTAATTTTAAATCTGTTTATAATCGTAAAAATGAAGAAACTATGGATAACGGATATCGGCTCTGTGGTACTGAGCTTCAATCCTCTTTTTATATTTTAGAGTTAAAAAATCCATTTCTTTGAAGTTTGCACAAATATAAGTCTATACAGTTAAAAACAGCATCTTTAAAAAGTATAAATTTTTCTTCTTCTTGTATTTTTACTCTTGTCCTAACAATAAATTGTACCTTTGGTAAGTTTATTGCATGAACAAGTTTATGATATTTATTTCAAAACATATAATACCAAAAGGATTTTCTGGAATGACATTATACCCTTTTATATTCTTAAAAAGAGAAGATTTAAAAGGTGATCCTGTTTTAATAAATCATGAAAAAATACACTTAAAACAGCAATTAGAGTTACTAATTGTCTTCTTTTATCTTTTCTATTTTTTTGAATGGCTTATTAAGCTATTAATTTATCGAAAAACATCATTAGCTTATAAAAACCTAAGTTTTGAACGAGAGGCCTATCAAAATGAACATAATTTAGAATATATCTCTACTCGAAAGAGATGGGCATTCCTTTCTTATTTATAATTGTTAAAACATCCGTCTATTTTTTAAGATTTCCGTAAATTGCGTACCCGAAAATTAAGACAATTTACGAATGGAACAAATAACTCCCTATAAACCTAAACACAAAGTACGAATTGTAACTGCGGCTTCTTTATTTGATGGACACGACGCTGCCATTAATATTATGCGCCGAATTATTCAATCTACTGGGGTTGAAGTAATTCACTTAGGACATGATAGAAGCGTTGAAGAAGTAGTAAACTGTGCTATTCAAGAAGACGCAAATGCAATTGCTATGACTTCGTACCAAGGTGGACATAACGAGTACTTTAAGTACATGTACGATTTATTGCAAGAAAAAGGAGCTGGACATATTAAAATATTTGGAGGTGGTGGTGGAGTAATTCTACCAGAGGAAATCAAAGAATTGATGGACTATGGAATTACTCGTATTTACTCTCCTGATGATGGTCGTGAACTGGGATTACAAGGAATGATTAACGATTTAGTTCAACAATCAGACTTTGCCATTGGAGATGCGTTAAATGGAGAAGTAGACAAATTAGCCGATAAAGAAGTTGGCAGTATTGCTCGTGTAATTTCTGCTGCGGAGAACTTCCCCGAAGTTGCTAAAGAAGCTTTAGAAACCATTCATAAAAAAAATAAAAACTCCAAAACTCCAGTATTAGGTATCACGGGTACAGGTGGTGCTGGTAAATCGAGTTTAGTTGACGAATTAGTTCGTCGTTTCTTAATTGATTTCCCAGAAAAAACTATCGGATTAATTTCTGTTGATCCTTCAAAAAGAAAAACAGGTGGTGCTTTGTTAGGTGACCGTATTCGTATGAATGCTATCAACAACGAACGAGTATACATGCGTTCGTTAGCAACACGTCAATCCAACTTAGCCTTATCTAAATATGTAAACGAAGCGGTAGAAGTTTTAAAAGCTGCCGAATTTGATTTAATTATTTTAGAGACTTCTGGTATTGGACAATCAGATACAGAGATTATCGAACATTCTGATACTTCTTTATATGTAATGACTCCTGAATTTGGTGCTGCAACTCAGTTAGAAAAAATCGACATGCTTGATTTTGCTGATTTAGTAGCCATCAACAAGTTTGATAAAAGAGGAGCTTTAGATGCTTTACGCGATGTAAAAAAACAATACATGCGTAACAACAATTTATGGGATGTTCACATGGATGACATGCCTGTTTTTGGAACCATTGCATCTCAATTTAACGACCCAGGAATGAACTCGCTATACAAAGCGATTATGGACAAGTTGGTTGAAAAGGCGGGAGCTGATTTACAATCTACTTTTGAAATTACAAAAGAAATGTCTGAAAAGATATTTGTAATTCCACCTAGTAGAACACGTTATTTATCTGAAATTTCAGAAAACAACCGCGCTTACGACAAAAGAGTTGATGAGCAAGAAAAAGTAGCTCAGAAATTATACGGAATCTATCAAACCATCTTATCTGTCATTCCGAACGAAGTAACGGAATCTTTCCTTACCAAAAACGGAATTGACCAAGATGAAATTCAGAAACAAGTTCAGGAGGAAGAGCAACCATTTATAAAATTATTATTTGCTCAATTCGATAAAGTAAAACTAAATCTTGACCCACATAACTGGGAGATCATTTTAAACTGGCAAGAGAAAGTAAAAAAATACAAAGATCCTATATACTCGTTTAAAGTACGTGATAAGGAAATTAAAATAGAAACACATACTGAGTCACTTTCGCACACACAAATTCCGAAAGTAGCGTTACCAAAATACCAAGCTTGGGGTGATTTATTACGTTGGAATTTACAAGAGAATGTTCCAGGAGAGTTTCCTTATGCATCAGGATTATACCCATTTAAACGTACTGGAGAAGATCCAACACGTATGTTTGCTGGTGAAGGTGGACCTGAACGTACCAACCGTCGTTTCCATTATGTGAGTTTAGGTATGCCTGCAAAGCGTTTATCTACTGCATTTGACTCGGTTACACTATACGGTAACGATCCAGGACACAGACCTGATATTTATGGTAAAATTGGAAATGCTGGGGTATCTATTTGTTGTTTAGATGATGCTAAAAAATTATACTCTGGTTTCGATTTAAGTCATGCTATGACTTCTGTTTCTATGACTATTAATGGTCCTGCTCCTATGCTATTAGGATTCTTTATGAATGCAGCAATCGACCAGAATTGTGAGAAATACATCAAAGAACACAAATTAGAGAAAAAGGTTGAAGCAAAGCTTAAAGAATTATACGACGATAAAGGTATAGAGCGCCCTAGATATAATGGAGAGCTACCTGAAGGTAATGACGGATTAGGATTACTACTTTTAGGTGTTACAGGTGATCAAATTTTACCTGCAGATGTATACGCTGAAATTAAAGCAAATACTTTAGCACAAGTACGTGGTACGGTTCAAGCAGATATTTTAAAAGAAGATCAAGCACAGAACACGTGTATTTTCTCTACGGAATTTGCATTACGTTTAATGGGAGATGTACAAGAGTATTTTATTGAGAAAAATGTTCGTAATTTCTACTCAGTATCTATCTCAGGATATCATATTGCAGAAGCTGGTGCAAATCCAATTACACAGTTAGCCTTAACACTAGCAAACGGATTCACTTACGTAGAATACTATTTATCAAGAGGAATGGATATTAATAAGTTTGGACCAAACTTATCATTCTTCTTCTCTAATGGTATCGATCCTGAATATGCAGTAATTGGTCGTGTAGCTCGTAAAATTTGGGCAAAAGCTTTAAAACATAAATACGGAGCGAACCCAAGAGCACAAATGTTAAAGTATCATATTCAAACTTCTGGACGTTCACTACACGCGCAAGAAATTGATTTTAACGATATCCGTACAACGTTACAGGCGTTATATGCGATTTACGATAACTGTAACTCATTACATACAAATGCTTATGATGAAGCAATTACAACACCTACAGAAGAATCTGTACGTCGTGCGATGGCCATTCAGTTAATCATCAATAAAGAATTAGGATTAGCTAAGAATGAAAACCCAATTCAAGGTTCATTTATTATTGAAGAATTAACCGATTTAGTAGAAGAAGCTGTATTAACTGAATTCGATAGAATTACGGAACGTGGTGGTGTATTAGGAGCGATGGAAACCATGTATCAACGCTCTAAAATTCAAGAAGAGAGTTTATACTATGAAACCTTAAAACACACAGGTGAATTCCCAATTATTGGCGTAAACACCTTCTTAAGTTCTAAAGGTTCTCCAACGGTTACTCCACAAGAAGTTATTCGTGCTACCGAAGAGGAAAAACAATTCCAAATCAAAACGAAAGAGAATCTGAACAAAGCGCATGAAGATAAAATAGAACAGCTTTTATCTGAAATGCAATCGGCTGCTATTAACAATCAAAATCTTTTTGAAAAATTAATGGATGCTACTAAAGTTTGTTCTTTAGGACAAATTACTTCAGCCTTATTTGAAGTAGGAGGTCAATACAGACGAAACATGTAAAAGGCAATGCCTTTAAATAAATATTTAAAGCCTCACAGAGATTTCTGTGAGGTTTTTAATATATATACTTTTTAATGATTCTTGCCTATTACTTATCTTTAGAAGAACTCTTAAACATCTATGGTAAAATCATCATCATTAAAATTTTTTTCAATCTGATTATCTAAATGTTTTTTTAAATCAGCCATTGGATTATGATTTGCCACGTTTGTCATTGCATTTAATCCTTCTCTAATTTTTTCTATATCATCAGATAACAATCCTGCATCTACCACATCACTTGCTTTGTCCATTTGTTGTTTCTGTTTCTTATATTCAGTATCAATATGCTTATTTATTGTCTGATGATTTTGTTTAATCTTTTCTAATCCTAGTATGGTGTCAGATTTTATCTTTTGAGACTCTGTATAAGTCTTCTGTAATTCATTTACGTCCCCCACTAACTCTTTAGCTTTATCTATTGTTCCTCCTAAATTATTAGCAGTAGAGTTAACATCATCAGCAAATGACTTTCCTTTTTCTACAATTTGCCCTGTTTTGTTAATCGTTTTATTAATTTCCTCAGGTAAGTTACTATGTTTATTTTCTTTAGACTCCATACTTTTTTAATTTGTAATATTTGTTTTTACTTGTTTTAACACCCCAGCAAATCCTATAACATACTTAACATTTTCTGAAATGACTGGAATGGTTTTTAACCTTCTGCGATTGATTTTTTCAAATTCTTGAAATTCTATAGTTTTTTGAGTTTCAAAATCTTTAAAATCACTTAATGTTTTATGTTGCTTTATATTAAGCATATTGGTAATTTCATTGTATCTATCAATTTTGCCAATTTTTTTAATTCTTTTTTTCCAATTAGATAAATAATTTTGGCTTTTATTCTTTATTAAACAGCTCCAAAAAGGAACTTTAATTTTAGTAGTTAACAATTCATTATCTATTTTAATAATCTCTTGTTGATTATCAAATGGCTTTCTTGCTTTTTTATACTCTATATAAGTTGGGTCTGCATTTAACTCTTCAACAATTGGTTTGAGGGTTTTATTATAACAAGTATCAAGAATTACATCACTCTTATCGTAAAGCCTTTTTTGTTTTTCTATTTCATTTTCTTCAATTGAAAGAGAATTGATAACATTACTTATTTCTTCAAGTTGTTCATTAAGCTCTTCGTCTGCTTCCCTTACAGCTTTAATTGCTTTACTATTCTGACCAATCATATTACTAATACCAGCTATTAACTGTCCTGCTACTGCAACACCCACTTCTGTCTTTACTTTTTGTATATCAGACTTAGACCATTCTGTCTTTTTTGATAATTCTTTAAAAGAACCTTCTGTTAAAGTACTGCCTACAGACTTTATAATATCATTCCCAATTGTACCAAAATTAACAGTTTGAATATCTGAGAAATTTAGATTATTTTCAATTATTGTTTCTGATAATTGATATTTTCCAAAATCTTTATATTCCTCAAATACTTGTAAACTATTATTCTCTTTAACTGTAAATGGACCAAAAAATTCTTTTAAAACAAAATCTGTAATCGCAATAATTCTACCATAAACTTCTACTTTATCTTTAGCTAAAATCTTTTCTGCTTTTTGAATAGACTCTCTCCAGTTATTAACCTTTGGAATTAAATCTAATTTTAAGAAATTTACTTTTCTTTCATAATCCTCTTTTGCACTACTTCCAATAAAGTACGTACCACTTAACATATAATTATCAAATAATTCTTGATTACTTTTTTCTGTTATTTTTTTTAAATTATCATCAACTAAAATATTATTATTTATTTTAGTTAATTTGTTACTAATTTCTTTCTTTTCTAATTGTGTCATAGAAAAACCACACTCACAATTACTCTTATTATATTCCAATTGATTTCCACAATTTGAACAAAAAATTATATTAGACATATTTTAAAAGTTTGGTATTGAATTAGTATAAGATAGTATAAAAAAAGTAAGAACAAGAACTATTGGTAAAATCCAAATTACGGGATCTTTTGATATTTCAAGTTCTCCTCCTATTTGACTAACAGCCTTTTTCTCTACTAAAGGTTTAAGAATTAAATGTGATATTGTAACATAGATTACATAGAAACAAAGTAAGATTATAATAAAAATATTTCTATTACTTTTTTCATTTACTAGAAATAAAATTTCATTTTTCTTTTTATCTGCTTGTTTATTTTCAGGATTTAATCTCAAGAGATGATCATAATCTTTAATAGATTTTTCATAATCACCATTTTTAAAATATAATTCAGCTCTTTTACTTAATAGAAGAGTATCATTTTTATTTTTTTCAATCGCAATACTATACTCATTTATAGCTTGTTCAAATTCTTCTCTCCTCTCTAAATATTCTCTCTTTAAAATTGAAGCTTCATTATCATTAGGATTATTTTTTATATATATTTCAATATCGTCTATAAAATCATTATCACCATTTTTGAAATATACTTTAGCTCTGTCTTTATATGCTTCAGAAGTTAAACCTTCTATCTCTATTACTTTTGTAAAGCTATCTTCAGCCTCATCTAACAAGTTTAACTTATACGAAGCTAACCCTTTTAGGTAAATAGCTGTCGGAAGAGTATCTGTTATCTCTATTGCGGCATTACTGTAACTAATTGCTTTTTCATATTTTTCTATTTTCATTAATGAATCAGATTTATTTACATACATAGTATAATTTTTAACTTGCTCCTCATAGCTTATACTAGAACCACAACTAAAAAATAATGATATAAATAATATAAATAGGTATTTAAACATTTTCATAGAATATACTTTGCTTTTAATAAATCTTTAAATATGCGTCATTCAAAAAACCATTAGCTTTTAGATTTGTTATACCATGAACTCTTCTAAATGCATTTTCTATTTTTTCGTATTCATTATACGGAGAATCGAATAAGGTTGTCACTTGAACAGATAACCCTGATTCAAAAATTTCTCCATTAATTGCTATTCTTTGTTTTAATTCTACTGTAAATGTTGCCATAATTATTTTAATAAAGTTTAATTTTTGCTGAATATAGTAAACCCCACTCATTAAAAAAAAATGAGTATGTAATTTCCTTATTCGCTTTTCAATGTTTTTATCATTATTAGGTTTTGATTATACGACAAAATAAAACCATCATTTTCCACGAAAATGGGAACACAATATATTTTCCCGTTTTTTTGGAAAATATGTTATTACTTTTGTTAAAAAGCTAAGCAATGAACAGCAATAAAAACACTATTAGTAAAAAAATACAACGCCAAATAACTATTCTTAACTTTTTAAAATTAGGTACTCAAAAAAGTTCTGATTTATTAAATCATTTAAAGCTTAAAGGACACAGTAACAGCACTAGTACTTTAAGTAACGATGTAAAAAGTTTAAAAGACAGCGGTTTTAAAATTGACGATGCTACAAAAGGATATTATACTTTGTTATTAGATGGATGTAATGAGTTATATTCTCATTTCATAAAATATCAATCTATGGCAATTGCATATCAAAAAGCACTTAACATGCCAAAAAAATATATGCAGTATATATTATTTGAACCAAATGCATTAGAATTTAATGTTGATATATTCAATGATATGTTTGAAGCTATTCAATTAAAACGTGAAGTTCGTTTTAATCACATTCGTTTTCAAAAAAATAACACAATTAAAGAATATGTTTTTAAGCCTTACATCTTAAAAGAGTATCAAAACAGATGGTATGTTATTGGGGAAACTAAAAAGGGATATAGAACATTTTCTCTAGATAGAGTTTCCAACCTAAAACTAACCGGTAATAACATAGATATAAAACTAGATAGCATAGAAGAAAAGTTGCGTTATGTGGTAGGGGTAAGTTTTAACGAAAACACTATAAAACCACAAATTATAAAGCTAAAAAGAATACATCAAGACCACACCTATATTTGTTAATCAAGAAATAATAGAAGAAAAAGAAAACTATTTTATACTAAAAATGTTTGTAGGTAATACAATCGAATTGCGACAACAAATTCTTAAATATGGTAGTAGAATTGAGGTTTTAGAACCAGAAAACTTACGAAATCAAATTATTGAGGAAATTAATAAACTAATAAAATTATATAAAAAACACCCTAAAGGCACACCACCAAACCAGTAAATCACTCAAAACCAACAATAAAAAACACAAAAACACCGTTAAGGAACACAACACAACCCTTAAGGAGCGCACCAAAAGCCATAAGAAAAAGAAAAAGAAGTATAAGGAACGCTCAAACACCTATAAGGAACAGGCAAACATCCGTAAGGAAGTCGCGATAAATTAATAATAACTAAAAAATTTGCAAAAATGGCAACAAAAAGAACATTCTCTGAGGCAGAAACCTTAGAACAGTACAGAGTAGCACTCGAAAACGTAACAACACAAACAGAAATAGCCACCATTATGGCAGAATTTGGTTACGACGAAACAACCCTAACAGAAGGTAAAAACCTACTCGCAAAAACAAGAGAAGCCTTCGACTTTAACAAAAAAGAAGACGACGAAACTTCAGAAGCCTACAACGACTTTGCTACCCAAAAAGAAAACCTTGCAAAAACATACAGTCTTCACAGAAAAAAAGCAAAAGTAATTTTTAGAAAAGACCCAACCACGCTAAGCAAACTAGCCTTAACAGGTAGCTTACCAACCGCATATATTAAGTGGTTAGAAGTAGTTAAAAAGTTTTACACAGTTGTAACCAACGACACAGACCTTCAAACAAAACTCTTACGATTAAAAATAACCACAGAAGAAATAAATAACACCACCCAACAAATAACCAACTTAGAACTAGCAAGAGCAACCTATTTACAAGAAAAAGGAGAAAGTCAAGATGCAACAAAAGCAAAAGACAAAGCCTTCAGTGAAATAGACGATTGGATGAGTGAATTTTATGCAGTAGCTAAAATAGCACTAGAAGACAACCCACAACTTTTAGAATCAATAGGTAAGTTTGTAAGAAGTTAAACCTTAAAATAAACACATAACTAAAATCATAATAGCCTCACTTAATCAAGTGAGGCTGTTCAATTAAAACTTTAAAACCAAATAACTAACACACAAAAAACAATAAAACGTTAAATAAAAAAATTACACGCAACCTTTTACATCCTATAACATCTAGTCAATAATAATTCCATACAACTCCAATACTATATGAAAAAAAACTTCCTAGTAGCCACCCTTTTCTCTTTACTATTTGCTTGCAGTAGCGAAACTAAAATTGATTTACCAGAAAACCCAGAACCTCCTTTAGATAACTTAGAAATCTACACCTTACCTGTAGTCGTACACATAATACATGGCGGAGAAAATATAGGCGAAGACTTTAACCTAGCTACCGAACGTATTAAAGAACAAATTCAATCTTTAAATCACGACTTTAGAAGAGTAGCAGGTACTTTAGGAGAAAACAACTCCCCACTTAGTAGTGACTCTTTTATTCAATTTAAACTTGCAGAAATAGACCCTAACGGAAACCCAACTAACGGAATTAACCGTATTAATTATTACGACAACACTCCCGTAAGAGGTGATAAAGACAGATTTGATTGGCTTCCTGAGTTTGAATATTGGAACCCTAATAAATATATCAACATTTGGGTATATGGCGGATATGCCCCTAATACATTTGCTGGTGCAGCTTCTTTTCCTACTACTAACTTACCTGGAATAAAAGATGAGTTAAAAACCATAGGTGATGGTATTTTAATTAATGTTCATCACTTTGGAAAATCCGATGTTTCTGGAGGTCTCAATCTTGGTAAAACATTAACCCACGAAATGGGACATTTCTTAGGTTTATTACATATTTGGGGAGCTGCTCTTGAAGGAAAACCTTGTTCTGACCATGACGATTTTATTGAAGACACACCACCTGTAAGTAGTTCTATTAATGGTTGTGATGGAGCAATTCCAAAAGCTTGTGACGGACAACCTGCTCCTGTAAACAACTATATGAATCTTACTGATGATAAATGTATGAATGTATTTACCAAAGGACAAATTAAACGAATGAGATATGTACTTGAACATGCAGAAAGAAGAAAAACACTAATTACCTCTGATGTGATAAATAGATAACTTACTATTAAAAATTTTAACTAAGTAAATAAGTAGAAATAGTTTTATCTCTACTTATTTTTTATAAAACTCTTTCAGTACGTAAAACTGTTTTGTTTTCAACACTTATTTCAGAACCTTCTAGCAAAAATACAGAGCTAGGTTTTTGACTCTGTAAAAAAGAAAAATGCGCTCCATAAGTAGCAGTAAAATCAACATCTATTTTATAATCTGTCACTAGATAATAACTCCAAGTAGGGTGCTTCACTTCGTATTCAGTAGTTTTACTTTCACTCTTAGCATATCCCCAATAATGCTCTGCTATAAATTCAATTTCTGTATTCGGTTCAATAGCTATTGATTTTGATAAGCTTTCAACTGATATTGAATTCCATTTCTTATTTATTTTCCATTGATACGATATTTTTAACTTATTATCTTTCTCTACCCAACTATGTTTCATGGGTAATGTTTGATAGTTTTCTTTATAAATAGTATTCGCTACAAAGGTTATAGCTGGCTTGGGTACTATTTCTTTTATAAAAACTACCCCTCTCTTATCTTTTCTTTTTACATAAAATCGAAGATTTACTTCTTCAAAATTTACATGAAAAGGAACTCTTACACCTAATAAGTTTGTATTTAAGAACATAAATCCTACAACACTTATATAGCATTTATTTTCATAAAAATCTAACTTAGTACCTTTAGGTATATACTCTTTTAGCACTTCTGGATTTACCTCATAATTTACCATGACCAATTTTCGCCATTCTGCTTTTAAAAAACTCATATAATTCTATTTTTTAATTAATTTACAAACCTCATAAGTAAAATACTTATGAGGTTTACTTACTCTTTTTCTAATTTGTTAAGTAATTTCCCCTAACTATTCTCTTGTCTATTTAGCTTTAAATATTCCATTTTACTTGCTTTTCTACCTTTCAAAAAGAAAATGATAAAGAAAATCATAACAATTCCCAAGTAAATAGAAAAGCCTCCAATTTTAGCACTTAGTGCTTCAACTAAACTTTTATAATTTGTCAGACTATAAACTTGAATAATTCTTAATGAAAACCCTATGTTTAATAGGTAAAAACCAATTTTAAATAGCTTGTTCGTAGCAAATGCTATTTCTTGTTTTTGATTAAAAATATCTAACATAAAAATCTTACTGTTTTTAAATAAATGCTGAGAAACAAAAGTTGTTAAACCAATGCTAATAGGTAAATAAATTAAATACGCTATTAATTCTAAATTTCCATTCATAACTATTACTTTTTTAAATGTTTGTGAATTAAATGAACCATATAGATATTACTAAAATGTAGTATTCCAATAACTAATAAAATAAAACTGAACCTTAAACATAACTCTACCAATAAAGTATTTATGCCTTCTATTTCATTTATAGAGTTTAAGCTCCAAATAGCCAATCCTATGTTTAAGCAGTAGTATGCAGTAAGTAATGTGTTATTTATTGCGTTACCAGTTGACAAATCATTAGGAAAATAATTTTGTGTGTAGATTTTTCCATTTTGAAAACAAAGGCTACCTACATAAAAAACAACTGCTATAGAAAAAGTTAAATAAGATATATAAGTGAGTAGTATCATTTGGCTAATATTGATTTTAATTTTTCTATAAAAAGAGTTATGAATAAAGCCAATATTACCGGTATAGTATATAGAATATATTTCATAATTAAAATCTCTTTTTCTTTTTCATAGACTACAGTGAAAAATATAATTAGAAAATAACAAAGCACAGTGGCTAAGTAAATTATCTGAGAAAATTTTAAGTATCTATTCATCTCATTCCAAAGATATAGTGTAGTAAAACCAAATAGTATTTGAAAAAAACCTAAGGGTATAGCCAATAATGCTGCAATTGCTAAACAATCATTCTCAATTACACCTAATATTAACAAAACTATAAAGGGAAGCATTAAAAATCTATTAATACAAGAGATTACAGATATTGTATATTTCATATTTTCAGAAATTTTTGAAAGTTAATATTTAAATTTTTTTACTTTTTTATCATTTTGGTAAAGTTAGATAACAACCAATGTTCATCAGCCTTGATTGCTTTTTCTAAAATTCCATTTACAGTTTTGGTTACAGATGATAAATCATTCATTACTTTTTTAAAGGCTTTTGCTTCTTCAGAGTTCTCTTTAACATCCTCTTGTAACTCATCTAACACTTTTAAAACAGGTTCAATTTCCCTTTTCTTACGCTCTTTCGTTACCTGTTTAAATAGTTCCCAGATATCCTTGTCTGCGACAAAAAACTCTTTACGCTCTCCCACTACAAACTCTTTACTTACAATTCCCCAGTCAATCAAAGCACGAACATTCATGTTTACATTACCTCTAGAAATTTTTAGAGTTTCCATAATCTCATCGGCTGAAAGTGGTTTGGTTGAAACCAATAATAAAGCATGTACTTGAGCCATGGTTTTATTAATTCCCCAATTAGTGGCTAAACTACCCCAAGTATGAATGTATTTTAATTTTGCATCTTCTAATTTCATACTACAAACATACAACATTTTATTAAACTTTCAATAATTATTGAAAATAAAAAAACAAAGGTTTTAACCTAACTAAAAACGGTCTTTTTCCTTGAAAACGAATAATAAACTTAGCATACTTTACTATTTTCTAATCAAACAACATAAATATGAGTACACAATTGTATTTTATTACATCTGGTAAAATGACTATCCAATTAAACGGAATGGCCTTTGGTAAACATTTGAAAGATCCTGTAGAAAATATAAAACATTTCGGAACGAAACAACATAGTCTAGAATTAGTTTCTAATAACCCAAATAACTTTACTGATTGGGGGATTATAGAATTGATAGACCTACATCCTTCAATGGGACAGTTAACTGTATCTATTGATTGTGATGATTGGGGATGGTTCGGTACTGCCCAAATTCAATTAAAAATGAACAACCAAATTGTACTTAACGATAATTTTCAATCGGGAGTTAAAGGTCCAATAGGCAATCCACTTCGTATAAAAAGATTTCCTATTACCAATTTTTAAATTCTATTATTACACAAAAAACATTTTATTATCCTTACAATTAATTTTGTAAGGTTTTTTATTTTCAAAAAAATGAAACTTTCTTGTAATAATTTTACTTTTCAGAATACCTATCAAGAAAACCAAATTTTGAGTAACGATTTTTATATAACATCCATTTTACCACATGCTGGTATTATTATTAAAATATGTAGAGCTTATACGGACTCTCAAGAAGATTTTGAAGACTTTTATCAAGAGGCTTGTTTACAAATATGGAAAAGTAGAGATGCTTTTCAGAATAAGTCAAAATGGTCTACTTGGATTTACAGAATTACGCTAAATGTTTGTTTAACCTTAGCGAAGAGAAATGCTAAAAAAGAATATTCTTTAGAGAAAACTCCCAATTTATCTGAGGATAATAAAGCTTTTCAAAACGAAGATTTAAACTTGTTATACGATGCCATTAAAAAATTATCTGAAGTCGACAGAGCGATAATTTTACTGCATTTAGAAGAAAATCCTTACAAAGAAATTGCTGCGATTATTGGAACTAGCGCTAACAATATTGCAGTACGTATTAACAGAATTAAAAAACAATTAAAAATAGTATTAGATGGAAAAATCAATTGAAAAAAGATGGAATGAAGCTTTTATAAATGAACAATCATTAATAGCTCCAAAAATCAACGATATATACAACCAGAAATCTAAATCGGTCATTAATAAAATCCAAAGAACCTATGAATTTGACAATAAAGGATTACTTCCTATGGCAGGAATTGTAGTTATTGGAGGAATACTTTTATCTGAAACTATTATAGGAGCATACGGTGCTTTTTTAATCTTAAGTTTGTATTTCTTTAATACAAAATTGTTAAAAAGATTTAAGACTATTGATGTTAAATCTGACAACTTAACATATTTAAAAAATTATAGAAGTGTAATTAACTCGGTATCTAAAGCCACAAAAAAGTTATTTGTTTTTGCAATTCCACTAGCTATTGTATCAATTTTTGCTCTGGCTTACGGTGTGAAAGAAAAAAGTTTTTTATCTAACTATATTTCTAGCGATTCATCCTTTTTAGACATTATAGGAGTTGGACTTATCGTAGCAATTGTGACTGGAGTTATTGGTTTCGTAGTGTATAATATCTCAACTAGAATTTTATATCATAGCCTTATATCTAAACTAGACGATATTATTAAAGAAATGGAAGAATTAAAAACTTCTTAATTAATCATAAACCAGAATTGTTCTTTTATAATTCTGGTTTATTTTTTGTTCTGGTTCGTTTACGAAGTTTAAAAATCCGATCATCGTAATAGGCTTTTAGTTCGTCAACAAATGACATCGGATTTTTATAAGTTGTTAAAACTTTGTAAGTATAACTATCTAACAAATCCGTTAATTGTTTTTCTAAACGTTCTACCTGATTTATTAAATACGTAGTATTGCTAGTTACTTTCTTAACTATTGTTATATCTTTATTAAAATTCAACGCTGTATTACCTCCAAAAATATGTGCATGAAAAGCCTCTAACTCTTCCAAGCTTCCGTTTTGATATATTTCAATCAGCTTTGTTGTTGTTTCTAATGCTTTTTGTTGCTCATTTTCTTGCATCGAAAATTTATCAGGATGCACATACAACATTGCTTCTTTATATAATCTCTTCTTCTCTTTTTGATTGATTTTCTCTACTTCTTCTTTTTTCGAAACAGGTACAATACCTGTAGGTTCTTTGTAATTTTTACCTTTTCGCTTTTGTGCTAACCTTTTTTCCTTTTTAGCTTTCTTTTGTGCTTTATATAAAATTGTTAATTCTCGTTCTTCTATTAACAAATCAGCAATTGAATTTCGTAACGATTGTTCAAAAGGAAATAGCTTGGTTTCAATTGCTTCAATCTTACCTTTTAACGCTTTTATTTTCTCTTCTAAGTTTAAAATAGCGTCTGAATTAGCATCGACAGGAAAACAGTTCTCGTTCATAATACACTATCCTTTCCTTTGTAAAATGGTCAATCCTACTCGTATTTTTTCATACGGAACTTTCTCTCCTAAAAACTCAAAATAAGGTTTTAAAGCTGTTTCATTTTTCAATACTTTTTTGGCATTTGCTACCAAAGCTAATGTATCTGCCTCTATAAACTCATCCAAACTCACATCTTTTCCCTCTAGGTATAACTTAGATAAATGAGAAAAAATAGTGGTAGGTTTTAACCCTCGGTTCTCTGCTATTTCTTCAACCGTAAATCCTTCTTTATATAGCTTAAACGTTTCTAAAGTGGTATCTTTTTTAGTTTTCTTCTTTTCGTTTAAAAAAGTTTTGATTTCTTCCATAAACTCAGCCCCATAAACTTCTAGTTTTCGTTGCCCTACTCCACTAATTGCTAGAAATTCTTCGTCAGATTGTGGTCTTTCATTCTCTATTTCTTTAAGTGTAGCATCATTAAAAACTAAATATGCTGCTATATCTTCTTCTTGAGCAATACGATAACGTAGCTTTCGCAAACGCTCAAATAACGTATCCTTAACTGCTTTTTTCTTTTTCTCTTTTGTTACCGTTTTTACTTCTTTTGTAAACGCTACTGGAGTTGTTAATTGTACTTTTTCACCTTCAAAAAGCACTTTATTTGAGAACTCTGTAAGTTGCAGACTATTATGTAAATGAAAAGCTATTTGACAATACCCTTGATTCGTTAACTGAATTAAATAATGTTGCCAATCTCTCCAAGAAATATCGCTACCAACACCGTAGGTTTTTAGCTTATCATAGTTTCTATCTAAAACCGTGGCATTTTTTGCTCCTCTTAATACATCAATCACCGTTCCCATCGCTTCTTTTCCTTGTAATCGATAAATAGCTGACAATCCTTTTTGCGCAATAACTGTTCCATCAAAAAATTGGGGTGGATTCTTACACACATCGCAATTCCCACAGTTTTCTTCAATCAGTTCTCCAAAATAACTAAGTAATATTTTTCTTCGGCAAACCGTAGCTTCAGCAAATTGCTTCATACGTTCTAATTTTGCCTCTTGAACTTCTTTATTTCCTGTGTTTTCTATAAACTGACGTAGTTGAATAACATCTGCATAACTATGAAATAATAAAGCTTTTGCAGGTAATCCATCACGACCTGAACGTCCAATTTCTTGATAATATCCTTCTATATTTTTAGGCATATTGTAGTGTATTACCCAACGAACGTTCGATTTGTCAATTCCCATTCCAAAAGCAATAGTTGCGCAAATTACTTCACAATCATCTTTAATAAAAGCCTCTTGAGTCTTAGCTCTTTCTTCAAAAGATAATCCTGCGTGATATGCCTTTGCATCAATATTGTTTTGTTGCAGCTTACTAGCTAATTGTTCTGTAGCCTTTCTACTTAAACAATAAATAATTCCCGCTTCATTAGGCCTTCTTTGGATAAACTTAATAATTTGTTGCACTCTATCATTTGCAGGACGCACTTCTAAAGCAATATTTTCTCTGTTAAAAGAACTTATAAATTGTGTAGCATTAGGTATTGTTAATTGCTCTAAAATATCCTGTTGCGTTGCTTTGTCAGCCGTAGCCGTTAACGCTACAATAGGAACATCTGGTAACGATTTTTTTAAAAATGCTAATTGCTTGTAGGAAGGACGAAAATCGTGCCCCCAAGCAGAAATACAGTGCGCCTCATCAACAGCAATACAACTTATATAAGATTGGTTTAACACATTTTGAAGCAATGATAAACTTTCAGGAGCAACATATAGTAGTTTTATACTTTTTGATGCTATTGCATCAAATACTTGTTGCTGCTCTTCTGTTAATTGACTACTGTTAAAAAAAGTTGCAGGAATTCCGTTTGCTCTCAAGCTATCTACTTGATCTTTCATCAAAGCAATTAATGGAGAAATCACCAACGTAACTCCTTCAAAAAATAATGCTGGTAATTGGTAACAAATAGATTTTCCTCCTCCCGTTGGCATAATAACCAACGTATTTTTTTTTGCTAATATATTTTCAATTATAGCTTGTTGCTCTAAACGAAAACTATCGTATCCAAAATTTACCTTTAATTTTTCTAACAATTCTTGTTCTGTAATCTGCATCATTTGGCAAAAATAGGAATAAAAAAAGCGCAGAGTTTAAACTCTGCGCTTGATCTTTTTTTAGTTCTTATTACTTAATATCTTGTAACAACACCTCGACTGCTTTTTTTAACTGAGCATCTTCTCCTCTATCTTTCCATCCTGGTGCATTTTTTACTAAGTAATCTGGTACTGCAGGTGCTTCGTTCTCCATGTTCTCTCCTGTTTTCTTTACAAACCATGCTCTAAAAGGCATACGAATCATTCCGTTAGCTAATCGTTTACCTCCTGTAGATACAACAGCTCCAAAAGTTGGCTGACCAACTAACTTCCCTAATCCTAAGCTCTTGAAGGCATGTGAGAAAATTTCAGCATTTGAATAACTATTTTCATTACATAATGCTACCACTGGTTTTGTGTTTACCGATAAAATAGCACGTTCATTAAACGGATAGTTATCTGCAAATTTTTGATGATTTTTCAAACTCTTTGCTGCTCCTCTTGGAATTGTATACGCATGTTGATCTACATTTAACACTGCCATTAATCTATCAGTAGTCCATCCACCACCATTGTAACGTACATCAATTACGATTCCTTTTTTACCATAACCACTTGCTTTTAGTTCACGTTCAAAACGCTCGAAACTTGGCATGTTCATTCCTTGAATATGAATATACCCTAACTGACCGTTAGAATATTCATCTACCAATTTCTTTCTAGAGTTTACCCATTCCTCATATTGTAAACTTCTTAACGACCTTTCTGGGCGTAATACTACATCTTTACCATTATCTAAACTCAATAAAACCTCTTTTGATTGTGTATTCTTTAGTAAACTGTAAAAATTCGTATTCTTTTTAATTTCTTGTCCATTAACAGCCGTGATAACATCACCAACTTTTAACTTACTCGTTGATTTATCTGCTACTGAATTTGGTAATACATAAGAAACTTTTACACCTTTTTTAGTGTTTTCTACTTCTAAACCTAATACGCCAACTTTATCGCTTGCATTTCTAGGAGCACTTCCTCGGTAGCCCATATGACTCGCATTTAACTGTCCTAAAAGTAGGTTAAACATATAAGTGTAATCTTCGTGTGTGGTTGTTGACAGTACCCAAGGCTTGTACTTTTTTACTAAAGCATTCCAATTATACCCATGAAATTCTGGGTCGTAAAAACCAGCAGTTAATGCTCGTATACCTTCTTCAAAAACTTGTTGATATACTTCCTCTCTATTAGTTGTATAGGTAGCACTGTGTGGTAACTTCGTTACTTTATCTGATTTTGTGTTTAATTCAGCTAATTTTCCTCTAGAAGTGAAATAAATTTTTCCTTTGTTCTCAGTAAAGTTTCGTGCATTAGCAACTCCTTTTACTAATTTTGGCTTGCTACCATCCCATTTAACTTTATATGTACTTCTTTTTTCTGTAGCAGGGTTGGTTGCTGAAAAATAAATGAAATCACTATCTGCACTAAACACAGGACTATACTCATCATCTTGTAAAGAAGTAACTTGTACTAGACGGTCGTAAATTTTATCTTCATCTATTTTTACAACTACTTTTTTCTTCTTTTTCTTTCCTTTTTTTGCGTCTTTCTCTTTAGAAGGTTCTTCTTTCTTCTCAGGATAATAAGCTCCTTCTTCGTGATCTAGTTTTGACTTTTCCCAATCAGATTTTTCCAACCAAACCATCCAAACATCGTAATTGATTCCGCTTCTATTTGATAAAAATGCTAACTTTTTTCCGTCAGCACTCCAAACTGGATTTCGGTCACTTCTAGGATGCATAGACACATTCATTTTAGTAGAAGGATTCTCTACAGATTGAATAAAAATTTCGCTATCAAAATTTAAGTCTTCTTGAGAATAGGCTATGTATTTACTATCTGGACTCCATGAAACTCCTTCAGCAGCTGCCCAAGAATTAGAGTATTCTTTAGCATTTGTTATTTTTCCTTTTTTAATATCAGCAATCATTAAAATTCCTCTTCCCACCTGATAAGCTATCTTCTTTCCATCAGGAGAAACTAAGGAATATTCAATATCTTCTTTGCTATTTGTTAGTTTAGAAACTTTTGTTTTTAAACTACGGTGCAACCCCACCAAAGTATCTGTAGAAACTGCACTGTACAATTGATAAACTCCGTCTCTATCTGAAGAAAAAACAACTGTTTTATCGTCTAACCACTGTGGATTAATATCTCTATATGGATGCTTGCTCACATTATTTGAGCGCTTCTTTTCTTTATTATTCTCCTTTATAAAGATTTCTCCATTAATTTCTAATGCTACGTTTTTTCCATTAGGTGAAACTGCATAATTACCAATGTTTCCTGAAACTGTTTTAGTTTCTTCTTCTTCAAAACGATTATCTGAAACAATATCTAAGTTAATTTTTTGAGTTTTTCCATTTTCTAACTTGAAAGTATCTGCCCCACTAGTATAAACAATCGTTCCATTATTACTTACTGAGAATGTTTGTACACCGTCTTTTGTTTGATTTGTTAATTGAGTAGCTATACCATTGGCAGTTCCATTTGCAGAAATTGCTTGTTTATAAATATTATAACGTCCACTTTTTGCGCCGATATAATATAAATTTCCTGCTGCATCCCAAACAGGAGAGTGGTCGTTCTTGTTACTCGTCGTTATTTGATGATATTCATCTGTTTCAGTATTATAAACCCAAATATCACGCTGCGCAGAACCTGAGTAATCTTCACGAGCAATACGGCATGCTCCTTTGGTAAAAGCAATTAATTTTCCGTTAGGAGATACCGAAGCCATTTCACCATAAGCAGTTAATAATCGACGAGGTGTTTCTCCCTTTTCATTAACTACATACATTTGTTTATCCCACTCTGGACCTCTTAACACACGACCAGTCGTAAAAACAATATCTCCTTCTTTTGTCCAATCTGTAGGAATATTGGCTGTAGGGTAGTATGTTAACTGTTTAGGAACTCCTCCTTTTATAGAAGTTACAAATACATTATCATTTCCTTTTCTATTTGATGAAAATCCAATTTCAGTTCCATCTGTGCTCCAAACAGGGTTACTTTCGTAACCTTTATGAATGGTCAATCTTTTTGTTTGCTGATTGTTAAAGTTATATAGCCAAATATCGCCATAATAACTAAATGCCATTTGAGAAGCATCAGGGCTTATCATAGGCTTACGAATTAACGTATGCTGTGCAAATAAAAGATTACTTGCTAATAAGGCCACCCCTAAGAATATCTTTTTAGTCATGTTATTTGATTTTAAATCACCAAATTACTTTATTATGACTAAAATTCTCTTAAAATTAGGAATATATTAACAGTTCTTAACAGTTCTCACAAAATTACTTATCTCTTCAATCCCATTTTTTTCTAATTCTTTAATAAAAGCTGAACCTATAATAGCTCCATTCATGTACTCGCAAGCTGTCGCAAAAGTTTTGTTATCTGAAATACCAAAACCTACAATCAACTTACTTTGCAAGTTCATCGCTTGAATTCTTTTAAAGTAATTTATTTGTGCTGATGAAACTTCACCTTTGGCTCCCGTAATAGATGCCGAAGCAACTACATAAATAAAAGCATTTGTTAAAGAATCTATCTTACGAATGCGCTCATCTGAAGTATGTGGAGTGATTAAAAACACGTTTGTAATTTCGTATTTTTCAAACAACTGCTGATAGTGATTTTCGTATTCAACCATTGGTAAATCTGGAATAATTACCGTATCAATGCCACAGTCCTTTACTTTTTGACAGAATTTATCTTCTCCATATTTAATAATCTGATTCAAGTATCCCATTAATACTAAAGGGGTTTTATTTGAACCTTTTATCGTTTGTAATTGCTTAAAAACCACGTCGAGATTCATACCGTTTCTCAACGCTACATCACTACTATGCTGAATAGTTGGTCCATCTGCAAGTGGGTCAGAATATGGCAAACCTACTTCTATAAAATCTACTCCACTATTACTTAACTTAGCAATAACTTTTGTAGTATCTTCTAGTTTTGGAAAACCTGCGGTAAAAAAAATTGATAATAAATTGTTTTCCTTTTTATTGAATATATGTTGAATTGAGTTCATTTTCTATGGTTTTGTCAGTTCGAGTGATTTTCGACTTTAGGAGAAAATCGTATCGAGAACTTATTACATCTCGATACAAATTTATTCGTTCCTCTCAAATTCACTCGATGTGACATTCTTTTTAACTATTAGCTTAAATGTTTTATATACGTTTCTAAATCTTTATCTCCTCTACCTGATAAATTCACCACAATCACCTGATCTTTTTGTAAATCCATTTTTGGTAATACTGCTAATGCGTGTGCACTTTCTAATGCCGGAATAATTCCTTCTATTTTTGTTAGTTCGTAAGCAGCTTCTAATGCTTCTTTATCCGTAGCATTCATAAATGTTGCTCGTTTTGTTTCATGCAAATAAGCATGTAACGGTCCCACTCCTGGATAATCTAACCCTGCCGAAATTGAATATGGTTCTACAATTTGTCCGTATTCATCTTGCATTAAGATGGTTTTACTCCCATGAATAACTCCTACTTCTCCTAATTGTGAGGTTGCAGCACTTTCTCCAGAACTCACTCCTAATCCTGCCGCTTCAACTGCGATTAGTTCCACTTCTTTATCTTCTAAATAATGATAAAAAGCACCTGCTGCATTACTTCCTCCACCTACACAAGCTATAATAGTATCAGGATTTTCTTTCCCTGTTTGTTCTTTTAGCTGTACTTTCATTTCTTCTGAAATCACTGCTTGTAATCGCGCTACCATATCTGGATACGGATGTGGACCTACCACAGAGCCTATTAAATAATAAGTATCTGGATGCTGAATCCAATAACGGATAGCTTCATTCGTAGCATCTTTCAAGGTTTTGCTTCCACTAGTTGCTGGTACTACTTTAGCCCCCAACATTTTCATACGGGCTACATTCGGCGCTTGACGTTGAATATCAGTTTCTCCCATGAAAACAACGCATTCTAATCCCATTAAGGCACATACTGTAGCTGTAGCCACTCCATGTTGCCCTGCACCTGTTTCTGCTAAAATTTTAGTTTTTCCTAAATGTTTTGCGATTAGAATTTGACCAATGGTATTGTTTACTTTATGCGCGCCTGTATGATTTAAATCTTCTCTTTTTAAATAAATAGCTGCTCCATACTTTTCTGATAACCTTTTTGCTAAATACAGAGGACTTGGACGACCAACATAGTGTTTTAATAAATCTTTATATTCCTCTTGAAATTCTTCAGATTCTATAATTTTTATATAATTATCTTCTAATTCTTTTACGTTTGGGTATAACAATTCTGGTATAAATGCTCCTCCAAATTGTCCGTAATATCCGTTATTGTCTGGTTGAAATTTCATATAATTTGTTTTAGCTGTTAGCCGTTAGCTTTTTAAACTTTTTTATTTTTTCTACTGATTTTATTCCTGGCTTGGTTTCAAACTTGCTATTCACATCAATTGCATAGCAGTATTGTGATTCTTTTCTTTTAAGAAAGGATTGTAATTCTCCTACTTCTTCTAAGCCTATTCCTCCGCTTAAAAAGTAAGGTTTGGTTGAATTGTAATCTCTCAAAACCTGCCAGTTAAAAGTTACTCCGTTTCCTCCGCGCTCTTTACCTTTGGTATCAAATAAAAAATAATCTATTACCTCTTCATAAGGTTTTAATATCTCAAAATTAAATTTGTCTTTGATTCCAAACACCTTAATAATTTCTAGTTTTGGTAAATGCCCCTTTAATTTTTGAATATATTCAACAGGTTCATCTCCATGCAACTGAACCAAATCCAGCTGATATTCTTCAACTAAAGAAACTACAATCTCCAAATACTCATTTACAAAAACACCTACTTTTTTGATTCCTTTAGGTAGTTTCGGAATGATGCCTTCAAAATTTCTTGATGATTTTTCATAGAAAATAAACCCTAAATAATCAGGTTGTAATTCAGCTACTTGCTGAATATTTTCTATAAACTTCATTCCACAAACTTTTAGTTTCATATTATTTATATTTCGTCATTTCGAGTAATTTTCGACTTTGTGAGAAAATTGTATCGAGAAGTACTTGTTCTCGACACTAATTTATTCGTTCCTCATAAATTCACTCGAACTGATATTATCTAATTTGATCGATAAACTCTTGACATGCTTGACCTGGATTTTCTGTTTTCATAAAGTTTTCCCCTATTAAAAAACCATGAAAACCATGTTCTTTTAATCCTGTTATAATCCTTGGATCTGAAATTCCACTTTCTGAAACTTTTACAACTGTATCTGGAATTTGACTTGCTAAATTTATTGAGTGTTCTAAATCAACTTCAAACGTCTTTAAGTTTCTGTTGTTAATTCCTATAATTTTATTATCCAAATCTCCAATTTTATCTAAGTCTTCTTGGGTATGGATTTCATATAAGACTTCTAATCCTAAATCTGTTGCTAATTGACCGTAATTCTTCAATTGTTCAGCTGTCAAACAAGTAGCTATTAACAACACCACATCAGCACCAATTGCTTTAGCTTCTACTATTTGAAACCCATCAACAATAAAATCTTTTCTTAAAATGGGTTTTTGTTGATTAATTACTCGTGCTTCCATCAAATCTGCCATGGTACCTCCAAAAAAAGAAGTATCGGTTAAGATTGATTGTGCTGCTACATTAGCATCTAAATATCCATTCGTTACTTCAGTAATCGTTGCTTTGTCATTGATAATTCCTTTAGAAGGCGATTGACGTTTAAACTCTGCTATAATTCCTGTTGAATAAGGCTCCAATAATGATTTTTTCAAAGAAATTGGTTGTCTTTTAAAATTCGGGCTTTCTACCAATTTTTTAACAGCTACTTCAGCTTTTATTTTTGCTACTTCCTGTTTTTTAAAGGCTATTATTTTATCTAAAATAGTCATCTTATATTCTTTTTGTTATTGCGAACAAAATGAAGTAATCTAAATTATTTTCTTTACAGAAAGATTCCTTCACTACCACTTCGACTACGCTCAGTGTCCGTTCGGAATGACGTTTTTTTATTTTAATTTACTAATTTTTCTAACGATTGTTTTGCTTTTAACCCTAATAACGAATCTTTTGCTTCTTCAAATGCGGTTTCAAAACGCTTATTTTTATTAAAAGTTTTTAAGGCAAATGCCGCGTTGGTTAATACCACATTATTTTGAGCTTCTGTTCCTTTTCCATTAATAATATCTACAAATATATCTGCAGCCTCTTTAACGGTATTGCCTCCAAAAATAGCCGATGGAGCAATTTGTTTTTGTCCTAAATCAGATGGAGAAACTTGTTGCTCTGCCTCTTTTGTAAATAATTTAAAATCTCCTGTTAACGATATTTCGTCGTACCCATCTAATGCATGTACCACACCATAATTTACTTCAGATTGTTGCAACATATAATTGTACACTCTGGCAACCTCTAAATTAAATACGCCCACCAATTGATTTTGTGGACGACTTGGATTTACCAATGGCCCCAACATGTTAAAAAATGTTTTTACTCCTAATTCTCTTCGAATAGGTGCTACAACTTTCATCGCCGGATGAAATAACGGTGCGTGTAAAAAACAAATATTTGCTTCTTCTAACTGACGCTTTAACGTAGTCTCATCATTTGTGAAATTGTATCCTAAAAACTCTAACATATTAGAAGAACCTGATGCAGAAGACACACCATAATTTCCATGTTTTGCAACTTTATGTCCTGTTCCCGCCACAATAAATGAGGTTAATGTTGAAATGTTGAACGTATTTTTTCCATCTCCCCCTGTTCCGCATAAATCAATCGTATTAAAATCTGATAAATCTACCTTTATCGCTAATTCTAATAAAGCTTCTCTAAACCCTGATAATTCATCAACCGAAACTGGTCGCATTAAAAACACGGTAATGAATGCAGCTATTTGTGAAGCATTGTATTTTTCTTGTGCAATATTTATCAACACTTCTTTCGATTGTTCCTTGGTCAATCGTTTTTGTTCAAATAGGGTGTTTAGTATTTTTTTCATATCAATAGCTTTAAGCTTTTGGCTTTTGGCTTTCGGCAAAAGCAATAAAATTCTGAATCATTTTTTTCCCATCAGGAGTTAGAATGCTTTCTGGATGAAACTGAACCGCTTCAATAGCAAACTCTTTATGACGTAACGCCATAATACTTCCTTCTTCATCAACTGCTGTTATTTCTAGTTCCTCAGGAAAGTTGTTGTGTGAAGCAATCCAAGAGTGATAACGTGCAGCTTCAAAAGTTTCTGAAATATCTTTAAAGGTAATTGCATTATTTTTAGTTACTTTCATTTCAGTAGCTACTCCGTGAAATACATCATTCAGGTTTTCTAACTCGCCCCCAAAAACTTCCGTTATTGCTTGCAAACCCAAACACACTCCAAAAATTGGAATTTTACCTGCATAGGTTTTTATAGTTTCCTTTAAAATACCTGCTTCATCAGGAATACCTGGTCCTGGTGACAGAATAATAGCATCGTATTTTTTAATTTCATCTACTGAAATTTCATCGTTACGATACACATCTGGCAACTTTCCTGTTATATCCTCTACATAATGTACCAAATTATAGGTAAATGAGTCGTAATTATCTAATATTAATATCTCCATATTTATAGTATTGAGTATTGAGATTTGAGTAATAATAAAACATGTATACCCTACATGTAAATACAAACATCTCAATTCTAATTTTATATTTCTTCTGCTAACACCAATGCTTTTTTAAGTGCTGCTAACTTATTATTTACTTCTTGTAGTTCGTTTTCTTCTTTAGAATTAATTACAATTCCTGCACCTGCTTGGTAAAACAAAGTATTATTTTTACTTACAAAAGAACGAATTGCTATGGCTTGATTTACATTTCCGTTCAGTCCAATAAAACCAACACATCCTCCATAAAATCCACGGGTTTGATTTTCGTATGTATCTATCAATTCCATGGCTTTGTATTTTGGTGCTCCACTTAATGTTCCTGCTGGAAATGTATCTCCAACAATTTCTATTGGGTTTCCTGTAATTTTACCTGTTACTGTTGATACCAAGTGAATTACATGACTAAAATATTGAACCTCTTTGTAGGTTTCAACTGTTACATTGGTTGCATGTTTACTTAAATCATTTCTCGCTAAATCAACCAACATTACATGTTCTGCATTTTCTTTCGGGTCATTTGCTAACTCTTTCGCCAACTCTCTATCTTTTTCATCATCACCTGTTCTTCTAAAGGTTCCTGCAATTGGGTTTATAATTGCTTGTCCATCTGTTATTTTAATTTGTGCTTCGGGTGAAGACCCCATTAACTTAAAACTTCCATAATCAAAATAGAATAAATATGGAGAAGGATTTATAGAGCGTAATGCTCTGTACACATTAAATTCATCTCCTTTAAATTTTTGTTGAAATTGACGTGATAAAACCAACTGAAAAACATCTCCTCTTTTACAGTGTTCTTTTGCTTTTGTTACACTTTGCTTAAATTCCTCATCCGTGATATTCGAAGTTTCTTCTCCTTCAAAAACGAAGTCATATTTAGCAAAAGATTGAGAGTTTACTAAGTTTTCTATTTCTGATAATCGAGATTCTTCTCCTTCTGGTATATTTTCTATCAAAATCATTTCATTTTTAAAATGATTGATTGCTACAATAAATCGGAAAAAGCTATACTGTAATACTGGAATTTCAGAAGGAGCTTTATTTGATTTTAACTGAATTTTTTCAAAGTATTGAACCGCATCAAAAGTTGTATAACCATACAATCCATTAAATGATTTTATTTCCTCTGAACAATTTATCGAAATAACATTGCTATACGCATCAAACTTCTCATAAAAATTTCTTTGAATAGGCTCTCTTTCTAATTCTTCTTTTCGATACGACAATAACAATTCATCATTTTCTGCCTTGATGGTTATCAAAGGTTCTATACACAAAAACGAATAACTATTTTCTTTACTATGATAATCTGAACTTTCTAACAGCAAACTATTCGCATACTTGTCTCTTGTTCTTAAATACAAGCTAACTGGCGTTATCATATCTGCCAATTGTTTTTTTGCTATTGTTTTAAAGGTAATTTTTTTCATTTTATTTAATATGTAAAAAACAAAAAAGGCTTATCATGAGATAAGCCTTTTCGTTGTATTATAGATATAACAAGATGGTCTCACTAACGTAAGTTATGAGTTTTCCACCACCAGTTATTTAATTGTTGTTTTATCATTATGCTACAAATGTATAAAGTGATTTTGATTTTACAAACTTTTTTGTATTAAAAATAAATAAACAATACTTAATTTACAGAAAAATCTTCTTTAGAGAAGAAAATATCTATTGGCGAGTTACCTATTCCTTTTACAGTTTTAAAAACAGATTTATCTTCATTATATATAGTAAGTATACTTTTTTCCGTATCAAAAAAATCTTCTGCGCCTAAAACATATACTTTTTCTGTAATAGGATGCTCTCTTATAACAGTTGTAAGCATTATTCCTTCTGTAGTTGGATTAATAAATTCTTCTGCTTTTTTTGTTTCTGTGTTAAAACGGTGAATCACTCCTGTTGACACTTCTGACCAATAAACATAACTACTTGATTCACTTACAGAAAGCATACTATTCTTATACAAATTCACTCCTATTAATGTAACCGTTTCATCAATACCATAATCAGTTGTCAAACTTACAAACTTAGCATCTCCAACTCTTTTCTCAGTTCCTATCCAAATTTTATTGTTTTTATCTTTTAAGATTCCTGAAATTACATCATCAAATATTACTGTGGTTTTTATTGACTTATCTTTGATATTTAATACTTTCAACTCTTTATCGTCAGCAATCAATATGTTTTCTCCATCTACCAATACTCCTGATTTTGAAAACAATACTTTTGAAGAAACTCCATCAATTTTATCTTTAACTCCTTCACTTACATTAAAAAACGATAAATCATATGTTCTTCGTCTTCCTCTTCCACCAGTAGAAATGATTACTCCATCAGTTTCTGAGTACATGGCCAAGTACGAAGGGCTACTTACCTTAGATGTAGTCACTGTTACTTCTTCTGCAAGATCTTTTAAGTTTAATTTTGTAACAAAATTAGGTCCGTCTTGAGACACTATGAATAAACTATTTTCAAAGTTTGTAAAAGATATTGAATTTTTATTTAGAGACTCATATATATTTGGGGTAAAAACTTGACTTTCATCTAAGTGCCCTACCACTGTTTTGTCCCCCTCATAACTTAGTATAAAAGAATTATCATAAATTGGAGTTGGTTCTTGTTTCGTTGAATCACTTGAACATGAAAAAAAAACTGATATTAAACATACCAATACAATACTATAATTACGTATCATTATTATAATTAAATTTAAAGTTTCTGAAAACAAAAAAATACAAACATTATATTTCAAATGTTCTTTACTGCTTCTTCTTTTAACCCGAAAGAAAAGCAATGAATTAAATTTTGGCAGGTCTCCTGACTAACATCTTGCTACTACCTTCCCGTAAAAACAGTGGCGTAAGAAATAACAAGTATCTATAATTTTAATAGACTAAGTTTACAGTTGCGGGTACAGTTTAGGATTCTCACCTAATTCCCTTTTAATTTTCTTTACAATAAAGAAAAACCGCGGCAAATATATTTTAGTCGTAGGAAAGAAACACTAATTTTACTGTTAAAATTATACTTCCTTCTTTTTCGATAAAAGTAAACTCTCATAATTGTTATAAGAATAATTAAAAAGTAGAATAATAATAGCTTAAAACGCAAATTAAAGTTAATTAAAATATGTTTTTCAACTTTTAAAGTTACAATATATAACCAAAAAAAGCATAATTGTTTAAAAATAAAAACATCATTCAGTTATTTGCATTATAATAAACAATAAAATTAAAATTATGTGTGGAATTGTATGTGCGTTTGATTTAAAACAATCTTCAGATAAATTAAGACCTCAATTATTAGAAATGGCTAAGAAAGTTCGCCATAGAGGTCCAGACTGGAGTGGAATTTATAGCGATGAAAAAACAATTATGGCACATGAGCGACTAGCAATTGTTGATCCTGCCTCTGGACAACAACCTCTATTTAGCCATGACCGTAGATTTGTCTTAGCTGCTAATGGAGAAATATATAATCATAAAGAAATAAGAAAACAACTTAAGGAACAACATGAGTTTTTAACTAAATCTGATTGTGAGGTTATCTTAGCTTTATACAAAGAAAAGGGAGTTGAGTTTTTAGATGATTTAAACGGGATTTTTGGTTTTGCTGTGTACGATTCAATTACAGATGAATATTTAGTAGCTCGTGACCATATGGGAATTATCCCTTTATACATGGGATGGGATAAACACGGAACTTTTTATGTGGCCTCTGAGTTAAAAGCGCTAGAAGGAGTTTGTAACAAAATCGAAATTTTTCCTCCAGGACACTATTATACGCGTGAAGACGGATTACAAAAATGGTATTCTCGTGATTGGATGGAATACGAAGCTGTGAAAGACAATAAGACCTCCATAGATGAAGTTCGCGATGCTTTAGAAGCCGCTGTTCATAGGCAACTAATGAGTGATGTACCTTATGGAGTATTACTTTCTGGTGGATTGGATTCTTCCATCACCTCTGCTATTGCAAAAAAATATGCTGCTAAACGCGTAGAATCTGGTGATAAAGATGCTGCTTGGTATCCGCAATTACATTCATTTTCTATTGGTTTAGAAGGCTCACCTGATTTAGCTGCAGCTAAAAAAGTATCGGAATATATTGATACTATTCATCATGAAATAACCTTTACTATTCAAGAAGGCTTAGACGCAATAAAAGATGTTATTTACAACCTGGAAACTTACGATATTACAACAGTTCGTGCCTCTACTCCAATGTATTTAATGGCACGTGTTATTAAATCTATGGGAATAAAAATGGTCTTATCTGGCGAAGGTGCTGATGAACTTTTTGGAGGATATTTATACTTCCATAAAGCCCCTAATGCAGAAGAATTCCATAAAGAAACTGTACGAAAATTAGATAAATTGTATCAATACGATTGTTTACGCGCCAATAAAAGCTTAATGGCTTGGGGAATTGAAGGTCGTGTACCATTTTTAGATAAAGAATTTATGGATGTAGCAATGCGTATTAACCCAGAAGACAAAATGATTAATGGTGAACGTATGGAAAAATGGGTGTTACGTAAAGCTTTTGAGAGCTATTTACCAAAAGAAGTAGCTTGGAGACAAAAAGAACAATTTTCTGACGGAGTTGGCTACAACTGGATTGACACCTTAAAGGAAGTTGTAGAAGCTGCTATTACTGACAAAATGATGGCAAATGCTCCACATCGCTTTCCTACACAAACACCAAGAGCTAAAGAAGAATACTATTATCGTTCAATATTTGAAGAGCATTTTCCAAGTGAAACTGCTGCTTTAACAGTTCCGTCTGTGCCTTCAATTGCTTGTAGCACTCCTACTGCACTGGCTTGGGATAAAAGTTTTCAAAACCAAAACGAACCTTCTGGTAGAGCTATCAAAGCTGTGCATGAAGACGCTTACTAAGAAAAATTCTTAGTTTTTTTTCAAATTTTAGTTGTAAAGAAAACCTCGCTTATTGGCGAGGTTTTTGTTATTCCTTTAAATTTATTTTTTAATTTGGAGCTACATAAAAAGGAGATAAGTTCACCTTTGCATTTCTTCTAGCCCCATAATAATTATAGTAACTCTTATTTTTTTCAATTGTATAAAACGAATCTACATAATCATCATTATTGGCATACCAGCTATCAGGCATCGCTTGAATTATTGCTCCAGCAACTTGACCTAAAACACTCACCCAAGGTTGTGTTGAAACTGCTCCTATAATTTGAAAAACTCCATTTACAATAGCAGAAACTAAGTCTTTATAATTTGTATTATCATCTTTTTCAAATAACTGAATATTTGCAGCTTGGTATTGATAATCATCCCAAAACAATAATATTTGATTCGGATAATAATCAGTATCATCATGATCTAAATAATACATAGGTATTACCTTAATTTCAGGATTGTTTTTATCATCTTTAATACCTGATGTTATTGCATATACCTCAGCAGCACCACTTATCCAAGGTTCTTCATCATCATTTAATCTTATTTTATCTAACTTCGTGGTTTCCAATCCAGCATTTCTAACAGATTTAGTACTTAAATCTAATGAAGACTTTAAAAACCTGTTGTTTTGAACTCCATTTTCTTGAAGATACTCATTCATATAAATTACCTCTCTCTTCAAGGCTTCAAAACCATCAGTTTCAATAACAATAACTGTTTGACTTGGTGCTTCTTTAGGATCAAGATAAACAACTTCTTTATCTATTGTATACGCTTCAACTCTCTCCCAAGTTTTCTCATCTCCTTCAGGAGCAAAAGAAAATAATACATTAGAAAAATCTTCTATTCTCTCTCCATTGTGCATCCAAACTTCCAAAATCTCTATCTTTTCAGGAGCGGCTTCTTTAGACGCCTTACCTTCTAACATAGTGGTTTTAGACATTAACATTTTATATGACTCTTCATCACTTACAAACTCAGAAGTTTGGTTTAAAATTTTAGACATCGCTACACTTGGTTGCTGATTATTCAACAACTCAAGAGTCTTTTCTTTAAAGCTTTGATTCTTCATCAAATCAATAAATTGAAAAGTAGCTTCTTTCTTATTTGTTAAACTAGAAATTTGCTCTTCTGTCAAACTTTCTGAACCAGTAACTAATTCTTCAGAATTGTTACAGCCAATAAACAACATAGAAGCCAATAAAGCTCCTAATAAAATTCGGGGGGTTTTCATTTTAAAAAAAATTTAATTTATTAATACTAGCTTCAATATTAACAAAAAACACAACAAAAACCTTAAAAAATGTTAATTTTTTACAAAAGCATAAACAAAAAACCATTAAACACTAATTTAAATTCATTTATTTAACACCAAACAAACAATTTTATAACTTTACTTTTATAAAACATTTTTAAAGCCAAATAAGCTATTTTTATAAAAAAAGATTAGACCAAACTATCCATTTATCTTCAAATTCTAATTTAAAAGTGTTTTTAGCCGTTTTAAGGGCTTTTTTATTTCTTAAGCAATTGTTGATAAAACATCACAAAAACCTCTTAAAAACTTTATTTAAAGTTTATAAAATCGTAAATTTGTAATGTAACAAAAATCGCTCCCGAGCGATTTTTTTATGATAAAGACTTTAATTTAATTCTCTTTATAATGAGCGAAGAAAAAAAACATAATTATTCTGCCGATAGTATCCAGGCGCTAGAAGGAATGGAGCACGTACGCATGCGTCCTTCCATGTATATTGGAGATGTTGGAGTACGAGGATTACACCATTTAGTATATGAGGTTGTAGATAACTCTATTGACGAAGCCTTAGCTGGTCACTGTGATGAAATATCAGTAGATATTAATGAAGATAACTCTATTACAGTAAAAGATAATGGTCGTGGTATTCCTGTTGGAATTCATAAAAAAGAAGGAGTTTCTGCCCTACAGGTTGTAATGACCAAGATTGGTGCTGGTGGTAAATTTGATAAAGATTCATACAAGGTATCTGGTGGACTACATGGTGTTGGGGTCTCTTGTGTGAATGCACTTTCTGATCATTTAACTGCAACTGTACATAAAGAAGGTAAAATTTGGCAACAAGAATATGAAAGAGGTAAAACTTTATACCCTGTAAAAACTATTGGAGATACAGATTTTACTGGAACTATTGTTAGCTTCTTGCCAGATAAATCAATATTTCAACAAACAACAGAATACAACTACGATACCTTAGCTACACGTATGCGCGAATTGGCATACTTAAATAAAGGTATCACCATTACGTTAACTGACAAACGTAATCAGGATGATGAAGGGAATAATATTTCTGAAACATTTCATTCTGAGGAAGGTTTATCTGAATTTGTAAAATTCTTAGACGGGACAAGAACACAGATTATTCAAGATGTAATTTCTATGGAAGGTGAAAAGAATGGAATTCCTGTAGAAGTTGCTATGGTGTACAATGATTCGTATGCTGAGAATTTACACTCATACGTAAATAACATTAATACACACGAAGGTGGTACACACCTATCAGGTTTCCGTCGTGGTTTAACGCACACATTAAAAAAGTATGCTGATGAGTCTGGTTTACTTAAAAATGTAAAATTCGAAATTGCTGGTGATGACTTCCGTGAAGGATTGACAGCAATTGTATCTGTAAAAGTAGCAGAACCTCAATTTGAGGGTCAAACAAAAACAAAATTAGGTAACCGTGAAGTAAGCGCTGCTGTATCACAAGCGGTATCTGAAATGTTAACGGATTATTTAGAGGAAAATCCAAATGACGCTAAAACCATTGTTCAAAAGGTTATTTTAGCTGCACAAGCACGTCACGCAGCACGCAAAGCTCGTGAAATGGTACAGCGTAAAACAGTAATGAGCATCGGTGGTTTACCTGGTAAATTATCTGACTGTTCTGAAACTGACCCTGCTCAATGTGAAATATTCCTTGTTGAGGGAGACTCGGCAGGCGGTACTGCAAAACAAGGTCGTGACCGTAACTTCCAAGCTATTCTTCCTTTAAGAGGTAAAATCTTAAATGTAGAAAAAGCTATGCAACATAAAGTTTTTGAAAATGAAGAAATCAAAAACATGTTTACTGCATTAGGAGTTACTATTGGAACAGAAGACGACCCTCGTGAATTAAACTTAACCAAATTACGTTACCATAAAGTAGTTATTATGTGTGATGCCGATGTGGATGGTTCCCACATTGCTACTTTAATTTTAACATTCTTCTTCCGTTACATGCGTGAAATGGTTGAACAAGGATATATTTACATTGCTACTCCTCCTTTATATTTAGTTAAAAAAGGGCAAAAACGCGAGTATGCATGGGATGACAATCAACGTGATTTAATTGCTCAAAAAATGGGTGGTTCAGTAACTATCCAACGTTATAAGGGTCTTGGAGAGATGAACGCAGAACAATTATGGGACACTACCATGAATCCTGAGTTTAGAACACTACGACAAGTTACTATTGACAACTTAACTGAAGCTGATAGAATATTCTCTATGCTAATGGGTGATGAAGTTCCTCCACGTAGAGATTTCATAGAAAAGAATGCAAAATATGCGAATATTGATGCATAAAACAATTTCTTAACGACAAAAAAGCTCAATAAAATTATTGAGCTTTTTTTTATTTTATATTTTTACCGCTTAAAACAACATCCTCATAATTATGAAAAAAATTCTTTTACCACTTTTAACTTTAATGGTAAGCTTTAGTGTTAAAGCTCAGGAATTAGAAACTATTTTATTAGCAAAAGAAGACGCTAGCAAACTAACAAATGCTTATTTAGATCCTGCTATGAAAGGTTTTATTTATAGCATGAACAATGGCTGGTATCATACTGCTAAAGTTCACAAAAAATTTGGCTTTGATATCACTATTGGTGCTAATGCTTCTTTTGTACCTTCTGAAGATGAAATATTTAATCTAACAAAAATAGGATTATCTAGTAATACTACCTATAACCAAAATACTACACCAACAGTTACTGGAAGCAATTCCCTAACTCCTGCAGAATTAACATATAGAACAACCGTTAATGGACAAGAAGTTGAAGCTAACTTTACAATGCCTGAAGGCGTTAAAGATGATCTACCTGCTAATGCCGTACCAGCTCCTTCTGTTCAAATTGGATTAGGACTTCCTTATAAATTTGAAGCAATGGTTAGATATGTACCAAAAGTAGGCTCTGATGATGTAAAAGGAGGATTGTTTGGAATAGGAGTAAAAAAAGAAATTACCAATTGGTTTGGTCCTATGGATAAAACACCATTGCATGTTTCTTTACTAGCTGCCTACACCAATATGAATGTTGATTATACAATAGGTGATGTTTCTGGTGATGTATCAACCGAAAATGCTTCTGCAGAATTTAAACTAAATTCATATACTGTACAAGCAATCGCATCTTTAAACTTTCCTGTTATTAATATTTACGGAGGTGTAGGATATAATGGAGGTAATACCAGACTAAATATGCTTGGAACCTACATTCTTAGATACGAATTCAATAATATTCCAGTAGATGAAGAAAGAGTTACTGACCCTTTATCTTTAAAGACTAATACGGGTAGCTTTAACACCACATTAGGTGCTCGTTTAAGTTTAGGTTTCTTTAAAATCTTCGGAAGTTATACCTTACAAGAGTATAACTCTGTTAATGCAGGTATTGCTTTTAGTTTTAGATAATTTTTACCAAAAATAAACTCTAGAACAAACCCGTTGAAATATCAACGGGTTTTTCTTTTATATCCATAGCCAAATCGCTATTTTTGTGCATCTTGTGCGGATTCCGCACTTATAAACATAATTAATTACAAAAAACATATATAAAATGAAAGTAACGGTTGTAGGAGCAGGTGCTGTAGGTGCTAGTTGTGCTGAGTACATTGCTATTAAAAATTTCGCTTCTGAAGTTGTTTTAGTTGATATTAAAGAAGGTTTTGCTGAAGGTAAAGCAATGGACTTAATGCAAACTGCTTCTTTAAATGGTTTTGATACTAAAATTACAGGAACAACAGGAGATTATAGCAAAACTGCTGGATCAGACATCTGTGTAATTACTTCAGGTATTGCTCGTAAACCAGGAATGTCTCGCGATGAGTTATTAGGAATCAATGCTGGTATTGTAAAATCTGTAGCTGCTAGCTTAGTTGAGCAATCTCCTAACACAATTATCATTGTAGTATCTAACCCAATGGATACTATGACATATTTAGTACACAAAGCGACTGGATTACCTAAAAATAGAATCATTGGTATGGGTGGAGCATTAGACTCTGCTCGTTTTAAATATCGTTTAGCTGAAGCTTTAGAAGCTCCTATTTCTGATGTTGACGGAATGGTTATTGGTGGTCACTCTGACAAAGGAATGGTACCGTTAACTCGTTTAGCTACTCGTAACTCTGTTCCTGTATCTGAATTCTTATCAGAAGAAAGATTAGAGCAAGTAAAACAAGATACTAAAGTTGGTGGTGCTACCTTAACAGGATTATTAGGTACTTCTGCTTGGTATGCTCCAGGTGCTGCTGTATCTGGTTTAGTACAAGCAATTGCTTGTGACCAAAAGAAAATATTCCCTTGTTCTGCTTTATTAGAGGGAGAATATGGTTTATCTGATTTATGTATTGGTGTACCAGTAGTATTAGGTAAAAACGGAATTGAAAAAATCGTTGAAATTAACTTAAGCGAGGAAGAAAAAGCTGCTTTAACTTCTTCTGCTGAAGCTGTTAAAAACAACAACACTACTTTAACTTTCTAGGAAGTTAAAAACGTAGAATCTAAAAGTCCTGAGTAAATTCATTACTCAGGACTTTTTTATAATTTTTTGTTAAAATTCAAATAGTGGTGTAAGATTCTGCTAATCTGAACGTCTTTATTATGGAGAAGCATTAGTAGTGTTTCTTTTCATAGTTTTTCATAGCAATTTTCCCACTTCATTTTTGAAGTGGGTTTGTTTTTTTTATAAAAAATTAAACTGCTTGCTGTACTACTTCAAACAATTCTCCACCTTCGCATTTAATTACTTTTTGTTTAAACTTTACAATCAATTGATAATCGTGCGTAGCCATAAGAATCGTTTTTCCACTTTGGTGAATTTCATTCAATAACTCCATCACCTCTAGTGAAGTTTTTGGATCTAAGTTCCCCGTAGGTTCGTCTGCTAAAATTAATTCAGGATTATTTAATAATGCTCTTGCAATTGCTACGCGTTGTTGCTCTCCTCCAGACAATTCAAAAGTTTTTTTATAGTACTTTTCCTTCATTCCTACCTTATCTAAAACTTCATGAATTTTATCTTTCATTTCAGTTTTATCTTTCCACCCAGTTGCCTTTAATACAAACTCTAAATTTTCAAATACGTTTCTATCATTTAATAGTTTAAAATCCTGAAAAACGATACCTAATTTTCTTCTTAAAAAAGGAATATCTTTTTCTTTCATTTTCTTTAAATCAAAATCAACGATGCTTCCTAAACCACGTTGCAAACGTAAATCACCATACAAGGTTTTTAACAAACTACTTTTTCCACTTCCAGTTTTACCAATTAAATAATAAAAATCACCTTTATTTAAGGTAAAGTTTACTTTTGATAACACTAAATTGTCTTGTTGATAAATATCTGCGTTTTCTAGGTGTAAAACAGGATTTTCCATGGAGTGTAGTTTTTTACAAATCTAAAATTTTATAACGTAATTCTCTAACATTTCTTACTTTTGATAAAAAGTCTCCCAACAAAAATAAAAAACTAACGTTATAGTTTCTAGATAACTAAAAAATATGAGATTTAACTGTTTCAAAAAAAGCTGCTACTTATTTCTTTTTTTAACCATTACAACAGCGGTAATAGCGCAAGAATCAGCTATAAATACTGATGTAAATGCCAATTTTCATAAAGCAATGCGCTTGTATAATAATAAAGCATACGCTGCTTCTCAAGAAGTTTTTCGTGAAGTTTCACTAAACTCTGAAAAACATCATAACTTAAAAGCTGATGCTGACTATTATGATGCTATGTGTGCAATAAAATTGCAACAAGATGATGCTGATTATAGAGTTAATCAGTTTGTTGAAAACTACCCTTACAACAATAAAAAAGAAAAGGCATTTTTAAATGTTGGTAATTATTATTTTGCCAACAGAAAAGCTGCTCACGCCCTAAAATGGTATCAAAAAGTAAATGAAAAACTATTGAGTCCAAAAGAAAAAAATGAACTCAATTATAAAATGGGCTATGCGCTATTAGTTTCTAATTACTTAAAAGATGCTAAATCTCGTTTTCAAACCTTGTTAGGAAACCCTATTTATGGTAACGACGCTCGTTACTATTACGGATACATTGCCTATAAGCAAGAAAACTTTGGAGAAGCAGAAGACAATTTAAGTCAACTAGCTAATGATGCTACTTACCAAGCAAAAGCAAATTACTATATATTAGATATTAGTTTTAAAGCTGGAAGGTTCGATAAATCAATTCAAATTGGAGAACAATTACTAAAAACTACGAAAGATCAAAAAGAGATTTCTGAAATTTCTAAAATTGTTGGTGAAAGTTATTTCAACCTTAAAAAATACGAAAAAGCTATTCCGTTTTTAAAAGCCTACAAAGGAAAAAATGGTCGTTGGACAAATACCGATTACTATTATTTAGGTTATGCTTATTATCAACAAAAGGATTATGAAACTGCTATTAGCAACTTTAATAAAATTATTGACGGAAATAATAAAGTAGCACAAAATGCTTACTACCATTTAGGAGAATGTTATTTAGAATTAGATAAAAAACCAGAAGCTTTAAATGCTTTTAAGAATGCTAGTGAAATGGATTTTGATGCTCAAATTACTCAAAGTTCTTCTTTAAATTATGCGAAGTTAAGTTACGAAGAAGGAAATCCGTATGAAAGTGTTCCTGATGTTTTAAAAGGCTTTTTAGCTAAATACCCAACATCTCCATACGCTGCTGAAATTAGCAATTTGTTAGTGACTTCATACTTGCATCAACGAGATTATCAAGGTGCTTTGGACTTTTTAAATACTTCAGAGACTCCAGAAAGTAAAAGTATTATTAATGAGGTTTCTTTATACAGGGGAATTCAATTATATAACGAAACTAAAATAACAGAAGCCAAACCATACTTTGTAAATGCAACTCAGTCAGAGAACCCTACTGTGAGTAACAAAGCAGCTTACTGGTTGGCTGAAACCGAATATTCTTTAGGAAATTATCAAAGTGCCCTTAAACACTTCTTATCTGTTACTGATAAGGATATTAACGAGGCTAAGATGCTTAATTACCAAATTGGGTACACAAACTTCAAATTAAAAAGTTATCCAAATGCTGCAAAATACTTTCAGCAATTTTTAGAACAGAATCTTGATGATAACGATTTAAACGATGATGCTTCCAATCGCCTAGGAGATTCTTTTTATGCTTCAAAAAGCTACACAAATGCTATTAAGGCATATAATAAGGTAATTCAAGAAGGCGGTGTAGGATCTGATTATGCACAATATCAAACAGCTATGAGTAATGGTTTCTTAGGTAAAAACGATGTAAAAGTTCAAAACCTTGAAACTTTAATTAGTAACTATGATGGTTCTCAATTAAAAGACGATGCTTTATTTCAGTTAGCAACAACCTATACAACCATGAATAATGCCTCAAAAGCACAAAAAACTTACGAACGTTTATTAAAGAATCATCCAAAAAGCAACTACGTTCCAAATGTATTATTACGCCAAGGATTATTATATTATAGCAACAACAACAACAGAAAAGCTATCGAAAAATATAAAGAAGTTGTTGCGAAGCATCCTAATTCAAACGAAGCAAAACAAGCAGTAACCAACGTTAAAAATGTATATATCGATATAGGTAAAGTAGATGAATATGCTACTTGGGTTAAAAACATACCTTTTGCTAATGTTAGCAATGCAGAATTAGATAACGCAACCTATCAATCTGCTGAAAATAAATTCCTAGAGAACGACAACACTAAGGCTATTGAAGGATTCAATAAATACTTACAACAATTTCCTAACGGGATTAATGTCTTAAAAGCTCATTTTTACTTAGCTCAAGCGTATAACAACACAAAGTTATTTGATAAAGCTATCCCTCACTACACCTATGTAAACAAACAAACAAAAAGCGAGTTTACAGAAGAATCTTTAACCAAGTTAGCTAATATTTATTTACAAAAAGAAGATTGGAGCAACGGTATTGTAGTGCTCCAACAACTAGAAAAAGAAGCTAACTATCCGCAAAACATCATTTTTGCTCAAAGTAATTTAATGAAAGGATACTATAAGAAAGGTGATTACACCAATGCTATTACTTATGCTGAAAAAGTGTTACTCAAAGGAAAGGTAGATACTAATATTGCTGAGGATGCTAAAATCATTTTAGCCCGCTCTTCTTTCAAAAACAATGACTTTTTAACTGCTGAAGAATATTTTAACGAAGCTAGTAAAAAAGCTACTGGAGAGTTAAAAGCAGAGTGTTTATATTACAATGCTTTCTTTTTACATGAAAACAAAGAATATGAAGCCTCTACCAAAGCTGTACAAGATTTAATTGCTAACTACTCATCATATAAGTACTGGGGAGTTAAAAGTTATATAATTATGGCTAAAAACTATTATGCTTTAAAAGATGCTTATCAGGCAACATATATCTTGGAGAACATCATCAAAAACTTTACACAGTATAAAGATGTAATTGAAGAAGCAAAAAACGAGCTTCGTACCATTAAAAATAAAGAAGCAAAAACAAACGAATCAGTAACTACCCAAAACTAAAATTTGTTAATAACAAACGAAAGTTAAATGACTAGATCGATGAAAAAGCACTTAAGTTTACTTGTTTTATTTGTAGTAGCATACACAAATGCACAAGAAAAAAACACCACTAATAAAGCTAAAGACACTATTATAAAAACCGAAGTTGTAAATGTAGTAACTTCATATGTTCCTAAAATTACTGATGCTTTTAAAATAAAGCAAAAACCTGTAATTGAACACACAAAAGAAACTCAGAAAAAAGCTTTAGAATATCAAATATTTTCAGTCCCTGTTGCCTCTACCTTTATCCCCAAAAGCGGAACAATGAAAAAAGTTGACTTGGGTAAAAGAGAAAAGTTATATCCTAACTATGTATCGGTTGGATTTGGAAACGTCCTTTCACCTTTTTTAGAAGCATATGTAAGACGAAATGAAAGTTATAATAGTGAATTAACAGCACATCTAAAGTTCCTATTATCATCTGACCCTGTAGCTAACACAGAATTAAGCAGTACTTTTTATAATATTGACCTAAACATAAACTACACCCAACAAGAACGTTATTTTCAATGGTCAGCAGGTATCAGTGCTGAAAAAGACAAATACAACTGGTACGGTTTACCTACAAATATTACGTTTACAGAAACTACTTTAAGTGCTATTGAAGAAGCACAAAGTTACAATCACATAAAAATATTTGGTCAAATAAAACCAGATGACTCTTTTTTAGATGAAGCTAATGGGTCAATCGCTTTTTTCTCTGACTCGTTTGAAAGTGCTGAATTTTTAGTTGATGGTAATGCACAATTTCGTTTTCCTTTAGATAATTTTCATCGCCAATTAAACGATTTGTATATAAATACCACTATTAATTACTTAGGAGGTTCTTATGCTTACGCATACGATGCAATTACTCCGATAGATTATAACTTCATTACACTTGGAGTACATCCTACTTACAAATTCAATGTACAAGATTTAGCAATTCAATTAGGAGCAAAAAGTTACTTTTCAATGGATACAGAGAATAGCGAAAATAACTTTTTTATCTACCCTGATGTGGAGATTTCTTATCCTATAGTTAAAGAACTAGCAAATGTATTTCTTGGTGCTTCCGGTGATTTAACCACAAATATGTATCAATCTTTTACAGATGATAACCCATATTTGTCTCCTACTCTTGACATGAGACAAACTAATAAAAAGTTTGATGCTTTCGGAGGAATTAGAGGTAAACTAAATCATCAATTCAGTTATAATGCAAAAGTAAGTTATGCTGACATAGAAAATAATCCATTTTTTGTACTGAATCAATCAAAATCGGAGGGTGATAACATTGCTGGAACTAATGGATTTACATTCTATGGATATGAATATGGGAACTCTTTTAAAGTAATTTATGATGATATTAAGTTAATGACCTTCTTTGGTGAAGTTGCCTTTGATGGCATTAAAAATCTTACTATTGGAGCGAATGCTCAGTTTAATAAATTTACCTTAACCAATGAAGAAGAAGCTTGGAACACGCCTAAAATAAAAGGAGAAGTTTTTGGAACCTACAAAACCAATAAATGGTTTGCTGGTGCTAACTTATACTTCGTAGGAAATCGTAAAGGAAGAGTTTATGACACTTTACCTGCTGAGACCTTTACTTCAGTAGACTTAAAAAGTTATTTTGATGTAAACTTTAATGGTGGGTATCATTTTGATGATTCGTTCTCTGTTTTCTTAAGCTTAAACAATGTTTTAAACAACAGCTATCAACGATTCAACAACTTTAATGTACAAGGATTTCAAGCAATGGGCGGCTTAACCTGGAAGTTTGATACACTGTTCTAAAAATTAAAATATATAACTTACATTTAGGGTGTTAAAACTAATACCCTAAATGAAAAAACTAACTTTTTTATTACTTACAAGTATTACTTTTTTTGCTTGTAAAACAGAACAAAAACAACCTACAACAGCTTCAAACACCTACACAGAAGCAAACTACAAACAAGATTCAACACAAGTAAAAAAACTATTCAACACTGCACTTACCCAAGGTAAATCATATGAATGGCTACGTGATTTAACACAAAATATTGGAAGCCGTTTATCTGGTTCAGAAGGTGCAGCTAAATCAGTTATTTGGGGAGAAAAACTCATGAAAGAAGTTGGTTTAGATTCTGTTTGGCTACAACCCATTATGGTGCCTCATTGGGTTCGTGGAGAAAAAGAAGTTGCTAATTATGAATTTAACGGAGAAAAAATAAATGTCCCTATTTGTGCTTTAGGAGGCTCAATTGCAACACCTTCTAACGGAATTACAGCAAAAGTTATCGAAGTAAAAAATATTGAAGAAGCTAAAAACTTAGGTGATAAAGCCAATGGTAAAATTGTATTTTTCAATGGTGCTTTTGACAACACTCTTATTAATACCTTTCAAGCTTATGGAGGTTGTGTAGGACAACGCTATGGAGGAGCTGCCATAGTTGGAAAATTTGGAGCAAAAGCAGTCATTGTTCGCTCTATGACTAATGGAATTGATGATTATCCACACACAGGTTCTATGGGGTACGGTGATATTCCAAAAGAAGAATACATTCCTGCAGCTGCTATTAGTTCTCGTGCTGCTGAAAACTTAAGCAAGCATTTAAAAGAAAACCCTAGCTTACAGTTTTATTTTAAACAAAGTTGCAAGAACTTACCTGATGCCCCTTCACACAATGTCGTAGGAGAAATTAAAGGAAGTGAATACCCTAATAAAATTATGGTTGTTGGAGGACATTTAGATTCTTGGGATTTAGGGGAAGGCGCACACGATGACGGAACCGGAATTGTACAATCGTTAGAAGTTGCTTATTTATTCAAAAAGAACAACATTAAACCTAAAAACACCATACGTATTGTCTTTTTTATGAATGAGGAAAATGGTTTACGTGGCGCTACTGAATATGCTCGTTTAGCAAAGGAAAATAACGAATTACATATTGGAGCTTTAGAATCTGATGCCGGTGGGCATACTCCAAGAGGTTTCTCTATCGATGCTAATGAAAGAAACTTGCAACTAGTTCAAAGCTGGAAAAAGCTTTTAGCACCTTACGGATTACATGATATTACTGCTGGAGGTGGCGGTGCTGACATCGGACCTTTAAAAGACGACCATGTTACCTTAGTAGGCTACCGACCAGATTCACAACGCTATTTTGATTATCATCATGCAGCTACTGATACATTTGATAAAGTAAATAAACGTGAACTTGAGTTAGGAAGTGCTTCTATGGCTAGTATTGTATATTTAATGGATAAATATTTATATAACGAAGAAGCTTTAAAACCTTAAAAAGTATAAGATGAGCACTAGATTAAATAAAGAATACTTTGAAACTAAAAGAAAACACAAAGAAGGTTATGGAAAAAAGAAATTTACTTTAAAAAAAGTCATTTTTAATTTAATTATCACCTTTATTATAATTACCTTATATAATATTTTTAACAACTATTTATCTAAGAAGGCTGAACAGAATAAAAAAGAAAACTCTTCATCTTATATATTAATCCAGTAATAAACTCAGTTAATGAATATATTAATATTAGCATTAAGAATTATTTTCGGAATATTTTTCGCCTTTGCAGGTATTATGCACATTGTGAAACCTAAGATTTTCAATCGCTTTATTCCTAATTTCCTTCCCAAATTAGTTGTAAACTACATAGCTGGTTTATTAGAACTGCTTATTGGTATTGGATTACTAATTAATCAAACTACCAAACAAGCAGCCTTAGCAATGTTTTTATTAATGTTAATTTTCTTACCTATTCACATTTGGGATGTTTTTAGAGAAAAACCTGCAATTGGATCTAGGAAAATAGCCATTATAAGAGTGCCTCTTCAGTTTTTGTTATTATATATTGCCTATTTAATTTACACACACTAATGAAAAAAACACTACTCCCTCTGCTCTTTTTTAGTTTCCTACTTTCTTGTAAACAAAAAGAAAAAGTAGATACTATTGTTATTAATTCCTATACATACACGGTAAACTCTAATTTTGACACCGCTGAAAGTTTTGCTATTAAAGATGGAAAATTTATAGCCATAGGAAACAATAAAGAAATACAAGAAAAATACACAGCAACTAATCTTATCGATGCTAAAAATAAACCTGTTTACCCCGGATTTATCGATGCACACTGTCATTTTTTCGGATTAGGTTTACAACAACAGAAAGTAGACTTAGTTGGAACTGAGAGTTATGATGAAGTACTACAAAGATTAATTGATTTCCAAAAAGAAAAGAATACAACCTACATCACAGGCCGTGGTTGGGATCAAAATGATTGGGAAGTAAAAGAATTTCCTACCAAAGAAAAATTGGATAGTATATTTCCAAACACACCTGTTGCTATTCGAAGAATTGATGGTCATGCAATGTTAGTCAATCAAGCTGCTATTGATTTAGCTGGAATAACTCTTGACTCAAAAATTGACGGAGGAGAATTTATAAAAAAAGACGGTAAGCTAACAGGGGTGCTTATTGACAATGCAATGAACTTTATTAACAATCCAAAACCATCAAAAAAGGAGCAAATTCAAGCATTAAAAGATGCTGAAAAAATCTGTTTCGATTTAGGATTAACTACCGTTGACGATGCTGGTTTAGATAAAGAAGTTATTGAGTTAATTGATAGTTTACAAAAATCGGGGGATTTAAAAATGCGTATATACGCTATGATTTCTAACAATCAAAAAAACCTTGATTACTACCTCAACAATGGCATCATTAAAACGGATAGATTAAACGTTCGTTCAGTAAAAGTTTATTCTGACGGAGCTCTAGGTTCTCGAGGAGCTGCTCTTAAAGACGAGTATTCTGATAAAAAAGGACATTATGGTGCTTTGGTAAACTCTTATGAGAACTTACAAAAATTAGCTAAGAGAATTGCTGCCTCCAACTATCAAATGAATACCCATGCAATTGGTGACTCTGCCAATTATGTGATGTTAAAAACCTATAACGAAGTATTAAAAAACAAAACTGACAGACGTTGGCGTATTGAGCACGCTCAAATAGTAGACATAAAAGATTTTAATCTATTCAAAAATGTACTTCCATCTATACAACCAACACATGCCACTTCTGATATGTATTGGGCTGAAAATCGTGTAGGTGCTGAAAGAATTAAAGGCGCTTATGCTTATAATGATTTATTAAAAGAATACGGAAAAGTTGCCTTAGGAACGGACTTTCCTATTGAACATGTTAGTCCATTATATACATTTTACGCAGCAACCATCAGAAAAGATTTAAAAGGATATCCCGAAAAAGGTTATCAAATGGAAAACTCTTTATCTAGAGAAAATGCTTTAAAAGGAATGACCATTTGGAATGCTTATGCAAACTTTGAAGAAAAAGAAAAAGGAAGTATAGAAGTTGGTAAAGTAGCTGATTTTATCATTTTAGACAAAGACATCGTGAAAATCGACGGAAAAGAAATTCCGAATACAAAAGTTTTAGCAACCTATATTAATGGTGAAAAAGTAAATTAAAAATGCATCTTTTTCTATTCGTTGTAGTCTGATTTACAAAATCAATAAATCATGACACAACTACAACGAAAACAGGAGTTTTACAAGCAGTTAACTTTAGCTAAAAAGGCACTTAAAAGCAAAAGCTTTCAGGTGTCTTTTTATCATTTAGAAAACGCTCATGTATTAGGACAAAAACATGTTTATAGACACACTCTATCTCATTATTGGATGCTAGTTTACGGAATAAAAACAAACAGTAGCAAAGAAATTATTGGGCAACTTTTTAGAATTATAGCTTCAATTTTATTCACTTTAATTTGGGTACCTACAGGGAATACAGGAGGTACAAACATTTCAGCAGTGAAGCCTATTCCTATTAGAAAAGAACTTCAAAAATATTTTTAAAAATAAACGCATCTTTTTATTCTTTTCCTAGTCTATTATACGAACACACAAAACATATAATATCATGAAAAATAATAATCAATGTACCTGCACTTGCGAAGGATGTAAAACAAATGACTGCTCAAATTGTACATGTGAAAACTGCACATGCAACAACTGTAACTGTTAATTAAATCAATTTTTAAATGTTTTGTCACGCTGAATAAAATGAAAAACAAATGTTTATTTATTCAACGTGGCATTTTTCGTAAATTTATAGAATGACAACGCAACAAGTTTGGAAAAAATACGCAGATGATATAAAACACTTTATTTTAAGTAAGGTGAAAGACACTACTGTGACTGATGACCTCTTACAAGAAACATTTATAAAAGTTCACACTAAACTTCATACATTAAACGATATCACCAAACTAAAACCTTGGATTTTTACGATTGCTCGGAATACGATGATGGATTACTTCAAGAATACTAATCAAACAATTGAATTTAAAAATTTTGAAGTTCAAACAGACATAAAAGAACACGAGCATACCGAGAAAGATTGCTTACGTGGAATCTTACAAAGCTTGCCTAAAAAGTATAGGGATCCACTATTTTTATCAGATATAAAAGGCTTAAAACAGCAAGAAGTTGCTGACATTTTAAAACAAAATTTACCAACTACTAAATCTCAAATTCAACGTGCTCGTAAATTAATTGCTCAAGGTTTTATGGATTGCTGTGGATTTTCACTTAACGAAGAAGGAAAATTAGTAGGTGAAATTCAAGACAAAGAAGATTGTAAAGTTTGTAAGTAGATTTTATTATTCAAATTGCACAAGCTACATTAAAAAAACAATTAAAAAGTACCTTGTTTAAAATATGAATCTATAATTTTTAAAACTTTCGTAACTTTGTGTAAATTCAACACTAAATGAAGATATCACAAAATATAAAAGTTGCTGTAGATGCTGTTGTTTTTGGCTACCAACAAAAAGAACTTTCTGTCTTATTAATAAAAAGAGGCATCGAACCTTTTAAAGGAGCTTGGGCATTGCCTGGTGGATTGGTTTTAGAAAACGAATCACTAGAACATGCAGTTGAAAGAGAATTATTAGAAGAAACAGGAGTTACTATCGATTATCTTGAACAACTATATACATTCGGAACTCCCAAAAGAGACCCAAGAAACAGAGTTATTTCTGTTACCTATTTTGGTTTGGTAAGTCCCAATCATTTTAAAATTAGTGCTGATACTGATGCCGCTGAAGTACAATGGTTTCCTATTCATGAACTCCCCAAACTAGCATTTGATCACAATCGTATTTTAACCACAGCTTTACAAAGACTTCAAAACAAAATAAACTACCAACCTATAGGTTTTGAATTACTAAAAAAAGAATTTCCTTTTTCTGATTTAGAAAATTTATATCAAACAATCCTTAATCAAAAAATTGATAGACGTAATTTCAGAAAAAAAATTATGAGCTTTGGAATACTTACCGAAACCGATAAAATACACCAGCCTTCTAGTGGTAGACCTGCAAAACTTTTTAAGTTTAATGCTAAGAAGTATAAAGATCTAGAAAAGAAAGGATTCCACTTCGAAATTAAGTTTGCGTAAAAAAAACACTAAAACATTTTTTATTTTAAAAAACCGTATTATATTTGTGTAAAAATTACGCAATATGATTTTAAACTTAGATAAAAGCTTTACTCCTTACGGAACAGAAAACAATGTAGACTATAATTTCTTTACTTTTTCAGGAGGGGAACCACATATTAAAATCATTTCTGAACTTGAAAATGTGTCAGAAGTTACCATTACACATCGCATCCAGTCTTTTAATGATATCGGTACGCTTTTATTGGCTACTAATGCATTAAAAAACATGGGGATTGCAAAGTTACATGTTGTCCTTCCCTATTTTCCAGCAGCTCGTCAAGATAGATTAATGGTATCGGGTGAACCTTTATCGATAAAAGTATATGCAGATATTATAAATGCGCAAAACTTTAAGTCAGTAACTGTTTTCGATCCACATTCTGAGGTAACTCCTGCCCTATTGAATAACTGTAAGGTTATCGATAATCACAAATTTATAGAGCTAGTTACACAACAGCTTTCAGAAGATTTGACTTTAATCTCTCCTGATGGTGGTGCTTTAAAAAAGATATACAAAGTTGCTGCTTACCTTCAAAACTATGAAGTAATTGAATGTTCTAAAAGCAGAAACGTAAAAACAGGTCAGTTGACAGGTTTTAAAGTATATACTGATGACTTACAAGGAAAAGATTGTTTGATAGTAGATGATATTTGTGATGGTGGAGGTACTTTTCTAGGGCTAGCTAAAGAACTAAAAGCTAAGAATGCTGGAAACCTCTACTTAGCCGTAAGTCACGGAATATTTAGTAAAGGTTTTGATGAACTTGAAAAACACTTCACCAAAATTTTTACAACGGATAGTTTTAAAACTATAGAAAACGATAATTGTATACAGATTGAATTGGGAAAATTGCTATAAAAATCATAAAAAACTACTATGAAAAATAACATTATAAAGTCAACATTTATTGGATTAGCTGTAGCTGATGCTCTAGGGGTACCTGTGGAGTTTAAAAACAGGCAAGAGTTAAAACAAAATCCTGTAATAGATATGAGAGAGTTTGGAACACATCATCAACCCAAAGGAACTTGGTCTGATGACAGTTCTCTTACATTTTGTTTAGCTGAAAGTTTATGTCAAGGGTACGATTTAGTGGATATTTCATATAAATTTATCCAATGGATGAATGCTGAGATATGGACTCCACACGGTAATGTTTTTGATATTGGAATCCAAACAAGAAAAGCGATTGAACAACTTTCAAAAATCATAAATAAAGAAGACTATAAAGAACTAGAAATTTTAAAATATTCTGATGATGAATATACCAATGGTAACGGTTCATTAATGAGAATTATTCCTTTACTCTTTTACATAAAGGGTAAAAAAATAAAGGACCAATTTAATATTATTTGGCATGTTTCATCACTAACACATCCACACATAAGGTCGGCAATTTCTTGTTTAATATATTTAAAATTAGCTGAACATATTTTAAATGGATTTTCAATTGTAGATTCATATAAAAAGATGCAAAAGGAAATTACTGTCTTTTTTTCAGAAAGAAATATTTCTTCTTACGAGCAAAATTATTTCTCTAGAATTTTAAAGCAAGATATATCTAGTTTAAAAGAAGAAGATATAAATTCCAGTGGCTATGTTCTACATACATTAGAAGCTTCACTTTGGTGTTTACTTATCACTTCTAATTATAGTGAAGCAGTTTTAAAAGCTGTAAATTTAGGGGATGATACTGATACTACAGCTACTGTAGTTGGAGCTATTGCTGGTATGTATTATGGAATTGATAATATACCTCAAAAATGGATAGATTCATTAGTAAGAAAAGATGATATTATTCTCTTAAGTCAACAATTCGCAAAAAAATATCGTTATGAAAATTAACCAATAAAAACGTAACAAATATTGCTTACGTTTTTGAATAAAATTGAAAAAAATGAATGAGAAGAACACAAAAAGAATAAGTAAGTTTTTAAGCCTGATATTAAGGCATCAGCCTGAAAAAATTGGGCTAAAATTAGACATCAACGGATGGGCTTCAGTAGAAGAACTTTTGAACAAATCAAGTAACAACGGAGTTACTTTTACAAAAGATGAATTGGAGTTTATTGTAAAAAACAACGACAAACAACGATTTTCATTAAATGAAAATCAAACAAAAATAAGAGCCAATCAAGGACACTCTTTAAAAAATGTAACCATAGTAACTGAAACAAAGACTCCTCCTCCCTTTTTATATCATGGAACAGTAGCTAAATTTATTCCTTCCATAAAAGAAAACGGATTACAAAAAATGAGTAGGCAACATGTTCATTTGAGTTCCGATGTAGAAACTGCTAAAAAAGTAGGCAGTAGAAGAGGTAAACCTATAATTTTGACTGTTCAGTCAGGTGTTATGCATAAAAAAAATTATGAGTTCTTTTTATCTGAAAATGGAGTTTGGTTAACTAACCTTGTCCCGGCTGAATTTATTGATTTTTTAGATTTATAATAGTATGAAAACATTTGTCATTGGTGATATTCATGGAGGCTTAAAAGCCTTACCCCAAGTTTTTAAAAAAGCCAAAATCACTATAGAAGATACCTTAATTTTTCTTGGTGATTATGTAGATGGCTGGAGTGAATCTGCACAAGTCATTGATTTTTTAATAGAGTTAAACAAAAAGCATGAATGTATTTTCATTAAAGGAAATCATGATTTGTGGTGTGAAGATTGGTTGAGAACTGGTGAAGGTGAAACCATTTGGTTAGCACATGGTGGAGAAGAAACCAAAAAGAGTTACGAATCTTATTCAGAAGAACAAAAAAATGAACATCTAGCATTTTTTCAACAAATGAAACCTTACCATATCGATAGTAAAAATCGTTTGTTTATTCATGCTGGATTTACCTCTATGCACGGAGTTGAAAAAGAGACATTCAAATTAAATTATCATTTTGATAGAACCTTATGGGAAACAGCGTTGGCTACTGATAAAAACTTATCTGAAAAATCTGAACTATATCCTGAAAGGTTTACACACTACTCAGAAATATACATTGGTCACACCCCAACTATACGCTATAGTTCATCAATACCTATAAACGCCTTAAACTTATGGAACATTGATACTGGAACTGCATTTACAGGGTGTTTAACAATCATGGATATCGACAACAAAGAGTTTTGGCAAAGTGACCAAGTAAAAAATTTGTATCCAAATGAAAAAGGGAGAAATTAAAATTCTCTATAAACTCATCTAAATAATAATACTTTGAAATATAATAATAAAACAATAATAGCACGTTACAACAATAATGAAAACTTAAGTTTCTTATTTTTTTGGGGGCATCAACCCAACAAGGATGGAAGCGTCGGTAAAAGCTGTTTCAGCCAGTGGTGGAAAGCTTCTTTTGAAATCGATGGTATTACCTACCCTACTGCTGAGCATTATATGATGGCTAGTAAAGCGAAAGTGTTTAATGATGAAGAAACTTTACAAGAAATCCTTTCTGTTAGTACACCTCATCAAGTAAAAAAACTAGGGAGGAAGGTTAAGAACTTTTCTCCAAAAGCATGGGATCAACACAAATTCGAAATCGTCGTAAAAGCCAATCATGCTAAATTTTCTCAAAATAAAGACTTAAAAGAATTTTTATTAAATACAAAAGATAGAATTATAGTAGAAGCAAGCCCTGTTGATTCTATATGGGGAATTGGAATGGCTGCTGACAACCCGAATGTTACTAATCCAGAGTTATGGAAAGGGCACAATTTATTAGGGTATGCCTTAATGGAAGTTAGAGATTTATTAAACAAAAATTCATAAGCATTTGATTACAAAATTTTGGATATAATTAAACATAAAATTGTGAATTTATACAATGTTTTACTGGGTATAGCTATAGGAGACGCTTTTGGTGCCGGTTTAGAGTTTCAAGATAGAAATTGGATTCAAAAAAATGTAGATTTTACCAAGTTCATCAACGTACGCCACTTAATTAAGATCTCAACTGATAAGTTAAGTGCTTTTACAGAAAATTATTACGATTGGCAATACACAGATGATACAGAAATGACTATTGGACTTATAAAAGCTCTCTATTCAAAAGAAGAGTTTAATGAGAGTTTATTAGTAGAAAAATGGAAAGATGAATACAACAAAGGGAAACATGAAAAAGGCCACGGCAGAAATGGCCATGGGTCAATGAGATGGTTTTTCTCTGGAGAAATGACAATTGAAGAAATTAAAAACTTTCAAAGAAATAGGCCAACTCCAGGAAATGCTCCAGCCATGAGATCAGTCCCATTAGGTTTCATTCCTTCGAATCTCATTAATAAATATGCAAAGATTAATGCTAACGCAACACATCCTAATATAAATGCCATACTTAGTAGTCAATGTATTGCAAGAGCTACTGAGTACTTACTTGTAAAAAAAGGAAATAAAGAAAACCTCATAAAATACTGTATAGAAAAAGTAAATCTAAATGATGAATATAAAAATTACCTTACCTCCGTTAATAAGATAAAATCAAATGAGATATTAACTAAGGGTAATTACGAAACATTGTGCGGACATCAACCGATAAGAAAACCATATTTTTTAAATGGGATTAACGGTATGCCATCAGATTCAAAATATACCACAGGCAGTGTTCTATATATCTTAAAAAATAGTACAAGTGCTTTTGATGCTCTTAAGAAATCTATTTTTCTTGGAGGTGATGTTGACTCTGTAGCATCTATAACAACAGGAATTAACTCAGGATTCTATGGAATTGGAAGCCTTCCTGACTTTATGATTGAGAATGTTGAAGGGAAACAATATATAAAAGAAATATCTTCTCGTTTTAATCAATATTTAGAGGAAATAAACTAAAATTTCAAAAGATTTAATTGTCAGTTAATTTTAATTTGCGTAATTTTGACACAAATAAAATAACATACTATGAATCCATTATTATATACAGACGGTTACAAAGTAGACCACAGAAGACAATACCCTAACAATACTACGTTAGTATATTCAAACTGGACACCAAGAAAAAGTAGAATTCAAGGAGTTGAAAAGGTAGTCTTTTTCGGACTACAATACTTCATTAAAAAATATATTATTGAAGAATTTCAAACCAACTTCTTTAACAAACCAAAAGAAGAAATTTGCAAACAATACAGTAGAAGAATCAATAATTATTTAGGTGAAAACTCTGTAGGTATAGAACATATTGCTGCATTACACGATTTAGGATACATTCCTATGGTTTTTAAAGCATTACCAGAGGGTGTTGAGGTTCCAATCAGAGTACCAATGTTTACCATGTATAATACATTGCCAGAATTCTTTTGGCTAACCAACTATTTTGAAACTTTATTGTCAACCACTGTTTGGTTACCATGTAATTCTGCAACCATTGCAAAACAGTACAGAAAAATATTAGACAAATACGCACAAGAAACCTCATCTGTTCCTGAAATGGTAGATTGGCAAGGACACGACTTTTCTATGAGAGGAATGGCTGGTTTAGAAGCTGCTGAAATGAGTGCTGCTGGTCACTTACTAAGTTTTACTGGTACAGATACAATTCCTGCTGTAGACTTTTTAGAAAAATATTACAATGCAAATTCTGATAATGAATTGATTGGTGGTTCTGTTGCAGCAACTGAACACTCTGTAATGTGTATGGGAACCAATAGTGGTGAAGAAGATACTTTTAAAAGATTAATTACTGAGGTATATCCAAACGGTATCGTTTCTATTGTTTCTGATACTTGGGATTTATGGAAAGTTCTTACCGAATACTTACCTAATCTAAAAGAAGAAGTCTTAGCCAGAGATGGAAAAGTAGTCATAAGACCAGACAGCGGGGATCCAGTAGATATTATTTGCGGAAATCAAAACGGTAAAACAGTAGAAGAACAAAAAGGAGTCATACAACTGCTTTGGGAAGTTTTTGGAGGAACAACCAACACAAAAGGATATAAAGAACTAGATAGTCATATTGGAGCTATCTATGGCGATAGCATTACCCTTGAAAGAGCCACACAAATTTGTGAACGTTTAAAACAAAAAGGGTTTGCCTCTACCAACGTAGTCTTAGGAATTGGTTCTTTTACCTATCAATACAACACAAGAGATACCTTTGGATTTGCCATGAAAGCTACTTACGGAGAAGTAGATGGAGAAGGAAGAGAAATTTTTAAAGACCCAATTACCGATGACGGAACTAAAAAATCTGCTAAAGGATTATTAAAAATAACGCTAGAAGATGGAAAATATAAATTACACGATCAAGTAAGTTGGGAAGAAGAACAAAAAGGCGAATTACGAGAAGTTTTTAAAGACGGAAAATTGTTAGTTGATGAAAAACTAAGTGAAATAAGACTCCGTACTAAAAACAGCGTATTAGAATTTTCAGAATAACAAAAAGCAGGAATTTTACTCCTGCTTTTTTGCTATTTAAAAACCTACTAAAAACACTAAATACCAACACCTTACAAACTACTTAATTTGCTTAACTCTTGATTTTTTCATATCTTAATTGCAACTAAAAAAGAAACTTATGACAGATCAAGAACAGAAAAGACTCGATACAATGAACTCTGTTTTAGTTAAAATGGAAGACATTAAAAACACGCAAAAAAGTTTAATTGAAAAAATTGGTGTGGTTGAAGTTCAACTATTCGATATCCAGTCAAAAGACTTAGACAAAGAACTCGAAAAAGTAATGGTAAGAGCTTCTGACACCTTAAATATTATAAAACAAGCTACCGAAGCTTTTGAAATGAAACGAAACCGTTTAGAAAACGAAGCATAAATAAAAAATCCGCCTAACAGCGGATTTTTTATTTTTTATCGTCTCTTCTTTTTAAAACCTTTATTCTTTCTTCTAGAAGGCTTTGATGGTTTATACGTCACAGTATCATCAAATGTATTTTTAGCTTTTCCTGCTTTATTTTTTCGCCAAGAAGTGTCTTCTGGAAGTAACTTTTTCAATAAATCAGTACGTCCAACTTTGTTTAACGTATCTTTAATCCATTGCTTATTTTCCTTTTTATACCAAAAGAAAAACTTGTGCTGATCTTCCTTCTCCTTTTTTGTTTTCGGAGTTTTCACCTCTTTTAAAGTATACGGATGATATCCACTGTAATAAATTACCGTAGCCACAGTCATAGGTGTTGGCGTAAATCCTTGTACCTGTTCTAGCTGAAAGCCCATATCTTTAGTCTCCGCAGCTAAGTTTGCCATGTCTTCTGCCTCACAAGCTGGGTGACTCGAAATAAAATATGGTATTAATTGAAGTTTTAATTTCTTTTTAATATTAATACGATCAAACCTATCTTTAAATAAATGAAAATACTTAAACGACGGTTTACGCATTAACTTTAGTACAGGATCAGAAGTGTGTTCTGGTGCTACTTTTAATCGCCCAGAAACGTGTTTTGTCATCACTTCTTCTGTATATGCATCTAACTCTTTAGGATCTGCATTTTTATTGAACTCAGGCACTAACATATCGTGTCTAATACCACTTCCAATAAATGATTTTTTAACCTTCGGATGTGCATCAACAGCTTGGTACAATTTTGTTAACGGCTTATGCGAGGTATCTAAATTACTACAAATTACTGGCGAAATACACGACGGAGCAACACATTTGTCGCAAATCGATTGTACTTTACCTTTCATTTTATACATATTTGCCGACGGTCCTCCAATATCAGATAAGTACCCTTTAAAATCATCCATTTGAGCAACTTGATCTACTTCTTTTAAAACAGATTCCTGACTTCTACTCGCAATAAACTTTCCTTGGTGTGCTGAAATAGTACAAAAACTACACCCTCCAAAACATCCACGGTGAATATTTATGGAAAACTTAATCATTTCAAACGCAGGAATAGGTCCGCGTTTGTTATACTTTGGATGCGGTAATCGTGTAAAAGGCAAATCAAACGAAGCATCAATTTCTTCCTCTGTCATTGTTGGAAACGGCGGATTAATCATCAACTTTTTATTCCCAACCTTTTGAAAAATACGACGTGCATATAATTTGTTTGACTCCTGCTCTATCACTTTAAAGTTAGAAGCATAGGCTTTCTTATCCTTCAAACAAGTTTCATGCGAATTAATTTCTACATCGTCCCAGTTCTTATTTTTCGGAGTTTTCTCACCTTCTTCTAATAAAACTGCTGTCTGCTTAATCGTTTTTAAGCTCGAAAATGGTACACCCTTTTGCAACAACTCAACAATTTCTCTTAGTGGCTGCTCTCCCATTCCGTAGACCAACATATCGGCTTTAGAAGTTTCTAAAATCGTTGGTAATAATTTATCAGACCAATAATCGTAATGCGTAACACGACGTAACGAAGCCTCAATTCCTCCAATTAATACAGGAACATCTGGAAACTTTTCCTTTAAAATTTTAGAATATACTGAAGTCGCATAATCAGGTCTGAACCCTTTATCTCCATTAGGAGTGTAAGCATCCTTATCACGACGGCGCTTACTAGCCGTGTAATTACTAACCATGGGATCCATACAACCACCGGTTACTGCAAAGAATAACCTTGGAGTTCCTAGCTTTTCAAAATCTTGTAAATTATCGTGTACACTTGGTTGCGGAACAATTGCCACACGCAAACCGTAACTCTCTAAAATACGTCCAATTACTGCAGGACCAAATGATGGATGATCTACATATGCATCTCCACTGAATAGGATTACGTCTAATTCATCCCATCCTCTTAACTTCACCTCCTTTTTCGTAGTCGGTAACCAATCTGAAAGTCGTCTAATTCTCATGCCGCTGCAAAGGTACGGGGTTTTATTTACACTACAATACAGTAAAAAACTGAAAACTAGCCATAAATAAAGAAAAAACTATACATCAAAACATCTCTTTAACAATTAATTAAGATAATTCTGGTAGTAGTTTTGCTAAATTCCGCACTTATTTATTCAATTAATTTTTACAATGACTAAAAAAATACTTTCAACTATTTTAGTGGTATTTCTTGCTTTAGGAGTTTCTTTGAATGCAGAAGCACAACGAAAGAAGAAAAAAAACACAAAAAAAGAGACTCCCGCTAAAAAAGACAAACCTAAAAAGGGCGGAATACAACCTTATGAAAAGGTAGTTACCAAAAAACACAAAACAGACGAAGGTTTGTTTAAGGTGCACTCAAAAGACGCTAACTATTTATTTGAAATTCCAGACTCTCTTCTGAACCGTGAAATGCTTATGGTGACTAGAATTGCTAAAACAGCTAGCGGTATTGGTTTTGGTGGTGGAAAACAAAATACACAAGTGTTACGTTGGGTAAAAAACAAGAAACAAATTTTACTAAAAGTAGTTTCTCACAATGTTGTAGCAGACACCATTTTACCGGTACACGAAGCCGTTGTAAACTCTAATTTTGAACCTATCTTATATGCTTTTCCAATCAAAGCATTTAGCAAAGACTCAACAGCTACTGTAATTGATGCTAGCCCTCTTTTTGAAGGTGATGTAAAAGCAATTACTTTTCCACAAAGAAGCAGAAAACGTTATAAGATTTCTAAAATGGATAAAACGAGATCTTATATTGACAGAATTAGTAGTTATCCTCAAAACATAGAAGTTAGAAATGTAAAAACTTACATTGCAGGAAATCCTCCTTCAAATTCTAGTGTAGGTTCTGTAACTATGGAATTGAGTAACTCTATGATTTTACTTCCTAAAACCCCTATGAAAAGACGTTATTTTGATGAGCGTGTAGGATGGTTTACAAGTTCTCAAACAGATTACGGTTTAGATGTTCAAAAAAGTAAATCAGTTACCTATTTAGACAGATGGCGTTTAGAAGTAAAAGACGAAGATTTAGAAAAGTTTAAAAGAGGTGAATTAGTAGAGCCTAAAAAGCAAATCGTTTATTACATCGACAGAGCTACTCCAAAAAAATGGCGTAAGTACATCAAACAAGGTATTGAAGATTGGCAAATTGCTTTTGAAGCAGCTGGATTTAAAAATGCTATCATTGCTAAAGATGCTCCTACTAAAGAAGAAGACCCTGATTGGAGCCCTGAAGATGTACGTTACTCTGTAGTTCGTTATTTAGCATCTCCAATTCCTAATGCAAATGGACCTCACGTTAGTGACCCTCGATCAGGAGAAATTTTAGAATCAGATATTAACTGGTATCATAATGTAATGACTTTATTACACAACTGGTTTTTTGTACAAACAGCTGCAATCAATCCAGATGCAAGAGGAAATCAATTTAAAGATGAAGTTATGGGACGCTTAATCCGTTTTGTTTCTTCTCATGAAGTTGGACATACTTTAGGGTTGCCTCACAACATGGGAAGTTCTGTTGCATATCCTGTAGATTCTTTACGTTCAGCTGAATTTACAAAAAAGAACGGAACAGCTCCTTCAATCATGGATTATGCTCGTTTTAACTATGTAGCACAACCAGAAGACAAAGGAGTTGCTTTAATGCCTAATATTGGACCTTACGATAAATATGCTATCAACTGGGGATACAGACCAATCTTAGATAAATCAGCTAAAGATGAAAAAACAATCTTAAATCAGTGGATTAAAGAAAAAGCAGGAAATTCTGTGTATAGATTCGGACACCAACAAGTTCGTAACATTATTGATCCTAGTTCACAAACAGAAGACTTAGGAGACGATGCTATGAAAGCGAGTGCTTATGGTATTAAAAACTTACAACGTATTTTACCTCGTTTAGAAGAGTGGACTACTGAAGATGGTGAAACTTACGAAGAGTTAAAAACTATGTACGGACAAGTAGTTGGACAGTTTAACAGATACATGGGGCACGTAAGTTCTAACATTGGTGGTGTATATGAGTATTTTAAAACTGCCGATCAAGATGGAGCTGTTTATATACACGTACCTAAAGATCATCAAAAAAGAGCGTTACAATTTGTAAATAACGAATTGTTTAAAACTCCTACTTGGTTAATTGATGAAAACATCATCAGTAAAACACAACACTCAGGAATTATTGAGCGTATTAGAGGTTTACAAGTACAAACCTTAAATAGGGTTTTAAAAACTGGAAGGTTAACTCGTATGATTGAGAATGAAACTTTAAACGGAACTAAAGCATATTCTCTTATTGAAATGATGGGTGATTTACGTAAAGGTATTTGGAGCGAAGTATACGCTAACAAAACCATTGATCCGTATCGTAGAAACTTACAACGTGCACATTTAGACAGATTGGACTTTTTACTAAACAAAGCAAAAGACCAAAAAGCACCAAGAAGTGATAGAGGCTATTTTAAACAAACAGCGGTTACTATCAATCAATCAGATATTAAACCTGTGGTAAGAGGAGAGCTAAAACGTTTACAAAAAGATATTAAACGTAGTATTCCTTCTACTCGTAACACAATAACCCGTTACCACTTACAAGATGCAGCAGATAGAATAGACACTATTCTAAACCCAAACAACTAATTTTTCTTACATAACAGCAATCTAGTAGATTGCTGTTATTTTTATACTTTTATTATACATCAACAAAACCAAATGAAAAAAAACTTAATTCTATTCTTTATAATTACAATTTCATTTGCTAGTTGTACTAAAAAAACAACAGTAAAGAAAGCTGAAAAGAAAGAAAACACTTACGTTAAAGACCATTACACTAAAAAAGAGGTAAAAATTACAATGAGAGATGGTGTAAAACTACACGCCACTATCTATTCACCAAAAGACACTAGTAAAACCTATCCTATTTTACTACAACGTACTCCGTATAGTTGCCAACCTTATGGAGAAGATAAATTTAGAAGAAAAATTGGTCCAAACCCAGTTTTAATGAAAGAAGGAAACATCATAGTATATCAAGATGTTCGCGGACGTTGGATGAGTGAAGGAGTGTATGACAATATGCGTGCTTACATTCCTAATAAAACAGAAAAACAAACCGATGAAACTACCGATACCTATGACACTATCGATTGGCTAGTGAACAATGTAGCTAACAATAATGGTAAGGTAGGTACATGGGGAATTTCATATCCAGGTCATTATGCTACTGTTTCAACCATTGATGCACACCCTGCTTTAAAAGCTGCTTCACCACAAGCGTGTATTGGAGATTTCTTTTTTGACGATTTTCATCATAACGGAGCTTTTTTATTAAGCTATTTCAAAGCTATTTCTTTATTCGGAACTTACAAAGATCAACCAACTGATTCTGCTTGGTACTCATTCCCTGATATGAAAACTCAAGACCAATATCAGTTTTTCTTAGATAAAGGGCCATTAAAAAACTTAAACGAATATTTTCAATACGATAAGCTAGACAGCAAAGTTACCGACAATAAGGAGCGTATTGATGATTTCTTTTGGAAGGAAATTGTAGAACATCCTAATTACGACTCGGTATGGCAAAGCAAAGGAATTATCCAACATTTAGATAAAGTTCCTTCTACAGTAGCAACAATGATTGTTGGAGGTGAATTTGATGCAGAGGACTTATACGGGCCTTTAGAAACTTATAAAAACATCGAAAAAAATCAACCAAACAACTATAATACAATTGTTTTTGGACCTTGGGATCATGGCGGATGGTCTAGAAATAAAGTAGCTAACAAAGTTGGTAACTACTACTTTGGAGATTCTATCTCTTTAAAATTCCAAAAAGAAGTAGAAACAAAATTCTTTAACCACTTCTTAAAAGGTGATGGTTCTAAAAACTCTGGATTACCAGAAGCCTATGTTTTTGATACAGGTAAAAAAACGTGGAAATCATACGATGTATGGCCACCAAAAAATGCTCAAAAACAAACATTTTTCCTTTCAGAAAACCAAAACTTATCAATCATTCCCCCAGCTCATAAAAAATACATAAAGCCTGTCAATTTTATAAGTGATATTAAACGTCCTGTGCCTTATTCAGAAGATATCAAAACGGTGTTTACTCCGCGTAAATATATGACAGATGATCAGCGTTTTGCTGCTCGAAGACCTGATGTATTGGTATTTGAAACAGAGGTATTAACAGAAGATTTTACCCTTGCTGGTGATATTTTAGCAAAGCTACAAGTAGCTACTACAGGTTCAGCAGCCGATTGGATTGTAAAGGTTGTTGATGTGCATCCTGCTGATTTAAAAAACGACAACAAAGAAATGCAATCACATTTAAAACTAAGCAACTACCACTTAATGGTACGTAGCGAAGTAATGCGTGGACGTTTTAGAAATAGTTTTTCAAATCCAGAACCATTTACTCCAAATCAAAAAACAGCCGTAAATATTAAACTACAAGATGTTTTCCACACGTTTAAAAAAGGACATAAAGTGCAAATACAAGTACAAAGTACTTGGTTTCCTTTAATAGATTTGAATCCGCAAACCTATGTAGATAATATTTACAAAGCAGACGAAAAAGATTTTAAAACACAAACACACTCAGTATTTACCGATTCTAGTATAGAATTTACAGTGTTAAAATAACAACAAACTTTTTTCTATTTAAAAACTCACAACACTTAAGTATTGTGAGTTTTTTTTATTTTAGAATTTATAACTCTAAATAACAATACGTACCTTTATCTTTAAATAATAATGTATTTTATGAACTGGATTTATTTAATTATAGCTGGTATTTTTGAAATAGGATGGCCTTTAGGCTTAAAGCTTTCTCAAAACGTTCAATATAAATTCTTAGGCATTTGTATTGCTATTATTTGTATGGCTACCAGTGGATATTTTTTATGGTTAGCTCAAAAAACAATTCCTATGGGAACAGCTTATGCTGTTTGGACAGGTATAGGCGCTGTAGGTACTTTACTTGTTGGTATTATATTTTTAGGAGACTCAGCCAACATTTGGCGTCTTATTTCTGCATCATTAATTGTATTTGGAATAGTAGGACTAAAACTAGCCAATTAAATTATTATTTTATTCTCAAAAAAAAACTAACTGTGCCTAAAAAATATTTTTTCCTTCTTTTTTTAAACATTCATTTTATAACATACGGACAAGAGAATTACCCTGTTCCTTCTAAAAACTCTAACAGCCTTTTTTACATACAACACAGCAATAATTTTAACACATATGTATACGATGTTAATCTTAAAAACTCTAAGTTAAACACCAAAAAGCCTATCAAAGAATACAGAATACTATATACCAAAAATGCTGAAATTAAGCCTCTAACTCCAACACAAAAAAGGCTTGCTTATGGTATGGTATTGCTTAATGCAGATGATAATTCTTTTAAATTTAGGCTAGCTGCTTCTTCAAAACTTGTTTTTAATTTAGAGAAAAAAAACAATCGTTACAAAATTTTTGTAAACCATAATACAACAAAAATATACCTAGACAGAATGTTCTTAAATATTAATGGAACTGGTTTAAGTACTGAAATAAAATCGGTTATTCTTTACGGAAAAGACTACAATACCAATAAAAAAATTGAAATTAAAGTTGAAGACTTTTAAACGATAAAACAATCTTATATAAATCTAGACACAAAAATTGATCTTTGAGTTTAATTTAAAATACTAGGTGATAATCCCTCCTGTTAGAACTTTTTAACGCTACTACAGGAGAGGTGATTCACACCATTCATTCGGGCAGTATACAAATGCTGACCGATGTATAACTGGAACCTACCTCAAACGGTAATGGAAGTAAAACCTGCCCCTGTTTATTCTACTTGGGGTGGTGGCTCTGGTGTTGTAGTGGTTTACGGAATAGCCAAACCTGCTCAAACTCCGCTTGCTGGTCCTGTGAGTGCTCTTTAAAATTTATAATACTAAATAAGCGTCTGTTTTAAAGACGCTTATTTAACTAACCCTATTAAATTAAACTCTTAGTACTCTTTTTATTTTTTTATATTTGGATGAAAAGTACTTATAGAAAACTGTTAGCTGCAAGTTTAACCTAAACCTATGAATCAAATTCCAGATAAATTAAAAGACTTTTATGACTCAATTGAAAACCTGAATTCATTGACCATATGGAATATTCATCGAGAACTGAAAGTAACAGCTAAAATAGAAGGAGATTGGAAAAAGAAAGTTATTGTAGAAAGGAAGTCTCTGAATTACAATCTAAATAAAGGAGAGTTACTTACGAATGTGCAAGTCACAGATTCACAAGGACAAATAACAAGTATTGGTTTAGAAAAGGAAGACATTGAATATCTGAAAGAGCGACTAGACTTCACTCAAAATTCTTGGCTAAAATCAAGATATTCTCATTTACTCTGGCAAGAAATAAGGCATAATAAATATGCTGAAGTTGCCATTGATAATTATATTGCTACAATTAATAGAATTAAGGTAGAAGAATCTCGAGAATTACCAATTATTCTTTCAGCAATTTTGTTTATTTCAAAGAAAACAAAGAAGAAGTTAGAGGTCGCAAAAGAAGTAGCTATTACCCTCATTAATGATTTACCAAATTGGTTTAAGCCAAATATTTTAAACTCTATCTTAGAAAATAACATTTTTTCAAAAGAAGAATTAAATGATATTGCTTTAAAAGTACCAAGCTGGGTTGAAGATGAAAACCCAGTTTCATATTTTGCAAATAAGCAAAAATTAGAAGCAGGAATACAACTTTATAAGTTACTAGAACTTCCACTTAATCAACTATATGAACTACTAGCAAAAAATGAAGATTTAATTCTAGAACAACATCAGGAGGACACAGACTTTGTCAAGTATACAACAATTGGAACAAAAGCTAAATATTTAAGACTGGCAGGCAAATTGGAGGAAGCTGAAGATAATCTTAAAGAGTATAATAGACTGAAGCAAACCGTAAAACTTGGAAAAGTAAGTTGGCAACTTGGGGAAAAGGAAACTGAAATGTTCAACAAGTATCTTGATATGAAATCAAAAGTCATATTAGATATGCCAACAGAAGGAGTACTTGCATTCTTCTCTATTAACGAAGATATTCTTGTTGACCCTGAAGAAAATCTAAAAAACGCTGAGAAAACGATTAAAAACTCTATACGTAGTCTATTTAGCACAAGTGTCTTTGATATAAATAGCAACTTCAAGAACTTAGAAGATTCAGAAAAAATTGATAAAGAAGTTATTCAGAGCTATACCATTTCTCATGGGGTTAAATGCTTTAGTCTTTTTCTGAAAGTTTTCGTTGATGGAATTTTAACTGGTAAACTGAACTATTATAAAATCTACGACTTTTTTGAATCACAAACTTGGTACGGCACTAAATTCAAAAGAGGTATGACCGATAATGAAATTGACCAAAATTCAAATTGGTTAACAATGCTTGCACCTGGAATTCATAATCTTATAGCCCAATTTGAACTTTCGGTATTAATGAACACCAATAAAATCAACAACTTCATTTTAGCAATGGATTCTTTGACATTAAAATTTGAAGGAGCGCTAAGAGATTTTATTAGACTATCTGGAGGAAATACATCAACATCAAAAAGAGGAGAAATAAAGGAACAACTACTTGAAGAACTTTTGGAAAACGATACAACGAAAAAATATTTTACGGAAAAGGACATAGAGCTTTTTAAATTTACATTTACTCAAAAAGGAAAGAACTTGAGAAATAATATTGCTCATTCATTTCTACAATTCTCAGATTATAATTTACAGGCTGTAACATTAGTTTTTTTCTGTATTTTAAGGCTTGGAAAATATACATTTAACGAAAAAACCAGTAGCTAACACTGTGTATAATCTATTGCTACTAAAGGCTCACTTTCGAATATCCTAGCGGATTTTCTATTCGGTTTGTATTTACTAAATTAGTTACTTCAAACACGTTCACAACCACTTCAAAAACTCCTCTCTAGGAATTTCCCTAGCTCCTAAACTTGCTAGATGGTCGTTATATACTTGACAATCGATGAGTTTGTAGCCTCCTTTTTGTGCTAAGTGAATAAATGCTACTTTACTCATATTGCTTACTTTGCTAAACATACTCTCGCCACAAAACACCCCGTTTCCTAAATCTACTCCGTACAAACCTGCAACTAGTTTGTCATCTATCCATACTTCAATAGATTTTGCATAGCCCTTATCGTGAAGGTTTATATAAGCATCTTCCATTTCATCGGTAATCCAAGTACCTAATTGATCAAAACGATTGATGTGTCGGCAATTAAAAATCACCTCGTCAAAAGCCTTGTTTTCCGTTATCGTAAAACCACCTTTTCGCAATACCTGTTTCATTGATTTGGAAATCTTCACCTCCTCAGGAAACAACACCATACGCTCCCATGGAGAATACCAAACAATCGGCTCCCCTTCATTAAACCACGGAAAAATTCCATGTTGGTAGGCATACACCAATCGTTCAGCCGATAAATCACCGCCCAAAGCCAGTAAACCATCATCAGTAGCCAACTCATACGGAGGAAACTCTATTTTTTCAGAAAGCCAAATCATTCGTTATATTCTTTTTTACAAAAATACTATATCCGCCAATTCAACATCAACGTTTTATCAATAAAAGAGACTATTCAATAAAACAAAGTATAGTCACCATCAGCGAAGCTCGCTGACGTTTCCTCAACATAACGGAGCCATCAGCGTGACGCGCTGGCGTTTCCTCAACACAACGAAACCATCAGCGTGACGCGCTGACGTTTCCTCAACACAACAAAACCATCAGCGTGACGCGTTGACGTTTCCTCAATAAACTCTTAAAACAAGGTAAGTCCTAATAAATAAATTACGCTACCTACCACCATTGCAATTAACGTGTAGGGTAAAATTTCTTTTGCTTTTAGTTTCGTAATTCCTAATAAAGGTAATGCCCAAAAAGGCTGTAACATGTTAGTTATTTGGTCTCCGTATGCTAGTGCCATAATTGCTTTAGGCAACGGAACCCCTAATTTTAATGCACTTTCTACCACAATAGGTCCTTGTACAATCCACTGTCCTCCCCCACTCGGCACAAAAACATTAACCAAACCTGCACTAAAAAACGTAAATATGGGTAAGGTCGTTGCAGTTGCTATCGACACGAAAAAATCAGAAATTAAAGTAACCATTCCCGTACTTTTCATCACGCCCATAATACCAAAATACAACGGAAACTGAATTAAAATTCCAGATACATCACTAATCGATTCTCCCACAGCATTGGTAAACTTTTTAAAACTTCCGTGTAGTATAATTCCTAATCCTAACATAAAAAAGTTAATTAGGTTAGGCGTAATTTTTAACTGCTGAATGTCTGCCCAATAACGATAACCAAACGCCACTAAAATCAACACACCAAAAGCAATGGCTAACCATTGAGAACTATCCAATCTTTCTGCTTGTGTACTAACCTTTTCATCGGTATGCATTTGATATTCTGGTAAATTAATCGCTGTTGGAGCTGCTTTCTTTCCTAAAAAATAAAAGGTTGCCGATACCGCCGCTACTACCACGAAAAAAATCAGCAAATTCCACCAACTAAAAATCGTTTGAGAATAATCAATCACATCAGGTATTTGAGCTAAAACCTCATCCGAAGAAACCGATTGCATAATACTTTTAATATGTCCGCTTTCGTTAATTTTTATCGGTGCCGATCCTGAAATTCCACCATGCCAAACCATCAATCCCATATAACCCGCCGCTCCAATCATTGGATAATTTAGTTTGATATTGTGTTCTTGTGCATGTTCTGCTACTTTACGTGCCAACAAAGCACCAAAAATGAGTCCTAGCCCCCAATTAAAAAAAGCTACCAACATAGTAGTACAACTTACAATAGCTGCGCTGTTTGCTGTGTTGGTACAGAATTTTGTTACTTTTAAAATTAAATTACTCACAGGCTTACTCAACACCAATACATGCCCTAATACCAAAATCAACATCATTTGATAGGCAAAAACAAGTAATCCGTTAGACCAAATTCCGTTTTCCCAAAATTGTAACACCTCTAAAGAATAATTAACCACAGAACTTTCTTCTGGTTTTGTAAAAAACAGTGCTAATAAAAGAGTTAACAGTGTTAATAATATAGCGATGGTAAAAGGTGAGGGTAAATATTTTTTAAAAACATTTTCTATAACCTGCGTAATCTTCATTGTTTAAAGTTTGATTTGCTAAAAATAATCAAATAGAATAAATAGTTTTTTACCTAGTTTTGCAATATGGTAAAAGAACTTCAATTACGTGTTAATTTAGTAGAAGAACGCAAAGACAATATTTTACAGCTAAAAGCTGCTAAAAAGCTAGGTATTAGCATTGCTGATATTACTAGCGTAAAGGTGTTACGTAAATCGATTGATGCACGTAAAAAGGAAGTTATTTTTAATTATAAAGTAGCGGTGTACATTAACGAACCGCAACCTGATACTCCCGACTACATTTTTGAATATCAAGATGTATCGAATGCGAAAGAAGTTCATATTGTAGGTTTTGGTCCTGCGGGGATGTATGCGGCGCTTCGTTGTATTGAGTTAGGATACAAACCTATTGTGTTAGAGCGTGGTAAAAATGTACAAGATCGTCGTAGAGATTTACGTGCTATTAACCAATTTCATGAAGTAAACCCAGATTCTAACTATTGTTTTGGTGAAGGTGGTGCAGGAACGTATTCTGACGGAAAATTATACACTCGTAGTTTAAAGCGTGGTGATGTTCGTAAAATATTTGAAAACTTAGTATATCACGGTGCTACCAATCAAATTTTAGTAGATGCGCATCCGCACATAGGAACGAACAAACTTCCGAAGATTATTCAAAATATTCGCGAAACGATTTTAAAACATGGGGGTGAAGTTCATTTTGAAACCCGTGTGACCGATTTTATCGTTAAAAACAATAAACTACAAGCTATACAGTTACAAAACGGGACTGAAATGTCTGTAAATGCTGTTGTTTTGGCTACTGGGCATTCTGCAAGAGATATATACGAACTATTGCATAAAAAAGACATTTTGCTAAAAGCGAAATCGTTTGCTATGGGAGTTCGTGTAGAACATCCGCAAGAAATTATCGATCAAATTCAATATAGTTGTTCAGGTAAACGTGATGAGTTATTGCCTGCTGCTGCGTATAGTTTAGTACACCAAGTAGGAAACCGTGGAGTGTATTCATTCTGTATGTGTCCTGGTGGATTCATTGTTCCTGCGGCAACTGCTAATGGTGAAGTGGTGGTAAACGGGATGTCACCATCGCGTCGTAATAACAAGTTTGCCAACTCGGGTATTGTCGTTGAAATTAATGTTGATAAAGATTTACCTAAGTATGAAAAATACGGAGTTTTAAAAGGCTTACAATATCAAAAAGATTTAGAAAAGTTAGCGTTTAACGCAGGCGGAAGAAGTCAAGTTGCTCCAGCGCAACGTTTAACCGATTTTGTGGAAGGTAGATTTTCTTCTTCTTTAAATGACTGTTCGTATCAACCCGGATTAAATTCTTCTCCGCTACATTCGTTACTTCCTAAATTAATTGGAAGCAGATTGCGTAAAGGTTTTGCGGCTTTCGGACAAAAGATGCACGGGTATTATACTGCGGAAGCAAACATTGTTGGGGTGGAATCTAGAACCTCATCGCCTGTAAATATTCCTAGAAAAGAAAACCTTGAACATCCACAAATTGATGGGCTCTTTCCTTGTGGTGAAGGTGGTGGTTATGCCGGTGGTATTATTTCAGCTGCTATGGACGGTGAACGTTGTGCTGAGGCTGCTATTACAAACCTGTAATAATTAACAACTATTTGTTAGTGTAATTTCTAATTACCTCGTACTTTTGCTATTCCTAAAAATTAGATGCTTTTTTTAGCGATGAGTAAAAAGAATAAAAAAAATAACAAAAAGAAAATAGATAAACCGCATTATAAACGTTTACACAACTATTATAATCGCACTGGTTTTTATATGTTTATATGGGTAAGCTTAAAAAAAGCTTTCTGGCCAATTGTAGGCGTTATTGTAGGGTTATTATTATTTAACAAGTATGTTTATAATATTAACGATGGTTTACAAACCATGACCGAAACCTTTTCTAGAACAGGAGTTTTAATTACTTTTTTTATCTCTGAAACAATTTTAGGATTAATTCCGCCAGAAATTTTCATCGCATGGTCTAAGAAAACTGAAGATCCTATTGTAAATATTTCTTTGTTAGCTACCTTATCTTATTTAGGAGGTTTGTGTGCTTATTTTATAGGAAGAGCTTCTTTAAAGATTGACTCTGTAAGAAATTATTTAGAGGTTAAAATGGCTAAAAACCTTAAAAACACAAGTAAATGGGGAGGTTTTTTAATTTTGGTAGGTGCACTATTACCACTACCCTTTGCCATTAGCTGTTTAACTGCTGGTATGATTAAATATCCTTTTAAAAATGTAGTTTTTGTAGGCTTATTTCGTTTTGCTCGTTTTGCTATTTATGCATGGGCTATTTTTTCAGTAGTAAATTAACTTAAAATAATTATGGGACTAACTAACAACGATATTTTTAAAAAGCTACGAGTAGCACATAAATTAAGAGATACTGATATTATTGACATCTGCGCTTTGGTAGATTTTAAAGTTTCTAAATCGGAAATCAACGCTATTTTTAGAAAAGAAGATCACCCTAAGTATATGGAATGTGGTGATCAGTTTTTACGTAACTTTTTAAACGGATTAATCATTCATTTAAGAGGTCCGATGCCTGAAAAAAAGCCAACAAAAAAGTAACCACACCACTAACACTTATAATTAAAAAACCTTCTGATTTAATATCAGAAGGTTTTTATTTTCCCCTTAAATTTTTCAATCAATAATTATTTATTGAATGATTATACTACAAATATATGACTGATTTTTAACTTATTAAAAGGGATAACCGTAAGTAAATATGTAGTTTTCCGCAAAACATAAAAAGAGCGCAAAATTTGCGCTCTTTTTTGTTGTATTCATATTTTTTCTAAGTATTCTTAGAAAGGTAGGTCATCTGGTTCGTTTGCAGATAAATCTGGAGCTGGTTCAAATTGATCAGCAGGTGGAATGTTTTGAGGAGCTGCTTGTGCTAAGTTTTCAATTCTCCATCCTTGAACAGAATTAAAGTATTTTGCTTCTCCTTGTGGGTTAATCCATTCTCTTCCTCTTAAATTAATAGAAACCTTTACATCTTGCCCTACTTGATAATTATTTAATAAATCACATTTATCTTGAATAAACTCAATCATTATCATTTGTGGGTACTGCTCATCAGTAGTTACAACCATTTCACGCTTTCTAAATCCGTTAGATCCAAATGTTTGCGTTTCGTTAATTAATTTGATTTTCCCTATTACTTCCATTTCTTATCTATTTAATTAAAAGTACCTTCCAAGCACTTTCTACATCATTGTTTTGTAAATACTCTTGTGCAAAAGTATGTTTTTTTTCAGTTGAAATACCCACAAATTGTGAATGTTCTTTTGCAAAGTTATTAACAGCTTCTTCTGTAGGTAGCTGTTCTACATTACCTAACATCCCTAAATTATTTCCTGTTAACACACTACTATTTCTTATTTCAGCAGGTATTTGGTCTACTCCAACTCCTAAGGTAGTTAGTGGTTTTGGTATTTCAAAAAAGCCATCTCTTGCTCTACTGTAATAACTCCCTCCTGCTCTGGCTACTAAATCTATTTTATGTTGATCTATACTACCATCTTCTGCTAACACATTTTCGTTTACGTGTAGTTTTACTACTTCACACACAATTAAATTTCCTGCTCCGCCTTCTTCACCTGTATAAATAATGTCTTTTACTTTACACTCAAATTGTACAGGAGATTCCGCTACTCTAAACGGCTTTACCTCATCTGAAGGTAACATTGTAAAACCAGCTTTTATAAATTCATTAACTCCTTTAGGATACATCGTACTACTCAACGACATTTGCTGAACAATATCGTAATTTACAATATTAATAACCACTTCTCTGGTTGCTTCAGCATTGTCTAACGTATGTTTGGTTTTATTTCCTCTTACACTACGTGCTGGAGAAAAAATCATAATTGGTGGGTTTGCCCCAAATACATTAAAAAAACTAAATGGTGATAAATTTGGGTTTCCATCTGCATCTACTGTACTTGCAAAAGCAATAGGTCTTGGTGCTACTGCTCCTAATAAATATCCATGCAGTTTAGAAGTTGGTATATCTTTAGGGTTTATTGATAACATTCTATATAATTTTAGTGTAAATATACTACCTATTTATAAATTTAGTTATTCTAGAGAATAGTTTATATTTGATTGATGGCTTTTTTTACAAACACTTATTGGGTAAAGCGAATTGCAATTAGTATTTCCTTACTTATCGTTTTATTTATTTTATGGAATACCTATGTGTTTTTTCAAAAATTTAAAAAAGATGAACGCGCTAAAATGGAGATTTATGCTACTGCTATTAAAGAAGTAGCTTCAAACCCTGACTCTGATGGCAACTTTAATTTAGTAAACAAAGTTTATGAAACCATAGAGAACATTCCTTCTATTTTAGTTGGTAAAGATGGTGAAATAAAGCAGTTCCATAACTTAGATTCTATAAAGTCTACGGATCCTAAATACCTTCAAAAGCAATTGAGCATCATGAAAAATCAAAATGAGCCAATTGCGATAGAATACTTAGGAATTAAAGAACATATCTACTATAGAAATTCTGACCTTTTATACAAGCTCAAATACTATCCGCTTGCCTTAGTACTAATTTTAGGGTTGTTTCTTACCATCATTTACATGGTGTACAAGTCTAACAAAGTAGCTGAACAAAATAAGTTGTGGACAGGAATGGCTAAAGAAACGGCACACCAAATAGGAACGCCACTTTCTTCATTATTAGGCTGGATAGCTATTTTACGTGCTGAAAATGTAAGTAACGATTATGTTGATGAAATTGAAAAAGATGTGCGACGCTTAAATACCATCGCAAATCGTTTTTCTAAAATAGGGTCTCTTCCTGAGTTAAAACCCAATAACGTTGTATCGATTACTAAAACTGCTTATGACTACTTAGAAAATAGAAGTTCTAAACAAATTTCTTTTTCTTTTACTACCGAAACTGAAGAAATCCGAATCAATATAAATACCGAATTATATGGTTGGGTAATAGAGAACTTAATTAAAAACGCTATTGATGCTATGCAAGGCAAAGGAAGTCTATCTGTTAGCATTAGTGAAAGTTCTAAAAATGTAAAAATCTTAATTTTAGATACTGGTAAAGGGATTCCTAAAACACAATTTTCACAAATATTCAACCCAGGATTTACCACAAAAAAACGTGGCTGGGGTCTGGGTTTATCGCTCTCTAAGCGTATTATCGAAGATTACCATAACGGAAGAATACATGTGTTAAAATCTGAACTAGGAAAAGGAACTACTTTTGAAATCTTATTGAATAAGGTTTAACTGTCTCTCTTTAGTTTGTTCATTAAAAAACCGTAAAAGAAGCCTCCTGCTCCCCATATAAGCGCTCCTACAAGCATTCTTTTTAATGTAATTTCCTCTCCATCATACCACGGAAAGAATATTACCATTATTATAAACATAATTACTCCCCAGGCTATCCCCTCTTTTATCCACTTTTTCATAGCTCTTTTTTATTTATTCAAAATTCTTAGCAATATCTTCTGCTACTGCTACAAACTCTTCATTTGTTAATTTTTCTTTCTTTACAAATCGGATATCCTCCATCGTTTGCAACGGAATTAAGTGTACATGTACATGAGGTACTTCTAAACCAATTACACTCATCCCTACACGTTCACACGGAATTGTTTTTTCAATAGCTTTGGCTACTCTGTAAGAGAAAGACATTAATCCGTCGTACTCTTCTTTCGACAAATCAAATAGTTTATTTTCTTCACGTTTAGGAATTACTAACGTATGTCCTTTTGCATTTGGATTGATATCTAAAAAAGCAAAATAGTTATCATCTTCAGCTATTTTATACGATGGAATTTCTCCGTTTATAATCTTTGTAAAAATACTTGCCATGTCTCTTTAATTTAATTTTACAGTAAAAGTAAAAAAGAAATCGGGTTCTAGCGAAGCTAAAACCCGAATAAATCTTTACTCTTTTGTATTTGTTTTTTTCTTATCGAGAAATCTCCATTACTTCAAACTTCATAATTCCGTTAGGCACTTGTATTTCGGCAACATCACCTACTTTTTTACCTAACAATCCTTTACCTATTGGTGAGTTAACAGATAATTTTCCGTTTCTTACATCACTTTCGCTATCTGCTACTAGCGTATACGTAAACTCCATTCCGTTTACCGTATTTTTAATCTTCACTATTGAGTGGATTAAAATTTTAGAAGTGTCTAACTGACTTTCATCAATAATACGAGCGTTAGCTACTACGTTTTTTAATTTTGCAATTTTTGTTTCTAACAACGATTGCTCTTCTTTTGCAGCGTGATATTCTGCATTCTCACTCAAATCTCCTTTATCACGAGCATCTGCAATTTCTTGAGAAACACGTGGTCTTTCTACTTGCTCTAAATGCGCTAATTCTTCTTTAAGTTTCTTTAATCCTTCTTCCGTATAATATGATACATTACTCATCTCTTCTCTCTTTTTAAAATCAACAAACTTTTATACACTTTCTTTAACGTTTTGTAAGAAGCATATAACTTTTCTTCCTATAACCCTGTGGGTTAAATTTAAAAATCTCACGCCGTTAGGAATGAGATTGTCTTACAAATGTACAAAATATTTGTAACTTCGTTGCGTTACAATAACAACTTCTATACTAAAAAATGAAAAAAATATTTTATTTATTTCTTGTTATAATTTGTTTTAGCTGTAGTGATAACACTCCTATTAACAACTGTTTTTCTGGAATAAAAATGAATGCTATTATTGATTTATCACTTCCAGAATTTAGTGGTTTATTAGTTCCTGGAGGAGAATCGCAAAACGTAATACAAGGGCGAAATGTTTTTATTTTTAGAACAGGAACTTCTGGTTACAGAGCTTTTGATCAACAATGTCCTGAACAAAACTGTAACTCTTTAATGACTTTCAACGGAGTGGAAATAACCTGTCCGTGTGATGATAAAAAGTATAACTACCTTTCAGGTGGTACTCCTTTAGATGGTGAGGGCTGTAATGCATTAATGTATTTTGTTACTCCTATTAGTAACAATCAGTTAAGAATATCTCGTTAATACTATTTGTACTAACAATTAGATTCTTATTTTTGCAGCAACAACAACACAATTAACACATTTATCGTGAAAAACTACTTTTCTTCAAACTTTAAATTGGGTGTTCTAGGAGGCGGCCAATTAGGAAGAATGTTACTTACCGAAACGCAAAAATTCGATATCTATACTGTTATTTTAGACGGAAATGCTGACGCTCCTTGCGCTCAGCTATGTAACGAATTCCATCAAGGAGATTTATTAGATTATGATACTGTTTACAATTTTGGTAAACAAGTAGATTTGTTAACCATTGAAATTGAAAACGTAAATATTGATGCTTTAGATGCTTTAGAAGCTGAGGGATTAACCATTTTTCCAAAGCCTAAAAACTTAAGAACTATTCAAAACAAAGCACATCAAAAGGTGTTTTATCACGATAATAACATCCCTACTGCTGACTTTTCTAGGTTTACTTCTTTAGAAGAATTAAAACATGCTATAAGTAATGAAGCTGTTACATATCCTTTTGTATGGAAATCAGCTCGATTTGGATACGATGGTAACGGAGTAAAAATAGTTCGTGCCATCAGCGATTTAGAAAACCTACCTACTGGTGAGTGTATTTCTGAAAAACTAGTTCCTTTTAAAAATGAATTAGCTGTTATTGTTGCAAGAAATGCAAGCGGAGAAACTAAAACTTACCCAGTAGTTGAAATGGAATTTCACCCAGAAGCAAATCAGGTAGAGTATGTAATTTGTCCTGCTAGAATTGAAGATGCAGTTGCTAAAAAAGCGCGCGAAGTTGCTTTAAAAGTTGCAGATGCATTTGATTTCGTTGGATTGTTAGCTGTGGAAATGTTTCAAACTGAAAATGATGAAATTTTAGTTAATGAAGCGGCTCCAAGAACTCATAATTCAGGGCATTATTCTATTGAAGCAAGTTATACTAGCCAATTTGAACAACACTTACGTAGCATCTTAAACCTTCCGTTAGGAAATACCGAAAGTAAAGTAGCTGGAATTATGGTGAATTTAGTGGGGGCAGAAGGCTATACTGGTGATGTAGTATACGAAAACATTGAAGAAATTTTAAAGATTGACGGCGTTACTCCTCACATCTACGGAAAAAAGACAACCAAACCTTTCCGTAAAATGGGACACGTAACTATTGTGAATGAAGATATAAATGAGGCGAGAAAAGTCGCTCAACAAGTAAAAGAAACTATTAAGGTAATAGCAAAATAACCTCTCGACTACGTTCGAGATGACAAAAACATAAATTTATGGTAGGAATTATCATGGGAAGCGATTCAGATCTTCCAATTATGCAAGAAGCAATTGATATTTTAGAGAGTTTTGATATTCAAGTTGAAGTAGATATCGTATCTGCACACAGAACTCCTGAAAAATTATTCGATTACGCTAACAATGCACACAAGCGTGGCATACAAGTTATTGTTGCCGGTGCTGGTGGTGCTGCTCATTTACCTGGAATGGTAGCCAGTATGAGTCCGTTACCAGTAATTGGAGTTCCTGTTAAAAGTAGAAACTCTATTGATGGTTGGGATTCTGTTTTATCTATTCTTCAAATGCCAGGGGGTGTTCCTGTGGCTACAGTTGCTTTAGACGGAGCAAAAAATGCAGGAATCTTAGCAGCTCAAATTATTGGAGCTTCAGACAAATGTGTGTTAGACAAAATTATCGCTTATAAAGAAGGCTTAAAACTGAAAGTTGAAAAAGCTTCTGAAAGCGTAAAAAAATAAGTACCTTAGTACAATATTAACTTGAAGGCCTCACAGATTTTTTTATTTGTGAGGTTTCTTCAATTTTTTAAACTAAATTTTCATGACTAAAAATCCACTTTTACAAGATTTTAATACGCCCCCTTTTTCTCAAATTAAAGAAGAAGATTATAAGCCCGCTATAAAAGAAGCTATACAAATAGCTAAAGACGAAATTGATGCTATTGTAGAAAACTCTGAAGCTCCAACTTTTGAAAACACTACAGTCGCTTTAGACAATACAGGTAATAAGTTAGATAGAGCTACTTCTATCTTTTTCAACTTAAACTCTGCTGAAACAAATGAAGAAATTCAAAAAATAGCTAAAGATATTTCTCCTTGGTTAAGTGAGTTTAGAAACGATATGATTTTAAATGAGGGGTTGTTTAAACGTGTAAAAACTGTATACGATCAATTACCTGATTTAAACTTGACTCCTGAACAAGAAATGTTGTTAGATAAACAATACAAAAGTTTTGCACGTAATGGAGCGAATTTAAATGAAACTGACAAAGCTGAGCTTCGCAAAATTGATGCTGAGTTAGCAAAATTATCGTTACAGTTTGGGGAGCATGTATTGGCTGAAACCAATGCTTTTGAATTATTAATTACCCATGAAGATGATTTAGCAGGCTTACCTGAAAGCGCTAAAGAAGCTGCTAAAGAACTTGCGAACTCAAAAGGTAAAGAGGGTTGGATGATTACCTTAGATTATCCAAGCTATATTCCTTTTATGACCTATGCTGATAATAGAGAATTGAGAAAAAAGTTAGCCATAGCTTTTGGTAAAAAAGGTTTCCAACAAAATGAATATAATAATGAGCAAATTGTAAAAGACATTGTAACCTTACGCCACAAACGTGCCAACCTATTAGGTTATAAAACCCACGCTCATTTTGTATTAGAAGAGCGTATGGCTGAAACTCCTGAAAAGGTTATGGAGTTTTTAAATGAATTGTTAGAAAAAGCGAAACCTGCTGCACAACGTGAATTTGATAATTTAGAGGCCTATGCTAAAAAACTAGACGGAATAGACCAGTTACAAAAGTGGGATGGTGCTTACTATTCTGAAAAACTAAAAAAGGAGTTGTTTAACTTAGATCAAGAATTATTAAAACCTTATTTTAAGTTAGAAAATGTAATTGACGGTGTGTTTACTGTGGCTAACAAATTGTACAACTTACAGTTTGAAGAAATTGACACTATTGATAAGTATCATGAAGATGTTAAGACGTATGCTGTAACTGATACTGATGGTAATTTTGTTTCGTATTTTTATGCTGATTTTCATCCAAGACCAGGAAAACGTAACGGTGCGTGGATGACTTCTTACAAATCACAATATAGGAGTAACGATACTAACGAAAGACCACAAGTCTCTATCGTTTGTAACTTTACCAAACCAACACAAACCAAACCTTCTTTATTAACTTTTAACGAGGTTACTACCCTTTTCCACGAATTTGGTCATGCTTTACACGGAATGCTTGCTAATACAACTTATAAAAGCTTATCAGGAACTTCTGTTTCTTGGGATTTCGTGGAATTACCTAGTCAGGTTTTAGAAAACTGGTGTTACGAAAAAGAAGCGTTGGAATTGTTTGCGAAACATTACGAAACTGGAGAAGTTATCCCTATGGAATATGTTGAGAAAATTAAAGAATCTGCGAGTTTCCATGAAGGAATGCAAACCTTACGTCAATTAAGCTTCGGATTATTAGATATGTCTTGGCACTCTGGAGATTCTCCTGAAACCATTACTGATGTAAAAGAGTTTGAAACGAATGCTTTTGCTGAGACTAAATTATATCCTGATGTAGCAGAAAATTGTATGAGTACTTCCTTTTCTCATATTTTTCAAGGCGGATACTCAGCTGGATATTATTCATATAAATGGGCAGAGGTTTTAGATGCCGATGCTTTTGAATATTTTAAAGAGGAAGGTATTTTTAATAAAGAAGTTGCAGATAAATTTAAAAACAATGTATTATCTAAAGGCGGAACAGAAGAGCCTATGGAGTTATACAAACGTTTTAGAGGTAGAGAACCAAAACCTGATGCTTTATTAAGACGTGCTGGATTAATGAGCTAAATCTCTTTATTACTTTATCTAACAAAAACAGCTTCCTCTTATTAGAAAGAAGAAGCTGTTTTTTTAATAAAAATTAACATAATTTAATATAAAAAAATACAACAAGCATTTATTTTTGCCATTTATCAGTTATAAAAAATGAGCTTATATAAAAATAGCATATTTCGTAAAATCACCTCTTTATCATTGGTGGTTCTTCTTATGCTTCCTATTCTTATAAAAGCTACTCATCATCATGATAATGAAGCACACCACCATAACTGTAAAGAAAAATCTACTCACTTACACGAATCGGTAAACGACCATTGTGATATTTGTTATTTTTCTTTTGCTTCTTTTGATTTACCTACACAAAATTTCTCACCAGCTTTAGCTATTCTTCCTAGCAAGACGATAGTAGATAATTACAAGTCAATTATCTTACCTTCTTACCAATGTCTGAATAGAAAGCTTAGAGGACCTCCAACTTACTCATAACATACTAAATTTAGAACATACTTAACTTTCTTGTATTAAGAATTGTTGTAAATATATATGCATATAAACCTACTAAGTCTGTACTGTATTTACCACTTACTTTTTCTATTAGTTAACTATCTGTTCTATATTATTTAATCAATAGTTGAGCGCTTACAGTTCAACTACTACAATTCGTTTAATTCTATTTACAATGACAAAACAAAGCTTAGGTGCTTTATTTTGTGTATTGTTTCATAATATTCTTTTTGGTCAGAACACTAATTCTGTTACTATTAAGGTTATTGATGCAACAACACAAAGTGAGTTACCCAATGCTCACGTGAGTATCGGTTCAAAGCACGCATACACAAACACTAGAGGAAGTAGTACTTTTTTTAAACTTTTAAACAAAGAATACCTCTTAACTGTTACTCATGTTGGGTATGTTACTTATAAAGAAAGTATTTCTCCTACTAATTCAGTAATAGTTATTCCTCTAATACAAGACAATTCAGTATTAAATGAGGTGGTTATTGCACAAAACCCTAAAAAAACACTAACAAAGTTCTCTAGCAACACACAAAGGATTGATGTTGATTTTTTAGAGAAAAACAGGGATAATAGTTTAATGCAAACTCTTAAAGACATACCAGGAGTTAGTACAATAACTATAGGTTCTGGTCAATCCAAACCTACCATTAGAGGTTTAGGTTTTAATAGAGTTGTTGTTGTTGAAAACGGTATAAAACACGAAGCACAACAATGGGGAGCCGATCATGGTTTGGAAATAGACCAATATAATATTGACAATATAGAAGTTACTAAAGGAGCTGCTTCTCTACTCTATGGTTCAGATGCAATATCGGGTGTAATTAGCCTGAAAAACAATTTACTACCTGATGTTAATTCCTTTGCTGGTGAACTAAACCTTACCAATAGAAGTAACAACGATTTTTATGGAGTTTCTTTAGGTGTTAAACAACGTTATAATCATTGGTATTACAAAGCTAGAATAACTCATGAAGATTATGGCGATTATAAAGTTCCTACCAAAAAAATAACGTACGATAATTACATTTTTGATTTGCATAAAAATTACTTACGTAATACAGCAGGATTTAATCATAATGTTGGAGTTTCTATAGGTTATGTATCTGATAATATAAGCTCTATAACTTCTTTTAGTAATGTTAATTCTAAAAACGGTTTTTTTGCTAATGCTCATGGTCTGGAAGTGAGAACTTCTAAAATAGACTACGATGTTGACAATAGAGATATTGATTTACCATATCATAAGGTCAATCATTTTAAAATAACAAATAATACCAGTTTTCTATTCCCCAATTATACGTTAGATGTTGAGCTTGGGTTTCAAAATAATCATCGCGAAGAACACTCAGAACCTGTTCCACATGGTTATATGCCCAAGCCGTCATCTACAATGGAACGCTTATTTAAAAAGAATACCTATAGTCTTAATGTAAAAAGTCAATTACATAACTTTAATAAACATAAAGTTACTACAGGTGTTAATTTAGAGTATCAAGATAATACTATTGATGGTTGGGGGTTTCTTATTCCTGAATATACTCGTTTTACAGCTGGGGCTTTTGTGTACGATCAAATAAAACTCAACGACAAATTATATTTAGATGGTGGTGTACGTTACGATTATGGTATAATAAAAACACAGCCATATTACGAGTGGTTTTTATCTCCTGTTACTGACGAAAACGGAAACACTACTCAGCAACAACTACAGCGTTCAAAAAGAAAGAGCTTAACTTTTGGAAGTTTTAGTGCTTCAGCTGGATTAAGTTATGGACTTAAAAACACATCGTATAAAATAAATATAGGTAAGAGTTTTAGAATTCCACTGGCAAACGAATTGGCTTCAGACGGAGTAAACTATCACATGTACCGATATGAAGAAGGAAACCTTGATTTAGAGCCTGAAAGTTCTTATCAAATAGATGGAGAATTTAAAGCAAAATATAATAAAGCCTCTATCCAGCTTACTCCTTTTGTCAATTATTTTGATAATTATATTTATTTAAGTCCAACCCCTGAGTATTACGAAACACTTCAGAAGTATCAATACAATCAAAGTCGTGTTTTTAGATATGGTGGCGAAATTATGACGCAATATGAACCTATTGATAAATTATCTATTACAGGTTCTTTAGAATATGTAAAAGCAAGACAGTTAAGTGGAAAAAAGAAAAACTTCACACTTCCTTTTTCCCCTCCATTAACAGGAGTTGTTTCGCTTGAATACACATTGAATCCTTGGTCTACTTTTGGAGAGACTAAAATATTCTCTAGTGTACGATTAGTTTCAGATCAAAACAATATTGTTCCTCCTGAAAAAACTACAGGAGGGTATTCTTTATTTAACATCGGTTTACATACTAGTGTAGATCTTTTCTCAAAAAAGCAGCCTCTTAAAATTCAAGGTAGGCTAAATAATATTTTAAACAACAAAGTATTCGACCATACAAGCTTCTACAGACTGATAGAGGTTCCTGAACCTGGAAGAAACTTTTCAATAACAATTATACAAACATTTTAATTATTTAATTTTTTTAATCATGAAAAACACATTTAAATCAGCAATCTTATTTTTCGTAAGTCTTTTAATCATTTCTTGTAGTGATGAAGATAACATCCCAGATACTTTTGATGAAAATATTAATACAGAAAATTTCAAAGGCTTGGAGTTAGGTAATTCTGATTTTGTTTTACCACAATCGAACATAGATGTTCATATTGAATTTGGCTATGAGGGTACTAGCAAAGTTTCTAAAATTTATTTTGACGTAGAAGCTTACGATGTTCCAAAAGTTAAAAACGGTGAACTAATTTGGGAGTTAAAAAACCATTTAGTACCTGTTGACCGATATGAAGGCCAATTAAACCCTCATATACATTACCATGTATATTTTGATGAAGAGAACAAGTACACTCCTTCTTTTACACCTGCTGAAGGGATTTATAAATTCAAAATTACTGTTGAACATGAAGACGGAACTAAAAGTGCTATTACTAAAAAGTTACATATCATTCAAAAATTTAAAGACTTAGAAATTGGGGAGAACAACTCAATCGCTTTTGGAAAAGATGAGTTACACACAGAATTTGAATATGTTTCTGGTAATAATACTGTTACTGAAATTAAATATGAGTTTTGGTTCGAAGAATGGAGAGAAGGACAGAATGTTGAAGTTGGAAAGTGGGACAAAGTAATTACTGTTTTACCTAAAAATTTATATGAAGGAGTTAAAAACCCACACATACATTATCACTACGATTTAATTCCTGGAGCTCCTGTAGGAAACTACTGGTTAAACATTTACGCTAAAGAAAGTGGTGAAAGTGAAACAGTAAAGCTGTCTATTCCTCTTGAAATAAAATAATTATAACTAATTAAAGACTACTTGATTTTCTCAAGTAGTCTTTTATAAATAATAAACTACCATGAAATTATTAAAAATAACAAGCGCTTTACTCTTCTTAACTTTGGTAAACTTTGGTTGTAGTAGTGATTCTGAAGAACCAGATACTGAAAAACCAACTATTACCATAAATTACAACGAAGGGTTTCCTAAATCGTGTGCTGTATTAGAAAAAGGAAAAGAGTACACAATACGTGTAAAAGTGTCTGACAACATAGCTTTGGCCACTTATGCTATTGATATCCACCATAATTTTGATCATCACACGCACGATGACCAAGGTTCTAATTGTGAATTATCTCCTATAAAAGATCCTGTTTCTCCTTTAATTTTTATGGAAAATTACACAATTGATAATAATCTTAAAGAATATGAAATAGCACAAAACATTACAATTCCTACTGATATTGATTCTGGTGATTACCATTGTCAAATTTCTGTAATTGATGTTACTGGATGGCAAAGTAGAACCTCTGTAGATATTAAAATTAAATAAGTTCTATTTTTTATTCTTCTCTTCAATCCACTTGCTCATAAACTTAGTAGTCTGTAAGGTTTGATGTTGCAACAAACTTCCAAGAAAATTTTGTGTACGATGTATTTCAAAATTTTCTTGGATTTTTTTAATCCCCCTAATAAAAGAAACACCTAACTTGTCTTTATCATATAGTGAATTAATTATTTCTATACCTTTTTGTTGAGACTTTTTCCAAAGAATATCATAAGTATATAGCTCTATAGCTTTGTTAGTAAACTTCTCAAAATTATCTTCTATAAATCCGTTCCAAGGTAAGTTGTCATACATTCCTTCTGCTCCTATCGAAGTAGTAACACTTGGAGTTCCACATTCCATTGCTTCGGTTAACTTTCCTTTAATTCCCGCACCAAAACGAATGGGAGCTAACACGACTCTAGCATTTTTAACTACTTCGAGCGCATCTTCTGCAAAACCTTTAATTATAAATCCTTCTTTTGGTTTATGCAATTGTTGAATTTGTTGCGTAACATAGGCTCCGTAAATATGTACTTCTGCTTTGGGTAGTTGTTTTCTGATCTGCTTCCATATTGTTTTTAATTGCAAAACAGCATCGACATTTGGAGCATGAAAAAAGTTACCTATAAACACAAAATGTTTTCGTTCTTCAAACGACTTCCAATTTTTAACCACCTTTTCATCAATCGCATTCAACAAAAAAGGCAAGTGATATAACAAAGCTTCATCAATTTTAAAAACGTCTTTTAAAAGTTCGATTTCATAGGTCGAAATAATCAAACTCATATCACAACGTAAAATAGCGGCTATTTCTCTTTTCGCTTCATTCGATTTCAACAAAGCTTCTGTTGAAAATTGTTTTCCTTTTTTTAATTGTTTATGGCGTGTTTTACGTAAAAAGTGTAAATCTTCTGTATCTAAAATTCGCAAAGCTTTCGGGCAATGTTCTGCAACACGCCAACCGAATTGTTCTTCCATCATAAAACGATCGAACAACACAACATCAGGTTGAAGTTCCATAATAAAATTATCAAAAGAACTTGAATTCAATTCGATAGATTTTTCTTCAATTCCTAATTCAGCTAAGTTTAAAGAGTTTTCAGTTTTTTGAGCTGGTGTGGCAAAAGTAATGGTATAATTATGGTTTTTAAAAACATTGATTAGCTGTAGCATTCGGTTACCAGCTCCTGTTGTTTTTTCTACCCAAACATACCCAATAATTAAAAGTTGTTGCATTAATTTAGTTCGCTAATTGCGTTTGGTAGTTATTTTGAACGCTTTTTGCCCACTCAGTGATTTGTTGTACTTCTTCTTTAGACAAACGAGCATCGGCATGCATCCAAGTATATGAATCTAATGGCATTTTTCCTTTTTCAACTTCTTCCCAAACTTCTTTCATTTTGTGTTCCTTTCTTTTTAAAGAATAGGTAGCCCATTCAGAAAAATTCAATTCTTCTTTTCCGTGATTTACATGATCTGCCAACCAATAATTCACAGGCGTAATACTACTATACCAAGGATAACGTGTTGAGTTACTATGACAATCAAAGCAAGCCGTTTTTAAAATTTTATGCACTGCATCATTTGGCTTGGTTTCTTCTATAAAATACTGAACAGAAGTAATTTCTCCTTCATTTTTTTCTGGTTGAAAAAATTGTACTATTACTAACAATAGTAATAAAACTATGATTATTTTTTTAAAAATTTTCATACAATGCGTTTAAGTTTTAAAGATATGAAAACTAATTTTATCGACAAATAATTGTACTTTTGTACTTCATTTTTACGAAAGCCCAAAATGGGCAATTGCAAACAATGGTTAACATAAACACAAATAGTTGAACTATTAGTAATGGACATTGTGCAATATAAATAGATGAAATTATAAAACACAACTCATGAAATACGATTTAATCGTTATTGGTTCTGGTCCAGGAGGATATATCGCTGCTATCAGAGCCGCTCAATTAGGTTCTAAAGTTGCTATCATTGAAAAATACTCAACTTTAGGTGGAACTTGTTTAAATGTTGGATGTATTCCTTCAAAAGCTTTATTAGATTCTTCGCACCATTACTATGATGCAGTAAATCATTTCGAAGAGCACGGTATCTCTGTAGAGAAACCTTCTTTTGACTTCGGAAAAATGGTAGCTCGTAAAGCAAATGTAGTAGAAACTACTACAGGAGGTATCAAATATTTAATGGACAAAAATAATATTGAAGTTTACGAAGGTTTAGGATCTTTTGAAGATGCTACGCACGTAAAAATCACTAAAAATGATGGTACTGAAGAAGTAATTGAAGGTACTAACATTATTATAGCTACTGGTTCTAAACCATCTTCTTTACCATTTATTACTATTGATAAAGAGCGTGTAATTACTTCTACAGAAGCTTTAAAACTTCCTGAAGTTCCTAAGCACTTGTTAGTTATTGGTGGTGGTGTTATTGGTTTAGAGTTAGGTTCTGTTTACAAGCGTTTAGGTGCTGAGGTAACTGTTATCGAGTACGCTCCAACAATTACTCCAACCATGGATAAAGATGTTTCTAAAGAACTGACTAAAGTTTTAAAGAAACAAGGAATGAAAATTAATGCTAGCCATGGAGTTACTTCTGTTGAAAGAAATGGTGACGAGGTTGTAGTAAAAGCTACTAATAAAAAAGGTGAAGAGGTTACTTTCACCGGAGATTACTGTTTAGTTTCTGTAGGTCGTCGTCCGTATACTGAAGGATTAGCTTTAGAAAAAGCGGGTGTAAAAGTTACTGAAAGAGGGATGGTTGAAGTAAATGATCATTTACAAACTAATGTTTCTAACATTTATGCAATTGGTGATGTAGTTCGTGGAGCTATGTTAGCGCATAAAGCAGAAGAAGAAGGTGTTGTGGTTGCTGAATATTTAGCTGGACAAAAACCTCATATTGACTATAACTTAATTCCTGGTATTGTTTACACATGGCCAGAAGTAGCGGCTGTTGGTAAAACTGAACAAGAATTAAAAGATGCTGGTATTGATTATAAGTCTGGAAAATTCTCAATGCGTGCATTAGGACGTTCTCGTGCAAGTGGAGATTTAGACGGATTTGTAAAAGTATTGGCTGATAAAAACACTGATGAAGTATTAGGAGTTCACATGGTAGGTGCTCGTGTTGCTGACTTGATTATGGAAGCAGCTGTAGCAATGGAATACAGAGCTTCTGCGGAAGATTTAGCTCGTATTTGTCATGGACATCCAACCTACTCTGAAGCTGTAAAAGAAGCAGCGAAAGCAGCTTGGGATGGTAAACCATTAAACGCTTAATAAAAAAGCTTTAAACATACTTTAAAAAGCAATCTCGTATGAGGTTGCTTTTTTACTTTACTTCAATTGGCTAACTTTTCTAAGTTTTACTAAATTCGTCTTTTTTATAAAAATATAGACAGAAAATACCTAACTTATAATTAATGAATAATGTCTTTGAAACTTTTAGACCAAAAAACCCTATAATAGCACAACATGTCCATTATTATTATTTGGATGTAAAACCACAAAATAAAAAAATAGAGTTTGATTGCTATCCACATTTCAATAATTCCATCTCTCTTTACAACTCACATTTTAGTCCTGAAATTGGAAAAATAGTTTTTAAAAATGATACTAATCCTCTTCAAATTTTCACTCCTTTAAGAGAAAATATTTTTAATGTCACACAAATTGGTAAAGTACATAGAATTGTAATAATTTTCAACCCTTTGGGTATTCATCAATTTTATAGGGGGTTATCTTTTACATATTTTATAACAAAATTCAATTTCTTTTCTGAACTTGAACTTAACGCTCTGTTTAGCTCACAAAATATTAACACTATTGCAGGATTATTAGACCAATTTTTATTTCGTAGATATGTAGCCTATAACAATACTATTTTAAATAATGCTATCGAGGTAATTTTTAACAATTTTGATACTATAACTATTGAATGTTTAGCTTCTAAATTAAACGTGAGTAGAAGGCACTTAAATAGACTTTTTAATTCTCATTTTGGTGTTTCAGTCAAAAAGTTCAACAAAATTGTACTCTTTAGAAAAACTTTAGAAAAAAAACTCTTAATCGATTCGGAACAAAGTTTTACTTCTTTGGCACATGAGTTCAATTATTTTGATCAATCACACCTTACTAAACTTTTCAAGAGCCTTACTTTAAGTTCCCCTAAAAACCTTATAAAAAAAGGAACACAACTTGGTAATGAAGATACTTTTTGGCATTTAAAATAGCTACCGTCCCATTTTTACAAGTTTCATTTCTTTTTTGCAATTACATTTGTAAAAAAAACAATAATGAAATTACTATTTTACACCTTCTTCTTTTTAGCTTTTATATCAACTAATGCTCAGACCACATATTCTGAACTAGTAAAAAAAGCTATGAAAACAATGAATACTTCAAAAGACACTACCTCTTACAAAAAAGCATTAAGCTTATTTGAAAAAGCTTTTGAAAAGTTTCCTGATAGTATTACCGATACTGAATTATACTATTCTTCTATTATTGCTGCTGATTTAAAACAAAATAATAAAGCTTTCAAATACTTAACTCCTCTATCTGAATTAATAGAAGATGAAGACGGTTATCCTGGTTGGGACTATGTTGTTGGTGAATATGCAGATGAAGATTACAAAAATATTCAAAACGACAAAAGATGGACAAAATTAAAAACTAAGGCTTTAAAAAGAAAAACTAAATTCTTTAGTAATCTAAAAAAATCAGAAGTAGAGTTTTTCAATACTTTAAAAATAAGTATTCCTGAAACCTTAAAGAGCGAAACACTTTTTAAATATTTAAAAGAATTTAATCCCTATATAACAAAACAACAACAAAGTTATTCTATAAGCTTTAAAATAAACGATTCTTTAAAAACATCTTATTACGTTCATTTACCCCAAAACTATACTCCTAAAAAAGAATATCCTGTCCTTATTTTTTTACATGGAGCTGTAAGACATACTAAACTTTCTGACTTTGAAACAAAGAAAAACCTAAAGTATTGGAACAGATATTATACAAAGTATGCAGATAAAAATAATGTTATTTTAATTTTTCCTAAAGGAAACAAAAAGTATAATTGGATGACCTCTGATGCTGGTTTTTTTATGGTGCCTTCAATTGTAAGACAATTAAAAAAAGCTATCAATATAAACGATGATAAAATTTTTATTTCTGGACATTCAAATGGAGCTACTGGGGCATTTTCATATTTAATGAAACAGCCTAATATATTTGCTGGATTTTATGGTTTTAATACTGAACCAAAAGTGTATACGGGTGGAACTTATATTGAAAACATATTAAATCGTTCATTCATTAATTTTTCTACCGACCAAGATTACTATTATCCTCCAAACGCTAATGATAATTTAGTTAAGTTAATGAAAAGTATAGCCGCAGATTATAAGGATTATCGATATAATGGTTATCCTCATTGGTTTCCTCAATTTGATGCTTCTGAGTCTGCTTATAAAATTCTTTTTTCAGATTTAATGAAAAGGAAAAGAAATCCTCATCCAAGAAAAATAACTTGGGAGTTTGATGATAATAATTATGGAAGTATTGATTGGTTAACTAACATACAACTTGACACTTTACAAAAGAAAACCTCTTGGCATAATAATTTAAATTTTGACATTAAAAAGTGGCTTACATATAATGAAAAAGATAGCTTAATAGAAAAAATTGTAGATAAAAAAGCCTTTGACTTTCCAAGAAAATCAGGAAAAATAATTGCTTCATACCAAAACAATACCTTCACCATTAAAACTTCTCGAATCAAATCTTTTAGAATTAATCTTTCTCCAGAAATGGTTGACTTAAGTAAGAAAATAACAATTTATGTTAATGGCAAGTGTTACTTAAAAAAAAGAATTATATATGAAAGAGAGTTCATGATAGAAAATTTTAAAGAGAATATGGATTATAAACGGATTTGGGTAAACTTTATCAAAATCACCATATAAAAAATCCCGAACTGAATAGTTCGGGATTTTTTTATTGGTATGACGTTATTTCTTATTGAATTCCGTAAAAAGAACTCATGTTATCTTCAATTTCAGACGCTTTTTTAACCGCCTCATACATTTGAAATGTCTTATTCTGTCTTTCAGCAACAATACGCTTTCTATATGTGTCATAGTTAGGTAATGCTGTTGGCTCTTCTCTCTTTTCTACTACAAAAGCAAATACACCTTTATCTCCTGCAACATTTTTAACCACCTTGTTTTCTTTAGCGTTCATCATTGCTCCTACTACTTTAGGCTCAAATCCTACACCAGAAATTGTTGGTGATTGTAAGTTTACATCGGTTGCTGCTCTCACTGACTGACTCACAGATTTTGCGATTTCTTCTAAAGTAGCTCCGCTCATCTTATCTTCAATCATTTTGGCTTTTCTTTCGTTCGTTAATATAGGACGAACAGAAGTAATTGCCTTATCAACAGGCATTAAACCTTTAGCTGTTTTTGCTGTTAGTACCGCTACAATATATCCTCCTTCAACATCAAAACGCTTGTAACTTCCTTCTTCAGTCTCTGGTTCAAAAGCCCAAGTAATAATTTGTCTTTCGTTACCAACTCCTGGTACGTTTTCATCTAAAGATTTTAATCCTACTGCTGGTAGTGAAGTTAAGTTTTTTTCTTTTACAGCTTCTTCAAAAGCTTTTCCATTAGCTAATTCTAAAGCAAATGTTTCTGCATTTTGGAATACTGCATTCTCCGTTTCTTCTGAAGCTTCTATCTTACGTCCAAAAGTAGCTAACTTCACTACTGGTTGAAAATTCTTTTGCCCATCAATTTTAATTACATGGAACCCAAATTGAGTCTTTACAACTCCCATATCTCCTTCTTTACCTTCAAAAACAAAATCTCTGAATGATGGTACCATTCTATTGTAAGCAAACCAATCGTAAAATCCTCCTTTTTCAGCAGAACCTTGATCAGATGACATTTTTTTAGCTAAATCTGCAAACTTAGATTTATCTGCTTTAACAACAGCTAATAAGCTATCTGCTGTTTTCTTAGCTTCCTCTTCCGTTTGAACAACAGTAGCATCAGCACTAGCAGAACCAACAAAAGGAATTAAAATATGACTTGCTTTCGCAGAGTCTGGTAATTGTTTTACCTCAGTAATTTTAGATAACTTAAAGAATCCTGCATCTTTGTATGGTCCGAATACATCACCTTCATTTCCATTGAAAACCTCTTCTGCAATTACTTGAGGAACTTGTATTTTAAATTTATAACTATTATCTAATCTTAAATCAGAATCATTTTCTTCTAAAAATTCATTGTAGTTAGTAGTATTTTTTAACCCTTTAACTGGAGTGTTATTTACTACAGAATCATCAATTAATTTGGCCACATTAGCTTTAATAGCTTCTTCATCTTTTGTTGAAGGTTCGATATTAAATTTTACAAAGTTAATGTCTCTTGAAGCTTCTACTTGAAAAGCATCTTGATGTTGGTTTATATAATTTTGAATATCGCTTTTCTTTAAAGTTACTAAGCTATCTGCAATTGTTGTATAAGGTACATATACATACCTACCAGATACTTTTGTGTTTTCAGTTAAATATCTAGACTCACCTTCTTTTAAAGAAGCTCCTAAACCAGCAGCTACTAAGTTGTCGTATGTTGTTTTTTCTATGTTACTTTTAATAGAAGCCATGTAATTTTGCCATGCAGCCCATTCTTGTCCATTTTCTTCTTTTATAGTAGCTAAATGTTCTTTTAACTTGTTTTTATCGAAAATACCTGAAGTTTGGAATCTAGCATCATTTTGAACTACAGGAGTTTCATATAAGGCATTTAAAATATCTACATCTCCTACAGTAATTCCAGCTTCTTCTAATTGTTTTTTGTATATTTTTTGACGGATTAAATTATTCCATACTGCCTTTGCTGCTTGCATCTCAGACATACTATTTCCTGTTTGCGCTTTGTAAGCTTCTAGTGCTTCAGCAAACTCTTGACGAGAAATGGCTTCTCCATTTACTTCACCTATTTCGTTTACTTTACTTGCGCTGAAAAAATCTGATATTGTAGAAGGGTCTAATACAAAAGCAAAAAGTGCTAAACCAATTACAAGAATTAAGAACATTGAACGTTCTCTAATTTTCGATAAAATTGCCATACGTAATTTATTTTATTAACAGTGTGCGAAAATACAATTTCACATTAAATAATGCAATGTTTTTTTACGCTGTTTTTGAGGGAGTTCTAAGTAAATGAGGCTAGCTTAATCTTCTTTATAGATTACTTTAAAATAAATTTCATCAATCTTAGTTGCACTTACTTTTAAAATTTTGATTTGGAAGTTTTCTATATCTAATACCTCATCTTGTAATGGTATTGTTTCTGTATGGTTTAAAATAAAACCTCCTAAGGTTTCATAAGCTTCTTCTTTAGGAATTCCTAAACCATATTCTTCATTTAAATAATCTACCTCTAAACGAGCTGAAAAATTAAATTCATACTCACTAATTCGTTCTTCTAATAATTGTTGCGTATCATGTTCATCTTCTATTTCTCCAAATAACTCCTCTACAATATCTTCAACTGTAATAATACCTGAAGTTCCTCCATACTCGTCAACTACAACTGCAATACTTTTACGCTTTTTTATTAAATTATTAAGTACATCATTAATAATCATTGACTCAGGAACAAACTCTACTGGTAACAAAATCGACTTAATAGTACGTGGTTTTTTAAAAAGCTCAAAGGCATTTACATACCCTAAAATATCATCTAATGAATTTTTATAAACCAAGATTTTCGATAACCCAGTTGTAATGAACATTTTTTTGAGATTACTTACCGTTTCGTGTAAATCAACCGCAACAATTTCTGTCCTAGGCACCATAATTTCACGAGATTTAACCTTATGAAACTCTAATGCATTTTGAAATATTTGAATTTCTGAATCAACTTCTTCTTCATCGTTTCCTGAATCTAACTGTTCTAAAATATAATTCCCTAATTCTTCTTTACTAAATTCGGTCTGAATTTCATCTTCTTTTGTTCTAAAAAATACATGTAGAAAAAAATCTGATATTCTGGTAATTACCCATGTAACCCCATAAAAAATAACATAAAAAATATAAGCTGGTAGTGCAAAGAACTTTAGCATTTCGTTTGCATAAATTCTAAAGATAGCTTTTGGCAAAAACTCTGCTGTTACCAATATAATTATAGTCGAAATAAGGGTTTGAGTTAATAAACTTACGTCTGATAACACATAGTTTACAACCGCATAATCTGATGGTAAAAAAGATTGAAACCATTTCATTAACAGCTCTCCCATAAAGTAACTATAAATAACTAAAGCTACATTATTACCTACTAACATAGTGGTAATAAACTTTGAGGATTTTTCAGTTAGCTTAGTTAGAATTTTAGAGAGCAAACCGTCTCCCTTTTTTTCTAACTCTATGTGAAGTTTATTTGCAGATATAAAGGCTATTTCCATCCCAGAAAAAAAGGCTGAAAATAAAATAGAAGTAAGAATTATTAAGAGTTCGGGTTGCATTAACGTTCTTTGTTTCTTTTTTCTACTTTTCTTCTAAAGTGTCGTTTGAAGAAGAAAATTAATATGATAAAGATAGCAAATCCAAACATAATAAATGCTTCTTGTCTGTCTGAATTCCATTTAAAGATTCCTTCAACAAAAAAGATTACTCCTATAATCAAGTATCCGTATTGTAAATATTTCCAAAGTGCGTTCATTATATATCTTTTTGTGTAGTTTCTACATCTCCAGTAATATCTTTAGCTATCCATTTAGTTAAGTCTTCGCTCGACTCAAATCCAAAACCATTAATTACAGATTCAGGTGTTGTAAATCGAAAACCGTCTTCTGTAAAAAAATAATGCTCCTTTTGATCCCAAAACAACTGGTTAGTTTCTAATTTTGTTTGATTGCTATGGTTAGTGATAACAACATTACCTCTAATTTCAGATATTTTTGTTTTATTATAGGTTAATGCATAATTACCAGAAATTGTTGTTGAATCTGCTCTTTTTTTTTCTATTGTTACTATTTCTATTCCTTTTGGAAACTCACTGTAAGGGTGTTCTTTTCTATTTGAATAGTCATAAAAAATAGGTGCTTTTGTTTTTGAACTTATTCTTCCAGAATCTTTGTGAACATGATAAATATTTACTGCCGAACCTACTGGTAAATTTTTATCAGCAAGAAAATCTCGCACCTCCTTTTTAGAATTAGTACAAGAAAAAAACATTGCTACCAAATAAATGGTAGCAATGCTATTGTATATATGTTTTGCTCTTTTAAGCATTAACTTCTATTAAGGTACACGAACAGTTTCTCCAATCCAACATCCTACTCTATAACTTGCACCTGAAGACATTCCTTTTTGGAAAATTAACTTTTTAGATGGTACATTTTTTTTGTAACTAGAAATATATCTTCCTGCTCCACATCCTGGATCAACTTTTTGTGCTTTTAAAGCTTTATTTAAGGCTGCTACATATACCATTCTTTTTTCAAACTCGTCGCTACCACATGAATTTGCGCTTCTTTGGTATAAACTTGCAATAAACAAATATGCTTTACCCATATTAGGATTGTATTTCAAAGCTTCGTAAGCTAAAGCTCTTCCTCTACTTCCACCAGCATTTTGGGCTTCTCTTAATTTATACTTGGCTTTTTTAAATGGATCTGTTTCTAAGTCAAATGCTTTTTTTCTCATCTCAGCAGCTCCACCTTTATCTCCATTTTTAGCCAAAACTCCTGCTAAGAAGTTATATGCATCTGCAGACTGTGTTACTTTAGCATACTCGTTTGCTAATTTTTCAAATAAAGGATCTGTTTGACACTCTTTGTTATACATTCTTGATACTGCTCTTTTTAACCAAACACCATCAGTTTTATTTTCTTCAAAATCTCTAGAATAAATAGGTATTAATCTCTCGCAAGTTGCTATCTTAGATATTTTAGCGTCTAAACCACCTTCTACTTGACCTAATGAAGAAGAGTTAATAGTATATGCTCTTAAAAGACTCTTTTCTCTTGATGTAATAGTACCCACAGAATCTTTCTCTTGTAACTTTGCTATCTTCTTACTGTAATCTTCCAGCTTTTCATCAACCGATTCCATTACATCATCATAAGTATCAAATACTTTTTGTGGATTTGTATCTTGATACTTATCAGCTATCATTTGGAAGTATCTAAAGATATTTTTTACCCCCATATCTTTAGGAGAAATATCATAAGCCTTTTTTAAGATTTCAAAAACTTCATCATCAGAAGCTAATTTATTATCTATTAAAAACTCAGCGTAATCACTATGCGCTTTTGCTGCCCCTTTCTTTGGATAATTAGCTAATCTTGTTTCATATACTTTTTTAGCTAAAACAGGATCTTTTAAGTTCTCTGCAACTTTTGCTCCATACTTGTATATGTTAATAGACAATGTAGCACAGTTATCTAATAAGTATTCTAAATTAGGTTTTGCTTGGTCATATTTTTTAGTTGTAGCATCTCCTTTAAAAAGATTGTATTTAATATGACACTCTTGACTTGCTTGCGCTTTCGCTCCACTTACGGCTACAAACAAAAATAATCCTGTTAGTAAATACGTAATTTTTTTCATCGTTCTCAGTTTATGTTAATCTATTCGTGTTTTTTGGAACCACTTAATACTATTTAAAGATAAACTTAATCTTACATTAAAGTAGTCTTCTTTTATTAAGTTATTGTTAGTAGTACCTCTTTGCCCATACTCAAACCCTATATTAACGTTTGATAGTTGTCTTGGCAACGGTAATCCTAATCCAACATTTATGCCAAAGTCTTTCACAGAAGTAAAATTATCGGTAGTTTTAACTAGCAATCCTGTATCTTCAAAACGCAAACCTGCCCTATAAGTAACTCTATCCCAATAACTTGAAATAGAATTTATTTTCGGTATAAAATATCCTCCTATTGCAAATTTATTTGAATCTTCATATTTATGAGATGATCCATCTGCTATAAAAACACTATTACTTTCTAAAGCTGTTTGAAATTCTTGATTAATTCCTACATACCATTTATTTTCTTTTCCTAAACCAAAACCATAAATACTTTTTAAAGGCATGTTGATATTACCATTTAAAGTTCTATTGAATAGTTCATTTCTAGGAACTTCTTGCCCTGATCCATTAAATGACAATGAATACATTTTCTCAGATCCTTTAGCAGATAAATCTGTAGACAAAATAAATGATGCTCCTGTAGATAGTTGTAGTTTATTTTTAAGTTCTGTTTTATATTGTATACCTAACTTAAACTGTCCTCCTCTTAAATTGAAAGACTCTTCATGTTTAGTTGCTAATGCTACATCTGCTCTTTGATTTAAAACGCTATTATCTATGCTTCCAAAAATAAATCCCGCTTCAGCACCAATAGACAAGCCTTTATAAACATACATACCATAACTAGCATATATCTTATTGGCTCCTCCTTCACCTGTGAATAAAGTAACATTATCAGCATTTTCATCATTTAGCAAAGAGTAGCCTACAGATGAAAAAGGTTGCAAACCAATAGATAAACCTGCATTTTTTCCTACAGGAAAACCTAACGATATATATCTTAAGTTTGTTGAGTTACCTGTTTGAGAAGCATTTTGTTCTTTAACTGTTAAAAAAGTCAAACTACCACCTATTGCGTAGGTTGCTGCTTTTAAATCAGCATTTGAAGCTGGGTTTGTAAAATTTAGGTGATGATAATCTTTCATTGCAACACCTATACCTCCCATAGAAGCTTGTTCTACTGTTACTGCCTCAAAACTCTCACCAATACCAAAATAAGAATAAGGTGATGCACTATTTCTTTGTGCTATTATTACTGATGAAGTAAGTACAAAAACTCCTAATATAAATCTCTTAATCATTCGCTAAATTGTGTATCAAAATAGTATGTAACCCCTCCAAAACAAAATTTGGATGGGCAAATATGACACTTTTTAATTGTTTTGACAAAAAATATGTATCTCCTCCTGTTAAAACTACTGTTAAATGTGGATATTTTTTTTGATATTGTACTATAATCCCGTCTATTTCATTACAAACTCCATTGATAATCCCTGAATGAATTGAACTTTCTGTATCTGTACCAATAAAGTTTTCTAATTCTTTTGCTTTTAATAACGGTAACTTAGAAGTAAAAGTATATAGTGCCTTATACCTCATAGTTATCCCCGGTGAAATAGCCCCTCCAAGATAATTTCCTTCATCTGTGATAAACTCATATGTTATACAAGTACCAGCATCTAGTACCAATACATTTTTATTTGGATATTTTTTTATCGCTGCTGATGCCAATGCTATCCTGTCTACTCCTAATGTTTTTGGCGTTTTATATAAGTTCTTAAATGGAACTTTGGTATTTGAGTCTAAAAAAACCGGATTCAAAAGTTCAGCTATTTTTTTCGTTTCCTCATCTGTAAAATTAGCTACAGACGATATAATACTATTCGAAATTGAAAAATTTGAAATTATTTTTTTTAGCTCTGAAATTATATTTGTTTTTTCAAAAGTAAAGACTTCTTTAATAGTATCTATTTCAAAAACAGCTACTTTAACTCTTGTATTTCCTACATCTATAATTAGGTACATATTTCATTTCTTAGATCTTGTAAATTTACGTTACATTTTTTTAAAGTTTTTACTTTGTATAATTAAAAAACGATTGTATATTTGCATCCGCTTAACGAAAGTAGCAACTGGTGCCTTAGCTCAGTTGGTAGAGCAAAGGACTGAAAATCCTTGTGTCCCTGGTTCGATTCCTGGAGGCACCACAATAAAACTAGTAAAATTAGTTGCGAGTTTTATTTTAAAGATGTTACTTTTTAAGTTATGACTGGTGCCTTAGCTCAGTTGGTAGAGCAAAGGACTGAAAATCCTTGTGTCCCTGGTTCGATTCCTGGAGGCACCACGATAAAAACCCGAACAAAATTGTTCGGGTTTTTTAGTTTTAACAATAAATCAAAATGTTCTCATACATTTTTATTTTTAATACAAATTCTTGCAAAATTCTATCATCTAAGAGGCATTAAGGTTTATTTCAGTTTCAAAAAATCAGGATATATAAGTAAGACTATGCATCTACCGCTGAACACCTCACTAAACATGATTTATAAATACTTACTTTTTTAAAAAACTTATATATTCTTTAATTTTCTTTAATCGTTTTTGTAATTATATATTTGTTTATTTTTAAATTGGTCATGTTAAAACAAGACCAATAAATACTTAGGAACCTTATCGTATGAAAAGAACAATGAGTCATACTCTTGAGATACTTCTCAGGTAGTAGAGTATTGAAAGTGTGTTAATGAGTAAGGTTAAGAAAGAAGAAAAAATTGCAAGACATAAAAATATTAATCAACTCATTTAGTTTCCAATCTAAATACAGTAAACGCTATGATACTTTAATTAACAAATTAAGCGATATATAACAGTTAATTTAGATTAAGTATTAAACGCTTTAGAAACTGTAATAAATGAGTTAAAACAAAAACAAGAATGAATAACACCAAACCTCGATGGCTACAAGACTTTAGAAGGTTTGTTCCTTTAAAAAGTCAATTTTTTCTTTCGGGTAATATTAAGGATTTTCAGTTACTGGAGAACGATTTTGGCAGCTACAGTTGGCATCGATTAGAAAATGTAATAGATTCTGAATTAAAAAACATAGGGTATACACATGTGGTTTACTATAACCCGTTAAGTGGTTTTGACATTCCCTTTTTTACAGGAAATTCAGATGAAAAAAAAGTGTTTTTTCAAAAACTTCAAATTCCTCTTCAGCAAGAAGGTGTCTATAACGATTTACAAACCTTTAATACGGTATTACAAAAGATTATTCACTATCCTGATGAACCCATTGGGTTAATTGTCGATTTCGCTTCTCAGTTTTTAATAAACCCTGAAAATTTGGTAAAAGCAGAACACGATTCTTTTAGTATAGCTCATATCTTATCTCAAACTACAGAAACTAAACCTTACGGTAACCCTCCTAATCCGTATTACAACATTGTAATATGGTTAGTTGATAAAGAAGGAGACTTACCTGACTGGATGGTGGTTAACAACCCAAAAATAAGACACATACCTATTGGAAAACCTAATCACATTGCTCGTAGAAGATTGATTCACCCGATTGTGGAGAGCCTAAGTAAAGATAAAACTAATGTAGATACTATAGTTACTGAATTTGTGGAAGAAACTGAAGGTCTTTTATTGTTAGACTTAGTGGCGATTATAGAACTAGCAAGGTCAGAAAACATACCAATATCTATGATAGCAGATGCAGTACGGCGATACAAAGTAGGTGTAACTGAAGACCCTTGGATGAAAATTCAACGTAGCAAAATTGAAAACGGAGAAGCTTTTATCAAAGAACGTGTTATTGGACAAGATCATTCTGTACAACATATCATGGATATTGTAAAGCGAGCCATCACTGGAGTGGGGAATTCTAAAAGAAATAATCGCCCAAGAGGTGTAGTTTTCTTAGCAGGGCCTACTGGTGTTGGAAAAACTGAATTAGCTAAAACCTTAACCAGTTTATTATTTGGTGATGAAAGTGCCTATATTCGGTTTGATATGTCTGAGTTCAGCGCTGAACATTCCGATCAACGCTTAATCGGTGCTCCTCCAGGATATGTGGGTTACGATGTTGGTGGCGAACTCACCAATGCTATAAGAGAAAAACCATTTAGTGTAGTCTTATTTGACGAAATTGAAAAGGCACACCCTAGAATATTAGATAAATTTCTTCAGATTCTAGATGATGGGGTTCTTACGAGTGGACGAGGAGACACCGTTTATTTCTCTGAGACACTAATAATTTTCACATCAAACCTTGGAATTTATAAAAATTCAACTACTGGTGAACGATTACCAAATGTGACTTATAAAGATAGTTTTGAAACTGTTGAAAAGAAAGTACGACATGAAATTGAGCGCTATTTTAAGTTTGAACTCAATCGACCTGAACTCCTCAATAGAATTGGAGACAACATTATTATTTTTGATTATATACGTAAAGATGTTGGTGAAATGATTTTTGATATGATGATGAAAAATAATATAAAGGGGATTCAAAAACAATTAAATATTACACTAAATATTCACCCCACAGTGATGCAAACATTAAAAGAATTATCTGTTACTGATTTAAACAATGGTGGTAGAGGCATTAGAAATAAAATTGAGTACCATTTTATCTCACCTTTCTCTAGAGCTTTGTTCTCTTTAAATCCAGACAAGGGAGAAACGGTAGAAGCAACTTCTATTTCTTTTGAAAACCGAAGTACTACCATTCATCTAACTAAAAAATAATTGAATGAAAATAGGAATCTCTCGTTTACACTTTCCAGTAACTACACTTGGTCCAGGACAAAGAGTTGGCATTTGGTTTCAAGGCTGCTCTCTACATTGTGAAGGATGCATCTCAGCAGATACCTGGCAATTCAAAACCAATTCAATAAATATAGAAGAAGTAAAAAATCTATTAAAAAAGTGGCTTCCAACATGCGATGGAATTACTATTTCCGGCGGAGAACCCTTTGATCAAGAACCTGCTTTACAAAATTTGCTAAAATTTCTTAAGCCTTATAAACTTTCCTTGTTAGTTTACAGTGGATACTCTTTCCAAGAATTAAAATATAAAAAAGTTGTTCAGGAGAAATTAATCGATGTGTTAATTTCTGAACCTTATGACTATACAAAAGCCCAAACCCGAGCTTTATTAGGAAGTGACAATCAACAAATTCATTTTCTTACTAATTTAGGAGCGCAAAGTTTTGCTAAATATTTAAACAAAAAACCCGAAAGTAAATTAGACATTCAGTTTAATAATGAGACTCTTTGGATGGCAGGCATACCTATTAATGGAATGAATAAAATAACTGAAAGTTTTCGACAAAACAACGTTGAAATAACCAATACTCAAGCGGTGATAAAGCAACATAAGAAATGAAACACATACGACTTTGTCCTGCATGTAATACTGAACGACCAGTAACCGAAATGTATTGCCAAAACATAATCAGTAATTCAACATGTAGTTGGTTATTAATGAATGTACCCCAAACTCCAGTAGGCGGTCGAATCGAAATTCATCCTGAAGCTGAAGAATCAATCAAACGCCTTTGTGAAAACGGGCATGAAGTTGGAGAAGACGATTTTATGTGCATGGAATGTGGTGCTGACATTCAAGAATTAACAATTAAAGAAGAAGCCCTCAAGAAAATTGATGCATACACCATTATTGAACCTATCGAGATTTCAGGAGCTACCAAAGAATGTTTTTTAGTTAAAGACACTAATGAAAAACACTTTTTTTTAACTTATTATCATGAAAATTCTGAGCCTGATAAAACAATTTATGATGTACTGCACCGAGCAGATGTTGATCATATTGCTAGATTAGTAAAAACAGGTTATTGGAACAATCGATTTTTTGAAGTTTCTGAGCATATCCAAGGAGGATCACTCAATGATTTAGGATATATAAAAGAAAACAGACTCGAAACTTTAGTAAACGAAATCGGTCGAGCACTACGAGATTTCTCAGAAGCTGGTTTTAGACATCGTAATTTATGTCCTAAAAACATTCTAATCCGTGATAATGAAACCTTCGATTTGGTAATTATCGATTACAGTTCTGCAAGGTTATCAGATTATGATCTTGATACCGATACACCTATACAATTAACTCGGTATACAGCTCCGGAAGCTATCATTGGTGGAGTAAGTCCTGCCTCGGATTGGTGGAGTTTAGGAATGATAGTTTTAGAGCAAATTACCAAAGGAGCGTTCTTTGAAAACATTAATAACAAGGCGTTCATGATCCATTTGGTAACCAGAGGCGTTCAAATTCCAGAAGGTATTGATGAACGTATACTTTTATTGCTAAAAGGCTTGTTATGTAGAGATCCTCTTAAACGTTGGCGCTGGGAACAAGTAGAAAAATGGCTGAATAAAGAATATGTTGCTCCTCCTATAGAAGCTACTTCGGGGACTGATCAAAAAAAAGAAAAAACCATCCAACTTGGAGATACAACTTACACCAATGTAAGCTATTTTGCACTTGCGGCAGCAGAGGAAAATAATTGGGAAAAAGGTTTGACCTTATTTACTTCTGGTGAAATTTCAAATTGGGTAAAAGAAATCCTTGGAGAAGGAAAAATAGCTGCTACTATTAGAAACTTACGCTCTAAAGAAGATATCGATTTGGAGTGGAGGTTTTCCTTAGCTTTAATGCACCTCAATGAAGCTTTACCACTTACTTGGCGAGGACAAATTATTATTCCTGCATGGTTACTTGGCAACCCAACACTCGCTTCAGAGCTTATAGAAGGAAACATTCCTGATTATTTAAACACACTTTCACGTGAAAAATGGTTGGTTAACCTCAAGAGTAGAAAACAAAATGTTTTGCAAAAAGCAAAGAGTTTAGGTATTGAATTGGATAATGACAAGCTCAAGATTAATACACTAAGTACTTCTAGGGTACGATTAAAATCTGAATTGAATCTTTTACGTCAAATTTATCCTGATGCCAAAAACATCAGTTTATCTGATTTAATGGGAGACATCCGACTTAGTGAAGAAGATTTGATACTTATTTTAAGCGCTCAACAAGATCAATTTATCTCCTTAAATCAATTAGTAAAAGAAGCTACTAATTTGGCAAGAGAAATAAAAATTGAATCTAATGAAAGTTTTTTTAGAGAAACTCTAATAAAATCCAGACTAGAAATTTACGAATCTCTACACGAGCTTTTAGAAGGGTTTTCACTAAGTAATAACAATAACTTAAATCGTTGGGCAGATCGTTTCAGGATAGAAAGACGATTACCCATATTGCAATCAATTTTATGTTTATCTATTCCCAAAGACAAATGGATTACACCACCAAAGCATGAATATGCTTCTAGTTTATTAAACTTTTTTGAAAAAAAGATTATTCATACTTCCTCTAGAGGTCCTTTAGTTAGATTAGTTATTTCTAAACATTCTCCTCGTTTAGATTTAAAGACATTAGGAACCTCATTAAAACCTTCAGAAAAAATACTCAATAGTATTATTAATCGCTCATCTAGTACGGAAAAAATAGATCCATTAAGTTTCAGCCAAAACCCATTACTTAGTTACCGAACAAGGAGGTTAGTTTTAAGAACAGCAAACTTTAAACGCGATACCGGCTTAGACTCTTTGTATTTAGGGTTTCCATTCCTAATTAGTCAGTTCAAAAAAAATAATCGTCCCCGAATATTACCTATTATTTTATGGCCAATTACACTGGAATTTAAATACCGATCAAACCCTACACTAAAAATTGGTTTCGACAAAGTTCGTGAAGAAATTCGACTAAACCCAGCTCTTTCAAGCTCCTTAGAACCTGAAAATTACAAAAGAATAACACAAATTTATAATGAGGTTTTAAGTAGGCAATCTCTAAGTGTTTCTGAGGTTATCGATGCCTTCGGTTCATTTGTAAAACACAAAACTTCAAAACTTGTTACTCATCCTGAAGTTACTTACATGATGGAAGATATAGGTCTTGAACTACATAGCTCTGGAGTAATTTTTAATGCCAATTTTACAGGTCAATCAATTAGTGAAGATTTGCGTTTACTTCAAAAATTACCACATTGGGGAACAGCTATGGAACCAATTTTAAAAATAAGCACGCCACAAACACCCGAATATAAGCCCATACAATCAGAAAATAATCGATTTACTGTCGTTAATGTAGATCCTTCACAAGAACACGCAGTAATGCATAGTCGATTAAAACCAGGTATTGTCATTGAAGGTCCACCTGGAACAGGGAAAAGCCAGACGATTGTTAATATTATTTCCGATTGTATTGGTAGAAAGGAAAAAGTATTAGTAGTCTCTCAAAAAAGAGCAGCAATTCAGGTAATTATGAAACGGCTAGAGGCTGTAGGTCTAGAAAAAAGAGCTCTTTCTATCACTGATATTGCTAAAGATAGACAAGAAATTATTCGAAGTATTCGTGAACAGGTTTCTTTCGATTTAAACAAATCTGAGCAACAAAATATTCTTGAAAAAATCACATTCAAGCGAAATAACCTGGCAAAACAAATTGATAGAATCGAATCGAAATTGAATATAATTTCTAAAGAGATTCATGTACTGGACGATCAAGCAGGCGCAAGTTATCGAAACATTTTATCTGAACTCATTGAAATTCAACATAGTGATTATATTGATATTCCTGAAGCCCGAAATTTTCTAGAAAATACTTCAGCAGATGATTTGAACATTCTTGAAACGGAAATCAGTACGTTAATGCGTGAATGGGTGCCTTCAAAATATGAAAATAATGCGCTTTCCAATTTAAAAATAACACAATATGATGACGCAACAAAAAAAGCAATTAAGCAAGATATAGAGCTTTTTAATGAGATTGAAGAAAAAAGAGTAGATTGTATAAAACAAACCACAGGAGTCTATGATAATGAACACGCTCAATTTTATAAAGCATGGCTGTATAAAAACGAACAAAAACTCCTAAATATTACTGATACAGAAGCTAAAAATGCTAAAATTTGGCTTGATTTTATTTGGGATGAATTCAATGAAAAGTCCATTGGTGACGATATTCTTGATGAACTAAAACAATTACTATCAAACCTCAAAATACTGATTTTCAAATACAAAAAAATCTATTTTTCGAGTTGGTTAATACAAACTGATAATGAAATCCTAGAAGAAGTAATTCGAGCTTGTGACAGCTATCTAAATACATCCATTTTTAAGTTTCTTAATCCTTTAACATGGAAACATCAATTTCTATTGAAGAAAGTCTTAAAAGAACTTGAACTTCACTCCAATAAAGAAAATATAAAACTATTAAAAACAAATTCTGAGTACGAAATTACTTTTAGAGCTTACCGAAACCACTTTAATAATGTATTAATAAAGTTAAACAATACAGTAGAAACCATTACAAACCCTAAGTTTCTTGCTGTGAAAATTAGTGATAAAATCAGCGAACTATTAGACACGATTGTTTTAGTAAAAGCATTAAAAAAATGCCCTTTGAAAGATGAAGCTAAAAAAGTTTTAAAATCCGGAAAAGAATCTGAATTTCAAAATTTCATAAAAGAATTAAGCAGTGCTAGTAATCGTTTTGAAAAAAGACAAGAATCCTACGAAAAACTAACTGACTTAAAACAATGGTTAATAGATTCTAGTTTTAATTTTTTCCATTCAAACATAAAAAATAACAATACCGATTTATCTGTCATTCAAAAAATGTCCCAAGACATAAACCACTTTATTCCATATCAAAAATTTAGGATAAGACTAGGAGATAAACTTCAAGAAGACAAAACATTACAACTTTTAGCAATTTTTAGGAATTACGAAAATAAAATTACTCAATACACCTCTGAACGTTGGCCTAAAATTATCCAAAAAACAATACGACGAGAAGGTTTATTGGGTTGGAAACAACGTATTGAAAAAGAAACACCAGCCTTACTAATGGCTGATAGTGAAATTGACCAAAATGTACGATTGTTAGAAAATAGTTTAGCTGAAATAAAAACATTAAACAAAGAACTACTTAACTTAAACTATGACTTTGAAAAAATTGGCTCAAAGTCACAATGGCATGGTATTACACGTCTACGAGGGCAGAACTATAAAAAACTACGAGAATTTATTCATTTAGGCAACAATTTAGGCTTAATGAATATTCGTCCAATTTGGTTGATGAGCCCAGAGGTAGTTTCACAAGCTTTACCTTTACAAGCGGGATTGTTTGATGTAGTAATTTTTGATGAAGCTTCTCAAATGTTAATTGATCATTCAATCCCTTCACTTTATCGTGCAAAACGTGTAATTGTAAGTGGTGATGAAAAGCAAATGCCTCCGGCAAACTTCTTTGGTCATAAAATGGATGATGACGAAAGTCAAGGCATAAATATCGAACTCAGTGAGGATAATTCCGAAGAAGAATTAACTCTATATGAAGAGGCTTGGAATAAAAAAGAAGTCAAAGATTGTCCAGATTTATTAACATTAGCCAAAACGGTTCTTCCCACCACTACACTTCAAATTCATTACCGTTCTCAATACAAAGCACTTATCAACTTTTCTAACCATGCCTTTTATGCTGGTCAATTACACATTCCTGCTTATCACCCTAAAAACGAAATTAAGAAAATAAAACCTCTAGAAGTCATTCGAGTAAATGGTGTTTATAATGAACAAACCAACGAAACTGAAGCTGAAGTGCTAATTGAATACTTATATAACCACTGGCAATTACCTGAAAATGAAATTTTAAGTACAGGTATTGTAACCTTCAATAAAAAACAAGCAGATCTTATTGAAGATAAAATTGAAGAAAAAGCGCTTTCAGATGATGCTTTTATGGAAGTTTTAAATCGTGAACGTAACAAACAACAAGAAGGAGAAGCCATGGGCTTTTTTGTTAAGAATGTAGAGAATGTTCAAGGAGATGAACGTGATATGATTTTATTTAGCACTACATTTGGTTTTAATAAACAAGGAGTTTTCCGCCGCAATTTTGGAGCTTTAGGGCATCGTGGAGGAGAAAGAAGACTCAATGTAGCTATTACAAGAGCAAGACATAAAGTAGTTATTGCCACCTCAATGCCCATCAAAGATATTTCTGATATGCTTTCTACAGGACGATCTCCATCAAAACCAAGGGATTATATTCAGGGCTATTTGAAATATACCGAAACACATTTTAGTAATCAAATAGAGTTTGCTAATCAATCGTTAAAAAGGCTTTCATCAAGAAAAATAGAAGAAAGTAAAACACTAAATAACGATGGTTTTAAAAATACTGTTAGAAATTACATTCACAGCTTGGGTTATGAAACCGTGGAAAATAATGATAACAATGTTTTTTATTTAGATTTAGCCATTGAAGATAAAAACACAGGACGATTTGTTATTGGAATTGAATGTGATGTACCTCAAAACTCATTACTTAAAGATGCAAGACATCGTGAAATATGGCGCCCATTGATTTTAAAAAAATCGATTCCTCATATACATAGAACTACCTCTTATAAGTGGTTACAAGATACAGATAATGAAAAATTAAGGCTGAAACACGCCATACAAAATGCTTTAAACAACACACCATGAGCGGACCAAAAGTTGTACGAATCGTTACCCCAGCTGAGCGAAAATTGATAAAGAAAAGGTGGTTAACTCGATTAAAAAACAAAATAGAACACGTGAAGGCTTATGCCATCAAACATAATATGTTTACAGAAGAACTTCAAGATGCTTTGGATGAAACATTGGAGTATTACCAAAATATCTCAGAAGATGATTATAGAAAAATAGAGCGAGAAGTTTCGGGACAAATCGAGTTTCTAGATAAGGAAAAAAAGAATTTGGTAAAAAAAGTAGTTAAAATTAGGACTTCTAAATGGGAATCTTTTAAGAACCTAAAGAGTACACATAACGAATTACGCTTTTTACTTAAAAACAAAAGCATTGATTTCCAAGATTTCGACACTCCTTCAAATATAAATGAAATAGAAGAATATCGTGAAAAAGTAGATTATTTGTATAGCCTTTTAAAAGAAGCTTCTTTTAATTCTCAAACACTGACAAATGAACAAAAAGCAATTCAAGAACGATTATCTTCTGGTGACAGTTTGCTGTCTGTACAAAAATGGCGTTCCAATCGTCCTAAAGTAATTTCCAGACTAAAAAAGTTGGAAAACGCGTTAAAGGAAATGTATATTTCTGAAATTCCTCAGAACAAAATACACGAATTTATGAATCGTTGTGCCGAATTAGAAGAAGAAGCTCCTAATTACGATTTGTTATTGGATTCATTAACTATTCAGGTAGCCGAGTTCAGTAAAAATCAATTGGCATTACGGGAAGCTAAAGAAAAGCTCAAAACAGCCATTGACCAATTAGAATCTTTAGAATTGAATCTGAGTTTTATTGATAGATGGACAGACTTACTTAATTCAGATAATCTAAATGATGTAAAAGATGCCTTAGAAAAAGCCAAATACTTGTATACTGAAGTTTCGGAGAAAATCATTATTGAAACTCGACGAAAGGCTATTAAAAAGGCATTACAAAATGCAGGTTATGAAGTTAATGACACAATGGAAACTGCATGGGTTGAAAATGGGAGCTTAGTGGTAAAAAAAGCTAAAAATTCGTTATATGGTGTAGAGTTTATGAGTCCCAAAAACCTAAGCCGCATTCAGGCACGAGTTGTTGCCGATAAAAATAGAAATAATGAACGCAGTCCAAATCTGGACAAAAATCACGAAGAAATTTGGTGTGATGAATTTTACGATATTAAAACTATTTTAGAAAGCCAAAATTTATCTATTGTTGTGGATAAAGCAGAAGAAGCAGGTGCAGTAAAAATGAAAGAAATTGCTCTAGGTAATGATTATGTAAAAAGAGAAAATCAATCCAAGAAAAGAAAAAATGTTTAAATTCAATACAAAAATATGTATAACTACATACCACTATAGACAGTATCTTATTGTAAGGTAGCTTTGAAAACAACTCTATATTTAAATAAAGAAACTTGGAGCTTTACCAAGCTTCTTTATTTTTTTAATTTAAACTTCATTTCAATAGGCAAATGATCTGATGCCTGTCCGAACTTTTTTAATACACTTCCCTCTACATACTCTATAAAATCCTTGGTATAAAAAATATAATCAATACGTTCTTCTGGATTTTTTGTATCAAAAGTATTCTCAGGATTTTCAGTTGAGAAAGCAGCATTTCCTACTCCATCCATTGCAAATATTTTTTGAATAACGGCTTCACTGTCTCTAGCTTTTGAGTTAAAATCTCCTAATAAAATTGTAGGGTATTGACTCTTATACTTATTAAAAAGATTCAATACGTACTCAAACTGTCTTACTCTCGTTGCTTTATCAAATGCTTCTAAATGTAAATTTATTACTACCACTTCTTTTCCTTCTACCTTAACTTTTACCACTTGTACCAACCTGTCTAAATACAAAGCGTCTCTATAAAAAGGGTTATCAGCTACTCGTTCTAAAACGATACGCTCATAATCTTTTAACTCATATTTACTTAAAATTGATTGACCTGAAACTATTTTACCAAAGTGCATACTTGGTGGCCAGTATGGAAAAGGCACATAATTCTCATCCCAGTTTACACCTCTTGCTACATAATTATAACCTAGTTCTGCTAATTTTTCTTCTTGGTTTACTTTATAAGATCTAGCTGCATTGTAATCAACTTCTTGAAGCGCTATAATATCTGGATTTACTTTTTTTATTTCAGTTAATACCTTTTTCATATTTCCCTCAAACAATTGCTTAGGTTTTGCTACTGCTCGGTTATTTGTCATCCCACTTAAGTACCCAATATTGTAGGTTACTATGCTATAGATTGAATCATTATCAGTTGTACTCGCATACTCATGCGTAATAATTTTAGCATATTCTGCTTCATCAATTGTTGGTGAAGACGCCCAAAAAAAGAAGATTACAAACACTCCTATAACCACCAATAAAAACCTTACAGCAATTCTGAAAATTAACTTCATAAAAAATAAAAAAATGTTAAATATAGTTTCAAATTTAAACTTTTTTAATCTGCAACGGTCTTAGAAGCGTAAATAATTAATAAACCTTAAAATTTAACAACATGAATAAAGCACTAACACTCTTGATTTTAGCAGTTGGTTTTACTGTTACTACTCAAGCTCAAAAGAGAGATAAAACTAAACATGAAAAATTAACTGTAGAGCAAAAAACAGAATTAGCTGTAAAAAAAATGACCTTACAGCTTGATTTAACAGAGTCTCAACAAAAACAAGTGAAGCCTTTAGTAGCAGAGCAAATTTCTGAAAGGCAGGAAATGTGGGCTAAAAGAAAAGCTATGAAAAAAAGTGGTACTAAACCTACTGCTGATCAAAAATATGCTATGAAAAGTAAAATGCTTGACAAACAAATTGCTTACAAAACTGAAATGAAACGCATTTTAAATGAGCAACAATATGAACGTTATGAAAAAATGGCTGCTCGAAAAATAAAGAGACATAGCAAGAAAGGTGATCGCAAAATACACAAAAAAAGAAAGCATCATAAAGAAAATAAAAGCGATAAGTAATATCGATTTATAGTAGATTAGTTTTTGATTGAAAAAAAAGCTCGGTTTTGGAAACAGAACCAGGCTTTTTTATTTTTTCATTACTCTTTAAACCAACTTGAATATTTCACATAATTATTGGCAATTCGATCAATTTCATCTGAAATAAGTTCTTTGGAAATATCTTTTACTTTTTTTGCTGGAACCCCAGCGTACACACTTCCACTTTCAATATGTGTATTTTTAGTAACTACAGCACCTGCTGCAATAATAGAATTTGACTCTACTACACAATCATCCATGATAATACTTCCCATACCTACCAACACATTATCATGAATAGTGCACCCATGTACTAAGGCATTATGACCAATAGACACATTATTTCCAATAGTTGTTGGTGATTTTTGATATGTTGCATGTATTACTGCACCATCTTGTACATTTACTTTATCTCCCATTTTTATATAGTGTACATCTCCGCGAATCACTGCATTAAACCATACACTACACGACTCCCCCATTTGCACATCGCCTACAATAGTTGCGTTTTCTGCAATGTAACAATCATTTGGAATTTGTGGGTGTTTTCCTCTTACTGGTTTTATAATTGGCATAAATTTTTATTTAAAATATGATAATAAATTTGCTTTTTTGGATGCTGAAACCATAATTTCTTTCTCGTTTGACAGCACAACACTTCCTCCTTTTCCTTTTTTATACTTTACTATTTCATTAACGTTGACTAAATACGATTTGTGTACCCTAACAAAAGAACTGTCTTTTAAAGCTTCTTCAAAATATTTAAGTGTTTTACTTACCACTTTTTTAGAATTATCAAAATAGATTTCCGTGTAGTTATCATCTGCTTTGCAAAATAAAATTTCCTCAACAGCTACTACTTCAAATCCATCTTGTTGCGGAATCGTAATTTTCCCATTTACTTGATGAGTCATTTTGGGAGTTAACACATTAGTTTCTAACTCATTTTCTTTCTCTTTAATTTCAGTTACAATACCTACTGCTTTAATCAACTCGTCGATTGAAATTGGTTTTAACAAATAATAAGTTGCTTGATTATTTAATGCCTCAATCGCGTAATGATCGTAAGCAGTTACAAAAACTGTTTCAAAAGTTTGATTTTCAACTTTTTCTAACAAGTCAAAAGCATTTCCAAAAGGCATTTCTACATCTAAAAACACCAAGTCCAATTCGTGTTTTTCAATTAGTTTTAGTGCTTCTTCAATATTACTTGCTTCTCCTAACAAGGTTACATTAGGACAGTATTTAGTAATATAGTTTCGTAAAATATCTCTACTTATTTGCTCATCTTCAACTATAATTGCTTTTATTTTCATTGCTAATTTTTATCCTTTTTTAGTGTCAATACTACTTTAGTTCCGCTTCCATCTTCAAAAGCATTTAAAACCACCACAGATATTTTATCCTGATACATATTATTTAAAATAGCAATTCTATTTTTTATTGTACTCATTCCTTTTGATTTTTGTTTGAGTTGGTTCTTCGTCTTCATTTCTATTGATTTCTCTCTTCCAACCCCATCATCTTCAATTAAAATAGTAATAGAATCATTGTTTTTTGGAAGCATTGAAATTTGAAGTTTTCCCTTTTCTTGTTTGTATCGAAGTCCATGCCAAATTGCATTTTCTATATACGGTTGCAATAACATTGGTGGAATCGAATATTCATCTAAAGGTATACTTTTGTCTATATTAATAGTATAATCAAACTTATCTTTAAACCGGTTGTGCTCTAACTTCACATACAATTCTAACAACTCAATTTCTTTGGTTAACGGTATGAAATCTTCATCTGAATTTTCTAATACCGAACGCATTAATACCGAAAACTCTGACAAATATCTATTTGCGCTTCGCTCGTCACTTACTGCAATAAAACTGTTAACTGAATTCAATGCATTGAAAATAAAGTGCGGATTCATCTGTGACCGCATCGATTTTAAAGCCAGTAAATTATTGGCTAACTTTTGTTGTTTATTCGTTCTAAACATAAAATACACCAACAAAACCATTAATAAAAAACCTCCAATTAATGAATAAATAATCCATTTTTGACGTCTATTACTCTCCTCTACCAATTGCTGGTCTTTGTATGCTAAACTTATTTTACTATCTGTTAATTCTTTGTCTTTTTCTAAACTTACTATTCTGTTTTGGTTATCTGAAATTCGTTTACTAAAACGTTTTACTTGTTGAATTTCCTGTTCTTTTCGTGAATATAAAGTATCTACCAATTTTACATAATCTTGATACGTTTTTAGAGCTTCTGTGTAATCTCCAACCGTAGCATATACTTCCGATAAACGCTTAGTCGCGTCTTTTTGAATAATTAAGTCTTTGTTTTTATCCGCATCTGCAATACTCTTTTTTAAATATGGAATTGCTTCTTCATATTCAGATTTTTGCATGTAGGCATTTCCTATTTTATAGTTGATTTTTTGTGAGGTAATTGAATCTACCAAAGATTCGTTGCTTTCCGCTTCTACAACTATATTATCTGCTTCTTTTAGGCTTTCTTTTCGCAACTGAATTTCTTCGTCGTATCGTTGAGATTTATTATAAAAATCGGCTACTTTTTGCTGTTCTTTTAACGAGCGCTTTTTGTTTTCTTCGGATGCTAATTTTAATGAGTTTTTAAAATAGCCATCTGCTTTTTGTGTGTTTCCTTGGGCTGCAAAAACTTCTGCTAGCTTAGAGTTTAAGTCTGTTATTTTAGGTGTGATTAAATTCTTTTTCGCAATTTCTAATCCTTTTTCGTAGTTTGCTTTAGCCTTGTTATAGTTTTTTTGAGCTAAGTACACATCTCCCAATCCTTGGTATGCAGTTAAACGTAAGTAATTATTAAGCACCCCGCTTTGTAGGCTTTGTATATAGTTTTGTTCACTACTGTTATAATCTTCCGATAAAAATGCTGCTTTTGCCAGTTTCAAACGAACCCTAGGCGAGTTTACTTCTTGTAAGGAAATTTGATAATTCTCAACCGCTAAATCGTACTGTTTCCAATAAAAGTACACCTCAGCTAACTCTTTAAACACAGTAGCTCTTTGGCTTTTATTTGGGTCTATCAACAACGTCTTTTCAACAAAAGACAAGCTCTTATCAATATTTTTCTTTTTGTAAAACTGAACAGAATCTAAATATTGTGAATATAAACCTGTTTGTTTTCTTGTACTATAAGAGCTTAGTTTTGATTTTTTTTGGGGCGTAAAATCTTCTACTTCCACCTTTATATCTTCATCATCTCTAATTGTATAAAAAACACGATTAAAACTAGGATGTGATACTTCTAGTTGACTTCCCGTTGTGGCTTTTACAGTATAGCTTCCCGTTATTTCAGAAAATCGATATGTTCTTCCATTTACTTCTACACTCGCATCTTTTATGGGACGACTTGTTTCTTTACTCACCACTTGAACTTTTACAGAAAATTCTTTCGATAGTTCTTTATCTACTTGAGAATAAACTGATGAAAACTTTAGTAAAAGTATAGGGAGTAATAATATGTAAAAAAGCTTTTTCATTCTTTAAATCTTACTGTAAACATACATACAAAAAGCCACACAAAAAAACACACAAACCACTAAAACACCACAAAAAACAGTCAAAAAATAGATGTTACTCATTTAACTCATTATTTCCCTAAATGAAACAACCTGTTCACTCATTCTGTATTTTTTAAGAAAAAAGTTGAAAGTAATTTTGAATAGAAATTAACACCAATCAAACTTATACCCAATTAATAACTAAAAATAAAAATTATGAAAACGCACACATTAAAAGTATTTTTCTTTTGCTTAATATTACTAACAACAACTACGTTTGCCAACAAAAACACCCCTATAAGAAAGGTAAAAAAACAAACTGTTAAAGTTGCTTTGTTACTGGATACCAGTAATAGTATGGACGGACTCATTAACCAAGCAAAAGCACAACTATGGGAAATTGTTAATGAATTATCGTATGCTAAATACAACGGTATTACTCCTAATTTAGAAATTGCTTTATACGAATACGGAAATTCAAGTTTATCTCCTAAAGAAGGATATATCCAACAGGTTTTACAATTTACGAGTGATTTAGATGAGATTTCTGAACATCTTTTTTCTTTAAGCACTAATGGCGGAAGTGAATATTGTGGTCAAGTAATACAAACTTCTTTAAACGAATTGGATTGGGGAACTAATAAACGTGATTTAAAAATGATTTTTATCGCCGGAAACGAGCCTTTTACTCAAGGAAAAGTAAACTATAAAGATGCTATTACTAATGCTAAAGAAAAAGATATTATAGTTAACACAATATTCTGCGGTGATTATAACCAAGGGATTACTGGAAGATGGCAAGACGGAGCTATTTATGGAGATGGTGATTATATGACTATTAATCAAAACAAACACATTGTACATATTGTAACACCTTATGACAACGATATTATTATTTTAAACAAACGTTTAAATGCCACCTATATTCACTATGGTTCTTATGGATATTCTAAATATAGTAACCAAGCGAAGCAAGACATGAATGCTGAGAGTTTAGATGAAGCTGTAGTTGTAAAACGTGCCGTAACTAAAAGCTCTAAACTATATAAAAATGCTGAATGGGATTTGGTGGATGCTTCAAAAGAAAAAGAAATTGATTATGGTTCTTTAAAAAAGAAGCAGCTTCCTAAACAGTTACAAAACAAATCTGCCAAAGAAATTAAAATGTATGTGGAGAAAAAACGTAAAGAGCGTACTGAAATTCAACAAAAAATTCAAGAACTAAATAAAAAAAGAAAAACGTATGTAGCTAAAAAACAAAGGGAAAGTTCTAAAAAAAATGAGTTAGAAAGTGTTATGATTAAAGCTATTAAAAAACAAGCAGAAAAGAAAAATTACTCTTGGTAGTTTTAATTGGGGTTTGGTTAGTTAAAGCGGAGTAAAACTCCGCTTTTTTTATTTTACCAATAGATCTTGCCCAATACTAATGTTATTATCACTTAAACCGTTCATCTTTTTCAATTGTTGTACCGAAACATTATATCTTCTTGATATAGAGTATAGCGTATCTCCTTTTTGAACTTTATGTGAAGTTGTTTTATACGTTGGCGTTTTTACTGCTAAAGAACCATCTCTTCTAACTCGATCGTATTTATCTAAGTTATACTTTGTAATAATAGAAATTAATTTTTGAGGATATTTTCTGTCCGTTGCATATCCTGCTCTTTTTAACCCGTATGCCCAACCTTTATAATCTGTATGCCTTAATCTAAATAAACTTGCATATCGTTTACGAGTTAGTAAAAACTGTGAGTGATCTTCATACGAAGTTTCAGGGTATTTATATTTTCTAAAACATTCTCCTTTTTCATCATCATCATGAGTTACACTATTACCTTGCCAACCTCTATGACATTTAATGCCAAAGTGATTGTTTGATCTTCGAGCTAAAGGGCTTCTTCCACTCCCCGATTCTAATACTCCTTGCGCTAAGGTAATACTAGCAGGAATACCATGTTCGTGCATTTTCTTCACTGCAATTGGTGCAAATTTTTGAATATAGGCCTCGGTATGGTTTGTAGTTGTTGATATTGGCTTTTGTATTTGCTCTAACTGTGGTAACTCAGGCATTTTTTCTTCTCTAGGTTCTAAAACCACCTCTTTTGGTGTATTTTTTACCACATTTTTACCCGACCCGCAACTTATAAATATTGCCGCACAAACTACTAAAAAAACTACCTTTATTTTCATTAAACCTTTATTAACTCTTTATTTTTATTCTTTAATTTCTGGTTTACTCCTGCTATTCCTTGTAAACCTCCTGTATGAATTACTAGTATTTTACTGTTTTTCGAAAACATATCTTTTGCTACTAAATCTAGTATTCCAAATAACATTTTCGCTGTATAAACTGGATCTAATAAAATACCTGTTTTCCCTTTAAATTCATTTATAAAACGGATTAACTCTTCAGTATATTTTCCGTAACCTCCAAAATGATAGTTGGTTTGCAAGTTCCAATTTTTACTTTCTTTTGCATAAGGTGTTATTTCTTCTGCTAAGAAATCACCTTTTAGTGCAGGAAACCCAATTACCTTTTGATTCTTTTTGGCCGAATTTATCAATCCAGAAATCGTTCCTCCAGTACCTACTGCGCAGCAAATATAATTGAATTTTTCATCTTCATTTGTTAAAATCTCCTCGCAACCTTTTACAGCTAAAGCATTTGTTCCTCCTTCAGGAATTAGGTAAAAATTACCAAATTCTTTTTTTAACTGATTAATAAATTCTTCAGATGTTTTACTTCGGTAGGCTTCTCTAGTAATAAACTTAAATTGCATACCACTTTCGTAAGCTTTTCTCAAGGTTTCGTTTTGTAAAAGTGTTTTGGCTACATCCTTTCCAAGTTCATCACCTCTAATAATTCCTATTGTTTTAAAACCTGCCATTTTTCCTGCAGCAGCAGTAGCTGCAATATGGTTTGAAAAAGCGCCTCCAAAAGTTAATAAGGTTTCTTTTTTTTGTTGTTTTGCTTCTGCAATATTATACTTCAGTTTTCTGAATTTATTGCCTGAAACGAATGGATGAATAGTATCTTCTCTTTTTATAAAAAGTTCAACCTCTTTTGTTGTTAAAATAGGTAAGTGAATTTGTTGGTTTTCTGGTATGGGAATTTCTAGTTTAAACAGCATTTTAAAAAGTTATCAATGCAAAAATAAGCCTTTAATCTATTTTTAGTTTATCCCCTACTATACCAATAGTAATTTTTTAAAAAAATAACAACATAGTAGTGAAAAGTATCAACGACCCATGCCGCGGTGTCTGCGGAGCATGCCGCGGTGTCTGCGGAGCATGCCGTGGTGTTAACGGAGCACGCCGTGATAGTGGCGACCCATGCCGTGGTGTCTTCGGAGCATGCCGTAATATCAGCGACCCGTGCCGCGGTGTCTGCGGAGCACGCCGTGATATCAGCGACCCGTGCCGCGGTGTCTTCGGAGCACGCCGTGATATCAACGACCTATGCCGCGGTGTCTTCGGAGCATGCCGTAATATCAGCGACCCGTGCCGCGGTGTCTTCGGAGCACGCCGTGATATCAGCGACCCATGCCGCGGTGTCTTCGGAGCACGCCGTGATATCAGCGACCCATGCCGCGGTGTCTGCGGAGCATGCCGTGGTATCAGCGACCCAATAAGGAGACCATTCAATAAAGTGTGTGGGAGTATTCAATGAAGTGTGTCAACTCGTTTTTAGTTTTCTAAATTAAGATATCAGAGGTCGTTAATAACGACTAAAACTACTTTTAGTACTTAAATCGCTGAGCTTATGGGCTTCCGTAAGAAAATTAAATTATTATTAGTAAGTTCGTAAAAGCATAAACAAACATAAAATACAACTATAAACCTACCAAAACAGGTGTATAACGATGTATTTTACATCTATATAAACAAGTTGGGCACTATAAAAAAAGACACACATGGAAACTTCAAAATCAGAACATATAATTGGTCTTGCAAAGGAAATAATTGATGATATTGAATTGTCACGACTTGACGCTCAAGCTATTTTACTTAAAACCACTAGACTAGCAAGGTATGTAAATAACGATATGATTAGAAAATGGCTTAGATTTGAAATGCAAGGTTATAGAAGTAGTGACGAAATAGCTTTAAAATACATGTCATTGACAGGTCGTTGGACAGATAAAGAAAACAACAAAGGTTATTGGGTTCCTCTCTCTCAAATTGAATCAATAATTGAATCTCAAAAACAAAAATTATCTTTGATAAGAATTCCTGATACAAGTGGAGACCAAGCATTAAGAGTTATATCTAGCGTTAAGAATGCAATGTCAAGTTCAACAGATATTATTTCAAAATTAGGCGGAGTTAAAAGTAGAGTAATTTCTTATTTGCATGATTTTGCAACAAGTGTGTATTATGAAAAAACATTTGATAGTTTGGCTGAAAGTATATTTGATAAATACAAAGAGGATATTGATTTATTAATTGCCGAAAATTCAGGAGATGTGATTGAGCAAATACCTTCTGTAATTAATAGATTGGCAGATGGAGATGCTGAATCTATAAGTCATGCATTAACAACTTGTCGCAGAATAATTGATTCTTTTGCAGATTATATATATCCAGCCTCTGATGAAACAATTGAGATTGGAGGAAATACACTCTCATTAAAGAAGGATAAAGTTCAAAACCGGATTAATGCATTTATACATAGCAACTGTGATAGTAGTTCAAGAAAGAAGAAATTAAGGCAGAATCTTTCAAATTTATATGAACGAGTTTCTGTCGGAGTCCATTCTGACGTTGATGAAAAAGAAGCTCGAAGTTTATTCTTTAATACTTATTTGTTGCTTGGAGAGATACTGTCACTGAAAAATTAACAGTGCCCAACATTTTGTATAAGTAATGGCAGGCAAAGTGCTAAATATCAAGGTTTGTAGCCCGCTCAAACTGCGTAGCGGTTTGACAGTAAACTACCACGCAATCTGCCACTACTCATACAATTTACCGTTGTGTGCAAGCTGAAGAAACATCACGAATTGAATGATATTTAAAGGAATAAATAACCAAACCGTTGAATTTAAAATAACGAATTATCAGTTTCCTGAAATAAATGATTGTGAATATGACTCGAATTGGTTGTTGGTTTATTTAAAAGTAAATAGTGATTGCGGAAATTGGGAAACGATTGACCCTTCACTTTTGGTAAGAGATTTAAAAGACATTATCGAATGGTTTGAACAACTTTCAAATGACATCGAAACGGATTCTGATTCGCTTGTGTTTATGGAGCCGAATTTGGAATTTGAATTAATTAAAAATCAATTGGATTTAAAAACTGTGCGAATAATATTTGACTTGGAATCTCGACCGCTAAATGCAAATGATGATAAAGAATATTATGTTGACTGCGAAATGGACAATGTGGAATTGAAAAAAGTTGCGGAGGAATTGACTAAAGAATTAGAATCGTTTCCCGAAAGAGCAATCCGATGAAAAAAAGCCAGCACACAACAAAGAACTGAGGTAAAAAACAAGTTAACTTTATACTTTTTTAAACCAACGTACTTTTATAATTTGCGTCATAAGGCAAACCACTTTTTACAATAGCAAAAGCTTGTTTTAGCAGCTTATTACATAAAGTTATTAAAACAAGTTTTTACTTTTATTCTTAATATTAAAAATCAACTAACTGCTCCTCAACTTGTTCCCATTCTTCCATTAGTGCATCAACTTTCGCCTTTTTTGCTTTGTAGTTTTCGAAGAAGTTAGGACGTGAAGATACTTCATCGTAGTTCTGTGCTAATTCTAAATCTATTTTTTCTATTTCTGCCTCTAAATTTGCTATTTGTGTTTCAATTTTATTAAGCTTATTTTTTAACTTTTTTAATTCTTTTTCTTGCTCTCTTGATAATTGATAGGCTTCTTTTTTAGAAGTATTTTTTTCTTTAGTAACTACGGTTCTTTTCTCAGCATCGCGCAAACTTTCCATTTTATGTTGCTCTAAGAAATAATCAATATCTCCTAAATATTCTTTTATTTCACGGTCTTTAAATCCGTAAACCGTTGTGGTTAATCCTTGTAAAAAATCACGGTCGTGAGATACGACAATTAGCGTACCATCAAAGTTTTGTAGTGCTTTTTTTAATACATTTTTAGAAGCAATATCTAAGTGGTTGGTAGGCTCATCCATTATTAAGACATTAAATGGCGATAGCAACAACTTACATAATGCCAAACGATTTCGCTCACCTCCTGATAGTACTTTTGCTTTTTTATCTACTGCCTCTCCTCCAAATAAAAACGAACCTAACATATCTCGCACACGCATTCTATTACTATCGGTAGCAGCGTCTTCCATAATTTCTAGCACTGTTTTCTCTGGTGGTAATTCTTCTGACTGATTTTGTGCAAAGTAACCTATTTCTACATTGTGTCCTAGTTTTAAGTTTCCTTCAAACGGAATTTCCCCTACCATCATTTTGGCCAAGGTAGATTTTCCCTGTCCGTTTTGTCCTACAAAGGCAATTCTACTATTACGTTCAATTAATAAGTTTACATCTTTTAACACCTCTTTTTCTCCATAGCTTTTTGCTAAATTTTCAGCCTCTACAATAATTTTGCCTGGTTCTTTTGATATAGCAAAACGCACATTCATTACCGCATTATCATCTTGGTCTACTTCAATACGTTCTACTTTTTCTAACTTTTTAATTAACGATTGTGCCATGGAAGCTTTGCTTGCTTTTGCACGGAATTTCTCTATTAATTTTTCGGTATGTTCTATTTCCTTCTGTTGATTTTTCTGTGTTTGCAGCTGCTTTTCTTTAATCTCTGCTCGCAGTTTTAGGAACTCAGAGTACGGTTTTTTATAATCGTAGATTTGACCTAACGAAATTTCTATAGTACGATTGGTTACATTATCTAAAAACATCTTATCGTGCGATACTAAAACGATAGCTCCTGCATAGTTTTTTAAAAAGTTTTCTAACCAAATAATCGACTCAATATCTAAGTGGTTTGTGGGCTCATCGAGTAATAAAATATCATTATTCTGAAGAAGGAGTTTTGCAAGTTCAATACGCATACGCCAACCTCCAGAAAAAGTATCAGTTAACTTATCAAAATCTTCTCGTTGAAAACCTAACCCTTGTAAAATCTTTTCGGTTTCTCCTTGGTAGTTATATCCACCAAGTAACTCGTAACGTTCAGTTTTCTCGTTTAAATCAATAATTAATTGATTATACGCTTCACTTTCATAATCAGTTCTTTCTGCTAGTTGACGATTAATTTCATCAAGCTCTAGTTCAATTTCTTTAATTTCAGTAAATGCTTGGTATGCTTCTTCTAAAATAGTTCTTCCATGTACAAAATCAATATCCTGTCGTAAAAACCCTATACGTACATCTTTATCAAATGCCAGTGTTCCGCCACTACTTTCAATATCTTTTGATAAAACTTTTAATAAGGTAGATTTTCCTGCTCCATTTTTTCCAATCAATCCAATTCTGTCTCCTTTTATTAACTTAAAAGTGATTCCAGAAAACAAATCTGTTCCCATAAATGAAACTGATACATCGTGTACGTTTAACATATTTTTAGCAAATTACTTTAGTTTTGTAACTAGAGTTACAAACGATAGTTTTATTTTTGTTGAAATTTGTACAAACTTACAAAAAGCAAATAGTTAATCGAACTTAATACCCATAAGAAATGTTTGGAAAAGGAAGTAAATTGTATAGTATTTTTAATAGTAAATGTCCTCGATGTCATGAAGGAGACTTCTTTAAATACAAACTTAACTTCAACCCTAAAAAAGTAACTACTTTACATGAAAATTGTCCTCAATGTAATTTTAAGTACATGATGGAGCCTTCTTTTTTCTTTGGTGCGATGTATGTAAATTACGCGCTTGCAGTAGCTCTTTTTGTTGCTATTTTTATTATTGCTAAAGTTTTTATTGGCTTATCTATTTTACATAGTTTCATAGCTATAATAGTTGTTTCTTTAATATTAACACCTATTACATTAAGACTTTCAAGAATTATTTGGATTAACCTATTTGTGGGTTATAAAAAGAACGCCAAAGAATTACAATCAGAAAAATAACTCTACTAGGAATAAGTTTATTATTTCTTAAAATATAAAAAGGTTCGTTATTCAACGAACCTTTTTATATTTATTTCTTTATCCAACTCTTCACCCTTCTCGAGATGATTATATAAGTTTTCTGCAACAGTTGGGGCAATCATTACACCACGTGTTCCTAAGCCGTTTAAAATAGCTAATTTTTGATATTCTGGATGTTTTCCTACTAAAGGTCTTCTATCTTTTACTGTAGGGCGTATTCCTGCTGATTGTTCAATTACTGTATATGGAACTGATATTATCTTTTGTAATTTTTCTTCCAACTCTTTTCTTCCTTCTTCTGTTGGAACTGATGTTTTATCTGTCCAATTAAAAGTAGCTCCTACTTTATATGTATCGTCACCTAACGGCATTATAAATACACTGCCTTTTAATAAAAAATCTATTTTTAGTTCGGGAGCATGAATTGTTATCGTTTCTCCTTTCGTTCCATTTAAAGGCAAATAATTAAAAAATGGATTTTTCTTTAAACCAAATCCTTCACTAAACACAATTCTTTTTGCTGTAATATTATCATAACTTACTTTATCTTCTTGAATAGTAACTTTTGAATAGTCAAAGGCTTGTTCTAGGAGACTTTTTAATGATTTTATATACTCTTTATAAGACTTTACTAATAAAGGGGTGTCAATTCTTCCTGTTCCTTTTAATTCTCCAAATCCATAATTACCTATAATTCCTTTTATTTTTTTTTTTGATATTTTTGGATTCATATAGTAAGACAACATTGGTTTATCTGATGCAATGAACCAATTGTTTTCATCTCCTACACTTGAAAATACTTTTTTAGTAGTAAATTTATAATCTAAGGTAAGTTGTAACTTTTCTTCTAGTTCTTCATAAAAAAGGATTGCCTTTTCTAGTTGTTCATGTCCATTCCAAACTGGCGTAAATCGTTTTAAGATTACAGGATTGTATACTCCACCAGCAACTACTGAAGATACTTGTGAAGTATTTTCAAAAACAATAAAACTTTTATTGTTTTTAATTAATTGTTCTGTAAAGGCTATTCCTGATAACCCTAAGCCAACGATGATATAATCTACCTCTTTATTCATAATTCAAAAGTACTACTATTGTAATAAAAAAGAGCTTGCAATGCAAGCTCTTTTTTGTTTATACTGAAAAGGAATATTAATAATTCCACATATCCATTTCTCTATTACGAATACCTTCTTTAATTCTATTTGCTTCTAACAATTGAAATAAAGAGTTACCACGAACATAATCAGAAATAGCTCTGTCTCCATAAATGTTCTCTTCTCTCAAAATGGTTGAGTTAAAACGTCTTGCATTTAACAAGTTGTCATAAGAAAGTGGTTGTGCTGAATTTTCTGGGTTGAATACTTTCGAACTATGTAACGTTTCACGAGCATCTGGGAAAAACACCCAAAATAATGGATATACATTTTCACTATCGTCAATTTCTTCAACTCCCATTACTTGTACATCTGGCCCCATAGGTGCTAAGGCTAATAAACGATATTTTAACTCGCCTTGACGTTTGTCAAAATACCAAATACCTTTCAATTTAAATCCTTTAATATCCTGAGACTGTACATAATAATCATCCACATAATCTCCATTTTGACGTTGATTATGAACCATCATTTCTATATCGTTCATACCAATCTTTGTAGTAAAATAAGAGTCGTTATAAACCTCAGTTATTTCACCGTTTTTGATACCTTTTAATAAAGTATCAAATAAAGAACGTCTTGTAAGACCTGCATTCATAGTATCAATTGGGTAATAATAAGGTAGATTTATTTTCTGGTTTAAATCTACATATTCCCACACCACTTTAGACCATAACACATCTCTATCACTAATGTAGCCATAAGGAAGTGGTTTGTCATCTTCTGAAGCTATTTGAGCTTCAGATTTAACTCCAATTTCATCTACCTTTTTAGCATTTAAAAGGTTAGCTTGTGCACTTGCATAGCTTGTCGCAGCAAACGCGAATAAAACCATATAAAAACGCTTCCAATTCATACTTTCTTATTTTTTACTTATTAATTTGTAATTTCTACGCTAACAGGTAATACTTTTTTAATTTTGTAGTTAGAACCTGATACTGATGCTTTGATATCAAAAATCGTAATTACATCATTTCTTCTAGCCTTATTTATAGCTGCTTTAGCTCTAGAGTTTAAGCCTCTACCACTAACTGAAATAGCTACTTGTCCTGGTACTTTAACCTTAAAGCTAGATACGTTTAGTTTTAAATCAAATAAGAAGTCTGGTAATCCTGCAGCTACGCTTATTCTTCCTAAACTAGCTTTTGGCATTTTTACGGTACCATATTGACCTCTAACCATACCTACTGCTGGTGGTATGTCTTTAATTCTAAATTTCTTAACAGAACGTACACCTTTTGATGCACCCGTTGGAGTTCCTGTAACTACGATGTTTACCTCACTACCTTTTCCTGGATACATAGTATACTTGTCTCCTCTAACTCTTTTCAATCCTGGAGCTTTTGCAGAAACTTTATTTCCTGGTACTCCTGGAATAGAAATAGTTAACGGGTTAGCTAAACCACGGTATACTACATTCATTTTATCTGCAGAAACTAGAGCTTCATTTGGTCTAGGAATAACAGCATAAGCTCCTTTAATATCTATTTTTACAATAGAATCTCCTTCTTTAAATTGGAACTCTCCTTTTAATTCCTTATCTCCTACATTACCTGCTGGACCGTCTAGAATAACTTGTCCTGCTTGAATTTTTTCTTGCTCAACTTCTTTATCATTAATAATAACTTTCTCTGCAGTTAAATTAGGATCTTTTTTTCCTAATACAATTCTACCTGATAAGTTTTCTCCAGGATAATAAGCACTCTTATCAAAAACAACCATTGCTTCATATTTGGTCATAGATACAGCACTTTGTAATTCTCCTTGTAATAAAGCTGTTAAAGCATCAGATTCTGTAGCTTTAATATCTGCTTGGATTTGAGTTAACTTAGTTAAAGACGCAATTAAAGGGAAACCTTCAAAATGATATTTTAACCAGTCAATTTTTTTACCGTCTTTATTTTCTACTTTACTTGTATTAAAACGAGCGGCTATTACATCTGCTACTTCTGTACCTTCTAAAGCAGCAACAGCATCATTTCTGAAAGCATCTATCTTAGCAACAAATTCTTGTCCTTTTTTTGATATTTTACCTCCTTTAAAGAACAATTCATCTAAAAATTTAGACTTATCCATTGTTTCATATGCTTTTTTATCTTCTAAATCACCAGTCATTTGGCTCTTTAAATCTCCTACGTAAGCATATAATTCATCAGCTGCTACTTTTAACTTATCTGTTTTCTCCTTAGCTTCACCGTATTGCTTAGCTTGTTCTGCTGCCTTTTGAGCTAACGTTTCGTAAGCTGTTTTATTTTTCTCTGTTGCTTTTTGGTTAGCTACTGTTAACTTTTCATTCATTAATCCAAAGGCAGATAATACTTCCTTACTCATGTTCATTGCTAACATTGCAATAAACACTAAGTACATAAGGTTAATCATCTTCTGCCTTGGTGATAGTTGTCCTCCTGCCATATTAATTAGTTTGTTTAGTTAATAATTAGATTAAACTAATTAATTATTTGTTAGACATTGCAGTTAACATTCCTCCATATACTCCATTTAATGAAGATAGGTTTGTTGCTAACGATTGCATTTGCTCTTGTAAACGTTGAGAGTTTTCTACCATAGCTGAGTTTAAATCGGCTTGTTTACTAGCATTTTCTACTTGAGTTTGGTATAAACTATTTAATGATTCCATTTGAGCTGCTGCTCTAGACATTTGTTCATTGTAACTATTAGTAGCTGAAATTGATTGAGAAGCTGAAGCTAATGGCTCTACTGCTCCTTGGAAGCTTTTAATACTGTCTCCTAAACGAGATACTAATTGAGCATCTAATTTAGCTTCACTTAGTATATTGTCTAATTTTTGAGATAACATGCTTTGTGCTTCTTCTGGTGAAGCAGAAACTTTTTTATCTCTTTTGTTACCTGATGATTGTCCATCTGCTAACTCTGGGTATACTTTTGTCCAATCTAAATCGTCTTCAACTGCTTCAAACGCTGACAATGCGAAAACTGCTGCTTCAACAATCATACCTACCATTAATACTTCATTTCCAAAAGGCCAGTGTAAAATTTTAAATAATGCTCCAATAATAACTACTGCGGCTCCTAAACCGTAAGCCATGTTGAACATTTTTTTAGTTGATTTTGATTGTGCCATAATTCTTGATTTTTAAAATTTGGGGATTAATATTTATTCTTGTTTTCTTGTTTAATTACTTTTATTGGTACCTAAATAATCTTGTACGGTTCTAAATCCGATATAACTTCTTGCGGTGTCAGCGTATTCCCAATCACGAGAACTTACCTCTAAGAAATATGCTACATCTTTCCAAGATCCTCCACGTATTATTTTTCTTCTATTTTCTTTTATTTCAACATTAGGGTTCATGGTAGATCCCATATAATAAGACATTTGATTGTAAGCTGTATTTGTCCATTCTGAAACATTACCTGCCATATTAAACAATCCATACTCATTAGGATTATAAGACATTGCTTCAACTGTGTAAAGGGCTCCATCAGCTGCATAATCTCCACGAACTGGTTTAAAGTTTGCTAAAAAACATCCTCTATCACTCGTTGTACTAGGTCCTCCCCAAGGATATTTACCATAATCTAATCCTCCACGTGCTGCATATTCCCACTCTGCTTCTGTAGGCAATCTGAAAGCAGGCACTAAACCTAACTTCTTTCTAGATCTTTGAAAATTATTTTTTGTTTGGGTTCTCCAATGACAGAATGCTTTTGCTTGATTCCATGTTACCCCTACTACTGGGTAATTCTCATACGCTTTGTGTCCGAAATACTCTTGATGCATTGGATCATTGTATGAATAATTAAAGTCTTTTATCCATACTGTTGTATCTGGATACACATTTATAACTTCGTCTTTTAAGAAATCTCTTCTATTCTTACCTGTTCTTGCTGCAGCTTCATTATCAAACCAATAATACCTATAGTTTAATAATTTTGTATTAAATGTTCTAATTCCATTTAAAGCCTCATCTTTTCTAATATATAAAGAGTCCATCACCTCTACATAATCAGCATCAGGATATTCTTGTGAATCCCAAATTAACTCTTCTTCCCAGTTTAATGGTTTTAGTGAATCTAATCCTTCTCCTAATTCGTAATAATTTTCACGCATGTACTTATCATACGGAGTTTCATTAACAGTATCTTTTGATGCAAAAGCATATAATTGTATTCCTTGTGCATTTTTACCTGTATTAGCTGCATCCTCTCCTCCTAAAGAAGCAAATTCTGCTTGATAAGCTAATTTAGTTCTTGTTATGGAATCTCTTACCCAATGAACAAAAGCTTTATACTCACTGTTTGTTATTTCAGTCTCATCCATGTAAAATGGTTGTACCGTAACTGTTTTAGTTGGAGCATTCATAGCCCCCATAGGGTCTTCATCTTGTTTTCCCATAGTGAAAGATCCTCCTGGGATTTTAGCCATACCATATGGTTTTTCAGCAAACCATTTCCTTTTAGATTTCACTCCTACTAACTCTCCCCTATCACCACTTGAACCACAAGAGTAAATGATAGATGCTAACAATGCAAGTACTGTTATTTTTTTCATATTAAATCTTTCTTATAAAAGAGGCGTAAACCTATTATTTTTTTTATTAAAAAACAATTACGAATTATTTTTTTTTACAGAACATACAACTTTCTTTTAAACAAGCTTTTGCAAAGCCTTATACCACCTTTCTGGTATTTTTTGTTGTAATGCTTGTTCATAATCTCGATAGTTACATGGTATTAACGCATGTCTTTTGTGTTTATTATTTGATATTAAATTTATTTCCATCCACCAACGACCGCTTTTATCACTCTTATAAAAGTTTATTGGATCATCATCATTTAAAAGTACCGTAAACTTTTGGTAACTTTCTTTGGTTACAAATGGGTAATCTTTAGCTCTTGAATTTACTCCTTCTATGAAATACCAAATTACTTGAGCTATTAATTTTGCTGTTTGATGATTTAAATCTAAAAGGCTATTGTACTCGTATATTCCAAAAGATGTTACCTTATCACTTATCCCTGCATAACGTGCAACAGCACATAACTCTTCTCCATAAAATCCATTTGGCGAAGCATTTTTATTTGCAGGAGCATCGCTTTGACGTACACTGCCTATATCTACGCTTACAACATCTGCGTCACGCATTATTGGTTCTACCAATGTTATGTTTTTAACTTCTCCTAATCTGTAGGCTTCAAAATATAATTTATCTAATAGATTTATTTCTTCTTGAGAATTAAAGTAGGTTTGGTACCCTATATTACTGAAGTTAAACAGATTATTAGGCTCCTCCATTACAATTCTACTTAAATAAGATTGAGAGCTTAATTCTTCTTCTAATGAGCCTAGATCAAACCGACTATCAACAACTACTAAGTTAACTGTTTGCTCTAGTTCGTCGTAAGCTCTATAATTTGCGTAAGTTAAATCTTGTCCTCCTCCAATTATTACAGGAAGTATATTTTTTTTTAGTAAAAATGCTACTGATGATTTAACAGCAAAGTAGGTATCTTCTAATGTATTTCCTTTCTCTATGTTTCCGAGATCTGCTATACGAGTATGCCAGTTACCAGGAAATAATTGATACAAATGTTTACGAATTTCGTGTAATTCTTTACCACTCCCTAAATTACCTGCTGCTCCTCTATCTTCTTTAACCCCTAAAATTGCGATAGTTACTTCTGTTAAATCTGGAAAACCATCTTGAACAGTATGTAGTTGAATAGTTCTTCCTAATACAGAAGAAGGCTGTAAAACTACACGAGTAGCTACAGAATCTTCAATAGGGGAAAAGAAGTCTATATTCATTTATTAGGGGAATTTTTGGAGTCGCAATATACTAAACTATTTTTTTTCTGAAAGCTTCTTTATTTTTTTTTGGCTGCTTTCTTTTTAGCTGTTTTTTTTTTAGGTGTTTTTGCTTCAATCATTTTAACAGCCTCTTCTTGTGTTAGTTTTTCTATCTCTGTTGTCTTTGGAAGTTCTACCTTTATCTTTCCTTTTATTACATTAAAACGTCCCCAGCGTGCTTTTTCTACACGAATACCAACCTCTTCAAAATTGTGGATTAGCTTTTCACGCTCTTTTCTTTTTTTATCTTCTATTAATTCTTCTAAATCTGCTTGACTTAAATTATCAAAGTCGTATTTTTTATTTACGTTGATAAAAATAGAATTCCATTTAATAAAAGGACCAAAACGCCCTACTCCCTTTTGAATTGGCATTCCTTCATATTCTCCAATAGGAGCATCTGCTTTTCTTTTTGCTTCAATCAATTCAATAGCTCTATCCATATCTACAGACATTGGATTTTCTCCTTTATCTAACGATACATATTTACCATCAAATTTAATATAAGGACCAAATCTTCCATTAGCTACAACTACTTCTTTCTCTTCATAGTCTCCCAATGTTTTTGGCAACTTAAATAAATCCATTGCCTCTTCATAGGTAATTGAATTCATTGTTTGGTCACCTTGTAAACTTGCAAAACGAGGTTTCTCTTCATCAGTTGCCTCTCCTATCTGCACCATTGCTCCGTAACGTCCTAAACGCACATACACATTCTTTCCACTTTCAGGATCTACACCTAATAAACGTTCCCCTTTTGCTCTTTCTGCATTTGCAGCAACATCTTCTACAACAACATGAAAGTTTTTATAAAAGTCTTTAATCATTGCTATCCAATCTTCTTTTCCTTCTGCAATTTCATCAAATTCATTTTCTACTTTAGCTGTAAAACCATAATCTAAAATTGCATCAAAATTTTCTACTAAGAAATCATTTACTATATTTCCTATATCTGTTGGCACGAGCTTTCCTTTATCTGAACCTACTCTTTCAGTTAAAATTTGCTCTGACACTTCTTGATTGGCTAAACTTAATTGAGTGTAATTTCTTTCTTTTCCTTCTACAGTTCCTTTTTCAATATACTCCCTTCTTTGAATAGTTGAAATGGTTGGTGCATACGTAGAAGGGCGACCAATACCTAACTCTTCTAATTGTTTTACCAAGGATGCTTCAGAAAACCTTGCTGGCGGACGTGTGTAACGCTCAGTTGCTGTTATCAACTCGTTTATTAATTCTTCATTTACTTCCATTTTAGGTAACATTCCTGCCTGTTCTTCCTCTTCGTTGTCTGTACCTTCTAAATATACTTTTAAAAATCCTTCAAAAGTAATTACCTCTCCATTTGCAGTAAACTGCTTTTTATTCTTATTGTTATCTATTTTTACGACGGTACGTTCTAGCTTAGCTTCACTCATTTGTGAAGCTAATGTGCGTTTCCAAATTAAGCTATACAACCTTGTTTGATCATACTCACCTGTAATTTCATGATTCTCCATGTTAGTCGGACGAATTGCCTCATGCGCTTCTTGTGCTCCTTTAGACTTAGTTGCATAATTACGTGGCTTGCTATATTCTTCACCATAAGAAGCTATAATTTCTGCTTGAGCAGCTTTTTTTGCATCATCAGATAAGTTTACACTGTCTGTTCTCATGTAGGTTATTAACCCTGCTTCATACAAACGTTGTGCTACCATCATAGTTTTGGCAACTGGAAAACCTAATTTTCTTGACGCTTCCTGTTGCAACGTCGATGTAGTAAATGGCGGTGCTGGAGATTTTTTTGCTGGTTTTTTTTGTAAATCAGCAACAGAAAACTCTGCTCCTAAACAAGAATTTAAGAAATTTTCAGCTTCTTTTTTTGTTGAAAAGTTCTTTGCTAATTTTGCTTTAAACTTTTTTCCTTCTTCATTTACAAACTCCGCGTCAACACGATAAGAAGCTACTGGTGTAAAACCTTCTATCTCTCTTTCACGCTCCACTATTAAACGGACAGCAACCGATTGTACTCTACCTGCTGACAATCCTGGTTTTACTTTTCTCCATAATACAGGAGATAATTCATATCCTACAATTCTATCTAACACACGTCTTGCTTGTTGAGCGTCAACAAGATTATAATTAATTGTACGTGGGTTTTCAATTGCTTTTAAAATTGCATTTTTAGTAATAGAGTTAAAAACAATACGCTTAGTGTTTTCATTTTTCAACTTCAATTGTTCCGCTAAGTGCCATGCTATAGCTTCTCCCTCGCGGTCTTCATCGGATGCTAACCAAACAGTTTCTGCTTTCTTTGCTAAGTCTTTCAGTTTTTTTACTACCGCTTTTTTATCGGTAGAAACTATATACTTCGGTTTGAAATCTCCTTCTACATTTACTCCCAACTCCTTAGATGGTAAGTCTGCAATGTGTCCAAAACTCGATTCAACCTGAAAGTCCTTTCCTAAAAACTTTTCTATTGTTTTCGCCTTAGCAGGTGACTCAACTATTACTAAATTTTTTGCCATACGTCTTATATCTCTTATCTCATTTTACACTTCTGTAATATAAGTGTAATTCAGTTTGCAAAAGTATATAGTTTTTTTTTAATGGGTCTTTTTTAACAAAATTTTACTTTTTCTTAAAAAAACAATCCATGTCAATTTGTCACAAATTACACTTTTTGGTTGTATCTTTGCAGCCTATTTTAGTACGATTTAAGGATTTATGGAACACGTAGAGAAAGTAATTGATGAAAAAAAACAAGGAAAAGCCCTTGTTACAGAACACAAAGAAGGAAACAACAAAAAACTTTTTATAGAAAGTTATGGTTGCCAAATGAATATGAACGATAGCGAAATTGTGGCGTCAATTTTAGCAGAGCAGGGTTTTAATACCACTCAAAATTTAGAAGATGCTGATTTAGTATTGGTAAATACGTGCTCTATTCGTGAAAAAGCAGAAACCACTGTTCGTAACAGACTCCAAAAATACAATGCTGTTAAAAAGGTAAATCCAACGATGAAAGTTGGTGTACTGGGTTGTATGGCAGAACGATTGAAAGAAAAGTTTTTAGAGGAAGAAAAAATCGTTGATTTAGTTGTTGGTCCTGATGCATATCGAGACTTACCTAATTTAATTGAAGAAGTTGACGCAGGTCGTGATGCGGTAAATGTAATTTTATCAAAAGAAGAAACGTACGCTGATGTTTCTCCTGTTCGTTTAAACTCTAACGGAGTTTCTGCATTTGTATCAATTACTCGTGGTTGTGATAATATGTGTACATTCTGCGTAGTTCCTTTTACTCGTGGTCGTGAACGTAGTCGTGACCCTAAGAGTATTATTGAAGAAATTCGCAGTATGCAAGAAAAGAACTTCAAAGAAATTACTTTATTAGGTCAAAATGTTGATTCTTATTTATGGTATGGCGGTGGATTGAAAAAAGATTTCAAAAAAGCATCTGAATTAGCACAAGCTTCTGCAGTAGATTTTGCTCAATTATTAGACATGTGTGCTACTGAGTTCCCAAAAATGCGTTTCCGTTTTTCTACGTCTAACCCACAGGATATGACACTGGATGTAATTCACGTTATGGCGAAGCACAAAAACATTTGTAAGTATATTCACTTACCTGTTCAAAGTGGAAGTAACAACATGCTTAAAGCTATGAACCGTCAACACACTCGTGAAGAGTACATGGAGTTAGTTGATAATATTTATAAAATTGTTCCTGAAATGGCTTTAAGTCAAGATATGATTGCGGGGTTCTGTGGAGAAACCGAAGAAGACCATCTTGATACTTTAGACATGATGAACTATGTAAAATATAGCTTCGGGTTTATGTTTGCTTATTCAGAAAGACCAGGAACCTTGGCTGCTAAGAAAATGGAAGACAATGTTCCTTTGACTATTAAAAAACGTCGTTTACAAGAAATAATTAATCTACAACAAGAACATAGTTTATACAGAGCTAAAGAGCATGTGGGTAAAATTCAGGAAGTTTTAATCGAGGGAACTTCTAAAAGAAATGAAAACGAATGGAAAGGTCGTAATACACAAAACACTGTTGTTGTTTTCCCTAAAGAAAACTACAAAATGGGTGATTTTGTAAATGTAAAAATTGAAGATTGTACTTCTACTACCTTAAAAGGTACGGCTGTTGGATATTCTGACAATAATTAATTTATAGAAAAGAGTGTAAAGAGAAAAGAAAAAGGTATAAGCTTTTCTCTCTGCTCTTTTTTCTTTATTCTAAAAAAGAAATGGAAAATTTACAAGCTATAAAACAACGCTTTGGCATTATCGGTAACGATATGCAACTAAATCGTGCTATTGAAAAATCGATTCGTGTTGCTCCCACTGATATTTCGGTATTAGTTACTGGTGAAAGTGGTGTTGGAAAAGAAAGTATACCAAAAATAATTCATCAATTATCACACAGAAAACATGCAAAATACATTGCAGTTAACTGTGGAGCGATTCCTGAAGGAACAATTGACAGCGAATTATTTGGACATGAAAAAGGAGCTTTTACAGGAGCTACACAAACCCGAAAAGGCTATTTTGAAGTGGCTGATGGCGGAACTATTTTTTTAGATGAAGTTGGTGAACTGCCGTTAACCACGCAAGTACGTTTATTACGTGTTTTAGAAAATGGAGAATTTATAAAAGTAGGATCTTCACAAGTACAAAAAACAAATGTTCGTATTGTAGCTGCAACCAACGTTAATATGCACGAAGCCATTTCTAAAGAGAAATTTCGTGAAGATTTATATTACCGTTTAAGTACTATAGAAATTTCACTACCTCCTTTGAGAGAACGTGGTGAAGACATTCATTTATTATTTAGAAAGTTTGCTGCCGATTTTGCACAAAAATACCGAATGCCTACCATCAGGTTAAATGAGAATGCTGTAAAGGTTTTATTGAACTATCATTTCCCTGGTAATATTCGTCAATTAAAAAACATTGCCGAACAAGTATCAATAGTTGAGGAAGATAGGCTAATTACCCCTGAAAAACTAATTCAATATTTGCCTGAAAACCGTAGTAATCTACCTGCTGTTGTAGGTGACAGAACTACAAGTCAGTCAGATTTTGCTAATGAACGAGACATCATGTATAAAATCTTGTTTGATATGCGTAATGACATTAATGATCTAAAAAAGCTAACGCTAGATTTAATGCAAAACGGAAACTCTGAACAGGTACAAGAAGACAATCATCGTTTAATTGAACGTATTTATCAAGATCAAGATTTATCAGAAGCTTCAAACATTGAGGTAGTACAAATTCCAAAATCAACTTCTCATCAAAATGATTATGATTATGCGGAAACCATTGAGGAAGATGAAAGTTTATCGTTACAAGAAAAAGAAATAGAAATGATAAAAAAGTCTCTCGAAAAAAACAATGGTAAGCGTAAATTAGCTGCCAAAGAATTAGGAATATCTGAGAGAACCTTATACAGAAAAATAAAACAATACGACTTATAATAGTTATATTGTTTACTTTTAAAAAATTATTCAACTTTAAATGAAAAAAACTCTTTATATAGTATCGTTACTTATTACTTTTACAACCATTATTGGTTGTGGAGCATACTCTTTTACTGGTGGAAACACAGGAAATGCAAAAACAATTCAGGTTGATTTTTTTCCTAACCAAGCACCTTTAGTTGAACCAATACTTAGTCAAAAATTCACACAAGATTTACAAGACTTATTTACACGTCAAACTAATTTAACCTTGGTTAGCACTAGTGGTGATTTACATTTTTATGGTGAAATTGTTGATTATCGCATTACACCAATGAGTGCCACAGCTCAACAAACAGCTGCTCAAAACCGATTAACAATTACTGTAAATGTAAACTTTGTTAATGCTTTAGAAGAGAAAGATAATTTTGAAAAACGTTTTTCTTTTTACTACGATTATGGAGCTAATCAACAATTAACTGGAGGAGTTTTAGAAACAGCTTTAAATGAAATCATAGAACGTATTACGCAAGATATTTTTAATGCCTCAGTGGCAAAATGGTAATTTTTTGAATAAGGATTTATACATACAGTTATTAGAAAAGCCTGAATTAATTTCGCAAGAATATCTTTCAGACATTACTGATATTATTCAAGAATATCCTTTTTTTCAATCTGCTAGAGCGCTTCGTTTAAAAATTTTAAAAAATCAAGAAAGTTATAAATACAACAACGAGTTAAAAATAACGGCAGCTCACACCAGTGATAGAACTATTTTATTTGATTTTATTACCTCTGAAGCTTTCAAAGAAGCTCCTATAAAAGAAGAAAAGATTAGTTTAAAAGACAAAATTCTTCCTAAAAGGAAACAAGTAAAAGTTTCAGCAATAGAAGAAGATTTAGCTATTGGCAAACCTCTTTCTTTCACACAAAACGAAACCTTTTCTTTTAATCAATGGTTGCAACTATCATCTAAAAAAACTATTGTTAGAACTTTAGATAATAAAATTTCAGAAAAACAAGCTAAAGAAGTGCCTGTTAAGTCTGAACACGAAGCTATTATTGATCGTTTTATCGAAACTGCTCCAAAAATTTCTCGTCCTAATAAAACAAATACTTCGGATATAAAAATATCCGAAAATCAACAGAACAACCAATTAGCTACTGAAACTTTAGCTAAAGTATATTTAGAACAAAAGAAATATGACAGTGCTATTCAAGCATATAAAATATTAAGTTTGAAATATCCAGAAAAAAGTGGTTTCTTTGCAGACCAAATTAAAAGAATACAAATTTTACAAAACAATAAATAGATGACAACGTATACTTTACTTTTAGTTTTAATATTGATTGTTGCAATAGCATTAATCTTAATTGTAATGGTTCAAAATCCTAAAGGTGGAGGATTATCTTCATCATTTGGAGGCGGTGGAGCTCAAAATATTGGAGGTGTACAAAATACAAATAGCTTTTTAGACAGAACTACTTGGACATTAGCTATTACTATGTTTGCTTTAATTTTATTAGCAAACTTCGCTATTCCAAGAGGTAATGCAGCTGACGCTCCTCAATTAAATGAAACTTTAAACAATATTGAAACTACAACAACTCCTGCTACACCAGCAGCAACAGATACAGCTAAAGACAGCGCTCAGTAGTTTTTAAAAAAATAGAATATAAAATGCCAACGTAAATGACACGTTGGCATTTTTTTTATTTATTAATCTAATGTATTAGAAAAATTGTCAGCAAAAATCTAATGGCATAATTTCTGACAAAATACTACCAGTAAAATTAATTTAATCAATCAAAATATATAAAATGGGATTAAACATTAAACCTTTAGCAGACAGAGTTCTTGTTGAACCAGCTGCAGCAGAAACTACTACAGCATCAGGAATCATCATCCCTGACAACGCAAAGGAAAAACCACAAAAAGGTACTGTCGTAGCCGTAGGGAACGGAACAAAAGATGAGCCTTTAACTGTAAAAGTTGGTGATACTGTTTTATACGGAAAGTACGCTGGTACAGAGCTTAAATTAGAAGGAAAAGATTATTTAATTATGAGAGAAAGCGACATTTTCGCTATTATCTAAAATTTCTTTGCTATTAGCTTTTCGCTATTAGCCTATTAAACAAAAAATTTAAAACCAAGCCAACAGCTATATGCTAACGGCAAAAAACTTAAACAAACATGGCAAAAGATATAAAATTTGATGTAGACGCTCGCGATGGATTAAAACGCGGGGTAGATGCATTAGCGAATGCAGTAAAAGTAACTTTAGGACCTAAAGGACGTAACGTTATTATTTCTAAATCTTTCGGAGCTCCTCATGTAACTAAAGATGGTGTTTCTGTAGCTAAAGAAGTAGAGTTAGAAGATGAGTTAGAAAACATGGGAGCTCAAATGGTAAAAGAAGTAGCTTCTAAAACTAACGATTTAGCAGGTGATGGTACTACTACTGCAACCGTATTAGCTCAAGCAATCGTAAAAGAAGGATTAAAAAATGTTGCTGCAGGTGCAAACCCAATGGATTTAAAACGTGGTATTGATAAGGCAGTAGTTGCTATTACTGAAGATTTAGCTAAACAATCTAAAGAGGTTGGTGATTCATCAGAGAAAATCAAGCAAGTAGCTGCAATCTCTTCTAACAACGATGCTATAATTGGTAACTTAATTGCTGAAGCTTTTGAAAAAGTTGGTAAAGAAGGAGTAATTACTGTAGAAGAAGCTAAAGGGACTGACACTTATGTTGATGTTGTTGAAGGAATGCAGTTTGACCGTGGATACTTATCTCCATACTTCGTTACAGATGCTGATAAAATGATTGCTGATTTAGAAAATCCATATATTTTATTATTTGATAAAAAGATTTCTAACTTACAAGAAATCTTACCTATTTTAGAGCCAGTTGCTCAATCAGGAAGACCTTTATTAATCATTGCTGAAGATGTTGATGGACAAGCATTGGCTACTTTAGTAGTAAACAAGTTACGTGGTGGATTAAAAATTGCTGCTGTTAAGGCTCCAGGATTCGGAGACAGAAGAAAAGCAATGTTAGAAGACATCGCTATTTTAACTGGTGGTACTGTAATTTCTGAAGAAAGAGGTTTCTCTTTAGAGAATGCTACTTTAGATTTATTAGGAACTGCTGAGACAGTAACTATTGATAAAGACAATACAACTATCGTAAACGGATCTGGTGATGAAGAACAAATTAAGGCTCGCGTAAACCAAATTAAAACACAAATTGAAACTACTACTTCTGACTACGATCGTGAGAAATTACAAGAACGTTTAGCGAAGTTAGCTGGTGGTGTTGCTGTATTATATGTTGGTGCTGCTTCTGAAGTAGAAATGAAAGAAAAGAAAGACCGTGTTGATGATGCTTTACATGCTACAAGAGCCGCTGTAGAAGAAGGAATTGTTGCCGGTGGTGGTGTTGCTTTAGTACGTGCTAAAAAGGTATTAGAAACTATTACTACAGAAAATTTAGACGAAACTACAGGTATTCAAATTGTGAATAGAGCTATTGAATCTCCATTACGTACGATTGTTGAAAATGCTGGTGGTGAAGGTTCTGTTGTAATTAACAAGGTATTAGAAGGTAAAAAAGACTTTGGATATGATGCTAAATCTGAACAATATGTAGATATGTTAGAGGTTGGTATTATCGATCCTAAGAAAGTAACTCGTGTAGCTTTAGAAAACGCTGCTTCTGTTGCTGGAATGATCTTAACTACTGAGTGTGCTTTGGTTGACATTAAAGAAGATGCTCCTGCAGGTGGTGGAATGCCTCCAATGGGTGGTGGAATGCCAGGAATGATGTAATGGCAAATCGCCATAGATAAATACAGAAAACCTCGAGACATATCTCGAGGTTTTTGTATGAAAAACAAAAAATTACTCATTAAAAAACAACCATAAAATTATCAGTTTTTTGTATAATTGATAAAAAATAATGTGAAGCTATGAACAACAATAAGATTAAAGAGGAAATTCGTAATTACAAACTATATAAAATCCAAACTACAGATCAAAAAATACGTGAGTTTGAAAATACCTTTAAAAAAATAGAAGAAAAATCTATTTTTAGAAGTATCAAGGATTTTTCTTTAAACTCTTTTAGGATTATCTTGCTTTTACTATCAATTTTAACGGTTAGCTTTTCTTTAATTTTCTTCTTTCCTGAATTTATAGTTACCATTATAGAAAAATCAACCAAATCTTCACTCACTCAAGACAGTAAAACAATTCTTTTATTAAATCATAATGTATTTTCATACATTTTCTTCTCTACCAGTATGGTTTTATTCATTTTAACCTATACAGTAAATAAAAACATAAAAAATCGTAACTACACATTTAAGCTACATCTTTTAACTAGTGATATTATAAATCATCTAAAAGATATATCTAAAGATGAGAAAATAAAATATGAAGCATACGTAGAAAATACTAAATAAAAGTTAGCTTATCTCATACATGTAAAGTTATATTTTCCTTTCCACAACATAATCAATCATTTGCAGTAGGGAATTTTTATAATCTGAGTCTGGATAATTGTCTAAAATGGCTAATGCCTTATTTTTATAGTCGTGCATTTTAGCAGTAGTATACTCCAATCCCCCATTTTCTTTGACAAAAGCAATAACTTCTTTTACCCGTTTTTTGTTTTTGTTATGCTTCTTAACGGAATTTATTAACCACGATTTTTCTTTTGGAGAACAAGTATTCAAGGTATAAATTAACGGAAGTGTCATCTTTTGTTCTTTGATATCTATTCCTGTTGGTTTACCTATTTTGTCTTCAGTGTAATCAAATAAATCATCTTTAATTTGAAAAGCAATACCAATATACTCTCCAAACTTACGCATCTGTTGCACTGTTTTATTATTTGCTCCTACCGAGGCAGCACCAATACCACAACAAGCTGCTATTAGCGTAGCTGTCTTTTGACGGATAATTTCAAAATAAACTTCTTCAGTAATATCTAGTTTGCGAGCTTTTTCAATTTGTAATAACTCCCCTTCACTCATTTCTCTAACCGCAATAGAAATCAGTTTTAACAAATCAAAATCTTCATTATCTATAGAGAGTAATAATCCTTTGGATAGTAAATAATCACCTACTAAAACAGCTATTTTATTCTTCCAAAGTGCATTAATTGAGAAAAAACCTCTACGTCTATTACTATCGTCAACTACATCATCATGTACTAATGTTGCTGTGTGGATTAATTCTACTACTGAAGCTCCTCGATATGTACGTTCATCAAAACCACCATTAGAAACCATTTTTGCTACCAAAAACACAAACATTGGTCGCATTTGCTTTCCTTTTCTGCGGACGATATAATAGGTAATTCTGTTTAATAATGGAACTTTAGACAACATCGAATCTTTGAACTTTGTTTCAAAGAGTTCCATTTCTTTAGCAATCGGAAGTTTTATTTGCTCAACTGGCTTCATATAGTGAACAAAAATAAGAATAAAAAATGTTTACTTTTGATTAAAAACAAAATATGAAACACTTAAAGAGAAGAGCGATTGTTTTTCTTATAATCTGTACCTGTTTAATATTATTAGGAAGCTACATTTCTGACGGTAATCAACGCTCTTGTTTAGGTAATCCAGTTATTTTACCATACATTTTTTTAGGTCTCCCTTTTGTATTTTTGTTAGGTATACTGGATATTATCGTTTTAACTTTTTTAAAGAAACTAAGACTTTATAAAATTATTATTAACTTAAGTTTAATTCTAGTTTCTTTTCTCATTGCTTTTCTATTTATAGAGTACTAAGATTTATTAGCTAATTGCCCACAAGCAGCATCAATATCTTTTCCTCTAGAACGACGCACATTTACCACAATATCGTTCATTTCAAGATTAGAAATATAATTGTTTAAAGCTCTATCTGATGCTTGTTGAAACTCTCCGTCATCTATTGGATTGTACTCAATTAAATTAACCTTACACGGAACATATTTGCAGAATTGCACCAAGGCATCAATATCTTCTTTTCGATCGTTAATTCCATTCCAAACAACGTACTCATATGTTATTTTTCGTTTAGTCTTTTCATACCAATACTCCAAAGATTCCCTTAGATCTTTTAATGGAAAAGTAGCATTAAATGGCATAATAGATGTTCGAACCTCATCAATAGCGGAGTGTAATGAAACTGCTAAATTAAAACGTACTTCATCATCTGCCATTTTTTTAATCATTTTAGGCACACCAGAAGTTGATACGGTAATTCTTCGAGCTGCCATTCCCAAGCCTTCTTCTGAAGTTATTTTATCAATAGCTTTAATTACGTTATTGTAATTCATTAAAGGTTCTCCCATTCCCATAAAAACAATATTTGACAATTTATGATTATGGTATAACCTACTTTGTTTATCAATTGCTACAACTTGATCGTAAATTTCATCCGCATTTAAATTACGCATACGTTTTAAACGAGCTGTTGCACAAAATTTACAATCTAAACTACATCCTACTTGACTAGATACACAAGCTGTAGTACGTTTTTCTGTAGGAATTAAAACTGACTCTACAATTAATCCGTCATGAAGTTTAATTGCATTTTTTATAGTACCATCATTACTACGCTGCATTGTATCAACTTCAATATGATTGATTACAAAGTTCTCATCAAGCATTTTTCTTGTTACTTTAGATAAACTTGTCATATCATCAAACGAATGTGCTGCTTTATGCCATAACCATTCATATACTTGGTTACCTCGAAAGGCTTTATCTCCGTTTTCAACAAAAAAGTCACGGAGTTGTTCTTTGGTTAATGCACGTATGTCTTTTTTCTTTACTATCATCATCAGGTACAAAAATACACAAAACCTCACAAGTAACTTGTGAGGTTTTGTAAATGGTTTAAAAACTGTTTTATAAAATTAACATCGCATCTCCGTACGAGTAAAATTTATATTTTTCTTTAATTGCTTCATGGTATGCTTCCATAATAAAATCGTGCCCTGCAAATGCAGAAACCATCATTAACAATGTAGATTTAGGCGTATGAAAATTCGTTACCATAGAGTTAGCTATACTAAAATCATAAGGAGGAAAAATAAACTTATTCGTCCATCCTTCAAAAGCGTTTAATTGATTGCTTGAAGAAACAGATGATTCTATAGTTCTCATTACAGTAGTTCCAATTGCACATACTCTTTTTTTGTTGGCTATAGCATTATTTACAATATCTGCACTAGCTTGTGGGATAATAATTTGCTCAGAATCCATTTTGTGCTTAGATAAATCTTCAACCTCAACTGGATTAAATGTACCTAAACCTACATGCAATGTTGTTTCAGCAAAATCTACTCCTTTAATTTCTAATCGTTTCATTAAGTGCTTAGAGAAGTGTAATCCTGCTGTTGGTGCTGCTACTGCTCCTTCGTGCTTAGCAAAAATAGTTTGGTAACGATCTTCATCTTCTGGCTCTACCTCACGTTTTATGTATTTTGGTAATGGAGTTTCTCCTAACTCAATTAATTTTTTTCTAAATTCATCGTAAGGTCCATCAAATAAGAAACGTAATGTTCTACCTCGTGAAGTAGTATTGTCAATAACTTCAGCTACTAAACTTTCATCGTCTCCAAAGAATAATTTATTACCTATTCTTATTTTTCTTGCTGGATCTACTAATACATCCCACAAACGATTTTCAGCATTTAATTCACGTAATAAAAATACTTCAATACGGGCTCCTGTTTTTTCCTTGTTCCCGTACATACGAGCTGGAAAAACTTTCGTATTGTTCAACATCATTACATCTCCTTCATCAAAATAATCGATTAAATCTTTAAATAGTTTATGCTCGATTTTTTGTGTGTCACGGTGCAATACCATTAATCGTGCTTCATCTCTATGCTCTGAAGGATATTCTGCCAATAATTCTTTTGGCAATTCAAAATTAAAATTTGATAATTTCATTTGTAAAATTTTCTTAACGGTGGCAAATATACAATTTCAACATAGGGGTTGTCAAGCTATTGCCCTATTATTTTATGGTAACATTCTGAATTCCTACACTCAGCATATCTTTCCAAAAACTTCTATACGATTTAGTTACTACTTCTGCTTCTAAAATTTCTATGGAAACTTTTAATGCTAACGGAGCAAATGCCATTGCCATACGGTGATCATTATAAGTGGCTATTTGAATATTCTCTTTAATTTTTATAGATGATTTTAAGTGTAAACTTTCATTAGTAACAGAAATATCTGCTCCTAATTTTGTTAACTCTTCACGTAATGCTTCTAAACGATCAGTCTCTTTAATTTTTAAGGTATGTAGCCCTGTTAAATCACAAGCAACACCTAATCCGAAACATGTAACTGCAATAGTTTGGGCTATATCTGGTGCATTTTTTAAATTTTCTTTCAATACAGCTGAACTATGTTCTTTTTCTTTGGTTAAAAGAATTGAGTTGTCTTTAAAAGTAGTCGTTACTCCAAATTGTTTATAAATTTTTTCCAAGCAACTATCTCCTTGCAAACTATCTTTTTTATACGCTGATAATTTCACAAAGGAACCTACTTTACTCAACGCTATAATCGAATAAAAATAAGACGCTGAACTCCAATCAGACTCAACTACAACTGTTTGTTTCTCTAAAGTTAATTTAGGTTTTATTTTAATAACCTGTCCTTTAAACTCAGCTTCAACCTTCAATTGATGTAATAGCTGTAAGGTCATATTGATGTATGGGACAGACGTTATTTCACCTATTAACTCAATCTCTAATCCGTTTTGTAAACCTGGAGCAATTAACATTAATGCTGAAATATATTGACTACTTACATTTCCATTAATCGAAACCTTATCCTTTGCTAGTTTTTTCCCTGATATTTTAAGTGGCGGGTATCCTTCTTTTTCAACGTACTCTATAGTTGCTCCTAAATCACGGAGCGCATTAACCAAAATTTCAATCGGTCGATTATGCATGCGGTCTGATCCTTGCAATATTTTTGTAACGCCTTCTTGTGTTGCAAAAAAAGCAGTTAAAAAGCGCATCGCAGTTCCTGCATGTCCAATATCTGCAACTATATCATCAGAGGTTAACGCTCCTTGTAAATGGTGTGTATCGTCAGAATCTGATAAATTTTCTATCCGTAAACCTGAATATAATTGCTGTAAAATCAACAATCTATTCGATTCACTTTTTGAACCTGAAATGGTTATGTGAGTACCTGAATTAAATTCTTCAGTTTTTAATCTTAAATCCATAAAAAACTATTTCGTTTTTTTATTTACAATGTATACACTATAAATAAGTGCGATTACTATTTTGCTCAACCAAAAACGAATCCACTGTTTATTTGCGAAATGTACATTGTACACAGTTTCAAAGTCTCCTGAAAAAATAGCCCCTCCTGTTTTAAATAATAAAGAAAATACCGCTACGATTATTAAAAAAGGAGTTCCTACTTTTAAAACATTAATCCAAAAACTTCCTTTTTGTATATTATTAATGAGACTCATTTATTGTAGTTTTTTGTTATTGTGATGACGATCGTGATCTCTTTTAGTTTTAATATCCAACTTCTTATCAAAGGCTTCTTGCAAATTTACGCCTGTTTGATTTGCTAAACACAACACTACAAACATTACATCGGCCAATTCTTCTCCTAAATCTTTGTTTTTATCACTTTCTTTTTCACTTTGCTCTCCATAACGACGCGCAATAATTCGAGCAACCTCTCCAACTTCTTCTGTTAGTTGCGCCATATTTGTTAACTCATTAAAGTAACGTACTCCGTGATTTTTAATCCAATCATCTACCTGTTTTTGTGCGTCTTGTATATTCATATTTTCTGCTTTCTTATTAAACATTCAAAGATAAAAACTTCTATTTCTTAATCGATTCGCCAAGGCGGATTTTTTCTGTGTTCTCCTGCTTTAAACAGAATTAATTTATTACCATCTGGATCTAACAAATGGGCTTCTCTCCATAACCATGTTTGATCTTTGGGTAATTGGGTGAATTGAACTCCCTTTTCTTGTAGTTTCTCTACTAATTCATCTAAATTTTCATCTTCAAAATACAATGTAACACCCTCTCCTTTAGGCAGCTTCTCTACTTGATGAATTGAGAAAGTTGTATTACCATCTGGCACTTCAAATCGGACATATCTAGGGCTTGCATCTACAATGAGAAGCAAGCCTAGTTTTTTATAAAATATTACAGATTCATTTACATCTATAGACGGAATTGTTACTTGATTTAAGTCCATGCGATTACTTTCTCTCTTTTTACAATTCGTATTAACATTAATAAAAATAATACTCCTATTCCCGATAATACAATCATAAAATTCCATGTATTATCAAATCCAATATTATCAATTAATTGCATTCCAGAATTGTGTCCGAAAATATGCGACATAGAAAATGCAATACTATAATACGCCATATATTCTCCTTGATTTCCTTTTTTGGCTCGTTCCATTACAAAGGCGTTTGAAAAAGGGAAAGCTATCATTTCTCCAATAGTCATTAACAACATTCCTACAATTAAAATTCCAGCCCAACCTGTTAAATTGATTACTACAAAACTTAATCCTGTAAGTGATAAGCCAAAAAACATTAAGAATTCTTTAGTATACTTACTTTTTTCTAACCAAGTAATCAGCGGCATTTCTAATAGGAAAATGAAAAAACCGTTCATGCCCATTAACAGTCCTATTTCTAACTCTGTTAAATGATGTATATCTTTATAATATAATGGCATGGTAGAGAAATATTGTAAAAAAATAAACCCGAACACAAACATTCCTACAAAAAATATCCAAAAAGCCTTATCTGAAAAAATCGACTTTGGATTTTCTACCTTTACTTCATCTAACACTCTTGCTTTTTTAGGATGTAATACATTTATCAATAATAAAGTTGCTAAAACACAAGTAACTCCATCTACCCAAAACAGCCCGCTATACCCCATTGAGGTAATTATTAATCCTCCAACTGCTGGACCTGCAGAAAAACCCAAGTTAATTGCCAGACGGATTAAGGTTATTGAACGTGTTTTATTTTCTGGTTTACTATAAGTATTTAAGGCTACAAACATAGCGGGTCTAAAAGTATCTGCTACTAGCATCACCAAAAAGATACCAATACAAAACCCCCAGAAAGTTTCTACAAATTGTAAGGATACAAAGAGTAATCCTGTTAAAAACAAACTGGTTTTCATTACCTTGTAAAAACCTATTTTATCTGCTAATTTTCCTCCCAACCAAGAGCCTACAACAGAACCTAATCCAAAGCAAGTCATAATCCAACCTACATCTTTTAAAGTAAACTGTAAACTTTCTCTTAAATACAAAGACATAAACGGAATTACCATTGTACCTGCCCTGTTTATTAGAGTTATTAAAGCGAGCCACCATACTTCGATTGATAAACCTTTAAAGGTATCTAAATAATTAAAATAGAGTTTTTTCATGTGGTTTGGTTTTAGTGTTGATGTTGATATAAAAATAAAAAGTCCGACTATGAAGTCGGACTTTTTATTATCGTTATATTTTATGTAAACATAATTATAATACATACATTGCCCGATCGTCTTTGTGTCTTACCACAGTCGATTTACATTGCTTATATGTATTAAAAATTGTCATTACTTTAATTCTACGGCTGTAAATTTATAAAAAAACAAATTGTTTCTACAAAAATTTTATTTTTTATTTTTTTTAATAGTTTTTACACGCTTAAAAGTTTACTTTTAACCATTCGTCTACAGTAACACTCTTTTAATCTTATTTTTTATTTTCACTTTAATATCTACATTATCTTTGAAGTGTAAGTGAAACATAAAGTAAATCTCGCCGAACAGATAGAGATCCCTAAAAAGAAACATTTACTAAGTAACATCAATAAACTATTCTATTTTAAATATTCAGAAAAGCATGCTTATCTAAAACTTTTCAGTAGTTTGTTTTTATCATAACAATTAACACAATTTATAAAGAATTGGCTTACTTGGAGTAGCATCATTTTCAAATGGTGCTATCATAAGGTTCAAAAAGTAAGTTCCATCCTCTATTTTATTAGGTACATATATAAATTCTGTTATTGTTGCCTGCATTCTAATTTCTCCTTGTGTATCCCAAAAAGCATTATGTGCTAACAATTTTCCTTCGTCTTTTTCTTTGTCTACCGATGGTAAATCAATTAGTAAATGTTCTATTCCTTTTTCTTTTAAGTATATAGCACCTTCTTCTAACAAATAGGTTGGATTTGTGTTTGAATAACGCATCGATTTTTTGTCTGAAAGGTTTGGTAAGGTTCTGATTACAATTGCATCACGCTTTTTGTTTCCTAAAACATTTTGTAATTGTTTTTTTGAAATTACAAAGTCCTTATTTTTTAACTGCTCAGGAGCAATAGTCACTACTTCTGCTAAGAAGAAAAATTTTGATAGTTCTTTGTTTACTGAATAAACTTCTTCTGTTATATGCCCCACACATTCAGTATGTGTAATATGTGAGTGCGGATTAAACTGTATGTTATTAAAATTTACATCAGCTCCTTGTTGTACACTTCCAATCCAATTCCCATCTGAAACAGGAAAAATTTTAGGATCATCAAGATACCATGCATTTATATTTTCTTTTGAGGTATCAATTGCTATTGAAATGTCTAGTGGTTTTGATAAATCTATTTTGTATTTTCTTGAGTTGTATTCAATTGTTGCAATCATACTCAAATATACTTAAATAATAAATAATTCGGAAGCCAATCCATCTGCTAAGAACTTTCCTTTTTCTGTAGTCTTCAAAACTTCATTTGTAATGACTAGTAGCCCTTGCTGGATAAATTTCTTAGCATTTTTAAGGAGGTTTTTTCTAAACTCTTCCCCGAAATCCTCCTCAATTTTCTCTAACGACACTCCCCAAATGGTTCTTAATCCTGTCATTAAATATTCATTAAACTGATCTTTCTTAGTGAGTTTTTCTTCTTCTAAAGGGAGTTTTCCTTCTTGAATTGCTTTTATATATTTTGCATTGTTAGCTACATTCCAACTACGGTGTGTTTTATTAAACGAGTGTGCTGATGGACCAATGCCTATATATTTTTTCCCTAGCCAGTAACTTGTATTGTGTTTTGAAAAATAATTAGGTTTTCCAAAGTTGGAAATTTCGTAGTGAACAAATCCATTTTTAGCGGTTTCTACTACCAGAATATCAAAATGTTCTTTAGCTACAGCTTCGTCTACATCAGGATACTTTCCTTGTTTTATAAACGAATCTAACACTGTTTTGGGCTCTACTGTTAGCGCATACGATGAAATATGATTGATTCCAAACTCAAAAGCAGTTTGCAGATTTTCTCTCCAACGTTCATTACACATATTCGGAACTCCGTAAATCAAATCAATAGTAATATTATCAAAGTAGCGTGTCGCGACAGACAAGCAGTTTTTTGCTTCTTGTGAATTATGAGCTCGATTCATCAATTGTAAATCTTCTTCAAAAAAAGATTGTATTCCTATGCTTAAGCGATTAACAGGGGTTTTAGATAATTCAATTATTTTTTCTTCTGATAAATCATCTGGATTTGCTTCTAAGGTAATTTCTAGATTTGATACTACTGTATAGTTCTGATAAATAGTATCTATCAACAACCTTAATTCTTCAACCGACAACAAACTCGGTGTTCCTCCTCCAAAATAGATGGTTTCTATTTCTTCATTTTGTAACTCTTCCTTTCGTAATTCTAGCTCTTTCACCAAGCAATAAACTAACTCCTCTTTCTTTTTTAATAAAGTAGAAAAGTGAAAATCGCAATAATAACATGCTTGCTTACAAAAAGGGATATGTAGATAAATTCCTGCCAAATTAATTTAGTAAATCGTTTTCTTTTTGATACCAATAAATGAACTGCTGTAAATTTTTATCTTCTGATACAGTTTCGTCAACGAAAAGATCTATGAGGTTGTCTATTTTTAGTAAATCAGGTTCTAGGCTTTTTATTCTATCATAAAGTTTTTCAACATCAACAAGTTCTTTCATGTATTGATAGTTTTGCTCTTCCAAGTTCCCATGATACTCATTATTCCAAAAAGCTGGGAAGTTTCTAATCAACTTTTTAACACTCTCCATTGTATCAATATTATGCTCTATGTAATTCATGAAAGACTTATTATCATGCATTTTCCAATAAAACATCACCATTTTGTTTGTATGATTTTCAACCTCATAGAAAAAGGGTATATTTTTTCCTATAAACTCTTCTTCTGCTTTTTTACCTATTGATTTGTTTAAATCTTCCCTAACTTTACTTTTTATCTTTATTTTCCTAGTAAAATAACATAAATCAGAAACGTTTAGCTTTTCAGCTAAACTAACAATATTAATTTCATCTTCTTTCTTATCCAATATAGAAGCTATTAATTCAATTATTCTTAATTGATAAGATAACCCAAAAACATCGATTTCTTTTTCAGGTAATAACTCCAAATTTGTAAGTAAAAAATCATAGAAGAAAATATAATCAATTTCTTGTTCGTTAATTAAATCTTCTACTAAACCGTAGAAATGATAGACCTCTATACCTCTATTATCTCTCACATAAACAAAATTTTCCTTTAACCTTCCTACATCTTTATCTCTTATATTTTGAATTATTTTTTTCCTTTCTACATTAGAAATTTTTCTGATGGTATGATACGAAAAATACTTCTCAAAATGCTCTCTAGAGTTTATTCTTGATTCCTTTTGTACTAATTTTACATACCCTTCATCCTCCTCTAATTTTTGCTTTAATACATCATTATACCTATCAGGAAATAAAAAACCAACAATTTCACTTGATTCTTTTCTGAGCACCTTATAATCAGTATTTAAAGCCCCTATCCCTCCAAATAAATTAGCTTTAACAATTAATCTTTTGTTTATATTGTAATGTATATATTCCTTAATATGGTTATAAACTTCAGCGTCTACTATCTTTAAATAATCCACCCAAAACAAATCTCTTAAATTGACTTCTTCTCCTATAGCAAAAACACTTATAAAAAAACTATTTAACACTTTTATAATCTCTCGTGCATTCTTAAAGTAGTAATGTTTAAATTCTTGTCTTATTTCACTAATCTCTTCTTCCCGTTCAAAAAGGTTTAAATTATCTACAACTTCTTTTAACTTTATATTAAAAAAATGTTTGTAATCTTGCTTTTCTATTTTGGGTAAGTGTACAGGTATATTAATTATTTTTTCTAGAAATAATTTTCCATCTTCAATATTATCTCCATATCTCTTTCTTATAGCTTTTGAAACATACCCTTCATCTAAAGCAACTACGTAAATAAAGTTATTAAAACTAGCATTTAATTTTATCAACTTTAAAATAGTATATATTTCATCTTTATCTAACCTATCAATATCATCAATAAAAACGATTATTTTATAATTCGATTCGTTTAATTTCTCATTAATCTCTTTAATTAGGCTTACTAAGGTTATTTCTTTCTCAATAAAATCTTCTCCCATAGCCTTCATTATTTCGCTAACTTCAAATGTAGATCCAATTTTATTGCTAGAATTGAAACCTACTGAAGCAGAAAACTTAATTGCTTTTGCATATCTACTATATTTAACTAACTGTTTCCCTATTTTCTGAAGTACACTTTCCTTTTTTAAAAACATTAATTTAGAAAGCCCGTCAAAAAAATCAAATAGCATTTCATCTTCTGAACCATATCTCCAAGGGTTAAAATGATATGTTAAAATCCCTTTCTGATTTTCTTTCTTTTCTTTCCATACATCAATTTGTTTCTCTAAAAGATTTAAAAAAGAAGTCTTTCCTTCTCCCCATTTTCCATAAACCCCTACCGTAAGAGGTTCTACATTATTAGAATTATTCTGCAGTATTCTTTGAACTTTTTTAGCATAATGACTAAAATTGAAAAGGTCTTCATCTTTACTCTTTATCGGGGAGAATTTAATAAAACTCATTTTTCTTATACAATTAATTAGCTTTTCTTTACTCTACTTTCATTCTGTTTTACAAACGCAGCCCAACCTGTATAGTTCTTACCTCCTACTTTAGTCCCTGAATTATAAAAATGACATACCGCAGCTGCTAAACCATCCGTTGCATCTAAGTTTTTAGGTAGCACTTTTAAATTCAATAACGATTTTAACATTAAGGCTACCTGTTCTTTACTTGAAGTTCCTTTTCCTGTAATGGCCATTTTTATTTTCTTGGGCGCATACTCGGTTACTGGTATTTGTCTTGACAATCCTGCTGCCATGGCTACTCCTTGTGCACGCCCTAATTTCAACATGGATTGTACATTCTTCCCATAAAAAGGAGCTTCCAACGCTATTTCATCTGGATGATAAGTGTCAATCAATTCAATGGTACGTTCAAAAATAATTTTGAGTTTTAAATAATGATCGTCATATTTTTTTAAGAGCAATTCGTTCATTTGAACAAATTCCATCTTTTTACCTACTACCTTTATAATTCCAAATCCCATAATGGAAGTTCCTGGGTCAATCCCTAATATAATTTTTTCTGTCTTCAAACTCTCGTTTATTTAACTTCTAAAGAAGTAAATTTAAATGTGTTCCCATCAAACAAGCCTTTGTCTGATAGTTTTAAGGATGGAATTACCAACAACGCCATAAAAGATAAGGTCATGTACGGAGCTCGTAATTTGCTACCTAGTTGTTTTGCCATCGCATCCAATTCTGCATAGGCTTTTCCTATTTCAACAGCTGGTTTATCTGACATGATTCCTGCCACAGGAAGCGGAACAACTTTTTCTTCAGAAGATGTTACAGCACAAACCCCTCCTTTATTTTCAATCAATAAATTTACTGCCTTACAAATCAATTCATCCGATACACCGACAGCGATAATATTATGAGAATCATGCCCTACAGAACTTGCTATTGCTCCTTCTTTTAATCCGAAGTTTTTGATAAACGCAATCGAAGGCTCCGCATTTTGATAACGATTTACTACCGTCATTTTTAGCACATCGTTTGCTACATCTGAAACTAAATTTCCATCTTTTATCAACGAATCTGCTTCAATTTCATTCGTCACTAATTCTCCATCTAGAGCTTCTATCACTCGAATCTTTTCAGATGCTGAATGGAATTCAAAATCGGAAACGTTTTTTGCATCAGTGTCAAAATTATTCAACACTTCAAAATCTACATGCTCTACAAATGATTTTCCTTTCTCAGCTACTAATTCACCATTAATATACGTTTGTAGTACTTCAAACTTTTGTAAATCTTTCACCACAATAAAATCAGCATCATCTCCTTCGTTTAAAATCCCAACATCCAAATTGTAATGCTCTACTGGGTTTATACAGGCTGCTTGCAATACTTTAAAAACATCTATTTCTTTCGCTACTGCGCGCTCACATAATTGGTTAATATGTCCTAATAACAAATCATCGGGATGTTTATCATCGGAACAGAACATCATGTTCTCATAATGCTCAGGTAGTAAATCAATTAATGCTTCAAAGTTTTTTGCAGCACTTCCTTCACGGATAATGACTTTCATCCCTTTTTCTAACTTCTCCAATCCTTCTTCATAGGTAAAGCATTCGTGGTCGGTATAAATTCCTGCCGCTATGTATTTATCTAAATCTTCTCCACGTAGTCCAGGTGCATGACCATCTACAGGTTTGTTGTAATGTTTTGCCCAAGCTATTTTTTGCAACACTTCTTCATCTTGATAAATAACCCCCGGATAATTCATCATTTCTGCTAAATATTTGATATCAGGATTCTCCATCATTTTTTTTATGTCTTCTGAATCAATTACTGCTCCTGCACTTTCAAAAGAAGTCGCTGGCACGCATGATGGTGCTCCAAAATTGAATTTCAACGGGACTTTCTTTCCGTTTTCAATCATAAAATCAACCCCTTTTACCCCTAGCACATTGGCTATTTCATGCGGATCAGACACCGTTGCTACCGTACCGTGTGTTACGGCTATTTTAGCAAATTCTGAAGGCACTAACATTGAACTTTCAATATGAATATGTGCGTCTACAAATCCAGGTAAAATATAGTTTTCTACAGTATGTTCTACTGCTCTAATTTGTGTAATCTTTCCTTCTTTAACCTCAACTTCTCCTTTAAATATTCGTTTGTTTTGAATATCGACTATATTTCCCTGTACAATCATGCTAAAATTTATTTATTGCTAAAGTACTGAGTATTTTTCACAAAAAAAGCACCCGTAACGGATGCTTTTTTGATAAGTATATTTTTTTTAAGGTTACGCTATTGGTCCTCCTTTAATAATTTCCTCGCTTGCCATTTCTTCAAACTGAGCAAAGTTCTTTCTAAATGAATTCGCTAATTCCATAGCTTTTGCATCATAAGCATCTTTGTCTGCCCATGTTTGCTTTGGATTTAATACTTCATCAGGAACATTTTCACAAGTAGTTGGCATTGATAATCCAAAAATTGGGTGTTGTACAAATTCAACATTTTCTAAATTACCTTCTAAAGCTTCTGTAATCATAGCACGAGTATACTTTAATTTCATTCTGCTACCAGTACCGTAAGCACCACCTGTCCATCCAGTATTAATTAACCAAACGTTTACACCTGCTTCTTGCATTTTCTTACTTAACATTTCAGCGTAACGCGTTGGGTGTAATGGCATAAATGGAGCTCCAAAACAAGCTGAGAAACTTGGTAATGGTTCGTTAATTCCAGCCTCTGTACCTGCTACTTTTGCTGTGTACCCAGAAATAAAGTGATATGCTGCCTGCCCTGGTGTTAATTTAGAGATTGGAGGCAGTACTCCAAAAGCATCTGCTGTTAAGAAGAAAATATTCTTTGGGTTTGCACCTTTAGATGGTTTTTGAATATTTTCAATGTGATAAATAGGATAACTTACACGAGTATTTTGTGTAATTGATGTATCATGAAAATCTACATTTCCTTTATCATCCATCACAATGTTTTCAAGGATCGCTCCTCTTTTAATTGCTCCGTAAATTTCTGGCTCTTTCTCTTGAGATAAGTCAATTACTTTTGCATAACATCCTCCTTCAAAGTTAAAGATTGTGTTTTCAGCAGTCCAACCATGCTCGTCATCACCAATTAAACTACGGTTTGGATCGGTAGATAATGTAGTTTTACCTGTTCCTGATAATCCAAAGAAAATAGCTGTATCACCATCTTTACCAACGTTTGCAGAACAATGCATTGGTAACGTGTTTTTGAATACAGGTAAAATAAAGTTTAATGCAGAGAAAATTCCTTTTTTAATTTCCCCTGTGTATCCTGTACCACCAATTAACGCTACTTTTCTAGTAAAGTTTAAAATAGCAAAGTTATGTTGGCGTGTTCCATCCACTTCAGGATCTGCCATAAAACCTGGAGCGTTTACTACTGTCCACTCTGGAGAAAAGTTTTTTAACTCCTCTGCGGTAGGACGTAAAAACATATTGTGCGCAAACATGTTACTCCAAGGGTATTCATTTACAACACGAATATTTAATTTATAATCTTCGTCTGCACATGCATAACTATCACGTACAAATACTTCTTTGTTAGATAAATAATTAGTTACTTTATCGTATAGCTTGTCAAATTTTTCTGAATCGAAAGGAATATTAATATCTCCCCACCAAACTTGGTCTTTAGTTATATCGTCTTTAACAATAAAACGATCCATTGGAGAACGTCCTGTGAACTCACCTGTTTTAACAGCTAATGCTCCAAAACTGGTTTCTACTCCTTGTTCTTTTTCAATAGTGATGTCGTGTAACTCGTCTGAAGTTAATTGATAACGAACCGTAGCGTCTTTTATGCCTAAGTTATCTAACGATATCGTTTTCGTATCAAGATTTGTCATCTTAAAAGATTTTAGTTGTGTTTAATTTTGGACAAAAATAGTTCTTTTTGATTAAACAGCTATATCATTAAATGATTTTATCAACTTTAACCTTTAATAACTTTTTTAAAAAAGCTATATGCTAAAAGGCTCCAACCAACGATTAATAACACTCCTCCTAACGGCGTTACAAACCAAATTGCTTTTGCAGGAACATTCGCTAAGTAAATTAAATATATAGACCCAGAAAACAATAAAATCCCAGCTATTAAAAAATAACTAATTCTGTTTTTTTCTTTGTTAGTAAGCTCAGTAAACATATTTACAAAAAGTAATAAAAACACATGAAAAAACTGATAACGTACAGCAGTTTCAAAACTCTCGAGGGCTTCTAGTGTTAATTTTGTTTTTAAAGCATGAGCTCCGAAGGCACCTAAAATCACAGCAATCATTCCCAAGACTGCAGCTATTGTTAAATTTTTATACATTATTTTAATTTTTGTTTAAATTTAAACTTTTTTAGCGATATTGTCGCCTCAAATTTTATACACAACAAAAATAATTATAAATGAGAAACATATTGATTATTGGTGCTGGTAGATCGAGCTCTTCACTTATAAAATATTTATTGGATAAATCTTCACAAGAAAACCTACATATAACTATTGGTGATGTTTCGTTAGAAAGCGCTCAATCTAAAATTCACAATCATTCAAGTGCTACAGCAATACAGCTAGATGTTTTTAATGCTGAAGAGCGCTCAAATGCAATTCAAAAAGCTGACATTGTTATTTCAATGTTACCTGCTCGTTTTCATATTGAAGTAGCTAAAGATTGTATTACTTATGGAAAACACATGGTTACTGCGTCTTATATTTCTGATGAAATGAAAGCTTTAGATGAAGAAGCTAAAGCTAAAGGTTTAGTATTTATGAACGAAATTGGTCTGGATCCAGGAATTGACCACATGAGTGCTATGCAAGTTATTGATCGTATAAAAGAACAAGGAGGAAAAATGCTATTATTTGAATCTTTTTGTGGTGGATTAGTAGCTCCTGAAAGCGATACCAACTTATGGAATTATAAATTTACTTGGAACCCAAGAAATGTAGTATTAGCTGGTCAAGGTGGAGCTTCAATGTTTATTCAAGAAGGAACCTATAAGTATATTCCATATCAAAAATTATTTAGAAGAACTGAATTTTTAACTATTAATGGCAGTGGAAGATTTGAAGCGTATGCAAACCGTGATTCTTTAAAGTATAGAAGTATTTATGGTTTAGAAGATATTAAAACCATGTATCGTGGAACTATTCGTAAAGTTGGTTTTTCTCGTGCTTGGAATGTTTTTGTCCAGTTAGGAATGACTGATGATACATACACTATTGAAGATTCTGAAAACATGAGCTATCGTGATTTTACAAATCTTTTCTTAGCCTATTCTCCTTCAGATTCTGTTGAATTAAAATTCCGTTCGTATGCAAAGATTGATCAAGATGATTTAATGTGGGATAAATTTGTAGAGTTAGACATCTTCAATCCGAACAAAAAAGTAGGCTTGAAAAACGCTACCCCTGCTGAAATTTTACAAAAAATATTGATGGATTCTTGGACTCTTGAAGCTGAGGATAAAGATATGATTGTAATGCATCATATTTTTGGGTATCAATACAAGGAGGAAAATCATCAAATAGAAAGTAGCATGGTTATTAAAGGTGATGATCAAACCTATACTGCTATGGCAAAAACTGTTGGCTTACCTGTAGCTATGGCTACGGTACGTATTTTAAACGGTGACATCACAACTCCTGGAGTTCAATTACCGATTAACAAAGAGGTGTACGAACCAATTTTAAAAGAATTAGAAGATTACGGAATTACTTTTGTTGAAAAAGAAGTTCCGTATTTAGGCTATAACCCTGAGAGTATAAAAGGATAAAGTCTTCCAAAACGAACACAAGGCATCAATTTATTTGGTGCCTTTTTCTTTTAAAAATAAAAGGAATCTCTATAAAGTTGGTATTTTTACCTTTAAATACTAAACTAAGATATGGGTAAAAGCATTTTAAAAAATCATATTAAAAATTACACAAATCTTTCTGAAGAAAAATTAACGGAAATACTTTCTTTTTTTGATTGTCAATCCTATAAAAAAAAAGAAATTTTATTACTCACAAATAAACGTTGTAATAAACTATTTTTTGTTACCAAAGGTTGCTTACATTTATATTTTATTGATAGTTTGGGCTACAAAAAAACTACACAGTTTGCTCTAGAAAATTGGTGGTTAACTGACTTTTTAGCTTTTCAGAACCAAAAACATGCTAACTTTACCATAGAAACAGTTGAAAACTCTGAAATTTTGTCAATCTCCTTTTCAAAATATAACGAGTTATTAAATAAGTTTCCCTTATTAGAAAAATATTTTAGAAGTATATATGAAACCGCATACGGAGCTGCTTTAATGCGTTTAAAATACATTAACAGTTACTCTAAAGAAGATATCTTTTTTAGATTTAGAAAAGACTTCCCTGATTTTGTACAACGAGTACCTCAATATTTATTAGCTAGTTTTTTAGGATTAACTCCTGAATATTTAAGTGAAATTAAAAGAAAATAGTTATTCTTAAGTTAGTTTATTTTTTACTAAAACATACTTAACTACCTTTGCATTTATATTAATTTAAGGGCATAATAGCATTATGAAAAACATGAAAAAAATTGTCGTTGTTGGCGGCGGTTTTGCTGGGTTAGAACTTATAAAAGGGTTAGGAAATTCTGAAAATTATCAAATTATTTTAGTAGATAGTAATAACTATAATTTCTTTCCTCCTTTAATCTACCAAGTATCCACAGGTTTTATGGAACCTTCTGCAATTAGTTATCCATTCAGAAAAATTTTAAGAAAATTTAAAAATGCTCGTTTCCGTCTGGGTACTCTTGAAAAAGTTGTTCCAGAAGAAAATAAAATAGTGGTAAGTAATGGAGAAATAGCATATGATATCTTAGTAATGGCTACTGGTACAGAAAGTAATTTTTTCGGAAACAAAAACATTGAAAAGTACAGTTTACCAATGAAAACTATTAGTGACGCCTTGTCACTTAGAAATGTTATTTTAACTCGATTTGACCGTGCTACTAGAATTCACAATCCTGAAGAAAGAAAGAAGTGTTTAACTTTTGTTATCGCTGGTGCTGGTCCTACTGGGGTTGAACTTTCTGGTATTTTATCTGAAATTAAAACTTCAATTATCATAAAAGATTATCCAGAGTTAGATAAAAATGATTTTGGAGAAATTCATCTTATTGATGGTCAAAGCTCTGTATTAGCTCCAATGTCTAAAAGAGCACAAAAATATACCTCTAAAAAGTTAAGTGAACTCGGAGTAACATTAACGATGAACACCATGGTTAATGATTTTGATGGTGAAACTGTATATTTATCAAACGGAGAAGAAATACATACTAAAAACCTTATATGGGCTGCCGGTGTATCTGCTAAAACATTTGATGGTTTTTCAAAAGAAAGCTTTGGTGCTGGTAGAAGGTTAAAAACAAATCAGTTCAATCTAGTACATTCATATGATAATATTTATGCTTTAGGTGACTGTGCTTTGATTTTAGGAGATGAAAGCTATCCTAAAGGACATCCTCAATTAGCACAACCTGCATTACAACAAGCTAGAAACTTAGCTAAAAACCTTTCTAGAAAAGATACAAACTGGAAAACTTTTCAATATAATGATAAAGGTTCATTAGCTATTATTGGAAGAAATAAGGCTGTATTAGATTTCCCAGGACAAAAACAATCATTAAAAGGTTTTGTTGCATGGTTAATTTGGATTTTTGTACATATTATGGGGCTTGTAAACTTCAAAAACAAAGTAAGAACTCTATACAACTGGTTAGGCTATTACATATACAAAGACCAATATTTTAGAATGATTATTAAACCTACTCAAAGAGATACTAAATAAAATACGCATGAAAAATTTAAGCATTGTAGTAATACTACTTTTTACAATTATTACTGTTGGTTGTAATTCAGAAAAATCGAAAACCAATAAAAAAACAGAAGAAGTTGAACAAGTTGTATCTCCATCTGACACACTAACTAAACACCTAAAACCATTTAATCCTAATTTACCAACTATTGGACTTTTAATGTTTAATGGGGTTTTACAAGGAGAAGTTATAGCAACGTCAGATGTATTTGGAAAAGCAGATAAAGATGGCAAACAACTTTTTAATGTAGTAGCTATTGCTGAAACAGCTAAACCCATTACTACTGAAGAAGGAATGCATTTTGTTCCTGACTATACTTTTGAAAACTGTCCTAAACTAACGGCTTTGTTTGTACCAAGTGCTTACGACATGTATGCACAAGTACATAATAATAAAGTTGTAGATTTTATAAAAACAAAAAATCAAGAAACCCAATACACTGTTAGTAATTGTGCTGGAGCTAATTTAATTGGTAAATCTGGTATAGCAGATGGTCATAAAATTGTAACATGGATTGGCGGCGGTGAGCAACTACAAAAAGACTACCCAAATTTAAAAGTGCAAAACGACAGCTTGGTGACTTTTGTTAAAGACGGTAAGTTTTTATCTTCAAACGGAAATTTAGCAAGTTATATTTCAGCGTTAGAACTTCTCGAAATTATGACAAATACTGAACATAGAAAATTTGTTGAAAGCTATCTATACTTGGATCAACTTAAAAACTGGAAAAAATAAACATTAATTATAAATTTTCTTTTTCAAATATAAGCATCAATTTATTGGTGCTTTTTTTTATTACCAGTTCTAAAAAAATAATACATACATTTACCCCGATAAGTTCTTTACATACTTCATCAACCGAAAAGGTTTTACTTAACTGTAGATTAATAGGGAATCGTGTGCAAATCACGAACTGTCGCGCAACTGTAAGTAACACACCAAAAGTTTTTATCCTAGTATATCCACTGCCAAAAGCGGGAAGGATGATAAAAGCTGTTATAAGTCAGGAGACCTGCCTATTCGGATATTGACAATGCTTTCGCGATTTGAAGCTTTTGGGTCATACCGATGATATATTTTTAACGCACACTTTCTTTATGAAATGCTGTGCTTTTTTGGTATGTCATTATTTTTCCTCAAACATCTTATCGTTTTTAGCATTTCGAAGCATCTAAAAGAGCTTTTAAAATTAATGTTTAATTATAAAAGTTTAAAAGAAAATGCAAACGCACATTCTTGGCTATCCGCGTATTGGTAGCAACAGAGAACTCAAAAAAGCCTGCGAGCAATATTGGTCAGGCAAAACTAGTTTACAGGAACTTCTTGAAACAGGAAGAAATATCTGTCAACAAAATTGGAAAACACAACAAGAAGCAGGCATAGACCTTATTCCTTGTAATGATTTTTCTTATTATGATCAGGTGTTAGACATGACGCTTACTGTTGGAGCTATTCCTAAACGTTACAATGAAGTAATGTTAAAAACTTCAAATTCTGAACTTGACCTTTACTTTGCTATGGCAAGAGGATATCAAAAAGATGATCTTGATATCACTGCTATGGAAATGACTAAATGGTTTGACACCAATTACCATTATATCGTTCCTGAATTTTATAAAAATCAGGAATTCAAACTATTTTCTAACAAAATTGTTAATGAGTTTGTCGGAGCTAAACAAGCAGGGATTAATGCTAAGCCTGTAATTATTGGTTTGGTTAGCTACCTTCTTTTAGGTAAAGAAAAAGAAGAAGGTTTTGATAAATTAGATTTAGCCCCAAAACTACTCCCTGTGTATATTGAAATTCTCCAAGAACTTCAAACACAAGGTGCAGAATGGATTCAGTTTGACGAACCTTTTTTAGCATTAGATTTGAGTGAAAAAGCCAAAGAAACCTATCAATTTATCTATAATGAGATTAGAAAAAAGTTTCCTAAACTAAAGTTTATAGTTACTACTTATTTTGAAGGTTTAAAAGATAATCTTTCTTTAGCTAATACACTTCTTATAGACGCATTGCATATCGACTTAGTTCGTTGCGAAGAACAGCTAGATGATGTATTGAACACTCTTCCTAAAAATAGAATCTTATCGTTAGGTGTTGTAGATGGAAGAAACATTTGGAAAAATGACTTTGAAAAGTCATTACAGCTAATAAAAAAAGTCACTGATAAGTTAGGTTCTGAAAAAACCTTTATTGCTTCTTCTTGTTCTTTGTTGCATTCTCCTTGTGATTTAGATTTAGAGATCTCTCTTGACACTGACATTAAACAATGGCTTTCTTTTGCTAAACAAAAACTTACCGAAGTAAGCTTATTAAAAGAGTTATCTGAAAACACTAGTGATGAAAATATTTTAAATGCTTATGAAGAAAATAAAAAAGCTATTGCCAATAGAAAATCTTCAGCATTAATCCATCATAACGATGTAAAACTACGTGTTGATTCCATTAACGAAACAGATTCTAGAAGAAAAAATAGTTTTTTAATTCGTAAAGAAGCACAAGAAAAAGTATTGAATTTACCGCTATTCCCTACTACAACCATTGGTTCCTTCCCTCAAACTAAAGAAGTAAGAAGCTGGAGAGCTCAATTTAAAAAAGGTATCTTAAGTAGTGAAGATTACAAGTATTTGCTAAAAGAAGAAACTCAAAAAACCATTCAATGGCAAGAAAAAATAGGGTTAGATGTATTAGTTCATGGTGAGTATGAGCGAAACGATATGGTAGAGTATTTTGGTGAACAACTTGCTGGAGTTACATTTACTAAAAAAGGTTGGGTTCAAAGTTATGGTAGTCGTTGTGTAAAACCTCCTATTATTTATGGGGATGTATACAGACCACACCCAATGACTGTTTATTGGTCACAATACGCACAATCTTTAACTGACAAATGGGTTAAAGGAATGCTTACAGGCCCTGTTACTATTTTACAATGGTCGTTTGTGCGTGACGATCAACCTCGAAGCATTACTTGCCAACAAATTGCACTGGCTATACGTGATGAAGTTAGAGACCTAGAAAATGCTGGTATTAGAATTATTCAAATTGATGAGCCTGCTATAAGAGAAGGTTTACCATTACGAAAATCAGGGTGGAATGATTATCTAAAATGGGCTATTGAAGCTTTTAAAATTTCTTCTTGTGGTGTAAATGACGCTACACAAATACATACACATATGTGTTATTCAGAGTTTAACGACATTATTCAAAGCATTGCTGAGATGGATGCCGATGTAATTACTATTGAATGTTCTCGCTCTCAAATGGAGTTGTTAAACGCTTTTGCAGATTTCAAATATCCGAATGAAATTGGACCTGGGGTTTATGACATCCACTCACCAAGAGTTCCTTCAAAAGAAGAAATGGTTGAATTACTACAAAAAGCACAAAAAGTTATTCCAGCTTCTCGTCTTTGGGTAAATCCTGATTGTGGTCTTAAAACTAGACATTGGGATGAAACTGAAAAAGCTTTAATAGCTATGGTTTCAGCTTCAAAAGAAGCCTCTTTAAGCTATAATGCTAACACCTTAGAAACTGTAAATTAATAATAAAGTGCCTGAAAAGAATATTTCAGGCACTAATTATACTAACATATATAAAATGACCACAGAAGAAAAAATAACAAAGTCGGAAACACGTATTTTCAAAGCCGTATTTCCAAATACAACCAATCATTATGACACCCTTTTTGGAGGAACCGCTATGCAACTAATGGACGAAGTTGCTTTTATTACAGCAACACGATTCTGCAGGCAAAAAGTTGTAACCGTAAGTAGTGATAAAATTGATTTTAAAAAGCCTATCCCTGCTGGAACTATTATTGAATTAGTAGGAAAAGTAAGTTATATAGGTAACAAAAGTTTAAAAGTTACTGTTAAAATTTTTACTGAACAGATGTACTCTCAACATAGAGAAAAAGCCATTGAAGGTGAATTCACCTTTGTTGCTATTGATGAAAATAAAACCCCTATTGCTGTCATAAAAACTGGCACTAAAGAACTACATTACTCACAAGAACATAACTAAAACTAAACAGAAATTTTGAAAATACAACCTCACAAAAGATTACATCTTCAAATAAAAATCTTTCGTAAGGTTAATATAGGCATCAGTGTACTGGTGCCTTTTTGTTTCTATTATCAACTCTTCTTCTTGGATTGTAGTCTCTACAAAGGACATTTCTAATAAACTACGTTTGATTTCAGTAGTAGGAGCTCCTTTTACTCGACAAACTCTGTGTAGGTATAAATTATGATTTTTAGCTAGTTCTATAAAATTTTCTTCTTCTTTAAATGGTATAATAGTTGAAAACTTCCCATACTCGGACAATATTTCACTCACTCCTTTCAATAGCTCTTCAAAAGATAATGAACTCGTAAAGCGCGCTTTGTTTCGCGCTACATCCTCTGTTTCGTAGTTATCAGTATAAAATGGAGGATTGGATACAATTATATCATACTCTTCTTCATCTTCAGACATTTCTTCTGCAAATTCCACAAAAGAAGCATTGTAACAAAAGAGTCTATCTCCCCAATCAGACTGCTCAAAATTCTCAACCGTTTGCTCATAAGCGTTTGTATCAATCTCAACTGCATCAATAGTCATCGCATCACTTCGTTGTGCTAACATTAACGAAATGATTCCTGTACCAGAGCCAACATCTAATATTGTGTCTGGAAACTCTCCTAAATTACACCATGCTCCTAATAATACAGCATCAGTACCTATTTTCATCGCTGTTTTGTCTTGATGCACTGTAAACTCTTTAAATTTAAATGGTTTCATTTATAAAAATCTTCCAAGAATTTTTTCTGCATTGAAGAACAAATACAACACAACAATTAATAAAACTACTAAAAACAACCCTCTTTTAGGATTCCCTCTTTTTCGATTACCGAAACGTCTTTTAAACTCCATTTCTTTATTTTCTAATTTCTACATTAATCACGTAAAATATCACGTTATAATTTTTGTTCCTCGTAACATTTCTCTTTTACCTGGAGGCCCGGGTAAACGCTCAACATCAAAACCTACTGCTTGCATTGCTCGTCGTACACTTCCCTTTGCTGAATAAGTTACTAAAACACCCTCTGGTTTTAACGCAGCAAACATAATTCTAAAAATATCCTCAGTCCACAAATCGGGTTGTACTCTTGCTCCAAAAGCATCAAAATAAATCAAATCAAAACTATTCTCATCGGTAATTTCAGCAAAAAATTGTTTGCGTTTAGTTAATGAAAAATTGGGAGTAATGTTGTGTTTTTCTTCCCAAGAAACTTCGTGAATTTTTTCAAAAAATTCTCTTTTATCATCGGCGTCCAACTCCGCAACATAATTTAATTTTGCTACTTCTTCTTTAGCTACAGGATATGCCTCTACTCCAACATAATCAATCTCCTTTTTAGCTTCCAATAACGTGATAAAAGAATTAAGTCCTGTACCAAAGCCTATTTCTAGAATAGAAACATTTTTTGCATCTACATACTTTAATCCATTTCTAATGAATACATGATAGGCCTCTTGTATCGCTCCGTGTTTAGAATGATATTGTTCATTCCACTCTGGCAAATGAATGGTTGTGGAACCATCTGACGTTATGATAATTTCTCGTTTTATAACTAAACTATTTAATCAGTAATTTTTTAATCCTAGGTATTGGTCCAGTGCAAGTTGTTTTATGGCAGGCAATACAACTATTTACAGCTTTGTTGAAATTTTGCTTTATAGAATCTTTTGAACCCAAATATACTTGCTGTATATTTTGAATATATAATTTTGAAAAAGCTTCAAAACTTGCATTTCTATCTGCTGGGTCTGTTAAAACAGCACTATGAATATTCAAGTAAGTTTCAGGAAAGTCACCTATTGGCTCTCCTTCTAAAATCTTATTTTTAACGGTCATATTCCCTTCGTACATAGCATTCATTAAAGCTGCCATTTCAGAAGACTGATACATTATAAGTTCCTCTTTTGGTTGTTTCTTTTCCTCTTTGCAAGAAAAAAGCACCAAAGACATCAATAAAACAATAATTAATTGTTTCATTATTTTTTCATTAACACTCCATCTGCTTCAAAAGCATAGGTGTATTTTGGTTCTATAATTTTTGCTATTTCTTCTTCTGATTTTCCTGCATCTTTAGCATAATGTTGTAATTCATCAACAGAAATCTCAGTAACAAAAGCTTTACCGTTTACTACCACTTCTTTATTATCTGCATTTAAAGGCATGAAAAAACCATAATCTTTAAAACGCACCATTGACTCTTGTTCTTCCCCTAAATCTAACTTCATCCAACACCCTTTTTTCTTACACACTTCATTTATCGTTGAAGTAAATTTTATGTTTAGAGTATCCCCTTTTTTTAAGTTTTTGAATTTTATTCGCATTTCTTCAGCAGAAATAGCATTGCTATCTGTAATCTCATCTCCAAAAGACGCATAGGCAATCTTTTGTTCTTTAATACCATTCGCAGCAGGAGCTGCATCTTTCTTTTCAGTTTTACAAGCACTAAACATTACGCTTAAAAGCGTAGCAAAAACTAGTAGTCTTTTCATTTTCAAAAAATTAAAATTAACATATCAACAAATATACTCATATTTCTTCAAGCTGGTAGTTAACCTCAAAACATACCACTAGATTTCGTATCTTCGTAGCACTTCTAAAACAATCACATAATGAATATTGATATTGAGCTTATACAAGAGTCTAAAATAAATACGGTAGATTTTAACAACTTAGCGTTCGGTCGCACTTTTACTGACCATATGCTAGTTTGTGACTTTGCTAATGGAGAATGGAAAACACCTAAAATTTTACCTTATGGACCTTTAACTTTTGAGCCTTCTGCTAGGGTTTTTCATTACGGGCAAGCTGTTTTTGAAGGAATGAAGGCTTATAAAGATGAAAATAATGATGTCTTTTTATTCCGTCCAGATGAAAATTTTCATAGAATTAATAAATCTGGGGCTCGTTTAGCAATGCCTCCAGTTCCTGAAAATGTATTTTTTGAAGGGTTAAAAAAACTTCTTGAGATAGATGATGCATGGATTAAGAAAGGAATAGGAAACTCGTTATATATTCGTCCGTTTATTATTGCTTCAGAAGGAGCTATTGCTGCTTCACCTGCTGAAGAATATAAATTCATAATTATTTGCTCACCTGCTCAATCATATTATGCTGGTGAAGTTAGAGTACTATTTGCTGAAGAATATAGTCGTTCTGCTGACGGTGGTGTTGGTTTTGCCAAAGCCGCTGGTAACTATGCTGCGCAATTTTACCCTACTAGTTTAGCACATAAGGAAGGGTATCAACAAATTATTTGGACTGATGCAAACACCCACGAATACCTTGAAGAAGCAGGTACAATGAATATCTTTTTTAGAATAGGTAATAAACTTATAACTGCTCCTACTAATGATAGAATTTTAGATGGTGTTACTCGTAAATCAATTATTCAACTTGCAAAAGATTATAATATAGATATTGAAGTTAAAAGAGTTTCAGTTGCTGAAATTAAAGAAGCTGCTAGACAAGGTGAACTGTTGGAAATTTTTGGTTCTGGTACTGCTGCTGTTATAAATCCTATAAAAGGATTTAAACACCAAAACGAAACTTTTGAATTACCTGAAACAAATGATTCTTATGCCTCTTTCTTTAAAGAAAAACTACTCAACATTCAGTATAACAAATTAGAAGACAAGCACAACTGGAGAGTTAAAATTTAATCATTTCATTTAAAAAAGCTATATTAGTAAACGGAATTAAGTTATTTTAATAAAAAATTCTAAAGAAATGAGAAATATTATACCTGCTTTATTATCAATAGGAGTTGGTTTTGTTATTTCATTTTTTGGATTGGATTTCTATTCTAATTCATTAGAAAATGAAAATAATATCATAGCCCAAAGTAATAAAATTACTTCTTCTAAAGAAGACACTCCTGAAGAGCCCTTATCTGTTGATAATTCCTCAACAGGTTCTTTTTCCGTTGACATTGAAGACATTCAAAAGAACTTTGATAACTGGGAAGCTTATGCAAAGGGAAACATTGATTTAATGTCTACCTTTATTCCTTTAGATGATGAAGGTGCAGCTATGGAAAAAGGTATCTTTTTAACCTTACTACGCACAGGCGCTTATATTCCGATTAAATCGGAAAAAAAAGGTAAAGTACAATACCAGCTTACTGGTATTGATGCTTCTTCTGATGAAAAAATAAAAAAATCAATCGTTAGTAAGGCTTCAATAGCACATCAATATTTTAAGATGGAAGGCAAAAAACTTCCTGATTACAATTTTGTTGATTTAAATGGTAACGCTCACAATAAAGCGGATACAAAAGGAAAATTATTAGTGCTAAAGTGCTGGTTTATTACATGTAAGGTATGTGTAGAAGAGTTTCCTGAATTAAATGAACTGGTTGATAAATACAAGGATGATAAAATAGAATTTGTTAGTTTGGCTTTTGATAAAAAAGATGAATTGATTAAATTTTTAGAAACTAAAGAATTTAAATACCCTACTATTCCTGAACAAAAGGATTATATGGCTAAGAAACTAAAGGTTAAACAATATCCTACACATTTAATTGTAGATGCTAATGGTATTATTATTAAAATGGTTAATAATGTAAAAACATTAACATCAGAATTAGAAAGAATTATGGGTAAATAAATAGAAAAACAAAATGTAAAAAAGCTCCTTATTAAGGAGCTTTTTTATTTATCTAAAATTTCTTTAATGTTTGGTTTAAAGTAATTTGGTCCTTTCAGTACTTTACCATCTTCACGATAAATAGGTTTACCGTCTTCTCCTAACTTACTCATGTTACTTCGTTGTATTTCATTGAATACTTCTTCTATTTTATGTTGCATACCGTGTTCTATTATAGTTCCACATAAAATATACAACATATCGCCTAAAGCGTCTGCTACCTGAACCAAATCGTTATTTTGTGCAGCTTCTAAATACTCTTCATTTTCTTCTTTCATTAAATTATAGCGAAGTAAGTTTCGTTCTTCTCCAATGTTTGCTGTTGGTTCATTTTTTATTCCTAACCCGAAAGCTGAATGAAATTCGTGTACTGCTGCTATTCTTTTTTTCATTATAGTTATGATTTTAATTCAATAATTATTAGTCAATAATGTTTTTATTTATATCATCATTTGACACATTTTATGGTTTTACCATACTTTTTTTAGTTTTTTTATTCCTTTATATATTTTAAGTTATCTAACTTTAAGAAACTCAAAAAAAATAAATTATGTTAAAAGAGATTTCTAAATTAGGTTCAACCCTAAATAAAACTGAACAAAAATTAATAAACGGTGGTACAGGTCGACCTTTACCCTGTAGCTCTGCCCCAACTTATTACAATGGATATTGTTACTTATGTGGTGAACAATACGAGATAGGCTCTAGTTACTGTTAGAATTAATAGAAAAGCGGACTTGTTTCGCTTTTTTGTTTACACTTTAACTTATCTAAAGTATTATGTTGCCATTTTTAAAATTCTTGCTGGTACTATTTTTAGTACCCAAGCTATTAACCTCCATCTTTTTGAGATATAAGCTACTCGTTTTTTTCGTTTTATTGCTACATAAATTTGATTAACTGCTTTTTCTAGAGGAACCATCCAAAAAATACCATCACCTAAAGCCATTGCTGTATCAACAAACCCCGGACGGATATCTGTAATAAAAACTTTTTTTGTTTTAATAGATTTTGTTTTGATATACAAACTCTCTAAATACGCTTTTTGATATGCTTTAGAAGAGAAATAATCTGGTGCTGCTCTATTTCCACGTAGTGAAGCGATAGAAGAAATACCGACTAAATGACCAAAACCTTGTTTTTTAAACAATTTATAAGCTAATGCATATAGTTTTGTTACACCTAAAACATTCGTGTTTATAGTTTGCTCTTGTTTATCCCAGTCTAACTTTGGGTTTACAAATCCAACTCCTGAAGATTGTATCACCAAATGAACTTCTCCTAATTCATTTACTAACTCATTAAACACTTTTTCTACCTCATCTACTTGTTGGATATCATTTTGCTTAATAAGTATTTGGTTAGAATACCTCTTCTTTAACTCTTCCAATTTTTCGAGCCTTCTCCCGGTTACCGCTACGATATAATTTTCTTGTATTAGTTTTTCTACAAGTCCTTTTCCAATACCAGAAGTGCCTCCAAAAATAATTGCTGTTTTAGTTTTTTTCATTCTAAAATCATTCTTTAACTTTGCTAAAAATACAATTTTATGTTTATACTTATTGCTGCAAAAATGTTTACTACAGGTAGAATTATTTTTGCGAGTTTATTTGTTATAGCTTTTATTCTTTTAATGTATTTTAGTTATAAAAAAGATGCTAAAAACAATAAAAAGCATTATCAAAATGGAGCTTTATACGTTGCCATAGCAATAGCGGTAGTAATTGCGTTATTGTTTTTATCAAAATTATTAACTAAATAATAAAACTCTTAAGAGTTTCTTATAAAAGCAAAAAACCGATTCTTTTCAGAATCGGTTTTTTTATTCAAGCTTATAACTTTTTAATTTTTTATTGGTAAGAAGTTATAGTTTTTAGCGTAGAACTTCATTTGCTCTTCAAACGTTTCTGGTTGCTTAATCTTAATATCAGTAATATTTCCTTCAGTATCAGTTACTGGCTCTAATACTGGATTTACAAATCCGCTATAAGGAGCTGATGTAAATTGAGCATTACGATCTAAAACTTCTTTATGAATATCTTGATCTACTTTTACTCCATAACCTTCCACTAATGCTTTTGCCGCTTCAAAATCTCCTTCAGATTTAATTCTTTGTGTTTCTTTTAATAAACGTCCGAAAATTTCACGAAGCTTCTCATAATCGTTAATATTATAAAAAGTTTTTCCATCTCTGGTAACTTTTTCAATTACATTATCTTTCGCTCCTTGCTCAAAAGCCCAAGCTGAAACCCATTGACGGTTTACCATGTGATCTTCTTCAATATCGTCTCCTAAATTAATTCTAATTAACTGTGTCATTAATCCATTTCTGATATACCCGTCATAAGCAGCTTTTCCTACTTTTTGCCAATCATCAACTAATCCTAATTCTTGTAATTTAGGATCCATTAAGTAATAAAGTCCAACTAAATCTGCTCTACCCTCTTCCATTGTAGAAGCGTAGTTTTTCAAAGTTTCTTTTGGTTGACCAACTCCGTCGTTAATTACACCTGAAGCATGCCCAATTACCTCGTGTAATGCCGTGTGTAATTTATCTGCTAACTTCCCATATTTAATCTCTAAATCAATTTCTTCTTGATCGTTAGCAAACTCTGTTAAACGTCCAGTTCCTCCAGCATTATTATAAGATCCTATGATATTTCCTAACGATACCGATTTAGAACCATGTTGTTGACGAATCCAGTTATTGTTTGGCAAATTCACTCCAATTGGAGTACTTGGAGATGCATCTCCTGCTTCACCAGCGACATTTACTGTTTTATACGAAACCCCTACAACATCTTTCTTTTTGTGACTTGGATCTAACGGAGAATTATCTTCAAACCATTGTGCATTGTCTGATAATACTTTCATCTTTTTAGACATATCAAAGTCTTTGATTTGTACAATTGTTTCGTACGAACCTCTGTACCCTTTAGGGTCATTATAAACTTCAATAAAACCATTAATCCAATCAATATTTCCTTCTGTAGATTCAACCCAAGCAATTGCATATTCATCCCAAGTATGTAAATCTCCTGTTTTATAGTATTCGATTAATAACTCTAAGGTTTTTGCTTGCTTTTCATTTTCTGCTACTTCTTTAGCTTTTTCTAGCCAATAAATAATTTTATCGATTGCTTGTCCGTACATTCCACCAGACTTCCAAACTTTCTCCACTAGTTTTCCATTCTCACGAACTAGCTTCGAGTTTAATCCTGCCTCAATTGGTTGCCCTTCTGGTCCTTTATCAGCTTTCGCATAAAAGTCTTCTACATCTTTACTTGTAATATCTGCTCCGTAAAAATTTACTGCTGATGCTAATACATTATCCACTCCAGCTTTCTTATTTACTTTTTTAGCATCTTTATCATTAAAAATAACTTCTAATGCTTCCGTAGATAACTCAGTATTAGTTTCTTTTAACAACGTTTCTAAATACTCTTTAGAAAATGTAGGTTTTAACTTATCGTTAGAGTAATGATGATGGATTCCGTTAGAAAACCACACTCTTTTCAAATAGGTAGTGAATGCTTTAAAATCTTCACTTTCTTTATCTCCTTTGAAGCTATTGTTAATATTTTCTAAAGCTGCTCTAATTTCAAGATTATGACGGTAGTTTTGATCCCACATAATATCACGTCCAGATAAACCAGCTTGTGTTAAATAGTACACTAATTTTTTTTCTTTTAGTGTTAACTCATCAAACCCAGGAATTTGATAACGTAACACTTTTATATCAGCAAATTGCTCAACAACATATTCAAATTCTTTTGCCTTTTTTTCTACTACTTTAGGCTCTTTTTTTGCGTCTACACCACAAGAAGTTAACACTCCTGCTGCTGCAAACACAAAAAGCATTTGTTTTAGTTTCATTTATATATTTTTAAATTTATTTTTTGAACGCTAAAATTACGAAATTTAAACTTCATGATATCGGAAACAGTCGGTTGTATGGTCGTTAACCATTCCTGTCGCCTGCATATGTGCATAAATTACTGTTGAACCTACAAACTTAAATCCTCGTTTTTTTAAATCTTTTGAAATTGCATCGGAAAGCTCTGTTGTTGCCGGTACTTCTTCTCTCTTTTCAAACTTATTCACTATCGGTTGTCCATTAGTAAAAGCCCAAATATATTTTGAAAACGTACCAAACTCTTCTTGTACTTTCATAAAAGCCTGAGCATTGGTTATAGTCGCTTTTATCTTTAATTTATTTCTTATAATTCCAGCATCTTGAAGCAATTCTTCATATTTGTCTTCAGAGTATTTTGCTATTTTTTTATAGTCGAAATTATCAAATGCCTTTCTAAAGTTTTCTCTTTTCTTCAAAACTGTAATCCAACTCAAACCTGCTTGGAAAGTTTCTAATATTAAAAACTCAAACAGCTTATCGTCATCATATACAGGCACTCCCCATTCATTATCGTGATACTCAATATATAGTGGGTCATTACTAACCCAAAAACATCTTTTCTTCATTTTCTATTATTTAATGCTGAAAATTACTGTTAAACAAATTAAAAATCAATGAAAAATGGAATAATTTTTGCAACTTTATAATTACAAATCATACTGATTATGGAAACCTTACAACGCATTCTTTTTCTTAGTATTATTGGAATTATGATATGGGCTTGCAGTTCCCCGCCTATAAAAAATACTTCTAAAGAGGAACCAGTTGTAATTGCTAATGATAGTTTAGAATATGAAATTATAATTATAGACCCTGGTTTTACTACCTATTTAAACAGCATTGCTAAACCCGAAGGATTTTATTCACAACAATACCTCGAAAATAAAAACCGTTTGTATGTAAATACATGGAATTACCGAGCTAGGAATCCTATTCAATTTAATTCAAACATTTATGAAAACGTAATTGATTATAGCCCACACGTTGATTATGGTTATGAAGTAAACTATAAACTTTTTAATTACTTCGAATTCGCTCAACGAAAATACCGCATGAACTTGGGGGTAGGAATAAATCGCTGGAACTAGTAAAACCTTAGTAAAAGACGTCTTTCGAAAAACTGTATATTTGCTCAAAAAAATTAACCATACAACATGAAGTTTTTAAGAAATTTACTCGCCTCTATTCTAGGCTTTTTCATTGCCCTATTTTTACTGTTTGTATTCTTTTTTGCTATAGCTGCTATTGTAGGAGCTGAAGAAAAAATTGTTGTAAAATCAAACTCAGTTTTAGAATTAGACTTATCAACCCCTATTAAAGATTATGCTCCAAAAGAAGACAATCCTATTGCTGAAGCTCTAGAACTAACAGATGAAAAATTGGCTTTAAACAAAATTATCAACGCTATTGAAAATGCAAAAACTGATGATAAAATAAAAGGAATAAGTATTAAAACACCTTTTGTTAATGCTGGTATTGCCCAAACACAAGCCATACGAAACAAAATTGAAGAGTTTAAAGAAAGTGGTAAGTTTGTATATGCATATAATGACATTTATACTCAAAAAAATTACTACCTAAGCTCTGTTGCTGACAGTTTATTCTTAAACCCAGTTGGAGCTATTGACTTTAGAGGTTTATCTACCGAAATTTTATATTTCAAAGACTTTGAAGACAAATATGGTATTAAAATGGAGGTTATTCGTCACGGAAAATATAAAAGTGCAGTTGAACCTTTCTTGGAAAATGAAATGAGCGAAGCTAACCGCGAACAAACCACTTCATTTTTAAAATCAATTTGGTCAGAAATCACAGATGATATTAGTAAGAGTAGAAACATTTCTATTGAAAAACTAAACCTTATTGCTGATAATTCTAATGGAAGAAATATTACTGTAGCAAAAGAAAATAATTTAATAGATGCTTCTATTTATGAAGATGAATACGAAAAGAAGTTAGCTATGGGTTCTGATAAGAAAGTAAATACTATTTCTATTGAAGACTACATAAACTCTGGAAAAGGAAGAATTTCTTCTACTGCTAAAGATAAAATCGCCGTGATTTATGCACAAGGTGATATTGTGTATGGAGAAGGAAGCGAAGACTATATAGGACAAGGAATTATAAACAAAGCTATCAGAAAAGCCCGAAAAGATGATAATGTAAAAGCTATCGTACTTCGCGTAAATTCACCTGGAGGTAGTGCTTTAGCCTCTGAATTAATTTGGCGTGAACTAGAATTAACAAAAAAAGAAAAACCTTTAGTAGTTTCTATGGGTAACTATGCAGCTTCTGGAGGTTACTATATTGCTTGTAATGCTAACAAAATTATTGCAGAACCTACTACAATTACAGGATCTATTGGAGTTTTTGGAGCCATTCCTAACTTTAGTCAATTTACCGATAATATTGGTATCAATGCAGAACAAGTATCTACTAACAACAGTGCTTCTTATAGTGTTTTTGAGCCAATGAACCAGAAATTCTACGATGTAACTAAAGAAGGTGTTGAACAAATCTACACTACTTTTGTTAACCGTGTTTCTGCAGGGCGTAACATGACTTTTGAGCAAGTTAATGAAATAGCTCAAGGTAGGGTTTGGACTGGTAAAGAAGCTATTGAAAATGGCTTAGTAGATCAATTAGGAGGATTAAATGACGCCATTAAAGTTGCCGCTGAATTGGCAGAAGTTCAAAATTTTAGAGTTCGTAATTATCCTAATTACAAAACTGACTTAAAAGAGGCTCTAAAATTCTCTCCATTTATGAAAGCTTCAAAAGAAGAAATACTTAAAGAAACTTTAGGTGATGAAAATTACCAATTATACCATAATATTCACAAAATGAAAAACCTAAAAGGAATTCAAGCTAGAATACCCTTTGTATTTCAAGTGAAGTAAAAAAGAAAAGCCTCGACAATGTCGAGGCTTTTTTTATTATAATCTAGTTTATTCGTAACTATAAGTAGTATTTATAGCAATTGATTCTTCACCAGCAACAGCTACTCCTTTTCCTATTAAAGGGTACCCATCCGAATCATAAGTATAATCTACAGTTAAAGTACCTATAACGTTATCACCTCCGTCTTTATAGATAATCTTCGTTACGTTATTTAATGGCAATAATCTTCTAGCTTTAATTACTTCTGAAGCTTGAGGATTCACCCCAAAACTAACATCAACTCCATCTAAAACTTCTATAAGTCCTGCAGATTCTAAAGTAGAAAAATACATATTTGGCTTATTGTCATAAAATATTTCTGCTGTGTAATTTTCAACAACATTCATTTCAGTTTCCCAATCATAAGCCTCAACTTGAAATAAAACTTTACTAGGGTTTTTGTTAGAATCATATTCTAATGCCATTCCTGTTTCATAAATATTATATGGTGATTGATACAACTCTTCTATTGAAAGGCTTTCTGAAAGATCGCTGTCTTCTGTCACCTTAATAGTACTCCCGTCATTGCTATAGTTTATTAAAGTAGCGTCTGTTCCATTTGTTCCAGAAACACTTACCAATTCTTTTTCAGCATTATACATAAACTGAGTAGTAATTGTTTCATTTTCTTGATTTGTCGCTGCAACAGTTTTTAATCTTTTCTTTTTAGCTTCTCCGTTAACTTCATCAAAATCGTCTGAAGCAGAGCTACTACATGAGGTTAATAATGCTACTCCTAATCCAATAGCAAAAACATACTTTAATTTTTTCATTTTTTATGATTTTTAATGAACTCATTTTTATTGTTCAAGCAAAAACTAAGTATTTCCCCCTACATAAAATCTTTAAGACAATTAATAGAAATGAGTAAAAGAAGAGAACAGCAATTTTTAGCAATTTGAAAAATATAAAAAACAAGTTCGGTTTATATTGTTTTTAAATTTTATACAAAAATAGCTGTATAAAAAAATACCTGCAATAAAATTACAGGTATTTTTCACTATGTTTTTATTTCGTTTATTACAAACCGAAACTCTCTTTTACTTTAGACACATAATCTAATTTTTCCCAAGTAAACAATTCAACTTCCATTGTTTTACTTTCTCCATTAGGTTGTGTAAATGTTTTAGAAACTACTTCATTTTTTCTTCCCATATGCCCGTAAGCTGCTGTTTCACTATACATTGGATTACGTAACTTTAAACGATCTTCAATAGCGTGTGGACGCATGTCAAAAATTTCAGAAACTTTTTGAGCAATTTCTCCATCAGTTAAATCCACTTTTGAAGTTCCATAAGTATCTACAAAAATACCCATCGGTTCTACTACTCCAATAGCATACGATACTTGTACTAAGACCTCATCAGCCACTCCAGCAGCTACTAAATTCTTTGCTATATGACGTGTTGCATACGCTGCAGAACGGTCTACTTTACTCGGATCTTTTCCAGAAAATGCTCCACCACCATGCGCTCCTTTTCCTCCATAAGTATCAACAATAATCTTACGGCCTGTTAACCCTGTATCTCCATGAGGTCCACCAATTACAAACTTTCCTGTTGGATTAATATGATATTTAATATCATCATTAAATAGCGCTTGAATTTCTGGAGTTAACTGTGCTTTTACTCTAGGAATTAAAATCTCAACAATATCTTTTCTAATTTTAGCTAACATTGTTTCATCATCAGCAAAATCATCATGTTGTGTAGATACAACAATTGCTTCAATACGCTGTGGTACGTTATCGTCAGAATACTCAATAGTTACCTGACTTTTAGCATCTGGACGTAAATAAGTAATTTCCTTATTCTCTCTACGGATTGCTGCTAATTCCTTTAAAATTATATGTGATAAATCTAACGCTAACGGCATGTAATGCTCAGTTTCGTTTGTAGCATAACCAAACATCATTCCTTGATCACCTGCTCCTTGCTCTTCTTTTGAAGCTCTATCTACTCCACGGTTAATATCATCTGACTGTTCATGAATTGCTGATAACACTCCACAAGAATTACCGTCAAACATATACTCACCTTTGGTATATCCAATTTTATTAATTACCTCACGAGCAATTTTTTGAACATCTAAGTAAGTAGAAGACTTAACTTCTCCTGCTAATACTACTTGACCAGTTGTTACTAATGTTTCACATGCTACTTTTGAATTTGAATCAAAAGCTAAAAAATTATCTATTAGAGCATCAGATATTTGATCTGCTACTTTATCTGGATGTCCTTCAGAAACACTTTCTGAAGTAAAAAAATATGACATAAATACTTTTTTTTTAAATTTAACTAAAAGAAAAAATCTGAATTGCTAAGTCGCTAAAAGGAGTAGAAATTACTGCTTTAGCATTTTTATTTTGAATCATTGTTCAATGAGGTTGCAATCAGTCAAATTTTTCCTCAAAATATATTTGACAAAGTTATAGATTATTTTACATACACAAAAACAAACTTACACGTAAATAAATAGAAAGTATTGATATTATGATAATAAAAAGTAATTTTTGTAAAATTGTATTGGTAAAATATTTGTTTACATTTGTACGTAAATAAATAAGAAAATAACTTTAGATAAAACATAAATAAAATGGCATTAGAAATTACAGATGCTTCTTTCGAAGAAGTAGTATTAAAATCTGACAAACCAGTATTAGTAGATTTTTGGGCAGCTTGGTGTGGACCTTGTAGAATGGTATCTCCTATCGTTGATGAAATTAGTAATGAATACGATGGTAAGGCTGTAGTTGGAAAAGTAGATGTAGATGCAAACCAAGAATTTGCCGCTAAGTATGGTGTAAGAAACATACCAACTGTATTAATCTTCAAAAACGGAGAAGTTGTAGACAAACAAGTTGGTGCTGCTCCAAAAAAAGCATATACAGATAAAATTGATGCTGCTTTATAAGTAAAGATATTATTTGATATTATAAAAAAGGTTTGGCTATCGCCAAACCTTTTGTTATTTTCGGTAATCTATGATTGATTTAAATAGTACTGCTTCAAAAATTAACAACCTTGAGCTACTTGCTAAACAAGTGGTAGAAGGTTTTATTACAGGAATGCATAAAAGTCCATTTCACGGATTTTCAGTTGAATTTTCTGAACACAAACTCTACAACAAAGGAGAAAGTACTCGACATATAGATTGGAAGCTATTTGCCAAAACTGAAAAATTGTACACTAAAAAGTACGAAGAAGAAACGAATCTTAGGTGTCATATAATCATTGATAATTCTGCGTCGATGCATTATCCTCCAAGCAATAATGAATCAATAAATGATTTAAATAAGATTGGTTTCTCTGCAGTAGCAGCTGCCTCTTTAATGGATATCTTAAAGCGACAACGTGATGCTGTTGGTTTAAGTATTTACTCTGACACTTATGAATACTATGCTCCAGAAAAAGGTAGTGAACGTCATCGTAAAATGTTATTACATCAATTAGAGCATTTATTATCATCTAATTCTACTTCAAATACAAAAACCTATCAATACTTACATGAAATAGCAGAGAAGATTCATAGAAGGTCTTTAATTTTCTTATTTACCGATATGTTTCAAACTTCAAAGAATGAAGAAGAACTTTTTAATGCTTTAAGACATCTAAAATTTAATAAACATGAAGTAGTATTGTTTCATACATATGATAAAAAAACAGAATTTTTGTTTGATTTTGATAACTCACCAAAAAAATTTGTGGATGTTGAAACTGGAGAAGAAATAAATTTATACGCAGAAAATGTACAGCAAAAATATCAAGAATTGAGCTCCTTTTTTTTCAAGAACCTAAAAAACAAATGCTTACAATACAAAATAGATTACATTCCTGTAGATATTAGTGAAGGTTATGATAAAGTGCTTATAGCTTATCTTATCACTAGACAGAATTTTTTATAAATAACTCTTTTTTATTTAAAAAAAGATTATATATTTGCATCCGCTTAGAGCAACGGTCTGGTAGTTCAGCTGGTTAGAATACATGCCTGTCACGCATGGGGTCGCGGGTTCGAGTCCCGTCCAGACCGCTAAAGTTTCTCTAAAAACATATAACATATTGCTTAAAGCAACGGTCTGGTAGTTCAGCTGGTTAGAATACATGCCTGTCACGCATGGGGTCGCGGGTTCGAGTCCCGTCCAGACCGCGAAAAGCTTCTCAATTTTTGAGGAGCTTTTTTCTTTTTACAGGAATTTCTAGGACTCCACTCTATTTTACTTTATTTGAAGGTTGCTGAAAAATAATCACATTTTGGCACACCATCTTAAAAATTAGGTACACAAAAAGGATTACATAAAAATTTCTTTGGTACACCATTAGGTACACATTAGGGTACACCATCACTTCATACTAGGTACACCATATACAAAAAAACTCAAAACACATGAATAACAACAGGGTAACCATTCTATTCCTATTACAAAAGAATAGAATTAACAGTAAAAATAAGTGTCCTATTAGATGTAGGATAACTTATAACAAAAAAAGAAAAATATTCTCTACAGGTTTCTTTATAAATCCAGACTATTGGAATAGCAAAGAACAACTAGCTAAACCTCCTAGTAAAGACAATACTTTTATCAACACCCAATTAAGTCTGATTAAACAACAAATTAATCAGGCTTTTTTATTTTTACAGGTAAATGAAAAGGAGTTTGATGTTGAAGACATCTACTTACAACACAAAGGAAAAAGTATTAAATCTGAAAAAACATTTCTTGAAGTATTTGATTACCATAATTCAAAAGTTAAAAAAACTATTGGCATAGACTATGTAGAATCAACCTATAAAAAATTCGAAGAATGTAAAAGGCTAATGAAAAAATTCATAAGGCACAAATACAAGAAAAACGATTTGGTCCTTCAAAATATCAAATTTATTTTTTTAGAAGATTTAGATTATTATTTAAAAACTGAAAGAAGACAAAGTCAAAGCACTATTAACAAACACATTCAAAGAGTCCGTAAGATTATAAAACTAGCTATTCTAGAAGGTTTTATTGACAAAGACCCTTTTGTATTCTACAGACCTAAAAGAACTACTAAAGAGCTTATTTTCTTAACCTCGGAGGAATTAAAATTAATTGAAACACATCAATTAAGACAAAAAAAATTAGTTATAGTCAAAGATCTATTTATCTTTTGTTGTTATACAGGACTAGCATATGCAGATATGTCAGAACTAAACACTAAACATATTCAAGTTGGTTTTGATGGTAATGAGTGGATTGAAATGAATAGAAAGAAAACAAAATCAAAAATTTCAATTCCTTTATTACCTAAACCAAGAGACATCTTATTGAAATACAACAATAAATTACCTAAAATATCTAATCAAAAATTTAATTCTTATCTAAAAGAAATAGCAGATATAATAGGTATAAATAAAAATCTTACTCATCATGTTGGTAGAAAAACTTTTGCTTCTACAGTATTACTATATAATGGAGTACCTATGGAAGTAGTATCGGAGCTTCTAGGGCATTCTAAGATTACAATTACACAAGAGCATTATGCTAAAGTTGTAAAGAAGAAAATTAGTGATGAGGTTTCAAACCTAAAGAAGAAACTAGAATGATTAAATAATAAGAACATCAAAATGTTAGGAGAGTACAATTTTTAGTTAGACATAAAAGGATTGTATCAACAGAATTATATTAAAAAACCATATAGAAAAGCTACAAAATATGATAGATAAGTTTCATCCGTTGGGGTGATTAAATATTAAATGATTTACCTATTAGGAAATTATTTACCAATTTATTGATTTTAGTATTACTTTTGATAACTGTAATAGATTAGAATAATATGTTTTATAGAAGGAAGTTTGCATTAGCTTTGGTGCAGAAGTTTGGTGGGGAATTGGATAATTTAAAGTTCCAAAAGTTACTGTTTTTAGCTACTAGAAAACAGGATAAAAAGTCATTTGATTTTGTTCCGTATAAATTTGGATGCTTTTCATTTCAAGCTAACCAAGACATGATAACTTTAGTTAATAGAAACTTCTTGAGTAAGGATAATAATAACTGGATTGTTAAAGATGATGATAATTATTTTGCCTTATTAAATGAGGTGGATAAAAGAATAATAAATGTAGTACATAGTAAGTATTCAAATTATTCAGGAGATGAGTTAATTAAGGAAACTTATGTAAATTACCCTTTTTACGCATCCAAAAGTACAATAGCTAAGAAAGTTTTATCTGAGGATGAACTTAACAAAGTGGAAAAGCAGAAAAGGTCTTATGATGACGAAATGTTTTTTACTATTGGTTATGAAGGTGTTAGTTTAGAGACATATTTAAACAAACTAATCATTAATGATGTTAAAGTATTAGTTGATGTAAGAAAAAACTCTATTAGTATGAAATATGGTTTTTCTAAGAGTCAATTAAAAAATGCTTGTGAAAGTATTGGTATTAAGTTTATGCATATACCTGAGCTAGGTATTGAATCAGAAAAAAGACAAGAACTTAATAGCTTAAAAGACTACAAAAAACTATTTGATGTCTATAAGAAAACAACCTTAAAAGCTAATGATGAGTATCTTTTAAAATTAAAGGATATTAGTTATAAATATAAAAGGGTTGCTATAACATGTTTTGAAAAAGAAGTATGTATGTGTCATAGAGGTGTTGTAGCAGATGAGCTTAAAAACAAAAAAGATTGGAATATTAAACTCAAACATTTATAAAAAGAAGAATTGAAAAAGAAAGTATTAATCACAGTAAAAACCTACCCTACATTATCAAAAAAATATAACGAATTAGTCTGTACAGCTGGATTTTTAGAAGATGGCTCGTGGATAAGAATCTACCCTGTTGCTTTTAGGAAGAAGGCATATAATGACCAGTATAGAAAATATGATTGGGTTGAAGTAGACTTAGTAAAAAACACAAGTGATTTTAGAAAGGAAAGTTATAGACCAGTTGATTCTGAAACCTCATTTGTAAATGTGGGGCATATAGATACAAAGAATAATTGGGCTGAAAGAAAATCTATTATTCTACAGAATGTTTATACGGACATGGAAGGGTTAATCCAAGAAGCTCAAGATGAATCAATAGGTACATCTTTGGCTGTTTTTAAACCTACCAAAGTTTTAGACTTTATTTATGAGGAAGTTGAAAGAGAATGGGACGCCTCTAAACTAGCATCACTTAAACAGTTTAATTTATTTGAAACAGTTGATTCTGACAATGAGTTTGAAGTTGTTAAGAAACTACCTTTTAAGTTTTCATATGTATTTGAAGATATAAATGGGAAAAAATCTAAAATGATGATTGAAGATTGGGAGACTGGTCAATTATTCTGGAATTGTTTTGGAAGAACTGGTGATGAAAAGATTGCTTGTGAGCAGGTTAAACAGAAATATTTAGATGACTTTGCTAAGAAAAAAGACCTACATTTTTATTTAGGAACAACTAAGAAATATCATGGTTGGAGTCACAACCCTTTTGTTATAATAGGAACTTTTACCCCTAAGATAGAGTTACAAACAAAACTATTCTAAGTTCATTGAAATAAATTACTGAATCATCCTTTGAATTTGTATTAAACACATTACAATTCTTTATCCTCCCAAAGAGATAAGCAAAAAGTTAATAGTTGTTTTTTTTATAAAAACAATGTACCAAACACTGCTATAAAAGATAATTCATAGTAGTGAAGTAACATAATTAAAACAAGCAAGAAGACGGACTTAGGTTCGTCTTCTTGTTTTTTAAAGGAAAGTATTATTTTAGAGTTTTAAAATTGTTGAAATTGCGGATAAGGTAAGAATTGCAAAAATCCACTTTGTTATGTCAAGAGAATTATACCATTGGAAATACTTTACTAATAATAAGTTTGAAGTTAGTTCGGATATAGGTAGTACTATTAATAATTATAATATATCCCATGATATAACCATAGATACTCCTTTCTATGAGTTTTGCAAATCATTTACAATTGGGTATGCAAGCTTTGAAATACCTTCTGGTATAGAATCTAAATTAAATGAATTATTAGCTAAATACAATCAAGAAGACCTAAAACCACTACTTTTAATTACAGGAATAGCCCTGCAAAAAGCATACTCAGATAATTTTGAATTTGATAAAAAGGATGATTTGTTAAATGACTTTAATAATCAACATTTAGAATTTAGAGAGTTATTAGAAAAATTACAGCCTTACCTTTTCAATGACAATAAAAATAACTTGCCTGACATTTCCTTTAAACCTTTTACAGAACCTGCTATTACCTTAAAAAACTTCTTTGTTAAATTAGATATTTATGATGCTTTATGCAAAGGGTTTGGCTTAACAAAGGAAAATTTTGAACAGCGTAGCAATGAACTTCTAGAACTAAATAGGTCTAAGATTGATAAGTTTACTGAAAAAGTAAAGTTTGATTTTTTCCACATCCTTTATAGATATCTTACTAAGGAAAAGAACTTAAAAAGAGCTGATGCTCTGAGATTCATTGGAAACTATTTTCTATTCTTTCAAATCCGAATTAAAAGCAGTAGTACAGAAATTGAATTATATCAAGATATCAATGATAACTTAGAAGATAATGATATCAAAAACTTAAGTCATTACTTAACTCGCCCACCTAAATTCCATCATTTTTAATTGAAACAAAAAGCTTGTGTTTTTTGCTTTTTTGTGTTTCAAATTACCCCTCTATAAATTATAATATTTGCAAATGAAGACGGGATCCCCCCGTCTCATTTAACAATAATATTTTAAATTATGAACAAAGAAGTTCAAGAAAATGAGAAAGCAACTATAGAAGGTTCATCTTTAGTTGCTACAACCGTGAGTTCATCGAACTTTATACCTAACCAAGTATATGAGAACTTACCAGAACCATTAAATGAAATTGTAAATGAATTTCAAGGAAGAGAAAAGGATATAATCTTTCTATCCTTACTAGGCGTATTAAGTGCCTGTTTACCTAATGTAAAAGGAAACTATGACGGAAGATTTTTTGGAACCAATTTGTATGTTTTTATTATAGCACCACCAGCATCAGGTAAAGGAGTTATGGATTGGAGTAAATTATTAATCCAGCCTATTCATGAATCTAAAAAGGCAGAATACCAAAGAAAACTTCAGGAGTTTAGGAGGAGTCAAGAAGAAAATGTTAGTAAACCTGAATTAATAGCTAAAGTAATACCAGGTAATGTAAGTAGCTCCAAATGCTACCATCATCTTGAATACGCAGAGGATAGCTTATTGATGTTTGAAACGGAAGCAGATTCCTTATCCAATATGTTAAAACAGGATTGGGGAGATTTTTCAGATTTGATGAGGAAAGCCTTTCAACATGAAACCTGTAGTATTAGTAGGTCTGATAGATTATTTGAGGTTGATAACCCCAAATTATCCATTGTATTATCAGGAACGCCCAATCAAATTCAGCCTTTAATTTCTTCAAAAGAAAATGGGCTTTTTAGTAGATTCTTATTCTACTATTTTGATGAAGTTCAAGGTTGGAAAGATGTTTTTGCTAAATCCCATACTACCATTAAAGAAGAGCTATTCAAAGAAAAGGGAAATGAGATAAAAGAACTTTATGATAGGTTAATAAAAACAGAATCTATTGAAGTAGTAATGAATGAAGAGCAATGCGAATTATTTAATGAAATAATGAGTGATATTACAAACCTTTTTTTAGAAAACAAGAATGATTTTATTTCAGTAACCAAAAGACTCGGATTAATATGTTTTAGGATTGTAATGATATTGACGATTTTAAGAAATCAGGAGCAAATACAAGAAGAGTCTTTGGTTATTGAAGCCACGGATGAAGATGTTATAACCTCCTTAGAATTCATTAAACACTTAGTTGACCATAGCCTCCATGTTTTTGATATGTATGAAAAAAACACAGTAAAAATGACAGTTATTGAAAGACAACTTTATACAAATTTATCAGAAACCTTCACAAGAAAAAAAGGATTAGAAATAGCCACTGTATTAAATATTGCTCAAAGAACCTATGGTACAATTTTAAAGAAATGGGTAAATGATAAAATTTTATCCAAGATAAAACATGGAGTATACAAAAAGCTACCTATATAGAAATGGTAGATATTGCAAGCTTTGCAGAGTTTGCAACATGTACAATTAATAATTGAGAGCAGGCATAATAGCCTGCTTTTTTCATTTAAAGATATACAAACGTAAAGAAAAACATTAACCTTTTTAAACTTAAAAATTATGCAATTAGAACCAAGTAAAAGAGATGCTGTAAAGCTTAGAATTGGCTTATCAGGAGCAAGTGGATTTGGAAAAACCTACTCAGCTCTACTACTAGCTTATGGACTCACTAAGAACTGGAATAAAATAGCTGTAATTGACACAGAAAATAAGTCAGCTAGTTTATATACACATCTAGGAGACTTTCAAGTAATTAATTTAGGAGCGCCTTTCAGTCCTTCTAGGTACATAGAAGGAATTAAGTTATGTGAATCCAATAACAATATTGAAGTAATCATTTTAGACTCTATTAGTCACGAGTGGAATGGCTCAGGAGGATGCTTAGATATACATTCAAAACTTGGGGGAAGATTTCAGGATTGGGCAAAGGTTACTAAACTACATCAAACTTTTGTTGATACCATATTACAATCTTCATGTCATATTATTACTACCACTAGAAGAAAAACTCATTACTCATTAGATATTAAACCTAATGGAAAAACTAAGGTTACTAAGCTAGGAACTAAAGAGATTACACGTGAGGGTTGGGAATATGAACTAACAGTAAATTTTGAACTAATTAATCAAGAGCATAAAGCTATAATAAGTAAAGATAGAACAAGTTTGTTCTCTACTAGAAATGAATTTGTAATTACAGAAGAAGTTGGAGAAAAATTAGCTCAATGGTGTATTCCAAGACATCTTAAAATAGAAAAGATACTACAACAAATTGCAGAGGCTAAATCTATTCCAGAGTTAACTACAATTTATAAATCTAACCCTAAACACCAAGAAATTTTATTACCTGCTTTTAAAGAAAAGAAAGAGAAGCTAGATAAAGTTCCTGTGAATAAATAAGAGCATTATTATATTGATAGTTAATAAGCTACTTTTTTTTGAGCTATCCCCAATTCACTTAGTTGAGTTGGGGTTCTTCTAGAAAATAGTTGTTTTTTTCTAAAATATCTATGACAATTGTTTCAAACACTTTTTTAAATCTATTGAAAGAATCTTTAGAAAGTGTAGGTACAATATTATTTGCAAATGCCATTTTATCCCCTTTTACTTTACAAAAATACTGTTCTTCTAATTCACGTTCAACAATCTTGTTACCAAAAGTTTTTACCATTTTTTCTTTCTCTAGAATAATACCTTTATTGTTTTCATCTCTTAAATTGAGATATTCAATATCAAAGTAAAATTCAATTGGAAGGTTTTCTGCTTCGTAAAAATCATTCAACCCTTCTTGATTAGGTAAAATTAAACCAAATGAACGGTTGTTTTTATGCACTTTTACATATTTTAAGTCATTATGTATTTCGAAGTTTTTATCTAATTTAAAACCTTTAATTCCCTCTTTATCATAATCCCATAAAACAATTTTTATATTGTCGGTTTCTCTTACAGATTTAGCAAAATGGCTAAGAACACTAGCCCCAGCATTACCCCCATTATTTTCATTTTCAGGAGATGTATCACCAGGAATAATATCAAAAGGAATTTCTAAATCCTCATAAAGTTTCTTCCAAGCAGTTTTTAATATTATTGTATCTGTTTTTCCTTCAGTTATGAGTACAGGTTTAGTTAGTTTTTTTATATTTTCTTCTAGCGTTAAAAGTTTTTGGTTTTTTAAATCTAATTCGTTTTTTATATCAATCCATTTACTTGAAAGACTAACTAAAGGAGTTAAATTCATCATGTTTTCAAGTTCAACTCTGCTATTTTTGTCTTTAGGAATTAATTTAATTTCTGAATTATTATCAGATTCTTTCTTTACATAAAAAGTATTCACACTATGATTATCCTTATCCTCAAGAGTATAAAAAATTGGTGAATGAGTAGTTATAAATATTTGAATTCCTTCATCATGAGGGTGCAACAAGTCTTCTTTATGTCCAATTTTCTTACAATATTCTAAAAAAGCATTGGATAGCCTTTCGGCAGAATGAAATTCTAAATTATTTTCAGGTTCTTCAAAACCCCAAATTGTACTAGAACTAGGTTCTCTTTTTTTATCTTCTGTTAACTCTAATTCTGCTTCAGCTATATTTTGCAATATAATAGGAATATGACGTACTTTTATTCCATCTCCTCTTTGGTTAAGCATTAATTTCCCATCATTACTTCCAAATTCAAGTGTATTAAATAAATCACGAAAAGAACCTCTAAATTGCAGTATACTATCTAAGTTTAATCTCTTATTTATTTGATTAGTTATTGGTAGTGTTTTTTCCTTTACCTGTGTATTAAAGTCTGTTTCTAATTGATTAGTATCCTTTTGTAATACATCATATAAGTCAAACATTAAATTATCAAAATATTCTTTACTTTTTATGGCAGGAACATATCTAAACTTTATTTTTTTTAACCATTTATAATAGGAACTTTTGTAATTAGCTGTAAACTTTTGTCCATTTAAATATTCAAATTTTTCATCTGGTATTAATGAATTTTCATACCAGATTTTAGTCCATTTAACATCTCCATGGTTTAAAAAACTTTGCTTACTAGGAGGTGATATAATTAACTCAATTTCAATTCTACTTCTTTCTTTTTTCTTTTTATGTCTTTGAATTGAAAAGTCTTTCCAAAAATCAAAATCTTGATTAGTATCACATTTATTATTGAAAAATAAGTTTAAAGCTCTAAGATAGTTTGATTTCCCAGCATCATTTTCTCCAACAATTACGTTTATATCAGATGTTTTTATAGTAGTCCTTCCTCCTTTAACTGTATGTAATATTGAACGAAAATATTTTATTCTTATACTCTTTACTATTTTCATATTGTTATTTTTTTGATAGGCAATTTGTAAAATACAATTTTATAAAAAAAAATGAGACTACCTTTCTGTATATGTGAATGCCACTAACCTAAGCACCCCCACTTATTCTTGATTTTAAAACACCCCGCGTGTTTCTCAGCAGAAAATATTTTTTGAACCCTATATATAAAAGCAAGGTGATAGCTGTTTTTAAAGGAACTTATATTTTCTAGAATCAACTTATTTATCAACTCAAAAAAATAAAATTATGGTACAAATTGTAGGCTACAGAGAGTGTAGCAAAGAAGATGGTTCTAAATTCTATTTATTAGAACTACAAGGGGGTATAGAAATGGTAGTAAGCAAAACTACAGGTCAATTCTATGCTACAGCAAAAAAAGCAATGATAACTTCTACTTTTGATGAGGTTACTTGTAAAGCTTTAATAGGAACTCAAATGAAAGGAAGTATTGTTAAACAAGAAGTAGCTCCTTATGAATATGTCATTAAAGAAACAGGAGAAGAAATAATTTTAACTCACAAATGGGTTTATACTCCAGATGAAGCTCCTAATGTTAAAAAGCTTTTTAAAGCTGACCATAGTGTGTTTTCACAAAATGGTATAAACAAATTAGAGGAAGAATTAGTTTAATTTAATCTGTCCAAGTTTTGCATTTACTATAATAAGTAATTACGAATGCTGGACAGATTTATAATTTTAAATTTATGAAAGTAGCTGAAATAAAAATTTCCTATTCTAGTAGGAATATTAATAAGTTCAAAATACAAAATAGCGCAGATGCTTACAATCTAGTTGCTGAGAAATGGAATAAAGATTTAATTGAATTACAAGAAGAAATGAAAGTAATTTTACTTAATCGAGCCAATATGGTATTGGGTATATTTGAATTATCTAAAGGAGGAACAAATAGCACAGTTGTAGATGTCAAATTACTTGTAAGTGTAGCTTTAAAATCTAATGCACATAGTATAATTATGTGTCACAATCATCCTAGTGGAAATTTAAAAGCAAGTAAGGCTGATATTGAAATTACCAATAAAGTTAAAAAAGCATGTAGTTATTTTGATATGGTGCTTTTAGATCACTTAATAGTTACTAAGGATGAACATTTTAGTTTTGCAGATCAAGGGTTATTGTAATCTACCAAACTTGCAATATTTGCAATTTCTACAGTATTCACATGTATAAGTAGATGAATGAAATAACTCTAAGAAGAGGTTTTTATAAAAACGAATTAATTTGCAGATAATTAATAATAGCTTTTTTTATTATAAAATCCTTTTTTATTCCTACCAGAAACTATATAAATTAATGAAATAAAAGGTATAATAATTCTTTTAAGCAAGTTCTACTATAATAGCTTTTTCTTATTTTTCTTCTAAAGAAAAACCTACTAATTCAGTTAATGAAACTTCTAAAGCTTCACTAATTCTATATAAAGTGAAAAGAGTAGGATTTGTTCTACCAGATTCAATTCTAGAAATATTTGTAGTATCAAATCTACCAAGCATCTTACTAGCCAAATCTACTTGTGATAGACCTTTTTCTTCCCTAATATTCTGAATGTTATTACCTACTTTTTTCTGAATTGAAATTTGTAGCTGTTTTAAATCCTGACTCATTATAACTTGTCTAATTTGACAAGTCAAGAAAAGAGTTATATTTGTTTATGTTAATGCCATATATGGCAAACACTATTTATTATGTTTGAAGAAGATGAAATATTAATACTGGAGGCTTTAGGATATAAAATCTTTCAAGAAAATGCTATTTTGACTAGTGAGGGTAAATATGTTCCTAGGGTTCAGGTTGGAAATATTATTTATGAATCAATTTACGGAGATGATATTGAGGCTTTTGAGAGAGATTATGAATTATATCAAAAAGCTTTAAAACTAGGTTATATTTATCACCCCAGTTCAACTAATAGTGAGTCTTTACAAGTAGATAGTTTTCTTGCAAAAAAGTCTATTGAATTATTCGAAAAAGACCCAAAAAACAATTTATTAGACAATAATAACCCTTTGGTAAAACTTAATTTAGAAAAGGCTATTATAACTTCTGAAAATAAAATTACTGAACTTTTAAATACTAAATTTTTAGGTAATGAAGATTTTATTATTTCTAAAATCCCTGAATTAAAAAATCACAATAAAAGTATATTAAAATGGGGAAATGAGATTTCAGGTGTTTATGGGTTGAATGGTAATTCTTTTCAGAATAAAAAAGATTATTATTTAAAACTTGTAAGTATAAAGAAACAAATATTAAATGAACATAATAAAATAATACAAAAGCAAGAAAGAGAAGTGTTTATCAATGAAGTTAAAAATTATGGTGAAGTAATTATTGTTCTATTTCTAATCTTCTTTTTTGTAAAAAAAATAATTAAATAATGAACAAAATACTCTTTGATAGATTAAGATTATTAGCTTTAGGTTATAAAAGGCTACATATAATAATAAGTATTACTATACCATTAATTTTAGTATTACTAATACTATTTTTTAAGGATATAAAATTTATAAATCCATATAGACATTTAGCTCTTTACAGCTTTTTTTATTATTGGTTAATAATTAGAATTTATTTATGGGTTAAAGATGGTTTTTTTAATCCAAAGATTAATTCATGATTTGTGATTACATCATACATAATCTAGGAAGCTCATTTGAAGAAAACAATATTGATTTAATTCATTTAACAACCTTTTTAAATGGAGTAAAATACTACAGAAGTCATAAAACTTCGGAATTACACTTATCTAGCAAGACTTTACAAGTAGAAACTTATTTAAGCTTTTATGAAGACGAACTATTAGCTGTAACTTATAATACAAGTCAAAATAATCTTAATTACTTAATTGAATTTATAAATTCATTTGCTGGTAGTGAAGATGAGTTTTTATTTGAAGATGTATTGGGTGGCAATTCAGACTTGTTCTGCATCCAAAATGGCATAGCTATTCATCTAAACAACAGAACAGACAGTACTATAGATTTCAAAATAGCAGTACCAATAAATCAAAGAAAAAATAAAGTATTTGTGTAATGACTATTAAACTACCTTTCAGAATTGGCATGCAATATGAAAATTGGGAGTTTGATTTAGAATTGGTAGATACAAAAAAGAGTTATGAAGTATACAACTACACAAAAGGAGATATTAAAGTATTTAATGAAGAATTAATTGAATACATCCATTTATACTTTGAACTTGACATCTTACTCAAAATTAAAATCAAAACCCAACAGAATATATTTACTCTATTATAATAGTAAATTTTAAACAGTAATAATCAAAAATTAGTAATATGAAAAAAGTAATTTTATTTTTAATGACTACCTTAATTCTATCCTCATGCGGGGGAAGTGATGATAATTTACAATCAGGAATTATTGGAAAATGGAATAAGGTAAAAGAAACTAAAGAATACTCCATTGGAAGTATTGAAGAAGTAACCTTGTCAGCTTGTGATTTAAAGGAAACTTTAGAATTAAAATCTAATAAACAAGTTATCCTTACTAAGTACTCTGGAACAAATTGTGAGGATGCAAGAACATCTGAGGGGACTTATTCTTACAATGAATCAAATAATGAATTAACCCTACCAGGAAACAATAAACAAATTGTTGAGGTAAGTGAAAATAAAATGAATTTTAAATTCACAGTAACTGGTATTGAAAGTTATATTAAGACAGTATATTTTGTTCGTGTTAATTAAGAAAAAGGCACACTTTTAGGCATACATCAAAAATGTAATCCTTTGTAACTCCCAATAACACTAACAAAAGTAAAAAAATGGAGAGTCCCGTCCAGACCGCAAAAAGCTTCTCATTTTGAGAAGCTTTTTTCTTTTTTACACTTTTTTTAAAAAAAATTTGGTTTAGTTAAATTTATTTCTAAGATTTGTTCCGTACAAAAAACACAAATACAATGATGTTACAAAACGTATGGCAAGGTTTCTATTTTTACTTTTACTTTTTTAGTAAGAGACGAGACTTTGTATCATATTGTTAACCTAACAAAAAATATATACCCAATCAAAGTCTCGAATTTATCGAGGCTTTTTTTTTTGATGTAAAATGAAAAAAATAGCCATTCAAGGAATACAAGGAAGCAACCACCATATTGTTGCAAACAACTACTACGGAGAAAACATCGACTTACACGAGTGCTTATCTTTTGACGTATTGGTTGATAGCCTTATTAATTCAAGAAGTGAGCAAGCAATTATGGCTTTAGAAAACACCATAGCAGGCTCAATCATACCCAACTATGCCCTAATTGACAAGTACAATTTGCATATTTCTGGTGAGTATTACTTGTCTATACATCATCATTTAATGGCGTTACCTGACCAACGAATTGAAGACATCACTGAGGTTTGTTCGCATCCGATGGCATTACTACAATGTAAAGATTTTTTCAAACAACATAAGCACATCAAGTTAGTTGAAGATGTTGACACTTCTGCTGTTGCAAAAAGAATCGCGGATCAACAATTAAAAGGAATTGCAGCAATTGCACCTAAAACGGCTGCTGATATTTTTAAATTATCAGTTATTGAAGATGAAATTCAAACGATTAAAAACAACGCAACTCGTTTTGTATTTCTTCAAACAAGTCTTCCAAAAAATGGTAAAAGTGAAATCAATAAAGCTTCATTAAAATTTGAACTAGATCACAAAAGAGGAAGTTTAGCTACAGTACTAAATGTAATGAGCGACTGTAAATTAAACCTTACTAAAATACAATCGTTACCCAAAATCGAGACACCTTGGAAGTACTCTTTTTTCGTAGATGTAACTTTTGAAAAATATAAAGATTACGAAAAAGCAAAAGCCATCATACAAATTATGGCAGAAGAATTTAAAATATTAGGCGAATACAAAAACGGAAGATTATGATACAGTTTGCTAACAGACTACAAACCGTACAGGAATACTACTTCTCTAAAAAACTACAAGAAGTACGTCAATTAATTTCAGAAGGTAAACCAATTATAAATATTGGAATTGGAAGCCCTGATTTACAACCTCCAACATCGGTATTAAAAGCTATTCAAGATAGCCTACAAGATACTGGAGCACATAGTTATCAGAGTTATCAAGGTTTACCTGAATTTAGACAAGCTGTTTCAACTTTTTATCATAATAACTATAAGGTTAGCATTAATCCTGATAACGAAGTACTCCCTTTAATGGGAAGTAAAGAAGGAATTATGCATATTTCATTAGCTTTTTTAAATGAAGGCGATCAGGTATTAATTCCTAATCCAGGATACCCAACTTACAGTTCAGTAACCAATTTATTGGGAGGAAAACCAATTTTTTACAATTTGGAAGAAGCGAGCAACTGGCAACCTGATATTGAAGCTTTGGAAAAACTCGATACTTCAAAAATAAAGTTGATGTGGGTAAATTATCCACACATGCCAACAGGTGCTGATGCTACCAAAGAAACTTTTCAAAAGTTGATTGGCTTTGGAAAAAAACATAACATAGTTATTGTAAATGACAATCCGTATAGCTTTATATTGAATGAACACCCTCAAAGTATTTTACAAATTGAAGGCGCAAAAGATGTTGCTTTAGAATTAAACTCAGTAAGTAAATCTTTTAACATGGCTGGATGGCGTGTTGGAATGTTATTAGGTAAACCTGAATTCTTAACTGAAATTTTAAAAGTAAAAACTCAAATGGATTCAGGTATGTTTTATGGAATTCAGAAAGGAGCTACCAAAGCATTAGAACTAGATAAGGATTGGTTTACTCAACTAAACAACACCTATAAAAAAAGGCAAAAACTAGTGTTTGAGTTAGCAGAAAAATTAGGATGTACCTACGATAAAAACGCATCTGGAATGTTTGTTTGGTGCAAACTTCCTGATGGAAAAACATCTGAAGAAATGATTGATGATTTACTATATAATAAACACATCTTCGCTGCTCCAGGAACCATTTTTGGTAATCAAGGAGAAGGCTATATTCGTTTCTCATTATGCGTTCCAGAAGAAAAAATTAACGAAGCAATCAACAGAATATAATGAACGTATTTATCATAGGACTAGGATTAATCGGCGGAAGTTTTGCCTTAGATATTCAGCTAGGATTTAAAAATGCTACTATCTACGGAATAGATTCCAACGAAGAGCATGGAGACCTTGCTTTAGAGAAAAGGATTATCCATCAAAAAGCAACTTTTTCAGAGTTGAAAAATGCAGATATAGTCATTATTGCTATTCCTGTTGATGTTTCACGAGAGATTATTTTGAAAACATTGGATAATATCTCTGATACCTGTTTGGTTTTCGATGTAGGTTCGACTAAAGAACTAATTTGCGATGCTGTTAAAAATCATTCGAAACGAAGAAATTTTTTAGCAACACACCCTATTGCTGGAACTGAGTTTTCAGGACCCAATGCTGCATTGACAAACCTATTTAGAAATAAAACTAATATTATTTGTGAAGTAGAAAAAACAGCATTCAAATTACAGGAAAAAGCATTAGACATATTCTCAAAATTAGGGATGCGTATTCGATACATGGATCCAAAGTCACACGATAAGCATATAGCCTATGTATCACATTTATCACATATCAGCTCTTTCATGTTAGGTAAAACAGTTATTGAAAAAGAGAAAAACGAGCGTGATATTTTTGATATGGCTGGTAGTGGATTTGCTTCTACTGTGCGTTTAGCAAAAAGCTCACCAGCAATGTGGACACCTATTTTTGAGCAAAATAAAGAAAATGTTATTGAGTCTCTGAATGAATATATTCATAACTTACAACAATTCAAAACTTTATTAGAAAACAACGATTTTCCAGAAATCTATATAGAAATGGAAAACACCAATCATATAAAACAAATATTAAATGGAATTTTAGAGGGAATACCTCAACAATAAGAATATCAAAAATGGAGAATACAAAAGAGTTAAAAAAATGGTTAGATGCTTTCGGGTTAGGGCATCCACTAGTAATTGCAGGACCTTGTAGCGCCGAAACAGAAGAACAAGTACTACAAATTGCACACGAATTAAAAGATACAGATGCTACTGTTTTAAGAGCTGGAATTTGGAAACCTCGTACAAGACCAGGTAATTTTGAAGGTGTGGGTGCTTTAGGGCTAAAATGGTTACAAAAAGCAAAGCAAGAAACAGGAATGTTAATTGCTACTGAAGTAGCTAACAAAGACCACGTAAAACTTGCAATTGAGCACGACGTAGACATCTTATGGATTGGTGCTCGCACTACCGTAAGTCCTTTTATTGTTCAAGAAATAGCAGATGCTTTAGAGGGTACAGATAAAATTGTTTTAGTAAAAAACCCTGTAAACCCCGATTTACCATTGTGGTTAGGTGCCATAGAACGCTTGTACGCTAAAAACATTAAAAAACTAGGGGTTATTCATAGAGGATTCTCTACTTATGAAAAAACAAGGTACCGTAACAACCCTGAATGGCAAATTCCTATTGAATTGCAAAACCGTTTCCCTGATTTACCACTGATTTGTGATCCGTCACACATCGCTGGTCGTCGTGATATTATTTTCGATGTTTGTCAAACTGCATTAGACTTAAATTTTGATGGTTTAATGGTTGAAACTCATTACGATCCAGATAATGCATGGAGCGATGCAACTCAGCAAATTACTCCTAAATCATTAATTCAAATGATGATTGATTTAAAAGTTAGAAAAGCCACAGATACAGAAACTGAGTACAGAAATGCTTTAAATACGCTACGTACTCAAATTGACGTAGTAGATCATCAACTCATTGAAATGTTAGGAAAGCGTATGAAAATAGCAGACTCTATTGGTCAGTTAAAAAAAGAGAAAAACGTCGCTATTTTACAAACTAAACGGTGGAATGAGATACTAGGCAAAATGATTTTAGAAGGTGATGAACGTGGTTTAAGTGAAGAGTTTGTACTTAAAATGTTCAAAGCAATACATCAAGAAAGTATCAATCATCAAGAGAAAATAATTAATAAATAAAAAAAGCGCCATTTGGCGCTTTTTCTATTTCTTTAATCTTTTAAAGATATATCTTGTTATAAATAATCCATTTTTATCTCCTTTACCTCCATAACTTTCTACTCCTGTATTAACAAAAGCTAAGTCCCATCCTTCTTCTGTCATAGTGTTAATTTTCGAAGAAATAACAGCATCATTAGCTACAATGTTTTGGAACCTTATTCCTCCTAAGTTAAAGAAGTTTAATAATTTTGTTTCTTCAAAATTTTTAACTCTAATTTCTGAACGATCAGATTTGTTTCTTTTATCTTTTTCTTTATCATCAGATCTTGTTGAGGTGAAATCTTTAAAATCTCTACTTTCATTAGAAGATAATAACCTTGACCTCCCCATTCCATTTGGAACTGTTGACTCAACACTTGTAATCACTTTGTACTCATAAGACTGAGCTACAACCGAAAACGATGATACAGCAAAAGCAATTGCTAATAATAATTTTTTCATAATGTTTTTAAAATTTAAGCAACGAATATATTATATTTTTATGAATAATCCGCATCTTTGTTTTATGATAGGAACGGTTTATAAATCTACAGGAAGTTGGTATTGGGTAAAATCTGAAGACGAGCTATATAAGTGTCGCATTAAAGGAAAGTTTCGTATCAAAGGAATTAAAAGTACCAATCCCATCTCTGTAGGTGATATTGTTGATTTTTCGTTAGAAACTAAAAATGATGAAGAAACAGGATTGATTACTAATATTCACGAACGAGAAAACTATATCGTTCGCAAGTCTGTTAATCTTTCAAAACAAACTCATGTTATTGCTTCTAATATTGATCAGGTGTTTTTATTGATTACTATTGACAACCCTCCTACATTTACGACTTTCATTGATCGCTTTTTAGTTACTTCCGAAGCCTATTCAATTAAAACTATATTAGTTTTCAATAAAATTGATTCTTATGAAATTGAGCAGCGTGCCGAAATTTTGTATTTAAAAGATATTTATGAAGCCATCGGTTACGAATGCATTGAAGTTTCCGCGACTAAAAACATCAATATTGATAAAATAAAAGAGATGATGACAGACAAAGTAAGTATGTTTGCAGGTCATTCAGGAGTTGGAAAAACAACCTTAGTTAACGCTATTGAACCATCTTTAGACTTAAAAACGAAAGAAATTTCTGAACAACACAAACAAGGACAACACACTACTACGTTTGCTGAAATGTTCGATTTAAGTTTTAATGCTCGTATTATTGACACTCCCGGAATTAAAGGTTTTGGTGTAGTTGATATGGACAAAGATGAATTAGGCGATTATTTTCCTGAGTTTTTTGCTTTAAAACAAAACTGCAAATTCAACAATTGCATTCATATTAACGAACCACAGTGCGCAGTTAAAGAAGCCCTAGAAAATGAAGAAATAGCTTGGTCTCGTTATAAAAGTTATCTACAAATTTTAGAAGGCGAAGAAGAACACTACAGAACCGACATTTGGGAGTAATATAATTTTTTAGTCTAATCTCCACTAAGGTTCAAAACATTCAAATATTTAAAAATTCAACAATTTATATAAAATGAAAATTGTCATTCAACGTGTTTCAAAAGCTAGCGTTACTATTGAAGGTGAAAGAGTAGCTAAAATACAACAGGGGCTTTTAATTTTACTTGGAATTGTTACTGAAGATACACCTGATGATATTAAATGGCTCTCAAACAAAATAACAAACCTTCGTATTTTTAATGACGAAGAAGGTGTTATGAATAAATCGATTAAAGATATAAATGGAGATGCTATTATAGTAAGTCAATTTACTTTACACGCTTCTACCAAAAAAGGAAATCGTCCTAGTTATATTAAAGCTGCCAAACCTGATGTTGCTATTCCTTTATATGAAAAGTTTGTTCAACAAATTGAGGTTGATTTAGGAAAAAAAGTACAAACAGGTCAATTTGGTGCGGATATGAAGGTAGAGTTACTAAACGATGGACCTGTAACTATCATTATTGATTCCAAAGATAAAAAATAATTTCCATGGGAATTATTTTTAATTATATTTGTATCTGATTAAGTATCATTATTAAAAACACAAAAATGAAAAAAACAATTTTAGCTATTGCATTTGTTGCAATTGGAGCTGTTTCTTGTAAAACAGATAAAAACAAGGCTACTGTTAGTGACGAAATTAAAGAAGTTGCAAAAACAGAGAATGTTATTAATACTTATAAGACTAACATCGCTGAATCTTCTGTTGCTTGGAAAGGTAGCAAACCTACTGGTTCTCATAATGGTGTCGTAAGTTTAAGTAAAGGAACATTAGAAATCGAAAACGGAAACGTAAAATCTGGTGAGTTCATTATTGACATGACTACTATTTCTTGTGAAGACTTAAAAGCTGGAGACGGTAAAGAAGACTTAGAAAAACACTTAAAAAATGCTGATTTCTTTGATGTTGAAAAATTCCCTACTGCTAAATTTCAAGTAGCTACCTCTGAAGTAAAAGACGGAAAGGTACACGTTACAGGAAACTTAACTCTTAGAGACGTTACTAAAAGTGTTACTATACCAGCTACTATTACAGAAGCTGATGATATGGTAACTTTTAAAAGTGATACTTTTAGTATTGACAGAACTGACTTTGGTGTTACTTACAAGTCTAAAAAAATTGACGCTGCTTTAAAAGACAAATTCATCAATGATTTAATGGAAATTTCTTTTGAAATCAAAGCTAAAAAATAATTTTTAGTTCTAAAGCATAAAAAAAGGTTGACAATTGTCAACCTTTTTTTATGCTTTTATAAACTCTTCCACTTCAAACAGTTCTTTAAAATGTTTTATAATTTTCTCTTTTACCTCTTCTTCCGAGACCTTTCTACCTAATTCAACTTCCATTGAAGTAACAGCTTTTCCACGTATTCCACAAGGAATAATATTATCAAAATAGCCTAAGTTAGCATTCACATTTAAAGCAAAACCGTGCATAGTTACCCATCTACTGGCTCTAATTCCCATGGCACAAATTTTTCTAGCAAACGGCGTACCTACTCCAAGCCATACACCTGTTTCTCCTTCACTTCTTTCTCCTTCCAACCCATACTCTGCTATTGTTAAAATGATTGACTCCTCCAACAAACGTAAATATTTATGGATGTCTGTAAAAAAATTTTCTAAATCTAAAATTGGATAACCAACAATTTGTCCTGGTCCATGATAAGTTATATCCCCTCCTCTATTAATCTTATAAAAAGTTGCTTCTTTCTCTTTTAATTTTTCTTCATTCAACAAAAGATTTTTTATATCTCCTGATTTTCCTAAGGTGTACACATGCGGGTGCTCTACAAACAAAAAGTAATTAGGAGTTTCTATTTCACTATCTCCATTTCTTCTTTCTCTTTTTAATGATACTATTTCATCTAAAAGATTCGTTTGATAATCCCATGTTTCCTTGTAATCTTTTCTTCCTAGATCACTAATTCTTATTTTTTTATTCATAAATTGTGGCGCTAAACTACCCTACAAAGGTAGGGAAATTTAGAGTTTTACTGTTATAAACTAAACGTATATCAATAACAAAAATCATGTTTAAAAAAAGTACCCTTCCTTTTTTATTTGCTTTCTATTTATCAATAGCTAGCTTGTTTTCACAACAACTATGGACAAGGAGTCATAAAGACGCCATTACTCAACAAAAAAAAGAAATTTTTAATACAAATAATACTTTACCTAAAGAATACATTTTAATGAGTTTAAACTTAGAAGGCTTTAAAAATACATTGCCTAACTCATTATCTAAAAATACACCTAATTCAAAAATTATCCAGCTTCCTAATGCTAACGGACAACTAGAAAGATTTTCTATAAAAGAAACTTCTTATTTAGCTCCTTCCCTAGCTGAAAAATACCCTATGATTAAATCTTTTTCAGCTCAAGGAATTGACAATCCTTCTTCTTCGGCTAAGATAAGTATTGGAAAAGATGGAGTTCACGTAATTATTTCTTCAGCAAATGAAGGTACTTCCTACATAAATCCATACACCAAAGACTATAAAGAATATATTGTTTATAAGAAAAGTAGTCTACCTCCAAGCAAAGATGAATTTTCGTGTAAGGTAGAAGACACTGTACAAAAAAATAACATATCACCACATCAACGAAGAAATGCTGATGATGGCAATTTAAGAACCTATAGAATGGCCATTGCTTGTACAGGTGAATATGCTCAGTTTCACATAAACAACCAAAGAGTACCATCTACAGCTAGTGATGCAGAAAAAAAAGCAGCTGTACTATCTGCTATGAATACTACAATTACTCGTGTTAATGAGGTTTATGAAAGAGATTTAGCTGTAAGAATGGTTATTGTTGATAATAATGATTCTTTAATTTTCTTAGATGCTAATACTGATGGGTTAACCAATGATGATGCCAATACTTTAATTGACGAAAGTCAAGTAAAATGTGATGATGTTATTGGAAATGCTAATTATGATATTGGACATACATTTAGCACAGGAGCTGGTGGATTAGCTGAATTAAACTCTGTTTGTGCTACTAACTATAAAGCCAAAGGAGTTACTGGAAGAAGTAGACCTATAGGTGATACCTACGACATAGATTACGTAGCTCATGAAATAGGACATCAATTTGGTGCTACCCATACATTTAACAATTCTTGTGATGGTAACAGGAGTAACAGTACTGCCGTAGAACCTGGAAGTGGTTCTACAATTATGGGGTATGCTGGTATTTGCTCACCAGATGTACAAAGTGTAAGCGATGATTATTTTCATGCGGTTAGCATAGCTCAAATGTGGAGTCATGTGCAAGGAACAGGAAGTTGTGCTACCTCAACAAGTACAGGAAACAATGCTCCTACTGCTAATGCCGGAAATAATGTAAGCATTCCTAAATCTACTCCATTTATTTTAAAAGGACAAGCTACTGATGCTGACGGAACATCCTCTTTGACATATACTTGGGAGCAAATTAACAATGAAACAGCTACAATGTCTCCTTTACCTACAAACACTGGCGGACCTATGTTCAGATCATTATCTCCTTCTAAATCTCCAAATAGATACTTTCCCGCTCTTTCAACAGTTCTAAGCGGAAACACTTCTACAGAATGGGAGGTTTTACCATCAGTTGCTAGAGAATTAGACTTTGCTTTTACAGTAAGAGATAATCATGTTGGAGGCGGTAATTCTGCTAGAGATGATATAAAAATTAATATTATAGATACTCAACCTTTTATAATTAATAACCAACCTACTTGGGCACCTAATACAACAAGAGAAATTAAGTGGCTAGTTGGTGACACAAATACGGCTCCTATTAATTGTCAAAATGTAAACATTAAATTATCTACAAATGGAGGTACTTCTTTTGACGTTATTCTTATTGAAAACACTCCAAATGATGGAGCAGAAACTATAACTCTTCCGAATTTAGCAGCTACTAACAACGCTGTATTAATGATAGAAGCTGCTGATAATATTTTTTATAATATTACCTCTCAATTTAAAATAGATACAACCCCTGATTTTACTCTATCTAATTTAAGTGGTAACGCTTCTATTTGTGGAACTGCTTCAAACAATATTAAATTCGAATTGGACTATCTAACTTCTAACGGATTTAATGAAGATGTTACTTTTTCAGCTTCAGAAATTCCAGAAAACTCATCTATTTCCTTTGATAAAAAAACTGTTAACAGTGATTCTAGGATTATAGTCACCATTGATAACATAAACAATATTCCAACAGGAGATCATGTTATTACTATTACAGCATCTTCTAATTCACTAACAAAATCAATAAACCTTAATGTAAACAAGAATAATAATATTTGTAGATCATCTGGAACAACAGAATCTCAAATTAGTATTACTAATGTAACTTTTAACGACATTAACAATAATTCTTCTAAAACGACAGGATATTCTAATTTCACTGATAAGAATACATTAGTAGCTAGAGGTGTATCTTATGATTTGTCAACTACAATTAACAGTGATGGTAACAGTGATGGTAACAGCAATATTAAAACTTTTGCTTGGGTAGATTGGAATCAAAACTGTGTGTTTGACGCTAATGAAAGTTATGATTTAACTTCTAATACTCTTTCTATTACCGTTCCAGAAGATGCTTTATTAGGTTCTACAACTATGAGAATTTCTACAAAAGTAAATAGTAATCCTAATTCTTGTGGATTAAATTTTAATGGTGAGGTAGAAGACTATACTATTACCGTTGAAGAAAGCTTTGCTACAGACAATACGTTGTTTAATGATTTAAAAATAGGCCCAACACCCACGCTATTAAATAAAAAGCTAACAATAAACTTCAAGGTAAAAGATAAAAAATCAACAATTATTAGACTTTTTGATTTTAGGGGAAGATTACTTGAAACACAAAAATTTTCAACTATTTCTAGTCAGTTTAATGAAGAAATACAATTAACCAAAGCTGCAAGCGGACTTTATTTATTACAAGTTGAAAATGCGGGTAAACAAGTGACAAGAAAAATAGTTGTTAAGTAGGTTATAAACTATGTCAGAAAAGTAAAAAGCAAGCTAATTGGCTTGCTTTTTATTTTTATCTAATATTCATTTATTAAACTTGTTTCTTAATTCCTTTTTTTATGTAATTTTACCACCCCCTAATCTGGCTGTGCCAGCAATATTAAAAACATTTTTACACAAACAATTATGCACGTAGCAATTGCCGGAAACATAGGCGCGGGAAAAACCACTTTAACTAAATTATTAGCAAAACACTACGATTGGGAAGCTCATTTTGAATCGGTTGATGAAAATCCATACTTAGATGATTTTTATGGAGAAATGGAGCGTTGGTCTTTTAATTTGCAAGTATACTTTTTAAATAGCCGTTTTCGTCAAGTTTTAGAACTTCGTAAATCTGGTAAAAAAATAATTCAAGATAGAACTATTTATGAAGATGCTCATATTTTTGCTCCAAACCTACATGCAATGGGGCTTATGACCAATAGAGATTATAGTAACTATTCTTCATTATTTGAATTAATGGAAAACTTAGTAACCCCTCCTGATTTATTAATTTATTTACGTGCAGATATTTCTACACTCGTAGGTCAAATTCATAAACGTGGTAGAGAATATGAAAACTCTATCAGTATTGATTATTTAAGTAGGTTAAATGAACGCTATGAAGCTTGGATTAGTCAATACAATAAAGGTAAATTATTAATTATAGATGTTGATAATTTAGATTTTGTTGATAACCAAGAAGACTTAGGTTTTATTATCGATAGAATAGATGCTCAAATAAATGGATTATTTTAAGTTTTAAAGAATTTAAGCCTACAATAACAACCTCTTTGTTTTTTAGTAAAAACAAAGAGGTTTTCTTTTATCAATCTATATCTTTATAGCGTATTCGCTATCCTAAAAAATAAAATCTACCTTCAAACAGAAATCTTACTCTCAAATCTCTTCTCTTCAAAAACAAGTTAATTACCCCTCTAAAAGTGTGTTATAATTTTTAAATTATGCATCCATTTTTTATAAATAGTCACCTAGTCACCTTACTTTTTCATCTCAAATCATTAATATTTGTTGCAATTCATTTAAGAAACTTGTTTAAAAACAAGCCTATTAACTTCTATTAGTTTAATGATTTACAGGTAGCTGAAAATGTAATCTTTTAAACTTAAAAAGAAATAGAGTAAGCAATTAACTTAAAATTAATAATTATGAAGAAAACATTTTTTTTACCAAAGGGATTAGAAAAGTTCACAAACTTACAAGCTGACAATCTAGACCTTATTAAAGGAGGAGCTATTTATGTGGAAGAAGAAATTTATTACCCCACTAGTGGAGGAGGAAGAGTATGTCCTGACGGATTAGTTTGGAGTAACAAGCTACAAAAATGTGTGAAATTAATAGAAGTTGAAGCTGAAGAAGAGCACTTCAGATTATAACACAGAATTTTAAAATCTTCTCAAGGAAATTATACACTGTATAGTTTCCTTGTTTTAACCAACACCTTTTCTAATTATGAATTTTAATTCTTTAGCTATAAAAATTGCTAGTAGATGTAATCTTAATTGTTCATACTGTTTTATGTATAATCTTGGAGACACTACCTATAAAAACCAACCTAAATTCATGTCTTCAGAAGTTGTTGATAATATTATTGAAAAGACTAAAAATTATATAAAAAAGTATAATAAAAAAGAATTTTCCTTTATTTTCCATGGAGGCGAACCTCTACTCGCTTCTAAAGATTTTTATATTAATTTTATAAATAAAGTGCACAAAGTACAACAAGAACTAACCGATGTATCTTTTTCTTTTGACTTGCAAACAAACGGTGTTCTTTTAGATAAAAGTTGGATACAGCTATTCAAAAGCTTGAACATTTACCCTAGTGTAAGCGTTGACGGAACTAAAAAGGCACACGATATGTATAGAGTAGACCATAAAGGAAATGGCAGCTACGACACAGTTTTTGAAAGTGTCAAGTTATTAAAAAATGAAATGAATTTTGCTGACATAGCTTGTGTTATTAATATTGAAGAAAGCCCAAAAGAAATTTACGATAGTTTTAAAAAAATGAATGTTAGCTATGTAAACTTTTTAATTCCTGATTACACACATGACAATTTTCCCTTCGATAAAGACAAAACCTTAATGGCCGATTGGTTAATTAATTTATTTGATATTTGGATTAAAGATACAAAGCGATTTAAAATCCCATTATTTTTAGGCTTGTTAAACTCTCTAATGAGAATTAATGAAAAAGCAAAAAACGAATCAACCGTTTTGGTTATCGAAACAAATGGAGAAATCGAGGCTATTGATTCTCTTAAAGCTTGCGGTCACGGTTTTACTAAAACAGGTCTTAATATTAAAAAGAACAATTTTCAAGACATACAACATACCTCTTTAGGTAAATTATATTTTAATGATTTTAACACAAAGCTTTGTACACAATGCTTAGAATGTCCATTAAATGAAATTTGTAAAGGAGGTAGATTGGTTCATCGTTATAGCAAAAAAAATGGTTTCAATAACCCTTCTGTTTACTGTAATGATTTAATTAAGCTTATTGCTCACATACAAAAGTTCTTTATATCATGTTATCCAGAGCTACATAAAAAAGAGAACATCCAACCAATAAAACCTATAGAAATTACAAATTACCTTTCAACTTTTGCTCAAAGCACTTACACTCCTTACAAAAAAGAATTGGAAGCTTTCTCTAAGAAAAATAAAGCATTAGCTAATCAATCATATTAAATCAAGTTTCTTTTAAACTCACTTAATAATATAGCTGTAGCAGTGGCAACATTTAAACTCTCCGTTTTTTGTAAATCGCCAAACCTTGGGATGGTTACAGTGTTTTTTACAATATCAGCAACTTCAAGAGAAATTCCATTTGCCTCATTTCCCATTACTAAAACTGCTTTTTGAGGTAATGGAGTAGTATAAACATTATCACCATGCATATCTGCTGTATAAACAGGCAATGGAGTACTCTTTAAAAACTTAGGCAAATCAACATATGAAACCTGAACTCTAGTTAACGATCCCATGGTAGACTGTACCACTTTTTGATTATAACAATCAACCGTATTTTTAGAACATACCAACTCAGAAATCCCAAACCAATCACACAAACGAATAATTGTTCCTAGATTTCCTGGGTCATTAATACCATCTAAAGCAACTATAAAATTGCCCTTATTAACCTCTTTTTTGTTTGGAATTTTAAAAATTCCTAAAACTTTGTTTGGTGTTTTTAAAGTACTAATCTTTTTTAACTCGTTTTCAGAAATCAAAATAACCTCTACATTTTTTGAAGAAATAAATGACTCTTCTGTAGTATATAATTGTTCTACTACCAAAGAAGACGCTAGTAATTCATTAACCACCTTTACACCTTCTCCTACAAATAATTGATGCTTTTGTCTATACTTTTTTTGCTGTAAACTAGTTATTAACTTTATGTTGTTTTTAGATAAATTCATTAAATTATTTTTAACACTCTAAAACCACTAAAAAATAGTATTTTTGATTCTTAATACGAGGCGTAAAGTTAATGAAAAAACTTTCTTTCTTCTTTTTATTAGTAGGCTTATTCAGCTCATGTAGCACAATTAAATATGTTAAAAAAAATGAGTTATTACTAGCTAAAAACACAGTATATATTGATAGTGTAAAAAACTCTAGTGATAATATTGCTGAATTATTATTACAACGCCCTAACGCTAAGGCTTTGGGTATACCATTATCATTACATTTTTATAATTTAGGAAATCCCGAAGCTCCAAAAACACCTAGTGAATGGGCTAAAAAAAATCCAAAAACCTATAATTTTTACAAAGATGTATTTTCAGAAAAGCAAAGTATAGCTGTAGCTAAAACACTTATTGGTTTTAATAATTGGTTTTTAACTAGTGGGGAACCCCCAATTATTATTGACGATAAAAAAACAGATAAAACTGTAGATAACTTAAAAGCTTACTTTCAAACTGAAGGATATTTTAGAGCTAAAGTTTTCTCTAAAAAAGATACTATTGGTAAGAAAAAAGGAGAAATTAGCTACCATATTACCAAAGGGAATCCTTCTTATTTAGATAGTATTAAAACTTTTATTACATCTCCAGTTCTTGATTCTTTATATCAACTTACAAAAAAGAAAAGCTATCTAAAACCTGGAGATCATTATAAGAATGACAACTTTATAAAGGAAGCGAATCGACTTGTAAAACTTTTTAGGAATAAAGGAATATATCAATTTAATGAAAATTATATCTCCTTTGAAAATGACACTTTAAAAAATTATGAAAAAACCGATGTAGATATCAATATTTCTGATAAAACTATTCCTTTTCAAATTCAGAAATTAAGAAAAGTAAACGTTTATACCGACTATAATTATAGCACTAGAAACTCTAAGCATAAAGACAGTGTAAGTTATAATGGAATTAATTTTTACGCACTTCGAAAACTAAAATACAATCCTAAGTACTTATCTCAATCTTTATTCATAAAACCAAATACCGTTTATAGTGACTCACTAAGAAATTTAACACGTACACATTTAAGAGGGTTAAAAAACTTCAAAGCAACCTCTATTCGATATAATGAATTAAGCGAAAACGAACTGGAAGCCAATGTATATTTAACCCCTATAGAAAAATACACTTTAGGTTTTGAAACAGAATTATCACGTTCCAACATTCGTAACTTTGATGTTTCTTTAAAGTTTTCATTAACTAATAGAAATACATTTAAAGGTGCTGAGCTTTTTAAACTCTCTACTTTTGGTTCTTATTTTAACTCCAATAATGGACCCGGTTGGGAAATTGGTTCGGATATTTCACTAGAAGTTCCTCGATTTATGGCTCCTTTCGGATTGCATAAATTGGTTCCAAAAAGAATGTTTCCTAGAACTAAGTTTTACTCAGGAATAGGAATTCAAAAAAACATAGGATTGGATAAACAAAATATATCTATTGGTATAGATTACAAATGGGACTATAACAAAAGAAAATCCATTCAATTAGAACTATTAAATACTCAATATATTAGAAATCTAAATGTTGATAATTATTTTTCTATATATAATTCTGAATATCGAAAATTATCTGAAGTCGCTGAAATTTATGATCCTTCATATACGTTTCCAGACAATACCCCTAGTAACTCAGGTGAAATAATTAATTTCATTTCAGGCGTTCTTACCGATGCTAATTTTGCAGCATCAAACCCAATTGAGTTTCAAAACGTCTTAAACCTTGCTAACAGATATAATATTGTAACATCCGACTTTTTAATTCCAGAAATTGCCTATAGCTATACCTATAATAATCAAGAAAGTATTAAAGATGCTAGCTTTTCTTTTTTTAAGTTTAGAGTTGCTAACTCAGGAAATATTATGGGACTTTTATCAAATAAGACCAACAGTTCTGGACAAAAAACTGTTTTTAAAATTCCTATTGCTCAATATTTTAAAACAGATATTGAGTATAAAAAATATTGGGATTTAGGTGATAACAATGTTTTAGCGCACAGAACTTTTCTTGGAGCTATTTTTACTTATGATAATTCTGGCGTTCCTTTTTCTCGTAGTTATTTTGCAGGAGGTTCTAACGACATACGTGCATGGAGAACCTACGATTTGGGTCCTGGTACTAGAGCACCTCTTCTTGAATACAACATTGGTAGCTTAAAATTTTTAACTAGCTTTGAATACCGTTTTAACGTTTTTGGTTCTTTAAAGTCTGCTTTATTTATTGATGCAGGAAACATTTGGGATATAACCAACACAGAATTTGTTGATGATCCAGCTAAATTTAACGGTTTTAAATCGTTAAAAGATATGGCTGTTGGTGCTGGTTTCGGGCTTCGTTACGACTTTAAATTTTTAATTGCAAGATTGGATTTAGGATTCAAAGCACATGAACCATATTTAACTAATAATAAGTGGTTCCAAAACTTCAATTTCTCTAACTCTGTGCTAAATATAGGTATTAATTACCCCTTTTAACAAAGTACTTTCTAATAAAAATTTATCGCAACTTGTATAAAAAAGTGTAGATTTGTTCCTTAAACTAAGTAACACACTACTAAACAAAATAAAAAATGATTAAACCTGGAGTTGCCACCGGAAAAGAAGTTCAAGCAATTTTTAAATTAGCAAAACAAAAAGGTTTTGCTTTACCAGCTGTTAATGTTGTAGGATCAAACACTATTAATACGGTTTTAGAAACAGCTAAAGAACTTAACTCGCCTGTAATAATCCAGTTCTCTAATGGAGGTGCTCAATTCAATGCAGGTAAAGGCTTATCAAATGATAATGAAAAAGCTGCTATTGCTGGTGCAGTAGCTGGTGCTAAACATATACACTTATTAGCAGAGGCATATGGTATTCCTGTTATTTTACATACCGATCATGCTGCAAAAAAATTATTACCTTGGATTGATGGTTTACTAGATGCTAGTGAGCAATTTTATAAAGAAACAGGAAAACCTCTATACAGTTCTCACATGATTGATTTAAGTGAAGAACCAATAGAAGAAAATATTGAAATTTGTAAAGAATATCTTGCTCGTATGAGTAAAATGGGAATGACTTTAGAAATTGAATTAGGAATTACTGGAGGTGAAGAAGACGGGGTTGATAATACAGATGTTGATAGCTCTAAATTATACACACAACCAGAAGAAGTAGCCTATGCTTATGAAGAATTAATGAAAGTTAGTCCACAATTTACTATTGCTGCTGCCTTCGGAAATGTTCACGGAGTATATAAACCAGGAAACGTAAAATTAACTCCAAAAATTTTAAAGAACTCACAAGAACATATTTCAGAAAAATATAACGTTCCTCATAACACAATCGACTTTGTTTTCCACGGAGGATCTGGTTCTACTTTAGAAGAAATTCGTGAAGCAATTAGTTACGGAGTTATAAAAATGAATATCGATACTGATTTGCAATATGCATTTACCGAAGGTGTTCGTGATTATATGAAAGAAAAATCTGCATATTTGCAATCTCAAATCGGTAACCCTGAAGGAGATGATATTCCTAACAAAAAACATTATGACCCTCGTAAATGGTTACGTGAAGGAGAACAAACTTTTAAAGCTAGATTAAAGAAAGCTTTTGAAGACCTAAATAATGTAAACACATTATAAAATTCTTTGAAAAAAGAAAAACCAAACAACTAAAGATTAAAAAACTAAATTATGGCTTGGTTTAAACGTACAGACAAAGGGATTCAAACCCCAACAGAAGAAAAGAAAGACACACCAAAAGGCTTGTGGTATAAAACCCCAAGCGGAAAGATAATTGACACAGACGAACTTAAAAAAAATTTATACGTAAGTCCAGAAGATGGATATCATGTACGTATAGGGAGTAAAGAATATTTTGAAATATTTTTTGACGATAATAAGTTCACAGAACTTGATCCAAAATTATCTGCTAAAGACCCATTAAAATTTGAGGATACTAAAAAGTACCCTGAAAAACTAAAAGCTGCTCAGAAGAAAACAGGATTAAAAGATGCTGCTCGTGCTGCTGTTGGTAAATCAATGGGAAAAGATTTAGTAATTGCTTCAATGGATTTTGCTTTTATTGGTGGATCTATGGGAAGTGTTGTTGGTGAAAAAATAGCAAGAGCTATTGATTATTCTATCAAAAACAATATTCCTTTTTTAATGATTTCTAAATCAGGAGGAGCTCGTATGCAAGAGGCTTTACTTTCTTTAATGCAATTAGCTAAAACTTCTGCAAAGCTAGCGCAATTAGCAGAGGCTAAAATTCCATACATATCTTTATGTACCGATCCAACTACTGGAGGAACCACAGCTTCATTTGCCATGTTAGGAGACATAAACATTGCTGAACCAAATGCTTTAATTGGATTTGCAGGACCTCGTGTAGTAAAAGATACTACTGGTAAAGATTTACCAGAAGGCTTCCAACGTTCAGAATTTTTATTAGAACACGGTTTCTTAGATGGTATTTACGAACGAAAAGACTTAAAAAAACAGGTAAACTTGTATTTAGATTTAATACAAAATCAACCTGTAAGAGCATAACAAAAAAGCTAGCGATTGCTAGCTTTTTTGCTTTCTAACTTTTTCGTTACCATTCAAAAAAATAATCGTACATTTGCATCTTCAATGTAAATGCATTGAGTACATAATAATCATTTAAATAATATTGGCATGTATTTAACAAAAGAAGTTAAAGAACAAATCTTCGCAAAACACGGTAAAGGAGCAAATGATACTGGTACTGCAGAAGGTCAAATCGCGTTATTTACGCACAGAATTAACCACTTAACTGAGCACTTAAAGAAAAATCGTAAAGATTTTAACACAGAACGCTCGTTAGTACGTATGGTAGGTAAGCGTAGAAGCTTATTAGATTATCTAAAGAAAAAAGAGATTAATAGATATCGTGCGATTATTAAAGAATTAGGAATTAGAAAATAATTCTACAAGAAAAGAGGCTCTATAAACGTGCCTCTTTTTTATTTTTACATAAAGTTTATTTCTGACTAACAAACAGAAATTTATATATAAAAAGCTCAAAATTACTAACAACAATTTTGATTTTCCATTGGAGCAACAACAACACAACAACAAACAAAAACGAATTAAAATTTAGAAGAATTAATTTATGATTCCAAAAGTATTTAACCAAGTAATAGAACTTGGAGATGGAAGAACCATCACATTAGAAACAGGAAAATTAGCAAAACAAGCAGATGGTTCTGTTGTTGTAAGAATGGGAGATACAATGTTATTAGCAACAGTTGTATCAGCAAGAACTGCAAATCCAGGTATTGACTTTTTACCATTAACGGTAGATTACCGTGAAAAATTTGCAGCTGCAGGTCGTTACCCTGGTGGATTTATGAAGCGTGAAGCACGTCCTTCAAATGAGGAGATTTTAACAATGCGTTTAGTAGACCGTGTATTGCGTCCACTATTCCCAAAAGATTACCACGCAGAAACTCAGGTAATGATTCAATTAATGTCTCATGATGAAGAAGTAATGCCAGATGCCTTAGCTGGTTTAGCTGCCTCTGCGGCAATTCAATTATCAGACATCCCTTTTGAAGCACCAATTTCGGAAGTACGTGTTGCGCGTATTAATGGTGAATTCATTATCAACCCTAGTGCTACTCAATTAGCTGAAGCGGATATCGACTTAATGGTTGGAGCTTCTAATGACTTTGTTGCAATGGTTGAAGGAGAAATGGATGAAGTTTCTGAAGAAGAAATGGCAGAAGCAATCCGTGTGGCACACGAAGCTATTAAAGTACAATGTGATGCTCAGGTAGCATTGGCAGAAGCTTTTGGTAAAAAAGAAACTCGTGAGTATGAAGGAGAAGCTGAAGACGAAGAGTTAGCACAAAAAATTCATGATGCAGCTTACCAAAAATGTTATGACATTGCTAAAAAAGGAACTTCTAAACAAGAAAGAGGATTAGCTTTTTCTGAAGTTAAAGAAGAGGTTATTGCAATGTTCACCGAAGAAGAATTAGAAGAATACGGTGATTTAGTAGGAAAATATTTTAGTAAAGCACACAAAGCTGCTGTTAGAGATTTAACTTTAAATGAAGGTTTACGTTTAGACGGACGTACCACTACTGATATTAGACCTATTTGGTGTGAGGTAGATTACTTACCAAGAACTCATGGTTCATCAATCTTTACACGTGGAGAAACTCAAGCATTAGCTACAGTAACTTTAGGTACTTCTAGAGATGCAAACATGGTAGATTCTCCAACAATGCAAGGAGAAGAGAAATTCTACTTACACTATAACTTCCCTCCTTTTTCAACTGGAGAAGCACGCCCTTTAAGAGGAACTTCTCGCCGTGAAATTGGTCATGGTAACCTAGCTCAAAGAGCTTTAAAAGGAATGATTCCTGAAGATTGCCCTTATACAGTTCGTATAGTATCTGAAGTATTAGAATCTAATGGTTCTTCTTCAATGGCTACTGTTTGTTCGGGTACAATGGCACTGATGGACGCAGGGGTTCAAATGAAAAAACCAGTTTCTGGTATTGCAATGGGGTTAATTTCTGATGGTGATCGTTATGCTGTTTTATCTGATATTTTAGGAGATGAAGATCATTTGGGAGACATGGACTTTAAAGTAACTGGTACTGCTGATGGTATTACAGCTTGTCAAATGGATATTAAGATTAAAGGATTGTCATATGAAATCTTAGTAAAAGCTTTAAAACAAGCTCGTGATGGTCGTTTACATATCTTAGAAAAATTAACGGATACTATCGCTACTCCAAATGATGATGTTAAATCTCATGCACCTAAAATGGTAAATAGAGTAATTCCTAACGACTTAATTGGAGCATTTATTGGTCCGGGTGGAAAACATATCCAAGAGTTACAAAAAGAAACAGAAACTACGATTGTTATTAACGAAGACCCTGTTACTGAAGAAGGTATCGTTGAGATTTTAGGAACAAACCAAGAAGGAATTGATAAGGTTATCGCTCGCATCGATTCAATGATGTTTAAACCTGAAAAAGGTTCTGTATATGAAGTAAAAGTAGTGAAGTTATTAGATTTTGGTGCTGTTGTAGAATATACTGAAGCTCCAGGAAATGAAGTTTTACTACACGTTAGCGAATTAGCTTGGGAACGTACAAACAATGTAACTGACGTTGTTAATTTAGGAGATATTTTAGATGTAAAATACTTCGGAATTGACCCAAAAACACGTAAAGAAAAAGTATCTCGTAAAGCCTTATTACCTAAACCAGAAGGTTATGTAGCAAGACCACCTAGAGATAACAACAAAGGAAGAGATAATCGTAATCGCGATAATCGTCGTGACGATAGAAAACCTAGACAGGATAAAAAAGAATCATAAAATTCTTTAGATATAAAAAAGCAACCTTATAAGGTTGCTTTTTGTTTTTATACACCTCTTTAAATAAAGAAAGGCTGCTAAAATTAGCAGCCTTTAACTTTAGAGTTATTTCAGATCATTCCCCAATAATCATATAAAAATCTTACTCTATAAAGAAATCCATTACTACAACAGTTGAAAAATAAAATACCCTACTTTTTTTTTGAAAAATTTATTTAAATAAAAATCTTTTTTTAGCCTTTCTTTTTTTAGTTTTAGTTTTCTTTGCATCCCATTCATGAAAATACAACGAATCACATACATTTCTATAGGAACCAACCAAGGAGATAAGCTAGCTAACATTCAGAAAGCAATTAACTTAATTGCAGATAAAGTAGGTGCTGTGTTAAAAGTAGCATCTGTATACGAAACTGCTTCATGGGGATTTGACAGTAATAATTTTTACAACACTTGTATTAAAGTTTCAACATATTTACCTCCTGAACAATTAATACTTAGGTTACTCTCTATCGAGAAAGAGCTTGGAAGAACTAGAAAAAATGCTGAAGAATATTCTGACAGATTGATTGATTTGGATATTTTATTATTTGATGATGAAATTATATTTTCAAAAACCTTAATTGTTCCACATCCACGAATGTTAGATCGTAAATTTGCTTTAGTTCCTTTGGTTCAAATTGCTCGTAATGTTATTCATCCAATTGAAAAAAAGCATTTATACATTTGTTTAGAAAACTGCGCAGACACTTCTGAAATTATCAAGTTAGATGTAAAATTAGAAAGGCCAATTCCTATTACCGAAAAGTATAATTATATAGCTATTGAAGGTAATATTGGTGCCGGAAAAACATCATTAGCCAATATGATGTCTGATGAATTTAATGCAAAAATTGTCTTAGAACGTTTTGCGGACAATCCGTTTTTACCAAAGTTTTATAACGACAATGAACGCTATGCTTTTCCTTTAGAAATGAGTTTTTTAGCAGATCGTTACCAACAGCTTTCTGATGATTTAGCACAGTTCGATTTATTTAAAAATTTTATTGTTTCAGATTACTACATTTTTAAATCACTTATTTTTGCCCAAATTACTTTACATAGTGATGAGTATAAATTGTATAGAAAAATGTTTGATTTAATGTACAAAGAAATCACAAAGCCTGATTTGTATGTGTACTTATATCAAAATACAGAGCGTTTGTTAGAAAACATTAAAAAACGCGGGCGCGATTACGAACAAAATATAGAAGCAAGTTACTTACAAAAAATCCATGATGGTTACAGTAATTTCATTAAAACACAACCTGATTTAAATATTCTAATTGTTGATGTTTCTGATTTAGATTTTGTAAACAACTCTAATGATTATGAAACAATTATTAATAAGATAAAAAATTACAACGCATAAAAAAAAGCAGCTTTTAAAGCTGCTTTTTTTATTTCTGAATTAACTCTAGCTTTTCAGCAAAGTAGTCGCAAAAATCGCGCATGGTAGCACTCATTTTTTCATCATTTGTAGCTCTTTCAAAAGAGTTTGCCATAGACACTAAGGTTTGATGAAAAAACTGCTTCATTTCATCTACAGGCATATCTTTAGTCCATAAATCCATACGTAACGTATCTTTTTGTTTATGATCCCAAACAGATAGCATAATTGCTTTTGAAGCTTCATCTTTTATACCTCCGTCTTCTGCATTCCAAGTAATTTCTTCTGGAATTCTATTTTCGTCTAACCCTACTTTAAATGTTATTTTTGATGTATGCTCTATCGCCATTATCTTTTTGGTTTATATCTTGAGTTTTTGAAGATTTCCTCTTCACTTGTTTGTAATAATTGATGCAAAGATACATCATTCTTTTGCATGTACGAACGTACGATTTGCCAACCAATCCACTCTCCTATTCTTCCTGGAGATTGACTATCTTCTTCCATATAAAACTTAGAAAAAGGAGCTAAATCTAAAAAGCGTTTATCTACATCTTTACTAGTACTGTACAACAAATCTTTTTCTATAAAATACATCCATATTTGTTCTTCATTACTCTCTGCCCACTCTAGTTTTTTTTGTGAATACCCTATTTTTACAGCATCGGCTACGTTAGGTAAATAAGCATCTAGCAAATACATTTTTTTTCCTCGATAAATCATTTTATCTATGAAACTCCTTGCCATACTAGGTAGCATTTGTTTACCTACTATAGCCTTGGCAACGTCAACTACGATGTGCTTTTTAGTATTATTTTGTTTTACATAAGCTGGATAATCATTATAAAACTCATGTTTTTCACCTAAATAAGCATCTAAAGAAACCAACAACAAACTATCCGTATATACAATTCTGTTATTATAATCAATATTTGTTAGTATGGTAATCACTTTCGGACTAACAAACCTTGGATTATAATATTTTACATGTTTAAATAATGATATTAACTGCTCCTTTTCTTCTTCGACATCAGAAAAAACCTTTTGAGTTTCAACAAATAATTCTTGCTCATCTTTATTATTAATCTTATTTATCCAAACACTATCAGGTTGTGGAGGGAAAAGCATCGGGTACTTTTCTTTTGTCTTAGTAAGCTCGTTTGTTTTAGTTGTATAAAAGTCAACATCAAAACGTTCTAAATTGACATTTACACTAATATTAGATACATCAACATCTAACTTATTACTTTCTTCGTTTTTACATGAAAAACTTATAAAAACTAAGGCAACTAGTGCTAAAATTTTTCTCATGAACTTTAGTATATTTACATTCTAAATTACAACGTCGAAATTACTAAATTAGTTTTTACCTCTTAACTGTAAACTCTTAAAATATCACAAAAATGAATACTCCTAAGGTTGCTGAACACATTATAAATTGGTTAAAAGATTACGCTACTAATGCAAAAGTGAATGGTTTTGTTGTAGGAATTTCTGGTGGTATTGATAGTGCAGTTACCTCTACTTTGTGTGCTAAAACTGGTTTACCTACGTTGTGTGTTGAGTTACCTATTCATCAAGCTAAAAGTCAGGTAAACAGAGCTAATGAACACATAAAACAATTAAAAGAACGTTTTAGCAATGTGAGTGAAGCAGAGGTAAACTTAACCTCTACTTTTGAAGATTTTAAAACGGTGGTTCCTCCAATAGAGTCTTCTCCTAAAGTTGATTTAGCTTTAGCAAACACTCGTGCTCGTTTACGTATGACAACCTTATACTATTTTGCTGGGTTGCACGGTTTATTAGTTGCAGGAACTGGAAACAAAGTGGAGGATTTTGGTGTTGGGTTTTATACCAAATACGGTGATGGCGGTGTAGATTTAAGTCCTATTGCTGACTTAGTAAAATCAGAAGTATATGAATTGGCCGCATATTTAGATGTTCCTTCTTCTATTCAAAAAGCACAACCTACTGATGGTTTATTTGGTGATAGTAGAACAGACGAAGACCAAATAGGAGCTTCATACGACGAGTTAGAATGGGCAATGGAAATGCAAGATGCTGGTAAAACTGTGGATGACTTTTCTGGTAGAGAGTTAGAAGTATATAAAATTTATACACGTCTCAACCGAATTAATCAGCATAAAATGATTCCAATTCCTATATGTGAAATTCCTAAAGAATTTAAATAATAAAATAATTTTACTTTTCTATTAATTTTATTCTTAGTAAGTGATATTTAGATTACACGGTTTAATTTTTCAAAAAGACGTTTTTTCAACCCTGTATAATTACCTATTTCTTCTAGATTAGGCACTGCTTTTTGCTCTTGGCTTTCTTGTAGGATTTCTTTAATTTTTTCTTCAATTAAGACTCTACGCAAGTTTAAAATAGCATCAGTTACCAACTTTGGAAGAATTTTAACGGTTTCTGTTACAAAAACCTCTTTGCGTTCCCAATCACTTAGATTATATTTTTCTTCATCCATCAAAATATTAGTTACTAAACTAGATATTTGTGGATTTTCGTGCATTACCAAATGATCTACTTTAATTTTTTCATCTTGATTTAATTGATGAATTAACTCATAGTAGGTTAATCGAAATATTTCGTTGGTAAACTCTATTTCATCTTCTTGTAAGTTCAAGTACAACTCATTTGAAACCGTATTTTGATATTCTTCTTTTTCTAAAAATGGACGCCCTCTTTCATCAACTGCATCTACCCAGTTTACAAAATCAACAACTTCATTTCCGTATAACAACAATATTCTAATAACCTCTTTTTCAAGAATATTTAATTGGTTGATATTGTGTTGCAACTTCCCTTTTCCTCCTTTTATTGCTTCCATTGAAGCTTGTCCTTGCTCTTGAAAGTATTCTGAAGGTGGTTGGTTAGGGTCTTGCCCTGCACTACTCTTTCTCGTTGCTGTTGCTCCTTTTTTTAACAACTGGGCTAACTCACTAAATAATACTCTCTCGGAAATGTCCATAATACGTGCACACTCTTGCACATACACTTCCCGTTGAATACCATCAGGAATTTTAGAAATACTTGTAACTATATCTCGAATTAAACCTGCTTTTTTTACAGGATCATTCGCTGCTTCTTTCATTAATAAAGAAACTTTGAACTCTATAAAGTCTTGTGATTTTTCTTCTAAATATTGTTTTAATTCAGCATTCGAATGCGCTTTAGCAAAACTATCAGGGTCTTCACCTTCTGGAAAAGCTACTACCCTAACGTTCATTCCTTGCTCAAGAATTAAATCTATTCCTCGAATTGAGGCTCTAATTCCAGCTGCATCACCATCAAAAAGCACAGTTATATTCTGTGTTAATCGATTTACCAAACGAATTTGATCGGGTGTTAATGCTGTACCAGAAGAGGCTACGACATTTTCAATTCCTGATTGATGAAATGAAATTACATCAGTATATCCTTCTACTAAAAAGCAGTTATCTTCTTTCGCTATTTCTTTTTTAGCTTGGTATAGACCGTAAAGAATTTTACTTTTATGATAGATATCACTCTCAGGAGAATTGAGGTATTTTGCGGCCTTTTTATCGTTAGTAAGTATTCTACCTCCAAAACCTAAAATACGACCAGACATACTGTGAATAGGAAACATCACACGCCCTTTGAATCGGTCGAACTTTCTATCTTCTACTCCTCCTTCTTTTACAATCGTTAAACCTGTAGATTTTAGATATTTTAAATCATACCCTTTGTCCAATGCTGCTTTGGTAAAATTATCCCATTCGTCTTTACAATACCCTAAATCAAACTTTTCAATAGTATCTTCTCTAAATCCTCTCTCTTTGAAATAAGACAGCCCAATTGCTCTTCCGTTTTGTGTATTCATTAATACATCATGAAAGTAGTCTTTGGCAAATTTTGAAACCAGGAACATACTTTCTCGCTCATTCATCTGCTGTTTTTGTTCATCAGACTGCTCGGTTTCTTCAATTTCAATATTGTATTTTTTAGCTAACCACCTTATTGCTTCTGGATAGGTATAATGCTCGTGTTCCATTAAAAATGAAATTGCATTCCCTCCTTTTCCCGTACTAAAATCTTTCCATATTTGTTTTACAGGTGATACCATAAACGAAGGAGTACGTTCGTCTGTAAACGGACTTAACCCTTTAAAGTTACTTCCTGATTTTTTTAACTGAACGAATTCTCCTATCACCTCTTCTACTCGGGCGCTTTCAAAAACTTTATCAATGGTTTGTTGGGTTATCATATACTACAGAAATACAGCAAACAAATATACTACTAGTTTTAAAAGTTATTTTATTGTTACAAAACTCTAGGCAAATTTAATTTGCTAAAAACATATAATTACATAATTTTGGCAAAAATTTCCCCAAATACAAATAATGAAAATAATTACATCAACTTGTTTTGCAACCTTTTTGGCATTTAACATATACTCACAAGAAACAATTCGTATTCCTGATATTGGCTTAGAAGAATGTTTAATTAACTTAAAAATTGATTCTAACGGTTTAAATGGAAGTATTACCATTAGTGACGCTGAATATGTTACGAACTTAAACGTTAATGACCCTGTTACAAACAAAAATTTACCTAATGTATATTCTAAAATTAAAGACTTAACAGGTTTAGAAAGTTTTCCTAATTTAAGACGTTTAGATTGTTTTGGCAATGAAATTACTAAAATTGATTTATCACAAAGCTCTTCTATTAGTTTTTTAAACTGTAGTGAAAATAAAATTGAACGTTTAGATGTTAGCAAAAATCATAATTTAACTTACATAAGTTGTGATTATAACAAATTAACCTCTTTAATACTTGGTGAAAACCCAAACATTCAAAGTTTATATGCAAGTTACAATCAACTTACTACGTTAGACGTTTCAAACTGCCCTAATTTAGAAAGTATGGATGTTACTGGTAATAAAATTAAAACTATAATTGTTAGTGAAAAGCAATTAGCTAACATTCCTCAAGGATGGTATAAAGACGAAAAAACTACATATGCAACCAGTAATGGTACTGTTTCTGATAACAAGGTAGCAAAAAAAGAAGAGATTGTTGTAGAACAAGAAGAAAATAAAGTAGAAACTACTGAAAACAAGCCTAAGGAAATAAAAAAACCTGTACAAAAGTATGCCGAAAGCTTTATAAAATTGGTTGTTTCTGAATATGAAAAAAGCGTATTAAACGAAACATACTTAAAGCAGATAAAAGAAGATCTTATGTACAAATATGATATTAAAGACGAAGAGATTACTAAATGGATACAGCAATATAGTAAGCTTCATAAAACAGAATAACATATTTAGTTTCAAACGTACTAAAAAAGCCATCAAATTTGATGGCTTTTTTTATTTCTTTCAATTAATATTTTTAAGATGCTGCTCTTAATTTTTTTAATGCCGATTTTGTTAGTTTAGATTCAGCATATTCTTTTGTTACCTTAAATTCTTTTTCTTCAGAACTTGGCATATCGAACATCGCATCGGTTAAAATAGCTTCACATAACGAACGTAATCCTCGAGCTCCTAGTTTATACTCTACTGCTTTATCAACAATAAATTGCAATGCATCTTCAGTCATTTCAAACGTTACATCATCCATTGCAAACAGTTTTGTATACTGTTTGATTATTGAGTTCTTAGGCTCTGTTAAAATAGCTCTAAGTGTTTTTTCATCTAACGGATTCATATAACTCAATACTGGTAAACGACCAATGATTTCTGGTATTAAACCAAAAGACTTTAAATCTAGAGGTGTAATGTATTGCAATAAGTTATCGTGGTCAATTTTATCTTCTTCTACCGAAGCACTATAACCAACTGCTTGCATATTTAAACGCTTACTAATAAATCTATCAATTCCAGAAAATGCTCCTCCTGCAATAAATAAAATATCTTTAGTATTTACTTCAATAAACTTTTGTTCTGGATGCTTTCTTCCTCCTTTAGGAGCCACATTTACAACTGCTCCTTCTAATAACTTTAATAAAGCTTGCTGCACACCTTCTCCAGAAACATCTCGTGTAATTGATGGATTGTCTCCTTTACGAGCTATTTTATCTATCTCATCAATAAATACTATACCTCTTTCTGCTTTTTCAACATCGTAATCTGCTGCTTGTAACAAACGACTTAAAATACTTTCTACGTCTTCTCCTACATAACCTGCTTGTGTTAATACAGTTGCATCTACTATAGAAAATGGTACGTTTAGCATTTTAGCAATTGTACGAGCCACTAAGGTTTTTCCTGTTCCAGTTTCTCCTACTAAAACAATGTTCGATTTTTCTATCTCTACCTCATCTTCATCATCTCTAGTTTGTAACAATCTTTTATAATGATTGTATACAGCTACAGACATAGCTCTTTTGGTTTGATCTTGCCCTATAATATATTCATCTAAAAAAGCTTTGATTTCTCTTGGCTTTTTCAAGGTTAAATCTTTTGATAAATCGCTTGTTTTAGCTTCAGCTATTTCCTCTTCTACAATTCCATAGGCTTGCTCTATACATTTATCACATATATGTGCATCTAAACCAGCAATTAATAAATCGGTTTCTGGTTTTTTACGCCCGCAAAAGGAACATTGTAAATTTTCTTCTTTCGACATCTTATCAGCTTATTGCCAATAGCTCAGTGCTATTAGCTTGTTTATTATTTTCTAGTTAAAATTTCGTCTACCATACCGTATGCTTTTGCTTCGTCGGCCTTCATCCAATAATCTCTATCAGAATCTTTGTTTACTTTTTCTACTGTTTGACCTGAGTGCTTAGCTATGATTTCATACAACTCATCTTTTAATTTTAAAATTTCACGAGCTGTAATTTCAATATCAGATGCTTGTCCTTGTGCTCCACCTAGTGGCTGATGAATCATAATACGAGAGTGTGGTAATGCTGAACGCTTTCCTTTTTCTCCTGCACACATTAATACAGCTCCCATTGAAGCAGCCATACCTGTACAAATTGTTGCTACATCTGGTTTAATAAATTGCATAGTATCGTAAATACCCAAACCAGCATATACACCACCTCCTGGTGAATTAATATAGATTGAAATATCTTTTGATGCATCTACACTTTCTAAAAACAATAATTGTGCTTGAATTACATTGGCTACTTGGTCATTAATTCCAGTACCTAAAAAAATAATTCTATCCATCATTAAACGAGAAAAAACATCCATTTGAGTAATGTTCATTTGGCGTTCTTCCATAATATATGGAGTTAAGCTACTTGTTATTTTTCCTAAGTAATTACTATTTATTCCGTGGTGTTTTGTTGCGTATTTTTCGAACTCTTTTCCGTAATCCATTTTTAAAATGTTTTTGGGTTATAAAGATGTAAATATAAGAACTATTTCTTTAGTATTTTGTTACTGTTAATGGCTAAAAAAACCTGAATGTACATTCAGGTTTTTATTTATAATTTTAGTAATTAACTATTACTTGTATACTTCTTTAATGAAATCTTCGTAAGAAACTTCTTTTGTATCAAAGCTCATGTTTTCTTTATAAAAAGCTAATAATTTTTGGCTTATTAATTGAGATTGTAATTTTTGAGCTTCGTCTTGATTTTGTAAGATTCTTCCTGCGATATCATCTAACTCTTTTTCTTCTGGATTCATGTTTCCAAATTGAGCCATTTGAGCTCTAATAAATCCTTTTGCATAGTCTACTAACTCTGCATAGTCTAATTTGATGTCGTTATCTTTCATAATCTTTCCTTCGATTAATTGGTAACGTAATCCTTTTTCAGACTTGTTATATTCTTCAACAGCTTCTTCAGCAGTTAATTCTTTTTCTCCTGCAGTTTGTAACCACTTTTGTAAGAATTCAACTGGTAAATCAAACTTTGTGTTATCCACTAAGTTCTCGGTAATTGCGTTTAACAATTGTTGATCTGCTTGTTGTTGGAATTGCTTTTCTGCGTCTTCTTTAATTTTATCTTTTAATTCAGTTACAGTTTTTACACTTCCATCAGCAAATAACTTATCAAATAACTCTTGATCTAATTCTGCTGGTTCTATCTCAGTAATTTCTTCAATAGTAAATGTTACAGGAATATCTAAGTCATGAACCTCTTCGTGAGATACTCCTAAAGCCCCTTGTAACTTGTGCTCGTCTTCAAATAAGTTTTTAGTTTTTAATTCTAAAACGTCTCCAACTTTAGCACCTACAAACTTCTTTAAGTTTGTTTTTCCTTTAATATCTTTTACAGAAATTGTAGATTTTTTGTTGATTTCTTTCTCTTCGTTTACAAAAGTACCAGTTACATTAGTTTGTTCAGCAACTTCGTCTTTAGCAGACATTTTACCGTAACGAGATTGGATGTTTTCAACTTCTTTCTCGATTAACTCGTCTGTAGCAACAATGTTATATTGAGTTACTTTGTTTTTTGGTTGTAAGTTTACGTCGAACTCAGGAGCTAATCCTAATTCGAATTCAAAAGAGAATTTATCTGCATCCCAATTGAAATCTTCTTGAACTCTTGGTAATGGGTTACCTAAGATATCTAACTTCTCTTCAACTAAGAATTTGTTTAACGACTCTTGTAAAAGCTTGTTTACCTCATCAATCATTACTGATTTTCCGTACTGCTTCTTTACCATTCCCATTGGTACATGACCTTTTCTAAAACCAGGAATGTTAGCTGTTTTACGGTAATCGTTTAATACTTTTGTTACTTTATCTTGATAATCTTCTGCAACAATATCAACTTTTACAACTGCATTTAATGCATCTACGTTTTCTTTTGTTATATTCATCTTAAAAATCTGTTTCTTAAAAAATCGGGTGCAAAATTACTACTTTATTTATTGATAACCAAGACTTTTAGCTATAAGAATATTATCTTTTTTACCTCCCTTATTTTCTAGTTTTTAATGTTTTAGGTTACTTATTCGTCTCCTTCTTTTAATAGTGAAAACATTAACGATCTGAAAATTGACAGCAACACACTGAACAAGAGTGCTGTAAAAAATCCGCTAACTGCAAATCCTGACACTAATTTATCTGCCAATAATATAATCACTGCATTAATCACAAATAAGAATAACCCTAATGTAACGATGGTTGCTGGTAGTGTAAAAAACACTAACAACGGACGTACAAACAGGTTTAACAACGCAATTACTACTGCTACAATTACTGCAGTTGTATAACTAGCTACTGTTACTCCTGGTAAAATATTTGCCAATACTATTACTGCTAATGCCGTTAACAATACTTTTAAAAATGTTTTCATATTTCTTTTTTATTTAATTGGTTATGAATTATAAATTTACTCTTTTTCACTGAAACTATTAATTCGTAACACTTCATATACTTTACCATAACCATACCAAAACAGAAACCTGCTGTTTTGACAGGTTTAAAGCTTTGTTTTAATTTTTGATGGATTTTTATTTTAACTTCGTCTTATTTTTAATTAAAACAATAAAATGCTCAAAAAACACTTGGCCTCTTATAATATTCTTTACGAAGAAGAAATAGACAACTTTGTAAATTTAGTTAGATATAAAAAACTTAACAAAGGTGATTTTTTTATTCAAGAAGGTAACACTTGCAAAGAAGTAGCTTTTATAACTTCTGGTATTTTTAGGTCGTTTTATCATTCGTCTGACGAAAAAGAAGCTACTTATTGTTTTTTATCAGAAAACTCATTTGTTACTGCATATTCATCTTTTATTTCTCAAACAAAAACTAATGAAAATATTCAAGCGTTAACCAACGCTGAACTATACATCATTACCAAAGAACAATTTGTAGCACTAGAAAACTCAAGTACCAATTGGCTACGCCTTTTTAAAATATTTGCTGAACAAGAATATATAAATCTTGAAAACAGAATATTTGTTTTGCAAAATGAAAGCGCTGAAAACCGTTACAAAAAACTGTTAGAAACGCACCCAAACTACTTAAAAACCATCCCACTACAGTACCTAGCTTCATATTTAGGCATAACACAACGACATTTAAGCAGAATTAGAAAATCAGTTTTTTATTAGACAATTGTCCTTTTTAGGTTTGTAAAACCACCCGTACTTTGCTTCATAATCTTAACTATAGTATGAAGCATATTTTATTAATAAACGGACATCCTGATAAAGAAAGTTTTAATCACGCCTTAGCAACTTCTTATAAAAAAGGCGCTTTGGAAACCGATGCTATTATTGAAGAAATTACCATCGCTGACTTAAACTTCAATCCGAACCTTAAATTTGGTTACCGAAAAAGAACAGAACTTGAACCTGATTTACAAGAAGCTTTAACTAAAATTAAAAAAGCAGATCATATTGTATGGTTCTTTCCTGTTTGGTGGGCTGGTTACCCTGCTATAATGAAAGGTTTTATTGATAGAGCTTTTTTACCAGGAATAACTTTTCAACCTGTTGAAGGAAAACCTTTTCCTAAAAAACTTTTAAAAGGTAAAACTGCTCGACTTATCATTACTTCTGACACCCCAAGCTGGTATGATTATCTTTTTATGAAAAGACCCGCTATTAGACAGTTTAAAAAGGGAACCTTAGAATTTTGCGGTATAACTCCTGTAAAAACTACTTTCTTTTCAGTAATAAAAGATTCAACTCCTAAACAAAGAAACTTATGGTTACGTAAAGCATATACTTTAGGTAAAAACAAACAATAACTCAACTTTCTTTTTTTGGTTAAAAAAATACTAGTTTATGTTAAAATTTAAATAGCTATATACTAAAATTCTACAATTACTATTTATATATTTACATTCATATTTTTATGAGATTAGTAATATGAAAAAAGTTAAAGAAGATAAAACTCTTTTGAATAAAGACATTAAAAAACTACTTCCTACAATAAATTTTCATGACACATTCTCTACCACTAATCATACAAACACAATACAAGAAATTGTAAATTTAATTTTTAATAAACCTCCAGTTTGGGTAGACTTTTTATTTAAATTACGTAATAAAATTGCTGCTTTTTTTAATTTAAAAAACAACTACCCTGATGATTATAACGAGCGGTTTGATGTTGGCGGATATGTAAGTTTCTTTAAAATTTTTTCTATATCAAGTAATGAAGTTGTATTAGGTGCTAATGACACTCATTTAAATTTTAGAGCAATCGTACACAACAATCACGATCCTTTTTATAACATCAAAGTTATTACGTTAGTTGAATACAATAATAAAAAAGGTGAAGTATACATGAAGCTTATAAAACCTTTTCATAGGTTAGTTGTTAAGAGAATGGTTAAAAATGCTTATAAATTAAACAATTAACTTTTTGTACTTTTGAGCTATTAAAAAATAACTCTATTAAACCTATAACCTCAATAAAAGTAACCGATTTTAATCAAAACGAAGTTAACTTACTTGAAAAGTATGCTAACAAAATTCTATTATTGTTGTTTTACAACAATGCTTGTTTAGGTTGCACTGGTAGAGCCATTCCACTAGCCTATAAGTTTAAACAAACATACAAAGATATTGAAGTTATTGGTATTCATAGTAACTTTAGCAATAACAATGTTACCAGGGATGATATCTTGAGTATTTTTACTATAAACGAACTCCCGTTCCCTATTTATACAGATAACAACCACAAAATGTACGATTTTTTTAATTCGGAAGGAACGCCACAATGGGTACTAATGACCCCTAATGGTGAAGTGTATAGATCTATCTTTGGATCGCAAGATAATGCTCAAAATAGATTATATTACGCTTTAGAAAGTTTAACCAAAACAAGTAATTAGATTAGCTAGTTATTCTTTTAACACCTTCGCTACTTGACTGGCTATTGCCTCTTTAACTTCTTTATCTTCTTGTAACAAATACAACAAACTATCTTTTAAACGACTATTAATATCTTTGATTTTATATATTGAAGAAGGTTCGTTTGTTACTGACAAAAGCATTTCTTCTTTACCTGTTAATAACCAAGTTGGGTTTATTTCAGGAAAAGAATGTAGAATTTTGTTTAAAACATTACTTTTAAATGATGATTTTCTTCGTATTGCCGTTCCAATAGAGTTGTTAGAAACATCAATAATTTCTTCAAAAGACCTTATATTTAACCTTTTATAGTTAATCACCTCCTCTACCCTTTTATATGTTTCATCTACAAAGTCGCTCATTAAAAATAACTTTTTTCTAAAATTTATTTAATTTTGTTTTCGTGTTTAGATTTTTGTTTGTATTTTTACTTCGTAATAAGTACACAATACGTACAAATATAAATTAAAAAGTGCTATCAACTTCTAAAAAACAACTTGAGTTTTTATGATAACTGCTACACAACGAAAAGAATTAGAAAAAATTAAGCCACCTAAATACCGCGACAAGGTAAAAAACTACTTGAGTAAAAACGGTCATGATTTCTCTTTAGAAACCATACAAAAAGTATACTCAGGTAAAAGGAAAAACTTAATTGTTGAAAAAGCTATAGTAAATGTTTTTTACAACTACATGAAAAACCAACAAATAATTGATGACAATATCAACTATTTAATTGACGAGATAAACAGTGATTTCCCTTAATAATTTTTTTGTTTTTCGCCGGGGGGCGATTATTTTAAGCGAGGGACTAGGAATTAATAAATTCCTCCTCGCTTTTTATTTTAAAAAAGTTACAGCTTCTTTATAAAAATATTCTGGATTTTCAGCATGCAGCCAGTGTCCAGCATTGGGTATTGTTTTTATCACTGCTTCTGGAAAATGTGCCTGAATTAATGGCTCATCTTCTTTTGATATATATCCTGAATTCGATCCACGCAAAAACAACGTTTTTCCTTCAAAAACTGTAAAAGACGGCAACGCAACACCTACTTCACTATTATTTTCTGTTAACGACTTTAAATTAAAACGAAACCCTAATTCGTCTTTCGTTTTTCTGTACACATTCTTTGCTAAAAATTGACGGATTCCTTTTTCTGGAATTAACTCAGCTAATTTTTCATCTACTAACTTACGTGAAGTTTGCACCGAAAAATCTACGGAGTTTAACGCCGCTAAAATTTCGTGATGATGTGGCGGATACATTCTTGGAGAAATATCGGCTACAATTAGTTTATTTACTAACTCAGGGTATTCGGTTGCAAATAACATTACTGTTTTTCCTCCCATAGAATGCCCTAACAAATCTACTTTTTTAAGATTATGATCTTGAATGTAATTATACAAATCTCCTACCATTAACTCATAATCAAAAGCGTCCGAATGAAAACTTCGTCCATGATTACGCTGATCTATTAAGTGCACCTCAAAACCATCTTCTGCAAATTTATTGGCATGCGATTTCCAATTGTCTCCCATACCAAAGTATCCATGCAAAATAAGTAACGGGGATCCTTCTCCAATGATTTTTGAATGTAATACTTCCATAATTATTGCAAACGATGTAAATACATATTCACAACATTTTCTAAGCCTAAATATAAACTTTCAGATATTAACGCATGCCCTATAGACACTTCAGCCAAATGAGGAATATTTTGTTTAAAAAATTGAATATTATCTAAGCTTAAATCATGACCTGCATTAACACCTAAGCCTAATTCATTTGCTAAAACTGCAGCTTCTGCATATGGTCTTACCGCTTCTTTATTTCCTTTTTCGTACTGCGTGGCAAACTCCTCTGTATACAACTCAACTCTATCGGCTCCTGTTTTAGCAGCAGCTTCAATTAACTTTAAATTTGTATCAATAAAAATTGATGCTCTAATTCCTGCTTCTTTAAACTCAGCAATCACATCTTTTAAATACGATTGATGTGTTATAGTATCCCAACCAGCGTTAGATGTAAGTTGATCAACGCTATCAGGGACCAACGTTACTTGTGTTGGTTTAATTTCTAACACCATTTGTTTAAATTTATCAATTGGATTTCCTTCAATATTATATTCAGTTGTTACAATTGATTTTAAATCATAAGCATCTTGGTAACGAATATGACGTTCATCTGGCCTTGGATGAATTGTGATTCCTTCGGCCCCAAAACTTTGTATGTCAGTTGCTACTTTTAGTAAATTAGGCACGTTACCACCTCTAGAATTACGAAGTGTAGCTATTTTATTAATATTAACACTTAACTTTGTCATGTTGTAAAATTATAGGACAAAGGTAACGCATTCAAACATTTTAAACTATATTCGTAGTAATGAAAATCAATGATTTTATATTAAAAGAAATTAAAGCACTTACGCTAAACGACACAGTGAAAAGCGCTCAAAAGCTGTGTAATGATTTACCTATAACTCATATTCCTGTTGTTGAAAACGACAGATTAATAGGTTGTTTACCTGAAAGTGATATTCAAACTATTGAAAATAAAAATCGTACACTGAGTGAATACTCTTATTTACTAGATCATTTTTACACAAATGAAAATGCTACACTACTCGATTTAATTACTTTATTTGCTGATAACGACTCGAATTTAATTCCTGTTATAGATAAAAACCTGCATTATGTAGGCTATTATGAATTGAGTGATATTTTAGATGCTTTTGCTAACAGCCCTTTTTTACATAATGAAAGTGATACTTTAATTATTGACAAGAATAAAACAGATTATTCTATGGGGCAAGTAGCTCAAATAGTTGAAGCCAATAACGGTAAATTATTAGGTGCATATATTTCTTCAGAAAACATAAATAGCATTGAAGTAACCCTTAAAGTTGTTTCAGAAGAAATAAATGAAATCATTCAAACATTTCGCAGGTACGGTTACAACGTTATTACACAACACGAAGATGATTTTTATTTAGAAGAGCTTAAAGATAGAGCTGCTTATTTAAGAAAGTACTTGGATATGTAATTTTTTCAATAACCAACACAAAATTTTAACAGTGAAAAAAGTCGCTATTTACGGTCAAGCATATACTACACTTGCAGATAAAGAGGTTAAAATTCTTTTAACTATCTTAGAAAAACATAATATTGTTGTTTTTTTTGAACAACAATTCTATAATTTATTTCTTGAAAAGAATTCACTAAATAAAAAGTATCCTACCTACGCACATTTTAATGACTTATCAAACACTTTTGATGTAATGTTTACCATAGGTGGAGATGGTACTATTTTGAGAGCTGTAACCTACATTAGAGATTTAGATATTCCTATTATGGGTATTAATACGGGGCGTTTGGGTTTTTTGGCCACCATACAAAAAGATCAAATTGAAGAAGCAATTAACTTAATGCTTAAAAAAGAATATACACTTCAAGAACGATCTTTATTACAAATAGAAACTTCTCCTACAACAGAAGATTTTTCTGAACTTAACTTTGCTCTTAATGAGGTTACTATTGCTAGAAGAAACACAACTTCTATGATTGGAATTAAAACCTCATTGAACGAAGAATATTTAACAAATTATTGGGCTGATGGATTAATTATAGCAACACCAACAGGTTCTACAGGATATTCACTTAGTTGTGATGGTCCTGTTATTTTACCTAATTCAAAAAGCTTTGTTATTACTCCCATTGCACCACATAATTTAAATGCGCGTCCAATGGTTATTCCAGATGATACTGATATTCTTTTAGAAGTAAGTGCTAGAGAAAAAGATTTTTTAATCTCTCTAGATTCACGCATTACCACTGTTTCCTTAGGAACTGAAATAAAAATACAAAAAGCACCATTTACCATAAAAAGTATTTTACCAAAGAATCAATCTTATTTAAATACCTTGCGCGGAAAACTTTTATGGGGAGAAGACATACGAAATGAATCGTTATAACGATAATGATTACAATAAAACCATAAAAAAAAAGTTAATCAAAAAGACAGATTATTAACTTTTTAAAGCAAATTCAATTCCCTATATTTGCACGCTATTTTACAATGAGAGGACTTATTTTATTAATATTATTGGCTTGTGTAGTAACACCTTTACAATCACAAACACACGAAATTGGTTTCTTTGCCGGTGGTTCTAACTATGTTGGTGATATTGGTAGTACCAATTACATACACCCTAATGAGTTTGCTGGTGGTCTCATATACAAGTATAACCTAAACCCAAGAATTGCCTTAAGAGGAACATATACTTACATGCCTATTTCTGGTAATGATAACAATGCTGATAATGCTTTTCGCCAAAACAGAGGTATTAGCTTTTCAAACACCATTCATGAATTTGCAGCTGGAGTAGAATTTAATTTCTTTGATTATAACATCAGCGATTACAGAACTTCATTTACACCTTATATATTAGCTGAAATTGCTGCTTTTAATTACAAAAGTCCAGAACCAACTTCATCAAGTAATACAGTTCTCTTAAAAAACAAATTTTCATATACTATTCCTGTAGGTATTGGATTAAAAGGAAGATTAACCGATAATTTTGCCATTGCTTTTGAAACAGGTATACGATTCACATTCGTAGACGATTTAGACTTTACAACAGATAAAATAAACTCACTAGATTTTGGGGGTAATGGAAATGACTGGTATGTATTCTCAGGAGTTTCTATCGTATATACCTTTGGAAGACCACCTTGTTTTGGTGGAATAGCACAATAATTATGGAAGAAAAACTACAGCGTATTAATTTACAAAAAGTACCAAACCATATAGCCATTATTATGGATGGTAACGGTAGATGGGCAAAAGGTAAAGGTATGCAACGTGTTTTTGGACATAGAAATGCTTTAACAGCTATTAGAGAAACAGCTGATACTGCTTCTGAGCTTGGTGTTAAATTTTTAACCCTGTATGCCTTTTCAACCGAGAACTGGAATCGCCCAAAACTAGAAGTAGATGCTTTAATGAGTTTATTGGTAACTACTCTAAAAAAAGAACTCCCCGAATTTCAACGTAAAAATGTAAAAGTCAATGCTATTGGTAACTTAGCAAATTTACCAAGCAATGCCCAAAAAGTATTGAGTAAGGTTATTGATGCAACTAAAAACAATACTAAAATTACTTTAACCTTTGCTTTAAGCTACGGTTCAAGAGAGGAAATTGTTAATGCTATCAAAAACATATCAAAAAAAGTTGTTAATAACGAGATAGAAATTGAAAAAATTAACGAGAAAATTATAAATAATCATTTATATACGTTTAATTTGCCCGATGTTGATTTAATGATACGTACAAGTGGGGAACAAAGAATAAGCAATTATTTACTGTGGCAAATGGCTTATGCTGAGTTATATTTTACTGATGTACTATGGCCTGATTACAGAAAACAACATCTTTATAACGCAATAATTGATTATCAAAATAGAGAAAGAAGATTTGGAAAAACCAGTGAACAGATTGAAACAAATGAATAAATATTCGTATTTACTAGTATTTTTTATCACCCTATTTGTGGTGAGTACTCAAGCGCAAGACACAACTCCTAAAGACAGTACTGTCACAAATATTATTTCCTACGAAAAAGGAAAAGAGTATATTTTAGGAGGTATAACTGTAACTGGCTTACAAAAATTTAGCGAACAAACAGTAAGAGTATATACTGGTTTAGTTGAAGGACAACCAATTAAATTACCAGGAGACAAACTTACAAGTGCCATTAAAAAGCTATATGAAAGTAAACAATTTAGTGAAGTAGATGTTTATTTATCTAAACGCGATGGTGAAACAGTATATCTTCAATTTGATGTAACTGAGTTACCTCAATTAACTGGAGTTACCATTTCTGGGATAAAAAAATCACAAATTAAAGAGATAAAAAAAGAAACAGAATTAAAAAAAGGGGTAATGGTCACAGACAACCTTATTGTTACCACTCGCAACTTTATTAAAAAGAAATATACAGATAAAGGTTTCTTAAAAACAAAGGTTTCATTAGATACTAAAAAAGACACTTCTGATGTTAACACTGTTAGCATGTCTATTTTTATCGATAGGGGTAATCGTATAAAGATTAAAGAAATTAATTTTACTGGCAATAAAGCCATGTCTAACGCTACTTTGCGTGGTGCCATGAAAAACACCAAACGTAAAGTTTTTGGTCGTTTTTGGAAAGCTTCTAAATATATTTTAGATGATTATAAAGAAGATTTAAAAAGTATTCTTGAAAAATACAGCGAAAACGGATATCGTGATGCTAGGATTTTATCTGACAAAGTTGTTTGGAATGATGACAATACCATTAATCTTGAAATTGAAGTTGAAGAAGGCCGTCAATACCGTTTTGATGAAATTGTTTTTATTGGTAATAAACAATATACAGATGAACAGTTAAGTAACATCCTCCGAATAGACAAAGGAGATATTTACAATGGAAAGGTTTTAAAAGAGCGTATCTCTGGAGATGGTACACCTACTTCTCAAGACATACAAACTCTCTATCATAATAATGGTTTCTTATTCTCTCAAGTAAACGCTGTAGAAACTAAAGTAGAAAATGACTCCATTACCGTTGAAGTTCGTATTAGAGAAGATGAACCTGCAACAATAAAAAAGGTAACAGTAACGGGTAACGATAAAACAAACGACCATGTAATTTACAGAGAATTACGTGTTAAGCCGGGAGATTTATTTAGCCGTGAAAATATTATTAGGTCTATTCGTGAAATTGGGCAATTAGGTTTCTTCGACACTAATGTAACACCAGATGTTAAACCTGATTATCAGAATAAAACTGCTGATATTGATTTTTCTGTTGTTGAAAAAGGAGGAAGTCAAATTGAGTTACAAGGAGGTTATGGTGGTGGTTCCTTTATAGGTACATTAGGTCTTTCTTTTAACAATTTCTCAGTTAGAAACATCTTTAATAAAGATGCTTATAAGCCACTACCTATGGGAGATGGTCAAAAACTTTCTCTTCGTTTACAAGCAAGTAGAACTTACAACACCTATAGTTTTTCTTTTACAGAGCCATGGTTAGGCGGTAAAACACCTCAATCTTTATCTTTCTCTGTATATTTTTCAAATCAATATCGTTATGATTTTACTACGAACGATGTAAATAAAGATGAAAGTCTTAGTATAATTGGTGCATCTATAGGTTTAGGTAAACGTTTAAAATGGCCTGATGATTATTTTACTCTTTCTCAAAACATTAGTTATCAAAGAATAGAATTACAAAACTATGGTTATCGTGTAGGTTCTTCTAATAATATTCTTAGCCAAGGAGATTTAAACAACTTAGCATATACAGTAGCACTTAGCCGTAATTCTGCAGGTCCTAGTTTAATTTTCCCTACTTACGGTTCTGAATTTACTTTAAAAGCTAAAGCTACTTTCCCTTATTCATTAGTTAATGGAAAAGACTACACTGAGCCTACGAACCCAACTTCTGATGAAAGACAAGCTTATTTAGCTGATAAATACAGATGGTTAGAATACTATAAAATTTCTGCTAAAGGTAAGTGGTATACAGCCTTAGCTAACAAGTTAGTATTAATGTCTAATTTCGAAGTAGGTTATTTAGGTTCTTACAATGATGAATTAGGCTTAACGCCAGTTGAAAGATACTTTGTGGGAGGAGACGGTATTGCACAAGGTCAATTAGATGGTCGTGAAACAATTGGATTAAGAGGATATGAGAACAACCGTATATCTTCTATTGATGGTGGGGCTATTTATAACAAATTTCAATTAGAACTGCGTTATTCTATTACAGATAAGCCTACTGCATCGATTTACACTGTAGGCTTTTTAGAAGCAGGTAATTCTTATGACAATTTTAGCGAATTTAATCCGTTTAAGTTAAAGCGTTCAGCTGGAGTAGGTGTTCGTATATTTATGCCTGCATTTGGATTATTAGGTATTGATTTCGCTCATGGTTTTGATCCTTTACCTGGCTTAACCGAAAAATCTGGTTGGCAAACCCATTTTATAATTGGAAGACAGTTCTAAAATCATGCATTCATAATGCGTCTAGGTTTTGGCACGGTTTTTTCTAAACACATTATATCTAAGATGAAAAAAAGTATTTTATCAATCGTTCTTATACTTATAGCAAGTATAACCGCTGCCCAAAAAAATCAACGTATAGCTTACATTGATATGGAGTATATTCTTCAAAGTATCCCAGCATATTTAGAAGCACAAAACTCTTTAGATGCTAAAGTAGAAAAATGGAAATCTAAACTAGATAAAGAGGCTCGTGCTATTGAAGTTTTGAAAGTTGATTTAACTAACGAAAAAGCCATTTTAACTAAAGATTTAATTGAAGAGCGTGAAGAAGACATCACCATTAAACAAGAATCTTTAAGAAGGTTAGAGTCTTTATATTTTGGTCCAAACGGTGACATGTACAATTTAAGAAAGCAATTAGTAAAACCCGTGCAAGACCAAGTATACAATGCTATACAAACGATTGCTTCTAGAAAAAAATACGATTTTGTTTTTGATAAATCTAGCGATTTAGTTATGCTATATTCCAACAAAAAACACGATATTAGCGACCTTGTTGTACAAATGATTAATATCGATCAAAGAAGGCAAGCTAAAAAGGATAAAATTGAAGCTAAAAAGTCATTACTTAAAAATGATAATTTAAGTGACGAACAAAAAGAAAAAATAGCTAAAAGAGAAGAATTAAAAAAGAAAAAAGAAGCTGATAGACTTGCTAAAATTAAACAAATAGAAGAAAAAAGAAAACAACGTTTAGAAGAAAGAGCTAATAAAAGAAAACTTTTACAAGAAAAGAGGAAAGCCTTATTAAAAGCACAAGAAGAAGCTAGAAAGAAAAAAGAAGAGGAAACAAAACAGAACAAATAAATCAAGAATAAAATAACATTAATTAAATTAAACAAAGATGAAACATTTAAAAACGTTATTATTAGTTGCAATTTTTACGGTTGGATTAGGTGGTGTGGCGAATGCACAGAAAACTGCACATATTAACACTGATAAATTATTAGCTGAAATGCCTGCTACAAAAGCTATGAAAGCAGAACTAGAAAAGCTAAACAAAACATACCGTGATGACATTGAAACAATGTATAAGAAACTTGAGGCTAAAATGAAGAAATATGAAGCTGAAGGTAAAAGTCAAACACAAGAGGTAAACCAAAAAAGAGCTGTTGAAGTTCAACAAGAAAGATTAAGAATTAGCCAAGCTGAACAAGCTGCTGGTAAAGAAATGCAAAAGAAATATCAAGAAAAAACTATTCCTATTTTAAAGAAAGCTGAAGATGCTATTAAAGCTGTTGCTTCTGAAAAAGGAATTATATACGTTTTCGATGCTGCACCAGGTAAAGGTTTAATCGTTTACGACAAAGGAGAAGATATTTATGATGCTGTAAGAGCTAAATTAGGATTCTAAAAAGAATACATATATTTATATAAAAATCCTGCTGTTTAAACAGCAGGATTTTTATTTTTGTTATACGTATGAAAATGATTACACAACAACCTATTGGTATTTTTGATTCTGGTATTGGAGGTACATCTATTTGGAAAGAAATCCATCAGCTACTGCCAAAAGAAAACACTATTTATTTATCAGATAGTAAAAATGCTCCATATGGTCAAAAATCAACACAAGAAATAGTTAATTTATCAATAAAAAATACTGAATTTTTAATTGATAAAGGAGCCAAAATTATAGTTGTTGCTTGTAATACAGCTACTACTAATGCCATTGAATATCTAAGAGCTAATTATAAAATACCTTTTATTGGTATAGAACCTGCTATAAAACCAGCTTCATTACAAACTCAAACGGGTACTATTGGTATATTGGCTACTAAAGGAACCTTAAATAGTGCTTTGTTTGAAAAAACAACCTCAAGTTTAAATGATCAAATTAATATTATTGAACAAATAGGAGAAGGATTAGTTGAACTTATAGAAAATGGAAACATCTATTCTAATAAGATGACTTTATTATTAAAAAAGTACCTAACACCAATGCTAAATAAAAAATGTGACTATATTGTTTTAGGCTGTACTCACTATCCTTATTTATTACCTCAAATACAAAAAATTACGGGTAAAAATGTAAAGATTATTGACTCTGGCGAAGCTGTAGCCAGACAAGTTAAAAATGTTTTACTTCAACAAAATTTACTAAATAATAGTAATGAAGTTACCGAAAACACATTTTATATTAACAAAGAGGCTGATGTTTTAAAATCAATGTTGAAAGACTATAAAAATAGTACAATAAAATTCTTAAATTTTTAATACGTAAAACTTCCATTAATATTAGGACACGCAGCTGCTCTTCTTTTAGTACAGAATAGATTTACACCTAATGATAATTGATGAAAACCTCCATTTGAAAATACTACATCACCTGTTTGCTGTGTATAAGTATAAGCAAACATCCATTTTTTATAATTAACTCCAACTATTGGAGTTACGTATTGTGAATCTCCAAAGACATTTCCTCCAAAGCTCTTTCTATAAGATAAGGCAGCCCATATTTGAGTTGTATTTAGTGTTTTGTATACTTTAAAATTTATGTCTGCTATTTTTTCTTTAGTCTGTTCTTTGTATTGAAACATTAATGAGGGCTCAAATTGTAACTTTTCTTTATCACCAAAAAAGTATCCTCCTCCAAGAATATAATTTCTAAGATTATATGATTCAAAATCTGGGTTTAAATTGTTTTTTGCTGATAAGAAAATATTTTTTATGGTAAAATAAGATGACAGACCATTTTTATGATATGCCATTCCGAAATCAGCATTAAAATAAAAATCACTTTCTATAACCTGACTTACTGTAGGATCGTTTATAAAAGCCCTTTGATCTCTTTCATTCTGAACCACAGAAAAAGACAATCCAAAAGATAACTGATTAAAAAGGTTTTCATTTCCCATATCTATATGATAAGCATAGGTACCTTGAACTCCCTTTTGTGAATGATATCCATTTTTATCATTAAAAAGAATTACTCCAACTCCTGTGTTAGAGTATTCTCCTAACTTTGTATGAAAACTTGCTGTTTGTAAAGCAGGAGCATCATCTACCCCTAACCATTGTTGACGTGCTGTTAATCTTATTTTCCCACAATCTCCTATACCTGCAGCTGCAGGATGTAATAAATATACATTATCTGACAAATAATCAGCATAAATTGGTAATGTTTCCTGTGCTGAAACATTATAAACTAAATTTAATAATAAAAAAAAACCAGAAACAATTATCTTCTTCATAATTTTTTAAAAAACAAAAAGACAAATATAACTAAGAAATATTGCTTTTTTTGTTAAATTTTAAGAAACAAAATAACTATTATTCAAAAAACTATTTATATGTTTTTATGTCTAAAAATCGAAGGGCTTATTCCTTTAACTTCTTTGAATTTTCTATTAAAATTAGATAAATTATTGAATCCTGATTTATATGCTATTGAGCTAATTGGAAGGCTTTTGTCTGACACTAATAATTTACAAGCATTTTCAACACGCAATTCATTTAAAAAAGTAAAGTACGTTTTATTTGTTCTTTGTTTGAAATATCTGCAGAAAGCATTGGGAGTCATATTTGCTTTTTCTGCTATTTCATATAAATCTATATTTTTTTCAAAATTATTTATTGTAAAATCCATTACATCCCGCATTCTTTTTCCTTCATTATCTGTATATCTTTTAGGGTAGATAAAGCTAGCAAGCTCTATTGTATCAGAATCAACTAAAATTTTTAAAACTCTTAGTAAACCTATGAAACGATTAAGATTACTTGATTTTTGTAAACTTAATAAAATTCTTATAACTTTTTTTTTGTTATTTAAGAGTTTAAATCCTGATATAGATTTTTCAAAAAAAGGAATTAATTCTTTAAAGTCATCTAACTGGAAAAAACTCTTCCCAAAAGATTCTTTTGTAAAAAAAAGGGAAATCATAAAAGACTCTTTAATAACGGAAGCATCACTTTTAAAAACATGTGGTAAATTACCTCCTATAACTAAGACATCTCCAGATGAATATTTATTAACAGTATCACCAACAATTAAAGTTCCCTCTCCCTTCACTATTACACATAATTGTATTTCCTCATGCTGATGGAATTTATCATAAAAGAATTGTTCTTTATCCTCCTGATAGATCAAACCAATATTATGAGTTTTTGGTATTTTAAAGGGTAAAACTTTCATTAATAAAACTACTATTAGCATTCAAAAATATGCAAATACTACTAACAAATACTAATCAAAATAATTAATAAGGTAATATTATACCAGTATTAGGTAATTTGAAGCTAAGACAGTCACTTCTTCACTTATAACTTTGCCAAAAAAACAATACTAAAATGAGTATAAATTGGAACGGTGTAATGCCAGCAGTAACTACAAAGTTTACAAATGATGATGCCCTAGACTTAAACATGTTTGAAGTGAACATAAAAGCACAATTAGATGCTGGTGTACACGGCATAGTATTAGGCGGTACGCTAGGAGAAGCTAGTACTTTATCTGATGATGAAAAAAGGATATTAACCCAAACTACCGTAAAGCTTGTTAATAATAAAGTGCCTGTATTAATTAATATAGCTGAACAAACTACAAAAGCAGCCATAGAAGCAGCTCAAAAAGCTGAAGAAGATGGGGCAAAGGGTTTAATGATGCTTCCTCCCATGAGATACAAGTCTGGAGACAGAGAAACAGTAGAATACTTTAAAGCTGTAGCAAAAAACACTTCACTTCCAATTATGGTTTATAACAATCCTGTTGATTATAAGATTGAGGTTACACTAGATATGTTTGAAGAATTATTAAAACATGATAATATTGAAGCTGTAAAAGAGTCTACAAGAGACATTTCTAATGTAACTAGAATTAAGAACCGTTTTGGTAATCGATTAAAGATAATGACTGGTGTAGACACAATAGCTTTGGAAAGTTTATTAATGGGTGCTGATGGTTGGATTGCTGGTCTTGTTTGTGCTTTTCCTAAAGAAACAGTAGCTATTTATGAACTACAAAAAGCAGGGCGTATACAAGAGGCTTTAGAAATTTATCGTTGGTTTTTACCGTTGTTAGAATTAGATATAAACCCTAAATTAGTGCAAAACATTAAACTAGCAGAAGTAGCTACAGGTATCGGTACTGAAAACGTAAGAGCTCCAAGGCTACCATTAATTGGTGAAGAGCGTAAGCACGTTTTAAGCGTAATAGAAACAGGCTTAAAAAGCAGACCAACTTTACCCAATTATAAAACTTTAGCTACTCACTAATTAACTCTTTGTCAATTTAAATATGATTACAGGAAAAAACTATATAGGAAATCAGTTATCGAATTTAGGAAGTACAACTTACAAAACATTTAACCCTGAATTAAACCAGGAAAATGAATATATTTTTACCGAAGCGACTCCAGAAGAGATTAATAATGCTGTCGATTTAGCTACAACAGCGTTTAAAGAATACCAAACTATTTCTGGTAATAGAAAAGCTGAATTTTTAAATGCTATTGCTGATGAAATTTTAGCCTTAGGTACTAAATTGATACAAACATATTGTGCTGAATCTGGATTACCAGAAGGTCGTGCAAAAGGAGAACGAGGAAGAACTGTATTTCAATTACGCTCTTTCGCTGATTTAGTTGAAGAGGGCTCATGGGTAGAGGCTACTATCGATACTGCAATTCCTGATAGAGAACCAAGTCCTAAATCAGATTTACGTAAAATGAATATTCCTTTAGGTCCTGTAGTTGTTTTTGGCGCAAGTAATTTTCCTCTTGCCTATTCTACAGCAGGTGGAGATACTGCAGCTGCTTTAGCCGCTGGTTGTCCTGTGATAGTTAAGTCGCACCCAATGCATGCAGGTACGGGTGAACTTATAGCTTCAGCAATTATTAAAGCTGCTGAAAAAACTGAAATGCCTAACGGTGTTTTTTCTAACTTAAACTCTAGTGGTATTGAAGTAGGTCAGCAATTAGTAGCTCACCCTAAAGTAAAAGCTGTTGGCTTTACAGGTAGTATCCGCGGAGGAAGAGCTTTATTAGATTTAGCTGCAAAACGAGAGGAGCCGATTCCTGTATTTGCTGAAATGGGAAGTATTAACCCAGTTATTATGCTTCCAAAAGCTTTACAAAATAAAGCCAAAAGCATAGCAAGTACTTATGCCAATTCTATTACGTTAGGTACAGGACAATTTTGTACGAATCCTGGATTGATCTTAGGAATAGAAAGCGATAGTTTAGATAATTTTATTAATTCTTTAGCTAAAAAAATTGTAGAAATCAATCCAACTTGTATGCTACATCCAAACATTGTTGGAGCATACGAGAGTAACAAATCTAAAGCTATTGCTCAAGAAGGATTAACTGTAGTTACTAACTATAAAGAGGAAACACAAGCCAACTATGCTTCTCAAATAGTTACAACTGTTAAAGGAAAAACATTTTTAGACAATCCTACTTTACACCAAGAAGTATTTGGCCCATATTCTATTGTGGTTCAATGTAAAAACGAAAAACAGTTAGAAGAAATAATTTCGAGCTTAGAAGGGCAACTTACAGGAACAGTTATTTCAGATGATAATGAAGTAGCTAACTACCCTACTATAGTTTCAGCTTTACAAAACAGGGTTGGAAGAATTATTTTTAACGGTGTTCCTACTGGTGTAGAAGTTTGTCCATCAATGGTTCACGGAGGTCCATACCCAGCATCAACAGACAGCAGATTCACAGCAGTAGGAATCAACTCTATTAAACGTTGGGTACGTCCATTTAGCTATCAAGACTGGCCTAATTATCTGCTTCCTCAAGAACTAAAAAACGAAAACCCTTTATATATTTTACGTTCTGTTAACGGTACACTAACAAAAGAGAAAATAGTATAATAAAATTTAATAATTTCTTTAGAAAACCTGTAAGTTCAAAACCTTACTTTTGGAGCATCTAAAGAAATTGAAATAAAGCCAGCTTCGTCTTTCCAAAATAGAAAAATTTGAAGGGTTTTTTCTACTACAGAATACAAGCTGGCAATTCAATTTAAGATGAAAAAAACTTTTTTTTGTGTAGATGCACACACTTGTGGTAATCCTGTGAGAGTTGTTGCAGGAGGTGGTCCTAACTTAATAGGAGCCAACATGAGCGAAAAACGTCAACACTTCCTTAGAGAGTATGATTGGATTCGTAAAGGTTTAATGTTTGAACCTCGTGGTCATGATATGATGAGTGGCTCAATCTTGTTCCCTCCTCACAACCCTAAAAATGATTTTGCTATTTTATTTATTGAAACTTCTGGATGTTTACCCATGTGTGGTCACGGAACAATTGGAACAATCACTATAGCAATTGAAGAAGGCTTAGTTACACCTAAAGTTCCAGGAAAGATTAGAATGGAAGCTCCTGCTGGCTTAGTTGAAATTGAATATCAGCAAACCGGAAAAAAAGTAGATTGGGTTCGTTTGACAAATGTAAAAAGTTATTTAGCAGCTGAAGAACTCACAGTAGATTGTCCAGATTTAGGAGAAATTACTTTCGATGTAGCTTATGGTGGAAATTATTATGCAATTGTAGATCCTCAAAAAAACTTTTCGGGTGTACACAATTTTACAGCATCTAAAATTATTCAATACTCTCAAGTTGTTCGAAATCGAATAAATGAAAAATATCCTGACATGTTTATTCATCCAGAGAATAAAACTATTAGAGACGTTACACATATGCTATGGACAGGTGATCCAATAAACCCAAGCTCATCAGGAAGAAATGCTGTATTTTATGGTGATAAAGCAATTGACAGAAGCCCTTGTGGTACTGGTACATCTGCTAGATTAGCTCAATTATTTACAAAGGGAAAATTACAAATTGAAGAAGACTTTATACATGAGAGCTTTATAGGTAGTAAGTTTATTGGTCGTGTAGAAAAAGAAACAACTTTAAACGGTAAACCAGCTATTATTCCCAGTATACAAGGATGGGCAAAAGTATATGGGTATAATAACATTATAATAGATGATAAAGATGACCCATATGCTTATGGTTTTCAAGTTATTTAAATCATTAATTTTAGGTTATTGGTAAAAAACAATTAAAACGTTACATTATTGAAAGATTGTATTATAATTGGTGGAGGAATTATAGGTTTATCTACTGCGTATTTCCTTCAAAAAGAAGGTCATAAAGTAACTGTTATAGATAAATCTAACTTTTCTTCGGGTGCTTCCTATGTTAATGCAGGTATTATAACACCTAGTCATATTATTTCACTAGCCGCACCAGGCATTATTAATAAAGGTATTAAATGGATGTTTAGCTCTACAAGTCCTTTTTCTATTAAACCTCAGTTAGATTATGACTTTTTTCAATGGGCATGGTTATTTAAAAAATCTGCTACACATAAAAAAGTTGCAACTTCTATTCCTATTATCAAAAATATTAATGTATTTAGTAAAGAGCTTTATGAGGAAATTAAAACTTCTAATGATTTTGATTTTCATTATCAACATAAAGGTTTATTAATGCATTATAAAACTGATAAAATGGGGGAAGAAGAGTGGAATATAGGAAAATTAGGCATAAAAGAAGGGTTAAAAGTAGAACATTTAACTAAAGAACAAACTCAAAAATTAGAGCCTAATATTAAACTAAATATTAAAGGTTCTATCTACTATCATTCAGATGCTCACATGACACCTAATGAGTACATGAACCAGTTAAAGCTATATTTAACACAAAATAATGTAACTTTTTTAGCTAACGAACAGGTTACTGATTTTCATATCAAAAACAATAAAATACAATATATCAATACTCTTAATGATACAATTACTGCAGATGAATTTATATTAGCAACTGGCTCATGGACACAAAGAATAGCTAAAAAACTTGGTATTAATATTCCTATTCAAGCAGGTAAAGGCTATCGGGTTAATGTAAAAGAGAATACGGGTATTACAATTCCTGCAATATTAACTGAGGCAAAAGTAGCTGTAACACCTATGAATGGTTTTACTCGTTTTGGTGGTACCATGGAAATTGCTGGTATTAACAATAAAATAAACCTAAAAAGAGTACATACAATTACTCAAGCCGCTAAACAATATTACGACAATTTACAAATTACAAAAAAAGACATTGATAATGTAGAGAGCGGACTCAGACCTTGCTCTCCAGATGGGTTACCATATATTGGTAAACTCTCAAAAATTAAAAATGTGACAGTAGCTACTGGTCATGCGATGATGGGATGGAGTCTAGGTCCAGCAACGGGTAAATTAGTTTCTGAAATCATAAGTAATAAAAAAACAAGTTTAGATATAAAACCGTTTAACATTGAACGTTTTTCTTAAAAAAGCTATTATGGTTAATGAAAGATTAAAAGCTTTACGTGACTTCATGTCTATTCAAAAGATTGATGCCTTTATAATTCCATCAACTGACCCTCATCAATCGGAATATGTGGCTGATCATTGGAAGCTTCGTGAATACTTTTCTGGTTTTACAGGGTCTGCTGGAACTCTAATTGTCACAAAAGATAGAGCTGCTTTATGGACTGATTCTCGATATTTTTTACAGTTTGAAGAAGAGTGTAACACTTCTGAAGTACAACTACATAAACAATCTATTCCTCATGCTCCAGAACATGTAGCTTGGTTATGTAATTTACTGAATACAGAAACTTGTATTGGCTTAGACTTTAGGTTGTTTTCCATATCACAAATAAATTATTTAACATCACATACAACTTTAAAAAACATACAACTTAAAAATCAACCTAATTTTGCAAAAAATATATGGATAAATAGGCCTAGTTTACCTAATACACCTATTTACCATCATTCAATTAAATACAGTGGAGCTTCAACTTTATCAAAAATTAGAAAAATTCAGGAAAGGTTAAAAGATAAAAATGTAGATTTTTATTTCTTCTCATCATTAGATGAGATTGCCTGGTTATTTAACATTCGTTCTAGTGATGTTGACTATACCCCTTTGGTTACAGCTTATGCTCTTATAGGTAAACAAGATATTTATTTTTTTTGTGATAAAAAGAGATTTACACCCCAAGTTATTAATGATTTTGACGCTAATAATGTTTTTATAAAAAACTATGATGAAGTCATAACTTATCTGTCTGAAATAACTTATAATAAAAAAACCATAGTTGACTTTTCTACTTTAAATTATGAGTCTTTTGTTAATTTAAAAGGAACCCTTATTTCTGAAAAATCTTATGCTAAAACTCTTAAATCAGTTAAAAATATTACTGAGATTGAAGGTTCCAAAAAGTGTATGATTAAAGATGGAGTTGCTTTAACTAAGTTTTTTATTTGGCTTGAAAAAAAACTCTGTAAAAATGTTGTTTCTGAATATGAAATAGGACAAAAACTTAATTATTTTAGGCAACAACAAGATTTATATAAAGGTGAGTCATTTGCTACAATTGTAGGCTATAAAAAAAATGGAGCCATCATTCACTACACTGCTACTAAAGACAATTGTTTGCTTGTAAAAAATGAAAATATTTTATTGTTAGATAGTGGTGCCCAATATGAAGATGGAACTACTGATATTACCAGAACTATTTGGCTTGGAGGCACACCTTGTAAAAAAATAACAACAGCATACACAGCTGTTCTAAAAGGTTATATTGGACTTGAACAACTTGTTTTTCCTAGAGGAACAACAGGAGTACAATTAGATGCTTTTGCTAGAGCTCCATTATGGAAAAATGGATTAGATTACCCACATGGAACAGGACATGGTATTGGTAGTTTTGGTATGGTACACGAACCAGACCAAGGATTTGCTAGCACTACAGTAACTGAAAGAGGTACAAGTTCACATTTTGAAAACCAACTAACAACTATTGAACCAGGATTATATATTTCTGGAGAATTCGGTATTAGGATAGAAAATATAGTTCTTTCAAAAATACAAAAAACTTCTAGTTTTGGTATTTTTTTAGAGTTTGAACCACTAACACTATGCTATATTGATACCACATTAATTAATGCAAACTTACTTACTATTGATGAAAAAAACTGGTTAAATGCTTACCATAGTAAAGTTTACCAAACACTTTCTCCTTTCTTAACTAAAGAAGAAAATATTTGGCTAGCTAAAAAATGCACAAAAATTAATTAATATTTTGGGGTTTATCGAAGTATAAACCCTTTTTTCATTGGATCTTTTGGGTCTATTATAAAAGTTTGTACGGCTGTTATATATGCGGTTCCCTCAACTTGAGGAATTACAGCTTTAAATGCTCCATAATTTTCTTCGGAAATTACAGAACCTTTAAAAGTAGAACCTGTAATACTTTCAATACTCATTACTTGATTAAAATCTATTTCTTTTCTTGCTTTGTGAATTGCCATTCGCCCTGAAACACCTGATCCTGTAGGGCATCTATCTACTTCTCCTTCTGCAAAAACACATACATTTTTACTATCATTACCAGACATTTGTTTAGTATTATCAATAAATATAGTTCCGTATAAAAAGCTTAAATCATCCTCAAAAGGATGTAAAATTTCTTTGTCTTGCAACATTACTTCATTTTTAATAGCCATTCCTGCGTTTATTAAATTTCTATAGTTTCTTGCAGATAAATCAAAATCAAAATTATTTTTACACATGTCTACATATGCATAAAAAGCTCCACCATAAGCTAAATCATATGTAACTTCTCCTAGCCCTTTTACATTTACTGTACGGTCTAAGCCAACAACAAAACTAGGTACACAATGAAATTTTACACCTATTACTTCATTGTTTTTCACCTCTGTATAAGAAACAATTCTACCACAAGGGGCATCTATTTTCAATATATTCTCTCCTTCTACAACCTCTATCCATTTCATGTGTATTGCAAGAGTAGAGACTGCAATAATGGCATGACCACACATAGTTGAGTACCCTTCATTATGCAAAAAAATAATACCAAAATCTCCTTCATCATCATTTGGAGGCAATAAAATACATCCATACATATCTGCATGTCCTCTTGGTTCAAACATTAAAGCTGTTCGTAAATAATCATAATTTTCTTTACAAAATCGTCTATAATCTAAAACTGATTTCCCTTCTAAGTCTGGAAATCCTTTTATTATTACTCGTAACGGTTCTCCCCCAGTATGCATGTCGATAGTTTCTATCTGTATCCAATCTTTGGGAATAGTAAATGTTGTTTTTTGTATAATATTTTTATATGTTTTACTCCTATTCATTATATGTATTGTTTATAATAATAATTTGCCGCTATTAAATCTTCTAAAGCATGACCTACTGATTTAAAAAGTGTAATTTCTTCTTCTGATGTCCTAGCTAAAATGTTATTAGCACACAGCCTAAATAAATCTGCTTTAATATCTTTTTCTTCTATTATCCCTTGGTTTAATGGAATTACAATATCTCCACTCTCTTTAAGCCCTCCTTGAAAAGTATCCACAAAAACTGTTGATTTAAGTATAGCTGAGTTGTCAGCTTCTCTCATGTCTTTTTTGTAAGCTCCTACAAGATCTATATGTTGCCCTTTTTGTAATAAATCACCATTAATTAATGGCATTTTAGATAATGTTGCTGAAGATATAATCGCTACTTCCTTTATTTTTTCTTCTATTTTCTCTACTGGTACTACTTTTACAATATTACTATTACACTGCTTTGCTATTTTTTTCGCTTTTTCATAGTTTCTTCCCCAAACATATACCTTTTTTATTGGTCTAACTGTACAATGCGCTTTTATTAAATTAGTAGCTAAAGCTCCTGTACCTATCATTAATAATGAATCTGCGTTCTTTCTTGATAAAAAAGAAGATGCTAAAGCAGAAGCAGCCGCGGTTCTTTTTGCTGTTAAGCTTTTAGCATCTAAAACTGCTTTAATAGTTCCGTTTACAGAATTTAACAAAATATATGTTCCATGAATAGCTGGTAAGTTAAATTGATGATTCTCTGGACTAACGGTAACTATTTTTATTCCTGCTGTTTTTCCTGGGTTCCAAGCAGGCATTAAAAGTAAGGTTGAATCTTGAGTTGCTTTAGGATTTGTAAAATCATGATGGTGCCTTAAAGGTACTTGTACCTTGTTGTCCGAAAATGCTTTTTTAAGTTCATTTATTAACTCTTGAAAAGATGTATTACTTTCTATAAACTGATTATTAATTTGTACAATTTGTTCCATAGCTAAATGTACGTTTTTTAAAATCTTGCGATAGAATCTACCCTTAAACTACTTAATATTTGCACACTGTTAGATAAAATAGTATCAATTTAAAAAAATGAAAGCCTATAATTTTATACAAAATTATTTTATGAAGTTAATTCCTACTTTTCTTTTTACTTTTATTATTACTGTTTTACTTTCATGTAACACAAATAATAATAAATCTTTTAAAAGTAAACTACAAGAAGTTTTTCCTAATGCTAAAATTAATACTATAAAAACTGAAGATCATTTTATAGAGTCTTATCAAGTTATTTTAAATCAATTTTTGGATCATAAACATCCGGAAGAAGGTACTTTTAAGCAATATATTTACATATCACATAGTGACTATAATAACCCTACTATTTTGGTTACAGATGGGTATGCTTCCCATAATAGAACTACCGAATTAAGCAAGATTTTTAAGGGTAATCAAGTTATTGTAGAATACAGAATGTACGGAAAATCTAGACCTGATGAAATTCCTTGGAAATATCTAACAAATGATAATGCCACAAACGATTATCACTTTATTGTTGAGAAGTTAAAATCTTTGTACAAGAATAAATGGATTTCTACGGGTATTAGTAAAGGAGGAGAAACTGCATTAATTTATAAATATAATTTTCCTAATGATATTGATGTAACTGTGCCTTACGTAGCTCCTTTAATAAACGGTACAGAAGATATTAGAACTAACGATTTCATAAATACTATTAAGAATGAAACTTGTAGAGATAGAATTAAAACATTTCAACGTGCTATTTTACATAAAAGAAGCGATATAATTCCATTACTAAAAGAATATGCTACGACTAATGAGATTACTTTTAATGAAGTTCCTTTTAATGAAGTTTTAGAATATGCTGTATTAGAATTTCCTTTTTCTTTTTGGCAATGGGGAGATGGCAAGTGTGATAAAATACCTGAGAACAATGATGATATCAACGTATTATTTAACTTTTTAATAAAGAACTCTGATATTACTGTTTATAGTGATTGGGGATATAACTATTACCTTCCTTCCTTTTATCAACATATGACAGAATTAGGGTATTATGGATATGACTTAACACCTGTTAAAGATTTGCTTCAAGTGGTTACCTGTAGTTCTAATAAGCGTTTCGCTCCTAAAAATATTGACATAAGCTACAACCCAAATTATATTAAAAAAGTGCGCAATTATGTAGAAAATAAAGGGAATCGAATTTTATACATTTACGGCGAAAATGATCCTTGGTACGCTTGTGCTCCTATACCTAAAAAAGAGGTTGATGCCTTAAAAATGGTATTACCTAATGCAAATCATGCTACTAGAATAAGACATTTTTCTGACGAAAAACAAAAAATCATGTATGATAAATTACAAGCATGGTTAGGTAATACCATTACTATCTACCCCCTAAAAAAGTAGAGGGTAGATATCTTTGTTTTATACATAAACTTTATCTATAAATTTAGAACTTAACAATCTTGCTACCCCCATATAGCTAAGTGTAAACTTTACTTTATCACCTACTTTATATTTTGTATCTCCTGCTTCATTTTTATTCAACCCAACATCAATTACTAACATATCAGAAGTAATTCCCACAAAAGATATACTTTTATCCTCAACTTCAATATCATTTTTATCTACATCTAATAAACCAAAATCTAAAATTGCCTTGTACGATGTTTCTTGTACATCGTTTTCATCATAAGTAGATGTATGTCCAATACTTGCTTCACTTATAATGCCATCGGGAACTATTTTTTTCTTTTCCAACTCTATTACGTTAGCATAAAACTCAAATGTTTCTGTATGCAAATCTTTAAACTGCTTATTCTCTAACGGACTTACTCCAAAGAATGCAGCTTCTCCAATTCTAAAATGGTTTATATCTTTAGGAGCGACTCCATTTTCCACCAATGGTAACGTAATTGATGTACCGCCTGACACATATTTTAAATCCTTATTAAATTTAGCCGATATTAATTCTTTATATAACGATAATTGCAATAGCTTATCATAAGTAGGCTCTACTCCGTACATACATCCTAAATTTGAACCTATACCTATTACTTCAATATTCGGTAGATTGAATACTTTTTCATAAAACCCTAAAATATCATCTCTTTTTACTCCTTCTCTTAACTCACCCATTTCAATCATGATAATAATTTTATGAATTTTATTTTTCTTCTTCGCTGCTTCATTAAGTGACTCTATAGTAGATAAAGAGCTGTTTAAAGAAATATCTGCGTACTCTACCACATCATCTGCATAAATATTTGCTGGGGGTTTTATGTAAATAGTACGTAAATCTGGATTCACCTCTCTTAAGTTTCTTAAACTTGTTAATCTAGAATCTCCAATCGAGTTTATTTTTTCAGTTACATCCGGAGTTAAAATTGCTTTTAAAAATGTTTTATCTCCCGAGAAAACTTTTGTTACCAAGCTCCATTCGATATGATTTTTTTCAAAGAAATTACTTAGTTTTTTTATGTTATCTTTTATTCTTTCAGAATATATAATTAATTCTGCCATAATTATTTTGTTATTATTCTTGGTAAATTCTCAGGAAGTCGTGTTAATAATTCATAATTAATTATTTGTATTGAATCGTTGAATGATGAAACTGTTATTTCAACATCACCTTGACTCCCTATTAATACAACCTCATCTCCTTTTTCAATAGTATCGGCATGTGTTATATCTACTGCCATCATATTCATATTAATGGTTCCTACTATTTTATGTCGTTGTCCTCTTATTAAAACTTTTCCTTTATTACTAAGAGAACGGCTATATCCTGAAGAATATCCAACTGGTATAATTGCTATTTTGGTTTCTTGGTTTGTAAAGTATGATGTACCATAGCCAATAAACTGACCTGCTTTTATCGTTTTAACATCCATAACTTCTGTTTTCCAAGATATGATTCTTTTTAACGGATTCTCTACAATTTTTTCTTTGGTTAAATAATGAACCAATATCTCTTTTGTTGGAAAAAATCCAAACTGTAAGATACCAACTCTTACCAAATCTAACCTTGTTGTTGGGTATCTAATTGTAGCTGCTGAACTTGCTAAATGGTAATTTGGATTGAATAAATCAAGTTCTTTTACTCTCTTTCTTACATTTTTAAATTTTTTCTTTTGATCGGTTATTCTCTTGTAATTTGATATACTTTCTGCTCCTGCTAAATGAGAACAAATTCCTTTAACATCAACAAACTCTTTATGTGTCTCAATATATTTAAGAACTTTTGTTGTTTCTTTCGGAACAAAGCCTGTTCTGTTCATTCCTGTTTCGATTTCTAAATGAATTTTAGCTCTTCTTTTTACTTTTTTTGCTGCTTCTATCGCTTTTTGTAGTCTATTTTCTTCAAAAACAAAAAACTCTATCTCATTTTCAATTGCCCATGGTAACTGGCTATTTTCAATCATTCCCATTATCATAATGGTTACATCTTCATAAGGTAGTGTTTTTTTTATATCAAAAGCCTCATTCGCATCAGAAACGCTAAAATGTCTTACTCCGTATTTGTATGCCAACATACAATAGGTTTTAATTCCATGACCGTAAGCATTTCCTTTTACTACAGATGAAAAAATAGTAGTATCTCCTATTATTTCACGTATAAAATTGATGTTATTTTTTATTGCTGATTCAGATAATTCTAAATAAGATGTATGAGTCATTATTGTTGAACTTCTTTTAAAATATTATAAAATAATTGTGCTCCTGTTACTGTTATATCATCAGGAAAATCATAATCTGGATTATGTAGTGCAGGAGTGTTTTTCCCAGCTCCTAGTCCAAACATAGCTCCTTTATATTGTTGTGTAAACAACCCGAAATCTTCGCCCCATTTAAACGGACTATTTATTTCGTTAATTGATAAATTTAGTTGTTCCGCTACCTTTTTTATATACTCAACAGCTTCTTTGTTATTTTTATTTGCGTAAAACTCTTCAAACCAAGAAGTATTAATACTTAACTTTTCTTTTTCTTGAAGCTTTTGAAGTAATTGTTCGAGGTTATTCTGTTTTTCTTTCATTAAACGCGTACTCCAACTTCTTAATGTAAGATGTACTTCTCCATATCCTGCTGATACTCCATAGGCTTTTTCTCCCATTGTTACGTATATGGGAGTAGCTAAAAAGAAATCAGAATCTTCTGGTATATTTTTTGTTTCTTGTCTTACAAAATGAAGAATTTCAGCAATTGCATTAGCTGGGTTGTAGCCTTTTTCTGGCTCTGCTGCATGTGCTGTTTTTCCTTCCAAAGTAATTATAACACTTTTTACATTGCTAGTAAACTCATGTTCTTTTACAATTATTTCTTGTTTGGTAAAACCTGGTAAATTATGTAGCGTAAAAACATAATCTATATTAAGTTGTTTAAAATAAGTATCTTCTAAAATAGACTGCGCTCCTCTTCCATTTTCTTCTGAAGGTTGAAAAAGTAATACTACTTTTCCTTTAGACAACGGTTTTTCCGTAAGAAGCTTTGCTACTCCAAGTAAAATAGTTGTATGCCCATCATGTCCGCATTTGTGAGAGACTCCTTCATTTACAGATTTATGTTCGAAACTATTTATTTCTTGAATAGGCAACGCATCAATATCAGCCCTTAGCATAACTGTTTTCCCCTCTTTTTTTCCATTGAAGATTGCTAACAAACCTGTTTTAGCCACTGGTTGTATCTCACAAAATGTGTGTTCCTCTAAAAAAGTTTGTATTCTTTTTTTAGTTTCATATTCTTCTTCAGAAACTTCAGGAAACTTATGTAATTCTTTTCTTACCTTCTCTAAAGTATCCTTTAGGCTTTCCATGATTTTGGATTATTAATTAACTGAATTATTGAAAATACAATAGCTGATAATGTAATTCCGAAGAAATTCGCATCTAAGTCAAAAGGTAGTTTTACTTCAAAAACAATTAATATTAAAGTGGTCAATCCTCCTGAAATCATAGCATAAAAAGCGGCAATTGGTGATGGTTTTTTTAGTAATAACGTTCCTAAAACAGGAACTAACAACCCTGATACCATAAAGGCATACGAATACAACATTAACTCTAATACATTTTGCATTTTTGTTGCCAATACAATAGCTAAGCCTCCTATTAAAAAGGTTATTAATTGTGAGTTTTTTATACTGATACTTTTCTTGAAATACCCAAAAATATCTGTTGTTAAGTTTCCTGAAGCTGCCATTAAACAACTATCGGCTGTAGACATGATTGCCGAAAAATAAGCCGACATCATTAATCCCATTAAACCCACTGGTAAAATACTTCTCAGCAACAATGGAAGTCCCAATTCTGCATCCAATTCTACTCCTGGGGCATACCCTATACTAGCGAACATTCCTTGCTCATAGGCTACTCTTGAAAATAACCCTAAGGCAACTCCCATAAACGCCATTATTGGGTACTCAAAAAGTCCCGCTATTTTCCATGCTTTTTTTGCTGTTTTTTCATCTTTACAAGCATAAATTCGTTGGTATAAAGTCATTCCAACAAACCAAATAGGTACTATTGTGATTATCCAGTTAAACATATCAATAAACGAAACATTGGTTAGTGATAAAAAACTGGCTGGTAATATTTCTTTAATTCCACTCCACCCTCCTATTTCAGCATAACCGATAGGGATTCCAATTCCTATTAGCCCTATCATTAGAATTATCCACTGAATGGTATCTGTATAAATCACAGCTTTTATTCCTCCAATAACTGTATACACCACTGCAATGACTCCCATAATTAAAACTGCATTAGTAATAGATATAGAAGGAAATGTAGCGGATGCTAGTTTTGCTCCTGCTAAAATTTGTGAGCTTGTAAAACCTATGTACCCTATTAACGAAATAATTCCTGCCATTAGAGCGACTTTTGCATTGTAGTGAAAAGCTAATGACTCTGGAAACGTTAGAAAATGATGTTTTTTTGCTATTGGATATACTTTAGGGATTAAAAAAACGGCGCTTATCCAAGCACCTAATAACCCTGTAAAAAGCATCCAGCTGCCGGAGAGTCCCATTAAAAAACCAAGACCTCCTAAGCCAATAGAAAACCCTCCTCCAACATCCGTTGCAACAACAGAGAGTCCTATATGACCTGCTGACATGTTTCTTCCCCCTACATAGTAATCGTCTTTTGATTTGTTTTTATTCATGAAGTATACTCCTACTCCAAGCATAAAAACTAGATATAACACAAATATTAATAGATCAATAAAATGTATATCCATATCTTATTTTTCCTGCTCTAATAAAAACTGCTCTTTATACTGAGCCTTTTTTAATTGCTCCCTTCTGCTTACAGATGGTTTTGTGTACTCTTTTCTATCTCTTATTTCTTGTAAAACTTTTGTATTTCTATATTTTCTTCTGTAGCGTTTAATCGCTCTATCGATATTTTCACCTTCTTTTACTTGTATTATTAACATATTTAGATCTTTTTAAAATTATTATTTCTGTTTTTTATGGATTAAACAAAGTCGAAACTAGCCTAAATAAGTTTGTAACACTTTAGTTCTCGATCTTTGTTTGAGTCTTCTAAGTCCTTTTTCTTTAATTTGGCGTACGCGCTCCCTTGTTAAGTCAAAAGTTTCTCCTATTTCAGTTAAACTCATAGGGCGGTAATCTTCTAAACCATAAAATAGCTTTATGATATCAGATTCTCTTGGAGATAATGTTTCTAAACTTCTACTAATTTCCAACTGTAAAGATTCTTGCATTAAATCTTTATCTGGTTTAGGAGCTTCTGAAGCTTTCATTACATCGTATAAATTTGATGTTTCTCCTTCTTTTAAAGGTGCATCCATAGAAATATGTCTTCCAGAGTTTTTCATTGACTGTTTTACATCTGAAACAGTCATATCTAAAACTTTAGCTATTTCTTCTGGAGTTGGCATTCGTTCATTACTTTGTTCAAGCTTAGAAACTGCTTTATTAATTTTACTAATGCTTCCTATTTTATTCAACGGTAAACGAACCACACGAGATTGTTCTGCTAAAGCTTGTAAAATAGACTGGCGTATCCACCAAACGGCATACGATATAAACTTAAATCCACGCGTTTCATCAAAACGTCTTGCTGCTTTAACCAAACCTATATTTCCTTCATTAATTAAGTCAGAAAGGCGTAATCCTTGATTTTGATATTGTTTTGCCACCGACACTACAAAACGTAAGTTAGCATTTACCAAAGTTTCTAATGCTCTTTGGTCACCTGTTTTGATTTTTTGAGCTAACTCAACCTCTTCATCTGCAGTAATCAAATCAATCTTACCAATTTCTTGTAAGTACTTCTCAATAGATTTTGATTCTCTATTGGTAACTTGTTTTGTTATTTTTAACTGTCTCATATTATCTCTTTAGTCTCATTTCTAAATACGGAGTGGTAAATCCTAGCTTTTCGTACAAAAATTTTGCTGGATTATCTTTTTCTACATGTAAAGCAATATCTCCTTTACAGTTTTCTATAGCATGTGTCATTATTTTTCTTCCTACTCCTTTCCCTCTATATTTATTATGAGTGGCTATGTACACTAAAATGTTTTCTGGGATATACTCATCCATTCCAGTTTTATTTATTACCACTGCACCTATAATTTCACCTTTATCTTCTATCGTAAAAACATATCCACCTAATCCTGTTCGCTCTTTTGCTGCATAGTCTATTGCTTTACGAATTGCTGATTTTTCATCTCCATATTTTTCAAGATGTTTGTATAAAAAGTTAGTTACTCTTTCTATTTCTAGAGGGGTTATACGATTAAATGCATCGTAAGTTTTTATTGTCATAATTTAATTTTTATAAAAAAGAATAGGTATGTAATAACTGTAAGTTTCTTTAGTTTTTTCTACTGAAACTTAAATAGCAATAAATACAAAACCTATTTATTTTGGTATTTGTCTTTTAATGCGGAATACTTTTTAGAAAAGTGTACGATTATCTATAAACAGATACTCGTAAGGTCAAAAAAAACATTTTATAAATCTATTTTTTAACTGGTAAATAGTTCTACAAAGTGTTTTTAAATATATTAGAGAAACTTCTCACAAAGGAGGAGTTATTGTAAACTTAAATTAGAACCCTGGTGGGATAAACTTGTCCGATTGATTACGGAACACAAGGTAGTTGAATGTAAAAACTCGTTGATTTTTTTTCTCGTGTGTAGTATCTACCATATCTTACAAAGGTACGAATTTTATAGATAATTTCAAAACAGCTACTGTAAAAGAACCCTTTACAATGTTTTCTAGGTTTATAGCACAATATAATTAAACAAAAAAACACTTCAGAAAAATCTGAAGTGCCTTTTAATTATGATATAATTTCTAATTACTTTTTGAAATTAGTAATCCCATTTTCAAGCCAGTTATAATATTCATCTACATCTGGTGTGTATGCTATAGGGTCTATTATATTTGATTCATCATGATTCATTAATACATAAAATGGTTGTGAGTTTGCTTTATACTTAATAGTTTGCATTTCACTCCATTTTTGACCAATATATTTTAGTTTTTTTCCTGGGTTTAACTTTGATTCTACCACCTCGTCTTCTTCTAATGGTCTTTTATCATCTACATACAAAGAGATTAAAACTACTTTGTTTTTCAACACGTCTAAAACCTTTGGTTTCACCCAAACGTTTTGTTCCATTTTTCTACAATTTACACAAGCATGTCCTGTAAAATCTAACATTACTGGCTTTCCTACTTTTTTAGCATAAGCTAATCCTTTATCATAATCATGAAACGACATAATATCATGTGGTGGCATTAAATGTGCTCCTTCTGGCAAACGCTCATGTCCATTTTCTTGATTACCTGAACTTACTACTGCTTGTTTTGTAAATCCTACTCCATAAGGTGACTCACTATAATGTTGTGGCGGTGGAAATGCACTGATTAAATTCAACGGTGCTCCCCATAACCCAGGAACCATATAAATGGTAAAAGATAATACAATCAACCCTAAACTTAATCTTCCTACAGAAATATGACTGATTGGACTATCGTGTGGTAATTGTATTTTTCCGAAAAGATAAAAAGCTAAGGCTCCAAAAATAGCTATCCATATAGCAATAAACACCTCTCTTTCTAGTAGATGTAATTGTAATACTAAATCGGCATTTGATAAGAATTTAAATGCTAAAGCTAATTCTAAGAACCCCAATACTACTTTTACCGTATTTAACCATCCTCCTGATTTTGGTAATGAATTTAACCATCCTGGGAAAGCTGCAAATAAAGCAAATGGTAAAGCAATTGCTGAGGAGAATCCTAACATTCCAACAATAGGTGCTATTCCTCCTTTAGAAGCTGCTTCTACTAACAAAGTACCTACGATTGGTCCTGTACATGAAAATGATACAATTGCTAAGGCTAACGCCATAAAGAAAATTCCGATTAACCCTCCTCTATCAGCTTGAGAATCTACCTTAGTTGCCCATGAACTTGGTAAAGTAATTTCAAAAGCTCCTAAGAAAGACACAGCAAAAATTACTAAGATTAAGAAGAAAACTATATTAAACCATACGTTCGTTGATAATGCGTTCAAAGCATCAGCTCCAAAAACAGCAGTTACTACCGACCCTAATAATACATAAATCCCTATAATAGATATTCCGTAGATAATTGCATTTCGAATTCCTGCTGATTTACTTTTGCTTTGTTTTGTGAAAAAGCTTACTGTCATCGGTATCATAGGAAATACACACGGAGTTAACAATGCTGCAAACCCAGATAAAAAAGCAATGAAGAAAATCCCCCATAAACCTTTCTTTTCTTTCTTTTTACTTTCTTTTGAAGCTACTTTATCTGTTGTTTTTGTCTCTTTAACGTTATCTGAAGAAACTTTAACTGCTGTCGCTTTAGTTAAATCAAACACCAAATCTACTTCTTTTGGAGGCAAGCACATTTCATCTGTACAAGCAATAAACTCTACAAACGCATTTATTTGGGTTAAACCAGCATTAACCAGTTCTACTTCTTGTTTAAAAACTGCTTTGTGTGCAAAAGATTTAATATTCATTCCTTCATCACCAAAAAGTGTTGTAAACTTAATTTCTCCCTCCGGCTCTGTAGTGTTTCCTACAATTTTAACTTTCCCTCCATCATCATCATACGTAAAAGTTGTTGGAATAGGCCCTCCACTCGGAACTTCCTGTGCATACAAATGCCAACTTCCTTGAATTGTTGCTGTACTTACTAAGTTATACGTTGTTTCAGAAATTTTCTCTACACTCGTTTTCCATTCTATTGGATTGTGAATTTGGCTCATTGCCGAAAACCCAACAGTAAAACAAAACAAAAATGCTAGTATTTTTTTCATCTTATTTGGGGAAAGGGATTAATTTACATTAAAAGTTAATTCTACTTCTTTTGGAGGTAAACAGTTCATTCCTGTACACACCATATACTCTACCACTCCTTTAACTGTAAACTTTTCTGTAGTTTTTAAACGGATTCTCTGAGTAAAAGTAGCTTTAGTATCAAAATATTTAATTTTCATTTCAAAGATTGGATCGTCCACTACATGTCCTGCTTCTTCTTTAGTATTTCCTTTTTTCAAGTATTTAGTATCTCCCTCAAAAGTAAATAAGGTTGGAATTGGCCCTCCTTTTGGAATCTCTTGTGAATACAAATGCCAATCTTTTTGAATTGTTGCGGTAGCTACTAACTCTGCTTCTTTATCTGATATCTTTTTTACTGAAGTACTCCACTTTACTGGATCGTGCACTTGGGAAAACGTAAAGGAGCAAGTAAATAATAGTAGTATTAGATATATTTTTTTCATTTTTAAATAAGTATTGAACTCGTAAAAATAACGTGTTTTATATTCATAGAAGAATAATTAAATAATAATTAACATTCTTATTCAATTTTATTTTCTATCCGTGACAAGGAACTGTTAATTATAAAATTATCTTAAAAAACATAAAAAAATGTTAATTTATTTTTTATATATTTATAGTGATTTTTTGAGTCATTTTTTAAAATCACACCTTTAAATTCTTTTTACAATTAAAAACAAAAAAGTAGATGAAGTAACAGTATTTATCATAAACTAAATTTAAGTCCCCCCAAATATGAAACACTTTTATTTTAAAAAGTTTAGTGTAGATTTTATATTAGAATTTATAATTCTTCTCAACAAACTACATATTTCTATCAATAGAAAAAAAGGAGTAGTTAAACTCCAATCCATCACTCTCTCAAAAATGTGGAGAGCATTTCCTTCAATTAAGTTTCTTAAAACTTTTAATTACAGGTTTAAGAGTATGTTTTATAATATAAGAACTATAACACTTTCCACATAATCATTAATACGGTTAACTATATTTAAAGATGTTCTTTTATAGTTTCCCATTTAATTTTAACTTGATTATCAAACTCTAACGAGTTGATGAAGTGTATCCTATTTTTTTAGTCTTAAATTAAAGAGTATCACACATTCTAGCGCAAAAAACACAAACAAGTGTTTGCACTATAATCCATCTAAACAAAAAAAGCTTTATATGAAAAATAAACACCCTCACTATAGTGTATATAAAAGCATATTATATATAATTTTCTTAACATTTACTATTAGCCTTAGTTCGCAAGTAATCATAAAAGAAGAATTAAAAAGAAGTAATCTCAACAAAACATTATCCTATAAACCACCTCAAGACACAAAATTATCCTCATCAAACAATCTAGTTAACCCTATAAGTAGTTCTTTTTTAACAAAAAAAATAACTAATAGTAATTTAAATCAAAGATCCTTTTCATCTACTTTTAGTATGATGATGATGGCTACACCAACTTTAGATTTAAACTCTATAACACCAGGAAATAATTATGATTTCCAACTACAGCCAACAACATCAAACATTTTCCCTGTAACTGTAGATCCAAAAGTAACAACAGATACAGGTGTTTTAAGTGCAACAATAAGTTTTTCTGGAATTGTTGATACTCCTTTTGGTGAATTGTTAGCTATTAATAATGGCGGTGGTTTTGATTTATTATGGTTACAATTACCGGTATCTGGTCCATTTACCTATACTATAGGGAGTTCAACAATACAAATTACACAACTAACAAACACAACATTTAATATTGTAGAAACCTCTGGAAATCCTATCTCTAATTCTGAGTTTGAAACGTTTTTATCCACCTTGTTTTATGGAGACTTGCAAAGCCCATATACAGATGGGGTACGCACAATGGATGTTACCATTTTTGATACAAATGGAGATTCTACCACAGCACAAACCATTATAAGAATCTACACTACTCCCCCAACAGTTGTAGATGAAGCTGATAGTATTCTTGCTAATTCTACTGGAACTATTACAGGTAATGTTCTTACTAATGATTCTGGCTCTACCGCCATATCGGTAACAGAAGTAGATGTCTATCCTTCAGCTGTTAACAACACTTATACTACTTTATATGGAGACATTACAATACAAGCAAATGGTACTTATACTTATGATGTAGATGAAACAAATGCTTCTGTTACAGGTTTAAGAAACGGAGAGAGTTTAGATGATATTATTTCTTATACTGTAGCTGATGCCATTGGTATAAAAGATTATGGTATATTAACCATAACAATTAACGGAGTAGATGAAGCCCCTGACGCAATAGATAACACAGATTCTTTAACTGCTTTTATCGATGCAAGTGCCACAGGTAATGTAATAACCGATCCTGGAACTGGGGGCTCTGATACCGTAGATCGAGGCTTATCTACTTTAGTTTGGGAAAGCAATTTTACAAATGGAGAAACAGTAAATGGAAAAACAAAAACTATTGGTGGCGTGGGGCTTTCTTTTACTACTTTAGACCCTGGAGGATTTGGTACATCCTTTAACCAAACAGTAGATTATACTACCAACGGAGGTCATACAGGTTATTTAATATATAATATAGACGGAACAACTAACCCCACTGATGACACTGTTTTAGTTATAGATTTTGATCAACCTGTTTTTAATTTAGGTTTCTTACTAACAGATATTGATTTTTCACAAGGAAGTTCTTGGCAAGATCAAATAAAAATTGAAGGTAATTTAGATGGTATAAATTCAACTTATAAATTTGTTACAACAGGTGGAGTAATTAACTCAGGAAGTAATACTTTTTATGGAATAGGTAGCGCAATACCTAGTGATGCTACAGGAAATATCAATGTTTTTTTTGAACAGCCAATTAATCAATTAAGATTAAGCTATAATTATGGACCTAATGTTACAGATCCTGACCCTCTTGGACAAATTGCTGGTGTTTCAGATATTTATTGGCAAGGTTCTGGCTCTGTTACCACCATAAGACTTGGTACTACATTAGGTAACCTAAATGCCGGAAATTTAAATACTTTATACCCTGGAACTTACGGGTCAATAATAATGAATCCAGATGGAAGTTATGAATATATTGTTGATACATCAAACCCAGCAGTAGCAGGCTTACTCGTAGGTCAAACATTAACAGATACATTTTTTTATGAAATTTCCGACGGAGTGTCTTCTGATACAGCTAATTTAGTAATTACTATTAATGGATCAGGGACAGACCCTGATGGTGATGGAATAGCCGATAGGCTAGATTTAGATGATGATAATGATGGAATATTAGACACAGAAGAATCATTAGCTTGCGCAGGAACCCCATTAGATTTAACAGGAATTGGAACTACCTTAACCTCTGGAAGTTATTTTGATCAAGATACAGAAAAAATAATAGATGTAACAATTACTACAACAGGTACAGTAGACGAAGGTAATGCTAATGGAGATATCTTAATCACTCAAGGAGGAACAGCAACTTTTACTTTTTCATCCCCAGTAACAGTTTCTCTAAAACATGAAATTGGTATAACTGGAAATTTTGATACAGGGGATACTTGGGAATTAACTTCAACAGGAGAATTTACTGTAGCCGACCCAAATGGTGATTTAATGATTAATTCCAATTCTGGTGGCATTTTGAACTTTGATGCCTTAGGTGCTATTTCAGCATCTGAAGCTTGGGAAATTAAAACAACCACAACATCGCTAAAACTTGATCTAAAATCTGGAAATACAAAATCTCCTATCAACTTAGCTCTAATATGTGGCGGTTTTTTAGATTCCGACAATGATGGAATTCCGAATCATTTAGATTTAGATAGTGATAATGATGGGTGCTTTGATGCAGTAGAAGCAAGTGAAAATGTTTCTTCTGGTCAGTTAGACGGAAATGGAAGAATAGATATAGCAGCTCAAGGAAGTATCGATAGCAATGGAGTTCCTAACCTTGTAAATGCTTCTGGAGCATCAGATATAGGAGGTGATCAAGGACAAGAGACCACAGGTAATGAAATTGTTGCTACTCAAATACAAATGGACACACAACCAAGTGATAGTACTATATGTTTAGGGAGCAATGTTACTTTTACAGCCGCAGCAAGCTCTTTAAGTACAACTACTTATACAGGAACCGCCCCAGGAACAAATCCGGATTACAGTGGTAGTACAAGTACTACAACTGGATTGGTATATCAATGGCTAGAGCAAGTAGGAGGTGTCGGAGCTTGGAATAGTATATCTAATGGAGGAATATATAGCAATGCAACTACCCCTGCATTAACCTTAACCAATCCACCAATAACAGCTTCCACTAATAAATATAGGTTGATAGTAACAAGTACACTTAACACCTGTCAGACTTTAGCTTCAGATGAAGCATCCCTTACAATTATCCCTACTTCGGTGGGAGGAAGCATTGCGGGAAGTACCAATGTGTGTACCGGAACCAATTCAACAACATTGACCCTAAGTGGACAGACAGGAAATATCATCCGTTGGGAAAGTTCTACCGATAACTTTACCACTGATACCGATATTGCCAATACCACCACGACCTTAACAGCAACCAACCTTACCACCACCACGCAATACCGTGCAATCGTACAAAGTGGTGCCTGTGCAGAAGCGACTTCTGCTACAGCAACCATTACTGTAGATCCGACTTCAGTGGGAGGAAGCATTGCGGGAAGTACCAATGTGTGTACCGGAACCAATTCAACAACACTGACCCTAAGTGGACAAACAGGAAATATCATCCGTTGGGAAAGTTCTACCGATAACTTTACAACTGATACCGATATTGCCAATACCACCACGACCTTAACAGCAACCAACCTTACCACCACCACGCAATACCGTGCTATCGTACAAAGTGGTGCCTGTACTGAAGCGACTTCTGCTACAGCAACCATTACTGTAGATCCGACTTCAGTGGGAGGAAGCATTGCGGGAAGTACCAATGTGTGTACCGGAACCAATTCAACAACACTGACCCTAAGTGGACAAACAGGAAATATCATCCGTTGGGAAAGTTCTACCGATAACTTTACCACTGATACCGATATTGCCAATACCACCACGACCTTAACAGCAACCAACCTTACCACCACCACGCAATACCGTGCAATCGTACAAAGTGGTGCCTGTACTGAAGCTACTTCTGCTACAGCAACCATCACTGTAGATCCGACTTCGGTGGGAGGAAGCATTGCGGGAAGTACCAATGTGTGTACCGGAACCAATTCAACAACACTGACCCTAAGTGGACAGACAGGAAATATCATCCGTTGGGAAAGTTCTACCGATAACTTTACCACTGATACCGATATTGCCAATACCACCACGACTTTAACAGCAACCAACCTTACGACCACCACGCAATACCGTGCTATCGTACAAAGTGGTGCCTGTACTGAAGCTACTTCTGCTACAGCAACCATTACTGTAGATCCGACTTCAGTGGGAGGAAGCATTGCGGGAAGTACCAATGTGTGTACCGGAACCAATTCAACAACACTTACCCTAAGTGGACAGACAGGAAATATCATCCGTTGGGAAAGTTCTACCGATAACTTTACAACTGATACCGATATTGCCAATACCACCACGACCTTAACAGCAACCAACCTCCACCACCACGCAATACCGTGCTATCGTACAAAGTGGTGCCTGTACTGAAGCGACTTCTGCTACAGCAACCATTACTGTAGATCCGACTTCGGTGGGAGGAAGCATTGCGGGAAGTACCAATGTGTGTACCGGAACCAATTCAACAACACTGACCCTAAGTGGACAGACAGGAAATATCATCCGTTGGGAAAGTTCTACCGATAACTTTACCACTGATACCGATATTGCCAATACCACCACGACCTTAACAGCAACCAACCTTACCACCACCACGCAATACCGTGCTATCGTACAAAGTGGTGCCTGTACTGAAGCTACTTCTGCTACAGCAACCATCACTGTAGATCCGACTTCGGTGGGAGGAAGCATTGCGGGAAGTACCAATGTGTGTACCGGAACCAATTCAACAACACTGACCCTAAGTGGACAGACAGGAAATATCATCCGTTGGGAAAGTTCTACCGATAACTTCACCACTGATACCGATATCGCAAATACCACCACGACTTTAACAGCAACCAACCTTACGACCACCACGCAATACCGTGCTATCGTACAAAGTGGTGCCTGTACTGAAGCTACTTCTGCTACAGCAACCATTACTGTAGATCCGACTTCGGTGGGAGGAAGCATTGCGGGAAGTACCAATGTGTGTACCGGAACCAATTCAACAACATTGACCCTAAGTGGACAGACAGGAAATATCATCCGTTGGGAAAGTTCTACCGATAACTTTACAACTGATACCGATATTGCCAATACCACCACGACCTTAACAGCAACCAACCTTACCACCACCACGCAATACCGTGCTATCGTACAAAGTGGTGCCTGTACTGAAGCTACTTCTGCTACAGCAACCATTACTGTAGATCCGACTTCAGTGGGAGGAAGCATTGCGGGAAGTACCAATGTGTGTACCGGAACCAATTCAACAACACTGACCCTAAGTGGACAGACAGGAAATATCATCCGTTGGGAAAGTTCTACCGATAACTTTACAACTGATACCGATATTGCCAATACCACCACGACCTTAACAGCAACCAACCTTACCACCACCACGCAATACCGTGCTATCGTACAAAGTGGTGCCTGTACTGAAGCGACTTCTGCTACAGCAACCATTACTGTAGATCCGACTTCAGTGGGAGGAAGCATTGCGGGAAGTACCAATGTGTGTACCGGAACCAATTCAACAACACTGACCCTAAGTGGACAGACAGGAAATATCATCCGTTGGGAAAGTTCTACCGATAACTTCACCACTGATACCGATATCGCAAATACCACCACGACTTTAACAGCAACCAACCTTACGACCACCACGCAATACCGTGCTATCGTACAAAGTGGTGCCTGTACTGAAGCGACTTCTGCTACAGCAACCATTACTGTAGATCCTACTTCGGTGGGAGGAAGCATTGCGGGAAGTACCAATGTGTGTACCGGAACCAATTCAACAACATTGACCCTAAGTGGACAGACAGGAAATATCATCCGTTGGGAAAGTTCTACCGATAACTTTACAACTGATACCGATATTGCCAATACCACCACGACCTTAACAACAACCAACCTTACCACCACCACGCAATACCGTGCTATCGTACAAAGTGGTGCCTGTACTGAAGCGACTTCTGCTACAGCAACCATTACTGTAGATCCGACTTCGGTGGGAGGAAGCATTGCGGGAAGTACCAATGTGTGTACCGGAACCAATTCAACAACACTGACCCTAAGTGGACAGACAGGAAATATCATCCGTTGGGAAAGTTCTACCGATAACTTTACCACTGATACCGATATCGCAAATACCACCACGACTTTAACAGCAACCAACCTTACCACCACCACGCAATACCGTGCTATCGTACAAAGTGGTGCCTGTACTGAAGCGACTTCTGCTACAGCAACCATTACTGTAGATCCGACTTCAGTGGGAGGAAGCATTGCGGGAAGTACCAATGTGTGTACCGGAACCAATTCAACAACACTGCCCTAAGTGGACAGACAGGAAATATCATCCGTTGGGAAAGTTCTACCGATAACTTTACAACTGATACCGATATTGCCAATACCACCACGACCTTAACAGCAACCAACCTTACCACCACCACGCAATACCGTGCAATCGTACAAAGTGGTGCCTGTACTGAAGCGACTTCTGCTACAGCAACCATTACTGTAGATCCGACTTCGGTGGGAGGAAGCATTGCGGGAAGTACCAATGTGTGTACCGGAACCAATTCAACAACACTGACCCTAAGTGGACAGACAGGAAATATCATCCGTTGGGAAAGTTCTACCGATAACTTTACCACTGATACCGATATTGCCAATACCACCACGACTTTAACAGCAACCAACCTTACGACCACCACGCAATACCGTGCTATCGTACAAAGTGGTGCCTGTACTGAAGCGACTTCTGCTACAGCAACCATTACTGTAGATCCGACTTCGGTGGGAGGAAGCATTGCGGGAAGTACCAATGTGTGTACCGGAACCAATTCAACAACACTGACCCTAAGTGGACAGACAGGAAATATCATCCGTTGGGAAAGTTCTACCGATAACTTTACCACTGATACCGATATCGCAAATACCACCACGACTTTAACAGCAACCAACCTTACGACCACCACGCAATACCGTGCTATCGTACAAAGTGGTGCCTGTACTGAAGCGACTTCTGCTACAGCAACCATTACTGTAGATCCGACTTCAGTGGGAGGAAGCATTGCGGGAAGTACCAATGTGTGTACCGGAACCAATTCAACAACACTGACCCTAAGTGGACAGACAGGAAATATCATCCGTTGGGAAAGTTCTACCGATAACTTCACCACTGATACCGATATCGCAAATACCACCACGACCTTAACAGCAACCAACCTTACCACCACCACGCAATACCGTGCTATCGTACAAAGTGGTGCCTGTACTGAAGCGACTTCTGCTACAGCAACCATTACTGTAGATCCGACTTCGGTGGGAGGAAGCATTGCGGGAAGTACCAATGTGTGTACCGGAACCAATTCAACAACACTGACCCTAAGTGGACAGACAGGAAATATCATCCGTTGGGAAAGTTCTACCGATAACTTCACCACTGATACCGATATCGCAAATACCACCACGACCTTAACAGCAACCAACCTTACCACCACCACGCAATACCGTGCTATCGTACAAAGTGGTGCCTGTACTGAAGCGACTTCTGCTACAGCAACCATTACTGTAGATCCGACTTCGGTGGGAGGAAGCATTGCGGGAAGTACCAATGTGTGTACCGGAACCAATTCAACAACACTGACCCTAAGTGGACAGACAGGAAATATCATCCGTTGGGAAAGTTCTACCGATAACTTTACCACTGATACCGATATTGCCAATACCACCACGACTTTAACAGCAACCAACCTTACGACCACCACGCAATACCGTGCTATCGTACAAAGTGGTGCCTGTACTGAAGCTACTTCTGCTACAGCAACCATTACTGTAGATCCGACTTCAGTGGGAGGAAGCATTGCGGGAAGTACCAATGTGTGTACCGGAACCAATTCAACAACACTTACCCTAAGTGGACAGACAGGAAATATCATCCGTTGGGAAAGTTCTACCGATAACTTTACAACTGATACCGATATTGCCAATACCACCACGACCTTAACAGCAACCAACCTTACCACCACCACGCAATACCGTGCTATCGTACAAAGTGGTGCCTGTACTGAAGCGACTTCTGCTACAGCAACCATTACTGTAGATCCGACTTCGGTGGGAGGAAGCATTGCGGGAAGTACCAATGTGTGTACCGGAACCAATTCAACAACACTGACCCTAAGTGGACAGACAGGAAATATCATCCGTTGGGAAAGTTCTACCGATAACTTCACCACTGATACCGATATCGCAAATACCACCACGACCTTAACAGCAACCAACCTTACCACCACCACGCAATACCGTGCTATCGTACAAAGTGGTGCCTGTACTGAAGCTACTTCTGCTACAGCAACCATTACTGTAGATCCGACTTCGGTGGGAGGAAGCATTGCGGGAAGTACCAATGTGTGTACCGGAACCAATTCAACAACACTGACCCTAAGTGGACAGACAGGAAATATCATCCGTTGGGAAAGTTCTACCGATAACTTCACCACTGATACCGATATCGCAAATACCACCACGACTTTAACAGCAACCAACCTTACGACCACCACGCAATACCGTGCTATCGTACAAAGTGGTGCCTGTACTGAAGCTACTTCTGCTACAGCAACCATTACTGTAGATCCGACTTCGGTGGGAGGAAGCATTGCGGGAAGTACCAATGTGTGTACCGGAACCAATTCAACAACACTGACCCTAAGTGGACAAACAGGAAATATCATCCGTTGGGAAAGTTCTACCGATAACTTTACAACTGATACCGATATTGCCAATACCACCACGACCTTAACAGCAACCAACCTTACCACCACCACGAATACCGTGCAATCGTACAAAGTGGTGCCTGTACTGAAGCGACTTCTGCTACAGCAACCATTACTGTAGATCCGACTTCGGTGGGAGGAAGCATTGCGGGAAGTACCAATGTGTGTACCGGAACCAATTCAACAACACTGACCCTAAGTGGACAGACAGGAAATATCATCCGTTGGGAAAGTTCTACCGATAACTTTACCACTGATACCGATATTGCCAATACCACCACGACTTTAACAGCAACCAACCTTACGACCACCACGCAATACCGTGCTATCGTACAAAGTGGTGCCTGTACTGAAGCTACTTCTGCTACAGCAACCATCACTGTAGATCCGACTTCGGTGGGAGGAAGCATTGCGGGAAGTACCAATGTGTGTACCGGAACCAATTCAACAACATTGACCCTAAGTGGACAGACAGGAAATATCATCCGTTGGGAAAGTTCTACCGATAACTTTACAACTGATACCGATATTGCCAATACCACCACGACCTTAACAGCAACCAACCTTACCACCACCACGCAATACCGTGCAATCGTACAAAGTGGTGCCTGTACTGAAGCGACTTCTGCTACAGCAACCATTACTGTAGGAGGAGTAGTTAACTTAACTATAAATGATATTACGGCAGACAACATTATCAATGCCTCAGAAGCAGGAAGCACTATTCCAGTAACCGGAACCGTAGGCGGTGACTTCAATACCGGCGACACGGTAACCTTAGTAATCAATGGAAACAACTATACCGGTACCGTAGATGCCAGTGGAAACTACAGCATCAATGTTCCAGGCTCAGACTTAGCCGCTGACACAGACACGACAGTAGAGGCTAGTTTCCTGTCATATGCAACTTGTTCCACCAACACGAATCATGTTTATAATGTAGACACGACAGCTCCAGTTCCTACCATAAGTGTAGACAACATCACGGCAGACAACATTGTCAATGCAACAGAAGCAGGGACAACCATTGCAGTCACTGGAACAATAGGCGGAGATTTCAATACCGGCGACACGGTAACCTTAGTAATCAATGGAAACAACTATACCGGTACCGTAGATGCCAGTGGAAACTACAGCATCAATGTACCAGGGTCAGACTTAGCCGCTGACACAGACACGACAGTAGAAGCAAGTGTAGCGACAACAGACGGATCGGGGAATGCAGGAGGTGCAAACACGAATCATGTTTATAATGTAGACACGACCGCTCCAGTTCCTACCATAAGTGTAGACAACATCACGGCAGACAACATTGTCAATGCAACAGAAGCAGGGACAACCATTGCAGTCACCGGAACAGTAGGCGGAGATTTTAATACCGGCGACACGGTAACATTAGTAATCAATGGAAACAACTACACCGGTACCGTAGATGCCAGTGGAAACTACAGCATCAATGTACCAGGGTCAGACTTAGCTGCTGACACAGACACGACAGTAGAAGCAAGTGTTACTACTACTGATACTGCTGGAAATACTACTTCAGCCACTGATACTCACCTGTATAATGTAGATACCACAGCTCCTACCCTTTCTATTGTTATTGATGACATCACTCCAGACAATATCATTGACGCAGTAGAAGCTGGAACTTACATCCCTGTGACTGGAACTGTAACTGGTGACTTTAATACAGGTGATACTGTAACCTTAATAATCAATGGGAATACCTATACAGGAACGGTAGACGCCAGTGGAAACTACAGTATAAATGTACCAGGATCAGACTTAGCAGCTGATACAAATACGACTGTAGAAGCAAGTGTTACTACTACTGATACTGCTGGAAATACTACTTCAGCCACTGATACTCACCTGTATAATGTAGATACCACAGCTCCTACCCTTTCTATTGTTATTGATGACATCACTCCAGACAATATCATTGACGCAGTAGAAGCTGGAACTGACATCCCTGTGACTGGAACTGTAACTGGTGACTTTAATACGGGTGATACTGTAACCTTAATAATCAATGGGAATACCTATACAGGAACGGTAGACGCCAGTGGAAACTACAGTATAAATGTACCAGGATCAGACTTAGCAGCTGATACAGATACGACTGTAGAAGCAAGTGTTACTACTACTGATACTGCTGGAAATACTACTTCAGCCACTGATACTCACCTGTATAATGTAGATACCACAGCTCCTACCCTTTCTATTGTTATTGATGACATCACTCCAGACAATATCATTGACGCAGTAGAAGCTGGAACTGACATCCCTGTGACTGGAACTGTAACTGGTGACTTTAATACGGGTGATACTGTAACCTTAATAATCAATGGGAATACCTATACAGGAACGGTAGACGCCAGTGGAAACTACAGCATCAATGTTCCAGGATCAGACTTAGCAGCTGATACAGATACGACTGTAGAAGCAAGTGTTACTACTACTGATACTGCTGGAAATACTGCTTCTGCTACTGATACTCATTCATACAGTTTACTAGACTCTGATAATGATGGAATTCCTGATATTACCGACATTGATGATGACAATGATGGAATTTTAGATACCGATGAAGGAGATGGCAACATAGATACTGATGAAGACGGTATACCTGATAGTCTTGATACTGATAGTGATAATGATGGAGTTCCAGATGTTATTGAAGGAAATGACGATAATAGTGATGGGATACCTGATAGCCTTCCTTCTGGAAATGACTCAGATGGAGATGGTTTGGATGATACTTATGACACAGATAACGGAGGTACCCCTGTAGACATTCCTGATAATGATGGAGATGGTATTCCAGATTTTCAAGATATTGATGATGACAACGATGGTATTAATACTTCAGATGAAAATCCTGGTGACTCTGACCCAACAACCAACGATGCTCTTGATACCGATGACAATGGTATTCCTGACTATCTGGACCCTAACACAAAACCATGTGGTACTCCCTATAACATCATGACTCCTGGTAGTGATGGTGATAATGATATTTTCTTCATCTCTTGTATAGACAGACCTGAATATAGTAATAATACTGTTGAGATTTTCAACAGATGGGGTAACACTGTATACAAAGCCTCTGGCTATAACAATAAAGACGTTGTTTTTAACGGAACTTCTAATGGAAGAACAACAATTAATGTTGATGAAAAATTACCTTCAGGCACCTATTTCTATGTTATCGATTTAGGTGATGGATCAAAAGCAAAAGTAGGCTGGTTATACATTAATAGATAAAAAAAATAATATGAAATTAAAACACCTATACACATTAATATTCTTAATACAAATATTAATAAATGTAAATGCTCAACAAGACCCTCAATATACTCAATATATGTATAACACTATGAGTGTGAACCCTGCATATGCTGGATCAAGCGGACACACTATAATAAATGCTCTTGCAAGAACTCAATGGGTTGGTATTGAAGGTGCTCCTGACACTCAAACGCTAAGTTTCGATACTCCTCTAGGTTTTAGCGGCGTTGGGTTAGGTATTAACCTTACTAACGATAGAATAGGCCCCGCCAATGAGATTTTTCTGGATATCAATGCTTCTTATACAGTTCGTACCAGTGATGAGGGAAATTTAGCTTTTGGGTTGAAACTTGGAGCAAGACATTTAAATGTTGATTGGAACAAAGGTATTGTTAAGGATCGAGACGATAAAAGTCTAACTGGAAACATTAATAGATTTTTACCAACTATTGGAGCTGGTATTTATTACTATACTTCTAACTGGTATTTGGGAGCAGCTATTCCTAATTTTATTAACACAGATCATTATGATGACTCTAATAATGGAGGTGATGTCGCAAAAGAACGAATACACTTGTTTTTAATTGGTGGATATGTATTTGATTTAAACGAAAGTATTAAGTTTAAGCCCGCATTTTTAACAAAAGTTGTAAATGGTGCACCTTTATCCCTAGATGTATCAGCTAATTTCCTTTTCAATGAAAAATTTACAGCAGGTATAGCTTGGAGGTGGGATGATTCTATTAGTGCTTTGATAGGACTTCAAGCTTCTAGAAATTTACACATAGGGTTAGCCTACGACCTCACTACCTCTAATTACAGCAACTACAATTCTGGAACCTATGAATTAATGATTAAATGGGAAATATTCAAAGAGCTAGCAATGAAGTCTCCTAGATTCTTTTAAATTATAAATAAAATGAAAAAAGCAATACATTTTTTACTTATAATAGTATTTATACCAATAACCATTAACAGCCAACGAAAGTATGCTGCTAATAGATATTTTGAAGAGTTTTCTTATAAAAAATCTGCTGAATTATATCAATCCATATACAACAAAGGAGATAATTCTTATACTGTATTAAGTAGATTAGGAGATTCTTACTACTTTAATTTTAAATATGTTATGGCAGAAAAAAACTATCAAGAGTTAATGAAACTATACGAAAATTCTGCTAAACCTAAACATATATTTAGATATGCCCAAGTTTTAAAAACTAATGGTAAAATAAAAGAATCTGACAAGTGGCTATTAAAATTAAACAAAAACGATAGTCGTGTGAAGGCTTTAGAAGAAAACACTAATTATTTTGTTGAATACTCTAATCGAGAAAAGACATATATAAACATCCACAACCTATCTAGCAACACTTCTTATTCAGACTTTGGTGGATACATTTATGATAATCATTTATATTTTTCTTCTACCCAACCCAAAACAGAAAAAGGTAAAAAACTCTATCGATGGAATAAGCAACCATATTTAAACATTTATAAAGCAAAACAAAATAACAATTTCATTAAAGTTTTGGATGTGGGTAAACCTATCATTCTTGAAGAATTAAGCTCTAAATATCACGAATCAAATATTGTTGTTTCTAAAGATGGAAAAACAGCTTACTTCACCAGAGATAACTTTGATGGCAAGCGATTAATAGGAGATAAAAATAATATTTCTCACCTTAAAATTTATAAAGCTACTAAAAAAGGAAACTTTTGGGGAGATATAAAAGAACTACCTTTTAATAGTAATAGTTTTTCTTGCGGACATCCTGCCCTTAGTCCTGACGAAAAAACACTTTATTTTGTTTCTGATATGCCAAATGGCTACGGAGATACCGACATTTATAAAATAGCAATTTTAGAAAACGATATCTATGGAAAACCTGAAAATCTGGGCAAAACTATTAATACAGAAAGCAAAGAAATGTTTCCTTTTATAGGGAATGATAATGTTTTATATTTTTCTTCTGATGGACATATTGGCTTAGGAGGTTTAGATGTTTTTGAGGCAAAAATCACTAGTAACTCTTATACAAAACCAGTAAATTTAGGAAGTCCTGTTAATGGTCCTTTTGATGATTTTGCTTTCATTATTAACGACAAGCATACTCAAGGTTACTTTTCTTCCAACAGAAAAGAAGGTAAAGGAGATGATGATATTTATAGTTTTAAAATATACGATTGTAAAGAAAACATTAAAGGAGTTATTTCAGACTCAAAAACAGGAAACCCTATTCCCAATGCTACCGTTCAGCTTATAAACAAACAAGGAGAACCCATTTTTACTAAAACAACTAATAAAGATGGTAGTTATTTATTTGAAAAAATAGATTGTGAAAAGAATTTTGTAGTCGTTGCTTCAAAAAAAGATTATAGAAACTCTCAAAAAAATACAAAAACACTTAACATTAACAAAAGATTAATTACTGAGAACATCCAACTTGAATCTTTAATAAAAGATGATCAAATCATTATAAATCCTATTTACTTTGATTTTGATTTATATAATATTCGTGAAGACGCCGAATACGAGTTAGAACATATCGTTTCTGTCTTAAAAGACAACCCTGATATAAGTTTAAGAATTGAGTCTCATACCGATAGTAGAGGATCCCAAACATATAATAAATTATTATCAGACAAAAGAGCCAAATCTACAAGAGACTATATATTATCAAGAGGCATTTCTCCAAAAAGGATTAAAAGTGCTGTTGGTTACGGAGAAGAACAGTTATTAAACAAGTGCAATGATCTAAATCAAAAAAAGTGTACCGAACAAGAACATCAACAAAACAGAAGGTCTTATTTTTATATAGAAAAAAAATAATCTATTATTCTAATAAAAAGCAAAGGCTTTCAATTAAATTGAAAGCCTTTGCTTAGTAGCGGGAACAGGACTCGAACCTGTGACCTTCGGGTTATGAGCCCGACGAGCTACCTACTGCTCTATCCCGCGATTTGGGATTGCAAATATACATTTTATTCTCTGTTTTATCCAAATAAAAGTTAATAATTCTTGATTTTAATCTTTTTAACGCCGTAAAGAGTCATTTATGACTAGATTACTTATAAACCAAAGATGAAAATATTAATATAATAATTACAAAAACGTTTTATAAACTCGTTTATAAAACGTTTTTTGTATGTATTCAAATAATCTAAAAAGTTAACTCTATCCTTATTAAATCAACCTTCATTTTTTTTAGCTTTATATCCTTAATTCATAATACTAACTATTGAATTTAGAATCTTATTAAAACTTGAACTTAAATACAAATTCATGTGAACCATTACTGTAGGTTGATATATCGTTAATAGCATGTTCATAAGCATATCCTAGTTTAAATTCTTTAATAAACTTAAATAGTAATAGTCCGCTAAACGATTCTTTTAATCTATGTGACACACCAAACTCTACTTTATCAAAAAGGCCAATCATTGCAGTAGCATCAAACGACAAAGGTACACCTGATACGTAACGCATCATAAATGATGGAGTAATAGTTAGTTTAGAGTCATTTTCTAAACTGAATGTATAACCTCCTGCTAAGTATATGTGTGGCTTATCGGAAGCACTAGTTACAACATTCCCCTCTTTCTCATAACGCTTACTTTGTAATAATACAGGCACCGATAAACTTGCGTAATAGTTCTTACCCTTTAAATAAGCTCCTGCACCAAAATTCGGATTAAATCTACTTATATTTTCATTAAAAAGAGGGTCATTAATATTCAACGATTGTAAATCTACATTAATAAATGTTCCACCTCCTTTTAAGCCCAAGAATAAATCCATCGATTCTGATATTTGTAACTTGTACGAAAAATCGATATACACATCTGTCTCTTTGGCTACTGAAAACTTATCATTTACCAAAGACAATCCTAAACCTAAATTCTTACCTAAAGGTGAGGAAATAGATAAAGTTTGAGTTGAGGGTGCATCTTTAATACCAACCCATTGACCACGTATTAACATAGTCGCGTCTAACACATTTTGTGAACCCGCGAAAGCAGGGTTTATAATATTCATATTTAATTGATACATCGTAAAAGATGGATCTTGCTGTGCCTTAGCATTTAGTGATAGAACAAAAATAAGGCTAGTAATTATATATTTTATATGAGTGAATTTCATTTCTTTAATTTTCAAATTAATATTTTCTTTTTCAATTATTAATAATTAATATATAGCCATCCTTGTACTGGTGGGTAGTCCGAATCATTCAAATTAATGATATAATAGTAAGCACCTACAGGTAGTTTTGTACTACTCCCTCCTCTTTGATTTGAAGTAGCACTCCAGTTGTTTTGATAGCCCTTTGATTCATATACACGTTCTCCCCAACGGTTAAAAACTTGTATATTACTATTAGGAAACTTCTCAATGTTTTCAATTACCCAAGTATCGTTTTGTCCATCTCCGTTTGGTGAGAAGCCTTTTGGTGAGACCACCTGCCTTGTATCACAAGCGTCTGATATACCGTCATTATCTTCGTCTGGCGCTGTAAAAGTTACTCTAGCTGTTCCCGTAGCTGTGTTTCCGCTGTTGTCAATTACAGTTAAGGTAACTGTTGTTGGAGTTGATAAATCTGGGCATTGAAATGTTGTGTTGTCTAACGACATATTTGCAACTCCACTACATGCATCACTACTACCATTATCTACTTGTTGAGCTGTAATAGTCGCCTCCCCGTTGGCGTCTAATGCTACTGTAATATCTCGTGTTACTACTGTTGGCACATCCGTTTCTACAACCGTTACCGTAGCCGTACCTGTTGATGTATTACCCTGGTCATCAGTTACTGTTAAGGTTACTGTGTTCGTTCCTAAATTTGAACAATCAAAAGTTGTCTTGTCTAAACCTATAGAGGCTATTGAACAGTTATCGGTACTGTTATCATTAACATCTGATATTGTAATTGAACCTTGACCGTTACTTAAAGTTACCGTTACATCTTTAGTATTTACTGTTGGCACCATGATATCTTCTACAGTTACTATTGCCATTGCTGTTTCACTAGCACCACCATCGGTTGCTGTTAAGGTCACCGTGTTGGTTCCGATGTTTGAACAATCAAAATTTGTCTTGTCTAAACTTAAGGTCGGATTAGAATTACACCCACTCCCTGAACCGTTATCTACATCACTTGGTTGAATCGTTACACTTCCGCTAGCGTCTAATTGTACAGTAATGTTTTGTGTTACTACCGCTAATGGGGCACTTGGATTTGCTGTAACCGTTACTTGAGCTGTTGCAGTTGCACTATTACCTGATGCATCTGTTACCGTTAATGTAACAGTATTATTACCTACTTCTGAACAACTAAATGTTGTTACGTCTAAACTGTAAGCCAAATCAGTAGCACTAGTACAGTTATCTGAAGAACCATTGTTAATCTGTGCTGGGGTAATACTTACTTGATTATTTACACCCAATTGAACTGATATGTCTTGTGTTACTACTGTTGGTACAATAGTGTCCTCTACTGTTACTGTTGCAGATGCTGTACTTGTATTATTGTTTGCATCTACCACTGTTAATACAACTTGGTTCGTTCCTATGTTTGAACAATCGAATGTTGTTTTGTCTAAACTCATTGATGCTATTGAACAGTTATCTGTACTGCCGTTGTCAATTTGTTGTGGAGTAATCGTTGCATTACCTCTAGCGTCTAATTGTACTGTTAAATTTTGAGTTGTAACTGTTGGTAAAGTATTATCTTCTACAGTTACTACAGCACTTACTGTTGCGGTGTTTGTTCCATCTGTTGCTGTTAATACTACATTATTTGTTCCTACGTTTGAACAATTAAAACTTGTAATATCTAAACTTAATGTGGGGTTTGAATTACATCCACTTCCTGAACCATTATCTACATCTTGTGGCGTAATTGTTGCACTTCCGTCTGTTGCTAAATATACAGTAATATTTTTTGCAACTGCTTGTAATGTAGCATTTGGATTTGCGTTTACTGTTACAACGGCTGATTCATTAGTTGTATTTCCAATAGCATCTCTTACTTGCACATTAATTGTATTTGTTCCTAAATTACTACAATCAAACGTTGTTTTACTTAAAACTGTTGTTAAGTTTGTTGATGATGTACAGTTATCAATTGCTGTATCTAAAACATCTGATGCTGTTATTGTTGCTTGATTATTCGCATCTAAATTAATGGTAACATTTTTAGTTGCTACTACTGGTGCGATGTTATCTTGAACTATTACAGTTGCTGTTGCAGTATTGGTATTCCCTGCAGTATCCTCTACTGTTAAGGTCACCGTATTTGGTGTTGCCGTATCATTACAATCAAACGTTGTTTTATCTAAACTCATTGATGCTATTGAACAGTTATCGGTACTTCCGTTATCAATTTGCTGTGGAGTAATACTTGCATTTCCGTTAGCATCTAACTGAACCGTTAAGTTTTGTGTTTTTACCGTTGGCTTTACGTTTTCTTTTACAGTAATTGTTTTTAATGCTGATGCCGTATTTCCTACACTAGAATTATTAACATCAAAAGCTACATTTTCAGGAACTTTTAATGTAATTGGTGTTCCTACGCATGTATTTGTTGGTGTTACTTTAAATGTGTATTCATTTGCATTTACTGTCGTAAAATTACTTAATGTTGCTCCTGTTGCCTGAATATCATTTAAAGTAAAGCCTGTAACTCCACTTAGTGAGTTAAATTCTACTGTTGCAGAAAAATCTCCAGCAGTTGTGTTTCCTTGTGGAAGTCCTGTAATATAAGGTGTTGGACGTGGAATTACACTAAAATTAGCCGTTACATTAGTGTCTGCATTTAACACCACTGTAGCCGTTGTTCCGTTTGGAGCTGTAGCAGGACTTGGTGATATTACCCAATTATCAAACTGATAACCCGAATTTGGTGTAGCTGTTAAAGTTACACTTGTTCCGTCTAAATACATGCCGTTTGCTGAAGGTTGAGGATTTGCTGTTACTGTACCATTAGTAGAAGTAATTGTTAAATCTCTATACACTGGTGCCGTTGCCCCGTATTCATAACATCCCATATCCACAATTGTATTATGAATTCTTGAATTTCCAAGTAAATCAATTGTAACTCCTGTTGGAATTTTAGAGTTATCTCCTGTGTTAAGAGCTGGTGAAAATTGAGATGATATTGTAAAATCATTTATCATACTTGTAAAATAAGGGTCACTATTTTGAACATTTGTTGTTGCTGTAATACTACTATCAGAAAAATCTCCAATAGAATTAAAAACATTAAGTGAGGTTACAGGGTTTTGGTAAAAGTCTGTAACCGCTCTTGTAGTATTTCCTCCTGATGTTTCGTTAGCCCAAAAAATACAATTTGACACCTTGGCTCTCATAATTCCTGTTGCTCCAGTGTTTTGTGAAATTCCTACAACACCGTGTGTAGTCGCATTAAGGTTTTGACCTGTTCCTAAATCTTCATTATTCGCAAAAGTATTGTTTACAATATCTAAATTACAATCTGTAGTATTTCCAACCATTCTAAACCAAGCAGCACTACCGCTTAATCCTTGAAGAGAAGAGGCTAAATCTCCTGTTATATTGTTGACAAATAAATTATTAACAAATACAATATCTACATTAGTATTATCTCTTATCATACTATATGCTCCTGCTCCCCAACGAGCCATATTGTTTTTAAATTGGCAATTTTCAACAGTTAATCTTCCTCGAGACGAAGCGTTTCTGTTGTTTAAATTCATCTCTGCAAAAAGACCCGCCGCTTCTTTTCTTGAAACATTATCTTCTATAATACAATTTTTTAAGGTAAATTTTGCTACGGTTTTTTCTTTTATAATTGCTCCACCGGGTTCTGTAGCATTTCTATTAGTATGTGCATCACTAATGGTTAATCCGTCTAAAACTACATCGTTAGCCGTTGCTTCAATTTTTACGATATGATAACTGTTGTCATTTTTTCTTGTTGAGTTATTGTAATTATCAATATAAGTTGCTTGGTTAGTATCATTCCCTTGTAAATCTCCTGATAAAACAGTTGTGTTTTGCCCTAAAACACGTTGCCCTATAAGGTTTTCTGTTCCTGCAAAACCTCCGTAAATTTTAGTTCCTGTTTTTGTAATTCTAAAAGTAGCATCTCTGTTAGAAGCGTGGGGTTTATATATTCCACCTGCTACCCAAATCTGCTCGTTGTCGTTGGTATATCTTATAGCATCTTGCAAATCGGTATAGGCATTTACCCAAGATGAACCGCTGTTATCTCCTGTTGCATTGGCTTTTACATAAATTCTCCCTCGTGTTCTAAATCGTTTTCTAAGTGACCAACCTGAAATACTTGAAGCACTACAATTTTTTCTGATATAAACATCATAATTTTGCGAAGGGTCTAAACCTGAAAGTGTATGTACTGTGGTAACTCCTTGTACAATTGTTGCTGATGAAAAAGAGTCAGACGATTTGTGATACGCAATATCGCAAAGACCATTACCGATTGTATTGGTAATTTCTGCGGAAGTATTGCTTATTGAACTTGTATTTATGGTAAAATCATTAAGGGTAGGTGAAAAACAAAAACCTTGTAATAAACCTTGTATTTCAGCTACGGTTAACCATCTGTTATAAATATAGATATCATCAATAATATCATTATATTTATAGATGTTTGCTACCGAATTATTTCTATTATTCCCAATAGCAAATTGTCCGCCTGTATTTAATCCTGTAACTGAACCTGTTGTAGAAAGATTTCTATCATCGTTATCAACCATAACACCATCAATCCATAATCTTGCTTCTGAAAATTTATTCGATTGCCCTTGCTTTCTTCCTGTTCTAAACATAGCCACAACGTGATGCCAATTACCATTTGCAATAAAGCCACTTACAGCTGTTCTATACTCGGTTGTTCCTCCTATAACTCTTGATTGTGCTACTATTTTACCTCTTTGCAACATAATGGTAACTCCTGTTTCATAAGCGTTAGCGTAGTTATGAGGTGTTGCTGTTGTGTTTTTACTATCATCTATAATAACTTTAAAATTAGTATCATTGGTAGTTGTTTTTACCCAAAACGCAAAAGTAGGATATCCAGTATTGATATCTGCCCCTACTAAATGACTTGTGTTTAATTGAATGGCATCATTTGCCCCTGAACTATTAAACCTATCGGCAATTACTACTGAAGTTGTTCCTACTGGGGTTAGGTTGTTTGTTCCACCTATATCGGTTGTATTACCGTCGGTAAAATTGTAGCCTACCAATAAACCATTAGTCGGTACCGTTTGTGAAAAAGCTACTGTTACTACTAGCAATAAGAGCCAAAGTAATTTTTGTTTCATAATTCATATATTTTAATTTATAAAACAAAAAAAATGTTTAATCTTCAGATGCTACAAATGATTTTATGAATATCAAATCGGTTTTGTAGATGGAGTTATCAGTTAAATTTTAACTAGTGATGTAACCTAATTAAATCTCGGTTAAACTAGTAAAATCTAAAATATCTGATACCATTTATATTTTATCTTGTAATTTTTATCGAAAATAGAAGGAGTATCTGTAATAGTTCTGAATTATCTTCGTAAAATTTAAATTTGTAATAGCCTACGTGGGGACTTCTTTTTTCGTTATTTTAAAGAACCACTCGCAGTCTTTTATTTTAATAGATATATTTATTCTTGCTTTGATTAATAATTACTTTTTACTTAATTTTTTTGCATTATGGAATAAATAATATACAAAAAAAGGTTTTCAATTAAATTGAAAACCTTTGCTTAGTAGCGGGAACTGGACTCGAACCAGTGACCTTCGGGTTATGAGCCCGACGAGCTACCTACTGCTCTATCCCGCGATTTGCGGTTGCAAATATACATCCTTTTTCTTGTTATCACCAAATAAAAAAGCATTTATTTTCCATATAAATATATTTCTCTAAATAACAAGCATCTAAAAAAATAAATACTTCTTACACAAAACAACCTATCTTTGCATCATGACACATAAAGCAGGATTTGTAAATATTATTGGAAACCCAAATGTTGGGAAATCTACCTTGATGAACGCACTAGTTGGTGAAAAACTATCTATCATCACTTCAAAAGCGCAAACTACTAGACATCGTATTTTGGGGATTGTCAATGGAGACGATTATCAAATTGTTTTTTCGGATACTCCAGGAATCATAAAACCAGCTTATGAGTTGCAAGAATCTATGATGGATTTTGTAAAATCTGCCTTTGAAGATGCCGATGTTCTTATTTACATGGTAGAAGTTGGTGAAACAGCTCTTAAAAACGAAGCTTTTTTCAACAAAATAATCAACAGCAAAATTCCAGTAATTTTGCTGTTAAACAAAGTTGATAAATCAACTCAAGAAGAGGTTGAAGCTAAAATTGAATACTGGAAAAAGAAGGTTCCAAATTCTTTTGTGTATGTAATTTCTGCTCTTGAAAACTTTAATGTAGATACCGTTTTTTATAAAATTATTGAGCTTTTACCAGATTCTCCTCCTTTTTACCCAAAAGATCAGTTAACCGATAGACCTGAACGCTTTTTTGTGAATGAAAAAATTCGTGAAAAAATTCTTCAACATTATAAAAAGGAAATCCCTTATTCTGTAGAAGTTGAAACTGAAAGCTTTGTTGAAGAAGATAATATTATAAAGATCCGTTCTGTTATTATGGTAGAACGTGAAACACAAAAAGGAATTATCATCGGACACAAAGGAAGTGCAATCAAACGTGTTGGAACTGAAGCCCGCAAAGACCTTCAGCAATTTTTTGATAAAAAGGTTTTTTTAGATTTACATGTAAAAATCAATAAAAATTGGCGATCTAACGAACGTCAACTAAAACGATTTGGATACAAAGACTAACCTTTTATTGTTCGTAACAACTGTTTAGTGTATTCTTTTAATTCATCCATTTGTTTTTTCCCTGTTGATTTCCCTAGGCTTCCTACCAAGTATAAAGCAACCCATACAATAGGTAAAACAACCAGCATTACTATAGGCAGCATCGTTATTTTTTTTAACGACCAATTGCTGTAAGCTATAATGGCAAAAATCACAAAAGCTGTTCCCACCAAAAAGTGTAAAAACATGAAAAAAGTCCACACTTGAGGTTTGGGACCGAACAATCCTTTTATATTTGATGAAGTTTCTGAAACCTCTTCTATTTCAATATGTAATTGCGGTGACCACAAATGCGACTCCTTCTCAGGTACATCAATAACCACATGATTATCTACAACCTTCATTTTGTACTTAGAAACATCGTTTAAATGCTTCTTTATTTCTTCTAACAAAACCTGAGAATTTATTTCATACTCTAATTGAAAACGAGGTTTTAAAAAAATCTGGTTGTATAATTTATCATCCATTAAATAAAATATTAGGTGCCAACAATATAGCAAAAACTATATACTATCTAAAAAACATTACAAATCATATACTAAATTGTATCTTTGCACAAATTTTTTGCAAAATGAGTATTATTGCGATTGTAGGAAGACCAAATGTAGGTAAATCCACTTTATTTAACCGATTAGTAAAACGTCGTGAAGCTATTGTTGATTCTGTTAGTGGAGTTACAAGGGATCGTCACTACGGAAAATCTGAATGGAACGGAAAAGAATTTTCTGTAATCGATACTGGTGGTTATATTGTTGGATCTGATGATATTTTTGAAGGAGAAATACGTAAACAAGTTCAGTTAGCTATTGATGAAGCTGATATTATTGTTTTTGTAGTTGATGTTGAACAAGGTATTACCCCTATGGATGCTGAGGTTGCCAAAATTTTACGTCAGGTTGAAAAACCATTATTTATGGCTGTAAACAAAGTTGACAATGCAATGCGTGATGCTGATGCTGTTGAGTTTTACAATCTTGGATTAGGAGACTACTACACTATTTCTTCCATTAATGGAAGCGGAACAGGAGAGTTATTAGACGCTATTGCGAAAGAAATTCCTGAACCTGAAGAAGATGAAGAAAAACAAGACGAGTTACCTCGTTTTGCTGTAGTTGGACGTCCAAATGCAGGTAAATCATCATTTATTAATGCTTTAATTGGTGAAGACAGAAATATTGTAACCAATATTGCAGGTACTACACGAGATTCTATCGATACAAAATATAATCGTTTTGGTTTTGAATTCAACTTAGTCGATACCGCTGGAATTAGAAAAAAATCAAAAGTAAAAGAAGACTTAGAATTCTATTCAGTAATGCGTGCTGTACGTGCTGTTGAGCATTGTGATGTTGCGGTATTGGTTATTGATGCAACTCGTGGATTTGAAGGACAAGATGAAAAGATTTTTTGGTTAGCTGAGAAAAACAGAAAAGGTATTGTCATTTTAGTAAATAAATGGGATTTAGTTGAAAAAGAAACCAATACTATGCGTGATTTTGAAGCTAAAGTTCGTCAGGCAATTGCTCCTTTTACAGATGTTCCTATTATCTTTATTTCTGCATTAACCAAGCAACGTATTTTTAAAGCTATTGAAACTGCTGTTGAAGTTTTTGAAAATAGAAAACGTCGCATTCAAACAAGTAAGTTAAACGAAACGATGTTAGAGATTATGGAGCATAATCCTCCTCCAGCAACGAAAGGTAAATTCATAAAAATAAAGTACTGTATGCAGTTGCCAACACACACTCCTCAGTTTGCTTTCTTTGCTAATCTACCTCAATATATTAGAGATCCTTACAAACGTTATATTGAAAATCAGTTACGCGAACATTATAACTTTAATGGAGTACCTATTAGTATTTATTTCAGACAGAAATAAGTTTAACAATATTTAACTCTTAGAAAGTAGTTTTTTCTTTTTATTTGTAGCTCTTTGAAAATCATTTTGCTATAAACAATGAAAAAACTACTTTTTATTTTTACCTTATTACTTACCAGTTCAATTTTTGCTCAATCTTATCCGTTTAAAATTACTGGTACTATTAACTCTGAAAAAGATAAAACTGCTATTGAGGCAGCAACAATTCATCTTGAGAGAGCTAAAGACAGCTCAATTATTACTTACACCATTTCTAATGAAAAAGGAAAATTCTCTTTAGAAGGAAAATCTTTTAGTAAGGGTGTAAAACTCTTTATTTCTTACGTTGGTATGGATAGTTACTCTAAATTTATAGAGCTAGACAAAACCTCTAATCTCAATTTAGATACAATTTTTTTAAAAGAAGAAAGTAATGTTCTTAGTGAAGTAGTTATACAATCACGAGCTCCAATTACTGTGAAAAAAGACACTTTAGAATTTAATGTTAAATCTTTTAAAACTAAAAAAGATGCCAATGTTGAAGATCTTTTAAAGAAACTTCCTGGTGTTGAAGTCGATGAAAATGGAAAAATTACTGTAAACGGAAAAGAAGTCAATAAAATTTTGGTTAATGGTAAACCTTTCTTTGGAAATGATCCTAGTATTACCACTAAAAATTTAACAAAAGATATTATTGAAAAAGTTCAAATAACAGATACTAAATCTAAATCAGAAGCTTTTACTGGTGAAAAAGGAGATGCAAATAACAAAACTATAAACCTTACCATAAAAAAAGAAAATAATAAAGGTTGGTTTGGTAGAGTATCTGGTGGCGCTGGAACCGACAAACGCTTTGAAGGAGCTGCGATGGTAAACCGTTTTGATAACAATCAACGATTTAGCATATTAGCCAGCACAAACAATATCAATTCTCCAGGTTTTAGCTTTGGAGAAATTCAAAAAATGTTTGGAGGAGGTGGTAATATTTGGATAGGTGGAAATGGTAGTTTTAATGTTAATGGAAGAAGTTTTGGAGGCGGTAGCGGTATTATAAAATCAAAAACTGCTGGTGCAACCTATGCTGATGAATTTGGTAAAGGTTTAGATGTAAACGCAAACTATTTTTACTCAGGAAGTAATTCAAACAACGAATCGAAAAGTAATAGAGAGTACACACTTCCTGATAGGAAGTATTTTTCCAACTCTACTACTACTTCTGACGATGAAAATCACAATCATAGTTTTGATACAGAGTTTGACATTGAAATAGATTCTACTCTTTTAATTAATATTAGACCTAACTTCGTTTTTAATAAGCGTGAAGGTAGTAGCCGTAGACAAGAACAATCTTTAGACGAAGGTAATACACTTACGAATAGCTACGTGAGTTCAGCCTATTCTAAAGCAACAGCAAACAATTTTCAAAACAGATTAGATATTACTAAAAAAATTGGAGCTAAAGGTTCCTTTATTAAAGCCTCTATAACTAACAGTATTGATAAAACAGATACAGAAGAATTTAACAAGTCTATAATTGAAACTTTTGGAAATAATGCTAGCACAGAAAATAGAGACCAAAAAAGCATTATTGAAAATAACTTAACAGGACTTTCCTCACGTCTAACCTATCGTTTTCCTCTAATTGCTAAGAAATTATTTTTAGATACTAAGTATAGTTATCAACGTGATGAACGAAAAAACCAAGAAAACACTTTTGATTTTAACTCAACAACACAACAGTACAGTGACTTTAATACTGAATTGAGTTCTGACTTTACATATAATGATATTACTAAAACCCCTTCAGTAGATTTAGTGTATAGATCTAAAAAGTGGCGTTTAAATTTTGGTACTGGTTTTGTTAACAGAACCTTAGAAAACAATGATAAATTGCGCCCTGAATTAAGCTTAAAAAAAGAATACAATAATTTAGATTTAGATGCTAGTTTCAGGTATAGATTTGACTCCAAAGCCTCTATTTACTTTGATTATCGTTTAAACAATAATGCTCCCAGCATTAATCAAGTTCAACCTTTTTCTGATGTGACCAACCCTTCCAATATTGTTACCGGTAATCCAAATTTAAAACCAGCTCAAAATCACAGAGCATATATTAATTTTAACAAGTTTAACTGGCAAGCTCGTACTGGTTTTTGGTTTTATATAAGTGGTACTCTTTATGAAAATCAAGTAATAACAAACACCTCTATTGACGATAATTTGGTCAGAAAAACCTCTTATGAAAACAATGATGGGGGTTATGATTTATGGGGTGGTGGTAGCTATACAAAAAAAATAAAACTAGACTCCATTTCTAGTATTAAATTTAAAGCTGGTGGAAACATTGGTTCCAATAAAAACTTTAATATCTTAAATAACATAAAAGAAGGAGCTAAAACAACTTCGTTAACCCCTAATTTTGGAATCACATTAGAGTGGGACAAACTGGCTTCTATAGAAACACAGTATCGTATTTCTTTTTCAAATACTAAATACGACGTTAACACTGATCAAAATCAAGACTTCACTAGACATTCTGTTAATATAAGAACAAAAACAAACATCCCAAAAAAGTTAGAATGGTTAAATGACATTCGTTACACATACAACCCTAACGTAATTGGATTTAATAAAGCTGCTTGGTTTTGGAATGCTACATTAGCTTATTCTATTTTAAAAGATCAAGGTACTATTAGCTTAAAAGCATATGATTTATTAAATCAAAACACCAACGCTCAACGTAGAGCAACCTCAAACTATATAGAAGATTCCGAAAGCACCGTATTGCAACAATATTTTATGCTTGGGTTTAGTTGGAAATTTAATAGTTTAGGTAAAAAAGGTAAAATACAAAACTACGATTTCCGTTTTTAAATCTCCATTCAAAAGAACTATAAATCCCTTATCAAAAACTGGTCAGGGATTTTTTATTTTTTACTCCCATACCTAAGCATTATATTTAACATATAATTTAACTTTTCACGCCATTTATATCGTTTCCTTTTTTTGTTAATTTATCCCAATATTTACTTAAATAAAATTAAAAATTAGCTATACAATGCCCAAATACAATTTATATAAATTAATAGTTATAATCCTACTCTTTACATCTTGCTCTAAATCAGAAGAAAACCAACTACCTGCTTCTACTCTACTAACTGTAAAAATTAGTTCAACTAATCCGTTAAACAGCAAAATAGAATGGACTAATACTGATAATTCACAAAACAAAACCACCTATTACGACCTTTACTTAGGCGATGAACTAATAGCTGAATATATTGACGGTAACACTTTCGAATTTGAAGAGCTTAAAGGCTTAACTGAATACCAAGGTAAAGTAATCGCCAAGGACATAAATAACAAAACTATTACTTCTACTGAATACAAATTTTTTACTGATAAAAAACAATTTGAAGGTAATATAGAGTTAAAAAGTCAAGAAGATATTGATAACTTTACCTCTAAAGGGTACAATGCTATCAAAGGAAATCTAATTATAAACGGTAAAACTTCCTCTGTAAAAAATCTTTCTAATTTTAATGACCTTAGTCAAATACATGGAGACTTGTTTATTATAAATACCTCTCTTAAAAACTTAAGTGGTTTTGAAGATGTAACATTAACTTCTAATGAAGCTAGACTCGTTATTATTAACAACAATGAGCTTACCAATGTTGAAGCTTTATCAAAAATTACAGCTTTAGGTTCTCTTCGCATTTTAAACAATAAGTCGTTACAAAACTTAAGCGGATTTCATAAACTAAAAACTATTCGACAAGAGTTATCAATCAGTTTGAATCCTTCTATAAATAATCTAACTGCTTTACAGAATCTTAGTAAGCTTCATAAAGTTAATATTATTGGAAATGATTCTTTAGAAAACTTAAACGGTTTAGAACAAATAACAGAAGTCAACGCTGTTGTAATTAAAAATAATACTTCTTTAAAAACTATGGAAGGTTTACAGAACTTAACATCTTGTGAACTTTACTTTACTATTGAAAACAATACTAAACTTACTAAGTTAAATGGTCTTTCTAGTTTAAAGAGTGTTGGCGCTATTAAAATTATTAACAATGCTTCTTTAGCAAGTATTTCTAACTTATCATCTTTAACGTCTGTTAGTTATTTAATAGAAGTAAAAGATAATTCTAATTTAACTTCTCTTAATGGAGTACAAAATATAGTTTACGATAACAGCCCCACAAATAAGGAACTTTTTATTCAAAACAATCCTAAAATTACAACCTTAGATGCTCTTTCAAACTATACTTTCGAAAGAGGTGTGATAGACATTTCAAATAATAAAAAACTTGTTAATTTTTGTGGATTAAAAAAGCTACTAACCGAAATTAAGCATAAAGATTTTGATGAAAACAACTTTATTTATAACAATGCGTATAACCCCAGTATAAATGATATTTTAGGTAAAAAATGTAATTTATCATTATAATTTTACAAAATGCACCTCATAAAAAAACACGCTGTATAAGAAAATACAGCGTGTTTTTTATTGCTTTGTTTAAAAATTATTTTACTTTTTTCATCCAAAAAATAAGTATACCTATTGTTGTTACTCCCCATAAAACAATAAAACAAACTATGGGAGCGGGTGTTTTAGGTAAACTACCGTTAACTCCATAGCGAGTTATTTCTTCAACTCCTCCCCAAAAAGACAACCCTAAAATTATCACAGTAATACTGTATGCTATAATTATTGATATTCTATATTTTTTCACCCCTGACTTCAGCTTTTGCCGCTTTGCTTGTAAATACGCTCCTGTTAAACACAGCACAGACAATGAAAGTCCGAAAATAAAATACAACCATTTAGACCACAATCCTGCAAAATTGCCAAAATGTAAAACATCTACAGTTTCCCACCATCTATGATACATGGTTAACTCCTCAGGTTTTTGAATCTTAATTACATCTCCTGTTAAAGTATTCAGAGTAATATGTGCTGTTCTTTTTCTTACAAGTAATGCTCCATTATCACCTTCAAATGATAAAAGTCCTTTATTGTAATTGTAAAAAAACAAACGCTGAATTTCCAATTCAGGAAACTCTTTTTCTGCTTTTTCTACCAGTTCATTGATACTTAAATACTTTTCCTTATTTTTTTGTGTAATTTGTGAAGTATCAATATGTGGCGGCTCTGGAAGCCACCATTCCAACAAATACCAAGTTCCAGTAAGTCCTATTAATAAACCAAACCATAGTGACCATAATCCGATTAACTTATGAGTATCTGACCAAAGCCTTCTAGCTCCTTTTTTAATATTTAACTTAAAAAAACCTGATCTCCATTTTTTGTAAAATAAAAAACCTGTGAGAGTTGAAAGAACTAAAACAAACCCTAAACATCCCACTATGAAGTACCCAAAATTTACTCCCAAAATACGTGATACATCTGGATCAAAAAGAGACATATGGAAACTTCTAAAAAAGCGTTGTACATTAAAATATGTTGTTTCTTCTTGTATATTATAAGATGAAGGGTTCATATAAAAACGAAAAAGTTCACCACTTTGCTTCCTTCCCCAACCATGCAATGTATAACCACTTCTTTCAGCTTCAGCTAATTCTCCTAATTCAGATTTTGGATATTTTATATGAAAAGAATTATATGCTTTTTGCCAATTAACTTCTTTTTTATCGTTTTTTATGTAATCACTTTGAAGTTTAGGATTTAGCAACCAATCTATTTCATGAGAAAAAACGGCAATACTGCCAGACCAACATATAACAAATAGTAAAAGTCCGGCAGTAATACCTATCCAAGAATGAATAGTAAAAAAAGTTTTTTGCTTAATTTTTAAAGCCATTTTTTAGTTAATGTAATTTGAAAAAGACGCCTATCTCCCACTCCAATTTGATCGGATCCTCTTAAAATATTGTCTTGTGCCGAGGTATAATAAGTTGTATCAAAAACATTAAACACATTATAACGTATTTGTAAATTGTTTTTAAATGTGTAACCTAAAGCAAAATCCATACGAGTATACCCTGGTAGTTGATATTGATTTCCACTGTTAGCTTCACGTTTTCCTTGATGTACTACACCCAAACCAATATCTAACCCTGATAAACCTATACTTTTTCCATTATAATTAGAAAACCCACTAAATTGAAACTCTGGAATGTTTGCAAACTTGTTTCCTATAATATCTTGATCACTTTCTGTTATTTCAGAGTTTTGGAAACTCATACCTCCCATAAAAGATAAATCTCTAGTTAACTTTCCTGTTAATTCAAACTCTATTCCTTTTATTTCTGTGCTTCCTAACGGTAACATAAAACGTTCTTCAGGCGTATTGCTTGGGTCTGAAATAGCTATGTTTTTTCTTTCTAAAAAGTAAGCAGATGCTGTTGCTAAAGCTTTTCCGTTAAACAGTTGCCATTTTAAACCTCCTTCAAAAGAGTTTGCTCTAATAGGTTTAATTCCATTTCCTTTACGAGTTACTCCATTTTGTGGTTGTGCTGATGAAGAATAACCTACAAAACCTGTTAATGTTGATGTTACGTCATATGATGATCCTAACCTAAATGAAAATAAATCATCATTATAATTACGGTTAATTAAGTTAATTGGATTAGGTGCAGATTGTGCTTCTAATTTTGCTAATACTTCTGGGCTAATACCATTTAAGTTTTGTTCTGTTATCTTTTTTACATCATCATATCTCATACCTACAACTGTTCTAAACTTAGGTGTCCATTTACCCAGCCATTGCCCAAAAACTGCATTAATTTTATCTCCAACTCTAAAATTTGGGCGTATACTTTCTCCTACAACATTAGGCTCTTGATTATTATCTGGATTAAAAACATCTAAAGTATTTTCAAAACTTCTATACACAAAGTCTCTATCAGCATCAGTATAAGTAGCATCACTAATTGCAGTGCTTCCTCCAAAATTAAAAGCATGTCCAACACCTTCTTCATTTGTAAAGTCTCCGTTAAAATTTACCTGTACCGTTTCTGTACCAATGTCAGCTCCAACTTCAGCAAAAAATATTGGTACTACTGAATTTCCTGAAAAAGTGACTCCATCTTCTTTAAAAAGAGGCCCCCAACCACCTTCTGCATCAGCATTTCTAAATGAATGTTCTTCTGATTTTTGAGAAAAATTATGATATTGTACCGTTGCTGAAATTTTATCGTTGAATTTATGATTTAACGTTATATCAAACCTATTAGAGCCTATTTTATAATCGTCCTTTTCTCCATGAAAAGTAAAATTTCTAGGTAAAAAATTATTTTTCAATCCAGCTCCTTCAATATAAATAGTTCCTCTATCTAAAGGATCATTAGCCCAATTATATTCATATTCTACAATAAGGTTTGTTTTATCTGTTATTTTCCAATCAAACGATGGGGCAATAGTTACATACGGCCTATCATCCTGTCCATTTCTCCAAAATTGCCTTTTTTGATAACCTGCAATTAGACGACCATTTAATTTTCCTTCAACTAAAGGGCCTGTAACATCTCCAACTACACGCATAAAATTATGATCTCCTCCTCCTAAAATTACTTCAGCAGCAAAAGTGTCTTTTGGTTTTTTTGTGATAATATTCATAAAACCTCCTGAAGAAGTTAATGACGCTTCAACACCAGAGGGTCCTTTTAATATTTGAACTCTTTCTATCGTTTCTATAGCTCTAACTCCTTCTGGAGCTCTTTGTTGTCGAATACCATTTATATAAGATTCTGATTGTGGAAAACCTCTAATTATCACATTTTCTACTTGTCCTCCACCATTATCGGCATTACTAACACCTGGCACAAATGTTATAATTGTGCTTAAATTTCTAGCTCCAATATCCTCTAAAAAATTGTCACTTAAAACAGCTATTGAAGCTGGAGCTTTTAGTGTTTTTATTGGTGTTTTTAATGCATTAGTTAACGGAACAATATACCCTTGATTTCTTGTTCCTGTTATCACAATTTCATTTAAACTTTCAGCAGTTTCATTTAAAGAAAAATCTAATGTATTCTTTTGATTTGCTAAAATTGTTACTGTTTTTTGTTCATTACCAAATCCTACTGAAGACGCTATAGCAATGTAATTTCCTTCTGGTGCATAAAAACTATACCTCCCATCTTTATCAGAAGATGCCCCAAAACTAGTTCCTTTTAATACTATTGATGCATAAGGTAAAGGAAGTCCTTTATCATCTAAAATAGTTCCTGTTATTACACCTTTTTCTGCTTGATTTTGTATTAAAATAGTGTTTCCTCTTACCTTATAATAAATGTGATATTTAACTAATACTTCATTAAGTATTGCTCGTAATGTTACTTTTTTATACTCTTTGGTAATAATGTTTTTCTTCTTTTCATCGATGGACTCAAAAGCGAATTTACAACTTGCTTTTTCTTCTATTTTTCTTAAAGCAGTTGGTATCGTATTATTTATAAAGTTTATTGAAATTTTTTTATCTAATATAGATTCTTGTGCAAATGAACTTTGAACTGTAATGCAAAAAACTATTATTAGTATACTTTTTACAGTTCTATGAATAGCTGTATAATTTATTTTATTCATATATTTATAGTTTGTGATTTAATCGTGTTTTTGGTTGAATTACTTTTAACCAGTATGAAGTTTTGCCGACAGAATACTGGTTTTTTTTATTTTGTTTTCTATGTCATTTGTATTTATTTTTTTTTAAAAAATTATTATTCTATCCCCTGTCTTTTTGAAATTAAAATTCAACACAAAACCAATATCTTTCATTACTGTGTCTATTGATTCTTTTGTATGAATTCCGTTATATTTTCTCCTTTTTAACTCTTCTTTTTTTATCTCTATGCTACAATTATAAAATCTTTCTAACACTTTTATTACACTATTTAAGGTTTCATCTTTAAAAATTAATTTTTGTTGCATCCATGCCGTATGGTCATTTTCTTTAAAAACCTTCTTTACCAACCTTTCTTTAACAAGTATTGCTTTCTCTTTTGGGTTTAGCGTCACTCCTTTTTCTTTTCCTTCTTTTTTTGAGAAAAAAAACACTTTTCCTTCATCTAAAAATATAACGTTATTCTCTCCTGTATAAGCAGATAAATTAAATTTAGTTCCTAAAACTTTTGTTACTGTTTTTTCTGTTTTAATTACAAATGGAAGTTGAGCGTTCTTTTCTACTTTGAAGTAACCTTCTCCTTTCAATATTACATTTCTATGTGTTTTTCCATACTCTCTTGATACTTCAAGAGACGATAATGCATTTAAGGTAATTCTCGTACTGTCTTTAAGTACTATTGTTCTTACTTCACCTGCCTGTGTTGTATATATTATTGGTTTGTTAACAACAAAAAAGGCTGACACTAATAAAAAAACAGTAAATGTTGCTGCTACACTCCATCTAAAAAAGAAGTTTCTTTTTGTTGACTTTATTGTATCTTTTGCAATGGCATTCCAAAGTTTCTCTTCAATATGTGATGATGTCTCAATATTGGTTTCAGGAAATTTGATCTCGTTTTCGGTGGTATTCACCCATTCCTCTATTCTTTTTCTTTCAGTTTCTGTACACTTTCCTTCTGCATATCGTGTTAAAAGTTCAGGTGTTATTTCCATATAAACTACTTTGGTTTATATATAGGAACGGATATAGTTTGACAGAGTCCTAAACGATAATCAAATTTTAAATAATTTTTAAGTTTTCATGAATAAAAGCCAAAGCTTTAGTAAGGTGATTCTTTACCGTTTTGGGTGATATCTCTAACTGAATAGCTATTTCTGCTGTAGAAAGTTGTTGCTCTCTACTTAATCGATATACTTCTTGGCATCTATTTGGTAATCGATTAACAACTAATTGTAAATCATTCTCTAAAAAATTGGTAACTGCCAGATTATGCTCTATTGACTTTGTTTCTTTTAAAACACAATCTGATGTTATTTCCTCCAATTTTTTTTTATTCTTATAAGAATTTTTAGAGCGATAGTAGTCTACAATTTTATTGCGAGCAGATTTTAATAAGTAATTTTGAGTTTGACTAGTAAATTCTATTTTATCAACCCTTTTCCATAAAGAAATAAATACATCTTGAACAATCTCTTCTGCGGCCTCTTTACTATTGGTTTTAGAATAACATAGGAGATATAAGCTCTTCCAATGAGTTCTATAAAGTTTTTCAAAACTTTTCTCTTTTGTAAGCCTATATGTTTTTATTCTTTTAATGGGAAAAACTTCTGTTAAATTAACTCAGCAAATATAACAATCATTGCTTATTTAGATTTATTAAAAATAAATTTTATTTGAATTTATAATCCTATTTGTAAAAACATTACTTCTACTCTAAAACATAATTGTATGAAAAATTATTTTAAAGCTTTTAAAGTTATTGTTTTTGAAAGGGAGTAGTAATAAAAACGACTGATTACTTACAATTTTGTAAATTTGTATTGATTATTTTTTTATTACTCTATGAACATAAGACGAACAAAAGACATTCAAAATCTAGAACTTCCTTTTAAACTAAAAATAAGTTTTGAAAAGGTAGTCGCTTTATTTCAAAAATATGCTTCTAAAGAGTATGAAAAACATCCTTATCATCAATCATCAATAAACATAGTTCGAGAGGCAAAAAAAGCTCCTGAATTGATTAATGGGTTTTCTGATGAATCAATATTAGAAAAACATAAAGAAGCTATTGATTTATTGCTTGAACCTTTGTTTCCTGAATTATTATTAGAAAATGAAATTAAAGCAGTAAGCATTCCATTTACATTTACTTCTTTCAAGTTTACAACTCGATTTGAAAAAATTTTACAAAATGCTGGAAATGATTATGAATTAAAAGTTCGAAACTTTGAAAGTGATTTAATGTACATTTATGCATGTAGTTTAATTTTAGCTAGTGTTTACGATTATCCTATCGATTTAAAACGACCTTTTTTCTTTGATATCCCTGATAAAACAATTAATACTATAAAAAAATATCGCGCAGCTTTTAATGCTGATTTTATGGAAATTTTTCCCGCAGAAGGCACTCCTAAAATCACTGAAGAGGATATAAAAATATTACTTGATAATTTTGAAGATATAAATATTTGGAAAGAAAAATTCCCTCCTAAATCTTATATTTTTAAAGGTTTTGGGATTATGAACTTGTTTGACGTTACAACAGATGAAATTATTTCAGAAATAAGAACTAGCCTTATAAAAAAAGACGATAATTTAGTTCATACCTTAGAAGGCATCTTTCAAAGGTTTTTTGGAATTCCAGACCTCTCTTTAGGGTTTTCTATTTTTGAAACAGATTCTAATAACTTTTCCTCTTCACACATAAATAAAGAAGAAAGTTTAGTATTAAATTACGATAAAGATGTTTCTTGTGATTGCATTTTTTGTAATTACACTTTAGAAAAACTTTTCATAAACAATGAAACTCTTGCTATTTCTGATGTAGAAAAGTATGGAAATCAAGCTGAAAATAAAAACCTTTATCAACGTTTAAAAGACAAAAATATTGGCAGTATAATTTTGGTTCCTATACAAGCATCAACAAAAAACAGTATAGCTATTATTGAGTTTGCTTCTCCTAGACCTTTTGAACTAAACTCTATTAATCAAAATAAATTACAAGACTTAATTCCACTGTTTAAAATTGCGGTTGATCGTTTCTCTGAAGAACATAAAAATATCTTAGAGGCTACAATTCAAGAAAATTATACATCTATTCATCCTACTGTAAAATGGCGTTTTTATGAAGCCGCTGAAAGGTTTCATAGAGAATCATATGAAGCAAAGGAAAAAGTTAAAATTGAGGATATTATTTTTCCTGACGTACACCCTTTATATGGACAGTCTGATATTAAAGGTTCATCGGTAGCTAGAAACGCTGCTATTAAAGAAGACTTAATAACCCAACTTTCTCTAGCTATTTCAGTATTATTAGAAGCCTGTAAAGTTGAGAGCCTCCCTATTTACAAAGAGTTACAATTTAGAGTTCAAGAATATTTATCAGATGTAAAAGAAGGTTTAAAAGCTGGTGATGAAATTGCTATTTTAGATTTTTTAAAACGTGAAATTTATCCTGTTTTTAACCACATAAAGGAAGTAAACAATGATTTAAGCATATTAGTAAAATCTTATATCAATCGTTTAGATCCTGATTTGCAGGTTGTATATGAGAAAAGAAAATCTTATGAAGATAGTGTTACTTTATTAAACGATAAACTAGCTTCTTTTATAGATATTAGGCAAGAAGAAGCGCAAAAGATGTTTCCTCATTATTTTGAACGCTATAAAACAGATGGTGTTGAGTATAATATGTACATAGGACAATCTTTAACAAAAGAAAAAAAATATGACGACTTATATTTATACAACCTTAGGTTATGGCAACTACAAGTGATGTGTGAAATGGAAAATATAGCTTTAAAAGCTGCTGAAAAAATGGAACATAAACTTAGAGTAGCTTCTTTAATTTTAGTTCACAGCAATCCTTTAGCTATAAAATTTAGAATGGATGAAAAACAGTTTGACGTTGATGGTGCTTATAATATTCGTTACGAAATTATTAAGAAACGTATTGATAAGGCTCACATTAAAGGAACTGAAGAACGATTAACAGTCCCTGGTAAGATAGCAATTGTGTACTCTCAAGACAAAGATGCAGATGAGTATTACAAATATATCAAGTACTTACAATCTAAGAAACTATTAGGTAATATAGAAAAATTAGATATTGAAGATTTGCAAGGTGTTTCTGGATTAAAAGCCTTACGTGTAGAGGTTATTTACAACAAAGACTTTGATACTCAAAAAACAATGACTATTGACGAACTTATTCAGGAGTTTAAATAGCACACATTACAGAAACAGTTTCTCCTAACTTTGTTGCTTGTTCTTGTTGATAAAAAGCAAATACAAAAGCAACAACACTTACCAAAATACCAATCATAAAAACTGTGTATGTAATACGCAACAACTTATACTTTCTATTTAACACTAATCCTAAGAAGTATAAGTCTTTAGTAAGTGATCCATATAAATAATCACGATCCTTCATCATTTCGCTCATTGCCCAATCAAAATCAGGCAATTGCATTTGATGAAAATTCCCAAAAAACAAAAGATTTACTTTTTTATTAGCTACATCTTCTTTTGTGAATTTCCCTTCAGTAACATTGGGTCTTGTTGCTAAAACCGATAACACAATAGATATTACCGTAAAAATTGAAAAAATTAACGTAGGTATTATTAGGTAGTAATTAGATGGATTATCTAATTTAGGGATTAACGTTGACAATGTCATCGAAATAATGATTGCATTTACGGATAGTAAAATATTTGCCTTTGTATCTGCAATATCACTTAACGTAATATGATTACGGAGTGCTACACGAAACATAGTTTCAATACCCCTCTCTGGTAATTCAATCTTATTTTTTTTATATGCTAACTCTTCTTTTTTCTGTTTAAGTTTAGCGGCTTCTTGCAACTCTTTTTGTTTTCTCTTTAAAAGTTGAGCTATATTTTTACTTTTTTGTTTTTCCCAAAGCTTAGAAGCTTTGCTTGTATAAAAACGATGTTTTGTTAAAAACTCAAGATTAGCGTCATCCCATTCAACAGTTTTAATTTTTCTCTTACATACTAGTTCTCTTTCCTTTCGTAATAATTCATTAAAGTCTGTATAATTTTTACTTCCAACATGAGAACAATCCGCATCTCTTAAAACCTTCTCTAATTGTCTTTTAGGTTTTGCTCCCATTTTAGTTGAAGCTATTAATTTAGATACTTCATCTATAACACTTCCTAATACTTTTTTACTCTTTAAAAACTCTGTTGCTATTTTTATCCCTTCTTCTTCATGATTTTCAGGATTAACTGTATATCCAACATCATGAAACCATGCTGCTAATGTTAAAATTTGTTGCTGCTCTTCTGAGAAATTTTCTCCTTCAATTAATTCGAGTGACTTCTCAACCACTCGTTGAGTATGGGCAATATTGTGATATACAAAGTTTTTATCTAAATTTTCATTTAATAAATCAATTACAAATTGCTCTGTTTCTTGTATCAAACTGTTCATGAAAAAGGTTTTTGCTAAAATAATAAATTATTAACCAGTATTAATTTTTAATAAAGTGATAAAAAAGCGTACTTTTAAAAGAGTATTTTTACACGAAATGACACACGAATTTAAAGAAATAATACAACAAGCCTCTATAAATCAACAACAAGGCATACAAAATATTTTAGCAACGGTTGTAGATTTAGATGGCTCTTCTTACAGAAAACCAGGAGTTAGAATGTTACTATCTTCTAATGGAAAAATAATCGGTGCTATTAGCGGTGGTTGTGTTGAAAAAGAAATACAACGTAGAGCACAATCTGTTTTTGAAAACAACAAACCAAAAATAGTGACCTATGATGGTCGTTACCGTTTAGGTTGTGAGGGAATATTGTATGTTCTTTTAGAACCCTTTTATCTTTCAACTGAATTTATTGATGCTTTTTCTAAAAATAGTAAAGAAAGAAGACCATATGATATTATATCTTTTTTTCAAAAAGAAGATGAAGCACACGGAGATTTCGGTTCCATAATTCAGTTTAACAATCAACAAATATTTACTTTCAGCAAAGAGTTTAATACTGAAAAAACAGGTCAGTTAGCTAATTTTAAACAAACTTTACAACCACTATTTCGTTTGCTTATTATTGGCGGAGAGCACGATGCTGTAAAACTATGTACACTAGCCACTCAGTTAGGCTGGGAAGTCGATGTAATTACCTCTATAAAAGATCCAAAAGAATTAATCGATTTTCCCGGAGCTAAATCGGTAGTTGCACAAACTCCAGAATTAATTCAACTTTCTCAAGTAAATAACAATACTGCTATTGTTATTATGAATCATAATTTCACTTACGATTTACGTTGGCTTATTAAATTACAAGAACAAAATCCTATTTATATAGGTATTTTAGGTGCTGCTAAACGACGAGAAAAACTATTTAACGAACTGTTTGAATTTTCACCCGATATTACTGATGAATTTTTAGATAAAATTCATACTCCCGCTGGATTAAATATTGGAGCAGAAACTCCAGAAGAAATTGCTTTATCAATCTTAGCAGAAATACTATCCGTAATTCGTAACAAAGAAGTTTTTTCTCTAAAAAAGATTACTGGACGAATCCATGAATAATTAGATGCAAAAAACAGCAATTCTCATATTAGCTGCTGGAAGTGCTTCTCGAATGGGAAAAATAAAGCAACTGCTTCCTTATAAAAACACTACGTTACTGGAATGGACTATTGAACAAGCTCAAAAATCATTAATAAAAAATGTGTTTTGCGTATTGGGGGCTAATAAAGACGCCATTGAAAAGAAACTTACAACAAATGCTATTATAACAATATATAATCCAAAATATCAAGATGGTTTAAGTACTAGCATTATAAAGGGTATTGAGTTTTTACAAGAACATAACTTTGATAATGCTCTAATAATGCTAGCCGATCAGCCTCATGTTACTTCAGAGTATTTAAACTCCTTAATTAAAGTTTCAAAAAAAAATCCTTCTAAAATAATTACTTCCAATTATCAAGGAAGTGTTGGAGTTCCTGCCGTATTTCCAAAAGAATATTTTAATAAGTTACTAAACTTAAAAGGTGATAAAGGAGCTAAAAATTTTCTATTACAACATGACGATAATATTTTCAAAGTAAACTCCTCTTTAAACTTACTAGATATTGATACTCCTGAAGATTATCAGTATTTATTAAAACAGTAATTTTACTCTAAAAAGCCTTATTTTTACATAACTAAAAAATAAGACATGAACTTTACCAAGTTTTGCATGTATCTAACTATAATTGTTGTAGTTAGTGCTTGTGCATCCTATAAAGCTAAGTACGCAGATAAGACTTCACCAAAAACAATTCAAATAAATAAAGAATTGTTACACTCCTTTTATTTAATTGGAGACGCTGGTAATGCCGAAATGGGACAAACAACTCCTACCTTAACTTATTTTCAAAAAGAATTAACCAAAGCTCCTAAAAAATCAACTACGTTATTTTTAGGAGATAACATTTACCCTTACGGAATACCAAGTAAAGAACACAAAGATAGAGCCTTGGCAGAGCATCGTTTACAAACACAAATTGATGCTCTTAAAGACTTTAAAGGAAATACAATTTTTATTCCTGGAAATCACGACTGGTATAATGGTGTTGATGGCTTAAAAGAGCAGGAGCGATTGGTTGAAAAAGCTTTAGGTAAAAACTCTTTTTTACCTGAAGGTGGTTGTGGACTAGACAAAGTAAAAATTAACGATGACCTTACTTTAATTCTTATTGATAGTCGTTGGTTTATTATGAACTGGGACAAAGAGCCAAAAATGAACGATAACTGCGACATTAAAACTCGTGAACACTTTATTCAAGAGCTTTCTAGTTTATTTAAAAAAAATAGATATAAAAATGTTGTAGTAGCTGTACACCATCCTTTATATAGTAATGGTCCACATGGAGGAAGTTTTTCTGTAAAAGATCACATGAGTCCACTACCTGTTCTAGGTACTTTAAAAAATGCGTTACGTTCACACGTAGGTATACAAACCGATATTTTTAATAAAAGTTATAGTGACTTTGTTACTCAAATACAAACAGTATCTAATGATTTCACACACAATGTTGTATTTGTTTCTGGTCACGATCACAACTTACAATACATAGAACAAAACGGGTTTAAACAAGTAATTAGTGGCTCGGGTTCAAAGCAATCAGCTGCTTTGGTTGGTTATGGAGCTCAATTTACCTATGGTAATCATGGATATGCTAAATTAAATTACTACAAAGATGGTTCAGCTGTTATTGAATACTATGCTGCCAATACCACAGATGGTCACAAACTTTTATTCAGTAAAGAAATTGTAAAACCAAAACAAACAAAAATCTATTCAAACTTTCCTGAATACGAAGAGCATAAGAAATTTGTAGAAACCTCAATTTATCCTCCAGAATCCACAGAGGTTAGTGGTTTTCATAAATTTATGTGGGGAGATTTAAACAGAGATAAGTACGGAAAAACAGTAAAAGTTCCTGTTTTGGAGTTAGAGAATGTTTTTGGAGGCTTAACTCCTATCAGAAGAGGTGGTGGTAACCAAACCAATTCGTTACGATTAGAAAACCCTGATGGTAAACAATACGTGTTACGCTCAATGGTTAAAGATGGAAGTCGTATTATGGGTGGTATTCTAAAAGGAACATTTTTAGTTGATGTAGTTCAAGATATTTTTACCATGTCGCACCCATATGCTGCTTTTGTTCTTCCTGATATGGCAGAATCCGTAAATATTTACCATACCAACCCCAAATTATACTACATGCCTAAGCAACCCGCTTTAGGTAAGCATAACGACATCTTTGGCGGACAGTTATACTTGTTAGAAGAACGACCTGCTGATGACCGTAGTGAATTAGACAACTTTGGAAATTCAGACGATATTATTAGCACATTTGATGTGTTAGAAAAAATTAGAAAAAACGGTAAGCACTCTATCGACCAAGAATGGGTAATTCGCTCTCGCTTATTTGATATGGTTATTGGTGACTGGGATAGACATGAAGATCAATGGCGATGGGCTTCTTTTAAAACCAAAGATGGTAAAAAATATTATCGCCCAATTCCAAGAGATAGAGACCAACCTTTTTCTAAGTTTGATGGAGTTATGATTCCGCTTTTTCAACAGTTTGCACCCTTAGTAAGAAATATGCAAACTTTTGACAACGATATCAAAAACATGAAATGGTACAACAATTATGCTCGCTTTTTTGATGCTGCTTTTTTAAATGAATTAACACTAGATGACTGGAATAAACAAGCTAAGTACATTCAACAACATTTAACTGATGAAGTAATTGAAAAATCAATCCAACAATTACCAAAGGTTATTTATGATATTGATGGAAAAGAAACCATTGCTAAAATTAAAGCTCGAAGAGATAAATTAAAAGAAATTGCTAAACGTTATTACACCAAACTAAACAAAGTTGTACATGTAGTTGGTACAGATAAAGACGATAAATTCATTATTAAGCGTTTAAATGATGAAGAAACTAGCGTTGTTGTTTTTAGAAAAGATAATGAAATTTATAACCGTGTTTTCAAAACAAAAGAAACCAAAGAAATACAACTTTATGGTTTAAATGGAGATGATGAGTTTTTAATTTCTGGTGATGTACATGATGGTATTTTACTACGAATTATAGGGGGACAGAATCACGATGTATACACTGATAAATCATCTGTTGCAGGTTGGGGAAAGAAGACTAAAATCTACGATTTTAAATCAAAGAAAAATACAATAAACCCTAGTTCTGAAACTGCGGATTTACGTTCAAATAGTTACTTCAAAAACACCTATGATGCGCATGACATTAACAACAACACTACTGTTGTTTATCCGAGCTTAGGTAGCAATCCAGATGACGGTTTCTTTTTTGGTGCTTCGGTTACACATACACAACAAGGCTTTAAAAAACAACCCTTCGCTAGCCAACACACATTAGCGGCAAACTATTATTCTGCGACTAGTGGCTACGATTTAGAATACAATGGTGAATTTACAGAGTTAATTGGCAATTGGAGCTTACACTTACGTGCCAAAGCCACTAGCGATAACTATTCCTTTAATTTCTTTGGATGGGGAAATGAAAGTATTTACGACCAAAGTTTCAATTTGGATCATTATCGTGTTAAAAAAGAAGAAATTAGTTTTTCTCCTTCTTTATTAAAGCGCTTACGAGGTGGAAGTACCTTTAAAATTTCAGGTCTTTTTGAGGCTATTGAGATTGAAGATACACCTGGTAGGTTTATTAATAATTTTGACAATCAACCTACAGCTATTTTTGATACTAATTATTTTTGGGGAGGTGAATTGAACTTTAATCACAACCGAGTAGACAATAGTAGTTTTCCTACCAAAGGTATGAACTTCGATTTAGCTGTTGGAGCTAAAGCCAACTTAGACGATTTCGACAGACGCTTTGGTTACATTAAAAGTTCTTTGGCTATGTATCAAAACCTAGTATTCAACCGCTCATTAGTTTTTGCTTCTGAAGTTGGAACTCAAATTAATGTAGGGAATCGTTTTGAAATTTACCAAGCGGCTACTTTAGGCGGTGACCGTAATTTACGTGGTTTTAACAGAGAACGTTTTTCTGGAACCGAAAGTTTTTATCATAGTAACGATTTACGTTTACGTTTTGGACGTATTCATACAGGAGTTATTCCTATAAAAGTTGGTATTACTGGTGGTTTTGATTACGGTCGAGTATGGTCTCCGTATTCACCTAATTCAAAGAAATGGCATACTAGTTATGGTGGTTCTTTTTGGCTAAGCGGAATCGACTTATTCACAGCTAATATTTCATACTTTAGAGGAACTTCTCAAGAAGACAGGGTCGCTTTTAGTATTGGTTTTTCTTTTTAATTCTTAAAAAACATGACACAACAAATTGTATTAATTACAGGAACTTTATTTGGTATGCTTGCTGTAATATTTGGAGCTTTTGGAGCACATGCCTTAAAGAAAATTTTAACTGAAGAACAATTAAAATCATTTGAAACGGGTGTAAAATATCAAATGTATCATGCACTCGTTTTATTATTCGTTGGAAGTTATTTTGAAACACCTAGTTCAGCAATATATTACGCTTTTGTAGTTGGAATTATCCTATTTTCCTTCAGTATTTATGGTTTAGTATTATCAGGCGCAAAAGGTAAAAAAATGAAGTTTTTAGGTCCTATTACTCCTTTAGGTGGCTTGCTACTAATTGTTGGATGGGCACTTTTATTATACAAACTAAGCCAAACCATACATAATTAGCATATATAGTTTGGCTAGCATGGTAAACAAAAAATCATTTTGTTAATCAACACCTTGGGCGTCGCTGATAATTCTATCAATAAATTCAGTCTTTATATACAATTGTCTTGCTAAGTTGTACAACACCTCAACTTCTGAAGCATCTATGCTTCCATCAGCATAAGAAATAATAGATAAATCTCTTAGAATATTTAATTTTTGCATCACAGAAATTACGATATCTAATTCTTTAGCCAAAGCTATAATTTCATCAATAATATCTTGCTCTGTTAATCCTTTAATCGTTAACATACACTGTGCAAAAACCGATGGCGACACAACACTACTTAACGCTTGTATTTCAGAATCGTCAACAGTACCGTCAGCTTTTGAAATCAGATACCCCCCTAAAAACATAAAGCGTTGTATTTTTTCTGAATGTTCAGTTTCGTTTCCTAAGTCTTCTGGCTCCATCAACGACATAATTCGTTGTATTTCTAGCTCCATCGCTTCCTCTGTTATTTCTCCGTTAATTTCAGGATTGAATAACTCATACGTTTTGCTCTTATTGAATAACTCTAACGCTTTAATACGAAGTGGGCTAAACGGGTGACTACTATACCAATCTGATGGATCGTGTGTGTCGTCATTTAAAACTTCTTCTAAATCTGAAAATTGATTGATATACTCGGTTAATTTAAAATCTAAAGAATCAGAAGTTACCCCTGACGATAACTTAAAGAAGGTTCTTGCTGCTGCCTCAAAACTCTTACAACATAATAAACCAGCTCTGTCGGCACTAATTTCTGCATTACGATTCCACGCATATAATTTCATTGCATGAATTGGCGCTAAGTCGTTTGCTCCTTCGTCTAAAATATGTTTTACTGGATAATTGAAATGCTCAAATAAAACATGTCCGATTTCATGACCAATAACAAAAGCTAGTTCATCTTTTGTAAAACGTTCTAAAATTCCCGAAGTTAAAATAATGTATAATTTATCTTCATCTGGTGGGTAGCATGATGCGTTGAATTTATCTTCCTGGTACACAAAAAACTCAATATCTGCTTTCAGTTTTAACACCTCTTTACAATGATCTCCAATTTCGTGAAGTACAGGCGCTAGCATTTTTGTTAAGCGTAAACTTGATTTTAACAAGTGTCTTCTCGATTGAAAAACTGGATTGTTTTCCTTTATTCTTTCCAACGTTTTTTGAATTAACTCATCTTCTTGAAACTCTAAAACGTAATCACGATCACCGTCATATACCAACGCATTTAAATCGATATCTGCTCTAGAATTATCATACACCTCTTGAATGTTTTCAGTAACATTTTTAAGGTTTAACTCGTTAATTTCTTCAATACGTTTAGTGTATTGTTCTGCTAATTCTTTAGCTACGTTTTGAAAATGAACACTTGCTTGGTGAATTAAATCGTTATCACCGTTCTGTTGTGCAAGATTCAAATCTTCCATCATCTTATTTTGCGCCTGAGTTAATGCGTCTTGATGCTCTTTTTCTAATTCTGATAGTGTGGTAGATTGATACATACTTTTTCTTTTTTTAAGCTCCTACAGGAACTGTTGAGTTAGACAACTTTAATAACCTTCCTTTTAGGTCAAAAATTCCTAAAATTTGATCTTCTCCTTTTTTAGCAACGATATTATTTCCTGATACCTCAACTTCATATCCTTTTTGAACTAAATAGCAAAACAATGCATGCTTGTGTTCAAAATCCATACGAGTAGTTGTTTTTGAGAAGTGTGAACAAATTAAAGCAGGAATGTTTATCTCTTTTTCATCAACTATATCCGTATATAATAATACATACACAGTAAGCCCTTTAAAAGGTAATGGTGCATAACAACTTGCCTGATTTACTCCTGTTGCTACGAATGAGAAATAATGCCCTGGATCGTGTTCTGTTTCTATTTTTGATGATAATAAATCTTCTATTCCATGGCGTTCTCCTAGAGCTTTCATTTGTAATGAAGCTTCTAAAAATTGTTCTGGAATACCGCTTTGTTTATTTGCCCAAGCCCATAACCATGATTTTTCATTATGAGAGTAGGTTCCTAGTACCTGCATTTTAAAAGTTAAATCACCGTAGGTTACCGTTCCTTGAAGCATATCACAAGTCCAAGGTAAATCCTCAACAATATCTGCTAAGTTATCTTGCTTTTCAAAAGCTAAAGCTACATATTGGTTGTGCAACTGAGGTAAGCTCAACTTTATAGTGTTATCTACCTTCCCTCCTACAATATTATTTGGGTTTTCTGTACTTTCAACACTAGCTTCACTTCCTGCAAATTCTTCTAAATGAGTTTCTAAAAGGTGTACAATTCTTTCTGTTTTTTCTTCCACCTTATCTGCATTCATAATTGGACTGTGATTAATAGTTAACACCCCATCTACAAAAGTGATTGCTCTTTCTAAATTGTGCTCGTTATTTTCATTAACAATTTTTACTTCTTTTAATCCATTTTTTAGCAATTCTCCCCCAATTTCATCAATGTTTACAGCTTTGATTGCTTCAATTAACGGTTGAAAATATATTTTTGGAAACGTATCATTGTAAAGGTGAGAAAACTTATCTTCTACCAACGTATCCCATGCTATGTTTAATGATACATTAAATCCTGCTTTATTGTTTATTTCCGCTTCTAATGCTGGAAATGATTCGTTTTTAAATGTTTGAACTGCTCTTTTTTCTTTAAGACCCATTTTTTAATAATTTTAGTATTCTACAATATTTCTTCTATCTTTTCAACAAAAAGATGCTCTAACTCTTTTGGTAGAGCTTTGGTAATTTCAATACCAATTTTTAATACATTTCCTTCTTTACTTACCTGCAATTTTTCTGTATTAGTAATAGCTACAGTTTTTATTTCTTTCCATGCAGCTAATCCCATTTCATCCTCTATTATTAATTGTTTTGCTTTTAACAAACTAGTAATAACATCTTTACTATTTAATCGAGCGTTTGCTTCTTGCAATACTGATTTTTCTAACGATAAGTTGATTGTTGCATCTAGCAACGATTCTTGATCTACAATCCATCTTCTTAATTGTAAAGCACTTATGGGCTCCTCTCCTAACGGGCGACTGATACTTCCTTTAGATAAAGAAACAGCTATTTTTTTAGGGTGTTTAATTCGTAAAACGGATACTTCTTGGAGATCGAAAAACAATACTTCTTGTTCTTCGGTTTTCATACACACAAATGTTTGGTATTCTTCCTTAGCAACATCAACCATAAAACCTTCTATATAAACTCCATTTTTTAATGACAAAGCAACTTTTAGTTGTTTCTTTTCATTAAACATATCTTGAATTATAGCCGCTGGTGATTGCGCTTTAAATTGATTGATATAATCTGTTTCCATAGCAATTTTTATTTTTTGTTATATCTTATTAGACTATAAGTTGTTTTCTAATAAATCAACAAGTGCATCTGTTCTGTCTTGAACTTTATCTGCGTTTAAAATTGGGCTATGGTTTACTTGTAAAACTCCTTCTTCAAAAGTATAAGCATGCGTTGGGTTGTGGTGATCGTCTTTGTTGGTAATAACCACTTTCTTTAACGATTCTGCTAATGCTTCTTTTCCCATATCATCAGTTGCTATGGCTGCAAAAGCATTGATAAGTGGTTGGAAGTAAATTTTAGGGTAACTATCATCATATAAGTGTAAAAACTTATCTTCAAACATAGTGTCCCACTCTACATCTATTGTTACATCAAAACCTGCTGCATTGTTTATTTGTTCTTTTAATGCAGGATATTTTTCTTCTTGAAAAGCTTTTGTAAATCTTTTTTCTTTAAGTCCCATATGATTGTTTTTTTAAGGTTACTTTCTATTATTTACCTCAAAATTACAGGGAACTTTAGTACTCTTTTAATGAGTTTTATATGTGTTACTTTCTATTTTGTATTCGTATTAAAGTTCTCTAAAAACTGCTTTAAATACGTCTTCTTTCTTGATGATAAAGGAACGTTTTCACCACTTGATAATTTAACTGTATTGGCACTTACTGAAGCTAAATATTTTATATTAATTAAGTGAGATTGGTGTACCCTAGCAAAGGCATGTGTGCTTAAAATATTTTCGTAATACTTTAAATTTCTAGCACTCATTATTTTTTTATCTGTAGTATAAAAAACGGTATAACTTCCATCAGATTGGCAACGTACAATATCATCTACATGCAAAAAATGTTGCTCTTCAGTAGTTTTAATAAGCAATGTTTTTTGAGCTTCTTTTTTATCTAATTCACTTATTTTATGTAGCGCTTGTGTATATTTTTTATCTTTTTCAAATTCAGTTCTAAAACGACCTATACAAGCATTTAACTCATCAGAATCTATGGGTTTTAATAAATAATCTACCGTATCAAACTTAATTGCTTTTATAGCAAACTCATCGTAAGCTGTGGTAAAAATCATTTTAAAGTTTATGGTTTCTAAAGCTTCTAATATTTGAAAAGCATTTCCACCAATCAACTCAATGTCTATAAATACCAAGTCTAAATTGTTGTTACTTAAAAAATCTATAGCTTCATCTACATTATCAATTTTAGCTACAATTTCTATATCTTTTTGCGTGTATTGCAACAGCTTTGTTAAAGTGTTTAGCGCATTAAACTCATCTTCTATTATAGCCGCTTTTATCATTTTATAACTTTAATTTAAATACAACTTTTGTTCCTGATGGGTTTCCATCATTATCGTGTAAATCTTCTATTGTAAAAGATTTTTCTTCCCCTTTATTTCTTATCTGTAGTCTTTCAATAAAAATATCGGTAGCGTGTAAATCTTTTGCTATTTTTTCTTGACTCTTTTTTTGTTCTCTTCCTACTCCGTTATCTTCTATTTCAAAAAACAGCTCTTGTGCTGTTTTTCGAATATTGAGACTCAATATTCCTCCTGATTTCTTTTCTTTCAAACCATATTCAATAGCATTTTCTACAAAAGGTTGTAATAGCATTGGAGGTACTTTTACTTGTTTTGTATCACAGTTTTCAGAAATATGTATGTGATAACTAAAACTATTGTTAAAGCGTAATTGCTGTGTATCTATATAGTTAGAAATCATAGCTAGTTCTTCTTCTAAACTAATTTCTTCTTTTCGAACATAATCAAAATTTTGTCGAATGAGTTTTGAAAACTTAGCTATATAGTTTGAAGATTTTACTGGGTTTCCTTCTAACGTTATGTTTTGTATCGCCGCTAAGGTGTTGAATATAAAGTGTGGATTCATTTGGGCTCTAAGCAATCGCTGTTCTAATTTAGATGCTTTATTGGCTGCTCTTAATTTATTATTGTATCCAATAAACAATGCTATAATTAAAATAAGTACCAACGAAACAATTACACTAATTCCTAACCACCAATTTTGTTTATTTATTTCTTTTTGATGTGTTAACGCTATTTCTTTTTCTTTTATTTTATAGTTTACATTGGCAAAATGAAGTAGTTTTTTATTTTGTTTTTTATTTTTTACCACCTCTATACTATCTCGTATGATTTGATGGTTAAGTGCTACTTCATACTGTTTTTTAAGTATGGCTATTGATATTAATTTATCTCGTATTTCTACTTCTTCTGAAAGGTTGTTTTTACTTTTGTAGATTGACATTGCCTTATTATAATTTACTGCTGCCGAATCTAACCTATTCGTTACCAAAAAAAGGGTTCCTAATCCTTTATACGGAGCTCCGTTAATTGTTTTAATTTTTTGGTTAAGTTTTACTGCTCCTCGTAAGAACTTCTCCGATTCTTCAAAACGTTTTGCTTCCAAATACGTATATCCAATATTATTAAGAACACTTACAATTGTCTTAGGATCTTTTGCAGACTCACCCAAAGCCAATGCCTCTGAAAATTGTTCTAGGGCTTTGTTATATTGCTTTAACATTAAATAAACGCCTGCAATATTACTTTTAATTGCTATAATTGAATTAGGATCATTTGGATCGGTAAATAATTCTTCAGACCTTTTTATGTAAAACAATGCCTGTTCGTAGTCTTTTAATATAAAATGAAGATTGAATAGCTGATTATTTGCCTTGGCTTGTAACCTTGTATTTTTTATTTTTTTTCCTATTTCTAAAGCTTCTAATGCGTACTTCTGAGCCTCCTCTAGCTCATTTAATTTCATACAAGTAGCACTTAATGTTATTAAGCTCCTACCTTTATTATAATCGTCTTTTAGTTTTGTAAATAACCTATACGTTTCTAAATGAATATTTTTAGCCTCTACTAATTTATCGTTTAAGTAAAATAATTCTCCTTTACTAAATAATAATAGCGCTTCGTTTTTAGAATTTTGTTTCTTTTCTAATAAACTATCAATTTTTCTTAACCCTTCATTGGGTTTTTGCTGAGAAATGCTATCAATAGTATATAAATATTCTTGTAGTTTTTTATCTACTTTATTTTTCGTACAAGCTGCAAAAAAAATACAAATACTAATAGCGTATAAAAAGTTGGTTCTGGTTACCAAAAACATTTTCTGTAAAAAATTAAGCAACTAAAGTAGTTATATATTTTTATTCTGCCTTCATCTCATTCACTTTAACAAAGCACTTATAAAATTAACATCTACGCATACAAAACATTTATAAAACAAAAATCTATTTTCTAAGATATTTGACTAAAATAAAATGATAAAAATGAGTACAGTTGAAACTATAGAAGAAGTTATTAAAACAGGATCTTGTGATTTAACAAGTTTTGAAAAGATTGAAGAGATTTCTAAACCTAAAGTTAGTATTGATGGAGCCTACTTATTAATTTATAATTGGCCAGATGATCCTAGTGGTGCTAATACTACTATTCACGTTGACCTTACTTATTTGTTTATACATAACAACCAAGAATACAAAGCTATTACAAGAACTAAATTTTATGATTTTGATGTTGCTAAGTTTGAAAACTTACCTAAAAAATACTTTATAACCGAATATCATAAATTGGTAGAGCAGGCTTTAATGTTATCTAAACAAACAATAGAAGAGAAGCTTAAAGAACCTTTAAGCTCTGTTATTCCGTTTAGTTTTAGTCGAGAAGACTCCATTTTATTGGCTATAAATGCGGGTTATTCTAGGCAAATAGATTACGTGTAAGTATTAAAAAAAATACAATTCCCCTCCCCTTTTTCAGTTATCATTGCACATAGCTTTGGTAACTGTTTTTTTTAATCTTTTATTACAAATTCATATAGCTTGCTGTTTCCTCCTTTAGCGGCTTCATCAGTTATGTAAAGCGTTGTATTATTTTTAAAAGTAACCCCTTCTTTTTGAGAAACATGGTTAAATGAATACTCTTTTACATCTCCGCTAAAAAAATCATCTTCTTTAAAATTGGCATATACTAATACGGATTGATGTGTTAACAAAACTACTTTTTGTTTATCAGGAGATATTGCTGCTGCTGTAATTGCACAATGTAAAGCATCGCAGTTTGTATACTCGGAAATATATTTAGCAGTATACTCTCCTTTTGTTGCCGGAACTTTATACAACATTGTTTTACCTTGCTTATTTTTAACCCTACTTTTGGTAAAAATATACAGAAACCCATCTTTATAAATTAACGATTCTGCATCAAAAAAACGGTCTTTCTTTTTGGGCGGAAACTTGGTTTGATTGGGATATGAAAATTGTATTTTTTCTACCTCAACATTGTCTCCTTTTAGCAATTCTTCTTCCTTAATTTTTAGAATTACTAAGTTCTTTCTTTTGTTATTATTGTTACCAAAATCGGCGATGTATATGTTTCCATTGGTATCAGAAGTTATGTCTTCCCAATCATGATTTTTTACTGCTAATGCTCTTTTTTGTAAAATTTTTCCCTGGGTACTAACTTTAAATAATTCCGCTGCATTACCACTGTCGTTATGCATCCATAGTACATTTAAGTCGTTACTTTTCTCTACTCCAGAAACTTCTTTTAAATCTTCCGATAAGTACGATACTAGCTTCAGTTGCCCATAATTGGTACAACTGGTAATTAATAAAATGGTTAATAATAAAAGAACTAGCTTTTTCATGTTGGAGTATTTATGTTAACAAAGATAACTCTAAATACAATAAATAAGTAAACTATCTACCTTGCTATATAACAGCATAAAAAAAGGAGTAGAAACCCACTCCTTATTTTATACTTAATCAACTATTGGTCTTTTATCTTCTTTTAAATAAGCATTAATAACTATTGAATCTTCTTTGTTTATTTTTAAGCTTTCAATCTTAAGAGGTAGGAGACCAGGAGAAAAAACTTTAATTTTATATTTATTATCAGGAATCGTTTTTATTACTATAGGAAGTATCTTTTCATCTTGATATTCACTCGGAAAGTAAATGCCATTAGCTGTTGCAGCAGCTAAAACTTTTGTTTTACTCTTATCATCATAAAATGTATTTATAACAATACTTGAAAATCCGCTTTTTGATTTAAACTTTTTTTGTTGGTATAAATGAGAAGACTCATCATAATTTTTAACGGTAGCACATCCATTTATAAATAAATAAATGACTAAATAAATAAAATTACGGGCATTTAGTAATCTTTGCATCGCTTTTTGCATATCGTTCATTATTAATTATTCTATCCAAACTAAACTCGAACAAATAACTTTCCATTTAGGTTTTTCTTTTTTGAGCAACATAAAATTTCCACCATATCTTTGAGTATTATAATATAATGCCATAGTATTATTTCTAAATAAGATAGGTACCGAAATATGGGAAGTTTCAATATCTTTCTTTTTTCTCGTTACTTTTTCCTTTATATCTAATGGTAGTTTATATAAATTTACAACTTCTAGTTGTTGTTTCTTTAAAAAAGATATTTCATCAGGCGTTATAACTTCATTTTCGCAAAATTGAAATTCCATTTCATTAGAAATATAAGCCTCTATAGGCTTTTCTAAATCATTAATTATTGTTTTATAATAAATATTATTATTTGATGAGTGAAGAATTTCATTTAAAACATTTATTTGATTTTCACTAATTAATAACTTTTTCGAAGAGCATGATATCGTTATTAAATAAATAAAGAAACAAATAAAATTACGGACATTTAGTACTTTTCGCATCGCTTTTTGCATATCTTTCATTTTTAATTATTTTTTGTATTGCTGTTTTTTTTGTGCTACTTAATGCTTTATATGCATCTGAACTTTCCAACCCTCCCCAACTCATAGCAGTATAATACTCCATAGGCTGTTGATGATTGTCGCAAGCGGAATAAAAAGAATAGATTTAAATAAGGAGTAGAAACCTACTCCTTAATTTATGTTTAATCAACTATTGGTGTAGGGTCATCTTTTAAGTAAGCATTAATTACTATAGAATCTCCTTGTTTGACAACCAAATCTTTTATATATATACTTATCTTAGATGGATGCCCTATTTTTATATTGTGTTTACCAATTCCAACATCAAATAAATGATTTTTTAAAAAATGAATATTATTTAGTACAACTATAGGTGTAAGTGACTCATTGTATAAATCTTTATCAAACGTGTTTATTTTAAGTAATGTTTCTCCATTTTTAGACTTATAGCTTTTAATAATGTAATTACTACTATTAATACTACCTATCTCTTTCACTTTGCATGATAGGAAAACACATAACACTATTATCCATAACTTAGGAATACTTAATCTTTTTCGCTTCGCTTTTTGCATATCTTTCTTTTTATTCCAAACAAAAAGGGTAAAACTTAATATACTTGTCCTTTATAATCTCTTAAATGGGCCTTTATAATTATAGAGTCCCCTAGTTCTATTCGTAAATCTTCAATTTTTAAGCCTGCTTTATTAAAAAAATCAACAGAAATATCAAAACTACCAGCTTTAACATTAAATACTTTTTTCTTTTTGAAAATAAGGTTATTAATTCTTACTGTTGCAGGTATAGGATTCTCAAAAATTTCTTTATCATAAGTTTTTACTGTAATCCAAGAATCTAATGAATCTAATGTTTTAAACTTTTCTGTTGAATATTCACTTTTTTGCTGTTCAGAAATTTTTTTAACCCCACAGTTTATAAACATTAAAAACATAAATAAATAAATAATTTTATTTACATTTAGTACTTTTTGCATCATTTCTTGCATATCTTTCATTTTTTATAATTTTTTCTATTGCTGTTTTATTCGGTAGTTTTTTATAAGCATCTGACGATTCCAACCCTCCCCAACTCATAGCTGTATAATAATTCATAGGTTATTGATGATTGTCGTAAGCGGAATAAAAAGAATAGATTTAAATAAGGAGTAGGTTTTCTACTCCTTATTTATGTTTAATCAACTATTGGTCTTGTATCTTCTTTTAAATAAGCGTTAATAACTATTGAATCTCCTTTTTTTATTCTAAGTTTTTTAATTTTAAGTGGTAGTAACCCTGGAGAAGATATTTCTATTTTATATTTATTATTAGGAATTGTTTTTATTTCTATGGGAAGTATATTTTCATTTTCATATTTACCAAGAATACAAACCCCATTAACCGTTACTAAAGCTAAAATTTTGTCTTTATATTTATCATCATAAAAAGAATTGATAATGATGCTTGAAAATCCACTTTTAGAACTATGTTTTTCTTGATAATATAAAGTAGAAGAATCTCTATTACTTCTAGTAGTAGCACAACCAGTTATAAATAGATAGATAGATAAAATTACGGGCATTTAGTACTTTTCGCATCACTTCTTGCATATCGTTCATTTTTTATAATTTTTTCTATTGCTGTTTTATTCGGTAGTTTTTTATAAGCATCTGACGATTCTAATCCTCCCCAGCTCATGGCTGTATAATAATCCATAGGTTGTTGATGATTGTCGTAAGCGGAATAAAAAGAATAGGTTAAGAAAAGGAGTGGAAATCCACTCCTTTTCTTATGCTTAATCAACTATTGGTGTAGGGTCTTGCTTTAAGTAGGCATTAATAACTATAGAATCTCCTTGTTTGATAACCAAGTCTTTTATATTTATAGTTATTTTACCTATGAAAGCTATTTCCACATTATGCTTACCAACTCCAACATTAAACAAATTATTATTTAAAAAATGAATATTATTTAGCACGACTATTGGTGTAATTGGCTCATTATAAAAGTCTTTATCAAAAGTATTTACTTTAAGTAATGTTTCTTCATTTTTAGACTTATAGCTTTTAATAATGTAATTACTACTATTAATTTGTTTTGTGCTTTTATTAAGAACTGAAGAACAGGAACTTAAATAAAATAAAATAAAATAAAATAAAATAACCTTATTTACATTTAGTACTTTTCGCATCACTTTTTGCATATCGTTCATTGTTAATTATTTTTTGTATTGCTGTTTTATTTGGTAGCTTTTTATAAGCATCCGACGATTCTAATCCTCCCCAGCTCATGGCTGTATAATAGTCCATGCTTTGCTGGTGATTGTCATAAGCGGATAAAGAATACGCCATTGCTTCTACATACTGACTTATAAATTGATGTTGCGTTAAATTATTCGCTACATCATCAGGATAACTTACTCTATACTTTTGATAGTACTTATTTAATAAAATTACTAAACTTGGTTCTCTATCTTGATATGTTTTAAAATTAATATATACATGTAAACTTTCATGTATTAAAGTTTTAGCTATGGAAAGTTTAGTAGCATCTTTTACTAAATCGGTATCTAAAGTAATACTTTCAATTCCTTTGGTTTCAGCATTTTTAGGAAAACCTTGAGAATTAGTACCCAGTTGTGCTACATTAATAGTTAAATCGTAGTTTTTGCATTCGCCAAACAAATCTAACACCATTTCTGAGAGATGTCCTTTCCCTTTTAAATCGGGCACCAAAGCACCATACGTGTCTTTTTTCTGTAGTTCTTTTATAATATCGCCTACACAAGGGTTGTTGATGTCGTCTATAATGTCTTCTTCAATTTTACCCATATGAATATCAATCACCTTTTTAACAAATGTTTTAGCTTCTGTTGTGGTATTGACAGCTAAAAAATCTTTAACAGCTTTAACTTCTTCACTCTCTTTATTATTAAATGCCCAAACAAAGCTTTCATAACTTAAACCTAAGCTAAATCCAAACTCTAAATTCAACATTGCTTCAAATTTTGAAAAATCTGAAAACCCCTTCTGTATTAAGTAGTTATTGATTGTATTGGTAATATTACTATTAGATGTATAGTACGATTTAACTCCTTCATCAGCTAAATTTAAAGTACCACTTACAAAATCTTTTAACTCTTGTGTATATGGAGTAGTATCTGGTGCGGTTACGATACCTCCATCTGCTCCTCCTCCTGAACTTCCTCCCTCTGAAGGATTTGTTGGATTAATAATTACACCATCATCATTCCCCCCATTATCACATTCTCCGTATTCTAAATCAATAACATATTCATAACTTGTAGCGTTACAAGTACCTGGTGCATGATTAAATCCAAAAGAGCACTCCCAGTAAGTAGTTCCTCCTGTTAAACAGTCAGCGTCTTTAGCAAAAACTAAATTGCTTGTATTAAACAAATTATTATTTACTAAAAATACTTTTCCTGTAAAATAAGAAGATGGATTGACTCTCCACTCATTAGAAGGTATGTATTTTAAAATATGTGACTTGTAAATTTCATTATTGCCATTAACGTATACAACTAAATTATAAATAGAATCATCATTGTTATTCGTTAATATTCTAAATGTATAGGTACTAAAACCGTCTTTTTTATTCTTGTTATATTATTGGTAAGTACTATGGCATCTGATGAATTAGACGTGTTCTTTTGCGAAATAATAGAATGACTCTGATTCACATCAAAAAAGGTAGAAATTTTTTTAAAAGATGAATTTTGGATTATTCTCTTTTTAAATTCATCTAAAGGAATATGAGTAACTGTTTGTTCTTGTTGAATTTCTTTTAAAAGTACTTTATCCTCCTCTTGCTCACAATTCGATAACAACAGCGAAACCCCAACGAGGAAAACGCCTAGTTTTAAAAGATTAGCAATTTGTTTGTTTCTTTGTTCCATACTATTTATAGTTTTAAAATTAGTTACAATTTTTTATTTAAAAGTAGTTGCTCATGGTTTTTTACACAATAAGGGGTTTCCCTTGTTGTTTTAACTTCTTCTCAGGGATACCCCTGAGTTTTCTTTAACATTTTTAGCATAAAAACCTAATATACTGCTACTTGACTCCAAAGTAAAACATAAAAAATTAGAAACAGGTAAGTCAGTGACTTACTTTTTCAGTACGTCAATTGTACGATTATCAGTATTTTAACTCTCAAAAAAAGGCTTTTTTGTACATTTTTCATAGAAACCATCAGCGTGATGCGCTGAACATTCCTCAACACAACGGAACCATCAGCGTGATGCGCTGAGCATTCCTCAACACAACGGAACCGTCAGCGTGACGCGCTGAACGTTCCTCAACACAACGGAACCATCAGCGTGATGCGCTGAGCATTCCTCAACACAACGGAACCATCAGCGAAACTCGCTGAGTGTTCCTTTAAATAACAAAATTCTCCATAAGTTTCCTTACAGTGTACCTTATTAACTATAGTAACCGTATGTAAACCTCACTTAGTAAGTAAACTTTAACAAATGTTAACTTTTTTAAAAACTTTTATACTCTTAAATTGCTAATGCTATGAAAGTTACCAAATCACTTTCTACAAATATTTAATATTAATTTAAAAAATTAGCTTATGAACAGTCCGTATTTAAACCGGTACCGTAATGGTGAATATCTACAGTACATGAAAGATATTTTACAACTTGTAAACTTACAAGACGTTGATGTGTTAGCATTAACAAACCCCACTAACGAATTAACAACCATTGTTAACCGTATTGATTCTTTATACCAACAAGTGCAGGGAAGCACCCTAACACAAGAAATTATAACTCTTGACACTAGAAGGGATAAAGCTATTTCTGGAATTAAAATGATTTTAAATGGTTATGAGAACCATTTTAACGAAGCTATAGTAAGTGCCGCCAAAACACTACTTGCTACTATAAATGCACATGGTACTAATATTATTCGTAAAAGCTACCAAGAACAAACTGCTATTTTAGATAGTATTAGTAAAGATTTTGAAACTGAGCCTGAGCTTATTCAGGCCATTTCTTTACTTGATTTAACCACTTGGGTTGCTGAATTAAAAAATGCCAATACCGAGTTTTCTGCTAAGTATATTGAGCGTGTAGGTGAAACAGCGGCTTCACCAGAAAACAATATTCAAGAGTTGCGTACTGAAGCTTCGCTTACTTACAGAAAACTTGTATTACATATTGAAGCGCATGCAACACTTTCAGAAAATGAAGCCTACCCAACCTTACTTAATGAGGTTGATGTGTTGGCTAAGCAATATAATTTAGTAGTGGATAATAGGTCTAAATCTAGTACTCCAACTACCGAAGAAGTATAACATTAGTTGATTTCGTATTTCTTTTATAGCATACAAAAGGCTCCTGAATTATTCAGGAGCCTTTTAATGTATTGGTAATGTTATGTAAACCTTGTACATTTTGAGTAAAATTTGTCAATTCGAGTGAATTTTGCGGGTAAAAACCCGTAAAATTAGTATCGAGAATAAAATTTTACAACTTAGATTGTTGTTCTCGATACGATTTTCTATCGAAAATCACTCGAACAGACATTCTTTCGGCTAAAAACTTCAAAAATGCACAACAGGTTATGTAATTATAAGGTTACTGTTTTTCCTATACTATTTGAATAGGTTTTGTTGGTAACAGTATCAACAAAGTTCCAGTCTGTTTGTATACCTGCTGCTGTTACTGTAAGTTTCATATAGCCTCTTTGAGAGAAATTACTGTATTGTAAATCGTCTATTAACAAGCCTAAAGCGCCTTCTAATTCTGTTGCAGATGCTCCTAAGTAAGTTTCTAATCCTGGTGATGATACTGAACTGGTGGCTACTTCTACGGCTACTTTTTCTCCAGAATTATCTTTTAAATCGCTATACCACGCATTGTGAGTATCTCCTGCTAGTACTACTACATTTTTACTTTTAAAGCTCGCTAAAATACGTTCTCTTTCCATAAAATAGCCATCCCAAGCATCTAAGTTATATGGTAGTACCGTTTCTATTCTTGCTTTCTCTTCCGCTGTTAACGTAGGATCGTTTTGTAAAGCTCTTGTTTTAATCGTTACCAACTCTGTTATCGTCTTTTTAAATAGATTAAAGGTTGCTTCACTTGCCCCACCTGTTGCCGATGCTTCTGCCACCACTGTTGCTAACAGTGTTAATAATTCAGCAGGAACTAACATTTTTCCCATTAAAACTTGCTGTCCTATTAGTTGCCATGTACTATTGCTTGCTGCTAATTCACTTTCTAACCATCCTAATTGGGTAGTTCCTAAAAGGGTACGTTGTGGGTTTAACCATGCTTGCTGAAAAGCCGCTGCATCAAACGCTCCTTTTTCATCATAATACGCTGAATACTCTAGCTGCTTATCTCTACCAACAATACGCGTATCTAACATAATTAAATCTATCAAACTTCCAATTTTCAAGTTTCTGTAAATAATTGAATTATCTACCAAATTCGTCATGTTAGGTAAGTATTCGCTATATGCTTTTAAGGCACTTTGTTTTCTTGAAGTAAAGCTTCCTTCATTTTCTTGATGGTTTTCCGCTCCGTCTTTATACGCATCGTTAGTTACCTCATGGTCATCCCAAACACAAATAAAAGGTTTGGTTCTGTGCAATTCTTTTAATTGCTCGTCTGAACGGTATTGGCGGTAGCGGATACGATAATCATCTAACGAAATAATTTCTCCTTTTGGTTCTGGTGTTCTAAACGAACCGTAAGTGTTCTCTCCGTATTCGTATATGTAGTCTCCTAGGTGGATGACAACATCTGCATCCGATTTTTTTATTTCTTCATATACGTTAAAGTAACCGTAGGCAAAGTTTGCACAAGATGCTACTGCTAGCTTTACTTCACTAATTGATTCGCTAAATGTTAGTGTTCCTCCTACTGGTGATGTTGCTTTATCGTCAACACTTACAAAACGGTAGTATAGTTTTTGTCCTGCATCTAAATCTTTAATTTCAACAGCTACGGTAAAATCTCTTGAAGCGTCGGTAGTTACTTCTGCTTGACGAACAATGTTTTTAAAATTTTTGTCTTTTGCGAGTTGCCAAACTAAGGCTACTGAAGCGTTTTGCGTGGTGTAACGAGTCCAGATAATAACTTGCGAGTTTGTGGGGTCAAAACTAGCAACTCCTTGCTCAAAGTTTTTCTCTGTTAAGTTATCTGGAATAGGTAGCTCATCAATATCATCATCTTTACAACTAATAAAGTTAGGGACTAAAAGTAGTCCTCCAGTTGCTAATAATGAGTTTCTTAAAAAGCTTCTTCTTTTAATGTTAGTCTTCATACATAGGGGTCTTTTAATTTCCCTGCATAAGTACTATTTCAACGTTGCTTTAACGTTAACTAACCTTTACCAAATAAATGAAGTTACTACCAGCCTCCTGTGGCTCCACCACCACCAAAGCCTCCGCCTCCGAAACCTCCGCCGAAGCCACCTCCGCCACCAAAGCCTCCTGACGATCCTCCACCGAAGCTTCCTCCGCCAAAACCACCTCTTCCTGCGTTGCTTAAAATAATGGTTTCTAAAATACCTCTTGCTACATCCGATTTTCTATAACCTCTTCCTCCTCCACGGTTTCCTCTACTTCCGCTTGAAATAATGATAAAGAATACTACCAGAATGATGATAAAGATAATAAAGCTAAAGTCTGTTTTTTTAGATTGTTTTCTAGAGCCTTTGTATTCACCACTCATTACTTTAAAAACAGCATCTACACCACTGTTTAACCCAGCGTAATAGTCACCTTGTTTAAAGTAAGGAATAATGTCGTACTCTATAATTTGTCGAGAAACATAATCTGTTAATAAATGTTCGGTTCCATAACCTGTTCGGATGGTTATTTTGCGATCGTCTTTTGCCAGTAACATGAACACTCCGTTATCCTGCTCTTTGCTTCCTCCTATTCCCCATTCATGCGCCCAATTGGTAGCTAAATAGCCTATTTCTTCTCCTTGGGTTGAGCTTATAATTGCTACCACTACTTGGGTTGAAGTGGTATCAGCATACCTAATCAGCTTATTTTCTAAACTTTTCTTTTGATTGGGTGATAAAAGATTGATATAATCGTAAACACTTGTTTGCTCTTTAGGTGTCTCAGGGATTTCAAATCCTTGTGAGAAAAGAGTGTGTCCGCATAAAAATGCAATAAAAAAAAGAACAACTTTTACCTTCTGTAACTTGTTTGTTCTTTTATATAATGACGTTATATTTTTTATCATATTTCTTCCTTCTATGAAGGTTTTAGCCTTTTGATATTTCGTTGCTTAGCTCATCTTCATCATCTGTAGTCCATGGAAAGTGAGCTTGTAATTCTTTTCCTGCTTTTAGCACACCATCTATAATTCCTTGTTTAAAGTTTCCTTGTTTAAATTGGTTTTGGATGGCTTCTTTGGTTGTTTCCCAAAAGTTATCAGGAACTACGTTGTTAATACCTTCATCGCCAAAAATTACAAATTTATGATCGTCAACAGCGATGTACAATAACACACCATTTCGTTGTTGGGTATTAAACATTTTTAGCATTTGAAATACTTCTAGTGCTCGGTCGTAGTGAGAACCTTCCGTAGTTCTCTCTATATGTACACGAATTTCACCAGAAGTATTTCGCTCTGCTTGTCGAATAGCCTGAACGATTTCCTCTTCTTCTTTGGCAGTAAGAAAATCTTCTACGTTAGACATATTGTTAGAATTTAAAATCTACATCTACAGCTTTTTCTGAACCTGCATCAGCCTTGTAACGTGCCATTTCAGTTAAGTTAAACATCCCCGCTAGCAAGTTACCAGGAAACATTTTAATATGCTTGTTATATTTATTAACGCTTTCGTTATAACGATCACGTGCTACATTAATTCTGTTTTCTGTTCCTTCTAACTGGCTTTGTAATTCTAAGAAGTTTTTGTTTGCTTTGATATCTGGATAACGTTCTACAGACACTAATAACTTAGATAAAGCTCCACTCAACCCTGTTTGTGCTTGTTGAAACTGTGCCATTTTTTCTGGCGTTAAATCTCCTGCATTAATATTTACTGAAGTTGCTTTTGCTCTTGCGTTAATTACCTCTGTTAATGTGCTTTTTTCAAAATCGGCTGCTCCTTGTACAGTCTTTACTAAGTTACCAATTAAGTCGTTTCTTCGTTGGTAAGAGCTCTCTACATTAGACCATGTAGTTTTAGCATCTTCTTGGTATGTTACGGCTGTATTATAAAATCCTTTTGCCCATGAATAAATTCCAAATACTAGAACTCCTATAATAATTAAAGGCACTAACCATTTTTTCATAATTTTTGATTTTTTGTAATTATAATTGATTTTTAATTTTAATTAATTCTGCTTTTACAGTTTCTAATCTACTAATAATTTCCTGATTATTTAAGACTCCCTCTGGGTTTTTCTTTAGTTTTTGTTTTGCGCCATCTAAGGTAAAACCTCTTTCTTTTACAAGGTTGTAAATAATTTTAAAGTTTTTTACGTCTTCTTGTGTAAACAATCGATCGCCTTTGGCATTTTTTTTAGGATTGATGATTTCAAACTCTTTATCCCAAAATCGTATAAGTGAACTATTCACCCCAAAAGCTTTAGCAACTTCTCCTATTTTATAATATCGTTTATCGGGTAAGTCTACATACATTTTTCACAGCTTGTTACGTGTTTAGTCATACGACTGACCTTTTTGTTGCGAAGCTTTTTGCATGGCTACAAATTCTTCTGGAGTTAAATCTCCGTAATAATAGTAAATAGGATTTACAGGTCTACCATTTTTATGTACTTCGTAGTGTAAATGTGGTGCTGCAGAACGTCCTGTATTTCCTACATACCCTATTAAATCACCACGTTTTACTTTTTGTCCTTTCTTGGCAAGTATTTTACTCATGTGAGCATAAACAGTTTCGTAACCATATCCATGGTTTATGTAAACTACTTTACCAAAAGTAGAGCTTCTATGTGCTTTTTTTACAATACCGTTTCCTGATGCAAAAATTGGTGTACCCGTAGGTGCTGTAAAATCCATTCCATTATGCATACGCCACGACTTTAATATAGGGTGCAAACGCATACCATAACCTGATGCCATTCTTTTTAAATCTTGATTTTTTACTGGCTGAATAGCAGGTATTGAAGCCAACATTTTTTCTTTTTCTTTAGCCAATTCTACAATTTCATCTAACGATTTTGATTGTACTACCATTTGCTTTGATAAAATATCTAACTCTTTTGTTACCTTTTTTACCATTGAGCTATTATCAAAACCATCTAAGTGTTTATACCTATTTACACCACCAAAACCTGCTTTTCGTTGCTCTTCTGGTATTGGACTTGCCTCAAAGTATGTTCTGTAAATATTGTTATCTCTTTCTTGTAAATCGGTTAAGATTTGAGCACTTTCTTCCATTTTTTTAGAAAGCAACTCGTAATGTAATTTTAAGTTTTCCAATTCTCTCTTTTGAGCACGCTCTTTTGGAGACATTAAAAACTGGCTAAAACCTATAAAACCGAAAAAAGCAATTAATAAAAAACTAAGTAGTCCCAAGATAGTTTTCTTATATTTTTCACTTCTTTTAACCTCTATCTTTCTATATGATAAAGTGTCTGGGTCATAATAATATTTTACTTTTGCCATAATGCTAAATGTACTATTTTTGTGCTTTTTAAATGAAGCATCCTAAGGGGATGTACAATTTGAAAACTCACAAATTTACAAAATCTTTTAAAACTTCTTTTTACAAGAGGTTTTTTAAATATATTTTAACAAAACACAGATACCCAGAGTTGTATGAAATCTCAAGATATTAGAGCTAAATTTTTAGATTTTTTTAAATCAAAACAACACGAAATAGTTCCTTCAGCACCTATGGTGTTAAAGAACGATCCTACTTTAATGTTTACCAACGCTGGTATGGTGCCATTTAAAGAGTTTTTCTTAGGAAACTCAACTCCTAAAAATGGTAGAGTTTCTGATAGCCAAAAATGTTTACGTGTTTCTGGTAAACACAACGATTTAGAAGAGGTTGGTTACGATACTTACCACCACACCATGTTTGAGATGCTAGGTAACTGGAGTTTTGGTGATTATTTTAAGAAAGAAGCTATTGCTTGGGCTTGGGAATTATTAACTGAAGTTTACAAAGTAGATAAAGACATTTTGTACGTAACTGTTTTTGAAGGTGATGAAAAGGACGGTACAAAAATGGATCAAGAAGCATACGATATTTGGAAACAATACATTGCTGAAGATCGCATCTTAATGGGTAACAAAAAAGATAACTTCTGGGAAATGGGTGAACAAGGTCCTTGTGGTCCGTGTTCTGAGATTCATGTTGATATTCGTTCTGCTGAAGAAAAAGCTAAGGTTGATGGAAAATCGTTAGTAAACGAAGATCATCCTCAGGTTGTTGAAATCTGGAACTTGGTATTCATGCAATACAATCGTAAAGCTGATGGTTCTCTAGTAGAACTTCCAGCGAAACATATCGATACTGGTATGGGATTTGAACGTTTATGTATGGTATTACAAGGTGTTCAATCTAACTACGATACTGATGTATTTACTCCTTTAATTCGTGAGATAGAAACAATTACTGGTACTAAGTACGGAAAAGATGAAAAAATTGATATTGCTATTCGTGTAGTTGCTGATCACGTTCGTGCTGTTGCTTTTGCGATTGCAGATGGTCAGTTACCTAGTAATAACGGTGCAGGTTATGTAATACGTAGAATTTTACGTCGTGCTATTCGTTACGGATTTACTTTCTTAAACCAAAAAGAGCCTTTTATTTATAAGTTAGTAGAAACCTTAGCACATCAAATGGGAAGTGCATTCCCTGAAATTAGAAAACAAAATACTTTGGTACACAATGTAATTAAAGAAGAAGAAACTTCTTTCTTACGTACACTAGACCAAGGATTATTATTATTAGATCAAGTTATTGCAACTACTAATGGTAAAACTGTATCTGGTAAACGTGCTTTTGAATTATATGATACTTACGGATTCCCTCTTGATTTAACGCAGTTAATCGCTCGTGAAAAGGGGTATGAAATTAATGAAGAGGAATTTAATGCTGGTATGAAAGCTCAAAAAGAGCGTTCTCGTGCAGCTTCTGCTAGTGAAACGGGTGATTGGGTTACTTTATTAGATGATGATGTTGAAGAGTTTATCGGTTACGACATATTAACCACTAATGTAAAACTAACTCGCTACAGAAAAGTTAGTACCAAAAAAGGCGGAGACCAATATCAACTGGTATTCAACATGACTCCTTTTTATCCAGAAGGTGGTGGACAGGTTGGTGACAAAGGATATATTGAATCTCCTAATGGTGATATTATTTATGTGCTTGATACCAAAAAAGAGAACAATGTTATCATTCATTTTACTAAGAATTTACCTAAAAACTTACACGAAACTTTTAAAGCTGTTGTAAATAAAGAACATAGAAGTTTAGCGGCTAGTAATCACTCAGCTACTCACTTATTACACCAAGCGTTACGTACTATTTTAGGAGACCATGTAGAACAAAAAGGTTCATTGGTGAGTCCTGATTATTTACGTTTTGACTTTTCTCACTTCTCTAAAGTAGACAATGATCAACTAGAAGCTGTTGAAGAGTTTGTAAACGCTCGTATTCGTGAAAATCTTCCATTACAAGAGCAAAGAAATATACCAATGCAACAAGCTATTGATGAAGGTGCTGTTGCTTTATTTGGAGAAAAGTATGGAGATAGTGTTCGTACCATCCGTTTTGGACAATCTATGGAATTATGTGGAGGTACGCACGTACAACAAACTGGTGATATTTGGTATTTCAAAATAAAATCGGAAGGTGCTGTTGCTGCTGGAATTAGAAGAATTGAAGCAATTACCAATGTTGCTGTTGGTGATTATTTTGAAGATGTTGAGCGTAACTACGATGCTGTAAAACAATTATTGAAAAACCCTAAAGATGTTGCTAAATCGGTAAGTAGTTTACAAGATGAAAATGCTGCTTTAAAAAAGCAAGTTGAGCAACTATTAAAAGATAAAGCTAAAAACATGAAAGGCGAACTTAAAAACCAATTACAAGAGGTAAATGGAGTTCAGTTTTTAGCAACTAAAGTAGATTTAGATCCTAACAGCATTAAAAACTTATTATTTGAGTTAGGAGGAGAAGTTAACAATTTATTTGTGGTATTTGCTACCGCTCCTTCTGCTAAAAAAGCAATGTTAACGTGTTATATTTCTAAAGATTTGGCTAATGAAAAAGGCTATGATGCTGGAAAGGTTGTTAGAGAGTTAGGAAAACTAATCCACGGTGGTGGTGGTGGACAAAATTTCTTCGCAACCGCTGGTGGTAAAAACCCTGGAGGAATTCCAAAAGCATTAGAGAGAGCAAAAGACTATATTGCTTAATATATACTAAAAAGGTTCAGAAAATTCTGAACCTTTTTTTATTGTAGTGCTTTTTTATAGGTATTGATCGCTCGTTCTCTCGCAAACTTGTGCTCTACCATAGGTTGTGGGTAAGTTAATTCATCAAAGTCTTTTACCCATTTTCTAACATATTGTAAATCTTTATCAAACTTTTTTAACTGTGATTCTGGGTTAAACACTCTAAAATACGGAGCTGCATCGCAACCCGTACCTGCTGCCCATTGCCAATTTCCGTTATTTGCTGACAGGTCATAATCCAACAGCTTTTCTGCAAAATATGCTTCTCCCCAACGCCAATCTATTAATAAATGTTTGCATAAAAACCCAGCAGTAATCATTCGTACTCTGTTGTGCATGTATCCTGTTTCATTTAACTCTCTCATTCCTGCATCTACCATGGGATACCCTGTTTTACCTTCACACCATTTTTTAAACTCTTCTTCATTGTTTCTCCAAGGAACTGCATCGTACTTTTGTTTGAAGTTCTGGGTAATTACTTTTGGAAAGTGATATAAAATCTGCATAAAAAACTCACGCCAAATCAGTTCACTTAAAAAAGTTTGATTGGTTTTTAAAGCAAAACGAATCATTTTTCGTGTACTAACCAATCCAAAACGTAAATAAGGTGATAAATACGACGTTTTATCTTGCGAGGGAAAGTCTCTCACCTCATCATACGAATCCAAATTAGATAGGTTGTATGGTTTTACTTTAATCGTACTTTCTTCAAAACCTATGAAAGCTAATGATGGAAATTCAGATAAAAACTGATAAAAATTAGCAAAGTCTATCGTAAAGTCTTGCGTATCTTTCTTTTCTGAGAAGTTTTGTAACCACTTGTTTTTATAAGGTGTGAAAACTGTATACGGAGTTCCATCGTTCTTTACAACTTCGTTTTCTTCAAAAATTACTTGATCTTTAAAAGCATTAAATATTATTCCTTTTGATACTAAAAAGTCTTCTACTTCCTTATCTCTTTTAGTCGCGTAAGGTTCGTAATCTTTATTTGTGTAAACTGCTTCAATTATAAATTCTTCAGTTAGTTTTTTCCAAATTGCTAATGGTTTTCCTTTTTTAACTACCAGAGAAGACTGATGCTTTTTCAGCTCTTCATCTAAGTTTTGCAAGGTTTCGTAAATAAAAGTTACTCGAGCATCATTTTTAGGAAGGCTTCCTAAAATATCTTCATCAAAAATAAATAACGGAACTACTTTATTACCTGATTGTAGCGCTTCATACAAACCTTTATTATCTTCTAAACGTAAGTCTCGACGAAACCAAAAAATAGATACTTTATCTTCCATTAAATAATTTTTCTAACGTACTATAGCGATGTTCAAAAATTTCTTTTAACTGCCTTTTTATAAAGATTGATTGAGCGATATGTCCTAAAAAACCAAAAGGTATCTTGTATGAAATTTTGTCTTTCATTAACGTTTTTCCATTTGGCAACTCTTCAAACCAGTGCTCGTGATGCCACATGCTATAAGGACCAAATCGCTGTTCATCTATAAAAAATTGTTGTTCTTTTACTTGTGTAATTTCGGTAACCCAACTAGACTTAATACCTGGTAAAATTCCTACTTTGTAGGTAATTATTTGTCCTGCATAGGCTTTTTTATCAACCTCTGAAGTAATTTGAAACCCCATATGTGAAGGGGTTATTTTTTGCAAATTTCCTGGAGCACTGAAAAATTCCCATGCTTTTTCTAACCGAACGTTTAATATTTGTTCAGTAGATAAGGTATAAATACCCGAATGCTTTTTAAATAGTACCATTATTTATTTTACTTTTTTCCAGACTTTGTCTGAGTTAAGTTGAAAACTACCAACAAAATTGAAACCACATTCATTGGGGCTTAATATTGATAAAAATAACGTGTTTTTTTCTTTTCTATACAAATGATAGACCTTACCTACAATTGGCTCAAAGTTAAACTTAGCACTATAAATAAGCTCATTATATTGATACTCTTTTACAAGATTGTTGTATTGTTGTTTTATTTCTTCAAAAGACGCTAAAAATTGAGTATTTGCCTGGTAAATGTTTTGTTTTTTCCAGCTTATTGAATTACTTTCTTTAATAACTGGTGCTGTAAAATTAGTTGCATATGGTTTTAAATACGCATCATATTCATTTGTTTCCTCATTAAAAACTACATTATCTGGTTTTTTCTTCATTTTTATATTAATTTGGTAATTTTCTTACTCATTGGTTTGGTTATTGAGTAAAAAACATCAATTAACTTTCCTTCTTCATCTACCAAGTATTTTTGAAAATTCCATTTTACTGAAGAACTCATTTTTCCATTTTTATCTTTTTGTGTTAACCATTGATATAACGGGTGTTGATTTTCTCCTTTAACTTCAATTTTTTCTGTCATAGGAAAATCTACTCCATAGGTTACACTACAAAACGATTGAATTTCTTTTATTGTTCCTGGTTCTTGGCCTCCAAATTGATTACAAGGTAATCCTATGATTACTAATTTATCTTTGTGTTTTGAATACAGTTCTTGCAAACCTTCATACTGATTGGTAAAACCACATTTCGATGCTACATTTACAAATAATATTTTTTTCCCTTTAAACTTGTTGAGGTCTAAGTTTTCTCCATTAATACCTTCAATATTTATGTCGTATAACGATTCTTTAGGAGTTACTGTTTGCGCTTTACCTGATAAACTAAATAGTGCCATGATTAAGAATATTTTTACTGTGTTCATTTTATTGAATTACTATTTTTATGATTTCTAACGAAAAATCTTCGTCTTTTTTATTTCCTATTAAAATTGCTACCTCTTCTATTTGGTTATCAGAGAAATTACCAAAATTTAACTTTCTACCCCTAAAGGTAGGATAAAATCCTGTTAATGGTAATGTAATTTCTTGTTCTTGTGTATTTGTTCTAAATACTTGTACGTATGAGTAACGTTGAGACTCATTTGATTTTAATCGTAGTTGATATTGTTTACCATCTCCTTTTACTTTTAATACAATTTTTGAATGTTGTTTGTTTAAACCTATGGCTATTGGCATTCTCGTCATCGAAAATCCACCATTATTTTCAGTAGATACTTTCCCCGAAAAGATTAAGTTTCCCTTATCATTAATTTTTACAGCTGATGTAGAAATTCCTCCCATCACAGTATCATTAACAACATACCAATTTTGGGTGTTATTATCTTTATCAAAAATTATAATTTCATCATTTAAACACATAAGAAAACTTAAAATTAAAAGCCGTTTCATTATTTACTTTTTAAATTTTTATACTTACAATTCCTGCATCTACAGGAATTACTTGTCCAGTAATTGCTGATGCTTCGTCAGACAATAAATAGGTAGCTAAACTAGCTACTTCTTCTGCTTTTAGGTATTTTTTTAATGGGTGTCTGTTCTGCATACTCTCTTGTTGTTTTTCATTTCGTAATAAGCGAGCTGCTAAAGGTGTATCAGTAACCGTAGGAGCAATTGCATTGAATCTAACTTTCGTAGCGTATTCTGCTGCCAACGATTTGGTTAACCCTTCTACTGCTGATTTACTAGTTGCTATGCTTGCATGATAAGGCATTCCTAAAAATGACGCTACCGTACTAAATAACACTACACTTCCATTGTCTTGAGTTAGCAAACTTTCATAAGATTTTAGCGTTTTAATTGCTCCAAGAACGTTAATATCTAAATCAGATTGAAAGTCTTCTAATTTTAATCTTGAAAAGGATTTTAGATTAATGCTTCCGGGACAATAAACTAATCCATGAACTTTTTCTAATTCTGGAAGTTCGTCTTTGGTAACATCACATGCATAATGTTTTATATTTTCAATATTAGACGGTGCTGTTCTACTAATGTTAATTATTTTATGTGTGTGTTTTAATTTGGTTATTATCGCCTTACCAATACCACTACTACCACCAACTACAACAATTGTTTTCATAATCGTCCTTTTAATCGTTTTTCTACTTTTTGTTTAACAGTTGTTATGCGTTTCATAACATCCATCAACTTTTTATCTTTACTCTTTTTATACACTTCATTAATTGATAAAATAATTTCTTTCGCTTTCCTTGATGCTAAAATTTTTTCATTTCTTGTTTTAAAAGATTTGTAATTTTTCTCAAATTCTAAAGCTTCTTGAAGTAAGTTTATTGTACTCATTTTAAATAATTTTGAAGTTCAACAATTTTTTCTGAGGTATTAAAAATGCCTCCATAAAAACAGGTAACTGTTGATGACGAATCATCTTTAACTCCTCTAGAAGAAACACATAAATGCTTTGCATCTATAATTACAGCTACGTCTTCTGTTTGTAATATCTCTTGTAAATCTCTGGCTATTTGATTAGTTAAGCGTTCTTGTACTTGGGGTCTTTTAGCATAAAACTGAACAATTCTGTTTAATTTTGATAAGCCTATAACTTTTCCTGATGAAACATAAGCCACATGTGCTTTTCCTATTATTGGTACAAAATGATGTTCGCAATTAGAATAAAACTGTATGTCTTTTTCTACCAACATTTGGTTATATTGGTACCTATTTTCAAACAATGCTATTTTAGGCTTATTGGCTGGATTTAAACCTGAAAAAATTTCATCTATATACATTTTAGCTACTCTTTGTGGAGTACCTTTAAGAGAGTCATTATTTAAATCAAGCCCAATAGTTTGCATTATTTCTGAAAATAATTGTGCTATTTTTTCTTTTTTTTCCTCATCAGAAATTAAAAAAGCATCTTCTACCATAGGCGTTTCAATTCCTGTATAAATATGATCATCTCCAATTTCTTCAACCGATAAGTTCTTTATATTATCGCTAACAGGGGTATTCAACAAAGTTTCTAGGTGTTTCATAAAGTTTTATTTTAATTTCTAAATGATTATTTATCACTAACCTTAGTTTGTTATAAATTACAATTGCTATATTTTCTACTGTTGGATTGAGTGTTTTAAATTCTTCTACTTCTTTATTTAAGTTTTTATGATCTAAACAATCTATTATTTCTTTTTGTATATGGTTAGATAAAACTTTTGTATCAATTACATATCCTGTGTTTTCATCTACTTCTCCTACAATAGTTACTTCTAACTCATAATTATGGCCATGAAAATTTGGATTATTACATTTGCCAAAAACTTCTTTGTTTTTTGCTTCAGACCATTTCGTATTATGCAACCTGTGGGCTGCATTAAAATGTTCTTTTCTCGTAATAGCCACTTTTGCTTGCTTCATTTATCGTTTTGCTATTTTATTATTACTTATACTTCTTTGTCTGGTACATTTAAACCTTCCTTTATTAAATATTCTTTTTGCTTGATGTTTTGTTCTTTTACCCTGTACTCTTTTCCTCCATAATTTAAAACTTGATGGTTTTAATTCTCTTCGCATTAAATTAATTACTTCTTGTTCTTTTAAGTCAAATTGAAGTTTTATAGCGTCAAAAGTTGTTCGATCTTCCCAAGCCATTTCAATAACTCTATCTATCTCTCTTAATGTCATAAAAAATAACTTTGTGTTGATGTCATTTTCAAATCCATCATTTTTTTTATAAATTTTTTATTCTGATTATATTTATTATCTTTTCTAAACCTAATAAAGTGGTTATCGGAATGAATACTAAAGAATTCATGATTAAAAACCACTATTTTATAAAAAGGTATTACCCAGCAAAAGCGTTGTAATTTATTAGTTATGTAAACTATAATTCCTTTAGGACGTATTTCTATACTTCCATAATTTAAATCGCTAATTGTTGTTAAAATACTTTTAAAGCTTTCACTTACTCCTTCAACAATCATTCTACTTGAACCAACTCCTTTAATTTTTAAAGATTGTAAAAAAGACATAGGTTCTCCTACTAATTTATTGATTTTTAATACACTTTCTTTATTATTGTATGTTATATCAAACAACATTTTTTTATTTAACTACATGTTTGTTTAAAATTCTATAGCTTTCTTTTATCACCTCTGGATCTTTACGCATTTTCCAAATAGTATCTGAGGCATTTTTTCTAGTTACACCTATATCTACTATTGGTTTTGGGTAATCATTACCAAGAGTAAACCCATACATTTTTTGTTCTAAAGCTGTCATTTTGTATGGTTCGTGCTTAAACGCTAATGGTAATTCTTTAAGTTCTGGTATCCATTTTGAAATAAAAACTGCTTCAGGATCGTGCTCTAAACCATTTTTTACTGGGTTATAAATTCTAATCGTATTAATTCCAGTTTCTCCTGCCTGCATTTGCAACTGAGGAAAGTGAATTCCTGGTTCAAAATCTAAAAACAATTTTGATAAATATTTTGATGCTTCTTGCCATGGTTGCCAAAGATTGTGTGTAAAAAAAGACACTAACATAGCTCGCATTCTAAAATTCAAATATCCTGTATGAATTAAACAACGCATACACGCATCAATAAATGGAATACCTGTTTTTCCGTTTCTCCATGCATATATGTATTTTTTAGTAATATTTTTCTTTAACTTATGAAACCCTTTATTGATACTTTCTTGCTCCATTATACATTCCATTTCGAATTTCTGGATGAAATGTGCCTGCCATTTAAGTCTTGAAATGAAAGCATCTATTGCTCTTTTATTTCTTGAACTAGAACGAATACTTATTGCTAACTGATATACCTCTCTTACTGAGATATTCCCCCAAGCAATATAAGGTGACAGCCTGCTGCAGCTCTCTCTTGCTTCTGTTGGCTTTGAAATATTTTTTGCATACCACTCATACCTTTTGTTAAAAAAACTATGTAAATACTTAAGAGCCGTAGCTCGTCCTCCTTTTTGAAATAGCTTTTCTTCTTCTGTATCTAAATTTACAATTGTCAAGTTTTTTGCTATTTCTTTTATTTCTGTTATTGTTACAAAAGAAACATTTGTTGAATCAAATATTATCTGACTTGATTTCATGTAGTTTTCCCAATCCTCTTTCCAACCTTCTCTGTTTTCTCGCCCCCTAAATACTCCATTATGAATATTTTCTTTCCATTCTATTACATTATTCTTACAAAACCTTTTAAAGGTTTTATCTCTATTATAAGTTGCAAGAATACCTGTTTCTATATGAGAGTAGACATTAGTAACATTTGACACCGACATTAAATACCTAAAAAAAGAAAGTACCTCTGAGTTTACTGTTAAAACCTGTGTATTATACAGCAACAACTCTTGGTTTATATCTCGTATAGATTCTTTAACAAAATCCCAATGTCTTTTAGAATAATGTTCGTCTTGTATAATACTTTCTTCAAAAATATAAACAAATAATATTTTCTTACCTGAAGTTATTGCATTAAAAACAGCCTCGTTATCCTGCAACCGAAGATCTCTTTTAAACCAAACTACTGCTATTTCTCCTGTTATTTTCAATCCAATGTGCGCTTTGAATCAAAAATACAATTTTTGTTTAATTAATAAAAGAAATAATTAAACAAAAAAATCAATAACTATTAATTTTTTGTTTAATTGTTTTTGCTTTTTCTAGAATTTCTGAGAAGTCTTTTGATATTTCAATTTTTTGCATTAAAGTATACATCATACGCATTCGGTGGTTATTTTTCAACTTCTCTTTATTTTTATAAAGAAAATCCCAATACAAAGTATTATACGGACACGAATCTTCTTCTGTTTTTGTTTTGTAATTATAAAAGCATTCTTTGCAATAATTACTCATTTTATTAATATAACTTGCGCTAGATACATAAGGTTTTGTGGCCACTATCCCACCATCCGCGTACTGACTCATCCCTCTTGTATTTGGTAATTGCACCCACTCTACAGCATCTATATATACTCCTAAATACCAAGCATCTACCTCATCTGGATGAACCTCTAACAATAACGCTAGGTTACCTAAAATCATAAGACGCTGTATATGATGCGCGTATGCATTATTTAACGAGTTTTTTAACGATTGCTTCACACAATTCATTTTTGTTTTTCCTGTCCAAAAAAAATCTGGTAATGAAACTTTATTATTAAAAAAATTCTTTTTTTTAAAATCTTCTCCTAATTGCCAATAAACACCTCTCATATACTCTCTCCATCCTAATACTTGACGAATAAAGCCCTCTGCCTGAGAAACGGCTATTGAAGGTTTCTTATAAAACACATCAACAACCTTCTCTACAACTTCTCTCGGGGTTACTAATTTTAAATTAAGAGCAAATGATAATCGAGAATGAAACAGAAAATCTTGTGATGAATGCATTGCATCTTGATAATCTCCAAAAAACTCTAACAAATTGTCACAAAAAAAATCTAGTTGCTTTATTGCTTGTTCTCTATTTATTGGATAAGTAAAAGTTAATGTTTCTTCTCCAAATGTAACCACTTCTGCTTCATTAAGCTCTTTTAATAATGCTTTACAGTCAATATTAGTCTCATAAGGCAAAGGAACTAATTCATCTTGATTCCATTTTTTTCTGTTAGATGCATCATAATTCCATTTACCGCCAACTGGTTCATTATTTTCTACAAGTATCTTATGCTTTTTCCTCATATAGCGATAAAAATCTTCCATAACTGTTTTCTTTCTACCTTCAGAAAACTCTTTTAACTCATTCCTTGTAGTGTAAAAATGTTCTGTATCATACGATTTAACTGGTATCTGTAAGCTCTTGAGTTCATTTTTAAATTGCACATCTAAACGAAACTCGTCAGGCAACTGATATTCAATTTTTGTAATTGAGTATTTTTTTTGTAATACTTTAATATTTTTTATAAGATTGTGCGTGTTATGCGAATCTGATATTTTAAAATACTCTACTGCGTGACCTTTCTCTTCTAGTTTTTTAGCAAAACTCCTCATTGCTAAGAAAAACCCTACAACTTTTTGTATATGATGTTTTACATACTCCGTTTCTTGCTTCATTTCAAACATAGCATACACTACTTTTTTGTTTTTTTGCTTAAACCAGCTATGAGATTCGTTTAACTGATCACCTAAAAGCACTCTAAGTATTACGTCCATTACTTATCAATCCATTTAGCTCTAAATTCCCCATACTTATCATATGTATTAGCTTGCCATTCTATATCAAACTTTTTACTCTCAGAACTATTTCCTACTCCTGCTATATACATCCAGTTACCATAATTACTGTGCGGATCATAATCTACTAACAAAGATTCAAAGTAGGCTGCCCCAATCCTCCAATCTTGCTGTAAGTTATGTACAAAATAAGATGCTACGTTTTGCCTTCCTCTATTACTCATCCAACCTGTTTTTCTTAACTCTATCATATTAGCGTTTACAAAATCGGATGTAGTATTACCTAAAACCCAATTTTTTATCACCTTATTATCATGAATACTTAGTATCGTTTTTTTCTGAATACCCCCTAATTTGAAGAAGTTATTTTTGTGATAACGAACTGCATGTTTAAAGAACTCTCTCCATAACAACTCAAAATACACCCAATATGTTGATGAATTTGCCTCATATTCGTCTTCAAATCTCTTTAGTTCTTTATAAATTGTTTTTACACTAATAGATCCATTAGATAACCAAGGTGAAAATTTTGTACTACAATTTATTCCTAATAAATTATTTCTTGTTTTCTTGTAGTCAATCACTTTTTTTGTTTCAAAAAAATAACTTTTCAACCTTACTAACGCTTGCTTTTCTCCTCCTTTAAAAGGAAAAGAATTTCCTAAAGCTTTTTCTGCACGAGAACAGTTTGGTATTTCAAAAAATGCCTGAGAATATATATCCTGATAGGGTAAATGATAATTTAACTCTGTGTCTATATCTAATTTTTTTTCAACTTTATTTCTAAAAGATGAAAAAGACAACGGGTATTTTTTGTTAAATAACGTATCTATTTGATGTGGCTCATACAAATATTGATTTGTTACCCTTATCTTTTTTACCTTACTACCAACTACTTTTCTTACTCTCTTTTCTATATCTTTTTCATCACTAGTTTCATCTTCTTGATAAACTAGCGTAGTAATTAAGAAATCGTTTTGAATCTCTCTAACAACGGTTTCTGTTTTTTTTACCCCTACATAAAAAGGTATATTATATTTAGCTAAATTCTCTTTTAATTCTTTTAATGTTTCAATTAAAAAACAAAGACGGAATTTTCCTGTTCTCTCAAAAGAATATTGACGTTTAAAAAACACAGGATCAAACGCATAAGAAGCCACCAAATAACGTTTAGTCGCTATTGCTTCTTTTAACAGTTTGTTATCACGAACTCTTAAATCATTTCTAAACCAAATTAAGGTGCATTCTTGTTTTTGTTTTTCCTGCATTTTTTACTACAGTATTTTACTTCACTCCAACTAGCTTCCCATTTCTTCCTCCATGAAAAAGAAAGCCCACAAACTTTACAAATTTTGGTTGGTAAGTGCTGTTTTTTCAATTTTAAACAAATTATTTTGACAAAAAATTAATGAGTTGCTTAAATATAAGTCCATGAAACGGTAAAACAGCAAACCAATAAACTCTACCCCATATTCCTTTAGGTCTGAATACTGCTTTTTGATAAAGTAAGCCGTCTTTAATAACATATTCTAACCATGCCTCTCCTGGTAGTTTCATTTCTGCAAAGAGCAATAAACGTTTATTATCTTTATCCGCTAATAATACACGCCAAAAGTCAAGCGCATCTCCTGGCTCTAACTCAGTCGGATCTCTTCTACCTCTACGCAACCCAACACCTCCAAAAACTTGATCTATAAAACCTCTTACTTTCCATAAAAAAGTAAATTTATACCAACCTCGCTTACCTCCTATTTCCCATATTTTCTTAAGTGTTATGTTTTCATCTGAAACTTTTCTGATTCTTTCATCAATAAAGCACCCATACTTAGGAAGGTTTATGTATTGAAAATATTCTTTTCTAAAAACACCACTTACCTTAGCATCTTTCCAACTTGATATAACGGAATTTTGCGCTATTTTAACAAAAGCTTTTTTTACCGCCTGTTTATAAGTAATAGGTGTTACTTCAATTATTTCATTAATATTGCTTTTACTCCCTATAACCTCAACAGTCATACTATCTACGAGTGATTTTGCCAAATTAAACGAAGTTGAGGTAACAAAGTACAACCAATAAGATGATAGCTTTGGTGATAAAAATGGCACTGTGAATATAATTCTATTTAACTTTCTTACCTCAGCAAACTGTAATAACATTTCTTTATATGTGAGAATTTCTGGACCATAGATATCAAATGATTTATCGTACACTCTCTCTTCTAATAACGATTTTGTTAAGTATGTTAAAACATCTCTTATTGCAATAGGCTGTGTTTTTGTATACAACCATTTTGGAGTTATCATAATAGGAAGTTTTTCTACAAGGTCTCTTATAATTTCAAATGACGCACTACCACTTCCTACTATTATTCCTGCTCTAAAAGTTGTTACTGTATACGTTTTTGATTGTAGTATTTTTTCTACCTCATATCTCGATTTTAAATGCTTTGACAATGAATTATCGTTTACAATACCACTCAAATACACAACCTGCTTACACATAGTTTTTTCTAATAGACTCTTAAAATTATTTGCACAATCCGATTCTAACTTAGAGAAGTCACTACTACTTGTAGACATAGAGTGTATCAAATAATAAGCTGCATCAATATTTTTAGGCAGCTCTTTTTTAGGCTTTAAGAAATCTATTTCTAGAAAAGATATTTGTGTATTATCTTTAAATTCTAATGGAATTCTACGTACATCTCTAACACAACATACAAGTTCATGCTGTTCTGACAACAGCATAGGTATTAATCTTTTACCTATATAACCCGTTGTTCCTGTGATTAGAATCCTCATTATTATTTTGGTCTTTGATAAGACAGTCTTTTATAATTCTCTGCTACCATATAGGTATCCAACCCATTAATTGCAGCTACTTTTTCTTTTGATAAGTTTAAAAAACCATCTTCTGAAAGCATAGAGTCCTTAAAATACAAATCAGTAACTTCACCTAACACTAAAATAGTTCCATTAACTTTTATATAGTGCTCTTCTAAAAACTTCATCCCTATTTGTAAGGGTGATTCCGCAACAAAAGGAGCATAAAAACCATTCTTAAACTCTTCTGACAATGTTGTTTTATCAAATTCTGAAATCTCTGACGGGTATTTAGCAGAAGTATGATGTGCCTCCTCAATCATTACTTTATTAATAGCATTAATAGTATAATACCCTGTTTCTTTTATATTGTTATACGTATTCCTAACAACGGTTGTGGGACGTAATACAAACCCTAAAATTGCTGGACTTGAACCATAATGCACCACCGAACTAAAAACTGCAACATTGGTTATATTATCAGTTGATTTTGTTGCAATAAGGTTTGCTGGTTTATAACCAGAAATACTGTTCATCAAATTTATTTTATACAGATGAGGAAACTCGTCTATTTGCTGACGTGTAATGTGCATTATATCTTATTAAAATTATTAATTTTTACCTTGTTTGCTTTTAAATCGTGCATTAGGTTATATAAACCAAAAAAAGTTCGATTAATGTAAATGAAGTGTTTTGACCCTCTATTTCCGTTCATCTTTTTAAGCTCGGTACTCTTGGCATATTTCTGACCTAAATCTGCTATTTTCCCGAAGAACTCCCCATCTGAAAAATCAAATTCTTCTTGCTGAAAAGGTTGTGTAAAGAGTGATAACATTTCATAAAACAATGCTTTAAAAAAGGTTATTTCTTCTGGTGTATCATCTTTTCTCAAGATTTCTAACTCATAGAGTTTACTTTCAAAAAAAGCTGGATTATCTATATTTTCTCTTTTTGCTAGTTCGAAATAAGGCACATAAAAACTTTCAGGAACTTCTTTCATACATCCAAAATCGATAACGATCAATTCATTTGATTTGGACACTAAAAAATTCCCTGGATGCGGATCTGCATGTACCTTTTTTAACTTGTGCATTTGATACATGTAAAAGTCCCACAAAGCTTGCCCTAGTTTATTTGCAACACCTTCAGGTTGCTCATTTTTAGTAAACTCTGACAGGTGAACTCCATCCATCCAATCCATCGTTAAAATTCTATCTGATGACAAATCTGGATAGTATTTTGGAAATTTTAAGTTTGGAATATGTTTACAGGCATCAGCAATTTCATTACTCTGCGCAAGTTCTAATTCGTAATTAGTTTCTTCCAAAAGCTTTTCTTCAACTTCTTTAAAATATTCATCTGAACCTTCTCCTCTAATGTTAAACATTTTCATCGCAATAGGTTTCACCAATGCTAAATCGGTTGAAATACTATCAGCAACCCCTGGATATTGAATTTTTACAGCTAGTTCTTTTCCATCTTTAGTGGCTTTATGAACTTGTCCTATACTTGCTGCATTTACTGATTCTGCTGTAAACGTATCAAAAACTTCGTTTGGTGTTTTACTGAAGTATTTTTTAAACGTTTTGATTACTAAAGGTCCTGATAATGGTGGAACTGAAAATTGTGATAATGAAAATTTTTCTACGTAAGCATTGGGCAAAATATTTTTTTCCATGCTTAGCATTTGTGCTACTTTTAATGCTGACCCTTTTAGTTCTTTTAATCCATCGTAAATATCAGCAGCATTATCTTCATTAAGTTGCTTTTTAGCTTCCTCTTCTGATTTAGTGATTTTATTGCCGTAGTACTTGGCATAATTTACACCAACTTTCACTCCTGTTGAAACCAACTTGGTAGCTCGTTCTATTTTTGACGTAGGTATTCTGTTTAAGGTTTTCATGTCATTGGTGATTTTTCCTTCCACAAAAATTTCGCTAAATCAATCACACTTTTTACAGGTGCTATTTGTTGAATATCAAAACTTGCCTTTACTGATTTTTCTATAAATAAATCTGTTTTCTCAAAGTTTGATGACTCATCTTCTATCCAAAACTTTAAAATAAGCAATAGCTGCATCCAATACCCCTCTGCAATAGTTTTATCTTGAATTTTGTTGATTTTATCATTTTTAAAATCAATTTTTTCAAGGCTTATTTCATTTACAAAATGAATAAACTCAGTACGCAGTTCTTGCAATACTTTTAATTTCGAAAAATCTGTTTTTATCCTTTTTAACTGCGCCAATACATACGATCTATTTATTGTTAATAATTCAAAAAAGGTAAAATAGAAACTTAATAGTTTATCTTTTGGCAAATAGTCTTTATAAGCTTCTGTTTTGTGTAGTAAATGAATGGTTTCTTTAGCGAAAATTCCGAAAACAGCTTTTTCTAAGCTTTCAAAGCTTGAAAAGTGTTTATAAAATTCTGCTTCTTCAAAGTTATTTTCTTTCGCAAAAGAAAATATTGAATTCGGTTGACCTGATGATAGTACCGTATTCATATACCATTCTATTATTTTTTCTTGTGTTATGTTCTTTTTTTTTGCCATAGTTTAATTATTTAATACAATATATGCGTTGAGACTGGTTGCAATCGTCATCCATATTAAATACGGAAGTATAAATAGGGTATACCACTTTACTTTTTTCACATACTCAAAAGTGAAATAACCAATAAGTAACCATAATAAAGCGATTACAACCAAGCCTAATTTTGTTAAATGTTGATTAAAAAAAATATAGTTCCAGCTTACGTTTAAAATCCACTGATCTACATATAAAATGAGTACCTTTTTGTTTAAAAATTCATGCTGAAAACTCACTTTTGTCATGTATACAGAAAACAATACCATAATGATTGTCCAAGCTACTCCAAAAACCCAGCCTGCTGGTGTCCATGGAGCTTTATTTAAAGACAAGTACCAATCTGTTCTTGGTCCTTCATTCATTAACCAAACACCAATACCTAAGGCTGAAAGGTTAGCTATTAAGAATATTAAAAAACGTATGTATTTATTTTCTTTCAAGTTTTCTGTTTTTTAAGAAATTAAAAATTAACTGTACTGAAAATAACATTGTAAATGCATAAAAAGCATCTTCTATAGGTATCGTAAAAATTCTAAAATCTAAATTCTCTGCGTTATTGTACCAAACTACCGGTTCTTCTATAAAGCTTCCTGTTAAAATTCCATTGACTAGTAGAAAAGGAATTAATATTACCAAGAAGCTAGGGTAGTATTCTTGCAATGTATTTAAATGATTCTTTAGCGCATAACCTAACAAAAGTAAAAACAGCACAAAATTTACTGTGGTGTACCACTTTCCGAAGTTAAAGATCAACAATAAGCTAACTAAAACAATGAGGAAAAAGCTTACAATTACTGTCCCAGGTTTTGACATTTTAAATTTTGGAAATAAAAACTTCAACGCTTCATGTGTAAACAAACATGCATAGGGTATACAGAAAAAAAACATCCATTCTTCTATTGGCATATTCAGCAGTTTTAGCGATAAATGATAATCTGGATTAAATCCCCATACTCCCATTTGCGTAAACCAACTGTCCCAGATTAAAAAAAACAAGGCGACTAACAAAATACTAAGCGCTGCTTGTTTGAAATATTGTATAAAGTGTAGTTTTTTTTCAAAAACACTATACAATAGCGGAATACTTAAACTGCCTAGATTTAATATTAGATATAAATACTGACTCACTGTCTTTTATTAAAATATTTAAAGGGCACAAACAACATACCGAAACATTCTCCGTCGTGTTTCCCCAAATGTTTATGATGAATTTTATGTGCTTTTCGCAATCCTTTTAAGTATTGATTGTTTGTTTTGTCGAACCACTTGAACCTTCTGTGAATTAACACATCATGCACCAAGAAATAGGCAATACCATAAAATAATATTCCCAGACCTATGAAAAACAAAAAGTTTAACTCTGGTCGAATTCCGAAGTAAAACAATAACATACTAGGTATTGCAAAGACAACAAAAAAAGCATCGTTTTTTTCAAAAACATGCGGATATCCTGGTTGATGATGATCTTCATGTAAGTACCAACCAAACCCATGCATCACATATTTATGCGTGCACCAAGTAACCCCCTCCATAACAATAAACGTTAGTGTAGTTACTGCTATGTAAATTACTATATTCATAATGATGTATTGTTAATTATATATGTATGTAAATAACTTACACTGTCTTTTTTTTGAAGCACTTCTTTTAAAAACTGCTTGTCTTTTTTAATAGAAGATGTATATCCTAAAACACTTGGTGTATTTTCTTGTATTATTAACCTTAGATACCTTAGGTGAACATTATTAGGATTCTTTAAAATCAACTCTTCTAATTTGTTTTTATTTGTGTTAAAAACTTTTAGTTTACTCCAAGGCATTACTTTATATTTTGCCTGTTTCATTTCAAGAGAAATTATATAGCCTTGAATACTCACTTCTTTACTATTTTTATAATTGGCTATATAGGCTAACTCAGCTTCTTTTGTAACTAATTCATGGTATTTTTTAACATGATTAGGTGCATTATTGAAGCTTATTATCGACATAAATAACAGTACTCCTAAGATACCACTTTTTATCATAAAAAGTTTAATTTATACCTTACATAACTTCTTGCTAGAAGATTAATTTTCATCGGGTTTGAAATTCGAATCCTTGTGTCCATGATTTTTGTTGAAGGTGTATTTTTTAGCTTTTTTAATAGTTTTTTGTAATACCTGTATGCCATATATACTCCAAATTTTGCTTCAACAGGCAACTTTAAAATCCCGTTTTTATAAGCAACATCAAAATCATCTTCTATTTCTTTAATAATTGCATTTTTTCCTTCTGTACTTAAATCTCCAAAATTGATATTTGGAAAGTAAGACCTATTCAATTCGTTAAAATCTTCTTTTAAGTCTCTTAAAAAATTTACTTTTTGAAACGCTGACCCTAAACGCATTGCAGGCTCTTTTAGCTCCTCATATTTTTGCTGATTCCCATTTACAAAAACCTTTAAACACATTAACCCAACAACATCAGCAGAACCATATATATATTCATTATACTCTTCTGTAGTTGTATAGGCTGTTTTATACAAATCTGCTTTCATACTTTTTAAAAAAGCCTGAACCTGCTTATCAGAAATTTTGTACTTATTTACAGTATGTATAAACGAGTTTAAAATAGGGTTTAAACTAATTCCTCTATTTTTAGATTCGTAATAATCTCTTTCGAACTTTAATAATAATTGTTTCTTATCGTACTGATGAAAAGAATCTACTATTTCATCCGCAAAGCGTACAAAACCATAAATATTATAAATATCTGTACGTATTTTTGGTGATAACATCTTCGTAGCTAACGAAAATGAGGTGCTGTATTTTTGAGTTACTAACTTACTACATGCATAAGAAACCTCATCAAATAATTGTTTCATCTTTATACGTTTTTAAAATTAAATCTGAAGCTATTTTTCCTGAAATTAAAGACGGAGGAACTCCTGGTCCTGGTACCGTTAATTGTCCTGTAAAAAATAAATTCTCTACTTTTTTACTTTTTATTTTTGGTCTTAAAAATGCTGTTTGTGTTAAAATATTTGCCAAACCGTAGGCATTTCCTTTATACGAATTATATTCCTTAATAAAATCATTTACACAAAAGCTTTCTTTAAACAACACATGTTTTTTTACTGATTGATTTGTTAGTCTTTCTAACCTCTCTATTATAATATTAAAATAACGTTCTCTTAGCTCCGGAGTATCTTCTATACCAGGCGCCAATGGAATTAAAAAAGTAGCAGCCTCTTTTCCTTTAGGCGCAAAAGAACCATCTGTAATTGAGGGAAAGCTAGCATAAAACAATGGTTCTTTTGGCCAACAAGGAACATCATATATTGTTTTCGCATGCGCATCAAAATCTGTATCAAAAAACAAGGTATGATGACATACATTTTTTAACTTCTTGTCAAACCCTACATAAAAAAGCAAAGATGAAGGCGCAAATGTTTTTTTATCCCAATAACTTTCTGAATATTGCCTTAAATATTTAGGCAGTAAAGTTTCAGTATGATGATAATCTGCTCCACTTAACACTACATCAGATTTCATTAATTTTCCATCTACCGCAACCCCAACTGCTTCACCTTTATCGTTTACTACAATTTCTTCAACATTTACATTGGTTTGAAATTTCACACCTAAGCTCGATGCTAGTGTAGTCATAGCCTCAATTACTTTATACATTCCTCCTTTTGGGTGCCATGTACCTAAGCCAAAATCGGCATAATTCATAAAATTATAAAACGCTGGGGTGTTACTTGGTTTTGCCCCCAGAAACAACACTGGAAATTCTAAAATTTGAATTAGTTTTTTACTTTTAATTTTCTTTCTTACCTCATGTCTGATAGTAGAAAAAAACTGAAATATCTTTCCCATAGTAACTGGAGTTACCAACTCTAAGGGAGAAACTCCTGGCTTATAAACTAAATCATTTATAGAAACATCATAATTATATTTTGCTGATTTTAAAAAAGACTTCAGGTGTTTTGAACTTCCTTTTTCTTCTTTTTCAAAAACCTCATAAATCTCCTCTAATGTTCCTGGAATTACTATTGAATCTTTTTCTCCAAAGTATACTTCATAAGCAGGGTTTAATCTTTCTAACTCATAGTAATCTGAAGGTTTCTTTTCAAAGTCTGCAAAAAACTTTTTAAAAACATCTGGCATCCAATACCATGTAGGCCCTATATCAAAAGTAAAACCTTCTCTTAATAACTGCCTTGCTCTACCACCAATTGTGGCATTTTTTTCCAAGATTACCACTTTATATCCAGCTTTTGCTAAATAGCAAGAAGCTGATAAAGAAGAGAAACCTGAGCCTATTATATATACCTTTTTTTTCAAATTATTTCTTATAAAGATAATTAAAATTAATTGCGAACAAAAAAATCGCTCGCAATCAATACATTAAATTAAGTTTATGGTAAAAGAACACTATCTACTACATGAACTACACCATTTGTTCCTTGTACATCTGTCAATGAAATTACAACAGATTGTCCTGAACTTGTTTCTAATTTTGCTCCATTTGATAAATCAACAGTCACTATACTTCCATCAAACATTGTGATTTCTTGATTATCACTTAATTCATCTGATTGCACATTTCCTCCAGCAAATACATGATATTTTAACACTGCCTCTAATGTTGCGATTGGAATATCTGCTAACGAATTCCAAGAATCGTTACTATCTAATAACGCTTGAAATGCATCATTTGTTGGAGCGAATATTGTATAAGGTCCTTCTTGACTTAACAAAGAAACAAAATCAGTAGTATGACGGCTATCTGTTAAAGCTGCAACCAAAGAGGTAAAACTACTATTATTCAACGCTAAGGTTACTACATTAGCTGGCAACATTACCTTATCAATTGTGTGTATAACTCCATTTGAAGCCATAATGTCTGTAGCAATTGGCTTTGAATCTCCATTAAACTCTACTGCTCCATCAACTTCCACTTGCAATGACAACATTTCATCGTTTGGACCTGTTGACAATGTATTTACGTAGGTATTGGATAAATTAGCTGCCTTTACTTCTCCACTTATCACATGAAACAACAACACTGATTTTAATGTTTCTACCGGAATATCATCTAATGAGTTCCATGAGTCATTACTATCTAACAACGCTTGAAATGCCGCGTTTGTAGGCGCAAAAACCGTAAAAGATCCTTCGGCTTGTAACGCCGATACTAAATCTGCTTTTTGTAAAGCAGACACAAGAATACTTAAATTGGAATCTGCAACTGCTACATCAACTATAGTTTTGGGCTTTTCTATCACTGGATCATTATCATCGCTACACGATGTTAACAAACCAAAACTTAAAAACAGCCCCAAAAAAAACACAGAGGTTAAATTCTTTACTTTCATAATTCTACACTTTAAAATTAATGCTTACTCTTTTTATTTTTATAGTCTATTTTTCAGCCTCGATAGACTTTGTTTATTTTTAAACTAAAAACATTAAACAAAATAAGTTTTTGCCAAAAAAATGTGCTTTAATTTTAAAACACACTTCAAAGTTACTCATTTTGTTTAATAAAAACAAAAAAAAGTTAAACATAATATTAAAACCGCTCTAATAACGCTACCAAAGAAGGATACATGGTTATTTTCGCTTTAAAATCAATATGACTAACCGTCATCGCTTTATTTCCTATTGCTATTAGCTCATGATTAGTATTTTCTAACATTTTGTCTATTTCAAAAAAATATTCTTCTACTTTATCTTCATATGGCTGAACAGTCATGGAAGTAATAAAACAAATTTTTGTCTCATTTTTAAAAAAATAATTTAAGTTATTCAAGGGTAAACTTTGCCCTAGATAAATAGTATTATACCCCCTTAATATGAGCTCATAATTTAAATACATAAGCCCTAATTCATGAATTTCATTTTCTGGAAGAAACAACACATAACTTGTATCTGAGTTATTACTAACGTACTCTAACTTCTCTATGTTAATCTGAATTTTTTGTATGATTAAATTAGATATAAAGTGTTCATGTGCTGGCAATAAGGTATCTGTTTGCCATAATAACCCTACATGATTTAAAAAAGGAATAAAAACATCTTTAAAAACCTCTCTAAAAGTCTTTGTTTTCAACAATCTATTGTAAGCATTGTTAAATAATATTTTATCGAATTGAAACATTGCTAACTTAAAAGAATTAACAGCTTCATCGTTTACTGCCATTTTAAAAGCTAACTCTCTTGCTTTTAAAACAATAGTATCATCAGACATTTCTGCTATTTTAGAAATCTTTATACTATTTTTATTCAACAAGACAACATTAAGTAATTTCTGTAAATTTTCTGAAGAGTAATAACGAATATTGGTATCGGTTCTCTCTGGCGATAACAGATTGTAGCGTTTTTCCCAAATTCTAATTGTATGAGCTTTTATTCCTGAAATATTTTCAAGATCTTTAATTGTAAAAACTGATTTTATATTGTTCAATGTATTCTTAATTCTTTTGAACAAAGATACGAATTTTAACGAATTACAAACCTACACCACTTCTTATGAAGATTTTATACTTATTTTTGATTGTTATTTTTCTTTAAATTTATGAATCTTCAAACGCGAATACCACTTACGAAGCAAAAACATAATCAAATTAATTATCAGTCAAAACTACTTTTACTTGGTTCTTGTTTTTCTGAAAATATTGGCGACAAACTTAACTACTACAAGTTTCAATCAAAACAAAACCCTTTTGGTATTTTATTCCACCCTAAGGCTATTGAAAACTTAATTACAAAAGCATTAAACAAAGAAGAATATACCGACAAAGATGTTTTTTTTCACAATGAACGATGGCACTCTTTTGAAGCACATTCAAGTTTAAGCGCTATAAATAAAAATGGATTATTAAACAGCTTAAATTTATCCATACAACAAACTTTTGAGCAACTACAAAACACCACACACCTTATCATTACACTAGGTACAGCATGGGTATATAGAGAAATTTCCTCGGATAATTTTGTAGCCAATTGCCACAAAGTTCCTCAGAAAAAATTTTTAAAGGAATTGTTAAGTGTTGATGAAATTTCTGAAAGCTTACAAGCTATCAACTCTCTTGTTAAATTAGTAAATAAAAACATTTCTGTTATATACACCTTATCTCCTGTACGACATTTAAAAGATGGTTTTACAGAAAACCAGCGTAGTAAAGCACACTTACTTTCGGCTATTCACGAAGTAGTAGAACCGAAAAATGCTATTTACTACTTTCCTTCATATGAAATTATGATGGATGAATTACGTGATTATCGTTTTTATAATGAGGATATGATTCACCCAAATAAAACTGCTGTGAATTACATATGGGAAAAATTTAAACAGGTTTGGATTACAGAAGATTCATGCAAAACGATGCAGCTAGTCGAAACCATTCAAAGAGGAATAAACCACAAACCTTTTAACTCAGAATCTGAAGCTCATCAAATATTTTTGAAAAAACTACAACAAAAAAAGGAAACACTTTTACAAGCATTTCCTTTTATGAATTTTTAAGAATTCATTAAAATTACAACACAAGGTTCCATCCCAAAATAAAACTTAAAGAATTTGTTTTTTGATATTGTCCATTAGGGTCACTATCTATATTTGTTAAACCTAAATTATTTCTCAACTCTACAAATAACTCATTAGAATTATCTAATAAAAATATCTTCCCTACCCCAATTGATAACCCTAAGTCAAAATCAGTAAAATATTCCGATAAATCTTCACTTAAATCTCCATCATTAACCCTCTCTCTAGCACTTAATAAATACCCCAAAAACACTCCTCCATTTATATAAAAAGGACTTTTCTCTCCTACTTCATATCTTAATAAAACTGGCAACGTCATAAAATCATATAAATCATAGTTTCTAAAACTATTAATTTTCACTCCATTAATTTCAAATTCTGGAGAAAACACACTTACTACTTTCCTTTCATAGTTCAATTCTATCTGCAATGACAATTCATTCTTTAATTGAATATTTGTAGCAATTCCAAACAAATAACCAACCTCAGAATCATGCTCAGTTATTGAACTATCCTGAAACCTCAAAGAAGAATAGTTACCCCCTCCACTTAAACCAAGTTTCACCTGTCTTTGTGAATAGGAAGAAAGAGTAAACACCCCTATAAAAAAGGAGAAAAGTAATTTATTAAATCTCATAGCTTATTTTTATTTGATTTTATAGGAAAATTAGGCTTGTAACCTAATTTTCCTATAAATTTTACTTTTTCACTAAATACTGATCAACATTTTGCCAAGGCCCTCCGTTAATTACATCAATCCCATGGTTTTGTAAAAACTCTGCTGCTTGCCCGCTTCTACCACCACTTCTACATACTGCAATCACTGGCTTATCCCACGATTTAATTTCCTCTACATTTGTAGGAATCGTAGCTAAAACAATATGCTTAGCTCCTTCACTATGCCCTTCATTCCATTCCGCTAAAGTCCTTACATCTAAAACAACTGCTCCTTTAGCTAAATATTCCTGTATTTCGTTACTCATATTCTTCTTTCTAAATAAATTAAATAATCCCATTTTATCCTTCTTGGTAATTTTCCAACAAAAGTAAACCGTTTTCTATTAACGTAGTGTAACTCTTGTTACTTTTCATTTCTTCAAGATATTCACGTAACGCTCCTTTTATTGAAAAATTGTTTAGTGTTGCCAATTCTAACAGCTCTAACGACAACAACCAATCATTTTTATAATTTGATTTTACTTCTGTAAAAATTTCCTCAATGTCTTCCTCAGAAACTGTGCCAACTTCCCTTAGTCCTCTTACTCTGTCATATAAACTATATAACTTTCTATCTGAATCAGAATATTGAATCTTGTGCGTTTTGGTTTCCGATACTTTACCTACATCTCCAAATGAAGCCACATCTGCAGGACCTGCAAAAGCAGATACCACCTCTACACCCACAGCCATATCGTATACTCCCCAATCTGGGTGAAATAACAACGTGTCTCCATGAGTTACTGTACAGTTTTTAAAAGAAATTAGTAAAATCCTACCTCTTAAATCCCTTGTTCCTGTAATTACTTCTCCTACTACTTTTACTCCACCTTCAAACTCTAAGGTAACCTGTTCTCCTTCATAAATACCATAAGCTTTCAAATCTCGCGGACTCATATTCTCTATTGGAATATTAATCCCTTTTAACTTTCCTATTGGACTTCCAAAACCTTGTGCATGATAATTTGTTCCGTGACCTATTAATTCTTTATCTCTATTTGCTAACGCAGTAGGACCAGTTGTTTGTACATAAATGGCTTTATTATTCTCATCAGTTATTACATTGGTAAAAATCCCTGACACTTGAATACCTGTACTCAACTCGATAGTTCCTAAATTTTTAGAATCTATCAATTTTTCTATTCCTTTTAATCCACCAGTTCGTATTGCCATTTTATTAGCAAACTGCTCCAACACTAAACTTAAATGAGCAAAATCTGGAGTAACAAACAACTGAGGTTGAGGTTTTGTAATATCAAAACTTACATTCGCAGCATCTAATGTATATGAAACTTTTTCGACCTCATCTTTCATACACCATTTACTCTCTCCAATAGAAGACAATAACCCTGCTCCATAAATTTTTGGATTTTCTAGGGTCCCTATCAATCCATACTCCACTGTCCACCAGTGTAAATTTCTAATTTGAGCCATTTCTGAAAGCTCTCCCATGTTATTTTGTAACCACTCAACTTGTTCTTGTGCTTCATCAATATCTTTTTGAGTAGAATTAGGATCTTCTTTTAAAATAGACAACAAACGAATAGCTTCATACATTTCGTAATCTTTTGCTGAAGAAATCGCTTTTGCGCCAATTTCACCAAAACGGCGTAAATATTCAGCATACTCTGGATTTGCTATAATTGGTGCATGTCCTGCAGCTTCATGAATAATATCAGGAGCTGGCGTGTATTCAATATGATCTATCGTACGCATGTCAGACGCAATCACTAACACATTGTACGCTTGAAATTCCATAAAAGCATTCGGTGGTATAAATCCATCAACAGATACTGCCGCCCAACCTATTTCTTTTAAAATACGATTCATTCCTTGCATGTGAGGAATTTTCTCAACGGAAATGCCTGTCTTTTTCAATCCATCTAAGTACGAAGCATGCGCTACTTTCCCTAAATAATCTACATTCATACGCATTACATAACGCCATACAGCTTGGTTTTGAGCCGTATATTCATCATACGGTTGTTTTACCACGAACTTATGTAAATGCTTGGGTAACTTCTTAGTAACTTCGTTTAACTCAAAGTGAGGCTCCATAATGTTGTTTGTTTTGCTGTGTAAATTTAAGTTTTTTATAGTTCACAAAAAATTGATATCCGTTAAATTATATATTTTGTACTTTTACTTTCGGGACTAATAAAATAACTTATTGATGAAAATTAAAGGAGGTTTAAAAACTCGTTTGCTTGTAGGTATAGCTATTGTTGCTTTTGCTTATCTACGTAAATGCAGTCAACAAGAGGTAAACCCTTATACAGGGAAAACACAAGCAGTTAGTTTATCTCCAGAACAAGAAATTGCTATCGGACTACAACAAGCTCCTATGATGACTCAGCAACACGGAGGCTTGTATCCTAATGAAAATGCTCAAGTACTTGTAGATAAAGTAGGTGCAAAGCTCGTAAACAACACGGTAGCTAAAAAATCAGGTTACCAATTCGATTTTCATTTATTAAGAGATGAAAAAACAATCAATGCTTTTGCCTTACCTGGAGGGCAAATTTTTATAACTCATGCTTTATTCACTCAATTAAAAAACGAAGATCAACTAGCAGGTGTACTAGGTCATGAAATAGGACATGTCTTAGGAAAACATTCTAACGAACGAATTACCGATGCCAATTTTTGGAAACTTTTAACCATGGGAGCTTCTGTCGGCGCTGATTTAGGAGAACTGGCGAATAGTATTGGACAACAAACTTTATTAAAAAACGGTCGTGGTGATGAATTAGAAAGTGATGAGTTAGGTGTTAAATTAATGATTGATGCAGGTTATAACCCTGAAAACTTGATTGGCGTAATGGAAATTTTAAAAGCTGCAGCTGGTCCAAATAGAGTTCCTGAATTTCAAAGCACCCACCCTGACCCTGAAAATAGAATTGAAAAAATTAAAGAAGCTATACGTAAATATAAAAAGTAATGTTGTTACTGTAACATTTAATTAATCGAGTATACTAATAATTATATATTTAAATTAGTTGCTATGAGTTTCAGTGGATCAGTATCGTCAATGATTACGAGTTTAAAAAACAATAAAAGAAAAAGAACTAGCGCTTTTGAAAAGTTAGAACGTTTTCAAAAAGAAAAAAACGACAAATTATTTTTTAAAAAAACTGCTAATGAAAAGCAGCTTAAAAACATTCGTTTAAAGATAAAAAGACAACAACAAGTTAATTTTATAAAAAACATTCTGGCTTTGATAGCCACCTTTTTAACATTACTTTATATTATCTCATTAGTTTAATCAATATAAAAAGGTTGAATTTTATAAAAAATCCAACCTTGTGTTAATAACAGATCCCCTATCTTCTTGTTACTTACCTTGAATAATATTGTAATTTATTCCAACACCTACAGAAGAAGGAGAAATACCATCAGACGAAACCCCTTGGTAATACCCGAAAATATTCCACTCGTCGTTGTGATACCCTATTTCTGGCCTGTAATAAAATCCACCAGTTTCACTTCCTTCAGTAAAAAAAGCATACCCTAAATCCGTTCCTAAAAAGAAGTTTTTTGTTGGGTAAAACCTAAACAATCCTGCTACAGGGATTAGTCCTGAATCAGAGAATTCAATAATACCTTCTTCTTTCCCAAAATAATGAGTATACCCTGTCGAAGCTCCTATAGCAAAACTTTCTGCATTTAAAAACTGATATTTCAAATCAACCCCCAAAACAAAAGAAGAAACATCAGAAGCATCACCAACAGGAGCACCTCCATGGATTCCTAATTTCAACCAATTTGTACCTTCTCCCACTTGAGCATTCGCAACTGAAAAACTCGTTATCGCTATTACTAATAAAATTATTTTATTCATATTATTGTTTTTTTTAGTTACGTAACAAAACTACCTCAATAACTTTTTCAATTTTACCTCTTTTGACATAATTATTAACCCAAAAGATTTTACTTTTAATACAAAGAAGTAAATTTGTAACATGAACAAGAAAGTAATTTTAATGATTTTGGATGGATGGGGGATTACCCAAGACCCAAAAGTATCGGCTATATACAACGCAAAAACTCCATTTATAAATTCGTTATACAATAAATTTCCACATGCACAATTAAGAACCGATGGAGAACATGTTGGTTTACCAGTAGGACAAATGGGAAATTCTGAAGTCGGACATATGAATTTAGGTGCTGGTAGAATTGTATATCAGAATTTAGCCAAAATTAACAAAGCTGTAAAAGAAGGAACTTTAGCACAAGAAAAGGAACTTCTAAACGCTTTTGAATATGCTAAAACAAACAATAAAAATATCCATTTTTTAGGATTGGTTTCTAATGGAGGAGTTCATTCTCATATTGATCACCTGAAAGGTTTGCTATCTGCAGCTAACAATTTTGGTTTAGATAATGTATACCTACACGCTTTTACTGACGGTCGTGATTGTGATCCTAAATCAGGAAAGTATTTCATCAACGATATTCAAGAACACATGCAAGAAACTACGGGTGAATTGGCAACAATTACTGGTCGTTACTATGCAATGGATCGTGATAATCGTTGGGAACGTGTGCAACTTGCTTACGAAGCTTTAGTAAACGGAAAAGGAACTTTTTCTTCGGATGCTCCAGCTAGTATTCAACAAAGTTATGATGCAGATGTTACTGATGAGTTTATCAAACCAATAGTAATGGTTGATGAAAGTCAACAACCAAAAACTGTAATTAAGGAAGATGACGTTGTTATTTTCTTCAATTTTAGAACAGATAGGGGTCGTCAATTAACAGAAGCTTTGAGCCAAAAAGATTTTCCTGAATTCAACATAAAAAAACTACCGTTATATTTTGTTACCATGACAAGCTATGACGATACTTTTAAAAACATCCATGTTATTTACGATGGAAAGAACATTGAAAACACTTTGGGTGAAGTATTAGAGTCAGCTGGAAAAAGTCAAATTAGGATTGCTGAGACAGAAAAATATCCACACGTTACTTTCTTTTTCTCTGGTGGAAGAGAAGATGAATTTACAGGAGAAAAACGTTTGCTTTGTCCATCTCCTAAAGTAGCTACCTATGATTTAAAACCTGAAATGAGTGCTTATGAAATTCGCGACGCTATTGTTCCTGAACTACAAAGCGGTAATGTTGATTTTGTATGTTTAAACTTTGCTAATGGTGATATGGTAGGACACACAGGTGTTTTCGAAGCTGCTGTTAAAGCTTGTGAAGCAGTTGACAATTGTGTTGAAGACGTAGTAACAACTGCGTTAAATAATGGCTATACCACTATTTTAATTGCAGATCATGGAAACTGTGAAACAATGATTAACCCAGATGGAACACCACATACAGCGCACACCACCAATCCTGTCCCTATGATTTTAATTGACAAGGAGTTAAAATCAATAAAAAGTGGTATTTTAGGCGACATTGCTCCAACTATTTTAAAATTAATGGGTATTGAACAACCTAAAGAAATGACACAACATTCGCTTATTTAAAAATATATTTCATGAAAAAAATCGTATACCTTTTTATAGCCTTACTTATTATTTCTTGTGCATCGACACCAAAGAACCTAGCAACAAAAAATGAAAATGGAAATTTAGTTGGTATTGCCACTAAAAAAGACTTCCAACAAGAGCCATACGGAAGTGAGTGGTTTAACGATTTTTATTCATATTACGAAACAGATAAAGCTACCGTAGAAAAACTAAAACCATATTTAAAAGACATAAAAATAAAAGGTTTTATGGGAACTTGGTGTGGAGACAGTAAAAGAGAGATTCCTAATTTTTATAAAATCTTAGACGAAGCCGAATTCGATTATAAAAACCTTGAATTAGTTACAGTGAACCGTCAGAAAAAAGCCAATGGTTTAGAAGAAGGTTTCAATGTAATTCGAGTTCCAACCTTTATTTTTTATAAAGACGGAAAAGAAGTTGGCCGTTTTGTAGAACACGCTATTGAAGATAGCTCAGTTGAAGAAGATTTCTTAAAAATACTATCTGGTCAAGAATACAAACATCCATATCAAAAATAACTGTAAATTTGCGCCTCAATATTTTTACCATGATTAAACCAAAAACTAGAGAAGAAATTGAATTAATGCGCGAAAGTGCTTTAGTAGTATCAAAAACCTTAGGCATGCTTGCCAAAGAAGTAAAACCTGGTGTTACTACATTACAACTTGATAAACTTGCTGAAGATTTTATTCGTGAGCAAGGAGCTATTCCTGGTTTTTTAGGTCTATATGATTTCCCTAATACACTTTGTATGAGCCCAAACTCACAAGTGGTTCATGGAATTCCAAATAACACACCTTTACAAGAAGGTGACATCATCTCTATTGATTGTGGTGCTATAAAAAATGATTTTTACGGAGATCACGCTTACACGTTTGCTGTAGGTGAAATTGCTCCTAAAACTCAAAAACTACTTGATATCACTAAAGAAAGTTTATATGTAGGTATTCGTGAACTTAAAGTAGGAAATCGTGTTGGTGATGTAGGTTTTGCTATTCAAAACTTTACTGAAAAACATGGTTATGGTGTTGTTCGTGAACTAGTAGGGCACGGTTTAGGTCGTAAGATGCACGAAGACCCAGAAATGCCTAACTATGGACGCAGAGGTCGTGGTAAAAAATTTATAGAAGGAATGGTAGTTGCTATTGAACCTATGACCAATATGGGAACTCATAAAATCCGTCAACATAGTGATGGATGGACAATTACCACTTTAGATGGTAAACCATCAGCACACTTTGAACATGATGTAGCCATAGTTGATGGTAAACCAGAGTTACTATCTACCTTTAAGTATATTTACGATGCTTTGGGTATCGAAAGTAATGAAGAAGACGAATTTAGACAACAACCATTAGTTATATAATTTGTGTCTTTATTTAAAACGATACTTAATACTATTCCTAGACCTATATTAATCAAAGCCAGTTATTGGGCTCGTCCCATTATTACTTGCTGGTTAAAAGGAGATAACTTTACAGATCCGATTGACGGAAAATCATTCAAAAAGTTTTTACCTTACGGATATGGAGTTCAACGTAAAAATGCACTTTCTCCTTCTACACTGTCACTAGAAAGACATCGTTTAATGTGGCTTTTTTTACAACAGGAAAGCAACTTCTTTTCTTCGGATAAAAAGTTAAAAGTATTACATATCGCTCCTGAGCAATGTTTTTTAGATCTTTTTAGAAAACAAGCGAACCTAGAGTATACTACTTCTGATTTAGAATCACCTATAGCAGATGTAAAAGCAGATATTTGCGACCTTCCTTTTGAAGACAACTCTTTTGATGTAGTGTTTTGTAATCATGTGCTGGAACATATCCCTGACGACACAAAGGCGATGCAAGAATTGTATCGAGTAATGAAAGTTGGTGGATTTGGTATTTTTCAAATTCCGCAGGATTTATCAAGAGAAGTTACTTTTGAAGATAATTCTATTACCGACCCTAAAGAACGCGCAAAAATATTTGGTCAGTACGACCATGTACGTGTGTACGGTCGTGATTATTTTAATAAACTACGTTCTGTAGGATTTAAAGTTGATGAAATAGACTACACAAAAAAAATCGCTCCAGAAAAACTAGAACGATTTGCTTTAATGAAAGGCGAAATTTTGCCTGTATGTTACAAAAACTAGTTTACGAATTCTGCTAGTTCTCCTGCTTCATTATGATATAACAACACCACTTTAAGCTCTGGATGTTCTTTTAGAAACTCTTTTGTTTTTTCTAAACCCATTGCTAAAAAAGCCGTTGCATAGGCATCTACATCGGCGCAGTCACCTTTTAATCGAACTGACACACTTAACAAATTGCTCTCTTCTGCTAGTCCTGTTTTGGCATTTACCGTGTGTACTATCTTTTTTCCTTCAGTATTTAACTTGTACTTTCTATAATTCCCTGAAGTTGCCATAGATTCATTATCCAGCTCAATTATTTTTTGAACAGAACGTGTTCCATCAGCATTTGGCTTTTCAATCGCTACTTTCCAAAGCTTTCCGTCTTTTGTTCCTCTAGCTCTAATCTCTCCTCCTATTTCTACTATATAATCATCAATGTTTTTCGACTCTAAAAACCTCCCAACAACATCTACTCCATAACCTTTAGCAAAAGCATTAACATTAAACTCTATATTTTCACTATCTCTATGAACTTTTCTGTTTTTTAACACAACTTTATCAAATCCTACATTCTCCATCAAAGCCGCTATTTCTTCAGAGGTCAAATCTTTCTTTTCTTTTCCTGAGCCAAAGCCGTAAGCATCTATCAATCTACCAATCGTCGGATCAAAATAACCATCAGTTTCCTTGTAAATTCTTTTAGCCTTTTCAAAAACTTCTACAAACATATCATCAACTATTACAGTGGTGTCTCCTTGGTTAATTTTTGAAATATCAGAAGTAGGCATGTATGTAGACAATGATTTGTTTACCAAATTAAACAAACTATCAATAGGTTTTTGATAATCAACCTTATTCAAATAGGTTATATGATATGTAGTCCCAAAAACAGCTCCTTGTAATTTAGTTATCTTTTCTTTTTTTTCTTCCTTACAAGCTATTACTAACAATAATGAAACTACTAAAAGCGTTATCCTTTTAATCATCTTTAAAAAATTTAGTCACAAAAATAATGTATTCACACTTCATAAAAGATTGTTAATTCTCTTTTTTGTGTCTTCATTTTTATAAATTTGCTCAACGTTTAATATATCTAAAAAATAGAATAAAATGAGAAAAATATTTTTATTCCTTACTGCTTCAATCTTATTAGCATCTTGTGCTTCAACGAAAGAATTAGAAGCTATAAAAGCTAAACACGAACAAACTAAAGAAGAATTACTAGCTGTAAAAGCTAACTTGACCAAATGTTTAGTTGAAAAAGAAAACTGTGAAGAAAAGGCATTTTCTTTAGAGTCCAGAGTTACAGAACTAAAGAGAGATAAAGAAAACACTTTACAACAAGTTGAAAACTTAACAGTTTTAACTAAAGGCGCTAATGATAACATTAAAGAGACATTATCTCAATTAAGCAAGAAAGATAAGTACATCAACAAAATTAGAGAAGCTGCTTCTAAAAAAGATTCTTTAAACTTAGTAGTTGCTTTTCACTTAAAAAGAGAATTACAAGACGGTATTGATGACGAAGATATTGAAGTAAATGTTGAAAAAACAGTTGTATTCATTTCAATTTCCGACAAGTTATTATTTAAAAGTGGAAGTTACACTATTAACGACAAAGCTTCTAAAGTGTTAGAAAAAGTTGCTACTGTAGTTAACGGACAGCCTCAAATGGATGTAATGGTTGAAGGACATACAGACAACACTCCTGTTTCAGCTGGATCAGCCTTAAAGGATAACTGGGGATTAAGTGTTTTACGTTCTACTGCTATCGTTCGTGAGTTACAAGGAAAGTATAATGTTGCTCCTGAAAGATTAATCGCAGCTGGTAGAAGTAGTTATGTTCCTTTAGTAGAAAACAACAGTCCTGCTAACAAAGCCAAAAATAGACGTACAAAAATTATCATTTTACCAAGATTAAATCAGTTCTTTGATTTATTAGATCAAAAAGTGGAGTAATTTTTAAACACATAATTCAAAAAAAGCATGCCTTTAGCATGCTTTTTTTATACTCTTTACTCAGTTAAAATAAGCAATAGAAAAATTAAACTAACACGCTATTTGTCAATCAAATAATTAATCGTACATTTGCAGACCTTTTTAAAGGATAAAATTAATTATTAATAAACAAAAACTAATCGTGTAATTATGAACACATTAAGTTACAAAACAGTATCAGCTAATAAGGCTACCGTAAACAAAGAGTGGGTTTTAGTTGATGCGGACGGGCAAACATTGGGTCGTCTAGCTTCTAAAGTTGCAAAACTTATTAGAGGTAAGTACAAGCCAAATTATACTCCTCACGTAGATTGTGGAGACAACGTTGTTATTATCAACGCTGAAAAAATTAACCTAACTGGTAAAAAGTGGACAGACAAGTCTTACATTCGTCACACAGGTTATCCAGGAGGCCAAAGATCATTAACTGCTTCAGAAATGTTCGAAAAAGATCCTACAAGATTAATCGAAAAAGCAGTTAAAGGTATGTTACCTAAAAACCGTTTAGGTAGCGCGTTATACAAAAACTTATATGTTTACGCAGGTACAGAGCATGGTCAAGAAGCTCAAAAACCTAAAACTATTAACCTTAACGATCTTAAATAATTATGGAAACTGTACACAAAATAGGTAGAAGAAAAACAGCTGTTGCTCGTGTTTATGTTTCTCAAGGAAGTGGAAACATCACTATCAACAAAAGAGAGTTTAAAAACTATTTCACTACACCAACTTTACAATACAAAGTTCAACAACCTTTAATGTTAACTGAAAACTTAGAGGCTTACGATGTAAAAGTAAACGTATACGGTGGTGGTGTTACTGGTCAAGCTGAAGCTATTCGTTTAGCAATTACTAGAGCATTAGTTGCTATCAATGAAGAAAATAAAGCTGTATTAAAGCCAGAAGGATTATTAACTCGTGATCCAAGAATGGTTGAACGTAAGAAATTCGGTCAGAAGAAAGCACGTAAGAAATTCCAGTTCTCTAAACGTTAATATTTTACTGAACTTGTTTCAGTATTTAAATGTTTCGAGACTGTTATTTATAAATCAATTTTTAACAGTTTAGTATCTAAATATTTCAGACTTAATAACTACTGAAATATTGCGAAAACAGAACGTAAACACATTTATTAAAATGGCAAACATTCAAGAATTATTAGAAAGTGGTGTTCACTTTGGGCACTTAACTAGAAAGTGGAACCCTAACATGGCTCCATACATTTATACAGAGCGTAATGGTGTTCACATCATCGATTTGTACAAAACTTCAGCTAAAATTGACGAGGCTTCTGCTGCGTTACAAAAAATAGCTAACTCAGGACGTAAAATCTTATTCGTTGCTACTAAAAAGCAAGCTAAAGATATCGTTGCAGAAAAAGCTAAAGCTGTAAACATGCCTTACATTACTGAGCGTTGGCCAGGTGGTATGTTAACAAACTTCGTTACTATCCGTAAAGCCGTTAAGAAAATGACTTCTATTGATAGAATGAAGACTGATGGTTCTTTTGATGCATTATCTAAAAGAGAAAAATTACAAATTACCCGTCAACGTGAAAAATTAGAAAAGAACTTAGGTTCAATTTCTGATATGACTCGTTTACCGGGAGCTTTATTTGTAATTGATGTAAAGAAAGAACACATTGCTGTTGCTGAAGCACAAAAATTAAACATTCCAATCTTTGCAATGGTTGATACAAACTCGGATCCAAGACCAATCGACTTTGTAATTCCTGCAAATGATGATGCTTCTAAATCTATCGATAAAGTATTATCGTATGTAACTGATGCAATTGCTGAAGGCTTAACAGAAAGAAAAGCTGATAAGGAAAAAGCTAAAGCTGAAAAAACAGCTGATGCTCCAGCAAAAGAAGAAGCAAAATAATTTTTTAATTTAAAGGTTTCATTACATTGGAACCTTTAAATTTTTACAACTTTGTACAACAATATATTTACAACTAAAAAATAACGATAGAAATGTCAGTAAAAATTAGCGCTGCAGACGTAAAGAAATTAAGAGAAACTACCGGAGCTGGTATGATGGATTGTAAAAAAGCATTAGTAGAAGCTGAAGGTGATTTTGATAAAGCTATTGAAATTTTACGTAAAAAAGGACAAAAGATTGCTGCTAAAAGAGCAGATCGTGAGTCTACTGAAGGTGTGGCAATCACTAAAATTAGCGATGACAACACATACGGTGTTGCTATCGTATTAGCATGTGAAACAGATTTCGTAGCTAAAAACGATTCATTCAAAGCATTAGCGCAAGAATTTGTTGACATCGCTTTTAACCACAAAACAAAAGAAGAGTTCTTAGCTGCTGATTTTGGTGGTGTAACTGTTGCTGAAAAATTAATCGAGCAAACAGGAGTTATCGGTGAAAAAATCGATATCACTGCTTTCGAAAGAATTGAAGCACCATACGTAGGAGCTTACACTCACGTTGGTAAAATTGCTGCAATGGTAGGTTTAACTGCTGCTGTAGATAATGCTGCTGAGTTAACTAAAGACTTAGCTATGCAAGCTGCTTCAATGGGTGCAACTTCTTTATCTTACAAAGATTTTGATCCTGCTTATGTAGCTTCTGAAACTGAAGCTAGAATTGCTGCGATTAAAAAAGACAACGAAGAATTAGTACGTTTAGGTAAAACTTTAAAGAACGTTCCTCAATTTGTTTCTCGTTTACAATTAACTGATGAAGCTTTAGCGAAAGCTGAAGGAGAAGCTAAAGAGCAATTAAAAGCTGAAGGTAAACCAGAACAAATCTGGGACAAAATCTTACCAGGTAAAATGGAAAGATTTATCTCTGACAATACTACTTTAGATCAAGAACAATGTTTATTAGATCAAAAGTTTATTAAAGACGAAAAGAAAACTGTTGCAGAATACGTTTCTTCTTACGGTGATGTTGAAGTTAAAAACTTCGTAAGGGTTACTTTAGGATAATTCTCAACGACAATTTTATATGAAACCATCCATTTTTGGATGGTTTTTTTTTATGTGTTAAAATTAGAATAAAAAAAATATGTAGCTTTGCACAACTTTCAACAAAACAAATGCAATACAAAAGAATTCTTTTAAAATTAAGTGGTGAGGCACTAATGGGTGAGCGTCAATATGGAATTGACCCAAACAGACTTAAAGAGTATGCCCAAGAGATAAAACAAGTTATAGATAAGGGTGTAGAAGTAGCCATTGTAATTGGTGGTGGAAATATTTTTAGAGGAGTTGCTGGTGCTAGCCAAGGTATGGACCGTGTACAAGGTGACCATATGGGAATGTTAGCTACTTGTATTAATGGCTTAGCTTTACAAAGTGCCTTAGAAGACCAAGGAATTCACACTCGTTTACAAACTGCTATTGAAATTAAAGAAATTGCAGAACCATATATTAAACGTCGAGCTAATCGTCACTTAGAGAAAGGACGCGTAGTAATTTTTGGTGGAGGAACAGGAAATCCGTATTTTACAACCGACACTGCAGCTGTTTTAAGGGCTATTGAAATAAATGCAGACGCCATTTTAAAAGGTACACGTGTTGATGGTATTTATACAGCAGATCCAGAAAAAGATAAAGATGCTGTTAAGTATGAAAACATTACATTTAAAGATGTTATTGAAAAAGGCTTAAAAGTAATGGATATGACAGCCTTTACCTTGAGCGAAGAAAACAAATTACCAATTATTGTTTTTGACATGAACACACAAGGAAATCTTCTAAAACTTGTTTCTGGAGAAAATATTGGAACAATAGTTGACAACGAATAAACCGAAAAATTACCCTCAACCTATTTGAGGTTTTAAATACGAACAAAATGAACGAAGAGATTGATTTTATTTTAGATTCGACTAAAGAGGCAATGGATAAAGCTATTAGCCACTTAGAAAAAGAATTAGCAGGTATTAGAGCAGGTAGAGCTACTCCTGCTATGTTAAGTACGATTATGGTAGATTACTACGGTTCTCAAACACCATTATCACAAGTGGCAAACGTAAACACTCCTGATGCTAGAACCATATCAGTTCAACCATGGGAAAAAAACATGTTACAAGAAATCGAAAAAGCAATAATGCTTGCTAACATCGGTTTTAACCCAATGAATAATGGAGAAAATATTATAATTAATGTTCCACCATTAACAGAAGAGCGTCGTAAAGGATTAGCTAAACAAGCAAAAGCAGAGGCTGAACACGCTAAAGTAGGTGTTCGTAATGCTCGTAAAGACGCAAACAATGAAATTAAAAAAGTTGATATTTCTGACGATATGAAGAAAAATGCTGAAGCTGATGTTCAGAAATTAACTGACGATTACGTAAAAATAATCGACGAAAAGTATACTGTTAAAGAAAAAGAAATTATGACTGTATAATTTCTTTTAAGAAATAGTTAAAAAAGAGCATCATATGATGCTCTTTTTTTCGTTTTATTAATTCATTTAGCATAACTTTGCTGAAATTTTTTTTGGATGACTTTTTGGACTAAAATCGCAGGCTTCTTATTGCGAAATCGTTACTTAGTTTTAATTACTATTGCTATAATTACAGGGCTTTTAGTCACTCAAATGAAACATATGCGCTTCTCCTATACAGAAGCCAATTTACTTCCTACAGACCATGAGGTTAATATAGAATACAATAAGTTTTTAGAAATTTTTGGAGAAGAAGGCAACCTCATTATATTAGGAGTAAAAGATTCTACAATATTTACTCCTCAAAAATTCAATGCTTGGAATAAACTTGTTAAAGATTTAGATAGTTTAACACAAGTGGATTTTACTGTTTCTATTGCTGATGTTCAGCAGTTAAAAGCAGATAGAAAACAAAGAAAATTTGTTGTTGAACCACTTTTTGAACAAGCTCCTTCGACTGATGAAGAAATAAAAAATATAAAAAAACAACTTTTTGAGAAGCTACCTTTTTATAACAACCTATTATACAACGATAAAGGCACTTTACAAACAGCAATTTATTTAAACAAAGATATTGTAAACACCCCTATTCGTAGAGATTTTGTGTTCGACATTCTAATTCCAACTATAAACTCTTTTGAAAAAGATCATAATATTGATGTTCGTGTTTCTGGTATGCCCTACATTAGAACCTTAAACTCTCAGAATATAACTGACGAAATGGGAATTTTTGTAATTGGTGCATTATTAATAACAGCCATTATCTTTTTCTTCTTTTTTCGTTCATTTAGAGCCACTTTTATTACACTACTTGTAGTTAGCATTGGAGTAACATGGGCTTTTGGGTTTATGGGATTATTCCGCTATGAGATTACAGTATTATCTGCTCTAATTCCACCATTAATTATTGTAATTGGTGTACCCAATGCAGTTTTTCTAATTAATAAATATCAACAAGAAGTAAAAAAACACGGAAATCAGGCTAAATCTTTACAACGTGTAATTTCAAAAGTTGGAAATGCTACATTAATGACCAATATTACTACCGCTTCTGGTTTTGCCACTTTTATATTTGTTAAAAGTAGACTAATGCGAGAGTTTGGTGTTTTAGCCTCTGTAAACATCATCAGTATTTTTATTCTAGCATTATTAATCATTCCAATTATATATAGTTTTATGCCTCTTCCAGAGCAGAAACATTTGAACCATTTAGAAAAAAAATGGATGGGAAATGTTGTTTCTTGGATGGAACGTATGGTAAAAAAACAACGAATTGCCATTTATATCACTACTGTTTCCATAATAATTTTAAGTATGATTGGCCTTTACATGATTCGTGTATCAGGTAGTTTGATTGAAGATATGCCTAAAGGAAAACAGTTTTATAAAGACATTAAGTTTTTTGAATATGAGTTTGGGGGAATTATGCCTCTAGAAATTTTAATTGACACCAAGAGAGAAAAAGGTGTTATGAAGCTTTCTACTTTAAAAAAGATGGAAAAACTCAATGAAACTATTGAAACTTTCCCTGAATTATCCAAGCCTATATCTATAACCAATCTTGTAAAATACTCTAAGCAAGCCTACTATAACGGAAATCCTAAATACTATCAACTTCCAACAAGTCAAGAAAAAAGCTACATTTTTTCGTACACTAAAAACTCAGATAGTAACTCTGGAATGCTAAAAAATTTTGTGGATAATACTGGTCGTTATGCACGTATTACCACTTTTATGAAAGATATTGGTACTGATAAAATGGATATTATCCAAGAACGACTACAAGCTGTAATCAATAAGCAATTTCCTGATGAAAAATTTGATGTTTCATTAACAGGGAAAGCATTAGTGTTTTTAAAAGGAACCAACTATTTAATTAAAAACTTAGTTATTTCACTATCATTAGCTATTATATTAATATCTATTTTTATGGCGTGGATGTTCCGTTCACCTCAAATGATATTAATATCATTAATTCCTAACATGCTTCCTTTATTAATTACTGGTGGATTGATGGGATTCTTTGATATACCTATTAAACCTTCAACAATTTTAGTTTTTAGTATTGCTTTCGGTATTTCAGTAGATGATACTATTCACTTCTTAGCTAAATATAGACAAGAGCTGCTGGCCAATAACTGGAAAATAAAACCTGCTGTTTATTCAGCATTAAGAGAAACTGGAGTAAGTATGTTCTATACTTCAATAGTCCTTTTCTTCGGTTTTTTAGTATTTACTATTTCAAGTTTTGGAGGTACTATTGCATTAGGAGGTCTAGTTTCAATTACATTATTATTAGCTATGGTTTCAAACTTACTATTATTACCTTCTCTTCTACTTTCTTTTGAGAAAAGAATAGCTAATAAGAAAGTTTTAAAAGAAACTAAATTTAAAATACTACCTCCAAAAGAAGACAAGTAAATATTCAAAAACAACCATTTTAAATAAATATGGTTGTTTTTTTATTAAAGCTAACTTATAAAAGTTAACTCTTTATTCTTGGGTCTCTTTGTTGCTAATTAACAGCAAAAAAGTATCTTTGCTTGATTTTATTGAAGACATAAAGACATGAAAAGAAGTAGCGTTAAAGATTTATTACAATCTGACAAATTTTTACAAGAAGTACACGTAAAAGGGTGGGTAAGAACTTTTAGAAGCAATCGTTTTATTGCTTTAAATGATGGTTCTACTATTAATAATATTCAGTGTGTTGTAGATTTTGAAAATACCGACGAAACTTTATTAAAAAGAATAAATACTGGAGCAGCTGTAAGCATTCAAGGTACTTTGGTTGAAAGTCAAGGTAAAGGACAAACAGTAGAAATTCAGGTAAACAATTTGGAAATCTTAGGAGATTCAAATCCTGATGAATATCCAATTCAGCCCAAAAAACACAGTTTAGAGTTTTTACGTGAAAATGCTCATTTACGCGTAAGAACTAACACTTTTAGTGCTGTAATGCGTTTACGTTCTGCATTATCATTTGCAGTACATCAGTACTTCCAACAAAACGGGTTTTACTATGTAAATACTCCAATTATTACAGGTTCTGATGCTGAAGGCGCTGGAGAAATGTTTAAAGTAACTCAGTTTGAAGCAAACAAAGCTCCTGTAAACGAAGAAGGTAAAATTGATTATTCTAAAGATTTCTTTGGAAAAGAAACTAACCTAACAGTTTCTGGTCAATTAGAAGGTGAAACCTATGCGATGGCATTAGGTAAAATATATACTTTCGGGCCTACTTTTAGAGCTGAGAATTCTAATACTACACGTCATTTAGCAGAATTTTGGATGATTGAACCAGAGGTGGCTTTTAACGATTTAGATGCTAACATGGATCTTTCTGAAGACTTTATTAAATATGTATTACAATATGTATTAGACAACTGTAAAGATGATTTGGCTTTCTTAGACAATCGCTTAGCGCAAGAGGAAAAAACGAAACCTCAAGCGCAACGTAGTAAAATGGGCTTAATAGAAAAATTAAAATTTGTTGTAGACAATAACTTTAAGCGTGTAAGCTATACAGAAGCAATAGATATTTTAAGAAATTCCAAGCCTAACAAGAAGAAGAAATTTCAATTTCCTGTTAACGAGTGGGGTGTTGATTTACAATCAGAACACGAGCGTTATTTAGTAGAAAAACACTTTAAATGCCCTGTAATTTTATTCGATTATCCAGCAAATATAAAAGCATTTTACATGCGTTTAAATGAAGATGGTAAAACAGTACGTGCTATGGATGTTTTATTCCCTGGAATTGGAGAAATGGTAGGAGGTTCTGAAAGAGAAGAACGCTTAGACGTTTTAAAAGAAAAAATGGCTGAACTAAATATTCCTGAAGAAGAATTATGGTGGTACTTAGACACTCGTAAATTTGGTACAGCTGTACACTCTGGATTTGGTTTAGGTTTTGAACGTTTAGTTTTATTTGCAACTGGAATGAGCAATATTCGTGACGTTATTCCTTTTCCAAGAACACCTCAAAACGCTGAGTTTTAAAAAAATCATAAAACTTATAAATATCAATCGTCATTCCTTTACGAATGGCGATTTTTTTTGTCCTATTTCATATCTTTGTATATATGCTAAAACAAAGTTTACATCAAAAATTACTTCAAAAATTATCTCCACAACAAATACAGTTGATGAAGTTAATTCAATTGCCTACGCAAGCTTTTGAAGAACGTTTGAAACAAGAAATTGAAGAAAATCCCGCATTAGATACTGGTAAAGACGAGCCTGAAAATTTTGAGGATAGCTTAGCCAATGATGTTGATTATGACGATTCGGGTAATGAAAAAATAGATGCTGAAGATATAAACATTGATGAGTATTTAAGTGATGATGAATACCCTAGTTATAAAACGCAAACTAACAACTATTCTTCAGATGATGAAGACAAGCAAATTCCTTATGCAGCAGGTACTAGCTTTCATCAATCTTTAAAAAATCAATTAAATACATTTAGAATTGATGAAGAAGAAAGGGCCATTGCCGAATTTTTAGTGGGTAGTATTGATGATAGCGGTTATATACGTAGAGATATTATAGATCTAGTTGACGACTTAGCTTTTACCCAAAATGTTTTTACTACTGAGGAAAAAGTACATAATGTTTTGGTAAATGTTGTTCAAAAATTAGACCCTACTGGTGTAGGTGCTTTAAATTTAAAAGAATGTTTAATCATTCAATTAAAAGCTAAATCTGAAAATGAAAGCAGAGCATTAGCGATAAGAATTTTAGAAGAAGCTTTTGATCATTTTGTTAAAAAGCACTACAAGAAGCTTTTAGAAAAATTCAATATTTCTGAAGAACAATTAAAGGAGATTATTAGCGAAATAAGCAAACTAAACCCAAAACCTGGAAGTTCTTACGCTGGAAATAATAAAATAGCAGAGCAAATAGTTCCTGATTTTTCAATTAAAATTATTGATGGGAACTTAGATTTAACTTTAAATGCTCGTAACGCTCCAGAATTGCATGTTTCTAGAGAATACAACAATATGTTAAAAGGGTATCAAGATTCTAAAGAGAAAACTAAATCTCAAAAAGATGCTGTACTCTTTATAAAGCAAAAATTAGATGCTGCAAAATGGTTTATTGATGCTATAAAACAACGTCAGCAGACCCTTTTAGTAACAATGAATGCGATTATGCATCGTCAGTCAGCATATTTTTTAACAGGTGATGAGCGTAAGTTAAAACCTATGATTTTAAAAGATATTGCTGATGAAATTGGCATGGACGTCTCAACTGTTTCTCGTGTTGCTAGTAGTAAGTATGTTTCTACACCTTACGGTACAAAATTGATTAAGGAATTCTTTTCTGAATCAATGAAGAACGACCAAGGAGAAGATGTTTCAACTAGAGAAATTAAGAAAATTTTAGAAACTGTAATTACAGAGGAAGACAAACGAAAGCCCCTTACCGATGAGAAATTATCTAAAATTTTAAAAGAAAAAGGATACCCCATCGCTAGAAGAACAGTTGCTAAATATCGTGAACAATTAGACATTCCTGTCGCGAGGTTACGCAAAGAAATTTAATGCGATGGCATAAATTCATATCAACCATTCTTCACCCTATTGTAATGCCTACTATAGGAGTTATATTGTATTTCCTACTTTCTCCAATAAGCTTAAATAAACAACAACAATATACTATATTGGCAATAGTATTTGTAGCTACATACATTATACCTATGCTTCTGCTAGTTTTCTTAAAGTCTATTGGTCATATAAAATCTTTTCGCGTACATAGTATAAACGAACGAAAATTTCCAATTTTCTTTATGATGACTTTATTTTTAATTCTAGGAAAAATGTTTGCTAGTATGAGTATTTTAAAAGACGTTAGCTACCTCTTTTACGGAACTGTATTTGGTTTAGGCTTTATTTACTTGCTATTTCCTTTTAAAATTAAAGGAAGCCTCCATTTGTTGTCTATGGGAGTTGCTGTTGGATATTTCTTATTGTTTCAACAAATACAAGCTGTTTATGTACTCCCTATAATTATATCATTTATTTTTTTAGCTGGCCTTCTTGCAAGCTCAAGATTACATTTAAAAGCTCATAAGGTAAGAGAAGTATACTTAGGTTTTTTTATTGGCTTATTAAGTCCTTTTATTGCCTATTGTGTATTATAGTAAATAAAAGCTTAGGCCTAATTTAACTATTTTACTATCTATTGATTTTCCATTCAGAGTTACATTTTTAAACATAGGTGACAATCCGTAATATACATGGAAATTAAATGTACCATAACCTGCAGACAAAGTTAATCCTGCTTGCCATTTATTGTATTTTTCAACATTTGAAAAACTAACTCTTCCTGTTGGTGAATCGTATCGAAAACTATTACTTATGTTATAAGAGACTTTAAAACCCGCATAAAAACGCCAAAATGAATACGTATTTGCATCTGAAGATCGCCATCTAAACTGAATAGGCATTTCTAAATTGTGAAGTTTTATTTTGTTGGATGAAATGTCAGGGTCAGTTTCATACTCTTTTACATTTCCTTCTAGCACTTTTAACCCATGACTGAATGAGTCATAATTATACCCTAAACCTATAGCGATTGCTGTTCTACCATTTATATTAAAGGGTATATCCTTCATGTAACCGACACCTAGACCATAAGAGAAACCAGTCTTCCCGATTCCATCTGGTTGATCTTGTAATAAGTTATATGTTATATCAATGTATAACTGATCTTCCCAATACTTATCTCCTAACTGTAAAGAATCTTTCTGGCAAAAAGTAGTTAATGACAGAAAAAACACGAAAAAACTTACTATATACTTCATAGATAATTAACTAACGATAAAGATACTTTTTTTGTATAAAAAAAGAGCAATCAATAGATTGCTCTTTTTGTTTTATTTAAAAGTAATTACTTCTTAATAACATCTCCCTTGTGAGTAGATAAACTTAATTTAAGAGCGTTAACATCTCTTAATTTCTCACGAATGTCAGCTAATGTACCTACACTCGATTCTCTATCTGCTTTTATAGAAGTTGTCATAAAAGGTACTTCTGCTTCAGAAACATTATCTCTTTCAAGATAGATAAAAGAAGGAACTTCATCTGGAGTCGCTATTTTATCATTTAACTGTATTCTATTGTACCCTGTTCCATACTTTGGGTCTTTAGCTTTACCAACATAAATTGTACTCACCAAACTTTTACGCTCAAGCTTCTTTACCTCACTGGCACTTGGTAAACGAGGTGAATCTATTTGCAAATCTGTTTCTCTCATGGTAGTAGTTACCATGAAGAAGAATAATAACATGAAAACAATATCTGGTAAAGATGCCGTGGATAATGCTGGCAATCCTTTTTTCTTCTTTTTAAATTTAGACATATTCTATTGTTTTACTATTATTGAACGTTTGTTGGTTCAGAATCAGATATAATTTGAGGATAACTCGCTTTAATATCTTCAACTTTCTTTCTTAATGACTCATCTTTTCTTGCGCTGTCTTTAAAAGCTTGTTCTAACTCAGTAAAGCTCATACCATATTTCTCTTGGCACAATCTATCACGCAACTCTGTATAAGCCCTTAATAACTCATTCTGTACAGCTACATACGTACCGAATTCAGTACCTCTATCGCTTTCAACAGAAATTACTGCTTTGTTTGGATGATCTGACGACTCAGGGTCTTTTTCACCTTTACAGTAATCACAAGCAGCTCCTGCTTCTTTTCCTGGCATTGGATTACCAATACCTCCACCATTATCTATAAATTTGATTGCTGCATCTTTTAAGTCTTTCAACTCCATAATTTCTTCTTCAACTAAAAGTTGATTATTACGGTTGATACTAACTTGAAAAATATTTTTCTCTTTAATAATTGGTGGCTCTACATCAGTTTTTTCAGCTAACTTTTTTGGGATACCTGAATCAACATCCATTGTAGTTGTTACAAGGAAAAAGATAAGTAGCAAGAAGGCAATATCTGCCATCGAACCTGCATTAATTTCTGGGTTTTCTCTTCTTGCCATATTAACTTATGATTTAACTATTCCTTTTAATAAATCCCAAACAAAGAAACCTCCTGCGATTACTATTAATATAATACTTAGCCAAATACCTGTACTTGTGTATTTAGAAACACTACTACCTGCTTCAGCTACAACCTCTTTAGTAGCCCCTAAAACTTGGCTATCACTAGCAAGCATATAAGAAATTACTAATAACACTCCCATCGCTAATAAGCCAAGTAATGACTTCTTCAAAGCTTCTGGATTCTTAAATAAACTCAAAATTGAAGCTAAAACTGTAACTCCTGCTGTTAATATTAGTAATATCAGCGAATAAGTTACTAACGGAGAAACTGCCTTTGATAAAGCAATTGGATCCTCTTCATCAGCTCCCATTGTCATAATAAACAAGACTATCCCTACTAGAGAAATCAATGCTACTATTATTGTTATTAATTTACTGTTCTTCATTCTTTAATTATTTTTTATACTTAGCTAGTAAGTCGATTAAAGAAATAGATGCATCTTCCATATTATTAACAATACTATCTACCTTAGAGATAATGTAGTTATAAAAAATTTGTAAGATAATTGCTACTATTAATCCAAATACTGTAGTTAAAAGTGCTACTTTAATACCAGTTGCTACTACTGCAGGAGAAATATCGTTAGCTACAGCAATCGAATCAAATGCTCCGATCATACCAATTACAGTCCCCATAAATCCTAACATTGGTGCTAACGCAATAAATAACGAAATCCATGAAATGTTCTTTTCTAATAAGCCCATTTGTACACCACCGTATCCTACAACAGCTTTTTCAGCAGCTTCTAATCCTTCATCTGCTCTTTCTAAACCTTGGTAAAAGATAGAGGCAACAGGACCTTTTGTATTTCTACAAACTTCTTTAGCAGCTTCTACACCACCTGAACTTAATGCTTCGTCAACGCTAGCTACTAATTTTTTAGTATTAGTTGTAGCCATGTTTAAATAAATAATTCTTTCAATTGCAATGGCTAAACCTAAAATTAAGGCTACTAATACAATTCCCATAAAACCAGGCCCACCATCAATAAAGTATCTTTTTAAGATTTGGTGAAAAGTTTCTGATCCTTCTGCCGCTGCTGCGTCTTGAGCATAAGTTGACTGAATAGCTCCTAAAAACATAAATCCTGCAATAGTTAGGATATTTACTACTTTTTTCATTTTGTTATAATTAATTTTAAATAGTTAACGGGTTAAAAATACAAATTTTACCATGAAAAACTTAATTTTTTACAAATAAGTAATTCTTTACTTGTACTTATTACGCTTTTAATTTTACAGAGTGGCAAGTAACAAAAAAATGTTGGTACATTAAAAAAAATCTCTAGGATTTCTATTAATCACTCCTTTTTTAACTCTTTTCTATACTATTTCAAGCAGTTACAAGCACAAAATTAACGATTTATTTACAAACTATGCCATTTCTCCCCTTAGGGGTGTTTGAAAATAATGCGTAAAATCTTCTTTTGAAAGCTTTTCTCCTAACAAATACATCATTTTTGCAATGGCTGTTTCTGTTGTAATATCCTTACCATCAACAATACCAATGCGTTTTAATTCTGAACTTGTTTCATAATGTCCTAAAATTACACTTCCTCCTTTACATTGAGTTACGTTAACTATGTAAATTCCTTTGCTAACCGATTCCTCTAATAAATCAACAAACCATTTTTCGGTTGGTGCATTTCCTGATCCGTAAGTTTCTAAAATAATACCTTTTAAATCTGGGATATTCATAAAACTTCTCACTACAGATTCTGTAATACCTGGAAATAACTTTAAAATAGCCACGTGATTATCAAGGTTCTTTCTTACTACTAAATCACTTTGATTTTCTTTAGGTTTAAGTAATAATGGATAATTAAAGTTTAAATGCACACCACTTTCTGCTAAAGGGGGATAGTTCATAGAAGCAAATGCTTCGAATTGTTCAGCATTTATTTTTGTAGTTCTGTTTGCTCTATATAATTTATATTCAAAATATAATCCTACTTCTTGAATTACTGGTTTGCCATTTTCATAGGCTGATGCTACTTGTATAGATGTAATTAAATTTTCTTTAGCATCTGTACGTAAATCTCCAATAGGCAATTGTGATCCCGTAAAAATCACAGGCTTTTGTAAATTTTCAAACATAAAGCTTATTGTAGACGATGTATACGACATGGTGTCTGAGCCCGTTAGCACTACAAATCCGTCAAACTTGTCATAATTATCGGAGATTATATCTGCTATTTGTATATAATAATGTACACTCATGTTTGATGAATCAATTGGTTCATCAAACGATATTGTATTAATTTCGCAATTAAGCTGCTGTAATTCTGGAATTTTACTTGAGATTTGACTAAAATCAAATGCTTTTAACGCTCCCGTATTATAGTCTTTAACCATACCAATAGTTCCGCCTGTGTAAACTATTAAAATTTTAGGTTGATTTGCCATTTTGACATTTTTTTATACCGTTAATAATTTGGAATAATTTATGTTGTAAATTTAACCAACAAAAATGATACAAAATTTTAAAACTATATAGATTATGATAGGATTTTATATTCTAATTGGTATTATATCTCTTTTCAGTTGGTTAGTGAGTAATACGTTAAAAAGAAAGTTTAAAAAATACTCTCAAGTTCATTTACGAAACGGGATGAGTGGTGCTGAAATTGCACAAAAAATGCTAGCTGATCACGGTATTTACGATGTTCAGGTAATTTCTACACCAGGTATGTTAACCGATCATTACAACCCGCAAAACAAAACTGTAAACTTGAGTGAAGCTGTGTACAACCAACGAAATGCTGCCGCAGCTGCTGTTGCTGCTCACGAGGTAGGGCATGCTGTACAGCATGCTAGAGCTTATCAATATTTACAAATGCGATCTAAACTAGTACCTATGGTAAGTATCACTTCTCGTTTTTCTCAATGGATGGTAATTGGTGGTATTGCTTTTGGTGCTGCTTCTGGTAGTACAGGTATTGGTTTTTATATTGCTTTAGCTGGTTTAGCATTTATGGCTTTAGGTACTGTTTTTAGCTTTGTTACCTTACCTGTTGAGTATGATGCGAGTAATAGAGCCTTAGCTTGGTTAGAAAATAAAAATATGGTTACTCGTGAGGAACTAGCTGGATCTAAAGACGCTTTAAAATGGGCTGCAAGAACGTATTTAGTAGCTGCTCTAGGTTCTTTAGCAATGCTATTGTATTGGGCTTTGCAAGTTTTAGGAAATAGGGATTAAAATTCAATGTAACAATTTGGAAATTTGATAATCTAATATAAAAACCCCGTTTTGATGAAATCAAAACGGGGTTTTTATATGTTCTTGTTTATCTATTCTAATTTCAAAAAAACTAGTCATTCAACTTCAACACTGCCATAAACGCTTGCTGTGGAATTTCTACATTTCCTACTTGACGCATACGTTTTTTACCTTTTTTCTGCTTCTCTAATAATTTACGTTTACGAGAAATATCTCCTCCATAACATTTTGCAGTTACATCTTTACGTAAAGCTTTTACAGTTTCACGAGCAATAATTTTTGCTCCAATTGCTGCTTGAATAGGAATATCAAATTGTTGTCTTGGAATCAGTTCTTTTAACTTTTCACAAATACGTTTTCCTATTGAATACGCATTACTATCGTGTAATAGAGCTGAAAGCGCATCAACTATTTGTCCATTAAGTAACATATCTACACGAACTAACTTTGACTTTTGCATTCCTATTGGATGATAATCGAACGACGCATATCCTTTAGATACTGTTTTTAATCTATCGTAAAAATCAAAAACGATTTCTGCCAACGGCATATCAAAAATTAACTCCACTCGCTCTGGAGTTAAATAAGTTTGATTTACAATTTGTCCGCGTTTTTCAATACAAAGCGACATTACTTGTCCTACAAAATCGGCCTTTGTAATAATTGAAGCTTTGATAAATGGTTCTTCTACCCTATCTAACTTTGATGGATCTGGTAAATCTGATGGGTTATTCACTATAATAACCTCATCAGGATTTTTCTTCGTGAATGCATGGTAACTTACGTTAGGAACCGTAGTAATTACCGTCATATTAAATTCACGTTCTAGACGCTCTTGAATAATTTCCATGTGTAACATTCCTAAGAATCCACATCGGAAACCAAAACCAAGTGCTGCTGAACTTTCTGGTTGAAAAACTAAGGAAGCATCATTTAATTGTAGCTTTTCCATTGAAGCACGTAGTTCCTCGTAATCTTCAGTATCTACAGGGTAAATTCCTGCGAATACCATTGGTTTTACATCTTCAAATCCTTCAATTCTATCAGTAGTTGGATTGGCAAAATCGGTAATAGTATCTCCTACTTTTACTTCCTTCGCTGCTTTAATTCCTGTAATTAAATACCCTACATCACCTGTTTTAATTTCGTTTTTTACAACTTGGCTTAGTTTTAAAGTTCCTACCTCATCGGCTCCATACTGTCTACCTGTAGCCATGAACTTTATTTGTTGATTCTTTTTAATAGAACCATCAATTACTCTAAAGTAGGTTTCAATTCCACGATACGAATTGTATACTGAATCGAAAATCAATGCTTTTAAAGGTGCATCGGGATTTCCACTCGGTGCAGGAATTTTTTCAATAATTGCCTTTAAAATATTATCTACTCCAAAACCTGTTTTTCCACTTGCGTGAATTACATCTTCTGGCTCACACCCTAATAAATCAACAATATCATCTGTTACTTCCTCTGGGTTTGCTGAAGGTAAATCTACTTTATTTAATACTGGAATAATTTCCAAATCATTTTCTAACGCTAGGTATAAGTTAGAAATAGTTTGTGCTTGTATACTTTGTGCCGCATCTACAATTAGCAATGCTCCTTCACATGCTGCAATAGAACGAGAAACTTCATAAGAAAAATCTACGTGACCTGGAGTGTCAATTAGGTTTAATATATAATCTTCACCTTCATAAACATAATCCATCTGAATAGCGTGTGATTTAATGGTAATTCCACGTTCACGTTCTAAATCCATGTTATCAAGTAACTGATTTTGTTTTTCACGCTCAGTAACCGACCCTGTATAATCTAATAATCTATCTGCAAGGGTACTTTTACCATGATCAATATGTGCAATTATGCAAAAATTTCTAATGTTCTTCATTCAATGTAAAGTTTCTCAAGCCATTTCTAAACATGTAACATAAACTTTTATTAGCTCAATATCTAGAATGGATTCATTCGTCGTAATTCTAACTACTTGTAATTTGCAAAGATACTTTATTTGCAGGCTACTACAAACAAAATAAATAGCGAAAATTATACTCTTATTTAGGTAAGCATACTACCACATATACCTAATCCGATTATCAGATACAAAACAGCTAGTATATAAAATATTTTTGAAGCTGTTTTACTTTTTTTTCTAATAGCTGCTCCAATAACAGCTAGTAACACGGGTGGACCAAACATAATTAAACCTATAATTACGAATAAACCTGAAAGATCGCCTACTTCTAAAAATACCATATCCTTTTTCTTATATTTCTTGTCTTAACTTTTCTAAATATTCTTTTTTATCATCTCTATAAAAGAGATTCATTGTCTCAAAAGGAATAATTTTATTGTCTTTGTCTACTATATGCACGCATGATTTTTTTACCGCTCGTACATCAAAATTATAAGCATCAATAAACTGCATAATTATAACTCTAAATAAATTATCGTACCCTAGCTCTGGTGCATCAATATTTGGTAAACAACACATGATTGATTTTAAATTTTCTTCTGCCACTTCAACAGAATTCCCCGTACTAAATAACTCTATCATTTTTCCGTGTAGCGCTTCATCTTGCTCATAAATAATGGTGTTTTTACTGTTATCTAACAAATCATTGGGATTAATATACCTAGTTAACGGAAACACTTCTCCTCCCAATTTTAGAGCATATCCCATTACCAAAGCATCAGGATTACAAGGTACTGGAATTAAATCGTCAGCGTTGAAAACATCTGTTTGTTCCATTATTTTTCTTCTAACTTCAGTAAGCGTCATTCTATCCGTTTCTGGATTAAAGCCTTCTAACCTTCCAGCTATTTGTGTTGGTTGAAACGTAACCCCTCTCACACACTTTTGCTGCAAGGCATAATCAATTACTTTACCTATTTCGTGATCATTTAATCCTTTTTGAAGCGTAACTACTAAAGTTGTTGATAGATTTAACTTATTCAAGTTTTCGATTGCTTGTCTGCGAATTTCATTCAAGTCTGCTCCTCTCAACTCTCTCAACACACTATCTTCAAAGGAATCAAACTGTAAGTAAATTTCAAAATCGGGTGTATAGGTTTTCAATCGTTCAGCAAAAGCAACGTCTTTCGCTATTTTAATCCCGTTAGTATTCAACATTAAATGTCGGATAGGAAGTGATTTTGCATAGTCTAAAATTTCCCAAAATTGAGGGTGTATCGTTGGCTCTCCTCCACTGATTTGTACTACATCAGGTTCTTTTTCATTTTTCACCACAGCATCTAACATCGCTTTTACTTCTTCTAGTGTTCGATGGCGTCCATACGTAGGTGATGAACCTGCATAACAAGTAGGGCAAGTTAAATTACATCTATCGGTAACCTCAACAACGGTTAAACATGAATGCTGTTCATGATCTGGACATAATCCGCAATCATAAGGACATCCATAATCTGTTTTTGTATTAAACGTATAGGGCATTTCACTAGGTTTGTTATAGTTTCTGATATTTTTATAATATTCAATATCATCTGCTATTAACACTTTTGAACTTCCATGTTCTCTACAACGCTTAAGCATATAAACCTTGTCGTCTTCAAATACAATTTTGGCATCTACTCTTTTTAAACATTCAGGACATAAACTCAATGTAAAATCGTAGTAGTTATATTTTCTTTCTGGCATTTTTTATTTTTAGAATTATAAATTTTGTGTAATATACATAACAAACTATACATAGTATTTGAATAGTACTTAAACCAAAAATTAAAAAAGTATTGGGTTTTAAAAACTCTATACAAAAGCGAAAACCAAAATAAGCTAACATAAAAAACTTAAAAAGTTCTCCTGATTGTAAAATGTATTCTTTCTTTAGGTATTTTAAACTGATGAATAACCCTACTAAAAACACAAGCTCATATAATGCAACTGGGTGCCTTAATACTCCATCCCCTAAATCCATACCTAAGAAAGAAGCAGTTTCTCTTCCATAAGTAAATTCATTAATTCCAGAAAGAAAACATCCTATCCTTCCTATAAAAATTCCTACAATTATTGGGAGCACAAACAAATCACCCGACGATTTTGTTTCTCCTATTATTTTTTTCGCAATTTCAACACCTAACAAGCCACCAAACAAGCCTCCCATAATTGTTTTTGTATTCAAAATTTGAATTATGTTTTCTGTAGAAAAAGAGACTAAAGGATTTTCTAACACTCCCACCAATCGAGAACCAATTAAAGCTCCAGCTGCAGCTCCTAAAATAATTGACAACCTATTCTGAGAAGAAATATCGTCTTCTTTTTTCTTACGCAAGAAAACATAATAACGAAAAGCTAAAAAAAATGCTAAATATTCTAAAACAAGATGAATATTAATCGTGTAACCGAACAAAATAGGCTCAAAAGGAAGTTTCAATAAAAAAGTTTGTGAGTTAAAAAGCGAAATATACATAATTACTTAAAAAAAAGTAACTTTGCAGCATGATAAAAATAGGTAACATAGAACTTCCTGATTTCCCGCTGTTATTAGCGCCAATGGAAGATGTGAGTGATCCACCGTTTAGAGCTTTATGCAAAGAAAACGGTGCTGATGTGGTGTATACTGAATTTATTTCTTCGGAAGGATTGATTCGCGATGCAGCAAAGAGTGTAATGAAGCTAGATATTTACGAAAAGGAGCGCCCTGTGGGGATTCAAATTTTTGGCGCAAATTTAGATTCTATGTTACGTTCGGTTGAGATTGTTGAAAAAACGAATCCAGATATTATTGATATCAATTTCGGTTGCCCAGTAAAAAAAGTAGTTTCTAAAGGAGCTGGGGCTGGAATTTTAAAGGATATTGACTTGATGGTAAAACTTACCGAAGCCATGGTTAAACACACCAACTTGCCTATTACTGTAAAAACTCGTTTGGGTTGGGACCATGATTCTATTCGAATTGTTGAAGTTGCCGAACGTTTGCAAGATGTTGGTTGTAAAGCAATCTCTATTCATGGGCGTACGCGTGCTCAAATGTACAAGGGTAATGCTGACTGGGCTCCAATTGCTGAAGTAAAGAACAACCCAAGAATGCATATTCCTGTGTTTGGAAATGGGGATGTTGATTCTCCTGAAAAAGCCATGGAAATGCGTGACATATACGGATTAGATGGTTGTATGATTGGTCGTGCTTCTATTGGATACCCTTGGTTTTTTAATGAGGTAAAACATTATTTTAAAACTGGCGAACATTTATCTAAACCAACAATTTCTGAACGTGTTGACATGGCTCGTCGTCATTTAGAAATGTCTATTGACTGGAAAGGTGAACATTTAGGTGTTGTAGAAACAAGAAGACACTATACAAACTATTTTAAGGGAATTCCACATTTTAAAGAACACAGAATGAAAATGGTTACTTCTGACGATCCTAAAGATGTTTTTGCAGCTTTTGACGAAGTACAAGCTAAGTTTGGAAATGCAACGATTCCTGAAATAGGGTAAATAAAAACTTATCGTTCAATAAAACTTTTTGAAATCCTTGAACTTGCAATTTTTGCTGCTAAATATCCTAAAGCTGAAATTGTAACAACTACTACCACTAAGTTTAACCACTTAAACTCTACTGGGTATGCTAAATTTTGCGTAATCATTAACAGCTCAAAACGTTGTTGTATGATTACAATGATAACACCTAAAGCAATTCCTATTGTCATTCCTACAAGTGTTAGCAAGAAACCTTGCAGTACGAATATCTTTTTTATATCTTTTATACTACTTCCTAAATTAAACAGCGTTTTTAGGTTTTGACGTTTATCGATAATCATCATGATAATTGACCCTATCACATTAAACAAAGCTATAGCAACAATTAACGTAAAGATTAAATACGAAATGAAGTTTTCGGTATTAATCACTTTATAATATAACGTATTTAACTGTGCGCGGGTTTGCACTTTTAATTCATCTCCTAAAACATTTTGTAAGTTATTTTGGAATGTATCAAGATTTACCCCTTCTTTTAAGCGAAGTTCAACACCCGTAATTTGATTATCGTCGTATCCTAACAATTCTTGAGCAAGTGAAGTTTCAGTAAACACATATTTGTTCTGAAATTCTTCCGCACCTGTATATACTCCTACTATTTGTGTAGAAACAGATCGAAAAGCATTATTAGCATTGATAAATCCTTTTCCTGGTTTAGGCACTAAAATTTGAAGTGCTTCCCCAAAATTAAAAATACCCAGTGATAGTTTATACGATATTCCATACCCAACTACCGCCGTATTTTTATACTCTTCGTCAATCCAAGTACCTACTGTCAGCAAAGAATCAGTCGGAGTAATTCTTGGATAATTAGAATCTACTCCTTTAATTTGAGCTATGTGCTCTTTGTTTTTATACTTTAAAAAAACACGTTCTTCCACTACTTTTGATGCAGCTTCTATCTCTTTGTTTTGCTGTAAAATACTATCTATTTTTTGAGAGTACAGGAAAGTCTTTCCTTTAGATGCGGTAATTTTTATATCGGGATCAGAAGCATTAAGTAATGAATCACTAAACGTTTTTAATCCTGAGAAACCAGATAATACAACAAACAAAGCCAACGTACCAACTACAACACCAAAAACAGCTATTGCTGTAATTATATTTATTGCATTAGTACTTGTTTTAGAAAACAAGTATCTCTTAGCTATGTATAAAGGAAAGTTCAAACATTCATAAATTTAGCTAGCCAAAGTAACAAAAATTATTAACGTTTTTGACGACGAGGCAAAACATCTGGATTTTTTATTGGGTCTACATCTTCTCCTTTTAAAGACTTATCAATATCCTCAATATAATCCAAACTATCATCTCCAAAGAACAACAATTCTGGCATTCTTCGTAATTGATTTTTTGTTCGTTGTGCTAATTCATGACGAATTAAGGGTGTATTAGATTTTACTCCTTCAATAATTTCATCTCTTTTTTCTGAAGGGAAAACACTTAAGTATACTTTTGCTACTCCCAAATCGGCAGTAACCGAAACTTTAGAAACCGATATAATCACTCCCTTCATTCCATCTTGAGCAGCACGTTGTAAAACGTCTACCAAATCCTGTTGCAACACTCCTGCTATTTTTCGCTGTCTATTTGTTTCTTCCATGCTGCAAATTTAAGCATAAAATTACGGAGTATAAATTTTATTTTTTATAGCATACATAACTAAGCCCACTCTATTTCTTACATTTAACTTTGTAAATAGACTATCTCGATAACCGTCTATAGTTTTTGGACTTAAAAACATTTTTTCAGCAATCTCTTTGTATGTTAATTCCGAGCATGCTAGCTTCATAAAAGTTATTTCATTATCCTTAAACGCTAGGTTATTTCGTGAGTTCTTTCCTGAAACGGAATCTAACAATAACGTGGTAACGTTTCTGGTATGATAAAATCCGTTGTCCATCATTTCTAACAACGCTTTCTCTAAAATCTCTTTCTTAGTATCTTTTAGCAAGTACCCTACAGCACCAGCTTTTAACATTTTTAAAATAGTGCCGTCAGCGTCCTCTACAGACAATGCCATAACATGTACTTGTGGGTAGTTATTCACTATCCACTCTGTAGTTTCAATACCGTTCATCACAGGCATATTAACATCCACTAAAACTAAATCTGGTATATTTTTAGGTGATGCCAAAAACTTTTCTTCAACTTCTTTACCATTTTTGCAAGTGTAAAGCACCTTGAATTTATCAAAAGTATTTACCATACCTTCAATAGCTTGTGATAATAACGTATGATCATCTACAACAACAACTGAGTATTTCATAATTTTTTGTGGGTTATATTTCGTTATTAGTTGTTGGGGAAATACACTAAAGTTCTTTAAATATAGTAATTTATTATTAAACCTGTACCTTTTTGGGGCTCTGACATAAACTTTGTTTCCGCATTAATTAGTTTTGCTCTTGCTTTTATATTCTGCAATCCTAAGCCTTTAAATCTAGCTCTTTCCATATCAAAGCCTACTCCATTATCTTGAGCTTTTACCTCTATTGAATCTTCTTTATAACTCAAAAACACATCTAATTTAGATGCTTTAGAATGCTTTATAGTATTAGAAAAAAACTCTTGAAGGATTCTAAAAATTACTATTCCATGCTTTTGATTTATTTCTATTTCTTCTCCTATTACTCTTAAACTTGCTTCGATATAATTCAATCTATTGAATCGTTCAATCTCTAATTCTAAAGCTTTTCTTAATTTTATATTATTAATAAAATCAGGATTAATTATTTTTGATAAGGCTCTTACTTCTGTTAAACTTTTTGCTATAATTTCTGAGATTTCTCCCATATTGTCAGGAGAGGCATGTTGTAATTGTATTTTTGCTAAAGTTAGGAGTTGACCTATATTATCATGCAACTCCCAACTAATATTTCTTAAAGTCTCTTCTCTTATTTCTATCTGAGTTTCAGCAATTTCACGTTCATAACGTTTTTTGTTTTTATCTCTTTCTTGCAACAGTTTATTTTTACGGCGTTGAAAAATTGTAAACAGTACAATTAAAAAAACAATAACAATTACTATAATTAATGTCGAAATAATTAATATCTCTCCTTCTTGTTGCTGCATAATAATCCATAAATTATAAGTAATCCCATTAAAATTGTTAAAACATCTAATACAAAAAATAATTTTCTATTTTGCATATACTCAAGAATTATAAAAAAAGGGATTGATGGAAGATAGAAAACCATAAAACCTATTGAAATCCAAAAAGACAGGGATTTTTTATAACTAAGAATTTTATCAGATAACAGTAAATTTCTTAAAAAAAGTAAAACATAAACACCAATTACTATTGATTCTACTAACAAACAATATCTGAAAAAATCACGATTTATCCATACAATAAGCCATGATATTAAAAAAAACAGAAAAAATAACTTATGAATCTTAATTGTCTTGTTATCTGTTGCTAAATTTATGTACATCAAAGTAATTAAGCTACATTCGACTAATGTAAATACGTAATAATATATAAAATTTGATGTTCCATTTTTAACGTGATAATCTCCAATCACCTCTACAACCACTGTACTAAAACATAAGATAGTCAAAAGCATTAAAAAAATCGTGTTATACTTCTTTAACATAACTAAAGAGACAATCAGAGTAATTACTTGGATAACCAATGAGAAATAAGAAATCATAAATATTCTAAAAATTAATCGTGTGGTGGTGCTATTTTTGTCTTATTCCCTACTCCACTTTCTGAATCTTCAAGAGTTATTTCAGTACGCATCATCATAGTTTTAGTTTCATGTTTCTGTGTCTCTTTTTTCTTTCTTGAGTCATAACGCCACTCATAACCGTTATGTTCTAAGACTTCTTTTAAAGTAACTATTTTCCCTTTTTTTGACTTTAAAACATCTATAGCAACTTCAACACCATCAACAATTGCTGTTGGAGTATATAGTAAGTTTTCGTAACCTTCATATCTATCAATATGTGTGTTTTCTTTATTATAAACACCTTTAATAAAGCTAATACCCTTTAATTGAATTCCTTTTTTATTAGCTATCTTTTCTACATAGTCTAAGTAGTTCTTTAACTCTTGAAACCCAAATGTATTAACCCTAGTATCTTCAAAACCTAACTCATTAGTTAAAATTTTTAAACGTGTTTCATCATACTCTGAAAGCATCAATACGATTTCTTTATACGTGAGTAATGTTTTTGGTTTGGATGGCTCTTGTGGTTTTGGGCATATAAGCCCTAAAATACTTTGTAAAATTTTTCTCATAATTCTTAAATTTCGCTAATTTTATTATATTTCAAAAATACTTACATTTTTTTAACTAGATTAAAATATTTACTTCTACAAACAACAAATCAGACAGTTAACAACATAAATACAGGAAAAACCCCTTATACCTATAAATGTTTTAACTATTACTTTTTCATGACATAGACTCTTGTTTTTTTTCTTTCTTTTTAAAATATATCTTATTTTTTACTCCTCAAAGCCTACAAGGAGAAAAACCTTCTTAAAAACCTAGGTTTATTACAATGTTTTTACCGTGATACTCCTCAAAACTAAACTCTAAATTTCATTCAATTTTGCCATCAGTTATTTCGAAATACTGGGCGACAACCGAAAAGCCTAATTATAAACAGAGTAGGTACACAAAATAAAAAATATGCCAAATTTAGTTCCAGAATTAAACAGTTTGGATTTCAATGTATATGTTGGAGGTCCTTTACAAGCTGCGATACAAGCACAAACAGCAGCTTCGATGGCTACTGTAAACTTTATTAAAGAAGTAGGTTTTGAAAAAAGCAATGACCCTGCCAATCCAGACTCTTTACGTTACGTTGATTTTCAGTATGAAAAATCAGTACCTAATCCTGATTATGATCCTGACAAGGCTGTTGATGCTAACAATCCAAAGTTTATAAAAAGTGAAATTGAAATCAAAGTACCATTTCTAACAATGCTTACCATTCCATCAATCCGTATTGATGAAGTAAACATTGATTTTAATGCTCGTTTAAGCTCTACTGAAACGAGCAACGTATCATCTGAGTTTGCAGCTAGTGCAGAATTAGGAATCAATTACAAAATTGTAAACTTTAAAGCTTCAGCATCTTACAAAAGAAACACATCTCAAGGTGTTAAGGTAGATAAGACATATAACCTAGGTGTAAAAGTTCGTGCTGTAAACGACGAGTTACCAGAAGGGTTAAGTAGAATCTTAAATATGTTAGAGGATAGTATTGCTGCTGTAGCTTAACATTTATAACGGGGTTGTACCGTACCAAACCGTACAACCTCTTTTTTAAAATTTTTATTATGGTAAATTTAAATGAATATTTAGGTGGAATTGCCACCAGCATTGCAGAAGCACGTTTAATGTCTGATTTGAAATCTTTAGAGATTGCTGAGAAGTTTTCACGTCATGAGCTCTTAAAACACTTTTCTATTCCTCGTTTTAAAGCACAAAATATTGAACTAACCATTCCTGTAGCCATTGGAGAATTAGAAGAGACTTATGAAGCCGATTACGAACCTATTGATAATGTTGCTTTCAATTCACAAGCCTATACAATTTTAAAAGATGCTTCAAAAATTACTTCTTTTGATAGAAAGACATCTACTATGCTTCGCTCAATAATAGCACAAAGAACAGATGAACTTGAAAAAAACATAAAAGCAACTGGTGAAGTTGACCCTGTGTTATCAAGGTTTTCACAACAATTATCTAAAGAGTTTATTTCTATTTATAGTGAAAAGGTGAGTTACGACGTATTAGTTAAAAAGCTTAATTCAGAATTAAGACCATCTATTAAAAGTAGACAAATAACACAAAAAAACACGAAAGTTATTGTAGAAGCTCATAAACTAAACGAAATCAAACCTGAAAATATAGTTCAGATTAAAATGACTTTAAATGAAGAAGGCATGGAGTGGTATACTTCAGAAAATGAAGATGGTGTAAGAGAAACCAAACTATTACCAGAATAGTTATGAGAAAATCAATTACAAAAATAACCAATCAACTCAAAACTCAATTGAACGAAATACATGAGTTAGCGAATCAAATTGAGAAAAAAAATACACAAAGCGCTAAAAATATTCGCAATTGGTTGTTAGCTACAGAAGAAGTATTGAAAGCACTTAATTTACCAGATTCATCAAAATTTGCAGTTAAAAGAGCCATGTTAAGTTCATTCATCCCAAATAGTAGAAATAAGAAAAAAGAGACTCTACAATTAGGAGCTTCAACATTAACAGAAGCTCAACAAGACTTATGGGAAGTATACACTCCCTATGCTACCATTTTAGATAATTCAACAACCTTGATAGAGCAACTTTTAGCAGTAATTTACCAAACCAAGCAGTTTAAATACGACACAAATGAAGATTTTACGCAATTCCTAGAACAAGTTTGGAGGTTTTGTTGTAATCATGAACAACTTAAAGGAATTAGCTCACAAATACTTTCAATGATAAATCAATCAGATGTACTTATTATTATGGCTGAAAAAATAGCAATAGAAAGTTTATAGATAGTTCTCTATATTTTTTACTTTTACGTTATGAACAAAATTGAACATATTGGTATCGCCGTTAAAGATTTAGAAAAATCTAACTCATTATTTGCTTCTCTTTTTGGAGAAGCAAATTATAAAATTGAAGAAGTTGCTAGCGAAGGTGTAAAAACTTCATTTTTTAAATCTGGTCCTAATAAAATTGAATTATTAGAAGCTACGAAACCTGACAGCCCTATAGCCAAGTTTATAGAAAAAAAAGGAGAAGGAATTCATCACATTGCTTTTGCTGTTGATAACATAAAAGAAGAAATTAAACGTTTACAAGGTGAAGGTTTTACAGTTTTGAATGAAACTCCTAAAAAAGGAGCCGATAATAAACTAGTAGCTTTTTTACATCCTAAAACTACCAATGGTGTACTTATTGAGTTATGCCAAGAGATAGAAGAATAGGAAGTATTTAAAAATTAAATATTTGTATCTTGCAACGCCTTAAAATCAGTATTTACTAATGACAACCTCTTTTGATTCTTTTCAAAAACGCCGATTACAATCTTCATACATATCAGTAGTAGTAAGTATTGCACTTGTACTTTTTATGATTGGTGTTTTAGGCTTAGTTCTTTTAAAATCAACAAAAGTTGCAAATCATTTTAAGGAAAAAGTAGTTATGACACTTTTCTTAAAAGATGAAGTTGCTGATAAAAATATTAAAAGTCTTAAAGAGTCTATTAAAAAAGAAGAATTTGTTAATAAGGTGGTTTATATTTCTAAAGAAGATGCCGCCAAAGAGTATAAAAAAGATTTAGGTGAAGATTTTTTACAATTTTTGGGAGATAATCCTTTAAAAAATGGAATAGACATTTATCTGAAAGCAGATTTTGTGACTCCTGAAAAAATGAGTGAGCTTGAAAAATCTTTTGATAAAAACAAGTTTGTAGACGAAGTAAGTTACGACAAACCGTTAGTACAATTACTTACCAAAAATATTCAACGTATTAGTTTTTGGCTCTTAGTATTAAGTGGTTTTTTCGGGTTGGTTGCTATTATTTTAATAAACAGTTCTATCCGATTATCGATTTACTCAAAACGATTCAATATAAAAACCATGCAAATGGTAGGTGCTACAAAAAGTTTTATTCGTAAACCTTTTATTTGGCAAAGTATAAAACTAGGATTACTAGGAGCTTTTATAGCAATAAGTGGATTAGGTATTCTAATTTATTATGTAGATAAATATATACCTACATTAGAATTACTCACAGATTACGTTGCATTAGGTTATGTAGCTGGTGGAGTTATATTGGTTGCATTTTTTATTACATGGATTAGTACCTTCTTTGCTACACAACGATTCTTAAATTTACAAACTAACGATTTGTATTACTAAAATATTTATGAAAAAAGACAATTCACCAAAACAAGAATTTCTATTCGGTAAACGAAATTATATCATTATGCTTATTGGTATCGCTGTAATTGCCTTAGGATTTATTTTAATGGCAGGTGGCGGTAGTGATGATCCTAATGTGTTCAATCCAGAAATATATAGTTGGCGTAGAATTCGTTTAGCTCCTACCTTAGTAATTATCGGATTGGGTATAGAAATTTATGCTATTTTTGCCAATCCTAAAAAATAAGCATGGATTTATTAGAAGCAATTATCCTTGGAATTATCCAGGGTCTTACTGAATTTTTACCTGTATCCTCTAGTGGTCATTTAGAATTGGCAAAAGCTTTATTTGGGGACACTTCTGTACCTCAAGAGAGCTTAACTTTTACCGTCGTATTACATGCTGCAACAGCATTAAGTACTATCGTAGTGTTTAGAAAAGAAATTGCTGAGATTTTTAGAGGTTTATTTCAGTTTCAATGGAATGAGGAAATGCAGTTTTCTGTAAAAATTGTGCTGTCTATGATTCCTGCTGTGGTAATTGGTTTAGCCTTTGAAAAAGAATTGGAAAGTTTTTTTGGAGGAAAAGTATTATTAGTAGGTTTTATGCTTTTAGTAACTGCTGTATTACTTTTATTAGCTGATAAAGCTAAAAACACAAACAAAAGTGTTTCTTTTAAAAGCTCAGTAATTATAGGAATCTCTCAAGCTATTGCCATGTTACCTGGAATTTCACGTTCAGGAGCTACTATTTCAACATCTGTATTATTAGGTGTAGACCGAACTAAAGCTGCTCGTTTTTCTTTTTTAATGGTGGTACCTTTAATTTTAGGAAAAGTTGCTAAAGATATTTTAAGTGGAGATATTAACTTTCAAAGCTCAGAGATCGTTCCATTATCTGCTGGATTTGTTGCTGCTTTTATCTCTGGATTATTAGCGTGTACTTGGATGATAGCCTTAGTTAAAAAGAGTAAATTATCATATTTCTCATTATACTGTGCTATTGTAGGTTTAATTGCCATTGGCTATTCTTTATTTTTCTAGATGACTGCAGAAGATTACAAAAACGGACAGGTTTTACTAATTGATAAACCTTTAGAATGGACTTCCTTTCAGGTAGTGAATAAACTTCGCTGGCATATTCGTAAGCATTTTAATATCAAAAAAATTAAAGTGGGACATGCTGGAACTCTTGATCCTTTAGCTACTGGCTTGTTAATTATTTGTACTGGAAAACAAACCAAAAACATTAACAAATATCAAGGGCAAGTAAAAGAATACACAGGTACGTTTGTTGTGGGTGCTACCACTCCTAGTTATGATTTAGAAACTGAAATTAACGAAACATTCCCTACAGAGCATATAACAGAAGAGTTACTACACAAAACTACTGAGCAGTTTATTGGTAAAATTCAGCAAAAACCACCAATTTTTTCAGCTATTAAAAAAGATGGAAAGCGTTTATATGAATTAGCTCGAAAGGGTGAAACTACTGAAATTAAGGCTCGCGAAGTGGAAATCAACGAGTTTGAAATCACCAAAATTGATTTACCTAACGTAGAATTTAGAATTGTATGCAGTAAAGGAACTTATATTCGCTCTATTGCCAACGATTATGGGGAAGCGTTAAATTCTGGAGCACATTTATCTGTATTACGAAGAACCAAAATTGGAGATTTTTCTGTTGATAACGCACAAAGTGTTGATGAGTTTATCAATAGCCTATAAAAATCTACTATACCAGCTTTCTGTAATAGGTACTTCCCAATAATTTTCTAATTCTATTTTAGTTTGCACTAAATTATCAAAAACTATTGTTTTAGCTGATACAGACTTCTTTTTAAGCAGCTTTTTAAACTCTTTGACGTCTTTGTACTGAATAAATTCTCCTTGCTTAAAACACACATTCATTTTATCTAACAACTCCACTTCATGTTCCTTTTGTAGTTGTAAAATAAATGCCACTTGTTTATCAATATCTTCATTCGTTAATACTAAACCTTCTTCAACAGAAAAAATAATGAAACGATTGTATTTTAACTCAAAAGAAGCTTTGAAATCAGTATCTTCAGGCTTCCACTCTTCTACAAAATGGTGTAATTTTTCTTTTAGCCCGTCAATTTCTTGTGGGTAAAATTTTCGACTTGATGGGTATACCCAAACTTTTGCCTCTTCTGATAAACTACTGAATTCTACAAACATATTTATTCATTATGAGCGCAAAGATACAGAAAACAATTCCCCTTTTTGATGAAAAACAAAAAGGGGAATTTCTAGTTATTTTATACACTTTATTACTGAAGCATTGATATAAGATCTTCTTGTGTATTTTCTCCTTTATTTTTATTGTACCAAACTTGTAAATCTGTTTTAAAATCAGCATCTAAACTACCATGTTTTTCTTTATAATCAACAACCATTTTTGTTGCTTCGGTAGGTCTTGGTCCCCAAGTATTGATTACTTCGTTCTCTTTATTTAAAGCAATCAATTTAGGAATTGATCTTCCTCCATTCGTTAAAAATTCATCCATCAACTCTAAGTTTTCGTCTCGTAAAACTAGTTTTAAATTAATGTTTGGATTTTCTTCTGCTATTTTATTTATTACCGGTAGGTTTTGCGCTGCATCACCACACCATCCTTCTGTTAACACTAACCAAGTTTGCGGCTCTTTTACATCTTTAATTTTAGCTAGTGTTTCTTCAGTTAATTTTACCGTTTTGTCTAAACGCTTCATACGTTTATCATTTAACTTACTATAGTTTAATAAATCATCTGATTGATTAGGTCCTGTAGATTTTCCTTGTGCTATTAAGTCACTTACTAAATCTCTATATTCACTATAAGAGAATGCCTTTTCTAAGCTATTTTGAATAATTTTTTTCATCGTAAATGTATTGTTATTACAAAAGTATTTTATCTATAATAAATCTTAGGTAACCTAAGTTACAATTCATTATAAAACTTGAATAACATAGACGAAAACATAAATACAACCTTACACTTTTGCTGATTCTTCAGTCTTAGCTTGTAAATTGGTAATAATATCTTTAGTCATAGAAGCTAAGTCAAACTGATGTCTCCATCCCCAATCTTTTCTTGCTGCTGAATCATCAATTACTTGAGGCCAACTATCAGCAATGGCTTGTCTAAAGTCTGGATTATAGGTGATGGTAAACTCTGGAATGTATTTTTTAATTTCTGCAGCTATTTCAGCTGGTGTAAAACTAATTGCTGCTAAGTTGTATGAAGTTCTTGTTTTAATATTTTCTTCATCTGCTTGCATTAACTGGATAGTTGCATTGATAGCATCGTCCATGTACATCATTGGTAAACGTGTATTTTCTGACAAAAAGCACTCAAAAGTTCCTTTTTTCAATGCATCAAAGTAAATATCAACAGCATAATCAGTCGTTCCTCCACCTGGTAACGTTTTCCAGCTTATAATTCCTGGATAACGAATGCTTCGTACATCTACCCCATATTTATCATGGTAATAATTACACCAATGCTCTCCTGCTACTTTACTTATTCCATAAACCGTAGAAGGTTCCATAATGGTTTGCTGTGGCGTATTCATTTTTGGTGATGTTGGTCCAAAAGCAGCCATTGAACTAGGCCAGTATATTTTTTGAATATATTTTTCTCTTGCTAACTCTAACACCGCTAATAAGGAAGTCATGTTTAAATCCCAACCTTTTAATGGGTACTTTTCAGCAGTTGCTGATAACATTGCAGCCATTAAGTATACTTGAGTTACTTTATGTTTTTGAACAACACTTAAAATTTGCTCTTGATTAGTAGCATCGATGATTTCAAAAGGCCCTGAGCTCATCATTTCTGCATTTCCTTCTCTAATATCGGAAGCTATTACATTATCTGCTCCATAAATAGCACGTAATTTTTGGGTTAATTCTGTTCCTATTTGCCCGCAAGCTCCTAAAATTAATATCGTTTCACTCATTTTAAATTATTCAAAAATAGATGTTTGCAAAGTTATTAAATTTAAGATTTCGCAAAAAGCATTTGCTCTTTTTTAACTATCTACAAAAGGGATAGCTAATTTACTGATTTCAAACTTCTAATTTAATTCTGTAAAGAATACCAAGTAAAATATGTACTTTTATCGCTTAATTATTTTATTAAAATGAGTCGTTTTTTATTTGTTATTGCTTCATTATTAATTTCAGTTACTTCTTGTAAAAAAAAGAATGAGCAAAAAGAAGAGTTACCTACCAAAACTGAAATGAACATTTCGGTTGAGCATACTGATTACTCTAAAATAAATGAAAAGTACGTTGACGAAATTAAGCCTTGGAAAGAATATTTTATTGTTGAGGATTTTTTGCAAGAGTTGAAAAACACAACTCCTACTGAAGCTTTAAACAATGCTTTAGAGTTAAAAACACTTACAAAACAACTAAAGGACAGTTTAAATATAGAAACTCTAAAAACACCTGCCTTTAAAGCTCGTATTAATGTTTTTGAAAATGAAACTTTACGTTTAGCAGATATGACCTTTATTCCATCAATTTCTGCCAATCAGGTTAACAGTCAGGTTGAAAAAATTATGATGCTTTTTAGCAGTGTTAACGATAAGATTAATACAGTTTACACTAAGAAAAAGTTTGATAGTGAAATAAATCTTGATAGTCTATTTAAGAATCAATAGTTTTTAAGGCTTCGTATATTAAACTACTTTCAAACCCTCTGTATAAAAGGTAGTCAACAATTTTCTTTTTTCTTTTAAAGTGATTTGTTTCAGAAACTGATACATTCTTTTTTTCGACCAAATTATACAAGGTTTTGATATATTCCTCTTCGTCGATTTCTTTCAGGGCTGATTTAATATTATAAGCAGAAATATCTCTAAATTTCAATTCTCTAACGATTCGGTCTTTTCCCCATTTTTTTATTCTAAATTTTCCTCTTGCAAAACTTTTTGCAAAGCGTTCTTCATTTAAAAAATTATGCTCTAGTAAGTGTAATAAAATATGTTCTCTTGCTTCTGGAATTAACTTATACTCTTGCAATTTCTGTTCTACTTCTTTATGACATCGGTCTTGATACACACAATACTGCTCAATCTTTCTTTTTATTTCTTCAACTGTAAAAACGGGTTTATTCATAGCACGAAAATATAAAAAAGGGTTAAAAGCAACTTACTTTTAACCCTTTTTACAGTTAACAAAAAATCAATTATAAAACGCTACGTAACCACATTTTAAACTTAGTGATTAAGTAGAATAATATCGGTACTACAATTAATGTTAAGAAGGTTGCTATGAATAATCCATAAATAACTGTCCACGCTAATGGACCCCAGAAAATCACATTATCTCCTCCAACATATATGTGCGGATTTAACTCACTAGCTAAGGTAAAGAAGTTAATATTCAACCCTGTTGCTAATGGAATTAATCCTAAAATAGTTGTTATTGCTGTTAATAATACTGGGCGTAAACGTGCTTTACCTCCTCTAATAACAGCTTCACCTAAAGTATCTACGTCTACAAATTCATCAGAAGATAAACCATGCTCTACTTTCTTTCTATCTATCAGTAACTGGGTATAGTCGAGCAGTACTACCCCGTTGTTTACAACAATACCCGCTAAAGATATAATTCCCATCATGGTCATCATAATTACGAATGGTTTTGCCGTAATAATTAATCCTCCAAATACACCTATTAAACTTAAGAAGATTGCTAGCATGATGATTGCTGGCTTAGAAACTGAGTTAAACTGGAAAATTAAAATCAAGAAAATTAATCCTAACCCTCCAAAAAATGCTTTCATTAAGAACGCCATTTGCTTGTTTTGTTCTTCAATTTGCCCAGTATAATCTACTTTTACTGAATCTGGTTGTTCAGTAAACGTCTTCATTTCATTTTGAATTTTTGATACAATTGCAGCTGCATCTGTATATCCTGGAGCTAAAGCTGAATATACCGTTACTACTCTTTTTACATCTTTATGTTTAATAGCGCTAAACCCAGAAGTATTTGTTTGTTCTGCTACTGCTGATACAGGAATTTCTTTAATCATCCCTGAAGACATGTCTCTAAAAGTAATTTTTTGGTTAAAAATTGCACTTTTATTATACCTGTTTTCTTTATTAAAACGAACGTAGATATCAAAATCATCACCATCTTCTTTATAAATTCCCGCTTTAGAACCAAAAATAGCATTACGCAATTGGTTTCCTACTTGCGATGAACTTACCCCTAATTCTCCTGCCTTTTTACGATCAACGTTTACTAACATTGATGGTTTAGATTTGTTTACATCAATCTTTAACTCATCAATACCTGCAATACTTTTTGAGTTGATAAAGTCTCGCATTTTTTCAGCAGTGTTGATTAATTCTGCGTAATCTTCTCCTTCCAATTCGATATTAATTGGATATCCTGCTGGTGGACCTACTGCTTCTTTTTCTACAGAAATTTCTAATCCAGGGTAAATTCCTCTTAGTGCTTCGGTTACTTTTCTTTGTAATTCTTTACTATCGGCTCCTCTACGGAATTTATATTCACGCATAGAAGCTGTAATTTTTCCTCTATGAGGCATTTCTGCGGTTGAACCTCCATCAGTTTGTGGATTTCCCGATCCCGCTCCTACCTGAGAAACAGCACTTTCTACTAAGAAATTATAACCATTATCAACATATTCTGGTGAGTTTAAAACTTTATATACACGCTCTTCCAAATCTTTCATAATCAGATTTGTCTTTTCAATGTCAGTTCCTTGAGGGTACTCGATATACACAATAATCTGGTTTGGTGTATTATCAGGGAAAAACTCAACTTTAGTACGTTGACTTCCTATTGAAGCTCCAAAACCTCCAAAAGCAATAAATAATAAAACTAACGTACCTAACGAAATAATGTAAGGCCTCCAACCTCTTAGAGCTCCTCTTAACATTTTTTCATAAAAACGTTCCCAACGCGGTAATACAGTATTTTGAAAACGATTTGCCCAAGGGCGTAGAGCTAATCGATACACCCACAACATAATGGCTGTAAATATCATTACCGTTCCTAACGCCCTATACGTTCCTCCTAAAAGTGCTATCAATAGCCCTATCACTGCCATTACTGATGACAAGATTATGATACGTCTTAATGGCATATTTTTATCTTCAACACTCATAAATTGTGATACTAACACTGAATTAAAAAATATTGCCACAAACAATGACGAACCTAATACTACAGATAATGTTACAGGGAAATAAATCATAAACTGCCCCATGGTTCCTGGCCACATTCCTAATGGAACAAAGGCTGCCACTGTAGTTAAGGTTGAGATAATAATTGGAAATGCGATTTCTCCAATTCCCTTTTTGGCAGCTTCAATTCTAGGCATTCCTTCATCCATTAAACGGTATACGTTTTCAACAACAACAATTCCGTTATCTACCAACATTCCAAGTCCCATAATTAATCCAAAAAGAATCATGGTATTCATGGTATATCCTAGCCAACTCAATATCATTAATGACATAAACATTGACATTGGTATTGCAAATCCAACAAATAGGGCATTTTTGAACCCTAAGAAGAACATCAGTACTAAAACTACTAGGATAACACCAAAGATGATATTATTTACCAAATCATCTACCTGACCAATAGTTTTTGAAGATTGATCGTTAGCGATGGTTACTTTTAAATTACTCGGAAATACATTGGCTTTGGTATCTTCTACTATTCTTTGAATTTTCTCAGCAGCCTCCACCATGTTTTTTCCTGAACGTTTTTTAACATCCAGCATCACTACTGCTTCTCCAAACTCACGTGCATAGGTAGTTTTATCTTTATCTTTAAAAGAAACCTTTGCTATGTCTTTAAGGTAAATTGAGTTTCCTTTTTCTGATTTTACGACAAAGTCTTGTAATTCTTGTGGATCTTCAATCTCTCCTAAAATTCTAACAGTACGTCGCTGTCCACTAGCAATTAAATTACCGGCCGACATTGTTAAGTTACCTCCATTTATCGAATTGATAACATCTTGGAAACTTACTTGTGCTGCCATCATTTTGTAAATATCAACAGCTACCTCAACTTCTTTTTCTTCTGCACCACGGATATCTACTTTTTTAATCTCTTGTAAATCTTCAATTTCATCTTCTAAATACTCACCAAATTCTTTTAATTTATCTACTGGATAATCTCCCGAGATATTAATGTTTAAAATTGGCATTTCTTCAGAGATACTTAGCTCAAAAACATTTGGCTCTACTTTAGCTCCGTTAAATGTAGGCCAATCTTCACCTGAAGTTTCTTGATCTATTTCATCTTTTACCTTTTGTTTAGCTTGATCTACTGATATGTTTTCATCAAACTCAACAATTACCATTGAGTAATCTTCTTGCGATGTAGATGTAATTTCTACTACATTACTTACCGTTTTAAGTCTATCTTCTAACGGATCAGTTATCAACTTCTCAATGTCTTCTGCTGTATTTCCTGGATAGAGAGAACTTATATAAATTTTGGTTTCTCTAATTTCTGGGAAATTTTCTCTTGGCATACTTAAAAAGGCAGAAATACCTGTTATAAGTATCATAACCATCATTACATAGATAGTTGTTTTATTATTTATTGCCCAAGAAGATAAACCAAACTCTTTATCTACTTGCTTTTTTTGTTTTTTATCAGTCATTAGACGAATAATTTTTGGTGTCTTATTTTGCTTCTTCTGAAAGAGTTAATACCTTAACCTCTTGTCCGTTTTTTACACTACGAGCTCCCTCTTCAATAATTTTCGTTCCGCTTTCAATTCCGCTTAAAACTTCAATAATATCTCCTTGCGTTTTCCCTGTAGTTATAATTGTTTGCTTAGCTGTTCCGACCTCATCTTTGATATCTTCTACCACATACACATACTGTTCTCCATTAGCATTTTCTGAAATAATACTTTGAGGAATTAAAATTGCTTTCTCATTAGAGTAATCGTTGATTTTTAACTTTGCTGTTAAGTTAGGCTTAATCTTACCCTCATGGTTAGGCACACCTACTTCTACCTTGAATGTTCTATTTGCTGGATTGATAAAGTTACCTGCTTGACGAATTTTAGATGTTAACTTTTCTCCTAATACTGGGAACTCTACTTCTACATTTTTTCCTTTTTTAATAGAAGTAATATAACTTTCAGGTACATCTGTTTCGATATACATGTTTTTTAAGTTTACAATTCTAAAAACTTCTGACCCCATTCCTGGAGCAACTACAGTTCCTTGCTCTTTAATTACATCATCAATTACTCCTGAAAAAGGTGCAGTAATTACCGATTTTGCTAATTGTCTTCTTAATTGACTAACCGCATTGGTTTGTGCTTCATAATTAGTTTTTGCCTGTAAAAACTGAATTTCAGATCCTATTTTTTGATCCCACAAACGTTTTTGGCGTTTATATGTTGTTTCTGCTAATGCTGCTTGTGCTTCAATTTGCGCTAATTGATTAGCCAAACCTCCATCGTCAATTTTTGCTAAAGCTTGTCCTTTTTTAACATACTGTCCTTCTTTCACATAAATACGTACTAGAAGTCCAGGCATTTCTGGATAAATTAACACATTTTGTTTTGTTTGTACAGCTCCTTGCAATTCTAAATAATGATCAAAAACCTCTTCTTTTGCTGAAAGAACTGTAATTAATGGAACTTTTTTATTCGTGTCTAACTCTGAAATTTTATCATTTAAAACCTTAATTTCATCAGATAGTGTTTGCATTTGTGTATCTAACGACGCTTTTTTCTCTCTAATTTTAGCTAAATCGTTAGATGCTATTACGTCTTGTACAGATTGCTCTTTTTTACCTCCACATGAGGCTAAAAGCAATGTAATTGCGAATAGTGAATATATTTTTCTCATTATAGTTGATTTTATTTTAGTGGTATGTTTAATGCGTTTTCTAATTGTGCTTTCTTAGCAATTACGTTCAACATTGATTGTACATAATTGTTCTGTTGTGTGTATAACTGATTTTGTGCTTGTAGTAAATCGAAGCTTGAAGAAATCCCTTCAAAAAACTTTACTTGTTGCTTTTTTTCTATTCGTTCAGCTAATGCTAAGTTTTTCTTCGCTGTTTCGTAATTTTCAATTCCTAATTGATACTCGCTTTTAGCTCTTTGTACTTGTAAGTTTAACTTTTGCTTTGCTTCTTCTAATCGAATGTCTGCATTTTCCAATGCTATTTTTGCTTGCGCTGTTCTTGAACTTCTTCCCAAACTACTAAAAATAGGTACATTTAAGGTTACTCCAAATAACGAATAGTCAAACCACTTTTGATTGCTATCTAAGAAATTAAAATCGTCTGAATTGGCATTAGCTCCATAGTTTATAAACGCTGATAAGCTTGGTAAAGCTTTACTCTGCTCCAACTTCATTAGCAAACGCTTACTTTCTCTATCATTTTGAGCAATTTTAAAATCTATATGATTATCAATATTAAATTGAGTAGCTAATAAACTTAAATCGGTATTATCAATAACCAGATTATCTAAGGAAGAAGTTAGTGTTAATTTTGTTTCAATCGAGTTTCCTAAAGAAACATTCAGCATTTGGTATGCTATTTCTTTTAATCGTTCAGTGTTTCTTAAATTACTCTCAACATTACCTAAAGTAATTTGTAATTGCTCTACGTTTTCTAATTCTGTTAACCCATTGTCATAGGTTTTCTGGGTTTCATTCAAGTTTTTCTCTAATATCTTTTTGTTATTTTCTAAGATTTCAATTGACTTTTCTGTAACTAATACATTTCCATAAGCATTAATAACAGCTTCGCGTGTTGCTAACTCTGTTTTTACCTTTGCTTGTTCTGAAATTTTCAAGTATGTTTTTGCTGATTGCAGCCCTACTAAATATGACCCGTCAAATAACAGCTGTGTTAACGTTACTGAAGCATTCATTGTTTGTTTTGTTCCAAACCTTAAAGGAACGAATCCTGTTGGAATTACAACTTGTTTTCCGTTTCTAATTACTCCATCAAAATATTCCTCTACCACATCTATTGTGCTTTGAGTATTATCAAAAGCTGCTACTGGTAATAAAGACACCTGTTGTTTTAGCCAATTTTGATATTCTACTTTCCCGTTTATTTGTGGTAAACCAATAGTAGTAGTTTCCCATTTTTTCTTCTTAGCTGCTTCAATATCGTTTAAAGATACTTTATTATCGTAACTGTTCTTTATAGCATAATCAATTGCCTCTTGCATTGATAAACTCATTTCTTTTTCTTGAGCAATTATATACCCTGTAAAAAAGAACACAAATACACTATATATGTATTTCCTCATTATTTTTAGTTTTTGTTTATGTTTTTTAATTGTTTCTCTAATTCTTTTACTCCTTTTGGAGTCGCTATCGCTCTAATATGATATTCTAAAATTTCATATTCAATTTCCATAACCTCTTGCATATCGTTGCTATACAATTCACTTTCAAACACACCAAAAACTAATGTAAAGTAAAAATTTACTAAAAGGTCTCCTTTTATGTTTGTTCGGTACAAACCTTGTTCAACTCCCTTTTTTAAATTATCTACGTTACAATCTCTAAACATACAAACTTCTCGTTCTATTAGTTTTGTATAGGTTTCTGGATAGTATTTTTTTAGTTGGTACATAGGGGAAGTTTTTGCATTTTTAAACATTTCTTTAAAAATTGCCTTCACAGCAAACTCCTCTTCTACAGCATTGTAATTTTGGCTTTTGACCATCTCAATCGTTTCACTTATTGTATTATGAACCGATTCTGTGCTAGCATCTACCAAAGCTGTTTTATTTGAAAAGTACTTGTATAATGTTTTTTTAGACATGCCAAGTTCTTTCGCTATATCATCCATCGTTGTGCTTTTAAACCCTAAGGTTAAAAACATTTCTCCTGCTTTATTAATTATTTTATTTCTCATAATCGGATGCAAATGTACAACAGGAAACTTCAGAAACAAAAAAAGTTTCCAAGGTTTTAAACTTTTTTAACATGTAGGTTATAGTTAAAATTTATCTTTACCTTATTTTTACAAAAATTTTCAGATTTGGACATATTATCATATCAATCAGACTTTATAACTTTTTTAGAATCTCAGAAGTTTACAAAAGAGCCTAAAAATCTTTATCAACCAATAGATTACATCTTGAGATTAGGAGGAAAAAGAATTCGCCCAGTCTTAACTTTAATTGCTGCTGATATTTTTTCTAATAACTATCAAAAAGCTCTACCTGCTGCATTTGCTGTTGAAGTTTTTCATAACTTCACTTTAGTACATGATGACATAATGGATGATGCTCCTTTAAGAAGGGGAAAGGAAACTGTACACGAAAAATGGAATATAAATACAGGTATTTTATCTGGTGATGCTATGCTTATTTTGGCATACCAATATTTTGAAAATTATGAGCCTGAAGTTTTTCAAAAACTTGCACAATTATTTAGCAAAACTGCTTTAGAGGTTTGTGACGGTCAGCAATTAGACGTTGACTTTGAAACTAGAAATGATGTAACCATTAATGAGTACATTGAAATGATTACATTAAAAACATCTGTTTTAGTTGCTGCTGCTTTAAAAATGGGCGCTATTGTTGCTAAAGCTGACGAAGAACAAGCTCAACATTTATACAATTACGGTTTAAATTTAGGAATCGCTTTTCAACTACAAGACGATTATTTAGACACCTTTGGTGATCCAGATTCTTTTGGAAAACAAGTAGGAGGAGATATTATCGAAAATAAGAAAACATATCTTTATTTAAAAGCTTTAGAAGTTGCAAATAGTTCTGACAAAGAAAATTTACTAGATCTTTACAATAGAAAGCAAAAAAATAACACTGAAAAAGTAGCTATTGTTTCATCTATTTTTAGGAAAAACAACATCCCAGAAGAAACACACAAACTTATTGAGTACTACACAGATAAGTCTTTCGAAAGCTTAAATTACCTTAACATTTCTGATCAACATAAAGAAGGGTTACGTACTTTTGGAAAAAATTTAATGAGCAGAAAAGTGTAAAAAAATAGGTGTTTATTTAAAAAAAGTTTTATTTTTGCAATCCAAATTTAACAGGTCCTATAGCTCAGTTGGTTAGAGCACCTGACTCATAATCAGGGGGTCCATGGTTCGAGCCCATGTGGGACCACCTTCTAATGAGTCCAAGTACTAAAAATAGTATTTGGGCTCTTTTTTTTGCTTTAAAATCAAGCATTTACACAAAAACACATTCATTTCAACTCATTTACAAAAGTTAAAAACCATATACAATCTATAAAATGGGTTGCAATTTGGGTTGCAACTCTAAAGTTTTGGGTTGCATATTATTTACTTAAAAACCAAAGAATTAACTAATGACAACAAATAATTATAAAATACTATTTATGATTGCACGTAGCAGAATAAATAAAAAAGGCTTAGCCCCTATTCTATGTAGAATAAACTATAAAAAGAAAAGAAAACCTTTTGCCACAGGGTTATTCATAAATCCAAATCATTGGGTAAGTAAAAAGCAAAAAGCTCATCCTCCTAATGAAGAAAACAACTTTATCAATACACAACTAAGTCTGATTACTCAAAAAGTAAATCAGGCTTTTTTGTTTTTACAGGTTAATAAAACAGATTTTGATGTAGATGATATTTATTTAAAATATAAGGGAGAAGACACAAAACAAGAGAAAACTATTTTAGAAGTATTTGAAATCCATAATAAGCGTGCAGAAAAGCTTATAGGTAAAGACTATGTATTACCAACCATATGGAAGTTTAAACAATCTAAAAACCTATTAAAAGACTTTATACTACACAAATACAAAAAAAGTGATTACTTATTTAAAGATTTAACCTATAACTTTATTACTGAATATGAATTTTACTTAAAAACAGAAAAGAAATTAGCCCAATCAACAACTTGTAAAGCCATTCAGAGATTTAGAAAGATTATTAAAATCGGATTAGCTGAAAAGTATTTACAAAGTGACCCTTTCCTTTTATACAAATGCAAAAGAATTAAAACAGAAATTATATTCTTAACTACCGATGAGTTAAAGAAACTAGAAAAACACAAATTCAAACAACCAAAACTACAGCAGGTAAAAGATTTATTTCTGTTTTGTTGTTATACAGGATTAGCATTTGAAGAAATGTCAAATCTAAACTCAAATCATATTATAAAAGGTTATGATAAGAATGACTGGATTGAAATGAAAAGGAAAAAGACTAAAACTAAAATTTCAATTCCATTATTACCTATTGCAAATAAGATTTTGAAGAAGTACAATTACAAGTTCCCTAATATATCAAACCATAAATTTAACTCCTATTTAAAGGAGATAGCAGATATAGTTGGTATTAACAAACATCTTACTCATCATATTGCTAGAAAAACTTTTGCTACAACAGTCTTACTATATAATGGAGTACCTATGGAAATTGTTTCAGAATTATTAGGACACTCTAAAGTCAGTATAACACAAGAATATTATGCTAAGGTCATAAAGAAAAGTATTAGCAACGAAATGAAACTTCTTAAAAAGAAGCTCTAGATACGGAAAACCTCATAATTATCAACCAAAACATTTATAGCTTTAGCTTTTAAAATTAAGTGTTATTTTTACAATTGAAAATATAAATATAGGTGTTTACTTATAACAAGCTCCTTAATCAGGAATCCGCCAAATTTCTTTAGAAATCACAGGGGCAGTACAATAAGTAGATACACACTCAATTCGGGTGTGTTATCTCTGTGCTGTTTAGTGTGGTTTAGGTTCTTGGCGGAGCCTCTGATTAGCTGAATAAGTAGGAGAGCACACCTTTCTTTTTTACTAACAATTCTGTTAGCTTCTCCACAGAAACAAATATTATTAATTATGAAAAATATTTTAATCTTATCATTAACTCTATTTACTTTATTATCATGTTCATCTGATGATGAAACAGTAGATGCTACAACAATTTTAGGAACTTGGAAATTAATTAGTCATTCAGATTTAACTACTCTTCCAGATTGTATGAAAAACTCTGCAATAAATTTTAAATCAAACAATACATTATCAGGTATTGCATATGAACCAAACGGAAATAACTGTGATCAAAACAATGTTACAGGTAGCTACTCAAAAGAAACTGAAACCTTATATAAAATAACAATCTCTAACGCTAATTCTGACACAGAAATAACAGCAGAATTAAACACTAATAAACTGATTTGGAAAGAGAAAAGCCCAACCAAAACAAGAGTGTTGAATTTTACAAAAAACTAGCTTAAACCTCATGAAATCAAACACAACAAATCTGCTTTATTTCAAGAATTTAATGGGTGTTTGTACTATTAAATGTAAAGGTTGTCATTATAAAACAGAAGAATTTACAGTGCATGTAAAACTGAATGTAAAAGACCCACATCAATGTCAAGAATGCGGAGTAATTTCAGAGACAAAAGAAGCTATTTGTAATCATACCGATTCAATATCTAAAACTGAACCGATATTTTGCTTAAAGTGTAAATCCACTAATATAACACCTACTATAGAATATATTTAATTATGGAAAAAACACTACTGTTGTTACTTTTACTTTTCTCCAATATTGTAGCTTCTCAAAATTTCAATGGAGAATATAAAAGTTACTTAACTAGTTTTAAAAACGAATTAGACAACACAAAGAATTATAAAGAAAAGGCAGAGTTTAATCTTTTAATTACTGATACTTATATAGTGATTCAAGATATAAGACTACCAGAAAAACCTCTTATATATAAATGCAAGAAACCTCTAAAAAGTTTACCTAATTTATATGTAAAAGAAAAGTGTATTAACGAGCATTTAGAAAATAATTCAACTTCTACAATTACATTTTATAGAAAAGAAAACAACTTAAATATAATGACTTCAGATATAAACTCTAGTCAAGTTTTCTTTGGATTACAAAAAACAATTAAAAAATGACATTTCTTTTAAAAAGAATATTAATTCTAATTATGTTTTATTCTATTACCAGTTGTAATAGTCAAACGAAAGAGACTTTTAAATTTGAATATTTGAATGCAAACAACGACAAGTTAAAAGATTCAACTAAACTAAAATTAAAGTTTTACTTCAATGAGTATTCATTGAAAAGAACTAATAAATATTTATCCAATCTTGAAAGTTTTAAAAAATTAAAACAGAGATTGAGTAAAAAATCAACATTTTCGTATTTGAAAGATTTTGATGAATCTTATTATGCCCCTAGTTATTTAAAAAGGAAAAAAATTAAAAACAAATCTGGTTTTACTGACTTTGTATTAGACACCCTTTTTTATGAAAATATTAAAATTGAAAGTTTAAAGTTTATTTCCGAACAACATTATGACAGAATAGAAAACTTAAGATTAACCAGATTAGAATACGACAAAAATATCAACAGTATAATTAAGTTTGAGTATAATTTAAAATCACCGATTTATTTTATTGGCAATAAAAATAAAATAAGATTTAATATCAACTTCTTAAATATTTCTTCAAAAGACATTAAGTCTTTTAAAGGAACTATTTTTATTAATAATAACGAAATGGAAAATATTTTTAGAGCTAATATAGATTCAAAAATATTGCCTTATCAAAATGATTTAAAATCCGAATTAGAAAATTGGGATACAAGAGTTATAAATGAATATAGAACAGATACAAACGAATTAGAAATAGAAGTTTCTAGCTACATAAAGTCTATTCTAAAACAAAATATTAAAAAATTAAACTTGACTTTTATACCAACCAAAATAACCTTTAAAGACGGAAGTATTATGCATCAATAAAATTTTTTTTAAAATTTTTCAAGACACTTTTATCATAGTGTACATGGAGTAATCTAATATCAACCTGCCCCCTTTTACCTCTGGGGCTTTGTACCCCCGTATTAATGTTTAATTTTTAAATTTAAAATACTATGGTAAAAATTATTGATTACAAGACATGTGAAAGAACAGATGGTTCAGAATTTAACGTACTAATTGTACAAGGAGGATTAGAAACAGTTACAAGCAGAGAAACTGGTAAAACCTATTTCACCGCTAGAAAAGCTAATGTTCCCTGTACATTTAATGAAACAGTATGCAAAAGCTTACTAGGAACAGATTTAGAAGGAAGTATACAAAAAGTTGAAGTCACACCGTATGAATATACAGTACCATCAACAGGAGAAACTATTACATTACAACACAGTTATCAGTATATAAGTAAAGAAGAAAGCATTGTTAGAAACAATGTAGTACAACAACAGGAAGAAGTGTATTAAGCACTTTACCACATAGATAAATAAAGGGTTTCAGTAAAATGAAGCTCTTTTTTTGTCTTTAAAATTAGAACAACTAATCATTTAAAATGATACCACATAATTAAAAACATTATGGAATTAAAAAAAACACAAAGAAACCAAGTAAAACTACGTATCGGATTGTCTGGAGTTAGTGGAGTTGGCAAGACACATTCAGCCTTATTACTAGCCTACGGAATCACAGAAGATTGGAATAAAATAGCTGTCATTGATACAGAAAACAATTCAGCAAGTTTATATGCACATCTAGGAGATTTTAACGTCGTAAACTTAGAAGCCCCATATAGTCCAGAAAGATATGTTGAAGCCATACAATTATGCGAAGCAACTAAAAATATTGACGTCATTATTATAGATGGTATCTCCCAAGAATGGAATGGTATAGGTGGTTGTCTACAAATCCACCGAGAATTAGGAAGTAGATTTCAAGATTGGGGCAAAGTAACACCACGACACAATAGGTTTATCAATACAATTCTACACTCAAATTGTCATGTAATAACAACCACACGAAGAAAAGTAGATTATTCACTAGAAAAAGACCCAAATGGTAGAACTAAAGTAGTAAAACACGGAACTAAAGAAATCACAAGATCTGGATGGGAATATGAATTGACTGTAAACTTTGAATTTACAAACATTTCAAATCACATGGTTAGAACTAGTAAAGACAGAACAGGGCTATTTAAACAACATGAATTTGTGATTACAAAAGGAGTAGGAAGAAGGTTAAAAGAATGGTGTCAACAAGGAAAGGATATAACTGTTCAGAGCCAGCTAGTACAAAATAATGAAGTAGTTAAGTAAAGTAAATGCGAACTAATCTAAAAGCACCATTATTTCAAGATTACAGCGTATTTAAAGTAGTTACGACAACATATAATATAGCTAAATCGTCAAGATTCCCACTATATAATAACAATAGAAAATGAATGATAAAGAACTAGCAGAAATACTTAAATACAGTAATCCTAGGCAACTTTATGTAGTAACGTGGAACAATGTATTAAAACTACTGTTTTGTCCGTTTAAAGTACAGGTATTACAAGATGCAGGAGAGTTAAAGAAAGATGAAATTGTTTGGGTGGAAGAAGTAAAAGTAACATCAGATTTAAAAACTGTATATAAAATCAAAAGCAAATTATATTATTACTATTATTTTAACATAAAATCAAATTAATTTTACATTATGATTAGTATTAAATGTAATTAATTAAAAATAATTTAATAAAAATTTGCATATGTTAATAATTTGACATATCTTTGTAATAATCCTAATTTTTAAAGGGTTATCGTGTTGGACAGGAGAAGATAATGTAGTGAGGAAACCAACATAACTTCAGCAGTAGAACTGTACAGAATCAATTCTGTTAATTATCCCAACGTTTTAGTAGATGTAACAATATTAAGTATAGATAATTTACTTGATAGTGAACGTAATCATTGAGATTACAAATGAAAAGAAAGATATATGAACAAGAATTATTTTATTCCATTCAATTTGGAGCTAGATGCATTAGTTTATAGTAATTACCCAGAATTTAAACCGTTTAAGAAAGATAAATTAGCGTATATATTATCGTTATTAAATGAGTTGATAGTTTCTAATAAAGATTTGGTCTATAGTCGTTACACCCCGTTAAATGCTCAAGTACTACAAGGGTATGTAAAGAATTATAAACAGTATTTGAATTATTTAATACACGATTTAAAGATTGTAGAATCCGATAATATGTATATAGCAGGAGAAAAATCAAGAGGTTTTAGATTTATTGATAAATACCAGACAATGGTGAAACCTTATAAAACAATGGATTGGACAATGAGAAAGAAAATGAAAGTAGAAAATAACAAAGCATTATTAACAGTAAAAAACTTGAAATATTTAACAAAATGGTTTGATGGACTAGAAATCAATTTTGATAAATGTTATGATTTTATAAATCAAGAGTATCAGATAAAAAGTAAATACAAAGAGTTGAGAGATTATGATGTTGTTAATGAAGAGTATAAAGACCCGCTAAAGCATTTTAATCGTTCAGTAATTACTGCCAGTAATATTAATAATAAAACATACTTTTTAAAGCGAGATAATAATGTTAGTAGATTTCATAGTAATTTGACGAATATTAGTAGTATGCTGAGAAATGGATTAACTTTTAAAGGAGAAAAATTAGTTAGTATTGATATAACGAATTGTCAACCGTATTTAAGTACAATTTTATTTAGAAAAGAATTCTGGGGAAAAGAGTATAAAGATTCAGGATATATTAATTTCTATAATATTCGTAATAGTATTAATTATTACATTATGTTAGGAGAAATGTCTGTATCCCCTGTAAATAAAGGGGTTGAGCGTTATGTGGATTTAGTGGTAAATGGAAGGTTTTATGAGTATTTACAGGATCAGTTTAAAGAAGAACTTGGTTTAGACTATGTGGATAGAAAACAAGTGAAAACAGCGGTGTTTCAGACATTATTTACAGGTAACAGATTTATAGGACAAAGTAAAGCTGCTCCAAAGAGATTATTTGCAAAATTATTTCCAGAAGTATATGAGGTTTTTAAACAGATGAAAAAGAAAGATAAAACTTTATTACCTCGTATGCTTCAATCCATTGAGAGCTATTTAATTGTTGATGTAATTTGTAAGAGAATTAGTAAAGAGCTTCCAAAAGCGCCGATATTTACAATACATGACAGTATTGCAACTACTCCAGTTTATGTAGAGCAAGTAAAAAACATAATGCTGGATGAATGTAAAAAAGGTATTGGATTTGAACCGAAGTTAAAATTAGAATATTGGAATGAAGAGAATATGGACATGTATATAGGAGAACTTAAAAATAGAATATCTAAGAGTATTGCTTAAATAAAAACTGTTTTCAACTATACAGAAATATTTTTTTAATGTTTTTTCATATATTAGTCCCTAAAACCTCCGAAACAATATGAATCTATCAAATAATGTAACACAAATCGTGTTAGCTATAGTTGCTCTATTCGCAGTAGGTATAGTTGTGAAAATTGTTAATAAGAACAAAAAAAATAATAATGTCAATCAAAAAAACATTTCCATTGGTGGAAATGGAGATGTAGTAGGAAGAGACAAGATTACTAAAAATGATTAGAAATGGAGGGCAATCTGACATCTCCATAGGCGGAGATGGTGATGTAGTTGGTGGAAATAAAATAACCCACATTCATAATTCTAAAGGAACAAGACTAAGCAGACTCTTTGATGCCCTTAACAGAGAAGTTCAAAATGACAAGAAACTTCAAAATGTATGTGAAGAATTAAATAGATACCTTACAGATAAAGACACTATTGGTTTAGAACGAAAACTTGAAGATGGTGGTTTTGACGAGGACTATATAATTGAAGCTATAGAACAGAAAGAGTATTTTTCAAAAAAATTATATAAATATCAAGAGTATGAATCTGCTCAATTTATTTATGTTGACTTACTCGCTCTTATTAAGACCAACTTTACAGACTACATCTATCCTTTACTAAAACAAAAACCTGACTTATTAACACTTAACTCTGAATTAAGAGATAAAATAGTTAATCCTATACTTAACACTTTAAATACTGATGGTGCTGGGGATAGTATTTTAAATTTAAACGCTGAAGAAGTTAAGGGTATGGTTTATTATTTAACAGGCAGATGCCATATAAAATGGAGTAAATGATAGTATATAACCAAGCATTTGACATATATCATACAATTTTCAGAATTGGAACTATTTTAAGATATTACAAGGGAGAAAGTGTTGATATAGAAAGATTAAGAATTTGGGATTTTTACTTGGCTTACCCTAGGGAAATCTCACATATAAGATTTGGAACTTCACCAGAAGATAGAGATATAAAAAAAATATTTCCTAAAAAAGATAATCCATATGAAAAGCTACATAATCCAATTAAGTTTTTTTCAAGAATGAAACCCTACCAACTAAACGCTATCAAAACTTTAGCTTCATATGGGGTAATAAACAAAGATTACTTAATCACAAACAAAATTAATTTCATTGAAAAAGAAATGCTAAATCAGTTCACAGATGAAAATTTTTATTTTACAAATAGAGAGCTAAACATAGTTAAAATAATGACTTCTTATTTTAATAAGATGCCTTTATACGGAGACAAAGGATTAAAAAGCAGAACTAACCTTTTAGAATACAGATACGATGCTTAATACTTTATTTTTAAAAAGATTACTTATACTAAAAGAATCTAAAGGAATAGCTTATGATGAAAATTTTCATAAAGGTGTCAACATTATAAGAGGAGCTAATAGTAGTGGTAAATCTACAATAACTCATTTTATCTTCTATGCCTTAGGAGGCTCCTTTAACAACTGGACAGACGAAGCCAAATTATGCGAAGAAGTTTATGCTGAGATAGAATTAAATGGAATTTCTTTGACTTTAAAAAGATTCATTTCTGAATCAGGCAACCAACCTATGTATATTTTTTTAGGAGACATAGATGAAGCCTTAGATATAGAGTCTGCTGGATATTGGAAAAAATTTCCATACAACTCAACCAATGACAAAATAAGTTTTTCTAATTTTTTATTTGAAACTTTAAACATACCCATAGTCTATGGTGACAATAACATCACTATGCATCAACTACTAAGGCTACTATATATAGATCAAGACTCTCCAACAAGTTCTTTCTTTCTATATGAGCAATTTGACTCAGGATTAACAAGACAAACAATTGCTGACTTATTATTAGGTGTATACGACTCTTCCTTATACACAGATAGAATTGACAAAAGAGAATCAGAAAAAAAATTAACTGATGTAGAATCTGACATCAGAACAATGCGTAAACTTTATGACGACTTGAGGTTATTAAATGTTAATCATGTTAAAAATTTAATAGAAAATAATCAAGTAGACATAAAGTTAGTGAATGATGAAATTTCTAAATTAAGAGAAGATAAAAAGAGAATCAACTTTGGAAAAAATTCTAAACTAAATTTTCAAAAACTTAACAATGATGCAATAACACAAAGAAAAAGAGTTTTGAATTTATCAAATCATATAGATAAACTAGAATATGAAATCAATGACTCTATTTTTTTTATTGAAACATTAGAACAAAAAAAAATTGCCTTAGAAAGATCAATATTGACAAGAGATTATTTCAAAAGTTTTCCTTTTAGGTATTGTCCAGAATGTTTAAGTGAATTAGAAGTTCCAGATGAAAACCACTGTAAACTTTGTAAACAAGAAATAGACGACAAACAAAACAGCATTATAACTAAAAGAATGCTGCAAGAAATATTATTTCAAATCAAAGAATCAAAAAAACTATTAAATATCAGAGAGGATGCTTTAAAAGATAAATTATCAGAATACGAAGCAAACAACATTCTACTAAATGACTTGCAAAAACAAGTTAATGTAGCTATGAAAGATGTTAAATCTTTTAAAAGTGAAAAAATAGATCAGCTTTTAATTTCCAAAGGAGAGTTAGAGGGTATGATGATTCAATATGCCAACACTTTAGAAATAGCAGAAAGATATGAACTTTATATAACGCAGAAAGCAGAATTAAAAATTAAAATTGAAAAATTAACAGACTCCATTTCTACCAAAGAATACAAACAAAAAAAACTAGGAGAAAAAATAAAACTATCAATTGAACAATATGCTCTTGACCTACTTAAAAATGATTTAAATAGAGAAGTTGGTTTTAAAGAAGCTACTTCTTTAGATATTAATTTTTATGACAACTCAATTTATGTTGATGATAAGAAAAAAAAGTTCTCTGCTAGTTCTGAGTTTTACTTAAAAAACACAGCTAGGTTTTCTTTGTTTTTTAGTAGTCTAGATATAGAAAGAATGAGATTCCCTAGGTTCATCTTAAGTGATAATATGGAAGATAAAGGAATTGAAAAAGTAAGAGCTCAAAATTTCCAAAGACTAATAATTAAAAAAGCAAATGAATCAATAAACAAGGATTTTCAAATAATATACACAACCTCATTTATACCAGAAGAACTAGAAGGTAGTAGCTATTGTGTAGGAGATTTTTATTCTGAAGAAAACGGCAGAAAATCTTTAGATATTTAGAAACAATAAAGCTTTATAATATACTATAAAAGGATTGAACTTAGGTCAACAAAAAAAGAATACAGAAATAAACAACTATTAATCAGCGAGTTAAAAACAATTTCAGAGCCCATGTGGGACCACCTTTTAAAGCTTCACTTTTTGTGAAGCTTTTTTTGTTTACACAAAACACATAAACAAGCACTTACATATCATTTGCAAGTGCTTTTTATAAAATTTTTCTTTTACCTCCCCTTTTTAATCAGTACCTTTGCGGCCTTATGATAAAAAAACTCAAAGACAAAAAGAACAAACGAGTATTCAGTTTTAACTTTTTAGTTTTTAGGAATCAATCAGATAAATTCATTCCCCCTTCAAGACAACCATCATTCTTTTAAGCTAAAAAGAGAACTCTCTTCTCCTTTCACTTGAGCATGTACTTTTACAAGTACACTTCCTTTACATTTATCAATATTAATAATGAATTTCACAAAAAAAAGCCTAATCTTGGTTGCTTTTTCTTTTGTTACAGTTATGTTTTCACAAGAAAAGCCTGAGGTTAAAATTGGCGGAGCACTACGATTTAACTATAACCTATCTTCTTGGAAAGATGGTCAAAAAAAACGTGGAGGCGATTTCGGTTTCGACGTCTTCAGAATTAACGCTAAAGCAAAATACAAAGGAATAAAACTTAATGCTGAGTACCGTTTTTATTCTCAAAGTTTTGGAGGAGGTATGCTTAAACAAGGTTGGCTAGGGTATGATTTTAATGAAAAAGACAACATTCAATTAGGATTAACGCAAGTACCTTTTGGTATTACTCAATACAATTCTCATAGCTGGTTTTTTGGTATTAACTATTACCTTGGTTTAGAAGACGATCATGATATGGGTTTAAAATTCACACACAAAGGCAAAAAATGGGAATATGCTTTAGCTTTTTTCAAAAATGCTGAAGAACTTAATTTTGGAAGTAACTCTGATGTTTCCGATAGTCGATACTCATACGATGTTGCTTCTATAGACATTAATGGGGATGGCTCCTTAGACTTAAGGTATAAAGAAACAAACCAATTAAATGGAAAAGTAAATTATCACTTCGGAAATAAAAACACACAACACAAAATAGGTTTTTCTGCACAATATGGTGGTCTCTATAATCTAGACACCGAAGACACCTATAGCCATCATGCCTTTGCCTTACACTATCAATTAAACGTGAAAAACTTTGATGCTAAAGCACAAGTATCTAAATACAAATACAACACAAAGAATACTACTTATAAAGATCTTATAGCCTTAACTGCTTATGGAGCTCCTTACCTTACTGCAACAGAAGCAACAACATATACTTTAGGCGCTGCATATACCTTCCCTGTAAAATGGAAACCTATTTCTAGCATACAAGTTTATAATGACTTTGGTTATATGGATAAAACAGCTGAGAATTTTGAAGACAGTATTATGAATGTTTTTGGGCTCTTGGTAACAGCTGGTAATGTTTATACTTATATAGACTTTGCAGCAGGAAAAGATCATCCTTGGTTAGGACCTGTATGGACAAATGCTTTAGCCAACGGAACTCCTAATGCTAATTGGGACATGAGATTTAACATAAATATTGGATATTATTTTTAATAGAACAAAACATTAACACATGAAGAAAGCAAAAAAAATAATTAGAAGTGACGAACGGAAATCAATTTTTGGACTCAATGTTAACGGACCTGTATTCTTCACATCTTCAATTGTAATTATACTTAGTGTAGCTTTAACTTTGCTTTTTAAAGAAAGAGCTCAATCATATTTTGACATAACACAAAATTTTATAGCTAACAAAACCGGTTGGCTATTTATCTTAGCTGTGAATATTTTTGTAGCGTTTATGCTTTACTTAGCTTTTAGTAAGTATGGAAGCTTACGTATTGGTGGAGCAAAAGCTAAACCAGAGTTCTCGACCACTTCTTGGTTTTCCATGCTTTTTAGTGCTGGTATGGGTATTGGATTACTCTTTTGGAGTATTGCTGAACCTGTTTATCATTTTTCTTCTCCTCCTTTAGCTGATCCTAATACCGCTGCTGCTGCCAAAGAAGCCATGAATGTTACTTTTTTACATTGGGGATTACATGCTTGGGGTATTTATGCTTTGGTGGGGTTATCTTTAGCTTATTTTACGTATTCCAGAGGACTTCCTTTAACAATCCGCTCTGTTTTCTACCCATTTTTAGGAGATAGAATTCATGGTAGAATTGGTGATATTATAGACATTTTTGCTGTTTTAGCTACTGTTTTTGGTTTGGCAACCTCTCTTGGCCTAGGTGTTAAACAAGTTGCCGCTGGTTTAGAGCATGTTTTTGGTTTAGATTCAGGAATTTCGCTACAAATATGGTTAATAGTTGGAATTACATTAATTGCTACCATTTCTGTAATCTCAGGAGTTGACAAAGGTGTTAAATTTTTAAGTGAAATGAATATGCGCATTGCAGTACTTTTATTACTTGCTGTAGTAATTCTAGGGCCTACCATTTTCATTTTAAAGTCATTTGTACAAAATACAGGTAGTTATGCAAATGATTTAATTAGCCTTTCCACATGGGCTGAAGCTTATACTGGAACAGAATGGCAAAACTCATGGACTATTTTTTATTGGGGATGGTGGATTGCTTGGTCTCCTTTCGTAGGTATGTTTATTGCCCGTGTTTCTAAAGGAAGGACTATTAGAGAGTTTATTCTTGGAGTATTGATTGTTCCTACATTGATTACCTTATTTTGGATTACGGCTTTTGGAGCAACCTCGTTACATGAGATTTTAGGTGGAGATACAACTATTGCAGACGGTGTAAATGACAATGTTGCTACCGCTCTTTTTGTCTTCTTAGAAGATTTCCCTTTTTCCATGGCACTAAATATTATCGCTATTGTACTTATTGCTAGTTTCTTTGTTACCTCATCAGATTCTGGTTCTTTAGTGGTAGATAGTTTAACTTCTGGAGGAAAAATTGACGCCCCAGTAGGTCAACGAATATTTTGGGCACTTGCAGAAGGTGCTGTGGCTGCCGTTTTATTATTAGGAGGTGGCTTAAAAGCTCTTCAAACAGCATCTATTGCAACCGGACTTCCTTTTACCTTACTTTTGTTATTAATGTGCTATTCTCTTTTTAAAGGATTAAAAGAAGATTATAAAGAACATCTCAAACGTCTAAACCAAAAAGAAAAGGAAGAATACCAGGAAACTGTGAAAAGATTAATAGATTCGAAAAAACAAAAATCTTAAATTATGAAAATTAAAAATATACTAGTTGCCTTAGATCTTTCCGAACTAGATGTTACACTTATTAAGTATTGTAGCATGCTTGCAAAAAACCATGAAACAGAGAATGTATATTTTATTCATAATGTAAAAAAGTATGAAATAAGCAACTTATTTTCTGAACAGTTAGAAAACATTAGTATTGAAGATATTATTGAAGAGGAGTTAGACAACAGCATCAACAAACATTTTGATGCCGATTGTAATTATGAGTTATTAGTTTCTGACGATGCTTATACAGAGAGCTTAATTAGCTATGTTGCTAATAAATATCATGCTGATTTAATTATTTTAGGTAATAAAAACACCTACAAAGGATCTGGATCGGTTTCAGGAAAGCTATTACGAATGGCAAAATGCAATATTCTTTCCATTCCTAAAGAAGCCAATCTAAATCCAGAAAACCTAATGATTGCAACCGATTTTTCTTCGGCCTCTCTTAAAGCTTTCAACACCGCTTCTTCCATTAACAAAAAGAAAGAACAACCTACATTAAAAGTATTAAATGTTTTTAAAATCCCTCAGTTATTTTTTCCTTACATTAAAATAGATAAAGCTCGCGAAAAAGTGGAAAAACACGTTAGCTTGCAATTTGAGAAACTACTTAATAAAACAAAAGCTTCAAACGTAGAAACAATAAAAGCTTCTGCTGGTGATGACAGTATTCCTGAAAAAATAAGAGCTATTGCAGAAAAAGACAAAACTGATATTTTATTTGTAGCAGATAAAGGGCATAATAACTTCACTTCTCTTTTAGTAGGAAGTGTAACAGAAGAGTTATTTACACAAGATTTACATATTCCTTTATGGGTTGTAAAACACTATATTGCCTCATAAAAAAGGGAGTTGAAAATTCAACTCCCTTTTTTATAATACTATTCAAGTTTATTTTTAAAAACATCTACCATTAAAACCCTATGAAATTTTCAGGGTTTTATCTCTAATTCTTTTTTTATAAATTATTAAATTTATTCGGTAAAAATTAACTTAACTATGAAAACTAACAAACTCTTCTTTATTTTAATCCTCATTACTGCTTTTCTTTCTTCTTGTAGTATTCTTAAAACAGCTCCATACGATCAATACTCATTTCAAAAAACTATTGAAATAAAAATAGATGCCACTCAACTTATAGATAAAGCTGAAAACTCTTATAAAGAAAACAGTAAAGAAATTGAAAAACTACAAAATGAAATTGCTAAAATTGTTGAATACGAGAAATACAAGCCCAACAACGAGATAACCTATAAAATGTGGTTGTTATTAGCTGACCAAGACAAAAACTTACTTGCTGGTTTTTTAAAACGATGGAAAGAAAAGGATAAGCTTTCTCCTTTTTTTATCACGGAAGCTAAAGGGCAAATAACTGAGGCATTTAATCTGTTACTTGAATACGAAAGTAAAAAAGAACCTGCTACAAAAAACAAATTACTACAACTTCTTTCAAACAATTAATACGCTATGGATTTCGAAAAAATATTACAAGAATTAAAAAAATCACTAATCTCTTTATTTAGTGATAAGTTTAGTGAATTTTCACAAGAATCTAAAAAAGACATTGAACTATTCTTGAATGATTCAAAAGACAAACTAGAAAGATGGACGTCTTTATTAGCACAAGGAAAACTTACCGTAGAAGATTTTGAATGGCTTGTAAAAAGCCAGAAAGACTTATTTCAAATGAAAGCTTTACAAGCCGCAGGTATTTCAAAAATAAGCTTAGGTCATTTTAAAAATAAAGTTCTTAATACTATCGTAAGCACAATAAAAACTTTAATTTTTTAAAACTAGAAAACGATGAATATTTACCCTTTCATCGTTTTTAATTTTTCTTGACGCTCCTCTACTAAAAAATGGGGGTTTTCTTGAAATTTCTTCCAAAGAGATAATAATTTTTTAAAAATTAGCATTTCAGTAGCTCTGTCACCATATTGAATAATTAGATATGATAACAAATTATAACAAGCAGTATACTCCCCACATGCAATAACACTGTTTAACATACCATTTGCCTTATCTTTTTTCGTGAACCATAAAGTTGTGCCAAACGATGCGCTTTTATTTGAATTTTTAATAATTGCTTCGCTTATACCCCCTGTATATTTCTTTATTTCCTCCCAACCTCTCTCGTTCTCTGGTCGGGTTGTTTGATTTCCTGAAGCATCTTTACATCGTAGCTCATACACTGTAGATGTAATTATTTTATTTGGAAAAGTACTATAAATCGCATTTGCATGTTGCCTCCTATCATTTTTAAGAAAAACTACACTTGCCATGCGAACCAACGATTTTGCTCTGTTAAGTATATAAAAACCAACTCTTCTTGGCGGTAAATATAACCTTTGATCTACACCTGTTTCATTTTGCATTAATTTAGATAATGAAAAAAACAGAAAGTGAATAAACACCAAAAAAGCTAATACTACAACACTTATTGTGTACCAAACCATCATCTTTTGTACTCCAAAAAACACGGTAACTATCAACATAAATAATAAGGTAAAAGCGCTAGACACATAGGACACATACTTACTAAACCAAGAATCAGAAGCAAATTTAAAACCCTCTCCTGGATATGGTGATGAAACATCACACAAAAAATATAAGTCATGAAGTTCAGGTTTTCCTTCACATTGATTTTGCGCTTCAGACACAAAAACAGAAGCACCTTGATTATCTACAATACCTCCATCCATCAATCCTATTTCCTCTAAATCATTATGCTTCGGAGTAAAATCGTACGGAAAACCTATAGGCTCAAATCCTCCCGGAAATGCTGTAGAAGCAGCTATTACATCTCCTAATTTTATATCATTAATAACTCCTTTATATTTGCTATGTGCTTTTCCATTTCCAAACCTTTTTTGATTTCCTTTTATATTTTGAAACCTAAACTGATGTGTACTATCAAAATCTGTTGCATTAAAAATCACCCTTTCTAAATGCGTTTTTCCTTCGCTAATTGCATCTTGAACCTCTCCCAAAGTTGCATTATCTGTTAACTTATTATACTCTATAGCAAACGCATTAATCGGATTTTTTCGCTTGTGCTTATTTTCGGGCTGATTCCAAATTAAAGGCCATCTCAAGTGACTAAGTGCATTACTTGTTAACTCATCCTTTGCTAACCACGCATAATACTCATCAAAAAAAGTTTGAAACTCTTTTCCTTCAATTTGAGATTGTGCATACTTAACCCCGGTAATTGTTCCTCCAGAAACGGTAGAAATTGCTTTTACATTTTCTAGTAAACCTACTTTTTCTAATAAAGACAATGTTCCTAATGAAAAACAAGCAGCTCTATATCCTCCTCCAGAAAAACATAAGGCAATAGACTTAAATAGTTCCATGGTTTTCATACAATTTTTATAATTTTATCTTATCCTCTTAAAGCATGTAATCTAGCTACATATTTCCCAATCACATCAAATTCTAAATTCACTTTGGTACCTATTTTAAAGTTTTTAAAGGTTGTATGCTCGTAAGTATATGGAATAATAGCCACACTAAACTCATCCTTTTTAGAGTTTACCACAGTTAAACTTACTCCGTTTATAGTAATCGAACCTTTTTCAATCGTAACATTAGAGCCATCAAAATCATATGAAAAAGTAAAAACTGTACTCCCTTCAGCATCTTCTATATTTTTACAAACCCCTGTTCCATCTACATGTCCCTGTACTATGTGCCCATCTAATCGAGCCCCTAACTTCATTGCTCTTTCAAGGTTTATCTCATCCCCTACCTGCAAATCACCTATATTCGTTTTGTCTAGTGTTTCTTTTATAGCTGTAACTGTATACTCATCCTTATCAATTGCAACAACTGTTAAGCAAACACCATTATGTGCTACACTCTGATCTATTTTTAATTCATTGGTTATTGTACTTCTTATTGTAAGGTGTAAATTCTCTTTTTCACGCTCAATCCCTTTTACAATTCCAAGAGTTTCTATTATTCCGGTAAACATTCTATAAAAATTTAGTTACTTTTGTTAGCATCAAAAATACAACTTTACCTACGAAAGTAAACTATGGATAAAGCAAACAAAATTATTGTCGGAATTTCGGTTGGGGACATCAATGGAATTGGTATCGAAATTATTTTAAAGACATTTGAAGACAAACGAATGCTTGATTTTTGCACTCCAGTTTTATTCGCTTCAAACAAATTAATTTCATATCATAAAAAGACGTTAAGACTTAACACCAGTATTCATGGAATTACTTCTTTAGATAAACTTGTTCATGGTAAAGTTAATTTATTAAACAGTTGGAAAGAAGAGGTTAAGGTAGACTTAGGTAAAACTACTGAAGAAGGTGGTAAATTTGCCTTAAAATCATTACAAGCAGCTGTTGGGGCTTTAAAAAAGAATCAAATAGATCTTATTGTTACAGCTCCTATTAACAAAGAAAATATTCAATCTGAAGAATTTAAGTTCCCAGGGCACACAGAATATCTAGAAGAGAACTTTGATGGAAGAAGTTTAATGATTTTAATGACAAATGAATTACGTATTGGTTTAATAACTGGTCATATTCCTGTTTCTAAAGTTTCTGAAACCATTACTCCTGAGCTTATAAAATCTAAAGTTGAAATCATGTACAACTCTTTAAAACAAGATTTTAATATTAGCAAACCTAAAATTGCAGTATTAGGGCTAAATCCACATTGTGGTGACAATGGGATAATTGGTACTGAAGATGACGAAATTATTCGCCCTACTATTACTGAAATTAAAGAAACTGGTAAATTAGTTTTTGGCCCGTATGCAGCCGACGGTTTCTTTGGTTCAAAAACCTATGAACAATTTGACGGAGTTTTAGCCATGTATCACGACCAAGGTTTGGCTCCATTCAAAGCTTTATCGTTTGGAAATGGTGTAAATTTCACTGCTGGTTTGAGCAAGGTAAGAACCTCTCCAGACCATGGAACTGGATTTGATATTGCTGGTAAAAATAATGCCAATCCCACATCTTTTAAAGAAGCCTTATTTACCTCATTACAAATATTTAAGAACCGAAAAGAGTATCAAGAACTTACAAAAAACGCATTAAAAGCAAAATAGTTCATTTTTTTTACTCAAAACATAAAAGTAAAAACATTTTTTATATCTTTGCACGCTCAAATTGATAGTTGTAGATGAAAGACTTAAAACAATTCAACATACCTTTTGTAGGTTTAAAAGAAGGAAGTCATTTGTTTGAATATCAAATTGACAAAACGTTCTTTGAAGCATTTCAGTTTGACGAGTTTAACAACGCTAACATAAAAGCTGATATTACATTTGTTAAAAAAAGCACTTTATTAGAGCTAGCTTTTAACATAAGCGGAACAGTTAATGTTCCTTGTGATATTACCAATGAGTTATTTGATTTACCAATCAATGGTAATTTAGATTTAGTTGTTAAGTTTGGACCTGAGTTTAATGATGAACACGATGAAATCTTGATACTTCCACATGAAGCTTATCAAGTAAATGTTTCTCAATATATATATGAGTTAATTGTGTTATCAGTACCGAGCAAAAGAGTACACCCAAATGTTGTTGATGGTACTATGCAATCGGATGCTTTAAGAAAATTAGAGGAATTAAAAATAAACGAAGAAAAAACTGTTGAAGAAACATCAACAGACCCTAGATGGGATAAATTAAAGGATTTACTAACAGATAAATAAGACATAAAATGGCACATCCAAAGAGAAAAATATCTAAAACTAGAAGAGATAAAAGAAGAACTCACTATAAAGCTTCTGTACCTCAAATAGCTGTTGATCCTACAACTGGAGAAGCTCATTTATACCACAGAGCTCACTGGCATGAAGGAAAACTTTATTACAGAGGTCAAGTAGTATTAGAAAGTGCTGCTGCTGAGGCTTAAAAACTAGTTTAAAAAATAAAAAAACCCTCTACTTTGAGGGTTTTTTTATGTTTTTACATCAAAAAATACTCTTTTTGATGTTTTTTTCTATAAAAAAGTGAAATAATTTTCATTACTTTGAAAACTCGTTTTACTACAAAACAAACAACTATGACTAAAATAACTGCAGCTATAACAGCGGTAGGAAAATATATTCCAGAACATGCTCTAACTAATAAGGAGCTAGAAACAATGGTAGACACCAATGATGAGTGGATTACTACGAGAACAGGAATCAAAGAAAGAAGAATTTTAAAAGGCGAAGGTCTTGGAACTTCTTTCATGGCAATAAAAGCAGCAGAAGATTTACTTCAAAAATCAAATACAAACCCTGAAGATATCGACATGGTTATTGTAGCAACTGCTACTCCAGATATGCCTGTAGCTTCAACAGCAGCTTATACAGCTTCTAAAATAGGAGCCGTAAATGCTTTTTCTTATGATTTACAAGCGGCTTGCTCTAGTTTTTTATACGGTATGTCAACTGCCTCTAGTTATATTGAAAGCGGGAGATATAAAAAAGTATTGTTAATTGGTGCCGATAAAATGTCATCAATTATTGATTATAGCGATAGAGCTACTTGTATCATCTTTGGAGATGGGGCAGGTGCTGTTTTATTCGAACCTAATAACGACGGTTTAGGGTTACAAGATGAATATTTAAGAAGCGACGGAATTGGTCGAGAATTCTTAAAAATCGATGCAGGTGGATCAATTTTACCAGCATCAGAAGACACTGTTAAAAACAAGCAACATTTTGTTCATCAAGAAGGAAGAACTGTATTTAAGTTTGCTGTTTCTAACATGGCAGATGTTTCTGAAAAAATGTTAACCAGAAACAACTTAACAAAAGATGACATTCAGTGGTTAGTACCACACCAAGCTAATAAAAGAATCATCGAAGCTACTGCTAATAGAGTAGGCTTAGAAGATGATAAAGTAATGATGAACATTCATAAGTATGGAAATACAACGTCTGCTACTTTACCGTTGTTACTTGCTGACTATGAAAAAGAGTTGAAAAAAGGAGATAATTTAATTTTTGCCGCATTTGGTGGAGGCTTCACATGGGGAGCTATCTATTTAAAATGGGCCTATAACTCATAAACTAAACAACTAAAATTTAGGAAAATGGACATTAAAGAAATTCAAAGTCTTATAAAGTTTGTAGCTAAGTCAGGTGCAAGTGAAGTAAAGCTAGAGATGGAAGATATTAAAATCACCATTAAAACTGGAAGTGACACTCCTGAAACTACTATTATTCAAGCCCCTGCCCCTGCAGCAGCTACACAAATGATGGCTCCTGCACCAGTAGCACAACCAGCTACACCAGCTGCAGCCCCAGTAGCAGCTGAATCTACTGACGACTCAAAATATGTAACTATAAAATCACCTATCATTGGTACTTTCTACAGAAAACCTTCCCCAGATAAACCTAATTTTGCTGAAGTAGGAACAGAAGTAAAAGTTGGTGATACTGTTTGTATCATTGAAGCAATGAAATTATTTAACGAAATTGAATCAGAAGTATCTGGTAAAATCGTTAAAGTATTAGTGGATGATTCTTCTCCAGTAGAATTTGATCAACCATTATTTTTAGTAGACCCATCATAATTTTTGGTTTAGAAGTTTTAAGTTTAGAAGTTTAGCTATGCTAAACTCTTAAACAACTAAACCCAATAAACTCATAAACTAAAAGACATGTTTAAAAAGATATTAATTGCCAATAGAGGCGAAATCGCGCTACGTGTAATTAGAACCTGTAAAGAGATGGGGATAAAAACAGTAGCTGTTTACTCAAAAGCAGATGCTGAAAGTTTACACGTACGATTTGCTGATGAAGCTGTTTGTATTGGACCTGCCCCAAGTAGCGAGTCTTATTTAAAAATGGATCGCATCATAGCAGCTGCAGAGATTACAAATGCTGACGGAATTCACCCAGGATATGGTTTCTTAGCAGAAAACGCTAAATTCTCAAAACTATGTGAAGAGCACGAGATTAAGTTTATCGGAGCTTCTCCTGAGATGATTGATAAAATGGGAGACAAAGCGAATGCTAAAGCTACCATGAAAGCTGCTGGAGTACCGTGTGTACCAGGTAGTGACGGTGTAATTACCACATTTGAAGAATGTGAAAAAGTCGCTTTAGAAACGGGATACCCTGTAATGTTAAAAGCATCTGCTGGTGGTGGTGGTAAAGGTATGCGTGCTGTTTGGAAAGCTGAAGATTTAAAAGATGCTTGGGATTCTGCAAGACAAGAATCTAAAGCTGCTTTTGGAAATGACGATATGTATATGGAGAAGTTAATTGAAGAACCTCGCCATATTGAAATCCAAGTAGTAGGTGATGCTTATGGTAAAGCTTGTCACTTATCTGAAAGAGATTGTTCAGTTCAACGTCGTCACCAAAAATTAACTGAGGAAACTCCTTCTCCATTCATGACAGAAGAATTACGTGATGCTATGGGAGCTGCTGCTGTAAAGGCTGCTGAATATATTAAGTATGAAGGTGCTGGTACAGTTGAGTTCTTAGTAGACAAACACCGTAACTTCTACTTTATGGAAATGAATACTCGTATTCAGGTAGAGCATCCAATTACTGAAGAAGTTGTAGACTATGATTTAATTCGCGAACAAATCTTAGTTGCGGCTGGTGTGCCAATTTCAGGTAAAAACTACAAGCCACAATTACACTCAATTGAATGTAGAATTAATGCAGAAGATCCTTATAACGGATTTAGACCTGCTCCAGGAAAAATAACTTCATACCATGCTCCAGGTGGTCATGGTGTTCGTATCGATACTCACGTGTATGCTGGGTATATGATTCCACCAAACTATGACTCAATGATTTCTAAGTTAATTGTTACTGCACAAACTCGTGAAGAAGCGATTAACAAGATGAAACGCGCATTAGATGAGTATGTTATTGAAGGTGTAAAAACAACAATTCCTTTCCACAGACAATTAATGGATCATCCAGATTACGTAGCAGGTAATTATACCACTAAGTTCATGGAAGATTTTGAAATGGAATCATAACATATTTCAACATAGAATAAAAAATCAGTGAGTAACTTCACTGATTTTTTTATTTCATAAATTCGCATAATGAATTTTTTATACAATTTACTTCTTTCTGTAGTATCTATATTACTCCCATTAATAGCTTTATTCAACAAAAAAATAAAGTTATTTTATGAAGGGAGAAAAGAAACATTTTCAAGACTAAACAGTATTTCCAAAACTGATAAAGTAATTTGGTTTCATGCTGCTTCTTTAGGGGAATTTGAACAAGGAAGACCTATTATTGAAGAGTTAAAACAGCTTTATACAGGTTACAAAATAGTTGTTACTTTTTTCTCCCCCTCTGGTTATGAAATCAGAAAAAACTATCCATTAGCTGATGTTATTTGCTATTTACCATTAGACACAAAATCGAACGTTAGAAAATTCATCAAAAAAGTACATCCAGATATGGCTATTATGATAAAGTATGAGTTTTGGCCTAATCTTCTTTCAGAATTAAAAAAACATAATGTTCCTACGATTTTAATTTCAGGAATTTTTAGAAAAAAACAATCCTTTTTTAAATGGTATGGAGGTTTTATGCGTGAAAAACTAACTGTTTTTAATCACTTTTTTGTACAAAACAAAGCTTCTAAAGACTTATTAAATTCTATTAATTTTAATAACGTAACCATTGCTGGTGATACACGATTTGATCGCGTATACGATATTTTACAACAAGATAACTCGTTAGATTTTATTTCTGAGTTTAAAAATAATAATTACACTGTTGTTGCGGGAAGTACTTGGAAAGAAGATGAAGAACTTATTGTAGATTATTTAAATAATCACGCAACTGATGATGAAAAGTTTATTATTGCTCCACATAACATCAATAAAAAACAGATTAAAGAGTTACAAAACTCAATCAATAAAAAAACTGTTCTTTACTCTGAAAACCTAAACAAAGAGTTATCAGGATATCAAGTTTTTATAATTGACACTATTGGCTTACTTACAAAAATATATTCATACGCTGATGCTGCCTATGTAGGTGGTGGACTCGCTACTGGTTTACATAATATTTTGGAACCAGCAACATATGGTGTTCCTGTTATTTTTGGTGGTAATAAATACAGTAAGTTTCAAGAAGCAATTGATTTACTAGAAATAGGAGGTGCAAAGACCGTTACAAATACTAATGAATTTTCCAGTAATTTTGCTTTATTACAATCAGACAAAAAACTAAGAGAGCAAATGGGGAAAGTTAACCACAATTATATTTTAAAAAATGTGGGAGCAACAAAAAACATTATCACTTATTTAAAAAACATATTATAATGGATTTTATATTACAACCATGGTCGTGGTATGTATCTGGGCCACTTATCGCCTTTATACTATTTTTATTCTTTTATTTCGGTAAAAATTTTGGAGTATCAACTAATTTAGAAACCATGTGTACCATGGTTGGAGCAGGTAAAGTATCTGATTATTTTAAGAAAGATTGGAAAGAACGTGATTGGGCTATTGTTTTTTTAATTGGTTTAGTAATTGGAGGATATATAGCCATTAACTACCTCTCTGCTACACCAAAAATTGATTTAAACCCAACAACTGTAAATGAATTAGCTAATTTAGGTTTTCAAAATGCAGGAGAAACCTATGTACCTAATGAAATTTTCAGCATTGAAAACATGTTAACCTTAAAAGGTTTTACAATTTTATTAATTGCTGGAATTTTAATTGGATTTGGAACTCGTTATGCAGGAGGATGTACCTCAGGACATGCCATTACAGGACTAAGTAGTTTTCAATTACCTTCTTTAATTGCAGTAATTGGTTTTTTTATTGGTGGTTTAATAATGACTTGGGCTCTATTCCCTTTAATATTTGGTTAAGATGAAGAATATAAAATTTTTAGTTATTGGTATAGTTTTCGGAATTATTTTATCTAAATCAGAAGCTGTTTCTTGGTATCGAATTTATGAAATGTTTAGATTCCAATCTTTTCACATGTATGGTATTATTGGTTCTGCCGTAGCTATTTCTGCAATACTTATGTATTTCTTTAAAAGTGGAAAGGTTAAAGATTATTTAGGGAACCAAATTAACATTAGAGAAAAGAAAAAAGGATTTATTAGAACTTTAGTTGGCGGCACTATATTTGGGTTAGGTTGGGCACTAGCAGGCGCTTGTCCTGCTCCTATTTTTGTTTTGATTGGACAAGGAATAATCCCAATGATTATTGTACTCTTAGGAGCTCTTATAGGGGCTTTTATTTATGGTTTATTGAGTAAGAAGTTACCTAATTAATATAAAAAACCTTGGATAATTTAGTCCAATGTTTTTTGTTACTTCGTCGTTATATCTATAAGGTATGGTTGTAATGGATATCCTTTATTAGATTGAAATACATCACTAACTAACAACTGTTGCCTTAAGTTTGACTTTAATGAGACTTCATAAACTAATTTAGTTTTATCTTTTGACCACCCCTTGAAACCAGTAAACTGTATTACATTTTCCTTTCCCAAAGGCCCAAATTTAAAATTACTAAAATGATTCATGGGTTCAGAAAACTCAATAGTTAGTGTTTTTATAGCTGGGTCTACATCTGTATCATTATTCTTAAATTCTTTTATAGAAACCACATAAGGTCTATGCATTTCATTTTCTTTTCTTATTTCAGAAATTGGTTTATCAAAAAACTTAACTGAATCTACAAATTCAATGATGGTTTCGTTATTACCATAATCTAACTCTATAAGATTTTTTATTGCTAAATTTTTATCTTTATCAGAATCTTCATAGTATTTTTCAGCAATTTTATATCCAATGAAATATCCTAAATCTCTCTGATTAAATTTATTTGACATCGAACTCCACAACCAATAAGAATAAGCTTTGTTGAACATTTCTATTTCAAATTGATCTTTAATAACTTGAGTATTTTTCTTACCGTATTCTATACCTTCCATACTAGACTTTTCTCCTAAAGCTTTTTCAGCAACAAACTCTGCTACTCCTTCATATAGGCTTGCTACTAATAAACTCTCTCTTGAAAAAGGTTTTTGTTGTGTATGAACAAACTCATGAACTCCTGTAAACTTTACATTATTGATTGGATTTGTTTTTTGAAAATTTTTTACATTATCTAGGCTTTTTTTTAACTCAGAAGTATTAATGTTTTCATCCAACATTTGCATATCTACACCAAAAATCACTAAACTATCTACTGCTGTTCCTCCAGTTCTAAATGCTCCAACAGTAAAGTACACTTTAGCCGGTTTTAAGTCTGGGTAAATTTGCTTTAATTTTTGTAGTCCATTGTCTATCTCTGAACTTAAACCTTTACTTTTTATAGTATTTTCCTTAATAGAGTTCCAAAATTTGGGATAATCATTAATGTTTTCTATGTACTCTTGAGGAGTGCAGTTTCTAACTTTAAACATTGTTTTTTGCCCAATAGAAGCTTTATCTAAAAATTCTTCTTTTAAATATTTTGATTGTAAAACTGAATCTTTGGTAGAAGTTATCTTATCGTACGCTTTCCAATAATTGTCTACATCTTGGGTATAAATTAGCTTTTCTTTTTCTTCTTTTTTACATGCCATTAATACCAAAAATAGCATAGCAATTCCATATATTTTTCTCATAACTTATTTTTAAACTACATCAAATATACTTTTAAAAAATTAATCTTTTAACAACAACGATTCAAACATCTCTGAGTTAGTATTATCCACCACTTTCCAATTATAAATTTTAGAAAGTTGGTAAATCTTAGATAATTCTTCAAATAAACGTGTTTTAGCATCTTTTTGTAGTCGAGAAACCGTTATTGTTGATTTAATCTTTTCAATAGCTTTAGTGTTGAGCTTGTTTAGTTCTTGCTTAGAAAAAGTATTAAACTGACTTTGCTGCAAATCAAAATACTTAATATCAGGGGAAATTATAATTTCTTCCTCAGGAATTTTTTTAATAATAATTTGTTTATCAACACTATCTATTTGAATTTCTAATTTCGATAAGTCGTAACCAACCTCAACCTTTGCATTCACAGAAAGCATTGCTTTTTTTTCAAATGTAAGATATCCATAAAAGTATTTTTTAGCATCTGTAAAACTGTACATTTCAGAGAAATTTCCTTCTGAAACTACTAATTTACTTAGGTTTTGGATTCCGTTTAAAACCACCTGAATTTCTTCTTGCTCGTACTTTTCTTCCTTCTTCTCATACCAGAATTTTGCAATTAAAAATCCTAGTACAAAAACAGCAAGATATTTTAATAAACGCATGGTTTTCTTTTTCTATAAATATAGGAAAAGTATCTAAAGTACTTTTATGAAGCTTGTTTTGTTTCTTCTTCTTTTGGAAATGCTTGCTTATTAAATAAAAATAGTAAAGCTACTCCAATCGTTATCCAAGAATCTGCACCATTAAAAATAGCATTAAAAAAGGTAAAGTTTTCTCCTTCGTAAATAGGAAAGTATAACATATCTACTACTTTTCCATGAAATAATTCTCCGTAAGGATTATCTGAAAAAAGTGTAGCAACATTATGGTAAGAAGAGTCGAAAATTACACCATAAAAAACAGAATCGATGATATTGCCTACTGCTCCTGCTAAAATTAATGCAATAGCGACAATAACAGCGGTATGTGCCTTTCGTTTTATTGTTTGCCATAACCAATACACAATACCTGTAACTGCAACAACTCTAAATAAAGTTAAAAACAACTTCCCTGTTTTCCCTCCAAATTCAAAGCCCCATGCCATACCATTATTCTCGGTAAAATGGATTCTAAACCAATCATTAAAAACAACTACTTCTTCTCCTAGCTGAAAATGTGTTTTGATGTAAATTTTACTAATTTGATCAATTAAAATTGCCAGAATTACGGTAAGTATTGCGATGTGTTTTTTAGACATTTTTTTTATTTAATGGAAACAAAAATAAGAAAACTATTTTTATGTTTTTCTTCTGATTTATAGAAAGAAAAAGACCAATAGACTTTTAGTCATACTGGTCTTAATTTATATTAATAAAAAGAAACTATCCTTTTAACCAAGCTTTTCTTAGTTCTTTTTGCTTTTGTGTTGCATTAGGATCATCTTTTAAACTAGTTCCTTTTGTATATGATTGAGTTAAAGTTGTTTTAATAACCACCTCTTTACCATCTCTTTCTAATTTTACTTCAACTTCGTTTCCTGGTTGCCACATAAACATTTTCGTAAAAATTTGATTTGCACTTTCCTTTGTCACAGCCACTCCATCAACTTCTTTGATTGCATCATTAGGTTGTGCTCCATTTTCAGCCCAAAAGCTGTTGTCTTTTACAGCTTCTGTAAATCGGATAGTTTGTGTCGCTTTATCTGGTCTAACAATCATAGCTCCATCATTTTGGATATAATTTGTTTTCACTTTTGATTCATCTAACACTAATCCTGCTTTAGCAAAAAACTCATTATAATTAATTGGTGTACCTCCTACTACGTGTGTGTTTAAAAATGCTCCTATTGATGGATAGGTCATTTCAGTAATTTCTCCAATTAACTTATCATCTTCAAATGGTTTGTTTTTCCCATATTTTAATGACAACTCTTTCATTAATGATAACACACCTCTATTTCCATTACTTTCTTCACGCATTAAAATATCAATACACATACCTATTAAAGCTCCTTTTTGATACACATTGTAATACTGAGAAGCATAAGGCTCGTCTAATACATTTTCACTCATTTTAGTAAAACTCATAGCATCATTCATAGAAGATGCAGTTTTAATTTTACCCATAATTTTACTGTAAAATTCATCTTCTGTTACCAAACCTTGGTTTACTTGAAATAATGTAGCAAAGTATTCTGTAATTCCTTCATACATCCATAAATGTTTAGAGAATGTTGGTTGGTTGTAATCGAAGTAATGTACATCTTCTGAATGTACACTTAACGGAGTTACAATATGAAAAAACTCATGAGATACTACATCTATCATGCTTTTTGCTAATGCTTCATCTGGCATTGCTTCTGGTAATACTACTACTGTTGATGTATGATGTTCTAAAGCTCCAAATCCTTTAGGTGCTTTTTCAGTTCCATCAGATAAGTATAAATAAATATCATAACGTGCCGTACTATTAATGCTTCCTAAATATGCTTTTTGCGCTTGCATCATTTTTTCCATTACAGCTTTAATTTTTTCAGCTGAGTGTTTTTTGTTTGGAGAATATACACTTAATACAATTTTAATATCACCAACTTTGAACTCTTCTACATCTAATTCTCCATAAAACATAGGGTTATCTGTAATATCAAAATAACGTGGAGCAAAATAGCTCGACGTTAAAGTTGAGCCGTCTTCACTTGTTTTTGTTCCAACTTCTTGTAAAGCGGAAGTTCTTTTAAAATTGGTAGGCGAAACAACATCTAACTTATATTGATTGTTTTTTAAAGAATCAAAATAACCCACAAATCCGTGAAGGTTAAGCACATAATTTGTAGACTCTATATTTGTTCCTGCGGGTGAAAATGGGGTTTCTCCTCCAATTCCCCCTGAAACTTCCATATCAAAAGTGTCGTTTACTAAATACGTTACTTTATCTAATTTTTCAGCATTGGTAATTTCCCAAGTATTCGTATCAACTTTTGTTACCTCTAGTTCATTTCCTTCATAATCTAAAGCCTTAAAGCTCTCTACATATTTACCAAAATCACTCACAGAATATGTTCCTTGGACAACTCTTGGCAATCTATATGTTACTTTTTCAATTGTAAACCTGCCTGGATTAACAGTTACTGGTACTTTATCATTGTCTACTTTTGTTAAATCTAAAGTCGTTACAATGGGGGTTTGAACAGCTAAATCATTTGTTGTTTTTTTAGTAGAATTACAGCTTGTTAATAATAATGCTGCAATGGTTGCTGTGGTTAGTATGCTTTTATTCATTTCTTAGTTTTTAATTAACCATTAGACAAAATGAAACTTCTTTTGTTACGTCTAATTTTTATAATTTTTTGTTAATTACTTTAATTCAATATTAATATTCGCATGAATAGAATTTATAGTAAGTATTTTAGAAACAGGTGTCACTTCTTTAGAAAATGGAGATATTTTTCTTTTTCCATTTATAAGGATTGTTCCGTTGTTAGTTTTTAAACCCAAACCTGTTTGTTTATCAATATTAGCAAAAACATTGCCTTGGAAAAGATCTATATTTGAGTTTCCTTTAACTGTATTTAACTTTATATTTCCTCTTTCTATATAAATATTTACATCTCCTTTATAACTTTTTGAAGTTATTCCGATAGTTTTTCCATGAATGCTTATATGTTTGTTTTTGGGAACTTTTATAACTGCCCTGGCTCTTTCTAGCCTCCTCGTTATATATTTTCGAAAGACTTCGTTTTTTAATGTTGGAATATTTAATTCAAATGCTATTGTAAAGACTTCACCTTCTTTTTTGAATAGGATATTGTGTGTATGTGGATTTTCATCTAATAAAACTACTTCGAGTTGTTCATCTTTTGAATTTTCAATTACAATATCATCCAAGCCGAAAGTAATGACTTCGAGTTCGTTTACTAACATTTTTCTTTTCTGCATTACTTTTTCTTGACAGTAAAGAAATTGGATGCTTAGCATAAGTAATAACAATAGATATTTTTTCATACAAAAAAAGCCTCTAAAAGAGGCTCTATTTATTTTAACTTTAAAAGTTATTGTTTTCGTTTTGCTTCGATACTTAAAGTAGCATGTGGTACTAACTTTAAACGTTCTTTTTGAATTAGCTTACCAGTAACTCTACAAATACCATAGGTTTTATTTTCAATACGAACTAAGGCATTTTTTAAATCGCGAATAAACTTTTCTTGACGAATAGCTAACTGCATGTTTGCCTCTTTAGCCATCGTATCAGATCCTTCTTCAAAAGATTTAAATGTTGGCGACGTATCATCGGTTCCGTTATCTGAACCGTTTTTATATGATGCTTGTAGCAACCTTAAATCTTCTTCTGCTTTTTCAATTTTCTTTTGAATGATTTCCTTAAACTCTTGTAAATCACTGTCTGAATATCTTATTTTAACATCATCCATAATGCTATATTTTTTCAATTAACATTCTACTTTTAATGGTATCAAACTCAATTTCTGTACCATTACTTAAAACATCAACAAAAACTAATTCGTTTGTTAATGTTTCTGCTTTAATGTAGTTTTCATTTGCCAATACCGATTCTTTTAAATCATCAGCCTGCAAAATGGTTAATTTTATTTTATCGGTTACTTCTAAACCTGTGTCTTTTCGTGCGTTTTGAATTCTATTAACTAATTCTCTTGCCACACCTTCTTTGCGTAATTCGTCGTTTATTGTAACATCTAAAGCTACAGTTAACCCTTCTGCGTTGGCTACCAACCACCCTTCGATATCTTTCGATGAAATCTCCACATCAGCGGTTCCTAAAGTAATCATTTTATCGTTAATTTCCACAGAAATTTCACCTTCTTTTTCTATTTTAATGATATCTTCTTGTGTAAATCCTTGTATCTTATTAGCTATCAACTTCATTTCCTTACCAAATTTAGGTCCTAATGCTTTAAAATTTGGTTTGATTTGTTTTACTAAAATTCCTGAAGCATCGTCTAATAATTCGATCTCTTTAACGTTTACTTCTGACTTGATTAAGTCTGCAACAGCTAAAATTTCTTCCTTCTGAACTGCATCTAATACAGGAATCATTATTTTTTGTAACGGCTGGCGCACTTTAATTTTCTCTTTAGCCCTTAGAGATAGAACTAATGACGAAATTGTTTGTGCATTTTCCATTTTACGCTCTAACGACTTATCAACTAGATCAGCATTGTATTTTGGAAACTCTGCTATATGTACACTTTCAAAACTTTCTTTTCCTGTAGCATTCACTAAATCTTTATATAAACGATCCATAAAGAAAGGAGCTACTGGAGATCCTAATTTAGCTACCGTTAACATACAGGTGTATAACGTTTGGTATGCAGAGATTTTATCTTGTGCATACTCTCCTTTCCAGAAACGTCTTCTACATAAACGTACATACCAGTTACTTAGGTGATCTTGCACAAAATCAGAAATAGCTCTGGTTGCCTTGGTAGGCTCATATTCAGCATAGAATTTATCTACTTTTTGAACTAAGGTATTTAATTCAGATAAAATCCAACGATCAATCTCTGGTCGTTCATTAATAGCTATTTCAGCTTCACTATACGTAAAGTTGTCAATATTTGCATATAGTGAGAAGAATGAATAGGTGTTATATAAAGTTCCGAAGAATTTACGTTTTACCTCTTCTATTCCTGCAATATCAAATTTTAAGTTATCCCATGGGTTCGCATTCGAAATCATATACCAACGCGTAGCATCTGGACCGAACTCTGACAATGTTGTAAACGGATCTACCGCATTTCCTAAACGCTTTGACATTTTTTGCCCGTTCTTATCTAACACCAATCCGTTAGATACTACATTTTTATAGGCTACAGAGTCAAACACCATTGTTCCTATTGCATGTAAGGTATAAAACCATCCACGAGTTTGATCTACGCCTTCAGCAATAAAGTTTGCAGGGTAACTTTCTTTATCTTCTATTAATTCTTTATTTTCAAACGGATAATGCCATTGTGCATATGGCATAGAACCAGAATCGAACCAAACATCAATTAAATCACTTTCGCGCTTCATTGGTTTTCCTGATGCCGAAACTAACGTGATTTTATCGACTACATTTTTATGTAAATCGATTTTATCGTAGTTATCTTCAGACATATTTCCTACTTCAAAATCAGCAAAAATATCTTCAGACATTACTCCTGCATCCACTGACTTTTGGATTTCTTCTTTTAATTCAGCTACAGAACCAATACAGATTTGTTCTGTTCCGTCTTCTGTTCGCCAAATAGGTAATGGAATTCCCCAAAAACGAGAACGTGATAAGTTCCAGTCATTCGCATTTTTTAACCAGTTACCAAAACGTCCTTCTCCTGTTGATTTTGGTTTCCAGTTTATCGTTTCATTTAAATCGAACATCTTATCCTTTACATCGGTTACCTTGATAAACCAAGAATCTAATGGATAGTATAAAATTGGTTTATCGGTACGCCAACAGTTCGGATAACTGTGCACATATTTTTCAACCTTAAAGGCTTTATTTTCTTCTTTTAATTGAATCGCTAGCTCAACATCTACTGATCTTTCAGGAGCTTCTCCATCAGCATAGTACTCGTTCTTCACATATTTACCTGCGAACTCTCCCATTTCTGGACGGAATTTCCCTTGTAAATCTACTAACGGAACTGGGTTCTCATTTTCGTCTAGCACCAACATTGGCGGAACTTCTGGAGTTGCTTGTTTTGCAACTAACGCATCATCAGCTCCAAAGGTAGGTGCTGTGTGTACGATACCTGTACCGTCTTCTGTAGTCACAAAATCTCCTGAAATTACCCTAAAAGCATTTTCTGGATTTTGATATGGTAAAGTAAATGGTAATAACTGTTCATATTTGATACCTACTAGGTCCTTTCCTACAAATTCTTTTACAACTGTGTAAGGAATTTGCTTGTCTCCTTCAGCGTAGTTTGCCAATTCAGCTACATCTTCAACTTCATTAAACTTCTTCCCTACAAATTGTTTTGATACTAAGTTTTTAGCTAATACCACTTGAATTGGTTCAAAGGTGTATTGATTGAATGTTTTTACTAAAACATACTCAATCTTTGGGCCAACCGTTAATGCTGTATTTGATGGGAGTGTCCATGGAGTTGTTGTCCAAGCTAAAAAATGTACATCTCCTTCAACTTGTAAAAACTCTGGTAACGTTTCTTTGATTGTTTTAAACTGAGCTACTACTGTAGTATCTGTAACATCTTGATACGTTCCTGGTTGATTTAACTCATGCGAGCTTAATCCTGTTCCTGCTTTTGGTGAATACGGTTGAATAGTATATCCTTTGTACAGTAAATCTTTATCATAAATTTGCTTTAACAACCACCAAACCGACTCCATATATTTTGGTTTATAAGTAATATATGGATCTTCCATATCTACCCAATACCCCATTTTTTGAGTTAAGTCATTCCAAATATCAGTGTAACGCATTACAGCTTTTTTACAAGCTTCATTGTATTCTTCAACCGTAATTTTTGTTCCAATATCTTCTTTGGTGATTCCTAATTCTTTTTCAACCCCTAATTCTACAGGTAAACCGTGTGTATCCCAACCTGCTTTACGCTTAACTTGGTATCCTTTTTGGGTTTTATAACGACAAAAAATATCTTTAATGGCACGTGCCATTACGTGGTGAATTCCTGGCAAACCGTTTGCTGAAGGTGGCCCTTCAAAAAACACAAATGGTTCGTTTCCTTCACGTGTAGTAATACTTTTTTCAAAGATGTTGTTTTCTTCCCAATAGTTTAATATTTCTTCAGCTACTTTTGGTAAATCCAATCCTTTGTATTCAGTAAACTTCTTACTCATTTTGTCGGTTTATTAATTGAATGTGCGAAATTACGTATTTTCTTGTAATTGTTGAATTTGAGATATAAAAAAACACCTCAAAATTGAGGTGTTTTTGATACTTTATAGGTTATAATTGTTATTTTTTAACTATATAAAAATAAGATCTTCTATTTTTTTGATGCTCTTTTGTAGAGCAGTTTGTTGTATCATCACAATTATTTAATAGTTTTTCTTCCCCATAACCTACTGCTTTTTCTATTCTTTCTGAAGAAATCCCTCTAGAAACAATGTAAGCTTTTGTTGATTTTGCTCTTTTATCAGATAGCTTTTTATTGTATTCTTTCGATCCTCTACTATCTGTGTGTGATTCTATTCTAATTATCATTTCTGGGTGATTTTTCATTACCGAAACAATATGTTCTAACTCATATTCTGCATCTTTTCTTATTGTATGTTTATCAAAATCAAAATAAATAGGACTAATCACAATTTGATCTTCTATAATCAATGGTTTTAACGATAAATTTACTGTAACAAGCTGTTTATTTACATCAAGAGTTTGTAATTGTTTTGGGTAAGCTTTATAATCTTCTTTTTCTGCTATAACTGTAAATTTTTTCTCACAATCAACTTCAACAAACCTATAGTCTCCATTTTTTCCCGTTACTTGTTGTGCTTGAACCTTACCATTAGAATCAATTAATTTAACTGTTGCTCCTAATATTGGTTTATTGCTTTTTTCTTCTGATACTACACCTGTTATATCTTCTTTACAGTTATATAAAATAAAGCTATAAATGTCATCGTCTCCTTTTCCTCCTTTTCTATTAGAAGAGAAGAAACCTTTGTTCTTTTCATCGTCTATCACAAAAGCAAAATCGTCATACGATCCATTTATTGGAGCACCTAAATTATTTGGTTTTTGATAAGTACCTGAATTATTTTTTGATTCAAAAATATCAAGGGCACCTAAACCTAGATGTCCGTCTGAAGCAAAATACAAGGTATTATCTTTAGCGACGAAAGGAAACATTTCTCTTCCTTCAGTATTTATTTCTTTTCCCAAATTTACTGGTTCTCCGTAAGTGCTATTTTCTAAAAGTGCAACCTTGTATATATCTGTTTTCCCAAAACCATTTGGCATATCTGAAATAAAATACAATGTTTTCTCATCTGCGCTTAAAGTTGGATGTCCCGCAGAATAATTATCATTATTAAATGGAAGTTCCTTTATATTTCTCCACTCTCCATTTTCAAACTCTGCTTTATATATTTTAAGATATGCTATTTGATTATCTCCTCCTTCTAATTTCTTTCCATTGAAATTTGTTCTGGTAAAGTACATTGCTTTACCATCTGAAGTAATTACAGCATTGGATTCGTGATATTGTGAACTTAATGATGAAATTATTTCTTCTTTTTCTAAATCTATTAATTGTTTTTCTTCATTATAAACTTCATTTGCTTTGTAGATATTTAAATGCGGTTGATTGTTCCATTTATATAGTTTGTCATTTTCTCCAACAGGTTTTGTAGAGGCAAAATAAAGTTTATTATCATAGGTAAACCCACCAAAATCAGAATACTGAGTATTGACTGAGAGATTGGTTATATTTATAAATGTTTTCTTTTTTCCATTACTATATTTATTAAAATAACCTTCATTTTTCTCTAAAGCTTGCCCTCTTGAGTCATTCTCTTTAATTTCACTAAACTTTAAAAGCCATTTATCAGATTCTTTAATTTTTCCATTACTTTTTAAAGATTGTGCATATCTAAAAAAATATTCTGGCTCTGTAATACTCTCATAGTTTTCCATTAAAATTTTATACCATTTCTCTGCTTCTAAAAACTCTGAGTTATAATAATGAGAGTCTCCTAAACGACTAACAATTTCGTACGAATTATTTCCTTTATCATAAATTTTCTCATATAGTTCTGCTGCCTTTTTATAAGCAAAAACTTCAAAATATTTGTCGGCTGTGTATTTTCTTTGCCCTAAGCAAATTCCACTAAGAAAAATAAATATTACTACTAACTGTTTCCCCATGTCTCTTATCTTTTGTAGTTAAATAACACTAAAATAATTATCTTTTTTTATTCTAGCTTATTCCTCGCTCTTTTTTTATCTGTTCATAAGCTGCTTGTATTTTTTGGAATTTTTCTTTAGCTCCTTTTTTATGTTCTTCTCCTAAATTTTGAAGTTTATCTGGATGGTATTTTTTTGCCATTCTTCGATATGCTTTCTTTACCTCATCGTTAATGGATTCTTTTGTTATTTCAAGCATTTTATAAGCACTATCAGATTCGTCATAAAACATTGCCTTTATTGAAGAATAATCATATTCGTTAATATACAAGTAACTTGCTATCTTTCTAATCTCTTCTTCCTCTACACTAGTTACTTGTCCATCTGCTTTTGCTATTCCGAATAAAAAATGTAGTAACTGTAATCGTGTAGCATGTGACATATACTGACGTATTTGTAAACAAACTTGTCGCGTAGATACTTGTTTCTTAATAATACCGTTGAATAATTTAAACGCATGATTTGCTCGTTCTTTACCATACATTTTCACAAAATACATACGAACATAGTCCAGTTCACGCCTATCTATTTTTCCGTCAGATTTAATAACTACCGAAGCTAATATTAACAAGCTTATTTCAAAATCTCCTGATGTAGCTCTTCCTCTTCTTGGTTGTCCCCCTGTCTTTTTTTGATATTCTTGCTGTTCTTGTACAAAATCTTCTACAGAAATTCCATCAATAAGACTTCCTACAGCAAACCCTATAATAGCTCCTATTGGACCTCCTAATGTAAAACCGGCTCCTGCTCCAAGCCATTTTGCAAATTTTCCCATTGTTTGTTTTTTAGAAGCCACAAAGATAAAACATTACCAATCTATCTACCATACTTATTTCGGGTTGATTGTTGGCACTAAAAGAAGTATCTTTGCCTTAAATTTTAATTCAAAAATATGTATCCAGAAGAATTAGTAAAACCAATGCGTGATCAATTAATTGACGCTGGTTTTGAAGCTTTATATACTGCTGAAGATGTTGACAATGCTTTAGCCAAAGAAGGAACTACATTAGTAATGGTAAACTCTGTTTGTGGATGTGCTGCAGGTACTGCAAGACCTGGTGCTATTGCTTCTTTAGGAGCAGATAAAACTCCTACGAACTTAACTACAGTTTTTGCAGGTGTAGAGAAAGAATCTACAGCGAAGGCAAGAGAATATATGATTCCTTTCCCTCCATCATCTCCTGCAATAGCTTTATTCAAAGATGGTAATTTAGTGCACATGTTAGAACGTCATCATATCGAGGGGCGCTCTGCACAAGCTATTGCTCAAAATTTAGCAGCTGCTTATGACGAATTTTGTTAATCTTTTTAAACAAAAGGTTTCAAAACAAAAAACAACTAAAAAATCCAGTAATTTTACTGGATTTTTTTATACTTTCTTAATTACATTAGTTACAACTCCCCAAATAATAAAATTATTTTCTTCTGTAATTTTTATGATTGGGTAGTCTGGATTTTCAGGCTGCAACCAAACTTCACTTCCTTCAACTCTTAATCGTTTTACCGTAAACTCTCCATCTAAAAAGCAAACCGCTATCTTATTATTTGTTGGCGGAATACTTCTATCAATTACCAGTAAATCATTATCATCTAAACCTGCACCAATCATCGACTGACCACTTACTCGTGCAAAAAAAGTGGCTTCTTTATTTCTAATAAGTTCTTCATCTAATGAAATACGCGTTTCCCTGAAATCATCAGCAGGAGAAGGAAAGCCCGCAGAAATACCTGTATCCATAAAGATAGCTCCCTCTCTTTCATTTAACTCTTTTGGTAAGAAAAAAGTCAATGCTTCTGATGCTTTTACTGGTTTTAATTTTCGTAACATCTTATTATTTGTTATTTAACTAAGCTTATTTTACTTTAATAATATCGTTAATATTTGTAGTATATTTTGGTGATAATCGCTCTTGACGCATCTTCCAAGTACGTTGTAAATCTTGGTTTGCTAATTTAATCTTATCTGCTTTATAAGTCTGATTAATTTTATCTATTACACTCATTAAAGAAGCATGCTTCGGGTCTTCCTTTGCAAACATATCTAATTGATAATTGTCTGAAGGCACCAACCCTGTTACAATTACTCCTGCTCTTTTATACTTTATTCCCTCCTTAAAAATAGTAGTTACAGCTTGTACTGCACTTTTACTTATTGTTAATGTAGAGTTTGTCGGATATGGAAGTACAATAGTTTTACTTGCTCGATGTTGTTTAGTCTCTTTTTTATGATAATCACTACGCAATAACACTATTACCATATGGCAACTTGAGTTTTGCTTACGTAATTTTTCTGCACAACTTACAGCAAACGTTGAGATTCTTTCTTTAATATTATCTAGATCCGAAAATGTATATTCAAAACTTCGGGTTGTTGCTATTGCTTTTTTGTTAGTAGGCTCATCTAGTTGTATTTTAGGATCTCCTTCTAAATCTTTTTTCAACTTCCAACCTGTAATCGATAAATTTTTCAGCACCCAATCGTCATTTAACTGTGTAAAATCATACGCTTTTATACATCCTTTAGCTTGTAGTCTTTTTTGTATACCTCTTCCAATTCCCCAAACACTTTCTATAGAAGTCCATTTTAATGCTTTTATTCTTTTTTCTTCGGAATCAATCACACACACTCCACCTGTTTCTTTCAAGAATTTTCGAGCAATTTTATTAGCTACTTTACTCAATGCTTTTGTTGGTGCAATTCCTACACAAGTTGGAATACCCGTCCATTGTAAAATTCTACTTCTTATTTCAGTTCCGTAAGAATTAAAATTATATTCATTAAAACCTTTGAATTGTAAAAATGCTTCATCAATAGAGTATACTTCCACATCTGGAGAAAATTGTTCTAAAATTTTCATCACTCTAGCGCTCATATCACCATACAACGGATAATTTGAAGATAGCACTGAGATATTATTGTTTTTACAAAACTGATCCCACTTAAAAATTGGAGCTCCAAATGGAAGTTGCAAGTCTTTTGCTTCGTCACTCATTGAAATAACACACCCATCGTTATTACTTAAAATAGCCACAGGTTTTCCTTGCAAATTCGGATTAAAAACCCGTTCGCAAGAAGCATAAAAGTTATTACAATCTACCAACGCATACATAACTGTAAAGGTACAGAATCTTCTGTTTTTACTCCTCTACAAATTCTAAAATATCTGCGGGTTGACAATCTAATGCTTTACAAATAGCTTCTAATGTTGAAAAACGAATCGCTTTAGCTTTTCCTGATTTTAAGATGGACAGGTTTGCAGTAGTAATTCCTACAATTTCTGCCAATTCTTTACTTTTCATCTTTCGTTTGGCAAGCATTACATCTAGGTTTACAATAATTGGCATACTTATATGGTTAAATCGTTTTCTTGTTTTAATTCTTTTGAAACTCTAAATACCTCTGAAAGCACCAAAAAGAAAAGTCCAAAACAGATACTTAAATAATGAGCTCCAATTCCAAAATCAAAATTTATAGTTGATGTTGTTGTTAGCTTTAAACCAATTCTAGCAACAATCATCAAAATACCTGAGATAAGTAATAAATTTCCTGTTCCCTTTAAGTTTGTAATTACTTTATCTGAAAACATCTTAGTTCTAACAAATTCTGTTAACACTACTCTAAACTTATAAATTGCATTATAAACTAGTACATACACCAATAAAAAAATCGCTACAAATACTTTTGAAATTATACTTGTGCCTACATTAAAGTCTAACCCCATTATTTTAAAATTGCCTTGTTCTGTTACAAAAAATATAAGAGGAATACCTATAGCAAGAAAAGGAACCATAAGACTATATACAATAAAAATCAAGTCTATTAAGCTTTTTAAAATTTTTAATTTTCTCATAATTATTTTTTAGATGGTTAAATCGTTTTCTTCTTTCAGTACATTTCCTTTTCCCACAATGAAAGAAATAAATTGCACAAATAATGCTATAACAAATATTGGTAGTACTTTATTTATTGAAGCCCCTACCTTATACCCAAATATATATCCACTACTATAAGCTAGGTCTGAACCTGAGCTTAAAGTTGAACCACCTTCAATTATTAAACCTAGTACTGTTGTAAAACATAAGACTATAATTCCGTAAATAATTAACCCTTTTCCCACTTTTCGTAGTCGGTCACTATTCTCCTTTGTAAAAACACAATCTTTTGAAAAATTAAAAATTACTTTTCTAAATTCAACAAGTAAAAACATCACATACCCCATTAATACTAAAGCTATCAGAGACAAAAAATAATAATATTCATCGCTCCAGTTTTCTGGAATTGTCAATTTAAATATCTTCGTTTTACTTCCTCCATAAATGGTATAATGAACTATCTTATAAAATATTTCAAAAAGTTTTACACCTACACTAATTACCAATAGTGTACAAAATACTTTTAAAATGTTTAATGTTGATTTCATATTCAATTTTGTTATTTTGATGATGGTTCAAATATAATAAAATTACCGAAAAACAATAATTTATTATTTTTTATTGGTAATTAAACTTTCCTTATTTTTGTTTCATGGTTAGAAAATTAAAAATTGACGGAATTGATAAAATAATTATTAAACGTCTTGTAAAAGATGCTCGTACACCTATTTTAAGTATTGCCCGAGAAGTAGGTATATCTGGTGCTGCCATTCATCAACGATTACGAAAGTTAGACGAATCGGATTTAATTGATGGTTACAAAATGATATTAAATCCAAAAGCATTAGGCTATACCACTACCGCTTTTGTTGGTGTATTTTTAGATTCTTCTAGCTTATACTCTTCTGCAATTAAACGTTTAAAAGAAATTCCTGAGATCGTAGAAAGTCATTACACTACAGGTAACTATGCTATTTTCATTAAAATACTGTGTAAAAACAACGAAGACTTAATGCATTTGTTAAATAAGGATATTCAAACCATAAAAGGAGTTTCAAGAACCGAAACTTTTATATCTTTAGACCAACAAATAGATCGACAAATAAAAATTTAAAAACCCCTAATGAACGATTTTATCTTCTACTTTAAAATGGGCTTGTTTCATGTATTAGACTTTAAAGCCTATGACCATATTTTATTCTTAATTGTATTAGCTGTTGTGTATCAATTTAAACAGTGGACAAAAGTTTTATGGTTAATTACTTTGTTTACTATTGGACACTCAATAACTCTAGCGCTTTCAGCATACGGAATTTTAAATGTACGAGCAGATTTAATTGAGTTTTTAATTCCGTTAACTATTTTTATTACGGGATTAATGAATGTATTAACCGCAAAAAAAGCATCGGTAGGAAAAGAAAACCAAAATTTATTTTTTGCTTTGTTTTTCGGGTTAATTCACGGACTTGGTTTTTCTAACTATTTTAAAATTATGATTGGAAAAACTTCTGATAAATTTTTACCTTTATTAGAATTTGCCTTAGGTGTAGAAGTAGCACAAATTATTATTGTATTAGGTATTTTACTAATTGGAGCACTAGTGCAATCAATCTTTAGTGTAAATCGTCGTGATTGGATTTTAATCATGTCATCAATCGTAATTGGTTTTGCTTTACAAATGATGTTTGACCGTGTTTTTTGGTAAAAAATTAACGCCTAACTAACACAAATCTAACTACCTTAGCTTATCTAAGAAAAATCGTACTGAAAATTTTGAAGAAAAAACAATTAAAATATGACATTGCCTATTTAAAAATGGCAAATGAATGGGGGCAACTTTCACACTGTATTCGTAAAAAAGTAGGCGCCTTAATTGTTAAAGATCGAATGATTATTTCTGATGGTTATAATGGTACTCCTTCTGGTTTTGAAAATTATTGTGAAGATGAAGAAGGGTACACCAAATGGTATGTGTTGCATGCCGAAGCCAATGCTATTTTAAAAGTAGCTTCTTCTACACAATCATGCAAAGGAGCTACTTTATATATTACACTTTCTCCTTGCCAACAATGCAGTAAATTAATACATCAAGCAGGAATAAAACGTGTAGTATATGCACAAGCATACAAAGACCGATCAGGATTAGATTTTTTAGAGAAAGCGGGTGTTGAACTGACTTATTTACCTTATGAACAAGAATAATTTACCTATATATTTATCTATTGCAGTTATTTTCGGTATTCTTATTGGGACCTTTTTTAGCAACGGAAAATCAAGAAATCTTATTGGGAAAAGCTCATCAAGTGAACGAAAAATAAAGCGTTTAATTGACTACATTCAAAGTGATTATGTTGATGCTGTTAACACAGATGATTTATTAGATGGAGCCATTGCAGAGATGTTAGGTAAATTAGATCCTCATTCAGTATACATTCCTAAAGAAAACTTACAATTGGTTACCGAAAACATGCAAGGTAATTTTGTAGGAATAGGTGTTCAATTTCGTATGATTGGTGATACTATTACCGTTATAGAACCTATTAAAGGAGGACCAAGTATTGAAGCAGGAATTAAAGCAGGTGATAGAATTTTACTTGCAGACAAGGATACACTCTATGGGAAAAAACTGCAAACTTCCCAAATAATGAAAGCTTTAAAAGGAAAGCCAAACACTAAAGTTGATTTGCAAATTTATAGAAAGACCAATGATAGTATTTTTAACATTACTATTAATCGTGGTAAAGTAAATATTAAAAGTGTTGATATTGCTTACATGTTAAACGATAGTATTGGCTATATAAAACTAGATCGTTTTGCACGTAACACCTATATTGAGTTTAAATCTTCTTTAAACAAATTACTTACAAAAGGAATGACTGATTTGGTCTTAGATCTTCGCGGAAATGGTGGTGGTTTTATTGATATTGCTAATGATATTGTTGACGAATTCTTAGAAGATGAAAAACTGATTGTATTTACAAAAAATAACAAAGGTGATATTGTAAAATCTTTCGCTACTGATAAAGGTGATTTTGAGCACGGTGGGTTATATGTACTAATTGATGAAAACTCCGCTTCTGCTTCTGAAATTGTAGCTGGCGCCTTGCAAGATAATGATAAAGGTATTATTATTGGACGTCGTTCTTTTGGAAAAGGGCTAGTACAGCAAGAAATGGACTTAGGAGATGGTTCTGCGGTTCGATTAACTACGGCTAGGTATTATACTCCAACAGGGCGTTCTATTCAAAAGCCTTATAAAAAAGACGCAGATTCTGAAGAATATAGTCATGATTTTGAACATCGACTAGAAAATGGGGAGTTGTTTACCAAAGACAGTATTAAAACTATTGATAGTTTGAAGTATACGACTCCTAAAGGTAAAGTAGTATATGGTGGCGGTGGAATTATTCCTGATTATTTTGTAGCGGTAGATACCTCAGCTTATATTCCTACAATTTTCTTCCGTCCTTTAAATGATTTCGCTTTTTCATATGTAGATGATAATCGTAAAAAACTCGCTTCATTAACCGTTGAGGATTTTATTAATAATTTTGATAAAGACAATAAGATTTCTAATAAATTCTTAGCAGAACTCAAAGATTTTAGACTTCCTGAAAGAACAAAAAATCAACTTCGCAATAACTTAAAAGTATTGATAGCTCGTGAACTTTTTAGTGACGAAGGTTTATACAAAGTAGATCAGCGAGATGATAAAATGCTGCAAAAAGTATTTGAGTTAGAACAAAAGCAAAATGAATAAGAAAATATTTAAAGTAATCATAGCGCTTTTTGTAATAGTGTTGACTTTTAAATTCTTCAGTTTTATTACTGAGAACTTCATACACGGATGGAATGCTCCTAACTAAAACTTCTTTTTAACCTAAATTGTAGTCTTTACACTACTTTGTTATATACATAATAGTAAATTTGTGCTGTATGTAAATTAATAAAGAGCAAGCTACAACAAATGAAGAAATCCGCGAACACCAGAGCAACTATTTTACAACAAGCTTTTGAACTTATTTATAAGAAAGGATATCAATCTACAAGTATTGATGAAATTATAGCGACTACTAAAGTAACAAAAGGTGCTTTTTATTATCATTTTAAAAATAAAAAGCAAATGGGAATTGCTGTTATTAAAGAGGTAATACAATCCAAAACCATTGATTTTTCTGTAAGTTTTCTTTCTTCTTCTACCAGTTTACATGATTCTTTATATACAATGATTGAAGAATTACTTTTACAAAATTCTTTTTTAACCATAGAATATGGTTGTCCTCTAGCTAACTTAATTCAAGAAATGTCGCCTTTAGACAATGATTTTAAAGAAGCTCTTGATAAAGCAAAGTCATTATGGACAAATGCTATTGCCACTTCTATTACCAAAGAACAGCAAAATAATACTTTTAACTCAAGTATTAATGCTGAAGAAGTTGCTAATTTTATTATAGCTAGCTATTGGGGAGCTAGAGCTTTAGGAAAATTAAGTAACAAGACAGATACTTATACCCATCATTTAAATCAATTAAAACTTTACTTAACTACTTTAAAATAATCTTAATCCTAAAAAACATACTAGTTAGTATGTTTTTGTTTTATCTTTGCTTTGTTCTAAAAAACAAGCAATGCAAATACATAATAATTATAGTCCATCTGTACTCAACAGAAAAGAAATCCAACAGTTTAAAAAGCTTTTAATTACCTCAAAATTAAAAGAGAGTTTCACTAAAACATTATATAAAATCGGTATTAAATCTAAAATAAAGTTTGATCTTGATACTATAAAAATTCCTGACTCTAAGCTATCTAAACTAGCTTTAGAAGAAGCAAATGAGTTATGTAACCCTATATTACTTTACCATTCTTACAGAACCTTCTTTTGGTCTGCTGGTATTGCTCTTTCAGAAAAACTACACTATGATGAAGAGTTACTATTTGTTTCATCAATGCTACATGATGTTGGTTTAACAGATACCCACAATCATGTGTGCAGTAAACAATGTTTTGCCAATTATGGAGGCTCTTTCGCAAATGAATTTGTGAAGAAAAACGATAGTGAAGATAAAGCTTCCACTATTAAAACTGCTATTGATATGCACTTATACCCTACTGTCGACAAGAAGAAGTTTGGTAACGAAGCTTACCTACTTTCAAAAGGTGCAGCTATGGATGTAATTGGTTCACACTATTTTCAAGTTCCAACTTCTTTTATTAAAGAAGTTCATAAAACATATCATAGAAATGGTTTTAAGGAAGATATTATTGAAACTATGGAAACATTAAACCATAAAGAAAATACTAGAGCCGATATTTTATATAAAATGGGATTTGCATCTATGGCTTCAAAAAATATTTTAGATTCTAAAAAATTTATTTTTTAGAGGTAAACTTAGCTTCCCTCTTAGTCTTATATACCTCTTCGATGGTTGGATTTTGAGGGCAGCTTTTTATTTGCTCAAACTTATCACCTGACTTTACATAACCTGTTTGCAATATTTTAAAGTAAACTCCTGGTATGTTTTGTTGCCAAAATTGTTTTACGATTTTCATATCATTAAAACGCACTCCTAGCTTCATGCATGGTTGACGTGGTTTAGTTACTTCAATAATAACCTCTCCTACTTTAAAAGTATCTCCCACGTGCAATTGACTTTCCTCTAAATCCGAAACAGTCAGATTTTCACCAAACATTCCATGTTTCCAATCTAAACTTGGGTATAACTCTTTCCAATATGCATAATGCTTCTCTGAATAGGCATAAACTGCTTGATCTATTCCTCCATGATATTCTCTATCACAAATAGCATCATCTTTTACTTTTTCAACATCTAAAAAGATAGGTTTCTCAACAGGAAACTTAAAAATACCTGTAGTAACGGTTTTCCCTTTCCAATCGATTTCTTTTCTTTCTCCTATGTTGGTGGCTACAATTTTCATTTTACTTCTTTATTCAATTAAAAAATTCTGCAATACATCCGCAATTTTTCGGTTATCTGATAATTGTGGAATCTTATTCTGACCTCCAAACTTTCCTATGGATTTCATATATTCATGGAAACCTCCTTTTTTCACTTTTCTAATAATAAGAGGACGTAAAATTTTACCTTCAATTAAATCGAAGTAATATACATTTTGCTCTTGCATAGAAGCATCAATTTTAGATGCTAACTCATCCAAATTCTCAGGTTCATTTTCAAACTCAATAAACCACTCATGATAAGGTAATCCACTTTCAGGATTTACTTGCGGAGCTACTGTAAACTCGCTTACATTCACATCAGTTCCTTTTATAGCATCATTCAACGCTTTTTCTACCTCTTTCCCTATTACATGCTCACCAAAAGCAGAGATAAAGTGTTTTATACGTCCTGTTACTTTTATTCTGTAGGGTTTTAAAGAAGTAAATTCTACAGTATCGCCAATATTATATCCCCATAAACCCGCCGAGGTGTTTAAAATAATAACATAATTCACCCCTAATTGAACGTCTTTTAATGATATTCTTGTTGGATTCTCATCAAAAAATTCATTTGCTGGAATAAATTCATAAAACATTCCTGAGTTTAACTGCAATAACATTCCTTTTTCGGTTTGAGAGTCTTGATATGCAATAAACCCTTCAGATGCTGGATATAACTCTACATAGTCTATTTTTTTCCCTATTAACGCTTCAAACTTGTTCTTGTATGGTTCAAAATTCACACCTCCATACACAAAGAAATTGAAGTTTGGAAAAATTTCAGAAACTGTCTTTCCAGTTTTCTCAATCAGTCGTTCAAAATACATTTGTACCCATGATGGAATTCCGCTAATTACCGTCATGTTTTCTGGCAAGGTTTCTTCAACTACTTTATCTACTTTGGTATCCCAATCTTCAATACAGTTGGTTTCCCAACTTGGTAAACGATTTTTTAAGAGATAATTTGGAACATAATGCGCTGCTATTCCACTTAACCGCCCTAATTTCACGCCGTTTTTATCTTCTAAAACTGGACTTCCCTGTAAAAAAATCATCTTCCCATCAACAAAGCTGGCATCGTTTGTTTCTGTGATATAAAACAACAAAGCATTTCGAGCTGCTTTAATATGTGTGGGCATGGATTCTTTACTTATAGGAATATATTTGGCTCCTGAAGTAGTTCCTGAAGTTTTGGCAAAATATAAGGGCTTTCCTTTCCACAAAACATTCTCTTCTCCTGCTACAACTCTATCTACATAACTACGTAAACCTTCATAGTCGTTAATAGGTACTCTTTTTTTAAAGTCTTCGTAATTGTTGATTGATACAAAATCATGATCTTTTCCAAATGCTGTTTTACATCCTTCTGTAACCAAATATTGAAAAACTTTTTCTTGTGTTTTATGTGGGTTGTTTGCCCATTTATATACTTGTTTTCGGACAATTTTTGCAAATGGAATTGCTAATATTGATTTTATACTCATGTTCTTTTTCTATTTACTGAAAATCTATATAGTTTGTTGGGTTAACAGGAAATCCATTATTCCACAACTCAAAATGTAAATGAGGTCCGGTAGTTAATTCTCCTGTGGAACCTACACTTGCTATTGCTTCTCCAGACTTTACGACGTCTCCTTGTTGTTTTAACAAAGTTCCGTTATGTTTATATACTGATATAAATTCGTTAGAATGTTGTATCGTTATTACATACCCTGTTTCTGCTGTCCATTCTGCTAAAATAACTGTACCGTCGGCTACGGCTTTTACAGGCGTGCCAGTTTTAGCTACAATATCGATCGCATAATGTTTGTCATTAACGTCGAATGGTTGTGATATGTTTCCTGTTAAAGGTGAAAAGAATACATTTTTAACTCTATTTGCCCCTCCGTTATGCAAAGGAAATAAGTCTTTGCTCTCTACTTTTTCTCTAAATAAAGAATCCTCCTTTGATGCTTGTAATTTACTTTCATCAAAAGCTATTGTTTTCATTTCTTTTGTTATAGAGTCTATCTTTTCAGGCTCAATTTGACCTGTTAAAACTGGCTTTAAAGCTTTAGTGTAACTTTCAATAACTGACAATCTAGTTTTTAAAGAATCTGCTTCATATGTTAATCTGGTAGCTTTTCTTTTTAAGGCTGTTGATGAATACCCTGGTATATATTCACGTATACCCGTAAAAGCAATTAACAAAGTGGTGAGTACTATAAGAAGTATAGAAAACACTCCTCCAAATACAAAAACATTTAATCGTGATAGCTTTAAAGAAAATCGTTCTTGAAACGTATCTTCATTAATTATTACTAGACGATACTTATCGGTAAGTTTCTGTTTAAGTTTTCGTTTTTTTTTATTTTTTGCCACGTTTTATACTTGTTTGGATTTCAAATATACAACGAAAAAACGGCGAAACTATTTTTTATAAAAATTCATCTCATCAATATACTTCCAAACCTTTTGAGACAACAAAGGTTTACAGTTTTTTTCTTCTTTTATGGCTTTGCGAATCATGGTTGAAGAAATTTCTATTATTGGAGCTTCAACTCTATGAATTTTTTTGTGATTTTTAAACTGGCTTTCAACAATTCCTTCAGAAACCCTAGGGTAAACATAAATATTATAATCTTCTAAAATTGCCTCATAGTTTTTCCATTTATGCAAACTTTTTAGATTGTCTTCTCCCATAATTAGGCTAAAGTTATAACTAGGGTGTTTTTCAGAAATATGTGCTAAGGTATTTATAGTATAATTTGGTTGAGGAAGCCTAAACTCTATATCTGATGGTTGAATCTTCTCATATTCTTCTGTAGCCAAATATACCATATCTAAACGATGATGGTTATCTAACAGTGAGCTTTTCTTTTTAAAAGGGTTATGAGGCGTAACCACCATCCAAACTTCATCTAAATTAGAATACTCAACCATATGATTGGCTATAATTAAATGCCCTATATGAATTGGATTAAAAGTTCCGAAGTATAATCCGATGTTTTTCATATTTATAGATACTAGACTTATTCTTTATCCGTTTTTCACTTTCTTTTTTATTCCTAAAAAATCATCTACTAAATCTTCCGCTTCTTGTAATGCTACAGGTAAGTCGTAGTTTTTAATGATTTTATCAAACTGTGGTGCTGTTGCTAATTCTACTGATGCTTTTGCAATACGCATGTTAATCTTGTCTTCGCTTTCGGTACTTCTTTTCTTTAAACGAATTTTTAGCTCATCAACACTTGGTGGCTTTACAAACACAGCTAAGGTTTCTTCTGGAAATTTCTTCTTAATACGTAAACCTCCAACAACATCAATATCAAAAATTACATGTTTTCCTTGCGCCCAAATTCGTTCAACTTCTGTTTTTAACGTTCCATAAAAGTTATCACGATACACTTCTTCCCACTCTAAAAACTCGTCATTTTTTATTTTTTGCTTGAATTCTTTTGCAGAGATAAAATAATAATCTTTTCCATCAACTTCTTCTCCTCTTGGAGCTCTTGAAGTAGCTGAGATTGAAAACTCCAAATTAAAACGTTCTTTTGCCAACAAATGACGTACAATAGTAGTTTTACCTGAACCTGATGGTGCTGAAAACACAAATAATTTCCCTTTAAACTCTTTCGACATTTTTATAAAACGTTTAAAATTTGTTCTTTTATTTTTTCTAACTCGTCTTTCATTTGGATGACTAATTTTTGCATTGGTGCAAAATTAGCTTTTGATCCTGTTGTGTTGATTTCTCTTCCGATTTCTTGTACGATAAATCCTAATTTTTTTCCATTGGAATCTTCTGTTGCTAATTGCTGTAAAAAATACTCTAAGTGATTAGCTAAACGTACTTTTTCTTCGTTAATATCTAACTTTTCTAAATAATAAATCAGCTCTTGTTCAAAACGATTTTCATCAACCTCAACTTTTAAATCTGTTAATGCTTTTTGTAAGCGTTCTTTAACATGCTCTATTCTATCACCATCTAACTTTTTAACTTCTTCTAAAGCAGATTGAATATTTAGTATTCTTGTTTTAAAATCTTCTTCTAACGATTTTGCTTCGTCAGTTCTATATTGAATAATTTCTTTTAAAGCTTCGTCAATATGAGTATCTATTTGCTTCCACTCTTCTTCATCTAACTCTTCACGCTCTGTTTTTAAAGCATCTGGCATTCTAACAGCCATTTTCATTAACTCAACATCATCTGAAGTTCCTACTTGAGTTACATTTCTTAATTGCTGCATGTACTCTCGTACCACACCTGTATTCACCGTAGTTGAAGTTTCATCTGCAGTCATTTCCACATAAATAGAAAAATCCACTTTACCTCTTACCAAGTTACTTGCTAGTTTTTTTCGAACATTGAGTTCTTTTTCTCTGTAATATGAAGGAATTCTAGTATTTAAATCTAAGTTTTTACTGTTTAAAGATTTAATTTCGATTGTTACTTTTTTAGAGGGTAAATGTAGTACGGATTTACCGTAACCCGTCATTGACTGTATCATAACTTCGGTTTAATAATCCGCAAAGATACGTTTATTTATTGGGAGTTTCTGCTGGACGTTTGGTTACCAAAAATACTCCTAAAAAGATTAATAATGCAGCTCCTATTTTAACCAAATCTAAATGATCACTACCTACAATCAATGCGTAAATAGCTGCTACCACAGGTTGTAAATACATAAAAACACTTACTGTGGTTGGTTTTAATTTTGATAATGCAAATAAGTTAAACAAGTAAGTAATACAAGTAGTGAATAATACTACAAAACCTACTTTTAAGAAAATTGAAACAGGCATTGTTTGCCACTGTACCTCTAACAGTTCAGAAAAACCAAAAGGTAGTACCATTATCAATCCAAAAAGATATAACCACTTAACAAAAACAATAGGGTTGTATTTTGCTATTAGTTTTTTTACAACCACCAAATACATACCATACGATGCTGCATTAATGAATACTAAAAAGTTTCCTAGCACCATATTAGTTGCATCTCCTTTAAGTGGGTTTCCGTAAGCTATTAAAATTATGGCTCCTACCATACCAACTACAACTCCTGCTATTTTTCTTAAAACTAATTTCTCTTTTAAAAGAATACTAGCAAAAATTAATACTAAAATAGGAGTAGTCACCATCATAACTGATGCATTGATCGGCGTAGTATAACTTAACCCTTTAAAAAACGTAAGCATATTGAAAGCAATGCCAAAAAAAGCTGCCATTGCTACTCGCTTATAATCTGTTTTATCTATCGATGCCGCTTTAACAAAAAGCCCTAATAGCCAAAAAATCATAGTAGCCCCACCAACACGAAGCAATATAAAACCAAATGGTTGAATATATCCCTCCATCACTTCTTTAGCTACTGTAAATGTAACCCCGTAAATAAGTGTTGCGATTGAAGCTGCTGTAAGTGCTAACGCTCTTTGATTCATTTTTATGGTTTTAAAAACAGGTGCAAATATGATGATAATTTTATTCTTTTTTACTACTATTTTACCTCATACCAATCTTTAAATATCACTTTTACTTAAACTAAAAAAGCACTGCAAATGCAGTGCTTTTCCCTTTGGCTGATTAACTTTTGATTAGTCCACTAAAGGTGGTATTCTTAATACTTGTCCTGGATAAATTTTATCAGGGTGTGTTAACATTGGTTTATTTGCTTCGAAAATTACTGGATACTTCATAGCATCTCCATAAAATTCTTTTGCAATTTTACTTAATGAGTCTCCACTTACTACAGTGTGAAATTGTGCCATAGCAGCTTCTTCGATAACTTCAACTTCTTTAACGGTCATATTGTCTTCTACAGAAGCAATCCCCTCCGTATTACCCACTACTAAAACTACTTTTTCTTTAGTAGCTAAATCTGCTGCTTCTCCTGTTACTGTAGCCTTATCATCTTCCACATTAACAGCTAAGTTTTCAACAGAAAGCTCTAATTTATTTACTGCATCTACTAATTTTGCAGCTTTCTCTGTAGCTTCTTCTTCAGTTGTTTTCCCGATACCGAATACTTTTGCCCCGGCATTTTTAATAAATGAAAAAATTCCCATTCTCTTTTTTGATTTTTTGTTAATATTCTTTTTACTGTCTGACTAAGATACAATTTTTATACCAAAACTCGTATTCCAAAATAATTAAAAAAAAGCCTCTTTAAAACTAAAAAAGCACCTAAACATGGATGCTTAACCTATTATATCTTGTTCTCCTCTACTCTTTATTAAAAGAATTCCAACCTTGTGCTTTTAATTCAATTTCTTGGTTTGCACGTGTTACTAAGTTTATCCCTTCATTTTCTTCAGTAATATGACCTATAACTGTTAAATTAGGATTTCCTTTTATTTTATCATAATCAGCAATAGAAACCGTAAATAACAACTCATAATCTTCTCCTCCACTTAAAGCTATCATCGTACTATCCATATTAAATTCTTCAGAAGTAGAAATAACCTGTGGGTCTAATGGTAATTTATCTTCATATATTTTACATCCTGTTTTACTTTGCGTACAGATATGCATAATTTCAGAAGATAATCCATCAGAAATATCAATCATCGAAGTTGGCTTTACCTCTAATTCTTCTAATAACTTAGGAATGTCTTTACGTGCTTCTGGTTTTAATTGACGTTCGATTATATAAGTATACTTATCCAAATCTGGCTGATTTTGAGGATTCACTTGAAACACTTGTTTTTCACGTTCTAATACTTGTAACCCTAAATATGCTCCTCCTAAATCTCCCGAAACTACAATTAAGTCAGTAGGTTTAGCCCCATTTCTATAAACAATTTTCTCTTTATTAGCAGTACCAATAGCTGTAACAGAAATTAATATTCCTCTTGTTGAAGATGTAGTATCTCCTCCCACTAAGTCTACCTTATATGTATCGCATGCTAGTTGTATTCCTGCATATAATTCCTCAATAGCTTCTAACGGAAAACGATTAGATACAGCGATAGATACGGTTATTTGTTCCGCATTAGCATTCATTGCGTAAACATCTGATAAATTAACCATTACCGCTTTGTACCCTAAATGCTTTAAAGGCATGTAACTCAAGTCAAAATGCACTCCTTCAACCAATAAATCAGTTGTAATTACAGTTTCTTTATCCGATGTATTAATCACAGCTGCATCATCTCCAACCCCTTTCACAGTTGAAGAATGATACATTTTAAAATGTTTTGTTAAATGGTTTATTAACCCAAACTCTCCTAGCTCAGCTAACGAAGTTCTTTCTTGATTTTTATCTTCTAACATGCTGCAAAGATAACGACTAACAAACAAAAAGAAGTATTCTGCTTAAGCTAATCTATACAAAATAAAAATAGGGTTTTGCTGTTTTTATATGTTATATAAATAGTTAATTACTTAATTTAGTGATTTTAAACCCCAATTTATGGAAAACTTTAAAACCTTATTCGTTTTAGTTGGAATGCTGTTTTTAGCTTCTTGCACATCCTCTTCTAGCGAAACTCCAATAAAAACCAATAAAACTGCGTGCTCTAATGGAAAAGCAGGAATTTATTCTTGTGATGGCTATGATTTACTATTAAACATACCTCTAAGCACATTTGATGCTGTTAGCGGAAGTGACTGTTGGGGATGGACAGATCCAACAACCAACAAAGAATACGCTATTATGTGTGTAGATAATGGAACTACTTTTGTTGATATTACCGATACAGAAAACCCTATTTATTTAGGCAAACTTCCAACTGCAACTACGAGTAAAAGTTGGTGGGATGTGAAGGTATATAACAACCATGCTTTTATTGTTAGTGAGGCTACAAATCATGGTATGCAAGTATTTGACTTAACAAAACTTAGAAATATTACAAACCCTCCAAAAACGTTTGTAGCTGACAAGCATTTTACTGGTTTTGGTAGCGCACACAACATTGTTATTAATGAAAATTCAGGATACGCATACCCTGTGGGTACAAATAGATCTGGAACATATAGAGGAGGTCCTTTATTTATCAATATACAAAATCCTCTAAATCCAATAAATGAAGGTGGATGGGGAATGGACAATTATAGTCATGATGCACAAGTGGTAACCTACAATGGACCAGACACAAATTACATAGGTAAAGAAATACTAATAGGAAGTAATGAAAATGAGGTCGTAATTGTTGACATTACTGATAAAGCAAACCCTGTAAACATTTCTAAAGTTTCATATGCAAACGTTGGTTATACACATCAAGGTTGGTTTACTGAAAATCAAAAATATTTTATTTTAGGAGACGAGTTAGATGAACAAAATTTCGGTCACAATACAAGGACTATTGTTTTTGATTTTTCTGATTTAGAGAACCCTAAACAACACTTTATATACACAGGACCTACTTCGGCAATTGATCATAATGGATATATTAAAGGAAGTACTTTTTATTTAGCAAACTATAATGCTGGTGTACGTTTTATTGACATTTCAAATATAGAGAGTAAAACTATTACCGAAACAAATTTCTTTGATACACACCCTGAAAATGATAATGCTGATTTTAATGGTGTTTGGAGCGTATACCCCTACTTTAAAAGCGGAAAAATTGTGGTAAGCGACATTAATAGAGGTTTATTTATCCTTAAAAAACAATAAATGCTTAAAAAACTCCCATTATTAATTTTCTTATTAATTATTTACAGCTGTAATAAAGATGATGGTATACAACTTAATTCTACAACCAAAATCCCTAAAGTTAGTTTGGTTCAAACTTTGGGCGGTTCTATAAATGAAAGCGGTAGAAGTGTAATTAGTACTACTGATGGAGGCTATATTATAGCTGGTTATACTCAAAGTATTGATGGAGATATAGAAACCACTAAAAATATAATTCAATACGACTTTTGGATTTTAAAGTTTGACTCCAATGATAACCTTATATGGCAAAAAACCTATGGCGGTTCAAAAGATGACAAAGCATCTAAAATTATTAAAACAAAAGATAATGGTTTTGCTATTGTAGGTTACGGAAAAAGTGATGATGGAGATGTAAATACAAACGAAGGGTTTGATGACGTTTGGGTATTAAAACTAGACAACAACGGCACAATAGTATGGGAAAAAACTACTGGTTTTTCTGGAGCTGACCAAGGTTTTTCAATTATTCAGACTTCTGACGGAGGTTATTTTGTTGGAAGTATTCTAGATGTTACAGCATCTGGAGGCTTAGGTAATTCAAAACAAGCAGCCAAACATGCCGGTGGAGACTATTGGGGAGTTAAACTCAATATTAACGGAGATATTGAATGGAGAAAATACTTTGGAGGCACAAATACTGATACTTGTTACGACGTAGCAGAAGCAGCTGACGGCTATTTATTAATTGGTTCTTCAGACAGTAATGATGTAGATATAAAAAACAACAAGGGCTCTTATGACTTTTGGGTTGTTAAGATTAATAAAAGTGGAAATTTACTTTGGGAAAAATCTTTTGGTGGTACAGAAATTGATGAAGCTAGAGCAATAACAAAAACCAATGATGGAAACTTCATTATAGTAGGAGATACACGTAGCTCTAATCAAGACATTTCTCAAAATAATGGTGGTGCCGATTTATGGGTTGTAAAAATAACAAGTCAAGGAGCATTGCTTTGGCAAAAGAACTATGGCGGTTCGAGTTTTGATGTTGGCAGATCGATTAAAAAAACATTGAACGGAGATTTTTTAATCTCTGGAAGTTCAAGAAGCGCTGACAACAATTTCATCAATAAAGGTCAAAATGACGCATTGATTATGAAAATTGATACAGATGGAAATCTATTATGGCAAAAAACCGTTGGAGGAACAGAAATAGATTTTTGTTACGATGCTGTAGAATTAACAAATGGTAGTATTATAGCTGTAGGCGATAGTAGCAGCAATAACCAAGATATAACAACAAACAAGGGGTTTTCAGACCTACTAATTATCAAACTAAAATAATAAATGAAATACTTTTTAACTTTTTCCCTTAGTCTATTACTATTTTCTTGTAGCTCAGATAATGATGAACCTATCAAAGAAGTTTCAGTAAAACTAAAATTTAGTCAAAATTGGGATGGTACTTTAATTGAAAAATCTGACTTAGAAAGCACTGAATTCACTAATAAAAAAGGAAGTAAACTCTCTATAAGCAGATTACGCTATTTAATCTCACGTATTAGCCTTGTTAATGGTGCAGGAGATACAACTAAATTTGACAGTTACAAACTAATTGACCTAAGTAAACCAGACAGTTTAACCTACGCTCTTTCTAAAAAAATATCAGAAGGAAGCTATAAACTACTTTTTACCTTCGGTTTTAATAATAGTAACAATTTAAGTGGAACATATCCAGATTTAAACTCTGCTGATTGGAATGTACCAGATATGATGGGAGGAGGATACCACTTTATGCAATTAGACGGTAAATACAAAGACACCTTAGGGGTAGAAAACCCATATAATTTTCATGCTGTAAGAGCTTATGACAAAGAAAAAGATTCTATTTTAGATACTTCTTTTGGAATTGAAACTGGATCTATCCTCTTAAAAAACAATGCTACAATAGAAATTAAAATGAATGTAGCTGGATGGTTTAAAAGCCCTAATGACTGGGATTTAACCAAAAAAAGTGTTGACTTAATGATGGATTTTGAAGCTCAGAAAGAAATTTCTGAAAATGGGAAAAGTGGTGTATTTAGTTTAGGAAATATTTCTCAATAATAATGATGCTAAAAAGTATATATCTTTCTTTTCTACTGTTTCTTTTACTTAGTTGTTCTTCTAAAGGAGAAGAAGAAAGTATATATACTCCTGTTCCTACCAGTTTAGAAATCCCTAAATTATTTCAACAAAAATTAATAGCTCCTGTTATTCCAGCTAACAATCCTCTAACAAAAGAAGGAATAGCTTTGGGTAAAAAATTGTTTTTTGACCCTATTTTATCAAAAGACAACACACAATCTTGCGCTAGTTGTCACGACCCAAAAAACGCTTTTACCGATGACACTCGTTTTAGTGAAGGAGTCGATGGTAAATTCGGAACGCGAAACTCAATGCCGCTATTTAATTTAGCTTGGAATTTTGATGAACGTTTTATGTGGGATGGAAAAGAACTCAGTATTGAACGTCAAGCATTCTCTCCTGTTCGTAATCCAATTGAAATGCACAGTGATTGGAAAAATGTAACTAAAAAACTACAAGAACACGCTGAATACCCGACCCTTTTTCAACGAGCTTTTGGAGCATCAAAAATAGACTCAACATTAGTTACCAAGGCAATCGCTCAGTTTGAAAGAACTCTAATTTCTGGAAATTCAAAATTTGACCAACACCTTTTAGGTAAAGTAGAGTTAACTCCTAAAGAACAAAATGGGTTTAATGTGTTTATGGACGAAACTAGAGGAGACTGTTTTCATTGTCATGGAAGCGACAACAACCCTTTATGGACAGATAACAAATTCCACAACAACGGTTTAGATGAAAATTTTACCGATTTAGGATTAGGCACCGTTACAGGTGACCCTAATGACAACGGAAAGTTTAGAAGCCCCTCTCTACGAAATTTAAAATTTACCGCTCCTTACATGCACGATGGACGGTTTACTACTTTAGAAGAAGTTATAAACCATTATTCTGAAGGTTTAAAATTATCTTCTACAATAGATCCCTTAATGAAGAAAGCCAATCAAGGAGGAGTACAACTCTCAGATAAAGATAAAGCAGACTTAAAAGCTTTTTTGCTAACCCTTTCTGATGATGATTTTGTAAACAATACTGATTTCAAACAATAATCTTCTAACAATCAACCTGTAGATTTAAAGTATAAACAATTTTTATTGCTTAATAACTATATTCATTTCAAAAAATGATATAAATCATATTTTGTCATTATCTTTGCAGTCACTTAGATTTAATCTATTTAAAACGATGATAAAAGTTTCAGACACAGCAAAAAAGAAAGTCATTGAACTAATGACTGATGACGGATTTGACACTACAACTGACTTTGTTCGTGTTGGGGTAAAAAGTGGCGGTTGTTCAGGATTATCATACGACTTAACTTTTGACAAAACCCAACAGGAAAACGACAAGGTTTTTGAAGACAACGATGTAAAAATTATTGTTGATAAAAAGAGTTTTTTATACCTAGTTGGAACAACTTTAGAATATTCTGGAGGTTTAAACGGTAAAGGATTCGTATTTAACAATCCTAATGCTAACAGAACTTGTGGTTGCGGAGAGAGTTTCTCTCTATAAACCTATACATCACAAAAAGAATACAAAAAACTGATGAGTAAATACACCGAGGACGATTTAAGAGAAGAATTAAAAACCAAAGAGTACGAATATGGTTTTTATACTGATATTGAAAGTGAAAAGTTTCCTAATGGAATAAACGAAGATATCGTTCGTGCCATTTCTAAAAAGAAAAATGAGCCAGAATGGATGACTGAATGGCGTTTAGAAGCTTTTAGAATTTGGGAACAAATGGAAGAACCAGAGTGGGCTAATGTTACCTACAAAAAACCAAGTTTTCAAGATATTTCTTACTACTCAGCTCCTAAACAAAAACCTAAATTAAATAGTTTAGATGAGGTAGACCCTGATTTATTAGCAACTTTTGAAAAATTAGGAATTTCTTTAGAAGAACAAAAAAGGTTAGCAAATGTAGCTGTTGATATTGTAATGGATTCTGTTTCTGTTGCTACTACTTTTAAAGAAACCTTAGCTGAAAAAGGAATTATTTTCATGCCAATATCTGAAGCTATTCAAGAGCATCCAGAATTAGTACGAAAATATATCGGTTCTGTTGTACCACCAACTGACAACTTTTACGCTGCGTTAAACTCGGCTGTATTTTCAGATGGATCTTTTTGTTATATTCCAAAAGGAGTTCGTTGTCCAATGGAATTATCTACTTACTTCCGTATTAACGAAGGAGGAACAGGACAGTTTGAGCGTACGTTAGTAGTTGCTGATGAAAGTAGTTACGTTTCTTACTTAGAAGGATGTACTGCTCCACAACGTGATGAAAATCAATTACACGCAGCAGTTGTTGAGCTTATTGCTTTAGACGATGCTGAAATAAAATATTCAACAGTTCAAAACTGGTTTCCTGGAGACTCAGAAGGTAAAGGAGGAGTATATAACTTTGTTACCAAAAGAGGTTTGTGCGAAACCAATGCTAAAATTTCTTGGACGCAAGTTGAAACAGGATCAGCAATTACATGGAAGTACCCAAGTTGTATTTTAAAAGGAAATAATTCTGTAGGTGAATTTTATTCAATTGCTGTAACAAACAATCATCAACAAGCCGATACGGGTACTAAGATGATTCACTTAGGAAAGAATACCAAATCAACTATTATATCAAAAGGAATTTCAGCAGGTAAGTCGCAAAACAGTTATCGTGGTTTAGTTCAAATAAATTCAAGAGCAGAAAATGCACGTAACTTCTCTCAATGTGATTCTTTATTAATGGGTAATGAGTGTGGTGCTCATACTTTTCCTTATATCGAAGCTAAAAATAAATCGGCTCAAATAGAACACGAAGCTACTACTAGTAAAATTGGTGAAGATCAATTATTTTACTGTAATCAACGTGGTATTGATACTGAAAAAGCTATTGCATTAATTGTTAATGGGTTTAGTAAAGAAGTATTAAATAAGCTTCCAATGGAATTTGCTGTAGAAGCTCAAAAATTATTAGAAATTTCGTTAGAAGGTTCTGTAGGATAATTAACCTAATGTGTTAATTATAAACACAACAATTATTAAAAATTAAACGTACGCTTATAGTCAACAGCTTAAAGCCAATAGTATAAGAACAATGTTAAAAATAGAAAACTTACACGCACAGGTAGAAGACAAAGATATTCTTAAAGGAATTAACTTAGAAGTAAAAGCAGGAGAGGTTCATGCAATTATGGGACCAAACGGTGCAGGTAAAAGTACCTTATCATCTGTAATTGCCGGTAATGAAACTTACGAAGTAACTTCTGGTTCTATTGAATTAGAAGGAGAAGATATTAGCGAATTAGCTCCTGAAGAAAGAGCCCATGCTGGTGTATTCTTATCATTCCAATACCCTGTAGAAATACCTGGTGTTACTGTTACAAACTTTATTAAAACAGCCATTAACGAATCTCGAAAAGCCCAAGGTTTAGAAGAAATGCCTGCTAAAGATATGCTTAAAAAGATTCGTGAGAAATCAGAATTATTAGAAATCGATCGTAAATTCTTATCTCGTTCTTTAAACGAAGGATTTTCAGGAGGTGAGAAAAAACGTAATGAGATTTTCCAAATGGCTATGTTAGAACCTAAATTAGCTATTTTAGATGAAACTGATTCTGGTTTAGATATTGATGCTTTACGTATTGTGGCTAATGGAGTTAATAAGTTAAAATCTAAAGATAACGCTGTAGTAGTTATTACCCACTATCAACGTTTATTAGAATATATCGTTCCTGATTATGTACACGTTTTACATGATGGAAAAATTGTTAAAACTGGAGATGCTTCTCTTGCTTTAGAGCTTGAAGAAAAAGGATACGATTGGATTAAAGCAGAGGTAAATAGTTAAAAAGTTGAAAAGTAAAAAGCGAAAATTTGCTCATAAGATAAGCCACTTTTCAGTTTTACAAACTTTTATACTTTATAAACTTTACAACTAAAAACAATGGAGTTGAGAGAAAAAATATTATCATCATACGTAGCTTTTGAAGACAATGTAAATATTAATTCAGATTTACATGAAATAAGAACAAAAGCACTACAAAATTTTGAAAAATTAGGCTTTCCTACAAAAAAATTAGAAGCTTGGAAATACACTTCTTTAAATTCAGTTTTAAAAGAAGATTATAGTATTTTTCCTGATAGAGATGCTTCTGTAGAGTTTGCTGATGTAAAAAAATACTTCATTCATGAAATAGATAGCTATAAAATAGTTTTTGTGGATGGTAAATACAGTTCTTTTTTATCAACTACTACTCATGATGGAAAAGATATTTGTTTATTATCTGCTGCTTTTTCTAAAGAAAAGTATAAGCCTATTATTGAAAAATATTTTAACAAAATTGCTAAACAAGACAATTTAACGTCTTTAAATACAGCTTTTGCTACAGAAGGTGCATTCATTCACATCCCAAAGAATGTTGAAGTTGAAAAACCTATTCAGATAATTAATTTTACTACGGGTAAAGAACATGCAACCATGTTACAGCCTCGTAATTTAATTATTGTAGAGCAAAATGCACATGTTCAAATAATAGAGCGTCACCAAAACCTTAATAATAATGCTGTGTTAACAAATGTTGTAACTGAGATTTATACAGACACACATGCTACAGTAGATTATTACAAGATTCAGAATGACAATAATGATGCTTCTTTAGTTGATAATACATATATCGAGCAACAGAAAGAAAGTACATGCTCTGTACATACTTTTTCTTTTGGTGGCAATATTACTAGAAACAACTTAAACTTCTACCAAAAAGGAGAATATATTAACTCTATTTTAAAAGGAATTACCATTATTGAGGGGAAACAACACGTTGACCATCATACTTTGGTAAACCATATAGAGCCTAACTGTGAAAGTCACCAAGACTATAAAGGTATTTATACCGATCGTTCTACTGGTGTGTTTAATGGTAAAGTTATTGTTGAAAAAGAAGCTCAAAAAACAAATGCTTACCAACAAAACAACAATGTTTTAATAAGTGATAAAGCAACCATAAATGCTAAACCTCAATTAGAAATTTTTGCTGATGATGTAAAATGCTCTCATGGTTGTACCATAGGTCAATTAGACGATCAAGCTTTATTTTATATGCAGCAAAGAGGTATTCCAAAGAAAGAAGCAAAAGCTTTACTTATGTACGCCTTTGCAAATACTGTTTTAGAGAGTGTTAAAATACCAGAGGTTAAAAAAAGAATTACCAAATTAATTGCCAACAAATTAGGGGTTAATATTGGTTTTGAACTATAAAACAAACAAAAGGCATTATATTTAATAATGCCTTTTTAATTCTTTAAATGTTATGAAGTATAAGTTTTTAAAAAGCTTATCAACCCCTTACCCATATTTATTTCATACCAAAAGAAACCTTATTATTGCTTGTATACTAAGTATTGTAATATTCTTAGTTAACTATTACTTTTCTCAAAATACTGTTACAAACAATTTTTTTCCATGTTTAACGGCTAGTATAGTTACTTTTTTTAGCATCTTATTTTTTACTGAATTGGTGCCCACCATTTTTTTTACTTCTGAAATTAAAGAAAATTGGAATACTTTAAGAGAATTTTTCTTTACTCTTGGTATTCTTATTTCAATAGCTCTTTTTCAAAATAGTTTTCTGTACCCTATCAAAAATAGTGTTAATAGTAATTTTTTTTTAAGTTTTATTAATACTTTCTCTTATGTTATTTTAATAGGTACTACACCTATACTCATTATTATTTGGATAAACTATGTGGTTATTTTAAAAGAAAATTTAAGAAGTGTTAAAGCGTACAATAAAGAGCTCGAGAAAGAATTAAAACAAAAAAACAAAGAGATTGTTTTATCTATAAAAACGAATAATATAAATGAGACATTAATTCTTGATTTGGCTACTTTTTTATTCGCTAAATCCGAAGGGAATTATGTAGACATATACACTAAGACTCTTAACTCTGTAGACATTAAACCATACAGAATATCTATTCAAAAATTACTTAATAATTTATCTGATTACCCCTTTATTTTAAGTACACATCGTTCTTATATAATTAATATTAAAAATATTAGAAGAACCTCAGGAAATGCGAGGAACTATAAAATTTCATTTCCTAATGTTTCCCATGAGGTTCCTGTATCTAGAAATAAATTTAAATTATTTAAAGAGAAGTTTGACAAGTTTTATAAATAGAATTTATAATGTATATCCTACTCCCATTCCAAAAAACAATCTTGAATCAAAATCACCTGGTCTAAACCTTCCGCTATCAAGAATTCCTTTTAGTGAACTCCAAACATCAAAGGTTATAGTTACTCTATTAAAAGTATAACCTAGAGAATTTATCATTCCGTAATTAAAGTAAGAATGTGAGTTTTTATACTTTTCATATACACCTATGTGATCTATATATAAACTTCCTTTTGATTTTAAGTTAGTATAGCCAAGAAAAGGTTGAATTGACATGTAAAATCTTCTTTTATTGAAAGGATAAAAACTAAAATCTACCAAACCAACAACAGATAAGTCTCTTGTGTAGCCATCAACAAAACCTGTAAACATATTTTCGTCTTCATTAATAAAACTGTTTTGATAGGCTGCTCCTACCATTAAGGTAATCTTCTTACTTTCCAACAATTTCCTTTTCGCTTTAAAAACAAAACCATAATGCTTTCCAAAACTTGTATTAATTATATCAGTCGTATAGCCCAATTCTAATTTCCACTTTCTTGTAGTATCATGTTCTTGAGCATTCATAAAAAAACTACTTAACAATACTATGTATAAAATTTTCTTCATTTTTTTCTTATTGAATAATTTTTAATCCATTTTTAAATCCTATGATTGGACTATTTCTGTGAGAAATATTTTCTAATCTTTCATAACTGAAATTAAAATCATTATAGTTATTCAATTTTAGTCGCTTAACCATTGCTTTAAATGATGCGTTCATACCAACTCCTTCAAGGTCTCCCATAGCCATGTAAAAAGATTTGCCATCTAACAAACTCAACTTCTTAGCTTTTTCTTCTAAATCGAAAATAAATGAGTTATACCACATTAAATTAGGGCTTACCACAATTGCATTATCAAAAGGGTTTTCTTGTTCTTCTTGCAGCATAACATATAAAGCAAAATAACCTCCAAGTGAATGCCCATAAATTGTTTTTGTTAAACTCTTTATTTGATAATCTTCTTCAATCACAGGGATTAACTCAGAATTTAAAAAGCTAATAAACTTGTTTGCTCCTCCTGAATCTCCATCAAAATCTCTGTCATATGGGTAAGAATAATCTGTACCTCTTTCATTATCGCCCGCATAACCTATGCTCACTATAACGGTATTTTCTTTTTTTTCTAAGCTTAACATTTGCATACATTCATTATAATAGTCGTCACCATCTAATAAATAAATCACGTGACAATCTTTAGTTACATCAACTTCTTCAATGCTCCCTATTTTAATAGCATACTTAAAATTTGTTGAGTTCGATTTTAGAGTGAATTTTTGCTGCTTAATGTTAGAGGGTAAATCTTCTTCAGTGCAACTCATAAAGAAAAAGAGTATAAAACTTAAAAATACAAAAGGTTTTTTTGTGTAAGAATGCGTAATCATTTTTTATGTTTTTTATTAATCCGCATCAAAAATATCTCTCTCACTTGCCTTTAAATATTGTAAAAAGATATATGGTATGAAATGTTCTTTATTTGTGACAAATGGACTCTTTATAGTATAGTTTATATAGTGATTTTTCTTTTAAACCATACTTTTTTAAACCTGATTAAAAATTTTTCTTTATTTTGATGAAGCCTATTAAATAAGTATTACTAATCGCTGATGTTGTATAGAAAACTTACATTCTTGTACAATCGAAAATACAAGTTTTTATGAGTGACATAAACTTAACCAAAGCGCAAAACAACACTGCTTTTTATATGATGATTAGTATTATTGTTATTTATTTAAGCTCACTTTATTGTAAAAAATAATAATAACAATTTCTCTTTTTTAAAACCTCTCCAAAAGGTCTTTTTTGCTTCAATGAAATATTTGTGTAATGAATTAAATTTATCTACGTCAAAAGTATTGTAAACTAATTTATTTACTTAAAATTTAAAAAAATGCGAAAAACAATTACTCTCACTTTTACCTTCATACTAATTTTTGTGAGTATTCAAACACAAGCACAAACTGATGTATATGATGCTTTATTAAAAACCTATGTTGACTCTCAAGGCAATGTGGATTATAAGGGACTAAGAAAAAATCGGGCGGTTTTAGATATATATATAAAGCATTTGGATAACACCATACCTAGTAATAAATGGTCGCAAAATAAAGCAAAAGCTTTTTGGATTAACGCTTACAATGCTTATACAATCAAATTAATTTTAGATAGTTATCCTTTAAAAAAAATTACCGACATTAAACGTAAAGGAAGAAATGCTTGGAAGATTCCTTTTGCTTCTGTTGGTAAAAAACTATACTCGCTAGATTATATTGAGCATAAAATACTTCGTAGATGGCATGATGACCCTAGAATTCATGTTGCCTTAAATGCAGCATCTAAATCTGGACCTCGATTTGTAAATTTTGCTTTTACTAAAGAGAATATAGAAGAAGCGTTGGAAAACTTAATGAAAGCTTTTATAAACGACTCCACAAAAAATAAGATTACGTTAACTAAAGTTGAAGTTTCAAAAATATTTCAATGGTACCAAGAAGACTTTACCTCTCGTAATACTTTAGTAGATTATATAAATAAGTACTCTCACATTAAAGCTAATGATAATGCCGAAGTGCTATATTTGGACTACGATTGGAGCTTAAACAACAAATAGATTACGTTTAAAAGATGAAAGACACATCTTGTTTTTCATCTTTTAAACATGCTGGTCTATTAAAATCATGTTTCCATCAGGATCAAAGAAAACGATGCTAGAAGGGCCAGAAGTCTCTTCATCTGCCTCACTTTTCAATTTGATGTGATTTTCTTTTAAATGTTGTTGAATGGTTCTTACATCGTCAAAGTCATCTAACTCATTGGCATTTTCATCCCAACCTGGATTAAAAGTAAGAATATTATTTTCAAACATACCTTGAAACAACCCAATTAACGAATTACCATTTTTCATAATCAAATAATTGCTTTCTATTTGACCTGCAAAAACAGTGAATCCCAACGTTTCATAAAATTCTTTCGACTTATTAATATTTTTCACTGATAAACTAATTGAAAAGGCTCCTAGTTTCATAATTTTATAGCTTTAATTTTTTTCTTCAAAAAATATAATACTCCCTTTTTACAAATAAATTTTTAGTCTGTTTAATAACAATTTATGACAGTAAGAAGAGTGTATAAGATAATTATTTTATTCAATTCATCCTTTTAAAAATAAATAAAAAAATCCCACACAAGTTGTGTGGGATTTTTTTATTTATCTGTATAAACTTTATACTACATTTCTAAAGCTTTGGTAGGGTTATTATTCATTAATAGCTCTACAGGATTTTCTAACGCTTCTTTTACAGCTACTAAGAATCCAACAGACTCACGACCATCAATAATTCTGTGATCGTATGATAATGCTACATACATAATTGGTTGAATCACTACTTCGCCATTAACTGCCATTGGGCGATTTACAATATTATGCATTCCTAAAATCCCGCTTTGTGGAGGATTGATAATTGGTGTAGATAACATAGAACCAAATACACCACCATTCGTGATAGTAAACGTACCTCCTGTCATTTCATCAACTGTAATTTGTCCGTCACGTGCACGTAATGCTAAACGCTTTACTTCGCTCTCAACTCCTCTAAACGTTAAATTTTCAGCGTTTCTTATTACTGGCACCATTAATCCTTTAGGACCTGATACTGCAATAGAAATATCTTGGAAATCGTGACTTACTTTGTAATCTCCATCAATCATAGAATTTACATCTGGATACATTTTTAAAGCTCTTACTACTGCTAAAGTAAAGAATGACATAAATCCTAAACCTACACCGTGTTTTGCTTTAAACGCTTCTTTATATTCGTTACGTAAGTCGAAAATTGGTTGCATATTAACCTCATTAAAAGTAGTTAACATCGCTGTTTCGTTCTTTACAGAAACCAAACGTTGCGCTACTTTACGACGTAACATTGATAACTTTTTACGCTCTGTACCACGAGATCCCATTCCTGGAGTTCCCATTGAAGGCACTGCTTTTACAGCATCTTCTTTTGTTACACGACCGTCTTTACCAGTTCCTTTAACATCAGATGGATTCATCCCTTTTTCAGCTAATACTTTCTTAGCTGCTGGAGATGCTGTACCAGTTGCATATGTTTCTTTTGCTGGTTCAGCCTTAGGTGCTTCTTTTTTCTCCTCAGTTTTTGGTGCAGCTGCTTTTGGTGCTCCAGCTCCATCTGGCTTTGCAGCATCCATATCAATATGACAAACTACTGCTCCTACTGCTACTGCATCACCCTCTTCAGCTTTTAAAGTGATTATTCCGCTTTCTTCCGCAGGTAATTCTAACGTTGCTTTGTCAGAATCTACTTCGGCAATTGGTTGATCTTTCTCAACGTAATCACCATCTTCAACTAACCAAGTTGCGATTTCTACTTCTGTAATTGATTCCCCCGGAGAAGGAACTTTCATTTCTAAAACCATCAGTTCTAAATTTTATATATCTGAATTATTTTATTTCTTTTATTTGGGCGTTTCCCTATCAGGTCGGGCTTTTCGCACTACACGGTAGTTTGCTTCTATCCCTAACGCATTTATTTTTTAATCAAAAACCTTATCTATAATAGCTTGATGACGTCTTTTAAAACGTGCACTTGAACCTGCTGCTGGCGCCGAACGGTACTCTTCCGAGGCACATTCTAACCTAGCTAATTCAAAACGTTCTAACATATAACTCCAAGCTCCCATATTTTTAGGTTCTTCTTGCGCCCAAACATAACGTTCTACATTTGGATACTTATCCATTACTTCTTTAATTTTATCATTATGTAATGGGAACAATTGCTCTATACGAACTAAAGCTACATCTTCTCTTTCTAACTTTTCACGTTCTGCTAATAAGTCATAATAAAATTTACCTGTACAGAACACCATTTTCTTAACTTTTGATGTATCGATAGTATCATCAATCACTTCTTGAAAAGTTCCGTTTGCTAAATCTTCAATAGGGTTTACTGCTTTTGGTAAGCGTAATAAACTTTTTGGTGTGAAAACAATTAATGGTTTTCTAAAATCACGCTTCATCTGACGACGCAAAATATGATACATATTTGCTGGTGTAGAACAGTTTGCTATTGTCCAGTTATCAGTTGATGACGATTGTAAGAAACGTTCAATTCTACCTGATGAATGCTCTGGTCCTTGACCTTCATACCCGTGAGGCAATAACATTACCAATCCGTTTTGTAACTTCCATTTATCTTCTGCCGAAGAAATATACTGGTCGAACATAATTTGTGCTCCGTTGGCAAAATCACCAAACTGAGCTTCCCAAATGGTTAAGGTATTTGGAGCTGCCATTGCATATCCATAATCAAAACCTAACACTCCATATTCTGATAAGTGAGAGTTGTAAATAGTCATCTCTCCTTTATTCTTAGGGTTTGTGTTTAATAAATTTACACGCTCTAAAGTTTCTTCATCACGCATAATTGCATGACGGTGAGAGAACGTTCCTCTTTCTACATCTTCTCCTGAAATACGAACATCGTATCCTTCTTCTAACAACGTACCGTATGCTAAGTTTTCAGCTGTACCCCAATCTAATAAGTTATCTTCAAAAACCATTTTTTCACGACCTTTTAAGATACGTTCTGCTTTACGAACAAACTTGTGTCCTTCTGGTGTTTTTGAAATAACTCTTGCTATGCCTTTTAAACCATCTACTGAATAGGTTGTATCTACAGGCTGTAACATATCTTGTAATTGCTTACGTACAAACCCATCCCATACATCAGGCATGAACTCTTGAATTTTAGACGTTTCTTTCTTTTTAGATTCTGTAAATTCAGCCTCTAAATGCGCCTTAAATTCATCTGTTATTTTCTGTAAGTAATCCGTTGTTATACTTCCTTCTTCTATTAATTTATTAGCATAAATTTCTCTTGCATTTTTATGCTTAGAAATTGCCTTATATAATTTTGGCTGAGTAAAACGTGGTTCATCTCCTTCGTTATGACCGTATTTACGGTATCCTAATAAGTCAATAAAAATGTCTTTGTTGAATTTCATACGATATTCAACAGCCATTTCCATAGCGTGACAAACAGCCTCAGCATCATCAGCGTTTACGTGTAATACTGGAGATAACGTTACTTTAGCTACATCAGTACAATACGTACTTGAACGAGCATCTAAATAATTGGTTGTAAAACCAACTTGATTATTTACTACAATGTGTATAGTACCTCCTGTTTTGTATCCGTTTAATTGTGCCATTTGCACAACCTCATACACAATACCTTGAGCTGCCACAGCGGCATCTCCATGTACTAAAATTGGTAATATTTTATTTTCGTTTCCTTCGTAGTCTTTATCAATTTTAGCTCTAACAATTCCTTCAGCAACTGCATCAACGGTTTCTAAGTGAGATGGATTTGGAACTAAATTCATCTTCATCTTTTGTCCACCTTGATACGCTTTGCTTAAGGTTAAACCTAGATGATACTTAACATCTCCATCTATATCTTGATCTTCAAAATCTTTTCCTTCAAACTCACTAAATAAATCGCGAATAGGTTTTTTAAAGATGTTTACCAAAGTGTTTAAGCGTCCACGATGTGCCATTCCTAACACGCATTCTTCCACTCCATACAATTCAGCCGCGTCTCTAAGCGCTACACTTACCCCTGGAATTAATGTTTCTCCTCCTTCAACAGAGAATCGTTTTTGACCTACATACTTTGTTTGCAAAAAGCTTTCGAAAGTTGATGCTTGATTTAGCTTCGTAAGAATATACTTTTTAGACTCTACATCATAGCTTGGATGGTTAGCATTCTTATTCAAACGCTCATTCCACCACTTTAACTCTTCAGGGTTGCGTACATACATATACTCAACTCCAATGCTTTCGCAGAAAACAGACTTTAAATAGTTTATAATTTCTGCTAAACTTTTAGGTCCTATTCCTAAAATCTCTCCTGCATTGAAAACAGTGGATAAATCTGATTGATTTAATCCAAAGTTTTCAATATCTAATGTTGGAGTATATGTTCTTCTATTTCGTACTGGGTTTGTTTTGGTAAACAAATGGCCACGGGTACGGTAACCGTTAATTAAATCGATTACTAAAAATTCTTTACGTACTTCTTCAGGGACTTCTACCGAAACTTCTTCATCTGTTAATGAGTATTTCTCGTTAGCCAAATCATATCCTTGAAAAAAACTTCTCCAACTTGGTTCTATCGCATCAGGATTTTTTTGATATTGTTCATACAAATCACCTATAAAACCTGCATGTGCTGCGTTTAAGAACGAAAACTTGTCCATATATTTTGTTATACTTTTCTATCAATAAGAATAATGGAGACAAAAGTACAACTTTTACGAAAAATACCATTCCTTTTTAGTCTAATTTTAAACTCTTTAACGAGTATTAGCTTTTTGTTAAATTTCAGTTAAAAACATAATTCCCTTAAAAAATAAACAACTGAAATCCAGAGGTAAGTAATTTTAATCTTACTTTTTTTAAAAAATAATTTGCAGATATAAAAAATCCCCTTAAATTTGCACTCGCATTTTAAGACAAGTATGTTTTAAATTCCTCCTTAGCTCAGTTGGTTAGAGCATCTGACTGTTAATCAGAGGGTCCTTGGTTCGAGCCCAAGAGGGGGAGCAAAGGCAAGGTAGAAGCCGATAATTTCTACAGTACATATATATTGTTCTACATGAACATTCCTCCTTAGCTCAGTTGGTTAGAGCATCTGACTGTTAATCAGAGGGTCCTTGGTTCGAGCCCAAGAGGGGGAGCAAAACAAAAAAAATCAATCTTTTTTAGATTGATTTTTTTGTTTTAATGATTTTCTATCAAAACCACTCTATTTATTACATCTTTTTTACATCTTTCTTCTCCATAAATGTCTTTTTCACCTCAAAATACACGACATTGTAATACAATCTAAGAATACTATAGTATCAGATAAATAACACCTAAACCTATTGTAATATAATCCCGTTTCTTCATCTTCATACTGCCCCTGATATCTAAAAGGATGCAACGTTTTTTCTCCCGTAAAACTAAGAGCTTTTACGTAATAAGAAAACCACAGCTAAAACTGTGGTTTTGATTTTATCAAAATAGCCATATTTCTTTTAGTTCAATTCAAAAAAGTCTTCTAGGAAATTATTGAAACTATTCCATTTTTTGTCATAGTAATCATCATTAGACAGTTGCTTCATATTTTGCGCCTCTATTAACTTAACACTATCATCATCTTTGTTGTATAATAAGTAGTCATCTGATTCACTTATTAATAAAGAAAAGAATTTTGAATTAATTTTATCATATTTCCTTAATATCATAGTTTGACTCTTATCAAATTGCTTAATGTCAAGCATAAAATCAATAAGAGTACCTTCACTACCATAATACTCATCACTATAAACACTCATAAACTCAATGAAACTTGAGTTCTTTTTTTGACTAAAACCTAACTCTTCAAGCCTTTTTTTATAGTCTTTTTCATACTGAGGCAATATTTTATCAGCATTACCCTCCAAGTACTCTTTTATTTTTTCTGTTAACATAAATAGAATTTATAATTATTTACAACCATTTAACCTAGCTCGTTTTGCTTTCTCTTATCTAGATCTATCTTTACAATAATTTGTTCTATCATTATCAAAAGCTTTTCTATTTACAGGGTCATAGGGATTTTTGACCTTCTCCACTTACTTTATATGGATGTAGGGCACTAGTTCTATCATACGTTTTATGCACTTCATCGGTCATTTCAAAAAGTGGACCATGTCCTTTTTGCTTAGAATGATGCAAATTCATTGGTTTTCCATCTTTACCAAGGGGAGCTCTCCCTTTAGACATTCTATCAAGGTTAGTTCTACCTTTATCATCAATTATATCAAAATCTATATTTTGTTGAAAAATTTTATATGTATTACCTGTTCCTTTAGGACTTGTAGCAGTCCATATTGTAGTAGAACTAAATACACCTGTTAACCCAAACGGATCTACCCAAATAGTACTATTAGCTACATAAGAATACATGTTAGGCATTCTACCAGCCAGTCCAATCGGGTCTTGGCTAATGTACGTTCCTGTATCGCTTGAATAATAACGAAAGCGGTTGTAATACAATCCCGTTTCTTCATATTCATACTACCCTTGGTAACGAAATGGTATAAAAGAACGTTTACCAGTAATATTACGAATTTTACCGTAAATATTATATTCTGCTTCCCATGCTTTATCTTCTTTATTTTTATATAAAATTGTGTTTTCTAGTTCTACTACATTCTCACAAGCAAGGTATTTATGCCAGCTAGTGCCTTACTTAGAGACTCTAAAACTCAAATAAGTATAACAATAAAAACAACTACATCTAAATATGCCTATTTCTATTTTGCATTGTTTTCTAATTTAGAATATTAACATAATAAAAGTCAGTGAAGTCAGTTTTTCACTTCCAAAACCCTGCATGAGAATTTTGAAATTGATATTTCAAAGCCAAAGACTCAAACTCATTAGTTTCAGAATTATCCTTACTTCTAAAGTAAAAAGTATCTAATAACATATTCTTTGCAATCTTTTTAATCTCTCCAAATTCTATATTAGCATCTGTTATTGCTAATTTTTCCAATTTTTTATATGAGACTATATTATGGATATTCTGCAAATTTTTACAATTTAAAAATTCTAGTCTTTTAATTATTTTAGACTTCAAAGAAGGAACTTCTGTAATCGTATTTACTCTATTGAATGAGATATTTTCTAAATCTAACAATTCGTTTAAAAATGAAAAATCAGCAATTTTCTTACAAAAACTAAGTTTTATAGTTTTTAAACTGGGATATTTTTGTGTCAGCAGATGTTCATTTTGTACATTATCAAGAATGACGAGTTCTTTTAAATTAGTATTCTTCGAAACATATTCTAAATTAATATCTTTTAGTTTAATCTTCACTAAAGAATCTTTGATTATGCTATAATCTTTTTTGTTTATTGAATGTTCAAAACTTAATTCTTTAAGATTATTATGTTTTTTCAGAACATTTAAGTTTATTTTTTTGTTATAAAACCCACCTAGAGAAAACGACTGTAAATCTTTTATGTAATCAATCTTATCTATACTTTCAAGAGGGGTTGAAGAACCAACAATAATACTAATATGTTTCAAATTATTTAAAAATTGTAATACATCCAAATTTCTAAATAAATTATCTCGATTTGTTTTGTTAGGATCACAAAACAGAATTAATTTAATACTTGAAATATCATTAAGAATTTCATTCAGTTTATTCAAAACATCTGCGCTAACTCCTTTTTCTATAGTTATGGTATTATTCTCTTTCAAAAAAGAAATATTATTTCTCAAATAAGATAGGTCTTTCTTGTCTAAATTAATATTTTAATTATTTACACATTCCTTTAGGTTTATAATGATCTTTAACTCTTTTATCTATTATTTCATCATAATCATCACCAAAAATATCAACCAACCATTTACACTCAAAATATTTGGTATTATACTTTATAAACTAAATAAGTTTTCAAACATTAAAAAACAGCTACAAATTAATGTAACTGCTTTTATTTTCATCTCTACACTGATTACAAATCCTCATCAACAAATTTAAAAAATTACTCATCTATCAATTAATCTCCTTCAAATAGACCTATATACTTTAAGCCATTGTAACTCTCCTTTGGTTCTTTTATTTCTAAACTGGAATCTTGATACCACAATATTGCATTAGCTTTTTTTATCCCTAAGCTCTTACAAACTTCTTTTACGTTATCCCATTCATATTCATCTATTGCCGCCTCTTCTAAAATTTCATCTAATTCAATTTCTTTCTCAAATAATGGTATAATCCCTATAAAGTCGTGATCAAACCATTTTTTCCCTATATCAGTACAGAAACCACATACTTTATAGTTTGGATCATCAAAATCTCCTTCAGTAGAATAATCTAACTTAAAATATTTCAAATATTCTTCTTGTGAAATATTTACACTACCAATCCATAAGTGTACTTTATTTTCTTCCATTTTATATTATTTACAAGGTGATAATTTCATGTGCTTTTTATGGTGCTTTGCAATTATTTTTTTAGCCTCTAACTTAGTTTTTGCTCCTTTTAAATCTTCTATTAATTTATTATGAAAATGTCTACCTGCTCTACTTCCATGATGTTTTCCGTCAGGTAATATATTCCCTCTTTTATCTTTAACATTTGTAAATATTATACGATCAGTCTCAACGGTCATTTTCTTTATTTCTTCAGCTGTAAATCCAAGTTCTTTAGCCTTAGCTGCCTGAGAAACTGGAAACATTTCATGCATACCACCAGTCCCTCTTAAAGCACTAGATACAGACTCTTTATTAGCTATTATATCCTGGACAGATGCTTTATTAAACCATTCATTAAACCCTCCTTTAGGCCATGGTGCTAACCCTAAAGGGTCAATACATGTATTACTATCATATACATACGCATAAAAATTAGGCTCGCCAGAAAGTAACCCAATGGGGTCTTTACTTATGTAAGTTCCTGACTCTGGAGAGTAATACCTAAACCTATTGTAATACAAGCCCGTTTCTTCATCCTCATACTGCCCCTGATATCTAAAAGGAATGAACGTTTTTTCTCCTGTAAAACTAAGGGGTTTTCCGTATACACCCAACCCACATTCCATCTCTTTTCTTTTGCCTTCATTGGACTCTATTAGGCTTAAAACCAAATAAACTTTCTTACGACAAAAAACACAGTTTAATAACTGTGTTTTTTATCGTATTCTTTTATTACTTACCTCACTTGTAGTGAACCTTATATAAAAAAAAGAGAGGACTAAAAAATTATTGAAAAGTCATTTTCTTTTATTCCTTCTTCTATCCTAGTAGGGTGATGAATTATCCATTCTTTATATTTTGACCTCTCATCAACACTTATATTCATCTTCTGCCCTCCTTTCCATAATATAGGAGAACCTATATCTCCTAATAAAAATGTTATTCCACTATAATTAGAATCTTTTTCTTTATCATAATTTTCAGTTTCAAATATAAACCTCCATCTCTTTTTCTCAAAAGCCATGGCTATATGAATGGGTTCAAACATTAGTCCTGAATTTATAATAATATCTTTATTCTCTGGTATACTTCCTCTATAATTAAATACTTCAATTAAATCTCCTGTAGTTTTATTTATATTGATTAATCTACCAAAAGCATAATCTTCATCTTTATCAAATTTATAATTTGAATAACTTTTTCTATTATCTTTTATACCCAATGGCAAAAACAATGGGATGAAAAATATATTTCCTTCTTTTTCTTCCATGTATTTCATATTATTTACATCCTTTTTTTAATTTATCATACTCAGCTTTAAATGCCTTTCCTCTTTTATCTGTTCTTGTTTTGTCAAATGAGTTTATTTTATTACCTCTATTGGTCGTTGAAATATCTTCTCCTATTATGCCAGTTTTTGTACTATGCTTTTCAATTAAAAATTGCTCATGTCCCCTAGCTTGCTCAATAGTTAAATCTTCATGCAAAACTTTATGTATTGTATTGTTCCCATACCTACCAGTATCCATATGTTGATCCATCCTAACTTGAACATTCTGTTTTGTAATTCCAATATAGTACGGGGTTACACTTCCTTTATCATATAAAGCATATACAGAAAATCCTCCAGTACCTAAAGGATCCAACCCATAAGGGTCAACCCATGTATTACTATCGTGAACATAGGCATAAATATTCGGATTATTCCCTGCCAACCCAATCGGATCCTGAGAAATGTAAGTTCCTGTATCAGGTGAATAATATCTAAACCTATTGTAATACAAGCCCGTTTCTTCATCTTCATACTGCCCTTGGTAACGAAAAGGAATGAACGTTTTTTCTCCCGTAAAACTACGAGCTTTTCCGTATATATCCAACTCACATTCCCATACTTTTTACCACTACTATGATATGTTTGTATAGGTGTACCTATAAGTTTTTTTCAAATTTTATAAGCGATGTGGATAACATGATGCGAAAAAACCACAGCATCGCTGCTGTTCTTTATATTTTCCTGACTCTTTGCCGCTTACTCATACACGGTACGAGCGTGACGCTCGCGCTAGCGAGGGGAGATATCTAACTATAACAAAGCTGTTTTGCAACGCATTAACGATATAGAAAAATTAGATAATAGCACTAAAAGTATCTTATTTAACCTTATTGATACCTACATACAAAACTTTAAAACAAAACAAGCATTTGCGCAATAAAAAAACCACAACTCTAAACTGTGGCTTTTCTATTTTTAAATATTATTTAAGGTGGCTTTGATTACACAACTAATTAAACATCTGTATAAATAGAATGTCCTTCTTCTATAAAGTTAATTCCTTTTAAGTTAGCTTTTTCACACTTATTTTTAAAAACTTCTGTAACTATAATATAAGATTTATGTTCTTCCATTCTTACTATATCCATATTTTTCAAAGCACCTTTAATAAAATGAAGTTTTTTAATTTTTAAAGTACCATATCTGGTTTTTTCTGTAATTGATTTTTCTTCATCCATACAAGAAATTACATTTAGAATATTCAAAGCGAAAAAGTTAGTATTTTTATTTTGCTTATCATCTCTAATTATAACAGGAATAAACTCTATTTGGCTTTTAGTTAAATCAAGAAAAGTATCTCTAAATTTTTCACTTACTAATGGTAGACCAATAGTTGGTAATAAATCATAAGAGTTTATATAGCTATCTATTTTATCAACTGTATATAAAAAGGGGGATGCAAATTGTATTTTTTTCCTTCATTTAAAGTAGAAAAGTCTATATCGTTTTCATCATCGAAAACAAAACTAACATCTCTTTTGTAGAAATCTGAAAATTGATAATTCATTAATATAATTAGTCTGATAAATTATCAACAAATGTTTTGAAATGCTCTTTAAAGCTATCAGAAACTTTAACAGGTTCAGCCAATTTATTATCATATTTTATATCAAAACTAAAAATTGGTGAATCCTCTAGTTCTTCATCTAAAGAACACTTTAACGCATACAAATTTTCATAATCTTGATATTCAATAACCACAAACTCACCTCCAAGAGAAAATTCATCTCTTGCAAATAAAGTATCCCCTAAAACTGTACCTCTTTCTTCATTTTCTCCATCTGAATCTAAACCAAGTAATATACTATCACCAAAACCTATATATCCACATTCTGAAATATATTTTTTGTACTCTTTAGGTAATTTTAGACCAAGAATCTTTTCACATTCATTTATTATTCCACCTGATACATTTCCATCACTATAAAAAGTATCATCTTCTATGTTTTTTATAACATCAATATAACTCATGTTCTATAAAATTATTAACAACAACTTAATCCTTTAGCTCTTTCTTTCCAATATTTTTTTCTAAAACTTTCATAAGCATTATGCAATGCTTTATTGTTTCTAAAACTTCGTTTATTTTCTATTAAACCATGTAGTGCTTTATGATGTTTTTTATGGAATGAAGAAGTAAGCTCTACCATTGGCCCAGGTTCTTGCCCTATAACATGATGTAGATTTATTTGTTTTCCATCTATTCCTATAGGAGCATTCCCTGTTTTCATCAAATCTAAATTGGTAGCCCCATTGGCAATTCTCTTTCTAATGTGTTTATTAACACTTGAATCAACAATATCAGGAGTTCCTGTGACAAAATCTGTTCCGTTTTGATATACCTTTCTTCCTAAAACTTCGATAGGATTAAACTTTGTAAGTCCTAGAGGGTCAACCCAACTATTACTATCGCTTACATAGGCATACATATTCGGCATTCCTCCTGCTAACCCAATCGGGTCTTGACTTATGTACGTACCACTTTCAGATGAATAATAACGAAAACGGTTGTAATACAATCCCGTTTCTTCATCTTCATACTACCCTTGGTAACGAAATGGTATAAAAGAACGTTTACCAATAATATTACGAATTTTACCGTAAATATTATATTCTGCTTCCCATGCTTTATCTTCTTTATTTTTATATAAAATTGTGTTTTCTAGTTCTACTACATTCTCACAAGCAAGGTATTTATGCCAGCTAGTGCCTTACTTAGAGACTCTAAAACTCAAATAAGTATAAGTATAACAATAAAAACAACTACATCTAAATATGCCTATTTCTATTTTGCATTGTTTTCTAATTTAGAATATTAACATAATAAAAGTCAGTGAAGTCAGTTTTTCACTTCCAAAACCCTGCATGAGAATTTTGAAATTGATATTTCAAAGCCAAAGACTCAAACTCATTAGTTTCAGAATTATCCTTACTTCTAAAGTAAAAAGTATCCAATAACATATTCTTTGCAATCTTTTTAATCTCTCCAAATTCTATATTAGCATCTGTTATTGCTAATTTTTCCAATTTTTTATATGAGACTATATTATGGATATTCTGCAAATTTTTACAATTTAAAAATTCTAGTCTTTTAATTATTTTAGACTTCAAAGAAGGAACTTCTGTAATCGTATTTACTCTATTGAATGAGATATTTTCTAAATCTAACAATTCGTTTAAAAATGAAAAATCAGCATTTTTTCTTACAAAAACTAAGTTTTATAGTTTTTAAACTGGGATATTTTTGTGTCAGCAGATGTTCATTTTGTACATTATCAAGAATGACGAGTTCTTTTAAATTAGTATTCTTCGAAACATATTCTAAATTAATATCTTTTAGTTTAATCTTCACTAAAGAATCTTTGATTATGCTATAATCTTTTTTGTTTATTGAATGTTCAAAACTTAATTCTTTAAGATTATTATGTTTTTTCAGAACATTTAAGTTTATTTTTTTGTTATAAAACCCACCTAGAGAAAATGACTGTAAATCTTTTATGTAATCAATCTTATCTATACTTTCAAGAGGGGTTGAAGAACCAACAATAATACTAATATGTTTCAAATTATTTAAAAATTGTAATACATCCAAATTTCTAAATAAATTATCTCGATTTGTTTTGTTAGGATCACAAAACAGAATTAATTTAATACTTGAAATATCATTAAGAATTTCATTCAGTTTATTCAAAACATCTGCGCTAACTCCTTTTTCTATAGTTATGGTATTATTCTCTTTCAAAAAAGAAATATTATTTCTCAAATAAGATAGGTCTTTCTTGTCTAAATTCATATTTTAATTATTTACACATTCCTTTAGGTTTATAATGATCTTTAACTCTTTTATCTATTATTTCATCGTAGTCATCCCCAAAAGTATCAATCAACCATTTTTCTCCTAAATCTCTTCTATAGGTTTTTTTCTTATTATCCATATTTACTGGTCTTTGTGCATTAGTCATAGGGTCAATCTCTCCTGCTGCTTCCATTTTTTTCATTCTTTCATAAGTAATTTGTTCAACCCCTTGAGCTGTATCAGTATTAGGAATACCATCAAAAATATCTGTAGCTATATTTTTATTCCCATATCTTTTGGCAGCATTATACTTTGCCTTTCCCACGTATACTTCTTTGTTTCTTAAGTAAACTGTAGAGAGTCCAAAAGGATCTACCCATATATTAGAATTATTTACATAGCTGTAAAAATTAGGTTCTCTTGAAGCTAGTCTTATCGGATCTTGGGAAATATAAGTCCCTGACTCTGGTGAGTAATACCTAAACCTATTGTAATACAAGCCCGTTTCTTCATCCTCATACTGCCCCTGATATCTAAAAGGAATGAACGTTTTTTCTCCCGTAAAACTACGAGCTTTTCCGTATATATCCAACTCACATTCCCATACTTTTTTACCGCTACTATGATATGCTTGTATAGGTGTACCTAAATGATCGGTAATAATAGAATAAGTTTCATTGTTTTCTATTTTTGCTTGTGGCACAAAGCTGTCTTCTTCAAAAATCCAAGTAACTAAATCTTCCTTATCTGACAGACTCCATTCGTGTAAAGGCACATTTTTATCGTACACCCAATAGGTTATTTTTTGGTCGTTGTATTGTTTACTTATACGCCTGCCTAAAGCATCGTACGTAAATGAAATAACATCTTTATTAGGTTGTATTACCTGAGAGAGCATTCCGTTTTCTTCCCATGTATAACGCCAAACCTCAACACTTTTTTTAGCTCTTTTTTCTACTAAATTACCATTAGCATCATAGTTATACTCAAAATCTGGGCACGATAGTAACTGACCTGCTTTACCATAGGTTCGTTCATTTTGTGCTTCGGTTTGGTATAAATTACCTACCGCATCGGGTAGTTTATAGTCAAAACTACCATCTGAATACCCTGCCTTGGCTAAGTTATTAAAAGCGTCATAACTAAAAGCAACTCCTTTGTTTGCTATATTGTCAAAAATTCGGGTAAGCTTATCGTTAATATCCCAACTATAGCGCCTATGTGTGGTTTGTTTTTCATTTACTGAAACCGCATGTACTTCAGGTTTTCCATCGGGTCTTCTTTGCCAAGTATTGGTTACTCCTCCTGGTAAGTTACGTTCTATTTCTAAACCTAAAGCATCATAGGTATATTGTGCTTGCCAACTCGCTTCTTCTGTTTTGGCTACCGTATTGGCTATTGAGTTGTCTTTATTACGAGTAATAGCTATATTGGCTCCTAAACTACTTTCTAAATGGGTACGATATCCCATGGCATTATAGGTGCTTTTTACCTCAATACCGTTTTGGGTTTCGGTTATTATATTTCCTGTTTCATCTCGTTTAAAAACAACAGTAGCGTTTTTATTTATAGCCTGAACTAAAAGTCCGTTTTTATCGTATTGATAAGTTTCTTTATCTCCGCTTGGGTAAACTACTTCGCTTACTTTTCCTAAACGATCGTATGTTATTTTGGTACTTACTCCTAAAGGGTCTATTTTTTCAACTACATTTCCTACTGGATTTGTTAAATAACGTTGAGTTTTTCCATCAAACCCTATTTCTTTAACAATGTGTCCTGCTGCATTGCGCTTAAAGCTATACACATTTTTTTCTTCGTTAACTATGGCTTTTAAGTTATCGGCTCTGTCGTATTTAAAAAGTATTTCTGTATTGTTTTGTTTGCGACTTAAGAGTTTGCCTGCAGAATTGTATTTAAAATTTATATTATGTTGAGCGTCTTTTAGTTGTATTAAATTACCTAGGGCATCATATTTTAAGTTAATACGGTTGGCTTCCATAGTAACAATGCTTGTTACGCGCCCTAAACTATCGTATCGATAATTTTCTGCTATATTTTCGCTGTTTTTTATCGTTAGTACTCTACCTAACTCATCATATTTCCACTGGGTTACTACTTTATTATGATCGGTTATGGTATTTAATTGATAGTTTTTAGTATATGAGATATAGGTTCGTAAACCATTGGGGTTAATAACCGTGGTTAGTAAATTGTTTTCGTATTCGTAACGTGTTATATCGTTAGTATATCCTATTTGTGTTACAAGTTGCCCAATTTCGTTATATTCTAACAACATAACAGCTCCCATGGCATTGGTTACGCTTGTTAGTTTATTGTTTTCATAAGTATATAAGAGTTCTGCTCCGTTTGGTAACCGAATATGAGTTTGGTTTCCGTATACATCGTAACCGTAATAGGTGTTTTGCCCAAGAGCATCTGTATAACAAATTAGGTTATCGTTTAAATCATATTCCCAATATTCGCTGTGCCCTAAGGGGTTTTGTACTTGTACTATTTTTTCGTCATTAATATAATACGTAGTCGTGTTTCCTTTTCCATCTGTTATTTTAGTAACGCCCTTTTCGTATGTAAACTTCTCTACACTTGTACCATCGGTGAATCCTCGTTTGATACATTTTGGTTCGTCTGTTTTATTTTCATATTGCCAATAAAATACGCTTCCATTACCATCTATTTTTTTCGTTAAAAAGTTGTTATTGTATTCGTATTGCTCTGTAATACCTTCACTATTTGTTACCGAAGTTAATCTATTTTCTTCATCGTATTCATAGCTCACCAACGTATGCATTTTTCCTTCTGCCAGCACTTGCACCTGTACTATAAGATTATTTTCGTTACGTAAAAAGGTAATTTCACGATTGGCGGTATCGGTAATAAGCGCTAACATTCCGTTTGTATAATTCAAATCAATACTAAATTGATATTTTTGAACATTCGTTAGCTTATAATGGTTGTTTCCTAAAAAATTATCTTTGGTAAACACATACCATAAGTCTTCTTCGTAATTTTCTAGAATAATTTGATTTCCTTTACGTTGATAACTAATTTTTTCGTCTTTAAATACGTTTTCTTCTCCGTCTTCTACATAAGGTATGGATACAATGCTTCCATTGTTTTTTTTCCAGTTAATATATTGTTCGTGAACAACTAACTCTAAATATTGGTCAAAATTATGTGTCCAAATAGTACCTAAATCACTTTTATTGTAGGTTACCCAAGATTGGTTATTTCGTTTCCATTCAAACGGAATAATTCCTGGCAATTCAAAATCGGTATTTTGGATGTTTAACTGTCCGGTTGGGATGTGTAACATAGCTTTTTTCTTTTTTAGGTTTTATGATGGGCAATTACAACCTTTCTTTAATTTTTTAGCAAGTTTTTTAAAGGTTTTACCTCCAAATTTCATTAAAAACTTTAGGCCTCCTAGCATAGCGAGTTTCATAACAACTCCCATTAAATCGGGTACTTGAGGTCCACCTACAATAACAGGAGGTCCTGCTGGAATAGGTATTGTGGTAGTGGTAGGTGTGTACATATTTGGCGATCCTAAAGGAATTCCTATACAACTACAAGTCATCATATTATAACTTGCAACACTAAAATAAGAGCTATCTACTTCTACTGTTTTACTACCAAAAAAGTGCAATCCTTCATGGTCTATTAACGGCATAGTAGCAGGATAAAATCCGGCTCCTAAAGGAAAGTGTTTTATGGTTCCTAAAGTAGCCATGGTACCTGCATTTGCTCGTTTTTGATTGTTTACATACACATTGGTTCCTATAACAGGAATATAATCCATTGGGTCGAAAATCATTCCTATAAAAGGGTGTGGTATAGGAATTGGTGCTGGTGATGGTGGTATAGTTACAAAATGAATATCTATACCCATTGCTATATTTGTATGTTTTGATGCTGGCTGCATATTTTTTTAGGTATTTGTTATCATACTAACTGGTTGTATCATTTCTTCTGGCTTAGGTTTTTTCCAATGTTCTCCCCAAATACTCTTTGCCAAATTTTCAACTGTTATTGCTGCATCTTTCTCATTGTTTGCATGGTATTTATCATATAGTTTTTCGCACACTAAAAAAAAAGTTGTGTAACGTAACATTGTTTTATCCAATTCTTTTACCGTTTCAAAACAGTTGTTAAGTAACTTGTAGGCTTCTTTACTGTTAAATTGTTTTACAGATAATTCGGAAGCTAACCTGATTGATTCTATATAAGTTGGATATACTTGATAGCTTTTAGCTGTTTCTGCTGTTTTTAAATAGTATTCAATAGCTTCACTTTTATTTCTTTTTACATGATAAGTGGCTGCTGTAAAATTGTATCCCTGAATTAATAAACTCTCACAAACTGTATCGTCTTGAGCAATTCCATCATAGCAAACTGTTAAAGCGTTTTTAAATTTAACCAATGCTTTATCGTACTTTTTAAGCTGAAAGTATGCACTACCATAAGTAATAAGCACCGTTGCCTCTAAACTTTTACTGGCTGCTTCTTTAGCTACTTCAATACCTTTATTTCCCCACAATTCAACTCCACGTATGTTTTCTTTTTGAAGCTCTTCAAATATGTTTAAAAGACAGGTATTTATAGCTATTCCTGGTTCATGAGCATCTCCAGAAGAAGCTACTATTTCTTTCATAGCCTGAAACATCTTTAAATTGGCTTCTATACTTACTTCTTTTACCTCGTTTGGTATATACCTAAAAGCTTTGCTATCTTTATAATCTACAACCATTATTTGTAAATTATCTGGAAGCTTTTCAGTTAAAGACAACACCCAATTTCCCCATTGTTTTCCTAATTGTTTTAAATTTTGAGGTAATAAAACTAGCACCAACCTAGCATTATTAGAAATAGCTTGTGCAAAAGAACTCATACACTCCAAGAACTCTTGTTCTCTATTCTTTACAGCTGTATTCTCATAAGGCTGACTTTGCCATTGTGGTAAAAGTTTTTTAGGAACTTCATCTCTATACTGTTTATTATTCCATGTGTCAATCCAAGCATTTTTTAGGTTTAAAGCAAAAGATTCCTCTTTGTTATCGAAAAAAGGTATTGTAAACGGGAAAAAGAATTCTGACAAAACTCCATGTTCTCCCGATTCTAACAACACAAAAGCTTCTAGCATTCTATACTCATTTTCTTCAATCAGCCATCTTACCAGTTTTGTATCTTCTTTTACTTTTCTAAACCATTTTGTTTGTAGTTGTGTAATTCTATGTGTTATAGCATTATTCTCCTGCATAGCTAATTAATTTAGTTTAAGCTTAGCTTAACATTTCCTTTTACACTAGTATTCATTCCTTGAATATCTACACTTTTCCCTTCAACACTATATTTACTCGACTTAGTTTCTTGTGTTTTAGATTCTATTTTAAGGTTCGATTTTGTTTTTATTTCTACTAAATCACTTCCCTCTTGTACTATTTTCTTAGAGTTTACAGAAACTTCGTCTTTACCATCTATAGTTACAGATTTACTAGCTTCTATTTTAATTTCTTCTGAACTTAGCGTTATACTTTTAGGTGCACTAATGCTAATGGTTTCATCTCCATTCAATGTAACCGTGCTTCCACTTGGATCACTAACTGTTATTTTTCCTTTTCCTTCATCATCATCAAACGTTATGGTACTTCCACTACGAGTTGTAATGCTTTTTATTTTATTGTTATCACTTCCTCCTGCTCCTGTTTTTCCATTAAAAAAACTTCCCATTACAAATGGACGATTAGGAGTATTATACCTAAACCCTATCATTACTTGATCTCCTTCTTCTGGTACAAAAACAAACCCTCTATTAACATTCACTTGATCACTTTTACCACCATCGGGAGTTAGTACTGGTATCCAACTAGATTTCATATTATCTACTTGCCACTGGAATTTTACTTGAACTCTTCCTTTATTTTCTGGATCTTTGTTGGATACGACTGTAGCTAGCTGTGGTTCAGCAATTGGGAAATTAACTTCAAAATTGGTAGGTAAAACTTCTACACTAGAAGCTATTGCGGTAAAGCTATTTTCATATCCATCTTTAAAGGCTTCATGCTCTATTTCAGTTATAATATACTCTCCATAAGGCTTCTGCTCTTTTGCTCCCTCTCCATCTTTAAACCCTATTGCTAAAACTTTAATTATAGATCCTACAGTTAAACTTTGTTTGTTTGATTTACCTTTAATTACATGACTATTTGCCATTTTTGACGATCGTAAAGCTTCTATCGCTTTTTCTATTTTAGATTTGTCGTTAAAAACACCATTTAAATGTTGATTAGATGCTAACTTAAACACGTCTTTAGACGCTTTAAATGAATGAGCCCCTAATTCGTTAAGACCTTTTACATTTCCTTTTACTTTTTCTGAATGTTTTTCATCTAATAAACTGTTATAGGAAAATGCACTAAAATTATTTGGTTTTGTTTCAATACCTATATGTAAAGAAGGTAAATCTTTTCCATAAATAAGCTCTATAGCTGCTTTTTGAGAAGAAGGCTTGCCAAATAATAGTTTTTGACCATCGTAATATAACCATTCATTATATTGTTTTGCTAAACGTTTAATTAGTGTATAATGACTTTCGTTATACTGACATTCATATTCTATCTCTTCTTTAAAAACTGGGGTTACCTCAGCTTTAACACTAGCTTGCTCTGTTACATCTTTTATTATGGTAGATAACTCTTTTTTTAACCAAGACTGCAAGTGTTTACCTGCCTCTAACAAAATGGTTTTTGAATAGCCTGATACATGCAACCTACTCTCAAACCCATTGTTATGTACTAACTCTATATTAGTTATTACTCCTGAAAAGCTATAATCTTCAAAAACAATCATCATATCTTTTCCTAGCCATTTTTTAGAAGCATCTATTGTATGTGTTCCTAACTTTTCAATAACTTGATAATCTAATTCAACACAGAAAAAGTGATGATTATATATTTGTTGCGCCAAGCTTATTGATTCATAATAATCAATAAACTGCCCGTCTATACTAATTTTAGTATCAAATTTTTTCATAATTTATTTTTTTTATTCGTAAAAGGCAAAATCTTTAACATTACCTTTCTTTTTTAATAAAGACGTTAAACTTTTTTTTACTCTAACCATCTCCTCATTAGTAACACTATGATTATCTGAACTAATCCTATAAATACGATTATCATAAGTTACCCATATCCAATTTATTGTATTGAATTTTATTTCTTTTTCTCTGTACTTTTTTAGATTATTAAAAACTGTGTGTGCATCGCTAATTTTATCAAAATCCCATTCTTCAATACTTATACACAAATCATTGTATTCTTGTTTTTCTTTTAACGATAAAACAGAAAGCGTTTTTAAACTTTTAACTTTTAAAAAAGACGTGTTTTCAAAACTTCGTGCTAATTCTTCTAAAAAAACTTTAGGATATTTTTTATAAATCTTTTTTTGAGATTCAGTAACCTCACAAAGATTAAAATCATCTTTTAGCTCCTTAAACAATTCATTAAGATAGCTATTGTCTTCTTTCAATTCAGAAAACACTGTATAATACTTGTTGTCTTTCTTTTGACCTAACGATGATGTACTTTTACATGCAAACAAGAAAAACAATAAGATATATATGTAACTATATGATTTTTGAAAAATCATTTATTAAGGTATTAGTTTTAGTATCGGTCTAGTAGCTTTTTTATAAATAACTTTTGCCAATTTATTCAAACTAACTTCTTCTTCACTACTACACTTTGTAATTTGCTTAATTAAAGTATTGAATCTTTCCCACTCTCCAACTCCACATATTTCAACACAACCTATTGAACCAAAACCCGCTAAAGGGTTAGCAGGACCTCTATGTATAAAAAAGCCTGAATAAACTCTCCAAGCCATTTCTCGCATTGTAGTTATATAACTCCACTGCAGTGTATATTCTTGATTATCTTGAAGACCTACAACATGCGCTGCTTTAAGTTTTGTACGTTTTACACCAAACCTAATAGCTTTAAATTCATGTGTTTTTTGAGTTTCAAGATTTTTTACATACACTTTATATAAAGGAACCTCATATCTTTTTTTATCAGGACGATAAGGATAACTAGTGATTCTAGCTAATCCTTCTTTTTCATTTGTAACAACTATCTCTACCTTTTTCATATAGCTTAGGTATTAAAAAAGGCAATGCCTAAGTTTAAAACTTAGGCATTGTTTTATATTAAGCTACTGGCCAACGATTGTCTAAGTTAGCGTTACCAATTAATAATTCTTCAGCTGAGAAAGTAACTGTTAATTTCATTGGAATTTCGTTGTTTACATCTAAATCTTCTTTGAAATAAACGATGTAAGCGTTTTTAAACTCCACTTCTTTCATTTTTGAATCTTCTTCTGTTTTCTTGAAAACAATTTTTCCATCTACAGACTTAAACTGGCTATTCACCATTGCCTCGATAACAGAAGTATCTGATGTAGATTCAATAGTTAAAGTAACTCTTCCTCCGTTTACACTTGAAGATGGCTTACCTTTTGTGTCTGTGTTTCTGTTTAAGCTGTACTCAGCTTGTAATACGTCGAATTCTTTTCCTGCGAATTCGAAACTTGCTCTAAATGATCCCATAGTTTCTTTTTTTTGGGTTGAATAATTAATTTAAAACACTTTTAGAGCTTTCTCAATAAAAAAAGAGAAAGCTTTAAACAATATAAAACCTTCTCTTTTTTTATTTTTTGGCGCCATTCTATAAGAAGAAAGAAGATAACAAATATTGCCTTGTGTCGTAACAAATATAAAACTAAATAACTAACTTCCAAACGTTTCATTTAAAAAAATAATTGTTTTTTAGTAATTTTAATATAAAAACTAGTTTTAAAGACATATTATTTTCCTCTATTTTTGCACTATGCAGCTCCCTAATAAACTTAATAAAAAACTCAATCAACGAAAAATAAATAACGCTTTAAGAAACCTCGGTAAAAAGAATTCTTTTGTCGATTTTTCTTCCAATGACTATTTAGGATTTGCTAAATCAGAGATGATCTTTGATAAAACACATCGGTTTTTAGTTGATAACAATCATAAGGTTAACGGAGCTACAGGATCTCGCTTACTTTCTGGAAATCACAAACTATATACAATAGTTGAAAAACAGCTAGCTAAACTTCATAATTCTGAAACTGCTTTAGTTTTCAACTCTGGTTACGATGCTAACATCGGTTTTTTTGCTTCGGTACCTCAACGTGGTGATATTATTTTGTTTGATGAACTTATTCATGCTTCTATAAGAGATGGAATTCAATTATCTAATGCTAAATCTTTTAAGTTCAAACATAATGACACAAAAGATTTAGAAGAAAAAATACTTCGGTTTACTCAGAATAACGATTCAGAAATTTATGTAGTTACCGAATCTGTTTTTTCTATGGATGGAGATTCTCCTAACTTGACAGCAATGTCACAAATTATCAAAAAACATACGAATGTGCATTTTGTTATAGATGAAGCACATGCTTTAGGGGTGTTTAATTTTGGGCTCATTCAAAAATTACATTTAGAAAATGTGGTTTTTGCCCGAATTATTACCTTCGGAAAAGGTTTAGGCTGTCATGGAGCAGCCATTTTGGGAAGCAAGCAACTACAACAGTATCTTATTAATTTTTCTCGTAGTTTTATTTACACTACTGGTTTACCGCCACATGCCCTAGCTACAATAAAAATTGCTTACGACGAATTAATTATTAGCGATTCTAAAGCACAACTTCAACAAAACATTCAACATTTTATTTCAGAATCCAATAGGTTGCGATTAAACTTCATTCAAAGTACTTCTGCCATTCATTGCTGTATTATCTCTGGCAATGAACATGTAAAAAATATGGCTTTGCAATTACAACAACATGGTTTTGAAGTAAAGCCTATTCTATCCCCTACCGTCCCTACAAACCAAGAACGATTACGTTTTTGTTTACACGCTTATAATTCTAAAGAAGAAATTACAAATGTTTTAGAGAACCTTGCTACTTTTGTTTAAAAAATACAATGCAAGATAATTATACCATTTTAGCTGTGTTTGAATACTCTACTGAAGCACAAGTTGTAAAGGCTAAATTAGATTCAGAAGATATTAGAACCATGTTAATGGATGAAAAAACAATTGATTCTGATCCTTTAATTAGTCAAGCCATTGGTGGAGTTAAGCTATTGGTACACAATAATGATTTAGAAAAAGCTGCTACTGTTTATAACGAAATAAGAACTTACGTAAAGGATGAAGAAGGAAACGACATTCATTGTCCAAAATGTAATTCTACAAAAATATTAGTTGCCGATTTACAACGTAAAAACATCTTTTTTATGCTCTTTCCTTTTTTTGAAAGTAAGAAATTCATCTGCAACGATTGTAAAACAATTTTTAAATGAAAAAATATTTTATCACAGGAATCTCTACAGAAGTAGGAAAAACCGTTGCTGCTGCTATTGTCACAGAAGCTTTGCAAGCAGATTATTGGAAACCTATTCAGTCAGGTGACCTAGAACATTCTGATACTCATAAGGTAGAAAAACTAATTTCTAACTCAACCACTGTTTTTCATCCAAACGCATATGCACTACAAACGCCTATGAGTCCGCACGCATCCGCAGAAATTGATGGAGTGACTATTGAAATTGACGACATAAAAGAACCTTCGACTAAAAATAATTTAGTTATTGAAGGAGCTGGTGGATTATTAGTTCCACTTAACGATAAAAACACCTTGTTAGACATTATCAAACCTGATTATAAAGTTATTGTAGTGTCTCGTCATTATTTGGGAAGTATCAATCACACCCTATTAACAGTTAACTTATTAAAAGAAAAAGGATTTGAAGTATCGTTGATTTTTTCAGGAAACAAACATAAAACAACGGAAGACATTATCAAAAAAATGACAGATGTTCCTGTAATTGGACGGATTGAAGAAGAGCCTTATTTCGATAAGAATGTGATTAAAGAATACGCTGAATTATTTAAAAGTAATTTATAAATGAAACCTGTTACCGCAAAACATCTTTGGTCTTTTCCTTTAATTTTTGGTTTTTTAGGAGGAGTTATAGGGCTGGTTTTGCGTTATGCTTTTACAGGAAGCATTGCTAACTTTCCGTTTAAGTTTGTATTGCACTCCCATTCTCACATTATGTTATTGGGTTTTGTTTTCAATGCTTTAATCCTACTCCTTTTTACAAGGTTTACGAATGGAATTGATAACACTTCTTATCGATTATATCTTGCTTTACAGGTTTGTGTTGCCATTTTGTTAGTAGGGTTTATTATCCAAGGGTATGCATTGGTTACTATTACATTCTCTACCTTACACTTGTGGATTAGTTACTGGTTGGTAATTAGACTATGGAAACGATTAATTGGTAAAAAATCAACTTTAACATTAATAAAAGTAGGAATTATCTTTCATTTTATTTCTTCCATTGGTCCGTATGCACTTGGACCTTTAATGGCAATGAAAATGCAAAGTTCCCCTTGGTATCAACAAGCTATTTTTTTCTACTTACACTTTCAGTATTTCGGTTCCTTTTTTCTTTGGATGCTTGCCATTCTTTTTCAAAGAACAACTGTTGAGCTATCAAAAAAACAAACCTTCTTAATTATTAGTGCTCTTGTACTATTATATACACACTCATTAAAGTATAGTTTTAATCATCTGGCTATTCAAATTATAGGAGGTATTGGCTCAATAATTTTGACACTATTTTTCCTAAAACTAAAGAAATCATTTTCAAAGCAAAAGCTTACATACCAATTGTTTTTTGGGATACTACTATTTATCGGAATTATGAATTGCTTTGGCAGTATTCCTTACTTTTCTAACTTAGTTATAACGAATAGGTTTATGCTCATAGCTTGGTTACATTTACTATTTTTAGGAATGTACCTGCCTTTTATTTGGATGGAATTGGAAACAAAACCCCATACAAGCACCTGGATTGTTTACACCTTTTTCTTACTCACTTCAGAAGCTTTTTTAGTTTTTCCTGCATTTTTTTCTGAATTGTTTTCAACCTCAATTATGTGGCTACTGTTTATTGCCTATTTCGGAGTGGTTTTATGTATTTCTATTGTACATTTGACAGCTCTTTTTCAAAAGAACGAAACCTATGAACTTACAAGAACGCGATAAAAAACATTTGTGGCATCCGCTAAAACAACATCAAACACATCCAAACAGTTTGGGAATTGTAAAAGCCAAAGGATGCATGCTAACCGACGAACACGGTAACGAATATATTGATGCTATTTCATCTTGGTATACCTGTATGTTTGGGCATTGTAATGATTACATTACAAGTCGCGTATATGAACAAATGCAAACATTAGATCAAATAATGTTTAGTGATTTCACCCATGAACCCGCCGTAAAATTATCAGAAGAATTGATTAAAATTCTTCCTGAAAATCAAAATAGAATCTTTTTTAATGATAATGGATCTACTGCTGTAGAAGCGGGAATTAAAATGGCTTTACAATACTATTTTAACAAAGGGGAAAAACGTAACACGTTTATTGCTTTTGAGGATGGTTTTCATGGAGATACCTTCGGAGCGATGTCTGTTTCTGGATTATCAGTATACAATGGCCCATTTGAAGATTTTTTAATGGATATTCAACGTATTCCTGTGCCAAACGGTGAAAATAATGAAACTATCACACAAAAATTGCAACAGATTATTTCAGAACATAATGTTGCCGGATTCATATACGAACCATTAGTACAAGGTGCGGCTGGAATGAAAATTCACAAAGCCGAAGATTTGAATAGCATCTTAGCTATTTGTAAAGAAAATGACGTGTTAACTATTGCTGATGAAGTAATGACTGGTTTCGGAAAAACAGGAAACCATTTTGCTTCTGATGAAGTCGCTACCAAACCAGACATCATATGCTTAAGTAAAGCATTGACAGCTGGATTGGTTCCTATGTCAATTACTTCATGTACCGAAGAAATTTATAGGACTTTTTTAGATAATGATATTGCCAAAGGTTTTTTCCACTGCCATACCTATTCTGCAAATCCAATAGCTTGTAGTGCTGCATTGGCTAGTATTGAGTTATTACAAACCAAAGAGATTCAGGACAACATCCAATTTATTGAAAACTCTAATATCTCTTTTTCCGAAAAGATAGAAAATCACCCAAAAGTGAACACAACAAGATGTAAAGGTGTCATTTTGGCGATTGATTTAAACACCAATTCTGGTCGTTATGGAACGCTTCGAGACCAACTTTTAAAGTCTTTTATGGATGAAGGCGTTTTCTTACGTCCGTTAGGAAACACTATTTACATTCAACCACCTTATGTAATTACGAAAGAGCAACTTGAAAAAATATATACAACTATTGAAAAAGTTCTAGATAGTCTCTAGAACTTTTTCCTTTTCTAATAAATTAATCTCTTCTTGAGTTTCTTTAATATGAACGTATAAATCTTCGTAAACCCATTCTCCATCTATCTTAATTCCTCTAACAATAAGAGTTCCTTCTCCTTTATCTCCTCTTATCGGAATAGAAAAATCTACATTTCCATCGTCATTGGTAAGAGAAATATTTCCTGATGGAATTCCATATTTTTCAATAGGTTGTCCCAAGTTTTCAATAACCAACTCGTTTTTAGATGCCTGCTCAATAGCATATTCAACAGGAGTAGAACTTGTCATTATTTTCGACACTCCAAAAAATGCTGCACCTACACCTAAAACAATTAATAAAATAAACCCTAAACATCCTGTTAATGGTATAAACCACAACCAATTTCTTCCAAACCAACTTTTTTGACGTTGCTCACTCATAACTTCAATAATTTTATCCCAAGATAAATATTTTTATTTTCTTTAGAATACTTGATTTTACTTTTATTTTTGCTGAAATTTTATCGTGTTGAAAGAACTTATCTCTATAACATCATTTGCATCTGTTTCAGCCTTAGGAAGCACTACTGAAAAAATTTGGAAAAACTACCTAAATAAGCAACATTTTTTAAGCTCTAAAGAGTTTGAAGATTCTAAAGCATGGGTAGCACAATTGACTGTTGAGGATATACACGCTATTGAGGAGGTTCAAAATTCAGATAATAAATATAAAAATTTAGATCCATCTGTTTTATACACGCTCTTTGTTGCTAGAAAAGCAATGGAACAAACAGACTGGAAATCTTCGGATAACTTTGGAATTAACATTGGTTCTTCTCGCGGTGCTACTTCTTTGTTTGAAAAATATCACAAAGAGTTTTTAGCTACAGGAAAATCATCTACCTTAAGCTCTCCAACTACTACTTTAGGAAATATTTCTTCTTGGATTGCGCATGATTTACAGAGTAACGGACCAGAAATCTCACATTCTATTACTTGTTCTACTGGCTTGCATTCGTTACTTAATGGTGTAGCTTGGTTACAATCGAGAATGTCAGAAAAATTTATGATTGGCGCTAGCGAAGCTTCACTAACTGATTTTACCATCGCTCAAATGCAGGCATTAAAAGTATATTCTAAAGAAAATGATGAATATCCATGTAAGGCTTTTGACCTCAACAAAACCAAAAACACCATGGTATTGGGAGAAGGTGCTTCTGTATTTTGTTTAGAGAGTGGAAGTAAAGAAAATGCTATCGCTTTTATTGAAGGGGTTGGATATGCTACTGAAGTTTTGAAACACAATACTTCTGTAACAACAGATGCAGAATGTTTTCAAAAATCAATGAAAATGGCTTTAGGAACAATTTCTCCAAATGAAATTGACGCTATTGTAATGCATGCTCCTGGAACTATTAAAGGAGATCAATCGGAAATTAATGCGATTCAAAAAGTATTTTCTAACAAAGTACCTTTTTTAACTACCAATAAATGGAAAATCGGTCATACGTTTGGTGCTTCTGGCTTGTTAAGTTTAGAATTAGCCGTACTAATGCTACAACACCAACAAGTTATTGAAGTTCCCTTTGCTGAACCTCAACACACTCCAAAAAAACTCAATAAAATACTGGTAAACGCTGTTGGTTTTGGAGGAAATGCGGTTTCTGTTTTAATCACAACGAAGAACACTTAAAAACAATCGATAAGAGAGATTCTCTTGACAAAGAAAAATAAGAGTCATAAAATTCCGCTTTCGAAGCGGAATTTTTTATTTTTACCACCACAAACAACTCGAATTTATGACTGAAATTAGACACGATTGGACGAAAGAGGAAATTCTAGAAGTATACAATAAGCCTTTAATGGAGCTTTTGTACGAGGCTTCAACTATGCATAGAAAATATCACGACCCAAATACAGTACAGGTAAGTACCTTAATTTCTATAAAAACTGGTGGGTGTTCTGAGGACTGTGGGTATTGTCCGCAGGCAGCACGTTATCATACCAATGTTGAGGGAAATGATTTGATGACTGTAAACCAAGTTAAGGCACAAGCTTTACGTGCCAAAGAAGGTGGATCATCAAGAGTTTGTATGGGTGCAGCTTGGAGAAACGTAAAAGACGGACCAGAATTTGACCAAGTGTTAGAAATGGTACGTACTATTAACAAACTAGACATGGAGGTTTGCTGTACCTTAGGTATGGTTACCGAAAATCAAGCAAAACGTTTAGCGGAAGCTGGTTTGTATGCTTATAACCACAATATTGATACTTCAGAAGATTATTACGATGATGTAATTTCTACACGTGCTTTTAAAGATAGAGTAGACACTATTGAAAATGTACGTAAAACAAATGTAACTGTTTGCTCAGGAGGTATTATTGGTATGGGAGAATCTTTAGAAGACAGAGCTGGAATGCTTGAAACTTTAACTCGCTTCTCTCCACACCCAGAATCTGTACCTATCAATGCATTAGTTGCTGTTGAGGGAACTCCGTTACAAGAGCAACCTCCTGTAAACATTTTTGAAATGGTTCGTATGGTAGCTACTGCTCGTATTGTATTACCAGATTCACAAGTACGTTTATCAGCAGGTAGAACTCAAATGAGTAGAGAAGGTCAAGCAATGTGTTTCTTTGCTGGTGCAAACTCAATTTTTGCAGGAGACAAATTATTAACTACTCCAAATCCTGATATTAATGAAGACATGAAAATGTTTGAAGATTTAGGTTTAAATACACAAAAGCCTTTCTTTAAGCATGAACAAAGAGAATCTGTTGAAGCAGAAAACTCACAATACCAATCGTTAGGTGAAAAACCAAAATGGACAAGACCAGACCATAAAATTGAGCGTAACGAACAAAAGAAGCAAGAGGCTAAAGAAATAAGAGCCTAACATCAAATAAGAAATAACCGTTGAATTAAATTTAACGGTTATTTTTTTATCATTTTCACAAACAGCTCCATACCTTTTCTTCCTCCTGATGAATTGTAACAAGGTTCCATACTTCCTGTAAAATAGGGTGCGAAGTATTTTTCATATTCATTTTTATTCCCTCCAAAAGGTGGATGGTCTTCATTTAGTACTGCATCAAACAGCAAACCAACTAGTTTACCTTTATTAGTTAGTAATTCATGTGCTTTTTGTGCATACTTTAGTCTTAACCCTGGATTGATAGCGCAGAAAAAAGTCTGTTCTATAATCAAATCAAAAGTGCCTTTTAATTCAAAAAAATCAGCATGAATTAAATTTTCCTTTGGGAAGTTAGGAACTCTTTTTTGAATTCTTTTTAACGGTGTTGAAGCAATATCTACTACAAAAACATTTTTAAATCCTTTATTAAATAAACACTCCGCCTCGTATGAGTTTCCTCCTCCAGGTATTAAAACCTGAATACTTTTATCTTCTAATTGATCAACATATTCTTTTAACGGGTTGGATATCTTTCCTAAATCCCATCCTGTTTTATTATGTAAGTACTTATTATTCCAAAATGTTTCTGACAACTCTATCATTTCTTCTTACTTTTATTTTTACAAATTTAAAAATAAAGCTTCTTTAATTTAACTACTGTTAAGAGGATAACTTAATATCAAAAAAAGCGATGCTTAAACATCGCTTTTTTTACTAGAAGTCAAACCCTATATAAAATTGCCAGACTCTATTTTTGGGTTTGTCTTCATCGTAAATATCATTCAATCCTAGATGGTACCTTACTCCTAAACTTACTCCACTATTTGTTTTAAAACCTCCACCAAAATTTAATCCCCAATCAAAATTCCTAGGATCAAACTCTTTTGAGGTATCATACAGAATAAAGCCACTATCAAAGGTTTCTTTATGTGCTATTGAAAGTCCTATTTGAGGTCCTGCCTCTAAAAAAAAGTTTTCAGAAGGATACAGTTTTACCATTAAAGGAAGATTTATATAATCTAGCTCTTGCTTATAAGTACCTCCTCCATCTATAATTTTATACCCTTGTTGTGAGTATAATAGTTCCAATTGAAGTGAAACACTATTTCCTATAAATGACTCTCCATAAAAACCTATATGAAATCCATGTAGCTGCTCTGTTTCCGAATCTCCATTAAAACTCACTGCAGACAAGTTATATCCTCCTTTAATACCAGCTTTGGACTTTTTACTACTATCTTGTGCAACTATAGATGCACTAATCATTGTTATAAATACTATTACTAACTGAATTTTTTTCATCTTTTATTGATTTAATTTTACGATCTACTTTCCACCATTAGCTTGTAAATCTGATATACATTGGCTATCTAATGTTGGAATTTTATTTGATGAGAATACGTTTCCAATACCATGACTAGTTTCTGCTGCCCAATACATTAAACAACTTTCTTCGTTACAATGTTTTGGATGATCTGCATCTTCATGGTCTGTTTGTAAAGGGGTTCCTAAATTTGTAAGTCCTAAAATATGTCCGAATTCATGATGGATTACACTAGACTCTAATAAGCTTCTTTCTCGCTCAAATGTTCCATTACTTAGTTCTCTAATAGTTTCTTCAAAAATTACAAACGATGTATTATAATATGCAGTGCCTAAAACAAAAGAAGAATCGGAATCTTTTGAAGATTTACCATTTATAAACAATGCCCAAACCGTTATGGTATTTTGTGTGTTATAATAAGTTCTATGCTCGTTTTCAATCGTTACAATATCATTGATTGTATATACTTCTTTTCCTATAGTAGGTATTGATTTCGTATATAATTCTACACCGTTTGGTTTGAAAGTTCTTTCTTTAATAAAGTTTTTAAAGTTATTCTTTGCCTCTTCAGTTGGTTCAAATCCTTCAACATAAGCTAACTCTACAATCATTTTTTTATAAACATTGTCTGATAATAACTCATTTGCTGATGCTCCCGTAGGTTTTCTATTCTCTTTTGCAACCTCAACACCATCATTAATTATTGGTTCACTTTCTTTGGAACATCCCCAAATCAAAACACTGAATAGTAAAACTGTAAAAAACTTTTTTCTCATTATTCTTTCTTTATCTTACTTACGTAATTTGAATATCATTGGTTTTTTAAAACTTTAGGCTACTACTAGCGTAGCCATAAAGTTCCAAAATCAACTAGCTTAAAAGATTTTTTCTTTATATCTTTTTAAATGTTAATGTTATTGAAGTATCTGTTGTACTTTGTAATGTAAGTAAAGTGCTTGTATAAGTAGTTACAACCCATTCATTACCTAAAGCGCTTACAACAGTTCCCGCTTCAAACTCAACTTCTAAAAGGACTCTTGTATCTGATTCTACATCATATTCTCCTTCGATATTTTCTAAAGTTGTGTTTACTATATTTCTTGCTATTAATTTCCCTTCATTTGTAAATTCTATAGTATATGCAGCATATTCGTCAGCTTTTTCTACTCCTGCCTGAATAAAGCTTTCTACCTTAAATTTAGCTTTACTGATAATGGTTTCTAACTCGTCGGCTGCTACTTCTGCTGCTTCCTCTTCTTCTTCATAAGAGGTACACTCTTCAATAGCGTCTTCAAATTCAGAATCACTATTAACTTTCACAGAACTGCCGTTATTTAAAGTTATAGTTATTGGATACTTAACAGAGAATAATTCGCTTGAATCTAAGCTATCTACAAAGTTGTACAATTGTTTTTCCGATTCGATTACAACAGTACCTGTTTGTTCTAAATTAACATCATAAGTGAGCATTGATATTGGATATTCTATTTTTGCACAAGAGATAGCATCCTCCATTTCATCTGATGCTTCATCACATTTTCTATTTAATTCTTCCAATTCTGTTTGCGAAGTTATAGTTACTTCTGTATAGTTATTTAACTTTACTGTTATTGGAAAATTAAAAACTACGGTATCATCATCATCATTAAACTCATCCATTATTTCAAGAACTAAACTATAGTCTAATTCATTTATAATAGTCACTTCTTTACCGTTTATAGTTGCTGTTATTGGAAACAATAACTCAGCACATGAATTTCCATCCAAAAAATCATCTTCAGAACCATCGTTCATACCTGTTCTTTTATATTTCTTTGCAGTTTCAGAAGTAGGTGCATTTGCATTTGGATTTGTTCCTACCTGTTCGTTTTCTTCAGATTGACATGAAGTAAAAATTGTTAAAGTAACTAGTGCTAGTATGCTTATTAATTTTATTGTTTTCATCTTAATAAATTTTATTTTTTTAAATATTTGTTTTTTGAGCTCTTTCTGCCCTTTAGAAAACTATAAATCGTTTTACCCTACCTTTGTTTTCGATTTTTTTTCTATTTTAACTTTATAAAAGCATTCATATGACTAAAAAATCACTGTGTAATGAGGAAGACTTTAACGAGTTTTATAAGACTAATATTCAATTCGTTACTAACTTCTCATCTTATAAATCTAACGATAAAGATACTGCCCTAGATTTAATACAAGAAGCTTTTTTAAAAATGTGGGAAAAATGTTCAGAAATATCATATGAAAAGGCAAAATCGTACTTATTTACTAGTGTAAACAACCTTTTTTTAAACAAATTAAAGCATGAAAAAGTTGTTTTAAACTATGCTAAAAGCGCTCCGTATTTGGATATAAATAATCAAAGTCCGGAATATTTATTAGAAGAAGAAGAGTTTAAAAACAAACTAAAAAATGCTATTGAAAATTTAACAGAGGCTGAACGAGAGGTTTTTTTAATGAATAGAATAGACGGTAAAAAATATCGAGAAATTGCTGAGTTACTAAATATCTCGCAAAAAGCTGTTGAAAAAAGGATGTCTTCAGCATTAAAAAAATTGAGATCAAAAATAGAATTATTGTAAGGGTAGGGAAATTTACTTCTTTATTGTCTAAAAGTTAGTTAAGCACAAAATGAAAGATGAACAATACATATTAAAATGGTTAAACGGAGAAATCTCCGATGAAGAACTGTTTCTATTAAAACAAGATAAAAACTTTAAAAATCTTGAAAAAATAGCGCATTATTCTTCTCACATAGAAACTCCTAAAGTGGATATTGAAAAGGCTTTTAAAGAATTTGAATTGAAAAAAGCTACTACTAAAAAAAGTAAGGTTGTTCCATTAAACTACAAGAACTTTTATAAATATGCTGCCGCAGTTATTGTTTTACTAGTTTCTTCTTATTTCTTACTTTTCAATAATTCAGTAAACTTTAGTACGCAATATGCAGAAACAAAAACCTTTAACTTACCAGATGAATCTGAAGTGATTTTAAATGCAAATTCCACGGTATCTTTCAACAAAAAGGATTGGAAAAATAGTAGAGATATACAACTTAAGGGAGAAGCTTTTTTTAAAGTCAAAAAAGGAAAATCTTTTACCGTAAATACTTCTATTGGAAAAGTTACTGTTTTAGGAACCCAATTTAACGTTAAAGGAAGAAAGAATTATTTTGAAGTAAAAACTTACGAAGGTTTAGTTAGTGTAGACTATAACAACTCATTAATTAAATTAGCTAAGGGAAAAATATTTAAAGTTGTAAATGGTAAAATTGACACTTTAAATACTTTTAATATTAATAATAAATCTTGGTTACAAGATGAGTCTAATTTTAAAAGTACTCCTTTACAATTTGTGCTAGACGATATACAAAACCAATATGGTTATGTTATAAAAACTAAGGATGTTAATTTAGAACAACTTTATACTGGTGGTTTTACCCATAAAGACATAAATATAGCTTTGCAAGCAGTTACAATTCCTTTACAGTTATCATATAAAATAGAAGAAAAAAGCATTACTATTTACAAGAATGGTCAATAAAAAAACTACTTTTTTATTTCTCTTCCTATTTTCCTTTGCTATCAAAGCACAGGACATTATTACCAAAAATTTACTGAAAGATATCTTGGTTGAAATTGAAAAAAAACATCAGGTAACTTTTACGTATTCCGATAAGGATTTAGAAAGTGTATACATTGACAAACCTGATGATAGTTTATCATTATCTGAAACTATAAACTACTTAGAATCTGTTACTATCTTTAATTTTAAAATTTTAGATAATCGGTTTATTACTGTATCGTACTTAAAAAAGAAAATTCCTATTTGTGGAACAATAGTAGACAGTAATACACTTGAACCATTGGTTTTAGCTACCATCTTAGTTAATAATACTAGTAATGGAACTACATCTAATACTAACGGTGAATTCAACATCAACTCAGTTCCTGCAAAAGCAAACATTACTATTTCTTACATTGGATACAAACCTATTATACTACCAGCCAAAGATTTATTCTCTCAAAACTTGTGTAAAGAAATATATCTAGAAAGTTTGTCAGAAGAGTTATCAGAAGTAATTATTCCTAACTTTTTAACTACTGGCCTCCAAAAGAACATCGATGGAGGTACCGTTTTAAAAACTAAAAATTTCGGAATTCTTCCAGGGTTAATAGAACCAGACATTTTAAAAACGATTAAAGTACTTCCTGGTGTAGAAAGTGTGAATGAAAGTGTATCGAACATTAATGTGCGAGGCGGAATGAACGATCAAAACTTAATGCTTTGGGATGGAATTAAGATGTACCACACGAGTCATTTTTTTGGTTTAATTTCTGCATATAATCCATATTTAACAGAAAAAGCTACAGTGACCAAAAATGGTACTAGTACAAAGTTTAGTGATGGTGTTTCCAGTACCGTCAATATGCAAACCAACAACAAAATTACTGACACATTCTCTGGAGGTGCTGGTTTTAATTTGCTAAGTGCAGACGCTTTTTTACAGGCTCCTATAACTAAAAAGCTAGGAATTCATGCTTCAGCAAGGAGATCTTATACCGATTTTTTTGATACCCCAACCTACGACAAATATTTTAGTAGAAGCTTTCAAGAAAACTCTATAGCTTCCAATAAAGAAAATGAAGCCTCTACTGATTTCTACTTCTATGATTACTCTTTTAAAGTGTTATATGACATCAATAAAAATCATTCATTAAGAGCTAATTTAATAAGTATAAAAAACAACTTAGAATACACAGAAGAATATACAAACAATGGTTCAACAGTAGAAGAAAACAGTAATTTAAAACAAGAGAATCTTGGAGCTAATATTAGTTGGAATGCCAATTGGTCGCCCAAATTTTCTACAGAACTCTCTACTTTTATTTCTGATTATACAATAAATTCATCAGACTTTAACAGAGAAACTAATCAATTTCAAACTCAATTTAACAAGGTTTTAGAGTCTGAAATTAGGCTTATTACTAATCATCATTTTTCAGATGTTTTTCAACTTACAAACGGTGCTGTTTTTAATGAAATAGGTGTTTCTAACAAAACAACAGTTAATGCTCCTACATTTTCTAAATCTGTAAAAGAAGTTTTACTTAAATCTGCTCTTTTTTCTGAGGTAGTTTATCGTAAGAATAACACTTATGCTAGAGTAGGTTTTCGTGCTAATTATTTTCATGATTTTAATAAACTTATCATAGAACCAAGGATTAACTTAAGACAACAACTTTATAATAGTCTATTTTTAAAATTAAAAGGAGAGTTTAAAAATCAAACAACTGCACAGAAGATAGATTTTCAAGACAACTTTTTAGGTATAGAAAAAAGAAGATGGATTTTGGCTGACAATGATAAAACGCCTATTATTAAAAGTAAACAAGTATCTTTTGGAGCAGAGTATTCAAAAAATAACTTACAAATAGATCTTACTGGTTTTTATAAATTTGTTGATGGTATAACTGTTGCCAATCAAGGTTTTTATAACAATGTTCAAACACTAAATTCTATAGGAAACTATAAGGTAAAAGGTATTGAATTTTTAATTAATAAAAGAACTAAAAAACTTAGTAGTTGGTTAAGCTACTCCTTTACGGAAAATAATTATACATTTGAAACTTTTACTCCTGATACTTTTCCTAGTAGTTTAGATATCACACACTCTTTTAGTAGTGCCATTAACTATAACATTACCAATAATTTTAAGCTCTCTTTAGGTGCTATTCTACGTTCGGGAACCCCATACACAAAACCTGTAAAAGACAATGAAACCATTCAAGACGGTAATAGAGTTATTGTAAATTATGATACTCCAAATAAAGAAAGGCATTCTAATTTCTTCAGAATTAATGCTTCTGGAAGCTATAACTTTAATTTCACAAAAAATCTAAAATCAACTATAAGAGTTGGTTTCACTAATATTAGCAACAGAAAAAATATAATAAACACCTATTATATTGTTGATGAAAATAATACAGATAATGTAAAAGAAATAAATACGTATTCTTTACCATTCACCCCCAACCTTAGCTTTAGAATTAACTTCTAAGATTATTAATTATAAACTTCATTTAATTTTTAACATTATTCACTTCAAAAAACATCGTAACATTTTCTTAACTTTGCTCCTCTAAAAATTGAATGTATGGGATTACAGTTGCAACAAATAGACAGAGTAGAAACCATTACTAAAGAAGACTTTATTAAAAATTACTTCAAGCCTCAAAAACCTGTGGTTATTGAGCGTTTTATTGAAGATTGGCCAGCTTATAATAAATGGTCTTTAGATTATATGAAGCAGATAGCAGGAGATAAGACTGTTCCGTTATATGATGACAGGCCTGTAGATTATAAAGATGGTTTTAATGAACCTCACGCAACAATGAAAATGAGTGAATATGTAGATTTACTAAAACGCGAACCTACTAAGTTTAGAATTTTCTTATGGAATATTTTAAAGGAAGTACCTCAGTTACAAAAAGATTTTACCTTTCCTGATTTTGGTTTACGTTTAATGAAAGGCTTACCAATGCTGTTTTTTGGTGGGCGTGATTCGTATACATTCATGCATTATGATATTGATTTAGCCAATATCTTTCACTTTCATTTTGAAGGGAAAAAGAAATGTATTTTGTTTGATCAAAAGCAAAATAAATTCCTGTATAAGATTCCTCACTCATTAATAACCCGTGAAGATATTGATTTTAACGAACCAGATTTTGAAAAATGGCCTGCGCTTAAAAATGCCAAAGGACATGTTGCAGAACTTGAGCACGGGAACGTTTTGTATATGCCTGAAGGATATTGGCATTATATGCGTTATGTAACACCTGGTTTTTCAATGAGTTTACGTGCTATTGCTCGTAATCCTAAAAACTTAGGAAAAGCTATTTATAATGTTTTTGTTATGCGTACTATAGATAATATTATGCGCCGTATTAAAGGACAAAAATGGATTGATTGGAAAAATGAGCAAGCTATAATTAGAACAAATAAAGCTAATAAGATTGTATAAATCTCTTATAAACTATGTAAACTTTTACAAGCGTTTATCTATATATATCAATTTAGTTTTACAAAAAATTTATTGAAGAGTTATTTCTACAGCTTAAATACTCTAAAAATGATATTTTTAGTAAAAATCATAAAACTTACTTAAAAAAATAGAAACATAGACATCAAGAGGCCTTAATAGCTTCACTACATCTTTTTATACTTACTCGTATTTAAATAGTTCCAAATTGAATGTTATTGTGTTTTTTATTGTATTGGATGTTATTTGGTTAAACACACCTTGATATTTTGTCATCCCAAAACTTAATTAAAAAAACTTAAAGAGAGCCTTAAAGGAAATAATCTCTCATTTTTCACAAATAATGTAGTAATAAGAAAATCTAAACTGTTAATAAAACACTAAAAACAATGTTTAACGTATTATACGCTGTGGAACTAAACTAAGTAAGTTAACTAAACATTATGCCTTATTTAAATAACCCTTTAAAAGGGCTATAAAGCAATTTTAACGACTTCTTTTTATTGGCCCTGTAAAATCGTCAATATTATCTTTTACTTCGTTTACTTCTCTATTTATATCTTTAACAAAGTCTGTATCTATACCTTGTTTTTTGGCACTGTCATTAATCTCTCTTTTTATATCATTCGTAGCGTCTTTAATTTGACGCATACCCTTTCCTAACCCTCTGGCTATTTCAGGAATTTTATCTGCACCAAATAACATAACCACTATTAATAAGATTACAAAAATCTCAGGTCCACCAATAAATAAAAATATTCCATTCATTACTGCAAAGATAATTAATTTAAGCTTCTTATATTTTTTTGAATTAAAAAAAAGCAACCAAGTTTTGGTTGCTTTTAATTGTATAATGATAAAAGTATTTTTTTAGTCTGCTAAAATAATTACTTTATTATCTTTCATTTCAATAGTACCAGATTTTATTTTCATAATTAAAATCTTATCATCTTCTGGTAGTCTTTCTATACTTCCATGTAAATCATCAAAAACTAGGTGCTCTTGAGTATGGACGTGCACTTTAATTTTACCTTGACTTAAAATAGATACTACTGGTGCGTGGTTATCTAATATTTGGAACTCTCCATTTATACCCGGAACTGCTACAGAATCAACTTCTGATGAAAATAAGATAGCTTCTGGTGTTACAATTTCTAAATACATATTTTAATGCTTTAGGCTTTAAGCTTTTGCTTAAAGCAATTAATTATGCTTCTGCTAACATTTTTTCTCCAGCATCAATTGCTTCTTGAATTGATCCTTTTAAGTTGAATGCTGCTTCAGGATATTTATCTAATTCACCATCCATAATCATGTTGAATCCCTTAATAGTGTCTTTAATATCTACTAATACACCTGGAATTCCTGTGAATTGCTCAGCTACGTGGAATGGTTGAGATAAGAAACGTTGTACACGACGTGCTCTATGAACTACCAACTTATCTTCTTCAGATAATTCTTCCATACCTAAGATTGCAATAATATCTTGTAATTCTTTATAACGTTGTAGTATTTCTTTTACTCTTTGTGCACAGTTATAGTGCTCATCTCCTAAAACATCAGCAGTTAAAATTCTTGATGTAGAATCTAATGGGTCTACCGCTGGATAAATACCTAACTCAGCAATTTTACGAGATAATACTGTAGTAGCATCTAAGTGAGCAAACGTTGTTGCTGGTGCTGGATCCGTTAAATCATCCGCAGGTACATAAACCGCTTGTACAGATGTAATAGATCCTTTCTTAGTAGAAGTAATACGCTCTTGCATTGCTCCCATCTCTGTTGCTAATGTTGGTTGATATCCTACCGCTGATGGCATACGTCCTAATAAAGCCGACACCTCTGAACCTGCTTGTGTAAAACGGAAAATATTATCTACGAAAAATAATACATCTTTCCCTTGTGCTTCACCAGCTCCGTCACGGAAATACTCAGCAATTGTTAATCCAGATAAAGCTACACGAGCACGTGCTCCTGGTGGCTCATTCATCTGACCGAATACGAAAGTTGCTTTAGAATCTCTCATTCCTGGTTTATCAACTTTAGATAAATCCCATCCTCCATCTTCCATAGAGTGCATAAAATCATCACCATATTTGATAATTCCAGACTCTAACATTTCACGTAATAAATCATTACCTTCACGAGTTCTTTCACCTACACCTGCAAATACAGATAAACCTCCGTGTCCTTTTGCAATATTGTTAATTAACTCCTGAATTAAAACTGTTTTTCCTACTCCTGCTCCTCCAAACAATCCAATTTTACCTCCTTTTGCATAAGGTTCAATTAAATCAATTACTTTAATCCCTGTAAATAGTACTTCGGTAGAAGTTGATAATTCTTCAAATTTTGGTGCTTGACGGTGAATCGGTAAACCAGCTTCACCTTCTTTAGGTAAATCTCCTAATCCATCAATTGCATCTCCTGTTACATTAAATAAACGACCGTAGATATCATTACCTATTGGCATTTGAATTGGGTTACCTGTAGCAATTACTTCTTGCCCCCTTTGTAAACCATCAGTTGCATCCATAGAAATGGTACGAACTGTATCTTCACCAATGTGTTGTTGAACTTCTAAAACTAAAGTTGAACCGTCTGCTTTTTTAATTTCTAACGAGTCATAGATCTTTGGTAATTCAGCATTTTCTGTATTAAACTCAACATCGATTACTGGACCAATAATTTGAGAAACTTTACCTGTTATTGTAGACATTACTATATGTAATTAAAGTTATTTTATTTACTATATGAGTTTTAACTCATTTTTTCAAGGTGCAAAGGTAATTTTTTTAGTGGAATTTAAAAAACCTTTCGTAAGTATTTTTACATAAAAAAAAGCCTCACAAATGTGAGGCTTTTATTGATATTGTGATTGTAATTAAATTACTTTACTAATTTAATCTCAACACGTCTGTTTTCAGCTCTACCAGCTCTTGTTTTGTTATCAGCGATTGGATAATCTTCACCAAAACCTGCAGAAGTTAATCTTTTTGAATCAATTCCACCTTTAGTGATTAAGTAATCTAAAACAGCCTTAGCTCTTTTTTCTGATAATCTTTGGTTTAACTTGTTTGACCCTGAACTATCAGTGTGACCTTGAATGCTAAAGTTAGCTTTTGGGTACTCCTTCATAATTCCTGCGATTAAATCTAATTTACCAGTAGTACCAGTTCTAAAAGAAGTTTTTCCTGAATTAAAATAGATAGCTCTTGCAAACTCGTTTAATTTCTTAACAGCTTCTTCCTTAATTACTACTTCAGGACATCCGTTGTTAGATGCTACACCTGCTTCATTTGGACATTTATCGTCTTTGTCTAATACTCCGTCTCCATCAGTATCTGGCCAAGGACAACCATTGTTTGCAGCTGGACCAGCAGTGTTTGGACACTTATCTTTTCCGTCTACAACACCGTCTCCATCAGCATCTGGACATCCGTTGTTAGCTTTAGTTCCTTTTTCAGTTGGACAAGCATCATCTTTATCAGCGATACCATCTCCATCAGCATCAGGACAACCATTTAAAGCAGCTAAACCAGCAACTTCTGGACATGCATCGTCAGAATCTTTAATTCCGTCTCCGTCAGTATCAGGACACCCGTTGAATTCTTTTAATCCAGCAACTTCTGGACATGCATCATCCTTGTCATATACACCATCTCCGTCAGTATCTTTTCCTCCGAATTTAAATACTAAACCAATAGAGTGTTGGAAGTGATCTTGCACCTTATCAGCAAATTCTTTTTTCCCTCCAGATTGGAAGTTTAACCCTAAGTTATCGTTAAACCAAGTATTAAATCCTAAACCAGCATTTAACATTCCTTCTCCTTCGTCAGCTAAAGAAGTATAACCTCCACCAACATATACATAAGGATCGAACCATCCTGTTTCACCGAATAAGTTGTTTAAGTCATACTTTACGTTAGCATCGATAGCCCAGTAAAGCTCATCCATATCATCCTCCTCACGGAAAGTTTCAATTTTATTTAATGATCCTGCTAATTGTAATGTAAACCCATCGTTTAAGTATCTATCAACAGTTACTCTTGAAATTGATGGTAAGATATTCCAGTCACTAGTACCGATGTAATCTTTAGCATAATCTCCAAATTTCGTAGGAATCCTAACGTCTACTGCGTTAACTCCGAAACCAACCGCCCAAGGGTTGTCTGAATCCTGTGCGCTAACGTTTACAGCAGCAAACGCAAATAAAGCCATCACAGCTAATTTTAATTGTTTCATTATTAAAAATTTAAATTAAAAGTTCGTTTATATATTACGCAAATGTAAGTTGTTCAAACTTATTTACAAAAACAAATCTACAAAAACTTACAATAAATACAAGTTTTTGAAGGACTAATTTATATCACTTTCAGCTCTTTCCCAACCTTTACAAATGCTTTTATAGCCTTGTCTAGATGGTCTTTATCATGAGCTGCAGACAACTGTACTCTAATTCTTGCTTGTTCTTTTGGAACTACTGGATAAAAGAAGCCAATGACATAAATACCTTCTTCTAACAACCTATTTGCCATTACTTGTGATAATTTAGCATCGTACAACATAACTGGAACAATTGCAGCATCAGCTCCTACTAAATCAAACCCTGCTTTTTCCATTTCAGTACGGAAATAGTTAGTATTCCATTCTAGTTTATCACGCAATGTAGTATCATTAGCTAATAAATCAAATACTTTTAAAGATGCTCCTACAATAGCAGGTGTTAATGAGTTTGAAAATAAATATGGACGTGAACGTTGGCGTAAAATTTCTATAATTTCTTTCTTTCCTGTGGTATATCCTCCCATAGCTCCACCAAGTGCTTTCCCTAAGGTTCCTGTAACAATATCAACACGATCCATTACATTTTTTAACTCTACAGTTCCTCTCCCTGTTTTTCCAATAAACCCAGCTGCATGACATTCATCTACCATTACCATAGCATCGTACTTATCTGCTAAATCACAAATTTCATCTAACTTCGCTACGATTCCGTCCATAGAAAAAACTCCATCAGTTACAATAATTTTAAAACGATGTCCTTGCTTATTTGCCTCAATTAATTGCTCTTCTAATGATGCCATATCGTTATTATCATAACGATAACGTGCTGCCTTACACAAACGCACTCCATCAATAATAGATGCATGGTTTAAACTATCAGAAATAATAGCATCTTCTTTGGTTAATAATGGCTCGAAAACACCTCCATTGGCATCAAAAGCTGCTGCATATAAAATAGTGTCCTCAGTAGTATAAAAATCAGCAATCTTTTTTTCTAGTCGCTTGTGAATATCTTGCGTTCCACAAATAAAACGTACGGATGACATTCCAAAACCATGCGTATCCATTGTGTCTTTTGCTGCTTGAATTACTTCTGGATGATTTGACAACCCTAAGTAGTTATTAGCACAAAAGTTAATCACTTCTTCTCCTGTAGATATTTTTATCACTGCGTCTTGTGATGAAGTAATAATTCGTTCTGACTTATATAATCCAGCATCTTTTATATCCTGAATTTCTTGTTGTAATTGTTCTTTTATTTTTCCGTACATAATTTATGTTTGAAAGTTGTTTGCTATAATGGGTCAAAGTTAGTTGTTAAACTTCTTCAACCAAAATTTCTTCGTCAATATATACAAGTAGTTTTTTCAACACCTTAAAATTCAATGCTTGTAATACTCTTCCATATCGCAATAATTGCTGATGATATGCTTTAGAGGGCTTCCCTGTTTTGTAATCTATAATCACGACTTCGTCTTTCGAATAAAAAACTAACCTATCTGGAATTACTATTTGCCCATCAATATCTACAATTTCTCTCTCGTTAAACACTACAACTTCTTCAGAAAAATATTCTTTTAACTCAGAGTGATTTGCTATTTGTTGTATATTTTTTATTACTTCAGATGATTTTTCTCGTGGCAATACTCCTTGCTGTTCATAACGATAAACCACTTTCTCAACATCTTCTTTCGTCTTTATTTCTGCCATCATTTCATGAACCAAATTACCAAACTCAATAGCTTTTCCTTGTTCTGTATCCCATAATTTTGATGCACTTGCCAGCATATGTATATTATGTTCTTTCCAAGGTGTAGATATAAAGCACTCTTGTATTTGAACTCCTGATGCTTTCTCTTTTAAAATACTTACCCTTTCTTTATTTCCAAAGGAATACTCCAAAACTTCATCATTCCATTCACCTACCTTTTTTAGGTAGTTAATAAATACTCCCGAGTAAAAATTCGTATTTTCTTCTCCTTTGGATGAAATTTTATTTTCTGTTACAATATATAATTGCTCAACAGCCCTAGTGAGTGCTACATATAATAAATTGAAATTATCTAATTCCAGCTCTTCTCTTTGTTGTTCATAAATCTCAAAACCTCTATCATTCACATAATTCAACTCTTTATTAAAAGGAACGAGTAATTCTTTAAACTTGTCGTAATTCTCTGGTAACTCATTTAACCAAACTTTCGGATTTACTTGCCTGTAAACATCTAAATCATACGGAAAAATAACTACTGGAAATTCTAAACCTTTTGATTTATGAATTGTCATAACCTGTACCGCATTTCCACTCTCTGGAGCTACAATGCTCAGCTTATCTTTTTTTTCCGACCAATAATCTAAAAATTCTTGAATACTTGTTCCTTTTCGTTGTTGTTCTAAAACCACATCTAAAAAGAATTGCACATAGGCATCTGATGAAGCTATTAGCTGAAAACTTCTAATAATTTCCTCTATTTTCTCGTAAAAAGGTAACTGATGAAATGTAGATAAATCAAAAAATGTTCCATATTCTTTTAACTCTAAAAAGAGTTTTTCATTTGGTTGATGTATTAAACTATCGATAAACAAGTGCTTATCTTTAGCTACTTTTAAATGTTCTTGCAAAAAATAAAGCATTTCCAGACAGGTTTCCTTATCATTTGGATGCTGAATTACTTGCAAAACATTTACTATAAAATTGACTTTAGAACTATTTTCTAACAGTAATGTTTCAGAGGAAACTATATCAATTCCGTTTTCAGATAAGTAATTTGCTACTGCAATTCCATCTTTCTTTTTACGAACTAAAATACAAATCTCATTCAGCGTAAAGTCAGCTTCTAAATTTTTAACAAGCTCTAAAACTTTCTTTGGATACTTAATTCCTTCCTCTTCTTTATTTTCTTCTTTCCTTAAAAAAGAAAGCGAGACATATCCCCCTTTTTTAGCAGTTGTTAATTGTTTATTTCCTTCAATAAATAATTGTTTATATGATTCGTTTTGAAGAAAATTTGCTGTATGTTGAAAGAACTGATTATTAAAATTAATCACCTCAGCATAACTTCTAAAATTAGTTTCTAAAGTCCTTACTTCTTTAGAAATTTGAAACGGATTATCTTTTTCTGAACCCAATCCTATAAATTGTTCTGATTTACCTCCACGCCAACGATAAATTGCTTGTTTTCCATCACCTACCAACAACAAATTACTATTTTCTTGTGCTAGCGCATTATCTATTAACGGTATTAAATTTTGCCATTGTAAGGTTGATGTATCTTGCATTTCATCAATAAAATAATGCATAAATCGTTGCCCGATTCGCTCGTAAATAAACGGAGCAGGTTGGTCTTTGATGTTTTCAGAAATTAAATGATTGAATTCTGCATTCAATCTTAAATTATTTTCTTCTTTTAAGTGTGTTAATTCTTGATTGATATTGTTTAAAACTGCTAATGGAATAATACTTTTCAACGCTAGCTTATTCATTGAAAACTGTTGATATAACTTTTCCGATTCAGTGTACAAACTCAATAACTTTGGCAAAACCCCCTCAATTGCAGATTTTATATCCTCTGATTTTGATTTTGAATAAAAGTTACCCTCCTCAATTCGTTCCCTTAATTTACTTTGATCAAAAAACTTTGCTTTTTCAGGATTTTTAGACAGTGCTGCAAAATGATTTGGCAACATTGATCGGTAAAAATCTTTATGATCTAGCTGTACTGATTGAATAGCTTGCAAAGCTTCTTCTCCAATTTCTTTCCAACGTTTTTTTATTTGCGTTTGATGTTTTGACAACTTTGTTTTTAGATTAGTAAAATCGGCAAGTTCGTTATCAGCTAGGTTTTTAAAATGCTTGGTATCATCTTCATTCAACAAAATTTTAGCAAACTCATTTAATTCACGAGAGATATCCCATGATTTATCATCATCTGCTTTATCTAGAGAAAAATCAATAAGTAATTTAGTCAACGCTTCATCACTTCCTATTTTTGAAATCAGTACATCTACTGCTTCATTTAGCAAAGAAACAGCATCCATTTCCACTTCAAAATTAAGTGGTAGCCCTAAATCATAAGCAAAACTCTTAATAATTTTATGTGTAAAACTATCAATCGTAGTAATTGAAAAAGCAGAATAATTTCGAAGAATTTCATTTAATATTTTTTTACTTCGGTCTTTTACGACACTTCTATCAAGTAATGTTTCTTCTAAAATAATCTCAAGCAAATCATTTGCTTCTCCTTCTGCAAAAGCTTGTAAGTTATCTAATACACGCTCTTTCATTTCACCAGCCGCCTTGTTGGTAAACGTAATTGCCAATATTTTTTGAAAGCGAAAAATATCTTCAGATTGCAACAAAACTTTTAGATACTCTTTAACTAATGTAAAAGTTTTACCACTACCAGCAGAAGCATTGTATACTTGAAAAGTTGACGGGTTTTCTAACAAAGTAAAATATAATTAGGTAGGCAATTTAACCAAAAAAAGATTCCCGCTTTTGCGGGAATTGTACTTTTATGTTTCATACGAGGGTTTTTCTATCCTAAACCAACATCTAACGACATCATTACTATAAACCCACCAATAAAACCTAAGGTAGCAATATCAGTATATTTATCTCGTTGGGTTTCAGGAATTACTTCTTCAACTACTACAAAAATCATCGCTCCTGCAGCAAATGCTAATGCATAAGGTAAAATTGGCGTAAAAAAAGATACCGCTACTGCACCTAGAACTGCTGCCATAGGCTCAACGATAGCTGATAATTGTCCGTACCAAAAACTTTTAAAACGACTTACGCCTTGTCTTCTTAATGGCATTGCAACTGCAAATCCTTCTGGGAAATTTTGAATTCCAATACCAATAGCTAGCGAAATAGCAGCAATTATCATTTCGGTTTGCTCTACCCCAACCATGGTTGAAGCTGCTCCAAACAACACTCCTACTGCCAAACCTTCTGGAATATTGTGTAAGGTAATTGCCAAAACCAACAAAGTTGTTTTATGCCAATTTGTTTTAACTCCTTCAACTTCGTCTTCTTTAAAATTAATATGCAAATGTGGCAACCATTTATCCATTCCAAAAAGCGCCAAAGCCCCCAGAGCAAACCCTATTGCCGAAGGAAGTACTTTTACAAATCCTTCACCCGGACTGTTATCAATTGCAGGTGATAGCAAACTCCAAAAACTTGCTGCCACCATTACTCCTCCTGTAAAACCAAGCATTCCATCTAAAACAGCTCTATTCATTTTTTTAAAAAAGAATACTAAACTTGCTCCTAAAGCAGTTAAACCCCAAGTAAATAACGAGGCATACAAGGCTGCTTGAATTGGGTGTTCTTTACCAAAACTTACTAGTTGATTAAATAAATTCATTTATAAAATTATTTCTTATTATTTGCTTAACGTGGTTTTTGAATATATAGATTGCTTGCTATTTTATTGGATACTGTAAGAGTTTTTCCATCCATTTCTATAACTAAAGAACCATCAAAAGGCTCTTTTTCTACCACTTTTATTTGTTTTCCTAATGCTATTTCTTGCTTATCTAAAAATCGTAAAAACTCTGAAGAACTATCATCAACTCCAACGCAAACACCTATTTCATTTTTCTTTAAAGTAGACAACAAACTTTTTTCTATTATTTGCAGGTTTCCTTCTTTATCTGGAATAGGGTCTCCATGCGGGTCTCTTTTTGGATAATCTAAAAAAGCATCTAATTCGTTAATTAATTTTGGAGATTTAATATGCTCTAACTGTTCTGCTACTTCATGCACTTCATCCCAAGAAAAATTAAGCTTATCTACCAAGAAAACTTCCCATAACCTATGTTTACGAACAATATTTGCTGCTATTTTCTTTCCAAAATCAGTTAATGTTACTCCTTGGTATTTTTTATAGCTAACTACGTTTTTTTCTGATAATTTTTTAACCATATCAGTTACTGAAGAAGCTTTTGTATCTAACTTCTTTGCAATCGCATTCGTGCTAATTCCTTTTTTGTAATCAGCAGCTAAATGATACATTGTTTTTATATAGTTTTCTTCAGATTGACTAAACATTATATTTTTTTTAGGTATGCAAATATATAGTTTTTGATTTAATTAAACATATTTTTAGTCAAGACTAAAAATTAATTTATATTTGCAAAAATATTTAATTTCAAAAACTGTTTAACAGTAAACTATTTTCAACATGAAAAATCATATTACCTTAGTAATTATATTATTATCAACTATTGTAAGCGGACAAACAATTAAAGGGAAAGTCACTTCATCTTCAGGAGAAACCATACCTTTCGCTAATGTATTTATAAAGGGAACAGAAAACGGAACAACTACAGATGAATCTGGAAACTACACATTAAAAACAGCTAAAAACAAATTTGTTTTAGTTGCTTCATCTATTGGTTTTTTATCAGAAAGAAAGACTATTACAATAAACGCTAACGAAGAGAAAACTGTAAATTTCATACTGACTGAAACTGCAGAAATTCTAGATCAAGTTACTGTTACTGGAACACGTACTGATAAACGCAGAACTAACAGCCCAGTTATAGTTAATGTTATCAATAGCCAAACCTTATCAGACGTACAAGCTTGTAACTTATCTGAAGGGTTAAAATTCCAAACTGGTTTACGTGTAGAAACAGATTGCCAAACTTGTAACTATACCCAACTTCGTATGAATGGTTTAGCTGGCGGGTATTCACAAATTTTAATTAATGGTCGTCCTATTTTTAGTCCGTTAACTGGGTTATATGGTCTAGAACAAGTACCTACTAATATGATTGAACGTATAGAAGTAGTCCGCGGTGGTGGCTCTGCCTTATATGGTTCAAGTGCCATAGGAGGAACTGTAAATGTAATTACAAAAATTCCGAAGAAAAATAATTACAGCATTGGTTATACTTATCAAAATATTAAAGGAGTTTCAGATCACATAATTGCTGGAAATGCTACAATAGTAAATGAAGACAGAAATGCTGGTGCTTCGTTTTTTATCAATAATAGAAAAAGAGACCTGTATGATGCTAATGGTGATAATTTTTCTGAATTACCTGAATTGAAAAATAATTCCTTTGGAACTAATTTACTCTTCCTTCCAACAGATAATCAAAAAATAGAGGTTAACTTTAGTAAAATGAATGAATATCGTTATGGTGGTGAAATGGTAGATAAAGCTCCTCATTTTGCGCTACAATCAGAAGAACGTGTGCATGATGTTTATGTAGGAAATATTGATTATCAAATTAATTTTAATGATGACAAAAGCTCTATAATTTCCTATTTAGCTACACAATATACCGATAGAGAACACTACACAGGAATTCGCCCTGACACAAACACTCCTGAAGACACAGAACATTTAGCTAAACCACCATATGGTAACTCTACGACAACGACTTTTCAAGGAGGTTTACAATTCAATCATAAATTAGAGAAATTTTTAGGTGGAAATAATGTACTGACTATTGGAGGCGAATTTGTACAAGATGATGTTTTTGATGTTATAGAAGCATACGAGTACAAAGTAGATCAATTAACACAAAACTTCGGATTCTTTTTCCAAAGCGATTGGGAAATCAACAAGCAATTAAATTTACTAACAGGTATTCGTTACGACAACCATAAATTAAACGCTTTAAAGCAAGACGGAACAGAAAAAACTATTGTAAACAACGTAGCTAGTCCACGAGTATCTTTACTATACAAGCCTTTTGAAAACACACAAATTAGAGGAACTTGGGGAACTGGTTTTAGAGCTCCACAAGCTTTTGACACCGATTTACACATAGCTTTTGCTGGTGGTGGAATTTCTCGAGTATTATTAGCAGATGATTTAAAAAGAGAACGCTCTAACAGCTACACACTTTCATTCAACTACGACAAGCCTACTGAGCATTATATTTACGGATTTACTTTTGAGAGTTTTTACACTAACTTAAAAGATGCTTTTTATTTAGAGTCTATTGGAGAAGATGAGTTTGGTGAAGTTTTTGAAAAAAGAAATGGTGATGGCGCCGTAGTAAAAGGAATTACTTTAGAAACACGATTAAACTACGATGGAATTCTACAGCTAGATGCTGGGTTCACCTACCAATCTAGTAAATACAACTCAGCTGTAAACAACTCAGACGAACTACCCTTAAAAAAAGAATTTTTACGTACACCAAACACTTACGGATATGCTACTGCGACTTATACTCCAAACCAAAAATTTAAAACAGCTCTAAATTTAGTATATACTGGAAGTATGGAAGTACTACATTTAGCTTCACCCAAAAATTTAACAGAAGACGAATACTTTAGTTCTCCTTCTTTTTTTAATTTAGGGGTTAACGCTAGCTATACATTTAATTTAGAAAAACTAAACACGAACCTAGAATTTACTACTGGAATCAAAAATCTTTTTGATGAATACCAGTCAAAATTTGATATAGGTAAAGAGCGTGACAGCAATTTCATTTACGGTCCTGCTACACCGAGAACCTTTGTTTTTGGTATAAAGTTTACAAACAATTAATGCTTTGATAACATATAGAAAGTCCGTTAACATTAACTAAACATTCTAATAATACAAACGTAATTTACACCTAACATTAGCTTTACTATTTAACTTGAATTTTGCGGGATAAATAAACAGAATTCAAAGATTAGAATGAAAAAAATATTATTTATAGCTTTTTTAAGCTTATGTAATCTAGCATTTTCTCAAAGCAAAGGTACTGTTACTGGTACAGTTACTGACAAAGAAATGAGCGGAGAGGCGTTACCTTTTGCTAATGTCTTTATTAAAGGAACTTCTATCGGGGGGACAACCGATATGGACGGTAAGTACACACTTAGTGTACCTGCAGGAAACCAAACCATTGTGTTTAGTTTCGTTGGTTATCAAACTATTGAAAAACAAATAGTAATAAAAGAAAACGAAACACTTATAGTAAACCAAGAATTAGGCGCTAATGAAGGGGTAGCACTTGACGAGGTTAAAATTAACGCAACTGTTAGTAGAGAAAAAGAAACTGCTTTACTATTAGAACAAAGAAAAGCTACAGTAATTAAAGAAAGTATTGGAGCCCAAGAACTATCTAAAAAAGGAGTTAGTGATGCTGCTACTGCTACAACTAAAGTAGCTGGGATATCAAAACAAGAAGGTTCCAATAAAGTTTATGTTAGAGGTTTGGGGGATCGATATAACACAACAACTTTAAATGGATTACCTTTACCTTCTAACGACCCTAGGTTTAAGAACATATCTTTAGAGCTTTTTGGGACTGACATGATCCAAAACATTGGAGTAAGCAAAACTTTTTCTGCTAATTTAAGCGGAGATGTTTCAGGTGCAAATATCGATTTAGCTTCTAAAGAACACTCTGGAAATTCTTCAATCAATATTGGTTTTTCTTCTAGCGCTAACACACAAACAACTGGCAAAAGTTTCAAGACAATTGATGGTGCAAATTGGTTTGGTATAGCTAACAACACTAAACATAAAGTAACTAGTCTTAATATTTTACCTTTTACAGATAATTTTACTCCAAATAATACTCACGCTGCTTTAAATACTAATTTATCAATCTCAGGTAGTAAGAGGTTTGATATAAACGAAGACTCAAGTCTATCTATGTTTTTAGTAGGTTCCTTTGGAAATAAATATAACTTCAGAAATGGAATATCAATAAACTACCTTAGAAATGATGGATCAACAGGAAACCGCTTTACATCTGCTAAACAATATAATTATGAAACTTCCAAAATGTTGATGGGGAATTTTATTTATAAGATTAATAATAATCATAAAGTTTCTTATAATTCATTATTCATACACTCAAACAATCAAAACATACAAGATTATTATGGAAAAAAGCCTGATGTTGCTGATTCTGAAGGAATATTTGCTAACATAATTCTTCAAACAGAAAACCAAAATAGACTTTTCGTAAATCAATTATTATCCGAGCATAAATTTGGTGAATCTATTGATTTAAATTTAGGCGCAACATATAACATGGTTAATAATGATGAGCCTAATAGAAAGAAAAATATTTTTGTTGTAAATAAAAATGACAATACTATAAAGTTTGCTTCGGGGGCTGCTAGAAATAATAGTAGATACTATCATAATTTAACTGAAGATGATTTTGCAGCTAAGACTAGCTTAATTAAATATTTTGGAACAAGAATAAAAGACGAACACAAAGCTAAGATAACTTTAGGGTACGAATTTAGAAATACTGTTAGAGACTTTAGAGCTATTTATTTTGATTATGATTTAGCTGCTCCTACAGAAGTTGACCCAAATAATATTAGTCAAGTTTTAAATCAGCAATCATTAGACAATGGTGTTTTTAGATTAAAAACTGGATTCGGATTTGGAGACAACGCTTTAGATCCTTTCACTTATGATGCTGATAAAATGACAAATGCCGCTTATGCCATGTTAGATTATCAAATAACAGATAAGTTCTTTATGAATATAGGTGCTCGATATGAAAATATCTGGATGGATGTTGCATGGAAAACAAACTTAACAAACTCCACTACAGACAATGGAGGACCTAAAAAGCTGAGAGATAATTATATTTTACCTTCCTTAAACTTAAAGTATGACATTAATGATGATAACTTACTAAGGTTATCTGCTAGTAAAACGTACACCTACCCACAATTTAAAGAAGTCGCTCCTTTTGTTTATGAAGGTGTAGATTATCAAGAAGAAGGTAATGAAAACCTACAACCTTCAACAAATTATAATTTAGATTTTAAATGGGAAATGTTCCCTAATAGAGGAGAATTAATTTCTGCAACCATTTTCGGTAAGTACATTGAAGATGGTATAAATAGAATAGAGTTAAATGCAGCTTCTGACAACTTTTTCTCTTTCAACAACACCGGTAACACCACTATTTATGGAGCAGAAATAGAACTAAGAAAACAAATTCTTAACCTTTCTAAAAACAACGATGAACATGACCAAAATATTAAGTTAGGGTTGAATGCGACATATATGAACACCAATCAAACATTTAATGTTACAAATCAGTTTAATCCCACCAACTCAGAGGAACCTACTGAAGGAGCAGCACCGTTTTTATTAAATACGGATATTTCTTACAATTACAAAAAAGATAATAAAGAAACAATTGCTACCTTAATATTTAATTATCAGGGAGAGAAACTTTACAGTATTGGTTCAGTTAATGGGTTACAAAGTATTTATCAGAAATCTATACCAACACTAGACTTCGTTTTTAAAAGACAGTTCAACAAGAAGCTTGGTTTAAAAATTAATGCCAAAAACTTATTAAACCCTAGCTATGAAATGTATAGAGATGTACCTAACAAACTTGTAACAAAATCTTTCAAAAGAGGAATTGACTTCTCATTAGGGTTATCTTACAAATTATAATTATTAATATTTTATTAAACTTAAGGTAATCTTACCTTGAAGCAATAACACCAAATTTGCAACACTATTTAAAATAAATAAAAGAAAAAATGAAAACAATTAAATTACTATCAATTTTAGCAGTTTCTGCATCATTAATGGTTGGATGTTCTGATGATGACCCAGTTACACCTCCAAGCCAAGGTTTTGATTTAGAAATTAACGGGCAAGATGACTTTGATCCTAAAGACTTAAAAGGAAATGTTAATGCAGACATTACATTAAAAGCTGGAGTTGAATATTTATTAACTAGTTCTTTAAGAGTAAAAGAAGGTAAAATTTTAACTATAGAGCCAGGAACAACTATTAAGTGCAAGGCAGGAGGTACTGATGTTTATGTAGCTGTTGAAAGAGGTGCAAAATTAGAAGCTGCAGGAACGGCTTCTCAGCCAATTGTTTTTACTTCTAATGCAACTAGTCCTAGATTAGGAGATTGGGGAGGTATTGTTATTGCTGGTAAAGCTAAAACAAATAAAGGAGCTGAAGCAGAAACTGAAGTAGCCGGTTTAAAATATGGTGGTACTCAAGATGATGATAACTCAGGAACATTAACGTATGTTAAAGCTGAGTACACAGGAGCTAAAATCAACGGAGATCAAGAATTTAATGGATTTTCTTTCTATACTGTAGGGTCAGGTACAACAATTAACAATTTAGTTGTTTCTAATGGAGCTGATGATGGTATTGAATTCTTCGGAGGTACTGTTAACGTAACAAATGTAATGTGTATTAACATTAAGGATGATATGTTTGACTTTACTGGAGGTTATACAGGAACTATGGACAACATGTTTGGTGTAAGAGAAAACGGATTTAACGATGCTACTGAAGACCCAAGAGGTATAGAAGGAGACAGTAATGGTTCTAACCCAGCAGCTGCACCAATATCTACTCCTACGATTAAAAATGTTACAGTATTAAACTTATCTAGCGTTACAGCTTTAAAAGCAGGAGCTGAAATTAGAAGAGGAACTGAAGCTACAATTGACAATGCTTTATTTGCTGCTTATGGCGGTGCTACTTTTGGAAATTTAATTGACACAAAAGATGATAAGGGCAATGGATTTTTAACAATCACAAACTCTTATAAAATGGGTACTGTTGGTGATAACAAAGAAGGTGGGAATATTACTGGAACTGTTGTAGAAGATGCTGAAGCTATTACTGCTGATGGTGATAACTTAACTGTAAAAGCAGGTAGAGGAGCTGACTTTACAAAATTTTCTTGGACAGGATATACTTTAAAAAAGTAATCTAACTCTAATTAAAAATAAAAAAACCGAGCAATATGCTCGGTTTTTTTGTTTTATAGTTTATTTACTTTTTAGTAATCTGTTGTTAACTCATAAACAAGAAAAAATCTTGATTTTTATAAGTGATTAATTATAAAATATATAAACTATGAAAAAAAAATTATTCCTTTTAGCATGCCTATTGTCACTACAAGCTTTTTCTCAATCTTATAATTCTCACGTTTTCTATTCAAGCTCTAAAGCTTTAGGTACTTTCAATAAAGAAATGGTTGAAAACATTCCTTGTGAAGAGACATTTGATTTTCAAGATTTAATTGGTAGGTTTTATGTGAACATTCAAGACTCAACACCTTTAGAACCAAACAAGTTCTACTTTTTAGATTTTGGTCAGGGCTTCAATTACTATTATTTAACATCTTCAAGAGTTGGTGAACATTCAGATGAAGATTACAGATTAAGCCTTCCTCATTCAATAACTCAAATATCATGTAGAAGCACTCCTTTACCAAAACAAATAAAAAGTTTTAAAGTAAATCAAGCATACTATAAAAATTTTTCAAGAAATACTACTTTTGAATACGAATACGAAATTCAAGGTGATTATAGAGGTAAAAATAATAGTGGTAATAATGATATTACTATCTCTATATACTACAACAGTATCAATCAAAGTAACCTGATAACAAAAACTGTATGGGAAATGGATGAAGAGTTCTTCCCCATTTTAACCAAAAGAGAACCATGGGGAACTAGCTTTATTGACTATGACACCGACCCTAAAAGAAAATTTTATTTGAAATTTGAATATGCTGGTAATTCAGAGATACTTACTTATACGGTTCCTAAAGATACTAGAGATTTTGATGGTGATGGGGTACAAAACTGGCAAGACAACTGCCCCAACCAAGCAGGTCCTTCTTCTAACAATGGATGTCCTGTTGGCAATCCTGATTTTGTAATTGTAAGCATATCTATTGATGCAGGTGGTTTAACCACAAATACGAACGATGATAATTCATTAACTCTTAGAGAAAATCAAGACCATAAATTCTGTGTGAATATTAAAAACACAGGTGCTGTAACTGGCACAATCAACAATACAGCTTTAATCTTAACAAATAATTCCGACTTAAGTAAAGCTAGTATTGTATCAAACCTTCCATATCCTAAGTCATCTTTAACTATCTCTCCTAACCAAACAGGAAAAATGTGTTCAGAAACACATATAAGAGATACTTATTTAGGAAATAATCTCACCAATTTTTATTATTTACATGCTATAGCTGACTATGATAATAACACCTCTGAATCTAATGAGAATAACAATCAGGCTTACACTAGTGTTAACTCCTCTTCTTCAAAAACACCTACTCAGTTGACTATTCATGATGTAAACGGGAATAAGGTTAAAGATACTACTATCAACAATGAAACAGAAGAAACTGACGTTATTAAAAGCCTGCCCAAAGGTTTCTATTTTATTAATAAAGACGGTAAAAAAAGTAAAATTTATAAAAAGAATTAATATCCTTTCTTTAAACAAAAAACCGAGCAAATTGCTCGGTTTTTTTATTTATTCTTTTGGTGGGTTCCCTGCATCAAATGTACTTGAGCTATATTCCTTATCAACTATTTTTTAAACAATTCTACTAATAGTTAATCCATCTCTTATAGGCAGTAATACAGTTTCTAAACGACTATCTTCATTTAAAAGTCTATTATACTCTAAAAGAACTTTAGTGTCTATATCTTTAGGATTTAACTTCTCAACTACCTTTCCGCTCCAAAGTACATTATCAGATAAAATAACACCTCCTTTATTCATTTTTTCAATAATCAAGCGAAAATAGTTTACATAGTTAGATTTATCTGCATCGATAAATACTAAATCAAATTTGGAATTTATAGTTGGAATTATATCTAAAGCATTACCAACATATTGAGTTATTTGGTTTTTATGGTCAGATTGCTGAAAGTATTTATGTTGGAGCTCCTCTAACTCTTCATTTTTATCAATCGTATGAATCATTCCATCTTTTGAAAGTCCTTCAGCCAAGCATAAAGCAGAATACCCTGTGTATGTACCAATCTCTAAAATTGATTTAGGTTGAATTAATTTTGAAATCATAGATAAAACTCTTCCTTGAAAAGCTCCACTTAACATGCGAGGGTTTAAAACCTTTTGCCAAGTTTCTCTACTTAGTTCTTGTAGTATTTTTGGTTCAGCTTGAGAATGTTTAACAACATAATTATCTAATTCTTCAGGTAAAAAGTTCATGTAGGTTGTTTTTAATGGGCAAAATTAAAAAAACGGAATTTATCACTATAATAAATTCCGTTTCAATCTAACAAAAAATCAAAAAATGGTTCTTTAAAAAACCAAAATTGTCTAATTAAATTTACTTAACTGTTCTTTTAATTTTTCTTTGTCTTTACTTGATAAACAAGCGGTATGTTTTTTACAATCTTCTGATTTTAACTTGAAGATATCAGACATTTTTCTATTTTGTTTTGTATACAAGGCACAAATCTTACAAGTTAATAAATGCCAAGTAAGTTGCATTCTTTCATATATAGAAGCTTCTCCATATTGACTTTTGTCACAAATGGTAGTAGCTTCATCACATGTAATTTTTAAAAATTTAAACATTTTTTTACTTATTAAACCAGTTCTTTTCCATACAGCTTCTTAACTGTGTTCTTGCTCTATGTATTATAACCCATAAATTGGACGGAGAAATATCTAACTCCTTACAAATATCTTCAGTTTCAAATTGTTGAATTGTTTTCATTTTAAAAACCATGGCATATTTTTCAGGAAGGCCATCAATACATTTATCTAATTGATTTTTTAACTCTTCATTTTCAATATTCCTATCAGCATCATTATCCCATGTTTGTGGTACTCGCTCCTCAATCCAGTTTCCTTCATTTTCTCCGCTATCATAAAAACTCATTCTAACTTCAGCTTGTCCTTTTTTAGAATTTATTTTTCGATAATAATCGATTATTTTTCTCTTTAAGATTGAAACTAGCCATGTTCGTTCTGTAGACTTTCCTTCAAAGTTTTTAGCAGATTTTAATCCTGCAAAAAAAGTTTCTTGCACTAAATCTTTAGCTATGTTTGAATTATTTACACGAACAACAGCATAATTGAATAAATAATCTGCATAGTTGTCTACCCATTTATCAGGAGATAAAGTATTTGAAGGATTTGTTAGATTCATTAAATCAAAGATAAGTTATTTTTTGTGGAAATAAGTAACATAAATTCTACTTAGTCCATTAGGAGTATTTTTAATAAAATTAATTATTTCATCTAAACTTTTCTTTTTACTTAACTTATTTGAAATTTTACTTTTATTTGTTGTATAATAAATTTTATTACTTGAAAGGTCTACAAAAGGGCAGTAATCTAATTTGTTAGAGTTAATATTTGTTAAATGCCTAGAAGCTAACCATTCGTTATTTCTTCCTTTTTTACTTATGTATAGGTCACCTCTACCTAAATCATCTTTTCTTCCATACGAAGTGAAAATGATAAAACTTTCATCTGGAGCAACAAAGGCATTAAACTCGTATTTTTCAGAATTTACTCCAGGACCAAGAGAAACAGGTTTGGAGTAAACACCATTAATAAGTCTACTTACATAAATATCTTCTTTACCTTTAGAGTTTTCATATTCTGCAGTAAAAAATAGGTCTCCTTTTTTTGTCACTGACGGATAAAATTCATCCGCAGGAGTATTAACTGGCGACCCAATATTTATAGGCTTAGACCAATCATGAGAAAAAGACTCACGTGTTACATACCAAATATCCATGTCTTTCTTTACCTCACCAGAGGTATTATTCTTTCTGTTAGAAGCAAAGAAAAGCTTCAATCCGTCAGGAGACAAAAAGGGCTCTAAGTCTTTATGCCTACCAGAAAAGTTAACAACTCCAGGTTTCTGCCATTTTCCATTTACTTTTTTTGAAAAAGCTATAAACGAATATTCTTTCAAGTAGCTTTCAACAGTGAAATAAAATTCATCTTGATTTTTGCTTATTGAAAAATCTCTGACGTTTGGTAAATCACTAAATAACTCTGGATGAAATAATTCAGGTTCTTGAGCAAAACTAAAGCAAGAAACAAATAAAAAAAGAAATCCAATTTTTTTCATAAAACTATTGTTTAAGGGCTTTACAATTGTTTCTACGTCTCATATCAACTAAGTATATAATCTCCCATTTTCCATTATTATTAAAAAGTTGGAAGGAATTTGCTCCACAATGACTAAACTTATCATTGAGGTAAAATTCGTACAGAGTCCATACAGAAGCTAAATTACCATCCACTTTAATATCCCATGATATTAATTTTTCTAAATAAGTATGTTCTGGTTTTTTATTAGCAATATTAGCAAGCAGTTTAGATTTACTTTCTGTAACTAAAACTTTTTTACCTTCCTTATTAGTAAAAGTAGTTTGAATGTTAATTGTAGAATTAAGAGTTGAGCTTACTAATGTACTATCACCTTTATGAAGTCCTTCAAAAAAAGTTTCAATAGTTTTTTTAATGACTTTTTTTTCTGAGCTTTCTTGTGCACTTATCACAGTTGTAAGAGCAAAAACAATTAATATAGTAAAAACCTTTTGCACGTTAGTTTGATTTAGTTAGGTAAAGCTATTAAAAAAATAAAAGGCTAAAATTTAATTAACAGAAGATTAACGGCATAAAAAAAAGTAAATTAAAGAGATTATGAAAATATAATAAATAAAACAAGTGAATAATAATTATGTATTTTTACAATCCATAAAAAAAAAGAAATGTCAGTAGCAAAAAAACAATATAAAAGAATTACCACTAAATCTCTTGTTGAGATGAAAGCAAATGGAGAAAAAATCTCAATGCTTACGGCTTACGATTATACTATGGCAAAAATTGTTGATGGTGCAGGAATAGACGTAATCTTAGTGGGAGATTCAGCATCAAATGTAATGGCTGGTCATGAAACTACATTGCCTATTACATTAGATCAAATGATATATCATGCAAGCTCTGTAGTAAGAGGAATAGATCGTTGTTTAGTAGTGGTTGACTTGCCTTTTGGAAGTTACCAATCAGATCCTAAAGAAGCATTACGTTCGGCTATTCGAATTATGAAAGAAAGTGGAGCACACTCAATAAAACTAGAAGGAGGAAAAGAAATAAAAGACTCTATTAAACGAATTTTAAATGCAGGTATTCCTGTAATGGGTCACTTAGGGTTAACTCCTCAATCTATTTATAAGTTCGGAACTTATACAGTAAGAGCAAAAGAAGAAGCTGAGGCAGAAAAGTTAATGACAGATGCTTTAATGTTGGAAAGATTAGGTTGTTTTGCTATTGTATTAGAAAAAGTTCCTGCTAAGTTAGCACAAAAAGTTGCTGAAGCTTTAACAATTCCAGTTATAGGAATTGGAGCAGGTGCAGGTGTAGATGGACAAGTATTAGTAACTCACGATATGTTAGGAATGACACATGAGTTTAATCCTCGTTTCTTACGTAGGTACTTAGATTTATATACAGGAATGACAAATGCATTTGAACAGTACATTACAGATGTTAAAAGTCAAGACTTTCCAAACGAAGAAGAACAGTATTAATGTAAAAGTCTTCCTTTTGGGAGACTTTTTTGTTTAAGATTATATTTTTAAAATGAAAATACTTCATTTAGACACTAATCACTCTCTGTTAATAAATAAATTAAAGAATTTAGGTTTTGAAAACTATGAAGATTATATCTCTTCAAAATCAGAAATTGAAGCTAAAATTCATTTGTATGATGGAGTTATTATTCGTAGTCGATTTACCATTGATAAACAATTTTTAGATAAAGCAACAAGCCTTAAATTTATAGGACGAGTAGGAGCTGGATTAGAAAACATTGATTGTGATTATGCTGAAAAGAAAGGAGTACACTTAATATCAGCACCAGAAGGAAATCGAAATGCAGTAGGAGAGCATACGTTAGGAATGTTACTTTCTTTGTTTAACAAGCTTAATAAAGCAGATAAAGAGGTACGAGAAGGTAAATGGTTACGAGAAGAAAATAGAGGTGTAGAATTGGATGGAAAAACTGTTGGAATCATCGGTTATGGTAATATGGGGAAAGCCTTTGCTAAAAAACTCCGTGGTTTCGATGTGGAAGTAATATGTTACGATATTAAGCCGAATGTTGGTGATAATAATTGTAAACAAGTTTCTTTAGAAGAACTTCAAAAAAGAACTGATGTTTTAAGTTTACATACTCCACAAACAGAATTAACGATGAATATGGTTAATTCAGACTTTATTAATGGTTTTTCAAAACCATTTTGGTTGTTAAATACTGCCAGAGGAAAATCAGTAGTAACAAAAGATTTAGTAGTCGCTTTACAATCAGGAAAAGTTTTAGGAGCAGGATTGGATGTATTAGAGTATGAAAAAAAATCGTTTGAAAACCTATTTACAAACCAAGAAATGCCCGAGGCATTTCAGTATTTAATAAAAGCAGAAAATGTGTTGCTTTCTCCTCATGTTGCTGGTTGGACCATAGAAAGTAAAGAAAAGTTAGCGCAGACTATTGTAGATAAAATTAAAGAAAAATTTTGTTAACTTGATGCTTCAAAATCATGTAACATGAAATATGAAGCAGCTACAGTAGAAGAATATATTTCTCAAGTCCCAGAAGAACGACAAGAAGTTTTACAAAAGCTTCGTAACCTTATTAAGGAAAACCTACCTAAAGGATTTGAAGAAGGAATCAATTATAATATGATTGGGTATTATGTTCCACATTCAAAATATCCCGATGGTTATCATTGTAATCCAAAATTACCACTTCCTTTTATGAATTTAGCTTCACAAAAAAACTCAATAAATCTATATCATAGCGGAATTTATGCTAAAAAAGAACTACACGATTGGTTTATAGCTGAATACCATAAATACTGTAAAAGAAAGCTAGACATGGGTAAAAGCTGTATTCGTTTTAAAAAGCTGGATGATATTCCGTATGAATTAATTACTAAATTATGTACAAAGATGACTGTAGATGAATGGATTTCTATCTACGAATCAGTTGTAAAAAAGAAATAAAATGAAGAAAAAAGGTAAAGTAATAGGAATAGGAGGAGTTTTTTTTAAAACAGAAGACCCTAGAGCAACGAAAGACTGGTATAAAAATAACTTAGGTTTTAATACTGATGATTGGGGATGTACGTTTTGGTGGAAGGATAACGAAGGTAAGAAGGCATCAACACAATGGAGTCCGTTTGCGAATGATACAAACTATTTTGAACCGTCTAAAAAAGACTTTATGTTTAACTATCGAGTTGAAAATTTAGTAGAGTTATTAGAAGAGTTAAAAGAAAAAGGAGTTACCGTGATGGATAAAATAGAGGAGTATGATTATGGTAAATTTGGATGGGTTGTAGATTTAGATGGAAATAAAATTGAGTTATGGGAGCCAAAAGACGAAGCTTTTTTATAAATTTAGCACCGTCTAATAAATAAAAAATAAAAAAATGGATGTAATTGATGAAAATGGGAATACTGTCCCTAATCAAGAAAGTAAACGTGTGTTAGCTGGTATTTTAGCGATTTTAATAGGTTCAATAGGAATACATAAGTTTGTATTAGGATATACCAAAGAGGGTATTATACAAATTATAGCTACGATTATAACTTGCGGTTTTGCAGGAATCATTCCTTTTATAGAAGGGATTATTTATTTAACAAAATCTGATGAAGAATTTGTTGAAACATATCAGGTAAACCAAAAAGGATGGTTCTAATCATCATATAGAAAAAGCGCCTTAAGGCGCTTTTTTATTTCAATTCAGAAAGGCTATACAAAAAATCCTCCAGCTTTTTTAATTCTTTTGGTGGATTACCCGCATCAAATACACTTGACCTATATTCCTTATTAGCTATTTTAATAGTAAACTTCGCATGCAAAGCTGCGTCTGTTATTCTTTTTTCACTTGGTGCTTGTAAATCGCTTATTTGTTCTAAATTCAACTCATTTACTATAGTGTTTAATTCTTCTAATTGTTCTTTAGTTACTTTTTTACTCCCTTCTTTTTGATTTATTTTGTACGATAAGTTATTTCCTTCGATAGTTAACTGCACTATACTTCCTCTTGTTTGAGCTTCATAAGCTATTTTATCAAACTCTTTTATTTTATTTTGTGCTGCACAGTTCATCATTAATAAAAATACTACAGGAGTTATTATTTTTAGGTATTTCATCTATTCTTACTTTCTAGTTAATCATAATAAAAAGACGCTCTTTTAAATAAAGAACGTCTTAATATATGAATTTCGTATTAAAATAAAGTTAGTCTGTTATAGTAGACTCTAAATTCTACTGGAACAAATACTACACACCTATTCTAGTTTTTTGATCTTCTGTAAACATGTATATACAAGTATCATTAAAATAATAATCCACAAAGGGTTTATAACCTTTGCAAACATTTTAAAAACATTAATTATGAATAATAATTAACACTTTAAAAACAACTAATGATAAACAAGTAAAATATCTGCTTAAATACCAAATATAAAAAAGACACCTAAATTAGGTGTCTTTTTATACTATATTATATTAAATAGCTATTTAAGCTTTTTCTTAACTGCTACTTCAGTATATGCTTCTAATGTATCTCCTTCTTTAATATCGTTATATCCTTTAATTTGAAGACCACAATCGTATCCTTTAGTTACTTCCTTAACATCGTCCTTAAAACGTTTTAATGAAGCTAACACACCATCATGAACTACAATTCCATCTCTAATTACACGAACTTTAGAGTCTCTTGTAATTTTCCCTGTCATCACCATACATCCTGCGATATTACCAATCTTAGAAATTTTATAAACTTCTCTAATTTCAACATTACCAAGAACTTCTTCTTTCATTTCAGGAGACAACATTCCTTCCATTGCATCTTTCAGGTCGTTGATAGCGTCATAGATGATTGAGTAAGTTCTGATATCAACTTCTTCTCTATCTGCTACCGAACGCGCATTTCCTTGCGGACGTACGTTAAATCCAACGATAATTGCATCTGAAGCTGTTGCTAATAATACGTCAGATTCTGTAATTGCTCCAACTCCTTTGTGAATAATATTCACTTGGATTTCTTCTGTAGATAGCTTTTGGAACGAATCTGTTAACGCTTCAACCGAACCATCAACATCTCCTTTTAAGATGATATTTAACTCTTTAAAGTCTCCTAATGCAATACGACGACCAATTTCTGCAAGTGTTAATGTTTTTTGTGTTCTAACAGATTGTTCACGTTGTAATTGAGAACGTTTTGCTGCTATTTGCTTAGCTTCACGCTCATCTTCAAATACATTGAACTTATCACCTGCTTGTGGTGCACCATCTAAACCTAAAATTGATACTGGCGTAGAAGGTCCTGCCTCTTTTACTTTCCTTCCTTTATCATCAAACATAGCTCTTACTTTACCACTATGCTTTCCGGCTAAGATATAATCTCCAATTTTTAATGTACCTGCTTGTACCAATATTGTAGATACATATCCTCTACCTTTATCTAATAAAGCTTCTACTACAGCTCCGTTTGCGTTTTTATTAGGGTTTGCTTTTAACTCTAATACTTCCGCTTCTAATAATACTTTTTCTAATAACTCATCAACCCCTTGTCCTGTTTTAGCAGAAATTTCTTGCGACTGAATGTTACCTCCCCAATCTTCTACTAATAAATTCATAGAAGAAAGTTGTGTTTTAATATTGTCTGGATTCGCGTTAGGCTTATCTATCTTGTTTATTGCGAAGATAATTGGCACTCCTGCTGCTTGTGCGTGAGAAATCGCCTCTTTTGTTTGTGGCATTACATCATCATCTGCAGCTACTACAATAATAACTAAATCCGTTACTTGAGCACCACGAGCACGCATTGCTGTAAAGGCTTCGTGACCTGGAGTATCTAAGAAAGCTATTTTATGTTCTCCTACCTTCACTGCGTAAGCACCAATGTGTTGTGTGATACCTCCTGATTCACCTTCAATAACATTCGCGTTACGGATGTAATCTAACAATGATGTTTTACCGTGATCTACGTGTCCCATCACTGTGATAATAGGTGCACGAGTTATTAAATCTTCTGGCTTGTCTTCAACTTCTTCTATAGATTCCTCAACTTCAGCTCCAACAAACTCTACAGTATAGTTAAATTCTTCTGCTACAATTTGTAATGTTTCAGCATCTAATCGTTGATTCATCGTTACCATCATTCCTAACATCATACATGTAGAAATAATTTGGGTAACGGGAACATCCATCATAGTTGCTACTTCACTAACCGTAACAAATTCTGTTACTTTCAACACCTTACTCTCTGCTTGTGCTGCCTGTAATTCAGCTTCACTTTGCTGGCGGTGGGCATCTCTTTTATCTCTACGGTATTTTGCTCCTTTTCCTTTTTTAGATTTACCCTGAAGTTTTTCTAAAGTTTCTCTAACTTGTTTTTGGATTTGTGCTTCTGTTAGTTCTTCTTTTGGAGCAGCTGCTGGTCTTCTACCTCTTTGACCTCCTCGGTTACCACCTCTCTGGCCTCCTCGGTTTTGACCTCCTCGGTTATTTCCTTGAGGTTTAGCGCCTGTTCCAGGACTTCCTGGTTTGCTAATTCTTTTACGCTTCTTTTTATCTCCATCAGCCTTATTAGCTTCAGGTTTCTTCTTTTTTGGTCTTTCAAATTGTTTTAAGTCAATTTTTTGACCTGTAAAATTAGGACCTTCTAATTTTTTGTACTGAGTTTTAATTTTCTCAGCATTTTCTGGAGTTATTTCTACCTCCTTTACTGGTTGCTTCACCTCTTTAACCTTATTTTCAACAGTCTTTTTAACTTCTTTAGGCTGTTCTTTCTTCACTTCCTTTTTAGGAGTATTAACTGTTTGTTCCTTTGGTTTTTCAGTTTTAGGAGGCTCTGGCTTTTTCTCTTCGACCTTAACTGGTTCTTCAACTTTTTTAGTTTCTTGAACTGGTTTAATAGGCTCTTCTTTCTTTGGTTCCTCTATTTTCTCCTCTTTTTTAGTAGGCTCCGGTTTTACCTCTTCAGCTACTTCTTCAATAGCCTTACCAGTTTCAACATCTATTTTACCTACTGTTTTAAGTTCTAACTTTTCAGCTTTGGCTTTTAAAACTTCTTGTTTTTTAGCTTCCTCTTCTAATCTCTTTCTTTCTTGCTCTTGTTCTAATTGCTGACGAATTGCCTCTTTCTCTTTTTTCTTTTCTTCGCTCACTTCCTTAGAGGCCACCTTTTTAGATTTATCAGTTTGGAAACCATCAAATAAAATTTGATATTCTGCATCTGATATTTTGGTAGTAGGGCGAGCTTCAATCTCATAGCCATTTTTAGCTAGGTGTTCAACAGCTCTATCTAAAGAAATGTTTAGTTCTCTTAAAACCTTATTTAGTCTTAATTTTTTGCCTTCAGCCATATATTATTTTATACTTTTTATTGAAAAAACACACTTTACACGTCTCTAGTACGTATAGTTATGCTCTTTTTCTTCTTTTTGCTAGATTTTATACAGTTTCCTATATTAGGACACTAGCTTCCTTTTTTGTGTTATATTTAGTCTTCGAATTCTTCTCTTAAAATTCGTTGAACATCTAAAATTGTTTCTTCCTCTAAATCTGTTCTTTGTACTAACATTGATACATCTTTTTCCAAGACACTCTTTGCTGTATCTAAACCTATTTTCTTGAATTCTTCAATTACCCAAGCTTCAATTTCATCAGAGAATTCTGTTAATTCAACATCTTCTTCTTCAATACCTTCTCTTTGAACGTCAATTTCGTAACCTGTCAACTCACTTGCTAAACGAATATTTACACCAGCTCTACCAATTGCTTTTGATACTTCTTCTGGTTTCAGCAAAACATTAACACGTCCTTTCTTACCATTCTTTTCTTCATCAAACATTTCAATGTCTACTGAAGTTACTTTTGCAGGACTTAAGGCTCTTGCTACAAATAACTGTTCGTTCTTTGTATAGTTAATTACATCAATATTTTCGTTTCCTAATTCACGAACAATACCATGAATACGAGATCCTTTTACACCAACACAAGCTCCAACAGGGTCTATTCTATCATCGTAAGAATCTACTGCTATTTTTGCTTTATCTCCAGGAATCCTTGCTACGCCTTCAATAGTAATTAAACCATCGAAAACTTCAGGAATTTCTTGTTCAAATAATTTCACTAAGAACGCTGGTGAAGTTCTTGATAAAATAATAGCGGGTTTATTACCTCTTAACTCTACAGATTTTATCACTCCTCTAACTGCATCTCCTTTTCTAAAGAAGTCTGAACGAATTTGTTCACTCTTTGGTAAAACAATCTCATTTCCTTCATCATCCAACAAAATTACAGCATTATGACGAATATGGTGTACTTCTGCACTATAAATTTCTCCTTCTAAATCTTTAAATTGTTTAAAAACGTTTGTACTATCGTGCTCGTGAATTTTAGAAATTAAGTTTTGGCGTAATGCTAAAATAGCACGTCTACCTAAATCTACTAGCTTTACTTCTTCAGAAACATCTTCTCCAATTTCAAAATCTGGTTCAATTTTCCTTGCTTCTGCAAGTTCTATTTCCTCATTATCATCTTCAGACATTCCATCTGCCACCACCACTCGATTTCTCCAAATCTCTAAATCTCCTTTATCAGGGTTTATAATGATATCAAAATTCTCATCTGACCCAAACCTACGCTTTAAGGCTGCACGAAATACTTCTTCTAAGATAGACATTAATGTTACTCTGTCTATACTTTTATTATCTTTAAACTCCGAAAATGATTCTATTAACGCAATATTTTCCATTTCATTCTCTAATTAAAATATGATCTTCACTTTTGCTTCTTTAATATCCTGATACGCTAGTATTTTTGTTTTTTCTACCGTATGCTTTCCTTTACCTATTGGCTTAGGCTCTCTTGCTTTCCAAAATAGGGTAATGGTATCTTCTGTTACCTCAGTTAACGTTCCTTCAAATTCTTCTGTTGCTGTTTTAACTTTTAGAATTCGGTTGATATTCTTTTTATACTGACGTTTTACAGCTATTGGATGTGCAATATCTGGTGTTGTCACTTCTAACGAAAAATCTTCTTCTTCTCTATCTAAATTATGCTCTATATTCCTACTAATACGAATACACTCACTTAGTGGCACACCTGAATCTCCATCTACTATTACCTTTATTTTGTTATCCGACAAGAATTGTAAATCTATTAAATATAAAGATTTGTTTTCTTCTAAGGCTTCTTGTAATAATTCTCTAACTCGTTCTTGATTCATCTTAGGTATAAAAAGAGGGGACTAACGTCCCCTTCATCTATCTGATTAATAAATTTGGTGCAAATATAGTAAGTTATTCATTAACACACAAATATCAACCCTCTTTCTTTATAACATTGTTTTTTGTATCTTTAAGAAACTATCTCTCTTAAAAACTTTCTTATTATGAAAAAAATATTAGTACCTACTGATTTTTCGAAGTCTTCTGAATATGCTTCGAAACTAGCTTCAAAAATAGCTAGCAAAGCCAACAGTGAAGTACACTTACTTCATATGGTTGAACTTCCTACAGGAATCGTTGACATGGGGGCAGGAACTAACTTTAGTATTCCTGAAAGCATGTTATATATTAGAAAGGTTCGTGACAGACTCCTCGATTACAAAAAGGATTTTTTTCCTAAAATTAAAAATGTTAAACATGCTATCAGATTTCAAAGTCCATTTGAAGGTATTAGAGATTATTCTAAAAAAAACAGTACAGATTTAATCATTATGGGATCTAAAGGGCATACAAACCTTGAAGAAATCTTAATTGGGTCTAACACTGAAAAAGTTGTACGAAACTCTGAAATACCTGTCATTGTTACAAAAAAGAATAACGACAGTTTTACACCAAAAGATATCGTCTTTGCATCTAGCTTTAAACCTAAAAAAAATAAGGCTTTTGAACGATTTCTTGATTTTAGTAATAATTTTGATTGTACAATACATTTACTAAAAATAAACACTCCCCAGAAATTTGAAAACTCTCAAGACACTAACGAAAGAATTAAAAAAATTATAGACACATATGGTTTAGAAAATTACACTATTAATATTTACAATGACTCTTCTGTTGAGAAAGGAATTCTTCATTTTGCTAATAAAATTAACGCAGATATAATTGCTTTAGCTACGCATGGAAGAAGTGGCTTATCTCATATTTTTAATGGCAGCATTACTAAAAGTCTCTCTAAAAGTGCTATGCGACCAATGCTAACATTTAAAATTTAACAAAAAGGTCAAGGGAAAACCTTGACCTTTTTCTTTCATTAATTATTTTCATATACCTTTAGCAAATTTATAGCTTCCTTTTTTGCACTCCAATTTTCTATAATTTCTTTCCGAGCACTACTTCCTAAATAAGCATTTTTTTTACTCATTAGATTTACCATTATTTTTTGAAGTTCTGGTACACTTCCTGATGTAAATAAATATCCTGACTTCAAATGTGTTACTAGTTCAGAGTGAACTCCAACATCTTTTGTTGCTACTACTGTATTTCCACACGCCATTGCTTCTGCACAAACTAAAGAAAAGCCTTCTGTAAAAGATGGTACTACTGAAATTTTAGCTGCTTGGTAATAAGAAACAATATCTGAGGTTTCATCAATAAAATAAATCTGGTTTTCTACTTTATTTTTTTTCACTATTGCTTTTAATTCTTCTAAAAACAATGGTTTATCTACTTTACCGACAACAACCAGCGCCCAATCTTTATTTTCTTTTAATTTAGGAGCTACAGCTTCTAACAATATTTTTTGTCCTTTTGCTTTTCTTACCCTACCTGCACAAAGAATAATATTCTTTTGAGCAATATTACTTAACTTTTTTTCTGGATTAGGAATAAAAAGGTTTGTATTTATACCATGAGGTACTTTAACATTTGAAATACCTAGTTTTTTATGCATTGCACTTGTTAACGTAATAACTTCATCTGATTTTCTTAGTAAAAATCGTGTAAAATTAGAAGGATCTGTTTCTGCATGTCGCGTAGTTATTAATTTAAATTTTGCTCCTAAAAAACGATACCATAACATTTTTAAAACTTCATTATTTCGATGACAATGAACAACAATACTCTTTTTTGAGAACAACAACTTTTTTAACTCAGAAGTTGTTATTTTTTCACCTTTGATACCATAACCATAAAGATATGTTGTACACAGTTTTTTTAACTGAGGTAATACATTTTCAATACTTCTTGTAACACCTGTTCTTCGTTTATGAAAGTGAGTATGTATAACTATAAGATCAGAACTCATCTAAGCAAATCTTCTTTCTATGATTTGAAATAATCTATTTTCATATTCTTCTTTATCAGACCAATCATAATCTGGTTTAATCATTTTATTAATAAATTTTTTTGCTTCTTTTTCTGTTTTAAAAGTATTTAATTGAGAAATAACCCTATTAAAATCATTTTGATTTCCTTCAAAAAGGTGTTTTACAAAAGCAATTCTATCGTTTAAATCAATTTGAATTGTATTTAGAAAGTGATCATTTATTGTTTTCTTAGGTGCCGCCTTAGTAAATAAATCTGTAATTACATCAACTGATATAGTATCTTGCAACTCATCTTCTAAAGTAGGAGTTTTCCTATCCCCAACATCTTTTATATCATTTTTTACGTCCTCTCCATCACTATGTAACAGTTCTTCTAATTCATCAAAAGGCTGTTCAATGATTTCATTAGTAATTATTTCTTCATTAATTCCTTCTATTACTTTTTCAGCTATTTCATCTGCTTCTTGCTCAAAACCTTCTTTTAAGTCTTCTTCTAAGTGATGTACTTCCCTACTTTCTATAGACTCTTGTTCCTCCTTTTGTATCTTTTCTTCTGTAGACTTCTCTACTTTTACCTCTTCTTGAATTGGTTCTTTCTTTTTTTCAACCTCAGCATCCAAATCATCTACAACTTCTTTCTTTGTCTCTAAACTTACCTCTTCTATCTTAGGTAAAATTTCTTCAACAGCTTCAGCTTGCTTTTTTTCTTCGGCAAGTAAAACATCTTTTAACAGTTCCTCTTTAGTTTTTGTAGGATTAGGAGTATTATTTATGTATTCTTCTACATACGCTAAAACCGAAAGTTTTTCGTAAACCTCATATGCCTTTTGCTTTAACTCAAACACATCTTCTCTATTTTTCATCTGTAAAATACTGTGTGCTAAACTGGTTAAATCTGATGCTAGTTTTTTGTGCATAAGTTGTCGTTTGATATTAATTTTTGCTGTTAAATTTTAATAAATTTGTTCCTCATTCGAAAGTAATACAAAAATCAATAATTAGAGCTTAAAATTACAAAATGTTTCTTGAAAATACAGTAAATCATACAGAACAATTTGGTTGGATTGAGGTAATTTGTGGCTCAATGTTTTCGGGGAAAACCGAAGAATTAATTCGTAGACTTAAACGTGCTCAGTTTGCTAAACAACGTGTTGAAATTTTCAAACCTGCAGTTGACACAAGATACGATGAGGAGGAAGTAGTTTCCCACAATAAAAACAGTATTCGTTCAACACCTGTTCCTGCATCTTCTAATATTAGATTATTAGCAAATGATGTTGATGTTATTGGAATAGACGAAGCCCAATTTTTTGATGACGAAATTGTAGCTGTTTGTAACGACTTAGCAAATAGAGGAGTTCGTGTTATCGTTGCAGGTTTGGACATGGATTTTAAGGGTAAACCTTTTGGACCAATGCCTGCGTTAATGGCTACTGCAGAATATGTTACTAAAGTACATGCCGTATGCACTCGTACAGGAAACTTAGCCCATTATAGTTATAGAAAAGCACAAAGTGAAGATCTAGTTTTTTTGGGCGAAACTCAAGAGTATGAACCACTAAGCAGAGCTGCTTATTACAAAGCCATGAAGGAACACGAAATACAAAATAAAAAAGAAAGCACTAATGAATAACAATCATGTTACCGTATTAGAAATTAATACTAAAGCTGTACTACACAATTTAGCTTATTTTAAACAGAAGCTACAACCTACTACAAAAATTTTAGTTGTTGTCAAGGCTTTTGGTTACGGAAGTGAGTCTACTGAAATTGCTAAAATTGTACAAGACCATGTTGATTATTTTGCTGTTGCTTATTCTAATGAGGGAATGGCTTTACGTGAGGCTGGAATTACAACGCCTATCTTGGTTTTAAACCCTCAAATTCAAAACTTAAAAGATATTGTTAAATATCGCTTAGAGCCTAATCTATATAATTTTAAAATCTTTGATGCTTTTTTAAAACTTGCTGATGAAGAGCCATTAATGAATTACCCTGTTCATTTAAAATTTAACACAGGATTAAATAGAGTAGGCTTTTGGCATACTGACGTTCCAACTATTGTAGCAGAGCTAAAAAAATCAAACAATGTAAAAGTTGAATCTATATTTTCTCATTTAGCAGCTAGTGAAGATTTAAACGAACAAGAATTCTCCATAGGTCAAATAAATAACTTTGCTTACATAGTAAAACAAGTTTATGAGCACTTAGGATACCAACCTATGATACATATCTTAAATACATCTGGTATTATCAATTATCCACAAGCTCAATTTGACATGGTTCGCCTAGGCATAGGCTTATATGGTTTTGGAAATGATGAACAAGAAACAGCTCAACTTAAAAATACACATACGCTTAAATCTATAATTTCTCAAATCAATATAGTTCAACCAGGTGAAACAGTTGGATACAATAGAGCTTTTGTTGCTAGTCAACCTACGCGAAGCGCAACCATTCCTATAGGACATGCAGATGGTATATCAAGAAAACTAGGAAATAAAAATGGATTTGTGTTCATTAACAATAAACCAGCTCCTATTATTGGAAATGTTTGTATGGATATGATAATGGTTGATGTTACTAAAATTGATTGTAATGAAGGTGACGAGGTCATTATTTTCAACCATCAACAACACGTAGAATATATGGCTCATAAGTGTGAAACTATTTCGTATGAAATACTTACTGCCTTATCTCAACGTATAAAAAGATTGGTTAAAAGCTAATTTTTTTATATTTTTCAGTTCAATTAACTATTAAAAATCAAAAATATGGGAATGCTCAAAGAGTTTAAAGACTTTGCAATGAAAGGAAATTTAGTAGACATTGCAGTAGGTTTTGTAATGGGTGCTGCTTTCAAACAAGTAGTAACCTCTTTCACTGGAGGAATTGTTTCTCCTTTAATAGGACTTATTTTTAAAGCTAATTTTAAGGACATAAAGTATGTAATTAAAGAAGGAGTAACTGATGAAGCTGGTAAAGTAACAGGCGAAGTTGCTATAATGTATGGTGAGTTTTTAACCAATGTTATTGATTTTATTATTGTAGCTTTTGTTATGTTTATGGTGGTAAAAGCAGTAAATGCTATGAAGAAAAAAGAAGAACCTGCTCCAGAAGCTCCAAAGGGACCTAGTCAAGAAGAACTATTAGCAGAAATTAGAGATTTACTAAAAAAGTAATCCGATTAAATATTAAATAGAAAAGCTCGCAATTGCGAGCTTTTCTATTTTCTAATAGTTCTATCTAATTTACACATGCTTTCCTTTCTCCCAACCATGTTTTCCTAAATACTGTTCACCACTTTCAACCGCACCATCTTCAATACTTGTTCCCATAGAATCATTCCAACGATTTAAATACCCGAAAAGAGAAATCACACCTAACATTTCAACTATTTCACCTTCATCCCAATATTTATACAATTCTTCTTTTATCTTTTCATCTACCATATTTGGAACCATAGAAGCTGCCAATGAAAAATCTAACGCAGCACGTTCAGCATCAGAAAAGGCAGAGTGTGTTTTATATTCCCATATATTATCTAATTGTTCTTGTTCTGCACCATAACGCTCAGCAGCACGAATTGCATGTGCTTGACAATAACGACAACCTGTAGCATTGCTACTTACCCAAGCAATCATCCGTTTTAAAGCAGAAGTTACGCGACCGTGATTAGCCATTACTGCTTTGTTTAAATTGATAAATGCTTTGGAAATTTCTGGTCGTCGTTGCATGGTTAACACTGAATTCGGACAAAAACCTAAGGTTTCATTATAAAAATCAGATAATTGTTTTGTTTCCGCATCATGATTCGGATCTAAAGGAGTTACTAAAGGCATAGATTTATTTTTTAAGTTTTTAATACTAACTTTTTACTGTAAGTTTGTGTTACTATTTAAATGTACTAAGTCGAAATACACACAGACTTACTTACGCAATAAACAAAAAATTATCAAGATATGGCAACAAACACAGTTACAACCGTTTGGAAAGAAAACATGCAATTTGAAAGTGACAACCCTAGTGGACACTCAATAGTTATTGATACTTCTGAAGAGCATGGTGGCAATAATTCTGGATTACGACCTAAAGCTATGATGCTTTCATCGTTAGCAGGCTGTTCTGGTTTAGATATCGTACCTATGCTAGAAAAAATGCGTGTAAAAATTGATGATTTTAAAATTGTTGTTACTGGTGAATTAACTGAAGAGCACCCAAAATATTACCATAAAGTTTTAGTGGATTATCATTTTTACGGTAGTGATTTAGACGAAAAAAAAATTAACAAAGCAGTAGATTTATCGATAGAAAAATACTGTGGTGTTATGGAAATGTTTAGAAAATTTGCTGATGTAACTACTGCTATTCACTTACATAATAACTAATCTATTTTCGATAAAATTGCTATGCGCTGGACATTAAAACCGCAACCAGACACCTTTAAAGTAAAACAGTTAGCCAAAGAATTATCTATCGATACAACCTTGGCTAAAATTTTAGTACAACGTGGAATAGAAACCTTTGATGATGCAAAACATTTTTTTCGTCCTTCGTTAAGTGATTTACATGATCCTTTTTTAATGAAGGATATGGAAATCGCTGTGCAACGTATAGAAAAAGCTATAATAAACAACGAGAATATCTTAGTTTTTGGCGATTACGATGTTGACGGAACTACAGCTGTTTCTTTGCTATCTTCTTACCTAAAAACAATTCATCCTAATATTGCAACCTATATTCCTGATCGATATGAAGAAGGATATGGTGTTTCTTTTCAAGGAATTGATTTCGCTGAAGATAATGGTTTTTCACTTATCATTGCTTTAGACTGCGGAATTAAAGCTATTGATAAAGTTGCCTATGCTACTGAAAAAAATATTGATTTTATTATTTGTGACCACCACAAACCTGGAAATGAAATTCCTAAAGCAGTTGCTGTTTTAAATCCTAAGCAAATGGATTGTAACTATCCGTATGATGAACTGTGTGGCTGTGGTGTTGGTTTTAAATTGATTCAAGCATTAGCTTCAAAAAGAAATCAAACAATTGAAGATTTAATTCCGTATTTAGATTTAGTAGCTACTGCAATTGCAGCTGATATTGTTCCGATGACTGGGGAAAATAGAGTTCTAGCTTATCATGGATTACAAGTTATTAACTCACAACCTCGAAATGGTATTAAAGCTATCATTCATCAGTTACAAAAAAAAGAACTCACTATTACCGATGTAGTTTTTATCATCGCTCCGCGGATAAATGCTGCTGGACGAATGAAACATGGAAACTATGCTGTCGAATTATTAACCGAAATGGATTTTGATTCAGCAGTTGAGTTTGCTGCTGCAATTGAAAAGTTCAATTCTGACAGAAAGGAGCTGGACAAAGCAATTACACAAGAAGCCTTACTTCAAATTAAAAATAACAACGAACAAGAAAATTACACCACAGTTGTTTTTGATGAAAATTGGCACAAAGGAGTCATTGGTATTGTAGCTTCTCGTTTAACAGAAACTTACTACAGACCTACCTTGGTTTTTACTAAAAGTGGTGAAAAATTGGCTGCCTCAGCTCGTTCAGTAAAAAGATTTGATGTATATAATGCTTTAGAAGAATGCTCAGAATTTATTGAACAGTTTGGTGGACATAAATATGCAGCGGGTTTAACTTTATTACCCGAGCAATATCAAAATTTTAAAAATAAGTTTGAAGAAGTAGTAAAAGCCACTATTGATAAAGACTTATTAACTCCAGAAATCATTATTGATGCTGAGCTTGACCTATCAGAAATCACACCTAAGTTTTTCCGTATAGTCCAACAAATGGCACCTTTTGGTCCGCTAAACATGAAACCAATTTTTACTACTTCAGCAGTAAGAGATAATGGGTATGGTAAACAAGTTGGCGCAGACAAAAGTCATTTAAAACTAAACCTTATTTATGGTTCAGACCAAAAAACATATAATGCCATAGGTTTTGGTCTAGGAAATAAAATAGCCATCGCTCAAAACGATTTTGACATTGTATATACTTTAGATGAAAACACATGGAACGGACACACAACTATACAATTGATTTTAAAAGACTTAAAATAGCTACTACTTTTATTTAGAATAATTCCAAATAATATCATATATTTGTTACGGTAATAAAATATAGTTATGGACGGAATTACTAAAATATACGACAACAACATAGGTATTTCATTTCACTGGAAAGATAACAACTCTAAGCTAGTTCAATTAATATTTAGAGATACAGGATTTCATTTAACTGAAGAAGAAATTGAATTATTTTTAGAAAAAGTTACTGATTCAAAACTTCAAAAAAACTGCGCTACTTGTAGTAAAGGTAAAGACTGTAGATCCATTCTACTACAAACACCTTCTAATAAAGTTAGCATGGCAGTTTCTTCAGTCGAACTGTGGCAGATAGACGACCTTTTAAAAGGCACACTATTTCAACTAAGAATGAATAATTATCTAAATGAGCTATGTAGAAATTAAGAAGGCTTGCAAAATTAGCAAGCCTTCTATAATTATTTATCTTCTTTAATTAAGTACATATATACCGGATAGTGATCACTATATCCTCCTGTATACTTTCCATAAGAGAAACTTCTGAAAGGATACCCTTTATAACGACCACTTTTTTGTGTTAAAAAACGTTTATTAAAGATTCCTGATTTAAACATTTTATAGGTTAAAAAATCTTTTTCTCCCTTATCTAATAGTGGAGAAGTAAACATAATTTGATCAAATAAATTAATATTATCTCTATACCCTAATGTATTAAATCCACGACGGAACATATCTTCATAAGGATTATAAATATCTCCCTCTTTAACGTTTTTCTTCTTACTTTTAGTTTGCAAAACAGATTTAAAGCTAGAGTTAATAGGATCATCGTTAAAATCACCCATAATTAACACTTTTGGATTTGGGTCGTTCAGCTTAATTTTTTCTATAATTTGCTTCACTTTATAAGCGGCTTTTTCACGCAATGGTCTACTCTTCGCTTCCCCTCCTCTTCGAGATGGCCAGTGATTTACAATAACATGTATTAATTCGTCATCTAAATAACCCGATACTAATAAAATATCGCGTGTATATACCTTTCTGTTTTGACTGTAAATATTAGGATTAAATACCTCAAAATGAATTGGCTTAAAATAACGTGGTTGATACAACACCCCAACATCAATCCCTCTTTTATCAGGAGAGTCAAAATGAATAATACTATAACGCTTCTTTTTTAACCTTTCCGATGCTACTAAATCTTCTAAAACTTTCTTGTTTTCAACCTCAGCAACGCCTAAAATTACTGGACTCGTTTTTGTCTTTTCAGCTCCTAACTGTGAGATAACTTCTCCAAGTTTATCTATTTTATCTATATATACCTCTTCTTTATCTCCTTTCATTTCCATGATGGGACTTGCTTCATCATTCTTTTCAGGATCATTTTCGGTATCAAAAAGGTTTTCTAAATTATAAAAACCAACAGTTCTTATTTTATATTTTTTTGCTCCTTGTTGTGCATATGAAGAAAAAACAACAAGAGTTAAGACTAAAAATAAAGCTATATTTCTCATTTAATAAATTTTACGCAACAAAAGTAAAAACAATTTTCAAGCCAAAATCTATAATTTACATAAAACCATTTTTAGTAACTTTAACTTAATATTAACACAATTAGAATTTTCGTAGTTTTGCCTCCCTTTCGCTTTATTTTTTAGCTATGGGAAACAAATGTATTTAAATATTTTACAAACAATCATTTATGAAAAATTTTACGATAACAATGTTATTGCTTTTTTCAGGTTTATTTGGCTTGAATGCACAGAACATTGTAAAGGGGATTGTAATAAACGGCGATTCTGAAAATCCTATGCAAGGTGTTTCTGTAAGTATAAAAGAAGTAAGCGTCTCGAGTACTACAGACGCCAGCGGGGCTTTTACACTAAATGGGTTACCAAACGGAAGACAAATTGTAACGGTATCAGTAAATGGGTATGAAACCCAAAACTTTCCAGTTGAACTATCTGGAAAAACAGTAGATTTAGGCACAATCTTTATGTATGAAGATTTATCTGAAGATCAAGATTTAAGCACCATCACTATTACAGATGATGAGTTAAATGATGACACTAGTGCTGCTGATAACATTTCTGGTTTACTACAAGCCTCTAGAGATGTATATTTACGTACTGCCGCTTTTGAATGGAGTGGCTCTTTTTACAGAGTACGTGGTTTAGATTCTGAAAACGGTAAAGTTTTGATTAATGGAATTGAAATGAACAAACTATACAACGGAAGACCTCAATGGAGTAACTGGGGAGGTTTAAACGATGTATTGCGTAACCAAGAGTTTAGTAATGGACTAACTCCTTCAAACTATGCTTTTGGTGGTGTTTTAGGTTCTACAAATATTAACACAAGAGCTTCTGAATATAGTGAAGGTGGACGTATTTCTTATGCTTCTTCTAATAGAAGTTACAACCACCGTCTAATGGCAACATACTCTTCTGGTTTATTAGCTAACGGATGGGCTATAACAGTTTCTGGTAGTAGAAGAGCTGGTAATGAAGGGTACGTAGATGGTACTTTTTATGATGCTAACTCAATCTTTTTATCACTTGAAAAGCAAATTAACGATGCTCATAGCTTAAACTTAACTGTGATTGCTGCAGAGAACGAAAGAGGAAAATCTTCACCAAATACTCAAGAGGTTTTTGATATTAAAGGAATTCGTTATAACTCATATTGGGGAAAACAAGGAGACAAAAACAGAAACTCAAGAGTTAAGAGATTATACGAACCAATTGTTATGTTGAACCACTATTGGAACCTTTCTGAAAACACTACATTAAACACTAATATTGGTTTTCAGTTTGGAGAAATAGGTAACAGTCGTTTAGATTATAACGGTGCTAACAATCCTGATCCTACGTATTACAGAAAGTTACCAAGCTGGTATTTATCAGATCCTAATGGACCAGATTATGAAAATGCATACAAATCATTAACTGGTTTCCAAAATGATGGACAAATTGATTGGGATGAATTGTATATTGGAAACGAAGGTAGTCCTGAAAATGCTCGTGTAATTTTATATGAAGATAGAAACGATGATCAGCAATTAACAGCTAATATGATTTTATCTTCAGAGTTAAATGAAAATATTACACTAACTGCAAGTGGTGAGTATAGAAAGTTAAAGTCTGAAAACTTTGCTTCTCCAATAGACATGCTTGGAGCTACAGGTTATTTAGATGTAAATACTTTTGGTGATAATTTTAACCAACAACAAAGCAATCTTTTAACTCCTAATAGAACAATTGGATTAGGAGACCGCTTTAAATACAACTATATCTTCAATTCTGAAGTATATGGTGGTTTTGCTCAATTACAATTCAAATACAACAAAGTTGATTTTTATGTAGCAGGACAAGCGAACAATACTACACATCAAAGAGAAGGTTTATTCCAAAACGGATACTTTCCAACTAACTCTTACGGAAAATCAGATAAGTTAGATTTCTTTAACTACGGTGCTAAAGGAGGATTAACCTATAAAATTTCTGGTCGTCACTTAATTGATGTAAACGGAGGTTATATTACAAAAGCACCTTCTCTGCGTAACTCTTTTGCCAACTCAAGAGCTAACAATGTTACAGTTGCTGATGTTGCTGAATTAAATAGTGAAAAAATATTATCTGGAGATGTTAGCTATGTTTTTAGAAGCCCTTTAATTACTTCAAGAGTTACAGGTTACTATACAGATATTAAAGATGCTACTGAAATTTCATTCTTCTTTGCTGATGGTATTGGAGGAGATACTTCGGCATTTATTCAAGAAATCTTAACTGGTATAGATAAAAGACATTTTGGTGTTGAGTTTGGGATTGAAGCGCAAGTTACTCCTACAATTAAATTAAAAGGGGCTGCAAACATTGGTCAGTACACCTATAATAATAACCCAAATCTTGTAATTACTACCGAAAACGCTAATACAGAAGGTTTCATTGATGGTAAAAGAGATATGGGACCTGCTTCTCTTAAAAATTATAAACTTGCTGCTGGACCTCATAAGGCTTACTCTTTTGGTTTTGAATATAGAGACCCAGATTATTGGTTTGTTAGTGTTACAGCAAACTATATGGATGAAGCTTATGTAGATGTTTCTCCTATTAGAAGAACTGCTAATTTTATAAGTGATGCAGACGGAGCTGCTTTTGCAGATTACGACCCAGTGTTAGCTAGACAATTATTAACTCAAGAGCAATTTGATGATTATATAGTTGTAAATGCCATCGGGGGAAAATCATGGAAAGTAGGCGATGGTAAATACATTGGTTTATTTGCTAGTGTTAGTAACTTATTCAACGAAGAATATAAAACAGGTGGTTTCGAGCAAGGAAGAAATGCAAATTATCACCAATTACGCGACGATAACGCTAACGGGACACCAACCTTTGGAAATAAATACTGGTACGGTAGAGGCACTACTTATTTCTTAAACTTAAATTATAGATTCTAAAAAACACTTAAAATGAAAAAAATAAATTTATACAAGATTTTTGCAATACTTTTTATTGCAATTTCTGCTTCATGTGTTGACAATAATGATTTTGAATTACCAACTATTGGACCAGACAAACAGTACGAAAACTTAAAGTCTTTAGACGAAGTCATAGCACAATATAACGGTAATATAGTTGAATTTAATGACGACACCACTGTCTTTGGTTATGTTGTTTCTGACGACAGAGAAGGAAATTTCTATAAAGAATTAGTTATTCAAGACAAGCCTGAAAATCCCACAGTAGGAGTTGTAATTAAAATTGATGATGCTAACTTAGGTGCTAGATATAATATAGGAAGAAAAATATATGTAAAACTAAAAGGTTTAGCCTTAAGCAAACCATATTCAGCTTTTGAAATAGGTATCAAAGGTACTGGTAATCGTACTGATAGAATAAGTGCTAACGATTATATAAGTAAAATAGATAGATCTTCTGAAATCGTTGATATTATACCAACTACTTTAACAATTGGTGAGTTAACTGAAAATCAAATAAATACCTTAGTTAAAATTGAAAACCTTCAATCTGAAACAAAAGGATTACAGTATGCTTACCCTGAAGACAATAGTTATATTACAAGAACCATGACTTCTTGTGAAACTTTTGAAAAAATTGATATTTCAACAAGTAAATTTGTTAGCTTCAAAGAATACTATATCCCTGATAACAAAGGTAGCATTACTGCTATTTTAGATGAATTTGCTGGTAACTATCAATTAGTTCTTAGAAACACTAATGATATTAACTTTACCGATGAATATGGTTGTAACGCACCTCCTATTGACGCTACTCTAAATGAAGTTAAAGCCTTTTATAAAGGTAGTGGAGAAGCAACAATTACAAAAAACTTAAAAATAAAAGTAGTTATTACTTCTGATTTAGCTTCTGGTAACTTACATCCCTTAAGTGCATTTGCTCAAGATGCTACTGCTGGTATTGCTTTACGTTTTAGTGGAGATCATAACTTAAACTTAGGAGACGAAGTAGAAATCGCTGTTGGAGGAACTAAACTAAGTGAATATAACGATTTATTACAATTAAACATTTCTCCTTCTAGTATTATTAAATCTACAGCAGGCACTTTACCAACCCCTGAGACTATCACTTTTGCTCAAGCTTTAACTGGTGATTACGAAAGTAAATTAGTACAAATTGATGGAGTACAATTCAAAGACAATACCAAAATTTATGACGGTAACAATGAGTTAATTGCTGAATGTGATGGTACTCCTTTAACCACTTATGTTAGAAAAGAGGCAACTTTTGCTAACAATAATGTAAATGATAAAAAAGGAGCTATAACAGGTATTATGACTGTTTATGAAGGTACTCCTCAAATCTATTTAAGAAACGAAACTGATCTTAATTTTACAGAAGACTATGTTACATGTGGAGGTACTACTACTAATGCTATTTTCTTTTCAGAATTAGCAGACCCTAACAATAATGCTAATGCTAGATTTATAGAGTTATATAATTCTGGAACAGATCCAATAGACTTAACAGGTTGGACAATTAGAAGATATACAAATGATGCTACTTCATCAACATCTTCAATTGACTTATCTGGTAAAACCATAGCTGGAACTAGTACTTTTGTAATTGCCAAAAATGCTGCAGAACTCTCAAGTATATATGGTGTTACTGCTGATATGGAGTCTACTTCTGCAGCAGCAGATTCTAACGGAGACGACCAATTAGAGCTAGTAGATCCAAGCGGAACTGTAATTGATATCTTTGGAGTTATTGGGGAAGATGGATCTGGTACAAATCACGAATTTGAAGATGGTAGAGCTTACCGCAAAGCTTCAGTAACACAAGGAAACCCAACATATGCATTTGCAGAATGGGATATTTGGAATGACACAGGAGATGCAGGTACTACAAATGCACCTCAAGATGCCCCTGGTGCTTTTACACCTGGAGTGAGATAATCCCTTTTTTGATATAAAAAACCCAAGGTTTAAACCTTGGGTTTTTTCATTCCTTATAACACCTACTTTTTAACCAATTGTCTAGTATACCTTTTCCTTGTATCGTCTAAAGACACAAAATAAATTCCTGCTGATAGTTTTGAAACATCTATATTACTATTTCTAGAACTCATTTTTACTTTTGTAAGCAACCTTCCGTTAGCATTATAAATAGCAACTTCTCTATTTTTCCACAACTCATTATTTACTTGTAAAACTATAGAATTTCCTTCGATAGGGTTAGGTGAAAAGACAATTACATCTTTATCATTTACTAAAACTTGCCTTACATTTAAATTATCGGTTTTAGCACTACCACAACTTCCAACATTATTCCATCCATTTGAAGTTCTCTCATACAAAACATTAAAATAAACAACCTTATCACCAACCTGATAGTTTTGGGAAGAATCATATTGAGGCACCCCATCACAAATATTAGTATTAGTACCTCCATCACCCTCAATAATAGTTATAGTATAATCTTCAACCTCACCATAATCAAACGAACCACAAGAAGAAGGAGTATTATTGTATCGCATAGACACTCTCATTCTTGTAACACCTAATTTTGCAGTAGTAGGTACAGTAAAGCTTCCATTAACTGAATTATCAGTAGAAGCACTTTTAACCCACACTTGCTCTCCGTTATCTTCAAAATCAGAATCCTGATTATAATCAATCCAAACAGTATATCCTTCTTTATAAACTGTACCTGTCCATTTTGGAGTAACGGTAATTGTGTTGGAACTCCCTTGTTCTAAATCAGTAGAAATACTAGTAAAATCTTGATATCCATTTGTAGCTCCTGAATTATTATTAATTGACCCAAGTGTTACATTCTGAATATATTCATCATTTACATTATTTCCTTTTGATTCACAATACGTTGGTACACTAACGCTTCCTTTACTTTTAGCTACTTCAATTAAATACTCCAAACCAAGTTTCGCAAATTTTGCCGCATGCGTAGCATTTGCAGTTGGAAATCGGTCAGACGTATCGTTCACTGTATGAATATATGGACTCGAACCATTAAATGAAGCTTCAAAAGGAAAAGCTGCATCATACCCTTGTTGTGCCCAACTATAATGATCGGAACAACCGTAATTACATCGTGTATAATCGTAAGTAAATTGATGACTTCCTGAAGCATTGTAATGATCCATAAGGCTAGCTAAAAAAGCATTAAGGGTACTGCTATTATAACTATCATCAGAAATATAAACATCCTTTGGTGACCCTTTGTAATTCGTCATATCAAACTGCACATACGACAACACATTAACATTTCTATTTTTATAATCCTGAGCAATTTCTTTTGAACCTCTTAAGCCAACTTCTTCGGCAGCAAATGCCATAAACTCTATAGTTCTTTTTGGTTCAAAATTCATTTCAAAAAGTACTCTTGCCATTTCAGTAATCGTAGCAATACCAGAAGCATTATCATCAGCACCAGGAGCATTCGTTTCTCTTTCTGGACTAACAGAATCAATATGACCACCTATTATTACGTATTCATTTGGAAGATCACTTCCTTGAATAGTCATAACAACCGAAGGCATTGTGGTACTATTGTGATTAACTATTCTCACACTAACATCAGACCTGCCACTAGCCATGGTTTCCCATTTCTGTTTTAAATCCAGAACAGCATCTTTTGCCTTTTGTGTAGTATGATATCTAGTACCATAGTTTTCAAGCTCTACTATTTGATTCGCAATATTTGTATTATTCACCAAACCCAAACTTTGATTTACAAGTTGGTCTTCACTAATAGTGTAAGAAGCTCTTTTATAATGCGATTTTTTACTTTGTAGCTTCTGAATTGTTTGTAAAGCATCTTTTTCAGAAGACTCATAAATAAACCCAGGACCATGAGTTAAAATCATATGGTGTAACTTTTCTGCCGCATAATCACTTAACTTAACAGCACTGAAGCCATTAGCAGAGGAAATAATTTTAATATCAGAAGGAGCAACTTCTTGCAGTTTTAAGGCGTCTTTAGTTTCAATGGTACCATAAAACATCTTTTTTTGGCTGTAAATAGTAGAAAAACTAAGGCACAGCAATAGTAGCGAAAGTAGAAAATACTTTTTTTTCATTTTTGAAGGGTATTAATATTAATTTAAAATTTTACGTAAGTTATTAAAAATTAACATCATAGAACAAAAATTGTTTTTTTTTAAATTATCTTTTAGTTATAAACTTAATTCTAAAATTTATTCATTCTATCGCTCAACCAGTTTTGCAGTATATTCCTTTTTTTGCATCTTTATATACACACAAATTTTTGCTACAAATGTTTTCAAAACATAGGATAACCAAAGCTTTTAAGAAAGCAAAAGAACTACCTTTAAACAAGGATTCTAAATACATTTTATTTTCTGATTGCCATAGAGGTGATAACAGTTTTGCTGATGATTTTGCTCACAATCGAAAAATATATCACTATGCATTATCTCAATATTTACAAAAAGAATTTACTTATATAGAATTAGGAGATGGTGATGAGCTTTGGGAAAATAAATTTGCAAATATTTTCAATGCAAATAAAAACATCTACTTATTACTTCAAAAGTTTCATCAACAAAACAAACTACATTTTATTTGGGGAAATCATGATATGAATTACAGAAAACCTAAAAACGTTGCTAAAAACTTTAACTCTTATTACGATACCATTGACGGAAAAAAGAAAGAATTAATGCCCAATGCTTCCTTTTCAGAAGCAATTAAATTGATACAAGAAAATGGGAAATCTATTTTTTTACTTCACGGTCATCAAGCAGATTGGTTTAACTATACTTTTTGGAAATTAAGTAGGTTTTTAGTTCGTTTACTATGGCGACCACTACAAATACATGGAATTAAAGATCCTACAAGTCCCGCTCAAAACTTTAAAGAGCTCATAAAGGTAGAGAAACGTTTGGAAAAATGGATTAAAAACAATAATAACCAAATGATTGTTACAGGACACACACACCGTCCTCGATTTCCATCAGAAAACGAGCTTCCACATTTTAACGATGGTAGTTGTGTACACCCAAGATGCATTACTGGTTTAGAAATTGAAAACAATGAAATAACTCTTATTAAATGGCATGTAATTACTAATAAAGATGGTACCATGCAGATAACAAGAACAGTTCTTGAAGGGCCTAAAAAAATAACTAACTACATTTAAAGCCTTAACTCTTTCTTAACTTCAGGTATTACATCTTATAACAATTTATTAAATTACACTTAATATTTACATTAAAAAAGAGAAATACTTTTGAATTACCTCTAACTTGAGGTGTATGGTCAATATAAATTTATTAGTTTTTGTCGACTATTTATTTGACTTACCATATACTGCCTTGAAAACAAGGCAGTTTTTTTAATATTTGCTTAACTTTAAGTTAACATTAGGGTTAGTAATTTGTCTCGACAAAAACTAATAAATTATCCTTAATGTATTACAAAAAAATACTTACAGCTGTAAGTATATTTATGTTGACGCATATATATGCACAACAAGGAAAAGACTCAAAATTTGGTAATGGCTTATTTAATATCATAGGGAAAGATAGTACTTGGTCTATGAAAATGAGTGCCAGAATGCAATTCTTAGCAACTGCCGAATGGGATTCTAACAAAGATGGTTTATATAACCCAACATCTTCAATGTTAGTAAGAAGAGCTCGTTTAAAATTTAAAGGATTTGCTTTTTCCCCTAAATTAAAATATAAAATGGAGCTTGGGTTATCTAATAGAGATATTAGTGGCGCTTCTGAACATACAGGAAACGCACCAAGATATATTTTAGATGCTGTTATAAAGTGGAATTTCTTTCAAAATTTTGAATTATGGTTTGGGCAAACCAAACTACCTGGCAACCGTGAGCGTATTATTTCTTCAGGTGATATGCAATTAGTAGATCGCTCTCTATTAAACAGCCGTTTTAATATTGATAGAGATATGGGAGTACAATTAAAACACCATTTTAATTTATCTGACAAGTTTATTGTAAAAGAAGCACTAGCCTTTTCTCAAGGTGAAGGAAGAAATGTTACTGTAGGAAACTTAGGTGGACATCAATATACCGCTCATCTAGAACTTTTACCTTTTGGAAAGTTTGAAGGTAAAGGAGATTATGTAGGTGGTGACTTAAAAAGAGAACAAACACCTAAACTTGCTATTGGTATGAGTTACGACTTTAATAACAATGCCGTAAAAACTAGAAGTAACCAAGGTACTTATATGGTTAATGACGAAGGATACTATCAAACAAACATATCAACCTTTTTTATGGATGCTATGTTCAAGTATAAAGGATTCTCTTTTATGGGAGAATATTCATTCAGAGATGCAAAAGATCCTGTTGCAAAAAATTCAGACGGCACACTTACTGGAGAAATTGTACAAGTAGGAAGTGGTTTAAACCTTCAATCAGGATATTTGTTTTCTAAAAACTGGGAAATATCTGGTCGTTTTACTAATATTTCTTTAGATAAAAAAATCACAGGAAAAGGAACTGAAAATCAATATACAATAGGATTATCAAAGTATATTGTTGGTCATAAATTAAAAGTACAAACCGACATTAGTTACTTAGATATAGCGACAGCTACTAATCAATTAATGTATAGATTACAGGTAGACATACACCTTTAAATGATAACATAAACATAACATGAGAGCATTCTTGTGTAACTAAATTTGCAAAACTTAATTAAAAACTAAAAAATGGGAGATCCATATATTTTGATGCTAGTCGCTTTGGCTGTTTTAGCTATTGTAGACTTGGTTGTTGGAGTTAGTAACGATGCTGTAAACTTTTTAAATTCAGCAATCGGTTCTAAAGCAATTAAAGTAAGAAATATTATGATAATTGCGAGTGTTGGAGTATTTTTTGGAGCAGTTACTTCAAGCGGAATGATGGAAGTTGCGCGTAAGGGGATATTTAATCCTAACATGTTTATGTTTCAAGACATCATGTTTATTTTTATGGCAGTTATGATTACTGATATTTTACTATTAGATATCTTTAATTCATTAGGTATGCCTACATCAACTACTGTTTCTATTGTATTTGAATTATTAGGAGCCGCAGTTTGCATTTCGTTAATTAAAATATCTGCTAATGATTCACACTCAATTTCTGATATATGGAATTATATAAATCATAAAAAAGCAGTTCAAATTATAAATGGTATACTACTCTCTGTTGTAGTAGCATTTTCTGTTGGTGCTATAGTACAGTTTTTTTCTCGTTTAATTTATTCATTTAACTTTGAGAAAAGACCTACCTATATCAACTCTTTATTTGGTGGTTTTGCTATTACTGCAATTACTTATTTCATAATTATAAAAGGGATGAAAGGAACACCTTTTTATAGTGATGTTAAACATTTAATTGAAGGAAATACATTGCTCATTATTACTGGAAGCTTTATTTTTTGGAGTGTAGTATCTCATATATTAATACAGTTTTTAAAAGTTAATATTTTAAAATTAATTATTGGTATTGGTACTTTCTCTTTAGCTATGGCTTTCTCTGGTAACGATTTAGTAAACTTTATTGGTGTACCAATTGCTGCTTGGAACTCATACCAAGCTTGGGAAGTATCTGGTGTTGCTCCTGATGCTTTTTCTATGGGGATTTTAGCTAAAAAAGTACCTTCTAACGTATGGTTATTATTGTTAGCTGGAGCTATTATGGTGGTTACTTTGTGGACTTCTAGTAAAGCGAGAAATGTTATTAAAACTGGTATCGATTTATCTCGTCAAGGAGATGGGCATGAAAAGTTTCAACCAAATCCATTATCAAGAATTGTAGTACGAAGTGCTATGGGAATTAATGCGGTTGTTAGTTTTATTGTACCTAAGAAAACTTTAAACTTTATAGATTCTAAGTTTCAAAAACCTGTAATTGAGTTACCTAAAGACAAAACGTATGAAATGCCTGCTTTCGATTTAGTAAGAGCATCTGTAAACTTAATTGTTGCTGGTATTTTAATTTCTATTGCAACCTCTATGAAGTTACCTTTATCAACTACTTATGTTACGTTTATGGTAGCAATGGGTACTTCTTTAGCTGATAGAGCTTGGGGGCGTGAAAGTGCCGTTTATAGAGTTGCTGGTGTAATTAATGTTATTGGAGGATGGTTCTTAACAGCCATTACAGCTTTCTTAACTGCTGCTTTAGTAGCTTATTTAATTAGCTGGGATATGGTAATGATTCCTGTATTGTTATTGGTGGTTGCTCTTTTAATTGCAAGAAACACATTACAACACAGAAAGAAATCTAAAGAAGAAAAGAAACAAGTACATATGGAAAGAGCAGAATTAATCACTATTAACGGAGTGATTGAAGAAAGCTCAGATCATATTGCTGGTGTTGCTCATCGTATTAACAAATTATACTCAAGCGTTGTAAAAGATCTTGCTACTCACGATTTAATAAAATTACGTAAAACTGATAAGCACGTTACTAAGTTAAACGATGAAATCGATAACTTAAAAGACGGAGTTTTCTATTTTATTAAGTCGTTAGACGATACTTCAGTACAAGCAAGTAGGTTTTATATTTTAATTTTAGGGTATTTGCAAGACGTTGCTCAGTCTATTAGTTATATATCTAGAGCTACTTATAAGCACGTTAACAACAATCACAAACACCTTAAAAAAGGGCAAATTAAAGATCTTAAGAGTATTGACAATACACTTTCTAAGTTATTAACTGATATTGGAGATACTTTTGAAAATAGAAGCTTTGATAATTTAGAGCATATTATTAATGAAAAGAAAGAATTATTAAAGGATGTATCTAAATCTATTGAAAAACAAGTAGATCGTATTAGAACAGACGAAACAAGTCCAAAAAATACTACATTATACTTTAGTATTTTAATAGAGACACAAGATTTGGTTTCTGGATTAATGAGTTTACTGGAAACCTACGAAGAGTTTCATATTAGTACAAAATCAGCAGAAATAGAAGCTTAATCAAACAAAAGCCGAGGGATTACCTCGGCTTTTTTATTTCCCTATTTTTATAAACTATAATTATTCCTTCTTCTTCATTGGGCGCATTAAACCTTCTTGTGCTACCGAAGCAATCAGTTTACCTTCCCTTGTATAAATATTTCCACAAGCAAAACCTCTTGCACCATTAGTGTTTGGGCTTTCTACCGAGAACAACATCCAATCGTTAAAATCAAAATCGCGGTAAAACCACATCGAATGATCTAAACTTGCCATTTGTGTGTTTCCGAAATTAGCTACACTTGCATTTGGGTTTAAGCAAGCCGTTAAAATATTATAGTCTGATATATACGTTAATATTTGTTGTTTAATTCCTAACGATAAATCAGAAGCTTCTCCTTTTAATTTAAACCAAACATCTACTACTGGAGGTAAATCTTTTCGGTCTAACGGATTTACGATCTGCACTGGTTTAAAATCAATAGGTCGCTCAATACTTAAAAAATCTTTCATTTTCTTTGGTAAAAAAGCTCCAAATTGATCTAACATATCTGTCCAACTCAACAACTCTTCAGGTTGTTTTAAGTCTTTTTTTATAGGCATTTGATGCTCATATCCTTCTTCTTCTTTATGAAAAGAACAAGACAGTATAAAAATCGTTTTATCTTTTTGATGTGCTGTAACTCTACGTGTAGAGAAACTACCTCCATCACGAATAGTTTGCACATTGTAAGTTATAGGCAACTCTAAATTTCCTGCCTCTAAAAAATACGAGTGTAGCGAATGTAATATACGTTCTTTAGGTGTCGTTCTATACGCTGCATTTAGTGCTTGTGCTAATACTTGGCCTCCAAAAACATTTGGACTTCCTATATCTCTACTTACTCCATTAAAATTCCCTTCACCTAAATCGTCAAGGGTAAGTATATTTAATAATTCTTGTGTGTTTTTCATTTGTTAATACAGTAAAAAGGGTTAATTCTTTATACTTGTTTTGTTTTAAAAGGCTTTATTAACCTAAATTCTGTTGGTTGAATTCTGTTCAAAAATAAGCTTAAAATACGATTTGGAATGCTTTTTCTATGCCGTAAATAAATTGTTAAGTCCTGTGGTGTTGCTCCTACTGAACTTTTTATTTCGCTAGCTGTTCTTCCAAAATTTATCGTTTTTATATTATAGTCTATACCCAATAGTATATAATCATATAGCATTCGTTGGTAAATAGCATAGGTTTTATTTACGGAATAATCAATTCCTACAAAATGGGCATCTAATGAGTTTTTATTTTTTATTCCTGACAAAAAACCAACTAACTTGGTTCCTAACCAATATACTTTAATAACATAGTTATCTTTTAAATTTTCTTTTAAAGATATATACGTTTCTATATTAAAATACCCTAAATTAAAGCTTGCCTTGTTTGATACATTTTTATACAATGACGTCACACTTGGCAATAATTGTTTCAAAACATCAATACTTACTTCTTCCGTTCGTAAGTCTTTACTCTTCTGTAACGCTTTTTTTGCTTTTACTCTATACTTTGTTTTTAATGCTGCTAAATAATCATCAAAAGTATTCCAATTATCATCTAACGTTAACATCATATTTGGATCTACATTAAACGAATTATATCCTACACTATGTAAAGCATCAGTAATAAAAAGCGATTCGTTTACAAAATCTTTCAACATAAAAGCATCAATTGTTTCTTTTGAAATGTCTTTTTCAAAGGCTACAATAGCTTTAGCTAGCTGTTTTACAATTCGCTTTTTATCTTTATTTGGTTTAATAAATATTCCGTGCTCTCCACTTACAAAAGTATTACCGCATGTAAGTATTTTAAATGGTTTTTGAGGAGACAACAAATGTAGTTTCCTCCCTATACATCGTATCCATTCTACAACCGATTGTAAATTATTTTGAACACTTTCTAAATAAAAATCTACCAATTGAATAGTAGCAAAGGCTATTGCTTCTTTGTTTTCATCAAATAATAAAATATAAGAAAACTGTATTTGTTGATTGTTCTTTTCTAAAGCTTCTAAATACGCTGGCTGAAGGTATAAATTATCTACACAGTCAAGCTCTTTCCAAACATTTTCAGGTATCTCCCTTACTGAAGAAAAGTAGCGTATATTGGATGATTTTTTTTTACAGGATAAAATAATAGTGTTTTTTACGATTTGTATTCGTGTAAATTAGTAAAAGTTTGTTAATTACTCTATAAATTATTTTAAATGACACCATTATTCCAAACAGGCACTTTTAAAAATCTACTTATTTTTACCATATCGCTCAACAAGTATTCTTTATCTCCATGATTTAACAAGTTATAACGTTCTCCACTTTGAGTAACTAAATTCACCTCGTAACAATGGTAACCTCCAGACTTGTTTCCTTGAATAAATTTTGATAAAACTTGTAAAGCATATACTTGCTGAAAAGATATAATTTCACCATCTACTAATACCTTTCTTTTTTGTGAGTTTAAAAAAGCTTTAGCTCCAAATGAAAACAATAAAAAAACTCCTATTAATACAAAGGGACCTCCTGAGATGAAAAACATTTTTCCTCCTTGCATAAAGGTTAATGGCTCTTTTGAAAACTCAAAAAACTCTATATAAGACCAAGCCACATAATTTAATCCCATCAAAAAGAAACTCCAAGCCATAAATTTCATATAAGTACTCGAAGTAATTTTATATCCAGAACTCGTTTTTCGTAAACGTTCGCTTAAAAAATTACTCCCTGACCCTTTAACTGGATCCCAAGAAATGTATTGCCCTATAGCATCTGTTGTAAAATCTTCAAAAGAAAATTCTATTTGTTTATTATTTGACGAGTTTTTCTTTCTTTTTGCCAAGTAACTAGAACCAAACATACCAATAAACATAAAAGCTAATACTGCCAGCATTCCGCCTGTTTTATAATAGGTGTACCGTTGTTTATCTATACTCAACTGATGAATTGGAACTGTAATTTCTAGACGTTTTATATTGTTTAAATCTTCTCTTGTAGGTTTAGTAAGTTGTTGTAATGAGTCCAGTTTTCGTGCACTTTGTTGTACTTCAATTTCTCTCTTATGAAATGATTCATACATGTTTTGTAACTGAGGAAATACTACAAAAAAGAAAATTCCGATTGGAATTATTGCAAAAACCCAAGAGCTGGTGAGAGATACTTTTTTCATGTTTTATTTTTTGGAAAGCAAATTTGAGAAAAGTTTTTGGTTTTGTCGTATAAAAAAAGACCTTTACATAAATGTAAAAGTCTTTCTAAATTATATTTTAAAAACTCTATTTGCAGTATTCTACTTCAAATGAACCAGATACTTTATTTTGTTTATCGATTGATTTAGCTTCTATTTTTAAATTAATTTTAGAATCTGAAATACTTACAACTTCAACATTTGATCCCAAAACATTAACTAAGTTTCCTTCTCCATCTTTGAAAACAACATTTACATCATTATACGTTCCTACTTTACCTTCTACTAATAAAGAAACTTCTAACTTATAATCAAAAATATCTGAATCACAACCTACCTCTTCGTTTGTAATATTAATTGAAACTTCTCCATCTTTTCCTGATGCAAATGACTTCCCTCCTTTAGCAGTAAAATCTTTTCCATATACCTTTCCTTTTAAAATAGTACTGGGTATTGGAGTACCTATGTTGTCCGTATTATCATCATCTGAACAACCAGTCATTACCAATGTTAAACATACTAAAGTTACATAACTAATTTTGAAAAAATTTTTCATTTATTGAATATTTATTATTTTTTAATAAGCGCTAATATAACCTAAAATAAAAAAGCACTAAATAAATAGTTTATTGTTATTGTTACTCACAAAAAGGAACCGTAAAAAAGCCTTCTATTGAATTATCTGAACTTGAATTTGCTTTTATTTTTAAGGTAACTTCATTACTTGTTAACCTTACAACCTCAACAGCTCCTTGAAGGTAATTTAAAGGATTCGCTCCTTTCTTATTAAAAACTACATTCACATTATTATAAGTTCCTAACTCTGCTTTCACATAAGTTGTAATTTTTAATTCGTAGTTGAGAACATCAGAAGTGCAATCTGCTTGAATATTGGTTACATTTACTGAAAGTTCATTATTTCCAGACATAAATGCTTTACCTCCTTTGGCCGTAAAACTTGTTCCTAATACTTTTCCTGATAATTTTGTGTTTGCGATTCCTTCTGGATCATTATCGCTATCAGAACAACTACTCATTACTAAAGTAAGACACATCAAAACCGCATAGCTAATTTTAAAAATCTTTTTCATTTGTTTAAATTTTAATTTTTTTTGTAGGTTGCGAATTTAGCTTAAAAATAAAAACCCACAAACAAATTAATTGCTTGTGGGCTTTCTATATTTATTTAAGGTTAACTTACCCTACAATGTTGATAATTTTTCCTGGAACAATAATTACTTTTTTAGGCTCTCTTCCTTGTAATTGTTGTTGTGTTTTTTCATGTGCCATGACTGTTTTCTCAATTTCATCTTTGCTCATGTCTAACGGTAATTCTAAAGTAAAACGCATTTTTCCATTGAAAGAAACTGGATAGTTCTTTGAGCTTTCAACTAAATGTTTTTCTTCAAATTTCGGAAAAGCTACAGTTGCAATAGACTCATTGTGCCCTAACTGACTCCATAATTCTTCTGCAATATGCGGAGCATACGGAGAAATTAGCACTAATAAAGGTTCTAAAATTTGTCTCTTATTACACTTTTGAGCAGTCAACTCGTTTACCGCAATCATAAAGGTAGAAACTGACGTATTGAACGAGAAGTTCTCAATATCTTCTTCTACTTTTTTAATGGTTTTATGTAAGGTTTTTAACTCGTCTTTAGTTGGTTCTGCATCAGAAACGTTGATACCGTTTTCATCAGTAAATAATTTCCATAATTTCTTTAGGAAAGAATACACTCCTGAAATACCAGATGTTTTCCAGGGTTTGGTTTGCTCTAACGGCCCTAAGAACATTTCAAATAAACGTAAACTATCCGCACCGTATTCTTCACAAATCAAATCTGGATTTACCACATTGTATTTCGATTTCGACATTTTTTCTACCTCACGACCTACAATATATTTACCTTCTTCTAAAATGAATTCAGCATCTTTAAAATCAACATTTAATGGATGTTTCTTAAATGCTTCAACATCTAACTCATCAGAAGAATTTACCAATGAAACATCAGCATGAATAGGTTGTACTTTTTTATCTCCTATTAACCCTTTAGAAACAAATGTATTTGTTCCTTCTACTCTATATACAAAAGCAGAAGTTCCTAAAATCATACCTTGGTTAATCAGTTTTTTAGCAAATTCATCCACAGGTAACAATCCTCTATCAAATAAGAATTTTTGCCAAAAACGTGCATATAATAAATGCCCTGTAGCATGTTCAGAACCTCCAATATATAAATCTATTTGCTTCCAATAGTCAACCGCTTCTTTACTAACAAATTCTCCTTCGTTATTAGAGTCCATATAACGGTTAAAATACCAAGAACTTCCTGCCCACCCTGGCATTGTGTTTAACTCTAATGGGAAAACAGTTTCGTTGTCTATCAACTCATTACTCACTACTCTATTCTCAATACTATTCCACGCCCAAACCTCAGCATTTCCTAACGGTGGTTTTCCGTCTTCAGTAGGTAAATATTTCTCTACTTCCGGTAATACGATTGGTAAATGCTTCGCTTCAATCATTTGCGGCATTCCGTCTTTGTAATATACTGGGAATGGTTCTCCCCAATAACGTTGACGACTGAATACTGCATCGCGTAAACGATAGTTTATTTTTCCGTAACCAAATCCACGTTTTTCTAATTCGTAGATTACAGTTTTCATTCCTTTCTTATAATTTAAACCATCTAAGAAATCAGAGTTTGCTAATTTAATTCCGTCTTTAGCATCGTTTGCCTTTTCAGAAATATCAACGTCTGCAAAAATATTCGGAATCTCTAACCCGAAGTGTTTTGCAAAATCATAATCACGTTGGTCACCACATGGTACCGCCATAACAGCTCCTGTTCCGTAGCTTGCTAATACATAATCACCAATCCAAATTGGCACTTGTTTTCCTGTAAACGGGTGCAACGCATACGCACCAGTAAACACTCCTGAAATAGTTTTTACATCTGCCATACGATCACGCTCAGAACGTTTTGCTGTAGCTTCTACGTAAGCTTCAACAGCCTCTTTTTGCTCAGCAATTGTAATTTTCGCTACTAAATCGTGCTCTGGAGCTAAGGTCATAAAAGACACTCCAAAAATAGTATCAGGACGTGTCGTAAACACATCTATTTTAGCATCATGTCCATCCACATCGAAAGAAACCATGGCACCTTGCGAGCGACCAATCCAGTTGGTTTGAGAATCTTTTAATGGTTGTGGCCAATCAATATTTTGTAATCCGTCTAACAAACGTTGTGCATAGGCAGAAATTCGCATAGACCACTGGGTCATTTTTTTACGAACTACTGGATGTCCACCACGTTCTGAAACTCCGTTTACGATTTCATCATTAGCTAGTACTGTTCCTAAAGCTGGACACCAGTTTACTTCGGTATCAGATAAGAATGTTAAACGGTATTGTAATAGTATTTCTTGTTGTTCTTTGTCAGAGAAGCTTTTCCACTCTTCCGCAGAAAAAATAGTAATATCTTCATCAGAAACGGCATTTACATTCGCGTTTCCTTCTGCTTCAAACTTAGCTACTAAGGTTGCAATATCTTCTGCTTTATCAGTGTCTTTATTATACCAAGAATTAAATAGTTGAATAAAAATCCACTGTGTCCATTTGTAGTACTTAGGATTTGAAGTACGAACTTCGCGAGACCAATCAAATGAAAACCCAATGTTATCTAACTGACGACGGTAAGTTTTAATATTCGTTTCGGTAGTAATTGCTGGATGTTGTCCTGTTTGAATCGCATATTGTTCAGCAGGCAACCCGAAAGAGTCATATCCTTGTGGATGCAATACATTAAACCCTTTATGACGCTTGTAACGTGCATAAATATCAGATGCGATATATCCTAACGGATGCCCAACGTGTAATCCTGCTCCTGATGGATAAGGAAACATATCTAACACATAATATTTTGGTTTATCAGAATTATTTTCAGCTTTAAATGTACCTTGATTTGCCCAGTACTTTTGCCACTTTTTTTCTATCTCTTGGTGATTGTATTGCATTTGTAATCGCTTGTTTTAAAGGATGCAAATTTACAGTTATTGTTGATAAGTAAAAAGTTTAGTTCTTTTAATACAGCATGAAAACTTAAATAAATACAAAAAACCTCACAAGCCTTATAAGGTTTGCAAGGTTTAAAATTGAAATAAGAGAGAGTTTATTATATTATCCTAATGATGTATCTGTTAAAATTACTTTTAATGTTCCCCCACGTTCCGATCGCTGAATGTTACATATCCTTTCTTTTTGAGGTGGTCCATAAGGTAATGTAGGGCATGGTTTATCGCCTTTTAATTGAATACAATCGGTGCAGTTTACAGGAAACACTCCTGGATTACCTGAATTTTTCTGTAACTTTTTATTATAAATTCTACTAATAGGTGTTTTATTTGGTCCGTAATTCCACCCCCCATCCTTGTCTACCTCCATGGCAATAAAGCTATTTATTCCATTAACACAGCTTATATCAAAAGCTTCAGCACATGAGGTATTTGGGTTTAATGTAAACTCTGCAATACTCGTTCCTTGTGCTCCGTGGTTAAAGTCTGCTCCTTTTACAGGACACTGTGGTTCTATATAAAAACAAATATTTCCACTAAAACATTCTCCTTTCGGATCAAACTCTTTAGTATCCTTAGCTCCTAATTCAAATTTTCCCATGAGTTTATTCACTTTGGTTAAAAAACTAAAATCTGACACTCCAACAGGAGATGGACAGCATTTATTAGCAGCATTTGATGCTGCAAAAGTTACGTAAACCTCTACTGGTTTTGAGGTTTGATTTGTAACGGATAGCGTTGTGTAATTTGTAGACATTTTTTAAAGTTTAAAGTTAATTGTAAACGTATTGGTAAAATACTTTCTGGAAGATATTAATTGTATGTTTATAAACATTTTAAAATGTCTTTACTGATTGTTTTTGAGTAATGAGCGATTTAATTTAAGTTTCAAAAAAGCTTGGTGTAGCTAGCCTTACTTGGCTATATTTTTATAATTTAGGAAACTTAACAACTAACCTACTATGAACGAAAATATAACGGCTTTAGATATTAAAGAAAAAGTATCTACTTTACTTAAAGACTCTATTGAACAATCTGAAATTGAAAATTTAATAAACGAAATACATACTTACTTTAAAGAATTAACTCAGCTCACTGGATTTGACAATCATATAGAGCACTTAGCAGCTATAACAACTTCAAAAGGAAAGGCTTTAGGATTAAACCATGCTGCACAGTGTTTGTTAGATTATAAACGAACTGTGAAGTTTTTAAAAGCTATGGTGATGGCGATTAAAGAAAAACAACAAGACCATCCTAATGAAACAATTCATATTTTTTATGCTGGTTGTGGACCTTATGCTCCGTTTGTTACTCTAATTGCTCCGCTTTTTAGTCCTGAAGAAATACAGTTTTCTTTACTAGAAATTAATGATAAGTCTTTAAAATATGCGAAAATCCTTATTCAAAAATTAGAACTTACCAATTATGTAACGAACTATTATACTGCAGACGCTGTTACTTTTAAAATACCTGAACCTGAAAAGTTTCATATACTCTTTAGTGAAACATTGGATGCTTTGTTGTACAGAGAGTGTTATGTTCCTATTTTATTTAATCTACTACCTCAACTATCAGAAGATATTGCTGTAATTCCAGAAAATGTTTTGATAAAAATGAGCTTATCGGTTAATTCAATTACAGATTCTAAACATATAACTGAAGAAATTGACACCATTATAAATGTTAGAGAGGTTATTTCATTAAACAAATCTGATATTGTTTCTACTCAACTACCCGATAAAAAAGTAGCTGTAAAATCATTAAATATAGAACAGTACAATTACTTACTATTAGACACATTGGTGCATATTTATGATAATATCTGGCTAACAAGAAACGAGTCTTCTTTAACAATTCCTCTTGAAATGGGAATTGAACATCCTTTCCTATTTAATTCAATTGTTTACACTTACCAAATGCATCCAGATATTGAGCTAAAATACAAACTAGAGCAATAATATTTCTTAGATTATTTTAAACAAAAAAAGCATAACCAAATTAGTTATGCTTTTCTTATTTCTGAAATTTCTTTTGCTTATCCTTTTATAGGAACAGTAACAATAACGTTGTCCCAACCAATGTACATGTTAAATGTATCATCTTCTCCTTCAAAAACAATTGAAAAAGCTTCAATTGTTTCGTCCGACTTAGAAGTAGGAGCAGTAACTCTAGCTACATCTTCACTTTCGTTATAAAAGTAAGACCCCCAAACATTTTTAGCTGTATTTAAAATAAGAGTCCATTCTTTTTCCCCTGGAATTGTAAATAAGGTATAGGTTCCTGCTTTTACTTTTTTACCTCCAAAGGTTATATCTTTATAAAATGTAATTTCAGCTGCTTCATTCGCTCCTGTTCTCCATACTTTTCCCATAGGAGCTAGTTTTGCTAACGATCTTCCTTTTAATTGTGGACGGCTATAAACAACTTTTACTTTTTTATCTGAAATTCTATAACTACTAGGAAAAGCAGCTGCATCCATTGGACTTTTATCTAAATTCGCAAATTTTTGAGCTGTTACTTCGTTTGAAAAAACTAGAGCTACAGCGAGCACGATAATTGATAAAATTGATTTTTTCATGTTCTTATTTTTAATTATTAATTGAGGGTTTTGTCATCAAATTTAAGAATCCTTACGTAAAATTCACTCTTTTTTTAAAACAATCCTATTTTTTGACTCTAAACAAGCAAAGAATAATTTTCTTAAAAATTGTAATTCAAGTAAATAGATGTTCTATATTCTACTTCTATAGTTCCTTGTGCTAAATTTTGCTGTATTGGATACATTGCTAAGGCTCCTACTGTTAATTTTTTTGCATTATACTCGGCACCTAAGCTAGAAAACAATGCATGACCTTCAGTATTTTTAACTTTTAATCCAATCATTTTATTACTTTCATAGAATTCTCCTGAAACTCCTATTGAAGGCACAAAACTATTTTGCTTACTATCTTTAAAAGCATAAAAGAAAGTACTATTGAAATTAAATTGATTTCCAAATCGATATTCTTCTTTATTTGTAGTTTTTATGTAATAATTAAGATAATTTGTAACTCCAAAATTATTTCTCTTAAATACGTACTGAAGGTTCGTTATTACATCAACACTTCCTGTTCCTAATTGAAAACTAGGGTTTATTGAATTATTAATTGCTTCGTTGTAAGTTCCTGTTGGTAACTTTAACCCTCCACCAACTTTTAATAAATGATTAGAAGATATAACCTTATCTTTTTCTTCTTTATAACTTCCTGTATTTTTATTTAAAACAGTATAATTAATTAAAAAAGATATATCTCCTAAACCTTCAATAGCTGTTGTTTTATCAACATAGTCTCTTGAATGAAAATGAAAAGGAATAAAAATTTGGGCTTCTAAATACTCTTTAATAATTGGAATTCGAGACCAAACTTGTACTGTATTAAAATACTCATTTATAATTGGAGAGTTGTTAAAAATCCCATCTTTTGATTGGTATTTTTGGTGTAAATAACGTACACCAACAAAATTATTATCTATTATTCCTCCCATTCCTAAACTACCTCCGCTGTTACTACAACCACAAGCATCGCAGTCTAAAAATAGCTCATATCGCTTAGGGAATGTGTCCGCTTGTATTTGTCCTGAAATTAATAATACTAATATGAGTAGTACTTTATTCGGCAAATCTTTTATCTGTGATAAATTCTTCATCTGTTAATGTTTTTAAAAAGGCTATAATGTTTTCTTTTTCTTGCTCGTTTAATGCTATTCCGATTGTTCCATTCTCATTTTTAAGAATTGGATCTAGGTTTTGGGTTTCTTGAACTCCTGTTGCATAAAAATTCAATACCGATTTTAAAGACCCAAATCGACCGTCATGCATATACGGAGCAGTAAGTTCAATATTTCTTAGACTAGGCACTTTAAACTTGTATTTATCTTCTTCTAATAAGGTAACCGTCATTCTTCCTAAATCGTTAATTTCTGGGTTTATTGGTAAACCATTATTTCTAAAAGCATCATCTGTAAACAAGTCAGATGTATGACAAGAAGCACATTTTGATTTAAAAAGCTCTAATCCTTTTTTTTCTTGCTCAGAAAACTCTCCTCCTTTTTCCACTCGAACATATTTATCGTACTTTGAATTGGCTGAAACCATCATTAACATAAATTGAGACATCGCCTTAAACGTGTTGTCAGCATTGATTTCTCCATCTTCAAAAGCTTGACTAAACAACTTTCGGTAAGCTGCATCTTGTTGTAGTTTTTCCAAAATATTGGTTACTGTTTCGTCCATTTCAACGGGATTGGTAATTGGTATTATTGGAAATATATCTAAGTGAAAAGCAGCTCCATCCCATGAAAACTGTTTTTGGAAAGCCATATTTTGAATTGGAGGCGTATTTCTAGTCCCTACTCTATCTTCTACACCGTGACTTAATTGATGTCCATGGTGTGTAAACGCAAACTTTTGCTGATGACAAAAAGCACAAGAAACTACTCCGTCTGACGATAGTTTTCCTTCATAAAAAAGCTTTTTCCCTAACTCAAATCCCTTTTCTGTAATTGGGTTTGAGCTTAAATTATAATGAGGTTCAGGAAAGTTGCTCGGTTGTTCAAAAGCTAATTCAACATTAGTATACACATCTTCCTGCTTACAACTAAAAAAAGAACATACTAGCAAGACAATCATTATTTTTTTCATTACATACGGTATTAATAGCTAATTTTTTTCAATTAGCCTATTACACTTAAAAGAATAGAGTGAACTTTCACCCTATTCTTTTTGATTAGATGTGTTAATTAATGATGGTTTGTATGATGTACATGGTGAACCATGAACATCTCAGTATAGTTTTCTGCTATGGTAGCTGCTTTATCTCCCCCCATAATAGTTGCACCTTCTGAAAGTTTAATTTTAGATTTACCATCTAACATTGTATTGGCATCTACTTTAATATGCAACTGTGGTGATTGTTCTTTACTCACAATAGCAGCATCCATAGGTAATTCTACTTCCTTATATAAATCTACTGTTGTTCCTCTACTTGCAATATGAAGCATATATTGTTTTTCATCACTAGTAGTGTTTTCTTTGTAATTTCCTTCTAAAACCACAAACTTATAACCCGCTTGCCAACTCCAAGTTAAATTGTATTTTTCTGCTAAAGTCCAAAAGTCTTGCTGAACAGCTTGTCCTTCTTTAAATCGTTCTTGATCTACACCAATTCCGAATTTAACTTTTGTATACTTTCCTGCTGGTACGTCTTTAAGTGATATTTGAATTTTCTTAGGTTTGTCTCCTCCTCCTTCACTAATTATAAAGTAACTTTCTTCTTTAGGGTATACAAATTCTTCTCCTTCTTCTGTTACAAGCACAAAGTTACTTACGATATAATCGAAAGAATTTACAGTTAATACTTCTCCATTTCCGTTCGTGTATGTTGAAGTCCCTAATAAAAGCTTGTCTTCAGCAAAACCGTTATCGAATTCTATTACTACTTCGTTTTTTCCTTCTAATTTATCATTAATTATTTCATCGTCACTACATGAAGTGAACACCATAGCAAAAGCTATGATAGCTAATATTTTTTTCATCTTTTAATTTTTATATACTACAGTACTTCTTTAACAATGCTGAGCATCATTAAAGTTTTTGCCTGTAAATTGTGTTTTAATCTTGTTTTTATTTTACAATAGTCTACTCTTTTGATTACGTTATTTGTAACCAATTAGTAGTAATTTTAGCCAATTATGAAGATTAAATAATAGGAGGATGAAATACTTCTTTATTAAATAAGTAGTGATAGTTTTTTTTATAAGAAAATGTTCCTTTCTCTTTTACAAACTGTTTTTCTTCTAAATTTATATTAAGAATAGAAACAAACCCAATAGGATATTCTTCCATCGAGATTCGTAGCGATTTAAAGTCGTCGTCTTGTTGTTTTTCAAGCTCCATCATTAACTGACACTTACCGTTACAGTTTAATTCTGGCTTATCTTTATTAATACATAAAACTTTTGATATATAATCATAATTTATTGCATACTCAACAAAAGGAGCTATTGGGCGCAACATGGCTATCATGTAGAGTGCAACAAAAAAATATATGCTTAGTTTTTTTATCAAAAAAAGGACTTTTTTCTCACGCAAAGATACGATTATCCCTACTTATAATCAATAATAAAAATACATGTTTTTTGTTTTATTTTAATTTGTTCTAAATAAAAAACTTATCTTTGCAAAGATTTTATTGAAGAATAATGATTGTTTTTTATACTGAAACCAAGAAAGTTACCTCTAAAACTTCTATTAAGAGACTAGAAAAAGTTACTTTTTGCAGCTCCGCATGTACAAGTAATTGTATTAAGCCTAAAAGTAAATGCTGTAACAAATATCAAAAGAAAGGTGTTAATTGTAAAAGGTGCCCTTTAACATTTGATTTAAAAGCAGTTTCGTAATTAATAACTATTTTCTCACGTTTGTTTATATATTATAAACAAAAGCCCTTAAAAGAAATTTCTTTTAAGGGCTTTTTTAGTTTTTGCCTACGATTTTCTTTATACTACCTTTAATAAAAAGTAATTTTTCTTACCTCTTTGTAATAACACGTATTTATCAGCAATAAGGTCTTTTGAAGTGATAACAAAGTCTTCACTTACTTTTTCTTTATTTACTGATATTGAATTCTCTTTTAAAGCTCTTCTTGCATCACCGTTTGATTTTAAGAATCCAGTTTTAGCGGCTAAGGCTGCAATCATATCTAAGCCTTCAGCTATGTCTTCCGATGTTACCTCAGCTTGCGGTACACCATCAAACACATCTAAAAAGGTTTGTTCATCTAAATTCTTTAAGTCGTCAGCTGTTGACTTTCCAAATAAAATATTTGAAGCAGCAATCGCTTTATCTAACTCTTCTTTAGAATGTACGAAAATTGTTACTTCTTCAGCTAACTTCTTTTGTAATGCTCTTTGGTGTGGTGCTTCTTTATGTTCAGCAATTAAAGCATCAATAATTTCTTTATCTAAAAACGTAAATATTTTAATATACTTTTCAGCATCTTCATCCGAAGTATTTAGCCAAAATTGGTAAAACTTGTAAACTGACGTTTTATCTGCATCTAACCAAACATTTCCTCCTTCAGACTTTCCAAATTTAGAACCGTCAGCTTTTGTTATTAATGGGCAAGTAGCTGCAAATGCTTTTGCATCCTCTCCTGGTGTCATTCTACGGACTAGTTCAGTACCTGTGGTAATATTACCCCATTGGTCAGAACCTCCCATTTGTAATTTACAGTTTAAGGTTTTATATAAGTGATAGAAATCATACCCTTGAATTAATTGATACGTAAACTCTGTAAAACTCATCCCGTTACCCGCTTCTCCTGTAATACGTTTTTTTACAGAATCTTTTGCCATCATGTAGTTCACAGTGATTCTCTTACCAACATCACGTACAAATTCGATAAATGAAAAGTCCTTCATCCAATCGTAATTGTTTACTAATAAAGGAGAATTTTTAGCTCCGTTATCAAAGTATAAAAAGCGACCTAATGTTCTTTTTAAACCTGCTACGTTTTTAGCTAAAGCCTCTTCATTTAATAAATTACGCTCATCTGATTTTCCTGTTGGATCACCGATCATACCTGTTGCACCTCCTACTAAAGCTACTGGCTGATGCCCTGCTTTTTCAATGTGAACTAGTAAAATAATTGGAACTAAACTACCAATGTGTAACGAATCTGCAGTTGGATCAAAGCCAATATAAACCGACGTCATTTCTTTTTGAAGTTGTTCTTCGGTTCCTGGCATAATGTCGTGAATCATTCCACGCCATTGTAATTCTTCTACTAAATTCTTGGTCATTTTATTCTATTTTTAAAGAAGCAAAGATAAGTTTATCAACCAAAATAAACTAAATTCGCTTTATGATTTTAGTTACAGGAGGAACAGGTTTAGTAGGCTCACATTTATTATATCATTTAAGCCAAAAAAACGACAAGATTCGAGCTATTTTTAGAACTGAAGAAAAGCGTGAGCATGTAAAAAAAATCTTTTCTTTTTACACAAACGATGTGCAACAGTATTTTTCTAAAATCGAATGGATACAAGCTGACATTACTGATATTCCTTCCCTAGAACCTGTATTTGATAACATCACACAGGTTTATCATTGTGCTGCATTGGTTTCTTTTAACCCAAAAGATTATAGAAAAATGCGTCAGGTAAACATTGAAGGAACTGCCAACTTAATCAACTTTGCTATTGATGCGAATGTTGATAAGTTTTGTTTTGTAAGCTCTATCGCTGCTGTTGGTAACGCTATTAATGGAAAACCAATTAACGAAGAAAACGAATGGCTTGATACTGATGAAAATCATGGGTATGCAATTACCAAGTATGGTGCTGAAATGGAAGTTTGGAGAGGTAGCCAAGAAGATTTAAGTGTAGTAATTGTGAATCCTGGTGTAATTTTAGGAGGAGGTTTTTGGAATGAAGGCTCTGGTAAGATGTTTACCCAAATAAGTAATGGATTAAACTTTTATACTGAAGGTGTTACTGGTTTTGTTGGAGTAAATGATGTGGTGAAGGCTATGATAGATCTAATGAATTCTAACATAAAAAATGAACGTTTTATTCTTGTTTCAGAAAACAAATCGTTTAAAGATGTTTTATTTAGTATTGCTGATAACCTAAATAAAAAGAGACCCTCTAAAAAAGTAGGACAGATTGCTACTTCAATATTTTGGAAAATTGACTGGTTTTTAACAAAGCTTACTGGTAAGGAGCCTTTACTAACTAAGAACTCTGCAAAATCTGCTCACAACAAATCGTTCTATACTGCTAAAAAAATTATAGAACAACTTAATTTTGATTTTGAATCAGTGAATGATGTAATTACTAGAGTTTCTAAAGAGTTTAAAAGGTAAGTTACTTAATTTTCTTTAAGTCCTTTTTTTCAAACTCTCTATCTTCTCTTTTTATTAATTCTTTAGGAAGATCATTCAATAATAGTTCTTTATCTAAAATTGTATCTCTTTTTAATTTTCCTTCCTTTTTAATTCCTTTTATTGAATCTTGAACCTCTTGCTTTTTTCTATATAAAACGTCTAATGAATCAATGTTCTTTTTTACTTTATTTAAAATTTCAGTATACTCATCAACCATAGAAGTGTAATATATATTACTAGCATCAAAGCGAGCACTGTCAATTCTATACTTTTCGTATACCAAAAACATATAGTTTTTTTCTCTCTTTAAAAACTTATTTTTTTGATTTTTGGCAGAAGAAGCAATATACATATCGGTTAGTAACGAAATCATAGAATCTTTCGGAATTAAATTATCAGGCTTTTTGTATATCGTATTACTTGTACACGACACCAAAAACAAACCAATACATATGTAAAAAAAAGACTTCATTTATCTGTTAAATAATAATCGTTTCCCTTTAATTTCTTCGTTAAAAATTCCCTCGTTATACATTAAGTTACCATTTACAAAAGTGTGTGTTATTTGATTTGAAAACTCAACACCTTCAAACGGAGACCATCCGCATTTATATAACACATTTTCTTTATCAACAGTCCATTTCTTATCTGCATCAATTAAAACCAAGTCAGCATAAAAACCTTCTTTTATAAATCCTCTTTTTTCAACTTTGAAGATTTTCGCTGGATTGTGGCTCATCTTTTCTACTGCTTTTTCTATTGACAGTACTCCTTCTTTCACCTTTTCTAGAATAGCTGGAACTGCATGCTGTACTAATGGACCTCCACTAGGTGCCTTTGTATACATATTATCCTTTTCTTCTAAGGTATGCGGTGCATGGTCGGTTGCAATTATATCAATCCTATCATCTAACAACGCCTTCCATAATCCATCTTTATCTTTTTGTGTTTTCACAGCAGGATTCCACTTAATGTGTGTTCCTTTTTTATCATAATCTGCATCGGTAAACCATAAGTGATGTACACAAACCTCTGCCGTAATTTGTTTTTCCTCTAACGGAATATCATTTCGAAATAAGTGCGTTTCTTTTTCTGTAGATAAGTGGAAAATATGTAAACGTGCTCCTGTTTTCTTTGCTAATTCAATTGCTTTTGAAGATGATAAATAACAAGCTTCTTCACTACGAATTAACGGATGGTATTTTATAGGAATATCATCACCATATTTTGCTTTGTACTCTTCTGTATTTTTCCTAATGGTTGCTTCATCTTCACAATGCACAGAAATTAACATCTTAGTTGATGAAAATATTTTTTCTAATACTTCTTCATTATCAACTAACATGTTTCCTGTTGAAGAGCCTAAGAATAGTTTAATTCCCGCAACGTCTTTTGGATTCGTTTTTAACAATTCTTCTAAGTTGTCATTAGTTCCACCAAACATAAACGAATAGTTAGCATACGATGTTTTACTTGCAATTTCAAACTTGTCTGCTAATAATTCTTGAGTTGTTGCTTGAGGTACTGTATTTGGCATTTCAATAAAAGAAGTAATTCCTCCTGCAATTGCTGCCTTACTTTCTGTAGCTATATTTGCTTTGTGTGTTAAACCTGGCTCACGAAAATGTACTTGATCGTCAATCATACCAGGAATTAAAAACTTTCCTTCTGCATCTACCATTAATACATCACCTGTAGGAATTATGTTTTCTCCTATTTCCTTAATAAATTCTCCTTCTATTAAAACATCGCCTTTAAAAACCTTGTTTTCGTTAACGATTTGTGCGTTTTTAATTAAATATGATTGTTTCATTTTCTACTAAATTTCCATTTTCATGTTAATCAAACTTTTGTTAAAACCAAAGCGTTCGTACGCCTTTATTGCTGATAAATTGTCGTTGTAAACATCAAGTCTTAACTCTCGTATTTCTTTGCTTTTTGCCCAATTTTTTAACGAATTCAAAATTAAAGCACTTATTTTTTTACCTCTAAAATTAGGTTTTACATATATAAAACCAATATATCCATTATGTTCATTTTTACGATAACTTCTAGATTTTTCTATTCTGAGATAACCTGACCCCACAATTTCATCTCCAGATACTGCCACAATTAAATGTACATTGTCAGCAAAAATCATTTCTTTCAGATTATAGTAACTAATTTTTCCTTCCTTCAGTGATGAATCAAAAGGTCTTTCAGCTTCTATTACACCCTGTTCAAACCCTAACAAGATTTCTAAATCTTCTTTTTTTGCTTCTCTTGTCGTAATTGTGGTCATTCTCCTATTTCGGTAATCCGTTAATTCTCATTTTTATCACTCCAAAAACAGCTTCTTTGATTATGCCTTTACTTAATTTAGACTTTCCTAAGACTCTATCAGTAAAAATAACTGAGACTTCTTTGATATTGAATTTGTGCTTCCATGCCTTGTATTTCATTTCAATTTGAAAAGCATATCCTACAAATTTAACTTTATCTAACTTAATTGTCTCTAAAACTTTTCTTTTATAGCATACAAAACCAGCTGTCGTATCATGAATAGGCATTCTGGTTATTAACCGTACGTATTTTGATGCAAAATAAGACAATAACACTCTGCTCATTGGCCAATTAACAACATTTACCCCTACTGAATATCTTGAACCAATAGCTACATCTGCTCCATTATTAACACATTCATTGTATAATTTGATAAGATCTTTTGGATTATGTGAAAAATCAGCATCCATTTCTATAATATAATTGTATTTTTTAGAAATTGCCCATTTAAAACCATGAATATACGCAGTTCCCAATCCACTTTTCCCTTTTCTTTTTTCAATAAAAAGCTGATTAGGAAATTCTTTTTGTAACTTTTCTACAATTATTGCAGTTCCATCAGGGGAACTATCATCTACAACCAACACATGAAACACCTTTTCTTGACTAAAGGCTGCTCGAATAATAGCTTCAATGTTTTCTTTTTCATTATACGTAGGAATTATGATTAAAGCGTCTGACTTCATGTAATTTTCATATAAATCTGGGCAAAGATACATTTATTTATTACTAATTTTGTGTTAATTAAAAAAGTATAAAAACAATTGAAAGCAATAGAAAGAGTTGTATATAATGATAATTGGATTACTTTAGTTATCATACTAGCTATTGTATTATTGGCTATGATGAAGCTACTAAAACCTACTAAGTTATATGGATATACTATTGCTTTTGTAACTCCTGGTTTTTTTCATAAAAGAATGGAAGAAGGTGTTTCTTTTTTCACACCTTTTAAATTGTTACTGTTTTCTTTTTCTATAATTGTTATTTCTTTATTTTTATTTTTCACTTTAGTATCAGAAATATATTCTCATAGTTTTCTAGCTTTTTTAGGACTCTTCTTGTTTGTTTCTGTATATTTTTCTGTTCGTTTTTTTTTAGATTATGCATTGGCAAATATTCTTGGTTTATCTAAAACCGTAAGCTATTTTTTATATACAAAATCGGGTTATTTATATGTTCTTAGCATTTGGTTATTTCCCATTATCATACTGTATCAATACACTTTTACAAATAAACTTTTCTTAATTTATTCTTTCTGTATCTTGCTTGTTTTTAGGGTCTTTTTAATTTTAACAAATAATAAAAAACTTGTAATTAGTAAGTTGTTTTATTTTATTTTGTACTTTTGCACCCTTGAAATAGCACCGCTATTAATTCTTTATAAAACAACAACTACGTAATAAAGAGAAAGTTTATGAAAGTTAAAACTATTTTAGTCTCTCAACCAAAACCAAAAACAGAAACATCGCCATATTTTGACTTGGCAGAAAAGCAAAAGGTTAAGGTTGACTTTCGATCGTTTATTCATGTCGAGGGAATACCTGTAAAGGAAGTAAGAGCTCAAAAAGTTGATTTAAACAATTACACAGCCATTATACTTACCAGTAGAAATGCTGTTGATCATTTTTTTAGAATCGCTGAAGAAATGCGTTTTACTGTCCCTGATGATATGAAGTACTTCTGTCAATCTGAAGCTGTAGCCTATTATTTACAGAAATACGTTGTGTACCGTAAACGTAAAATTTATGTTGGTAATAGAACATTTCCTGAGTTAACTAAATTAATCAAGAAACATAAAGACGAGAAGTTTTTACTTCCTTCTTCTGATAAATTAAAATCTTTAATTCCTGAAGAATTAGATAAATTGGGAGTTAACTGGAAACGTGCGGATTTATATAGAACTGTAGTCAGTGACTTATCTGATTTAGAAAATGTTTTTTATGATATTTTGGTATTCTTTAGTCCATCAGGGATTGATAGTTTATTTGAAAACTTTCCTGATTTCAAACAAAACAATACTCGAATAGCTGTTTTTGGAAACACTACTATTAAAGCTGTTGAAGATAGAGGTTTACGTGTAGATATTGCTGCTCCGACACCAGAAACACCTTCAATGACTATGGCTTTAGAAAAATATATTAAAGAAGCTAATAAAAAATAAATAGCCTACTTGCTTTAAAAAGCCGCTAATTAAATTAGCGGCTTTTTTTTGTAATGCAAATATATTTCTTTCGACTTTTCCATTTTATTCTAATTAATGGAAAGTCCATAAATGTCAAAACAACCCAATATAGCTATTCTTATTTTTGCAAACTCTTCTAAAAGAGAGTCTGAAAATAAGTTTTTAGAAAAAGGGGAACAGTTATTTGACTATTTAAATAAAAAGATTGTTTTTGAAGCTTCAAAAACAAACGCTCAAATATGTATTTGTAATGAAACTCACCAAATAGGAGCTACTTTTGGTCAGCGTTTTACAAACGCTATAGAAAACACTTTTGCCAAAGGGTTTCATAACATAATTGTTGTAGGAAATGACAGTCCAAATTTAAACGCTTCCCACTTACAAAAGGCTATTGACCATCTTCAAAACGACCTTCCTGTTTTAGGTCCTTCAATAGATGGAGGCATTTATTTACTCGCCATTAATCAAAAACATTTTAACAAGAAAAGTTTTGCAACACTTCCTTGGAAAACTCCCGATTTATTTAGTACGCTAAAAAAAATACTTGAAAAAAACGAACATTCTGTATCACAACTCGCATACTTAAAAGATATTGATTCAGAAAACGATTTAATCTATTTTTTAAATCGTTATTCAACGAACAGTTTCCTAAAATATCTAATTAATAAGATACTTCTCTTATTGAGAAAAAGTTTTTACAACACCTCATACACATACAGATATCAATACACCTCAGTACTTTACAACAAAGGTTCTCCTACAACTTCACAAAGAACTTCCATTTTTTCTTAAGTGCAACAATATCATAACAATCATTCATTTAGTAGTAAAATGCTTTGCTTTTTATTTACTCTTTGATGATTCTCAATATGAAACAAAATTTATAAAATACATGAAACAAATCTTACTGGGGTTGTTATTATGCCTAACCACCTTTGCGAATGCTCAATATACCATTAGAGGAAAAGTAACCTCAAAAAACAATGGAACTCCCATTCCTTTTGTTAACGTAACTATCAAAAACACCACGAAAGGAACAGTTACAGATAATAGTGGCAATTACTCTTTAAAAATAAAGAGCAAAAACGATATACTAATTTTTTCTTCTATAGGCTATAAAACAGCAGAAATTAAAGTTGGGAATCAAAAGAGTATATCTATTTATTTACAAGAAGAAAATACAGGGTTAGACGAAATAATTATTACTGCTTTAAATAAAAAAAGAGAGTCTAAAGAGCTAGGATATGCTATTCAAAGCATCCAACAGAAAGATATTTCAGAAGTTAAATCGGTAAATTTTTTAGATAATTTATCAGGAAAATTAGCGGGTGTTAACATTACCAGTGGTGGGGCTACTGGCGTTGGCTCATCTTCAAAAATCGTTATACGAGGCGAACAATCTTTCACCAATAACAATCCACTTTTTATTGTAGACGGTACCCCCATAAACAATAATACTATTTTTAATAATACTAATGAGGCAGCTGCAGGTTTTCAAGAAGCTGATTTTGGTAACGGTGCTATGGAAGTGAACACCGATGATATTGCCTCTGTTTCTGTATTAAAAGGAGCTAGTGCTGCTGCTTTATATGGTACTAGAGCTTCTAATGGAGTTATTATCATCAACACAAAAAAAGGAAGCAATGCTTTTCAAATGAGTGTTAATTCTTCTTTATTTATTGACACAGCTTTCCAACTCCCTCAGTTTCAAAACGAATACGGACAAGGAAATTCTGGACGTTTTGAATTTGTTAATGGGTTAAGTGGAGGAACTAACGACAATATTTCCTACAGTTGGGGACCAAGATTAAACCAAGGTACTTTAATTCCTCAATTTGACAGTCCAGTATCTCTACCCGATGGCACTACTGTTAGAGGAGGTGATACTGCTTTGTACAATGGATTTCCTATCACCCCCACTCCATTTATAGCACACCCTAACAACTTAATAAATTTTTATAAAACAGGTATTACAACGATTAATAATATTGCCATAGCATCGGGATTTAACAAAGGGAATTATCGTTTGTCATTGACCGATGTTAACAGTGAATCAATTATACCAGGTGTTAATTTACATCGTAAAACAATTGCTACTAATTTGCAATTCATCCCTTCAAAAAACACTACCATTACTTCGCATGTTAATTATGTAAATAGCAATAGTGATAACAGACCTTCTAATGGATACGGATCTGAAAACGTAAATTATTCATTAGTAGCTTGGGGGCCTCGATCGTTAAACATTAACAGTTTAAAAAATTATTGGCAACCAGGATTGGAGGGTAAACAACAATATTCGTTCAACTATACTTTTTTTGACAACCCATATTTCATATTACACGAAAATAGAAATGAATTTAACAGAGACCGTGTTTTTGGTAATATTTCAGCAAAACAACAAATTACCAACAACCTAAACCTAACACTAAGAACAGGAATGGATTACTCTAGTGAAAACAGGCGTTTTTTAAGAAACTTTAGTTCCAATCGGTTTAGGAATGGTGCATATGCTGAACACAAAGTAACCTATAGAGAAATTAACACCGATTTTTTAATTAATTATACCCCAAAAGTTGATAATGTTACTCTTGACATTTCCTTAGGAGGAAATCGCCTTGATCAAAGAGCTAGTACACAACAAACACAAACTACGCAATTAGCACAACCTGGTATTTTTAGCTTTAACAACGCCGCTTCTCCTATTGAAACTTTTGATTTTTCATCAGAAAAAAGAATCAACAGTTTATATGGCTTAATAAAATTAGGGTATAAAAATATTTTCTTTTTAGACATTACAGGTAGAAATGATTGGTCTAGCGCGCTTGCTACTCCAATTACCACCACTAATACTTCTTTCTTTTATCCTTCAGTTTCTACCAGCGTCATTTTAAGCAAATTATTCCCCCTTCCTACAACGGTTTCATTTGCTAAAATTCGTGCGAGCATTGCTCAGGTTGGTAACGACACCAATCCATATCAAACCTCAAGAACTTTTATACCCACAACAAATGTACATTCACAACCAGCATTTACAAGTCAAAATTTTATTGCCAATCCTAACTTACGCCCAGAAAAAACAACTTCTTTTGAAATAGGGGCTGATCTTCGTTTTTTTAATGATCGCTTAACTTTTGATATTACTTATTACAACGCACTTACCAAAGATCAAATTTTATCACTTCCAATTCCTATTTCATCAGGTTTTAAACAACAAGTAGTTAATGGCGGAAAAGTACGTTCTGAAGGGGTAGAGCTTGTTATAAATGCCACTCCTTTTAAAACCAATAACTTCAAATGGAATACTACTGTGAACTTTAGTAAAAATGTTGCCACCATTGAATCGTTACCTCAAAACAGTGGACGAATTACATTGGCGTATTCAAGAGTATACAACAATCCAGATCAAACAGTTTGGTTTCAAGTAGAAGAAGGCGGACGCATCGGTGATTTTTACGGAACTGGTTACTTAAAAAATGAAAAAGGTGATTTTGTCTTAACATCAGAAGGAAATTTTATTGCAGACCCTACACTTAAAAAACTAGGAAATTACAATCCTGACTTTACAATGGGACTCAACAATAGTTTTTCGTACAAAAACTGGAATTTAAACTTCCTTTTTGATTGGCGACAAGGGGGAGAATTAGTTTCAAGAACCTTAGCTTTAGCAGGAGTTGCTGGTCAGTTAAAAGAAACAACTTACCGACCAACATCGGGTATTATTGCACAAGGGGTTGTAAATACTGGTACTCCAGAAAACCCAATATACACCCCAAATACAACTGCAATAACTCCCGAAAGTTATTACAGACAATTTTACGACAGAAATCATGAAGAAAACAATGTCTATGACGCCTCTTATTTAAAGTTACGACAATTTGCCTTCAGTTATACCTTCAATTTAAAAAACAATGCCTTTGGTTTCGTTAAAAATGGAGCTGATGTAACTCTTTCTTTTATAGGTAAAAATGTATTTGCAATTAGTAACATTCCTCATTTTGATCCAGAGCAACTAGCAGTGCAGGGAAATAGAATTGTTAGTGGTGTAGAGGATATGTCGTATGCTACCACCAAAAGCTTCGGATTTAAACTAGGTGTAAACTTCTAAAAAACAATATCATGAAAAATTACATATCTCTCTTCCTATTAGCACTTATAACAAGTTGTACTAGTGATTTTGAAAAAATAAATACAAATCCCAACTTTCCTGTTGATGTAGAACTCAGTTTATTATTTCGTAAAGTTATTTACAATTATGGAGAGGCAATGTCGTATGAAGGTTTTGTTGCAGGTAATTTATTAAGTCAGCAACTTACTGCTTTAGATTTTAATTTATTTGATCGTCATGCTTTAAAATCACCACAATTAGGTGGGAATCCATGGCCTGTATTTTACACTAATCTAAGAGACAATGAAATTATCCTAAACAAAGCCAAAAATAATCCAACATTTAAAGTGTATGAAGGCCCTGCTTTAATTTTTAAGGCATATATGGCTATGGCTTTGACAGATCTTTTTGGAGATGTTCCCTATAGTGATGCTTTTAATGGAGATAACAAAACTGTTACTCCCAAATACGACACACAAGAAGCTATTTACTTAGCAGATGGAGGTATTTTAGATAGTTTAAAAAAGGGAATAATAGCAATTAAAAATTACACGGGTAATTTACCGCTAACGGGCGATGTTTTATACAACGGAAATCTAGATAGCTGGATTTTATTTGCCAACTCATTACGAATAAAAGCACTTATCCGTATTTCATCAAAACAAGATACAAGAAAAGAACTTCAAGAAATTGTAACCGATGGCAACTACATTACCAACAATGCTCAAAATGCTGTTTTTAATTTTACAGACGGAGAGCCTAATAACTTTAGAATGGCACGTTTACGAGTAGGAGATTTTAACAACTTTGTAATGTCTAAAACTATTGAAGAAATTTTAAAAGAGCTAAATGATCCTAGAATTCAAACTTTTTTTAGGCCCTCTAGTAATATTCCCAGTAATTATAACGGGTTAATTAACGGAATAGACTCTTCAAAAACCACTATTTCATTGGGAGATTATTCATTAGCTGGTTTCATTTTTAGAGAACATGCCGGAAATTTGCAAGCCAATTATATGACCGCTTGGGAAACTAATTTTTTATTAGCAGAAGCAGCTCATAAAGGTCTTATTACCCACGATGCCAAATTACTATACGAATTAGCTACCGAACAAGCCTTTAGTTACTGGAACACCAACATACCTAATGATTACCTTACAACAACTGCTAGTTTTGACGACACAAAAGCCCTTGAGCAAATTATTACACAAAAATGGATTGCTAATATTATTAACGGCTATGAAGGGTGGATAGAATATCGTAGAACTGGGTTTCCTAATCTAAATCCTATTTCAGCAAGTTTAAATAACAATTTAATTCCTGTAAGAATGCCCTATCCTGCAGAAGAAGCCTCTTTAAATAAGATAAATTACGAATTAGCTGCTCAAGCTACTAATGGTAATAGTATTAATTTTGGTGTTTGGTGGAATAACTAAAGTAAGAAATTAAAATTTTCTCAGAACATGTACAACCAATGAAAGAAATAATATACATTTGGCAATGGGGTTTGCTACTTAGTACCAGCTTAGTATTTTTAATATTAGCACCTTTTGCCCAAACCAATCAAACTTTCTTTAAAGCTACACACAATAAAAAAGCACCTAATACATTATTACTCACAGGTAGCTTAGTCATCTCTTGGATTTTTGCTAAAAGTATTACCAATGCCGCTAATTTAGGCTTACAATTTGGACTTGTAGGAGGGGTTGCATATGCACTGTATTACCTTTCGTTTGCCGTTGCTGGAATAATTATATATCAACTACGTACCAAAGGAGGTTTTAAAAGCATTCATGACTTTTTAGGTATTCGATTTGGTAATACCGCTATTCTTGTATTTTCAATTTTAATTCTCATTAGACTATTTAACGAAGTTTGGTCAAACACCATGGTTATTGGTTCTTATTTTGGAGCTGTAGGTAGCTCTTCATACTACACTTCTATTGTGGTTTTTACACTTTTAACCTTGACTTACGCTTTAAAAGGAGGTTTGAGTAGTAGTATTTTTACCGATGCAATTCAAATGTTATTTTTCTCTGTACTTTTGGCTATTATTCTTTGGAATATTTATTCTACTAAAGGTATAAATTACGAAATCGTTTCAAATTCTGGTGAGTGGACGATGGCTTTAGGAGGAAACTTAGCTATCGCTGCTTTTTTACAATCGTTTAGCTATCCTTTTCACGACCCAGTGTTAACCGATCGTGGTTTTATAAGTAATCCGAAAACAACCCTAAAAAGCTTTCTTTGGGCTACTGTTATTGGGTTTTTATGTATTGTTTTATTTAGTTTTGTAGGTATCTTTGGAAAAATCAATGGCCTTAATGGTCAAGCAGCTGTTGCTTTTAGTAAAACCTTAGGTGTTGGAATGTTATTAGTTGTTAATTTTATTATGATTACCTCAGCTGCATCTACCTTAGATTCTACATTTTCATCAACAGCTAAGCTTTTTGCTATTGATTTAAACATTAACCCCTCTGTTTCATTTGGTAGAATAATAATGCTACTCATTGCTATTATAGGAACTCTTCCTGTGTTCTTAAACGCTTCAATTTTATCAGCAACCACTATTAGCGGTACTATGGTTATTGGACTAGCTCCAGTTTTTATATTATGGAAGTTAAAACCTCCTAAAATTAGTTACTACTTATCTGTAGGCACTGGTATTATCATTGGATTTTTATTAGTTTTTGATGCCTTTCCTTCTTTGTTAATTTTTACTTCTGGCAAGTATGCCAATTTACTTTGGAGCAATGTTTGGGGAAGTATTCTTTGTTTTACTCTTTATTTAATTCCGTTATGGATACAAAAACAACATACATAAACGTTAAAGGAAAAGTACTTTTGTTTGGGGGTGTTTACAGCAATCTACAAGCTTTAGAAGCTTTAATTAAAGTCGCTGAAAAGGAAAATATAGCACCTGAAAACTGTTTTTGCACAGGTGATATTGTTGGCTATTGTGCACAACCAGAAGAAACAGTACAAGCCTTTATAAACTGGGGAGCACATAGTATTATTGGAAATGTAGAACAACAGTTACGAAATAGAGAGGTTAATTGTGGTTGTGATTTTACAGAAGGTTCTCGTTGTGATGTTTTTTCAAAAGCATGGTATCCTTTTGCTCAAAACCAACTTTCGGAAGCTTCAATTAATTGGATGCAAACCCTACCCAATTATATCTCTTTTACTTATGCAAATAAAAAGATTTTCATGGTACATGGTTCATACCATTATATTTCTGAATTTATTTTTAAATCTACTCCATGGAAAAATAAAATTTCATCATTCAATGAAACTAATTGCGATGTAATTGTTGCTGGACATTCCGGACTTCCTTTTACAGATGAAAAAGACTCGCTTCTTTGGTTAAACCCGGGAGTTATTGGCATGCCTGCTAACAATGCAAAACCACATGTTTGGTATGCCATTTTAAATGACACTAATGGTTTTTCATACTCTTTTCATACTCTTTCTTATAATTATAAAAAAGCAAATACATTAATGACTGAACAACAGCTACCTCCTGCTTATGCACAAACATTACTTACAGGTTTTTGGGACAATATGGAAATTTTGCCCCAAGAAGAACGACTATGGAAAGGACGAGATTTATTTAAAATTATAAATCATTAATTCATTATTTTTATTGCTGAAATTTATAGCTCCTATGGAAAGATACCTAGAAATCGTAAAAAACTCCTACACTGGTTATTGGAACTACTTAAAACAATCTGTTTTGTTTGAAATTCAATGGGAAAATTATTTTTATGGTTTAATTATAATTTCTCTTATTGTTTGGGGATTAGAAATTATCTTTCCTTGGCGCAAAAACCAACCTTTATTTCGTAAAGATTTTTGGCTAGATACTTTTTACATGTTTTTCAATTTCTTTTTACTAAACCTCATCGTTCTTATTGCCTTATCAAATACAGCAGAGCAGTTTTTTAATGATATTTTAGGTTTAGTTGGATTATCGGTTGCTAATTTTCAATTATTCGACATCAACACATTTCCTTATTGGGCGAGACTCTTAGTATTTTTTATTAGTATTGATTTTGTACAGTGGTTCACTCATACATTATTACATCGATATGAATTTTTATGGAACTTTCATAAAGTGCACCATTCCGTAAAACAAATGGGGTTTGCTGCCCACTTACGTTACCATTGGATGGAACCCGTAGTATATAACTCTATGAAGTATATTCCGCTTGCTATTATGGGCGGATTTACAGCACAAGACGTTGCTATTGTTCATTTTTTCAACATTACTATTGGTCATCTTAATCATGCCAATATTAACTGGGATTACGGTTGGTTAAAATATATTCTGAACAATCCAAAAATGCATATTTGGCATCATGCAAAAGAGCTTCCTGAAGGCAGAAAAATGGGAGTAAACTTTGGAATTACGCTAAGCATATGGGATTACATTTTTAAAACTGACTACATTCCTTACAATGGGCGTGATATTGAATTAGGTTTTGACGGGGATGAAAAATTCCCTAAAGACTTTATTCACCAAGAAATATATCCAATAGGAAAAAAATAACATTTTAAGTCTTTTTTAACCTATTACTTAATACTTTCAATTAGCTGTTTTGCTGCCAATTTGTATCTTTAGCTTTTTAAAAATAAACAGATGAAGTATATAAAAATTCTATTCTTATTTATTGTCGTTCAAGTTACTGCACAGCAAGGAGGTATGTGGATTCCTTCTCTTTTAGAAGGAATGAATGAACAAGAAATGACCTCTTTAGGAAGTAAACTTACCGCTAAAGACATTTATGATGTAAATAACTCAAGTTTAAAAGATGCTATTGGGCATTTTAACGGAGGTTGTACTAGCGAAGTGATTTCTCCTGAAGGATTAATTTTAACCAATCACCACTGTGGTTTTGGGCAAATTCAATCTCACTCATCTTTAGAAAATGATTACCTAAAAGATGGTTTTTGGGCGATGAATAAAAAAGAAGAATTACCTAATAAAGGGCTATATGTTGAATTTATTGTTCGTATTGATGATGTAACTACCAAAGCATTGAATGGGGTTACTGATACTATGACTGAACGTGAAAAACAATCGACTATTGATAAAAACATCAACGAAATTCAAAAAACAGTACAAAAAGAAACATGGCAAGGTGTTAAAATAAAGCCATTTTACAAAGGCAATCAATATTTCTTATTTGTTACAGAAAAATTTGAAGACGTTCGTTTAGTAGGTGCACCACCAAGTAGTATTGGAAAATTTGGTAGTGATACCGATAACTGGGTTTTCCCTCGTCATACAGGAGATTTTTCATTATTCAGAATTTATGCTGATAAAAACAATCGTCCTGCTAAATACAGCAAAGACAACGTTCCTTACAAACCAAAGCACTTTTTACCAGTTTCTTTAGATGGAATTGAAGAAGGTGATTTTACTATGGTTTTTGGTTTCCCAGGTCGTACTAATGAATATTTACCAGCTGTTGCTATTAAACATATTACACAAGAGTTTAACCCGAGTAACATTGCTATTAGAGAAGCTGCATTAAAAGAAATTGATGCACAAATGAAAGCTAGTGATGCTGTTCGTATTAAATATGCTTCAAAACAAGCACGTATTGCAAATGCTTGGAAAAAATGGATTGGTGAAAATCTAGGAATTAAAAAGAGTAATGCTATCGCAGAGCGTCAAGCTTTTGAAGCTACTTTCAAAAAAGCATTAAAAGAAAAAGGATTAGAAAAAACCTACGGAAATATTCTTCCTGAGTTTGAAAAATTATATACAGACTTTGCTGATATTAATATTAAAAGAAGAAACTTTATTGAAGTTTTCTTAGTTACCAACGAGTTGATGCAAATGACTTTTAGAGCGTATCAGTTAGAACAAGTAGCTTTAAATAAACCTGAAAAGTTTGAAGAAGCTAGAACTTCTTTGGTAAATCGAATTAAAGGAATTCATAAAAACTTTGATGTAAATGTTGATAAAGGAGTGTTTAAAAATGTAATGCCTTTATACAATCCTACTAATGTAGATGCTTCTATTTATGACAAAACAAATTTTACTGATTTAAATAAAGCTTTACAATTATTAGAAGGAGACGCTAAAAAGGTGGTAAAAAACTTAAACAAAGATGCTGCTTACCAATATGCTAAGCCTATGATTGAAGAGTTTTACACAAAAATCAATCCTGAGTTTCAACAGAAAAATCAGCCAATTACAGCGTTACAAAAAACATACATGAAAGCATTAATGGAAGCATTACCAAATGCACGCTATTTTCCTGATGCTAATAGCACTTTACGTGTTACTTACGGTCAAGTTCGTGGATACTCTCCTAGAGATGCTGTGTACTACAATCCTGTAAGTTATTTAGATGGTGTTATTGAAAAATACGTTCCTGGTGATTATGAATTTGACGTTCCTCAAAAGTTACGCGATTTATACGACGCTAAGGATTTTGGACAATACACTGATAAAAACGGAAAAGTTCCTGTTTGTTTCTTAGGAACCAATCATACCACAGGTGGTAACTCTGGTAGTCCTGCTATTGATGCACATGGAAACTTAATTGGTTTAAACTTCGACCGTGTATGGGAAGGAACGATGAGTGATATGAATTACGATCCTGAAATTTGTAGAAATATTATGGTTGATGTTCGCTATGTATTATTTATTGTAGATAAATATGCAGGAGCAAAACACTTAATTGAAGAAATGAAGTTAGTACACCCAAAGAAAAAATAAAACGTTTTTCTAAATAAGAATAGCTTAAAAAGCGAGGTTTGTATTTCACAACCTCGTTTTTTTTTATGCAAATAAACAACTCATTCGAGATTAAACTCTAGGCTATCTGTGATTAAAAATATTGACCTATACCAAACACAAATCCTTTTGATCCATTCTTTGTAAGCCCATGCCCATAATCAATTCTAAAAGTTGCATTAAATATTTTTTTATTAATGAAACGTAAACCTATACCTGAATAAACTTTCATATTATCACTATTGATAAAATCATCAAAACTTCCTCCTGGATTACGCCACGTTCCAGCGTCTACAAACACATTACTTTGAATAACAAACCATTTTTTTTCATACAGCGTATGCCTATATTCGGTATTCCAAACAATACTTCCAGTACCTCGATCAACTAAAATACCAACTCCTCGTAAATTCAAATTATTATCTAAAGCAAATGGAGCAAATGGAGTATCATCATTAGATGACAAACCAAAACGCAATCTGTTTGCCCAATTTCCTTTTTCACCTATTCTTTTAAAGTAAAAAAAGTCATTCCAAAAAATTAAAAAATCATTCTGATATTCATTTTCAGAAGTTACATACTGTCCATGAAACTCATTTTTTATTCCGTTAATGTATTGATAATTATAATCTAGATTATCAAAAACATAAATTAGCTTCAGTAGCTTTTTATCTACATTTAACTCAGTAGGAACATCCGATGAAGTACTTCCACTTAAATAATTATACTTTTCCTCAAAAAAATTAATTCCAAACTGAAACTGATTTTTAAAATTGTGTTGGTATAAAGCCAAAGCTTCATAAGAAATATTCTGATACTTATAATTGGCTGATTCACTACCAAAATACAGTGGTTCTTCACTTATCCAGTTTTGATGATTTAATGACACTCCCCATTTTGCTGAAAATAACGTAGGAGCCCTAAAATTAATTCCATAAGAATCAAAACCATTGTATTGGTAAAACCCGCCAAGGGTCATGTTCCTCCCCAAAAAGTTATACTCACCTACTCCTATTCTGTAGGCTAATCTTTGATTGATTGTTTTATGAAAATTGACTTCTGGAATTATTGTAAAATTCTCTTCTACAGTTACAACAACATTACATTTACCCTCAGAAAATACTGTTTTAAAATATGCATTAGAAATTGCTGGTAAGCGCTTCAAACGAATCATATCTTCTTTTAATACCATTGAATCAAGCACTTTATTTTCTTTTGATTTCAGTATTTTCTTTAAAACATGTGCTTTCGTTTTTTTAGCTCCTGAAAAAGTAATTTTTTCTATACTTTTTTCTTGTGAATAACAGTTTACAGACAACCAAAATGTTGCAAGAATTATTGTCTTCAAGAAAAATAGATACTTATTTTTATATTTTTCATTTACTATTTTCATACATCTTTTTTATAGTCAATTCTGCTGGTTTGTTTTGAGGTGTAAACCTATTGTTATCTTCCCCTCCAACTTCTTTATGATTATGAAACCATTTCCAAACAAAACCACCAGCAAACCAATCTTCTTTCCAAAATTGATTATACAAAGCTTGTAATGCTTTTTGTTGGTTTTCTAAATTGATATCTCCTTCTATTCTATCTGATTTCCATGGCTCTTTTCCAGTAAAATTTACACTTCTGTACCCATACTCGGTAAATAAAACAGGCTTATTAAACTTACTTTGAACCTGAATAATTTCATTTTTGTGAGGTTGCCAACCTTTTTCAAAATCTTTAAGAGTTGGGGATTTTTGATCACTTAACGGAAAATAAGCATCAATTCCTATAAAGTCTAAATCCTCCCAAAAGTCTACTCGCTTAAATTCGTCCCAATTTGCTGCATAGGTCAATTTTCCAGAGTATACCTTTCTAATTTTTTTAATGAGTTTTTTCCAGTATTCTGGTCTGTTTATTACAAACTGCTCCAATTCTGTTCCAATACAAAAAATTTCTGCATTAATTTCTTCTGCTACTTTGGCAAAAACGAGGATAAAATCTTCATACGATTGTTCTAACTCTCTCCATTCATCTTCAGATTTCATTTTTATAGTTCCTGTATACACCCCATTCCAAACCCAAATTTGTGGTTTCAACATAATCTTTATTTTACTTTGTTGAAACTCTTTGGCATATTGTTTTACACCTTCTTTTGTCTCTCCAAACCATTGCTTTTTGGAGTCATAAATTACATTTGGAGAAGACAAGCTTTTAACAAAAGCAAAAGGCATCAACGTTACATAATTTGCTGATACCTTTTTTACATCATTAATATGTTTACTTGTTATCTTCTTTGAAGAAGCAACAAAACTAACACCGTTTATCTTTTTTGATTGGCTCGTACGAGAGCTTACCAAAAAAACACAACTTATTATAAAAAGGAGTTTTAGAGTTTTCATTACTCCTCTAATTTACTATTTTTAAAATAATGCCCTTAATCCTACATTAAAACTTTGTCCTAGCCCATTGTTGTTTCCTCTAACAAAGTTACTGTACAAAACCTCCAAGTTTAAAACACTGGTTAATTGATATTTTCCTCCCAAACCTAAAGCTGTATAATCTTGTGTAAAATCTCCAAATCTTTGTGAATGTTGAGAAAACACTAATACGGTAGACTTTTCGTTGGGAAAATAACTAAAGAAAACACCAGGAGTTAACAAAAAAGTATTGTTCGCAAAGCTATCCTCATCACCAAAATTGTACTCCGTATTTAACTCTGTAAATAACTGCCATTTTCCACTAGAAAAAGTATAATCGTAAAAAAATCGATTCTGAAAAGTCCATGCTGTTTGATCTAAAAAGACACCATTTTCTGTTTCATTACTCACCAAAGGAATATGTATTGCTGATTGAACGGAAAAGTTTCCTACATTTTTTAATGGTTGAAACTTAATAGCTGGTGCAATTGATGTAATTCCTTTTCTTTCAGAATTTGGGTTATCTTCTAAACTAAATACTGATAATGCTTGACGCCCTCCTATTGTGTTTGAACGAAACTCTACAATTGCTCCTACGTTAATACGGTTATTTTTAGAAATTCCAGTGAAAGCTTCCAACGTTGAAGTAAAGTAATTCTCTCTTGCTTTCGATTTGGTGTTACCATCTGCATCTGCAAATTTTGTTTCAGTATATAGGTTATTAAACCATTTAATATCCCACTGACCATTATTTAAAAGCTTAGATGGTGTATATGTTTGAATATTTGATTTTTCTGCTTTATCATCTTGAGCATTTGAAAGTTGCACTACAAAAAACAGTAAAACTGTAAGGCTTGCTAATTGTCGTTTCATAAGGTTAATTTTTTATATAGATCTTAAGTCGCTTAAGAAAAACTTCTCTTACAAAGCTCTTTTATTTAAAATCATTCTAAATTCAATTCCTTTATTAAGTTCTTAACTTTAGCAACGACCTAAACAGCAAATCAACATTTATGGAGCACGTTGTTATTATTGGTAATGGAATTTCTGGAGTTACAGCCGCAAGGCATATCAGAAAATTATCAGACAAAAAAATTACCCTTATTTCTTCTGAAACTGATGAGTTCTTTTCAAGAACAGCTTTAATGTATGTGTACATGGGACACATGAAATTTGAACATACACAACCTTACGAATCTTGGTTTTGGAAAAAAAACAGAATCAATCTCAAAAAAGGGTTTGTTTCAAAAGTACATTCATCAGAAAAAGAAATAGCCTTTAGCACTGGAGAAAAACTGTCTTACGATAAGTTAATTATAGCCACTGGCTCTAAACCTAACAAGTTTGGTTGGCCTGGACAAAACTTAAAAGGTGTTATGGGAATGTATCATAAACAAGATTTAGAGGCTCTTGAACAATATGCTCCAAACAACAAAGTATGTAAAAGAGCTGTTATTGTTGGTGGAGGTTTAATTGGAATTGAACTTGCCGAAATGCTTCATAGCAGAAATATCCCTGTTACCTTTTTAGTTCGTGAAAATAGTTTTTGGGACAAAGTGTTACCCAAGGGAGAATCTGCCATGATAAATCGTGAAATTATAGAAAATCATATCGATTTACGCTTAGGTGTAAACCTAAAAGAAATAAAATCAGATAAAAACGGGCAAGTTACATCTGTAATTATTGAAGAGACTGGTGAAGAAATACCTTGTAATGTTGTTGGTTTGACTGCTGGTGTTTCTCCTAATATTGACTTTTTAAAAGATTCGAAAATTGAACTTGGTAGAGGAGTTAAAGTCAATCGTTTTTTAGAAACCAATATCAAAGATGTGTATGCAATTGGAGATTGTGCAGAACAACATGAAGCAATTGGTTTACGTCGTCCTATTGAAGCTGTTTGGTACACTGGTAGAATGATGGGGGAAACTGTTGCACAAACTATTTGTGGCAATCGAATTCAATACAAACCAGGGCACTGGTTTAACTCAGCAAAATTTATTGATATTGAATACCAAACTTATGGTTGGGTATGGCCGCAACCTAAAGAAAATGAAGCTCATTTTTACTGGGAACATGAGAGTGGTAAAAAATGTATTCGAATTAACTATGATAAAAAAACGCAAGAATTCCTTGGTATAAATACATTAGGGATACGAATGCGTCATGAGTTTTTTGACAAAATTTTGAATGAAAAGCAGTCTGTAACTTATACTTTAGAACATTTAGCAGATGCAAACTTCGACCCAGAATTCTATAAACTTCACGAATCAGAAATTGTAGCAAAATTCAACAAAGAAAACAACACCAATATTCAATTAAAAAAGAAAAGCTGGAAGCGAATTTTCAGCAGAGTTTAGGATGAAAATAATAAAACAAACAGGTCTACTTCTATTCTTAATAGGGTTAATCATTTTTTCAGGAGTAATTTTTACGGGTTCTTTTAATTTAAATCAATCAGAACTAGATTCATTTATTACTGAAAAAGGATATAAAAGCGAAATCATAAAAGAGGAACTCAGTAAAGCTATTGTTACCGATGAAAGCTTTAATATTTTTGAATTTTCTAGTCGGGTTAGAAATGCTTATGAAGCATCTAACAATCATTATAATACTCTAATTTCTAAATACGACGCTGAAAAAAATTGGGATAAAAAAGGTGAACAATACCAATATTTAATTTATGGGAAACCCCATACCTTAAGTTATGAGTTAGCTAAAAAAGCTGGAAATGGTTTTGTTAGAAACAACTCAAGTTTGCTATGGTTACTCACTTTTGGTTTAGGTATTTTGGGAGCACTGTTATTTATACTTCCTAATTTTATTTTACTTGGTCCAAAAGGAATAAAGAATAATGGTATTTATTTAGAAGCTAGTACAAATCGAGGATGGATAGCTTGGTTAGTTTTAATTTACTTAGTTGTTTTTTACTTGTTGCTTTATTTTTTTCCTGATTATGTGGTTAACTGGACTTTTATATTAGATCCTATCAGTAAATTTTTAAACGGCGGTGAGGCAAGCCAGTGGTTTGTATACGGTTTTTTATACTGTGTGATTATGCTTACAATGGGAGTGAGAATGTATATAAAGTATAGACACAACAAATACCAAGTTATAAGAACAACTTCTGTTTTATTTTTTCAGATTGTATTTGCCTTCCTTATCCCAGAAATCATGACCAGTTTAAATATGCCTGGGTATGATTTTAAAAATGCTTTTCCGTTAGACTATGATTTCTTTTTTGAATGGAATTTAGATAGTTTAAGAAATAGCGGAGCTATTGGTTTATTTATTTTAGTTTGGGGTATTGTGCTTACGCTTATCATTGTTCCTGTAATGGTATATTTCTTTGGAAAAAGATGGTATTGCTCTTGGGTTTGTGGTTGTGGTGGTTTAGCTGAAACTTTAGGTGATCCATACCGTCAGCATTCTAACAAAAGTATGAATGCATGGAAACTAGAGCGCTGGTTAATACATAGTGTTTTGGTATTTTCGTTAATAATGACCGTTGTAACGTTATACTGTTACTTTACTGGAGCTCAATCTTTCCTTGGAATCAACTCTCAATGGATAAAAGACACCTACAGCTTTTTAATAGGAGCTTGGTTTGCAGGAGTTATTGGTACAGGGTTTTATCCAATTTTTGGAAACCGTGTTTGGTGTCGTTTCGGTTGTCCGTTAGCCGCTTATTTAGGAATTGTACAACGTTTTAAATCTCGATTTAGAATTACTACCAATGGCGGACAATGTATTTCTTGTGGAAATTGTTCTACGTATTGTGAACAAGGTATTGATGTACGTGCATATGCCCAAAAAGGAGAAAATATAGTGCGTGCAAGTTGTGTTGGTTGTGGTATTTGTTCGGCAGTATGCCCTAGAGGAGTATTAAAGTTAGAAAATGGTCCGGAAAAAGGACGTATTAACCCAACAGAGGTTTTATTAGGTAACGATGTTGATTTAATGAAATTGGTAAATGAAAAATAATGTTTTCATACTATGCTTTTTTATTACTTTCTCTTTAGTTGGGCAAAAAACATATCATAAATCATTTTATGAAGAAGGAACATTAAAAGAAGAAGGCTGGCTTGAAAATAATAAAAAAACCGATTATTGGATTTTTTATTACAAAAATGGAAACATTAAAAAAGAAGGAAGTTTTAAAAATAACCTTCCTGTTAAGTATTGGCATTTTTATTATGAAAACTCTTTTAAAAAAAAGGAAGGACATTTTATTAATGGATTACCAAACAAATGGTGGGTCTTTTACAATAATAAAGGAGGTATTTATCAAAAATGTCAAATCAAAAACAATAAAAAAAACGGTTACTGTTTATTATACAAAAAACATAAGGTAACAAAAGCTATAAAGTTTAAAGAAGGACTAAAGCTAAAAGAATGGAATAATTTGTCTTCTTTTGCAAAAGAAAACAATCTCAACGACTTAAAATAATTAATGAATCCACTTATAAAAGTTATCATCCCCGCATATAACGAACAAGATTCCATTGCCCATGTAATCAATGACATTCCTTCCATAGTAGACGAGGTAATTGTTATTAGTAACAATTCAACAGATAATACTGAAACCATTGCTAAAAACGCAGGAGCAACAGTACTTTCTGAAAATAGAAAAGGTTACGGATATGCTTGTTTGAAAGGGATGGAATATATTTCTATTAAAAACGAAAAGCCAGATATCGTTGTTTTTTTAGACGGAGATTATTCTGATTATCCTGAACAACTTACTGAGCTTGTTGCTCCAATAATGAATGATAACATTGATTTTGTAATTGGTGCTCGTGCACAACGACTACGTGAAAAGGGTTCTATGACTCCTCAACAAGTTTTTGGTAATTGGCTAGCAACTACTTTAATGAAGTTGTTTTTTGGTGCAAAATTCACTGATTTAGGTCCTTTCAGAGCAATAAAATATGATAAACTACTAGCTTTAAACATGGAAGACAAAACGTATGGTTGGACAGTAGAAATGCAATTAAAGGCTTTGAAACAAAAATTAACTTATACAGAAATTCCTATGAAATATAGAAATAGAATTGGCGTTTCAAAGGTTTCAGGAACTGTAAAAGGTAGTATATTAGCCGGCATAAAAATTTTAGGTTGGATCTTTAAATATAGCTTTAAATAATGGTTTTAGAATATATAATAATTACGCTATACACTATATCATTAGTACTTATATTGTTATACGCTATAGCTCAGTTAAACCTGCTTATCAACTATTTGAAAGCTCAGAAAAAAAAGGAAAGCACACCCAAATTAGATTTATCTGACATTAACAAAGTTCCGTATGTAACAATACAGCTACCTGTATATAATGAGCTATATGTAATGGAGCGTTTATTACACAACATTGCTCAATTAGAATATCCACGCGAAAAGTTAGAAATTCAAGTATTAGATGATTCTACCGATGAATCAATTGAGAGCACAGCTAAACAAATTAAAGAGCTTCAAAAAACAGGTTTAGACATTCAACATATTAGACGTGAAAACCGTCAAGGATTTAAGGCTGGCGCCCTAAAGGAAGGACTTAAAACGGCCAAAGGTGAATTTATTGCTATTTTTGATGCCGATTTCTTACCTAAGGAAAATTGGTTACTGGAAACCGTTCCGTATTTTAAAGATCCTGAAATAGGCGTAGTTCAAACTCGTTGGGGACATATTAATAGAAATTATTCAACCTTAACAAAAATTCAAGCGTTTGCTTTAGATGCTCATTTTACTTTAGAACAAGTAGGTAGAAATAGCCAAGGACATTTTATTAATTTTAATGGTACTGCAGGTATTTGGCGTAAAGAGTGTATTTACGATGCTGGAAACTGGGAGGGAGATACTTTAACAGAAGACTTAGATTTAAGCTACCGTGCACAATTAAAGAATTGGAAATTCAAATATTTAGAAAATGTTGTTACTCCTGCTGAATTACCTGTAGTTATTAGCGCTGCTCGTTCACAACAATTTAGATGGAACAAAGGAGGAGCAGAGAATTTTCAAAAAATGTTGAAGAGAATTATTACAAGTTCTACTATTCCCTTTAAAACAAAACTTCATGGAACGCTACACTTACTAAATAGCTCTATGTTTACTTGTATCTTTTTAGTAGCTGTTTTAAGTATACCTATGTTGTATATTAAAAATGAATATGCTCATTTAAAAATTTACTTTATAGTCATGAGCTTTTTTATTGTAAGCACCTTTATTTTCTTTATCTGCTACTGGTTTATGTATAAAAGGACTTACGGAGGAGGTTTCTGGAATTTTATCAAATATATTGGCGCCTTTTTCGCTTTTTTCTCTATTGCCATGGGCTTCTCTTTACACAATACAATTGCTGTTTTAGAAGGTCATTTAGGTAAAAAAAGTGAATTTGTAAGAACCCCTAAATTCAATATTAAGTCATTAAAAGATAGTTGGAAAAACAATAAATATATTCGTAAAAGACCCTCTTTACATGTAATCATAGAAGGTTTATTAGCTTTATACTTTGCTTTTGGTATGTATAGTGCTTTTACTGTTGGTGATCAGGGTGGAGACTTTGGTTTGTTTCCTTTTCATTTAATGTTATTTGTTGGTTTTGGATATGTCTTTTTTAAATCGATTTTCTCAAAAGCTTAAATGTCTTTTTTTAAAAAATATAGCTCAATTATACTAACCTTTGTTAGTGTTCTTCTTTATTTTTTATTTGCTTATACAATTGAACGTACCGAATTTAACAAGTTACTTTTTCTCTGGATTAGCCTATTTACTTGTTATTTTGCTCTTTTACAAGATAAAGAATTATCGTTTGCTCATTTAGCTGGAATTTCGGTCTTATTTCGATTGGTTTTCTTTTTTGCTATTCCTAATCTATCTCAAGATTTCTATCGTTTTATTTGGGATGGACGTATGATTTTAGAAGGAATAAATCCTTATTTATCATTACCTCAAACATTTATTGAGCAGCATAACTACCCTATTAACCAAGCTAAGGATTTGTATGAAGGAATGGGAGCCTTAAATGGTAGTCATTACACCAACTATCCTCCAGTTAATCAACTTTGCTTTTTAATAGCCGCCTTGTTTGCTAAAAACAGCATTATTGGGAGCGTTATTGTAATGCGAACACTTATTATCTTGGCTGACATTGGTATTTTATACTTTGGAAAAAAGCTTTTAGAAAGATTACAATTACCCGTTAAAAACATTTTTCTATATGTTTTAAACCCATTTATTATAATTGAACTTACTGGAAACTTACATTTTGAACCTGTTATGTTATTCTTTTTGGTTTGGAGTATTTATACACTACATAAACAGAAGTGGTTTTTAGCAGCTATACTAATGGCTTGTTCAGTTTCTGTAAAACTCATTCCTTTACTCTTTTTACCTTTATTTTTTCAATGGTTTGTAAAAAATGATTTTTCACTCCTTAAAGGATTACAAAAATTAGCATTTTTTTACGGAACTGTAGTTCTAACAATTGTGTTACTTTTTCTTCCTTTCTATTCTCCAGAGTTAATTTCAAACTATACTAACTCTGTTGGTTTATGGTTTAGAAGCTTTGAGTTTAATGCTAGTTTTTACTATTTAGCTAGAGAAATTGGTTATCAATTTAGAGGCTATAATGAGATTGCCATTATTGGTAAAATAATACCTATTCTTACCGTTTGCTTTTTATTAATTCTTACTTTTTTCAAAAAGAACAAGTCAACAAAACAATTAATTCTAAGTATGCTATTTGCTTTGTCTTTCTACTATTTTTCAACAACAACAATGCATCCTTGGTATATAGCAACGCTTTTAATTTTATCTGTATTTACTCAATATCGTTATGCTGTTTTGTGGAGTTTAGTTATTATTCTAAGTTATCAGGCATATGCTAATTCTCCATGGAAAGAAAATCTTTGTTTAATTACTTTAGAATACATTATTCTATACAGTTACTTTATTTGGGAAGTTTTTATAAAAAGAAAACCCACTCAAAATTGAGTGGGAAAAATTGCTATGAAAAAGAAAAAGAAAGTGGTTTAAAAACCACTGTTCAAATATAAATAAGATTTTTCTTTTCACAAATATTTTTTTTAAGTTTTTTCACTTTTTTTAAACTTTAACTTAAAGTTTTCTTAACTCATTGTTTTTCAAGATATATTTATCTCCACTTTCTGGGCAAGTAGCCAAACCTTCATCATCAAAATTTAACCGATGTCCGTACTCACTAATCCACCCTATTTGTTTTGATGGGTTTCCTACAACTAACGCATAAGGTTTAACTTCTTTAGTTACCACTGCTCCTGCTCCTATAAAAGCGTATTCTCCAATATTGTTACCGCATACAATTGTTGCATTTGCTCCTATACTCGCTCCTTTTTTAACAATTGTTTCTAAATACTGATCTTGTCTTTTTATGGCGCTACGTGGATTAATTACATTGGTAAAAACCATAGAGGGTCCTAAAAAGACATCATCTTCGCATCTAACACCCGTATATATAGAAACATTATTTTGGACCTTTACATTATTCCCTAAAACAACCTGAGGCGACACTACTACGTTTTGTCCAATATTACAATTATTACCAATGTTACAATTAGGCATAATATGGCTAAAGTGCCATATTTTAGTTCCTTCTCCAATTATACAACCATCATCAATAACTGCTGTCTCATGTGCAAAAAACATTTTATCTGTATCCATATATAACAAAAATAAAAAAAACTCAACCAGTTGGCTGAGTTTTTACTTTTTATTCCACTCTAAAAGTAATTGGTAGCGTATATTTTACTTTTACTTCTTTATTATTCTGTTTTCCTGGAGTAAATTTTGGAATTTTATTTACTACTCTGTTTGTTTCCTTTTTTAATTTAGTATGTGGTGCCCTAATTTGAATATCCGTAACATTACCTAACTTATCAATAACAAACTGTGTCAATATTTTATATTTACCAGAATTTAATCCTACATCTTGCGCCAATTCTGAGTTAAAATTCCGCTGTATATGTTGTTGCATTTTTCTTTCAAAACATTTTATATTTTCTTCTTCTGAGAGTCCTTCACAACCTTTAAAAACTGGAGTGTTTTGGACATTCTTAATTGAAATTGGATCATCACTATCTTCTATAGTTTCAGTTTCTTTTAACTCTGAAATTTGATTTAAATCAATAGGTTTTTCATCTATAGAAAAATCTATTACAGTGGTGTTTTCCGTATTATTATCTACTACTTCTGGTTTAAATACTTCTTTAATTACACGCTCTTGCTTTGGCTTTTCTATTTCTTTTACTTCTCTTTTTACAATAACAGGAATGTCAAAAGTGTAAACTTTCTCATAATCTTGTGCATTAGTAGGTTCAACTACCGCTGTATCTTTAACTGTTTCGTGCTCTAAAACAAGAAAAACGACAAACAAAGTTAGCACTAAGCCTAATTGTGTAAAAATAGTTGAAAATTTTTCTAATTGCTTTTTAGCATGCTTCTTAGGTGTTTTCATAGTATTTGTTTTTTATGTTAATACTATGTTAAAAACAAGAAACGTGCCAATAAAAAAAGACAATCCGTTTTAGATTGTCTTTTTTTATCTTTTAGTAAGTTTCCACTACTCTACATTAAATGTAATAGGTAACGTATAACCTACTCTTACTGGTCTACCTCTTTGTCTACCTGGTTTCATTTTAGGTATTTTCTTAGCAACTCTTTCTGCCTCTTTTTTTAATCTTGGATGAGGAGCTCTTGCCGCTACACTAGTAATAGTACCGTCCTTATCAATTTTAAACTGTACATAAATTCTTTTCTTACCTGGAGATAAACCTAATTCATTTGCTAATTCTGCATTAAAGTTACGTTGAATATGCTTCTGTAACTTTTTATTCAAACATGCTTTCTTTTGAGCTTTTGTTCCACTACAACCAGGAAATACAGGAACTTCCTCAATAATAGCGAATGGTACATCTTCTACCACTTCTTCAACCTCTTCAACCTCTTGAATATCTTCTACCTCTACAGCTTCAGATTCATCAGTTTCAGTTGATTCGATAACTGTTTCTTCAATCTCTTCTTCGTCTTCTACTACTTCAATTTTTTCAGGAGCTGGTGGTGGAGGTGTATTTGGTTTTGGCTTTGGTGGCTCAATTTGAAGCTCAATAGTTTCTTCTTCAATATCAGTAGCCATGTTAGCCATACCTAACTCTCCATACTCTTTATCATATGTCTTATTCTCAATAGCAACATACGTTACAAATAAAGCTAAAACCAAACCTATTTGCATAAATAGTTTACTATAGTTCTCTAAGTTTGATTTTGGATTTTTCTTGATTTCCATCCTAAATGTTTTTAATAGTTCGCTAATTTAATTAATTTATTTCAACTTTTACAAGCTTAATCTTTAAATAGCTTTATTTTTCTTAAAAAAAAGTTATAAACTATGAAAGCTATTAAAATACCCGTCGTGTTTGCCATTATATCTAAAACCTCTCCTGATCTATATGACGTTGTTGTAACTTGTAGAACCTCAATAATTATGCCGTAAAAAAAACAACAAAAAACAGTAATATATTTATTAATTTTTGTTGTTTTTAAAGCTAACAACCATACCAAACTTAACACGAAATAAGCAAAGGTATGTTCTAGCTTATCTATATGGTTAATTTGTATAGGAGCTTTTTCTATTTTTACTAAACTAATAATAGCAATACTTAAAGTTATTAGTATTGCTATTATGGTTAGTTTATCCTTTAATAAGTTCTTGATATGCTTCAGCACTTAATAAATCTGCTACTTGTGAATCGTCAGATAATTTTACTTTTATCATCCACCCGTTTCCATAAGGGTCAGAGTTTACTAATTCTGGTTCATCTTCTAAAGCTTCATTAAACTCTACTACTTCTCCTGATAAAGGCATAAAAAGGTCTGAAACTGTTTTTACTGCTTCTACAGAACCGAAAACTTCTTCAGCATCTAATTCCTCATTTAATGTATCTACGTCAACGTATACGATATCTCCTAACTCTCCTTGTGCAAAATCAGTAATACCAATAGTTGCTACACCATTTTCTACTTTAACCCACTCGTGGTCTTTGGTGTACTTTAATTCTGATGGAATGTTCATTGTAATGATTTTTTATTGTGTTTGTTTTAATTTCCTAAGTTGTATACTAAATTAATTCCTGCATTAATAGATTGTCTTGGAAAAGTGGTAGAAACTGCATATTCAAATGTTTGGTGATTGTAATAAAAAGATGCTGTTAAATTGCTGCTTAAATTATAGTCGGCAATAAATTTTAATCCAAATAATTTCTCCCCTCCTGTAATCTGACTATTTTCTTCATCTACACTTCTTATCAATGTTAAGTTATCTCTTAACGATATATCAGCTCTTAAATTTATATCTCCTTTTAAAGTTTCTTTTTTTCCTGTAAATCTAGTGACAAATTTAACATCTCTTATCTTGTATCCAAACCCTAAAACATATTCTGTTCCTTTAACATCTGTTAAAGTATTATTATTAAAGTTTAATGTTAAAGATCTGTCTCTTCTTATCTCTCCTTTGAATGAAACTGAATTCTTCATTCTAAAATCTACTTTTATTAATGGTGAAAACTCATCAATTAAAGTTGCGGACGAAATTAAGAGTTCTGGTTGATAATTACCAGAAGTATTTGTATTTGTTTCTCTATTATTTGAATCATACTGTAAGTTATTAGAATAGTTACCTATTGTATACGATGATTTGTAACCATGTGATAGAGTAAACGAAGAAAAGTTTTTCTTAAACCATTTATATTTCATAAAACCATTATAACGTAATGTCCAGTTAGGAATCGGAATATTTTTAAAGATTCCTGTACTTACCGAATTCGGACTATTACCAGAATATGCAGCAATAAATGCTGGAAGCATTGCTTGCTGTCCGTTTGTTTGGTATGCTGCTGTACCCGTATTAGGCAAGCCTGTTTCTGCCGATAGTCTATTTGAAATAGTGCTTCTATAATCTAAGAAGTTTTGATATAATGTTTCATTATCAGTAAAAATAGTTCCTAACATAAAATGGCTAATACTATAATTACCTGTTTCAAAAGGTTTTATATTCGGGTCTTGCTCAAAACCTCCACTACCATTTGAAACAACATCTAACTGCTGTGTTAAGTTACTTGTTTGAATTCTGTTCCCTCGTAAATCAATAGTTAAATCTCTAAAAGGTTTTACAGACACATTATAATCTAGTTTTTTATATCTTGTTTTAGAGTAATTCTTACTGTAATACTCATCTCCAGCGTTTCTAGTAATTAACCATCCATTTTCAATTGCTGTATTTAAAATATCTGTTTGACTACCAAATACAAATCCTAAAGTTGGAGCTAAGCCTCCATCAAAACCATTTCTTCCTAAAAATCCAACTGAAGGCTTATATCCTTGTAGTAAAGTTCCATTATTTTGAGAGTAACTAATTTTTGCTCTTTTTACCGATGTTAACACATCATATACTCCCTTTCCTAATTTTTGACCAAAAGTAGCTTTCTTTTTAAGCTTTGGCTTTTGGGCTACTTGATTTCCTCCTAATGTAGCTGTTCCTTTTTGAGTTGGTTGCTTTTTTGTTCCTTTTAACAATAGTTTATCTACACCAACAATTTTATAAAAACGACCGAAATCTATATTTGTGTTTAAGTTATGTGTATTGGCATTCTGAATCATGTTTCCTACTTGCTCAATATAACTTTGTGAACCTGCTTTCCAATCAAAATCAGCTGTATATCCGTAATCTGCATTGATAAAATTCAAGAATGGAAACTTATTTAATGGTAATTTATAAGTTGTATTTAACTTTTGATGGTAATTATCTGGTCTTCCTATACTGAAAAATTGATCGTAAACTTCTAATTGTTCATCTTCTCCAAAACTATCGTATATATAATTGTTTGTCGCATTAAAGTTTAATTGTAATGACTTAGTTAAGTCGAAACCGATTGTATAATCCCAATTAAATAAAAATCTTCTTTGTATGAGTTCTGGTTGAGCAGGTAAAGGATTCACTGGGTCAATAATCAAGTTTCTTGACTGTTGACTATTATAGTTTCTGTTAATTCTTGAGTTTAATGCTATTGTTTTAGGTACTGGGTTAAAGTTTAAATCTTTTATAAATTGTAAGTACCTACTTTTAAATCCTTCTGATTTTTTAAATGGCTCTATACTAAAAGGAACAAAAGTGAAATTATAACTAGCACCAGCCATTACATTTTTGTTTACATAACTTTCAATATTGTAATCTTTATGAAACTCCTCGCTATGTGAATATGAGGCTGAAAAATTCTCTACATCATAAAATTTAGGTTTCTTCTTACTTTCTGGGTTTCTATTCTTTTTTACATTAATGAAACTAATACTTTTCCTTCTTGTATAATCTTGAGCATTTTTACTATTTGGGTTTTTATCAATTGCGTCTTCTAATTCTACATCTTGAAATTGTGGATCGTATTTTGGGTCTCTAAACTCTTCTCCATAACTATAATTCATAGGTACTTGCATGTTCCATTTTTTTGGCATCATTTTACCTAACTGAATATTGGTAGCTACACTATATTGTTTTATTTCTTCAATACTTCTTTGTTGTACACGATCTTCTACATTACCAAAACCTATGGTTGACATTCTTCCAGCTAAAGAGACATCCATTACATCAGCCATATTAGCATCTGCATTTACAACTGCTGCCCATCCTCCTTTGTTATCAAAGCCTACTGCACGTAATTCATTAAACCAAACTTCAACAGTTTTATTATCGCTAACTGTATTTTTAACCCCTAACATCACCGTTCTTACTTGAGCTAAGGTTGGGTTTCCTCTCACAGAAATTTTTAATCCATTAGAGCTTATCGACGAATACACATCAGTAAGATTGCTTCCTGTTGGTCTTTCAATTTTTAGGTTAGCTAACTCTTCTAATGGAATATCTAAATTATTTTCCTGAGGCCAAACATCTATAGATGAAGCGTTTGATGTAGATATTTTTAATGGCTTTTCTACTTGGTAATAGTTATCGTTTAAATCGGTACCTAAACGTATAATTGCTACCATTTCATCATCATTTGCGCCTGTAACGCTATTTTGATTTTCAGCATGTAAAAACATACGCAGCTTTTTATACCTACGCATATCAATACTAATATTTTTATAAATAGTTCTAACCTCGTCAGCTTCTAAGTCAGTTACCTTTAACGTTACAGATTGCTCGTTTTGACGTTGAATTCTATTGGTTCCTTGCAAACGTTCTCTTTGAATTCCTGGTGGCAGTTTATAACGGTCTTGATTTTGTTCAATGCTAACTACTCCTACTTCAAACTTGTTTAATTTATTTGAATCTAAATCCTCAGGAGGAGTGTTTGTATCTGGTAATGTTTTTGTATAACGTCTCCAATCTCCTCTTACCAATTCTAATTCTCCAAAACGTAATACTACTGGCATTTTGAATTGCGTTAAAAACATTCGTATAAAACGAATGCTATTAAAATCAGTAATTCCATTAATTTTTTGAGCATCGGTAACATTTCTAACAGGTATTCTAAATTGATACCATTTAGTGGTTCTTGTTGCTCCGTTTAAAAGTGTTACATTTTGTGTTTTTACATCAATAATATTATTTTGACCTAATACTAAATCTGTTTTATTTAGAGAAACCTCATACTCAAAATAGCTATTCACAGGATTCATTGTTTGATCCTTATTGATGTCTTCTGTATCTGGGTAGGTGGTTGATGATGTTGGATATGATTCGTTTGACTGACTCGCTGTTGGTGAGTTACCTTCTGTACCGTTAAAGTTTTTATATCTGGATAAAACTGATGGATTGGTGTTTTCTATTTCTCCTCCTCTAAAAAACTGGAAATTATCTCCCGCTGGGTCATCTAGTCCAGCAAATGCAGGGAATTTTATTCTTTCTTCTTCATCACTTAAACCGTCTAAACCAATATCTTGATTCGTTCTTGCATCATTACTAGAGTCAAAAGCATATAAAATAGAAGGATTTATAGGGGTATCTCCCCAAATAGAAGTTTGGATATTACCTCCGTCAGCTTTTTGTCCATCGGCAGGGAGCCCATTTTCATATTGCTTTCTTCCATCTTTTAATATATCTTCAGAAACATTACCTAAGTTTATAAATAATTTCCCTACTTGATTTGTTGGGTCATTTGGGTTAATTCCTGCAGGCAAACCTTCTTCAGTTGTAATTGAATAGTTTTCATACGGATCCATTAACCAAAATTGAATATACTCAACATTTGCTTGCTCAAAATTATTCGTGGTTAATGCTCTCATAATACCTCCCCAGCGCTCTTCAGCTGTTACACTGCTTGCATTTTCATTATAGTTATATGGTCCTCTTTCTGCAGGGTAATAAGCTAAATCTAAGGTTCTAACTAAGTTTTGTTGTGTAATGTCTAAATCTGTGTTAGGAAATAATTCATTATATCGAATTTGACGTACCTCATCTCTAGACAATTCATTCTCATCAATATTACTTGGTCTGTTTCCACTTCCGTAGAATAGTTGATCAATATTGTACCAAGCTAATTTCCCTCTTTTGTAATTGTATTCTAAACCAAAAGTTCCTCCATCAAAACCTTGAGATTCTGGCGTACTCGCTAAAAACCATTGCTGTGGTGAGTTTAAGTTAATTGGTATTTGTGAAGCTTCAAAATCATCTAAATATGAAGTTGCAGTACCATCTACATTAATTCCACTAGGAGATCCTGGTAACAAATATGCCATGTCAGCTCTAACCGAAACATTTGACGGAGCTTCAGTTTCAACGAAAGGCAATTTGTTTGCTAGTTTTGTTAAATAGGGTACTTCTGAAGAATAGTCTAAGTTCAAACCTAACATAATATTATCTATAGGCTCTCCTCCTAAATTTACCTTAGGTGTAATTGGCTTTTCACTAACATTTAAAAAAGTTCCCCCTAAAATAAAATCTTCAGAAAAACGATGTTCAACATCAATTCCTATAAATGTTTTTCGTTGCTGATTAAAAAATGTATTATTTTCTACAGATGCGTTAATTGGAATTCCTGAAGCTTCTAAACCTGGGTCTAAAATTTGCACACGACCTAATTGATAATCTACCACATAATCTATCCCTTCAACCAATTGTCTTCCTCCAGCTGTAACGCGAACTGACCCTCTTGGAACATTGAAAGCCCCCAAAGAGATCCCTCTACTTGTTTCTGATTTAAAATATCCTTTTAAGAAGAATTTATCTAAGTTCTGATACTCGTTTTTAGCTTGAATTTTAGTAGTTAAATATAATTCTTCGAAACCGTATTTTGTTTGATCTGTTGGATTGGTTAATTTCAGTAATAAATCTTCACCAAATGGTTCTGGCTCAGGAAACAAAATGTATCCTCTTTCAGAATTTACCGTAATTCCTTCTACATAATCAAAAAAACCATCTCCATTTGTAACTGCATATTCACTTTGGTCTAATTTATCTAAATTCAGCAACCTTAATAATGGTTCATTCTTTAACGCTGTATTTGCTGCATTTTGTAAAGTGTTTTGTAAGGTTCCTGTTTCATCATCACGATACAATAACTCAAAACGAAAACCTTCACGTTGTAATGGAAATGCTCCTAAAGCATATACGTTTTTCATCATTAAGCGCCACGTAGGAAAAGGCTCACCGGGACTATTTGCTGTAGCTGTTCCTGGTCGAACTGTATTTAAAATTTCACTACGTAATAATTTTACTGCTAGGTTTGCTGGTGCAACAACTCCATCGTTTGAAAACTCTCCTACTCTAAAAACTGTTTCACTATTAGAGGCTCCTACCACAGTATATTCAAAAGCTACTGCTAAAACTTCTCCGTCATTTAATCGTCTATTTAACGAGATAAACCCTAACTGTGGATGTAGTTTGAATTCATTAGGTTGTAACTTACGAGCATTTTGTAAGTATGTATAGTTAAAGCCTTGTCTCGCTGGAACACCAATACCATTAATTGCAGCATCAATAGTTGCAACATCTCTAATCCCACCTGAATTTGCTGTTAATAAAGAACTTAAATTATTCACTCCATTATAAGGTATAATTTCAGAATTAACTGATATAGCTCCAGGTGTTGTTGTTATTTCAGCTGGATTCACTTCATTTGCATCATCAGATTCTCCTAAATCGGCAAAAGCTACAATACTACGATAATCGGTTACGTTTTGATTTCTATTAGTTACCCAAACCTCAACTCTAGTAATATTTATAGGACTGTTAATTAAAGGGTAATTCTCTAAAGCTTCTTTGTAATTTTCTCTAAAATATTGTGATAAAAAGAAATGTCGGTCATTATCATAGTCAGATGCTCGTAATTCAAATGGTTCTATGGTTGCTCCACCTTCAGCAACTACTGTTTTAGATTGTGAATTTTGCTGTGAGAATGCAGCTGTAACATATGTTTTACCAAACTGTAATTCTGTTTTTACCCCAAATAACGATTGTGCTCCATTAATAAGTGAGTTTTTAATCGGCATACTAATATTACCCGCCTCGATATTCCTAATAATATCATCTTCGGTTGGAGTATATTCTAATTTAATAATATTTTGAAAATCAAAAGTAGATTGGGTATCATAATTTGCCGTTACCGTTAATCGTTTACCTACTTTTGCTTGTAAACTCGCACTAATTTGTTGATCAAAATCAAATGTAAAGCTGCTTTGATTTTCAACAGAGATTTGAGGGTTTTCATTGTTTTGATATACACCTCCAAGTTTAATATTTATTTGTCCTGTTGGGTTTACCTCAACAGTGTTACCTCCAAAAACAGATTCGAAAAACTTAGAATTTACATAGTATTTAGGTAATAAGTTTTTACGAGCAGCCTCACTGCCCTTCTTTTTAGGGTTAGTAGCGTCTACTTTTTCTTTAAAATAATCTTTTAAATCATTTTTTAAGCGGTATTCATTATACTCTTTAGGTGTCATAAAAATAGGGGTACCTACATAGTAATCTCCTATTTTTTCAACAATCATAAACTTATTCAACACCTTATCATAAGTTACTACTTTTTGAGAAGGGTTGTTTAAATAAAGTGTTCCGTTTTGGTTATATTTAAAATTATACTTAAGGGGAATAACAGTATCCTGTTTAGCATTACTTGTCTTATTTTTTTGAGTATTTTGTGAAAACGAAACAACACTTACTAAAATAGCAAGTGCTGTAAGTAGTCTATTAATAACTGCTTTTTCCAACCTTTTTTATAAGTTTTTTAACGCCTGTTTTATAAGTTTTTCAACACTAGCATCAGGTGTTTCTTTTAATATATTCCCTATTACCTTGTCAGCTTGTTTTCGTGCAAACCCAAGAACTTCTAAAGCAGATAACGCTTCTTCTTTATTTGTATTGTTCTGTACCACAGAAACTTCATCTATATCAAAAGTTTTTAAGACTTTGTCTTTTAAATCAACAATAACTCGTTGTGCAGTTTTAGCTCCAATACCTTTAACCGTTTGAATTAATTTTACATCTCCAGAAGCTATTGCCTGTGAAACCTCTTGTGAAGTCATAGAAGACAACATGGTTCGTGCAGTACTTGGTCCTACTCCTGAAACCGAAGTTAGTAACCTAAAAACTTCTCGCTCTGTTTTTGTTGAAAATCCATACAACGTATGAGCATCTTCTCTAATGGATAAGTGTGTATATAACAACACATATTCATCGTTTGGTAATAATGAATATGTGTTTAAAGAAATATGCATTAAATATCCTACTCCATTGCAATCTACAACAGCGTATGTAGGATTTTTTTCCACAAGTTTTCCCCTTATTTGTGTTATCATCTAGCTATTTTTTTCTATTGGTCTAAAATAGAAAAAATTATCTTTTAAAAAAACTTCTCTTATCTTATTGAGAAACTTTGTTTTTTGCTTTCATTTCCTTGTTTTGAGCATCTACAACTGCTACTGCAGCCATATTTACCATTTCATCTACACTTGCCCCCAATTGCAAAATGTGTACTGGCTTACTCATTCCAAGTAAAATTGGCCCTATAGTTTCTACTTCATCAACAGCTTTCATTAACTTATAGGTAATATTAGCCGATTCTAAATTTGGAAAAATTAATACGTTTGCTCTTTTTCCATTTAGTTTAGAGAAAGGAAACTCTTTTGCTAATAGTTCTGGATTTAAAGCAAAATCTGCTTGCAACTCACCATCAACTACAACATTTGGATAATGACGGTGGATGTAAGAAACTGCTTCCCTAATCTTAGTTGAACTTTCAGATTTTGATGATCCAAAATTTGAAAATCCTAACATTGCAACGTTTGGTTTCATCCCAAACATTTTAGCCAACACAGATGTTAACTGTGTAATTTTAGCTAAATCTTTTGCTGTTGGATTGATATTAATTGTGGTATCTGCTAAGAACATAGGCCCTTGCTTCGTTAACATCATATTTGTTGCTGCAACTCTTGTTACTCCATGATCCTTTTCAATCAATTCTAACATAGGTTTCACTACTGAAGGATAAGGTCTTGAATATCCTGTAATCAATGCATCTGCCTCCCCAGAATTCACCATCATTGCTGCAAAATAGTTGCGTTCACGCATCCATTTTTGTGCCTCTAAAAACGTAACTCCTTTACGTTGTCTTGATTTCCAAAATATTTCAGCATATCGGTTTCTTCTTTCTTCTTCCTCATCTGTTTTAGGATCAATAATTGGCACATCAGCATCAAATCCTAACTCAGTTTTCAGTTCTAAAATAATTTCTCTTCTTCCTAATAAAATCGGTTTTCCAATTTTTTCTTCATAAACTCTCTGTGCTGCTTTTAAAACATCTAAATGATCTGCTTCAGCAAACACTAATCTCTTAGGATTCTTTTTAGCTCTGTTGTGTAATAAGCGTACTTCTTTACTTCCTGTTCCTGAACGATCCATCAACTCCTCTCTATACCTATCCCAATCATCGATAGGTTCTTGAGCTACGCCAGAATCCATCGCTGCTTTTGCTATTGCTGGTGGAATTTCATAAATTAACCTTGGGTCAAATGGTTTGGGTATAATATATTCTTTTCCAAAAGAAAGGCTTACTTCATCATATACAATATTTACCTGTTCTGGCACAGACTGTTTTGCTAAATCTGCTAATGCGTGTACAGCAGCCATCTTCATTTCTTCGTTAATTTTTTTTGCGCGTACATCTAATGCTCCACGGAAAATAAAAGGAAAACCTAATACATTGTTCACCTGATTAGGGTGATCTGACCTTCCTGTTGCCATGATAATATCGTCTCTTGTCGCTATAGCTAAATCGTACTCAATTTCTGGTTCTGGATTTGCCATTGCAAAAACAATTGGGTTTTTCGCCATTGACAAAAGCATTTCAGGAGATACCACATTTCCTTTTGACAAACCAATAAACACGTCGGCATTTAACATTGCTTCCTCTAAAGTATTTACATCTTGATCTGTAGCAAATTCCGCTTTTTGTGATGTTAGGTTATCTCTATCTTTTCTGATAACCCCTTTACTATCACACATAATTACGTTTTCACGACTCGCACCTAAAGCTAGATACAAACGCGTACATGATATTGCTGCGGCTCCGGCTCCGTTCACAACAATTTTTACATCCTTAATATCCTTTTCATTAATCTCTAATGCATTTTTTAAGGCTGCGGCTGAAATAATTGCTGTACCGTGCTGATCATCGTGCATTACAGGAATATCCAACTCCTCTTTTAATCTTCTTTCAATTTCAAAAGCTTCAGGAGCTTTAATATCTTCTAAATTAATTCCTCCAAAAGTAGGAGCTATAGCTTTTACTGTTTCAACAAATTTATCAACATCAGTAGCATCTACTTCAATATCAAAAACATCAATATCAGCAAAAATTTTAAAAAGTAACCCTTTTCCTTCCATTACTGGCTTGGATGCTTCAGGACCAATATTACCTAACCCTAAAACTGCTGTTCCGTTTGAAATAACAGCCACTAAATTGCTTTTTGAAGTATATTTATAAACGTTGTTTTTGTCTTTCGCTATTTCTAAACAAGGTTCAGCAACACCTGGTGAATACGCTAATGATAAATCGTGTTGTGTTGCGTATTTTTTGGTAGGTACTACTGCTATTTTTCCTGGCTTCGGTTTGGCATGATAAAGTAAAGCTTCATGCCTTTTTCTAGAATCTCTCATAGGTTCGTTCTTGTTTGTTTGAACTTACAAATATACATTTTGTTTGTTAAGTAAAAGTAACTTGCTTACCTATAAAAGTTATATTATCTCATTAAACTCCTTTGGCTATTAACCCTAACTTTTGAGAATTATAAACATCATTAATAAAATTATTAAAAAATAATTAACAACCTGATAAAAGTCATATTTAGTCTTTCTTTTTCTTCTCAAATTTGCCCTAACCTTAAACCAATAGAAATGGAAACTACACAAAGACACATTATTAACGAAGAAGTACAATGGGATAAAACAAAAACCATTGTAAGCAAAACTGATGTTTACGGAACTATTTTATATGCTAACGATGTTTTTTCTAACACCTGTGAATACAGTACCATTGAGTTAGTTGGCGAACCTCATAATATTATCCGTCACCCAGATATGCCCAAGGTAGCTTTTAAAGTTTTATGGGACGCTCTTAAGAAAGGTGAAAACTTTCATGCAATTGTTAAAAACCTAACAAGAACCGGCAGATATTACTGGGTTATTACTGACTTTACCATTGATAAAGATGAAGAGGGTAAAATTGTAGGGTATACCGCTAGAAGGAAAGCCGTTCCTGATGGAGTTGTAAAAAAAATTGAACCTATATATAAAACACTTTTAGACATTGAAAAACTTAAAGGTGAAAAAGCTAGTGAAATGTATTTTGATGCCTACTTAAAAGAAGAAGTTGGTAAAACATATAATGAATTCGTAGTTGATTTGTTTAACGAAGAGCTTTCTAAAGAAGAAGCTGAAAAAATTAAGAATGAAACAAACCCTTTAAAGAAAGGATTAAATTGGTTTTTCTTTGGAGAAACAAACCCAACATAAATTTACTACCCCTAAATAATCCCTCTTAAAATGTTTTTTAAAAGGATTGAAACAATTGTTTCAATCCTTTTTTTTTTCACATTTACTCCTTATTGTTAGTTAATAATACAATTCTATTATCAAAAAATAAAAAACTAACATAATTCTATTATTATATAACTAATATTTTAGACCAAATAAAAATTACATTCTCTTACCGTAACTAAAAATCCTTTCAAAGCAAACTCCTACTTCAAAAACCTTATATTTGTTGATTATTTTTTGAGTAAACCACCCCGAATAACTATTAAAACAAAAAAAATGCACACAAACAATTCTCTTAGACCTTCTAAAGTTATAGATGAGGAAATAAAATGGGACAAATCAAAAACAATTATTAGTAAAACAGATCCTGCAGGGACTATTTTATATATGAATGACACCTTTGAAGAGGCTTCGGAGTATAATAAAGTAGAACTTATTGGAGAACCTCATAACGTTATTAGGCATCCTGACATGCCTAAGGTAGTCTTTAAAATTTTATGGGATAACCTAAAGCAAGGAAATAATTTCCATGCTATTGTTAAAAACTTAACAAGAACAGGTAGGTACTACTGGGTTATTACTGATTTTGATGTAGAAAAAGATGATAACGGAAAAATCACTGGATATACTGGAAGGAGAAAATCTTTACCTGAAAACGTTATAAAAAAAATTGAACCTTTATACAAAACGTTATTAGAAATTGAAAAAGTTAAAGGTGAAAAAGCAAGTGAATTATATTTTAATTCTTTCTTACAAGAAGAGGTTAACGCATCTTATGAAGATTTTGTTGTAAAATTATTTGAAGGAGAAACTGTCAACGCAAAAGAAACAGAAAAACAAACTCCTGTAAAAGAAAGTGGAATGCTAAAAAAAGGACTTAATTGGTTTTTCTTTGGAGAGACGAATCCTAAATAATCTTTATAAAATAATAAAACCGCTTTTCTAAGCGGTTTTATTATTTTATAAAGTCAATATTTCTTAATAACCCTGAAAACTTAGTACGCTTTACTGCCGATTTTTTAAACACTTTACTAAAGGTTTCTTGTGTTAACTCTTGCCAATCACGTTTTGTCATTTGCAGTAAGTTTTCTTGAGGCGTAAATAGACTTTCTTTGTGCGGTTGTGAAAAACGATTCCATGGGCATACATCTTGGCACACATCGCAACCAAACATCCAATCTTGCATTTCTCCTTTAAATCCTGACGGAATTGCATCCTTTAGCTCAATTGTTAAATATGAAATACATTTACTTCCATCAACTGTATTATTAGGCAAAATAGCTTGAGTTGGGCATGCATCAACACAACGAGTACAACTACCACAATGATCTGTTTTAAAAGGGTCGTCGTATTCGAGTTCTAAATCAATAATTAATTCCGCCAAAAAGAAAAACGACCCTTGTTGTTTTTGAATTAACAACGAGTGTTTCCCGTTCCAACCCAACCCTGATTTTTTTGCCCAAGCTCGTTCTAACACAGGAGCAGAATCAACAAAGCAACGACCAGAAACTTCTCCTATTTCATCATTAATCAACTGTAATAATTCCCGTAATTTATCTTTGATAATGTGATGATAGTCTTGCCCGTAGGCATATTTAGAAATCTTATAACTCCCTTCTTGCTGAACTTCCGAAGGAAAATAGTTGTACGACAAGGAAATTACTGATTTTGCACCATCTACCAGCAGTCGTGGATCTAAACGTTTATCAAAGTGATTTTCCATATAATGCATTTCACCGTGATATCCATTTTGCAACCATTGCTCTAAACGAGGTGCTTCTTCTTCTAAAAAATCAGCTTTTGCAATACCACAACCTAAAAAACCCAAGCGTTTTGCTTGTGCTTTTATAAAATTTGAGTATTGCTGTTTCTTATTCAAAATACATGGTTTTATCACCACAAAATTACCAAAAGAAAAATTATAATTTTATTCACTTTCTATTTACAAATAAATGTTGAAATTTGTTCGTTAGTATTACATGACAAACTTTATTCATAATGAAAAAGATATATAAAATATTATTAGGTATTATAGTTTTTTTCTTCATCCTTTTGGTTAGTATTCCCCTACTATTTCAAGATAAAGTGATGAACTTGGTAAAAACTACTATTAACAACAACGTAAACGCCAAAGTTGATTTTAGCGATTCTAGCTTAAGCCTACTTAGAAATTTCCCAAATGCATCAGTTCAATTATCTAACCTAACAGTTATTAACAACACTCCTTTTGAAGGTGATACTTTAGTATATGCTAAAGAAGTAAACTTAGCATTAAAACTTACAGAACTTTTTAAAGCTTCATCTGAGCAGCTAAACATTAAATCATTTACTATTGATGATGCTCTAGTAAACGTATTGGTTGATAAAAAAGGAAATGCTAACTACGATATTGCAAAACCTTCTGAGACAGAAGAGACAAAAAATGAAGAACCATCTACTTTTGGACTTTCCATTAATTCATATGCCATTAACAATGCTACGATAAAATACAATGATGAGCAAGGTAAACTAAACCTTGAACTAGCTGAGTTAAACCACAGTGGAAGTGGTGACTTTTCTCAATCTAATACAGAACTAGATACTCAAACATCTACTTTAGTTTCTTTTGGAATGGACGGTAATTCGTATGCAAAGAATCAAAAAATAGAGTTAGATGCTATTTTAGGAATGGATTTAACTAATATGAAGTTTTCTTTCTTAAAAAATGAAGCTAAATTAAATAACCTTCCTTTGGTTTTTGACGGTTTTGTTCAAGTTAACGAGAAAAACCAAGAGGTTGATATCAACTTCAAAACTCCGTCTTCTGACTTTAAAAACTTTTTAGGTTTAATTCCCGAAGCTTATACTAAAAGTATTGCTGACGTGAGTACTACAGGTAATTTTAGTGTAAATGGAAAAGTAAACGGAATTATTGATGATAAACACATTCCGAAATTAGACATTTCTATGAAGTCAAATAATGCTTCATTTAAATATCCTGATTTGCCTAAAAGTGTTCAAAACATTAATATTGATGCGCAAATAAAAAACACTACTGGTAAAACCGAAAATACGTTTGTTACTATTAATGGGCTTTCTTTTAAGATTGATCAGGATACTTTTTCTGGAAAAGGAAATATTTATAATCTAACTACCAATCCAAAGATAAATGCTAGTTTAAAAGGTGTTTTAAACCTTGCTAATATTAATAAAGCATATCCTATTGATTTAGAAAATGATTTGAGCGGAATTTTAAAGGCTGATTTGCATACGGAGTTCGACATGAAAGCGATTGAAAACAATACTTTAAGTCGTATTAAAAATAATGGAAAAATGGAGGTGAGCGACTTTATTTTTTCTTCAAAAGATGTTGTAAATCCACTTCATATTAAAAATACAGTGGTTAATTTTACACCTGGCACCATTACCTTAAGTAAGTTTGATGCTACCTCAGGAAAAAGTGATTTAAATGCTACAGGAACAATTAAAAACCTGTTAGGCTTTTTACTTTCTGACAAAAAACTACAAGGAAACTTCAAGCTAAACTCAAACAATTTTTATGTTAGCGATTTTATGCAAGAAAGCCCTGAAGCTATTGAAAAAAAAGAGGAAACATCTAAAAAAGACACACCCAAAGAGTCTTTAAAAATTCCTGCATTTTTAGACTGTGCCGTTTCTGCAAACGCTAAAACTGTATATTACGATAATTTGACTTTGAAAAATGTAAGAGGAACATTGCTTTTAAAAGACGAAAAAGCCATTTTACAAAACATGAATGCCGGTATTTTTAATGGTCAAATTGCTTTAAACGGAGAAGTTAATACACAGCAAAAGAAACCTACATTCGATATGAAGTTAGGCATCAAATCTTTTGACATTGCTCAATCATTTACTAGCTTAGACTTATTACAATCATTAAGCCCTATTGCCGGAGCTATGAATGGTAAATTAAATTCTGACATTGATTTAATGGGAAGTTTGAATGACGATTTTACTCCAAACCTTACCTCAATTTCTGGTAATGCTTTAGCTGAACTATTGACAACTAGCATTAACCCTGAAAAAACAAAAGCACTTAGTTTATTAAACAATAAATTGTCTTTTATTGATTTAAAAAAACTAGATTTATCTGATATTAAGACATATTTATCTTTTAAAGAAGGTAATGTAATTGTAAAACCATTTGATTTAAAGTATAAAGATATTGGTATTACTGTAGGAGGTAACCATGGATTTGATAAAACAATGAACTACAACGTTACACTTAATGTTCCTGCTAAATATTTAGGTAATGAAGCACAAGGATTACTTGCAAAATTAAGCGCGAAAGAGCAACAAAACATAACAGTTCCTATTACTGCTAATATTACAGGTAACATGACAAGTCCTTCTGTAAAAACAGATTTATCTTCATCGGTTACTAAGTTAAGCCAGAAATTAGTTCAACAACAAAAAGACAAGTTAGTAAACAACGCTATAGGTAGCTTATTAGGAAACAAAAAGAAGGATAGTACTAACACAACCAATAAAAAAGACGAAACGGTTAAAAAGGTAACAGACGTTTTAGGTGGTTTATTCGGAAAGAAGAAGAAACAACAAAAAGATACTGTTAAGTAATCTTTTGTAACATTATTTCTTTTTCATAGTCTTACATTATATATTAAGAGAACTTTGTAAGTTATTTAACACTTCTTAAATACAATTTACAAAGTTCTTCTTTTATGTTTGTCACCAACAACTAACTGACTATGAAAACCATAACTACATTTTTATTTTTAGCATTCTCTTCAATTGTTTTTTCTCAAATTACAGGAAAGGTTACCGATATTAAAAACCAACCTATCTCTTTTGTAAGTGTATATTTAGAAAATACTATTACAGGTGCTACAACCAACACAAACGGCAACTATGAATTAGCTTTTAACTCAACAGGACAGCACACTCTAGTATTTCAAATGTTAGGTTATAAAACTGTTAAAAAAACAGTTGAAATTAACTCTTTTCCTTTTATCTTAAATATTGTTTTAGCTGAAGAAGAAGTTTCCTTAGATGAAGTCTTAGTATCTTCTAAAGAAAATCCTGCTAACAAAATTATTAGAAATGCTATTGCTAGTAAAGCAAAAAATACTGATAAATTTGCTGAGTATACTGCCGATTTTTATTCTCGTGGTTTATTTAAAGTAAAAGATTTACCGAAGAAGTTTTTAGGACAAGATATTGGTGACATGGGTGGTGGATTGGATTCTACTAGAACAGGCATCGTTTACCTGTCTGAAACCGTATCTAAAATCTCATTTCAAAAAAGACCTAAAAACTTTAAAGAACATATTATAGCTTCAAAAGTTAGTGGACAAGACAACGGAATTAGTTTTAATCAAGCAGAAGAAGTAAATTTTAACTTCTATGAAAATTCTTTTGATTTAGCTGATGTTAAAGTTATTTCTCCTATTGCTAATGGTGCTTTTGGATACTACAACTATAAACTCACTGGTGTTTTTTATGATAAAAACGGAAAACTCATTAACAAAATTCAACTTTTACCAAAACGTAAAAACGATCGTGTTTTTAGTGGCTTCATCTATATAGTTGAAGATGATTGGGCTATTTATGGTGCCGATGTTATTGTCACTGGTGCACAAATAAGCCTACCAATTGTAGATTCACTACACATTAAACAAAACTATAATTTCTCTACTAAAAACAAAGCTTGGGTACCTGTTACACAAACTATAGATTTTAAAGCTGGTTTATTTGGATTTCATTTTAATGGACGTTTTTCTGCTGCTTATTCTAACTATAATTTCAACCCTAACTTTACCGAAGATACTTTTGGTAACGAAGTACTTTCGTTTGCTGAAAATGCTACAGAAAAAGATTCGGTATATTGGAATGAAATTCGTCCCGTGACTTTAACTTCTGAAGAAATATCAGATTACAAATTAAAAGACAGCATAAAAACTATTCGAAAATCGAAGAAATATTTAGACTCTATAGACACTAAAAATAATAAGTTTAAACCGTTAGATATTCTTTCTGGGTACACTTACCGAGATTCTTACAACAAGTGGTCGTTAAGCACTTCTTCCCCCATTGAAAGCCTTAACTTTAATACGGTGCAAGGGTGGAATTCTTCTTTAGGTGTTAACTATCGAAAATCACTTAACAAAAAAGGAAAACGTTTTAGTATTGGGGCTAATGTTAATTATGGTTTTTCAGAGAAAAAAGTGCGTCCTACAGCCAACTTCAACTATCGTTGGAACAATACTACGCGACCAGTTTTAACAATTTCTGGAGGAGTTGCCACACCACAATTCAACTCTAAACAACCCATTTCTAAATTTTGGAACACAATAAGTTCTATTGGTTTTGAACGAAACTATTTAAAAATTTATGAAAAGACATTTGCTAAAGCAATCTTTTCACAGGAAGTAACTAACGGAATACGCATGTTCTCTTCTTTAGAATTTGCAGACAGAAAGCCACTATTTAATACAACCGATTATGTAATGTTTCCGCAAGACGATGTAGACTACACTTCTAATAATCCGCAAGATCCTACAGATTTCTCTACAGGTTTTACGCCGCATCAAATGTGGACTTTTTCTTTAGGAGCAAACATTAATTTTGGTCAAAAGTACTTATCATATCCTGATGGAAAATATAATATACCAAGTCGTAAGTATCCATCGCTATATATTGGTTATCAAAAAAACTTTGGATCAGGAAACTCTGAATGGAACTCTGATGTGGTTTTTTCTCAATTGTATCAACAAATAAATTTAGGTAATTGGGGTGAATTTGCTTACAAAGCAAAGGGAGGTGTGTTTTTAGAGAAAAAAGACATTCCGTTTATAGATTATGCTCATTTTAATGGAAATCGCTTGTTAATAGCTCCAAAAGACAACTATTTGAACAACTTTTATATGCTTCCTTATTATAAGTTAAGCTCTAATGATAAATATGCTGAACTTCATGGTGAATATAACTTTAAAGGAGCATTATTAAGCAAAGTTCCTTTGTTAAATAAACTTAACTTTCATTTAGTTACTGGTGCAAAAGGATTATTTACAGCGGGTAACAAACCTTATTCTGAGTTTGCTATTGGTTTAGATAATGTTGGTATTGGAAAATGGCGCTTTTTACGTGTAGATTTTGCTCGCTCTTACTTTAATGGAAAATCTGAAAATAGAGTTGTTTTCGGGATAAAATTGTAGATTTGTTATATGAAAATAACTCTACTATTTTTCGGTATATCAACAGATTTAGTTGATAATTCTTCATTAGAAATTGAACTACCTAACAAAAGTACGGTTGCTAGTTTTAAAAAATTTCTTGTGGCAGAATTCCCTGAACTACAAAAAATGAGTTCGTATGCGGTAGCTATTAACGAAAGTTACGCTACTGACAACATACTAATAAAAGAGAATGATGTAATCGCAATTATTCCTCCAGTAAGCGGAGGATAATTATTTTCTTCCTAATAAAAGAAACTATTAAGCCTTAACCTTTTTTAAGTATTTTCCAACGAAAAATGTTCCGAAAGGTAGAATAGACAGTAAACAAACGATTCCGAAAGTTTTACCATTCCAATTTAGCTCGTACTTTAACATAATAGCTAATACAATATAGCCAACAAATAGTAATCCATGAGGCATACCAAGCATTTTAACATACTCTGGATTTCCTTGTAAATATTTAATTGGCACAGCAATAAAAAGTAATAAAATATAAGATATCCCTTCTAATAAACTTACTAATCTGAAAAAATTAATCATTTGGATTTTCACTTAAAAATTGGTTAGCAAAGATACTGAAATATTACGTCCTGCAGCTGAAACCCCTGAAGCAAATTCTTTATAATGTTCATCAAACAAATTAGACAATTGCGCTTGCAAAGCAATGTTTTTTGTGAACTGATATTTCCCATACAACCCAACAGTCATCCAACTAGGGCTTCCGTAGTATTTATCAATATCCTCAGTCGCATCTGCATTTACAATTGGTGTTTGTTCATGGTTATCAATACCCTCAGTTATATTATAATCTGAAATATCTTTTTTTGCATTAAAAACTAAGTTGGCTCCACCTTCTAACTTCTTGCTTACATAACTTACATCAAAACGACCAAATAATGGTGGAATAGACGACATTGGCTCGTTGGTATCATAAGTTTTTCCATACGTATAGGTAACAAATCCTGAAGTATTCCAATTTCTATGTAACTTTCCTTGATAACTAACTGTAGCACCCGTAACATAAGCTGTTCCTTTATTAACATTAGCTACAATAGCTCCGTCTTCTCCGTCATACTCAATAGTTGAACTTCCATTTAGTTCAAAATTTTCTCTGTAAATGTAATTATTCAACAAAGTGTAATACACATTTGCCCCAACCCTAAATTTTCTATTGTTAAAGTATTTTTGAGCTCCAATTTCAGCATTGTATGCATGTTCTGGTTTTAAACTTGTATTCGGTATAGTTACCTTACCGTTCTTCTCTCTTATTTTACCTACATCATCAATATTTGGTGATCTAAACCCAGAGGATAACACCGTGTTTAATTGCCAAGTTTTATTTGGCTTATATACATACCCTATCGTTGCTGTTAGCGATTGATTATCTAGCCTTATATCATTTTGAGGAATATCTATAAACGTTTCATCTAACCATTTTGCTTTCAATATTGTATTAGTGCCTCTAATTCCTGTATTTAATGTTGATTTACTATTAATGTCTTGACGATAATCTACATAAAAAGCTGAACTCAAGTAACTACTTCCTCCATCAGGGTATCGAGATTGTACAGTAAAGTCATTATCAAAACCAACAATTTTATTACCATTAACACGTAATGTTTTTCCGTAAGAGTTTGATGCTACATCATTGTAAGTAACTTCTACTCCATACCCTAAATTCCTTCTTTTAGCTAAGGGTATTGTAAAGTCTCCATTTAAACTAAAAACATCAACTTTTTCTTCTCTGTAAGACCTATCTAAGCTTCCAAACTTTCTTTGTATGCGACTTTCTTTTATATTTTGGTATGCTAAAGTAATGGTTCCACTATCCATCCATTTTTTCTTAGGATTTATAATTAACTGTGGAGATACTAACAAACGTTCTTGTGGACCATAATACCATTCAGCAAACTTTAAGCTTCCATTTTTTAACTCTGTTAACTTATCAAAACGAGGAATGTTCGAAGAGGTTGAATACTGTAAGTTTAGTTTAAAGTCTGTGTTTTTTGAAAAAGGAACATAAAACTTTTGTAATACATCTGTTTGACTATAGCCTGTATTTCTTTGTAAGTTTTGATTAGAATTAACAACCGGTGTCTCGTTATAAAAAGTATTAGTATTGTTAGAGTAAAAAGGCAATTTACCCCAATTTTCAAAACCATGAGAACGGTTTTCTCCCATCTTTAAATCTCCAAAATTACTATGAGCTACACTTGTAAAAGACGCCCATTTTTTAAATCTTAATTCAGCAGAAGCTACATTAGTTATTTCATTGTTTGCTGAACTATATCTTAAAAATGTATTTCCTTTAATTTCACTTCCTTTTTCTGATAACTTCGGGGTTTTAGTATAGTAGTGAATTACACCACCTAATGCATCTGAACCATAAATTACTGATGACGGACCAAAAACAACCTCTGTTCTATCTAATAAGTTTGGAGCTACTGTAATTGAGTTTTGTAAGTGTCCTTTTCTATAAATTGCATTATTCATACGAACACCGTCAACCACCAAAAGAACTCGATTACTTTCCATTCCACGTAAAACAGGACTCCCTCCTCCAAATTGTGATTTTTGAACTTTAATTCCAGGTACACTCGCTAATAAATCTGCTGAAGTCTGTGGAGATAGTTTTTCTATTTCTTTTGAAGACACCACTGCTATTTGTTCTGCTATACGGTTGGTTTTTTCTCTGTTCTTAAAAACAGAAACAACTACCTCATCTAACTGTTCTGAGTTTTTTGATAAATATACGTGGTAATTATTCTTTTTTATTACAGATATTTTTTCTTGGTATCCAGCATAAGATACATGAGCAAACGTAAGCAATTCATTTTTTTTAAAATTAGAAACATCAATTTTACCTAATTCATTACTTATTGCAGATGTTGTTTTGTTTTTATTAAAAACTGCCACAGCTTCTACAGGTTTTCCTGTTTCAGCATCAATTACAGTAATAGTTTGAGAAAAGATTGTAACAGTTAAAAGTAAAAAAAATACAGTAATTATGTTTTTCATATTAATTAAACACGGTTTCTAAAACATCTAATGATTTAGGTTTTCTAAATCCTTCCAAATGTAATTCATAATATTGAACTATAATTCGGAGAATAATTTGTCTTTCTTTTTTTGAATAAGAAATTGAATTTATTGCATCAAAATTTATGCCTAATATACCTTTAAAAAGAAGTAATTTTTTTCCCGATAGAGTTAGCTTTTCATATTCCGTATCGGTAAAACCTCCTTCTAACAAATTAAATGCTGTTTTATCAATATTGGTTGTATCTGGATAAAAACCTAAATACCTAGATAAATTTAATAAAAATAGTAAATGAAAGTTTGCAACCTCATTATGTGTATCTAACCAAATTATAGAAGTTTCAATATAACTGTATAAAGGATTATTTTCTTCCTCTTCTTGTAGAATATATGATAACACTTCAGATAAAAATAATACAATTGTTTGCTTAACAACAGAAGTATAAATAGTTTCATAAGGATGAATCACTTGCACTTCTTTAATAGAATGCAATGAGCTTTTATTACTATGGTTTGCCGTAAGGTTTAGCTGTGTTAATGGTTGAAAGTGCGCAGGTTTTAACTTTCCTTTTTTTGATTTTAGCACTCCTTTTATCATGTACGATTTTACTCCTTCTTGTAAAGTAAAACATTTTACTATCAAACTAGTATCTCCATATTTAAGAGAACTCAAAACAATGGCTTTTGTAGTAACTACTGCCATTTAACCAAGTTTAACTATTAAAATCATTAATCAAAGATATACCAATAATACCAACAAAAATAGTACATTCGTGTAAAATTGATTCCTTTAGTATGGCAACAGAGATAGAGCGAAAATTCTTGGTAAAATCTACAGACTTTAAACAAGAAGCTTTTCAAAAAAACTACATAAAACAAGGTTTTTTAAATTCAGATAAAAAAAGAGTAGTACGAGTTCGCTTAAAAGATAATACTGGTTTTTTAACTATCAAAGGGGCATCAAGTGCTAATGGAACTACTCGATTTGAATGGGAAAAAGAAATTGATAGGAAAGAAGCTGAGAGTCTTTTTGATTTATGTGAAAAAGGTAGTATTGAGAAATATAGATATTTAGTAAAAATTGACAATCATATTTTTGAAGTAGATGAATTTTTAGGGGATAATGATGGATTGCTTATTGCTGAAGTTGAGTTAGAAAATGAAAATGAAAGTTTTACAAAACCTGAGTGGTTAGGTAAAGAAGTTACTGGAGATGCTAAATACTATAATTCTAACCTAAGTAAATTACCGTATAAAAAATGGTAAAACCATCTAAAAATAGATGATTTTACCATTTTTTATTTTAATAATCTTTTTATTTTTTTAAAATACTAAGTGTTTTTATTTCTTCTCCTGATTGTATTTTCAACAAATACATCCCCTCTTTTTTTAAGATGCTTTCATCAATCACTACATATGTTGAGGATGAGTTAACCTTTTCAGTATAAATATGTCTCCCCAATAAATCGTATACATGTAATTGTATATCCTCTTTTTTAGAAAAACCTGAAAGGTTAATTTTTGTTTGTGATTCAAAAGGATTTGGAGCAGCATAAAGCGTAACATTTTTACTTAATTCATTATAACGAGCTCCAACAGCTCCAATTCTATTTACGGTTGTAATTGGCAAGTTTGCCGCTTTATTATAGGCATAATCTGTTAGTGTGTAAGATTGCCCATTACTTGCTACTGAAACATGAAACCATCCATAATGTGTATTTCCATTTATTTTAAAAGAAAAACCTATAAATCCTGTTTTTCCATCCCATAGAGTATAATCAGAAGAACTAACTAAAAAACTATGTGAATCTGTTACGAAATTACTTGAACTTCCAATTACTACTCCTTCTTCTAAATACGACACTTCATTACTCACTCCATTACATACCAATTCTTTACCGTAAGTTACTAATCGTAAAGTATTACCTATATACCAAGCACCATAATCTGTATCATCACCTGATTCGATTCTAAAAAACTTCCAAGTATCATTTGATCTGACTGTAAGGTCATCTATATCAACATATACAATATTATCTGTTGTATCACAAGGCAAACATGAACCTCCACAATCAACACCAGTTTCATCACCGTTTTGAACACCATCATTACATGTTGGCAAAGAATTCTCAGATATTATTATTTTATAATCCTCAACCTCTCCATAACTAAAAGACTCACAAGATGTTGCTATACCATTATACTTCATTGAGACCCTCATTCTAGTATCTCCTAATACTGCCGAGTTAGGCACAGTAAATTGTCCAGAAACTATATTATCTTTAGACGCTGATTTACTCCAAACCAGTTCACCTGGATCTGTAAAATCTCCATTTTTATTATAATCAATCCAAACACTATAACCTTCAGAATATTTTGTTGTTCTCCAACTCGGAGTTATTGTTACTGAATAACTATCTCCCCTTAATAAATTAGTAGATATAGAAGCTGTATAATCAGCATACCCTTTGCTTGAACTAGAAGAACTATTATCTATTGTATGTAATTGTACTCTACTAATAAATTCATCGTTAGCATTTTTACCATTAGAATCACAGTAAGTAATAGCTACGTTACATGGCTCACAAGTACCACCACAATCAACACCAGTTTCATCTCCATTTTGAATACCATCATTACACGTTGGTTGACCTCCATAAACTTTACTTCCTGCTTTAATTTCTCCATAGGGTTCTGTACTATACGCATAATCTAGAAGTGAATAGGAAGAACCATTATTATTCACTTGTACTCTAAACCATCCATAATTTAACTTTCCTGGATATAGTTGAAATTGAAACCCTATATATGCCGTTTTACCATCCCAAGCTGTATAATTTACATCTCTAATCACATGCAAATCGGGGTAAGCCCCTCCTGACACCCATGAACTTTGCTGGTTAATTTCAGTATTGAGTGTTAATGGTATTGGGTTTCTTGTTCCTGGTTGACATACCAACGCTTTTTGATACGTTTCCAATTTTAGTGCGTTGTTTTCAAAAAAAGTTCCGAAAGCATTATCATTTTCTGCTCCTTCTATCCTAAAAAACGTCCAAGTACTACCTGAGTTCGCGGTATAATCCTGGTTATCTACATATACTATTTTGTAAGGGTCATAAAAACTAAACTCAAAAGCTACTTTATTTGAGTTTAAGGCTGTTGTACCTCCCGAAATTGCAGCATCTTTAAATGTTATAATTCCGGTTGAATTATTTGCTTTTACATGGTTCAGAGCTTTACCTGTAAAATTTACACTTAACTTTCTGTTATTAACTACCGAAATTTGTGCTGATATTCCTTGTGGAAGATTTAAGTCAAAATGAGTACCAAGAGACAGGTTTCCAGATCCAACAGCAAATGTTCCTCCCTCTAATGTAATGTGCTTTGCTTCATTAACAATTGTACCGTTATTTGTTAGTGCTTCTTCAACTTTATTATTATCTACCACAAGTGAACCTCCTGACAAATTAACTCCTGTAGCTACTAAGTTAGATGGTTGCCATAAGGGTTTACGAGCTGGATGATCTAATGCTACTAACATTCTATTTATTTGTCCTTGTGTAAACATTTTTGCACAACCTGATGCGGAATCATAGCCCATATAGTTTTCATAGTTAATTAAATTACCACAATCACTCGCACCTACATTACAACCATCATCTCCTGAGTTAGTGTCTTCTTTTGGAGTATCATCTACATAATCTCCATTGGGATCATTACAACCCCCTTCAAATGTATGAATAAGATTTAACCAGTGACCAAACTCATGGGTTAATACTGATGCAAACTCTTTATTGGTATTTCCATGAATATAACGTCCATTATAAACTACTCTTGCTGTATTATTATTAGACATTGCTGTGTTAGGATACCATGCAACTCCTGAGTTTGTCGAACTTCCATCTGCATATAAGTCTCCCATAATATATACATTCATGTACTTATAATTATCCCAGGCATCTGCAGCTATTTGAGCATCATAACCACCTCCATTCCCATAACCAGCCTTTTCTGGGTGGAATACAACACCATTAGTGCTCCCTCCATTAGGATCTATCTTAGCTAATGCAAACCGTATACTAAGTGTACCTCTTCTACCAGAAAAAACAGGGTCTACCGTATTAAAGTCATCATTTAGTCCATTAAAATCTTCATTTAACTTATCTAATGCTACTTTTATCTTATCGTAAGTTACAGTTAATCCATGCTGAGTAGCACCATAAACATGTACTACTACTGGAATGATGTACGTTTCTCCCGCTCTATTTGATTGCGAAATTTGCTTTTTACTAACTACTTTTTTTGTGTAGTGGTTGAACCTCTCAAACTCTTTCTTTGATTCAGGGTATTTTGAAAATACCTTTTGATTTTCAATTGTAACTTTACAGTCTTGAGCCAACATAACCTCAACACAGAAAAACAACAAAAAGAAGAAGGGGAACAAAATATTTTTTTGTTTCATAATTGATTGATTTTAAATTACTTAACAAACCTACAACTACAAAACAAATTAAATTAATACAATAGTAACCAATATAAATAATAAATTACCAATTAATATAAATTTAACTTTAAAATGATTTTTTATTTATTTTTTTAACATTAAAACTAAACAAAAAACAAAACACATGTGAAATGAGATAAACTTCCAAGCAAAACAAAAACATGAAATGTTGCGTGATTATAGCTCAATTTTTTTATAGAATAGAAGATAGCTCCAACGGTATAAAAAACACCTCCAAGAAAAAGATACATTACCCCATCTTCATGCAACCTTTCCATTAATGGTTTTATCAAAAAAACTACTTGCCAACCCATTAATAAATACAATGCTGTAGAAAGCCTATCAAACTTCCCTGTAAAAAAGAATTTTAATATAACACCTATAAATGCAAACACCCAAACAAAGATAAACATATACCAACCTAATTCTCCTGACAAAGTAACCAGACAAAAGGGAGTATAAGTTCCTGCTATTAACACATAAATAGCTGCATGATCAAAAATATTTAGTTTTCGTCTTAGCTTAGGTTTTTTAGCTGCATGATAAAAGGTAGATGCTGCATATAGAATTACTAAACTAAATCCATAAATTAAAAAACTGACTATCTGCCATAAACCATCGTAATTGAATGATTTATGTGCCAGAAAAGGTAAGGCTATAATACTTAACAATAGCCCAAAACCATGAGTAAGTATGTTTAATCTTTCCTCTTTTTGGCTGTAATGGTTATTTAAACTTTCTTTCATGAATGGAACGATTTGTGTCTTTCATATACAACTCATCATTAATTAATTCATTGTATATTATATTATAAGTCTGCTCCCTTAACTTGTTCTTATCTTGAGTAATTAAATTTTTTGTCTCTATGAATTTACATTGTTTTACTCGTAGTACACCTGGTGATCCTTTAAAGAAATCCCATGAAAATAAACGCTTCCCGTCATAATAAACTTGAGGCACAATAGGTATTTGATGCTCAATAGCCAAACTGAATGCTCCATTTTTAAAAGGTGCTAAAACTACATCTTCTGTTGGCACTAAACCTTCAGGAAAAATAGCAATACTTGTTCCATTTTTTAATCTCTTATGGGCTTCTTCATATACTTTTTTTCTACTTTCTAAATCACTCCTATCAACTACAATAACGACTTTTTTATAAAAAAAACCAAAAATTGGAAATTTTGCTAATTCTTTCTTCCCTACAAAAACTATTGGATTTTTACTCATTACTATTAACACCCACGGATCAATAAATGATGCATGATTACTACAAAACATGTAACTCTCATTACAGTTTATTTCCTGTTCCCTTTCTATATTTAATCGAAACCCCATTCCATAAATTAAAAAGAAAGCCCAAACTCTAACCATTTTCCAAAAAGCAGGGTAATACTTCTCATCTGAAGTTAAGACTAGTAAGAAAGGTAACATTATTAGTATGGAAACTACTATTAACGTGTAAAACCAAACACGCCAAATAAAACGAATAGGAAAATATATGTATTTCAAATTTTTAAAATTTATAATTAACCAACTAACCTTATTTTTCTTTTTCTTTTTTGAGGAATTTAAAAATCCAAACTCGTTTAAAATGCGAAAGTAGTAATTTCTTTTGTTTGATAAATTTTAAGCTTATTTTTGTTGACTTAAGCAAGCACTTATTAATAATATTTCAAAACAGACTTATGTCAAGAATTTTAACAGGAGTACAAAGTACAGGAACCCCACATTTAGGAAATTTATTAGGAGCAATTTTACCTGCAATTGAAATGGCTAATGATTCTAAAAACGAATCATTTATATTTATTGCAGATATGCACTCTTTAACCCAAATTAAAGATGGGAATGAATTACGCGAAAACACTTATAGTGTTGCAGCTACTTGGCTTGCTTGTGGTATTGATATTAATAAAACCGTATTTTATCGTCAAAGTGACATTCCTGAAGTTACTGAATTAACTTGGTATTTAAGCTGTTTTTTTCCATACCAACGTTTAACCTTAGCACATGGTTTTAAAGACAAAGCTGATCGTTTAGCAGACGTTAATGCTGGTTTATTTACCTACCCTATGTTAATGGCTGCGGATATTTTGCTGTACGATGCTGAAGTTGTTCCTGTAGGAAAGGATCAGTTACAGCATTTAGAAATGACACGTGATGTAGCTAATAGATTCAATAATATTGTTGGTGAAACTTTGGTTCCACCTCAAGCCAAGATAAATGAAAACACAAAACTAGTACCTGGCGCTGATGGCGAAAAAATGAGTAAATCTCGAAATAACTTCATCAATATTTTCTTACCAGACAAAAAGTTACGTAAGCAGATTATGGCTATTCAAACAGATAGTAAAGCGTTAGAAGATCCAAAAGATCCAGATAGTGACAATGTTTTTGCTATATATAGATTGTTAGCTTCAGAGAAGCAAATTAGCGAAATGTGTGCTAATTATGAAAATGGAGGGTATGGCTACGGACATGCAAAACAAGCTCTTTATGAATTAATTCTAGACAAATTTGCTGATGTACGTACTAAATATAGCCACTATATGGAAAACCGTCATGAAATTGATGAAGCTTTAGCTGTAGGAGCAGAAAAAGCTCGTTTAATTGCCAAAGATGTGCTACAAAGAGTTAGAGGAAAAATAGGATACTAATTATATCATCTAGTAAATAAGTCATTTTATCCTTAAAAAATTAGGAGTATATCCCCTATGAAAAACGGGGAATAGGTAACCTTTGTTAGTTGTGTTTTTTGATAGTTTTACACTACTATTAACCTCAAACTAACATATTATGCCACATTATGCACAAGGAACAACAGGATGGACAAAACTAAAAGAATATCAAGCTTTATGGGATCCTAAAATTGATTTGGGTAAGTTTTACTTTACGACATTTCAGGGGAAAAGACAGGAAACTCCATATATGACAGCAGATAATTTTGCTAGAGTAATTGACATTTTAAGAAATGAAACTCCTGTATATGGAAACGCAACTACTGGCTCTGTAACCACACAAGGAGAACTTGTAGGCGAAGAAGAAAGCTAGGAAATTCAAATATAATAACTAAACCCAGAATATATATTCTGGGTTTTTAATATAGGATATCAATAAAAAATATTCATATAAAATTTACAAAAGTACTGTAATCTTTTTTTACTTTTACTTCTCAAAAGGTATTAAAACCTCGCATGAATAGCAAGGTTACAAATATAGTAAAAGGTTAATTTATCTTGTGAATTTTCTTAAGTGATATCTTTTGTCGCTAGGGGTATAATCACTTCTAATATAAAAATCTTTATATTTAAAAATAGTGTAGGCAATATCGCTTTTTCTAGGGGTACTTTTTATTTTATCAAAAATATTCCTAGGTATTTTGGTGTCTTTAATGTGCTCAAAACCTGTGTTAAATAAACATTCAATTTGAGTTGATTTTGTATTGGTGAAAGAATTATATGCAAACATGGTAGGGTTAAAGAAAAGGTTCACATTTACACTTCCTAGGCTAGCTATTGGTCCGCCTATTCCTCCAAAACCTGCCATCATCATTGGAGCAGCAGACCTTTGTTCAACATACCCCTCTAAAGTAAACAAGTAACTATTTTTATTTTTAACGACTGAAACACCAATTTTACCAGTAGTTATTTTACGTAAAAATTTCTTAGTTTTTTCTAGCTCTCTATAACCGTTATAAAAGTCTCCTTTTTGAATGATTGGAGAGTTTTAAAGAGTATTTCCTCATCTTTACTAGCAGCTGAAATTCCCAGTTGCTAAGTCTAAGATGTATATTGATAAAATATCCTTCGTAGTTGCTACTACTGCTATTTTATTAACAAAGATAAAAGAATTGTTTTTTTCTTCCTGATTTAATATTAGAAAGAGGTTTGTTGAAAGTTGCTGTTGAAACTTTATGGTTTGTTAAGTTTACAGTAAATAATTGAGTTATATTTTTAGTTATTAAGAAGTATAAAAAACCTCGCATTAAAGCGAGGTTGCGAATATAATCTGTCTTATTTATTAGAATCAACATTTAATACTTTTTTAGCTACAATATATTTTCCATCTTTAGTTATTCCTTCTATAAAAAGAGAGATATTTGTATTAGCTGGGTTGTGTATTTTAAAACTTAAATTTCCTTCATTATCTAACATAACGTTAGGAATCCAGTCTATTACAGCATATTCCTTGTAAAAGGAAGTCTTGTAAGTTTTGTATTTAGGGGTGTAAAACTTTTTGCTACTTGAAAAGGTTAAAGGGAAATTAAACTTCCTGTTATTGTCAATTTTTCTTCTTACGCTAGAAGATTTACGTGTATAAATCTTTAAAACTCCATTAGACCCACGCATACCCTCACCAAATCCATGACGATTTGCAACCATATAATCTATATCATCCATATTAAAATGATGCAAAAAGTCTAAATTTGATTGAATTACATCGTCTAAGTAAACAGTTGGAGGTGCTGAGTTGAAGGATGATCTTCCAGAACTTTTACTTAGAATAAATCGTCCCATATATTCAGTAACAGTAAACCCCATTACATATGAAGTGATATAGTTAGGTAATCTTAAATTAGACTTTCTAAGAGAGTCATCGATTAAATAGATATCGCCCCAATTTTTAGATTGAATCTTATCAATTTTTTGCTGTCTTAAATTTACACTAATAACAGCTTCGTCTAGGTTTTGGTATTCATCAAGCTCAGAGTATAAAAAAGGGCTTCTTTTAAATTCATATGAATAATAACTGTTTTCTGGAGGCAAGGATGTTTTTAAATAGTTATTAATTAAGGGGATTTTATTAGGAGAAAATTGAACGTATAAATTAGGTTTAATTAGTTTTCCATTTTTATTTAATTCACTTAATTTTAAAGATTCTTTTTCCAATGGATATAAGCCGTCTTCCATAAAAAACTTTTTATTTTCTTGGACATTTATAATACTTGGATTATTAAGCTTTAATGGAGAAATAAAAAATTTAGAGTTATTAATATTGTTTTTATTAACTTTAATGGTAATGCCATTTTCAAAAGCAAAGTGGTTTGAAGTATTGTTTTCAAAAATTGAGTTCCAATCATAACTACTCCAGCCTTGAGTGAGGAGTAAATTGTCTAAATGATATTTCTTTTTTCTATTAATGTTGGTGAAATAATATCTAGCATTTTCTATATAGCCTTTAACATATGGTTGTAGGTGTGTATAAGAAATTATATTATGGTTTTTTTGATAAGCTTTAGTTTCTTTTGGTAGTACAGATACACTAAGATGAATATTATTTTTAGGTCTGTTAGAAAGTTGAAAGAAGGGGATGTCAATTTGTAAAGAATCTCCTTTTTTTGAAAGTTTAGGCTCTTTTAAAGTTAACGTTTCAATACCTTTATAATTGAAAAAAAGACGTTCTAAAATAGGGTTATTGTCTTCGTCAAAAAGTGTAAAAATATTTATACCAGGGAGTAATTTTTTATAATCAATTACTTTAAAAAAACTAGTTTCTTTAAATTTAATAACTGCTTCTTTTATAATAACTCCATTATGGATAGTTAATTTAAAAGGCTTATTTTTAATATTTCTTAATGTTTTTTGATTTGTTCCTAACTCTATAAGAACTTTGTTGTTCACTTGGTTTAGTTTAATTGAAACTCCTTTACTTTTAATTCCTGTTATGGTGTGTTTATATTCTTTATCTAAATGTATGATTTTAACTATGTAATTTTGTTTCGCTTTTGGAAGTAAAGAAAAATTACCAATACCTAAGAAGTTAGTTTTAAAAGTAGTAATAAGGGTGTTGTTAGAATCGTATACTTTACCTGCTACATTTGGAATACCATATCCGTTACTGTCTTTTATGGTAACTCCTACTTTAGTTTTTATATTGTTTATGAGGTAACCACCTTCGGGTAAAAATTGAGCATCTATTACACTAGAAAGAGTCTTTCTTTTTAAGTAAGAATTTTTTTCTGGATCAATGACTTTAAAAGATTCAACAAAGGTGTTGGGTTCATCAAAATTTTTCATCCAGTTTGTGTATGCTTTAAAAGTATACTTTCCACTAGAGAAAAGACTATCAATCTCAAAAGAGTTATATGCAATTCCTCGATTAACTTTAATTAGTTTACCCTTAATAATATGATTTTTTTCATCTGTAATAACACAATATAAGTTTTTAGTTAAGAGTGAAGGAGTTTTTTTAGCCTTATCAATTATATAACTACAAAACCCCAGAGTTTCTCCTTTTATATAGGTAGATTTGTTGAGTTGAGAATAGGCTAGCTCTCTATAGTCAGAAGCATAGTTTTGAAAATTAGTAATTACTGGGTTTGTTTTTTGTTGTTGTGTAAAAGAGTAGGTTTTAATAAAAAGAAAATTAATAAATAAAGATAACTTAAGGGTTTTGGTTAGCTTTTTGTAGAATAAGAGTTCAGTTTTCATGTAATTTTTTTACTAATGAGTGTCAAAAGCCTTTCAAAAATTATGCCTTAAATTAAGTGTATTTATAAGGTGTACTAAAGATTTAATAGAATCGTAGTTTTAAAGGGTTTATTGATAGGCAGTAAGGAGTTAAAATCTCTTGGGCAAATAGGTTTAAAAAAAGTAAAACCTCACTGGAGAGTGAGGTTTTGTATATAAATTGTATTTTAATTTTAAGCTATAAACTCCCCATTATTCACCTTTTCAGAAGGTTGAACAAAAGCTAGTTTACCATCAGGAGTATCTGTCATTAAAATCATTCCTTGACTTTCTACACCACGTAATTTTCTAGGAGCTAAATTACACAGTACAGATACTTGCTGACCAACGATATCTTCTGGTTTAAAGCTTTCTGCAATACCAGAAACAATCGTACGTGTATCAATACCAACATCGACGGTAAGCTTCAGTAGCTTTTTTGTTTTAGCTACTTTTTCAGCAGCAACAATAGTCCCTATTCGAATATCCATTTTGGTAAAGTCGTCAAATTGGATAGTTTCTTTTTGAGGTTCTACTACTTTGTTAGCAGCTTCATTTGCTTTCTTGGTAGCTTCTAACTTGTCTAACTGTGCTTGTATGGTTTTATCTTCAATCTTAGAAAATAATAATTCAGCTTTGTTTACTTGATGGCCTTCAGGTAATAAAACATCTTTTTCAGCTACATCATTCCAAGCAAGCGTAGTATCAATATTTAAAATTGACTTTAATTTACTTGAAGTAAACGGTAAAAAAGGTTCTGATAACACTGCTAAACCTGTTGCGATTTGCAAGGCAACGTTCATAATAGTTTTGGTGCGCTCTTCGTCAACTTTAATTACTTTCCATGGCTCTTCGTCAGCTAAATACTTGTTACCTAAACGAGCTAAATTCATCATTTCTTGAGAAGCTTCTCTAAAACGATAACGTTCTATAGATTTTGCAATAATATCTGGGAATTGCTGTAATTGCTCTAAAGTGTCTTTGTCAATTTCTGAGAATTCCCCCGCAGGTGGTACCTGCCCGTTGTAGTATTTGTTTGTTAATACTACGACACGGTTGATAAAGTTTCCGAAGATGGCTACTAACTCATTATTATTTTTAGCTTGAAAATCTTTCCAAGTAAAATCATTGTCTTTATTTTCAGGAGCGTTAGCTGTTAAGGTATAACGTAACACATCTTGTTGATTTGGAAACTCTTCTAAATACTCGTGTAACCAAACAGCCCAATTTTTAGAAGTTGATAGTTTATTTCCTTCTAAATTTAAAAATTCGTTGGCTGGTACATTTTCAGGTAAAATAAAATCACCATGAGCTTTTAACATAGCAGGGAAAATAATACAGTGAAATACAATATTATCTTTACCAATAAAGTGTACTAATTTGGTATCGTCTTTTTTCCAATAATCTTCCCAGTTTTTACCTTCACGAGCAGCCCATTCTTTAGTAGAAGAGATATAACCAATAGGCGCATCAAACCAAACATATAAAACTTTTCCGTCAGCACCTTCAACAGGAACAGGAATTCCCCAATCTAAATCACGGGTTACTGCACGAGGACGTAGTCCGTCATCAATCCATGATTTACATTGCCCTAATACGTTAGGTTTCCAATCATTTTTATGTCCTTCTAAAATCCATTCGCGTAAGAAAGCTTCGTGTTTATCTAAAGGTAAAAACCAATGTTTAGTTTCTTTTAAGGTAGGAACATTTCCAGTAATAGCTGATTTAGGATTAATTAAATCTGTAGCATTATGACTTGTCCCACATTTTTCACATTGGTCTCCATAACTTTCTTCGTTTCCACATTTTGGGCACGTACCAATTACAAAACGATCTGCTAAAAATTGATTAGCTTCTTCATCATACAATTGTTGCGTAACTTCTTCAACAAATTCACCATCATTGTATAATTTGATAAAGAAATCTGAAGCTGTTTTATGATGAATTTCAGCTGAAGTACGTGAATAATTATCGAATGAAATCCCAAAGTCTTCAAACGATTTTTTAATGATTCCGTTGTACTTGTCAATAATATCTTGTGGAGTAACACCTTCTTTTTTAGCACGCATTGGTATTGCAACTCCGTGTTCATCAGACCCACAAATATAGGCTACGTCTTTTCCTTTTTGACGCAGATAACGCGCATAAATATCTCCAGGAACATACACTCCTGCCAAATGTCCAATATGGATTGGGCCATTTGTATAAGGTAATGCTGCTGTAATTGTATATCTTTTTGGTGTACTCATGTTTTTCTACTAAAATTAAAGCGCAAAAGTACGAAAAAGCAATTTTTTATACTGTTATAAATTAGGTACATTTGATGGATTTTAGACTTTTAAAGTCAAGAAAAGTAACTTGTTTATGGAAAAAAGAATTTTCACCTTATTTTTTATACTGATAATTATATCAGGTTATGCACAAAATAAAACGATGAAGTTAACCACACCACCCTATTTGCAAAAGGGAGATACGATTGCAATTGTTGCTCCTGCTGGAATATTAAAAAATCGTAAACAAACCATTGATAAAGCTAAAAAATTAGCAGAAATTTGGGGGTTAAAGGTAGTGTATGGGAAGCATATGTTTAATCAGAATGATCATTTTGCAGGTACTGATGAAGAACGTTGTCAAGATTTTCAAGACGCGTTAGACAATCCTAATATTAAGGCTATTTGGAGTGCACGCGGAGGATATGGTTCTGTGAGGATTTTAGATAGATTAGATTTTACTAATTTTAAAAAACATCCAAAATGGATTATTGGGTATTCTGATATTACAGCATTTCATAACCATATTCATAATTTAGGTATTGAAACAATGCATGCGATGATGGGAACAAGTATGGAAGAAGATCCAAAAGATCTTGTGCAAACAATCGCTACTTTTAAGAAAGCATTATTTGGAGAAAAATTACGCTATGAAGTTCCTGCTTCACAAGAGAATAAAGTAGGTGAGGTTTCAGGAGAATTAGTGGGTGGTAATATTGCTATTTTGGCTTCGATGTTAGGGTCGGACAGTCAAATTTCTACAGATGGAAAAGTTTTGTTTATTGAAGAAATAGGAGAATATAAGTACTCGATAGATAGAATGTTACAAAGTTTAAGGCGAGCAGGGTATTTTACTAAAGTTAAAGCGATTATTGTGGGAGATATGACTAAGATTAAGAGAAATACCACTCCTTGGGGAAGTTCAATAGAACAATTAATTTTGGACGTTGTTCCTAAAGATATCCCTATATTATTTAATTTTCCTGCAGGTCATGAACCAGATAATAGAGCATTGATAATGGGTAGAGAAGTTAAATTATCGATAAGTAAGAATAAGCAGTGTTTGGTAGAATTTAATTAACTGTTTTTTGTTTTACATGTGTTTATTCCTAACAACTTGTATAATGGGCAAAAATTTATTAAACTAGTAACCAAAAGTATAATTGCTAATACAAGTAAGATATTACCAAAAATTCCTGTAATAAATTCAAAGTAAGATAGCATAGCTATTATAAGAGCAATGAAAGTTCTAATAGCTTTATCAATGTTTCCTATGTTTTTTTTCATGATAAAAAGACTTACGGTTACTCAAATATAAGTTTTTAAATGGCACAACACAATGAACTTGGTAAGAAGGGAGAGCAACTAGCAATAGATTATCTTGTTAAAAATGGGTACACTATTGTTGAAAAAAATTACTATTTCCAAAAAGCAGAGGTTGATATTATTGCTCAAAAAAAAGATGTATTAGTTGTTATTGAGGTTAAAACAAGATCTACATCTTATTTTGGAAATCCACAAGACTTTGTGAACTCAAAGAAAATAAAGCTATTAGTTACTGCTATTGATAATTATGTAAATGAACGAGGGTTAGATGTTGAAATACGGTTTGATATCATTGCTATCATTAAACAACGAAATGAGTTTGTAATAGAGCATATTGAAGATGCATTTTTATATTTTTAAAAAAGAAAAAGCTCAACAAATTTGTTGAGCTTTTTCTTTACGTTATATTGATATTTATTTCTTATCGCTATTGAAATATTTTTCTACGTCTTCAACGTGATCAGGCATAGCAATAATATTTTTGTCTTTGTCTAATACGAAGTAAGATGGAGTACCAAGTAGATTGTACTTTTTTACGGTTTCGTTGTCAAATTTATATTCAGGATGTGTTCCTATAGCATTGTGCCATCCTGGTAAATTCTTAACAAACTCGTCCCATTCATTTTCTTCATTTTCAATACCAAAAGAAACTACCGATACTTCTTTATGAGTTTGCATAAACTTATAAAGTTCTGGAATTTCTTTTATACAGTGTGGGCAACCAGTACTCCAGAATACTAACAAATACTTGTTTCCATCATTTAATGTTGATAATTTATATTCTTTATCTCCTTCTTTCCAAGAAAAATCAGGCGCCACTCTACCTACTGTTGCAAGTAAGATGTCTAGTTTTTCCTTTTTAAAATCAACATCTTGATCTTCAGCAGGAAGTTTGTCATAATATTCAGCAAACATCCAGTCTACTGCAGGCCCGTTACGTTTTTCAGTAAGAGCACTAATTAAATAATCGATAACTGCTTTTTCTAACTTGTCAGAAGAAATTTTCTTCATAACATTGGTAATAGATTCCTTTATTAATTTTTGTTGAACATCCTTATCTTCTGAATAATTTAGGTAAAAAACATAATCGTTAATTCGGTCAATCAAAAAAGAAGAATTGTATAGTTTGTCACTTTTAAAATCTACATATTCAAAAAAGTTTTCACTAGTAGCAGATAAATAATCTTGAACATTATCATGAGGGTTAGATGAATTATAACGGCGAGAGGCTTTTATAAAACTATTTACTAACATTCCTTCAGACTTATTTTCATACATTTCTTGAACATCTTCTAACTCTTTAAGCTCTTTTTTGTATGCTTTTTTTGTGTCTTTTGATTTAGTTTCAATATAAGAAGCTTGTAATGAATCTATCTTTTTTTGAACAGCATTATATGCTTGTAAGTATTCATTGTATAATTTGTTTTCTCTAGAGCTAGTAAATAAAACCGATTGGTCCGGATATTTTGGATTAAAAACAAATTCAACATTTTCTTTATTAAAGAAAAAATCAACAAAACCTGCACCAGAATTTCTATAAGTAGCTCTGTAAGCACCTGGAGTTGCTGTATTAGGTAGTTCAAAACTAAATTTACCTAAAACTTGTTTTTCACCGCTTATAGCTACAGTATCAAATTTAATGGTGGCATTGGCAAGAAACTTTTGTTTTGCTCCCTCAATTTTATATAAAATAACCCAATCTCCTTTGTCTGGAGGGGTCATGGTACCTTTAACAGTATACTGTGCATTTGCAAGTGATGTGGTGAATATTAATAGAGCCAGTAATTTTTTCATCATAATATTTAAAAAGGGTTATTAATAAGGTTTTAAAACTAGTCATTTACGAACTTCTATCCAAGAAGTGTACCACTTTTATTTTATCTTGTGTATTTTAGAAACGTTTTTTTAATCATTTGAAAACATGAACTTTAAAGAACAAATATTTTGGGTAACAGGTGCGTCTTCAGGAATCGGTAAATCTCTAGTCATTGAGTTATCTAATTATGAAGCAAAATTAATTATATCATCAAGAAATGAAAGCATTTTAAGAGAAGTGAAAAAGAGTTGTAAATTTCCTGAAAAAGTTATGATTTTGCCTTTAGATTTAGAAGATTATGAAAACCTTCATGAGAGGGTAATCAAAGCAATTTCATTTTTTGGAAGAGTAGATGTTTTAGTGAACAACGGAGGAATAAGTCAACGATCGCTAGTGAAAAATACTTCAATAAAAGTTGATAAACGTTTGATGGATGTTAATTATTTAGGAACTGTGGCGCTTACAAAAGCCTTGTTACCTCATTTTATTGAAAATAAATCAGGGCATTTTGTTGTAACTACGAGTATTGTTGGGAAAATAGGAACTCCATTACGTTCTACATATGCTGCTACCAAACATGCTTTACATGGTTTTTTTGATAGTTTGAGAGCAGAACATTATAAAGACAACATTGCTGTTACTTTAATTTGTCCAGGATTTGTAACTACCAATGTGTCGAAAAATGCATTAACAGGAAATGGTACCCTGCAAAGTACAATGGACATAGCGACAGCAAAATGGTATAGATCCAGATAGATTTGCTAGAATGATGTTAAAAGCTATAAAGAATAAAAAAGAAGAAGTTTATATAGCAGGTGTGAAGGAAAAGTTAGGTGTATATACGAAACGTTTTTTCCCTAAGTTATTGTCAAAAATGATTCGGAAATTAAGTGTTACTTAATCAAAAAAATTAATTAGTTCAAAATAATTAATGATGGCTTCTTTCATTAAAACCGATTGTTCACCTGGTTTTAAGTTGGGTAATTCGGTTACAGTTTTATAGTGAGGCCATCCATCATCGTCAAAAAAATCGAATTCATAGTATCCGTAAGGTTCTAACAACTTACAAATAGCAATATGCATAAGGTTTACCTTTTCATCTTTTTTAAACTTACGATGCCCTTGTCCCAATTCTTGAACGCCAATTAGGTAGATAACTCCATCTATATTAAGCTCATCACCGTCAGCAAATTGTTGTGATAATTGAGTTATTACAAAATCCCACTTTTCTTTTAAATTGATTTCTTTTGCCATTTGTGCTTTTTGAAAAAGCAAAGATACAAATGAGTTATGTATATTTGAGCATAGATTTTATAGTAGAAGGCTTTTATATTTATGAATACTTTTGATATTATTATTGCAGCATTACTACTTTTTGGCTTTGTAAGAGGTTTAATGAAAGGGTTGTTTGTAGAGGTTGCTTCACTAGTTGCTTTGGTTGCAGGAGTTTATGGGGCTATCCATTTTTCGTACTTTATTGGAGATTGGTTGAAAACTAGTGTAACTTGGGATGAAAAGTATATTTCTTTGGCGGCTTTTGCTGGAACTTTTGTGGTCATAATTGTAGCTATAGCACTATTAGGGAAAATTTTAACCAAAATAGCTGATTTTGCAGCTTTAGGAATTTTGAACAAAATTTTAGGTGGTGTTTTCGGTGCTTTAAAAATTGGATTAATTTTAAGTGTAGTTTTTATTTTCTTCGGAAAAATGAATGATACTATTCCGTTTGTAAAAGAGAAAAGCCTAGAAGAGTCTATTTTATTTAAACCAGTAAAGAAGATTGCTCCAACGATTTTTCCTTCGATTATAAAAGACCAAGAAACACAAGAAAATGAAGATAATAAAGAGCTAGAAATAACAATATAAGTGCTGAGCCTCTTTAATTTGTTAAAATCTATCGGGTGTCATCTCTTAATATACTAAGACCAACTTCTCTTTTTAAACCCTTCCTCTGTATACTTTTTGTACTGTAACAGTTTTATAATTAGGTTTACACATTAAATCTATCAAAAAGTCAATATAAAATTTATATTGACTTTCTATTTTATTTCTTTTGCCCAACTATGGAGCTGGATTAGGAATCATTGTATGCACCGCTTCAATCTCTGCTAAAATATCTTCAGACAGTTCAATATTAATAGAATTGATATTCTCTTTTAGCTGACTCATTTTTGTAGCTCCAATAATATTACTCGTTACAAATGGTAACTGATTGATGTATGCTAACGACAACTCTGTTAATGTTAACCCGTGTTTATTTGCTATTTTTTGATACTCTAAAACCGCTTTTTCTGAACCTTCATTTTTATATCTAGCGATAAACCTTGGAAATAAGGTTCCTCTCGCTCCCTCTGGAGTTTTTCCATCAATATATTTTCCTGTTAATACTCCTTGTGCTAAAGGAGAGTAAGCCAGTAAGCCAATATTTTCTCTCATAGAAACCTCAGACATTCCCACTTCATATCCTCTATGAATTAACGAGTACGAGTTTTGAATCGTAACCATTCTTGGTAAACCATGCTGTTCTGCTGTTTGCAGATATTTCATCGTTCCCCAAGGAGTTTCGTTAGACAAACCTACATGTTTTATCTTTCCTTGTTTTACGAAGTCATTCAAAGTTTCTAAAATCTCTAAATGCTTTTCAGCTTCTTCTGCAGAAGTTTTATACGGATAATCACGTACTCCAAAACAGTTTACTCCACGATCTGGCCAATGCAATTGATATAAATCGATGTAATCTGTTTGTAACCGTTTCAAGCTACCTTCTATAGCTTCTGATATATTTTTTCTATTAAAGCCACCTGTTCTAATATGAGCTGTATAATCGCCTCCTCCAGCAATTTTAGACGCTAACACTACTTTTTCTCTGTTTCCTGTTTTCTTAAACCAAGAACCAATAATTTTTTCTGTTGCTCCGTATGTTTCTGGTGTTGCTGGTACAGAATACAATTCTGCGGTATCAAAAAAGTTTACCCCTTTCTCTAAGGCGTAATCCATTTGTTCATGACCTTCTGCTTCAGTATTCTGTCGACCCCATGTCATTGTTCCTAAACAAATTTTAGAAACTTTTACATCGGTATTGGGTAGTGTTGTGTATTTCATTTATTCTGTAATTATTAAAGATTTACTGTAAACCAATGATCATTTCGAAAGAGGTACAATTGAGAAATCTTTAATTTAAAAAGTTACTCCTTTATGAGATTTCTCGCTACCACTCGAAATGACGAATTATTTTAAAATAGCTTCAATTCCTGGTAAGGTTTGTCCTTCTAGCATTTCTAACATTGCTCCTCCACCTGTAGATACATAACTCACTTTATCAGCAAATCCGAATTGTTTTACCGCAGCAACCGAATCTCCACCACCTACAAGTGAGAACGCTCCATTTTTAGTTGCTTCTTCAATAGCATGTCCTAAACCAATGGTTCCTTGTGCAAACTTTTCCATTTCAAAAACTCCTAAAGGACCATTCCATAAAATTGTTTTTGATTTTGCGATAACTTCAGCAAACTTTTCAACAGTTTTAGATCCACAATCTAATCCCATCCATCCATCAGGAATTTCGTTTGTATCTACTACTTGCGTATTCGCATCGTTTGAAAAAGCATCTGCAATAACAGCATCTACTGGTAAATGGATTTCTGTATTATTCTCTTTTGCTTTCGCTAAAATTTCTAATGCTAACTCTAATTTATCCTCTTCAACTAATGAGTTTCCTATCTTACCTCCTAAAGCTTTGATAAACGTAAACGTCATACCACCACCAACAATAATGTGATCTACTTTTTCAATAATATTTTCAATCACACCAATTTTAGACGACACTTTCGCCCCTCCTAAAATAGCGGTCACTGGTTTCTCTGAATTGTTTAATACCTTATCGATGCTTTCAATCTCAGTTGCTAATAAATTTCCGAAGCATTTATTTTCTGGAAAAAATTGTGCGATAATCGCAGTAGATGCATGTGCTCTGTGTGCTGTACCAAAAGCATCATTTACATACGCATCTCCCCATTTGGCTAATTGTTCAGCAAAAGCAACATCTCCCGCTTTTTCTTCTGTATAAAAACGTAAGTTTTCTAACAATAAAACTTCTCCGCTTTTTAAATTAGTTACTGCTTCTTCAACTACTGAACCAATACAATCATCAACAAACTTCACTTGTACACCTAACACTTCTGTTACCTTGCTAACAATATGACGTAACGAAAATTGATCTTCTTTTCCTTTTGGACGTCCTAAATGCGACATTAACACACAGCTACCACCATCTTCTAGTATTTTAATAATCGTTGGTTTTGCTGCTTGGATTCTTGTATCGTCTGTTACTTCAAAACTATCGTTTAAAGGCACATTAAAATCTACGCGAATTAATGCTTTTTTATTTTCGAAATTGAAATCGTTCAATGTTTTCATTTTAAGTTGTGTTCTGTTTCAGCAAACAAAAATAATTATTTAAATCTGATTGGTTTCTATTCTTTTTGAGCTTTCAATCTTATATCTTTGTTAAACTTACATGCTTATTAATATGAACACAACATCTATAAAAATAACTTCTGAAAAACTTAATTTACAAGAATGTTACGATTTTGTAGCTGATCCTTCTTGTGGTGGAATCGCTGTTTTTGTAGGTACTGTAAGAAATGCTACACAAAACAAAAAAGTAACTCAACTAGATTTTTCTACCTACAAGCCCATGGCAATTAAGGAAATGCAAAAAATTGCGGATGCAGTTTTGGGAAAGTTTAGTGTAACAAAAATTGCTATTCACCATGCGGAAGGCTTGTTAACGATTGGTGATGTTCCTGTAATTATTACTGTTTCTTCTCCACATAGAAAAGCGGCTTTTGAAGCTTGCCAATATGCTATAGATACCTTAAAAGAAGCAGTTCCTATTTGGAAAAAAGAATTTTTTGAAGATGGTGAAGTTTGGGTGAATGCGCACCCTTAAAAACACTATATTTGGTAATAAGTCATTTCTAATAATGTAAATGCATAACAATCTTTATTGGGGCATTAGCTCAGTTGGCTAGAGCGTTTGACTAGCAGTCAAAAGGTCATCGGTTCGACTCCGATATGCTCCACTATTTTTAAAATTATGTTTGAGTTTACCACAGCTTCTAATCAAACAGAATTGCTTCAAATATTGAAGTTGCAACAACAGAACTTGCCTGGTAATTTATCAGAAATAGATAAAAAAGAACAAGGTTTTGTTACCGTTCATCATGATTTGGAGTTACTGCAAAAAATGAATGATGTACATCCGCATATTATTGCAAAAAGTGGAGAGCTAGTTATTGGTTATGCTTTATCAATGTCTAAAGTTTTCAGGAATGATATTCCAATTCTCATTCCTATGTTTAATAAAATTGACATGACTTCAAAAGGCACAAAATCATATGTTTTAATGGGGCAAGTTTGTATAGACAAGCATTACCGAGGAAAGGGAATTTTTAGAGGTTTATATACTAAAATGAAAGAAGAATTCTCTGGATTATACGATTGTATTATTACTGAAATTGATAAGAAAAACACTCGATCTATGAATGCGCATAAAGCAATTGGTTTTAGAACTTTAAAAACCTACAGAAGTAACAATCATAATTGGGAGATTATTTATTTAGGTATCTAATACGGTAAATCAGCAGGTTCAACAAAATTGACTGCTGGATCATATAACTCAGTTAAGAGATTTTTTATTTCAGTCATGAATTCTTCTAATCTTTCTTCTGTAATAGCGTTATCAGGTTTTCGATAATTAGATGAGAAATTCATCTGTAAAAAGCCACTTTTTAAGTTTTTGAAGGAGATAATTCCTGCTGCCAATCGTTTCTCAAAATTAAATTGTGTGTGTTGAGTATATAAAAACGCATATAACATTACCTGAATGGCTTTGTGGTATTTTAAATCGCGTATCACTTCAAAGTCGAGTACTTTTAAGTTCGTGCTATCAACCATTCCTGTTTTATAATCAATAATTCTAGTAACACCGTTGAGTTCATCAATTCGATCGACAATTCCTTTTATTTTTATTGGAAAATCAATTCCTTCAACCTTTATTTCTGAAGACAATTCCTGCTCAGTAGCAATTATTTTTAGTTGGTTATTCTCATCTTTCAGCAATTGTTTTTCCTTTAGTAAAAAATTCTCTACAAAACGATTTGCAACTTCAAAAATTAATCGATTCTTTCCTGTAGTTAAATCTCCGTTTTTAAAATGTTTTGAAAAATAAAAAGTTACGAGTTCTTTGGTTTTCTTCTGCATATTTTCAACATCTCCTAATTGCAAATATTTTCCTTCAAAGGGTTTATATAATTCTTCTAAGATATCATGCACAACAGTTCCCATCGTATTTGCAGCAACTGTTTCTTCAACGTCGTCTAGTTCATTAATTTTTAAAATTTTCTGTTTGTAAAAGGCAATCGGATTGTACAAATAATTGGTTAATGCTGATGGAGAAATCCCTTTTTGAGCTAATTCTTGTAAGCGTTCAAGAACTTTTTCATCCTTCTGAATTTCTTTTAATTGAACAGGCGATGTTACTACTTTAGGACTCACTATTTTTTCGGTAATATCGTCTCGCATCATTTCTAACTGCGTTACAAAACGACTTTTTTCTCCGCTTCCAAATACATCATGCTCTGTATTGTACAAAATGTAAATGTTTTTAGCACGTTGTAACAATCGGAAAAAATGGTAGGAGAATAGAGCATCTTTTTCTCTGTAGGTTGGCAACCCAAATTCAATCTTTACATCAAAAGGAATAAACGTGTTTTGTTGCTGATTGGCAGGCAAAACTCCTTCATTCACAGAAGTTATAATAACATTTTCAAAATCTAATACACGTGTTTCTAATACTCCCATTAACTGCAACCCTTGTAAAGGTTCTCCTTGAAATGATAAACTTTCCGATTGTATTAGTTGTCTAAAAAACTGATGTAAAGTTTTTAAATCTTGTACATAACCAAACTCATTATGCAAGTTTTGTAACTGAGTAAATGCAGTATAAAATCGGAATAAGTACTCTTTTTCTAACTCGTTAGTATTTTCCTTCAACAAGTTAATTAACTCTATAATTCTGTTTAAAAACTCACTAATTGATACTAACGGATTAAAAATTGTCGTTATAGTTTTCTTTATTTCTTCACTTACAACAGACAAAAATGTTACAACCTCTTCTTGACCAACAAACGTATTGTTTTCTTTAGCAATCGCTTCTGAAAGTGTATCGGCTATATTAGTTTGCTCATCAATCTGTAATAATCGATAAATGGTGGTATCTTTTACTAATCGAATTACATCTTTATGATAAAAAAGATTTTCTTTCTTCTTTTCTAACTTTTCTTGATTTATAAATAGGTGGAAAATAGCAAATACTAAACTTGTAGTAGGCACATCTTTTAAAGGGTATCCCATTGTAATGTTAACTGCATTTACAGTTGCGGGTAATGAATTTAAGGTAATTGGCAACAAAGTTTCATCTGCCAAAACCAATGCTGTATTGTTGTAATTAGGAAGTTTAGCTAAAATCTCTCCTGCATATTTTATCTGCGTGATGTTTTTTGAAGCTCCGATAACCTCAATATGTTTCTTTTCAGAAAAATATTCTTTAATCGTTTGAATTGGGTGCTGCTGATAATACTTCCATCGAGTTTTGTACTTCCTTAAAAAGCTTCCTGCTTGGTGTTGACTTTCGTAAAACGTTTTGTCAATATCCCAATAAGCTTCTGCATTTCCATTCAACAAAAATTGTTCAAACAAGAATTCTTCCGCTGCATTTAATGCATTGAATCCGATAAAAAAGTATTTTTTCTGTTGATTTCTATGGATGAAATTCGCTACTTTTTTAGTTGATTCTCTATATAAAACCCCTTGGTATCCGATATTATTTTCAAGTAAAAACTGATAAAAAGCATCGTAATATTTATTCAACTTTTCCATGAAAGCAAAATGATCTTTCATTAATTCAGTTTCTTGAAACTCTCCCTTTACTGACCATTTTCGTAAGCGATGAATGTCTCGCAAATACACAAATATTTCTCGTGTGTTAATCAAATGCTGATCAATCTCATTAAAATCTTGCAACACCGTAAATGCCCATGATGAAAACACATCAAAAGAATCTGGGGTTTCTTCTTGTTTTTTATAAATTGTATAAAAATGAAAAAGGAGCTGGACGGAGTCTACCTTTTTCATTTCTGAAATTTCTTCAACAAAATCACCAATATTGATAATCTCTGGTAAAAAACCTGCCGAAATTTTCTTTTTAAACGTTTCTTTTACAAAAACTCCTGCCCTTTGTGAAGGCAATATAAACACAACATTTTCAAACGATTTGGTGTTTTGTAAAATAACATCTAACGTTTCTGAGATAAAAGACTGCATACCTTGGTTTTCTTGTAAGCAAAGTACAATTTTTATCCTACTTTTGATAGTACAGACAATATATGATTATGAACACAACGAATACTTTAAAAGTAGCTTTGATTCAATCGGATTTGGTTTGGGAAAATCCAATAGCAAACAGAAAACAATTTGAGGAAAAAATCAACAATTTAACTGAAGGTATCGACTTAATTATCTTACCTGAAATGTTTACTACTGGTTTCACTATGAATGCTTCAGCTGTTGCTGAAACTATGGAAGGCGAAACAGTGCAATGGTTGCAAAATTTAGCACAAAAAAAGAATGTTGCTATTACTGGAAGTATTGTTATTAATGAAAACTCTACTTTTTACAATCGTTTATTATTTGTGTACCCTTCGAGGGAAATTGATTCATATGATAAAAAACATACTTTTACATTAGCAGGTGAACATAAAGTATTTTCTGCAGGAACTGAAAGAGTTATAGTTGAGTATAAAGGATGGAAAATTTGTCCGTTAATTTGTTATGATTTACGTTTTCCTATTTGGGCAAGAAATACAGAAAATTATGATTTATTACTCTATGTGGCAAGTTGGCCTAAACCGCGTATTGAAGCATGGGATGCTTTATTAAAAGCACGTGCAATAGAAAATATGACTTATACCATTGGTGTAAATAGAGTAGGTGTTGATGCTAACAACTATGAGTATACTGGAAATACAGTTTGCTATAATACTCTAGGAAACTGTTTGGTTAAAAACAATCAAGGAATCGAAGAAATATTATTTGTTGAGTTAGATAAAGAAGCACAAACAAAAACACGTGAACGATTTCGTTTTTTGGATGATAGAGACAGGTTTATATTACAATAAAAAAGCAACCTAATTGGTTGCTTTTTTTATTTTTATGCAGGAATCATCCATTTAAAATTGAACTTTGTATCAGGTACTACGATACGTTCTGTGATTCGGTACATTCTGTCTGGTAATTTCATTAAGAAATCACGTGCTTTTTCTGCTTCTGGAGTTAAATTGGTGATTTTATCAATTTCCCAAGTTTCATTCAACTTTTTAAGAATGTCAACATAGTCAAAGCCGGTGTATACACCTATTCGTTGCGCAACGGTTGAAAAATCGTCAAACAGACTTCCTTTCTCCCCAAATGATTCTCTTAAATGCATTGCAGGCATAACTATTTTGTGTTTCATCATGTGTTGAAATGCCAACATCATTTCACTTGGGTCAATCTTGAAGATTTCCTTTACAAACTCTGTATACGCTAGGTGATGACGCATTTCATCTCCCGCAATAATTCGAGACATTTTTGCCAAAGCTTTGTGCCCTTTCTTTTTCGCTATTTTTGCTACATTTAAGTGCGAAATATACGTTGCTAGCTCTTGAAAACTAGTGTAGACAAAGTTTTTATACGGATCTGTTGCTGTACCGATATCAAATCCATCAGCAATTAAATGCTGTGTAGATACTTCTACCTCACGCATATTTACTCTTCCTGAAAGATATAAATACTTATTTAACACATCTCCATGACGATTTTCTTCAGCTGTCCAAGCACGAATCCATTTTGCCCAACCATTGTCTGGTTGTTGTGTTACTCCATCTAAATCTAACAACCATGATTCATAGGTTGGTAAAGCTTCTTCAGTGATTGTGTCACCTACTAAAACCACCCAAAAATCATCGTCAAGCTCCTTTGAAATTTCTTGAATTTCTTTTACTTCATCGATAAAAGAATCTTTTTGAGAATTAGGTAAAAAATCGGTTGGTTGCCAAATTTTTTCAATTGGCATTAAGAATTTGTCTACAAAACTGTCTATATTTTTTTCCAGCGTTTGCATTACTTCCTTTCGTATGTTTTGTAATGACATAATAAAATTTAAGGGTTATATTTATTGTTGTTTGTTTTTAGTGTATTCCAGATTTAACTGTTGCTTCCACTTTGGTAATTAACTCATCAAACGGTAAGCTATCTACTTTTATAGGTTCGTGAGTCTGGATCTTTATAGGACTTCCTATTCCTAATGGAAATTTTCCGTATTTAAATACTTTCCACGAATTATTTATTGATAACGGAACGATATAAGCTTGTGGATTGTATTTAGCTATCATTTTAAGCCCGTTTACAGAGAATACCTTTGGTTTTCCTGTTCTACTTCTCGTTCCTTCCGGAAAAATCGCGGCAGACCATTTATTTTTATTAATTCGTTTGGCGAACTTACCTAATTCAGATAAGGCTTGCTTAGGATCTTTCCTTTCAATTAAAGCAGCTCCTCCATATTTTAAATTGAAAGAGATACTGGGAATTCCTTTCCCTAGCTCTTTTTTTGATACAAATTTTGGGTAGTGTTTTCTAAGGTACCAAATTATTGGCGGAATATCAAATGTACTTTGATGATTTGCTACAAAAATTAAGGTAGTATTTTCTGGTAACTTGTGTTTATTTTCAAATTGAACTCGAATTCCTAAAATCAATAACGACTTTATCAGGAACCAATTCATAATATTTACTACATTTTGGTGTCCTTCTTGACCAAAGAGTTTTAACCCTAACCATTGTAATGGGTGAAAAATTAATAATAAAGAAAAAAACACCAATGCAAAGATTGATGAGAGTATATAACTTAAAACCTTCATTTTATATAGTTATTTTTTTGTTTGCTTAGTTCTATTAATTTAATAGATAAAATCGTTATCAAATCATACCGATTTCATTATTAAAACTTTACTGATGCGCAAAAATAGAAAATCCCGCGGAAGCGGGACTATAATTTTATCTTAAAACCAATTATTCCAAGGAATTCTTGAGAGAATTAATAACAACGCTAATCCGTAAAAGATAGCAAAGGTTTTAAACTTGGCTTCGCTTTTTACTTGTTTTTTATGTTTAGACCATCCTATCGTAATTAACACTATAGCAATAATCATAGTTAATGGGTGTTCAATTGCCAATAATCTTGCTGCTGGTTCTTTCATCACCTCTCCTCCATTAGCTTTTAATGCTTGATACCAAGGAGACATAAAATACCATCCTAAGCCTATTAATAATTGAATATGAGTAGTGATTAGAGTAAATAAACCTAAACGGAACTCTTTATGGGTAAATTCTTTTTTTTGTACTAAGCCTATAATAGCATTTACCACCGTAAATATTAAAACTGCTAATACAATATACGCCCAATAAGAGTGCAAATTTTTCATCATGATTTGTTAATTTTTTGTACTTGTAAAAGTACTGAATTTTCTGCATAAAAAAACCACCTCTTTTGAGGTGGTTTTTGAGTTTTGTGTAGATTTAGTAATTAGAATGTATAGTTTACACCTATATTCCAAGTTCTTCCTAATCCGAAGTATACTCTGTTACTTGTATTGATTCCTCTATAAGTATCATCTCCAGGCTTAGCTTCGATATTCGTATCAGATTCTGACATGTATAATTCGTCAGTTAAGTTACTAACATTTAATCTTAATCCAATAGAGCTATTATTTTTAAAACTATACTTATACGATAATCCAGTATCTATTAATGCATAACCTGGTAACTGAATAGTTTTTCTATTTTTAGCCTCTAAAATATCTGATGGTGAATCAGTTGAGCTTGCTCCGAAAGATTCTGGATCAATTCCTCCACCATATAAACTTCCTACATAAAAGCTACTAATATCAAATCTTAAACCTTCTGTAACTTTATAATCAAATCCTAATCTGAAAGTAGTTTGAGGTGCATCACCGACTTTTTTACCATCTAAGTATAAAGTTTGTGTTTGTTCTTGACCATTAACTAAAACAGGGTTGTTTGATTCATCAAAATACGTAGCAGTTACATCCGCACCATATTCATAATTAGCTATAGACCCCATTAAGCTTACTGTTAAATTTCCAAATTTTGCAGTAGCATCCAACTCAACACCTTGGTGAACTTGTTCAACGCCTTCTAAGTTAGCAGTACCTCTTACCTCATTCGCTTGACCTCTATTAAAAGTAGCAGATGCTCTTAAGAATCTATCTTTCCAAGATGTTCTATATAAGTTTAAGTTAACACTATAATTTTCATGACGGAAACCATAGCCAATTTCTAATCCTAAAATTTTCTCATTGGTTAATCCTTCGTTAACGTTATTATCATTGTAGTTAGGGAATACAGCATCAAATAACGGTTGCTTAGAATAGAAACCAGCATTACCAAATATGTTATGCTCTTCATTAATATTCCAGTTAAGACCACCTTTCACGTTTCCACCCCATAAATTTTGCCAATCAGATTCTTGCTCTGGGTCAGAATCTAAATAGTTAAAATAATCAATTCTTTTGAATCCTTGACGAGAAACAGCTGCCTGAATAAATGCAGAAATATCATCATTCTTATACTCTAACTGAGTAAATCCACCCATCCAGTTTACTTTACCATCATTGTAATAATCTACTTTTACTTCATCATCTATATTAGAAAACACATTTAAAATATTAGAGATAGAAGGTTCATACGTTTTTGTTACTACGTTACCTAAATTATTAATATTATCATTATCGATATAAGCATCAGCTCCCATTAAATCAACTAATCTTCTATAGTGAATTCCTTTATAAGTTCTCAAATCAACTCCAAAATCAAGCGTTAAGTTCTCGTTTAATTCTGTATTAAAGTTAGAAATAATTCCAAACCAGTTGTGTGAATTCATTGAAGATCTTTGTGTAATTCCATTCTCAGCACTATATCTCCAGTTGCTATCGTACCCTGAGATTAAACTTCTGTGGGGAGAGTAACTTTGGTTACCATTAATAAACTGACCTTGTATTGAAGCAGGTCCCCCTACGTTTCCAGTATACGCTTCTCTATCTGCTCCAAAATCAGGAACTGATTGTCCAGAGTTCCAAGCTACAATATCATCAAAACGAATTAATCCATTTTCATCTTTAAGATCATCTGAATAAGACTGACCTCCATTAATACGTCCTAACGAACCAACTGATCCTCCACGTCCTAGAGATGCATATAAAACCGTAGATAACTTAGAGTTATCATTTATGTTCCAGTCCCAGTTTAATGATGCTACTGGTTTGTGATAGAAGTTTCCGCTAAAAGTATCTTCTTTCCCTTTTCTATACCCCCAATCAGAATTGTATCTTCTGTTTGGTTCTCCATTACTACCATATTGAATATAAGTAGCTATACTTGGTGCAAAACCTCTTTGGTTATGTCTTTGTGGTGCACCTGTAATTGTTAATTGTAAATTATGATTATCATTTGGTCTGTATCCAAATGCCAAATAATAACTATATCCTTCGAATTCAGTACCATTAACATAACCGTCTCCATTTGTTCTACCAAATAAAGCTGAAACTGACATACCGTTTTCTAATAAACCTGTATTGTAAGAGACAGTTGTTTTTAAATAATTATCATTACCTACACTAGCATAAACTCTACCTCCCTCTTTCTTATCAGCAGAACTAGTTAATACGTTTATAGTACCACCAACAGAAGAAATAGCTAATTTAGAAGAACCCAAACCTCTTTGTACTTGCATTGCAGAAGTTACATCTGATAAACCTGCCCAGTTAGACCAATACACCCATCCGTTTTCCATATCGTTAACAGGCATACCATTAATCATAACAGCTGTGTTTCTTTGATCGAAACCACGAATATTGATTCTTGAATCACCAAAACCTCCACCTTGCTTTGTTGCATAAACAGAAGGTGTAGTGTTTAAAATTTCAGGAAACTCCTTAGATCCTAATTTTTCTTGAATTTCTTCTGCTTTAATAGTAGACACAGCAACTGGTGTGCTTCTATCTTTAGCAATATCAATAACTCCTGTGATAATAACCTCTCCTAGTACATTAGATGGTTCTAAAGCAATTGTTCCCAAATCAGAAGCCCCAGAAAAAGACACTTCTTTGTTGGTATATCCAACAAACGATACTACTACTGCCCCTGAATTAGAACTAGCGTTTAGTATAAATTTTCCATCAAAGTCAGTCGCTGATCCGTTAGTAGTCCCTTTTACTACAACGTTAGCTCCTGGTAATGGTTCCCCCATTTCGTCAACTACTGTACCAGTAATTTTTGTTTGACCTAAAACCGTAGCTGTTACAAAGAACAAAGCTACAAGTAATACATTTTTAAATGTTTTCATTTTTTAATCTAATTGTTATTAAATGCAGGTGCAAATATCCTGCTTTTCATTAGTGCTAATATTAACTTAATGTTAAGTTTTAACAAGAATTTAAGACACCACAATATACAAAAAATGATTTAAAACATTTAATTACAGCGTTTTACCCCCCTTGGCATTGTTAATAAAATCTACATATAAGTTAAAAAATGTAAAAGAGATACGATTGATTAGAGTTTAATCGTTTGTAAGTTTTTTTTGAGCTAGTTCTTTTCCTAGTTCTACACCAAATTGATCGTATGAAAATATATTCCATATAACTCCCTGAGTAAAAATTTTGTGTTCATATGTAGCTAAGAGCATCCCTAAAGAATAAGGTGTTAGTTTTTTTAAAACTATTGAATTACTAGGATGGTTACCTTTAAATACCTTATATGGTAAGAGCTTATTTATTTGACTTAATTGATTATTAATTTTTAAATCTAAATGAGCCTCTTCTTTTGTTCTTCCAAAAGCTAAAGCTTCTTGTTGCGCAAAATAATTTGCGAGCAATTTTTCATGATGATCCTCTAGATTATGTAACGGTTCTTTAAACCCTATAAAGTCAACAGGTATTAACTTAGTTCCATGATGTAATAATTGCATAAAGGCATGTTGAGAATTTACACCTGTTCCTCCCCAAACAATTGTTCCTGTTTGATAATCAACTTTATTTCCGTTTCTATCAACATCTTTACCATTACTTTCCATCACCGCTTGTTGTAAATATGGTGGAAGCTTTTCTAAATATTCACTATAAGGCAATACCATTTCGGTTTCAGAATCGAAGAAATTATTATACCAAATACTTAAAAGAGCTAAAACAACTGGTATATTTTTATTAAAGTCAGCTGTTTTAAAATGGTCATCCATTTTTTCGGCTCCTTTTAATAATTCTTTAAAATTTTCAAACCCTATAGACAGAGAGATTGATAAACCTACGGTTGACCAGAGAGAAAAGCGTCCGCCAACCCAATCCCACATTGGAAATATATTTTTTTTATCAATTCCAAAACTATCAACAGCTTCAGTATTACAAGAGACTGCAACGAAATGTTTAGAAACATCAAAAACAGTTGCATGTTTTAAAAACCAATCTCTTATTGTATTAGCATTATTAATTGTTTCCTGTGTTGTAAAACTTTTGGAAACTATTATAAAAAGTGTTGTTTCTGGGTTTATTTTTTTAAGAATTTCTGAGACATGGTCTCCATCAATGTTTGACACAAAATGTATGTTCAGTTTATTCTTGTAAAACTGTAATGCTTCTGTAACCATTTTTGGACCTAAGTCAGATCCTCCAATACCTATATTAACAACATCTGTTATTGACTTCCCTGTATAGCCTTTCCATTTTCCTGAAATAACTTTATTACTAAAAGCTTTCATTTTTCGTAAAGCTGTTTTAATTTTAGGCTTTACATCTTTTCCTCCTACAAAAACGGGTAGGTCTGTACTACTTCTTAAAGCTGTATGCAATACTGCTCTGTTTTCCGTAGCATTAATTTTGTCTCCTGAAAAATATTTTTCTATAGCTTCTTTTAATTCGACTTCTTCTGCTAAAGAAATTAATAAGTCGATTGTTTCTTGAGTTATTCTGTTTTTAGAATAATCAACACTTAATTCATCTAACAAAATAGAAAATTCATCTTTTCTGTTTTTATTTTTACGAAACAGTTCCTTTAACTCATAACTTTTCGCCTCATTAAAATGTTTTGTTAACCTCTCCCAAGCTTTAGTTTCTGTAGGGTTTATATTCTGTAATGGCATAATTAATGTGTAGCTAAAATTTCTTTTTCTTTAAATGAAAGCGGTTCTGGTTGTGGTAATTTTATACTGTCTAATTGTCTTTTTAATGGTTTTATATACTCTAAATACGTTGGTTTTATTTTGGGGTCTAAAGGTTCTGCTGAAGGTAATTTTTCACGGAATGGATCTACTTGACGTCCATTTTTCCAAAAACGATAACAAACATGCGGACCACTTGTATTCCCTGTCATACCAACCCAACCAATAATATCTCCTTGCTTCACATAGTCTCCTACTCTAACATTACGTCTTTTCATGTGTAAGTATTGTGTTGTATAGGTACTATTATGTTTTACTTTCACATAATTACCATTTCCTCCTCTTCTTGCTGATTCTACAACAGTACCACTTGCTGTAGTCATAATTGGAGTTCCATACCTAGCTGCGAAATCAGTTCCTTTATGTGGTCTTACTCTATTACCATATAACTTAATTCGTCTTCTTAAATTGTATCTTGAAGAAATTCGATATTGGAATTTAATTGGTGATTTTAAAAATGCTCTTCGTAACATATTTCCTTCCTGATCGTAATACTCTGGAATTTTTTTTATTGAATCGGCTACATATCTGTAAGCATACAAATCTTCTCCGTTATGTTTAAAAATAGCTGCTTTGACTTTACCATAGCCAACAAAGGTAGTATCGTTAATAAACTTTTCTTCATATATCAACTTAAATGTATCTCCTTTTTGCAAACGATAAAAATCTAAGGTCCAAGCATAAATATCTGCTACAGTATTTGTTAGCGTTGGCTTTAATTGTAGGCTATCCATTGTTACAGATAAATTAGAGTAAATTTCACCAGCTATTTCTTTTTCTACGGTTTTTATCTTTTTTCTATGTTTATATGCAGAGATTATTGAGTCTTTAAAATCTATAACTGTAGCTTCTACTTTATTATGTTTGTAAATAAAAACTTGAGCCTGATCTAAACTATCTTTTGAAGCTAAAATTGTGTACGCCTTTCCAGATCGTATTCTCCTTACATCAAAAGTATCTTTAATTTTAGTAGCTATCTCATTAATTTTAGGGTACATTACGTGATGTCTATCCATAATAACACCAAAGCTTTCTCCATTATTTATAGTATCGTTAATAACCTTATAGTTATCTAAATTAAACCCGTAAGCTATAACAGGTTTAGGTTTTTCTATTTTAACGGGCTCTTGCACGACTACTTTCTTTTCTTTTTTACACGAAAAGAACAGACATAAAAGAATAAATGTAAAAATGATTTTTTTCAAAAAAAGCTGCTTTAAATTTGGGTTTATGCGCAAAAGTACAAATAAATAGTATTTTTTCTCTCACTTTAACAATTCTTAAACAGCTTATATTTTTTTAATCAACAATTATTTCAAAAGGATTTGCTAATCCTTTATAAGCATCTAATTCTGCACGTAAAGAACCTACGGCTAAAGAGGCTTTCATTTTTATTGGAATTTTATTATCATCTGCTGAAATCCAAATGGTAACACTTTCTTTAGCTTTGAAAACTCTACCTGCTTGTACTAATGGTCTAAATTTTTGTGTTTTAACCTTACCAAATTTTGTTTTTAATGTTTCATAGCCTAAAAAACGTAATTTAAAAGGATAACTTTTATTATCAAAGAACATATCAAGCTTAATTTCATCTCCTTTTCTTAATTTTTTTGTATTCTGACTTCTTAAAAAATAGAACGTAGAAATCATATCTTGAGGAGACTTAATAGAAATTAACGTATCTTTTTGTTTACGGAAATCCTGTACGTACGCTGTTTTTTTCTTGTGATTGAAGGTTATATGTCGATTTTTTTTATGTCCGCCCTCATCTATTTTTCTTTTGAATAAGTAGGGCTCAACTTTGTCAATTCCAAAGTAACTTTCATATCTATCATCAACTTTAAAGAACCAACTAATAACACCAGTTGTTTTACCTGTTCCTATAGCATGTAGTACTTTTTGGTTATTTAGGTTCTTCTCTTTTAGTTGTAAAACAGCTGTTCCTGCTTTTAAAAAACCACTATAACTCATATCAAACCGAAGCCACTCTCCGCTTTTGTATGCTTTTGGTTGACTTTGTGCAAAAAAACTTTGTGCAACGATTAAAAATGTAAAAAACAATATTCTTTTTCTCATAATGTTCAAACTTATGAAAATTGATAGACAATTACCATTCCAAAAATTAAAAAAACTGTTTAACAGAACATTATGCTTCTTTTATCTTCTTGTTACTAGAATTTAAAAAGTTCCCCAATTTTTTAATTCTTCTTCGCTCCATAAGTATGGAAAGAAAATTCTTCTTTGGTACTTTGGATGTAAATACTTTCTCCAATTACTTCCTCCTGTGGCTTCCAAATCCCCATCAGTTCCTCCTAAATATTTTCCTGCTGCATTGTAATGAGCCATTACCCATTTTACATTTACTGTATAATCGTAGTGACGCATTGCTTTTATTAGTTCTTCATTTGCTTGAACTTCTTCAGGTAATTGTTTGAATTTTTTTGAAAGGTTACAGTCATTATAATCTTCCATAAAATCTATAAATTCACCCATATACTTTTTCTCAAACAAATTTAATAATGTTGTTTTTTGACCCGTTGTATAATTTTTACCTGCTGCTTGCCAATATAAATGATCATAGGCATTTTTAAATGATGAATTTCTATCAATTGTATCTCGATAACGAGCATCTATCAAATTAATAAGATCGGTAGACGCAAATTCAATCTTACGATATTGTGCACTTTGAAAACCACTTGCTGGTGTTAATGTGTTTCTGAATTTTAAGTATTGGTCTACATCCATTCCATCACCCATAACTGTAAAAGAACTACATAACATATCAAAATAACGACTTATGCGCATTAAATGCTTTGAGAATTTATCTGGTGTAATTTCTTCTGCTTTTGCTACTTGGTCAATTTCCCACAAAATCATTTTAAACAACAGTTCATTTACTTGATGATACATGATAAAAACCATTTCATCTGGTAACGTAGTTCTAGGAATTTGCAATCCTAAAAGTGCATCTGTTTGTATGTAATCCCAATAAGTTATTGGCTCACTCCATAGCAGTCCTTCTAGCATTGCTTCTACAGGAACTCCTAACTTATCGTATTTTTCTTCTATTGCCTTTAATATTTCTTCTTTACTCATTTTCTTGTTTTTTTGAGAAAAAAGAAAAGAGAAAAGAGAAAACAGACAGTCTAACTATCTATTTTCTTTTCTCTTTTTTCTATTATCTATCTTAGTCTATAAAGTTCCTCTTAATTGTTGTTCTCTTTCAATTGATTCGAACAATGCTTTAAAGTTTCCAGCTCCAAAACCACGGGCTCCCATTCTTTGAATAATTTCAAAGAATAAAGTTGGACGATCTTCTACTGGCTTTGTAAAAATTTGCAATAAATATCCTTCTTCATCAGCATCAATCATAATTCCTAAAGATTTTAGCTTTTCAATATCTTCTCTTAGCTCGTGACTAAATTCTTCTAATCTTCCTGGAACTGCTTTATAATATTCTTCTGGTGGTGTTGATAAGAACTCTACTCCTTGAGACCTTAATTGGCTTACTGTTTTTATAATATCATCAGTAGCAACCGCAATGTGTTGTACTCCTGCTCCTTCATAAAAATCTAAATACTCTTCAATTTGAGAACGTTTTTTTCCTTCAGCTGGTTCATTTATTGGAAATTTAATTCTTCCATTTCCGTTAGACATTACTTTACTCATTAACGCTGAATATTCTGTATGAATTTGCTTATCATCAAATGATAAAAAGTTTTCAAACCCCATTACATCTTCATACCATTTTACCCAAACATCCATTTGATTCCAACCAACATTACCTACCATGTGGTCGATATATTTTAATCCTGCTGCTGGTGGATTATAATCTGATTCCCATTTTTGGAAACCTGGTAAAAATGTTCCGTTATAGTTTTTACGCTCAACAAACATATGGACTGTTTCTCCATACGTATAAATCCCTGCTCTTACAACTTCTCCGTGCTCATCTTTTTCTACAGTAGGCTCCATGTACGATTTTGCACCACGTGAAGTTGTTTCTTCGTACGCTTTTCTTGCATCTTCTACCCAAAGCGCTACCACTTTAACTCCATCACCATGTTTTACAATATGATCATTAATTGGAGATTTACTATTTAATGGTGTTGTTAAAACCAGCTTAATTTTGTCTTGCTTAATAACATAACTTACTTCTTCTGTAGACCCTGTTTCTAACCCTTTATAAGCATATGATTGAAAACCGAAAGCCGTTTTATAAAAGTGTGCTGCTTGCTTTGCATTACCAACATAAAACTCTACATAATCTGTTCCTAAAAGTGGTAAGAAGTCTTGCGCTCCTTCAAATATTTTTTCTAAACCGTAGTTTACTGATTTTATTTCTTTTGACATTTTTCTCTATTTTGAAAATTTGATAATTAGTTAATTTGAAAATTGAATTGACACATTTTCAAATTGTCTCATTAATATACTGAATTACTCTAGCCAAGATTTATAATAATCTTCATCTGCTATTTTCATAGCTTCTTCAGTTACTTTTAAAGGTTTAAAAGTATCTACCATTACTGCTAGTTCTTCAGTTACTTTTTCTCCGATACTTCTTTCTGTGGCTCCTGGATGTGGCCCATGAGGAATACCTGCTGGATGTAAAGAAATATGACCTGCATCTATATCATTTCTACTCATAAAATCTCCATCAACATAATACAATACTTCGTCAGAGTCAATATTACTATGATTGTATGGTGCAGGAATAGCCTCTGGATGATAATCATACAGCCTCGGAACAAAACTACAAATTACAAAAGCATCCGTTTCAAATGTTTGGTGTACTGGTGGCGGTTGGTGTATACGCCCTGTTATTGGTTCAAAATCATGAATTGAAAAAGCATAAGGATAGTTATATCCATCATACCCAACAACATCAAAAGGATGTGTTGCGTATACCATTTCAATAATTTCGTTTTGTTTCTTTACATTGATAATGAAATCTCCTTTTTCGTTATGTGTTTCTAGCTCTTCTGGTCTGCGAATATCACGCTCACAAAATGGCGAGTGCTCTAATAATTGACCAAACCAGTTACGGTATCTTTTTGGGGTGTAAACTGGACGATACGATTCTACAATAAACAACCTGTTGTCTTCTGTATCAAAATCCAATTTATAAATAACTCCGCGAGGAATTACTAAATAGTCTCCATACTTGAAATCTAAGTTCCCAAGCATTGTACGTAATTTCCCTGTCCCTCTATGAATAAAAATTACCTCATCTGCATCCGTATTTTTATAAAAATAGTCTTTAGTAGATTCTTTTGGAGCCGATAAGATGATGTTACAGTCAGAATTGGTAAGTACTACTTTTCTACTTTGTAAGTAATCATTTTCTTGCGGAACTTGAAAACCTCTAAAACGATACGATTGGATATTATTTTCTTTTGCTACTTTCGGAGCAATAGAGTATTGCTTACGAATTTCTTTAACCATTGTTGGTCTATATTCATGATAACTATTGGTTGACATTCCGTCAAAACCAATTGTACCAAATAATTGTTCGTAATATAAACTTCCGTCTTCTTTACGAAACTGGATATGTCGCTTATGTGGAATTTTTCCTAATTTATGATAAAAAGGCATCTTTAATTAATTTGATTATTCAACAATTTGTTAATTATATAATTAACTCTCTTTCTTTATTTAGCCTATCATTTATATTAATAGTAGCTAAACTTCAAAACCAAACAACAATAGCTATTCCGGGTTCCTTTTTATCATGAACTTTAAATGCGCTAAAAGGTCTTTCCAATGCATTTTAAATAGGTTTTTAGTTGTGCTTTACAAATATACCAAAATTAAAAAGATGTTGATATCTCATTAAATTTCAAAATTTTAGATTTTTTTATTTAAAATTAATCTAAATAAGTTTTGACATTAAGTTTTGTTAAAATATTTTTGCCTCATAAAATAACTTTATTAAATCTAAATAATAATAAAAAATGAAAAAAATCATACCCATATTGTTGGTATTGTTTTTATTTATTACAACATCAATAGTCGCTCAAAACAGCTCTGTTAAGGGTTTTATTGTATCAGAAAACAATAACTTCCTCTCTTCTGTGAATATAACTTTAAGTTCTACAAATCATGGAATTATTAGTAATGAAAAAGGAGAGTTTGAGTTTAAAAACTTAAAAAAAGGTAAGTATGTAATTAATTTATCAATGGTTGGTTTTGAGAAAAAATCAATTACAGTAAGACTTAAAAATAATGAATCTAAAAATCTTGGTAGGATTCTTCTTAAAGAAGCTATCGATGAGTTAGACGAAATCACCATTAATGGAGTAAAAAACAGATACGCTAAGAAGAAGGTCTCTAATTCTTTACGCTTACAAACACCTATTAAACAACTACCTCAAAACATTCAGGTAGTTGGGTCAGAGGTTTTACAAGATCAACTTGTTACAAACATGCTCGAAGGAGCTTTTAGAAACGTAAGTGGGGTTAGTAACATAGAGCATTGGGGAAATTTCGCACGTGTTAACATGCGTGGGTTTAGATTACCAGCTTTTAGGAATGGTGTAAATATTCAAGACTCTTGGGGGCCTTTGTCTGAAGATACTTTTATGATAGATCGTATAGAATTTGTCAAGGGACCTTCAGGCTTTATGATGGCTGCGGGTGAACCTGGTGGTTTTTATAATGTGGTTACAAAAAAACCTACTGAAGAAAAAATAGGGTCTATAAACTTAATGGCAGGCAGTTTTGATACATATCGAGCTGCGGCAGATTTTGGTGGATCTTTAACAAGTGATAAGCGTTTACTAGCTCGTTTGAACGTTTTATATCAAAACGCTGGAAGTCATAGAAGGTTTGAGGATAGTGAACGTATTGGTGTTGCTCCTTCATTATCATATAAAATAAGTGATAAAACAGACTTCTTAACTGAGTTTTCTTTTCAAAAACTAAACACTCTTTTAGGAGCTGCTTATATTTTTGCTCCTTTAGATAAAGGATTTGGGAGTCTTCCTAAGAACTTTTCTATGGTTGACAGTAATTTTCCTGATACTGATATTAAAGAAGTTAGTTTATTAAACCAACTAACACATCGCTTTAATAATAACTGGTCAGTAGAAGCAAAATATGTTACTATGTTGTATACTCAACAGGGAGCTTCTGCTTGGTTAAATAGTATGCAAAATAATGGTGATGCTATTAGAAGTGTAAGTATTTGGGATGCTATTTCTGAAAGTGAATATTTTCAATTATATGCTAACGGAAAGTTTAATACCGGAGCAGTAACCCATAGAGTTATGGGAGGGTTTGATTATACGGATAAAGAGTATTTTGCTGATTTTTATCAAGGTGGTGCAGTAGACACTCCTACAAACCCTTTTAATATATACAATCCAACTTACGGAGATCGTATTTTTCCTGTATTTGATAGAAGTACACCTTTAAAAGACCGTACACCTTCTTACTCTTATGGAACAAAAATAAACTCTATATATGCTCAAGACGAAATAGGTTTTTTAGAGAATAAAATACGTTTAACATTAGCGGGTAGATACACTCAATTAACTCCTAAAGGAGATATTACAACTAAAAAATTTACTCCTAGAATTGGTTTTAGTGCTGATATAACTCCTCAAATTACCGCTTATGGATTATATGACCAATCATTCTTAGCAAATGATGCTATTGATAATGCAGGAAAGAGGTTTGACCCTATTGAAGGAACTATTTACGAAGCTGGTTTAAAAACCAATTGGTTAAATGGTAAAATAAACGCTTCTTTAAGTGCTTACATTATTAATAAGAATAACATTACTACTAGCGATCCTACCGACCCTACTCGTCAGTTTAGTATTTTACTTGGTGAGGTTGAATCAAAAGGTTTTGAGTTTGATATGCAAGCGCACATTACAAGTGAATTAGACTTATTATTAAATTACGCTAACACAGATGTGAAAATCGCAAAATCAAACATATCAAACGCAGTAGGAACTCGAATTGCAGGACACGCTAAACATATTACCAATGGTTGGTTAAACTATAATTTTAATCAAAATTCTGCCTTAAAAGGCTTTGGAATTTCTTTAGGATATCAATACTTAGTAGATAGAACTTCTTGGACGATTGGAGCTAATAATAATGCAGAACTTCCTGACTATTTTAGAATGGATGGTGGAGTGCATTGGAAAAATAATAAACTTCGTATTGCTTTAAATATTAATAATATTTTAAATAAACATTTATATTCTGGCACCAAAAACGATAAATTTCTTTATTGGCAATCTGAACCAGGAATCAATGGTAGGATTTCTCTTACCTATAACTTATTCTAACAACCCAAAAACCACCTAAAATTTAGGTGGTTTTTATAAATTATTAAAAAATGAAAAAATCAATTCTTACTTTATTATTCTTAGCTGTATTTAGCAATTCTTTTGCTCATTATATTTGGATTGAAACTAGCTCTACAGGAACATTAAACAACGAACACGAAGTAAAAGTTCGTTTTGGAGAGTTTTCGGAAGGTGTAAATGAAAAAGTAGGCGGAGAAAACTATAACAATGTAAAAAACTTTACTATTTGGTTAATCGCTCCTGATGGAACTAAAACAACTTTACAAACAATAGCTAAAGACGATTATTATAGTACCTCTTTCGTTCCTAAACAAAAAGGAACATATACCATTGCACTTGACAATAAAAATATAAAAGTGTTTGATTTTACAAAATACGATTACACAACCTTTAAACCCGAATATCATGCTAAAGCTAGAGTTGTCGTAGGTACATCAATAACAGAATTAAAAAGTACAAACCCAGAAGGAATTGAAATTATCGACGTTACTCCAAAACACCATACAAATGCTGATGAAGTTACCTTAAAAGTATTATACAAAGGCACTGCCCTTAAAGAAGGAGAAATTACTTTATTCACTCAAGGAAAATGGTCGGTAAAAGAAAAAACCAATGAAAAAGGATTAGTAACATTTAAACTACCTAAAAAGACTACTTATACCGTAGAAGCTACACATGAAGAAAAGACACCTGGTACGTACAACAATGTTAACTATAACATTATTTGGCATTGTGCGACTTATTGTATAAAAAACTAGTGTTAAAATTTATTTAAAATAATTCTAAATAAATTTTGGTGTTAATTTTTCTTAAAATACATTTGCTTAATTATATTTATTAAATCTAAATAAGAAAAAAATGAAGGGCTTATTAACTACCATTCTATTATTTTTAGTAATGGTAAACACAGTAGCACAAGAGGGAAATATTAGTGGTACTGTACTAGACAACAACAATGAACCTTTGGTAGGGGTTAATATTATTGTTAAAGGGACAAAAAATGGAGTACAAACTGACATTGATGGTAACTTTACATTATCTAATACAAAGGGAGAAACAACATTAATAGTGTCTTATGTTGGCTTTAAAACGAAAAACATAAGTACTAATAGTGGTACAAAAAACTTAGTAATTACCTTATATGAGGGTAACGAGATACTTAATGAAGTTACTATTGACACTCATAGAAAAAATAAATTCTCAAGAAAGAAAACAGCTTATGTAGCTAAATTACCTTTGAAAAATATTGAAAATGCTCAGGTATATAGTACAGTTACCAATCAACTACTAGTATCACAGTCTGTTACTAGTTTTGAAGAAGCTTTAAAAAATACAACAGGTGTTGAAAAATTATGGTCATCTACTGGTAGAGGTGGTGATGGAGCAGGTTTTTACTCTATCCGCGGTTTTTCTGTTCAACCACAATTAGTAAACGGTGTTCCTGGAATTACAAATGGGTTTATAAACCCAGACAATGTTGAAAGAATTGAAGTTGTAAAGGGGCCTTCTGCTACCTTATACGGGAGTACTGTAACATCTTACGGTGGTTTAATTAATATTGTCACTAAAAAACCATACAAAGGAACAGGAGGAAATATTACCGTTGGTGGAGGTTCTTTAGGGTTTAAAAAACTAACAGTAGATCTTAACACAAACTTAGAAGATAATGAAAACATTTCATTACGATTAAACGCTGGATATCAAACACAAGATAGCTTTCAAGATGCTGGGTTTAGAAAAGCATTATTTTTAGCCCCATCTGTTTCTTACAAAGTAAATAATAGGTTAACTTTAAACTTTAATTATGAACTTTCTTCAACAGATCAAACAAATCAAGCTTTCTTATTTTTAAACAGGTCAGCCCCGCTTACCTATAAAAATTTAGAAGAATTAAACTACGATAGAAATAAATCATTTACAAATAATGATATCTCTATTAAAAATCCAACGCAAAACTACAGAGGTGAAATAGCTTATAAAATTACTGACAATTGGTCTTCTCAAACAATTATAGCTGGCGGTAATGCTAAATCTAAAGGATACTATACATATTTGTACAATGTTCAAAATGATTTGTTTGGAACGTATGCTATAAAATCAGATGCAGAAACAAATACACTTACATTACAACAAAACTTTACTGGTGATTTTAAATTAGGTTCTTTAAGAAACAGGTTAGTTATTGGTGTCGATTATTTAGACTCTCAAGTTTTAGACAATAGTACAGATCCAAAAGGGATTAATGTTGTAAACCCTCAAGGGCAATTAATTCCTGTACCACCTGCTTTTGGTTTTCCTAATTTACCAACTACAAGAGCAAATATTGATACTGTTTTAGCCAACTCTTCAAGAGCTAATTCTGATATCAATCAAAATATTCTTAGCGGTTATATTTCTGATGTTATAAACATTTTACCAGAACTATCGGTAATGGCAGGGGTTCGTTATGATAGATTTAATTATAAAGGTGATGCAAACGACCCAAGTGACGATGAAAAAGAATATACTAAGTCTACTTTTTCTCCTAAATTCGGAATTGTTTACCAACCAATTTTAGATCAACTATCTGTTTTTGCTAATTATCAAAATGGTTTTTCTTATGTTAATCCAGAAAGAGTTCCTGTTGATATCGCCAACCCTGACGGAGATTCTAAGTTACAATCTTATGATTTAGAACAAGCAAACCAATTAGAATTTGGTATAAAAACAAATTTATTTAATAATAAACTGGAAACTACTTTAAGTTATTATGACATAACAGTTAAAGATAAAGTTATGGGTTTCGGTGCTAATAAACAACAAGACGCTACTGTTAAAAGTAAAGGTTTTGAGCTAGAAATGAATGCTAACCCTGTTGACGGATTAAACTTACGTGGTGGTATTAGCTATAATGATGCTAAAGTAACAAAATCAAAATCTAGACCTGATTTAGTTGATAAACGTTTAGCTGAAGCAGGCCCTGAAACTTCTTATAATTTTTGGGCTGATTATAAATTCCAAGAAGGAGCTATTAAAAATGTAGGATTAGGTTTTGGGTTAAACGGTGCAAGTAAATATAATACTATGGTAGGTTATCCTGCTGCAGGTGATTTTTACCTGCCTGCCTATACTATTTTTAATGCCTCAATTTATTATGAAGTTGATAAATTTAGAATTAGTGTAAAAGGAAATAATTTAGCAAACGAAGAATATTATACAGGATGGAGTACTATTACTCCTCAAAATCCAAGAGCATTCCTTGGAACTATAAGCTATAAGTTTTAAATATGAATATCTATTTGAATTATTAAATGTTGCAAACACAAAACTCTGAACTTTTATGTTCAGGGTTTTGTTATTTCATTGAACTACTATGAAAACAGTTACTCTTTTCCTTATTTTCATCGGATGTTATGCCTTATATAGCACTTCTGAAAAAGCATTGTTAATTAAGAACACCCGCTTACAAAAATGGTTTCATAATAATAAACGTAATACCAAGATAATTGGAACAATTACATTATTGATAAGTTTGCTCTTATCAATAACCTTTTTTGGTCTTTCTGCTGGAATTATTACATGGATTGTAGCTGCCTCTTTGTTTTTAAGCCTTATCGTACTCATCACTCCATTAAGAGTGATAAACTACGCTTTTCTAACTGCTTTATTTATGTTAACTTTTTTAATAGAACTCATTTTTTAATATGCCTGCTAATTCCAAATATTTAAACCAATCCCCTTGGCAACAATTTGCAAAAATATCTGCAGGTCTCATTGGTGGATACGTAATAAGTGCCTTACTACATATGTGCTTAGTTTTATGGCTACCAAACCCAAAAGGAATACTAATCACATCTATCTACACCATTTTTATTGTTTGGGGTGCTTTACTAATTGTTCCTTACCTATTTAAAAATGGATGGAAAGCTTGGGTTATATATCTCATAATTTCAATAATCTTATATGTAATTTATTATTTAGGAAACCAACAAAATCCGTTTATATAATGAGTAATAGAAATTACAATGTGTTCTTTAACACACATACAGTTAGCGGTATTGTTATAAGTGTAGCCTTGTATATTATCTTTTTTACAGGCGCATTTGCCCTTTTTAAAGATGAAATTGCTTCTTGGGAAGAAGGTAAGCACTCAAAAAATATTGCTCGAGAACATATAGATTATGATTTTTTATTAAAAAAACTCTCTAAAAACTATCATTTAACTAGTAGAGATATTCGTTTTTATTTAGGAGATAAAAACGATGAAATATATGTATTAGCTTATCCTGCAAAAGACACAGTAAATATCCCTAATGAGGCTAAGTATCAAAATTATCAAGCAATAAATATTCATACTGGAGAAACTGCTTCTTATGTAGAAAAATATAGCTTAGGAGAGTTTTTATATCGTCTACATTTCTTTACTCAAATACCTACTATTGGAATTTACCTTGCTGGTTTTGTTTCTTTATTCTTTTTGTTTGCTATTGTTACCGGAGTCATCGTTCACTGGAAAAAAATAATTTCAAACTTTTATCAGTTCAATCCCAAAATTGCTTTAAAAAGAGTGTGGACAGATGCACACACTGCATTAGGTATTATTGGACTTCCCTTTCAGTTTATGTATGCTGTTACTGCAACTTATTTTTGTCTTAGTCTTTTTGTTTTACTTCCTGCTAATTTTTTATACGGTGGTGATCAAACAAAATTAATGAATGATTTACGTCCCGACCGCAAAACTTATGAATGGGCTGCTGAAACTAACAAAACGCTTCCTAGTGTAAATGAATTTGTAAAAGAAAACACCAACCGCTGGTCTCACTTTAACCCTACCTATGTTTTAATTAAAAATTATGGAGGTACCAACATGAAATACTTTCTTATTGGAGAGTTGGATCATAAAGAACGTTTTTTAAGTTCGGGAATGGTAATTTATGATTTAGAAACCAATAAAACTTCAGTAATAAGAAACCCCAATGAAAGTAAATATACCGACGATGTGCAGCTTTCTTTAGGGCGTCTTCATTATGGAAATTTTGGAGGAATTGCTGTAAAAGTTATTTATTTTGTATTAGCTCTTATTACATGCTTTGTTATTATAACTGGTGTGTTAATTTGGATTGAAGCTCGTAATAAGAAAAGTATGACCTTAAAACAACGTTTATATACTGCGAAAATAGGGCACATTTATCTTGCTATTTGCTTGTCTTTGTATCCTGTAACAGCCTTATTTTTCTTGATTGTTAAGCTACTACCCGAAGCATATCAAACTCAAAAAATGAGCATTTTATACACTTGGTTTTTTGTTGTTTGGTTATTAGCAACCCTCTTTTTCAGATTTAAACGAGATAATTATTTCACAAATAAAACTACTTTGTTAGCAGGCGCTATCCTTGGATTTTTAATTCCTATTGTTAATGGTGTTGTTTCTAACAACTGGGTTTGGAACACCTACAAAGCTAAGCAGTTTGGCATTCTTACAGTTGATTTATTATGGATAGCCATCTCAATTACTGCATTATTTATATACCTTAAAATTAAACCTGAAGTAAAGACTAAAAGTGCTTTTACAAAACATCCTATAGATTATAAAAACCGTAAAAAACTGTTAGCTGAGGAGGCTAAAAAAGCGGCTCAAACTACAGAAAAAAATAAATTATTAAAAGATAAAAACCACATACCGATGAGAACAAAAATTAGTATCCTTTGGATATTTTTAGCAATTGGCTGGATAGTTCACCATATATATGGGCTATTCAATATATACTACAATGAAACTTTAGTAATGGAGGGTGCAACAGGTGAAGCTCCTATTGTACATCACTTATATCGTATTTTATTTGAAGGAATGTGCTTACTTTTTGGTTTGCTAACTATTGAGCTTTCTAAAAAATGGTTCAAGATAACTTCACTGGTTTGGGCGAGTATTGCCGGTTTATATAATGTGTACCATTTCTTTGAAGCTATTCTTCATGAAGCTAATAATATATCTGAGATATTTATGCTTCTTTTGGTAGCAATAGCTAGTATATTTTTAATTATTAATATTTATAAGTGGATTAAAGATTAATTCCTTCTTAGTATAGGCTCATTCCCCATTTCCTATATCCCCCGTATTTATGGAAATAGTTACTGCCAACAATAAAAAGTCACAGTTAAAAAAATTTCTGTGCCTTAAAATAAAAAGTATGGACTGTGGTATAAAAACTTCAGTCTATACTATTAATTCTCTTTATGGTAAAGGGACGATAATAAGTTATTATTTTGATGGCTTATTAATCAATTTGATTAACGCTAAACTCAAAGAAGATTTTCTTTTTATCTCTAGCAACAATAGTAATAGTTTTAATACTTTAGAACTTTCTGTTTTAATAGATGGGGAAAAAATTATTCGTTTTTCCAATCTAGAAAATGATCTTATTATCGAAAAAAGTGAAAGTTATTTATTACATGATAATGGTGATGATAAAATTGTTTTTTACAGAAATAAGCATATAAATGAAGTTAAAATTAAGATGCATGATTCATTTATTAAAAAACATAAAATGCAAGCACTTTTTTCTAGTAACAAAGTTTCTAACTTAAGTACTACACAGCAGCTAACTTCAAATATGGAAAGAATAGTTAATGATATGCTCACTAACTCGCAAAAAGGATTGTTAAAACGTCTTTTTTTAGAATCAAAAGTATTAGAATTAACACATTTACAACTAAACATTCATTCTAAGAAAGGAAATAGTTCTAATGAAAAAGTTCTTAAAAAAATATATAAAGTAGAAGCTATACTCCAAACCAATATTCATGAGCAAATATCAATTCAGCAACTTGCTCGTAAAGTATTATTGAATCAAAATGTTTTAAAAAATGAATTTAAGAAATTGTTTGGTGAAACTATTTTTAATTACACCAAAAATTTAAGAATGAATAAGGCAAAAGACTTATTAGCTTATACTCAAAAACCTATTTATGAAATAGCTGACATAGTTGGATATAAAAACCCTACACATTTTACAGCTGCTTTTAAAAAATTTGAAAAAACAACCCCAAAAGAATTTCGGAAAAATTATACTTACAAATCCTAAATTAGGGTTTTAACTCATACTTTAACTTTCTTAATTGTGCATTTATAACTAATTCCATTCTACGTAAACTCTTACTTTCTAAATTCAAACAAGCATCTACCCACATGGCAGTAATGTCTTTCAACTCTTTCTTTTGTAAAGGAAAAACTCTTTTTATACATTTATAGTGATTGTATTGAAAGCTAAAGTTTGATTTTTTCATATAATTTATAACCGATGATATTCCCGTTTCTTCATTAAAAACACAATCTACCAAACCCATTTCTTCTAATTCTTCGGCCTTGTATATGTTTCCTGTGTATAACACTTTAAGAGCTGCTTTTATATTTAGTTTTCTACATAAAAAACTATAAGCTCCCATACCTGGAAAAAGATGAAACTTGTTTTCTGGTAAACAAAATTTAGCTGACTTATGAGATAGTATAATATCATGTGCCATTACACATTCAAAACCTCCTCCGTAAGCATTTCCCTCAACCAAAGCAATACTTAGTACGGGCAGCCCAAAAGTATTATATATGTTGTAAATAGCGTCTATACATAAATTAGCGTATTCTGATAATGCTTCTTTATTTTCAGATTTGATGTTTTTTAAAAAATAGGGTAAATCTCCTCCTAAATTATATACCTCTTTATGTGTAGATGCCGATACAATATATTTTAATGGATACACCTTGTCTGCAAACATCATTTTTAAATCTTTAGCAAAGTCTTTAAACTCCCATAATATTTCTGGTGAAAAATTAGGAACTCCTTTTGACTTAATACCCCAAACAATCATCTCATGTTCTGGATAATAGTCTACTTTAAAATTTTCATATTGCTTTATCATCCTTTTTTATTTTTAGCGTGTACTTAATGAGTTCTTTTTAATCCTAAATTTCCATGCTTCGTCTCTATATTCTTTTGCTTTTTTCCCTCCATCAATGTGATTCCAGCCTGGTGGCATAAAAAGGTATTTTACTTTATCTAGTAACGTAGGAGCTTTTTTTACATCCAACCATAATTCTTTCCATAGTAAAAACTGCACATGCCATAAGTTCTCACTATTAAGTTCCTCATGCATAATTCCGTACACTATTTTTTCATTATCCAATTCTTTTTGAAATGTTTTAAATAAACGGTCCCAAATACTAAAGGTTTCACCATAATTTCTATCTAAATAAATATGATTTTTTGCATGATGTACTCTATGGACTGAAGGTGTTATTAATAGTTTATCTAACCATTTTTGCTTTCCTATAACTTTTTCATTTACATGTGTTAGTGTTGCATAAAGGCGTGCAATGGGTTCAATTACAAAAATCATTAATGGGTGAAAACCTAATATTGGAAGCCATATAAAGTTGAACGGAGTGAAAAACACATCAAAAATTGATCCTCTAGCAACCACGGTTAAATTCATTTCTTCTGCCGTATGGTGTACTCCATGAATACACCATAAAACTCGAACTTTATGTCCTAAAAAATGAATAAAAAACACTGTAAAATCATACAACAAATATGCTGCAATCCATATATACCATTGAAAACCTAGAGTAAAAATTCTGTTTTCATACAACCAAAACATAGTGCCAACAATAAATATTTTTGATAATAAGAAGTAAGGAATACTTTGTATTAGATACGAAACAATACTTACAACTCCTTCTTTATTTTTTTCAACATAACTTGTTACAATTAGTATTCCCCATTCAACAAGCATTAAAACGAGTACTATTAGACTCATATGTTCTAGTTTTCCTGCAAGTATTTCTATAGATGATAAATTCATATTTAAACTATTTCTTAGAAAAATTCTTTTTTAAAAACGTAGCTATTTGTGCTACTGCTGCCTTTGATGCTACTGTTTCTCGCAAGGAGTTCAGTACAATAAAATCATGTATTGTTCCCCCATATCTAGTTGAAACTACTGGTACACCTGCCATTCTTAATTTTCTTGCATAGGCTTCTCCTTCATCTCTTAAAACATCATATTCTGCAGTTATTAAAAGTGTTTTAGGTAAATTTTTAAGCTCTTCTAAAGTTGCTTTTAACGGAGCTACAGTTGCTAATGAGTATAATTTTTTTTCTGGTACGTAAACATTCCAAAACCATTTCATTGTTGCTCTCGTTAAATAATGCCCTTTTGAGAATTGTTCATACGACTTCGTATTTAAATTGGTATCGGTAACTGGGTACAATAATAGTTGTCCTAGCAACTTAGGAGTTCCTTTTTGTTTTGCCATCATAGCTACAACTGTTGCCATATTTCCTCCCACACTATCTCCACCAACAATAATTCTATTTGTGTCTAACCCATATTGTTTTCCATATTTTGAAATGAACAAAGTTGCCGCATATCCTTCTTCATTTGCTATGGGGTATTTAACCTCTGGTGCTCTTGAATACTCTACAAAAACAATTGCTACATTTGCTTTTAAAGCTAAGTCTCGCATTAATCGTTTATGCGTTTTAAAACTATTAAACACCCATCCACCTCCATGAAAATAAAGTAATACAGGTAATAATTTTTTTGTTTTTTTTGGCTTTACAATTACTGTATTTACTTGTTTATCTTGTTCTTTAAAAGAAACCTTAGTAAAGGTTACTTTATCGTAGGTTAATGTGGAATCTTTTTGCATGTTTTCCATGGCATTCCTTCCTATCTCTAAAGGTAAGTCCTGCAACGGTGGACCTTGATAAGAATGAATAACTTCTAAAAATTCCTGAACATATAAATCTAAGCCATCGCTTCCTGCTAAGTTTACTTGTGTATACGTTTTTACTCCTATAAACAAGCTTAGTATCATAACTATTTTTTTCATAACTATGTAATTGCTTGTTTTACTCTTTTTGTAGATGAAGATTGTTTTTGCTTTGCTATTAGTTTAATTGCTCTTTTCTTTGTCCAAAGAACACCAAATGTTAGCAATGTAATTCCTATAATAATTGCTAATAGTTTTAACTGACTTGTTTGTGATGAATATCCAAAAAACAATACTCCCCAGTATATAAGTACCCACTGTACTAAATAAAATGTTGTTACATTTTTACTTGAGTAATAAATTACATCGTACAGTTTATTGTGTGGAATACAGGTTACTAATATATGCCCAAACCAAACTAAAAATAAATTCACTCCAATAAAAGCTATGGTTCCTCCTGGCCCTAAATGATAGTAATCACCAAAATGATATTCATAATTATAATAGCATAATACTACACCTATACACATAAATAAGACACCTGAAACTAGCATTCTTTTATATGTTAAAACAATATTATTATTACTTTCTTGATACCACATTCCAAAGAATAATCCTATTAAAATAAACGACATCCATGGAAATACAGGAAAGTAAACATTGTAGGTTTTTCCCCATAATAAATCACATATATAATCTACCCCAACAATGTTAGGTTTATAACCACTTAATTCTCCTGTGAAAAAAACAATAAGTAATGCTAAGGTTAAAGCTGCATACTTGTTTTTAATAAACTTGATTATAACTCCCATTATAATCAAGGAAATCCCAGCTAACTGCAAGATATCTCCCAATAAAATAAAAAACAGATAATTATATGAATCTCCTAGAGTTAGCCCATTACCTTCTATAAAAGCTCTAGGGAATCCTCCAAATAACAACATGGGTACTGCAAATCTTAAAATATTAAGTAAATACCCTTTTGCTAAAATGTTTATTCCTCTTTTAAAGATTTTAAACATGCTTAACTTACTTGAAAACACAAAAGAAAACCCCATCACGACTAAAAACATAGGAGTTCCTTTTTCTAATACTTGAGCTACCTTCCCTAAAAAAGAATTGTTCCAAGTATCCATTGTCGAATATATAATCATGGAATGAACAGGTATCATAGATAAAACACTAATTCCTCTTGCCATATCTATGGCTAATACTCTCTTTTTTTGTTCCATTTTTTATTCTTTAAAATGCCAGCTTAATTTTTTAGATAGTGGCTTTCGTTTTCTATTTACTTTAGGAAGATTTTCTTTTACATGTCCTATAAAAAAAACACCTAAAAATTGTTCATTTTCTTCTAAGCTAATTTCTTTTTCACCATATTTTATAGTTGCTATACTGGTATCCCAATAGCTTCCTAAATTTAGACTTGTACAGCTTAACCATATGTTTTGTACTGCGCTTGAAATAGCTGCAATTTCTTCCCATTCCGGGAGTTGTGCTCTTTTACTAGGTTTAAAAATCACTCCTATCATGCTGGCTTTACTGGCATACCTTTTTGTTTCTTTATAACGTTCGTTAGAAAATTCTTCTTCTGAATATATTTTTCGATAATAATTAGCCATAAACTCACCTAATGCTTCTCTATGTTTTCCTTCTAACACTACAAACCTCCATGGTTGGGTTAATTTATGAGTTGGTGCCCATAGCGCATTGGTTACAATTGCTTCAATCGTTTCCTTCTCTATTTTTCTATCCGAAAAATCATACGCATAGGTAGTTTTTCGTTCTTGTATAGTTTTAGTTATCTGTTTAAAACTCATATTAAATACTTTCTAAAGATTGTACCGTTTTTACTGTTTCTTTTTTAAACCTTGTAAGTGGGTTTTTTAATACTCCTTCTAACTTTAGACTTTCTATCGGATTAGCCAAACTGAGCATTTGCTTGGTATTACTTAACTGCAACCTGTTCAAACAACAGCGATCAAATTCTTTAACAAATAAATCGTATTGCTTATATTTTTCTGAAAACTCAGGATGTTGTTCTTGATATTCATACACACAATCTGCCACTAATTGCCAAAAATTATCCTCTGAAAAACTTGAATAACAATCTAACTGTTGAACCATAAAACGGAAGAAGCAATCAAACACATCAGTAAAAATTGAAAGCACTTTCATTTTATCTGAAGTCTTAACAAACAGTCTTTTAGCATGCTCAGGTAAGTACATTGTTTCGTTAAAAACAATAACCTCTTCTGTAATATCTTTCATTAACACATGCACTGGTGTATTTTCTTCTAGCACTAGAATTAGGTTTTCTCCATGTGGCATAAACACAAATTCGTACTTATAAAAACAGTGTAATAAAGGTGCTAAATAGGCTTTTAAATAACGTTGAATCCAGGTAGTTGTGTCATAAGGTGAAGCTTCTATTAAAGCCGCTAACAATGATTTGTCTTGGTAATCTATATGCAATAAAGCAGCCATTGTAAACACGCGTTGATTAGAGCTTATTTTTGTAAACGGGCTCTCACGCCACAAAGCTGATAACATTTTGTTATGCGGATTCGTTTTTCCTAAAGTTTCATAATAATGATTGTGATACCCCGCTGTTGCCACTTCTCCTAACATGGTAAACCCATTGTTTTGTAGGTAAATGTCATCTGCTAACAAATCTGTTATCCATTGGGTAATATGCGGCGTACTTTGCATGTAATATGGAGAAAGTCCACGCATAAAGCCCATATTTAAAATAGACAGAGCTGTTTTTGTGTATAACTTTTCTGGATGTGACGCATTAAAAAGTGTTCTAATAGATTGCTGCGCAGAGAATTCATCATCACTTTCTCCTACTAAGATGATATTTTTTTGAGCAATATCTGCTCCAAAAACAGCTACAATTTTGTTTTTCCATTGCCATGGATGCACAGGCATAAAAATGTAATTTTCAATAGCTACATTTTGCTTCTTTACAACTTCTTTAAATGATGCTAATTTTTCTTTTCCTAATTCGCTCTCTAAAAGTTTTTCATACTCATAGTTTTTAACAGCCGTGTAGGTAGCATATTTTTTATGAGCTGCTATCCATAAAAGCTTAAACGGTTGATTGCTTTCTGGTGCATATTTTTGATAATCTTTAATATTGAATCCTATTCTCCCATTGTTCGCTACAAAACAGGGGTGACCTTCAGTCATCGCGTGTTCAATTTCTTGAAAGGTTTTTTCAGCTAATTCATTGGCTGAAAATTTCTCGTTAACATACTTATATGCTGCTCCTGAAAGTGTACTTGTTATTTCCTCTAAATAAGTTGCTAAAAACTCATCAGGAATACCAAGAGTATTTTGAAACTCTGTTATAAAATGTAGTGCATCTAAATAAACTTCATTCGATATATTATTTTTTTTAATAATGCTTTTTTCATCAACCAACCAATGATCGAGAACATACTTTTTTGCTTTAAATTGATACGTGAACTCATTATTATCTGAGGTAATCAGGTATATACAGCCATCTGTTTCTTCTAAAATAAACTCAGGAGTTAAAATAAGCTCATGTGAAAATTCACTGATTGCTTTTTTTATTAATTGACGATTTACAAAACTCCATACCTTTGGTTGTAAATGGGCTATATTATTTGTCATGTTGTTCTAGTTTAATTAAAGCTGATTGATACGTCTCTCTTGTACAAAAAGCTAAGGCTGCTTTTTTATGAGGTAACTCAATTTCTTTTTGGTATTTAAAACCAGCTTTTTTATTTAGCGTATGAATTTTTTCGTTATTCACATCGGGTTCTACAACAATTCTTTCCACTTGTGGTAAACTGAAAAAATAATCGATAATAGTTGAAAACACATGCCATGTAAACTGTGGTATTCTTTTTTCTACAGGCGCTACTAAAACATGCATACCATAATCATTTTCTTGTACATCGTAATAGTCTGCTATCTTATCTTTTGAAGCTTTGTAACGCTCCATTAAAAACACTGGGGTACTCCCTATCATTCCTACATAACTATAATGATGCGGATTATTTTCTATTTCTTGGTATTCAGCATGTACTTCTTCTACAGACTTATTTAACATTCCCCAGTATTTTGCATAGGGTTGAGTTACCCAACGATGTAACATTGGTGTATCTGTTTCTAATTTAAATGGACGAATGTTGATTACCCCCAATCCAATAATTTCTTTACTAAATATTTTTTGATACGTTTGAACCATAATTATACTTCTTGGTTTTTAAATACAGCTATTGGGTTTTTTAACTTTCCTGCAAATTGGAGTAGGGCAACAGGGTCATCTAAATCAATCATTTGTTTATGATTATTTAATTGCAACCTATTTAAACACGAAAGTTTAAAATCTTCAGCAAACAAATCATACTGTTTAAACTTGCCTGACAGTTCAGGAAACTGCTCTTGATATTCATGAATATTTTCTGCTACGAGTTCCCAAAAACGATGCTCTCCATAATTCGCATGTTTTTCTAAAATTGGGGCTAAAAAGCGAAAGAACCCATCAAACATATCTGTAAATATGGATAGTAACTTGACATCTTCTGGTACTGGCGCATACATTCTTTTTAACTCTTCTGGTAGCTCAACTTCAGGATTTAAAATACATGCTTCTTCTGTAATATCCTTTAGTAAAGCATATACAGGAATGTTATTTTCTAATACCAAAATAATGTTTTCCCCATGTGGCATAAACACTAAATCGTAATAGTAAAAACAGTGTAACATTGGGCTTAAGTACGCTTTTAAATAGCTACGTAACCAATTATCTATTGAAATACCTGAGTCTTTAATCATTTCCGGCAACAATGCTTTTCCATAATGATCTATATGTAATAATGCTGCCATCGTTAGTGGTTTTTGGTTTTCTTTAACCACAGAATATGGACTTTCTCTCCATAATGAAGCTAGCATTTTATTGTAATCGTTATGTGGTCCAAACTCTTCAAAATATGGATTCACATAGCTAACCGAACCTATTTCACTTAACATTCTAAATCCGTTTGTCTTTATATAAGCATCGTTATATAATAGGTTTTCTAACCAAACTGCCATTTTTGGAGCTGTTCCTAAGTAGTATAAAGGCAATCCTCTCATAAAGCCCATGTTTAAAATAGATAATGCCGATTTGGTATAAAATTTCTGCGGATTGCTTATATTGAATAACGTTCTAATTGATTGTTGTGCTAAGTATTGATCTGGTCCGTATCCTAAGCAAATTAAATCTCCTTTGGCTACTTCTGAAGCAAAAATTGTAGCTAGTTTGTTAAACCATTGCCATGGATGAACAGGTATAAACAAGTAGTCTTTTGGACTGAAGCCTTTTTCTTCAATTATTTTGTTGAATTGTGCTATGGTATCAACATCTAATTCCTGACGTATTAGGCTTTCATAAGGCAATGCTTCTATCGCTGAAAAAACTGCTTTTAACTTATGTCCTGCCAACCATAATAACGAAAAAGAATTTCCCGCTTCTGGTGCATAAGAACGATAATCGCTGCTGTCAAACCCTATTCTACCATTATTTGCTACAAACCCTGGATGCCCTTCGGTCATAGATTGTTCTATCGTTTGAAAATCGGCCGTTGCTAATTCTTCTACAGTAGGGTTTCCTTTGGTAATTTTAAATGCACTTCCGTATAGTGTACTTATAACTTCTTCTAAATACACAGGCATTTTTTCATCAGCAATTCCTAACGCTTTTCTAAATTCTTTTATAAATGTAATTGCATCAATTTCTTCTTCAACTTCTTTTATATATTTTCTTATTGAGTTTTCATCAATCATCAAATGATTCAAAGCCATTGGTTTTGCTTTAAACTCATATTGAATTTCTGTGTCATCTGCATAAACTTTATACAGTTTATATCCGTTATCTACTTCTTGAATTATTACTGGTTGTATTAATAGTTCATGCGAAAACTCACACAATGCTTTTTTCACTAGTAATAAGTTGGCTTTTTGCCACACTTTTGGTTGTATATGTTGTGTTGATTGTTGTGGAGAAACCACATTATCTAAGGTATTCATGGCACTTCTTTTAAATGGTGAAAAGGATTGGATTTTTTGTTGGTAATTGGTCTTGGTTAAAAATGCTAATTGTGCTGTTTTGTTAGAAAGTTCTATCACCTTTCCCAGTTGAAAACCTATGCGTTGACACAGCGCAAACATTTTTTTGTTTCGAATATCTGGCTCTACTACTATTCTGTTAATAGTTGGGTTTGTAAAAACAAAATCCATAATTGCTCGAAACATAAACCACGTAAAGTTTGGTGTTTTAGTGATTTTTGGCGGTGCTACAATAATATGTACACCACAATCGGATATTTTAGCTTTATAAAAACCATTAATAATATCTAATTGCGGGTTGTAACGTTCTACTATAAATGCCGGTTCACCATTAAACATTCCTACAAAAACATCGTAATGTTCTGGGGCTATAAGTTGAGTATATTCTTCTTCAACTTCTTTTACTGTTGCGTTTTGCATCCCCCAAAAAACAGCATATTCTTGAGTTACCCATTGCTGTAAAAAAACACTGTCTTTTTTTATTTGAAAAGGACGAATGGTTATTGTTCCTAAACCTTTATACTCTTTTGAAAAAACTATGGCATCAGTTGTTATCATAATTTAGGTTTTAGCTAGTTGTTTATGTACTTTTCTTACCGATTTAAATACAATAAAGTACAAGACCAATGTGAGTGTAAATCCGCCTAATGCAATGATAAAAGGCATTCGTAAATCGAAACTATCGACTATAACTCCTACATTTAAAGAAGCTAGTAATACACCTAAGTTTTGGAAGAAATGTATTTTACTATAATCAACCGAGTATGATTCTGGCGTGCTTAATTCAAATAATAAAATGTCGAATTTCACAACTCCTTGAAAAATTGCCCAGCCATAAATAATTCGCCCTAAAACAACTACTAATTCATTGGGTATTCCTTGTAGCATAAGTCCAATTAACCCTATAAACAAGGCATTTATAATTCCTTCATGCCCTTTTGATTTTCGCTTATTATTAATCCACAAGGCTACTAAGGCTACAAAGCCCGGGATAGCATATATAGTGCCTGAAACCAATTTGCTTTTGTACGTTGAAAAACTTTCCCAATATGATGAAAAGAAAGGCCTAATTAAAAAGTCGCTGAAGTACAATATCAACGTAATTAGTCCTAATTTCAAGATAAACCCTTTCGGAATTATCTTTTTATCAGTAGCGGTAGATTCTTCTGAAATGATTAAATCAGTAGCATACTTTTTACTTTTTAATAGATAACCACTCATAGCCATTTGAATAAAATCTCCTGCTGCCATTATTAAAAAAATGCTACTTGGGTTTATATAATCTACTGTTATACCTCCCAGCACAGCTCCTAAAATACCTCCTAAATGTACCACTACTGAAAGCAATCCGATTGTACTTGGATGTTCTTCTTTTGTAATGATTTTTAAAATGTACGGATATACCAATAAATAACTTCCTTTAAATAGTACCATGATAAGAGATACTACCCAAAAATTAATGTACGATGTAGTGTAGTAACAATACAATGCTAATAAGCCTGCAACTGCTTGGGTGTACACTAGAATATTTAATTCTGATATTTTTTTAGAAATATATGCCCAAAATGGAAATGCAATCATTACCATAAAACAGATGGCTGCAAAGTAATATCCTACATTTTTAGGGTTTGTCATTCCAAAACGAAGCTCAAAAAATTGTGGATAAAATGGATGCAGTAAATAATCACTTACTACTGCAACCAACGTCATTACTATTAAAAATGTTTTTAACTTCATACCTTTATGCAAAGACATTGAGTTCTATTTCTTCCTCTTGTGTAACCTCAAACTGCTGAAATGCTATCTTTTGCTCAATAGGATAATGCTCTACTCCTGTTATTTCTTTGATTATATAAGAATTTCTGTAAGCAGCCATTCCTAAATCTGGTGTAACAAATCCATGCGTATATAATTCTACATTTTGAACAAAAATTTCATTATGATTTTCATCTATGCTGTAATTACGTTGTACATCAAATCGATCTTGATAATCCCATAAAATCCTGTTTGAAATTCCTTCTATAAAATCAGGTAATTGATATTCATAACCTGTAGCAAGAACCAATGCGTCTGTTTCGTGTTCAAAATATTTGTCTTGTTCTACTTGGTGAAGTTCCAGTTTAATCCCTTCATCTGATACCTTGGTAGTTTTCAATTCAGAGTTAGTACGTAGTGAAATTTTTAATGGTTCTTTTGATAGGACTCTTTTTGCGTATAATGTATCGTGAATAGCTCCTATTAAATCTTGATTTATCCCTTTGTATAAATGCTTTTGATTTTTAATGAGTGCATCTCTTTTGGATGCTGGTAAGTTGTAAAAGTAATCTACATACTCTGGAGAAGTCATTTCTAATGTTAGCTTAGCATACTCTAAAGGAAAGAAACGTGGTGAGCGGGTAATCCAGTTCAATTCATATCCTTTAGTATCTATTTCTTGTAATAAATCAAAAAATATTTCAGCAGCACTTTGTCCGCTTCCCAATACTGTTATCCTTTTTTTATTTTGTAGTTGCTCTTTGTTAGGTAAGTATTGTGATGAATGAACAGCAGCATCTTTTAGCTTTTTACAACAAGCAGGAATGTAAGGTTGTGTTCCTGTTCCTAGAACCAGTTTTTTTGCTTTATAAATTTTAATTTCTTGTGTTTTTGTGCAAACACTAGTAACTACATAAATGCCGTCTTTTTGATCGTAGTCTATATTCGTTACTTCTGTATTAAAATATATATTAGAAAGTTTACTAATTACCCACTGACAATAATGATTGTATTCGTTTCTAAGTAATAAGAAATTTTCTCGTATGTAAAAAGAATATATTCTGCCCTGTTCTTTAATATAATTTAAAAAACTAAAAGGATTTGTAGGATCAGCAAGAGTTACTAGATCTGCCATGAAAGGAACTTGTAAAGTTGTATCTTCTAATAACATTCCTGGATGCCAATCAAATTTTTCTTTTTTATCAAGAAACACTCCATTTAAATCTTCAATTGGTTCTGATAAGCAAGCTAAACCTAAGTTAAAAGGTCCTACACCTATGGCTATAAAATCAACTGTATTATTCTTCATTTTTTCTAGTTTGTTATTTTGTATTGTTCTCCTGTAGTTTGAATCATTTCTATAATGTATAGGAGATTGTTAATTGTATTTTTAGGGTTTAGTAGCGTAAATTTTAGGTATATGTTACCATTTAATTTGGTACTTGCTATGGATGCTTTTCCTGCTTTGTATAAAGTGTTCTTTATATATAAATTTATAGCATCATGAATCCTGTTCTCTTTAATAGCTTGTGCTTTATACCTAAATACTAGTGTGCTTAATTCTGGTTCATGTACAGTTTCAAAACAGTCTTTATCTTTAATTTCTAAGTATACATTTTTAGCTAGGTAATGTACTTCTTCTAAGTAGTTAGCAATTGTTTTTGTTCCTAGAGTTTTTAAAGTTAACCAAACTTTTAAGGCATCGAAACGACGTGTCGTTTGAATAGATTTTTCTATAAGATTTGGTCTTTGAGAATCTTTCTCTTCAATAGGGTTTAAATAATCTGCATAATATGATACGTACTTAAAATATTGTTTATTATTTACCAAAAAAGCACTACAACTTACTGGTTGAAACAGAGTTTTATGAAAATCAACCGTTATTGAATTAACCATTTCAATACCATTAAAATATTCTTTATGCGTGTTTGTAAGTGCATAGGCTCCTCCATATGCTCCATCTGCATGTAGCCACATTTGATTTTCTTTAGCAATTTTCCCTATGATTTTAATTGAATCAAAACTACCGTAATCGGTAGTTCCTAATGTAGCTACTATTGCAATTGGAATATTATCTTCTTGTTTTGTTTTTTCTATAGCCAAGACTAACTCGTTAGTATCCATTTGCATTCTTTCATCTACTCTTACTGGAATAACAGCATCATATCCCATACCTAAAAGAGCTGCACTCTTTTGAATACTAAAGTGGGCTTTTTCAGAACAAAAAATTCTAAACTTACTTATTTCATTACTCCACCCATGTTGCTTAATGTTTATGCCAAAATGTTTGAAAGCATAATCGTCTCTGGCCATTAACATTGCCATAAAGTTAGACTGTGTTCCTCCACTTGTGAATACTCCATCTGAATTATCAGACATATTAAATACTTTTGAAGTCCATTGAATTACTTCTTCTTCTATAAAAGTTGCCGAAGTACTCTGATCCCATGTTTCAACGGCTGTATTAATTGTAGTTGCAATCATTTCTGCTACAATAGAAGGGAGTGTAATTGGACAATTTAGGTGTGCTACATAAGTTGGATTGTGAAAAGCAATAGCATTTTTTATATATAAATTGTTTAGCTCTTCTAAAACACTATCTATCGCTTGTGTTTCCTCAATATTTATTAGCTTAGCTTGTTCTTTGTTTTTTAGAATTTCTGCAAGCTCATCTCCTTTATAAAAAGTTCTGTTAGATAAAAACCGCTCTATATAAGAAAATGTTTTTTGAATGTATTCTTCATATAACTTTACAGACTCATCACTAAACAAATAACTATTTAATGACAATTCTTTTAATGAAGGGGGAGTTTTTAGAATCATTTATTTTTATTTAGTCTTAATAATTTGAAGCAAAAATATATTTAGACCAAACAAATTAAATGACGCAAATGGAATTTAAAATGACGTAAGTGGTATATTTTATAAAAAGAAAGCGCAGTATTTAGTGTACACTAAATACTGCGCTTTAAAAATTTTATTCTTTTGTTCTTAACTCTCTGGAGCTAACTCAACTTCTAAACCATCTAAATCTGGGGTCATTTGTATTTGACACCCTAATCGGCTATTATCTTCTACATAAAAAGCCTCTGCTAACATTGCTTCTTCATCATCTCCCATTTCTGGCAATTCATGATCTGATTTTACATAGCATTGACAAGAAGCACACATTGCCATTCCACCACAAATTCCAATAGTTCCTTCAGGAGCTAATTCGTACGAACGAACCACTTCCATCAAATTCATTGCCATATCTGTGGGTGCTTGTATCTCATGCGTTACCCCGTCACGATCAGTAATTTTTATAGTAATATCTTGTTCCATTTTATTTTACAGGTTCATTTTTTTTCGAAGTGTTTTTGCTCTTTTATCTTCTCCATCATGTGTCCAACCGGGTGAGTTAAAGATATAATTTAGCTTATCACTCCATGTATCAGCTCTTTTAACATCCTTCCAAATTGCAGCATATTCATGAGTAGCCACTTTTACTGGATTAAACGTTTCAATATTTACGGTTAATCCATATACTGGTTTATCAATTTCTTTTAATTCTTCAGAGAAAGTACCAAAGATACGATCCCAAATAATTAAAATTCCTGCATGATTACAATCTAAATAACGAATATTAGATGCGTGATGTACTCTATGATGTGATGGTGTATTGAAAATTAATTCAATAGGCTTCGGAAGTTTATCTACCAATTCTGTATGCACAAAAAACTGATAAATTAAACTGATTCCCATCATAGTAAACATCATTAATGGATCAAATCCTAATAAAGGAATCCACATCCAAAAGAAAAATTTATGGATACGTTCACCGACTCCTTGACGCAATGCTGTTCCTAAATTCATATGCACCGATGAATGATGTGGTACATGACCTGCCCAAAACAAACGTACTTCGTGATTTAATCGGTGAAACCAGTAATAAGCAAAATCATCAGCCAATAACAATAAAATCCATGCCCACCATTGACGTTGAACTATACCTTTTAACGGACTCATCTCATACAAATAGAAAAACGCTATGAAGGCTAAAATTTTCGGAATAAACTCAACAATAGCAGAAAATACCATCATTAGCATTGATACTCCAGTGTCTTTACCATGGTATTTTTCTTTTGCTATTCGGTATTCTACCAACATGCAAATGAAAAATACAGGTAAGGCGAAGTACAATAATTTATCTTCTGATAACTGCTGTATATATTCAGTTAATGTCATGCTTAATTAATCGCTTTAACTACTGCTTTTGGGGCTTCTTTTCTAGTACCATCAAATCCATCAACACCACCTACCGTCGTATACTTCATCACATATTTTTTATCTGGATGAATACGTTTGTAAGCACTCTGGCACATTAAGGTTGCTTCATGGAATCCGCATAGAATTAATTTTAACTTTCCTGGATATGTATTTACATCTCCAATTGCATAAATTCCTTCTACATTTGTTTGATAGTCTAATGCATTATTTACTTTTATGGCATTCTTCTCAATTTCTAATCCCCAATTTGCAATAGGGCCTAATTTTGGAGACAATCCAAATAACGGAATAAAATGTTCACAAGGTAATGTAAATGGTTCTTGATCTTTTTGCTCTACTACTACGCCTTCTACCTTTTCTTCTCCTACAATACCTTTAACTTCTGCTGGTGTAATTAACATTAGTTTACCTTCATTTTTTAACTCTTGTACTTTATCAACAGAGTCTAAAGCTCCACGGAATTCATTTCTTCTGTGAATTAACGTTACAGATTTTGCCACATCTGTTAAGAAGATAGACCAATCTAAAGCAGAGTCTCCTCCTCCAGCAATTACCACGTTTTTGTCACGATAAATTTCTGGTTCTTTAATCATGTATTCTACTCCTTTGTCTTCAAAATCTGCAATATTAGGAATCGGTGGTTTACGTGGTTCAAAGCTTCCTAAGCCTCCTGCAATTGCTACTACTGGTGCTTGGTGCTTTGTTCCTTTATTAGTAGTTACAATAAACGTTCCGTCTTCTTTCTTTTCAATAGTATCAGCACGTTCACCTAGTGTAAAACCTGGTTCAAATTGTTTAATTTGTTCCATTAATTTATCGGTTAAATCACCTGCTAAAATTTCTGGATATGCTGGAATATCGTAAATTGGCTTTTTGGGATAAATTTCTGAACATTGCCCTCCTGGTTGCGGTAAGGCATCAATTAAATGGCAACGTAATTTTAACAACCCTGCTTCAAAAACAGTAAAAAGCCCAGTAGGCCCTGCTCCAATAATAAGTATATCTGTATTTATCATTTTGTAACAAAATTTTCTTTTTATATTGAGATTCCCACCTTAAAAATAAGGCAGGAATTGTATGTGTTAATAATTGAAAGGCCTGTTTAAGTGTTACTTATTGTATAAAAAAATAAGTAAAGGAAACGCTTAAAACTCTAAAATATGATACTTTTGTTAATCAAAACCTGATATAAATCAGGTTATTCAACATTAATTACCTCTTTAATTTCTGGTGCGTATTTTTTTATTGTTGCCTCTACTCCATTTTTCAGAGTCATTTGATTAACAGAACATCCACTACAAGCTCCTTCTAATTGTACTTTTACTGTACTGTTTTCTATAGATAATAATTTTATATTACCTCCATCACTTACTAAAAAAGGGCGGATTTCTTCCAACGCTTTTTCTACGTTATTTCTTATGTCTTCTGTTGCCATAACTGCTTATTTTGAGCTACAACCACTCATAGTAGTAATTCGTACTACTTCTGTTGGTGGTAAGTTTGCATTTCTTTTTAATAGTTGCGAAACCATTTCTTTAGTTACCTCTGTAAAAGCTTCTGCTAGTGGTGTGTTTTCTTGTAACGCTACTGGGTGTCCAACATCACCTGCTTCTCGTATGCTTTGTACTAATGGTATTTCTCCTAAGAAACTAGTTTCAATATCTTCTGCTAAATTTTTAGCACCTCCTTCTCCAAAAATATAATATTTATTGTTAGGAAGTTCTGCTGGTGTAAAATACGCCATATTTTCAACGATACCTAATACTGGTACGTTAATACTTTCTTGTTTAAACATTGCCACTCCTTTTTTAGCATCTGCTAAGGCAATGTTTTGAGGTGTACTTACCACGACCGCACCGTTAATTGGTACTGCTTGCACTATTGATAAATGTACATCTCCTGTTCCTGGAGGTAAATCTATTAATAAGAAATCTAACTCTCCCCAATCTGCATCAAAAATTAATTGATTTAACGCTTTTGAAGCCATTGGTCCACGCCAAATCACTGCCTGACTTGGATCTGTAAAGAAACCTAATGATAATAGTTTTACTCCATAACTTTCAATCGGCTTCATTTTTGAACGCCCATTTACGTTTACCGCTAATGGTTTTTCTCTTTCTACATCAAACATTAAGTGCTGTGATGGTCCATAAACATCGGCATCTAACACTCCTACTTTAAAGCCCATTTTTGCTAATGAAACTGCCATGTTTGAGGTAATGGTAGATTTTCCTACTCCACCTTTACCTGAAGCTATAGCTATGATATTTTGAATATTGGGAATTTCTTTCCCTCTAATTTGATTTGGATTTTCTTTTTGTTGAACTTCCACCTTCACATTCACTTTTACATCGATTTTTTGATCAACGTGTTGGTGAATTGCTTTCATTATCTCAACTTCTACCTTCTTTTTTGCTTGTAATGATGGATTTGAAATAGTAACATCTACAATAACCTCATCTCCAAATGTAACTACATTTGTTATATTTTCGTTTTCTACTAAACTTTTACCTTCTCCTGGTGCCGTTATGGTTTCTAACGCTTTGTATATATCTTGTTTTTTAAAACTCATGTTTTATGCTATATGCTTTAAACAGCAAGCGACAAGCTTGTTGCTTATTTTTATTTAATCTTAACTGCAAAGATACGTTTTAGCCCTCAGAAAATAAAGTCTTTAGATTGGTAATATTTATAGGTTGATAAGTTGGTTTTATAGATGATTTTAAACTTGATTTTTTTAGAAAAAATCAAGAAATATAACCTTTCTCAAACCCGTATGTTAATAACACTTCATACGGATTACCCTCTAGACCTAAAAGTTGCGCAAACGCTGGTTCAGTTTTAAATCCTTGTTGTTTTAGAGCTATAATTTTAGACCTGAATTCTTTTCCTTCTTTTAACAATACTTGATATTCGATAAGCATATGTAGATATGAGTCTTGCTCTTCTGATAGTTTATTTTGTACAAAAATCTCTGTTGGAAAAGCCTTATACTTAAATGTAATGATTGTTGTTTTTAAGTTTTTGTATGATGGTATCGTCTTTATTTCAAACCTTGAAAACTCTCCATAGTTTTCGCTCACAACTTTTACAAACTCTTCATGATTATCACTTTGACAAATAATATCTAAATCACTTGAGTCTACATCAATATTTATGGGTATAGTACCCACTAAAATAGGATTGAAGTGTTTTAATAGTTCAAAAATATTCAGCTCTAATAATACTTTATGAGCTTCTTTTTGACGGACAGTTCCTTCTTTTAAGTATGTTATATCTCTGAAGTTTATCACAATTCTTCACTTGGATTCCAAAATACCTTTTCAAAATCTTGAATTTGATTCTCAACCACCTCTATTCCTTCACTTTCTAACAATTGTTGCATAAGATTTGTTCCGTCAAAATGATGTTTTCCTGTTAATAATCCTTTTCTATTAACTACTCGATGCGCTGGTACTTCTTTTTCTGAAGAGTTATTCATTGCCCAGCCAACCATTCTTGCTGAACGAGCTGCTCCTAAATAGGTTGCTATAGCTCCGTAGCTTGTAACTCTTCCATGTGGTATTAAACGCGCTACTTCGTACACTTTTTCGAAGAAATTTTTATCTGCCATGTGGTAAAGATAGGATTCTTTTAAAAAATATACGAATATGGTTCTCGATACAATTTTCACTCATTTCAATCTTGAAAATCACTCAAACGGACATTTATCAAAAAACCAATACGTTAGCGGTTACAGCAAGCTACCATGTAACTCGGAAAGCACGACCCAAAAGGAAACGTCCGAGGCAAAAAATCCTGCAAAAAGCAGGATTAGTAATTAAGTTTAAATTTTATATAAGTAATCGGTTTTCCGATTTCTAAATATTGTTTTTCGTAGAATGTTTGCGTACTGGTTACCTCTTCTGGACTGTACACATTTTTATACACATCATGATTAGAGTGCAAAATTTCGTGACCTTCTCCATGCAATAAACCTAAAGTGTAACCATGCATGAATTCACTATCAGTTTTTAGATTAACTGTTCCTTCTGAATTTAAAATACCATGGTATTTCTTTAAAAACTCAGAATTCGTCATACGATGTTTAGTACGCTTATATTTTATTTGAGGATCTGGGAAAGTAATCCAAATTTCAGAAACTTCATTTTCAGCAAAAATATAATCTACTAACTCTATTTGAGTTCTAATAAAAGCTACATTTTCCATGTTATTTTCTAGTGCTGTTTTAGCTCCTCGCCAAAATCGTGCACCTTTAATATCAATTCCAATAAAGTTTTTATCAGGATTTTTTTCTGCTAAAGCAATCGTGTACTCACCTTTACCACAACCTAGCTCTAAAACTATTGGATTGTCGTTTTTAAAAAAAGTATTCCATTTTCCTTTATAAGAAAAATCGTTAATTACTTCTTCGCGTGTTGGTTGAATAACGTTAGCAAACGTTTCATTTTCTTTGAAACGTTTTAATTTATTTTTGCTTCCCAAAGTGTGTAGAAATTAGGCTCTATCTTCTGTTCCTTCTCTTTTAAAACGAGCAGCTTCTTTCATCCAATATGCAAATAACACTAATAACACTAATAAAAAGAACCAGTTTACAGCGTTTGAAGTCCACCAACCTGCATCTGATTTAGCTAACGTTAAGCGTAACCAATTGAATGGTGCAAATAAAAAGTCGGTAAATAAACTACCAATCCATCTAAAAATATTGCCTGCTATCATATCTTAAGTATCTTTACAGCTGCAAAAATATAAAAAGAAACAATGTTAGCCAATTTTTTCGGTAAATCTAAGCCTATAAATTTTATTGTACTGTTTGTACTGTTTTTAGGGTATTTTGTTTTAAGTATTTTTTCTAAGCAATTATCTTTTAATTTAATTAAAGAACTTGGTTTGTTTTTAGTTGTTTTTTCTGTATACAACTTTATTCTTGCCAAGAATTTATTGACTTATGATAATTCTTTTGCTTTTTTGTTTTTTGTAATACTAATAGGTTTTTTTCCTGATACTATACAGATAAATAAAACTTTTTATGCTAACTTAACTATACTTCTTTTTTTACGAAAAGTATACAGTTTACAGTCTTCAAAAAACATGCTGCATAAATTGTTTGATGGTGGTTTGTGGCTTGGAGTATCGTTTTTAATAGAACCTTATGCTCCTTTATTATTAATATTACTTTACCTATCTATATTTTTACATCAACGATTTACTTATCAAACATTATTAACTCCTATAATTGCTTTTTGCTCTCCTGTTTTTTTATACTTCACCTATTATTTTTGGTATGATAACCTTGAAAAATTTTGGTTACTTTTTGATTGGGATTTTTACCCTGATTTAAGCTTTTATTCTCATGAAAAGTATTTGTTCCCTATTCTTTTCATAAGCTTTTTTTTAATAGCTTCTATTTTTTTAAAAAGCCCAAAGGCACTTGCTATTAAAAATAAATTCAGAAAAAACTGGATATTAATTCTTACTCATCTTGTAATCACTACAGCTATTTTACTTTTAGTTCAAGACGGTTCTGGAAGTGAGTTTTTATATGTATTATTCCCTGTTTCTGTTATTTTGGCTAATGGAATTGAGTTTTTTCAAAAAAAATGGTATGCTGATGTTATTATTCTCTTATTCTTAATAGTGTCTTTTACAATGAGTGCTATTGCATAAACTACATTTTTGCTCCATAAGCTAAATCACCTGCATCTCCTAAACCTGGCACTATATAGCCTTTATCATTTAGTTTTTCATCAATATCACCAATCCATAAAGTAGTGCTCTCTGGTAAGTGTTTAGCTACATATTCTACACCTTGAACTGAACCAATAACCGAAGCTATTATTATTTCTTTTGGCGTTCCATACTTTTTTATTCCCTCATAAACCTCAACCATTGAACGGCCTGTTGCCAACATAGGATCTATAAGTAATAATGTTTTTCCATCTATTGAAGGCGAAGCAAAATACCCTACCACGATTTCAAACTCTTCGTCATTGTTTGGGTGATGGCGATATGCTGATATAAATGCATTCTCTGCATCATCAAAATAGTTTAAAACTCCATTGTGTAGTGGTAACCCTGCTCTAAGAATAGAACACAATACTATATCATTTTCTGGCAATTCTACCTTTTTTGTTCCTAAAGGCGTTGTTATTTCTTTAATCTTATAGTGTAACTCTTTACTTAACTCGTATCCTATCACTTCACCTATTCGTTCGATATTTCTACGAAAACGCATTGAATCTTTTTGAACTGATGTGTCTCTGAGTTCAGCTAGGAATTTATTAAGAATAGAATTTTGTTTGGCTAAATGATGAGTTTTCATGAGGTGTATTCTTTTTGTACGCTACAAAAGTAACAGATTTTATCAAGCTTTTATAAAGTTGGTTAGTGCTTTTACTAGTTCTTCTTTTGCTTCAACATGACTCATATGTCCGTTTGGTATTGCAATTAATGAGGTATTAGTTCTCTTTGCTTCTTCTTCAACAGTAATATAATTTAATATTGGGTCATTTTTTCCTGCTATCATCAATCTCTTTTCTATTGTTTGTAAAACAACTTCCTTGTTTTCTCGCAAACGCATTCCCTCTGTTGCTGCAATATATCCTCTAACATGTGTTTTTAAGGCTTCTTCTCTTATTTTTTCTATTTCTTCGGATAACTGTAAACGCATATTCTCTGCAAACAAGTTGCTAATTGACATTTTCACCAATGTTTCGTAATTTTCCTTAGCCATTTCAACAGCTCTGAGTCGTAACTTTTTTCGTTCTTCACTATCTGCTTGAGAGGTAGAGTTCATCAAACAAATTCCTTTTACATTTTTTTGATATTTTTCTGCAAATGCCAAGGCAACATATCCCCCCATGGAATGTCCAATAAAGGTAGCTCGACGAATTTTTAATTCTCTTAAAACAGATTTTACTGCTTCTGCCATTTCTTCCATCGTATGAATATACCCAACACATCCTGTTTTTCCATGCCCTAATAAGTCAATACAAATCACGCGATTTTTTCTGGATAACTCATCAACCACCTCATTCCACATAGTCCTATTTTCTAAAAACCCGTGTAATAAAACAATACTACTTCCCTTGCCAGTATCTGTATAAAAAACAGTGGTTTCTTTAAATTTTGCAATCATTTTTTAATGTATATTCGTCGCTTACTAATTTGTTAAGCAATGCACAAAACTAAGGAGATATTTATAAACGGATTTGCTTTATTTTCAATGTTTTTTGGGGCTGGTAATTTAATTTTGCCTCCATTTTTAGGAAAAAATGCTGGAAGCTTATGGTTTTGGGTAACTATTGGCTTTTTTATTACTGCTGTTATTATTCCTATGATAGGTATTTTAGCCCATGCCAAACTACAGGGTACTATGTATGATTTTGGCAAAAAAGTCTCTCCAATTTTTAGTCTTATATATTGCTTTGTTGTATACACTATTTGTATTGCTTTACCTGCACCTAGAACTGCTTCGGTTACTCATGAAATGGCCATTGCTCCTTACTTTAATAACAGTAGTTCTTTAGTTACTAGTACAATTTATTTCGGACTTGTTTTTCTTTTTACCATGAACCGGTCAAAAGTACTAAACCTACTAGGCAAGTTTTTAACTCCTCTTATTATATTCATTTTATTGGCTATTATTTTCGTTGGTTTTTTTACAGCTCCAGATATGATTACTCCAACGACCCTTAAAGCTCCATTTGTTGATGGTTTGCTAGAAGGGTATCAAACTTTTGATGCTATTGCTTCCATAGTTGTTGGTGGTGTTTTAGTCATTTCAATGAATTTTAACACGAATACAACTTTTGAAGAGAAAAAAGAGCTTATTACCAAAGCAGGCTTTATTGCTGGTATAGGCTTATTAATTATTTATGCTGGCCTTATTTATAACGGTGTTTTATTTAGTTCTACCTTTTCTGAAAGTGCTAATAGAACAGAAATCTTAAACTCTCTGAGCAATCAAACTTTAGGAAATATTGGAAGTGTTTTTCTTAGTGTTTTAGTTGCTTTAGCTTGTTTTACAACAGCGGTTGGAATTATTACTGGAACTGCCGATTATTTTAAAGGAATTAGCAATAACTCTCAAAAGGTCTTTACAATTACTGCTATCATTAGCTGTTTACTAGGAATTGCTGTTGGTCAATTTGATGTGAAATATATTATCAATATTGCACTACCTGCTTTGATGTTTATTTATCCAATTACTATTATTTTAATTGTACTAAATGTACTTCCTGAAAAATACACTTCAACTTTAGTTTTTAAAAGTGTAGTAGCGGCAACCTTTTTATTTAGCATTCCAGATTTTTTAGGCTTTATTATCAATCCTAATTACTTAGTTGAAATAAAAAACAACATTCCCTTTGCTAATCATAATTTAGGTTGGGTATTACCTGCTATATTGAGTTTTGTCTTTTCTAATTTGATTAAAAGCAAAAAGCAAATTTCAACCGAATAAGTTACTTAATGAATGATATAATATATAAACTAAAAAAAGCTCGTAATAACGAGCTTTTTATTTTTATTTAAGTTGAGCACCTTAAAAACGATACCCTAAATTTATTCCTACTCTAGGCACAATTGAACGAGCTTCTGAAGTAAACAGGTTTCTACCCAAACCTCCATATACATCAAGTACAAAACCGCCTGAGGACACATATTTTGATCCAAAGGCTAAACCTAAAGCCCCATCTGTATATTCTTTATACTGCTTAACTGTGCTTCCTTCTACTTCAATTTCTCTTTCTCCCGTATTTATTCCCATAAACACTTCTCCAAAATAGTTCCAATTGCTATTATTTGTAAAATAATGGCGGAAAAACGGAGTAAACATTCGCTCTTCATTGTATCTAAAATCTGCTGATTTTTTTTCAAAGTTAAACAAAGCTGAAATACCAACCGAAGAACGATCAGTTGTATAATACTCGTAAGACACCTCTAGCGTTTTAAAAGCCAATGCGTCTAGTAAATCTACTTTTACCTCTTGCTGTGCATACGTGAGAGAACTGACAAAAACTACAGCTGCTAATACTATTTTTTTCATTTTAATTTTTTACTAATTATAATTTATCTACTTCCTACAAGGATGATACCACAAACATACATCTTTTGTAAAAAACAGTTTGGTTATTTATCATTTCTTGCTTAAGAACAGTTACAATTTGTATCACAGCTGCTATTTTTTTTAGGCTTAAAAAAGAACTTTTTCACTAAAAAAATAACGGCTCCACAAACGACTAGATATGTTAAAACTTCTTGCATTAACTTAAAAATTGATAGGCTATAAATGCTGATAAATAAGCCAAAACTCCCATACTTACTAGTTGAACCATTGGCCACTTCCAACTTTTTGTTTCCCTTTTTACTATTGCTAGTGTTGCCATACATTGCATTGCAAACGCATAAAATAACAATAAAGAAATTCCCGTAGCAAGGTTGAATCTTTTTTCTCCTGTTTCCGGGTTTATTTCTGACCTCATTTTTTGTTTTATAGTCGTTGTATCTTCTCCATCGTCTTCTACGCTATAGATAGTAGCTAATGTTCCTATAAACACTTCTCTTGCTGCAAAAGAACTAATTAGTCCAATACCTATTTTCCAGTCATAACCTAATGGTTTAACAACTGGTTCTATTGTTTTTCCTGCAATTCCTATATATGAGTTTGCTAACTTAGCAGATGCTATTTTTTTAGCTAAATCTTCTTCTGAAAGATTTTTATTTGCAGTATTCTCTATAACACTTTTCTCAGCATTTTCATAAGATGATGGTCCATGAGACGCTAAAAACCAAAGTACTATTGAAATTGCTAAAATGATTTTTCCTGCTCCAAAAACAAATGCTTTTGTTTTATCTAAGACATCAAAAAACACATTTTTTACTGATGGTATCTTATAATTAGGCATTTCAACCACAAAAAGTGAGTTGTTTTTTATTTTCAATGTTTTATGCAAAATATATGCTGCGATAATTGCTGCAGCAAAACCTAAAATATATAATGCTAATAAAGTAAACCCTTGTAAACTTAAAAAACCAAACAACTTAGTATCAGGAATAATTAATGCTATTAAAATTGCATACACCGGTAATCGTGCTGAACAGGTTGTAAAGGGTGTTACCAAAATAGTGATTAATCGTTCTTTCCAACTAGCAATAGTTCTAGTTGCCATAATTGCTGGAATAGCACATGCAGTACCTGAAATTAATGGAATTACACTTTTACCACTCATTCCAAAGCGACGCATAATTTTATCCATTAAAAATACTACTCTACTCATATAACCTGTTTCTTCAAGAATAGATATAAACAAGAATAAAATAGCTATTTGAGGTATAAAGATTACTACACCACCTACTCCAGGAATAATTCCGTCAGTTAATAAATCGGTGAACATTCCTGCAGGTAGTTGCGCTTTAGTAAACTCTGCGATATCAGCAAATAAACCATCAATAAGATCCATGGGAGTAGAAGCCCAATCGAAAATAGATTGAAATATCAATAATAACAATCCAAAGAAAATAACATACCCAAATATTTTATGAGTAAAAACTCTATCTAGTTTACTACGTACATCCGTAGCTTTAGAAGCATCTACCTTGTAGGTTTTATTTAAAACAGCATTTATTTGCTGATATCTATATATAGTTTCTTTATGTTGATACTTTTTTTGCTTTGTAATTTCTCCTTCAAATTCTTTTATTGCTTCTTTTTCTGAGGAAGAAAGTAATGGTTTATGGTTTTTTGTAAGCATCATCCACAACTCATAAGCTGTAAATTCATTACTTACTTTAGCTAACTTTTCAAAGTAAGCACTATCTATCTTTTGAGATAATTCGTTGAAAGTTGAGTGTACTTTTAACGAATTATAATTAGCTACTTCTTTTTTTAAGTCATCAACTCCCTCGTTAGTCCTTGCCGACATTAACACTACTTTGGTATGTAGTTCTTTTTCTAAGGCTGGCACATCTATAGAAATCCCTTTTCGCTTTAGTTGATCAGCCATGTTTAACGCTAAAATCGTCGGAACTTCTAAATCTTGAATTTGCGAAAAGAGTAATAAATTCCTTTTTAAATTTTCAATATCAGCAACTACAACAATTACATCTGGTTTTTCTTCTTGATGCGTAGTCATCAAAGTTTTTAAAACAATGCTTTCATCTATAGAGGTGGGATTAATACTATAAGTACCAGGTAAATCAGTAATCGTTGCATTTTTATCATTAGGCAATTTACAAACTCCTTGTTTTTTGTCAACCGTAACACCAGGGTAATTTCCTACTTTTTGGTTTAAACCTGTTAACTGATTAAATAACGATGTTTTCCCTGTATTAGGATTTCCAATTAAGGCTACATTAATACGATTACTCATCAGCTATAGTTTTATAATTGAAATTTGACAAGCTGTTTCTTTTCGAATCGCTAAATGACTACCATTCACACATATATACATCGGGTCTTTTAACGGAGCTATTTGAAGCAATTCTACTTCACTTCCTGGTAAACACCCCATTTCTAATAATTTCAACGGAATTTTATCCAAGCACTCTTCAGATATAATTCCTTTTTCCCCTAAATGTAACGATGCGATAGTACTCAAAAGATATATTTTTAGCTTGCAAATATACTAAAATAGAATCGTTCTAAACAGTATGCCTACACAATATTATGATTTATTTAATAGGTTGCTCTCTCTATTTGATGTCTTATATTTGTAGTATGACTTTCGACGATATTCTTGGGCAAGAACATATAAAAAACCACCTACAGCAATCGGCTGAAAATAACAGAATTCCGCATGCACAACTCTTTGTTGGTAAAGAAGGTAGTGGTACTTTACCTATGGCAATTGCCTACGCTCAATTCTTATTATGTAACTTCTCCGACAATATAGAAGCTTGTAATATTAAATGTAGCAAACTACAACACCCTGATTTACATTTTGCGTTTCCTGTAACTACAAATGATTCTGTTAAAAAGCACCCAGTTAGTAATTTATTTTTAGATGATTGGAGGTCTTTTATAGTGGAGCAACCTTATGGAAGTTTGTTTAATTGGTTACAACATATTGGTGTTGAAAATAAACAAGGACAAATTGGTGTTGATGAAGCGGAAGACATTGTAAAAAAATTACAGTTAAAATCATACGAAGGTGGTTTTAAAGTAATGATTATTTGGATGGCAGAAAAGATGAACATTGCCGCCTCTAACAAATTATTAAAACTGATTGAAGAGCCACCTAGTAAAACTATTTTCATCCTTATTACTGAAGATGAAGAGCAAATTATTAATACCATAAAATCTCGATGTCAGGCATTGCACTTCCCAGCACTAAGTGAAAGTGACATAGCCAATGCTCTAACACAACAAAAAGAAATATCAGAGAACGAAGCAATAAAGATTGCTCATCAATCAGAAGGGAATTATAACAAGGCTCTACACATTTTAAACAACAATTCAAACGATTTAGTTTTTGAACAATGGTTTATTACTTGGATTAGGGCTGCATTTAGAGCCAAAGGAAATGCCGCTGTTATTCAAGATTTAATTGGTTGGTCTGAAGAAATTGCTAAATCTGGTAGAGAAACTCAAAAACAATTCTTACAATATTGTTTGCAATTTTTTAGGCAAGCTTTACTTCTAAATTACGGAACGCCAGATTTAGTTTTTTTAGAAACTCAGTCTGCAAACTTCGAACTCGCAAAATTTGCTCCGTTTATTCATAGTGCTAATATCTTAATCATAGAAAAAGAAGTAAGTGACGCACAGTATCATATTGAAAGAAACGGAAATGCTAAAATTATTTTGTTAGATTTATCTATTAAACTAACGCGTCTTCTACACACTAAAGAAGAAAAAATCCAATCTTAACCATGAAAACAAAACACATAATTACCGCGCTTATTTTCGGAATACTTTTTGTTGCTTGTAAACAAGAAAAAAAAGGGCCGCTATTACAAGAATATTTGGTTGGAAATTGGGAAACAACATATTTGAAAATTGAATATTTAACTGCCAACGAAACCGATAGCACTTCTGTTTTTGAAGACGATTTTAGCAAACCTAAATCAGGAAAAGCACAATCTACCTATAACAGCGATGGTACTTTTTCTGCATGGTTTGTACAAGCCGATGGGAAAAAAGTTGGTGAAACTAACGGTAAGTGGAAAACTAGTAGAGATAGTTTATTTGTTGATTATCCGTATTTAGGAAAGCAAGTACAAGCTTGGTATAAAATTACACAAACTAGCAATGGTTTTAGCGCTACCTCTACTTATGACTGGGATAATGATGGAGAAACAGATGATACTTTGCTTATGAGAACTAAAAAAATTGAATTATAAAATTGCGTATTTTCAATAACATATCACTTCGAATTAGAATTTTCCTGTCAATGATACTTTTAGTGCTATTGGCATCAATTTTAATTGTAATGGTTACCATATACCAATACGATGAGCAAACAAAAGATTATAATACTGCACGTTTTGAACGTAAAGAGTTTTCTACAAAACAAGACATTGAAATAGAACTCAAACGCAGAACCACATATCCAGTAACTACTGAGAATTTAGCTAAAATTTTTCAAGATAGAATTTACGATATAGCATACGTTCATAAACTTACAATTTCTATGTATGATATGGATGGAAAGTTGCTAAAATCTTCCATTCCTTATAATTTTGATAAAAAAGAAGGACAAGATCTTCCTAATGAAACTGTTAAAGATTTAGCCAACAACTCAAATCATAAAATTTTAAAAAGTAGAACTGAAAAAGGTATCACTTACCAATCTTCATACACTTACTTAAACGACCCTCGTTTTAAAAGGATTGGAATTTTAGAATTACAAATTGCACAAGATAATGAAGAGCAAAAACATGAACTACGAGAGTTTATTTCTCGTCTATCATTAGTTTATTTGCTAATGCTCATTATTGCCATTGTTTTAGCTTACTTTTTATCAACTTATATTACTAGATCCATTCAAACCATCTCGCAAAAAATAAACGAGACCCGTTTAAATAAGCGTAACGAAAAAATTACTTTAAACTCTGCTAGTTCAGAAATCAATTCACTGGTTGCCGCTTATAACAATATGATTGACCAGTTAGAAGAAAGTGCTGTAAAACTAGCGCAAAGTGAGCGAGAACAAGCCTGGAGAGAAATGGCCAAACAGGTAGCTCACGAGATTAAAAATCCGTTAACACCTATGCGCTTGTCAGTACAAAGTTTTGAAAGAAAATTCAATCCAGAAGATCCTAATATCAAAGAAAAAATGTCTGAGTACAGCGAAACGCTTATTCAACAAATTGATGTAATGAGTTCTATTGCTTCTGCTTTTTCTGATTTTGCTAAAATGCCTACACAACGTAGAGAAAAATTGAATGTAGTTGATATCGTTAAACACTCGTTAGATATTTTTACTGAAGATTACATACATTATTTCCCTCAAGAGAGAGAGCTGTATGCAAGTTTAGACAAAACACAGTTGATACGAATTGTCACCAACTTAGTTAAAAACTCAATTCAGGCAATAAAAGACACTGATAAAAATCCTAAAATAGAAGTTAAAGTTGCTTCTGAAGGAAATAGTGTTAAAATAACAGTTTCTGATAACGGAAAAGGTATTAGTGAAGAAAATAAGGAGTTAATTTTCGAGCCTAAATTTACTACTAAAACTAGTGGAATGGGCTTAGGACTATCTATCATAAAAAATATAATTGAAGCGTATGACGGTACAATATCCTTTACTTCAACTAAAGGAGTTGGAACTGTTTTTACTGTAATATTACCTAAAACATAAACATAGTATGAATTTTGAAAATATTTTAGTTGAACAAACTAACGCATTGGCAACTATTACCATTAACCGACCAAAAAAATTAAACGCTTTAAACAAAGCTACTATTGAAGAGCTTCATAATGCTTTTAAAGCCTTGGAAGAAGATGCTAGTATTAAAGTAATTATTATCACAGGTAGTGGAGAAAAAGCATTTGTTGCTGGGGCAGACATCTCTGAATTTGCACATTTCTCTGTTGAAGAAGGAGGAATGTTAGCAAGAAAAGGGCAGGAAATTTTATTTGATTTTGTTGAAAATTTATCAACTCCTGTTATTGCCGCTGTAAATGGTTTTGCTTTAGGTGGCGGACTAGAATTAGCAATGGCTTGTCATTTTAGAGTAGCTTCAGACAATGCTAAAATGGGACTTCCTGAAGTTTCTTTAGGAGTTATCCCTGGTTATGGCGGAACACAACGCTTGCCTCAATTAGTAGGTAAAGGAAAAGCCATGGAGTTAATTATGACAGCAGGTATGATTTCTGCTGATGAAGCTAAAGAAACTGGATTGATAAACCATGTAACTTCGCAAGAAGAGTTATTACCTTTAGCTCAAAAAATAGCTTCAAAAATTATGCGTAACTCTTCTGTTGCCATTAGTGCAGCAATTAAAGCTGTAAATGATAATTTTAAAGACGGTGTGAATGGTTTTGAAAGCGAAATTACAGAGTTTGGAAACTGTTTTGGAACTGAAGATTTTAAAGAAGGGACTACTGCTTTTTTAGAAAAACGTAAACCTGAATTTCCAGGAAAGTAATTTTTTTACTAAAGAAACAACTACAAAAAAATAGCATCTAAATTAAAACTTAGATGCTATTTTTACAATAAGGGGATTACATTAATAAAATGGGGGTTATTAACTGAAGCAAATATATACTAAATTCAACAACATCCAAATTTTAACATAAAATTTTTATTAAAATAACATATATTTTACATTATAAACACAATAAATACTAAATAATTCCATTCCATTCTTTATAGAATTGTTCTAAAAAACCTTCCATATAAGCATGTCTTTGCTCCGCGATTGCTTTTCCTGTTTTAGTATTCATTTTATCTTTTAACAGCAATAATTTCTCATAAAAATGATTAATAGTAGGTGCTGTTGATTTTTTATATTCTTCTTTTGTCATTTTTAAATTAGGAGGAATTTCTGGATTGTACAATTCTCTATTTTTAAATCCACCATAATTAAAACAACGAGCTATTCCAACAGCTCCTATGGCATCTAACCGGTCTGCATCTTGGATAACATTTAACTCAGGAGAAGTGAAACTTTGTTTAAAGTTTCCTCCTTTAAAAGAGATATTGGTGATAATTTTTTCTATATGAGTAATTATTTCTTCTGATACTTGTTGACTTTCAAGAAAAGTTCTTGCTTTTTGCGGACCCACAGTTTCATCACCATCATAAAATTTGCTATCCGCTATATCATGCAATAATGCACCTAAAGAAACTACAAACTTATCAACATTTTCATTTTTTGCAATTAATAAGGCGTTTTTATATACACGTTCAATATGAAAAAAATCATGTCCTCCTTCTGCTCCTTTCAAGGTCTCTTTTACAAACTCAATAGTATTCTGTATTATTTGTTCTCTATTCATATTTCAAAAATAAAAATCCTGTACTTACAAGCACAGGATTTTAAACGTATTATTATAATTTATTAACTAAGCAATAACCGATGGCTTAACTAAGCCCTTAGCCACTAAATATTCTGCTATTTGAACTGTATTAGTTGCCGCTCCTTTACGCAAGTTGTCAGCAACAATCCACATATTTAAGGTATTTGGTTGAGATTCGTCTCTTCTAATTCTACCCACAAAAACCTCATCTTTATTATTTGCTAAAATAGGCATTGGATAAACGTTGTTTTGTACATCATCTTGTACAATAACACCTTCAGTTTGCGTAAGTAACTTACGTACTTTATCTAATTCAAAATCATTTTCAAACTGAACATTTACAGCTTCAGAATGTCCTCCTGCTGTTGGTATTCTAACCGCTGTAGCTGTTACTGCAAAAGAATCGTCTCGTAAAATCTTTTTAGGTTCTTTTACCAGCTTCATTTCTTCTTTAGTATATCCATTTTCTAAAAATACATCACAATGTGGTAATGCATTTCTTCCAATAGGGTGCGGATATGCCATTTCGCCTTCAACTCCCGCTTCTTCATTATCTAATTGACGAACCGCTTTAACACCAGTTCCCGAAACTGATTGATACGTTGAAATTACCACACGCTTCATTTTATACTCTTTGTGTAACGGAGCTAATGCCATTACCAATTGAATCGTAGAACAGTTTGGGTTTGCAATGATTTTATCTTCACTGGTTAATACATCTCCGTTAATTTCTGGAACGACTAATTTCTTCGTTGGATCCATTCTCCAAGCAGATGAGTTATCAATTACCGTTGTACCAACAGCTGCAAATTTAGGAGCCCATTCTAAAGAGGTATCTCCACCAGCCGAAAACAATGCAATATCTGGTTGCATAGCTACTGCTGTTTCTAAACCTACTACTGTATAATTTGTTCCTTGAAACTCAATTTGATTTCCTACAGAACGCTCTGACGCAACAGGAATTAATTCTGTTACTGGAAAATTACGTTCTGCCAATACTTGTAACATTACATTACCTACCATTCCGGTAGCTCCTACCACTGCTACTCTCATTTTTTTGATTTTTGAGTATAAAATTTATTGTTTGTATGCTACAAAGGTTTAAAAAAAACAAATTGGTTGTATCTCTTTTGTTAGAAAAAATACGTTAAAATTTAAAAAATATACCATTTAGGCTTAAATAGTATTGTTTTAAACAGTAAAACTCAAAAAATCAGTACATTTGCACCGTTTTCTAGAAAAACCACAACATTTTTGTTTAACTTAAAAAAGTATAGCATGCAACTGTACAACAAGTTAAGCGCAGAAGAACGCGCTAAATTAATTGATGATGCGGGTAAAGACCGTATTACTATCTCATTCTATCAATATCATAAGATAGAAAACCCAACTTTATTTAGAAATAAATTATTCCTTGAATGGAACGAACTAGATGTTTTAGGAAGAACATACGTTTCATACGAAGGAATCAATGCTCAAATATCTGTCCCGTCAGAAAACTTTCTAGCGTTAAAAAAACAACTAGATAGTATTTCTTTTTTAAATGGAATTCGTTTAAACGTAGCTATTGAGCACGATAATAAATCGTTTTTAAAACTAAAAGTAAAAGTTCGTAACAAAATTGTTGCTGACGGATTAAACGATGACACTTTTGACGTTACTAACAAAGGAGTTCATTTAAATGCAAAAGAGTTTAATGAAATGCTAGCAGATCCAAATACGGTTTGTGTAGATATGCGTAACCATTACGAAAGTGAAATTGGACATTTTGATGGTGCAGTAACCCCAGATGTTGATACGTTTAGAGACTCGTTAGATATTATTGAAGAAGATTTAAAAGACCATAAAGAAGATAAAAACTTATTAATGTATTGTACAGGTGGAATTCGATGCGAAAAAGCTTCTGCCTACTACAAACACAAAGGTTTTAAAAATGTTTTTCAACTTGAAGGAGGGATTATTGAATATACTCGTCAGGTAAAATCAGAAGGTTTAGAAAACAAATTTTTAGGTAAGAATTTTGTTTTTGACCACCGAAGAGCTGAAAAAATTTCTGATGATGTAATTGCCAATTGTCATCAATGTGGAAAACCTTGCGACACACATACCAATTGTGCTAACGAAGGTTGTCACTTATTATTCATTCAATGTGATGAATGTGCTGAGAAAATGGAAAACACCTGTTCTCCTGAATGCCAAGACATCATTCATTTACCTTACGAAAAGCAAAAAGAATTACGTAAAGGAAAACACGCAAGCAATAAGATATTTAAAAAAGGACGTTCAGAAGCTTTAAAATTTAAAAAGTAATGCAAAAGATTGAGTTAATGGCTCCTGCTGGTAATTTTGAATCGTTACAGGCAGCTTTAGACAATGGATGTGATTCTATATATTTTGGTGTAGAGCAATTAAATATGCGTGCTCGAGCATCTATCAATTTTACCTTAGATGATTTAGAAGAAATATCACGTAGGTGTTCAGAAAAAAATGTTCGTACCTATTTAACACTAAATACGATTGTGTACGACCATGATTTGTCTATCGTAAAAACCTTAATCAAAAGAGCTAAAGAAGCGAACATTACTGCTGTAATTGCAATGGATCAAGCTGTAATTGCAATGGCTAGAGCAGAAGGTATGGAAGTCCACATTTCTACTCAAATTAACATTACCAATATAGAAACGGTTAAGTTTTATGCCATGTTTGCTGACACTGTGGTATTGAGTAGAGAATTGAGTTTACGTCAAGTAAAAAAGATTACCGAACAAATTAAAAAAGAAGAAATCAAAGGACCTTCTGGTCGTTTGTTAGAAATTGAAATTTTTGGTCACGGAGCACTTTGTATGGCTGTTTCTGGAAAATGTTATATGAGTTTGCATTCACACAACTCATCTGCAAATAGAGGAGCCTGCAAACAAAATTGTCGTAAAAAATATACAGTGATTGATCAAGAATCTGGTTTTGAAATGGAATTAGATAATGAGTACATCATGTCTCCAAAAGATTTATGTACGATTGATTTCTTAGATCAGGTTGCCGATGCTGGGATTAAAGTATTGAAGATTGAAGGTCGTGGTCGTGCTCCTGAATATGTTGCCAAAGTAATTAAATGTTACCGTGATGCCATTGACAGTTTATATAATGGAACTTACGATAAAGAGAAGGTGATTAGCTGGATGCAAGAATTGGAAAAAGTGTACAATCGTGGTTTCTGGAACGGGTATTACTTGGGGCAAAAATTAGGAGAATGGAGTAAAGAACCTGGTTCACACGCTACTCAAAAGAAAGTATACTTAGGAAAGGGAATGCATTATTTTCCTAAAGCAGAAGTTGGAGAGTTTAAGATTGAAGCCTACGATTTAGCAATTGGCGATACTATTCTAATCACAGGACCTACTACAGGTGCTCAAGAAATGGAATTAAAAAGCATGTTTGTAAACGATAAAGAAGCACAAACCGCTACCAAAGGCGATGAAGTTACGATGAAATTAGATTTCAGAATTCGTCCGTCAGACAAGTTATACAAGATTGTAAAAACCGAATTTGCTAAAAACTAATGGTTGTAATTACGTTACAAAGAAACAAATGTATTGGCTGTAATTATTGTGTAGAGTTAGCTCCCGCGCAATTTCAAATGTCTAAAAAAGACGGAAAATCTGTTTTACTGCATTCAACTGAGAAAAAGGGTTTCTTTACCATAAAATCACACGACGATAGTATTTTTGAAGCTTCACACGAAGCCAAGAAAGCATGTCCAGTTAAAATTATTGAGGTAAAACAAGTATAACTTTATACCAAAAAAACAAAGACATCTTATAAAGCTCTCTTAATCTTAAGAGGGCTTTTATTATTTTTACAGAATGGAATTACAACCTCCTTTTCGTAAAATTATTCATGTGGATATGGATGCCTTCTATGCATCTGTTGAGCAATTGGATAATCCTGAATTACGAGGAAAACCTGTTGCTGTTGGTGGTAGCGAAGTTCGAGGTGTGGTTTCTGCTGCCAGTTACGAAGCTAGAAAATTTGGAGTTCGTTCTGCCATGAGTGGTGTGTTGGCTAAACAAAAATGTCCGCATATCATTTTTGTTCCTCCAAGATTTGATCGCTACAAAGAAATTTCTTCTAAAATCAGGAAAATATTTTACGATTATACCGATTTGGTAGAACCTCTATCGCTAGACGAAGCCTATTTAGATGTTACTGAAAACAAAAAAGGAAATCCGTCGGCTAGCATGATTGCCCAAGAAATTCGACAACGAATTTGGGAAGAATTAGAACTACGAGCGTCGGCAGGAGTTTCCATTAATAAATTTATAGCCAAAGTAGCTTCTGATATTAATAAACCTAATGGACAAAAAACTATCAATCCAGAAGAGGTTCTTGAATTTTTAGAGCAACTTCCTGTGAATAAGTTTTATGGAGTAGGTAAAGTTACCGCTGCAAAAATGCACAATCTAGGTATTTTTACAGGCCTAGATTTAAAACAAAAATCATTGGAAGAGCTTTCTAAATTATTTGGAAAGTCTGGAGTACATTATTACAATATTGTTCGAGGTATTCATAATTCAGCCGTAAAACCTAATCGAATTCGAAAATCAATCGCTGCTGAAACTACTTTTAGAGAAAATCTATCTTCAGAGGTTTTTATGTTAGAACGTCTTGATAAAATTGCTGACGAACTAGAACGTCGAATGAAAAAATCAAATACTAAGGGAAAAACCGTAACTCTTAAAATTAAATACAGCGATTTTACGCAACAAACACGTAGTAAAACTACCAACCATTACCTACAATTAAAAAAAGAGTTCTACCCTATTGTAAAAGAGTTATTGTACCAAGATACACTTAATAACTCTGTTAGGTTATTAGGAATTTCTTTTAGTAATTTAAACACAGAGAAAACTGAACCTGTTTGGGTACAGTTACGATTTGATTTTTAAAGTATTGGTATTTTCAACGAAACTTTGGTGCCTTTAGGGTTTCCTTCTTTGTCAATTATATCTGTATAAATTAATGAATAATTATTAGCATATTCGTTGGCAAAGTTTCGTAATCGTTCTTTGGTTAAATCTATACCTATAGATCTGCGATTAAGCGACTTGTTTTTTCTAATTTTCATAGCCGCGTCCCTACCAATTCCATTATCTACAATATCAATTTGTATAAATTCGTCTGATATTTTTGTAACTGACAACGAAACTTCTTTTTTTCCTTTCTTAGATGAAAGTCCATGCCAAATAGAATTTTCTAAGAAAGGTTGCAATATAAGTGGTGGAACTTTTATTCTTTCAATATTTACACCTTCATCTACTTTTTCTATATAGTTTACTTCGTTAGATAATCGAATATTTTCAATACTCATATATAAATTCATTGTTTTTAGTTCTTCACTTAATGTTACCTCCTTTACAGATGAAGATTCTAAAATACTTCGAATTAGTTTTGAAAACTTATTTAAGTAATATACAGCATTTTTCTGCTCATTATTAATAACGTATAGTTTTATTGAATTTAATGCGTTAAACACAAAGTGTGGATTCATTTGAATTCTTAGAGCTTCTTGCTCTAACATTAGTATTTTCTTATCATTATTCAATAAGCGTTGCCTGTAAATTGAGTATAATAACACCCCTAATAAAGCTATTGAAACTAATGCTATAATTAAAACATTTCTATTTCTTAATAGTTTTAATTTAGCTATTTCATTCTCTTTTGCTAGACTCTTTATTTTATTATTACTTACTTCATTATCATACTTATTAATAAGGTTATTAACGTATAAAATGTTCTTATCGTTAAATGTTTTTCTCTCTCCTTCTATAGCTTTTTTATAAAAGCTATATGCTTTTTCATAATTCTTCTTTTTTTCATATAATTCAGATAAATATAGATTAGAATGGTTTACTCCTGATGGAATTTTATGTTTATTAGCAACTTCTAAACTTTCTTCTAAGTATACTTTTGCTTTATCTAAACTATCTAATTTTAATAATACGTTTCCAAATGTAACATAGACATCTGAAGTATAATAATGATTACCAATACCTTCAGAAACAGATACTACTTCGTTTATGTATTTGTATGCCTCCTTATATTTACCCTGTAATAATAAAACCTTGCTAATGCTAGTATGACAAATTACCTTACCTATACTCGAATTATTTTCAACATTATATTGTAATGATTTATTATAATGTTCCAAAGCAGCATCTATATCACCAAGGTTTTGGAAAGCAAGCCCTATATTTTGATGATTAATAGCTAAACCTCTTTTATCATTTGTTTTTTCTTGAATTAAAATTGATTTTTTAAACTTTTCTAATGCTAATTGATATTGTTTAAGAGCTAAGTATATATTACCAATACTATTATTTGATATACTAATACTAATTTTAGTATCAACATCAGGAAACTCAATCTTATCAGCTAACTCCAGTGCCATTTGATGATAATTCAATGCACTCCTAATCTTATCTTGTCGTCGATATACTACACCTATTTGATTTAAGGTAACAATTTCTGCGTTTACATCCTTAATTTCTTTTGATAAATCAAGTGCTCTAATATGGCTTTTTATAGAACTATCAAAAAAAGAATTATTTCGATAATATTTACCTAACAAGTTATAGGCATGTATTTCCCCTAATTTATAACCTACTTTTTTACTTTTATTTAAAAGAAAAGTTATTTCTTCTTCCTCAAAGTTTTTACGTTTAAAAAGGCGCTGTAAGTCATAATAATTATCTATTTTTTTTTCAGTAGCTAATTTAATTAAACTATCTATTGTGTTTTTGTCTCTTTGTGAAAACCCCAAAAAAACAATGAAAAATAAAAAGGTTGTAATTATTAATTTTTTCATTTAAAACTTCTCAAGAAAATCAGATTTTCTCTGTCTAGAAACAGGAATCTTATGGTTATTTTCTAACACAACATAGCCGTCAGACTTCAAAAATTCTTTTATTTTATTCAAGTTAATAATATATGAGTTGTGTATTCTAAAAAAATGATCTTCGGGGAGTAATTGATTTATTTCTTTTAGTTTTTTTGTTACTACTATTTTTTTATTAGTTCCTGTAGTATATATTGTTGAATAATTACCGTCAGATTCTACAAATAAAATCTCATCTTGAGCTAGAAAAACTAATTTTCCATCAGTATTAATGGTAATCTTTCTTCTATTAAATTTTTTATTAAAACTTGATAATATTTTTTCTACCTTTTCAGTATTATTATTCTTCTTATAATGTTGTTTAATTCTTCCTATTGTTTCTTCCAAATCATCGGAATCAATAGGTTTCAGCAAATAATCTATAGCTTGGTTTTTTAAAGCCTTTATAGCATACTCATTATATGCTGTAGTAATGATTATAGCAAAATTTTTATTCTCTAATTTTTCTAGTAATTGAAACCCATCCATCGTAGGCATTTCAATATCTAAAAAAAGACAATCGATAGTATTCTCGTTAATAAATTTAATTGCTTTTTCTGCTATTGTAAATGTTTCTATGATTTCTATATCATTTTCAAAGGTTGACAATTCCCAAGAAAGTCCTTGTATTGCTTTAGGTTCATCGTCAACTATAACTGCTCTCAACATTTTATATACATTTGTACCAAATGTAACAGATAATATTTTAAAAAAGAAATGTCAAGCATAGCTTTTGTTACAAAAAATTAAAGCTAAATGATTTCTGTATATATTTTTTACCATTTACACATAAAAGCACACCATTTATACATCCTTTACTCTAAAAAAGATTCTTTTATATGATATTTGTAGTGTAATACACAAGGGGAATCATATTGATAAATTGGGGGATTAATCAATAATGATATTAAGTTATAAAAACACCACTTTAAAGTGGTGTTTTTTTATATATAAATTTCAATGTTCGTTTAATTTATATGCACAAAAAAAGCTCAACTAAATTTAAGTTTAGTTGAGCTTTTTATCTTATCCTAATCAGTTAGTTTCCTAAGCCTCAAATGGAGTAACAGAAACATATGATTTATTATCTCTTTTCTTTTGGAATTTTACAACACCATCAACTTTAGCATGTAAAGTATGATCTTTTCCCATGTAAACATTTTCACCTGGATTGTGTTGAGTTCCTCTTTGACGAACAATAATGTTACCTGCAATAGCAGCCTGTCCTCCAAAAATCTTTACTCCTAATCGTTTCGATTCTGATTCACGACCGTTCTTCGAACTACCGACACCTTTCTTATGAGCCATCTTTGTAAGTTTTTAAAGTTAATTATTTACTTAATGCTTCAATTAATTCTGCTTTCTTTAAAGAAGTATATCCTGAAATACCTTTTTCTTTAGCTAAAGCTTTTAATTCTGCAACAGTCATTGAACTTAAATCTGTCGATTCTTCTTTAACCTCTGTTTTAGGAGTTTCTTTTTTAGCTGCTGCCTTTTTAACTCCTGATGCAGAAATTCCTTCGATTTGGATTTCAGTTAAATACTGTCTGTGTCCATTTTTCTTTTTGTAACCTTTTCTTCTTTTCTTTTTGAAAACGATTACCTTATCACCTTTTAAGTGACCTAAAATCTTTGCAGTTACTCCTGCACCTTCTATAGCTGGGGCGCCAATAGTTACGTTTCCTTTATCTTCAATAAGCATTACATTATCAAAAGTTACTTTTGATCCTTCTGCTTCTGGTAAACGGTGTACGTATACTTTTTGGTCTTTTGCTACTTTAAATTGCTGCCCTGCTATCTCTACGATTGCGTACATACTATTTGTTTTGCGTTTATACTTTATTTACACTTTCTTAATAAAAATGCGGGTGCAAATATACATTTTTTACTTCAAAAAAAAATGTATTACTCAGAAAATTACTCTTTTAAGATAAAAAAGTTTAATTTTTATTGTTTTGAGTGTAACAATTAATATAACTTCACGTCACATACACGAAAATATTAAAAATTAAACTTTAATCAATGAGAAAAAGAGTTATCACTCTAGCTTCAGCTTTTATAGCATTTCATTTTACGTATGCTCAAAAAGTTGATTTTGAAGAGTATGATTTAAGCAATGGAATGCATGTTATTTTACATCAAGATAATACAGCACCAGTAGTAACAACATCTGTTATGTACCATGTAGGCGCGAAAGATGAGCAACCAAATAGGACAGGAATGGCTCACTTTTTTGAGCATTTATTATTTGAGGGTACAAAAAACATAAAAAAAGGAGAGTGGTTTAAAATAGTTTCCTCTAATGGAGGTACTAATAATGCTAACACTACCGATGATAGAACTTATTATTACGAGGTTTTTCCTTCTAATAATTTAGAATTAGGCTTATGGATGGAGTCTGAACGCTTATTACACCCAATTATTGGTCAAGAAGGTGTAGATACACAAAATGAGGTTGTAAAAGAAGAGAAGCGCTTACGTGTAGACAACCAACCTTACTCTCGTTTTTTAGAAAATGTTAAGAAAAACATGTTTAAAAAACATCCATATAAGGGAACTACTATAGGTAAGATGGAACATTTAGATGCTGCTACCTTAGAGGAATTCTTAGCATTTAATAAAAAATATTATGTTCCAAACAATGCTACTTTGGTAGTTGCAGGAGATTTTGAGCTTAAAGAAGCTAAACGACTTATAAAAGATTATTTTGAGCCTATACCTAGAGGTAAAGATATAGTAAGAAATTTTCCGAAAGAAGACCCTATTACAAAAGAGTTTTTTGCCAAAGCTTACGACCCTAACATTCAAATACCTGCAATTATGGCTGCTTATAGAACTCCTTCTATGAAAACCAGAGATGCTAGAGTGTTAGATATGATTTCTACTTACTTAAGTGGTGGAAAAAGCTCTGTACTTTATAAAAAATTAGTTGATACTAAAAAAATGGCTTTACAGGCTGGTGCAATAAACCTAAGTCAAGAAGATTATGGGACCTATATTTTATTTGCACTTCCGCTAGGAAATAACTCTTTACAAAGTTTAGTAAAAGAAATTGATGAAGAGGTTGTAAAACTTCAAACAAATTTAATTTCAGAAAAAGATTATCAAAAGCTACAAAATAAATTTGAAAACAACTTTGTGAATGCAAACTCAAGTGTAGAAGGTATTGCTAATTCATTAGCTCGCTACAATGTATTGTATGGTGATACTAATTTAATAAATACTGAAATTGATATTTATAGATCAATTACACGTGAGGAAATTAGAGACATAGCAAAAAAATACTTAAACACTAACCAACGTTTGGTAATGGAATATTTACCAGAATCAAAAAAATAATTCAGTAATAAGACATTCAATATGAAAAAAATAATAATAGCAGCATTAGCAGTTGTAAGCATGTCTTTTGCTGTAAATGCTCAAATAGATAGAAGTGTACAACCAAAGCCAGGGCCAGCTCCTAAAATTAAGTTAGGGAAAGCCGAAAAGTTCAAATTAAACAATGGTTTACAAGTAATTATGGTTGAAAACCATAAATTACCAAGGGTTTCTGCTTCATTAACAATTGATAACCCTATTTATTTAGAAGGTGATAAAACAGGTGTTTCTCAGGTTATGGGAGACATGCTAGGTAACGGCACAACAAATATGCCTAAAGATGAGTTTAATGAAAGGGTTGATTACCTTGGAGCAAATGTTTCTTTTAGAAGCAATGGAGCCTCAGTAAGATCATTAACAAAGTATTTTGGAGAGGTTTTAGGTTTAATGGCTGACGGGGTTAAAAACCCTAAATTTACACAAGAAGAGTTTGATAAAGTAATTGAACGTACTTTAGAAGGAATTAAATCTAACGAAAAAAGTGTAGAAGCTGTTGCTAGAAGGGTTGAAGATGCTTTAGTATATGGTAAAAATCATCCGTATGGCGAGTTCATAACTAAAGAAAGTATTAAAAATATTACACTACAAGATGCAAAAAACAATTATAACACCTACTACAAGCCAAATAACGCATACCTTGTAATAGTTGGAGATATTAACCCTACTGAGACTAAAAAATTAGTTAAGAATTTATTCAGCGATTGGAAAAAAGGAACCATACCTACCACTAGCTACAATGTACCTACCAATGTTGAAACTACTGAAATTAATTTTATAAACATGCCAAATGCAGTACAATCTCAAGTAGCTGTAATTAACACAGTTGATTTAACATTAGGTGATAAAGATTATTACGCAGCTCTATTAGCAAATAATATTTTAGGAGGCGGTGGTACTGCACGTTTATTCATGAACTTGCGTGAAGATAAAGGCTATACATACGGGTCTTATTCGAATCTTTCACAAGATAAAAATAAAAATGCTGGTGTTTTTAAAGCAAGTGCAGCTGTAAGAAATATAGTTACAGATAGTGCTGTTGTAGAAATTCAAAAAGAAATTAATAAAATTCGTTATCAAAAAGTAACACCTGAAGAATTAAAAAATTCAAAAGCTGAATATATAGGTAGTTTTGTACGTAATGTTCAAAAACCATCTGTAGCAGCGAATTTTGCATTAAATATTGCTCGTTATAATTTACCAAACAATTTTTATGAAAAATATTTAGAAAACATCAACTCTGTTACTTTAGACGATGTACAAAACGCAGCAATTAAACATTTCAGAGGAGATAAAGCTCGTATAATTATTACAGGTAAAGGAATTGATGTTTTAAAGAACTTAGAAAAAACATCAGAATATAAAATAAATTATTTTGATGCGTATGCTAACCCTACTAAAAAACCTGAAATGAGCTTACCTATTCCTGAAGGAACTACAGCAAGTTCAGTTATTAACAATTACTTTAAGGCTATTGGAGGATTAGATAAAGTAGGAAACGTGAATTCTTTAATGATTTCTTCTGAAGCAAAAGTTCAAGGAATGCAATTAAGTTTAGTCCAAAAAAGCGCTACACCTAATAAATCTTCTGTAGTCGTTTCTATGATGGGCAACGTAATGCAAAAAGTAATTTTTGACGGAACTAAAGGATATCAAGAAGTTCAAGGTCAGAAAAAAGAAATGACAGGTGAAGATTTAGAAGAAGTTAAAAACACTGCTTCTCCTTTTGCTGACAAAGCTTATAAAACAGGCACTTTGGACAGAATTGAGCCTATAGACGGAAACAATGCTTATGTGATTAAACATGGTAAAAAAGAAATCTTTTATGATGTAAAGTCTGGGTTAAAGGTTAAAGAGGTTAAAACCGCTAAAGGACCACAAGGAGAAATGAAAGTACCTGTTGTTTTTTCAGATTACAAAGAAGTAAATGGAATTAAATTCCCTCATAAAATGATTCAAAAGAATGGACCAATGACTTTTGAGTTCATCACGAAAGAAATTAAAATTAATGAAGGGGTTTCTGACGCTGATTTTAAATAATAGTTAGACTTAAATCTATAAAAACTAAAAAAAGAGCCAAAATATTATATTTTGGCTCTTTTTATTTAAGTCATTTTTAAAATTATCTTGCTTTATTTACCAACCAAACTCCAAGCAGAATAATTCCTCCCGCTAACAACTGAATTAAACTTAATTTTTCTCCATCAATAATTCCCCACATTACAGCAACTGCTGGAATTAAATATGTTACAGAAGCTGCAAAAACAGGAGATGATAAATGCACCATTTTATTAAATAACACTTTTGCTACTCCTGTACCTACAACAGCTAATATTGCTACATAACCCAATGCAGAAGTTGTTTCTGCTGTTATTGCAAAAGTTGAAAAAAAGCCAGAAAACGCTAAAACCATAAATGCTGGAACAGTAAGCACTACAAAATGTCCAACTGTTATTGCTAAAGCATCCAAATCAAATAAGTATTTTTTTATTGTATTAACGTTAAAAGCATAACCTATTGACGCAACTACTACTAATAATGCATACCAGTAATTTTGGTTAGGATTTAACTCTGCTCCTTTTAAAATTAAAATTAAAGTACCTATTAAACCTATTAAAATTCCAACTAATTGTTTCTTTTTAAAAGAAAACCCAAAAACTAATGCTCCAAAAACAAAAGTGTTAAAAGGGGTAAGCGAATTTAAAATAGCAGCTATTGAGCTATCTATTCCCTGTATTGCAAATGCGAATAGAAATACAGGAAAAAAAGTTCCTAAACCAGCCGTAATTATCACATACTTCCAGTGTTTTTTTTGAATTCTTTTTAAACTCTTAAACCCAACTAACAATAAAAAAAATGCTGTAATTAACATTCGTAAAGCACCTACCTGAATTGGAGTTAATCCTATCAAGGCTTTTTTCATTAAAATAAAAGAACTTCCCCAAACTAGCGAAAGCACAATTAAAAACAACCATTTTTGTTGTTGATTATTCATTTTCAATAATTTTAAGCACAAAATTCGTTTATTTCTATTTTTAATTTTGATTTTATTGATAAATTTGCTGAATAACTCAATAAATAAAAATGATGAAAATTCAGAAAATACTATTTGCTTTAGTTATCGTAAGTTTTTTAGCTGTTGGATGTAAAAATGAAGCTAAAAAAGAGGAGGTTACTCAAGAACAAAAAACTGAAATTGCTGCTAATGCTAAAGAACTTTCTTTAAGTATTTCAGGAATGACTTGTGAAATAGGATGTGCTAGAAAAATAGCTTCTGACTTAAGTAAGAAAGAAGGCGTTTTAGAAGCAAACGTTGTTTTTAATGATAGTATTGCAACTATTAAATATGATGCTAACAAAACAAACAAAACTAATTTAATTGCTTTTGTTGAAGGAATTGGTAGCGGTGACATGTACAAGGCTTCAGAGATTACAAAAAAAGAAGAAGAATAACCTTGCTACATCTTAATTTGGCGTAAATAAGATTCAATTTAAACAATATCGAAAGCTCCTTAATAAGGAGCTTTTTTTATGCCTTTTAAGTATCTTTGCTAAAACTTTTCGTCAGATGAAGAAACATTTTCCTCTCATTGTAAAAATCTCGTTGATTGCTGTATATGTTATTTTTCTAGCCGGTTCTGTTGTTCGTATGACAGGTTCAGGAATGGGCTGTCCTGATTGGCCAAAATGTTTCGGGTATTACATCCCACCAACTTCTGAAGAAGAAATTACTTGGCAACCTAATTACGAGTACAAAAAAGGAATGATTATCGTAAAAGATGAAGCGTTATTTGTCGCTGGTCATAACATAAAAACCACTGATGAATTTAACGCTAACAACTGGGAAAAGTACACCAAACACGATTACGCTAAGTTTAATAAATTTCATACTTGGACGGAATATATTAACCGATTGAGTTCTGCTCTGGCGGGTATTCCTTTTCTATTTTTAATTTTTGTTTCTGTTAAGTTTTGGAAAGAAAACAAACAAATAACTCTTTTATCATTTGGAGCTTTCTTTTTAATGTTGTTTGAAGCTTGGCTAGGAAAAACTGTTGTAGACTCTAATTTAAAACCAACAATTATCACCATTCATATGGTTGGTGGTTTAGTTATTGTTGCTTTGTTATTATGGTTGCTTTACATCGTTTCCGATCGAAAGAAAACATCTTACAAATACAATTCATTATTTAGTAAGTTAGTAATTCTTTCAGCTATATTTTCGCTAATTCAAATTGCTTTAGGAACTCAGGTACGCCAATTTATTGACGAACAAGTAAAGTTACATGGCTTTGAAAACAAACATTATAGTTTGATGGATCCGAATATAAAGTTCTACATCCACCGTTCCTTTACCATAGCAATTGTATTAGTAAACTTGGGATTATTTTACTTAAATCAGGTAAAAAATTTAGGATATAAACTAGTAAATTGGATAGTTTTCTTAATCTTTTTAGAAACGATTACAGGTATTTTAATGTACTATGCAGAATTCCCTTTAGGCACGCAAGCTGTACACTTATTATCAGGTGCTATTTTATTCGGATTACAATTTTATTTGTGGTTACAGAGTAGGAAAGTAACGATTCAATAGCTTAATCTTTCCATTCAAGCGTTTCCATCATATGAATCATATCTTTTTTAATATATTCAACTGCTGGTAAAATTGAATCGTAATTTGGCTTTGTATAAAAGAATAGAGACCCTTTTAAAAAGTGTTTAGAGCTATCTGTTGCGTGAAACTGCACTTGTGATGCAGCATTCCCTAAAATTTGGTATAAACTTCCGTAAACTTTTGTATTTGGATTTGCATATTCTACTGGAGCAGTAATTTGATCTGCTTTAATAGCATGTTCAAATACTAGTTTTTCAGATTCTATTAATAATTCTCTTAAATTTCCTTCAATAGGGCGATATGTGATATCTACCGATGCTTTTAAACTTGGATACTCAATTTTTATCCAGCCTTTCGGTAAATCTTTGGTTTGAGCTATTTGAGCTATTTCAAACGCATATGGTTTATTTAAATTTTCTTTTTTATAAACCTTATCAGGATACTCTAAACTTAGATAACCTTTTGGCTTAGGTAAGGTTTCCTCACCACAACTTATTAAAAATATTGCTGATATCAGCAAAGAGAGTTTACGCATTTCGGGTAACTTTTACTTGTTTTATACGTTTTTTAGCCAACGCTTCAATAGTAAACGTATAATTACTAAAGTTTATTTTTTCACCTTTTTTTGGAAATTTACCTGAGACTTCTAAAATAAAACCTGCTATAGTTTCACTTTCTCCTTTAGCCTCTTCAAATTTTTCCTCATCTTCATCTTCTAAGACACGGCAAAAATCTTTAATAGTTATTTTTCCTTCAAAAATATAATTATTTTCATCAAGTTTCGAGTAAGTAAGGTCTTCATCGTCAAATTCATCATTGATATCACCTACTATTTCTTCTATTACATCTTCTAATGTTACAATTCCGCTTGTACCACCGTACTCATCGACTACAATTGCCAAATGTTTTTTCTTTTCTTGAAACTCTACTAGCAAATCATCTAGTTTTTTATTTTCTGGCACAAAAAATGGTTCTCTCAACAACTTTTGCCACTTAAACGTTTTCTTACTCAAGTGCTCTAATAAATCTTTAGCATATAAAACTCCAGTAATATTATCAATACTTTCATGATATACTGGATTTCTTGAATATCCGTTTTTTAAAATAGTTTGTAACACCTCTTCGTAACTAGTATCATCTGCTATTGCACACACATCTGTTCGAGGCTTCATAATTTGTACCGTTTCAGTATTCCCAAAACTTACAATCCCTTCTAAAATCTTTTGTTCTTCTTTAGTCGTTGCGTCATCAGATGTTAACTCCAATGCTTGTGACAAACGCTCTACAGAAAGGTTATTATTCTTATTGCCAAGCTTGTTTTCAACAACACTTGTTAATCTAATAAGCGGTAAACTTAAAGGTGTAAGTAAAGTGTTTAATGCTAAAATAGGTTTTGACATAAACTCTGCAAACTGTAATGATTTTCTACTAGCATATACTTTAGGTAACACTTCACCAAATAATAAAATTAAGAAAGTAACAAGAATCACTTCTACCAAAAACCTCAAAACATCTGATAAACCAATAAAAAACACTCTACCAATACTTGCAAAGAGTAATACAATAAGAATATTAATAAAGTTATTTGTTATTAAAATGGTCCCTAATAACTTTTTAGGATCTTGAAGCAGTTTTACTACAGTATTTTCTTCTTTGGTGTTTGTTGACAACTCATCTAATTCTGTTTGTGAAATTGAAAAGAAAGCAACTTCAGTTCCTGAAACTAATGCAGAACAAATCAATAATAAAAGTAACAACAAACAGTTGATAGCAGTCAACCAATCAAAACTTGATAATACTAAAAGTAAAGGTTCGGGTTCTGGGTCCAATTTTTAAAATTTAATTAAACTAAAACGGTAAATCATCATCTTCTTCATTACCTACATTTGGTGGTGTATGATTAGGAGCTCCTTGAGTAGGCACCACATTTGGTTGTGCATTGTTTGGATCTTTTTTCGTTGATAAAAACGTCATGTCTTGTACATGAATTTCGGTTGTATACCTTTTTTGTCCATCAACTTCATACTGTCGTGTTTTTATACGCCCTTCACAATATACTCGATCTCCTTTAGTTAAGTATTTTTCACAAATTTCTGCTAGTTTATTACGTACAACTACATTATGCCATTCAACATTTGTTATTCTTTCTCCTGTTTGTCGGTTGGTGTAGGTTTCATTGGTTGCTAAAGGAAATCGCCCTATTGAGTTTCCTCCTTCAAAATAATGCATTTTTACCTCATCACCTAAATGCCCTATTAAAATGACTTTATTTATTGTTCCTGCCATAGCATTATAATTTTGCGTAAAATCAAATATACAAATTTTAAGATTCTTTGCTTAAATATTCCTCTAAAAACTTATCAATTAACACTGGTACTGGATATTTTTTTACTACAGCCCAATCCATCGTTTGTTCATTAACTTTCCTAGTTTTTATTATCCAAAACTTAGTAATTAAGTGTTGATGCGATAGTTTATGAATAATATCTTCAGTATTAAAAAGAGAAATTGTAGTTTCTTCTGGGAAAAGCATTGTAAACTGTTTATTTTTCACTAATTCTTCTTCGCTTGTTTTCTTTTGTGTCTCCACTAAAGGAAATTGATACAATCCTTGCCATATACCTTTACCCTTTCGTTCTTCTAAAACAGTTTCATTTTCTTCTGTTATTGGAACCAAATAATTAAAATATCTTTTTTTAATTTTTGTTTTTTTTTCTTTTACTGGAAGCTCTTTTATTTGATTTTTTGCTAAAGCCACACAGCCATTAGCTAATGGACATTTATTACACAGAGGATTTTGAGGTTTACAATGCATCGCTCCAAAATCCATTATAGCTTGATTATACACATCTGGTTGTGAGGTATCAATAAGTGTTTGCGCCAACTCCTTAAACTCTTTAATTCCCTTAGTAGAATTTATTGGGGTACTTATGCCGAAATAACGAGAAAGAACTCTGTACACATTACCATCAACAACAGCAACTGGTTCTTTAAAACAAATGGAAGCAATAGCTGAAGCCGTATAATCTCCCACGCCTTTTAACTTAATCAACTCTTTGTACGAACTAGGAAACATACCTTTTAATTCATTTGCCACGAATTTAGCTGTAAAATGTAAATTTCTCGCCCTAGAGTAGTAACCTAAACCTTGCCATAATTTTAACACTTCACTTTCATCTGCTTTTGCTAAATCAAACACTGTTGGAAATGCCTTTGTAAACTTTAAGTAATAAGGCAAACCTTGCTCTACTCTGGTTTGTTGTAGCATTATTTCACTCAACCAAATAAAATAAGGATTCTTTGTCTCTCTCCAAGGAAGACTCCTTTTATTCTCACCATACCAACAAATCAATTTAAAAACCAAAAAAAAAACACTATTTAAATTAAAAAAAACACAACAAACAAAAACACAATTACATTATAACCACTTAAAACAACAAAAAACAAACAAAAACATAATTTAGTTAGTTTTTTTTTACAAAAAAGTAGGGTAAAAATACTTTAAACTGTTATTACTTCTGATAATGAAGGGGAAAATTTATTTTTTTCCGGGTACTAATTTAAATAATTTAATTAATGAAATCTAAATTCATGCTAACACTATTTATAGTGTTACTTGGGCGAATAACATACGCTCAAGAAAAAAGTATTTCTGGTACAATTTCCGACACAACTGGACCTCTTCCTGGTGTTACTGTTTTAATTAAAAACACAACCAAAGGAACAGAAACAGATTTTGATGGAAATTATACCATTAGAGTAAATCAAGGAGATGTACTTGTTTTCAGTTTTATTGGAAAAAAGACTACTGAAGTAAAAGTACTAAACCAATCCGTAATTAATTTAGTATTAGAAGATGACGCTAACATTCTTAATGAAGTAGAAGTTATCGCTACTGGTTACGACAAAATAAACAAAAAAACCTTTACGGGTTCCGCCGTCTCTGTAGGGATAGATGATCTTAAATTAGATGGAGTTGTAGATGTAACTCGCATGTTAGAAGGTAGAGTTGCAGGGGTTAACATTCAAAACCTTTCAGGAACATTCGGTACTGCTCCAAACATTACCATTAGAGGGTCTTCTTCTATTTTTGGAAACAACACACCTTTGTATGTAATTGATGGTGTGGTACAAGAAGATGTTATTGAACAAAACCTAGATCAATTAACATCTGGTGACCCTTCAACCTTAATCAGCTCATCTATAGCAGGTATAAATGCCAATGATATTAAAAAAATAGATATTTTAAAAGATGCTTCAGCTACATCTATTTATGGTGCTAGAGCAAGAAATGGTGTAGTAGTAATAACTACTAAGTCTGGTAGAAAAGATTCTCCTTTAAAACTTAATTATAACCTAGAACAAACAATACGCGACATACCTTCGTATAGTAATTTTGATTTATTAAACTCTAAAGAAAGTATGGCTATTTTTAGAGAAAATGAAAGTAGGGGATTTTTCCAATTACCTAGCGTTTCTAGAGGCAGATATGGTGGTGTTTATTATATTAGAGCTACTGCTTTAGATAATTACAATGAATCTACTGGAATGTTTGAACTAGGAAATACTCCTGAAGCTAGAGAAGCTTTTTTACGTAAGTATGAGCTAGCTAATACTGACTGGTTTAAAACATTATTTAGAAATAGCTCTTTAATGCAAAACCACTCTTTAAGTCTTTCTGGTGGTAGTGAAAATAATTCTTACTATGCTTCTGTGAGTCTTTTGCATGATCCGGGATGGACGATTGCTGACAAGGTAACTCGTTTTACAACTAACTTAAAAAATACGTTCTATTTTTCTGATAAGTTTAATGCTACTCTTGCTGTTAACGCATCCATAAGAAAACAAAAAGCACCAGGTACATTCAGCAGAGAATCAGATCCAGTAACAGGAGACATATCTCGTGAATTTGATATCAACCCTTTTAGTTACGCTCTTAATACCTCTAGAACATTAAGACCATATAACGATACTGGAGGTTATGAGTATTATAGAAACAACTGGGCTGACTTTAATATATTAGAAGAGTTAGCTAACAACTCTATTGACATCAACCAAAGAGATATTCGATTCCAATTAGATGCATCTTATAAAATAACAGACAACATCACTTACGATTTTAATGGTGCTGGTCGTTTTGTTAATACCGTAAGAGAACATAACGTTAGAGAAAATTCAAATGTTGTAAGAGCTTATAATGCTGATTCTTCAACTGTTTTAAGAGATGATAATATATTCTTATATCAAGACCCTACAGATCCTGATGCTTTACCTGTTGCGGTTTTACCAAACGGTGGTATCTATTTTAAAAACGACGACTACTTAACGACTTTTTATGCTAGAAATAGTTTTAAGTACGACAATACGTTTAATGAAAAACATAATTTTAATGCATTGTTAGGTCAAGAGATAAGATTTGTAAATAGAAATTCAGACAGGTTTACAGGATATGGATTACAATACGACAATGGTTTAACAGCATTCACAGACCCTAGAATTCTTGAAAAACTGATAAATGGAGGCGAAGCTTATTTTGGATTAACTAAAGAAAGAGAAAGAACAGTAGCTTTCTTTGGTAAGGCAACTTATTCTTATGACGATAAATATGTTTTCTCTTTAACAGGAAGATATGACGGGTCTAACAGACAAGGGCGCAGTAGTAGCTCAAGGTGGTTACCAACAGGAACTGTTAGTGCTAAATGGAACGCTAGTAAAGAGTCTTTCTTAGAAAACTCTAACACTTTTAGTAACTTACAGTTTAGAACTTCATATGGTTTAGTGGCAACTCCTGGTAACGCAACAAATGCATTAGCTATATTTACAAGTCAAATAGCAGACAGACTTTTACCAGCAGATAGAGAAAACTTCTTAAATATAACTGCATTACAAAATTCTGAGTTAACATGGGAAAAGCAATATGAATTAAACTTTGGTGTCGACTTAGGCTTATTCAACAATAGAGTTAATTTAATAACAGATGTTTACAAAAGAGATATATTTGATAATATTGATTTTGTAAGAACTTCTGGTATCGGTGGGCAATTTATAAAACAAGGAAATAACGCAGATGTTGAAACTTATGGTATAGAATTTACTTTAGACACTAAAAACATAGTAACAGATAACTTTACATGGTCTTCTAACATTAATTTCTCATATTTTGATCAAGAAATTACAAAATTAGACAATACACCTATTGCTTTTGATTTAGTAGACCAAACTGGAGGTAATGTTGTAGGGTACCCTATCAACTCAATGTTTTCTTTTCAATTTGCAGGTTTAAATAACGAAGGATTACCACAGTTTATAAATAAAGATGGTGAAGTAGCTTCTGTTTTAGACTTTCAAAACAACGAAAACTTAACTGACTACTTAAAACACGAAGGTTCCGTAAACCCTAATATATCAGTTGGTTTTTCCAACAATTTCACTTACAAAAACTGGGATTTAGGAGTATTGATAACTGGTAGCGGAGGAAATAAAGTAAGGTTAAACCCTGTATTTAGCTCTACTTATTCTGATACAAGCATTTTTTCTAAGAGTCATGTAAACAGATGGCTTAACCCTGGAGATGAGAATATAACCAACATCCCTGTATTACCAGACCCTTCTGCTTTTCAAAGAAACTCAAACTTAAGAACGGTTTATAATGCTTACAACTATTCTACTGAGCGAGTAGCAGATGGGGATTTTTTACGTATGAAAAACATTTCATTAGGATATAAGTTTAATAATGAACTAGTTGAAAAACTAGGCCTTTCACATTTAAAAGTTAAATTTCAAGGAACAAACTTGTTTTTATTATACTCTGACTCTAAACTTAACGGTCAAGATCCAGAATTCTATCAAACAGGTGGAGTTGCATTACCAATTACTAGGCAATATACTTTTTCATTAAATTTAGGATTTTAACAAAATAATAGTATGATTAAAAATAAAATAAACAAAGTTATACTATATGCTACATTAGCCTTTACTTTTGTAGGATGTAGTGAATACTTATCTGAATTACCAGATAACAGAACATTAATTGATTCTCCTGATAAAGTTTCTCAATTAATTACAGCAGCATATCCAGATCAAGATTATGCACTAATGGCAGAAATAATGTCTGACAATGCTGATGATAAAGGTAATGTTTCAAATGTTGAACAATTAGATCTACAACTATATCAATGGCAAGACTCTAATTTAGAAGAAAGAGGCTCTCCTGTTAACTATTGGAATTCTTGTTATGAAGCAATTTCACAAGCAAACCAAGCATTAGCTTCTATTGAAGAATTAAAAAATAAGTTTGACTTAAATGCTCAAAAAGGTGAAGCTTTAATTGCTAGAGCTTATGCTCATTTTATGTTAGTTAATTTTTGGGCAAAACACTATGATGCTAATACAGCTTCTACCGACCTAGGAATTCCTTACGTATTAGAACCTGAAACTGTTCTTTTTAAAACCTACAAAAGAAATACAGTTCAAGAAGTATACGATCTTATTGAGAAAGATTTAATTAAAGGACTTTCAATGGTTGGTGATAATTATAACTCTCCTAAGTTTCATTTCACTAAAGATGCTGCTAATGCCTTTGCTGCTAGATTTTATTTATACAAAGGTCAATGGGATAAAGTAATTGAGCATGCAGATAAAGTAGTTACCAATCCTGTTTCTGAAGCTAGAAATATGGTTGCTTATGGAAATATGAATTTAACAGGAATAAGAATGTTATATAATAGTGTTGACGAGCCTGCCAATTTATTAATCATTTCTACAAACTCAATATGGGCAAGAAGACATAGATCTTCACGATTTGGGTTATCGGTAGACAAAATAAGGCCTCAATTATTTACAGGATCATCAAACCCATTTAAAAAGAATTGGGCGTATGATTTATACAGAGGAAATCAATACACTTATTTCACTCCTAAGTATAACGAATATTTTAAGTATACAAATGAAAGTGCTGGTATAGGCTTACCTTTTTTAGCACAAACAATGTTTGATAAAGATGAAGTAATACTAAATAGAGCAGAAGCATCTGCTATGCTAGAAAATTACAGTGATGCTTTAATGTATTTAAATGCATATATAGCAAATAAAACACAAGATTACGATCCAAATAGCGATATGTTGACAGAAAGTTTAATTCAGTCAGAATATCCTGTTATTGCTAATGAGTACACACCTGCTTATGGCTTAAATGATAAGCAAACCTCTTTCATTAAAGCTATAGCTGAATTTAAAAGAAGACAGTTTTACCACGAAGGCTTCCGTTGGTTCGATGTAAGACGTTTTAACCTAAGTATTACACACGAATTAGATAATGGTTCAGATGTTATACTTGAAAAACAGGATTTAAGAAAACAGTTACAAATACCTTTAACAGCTCAAAACGGAGGTTTACAGCAAAATCCAAGATAAAACAAACAGTATGAAAAAAATAAACAAATTATTATTAGGTATTGGCGTGCTGGGATTAATTTGCTCATCATGCACAACAAAGGAGGAAGATTTGGGTTCAAGTAATATAAATATCTCTACACCTGTACTGAATGAAACCGACAAGTGGTTACGAGATAATTATACTACACCCTATAACATAGAGGTTTCTTACAAATGGGGACCAGGGAAAGTTGATTTAAACAGATATTTACACCCACCAAAGATAGAGAATGTTAGACCTGCAATGGAGGCTATTAAAGCAGTTTGGGTTGAACCTTACTCACAATTAGGAGGTGAAAACTTTATTAAAAATATAGCACCTAGAGAAATTCTTTTAGTGGGTGGACAAAACATAAACCCAGGTGGAGCAACTTCTGTTTTAGGTTTAGCCGAAAGTGGAATGCGAATCGTGTTTTTTGAAGTAGATAATCAAGACTATAAAAACAAAGATCAATTAATACAATTCATTGGAACAATTCAACATGAATATATACATATTTTAAACCAAAGAATTCCCTTTGATGAGATAGCTTATAGAAACATTACTCCGTCTGATTACACAGGGCAATGGTTCGAGATATCTGATGCTGAGGCTAGAGAATTAGGGTTTATTTCTGCTTATGCAAGAGCAAACGAACATGAAGATTTTGCTGAAATGATAAACGCTATGTTATCAAACTCACCAACAGAATACAATGATTTAATAAATGGTATTAAAAAAGGTATTGTAGATAAAGCTATACAGGAAGCTGTTGCTGCTCTTGGTGCTGGTGCCACACCTCTACAAATACAAATAGCAACTGATGCGGCTATTACTGTTGCTACTCCAGAAGGAGATAAAGTAATAAACTTAATCAAACAAAAAGAAGCTATTGTAGTTAAATACTACAAAGATAATTTTAATATAGACTTGTATGAACTACAAGAGTTAGTAGCAAAAAATGTTGATGAATTCACTAAATAATTAAAATGATAAAAAAACATATAACTAAAATACGTGTGCTTTTGGCTTTATTTACTCTATCTCTTTTTATTACATCTTGTAATGAAAATAAAGAAGAGGAGTTATTTAATCAATCGCCAACCGAACGTATGAATCAAAGAGAGAAAGAATTAAGAGATTTACTTCTTTCTTCAGAACACGGATGGAAAACAGTATACTTTACTGATAATAATAACCTAGGAGGATATACTTTCTTATTTGATTTTTTAGATGAATCTAGAGTTAGAACAATAGGTAACTTTAATAATAATATTTCACCAGTTGAAAGTGAATATACCATAGGTTTAAACACTACAACAACTTTAATTTTCACAACAAAAAGTGAACTTCATGAATTATCAGATTCTGGTAACTCAGCTCCATTGCCTAATTTTGGTGGTAGTGGATATAAAGGTGATTTTAACTTTATGTACTACGGTGTTGAAAACGATGAAATTGTTTTTAGAACTTCTAGAGATTTTGTTGAGGTGAGATTTAAAAAAGCTACAGCAGAAGATTGGACAGATTTTCAAAAGTACCAAGACATGAAAGATTTTCTTAATAGTTCTTCTGGTCATTTAGCTTATGAAAATAATGGAACTGTTCACAATTTTTCTTATATCGGAAACGATGAAATAAGGTTTGCTACAAACCTTGAAGGTAATTCTTCGTTGAACTTCGGAGTAGGCTTCACGTCTAGTGGCATCGAAATTTCACCGGCGATTGATGTTAACGGAACAAAATATTCTGAGTTTACATTAAATGAAACGGAAAATAAATACACTTCGGCTGATGGAAGCTTTTCTATTTCTATAGTGTCTAGTCCTATCGACATGACTGTTACTTGGACTACAGCTGCTAGACCTGCATTTAGTAATCAAGAATTTATTGATACTTTTAACACAGTAAAACCTATCCACGACTCGTTATTTCCTTCTTTCCCTTTAAATGACATATATCTTCTTGGTGAAGGTGAGATTACATTTTTAATAGGCTCTACTTCTGGTGTACATGGCATGTCTTTTTCTGGTGTCTTAGGCAATAAAGATTTATTAGCTATAGGTAAATTAGCCCCTGGTAGAAACTGGAGTTTACTACCACATTTAAATCCTCTAGTTGATTTATTAGTGAATAAATCTCCTTATAAAGTGCAGTTAATAAACCCTGATACTGCCATTTTAACAAGTGATGGCGACCCTAACTTTGTGTTTACAATAGTTAAATAAAAGCTTGTTCTCATTAAACTTACCCAAAAAACAATTGTTTTTTGGGTTTTTTATTCTTATTTTTTCCGGAATGAATTAATTATCATATATTTGCAGCCTCAATTTTTTAAAAGAAAACAAACAAAATATATTTATAATGACAAAAGCAGATATCGTATCTAAGATTTCAGATAAGAGCGGAATTGAAAAAGCAGATGTTTTAGCCACTGTTGAAGCATTTATGGAAGAGGTAAAAGATGCATTAGAGAATGGTGACAATGTATATTTAAGAGGTTTTGGTAGCTTCATTATTAAAACTAGAGCAGAAAAAACTGGTAGAAACATTTCTAAAAATACAACTATCAAAATTCCTGCACACAACATACCTGCTTTTAAGCCTTCTAAAGTATTTACCGAAGGGGTAAAAACAAAAGTAGCTGTAAAATAATTAAAAAAGTATTAACCCAAAACCTTCAATAAAAAGGTTTTACAAAACATTTTAACTATGCCAAGTGGTAAAAAAAGAAAGAGAGCTAAAATCTCTACACACAAAAGAAAGAAAAGAGCAAGAGCAAATCGCCATAAGAAAAAGTAAGCAGTAGCTTACTTTTTCGTTGCTTTTATAAATTACGTTCATTGACATTAAGGTTTTAACACCTTAAATGGTATAAACAACATACCTGTTTACAAATTTTAATCCGTCTTCGTAAAAATTTACGATGGCACAAAACCATATTCAGAATGAAAACAGAATTAATAATTCGTTCCAATTCTTCTGATATTGATTTCGCCTTACTTAGAGATGGTAAACTTATTGAGTTAAACAAAGAAACGAGCGATCATAATTTTTCAGTCGGTGATATTTTCCTTGCTAAAATAGGAAAGGTAATGACTGGTTTAAATGCCGCTTTTGTAAATGTTGGTTATCCTAAAGATGGTTTTTTACACTATCACGATTTAGGTCCACAAGTACAATCTTTAAATAAATTCATTAAAAAAGTAAGCACAGGTAATTACAAAGAATTCACTTTAAAAAACTTTCGTTTTGAAGAAGATATCAATAAAGACGGAAGTATTAACGATGTACTAAAATCAGGTCAAAATTTATTAGTACAAATTGTAAAAGAACCAATATCTACCAAAGGTCCGCGTATTAGTTCGGAACTTTCTATTGCAGGTAGGTTTTTAGTTTTAGTTCCTTTTTCTAACCGCATATCGGTATCACAGAAAATAGCAGATCCGAAAGAAAAGGAACGTTTAAAAAAATTAGCAAAAAGTATCAGACCAAAAGGGTTTGGACTTATTTTACGTACTGTTGCCGAAGGTAAAAAGGTAGCAGAACTTGACAAAGATTTACAAAACTCACTTGATAGATGGAAAACTATGTGCAAACGCATAGCTAATAATAATACTCCTACAAAAATATTAAGTGAATTAAACAGAGCATCTTCTATTTTAAGAGATGTTATGAACGATTCTTTTACAAGTATTGTAACCAACGATGAAACCTTAAAAGTTGAAATTAAAGAGTACTTACAAGAAATATATCCTGAAAAGGAAAATATTGTAAGACATCATCGTTCTGATGTTCCTATTTTTGAAAAATATGGCATTGAACGACAAATTAAAACATCGTTTGGAAAAACAGTTTCAATGAGTAAAGGAGCTTATTTAGTTATTGAGCATACAGAAGCTTTACATGTTATAGATGTGAATAGTGGTAATCGCTCTAACAAATCCTTAAACCAAGAAGAAACTGCTTTAGAAGTCAATTTAATTGCTGCCAGTGAAATAGCTCGTCAATTACAATTACGAGACATGGGTGGAATTATTGTTGTTGACTTTATTGATATGAAGTCTGCAGAAAATAGACAAAAACTATATCAACATTTAAAAGATGTAATGTCTTTAGACCGTACTAAACATAAAATTTTACCTCCAAGTAAGTTTGGCTTAGTACAAATTACAAGACAACGTGTACGACCTGAATTAGAAATAAAAACACGTGAACCAAACCCTAATAAAAATGGAGAAGTTGAAGCTCCTATTGTTTTATTAGATAAAATAGAATCAGAATTAGAACGTATACTTAATAGCGGCAAAAAATATAAAGAAATCACATTAAATGTGCATCCGTTTATAGCTGCCTATTTAACAAAAGGCGTTAATTCAATTCGTTTTAAATGGTTTATTCAACACAAAAAGTGGATTAAAATATTACCTCGAGATGCTTACCAATACTTACAGTATAAGTTTTATTTGAAAAAAAACAAAAAAAGTAAGTAAGGCAATCTTATTATGAAATAAAAATCCCATATCGTTTTGATATGGGATTTTTTATTTTTAGAACCAAAAACCTAAATTAAACAACCAATAATGATCTGAATGATCAGGAGACCATGTGTATTTTAATTCTATAGGACCTAAAAATGTTTCTACACTGTACCCTATAGCATATCCTGATTTGGTGTTTTTAAACAAATCTCCATCCTCAAATATATCTTCTTCAACACGAGCATAATTTGCTATAAACATTGCATAATGTTTTTTATAAACCTCATAGCGTAAGTTAAATTCAGATCTTAAATAAGACTGATTGTTTAGCCCTCCTGTATCGTATCCATACATTGGAATAAAATTATTAATATAATTTTGATTATATCCGCCCAAACGATAGTCAAATATTTCAAACGATTTTTTTCCGAGCGTATATCCTGCTTGTGAAGTATATTGAAATGTCAATTTATCATAAAAAGTAGTTGCAAACCCCAACGTACCACCCAATTGTGAAAACTGATGGAAAGGTTCACTACCTTGTATTAATTCATCCAGTCTATTATCTCTATCAGACCATATAAACCACTTAAAACCTATATCTGCATAAAACCCTTTTGTTGGAAACATCTCTTTGTTATAGGTGTCTAATTTTAAAAAAGCGAAAGTGTTTATATAATTGCTTTTATCAAAAAAATCTTCTTTTCCTTCAGTAGAAATGTTTTTTGTTCTTGCATTAATGTTTTTATGTTCTGTTCCTACACCTATTGCAAACTTTTTATCAAATGTTGTTTGCAAATATAAAGAGGTTGAAAAATCTCTATACTTTCCATTTATAATCCCTTTATTATATAAAAAATCACTATTAAAAGTATTATACCTTGTTCTTATTCCATAACTTGGAGATAACCCATTATCAATGAAATACTCTAAATTATACCTTATTTTATCACCAACTCCTACATCTAATGAAAGTTCATCATTCTGGAAAAGCAGCTTTTTATGATTATAATTAAGTAGTACTGCTGATTTGTATAGTAAATCATAATGTAAACCTAGTCTTAAAAAAGATTGTATTTTTTCTTCCTTTACAGTTATCTCTAATTTTTTTCCTTGAAAAGATTTTTCAAAATGATAATCTATTCTTTTAAAGTTTTTTGAAGCTGTTAATGTGTTTATTTTTTTAGAAATTTCTTTGTAAGACACACTATCTCCTTCACGTAGCTGTAGCTTTCCTAAAATATAATTATTAGTATAGTTTTTATTACCCTTTATAATAATTCTATCAACTAAAAACCTTTTTCTTTTTGGTGATATTTTTAGTCTTCTATTCTTTTTGGTTTGCATCTTAGCAATACTATCAAAAACCACTCTATACATTTTAGCTGTTTTTTCTCCTTCTTCTAAAATTTCTTTCTTAGCATCAAACGAAATAACACTGTAGTCAATTACATTTGGTTTTATGTAAACATCTAACAATTCAACCTGTTGGTCTGATTTCTGATACATTTGAAAATTAATTATTTGCATTAACAGAGAGGCCACAGAAGTTAATTCTTCTCTTTTCAATAATTCTCCTTGTACACTAACTCCAATAATTATATCAACACCTTTCTTTTTCATTACATCAACAGGAAAGTTATTAACTACACCGCCATCAACCAATAATTTATTGTCTATATCTACTGGATTTAACAACGAAGGAAAAGCAGCACTTGCTCTTAAAGCCAACGGTAATGAACCATTCTCTAACACTTCTTCTTCACCTGTTTCTATATTTGTTCCTATACAATAAAAAGGTATTGGTAGTTTAGAAAAATCTGTAATATCATCAACTGGCGCTAATAACTCTGTTAAAAAATTCAACACGTTTTGCCCTTTTGACAAACCCAAAGGCAAGCCTAAACTTCCTTTTTTTATAGGTAACGAAACAGCATATTTTTCTCCATGTTCTTTATTAAAAAAAGGCTTTTGTCTTCTAGAAACTTTATCTTGTAATAAATCTATAAAATTAGTTTCTAAGACAGCCTCTTCTATTTGTTTGGCTGTATAACCAGAAGCATATAAGCCTCCTACTATAGACCCCATACTTGTACCACCTATATAATCTATTTGTACACCTGCTTTTTCAAGCTCTTTTAAAATCCCTATGTGCGCAATCCCTTTTGCACCTCCACCACTTAATACCAGTCCTACTTTAGGTTGGTTTTGCGCCAACATAAATGTTGGCAGCAGTAATAAAATTAATAACTTTTTCATTCCCCTTTTTTATGATAGTGTTTGTATATTTTTTGAGCCCTAGCATTCCCAACCACTTCTTTTAATTCTTCAAAAGTAGCTGATTTTACTCTTTTAGCTGATTTAAACTTACGTAGTAAGTTTGTAATAGTTTGCTTTCCTACATCTGGAATTTGCTCTAATTCTGATTGTATAGCACTTTTACTTCTTTTGTTTCTATGGAAAGTAATTCCAAAACGGTGAGCTTCGTTACGTAGGTACTGAATTATTTTAAGTGTTTCTGATTTTTTATCTAGATATAGCGGAATAGGGTCTCCAGGGTAAAAAATTTCTTCTAATCTTTTTGCAATACCAATTATAGCTATTTTACCCCTTAAACCTAAAGCATCTAAACTCTTTAAGGCTGAAGATAACTGTCCTTTACCTCCATCAATCACTATTAACTGTGGTAGTGGTTGATTTTCATCTAATAATCGTTTATATCTTCGATATACGACTTCTTCCATAGAAGCAAAATCATCAGGGCCTTCAACTGTTTTAATATTAAAATGACGATAGTCTTTTTTACTCGGTTTTCCATCTTTAAAAACCACACACGCAGCAACAGGGTTTGTTCCTTGTATGTTTGAGTTATCAAAACATTCAATATGACGTGGTTCTTTTCTTAGTCTTAAATCTTTTTGCATTTGTGCCATGATTCTTTTTACATGACGATCAGGGTCTACAATCTTTATTTGCTTAAACTGTTCTTGACGATAAAACTTTGCATTACGTTCAGACAATTCAACAATACGCTTTTTGTCTCCTAATTTAGGTATGGTTACTTTAATATCTTTACCAACATTTACTTTAAAAGGAACAAAAATTTCTCTTGATAACGAGTTAAATCGTTGACGAGTTTCAATAATAAACAACTCTAAAAGTTCTTTATCTGTCTCTTCTAGTTTTTTCTTAATTTCTGTGGTATAGGATTGTACAATTGAACCGTTCATTATCTTGAAAAAGTTTGCATATCCATGCGACTCGTCAGAAATAATAGAAAACACATCTACATTATTAATTGATGGATTTACTATAGTTGATTTAGCTTGATAGTTTTGTAAAGAAGCTAACTTTTCTTTGATTTTTTGTGCTTCTTCAAATCGCATATCTGCAGCTAAATCAAACATTATTTTTTCAAACTGCTGTAAACTTTCTTTAAAATTTCCTTTTATGATATTTCGAATTGCTCTAATGTCCTCTAAATAATCCTCTTCACTTTGGTATGCTTCACAAGGGCCTTTACAATTACCTAAATGATATTCTAAACAAACTTTATACTTATCAGCATCAATCTTTTCTTGACTTAAATCATAATTACAAGTGCGTAGCGGATATAGTTCTTTAATCAAGTCTAACAATGCATATACAGTTCGTACATTAGTATAAGGTCCAAAATACTCCGATCCATCTTTAACAACTCTTCTTGTAGAAAATATACGAGGAAATCGCTCTTTCTTTATACAAATCCACGGATATGTTTTATCATCTTTTAACAAAACATTGTATCTAGGTTTATACTTCTTTATAAGATTATTTTCAAGAAGTAGTGCATCTGTTTCAGTATCAACCACCACATGCTCTATTCTAACAATTTTTTTTACTAGAACTCGTGTTTTACCATTCTCATGATTTTTAGTAAAGTACGATGAAACTCGTTTCTTTAAATTCTTCGCTTTTCCAACATAAATAATTGTATCATCTTTATCAAAATATTGATAAACTCCTGGTGAGTTCGGTAGTGTTTGTACTTGAAGTTCGAGTGATGTTGGCATACTACGAAAATACGATTTTTAACCTTTTAAAAGGGTATGATTTTTAGTTTTACTACCTTTACAATATGAGCAAACTCATAGATAATTTTGGAAGACAAATTAGCTACGTTCGTTTAGCAGTAACCGACCGCTGTAACTTACGTTGTCAATATTGTATGCCTGCTCAAGGAATTGATATTGTTCCAAGAAAAGAGCTACTTACCTACAAAGAAATGTACCGAATAATTCGAGTACTTACTGAGTTGGGTGTTAACAAAGTTCGTTTAACAGGTGGAGAACCTTTTGTTAGAAAAGATTTTGTTTCTTTTTTAGAAATGTTATCGTATAATGATTTGTTAGAGGATATTAATATCACGACCAACGGAGCGCTTATTTCCAAACACATCAAAACGATAGAAAACCTTAAAAAGGTAAAGAATATCAATTTAAGCATTGATAGTTTACACCCTGAAAAGTTTGCTAAAATTACCCGTAGAGATGTTTTCCCAGAAGTATATAAAACCTTTGAGTTATTAGAAAAAAGTTCGTTGAATTTAAAACTGAATGTAGTTGTTCAGTCTGGATTTAACACTGATGAAATTAACAATTTTGTGCAGCTTACTAAAGACAAGGATATTGCAGTTCGTTTTATTGAAGAAATGCCTTTTAATGGTAGAGGACAACGAAATGCAGAAGAGGTTTGGAACTACCACAAAATCTTAGATGAAATCCAGTCTCAGTTCACTGTAACTAAGCTCCCCTCAAAAAAATCATCTACTTCTAGAAATTTTTCAATAGAAAATCATAAAGGAACTATAGGGATAATCCCTGCATTCACTCGTACTATTTGTAATGATTGCAACCGAATTAGGATTACCTCAACAGGAACTTTTAAAAATTGCCTGTTTGATGATGGCGTTTTCAACCTACGTGACTTTATTAGAAATGGTGCAAGCAATGAAGATTTAAAAGCCTTGTTTTTATCATTGATAAAAGAAAAGCCTAAAAATGGTTTTGTTGCTGAGGCAAATAGAATAGAAAACGTAACCGAAAGTATGAGTACTATTGGAGGATAATGTCAATTAGATAATTTGAAATTGTAACAATTAAACTTTTTAACAGTTACACTTTAACATATGATTACAGTAAAAGAAGCCAAACATATAATTTTAGAAAACACACAAGATTTCGGAATTGAAGAAATTCCTTTTTTAGAAGCTGTCGGAAGAGTTTTAAAGGAAGATATTGTTGCCGACAGAGATTTTCCTCCATTCAACCGAGTGGCAATGGATGGTATTGCTATCAATCATCGTTTTTTTGAGCACGGTGTTCGCGATTTTAAAATTGAAGGAGTCCAAGCTGCTGGAAGTCCACAACAAACACTGGATAATGCCGCCAACTGTTATGAGGTTATGACAGGAGCTGTATTACCTAACAATACTGACACGGTAATTCGCTATGAAGATGTTGATATTAATACGTTAGTCGCTACTATAACTATTGATGAAATTAAAGAAGGACAAAACATACATACACAGGGTTCTGATAAAAGTGAAGGTACAATTCTAATAAAAAAGAACACTATAATTTCTGCTGCTGAAATAGGGGTTTTAGCTACTGTAGGTAAAGCCACTGTTAAAGTTGCCAAACAACCTAAAGTAATGATTGTTTCTACAGGTGATGAATTGGTTGATGTAAATGAATATCCGTTAGACCACCAAATTCGTAGAAGCAATGTATACACATTAGTTTCCTTATTGAACGATTTAAAAATCCCAGCAGATACAGCTCATATTACTGATGAAAAACAAATTTTAAAAGAAAATATAGCGTCTTTTCTACAAGAATATGACGTGCTTTTATTTAGTGGTGCTGTTAGTAAAGGTAAGTTTGATTTTTTACCTGAAGTTTTAGATGGATTGGGTGTTAAAAAATTATTCCACAGAGTTTCGCAACGACCAGGGAAGCCATTTTGGTTCGGCACTACAGACAACTGCAACGTGTTTGCTTTTCCTGGAAATCCAGTTTCAACCTTTGTAAATTGTTTGGTCTATTTTTATCCTTGGTATTATAAATCTATAGGTGTACAACAAGAAAAACAAACAGCAACTTTAGCAAAAAACATTACTTTTAAACCTAATCTAAGCTGTTTTTTACAAGTAAAATTAACCTCGGAAAACGGACAAGTATATGCAACTCCAATACAAGGAAATGGTTCTGGTGATTTAGCTAGTTTGGTTGAAGCTGATAGTTTTATTGAACTTCCAAAAACTGAAGAGATAGAATTTAAAAAAGGAAGTGTTTTTCCGATACTAACGTATCGGGGTTTTTAATTATTAATGTTTAGTTTTGAGTTAAAAATTTAAAATGAAGGAAAGTATTGTTCAAGGCAAGAGTTTTCAATTCTCTTTAAAAATAATTTCTCTGTACAAAAAACTACAACAAGAAAAAGAGTTTATAATTTCAAAACAGCTTTTAAGAAGTGGAACTTCAATAGGAGCAAATATAGAAGAGGCTTTAGCTGGTCAAAGTAAGAGAGACTTTATTTCTAAAATGTCTATTTCTTCAAAAGAAGCTAGAGAAACTAATATTGGTTACGTTTATTAAAAGAAAGTGACTTAACAAATATTGATATTACAGATATACTTTCGGACATTCACGAGCTAATTAGGCTATTAACAGCAATTGTAAAAACATCACAACAGAGTTTAACTAAAAATTAAAAACTCAACATTTAAAATTTATACAGAGTGAGCAACTTTTCCCACATAAACGAACAAAATCAACCTAAGATGGTAAATGTTTCTGATAAAAAAATCACGAAACGTATAGCCATTGCTAAAGCTACTATGTTTTTAGGTTCAGAAATTGTGAGTCATTTTAAAAATGATGAACTCATCACTAAAAAAGGACCTGTTTTTCAAACCGCTATCATTGCTGGAATTCAAGCAGTAAAAAAAACCTCTGATATTATTCCAATGTGTCATCCTTTGTTAATCAATGGAGTGGATATTGACATCAATATTGTAGACGATGAGTATGTAGTGGTTTTTTGTAAAGTAACCATTGAAGGAAAAACAGGAGTAGAAATGGAAGCGCTTACAGGAGCTTCTGCAACTTGTTTAACCATTTACGATATGTGTAAAGCAATCAGTCAAAAAATGGTGATTCAAGAAGTGAAGTTAGTAGAAAAAACAGGCGGAAAATCAGATATAAAAAATGGATAAAAAACATACTAAACATACAAATCTAGTTAAGAAGTATAATGATAATTTTGCGCCTAATGAAGTAGCTATCTTAGGAACCAAATGTGGAATTATTGCTGATTTGGTTCATAAAGTTTCTGCAAAATTATCACAATACAATTTAGGATATTTTGATGCTTCACATGCTAAAGATGTCGAACAAAATACGTTAGCTGAATATACCTTTCATCATGAAGGAAATTTACAAATAAACACTTCTTCACCTGTAAACAAGTACGAACAACGTTTACAGTTTTACAATCACGATTTTGTCTTTATTAATGGAAATCATTACGAAGGGGCGAAACAAATTTTGATTTTAGATGATGAGAAAGAAGCTTCTGTAAAAAAAAGGTTAGATCAATTAACAAACATTCAGTTTATAGTTAAGTTGAATAAAAACTCAAGATATTTTGATTGTTTGTTAGAACGTTTTCCAAACATCAAAAATAGCACCTCTTATACGATTAATGAGATTGATAAAATATCTAATCATATACATAATCTCATTAAAGAAAATATTGCTCCTGTAAAAGGGTTGGTTTTAATAGGCGGGAAAAGTACTCGAATGGGTCGTGACAAATCGGAATTATTGTACTATAAAAAGCCTCAAAAAGAACATGTAAAAGAGTTACTAGAAAACAACAATTTAGAAACTTTTTACTCTGTAAGAGATTTATCTACCTCTCCAGAAACGACAAATGAAATTCACGATACCTTTTTAAATCTAGGACCTTTTGGAGGTATTTGTTCTGCTTTTCAAAAAAATCCAAACTCAGCATGGTTGGTAATGGCTACAGATATTCCATTTGTAAATAATGAGCTTATTCAATTATTATTACAAAAAAGAAATCCATCTAAAATAGCAACTACAGTTAAAGGAAAAAACAAAGAATTTCCTGAACCTTTAATCACAATATACGAACCAAAAGCTTACGGAAAATTATTAGCCTATTTAGCACAAGGTTATTCGTGTCCTCGTAAAATGTTAATTAATTCTGATGTTGAAATTATTGAGGTTGATGATAATTTAATTAGAAACATCAACACTCCAGAAGATTATAAAGAAGCTATAAAAGAGGTTAACTCTTAAAAGCTACAAACAAAATTAGATTTAATAAGAAAACCTATACCAGAAACATCTTGGTATAGGTTTATATATTTATAATATTTCCTTCTTGTACTGTATTATTTAAGACTTCAAATCAAACCTATCTAGGTTCATCACCTTAACCCAAGCTGCAATAAAATCTTTTGCAAACTTTTCTTTTGCATCATTACTCGCATATACCTCAGCTAAAGCTCTTAATTCAGAATTAGATCCAAAAATTAAATCTGCTCTAGTTGCTGTCCATTTTACCTCATTTGTAACTCTATCTTTTCCTTCAAAAATTAATTGTTCTTCAGAGATAGGCTCCCAATACGTATTCATATCCAACAGATTTATAAAGAAGTCGTTTGTCAACACTCCTAGTTGGGTTGTAAAAACTCCTTTTTTTGAACTATCATAATTTGCATTTAAAGCTCGCATACCACCAACCAACACCGTCATTTCAGGAGCTGTTAGAGTTAATAATTGTGCTTTATCAACTAACAATTCTTCTGGTTTAAGTGTGTATTTCTTTTTTTGATAGTTTCTAAAACCATCAGCCATTGGTTCTAAAACAGCAAAAGATTTTACATCGGTTTGTTCTTGCGTAGCATCCATTCTACCAGGATTAAAAGGAACTTTTATTGAAAACCCTGCTCTTTCTGCTGCCTTTTCTACTGCTGCGGATCCTCCTAAAACAATTAGATCAGCCATGGAAACTTTTTTCTCCTTTAACGATTCATTGAATTTATTTTGAATTTTCTCATAAACTGCCAACACCTTTTTTAATTGCGCTGGATTATTACTTTCCCAATTAACTTGTGGTTCTAAACGAATACGAGCTCCATTTGCTCCTCCTCTTCTGTCAGAACCTCTATAAGAAGATGCTGAAGCCCAAGCTGTTTCTATTAACTGATTATAAGGAATTCCCGAATTTAAAATTTCTTTTTTAAGAGAATTGATATCTGCTTCGGTTATCAGTTTATGAGTACGTATAGGAATAGGATCTTGCCAAATAAATTCTTCTTGTGGAATATCTGATCCTAAGTATGTTGTTTTAGGCCCCATATCTCTGTGGGTTAATTTAAACCATGCACGAGCAAAGGCTTTATCAAAAGATAATGGGTCTTCTAAAAACTTCTCACAAACTTTCTTATATTCAGAGTCAAACTTTAAAGCTAAATCTGAAGTTAACATCGTAGGTCTATGTCTCTTATTTTTATCAAAAGCATCTGGAAAAACCTCTCCAACGTCTTTTGCTACCCATTGATGTGCTCCTGCAGGACTCTTGGTTAGTTCCCATTCATTATCAAATAACGTATTTAAAAAAGCATGACTCCAACGAGTAGGCGTAGGCGTCCAAATAACTTCTAACCCAGAAGTAATAGCGTCTTTCCCTTTTCCTAATTTGTAGCTACTTTTCCATCCTAATCCTTGTTCTTCAATGCCAGCAGCCTCTGGTGAAGGTCCTACGTTATCAGCTGATCCTGCTCCATGAGTTTTTCCGAAGGTATGTCCCCCTGCTATTAAAGCAACTGTTTCTTCATCATTCATTCCCATTCTACCAAATGAAATACGTATGTTTTTTGCTGATGCTACTGGGTCTGGGGTTCCATCTGGACCTTCAGGGTTTACATAAATCAATCCCATTTGTACAGCTGCTAGAGGGTTTTCTACTTCTAAATCTAGCTCTCCATCCTCATTTAACCTTCTGCTTTCTAACCAGCCTGATTCAGAACCCCAATACACATCCTCTTGTGGTACCCAAACATCTTCTCTTCCTCCTGCAAACCCTATAGTTTTTAATCCCATAGACTCTATAGCTACATTTCCTGTTAAAATCATCAAATCAGCCCAAGAAATTTTCTTGCCGTACTTTTGTTTAATAGGCCATAACAATCTTCTAGCTTTATCTAGGTTAGCATTATCTGGCCAACTATTTTGTGGAGCAAAACGCTGAATTCCCATACGGGTTCCTCCTCTACCATCTCCTGTACGGTATGTTCCGGCGCTATGCCACGCCATACGAATAAATAAAGGTCCGTAGTGTCCGTAATCAGCAGGCCACCAATCTTGAGAATCTGTCATTAACTTAGTTAGGTCTGCCTTTAACGCTACATAATCTAGCTTATTAAATTCATCAGCATAATTAAATTCTTCACCCATCGGATTCGATAATTCCGAGTTTTGTGCAAGTACATCCAAATCTAACTTATTGGGCCACCAATCTTTGTTTGACTTAGTTTCTTTTAACTGTTCTTTTTTGTGTCCTTTGTCAAAACCAAAAGGACATCCTCCCTTTTCTTTTTCTTCTCCATGGTTTTGTTTACCACTGCAAGAAAAAAGCAAAGAAGCTGTTACTACGCTTAAGATTATTTTTTTCATTATAAATTATTAATTGATTTTCAGCAAATCTATATTTGAAATAATTATGTTTTTTAGATTTTAAATAGAAATAATTTATATTAATGTAGTTTAGATTTATTTTTGAGCAAGTGGTAATTCTCTACTTTTAAATTAGGCGCATAAAAAAAGCACACTATTTTTTAAAAAAATAGTGTGCTTTTGTACCAAAGGTGGGACTCGAACCCACACGCCCTTGCGAGCATCGGATTTTGAATATAACGTTTTTCGTTTTTAGAACAAAGTTCAAGAGTCTTAAAAAATCAATTATAAATATGTTTATCAGTCATTTATAAATTAAAAATATAAATGATGAAAAATTTTATTTTCTTTGACAAAGAAAAAGTACCTACAAAAGCACCTGTAATTTCAATAAAAAAAATGTTTTCTGAACCTAAACTTTATATCCCAAAGATTAAAGGAACTAATAAACCTAATATAAATAAGCCATGGTATATATGGTATTATTATAGAAATCCATTCACTGGGGCTATGGATAAAATAATTGAAAAAAGAGGTCTGAATAGGATTAAAACTATAACAGAAAGAAAAATAATAGGTAATGCATTAAAGAAAGCTAGACTCCGTTTGCTTCAAGAAGGTTATAGCCCTTTTGAAGAAAAACAGGAAGAAATTTTGGACAAGAAAAGCTATACTATATCAGAAGCTTTAGAGTTAGCTTTAAACGAAAAAAATAAAGTTTGGGCTGAAAAAACAAGATATGGAAACTCTAGCATGTATAACATCTTTGTTAAGTGGATAACAGAAAAAAATCTTGCCAATAAAGATATAGACCAACTTACTAAAAGACATATTATAATCTTTTTAAACCACATCTCAGACACTTCATCTAACACAACTAGAAATAACTTTAAAAGGCTTATTTCTTCTTTATTGTCTCAATTAGTGGCTGATGATATTTTAAGCTATAACTTTGTTAAAGATATTCCATCATTAAAAGCTAAGCCTGAAAAAAATCAACCTTTCACAATACAACAATTAGAAGCAATAAAAAACTATCTTGTAAAAAATGATAAATATCTTTATCAATACATGAAATTTGTCATTTATGCTCTAATGCGAACAGTTGAAATTTGTAGATTGAAAGTAAAAGATATTGATTTACAGAACAACACTATATTATTTGCAGAGACAAAAACAGAAAGGGCAAATATTCTGATAATTGAACCTTTAAAAGAGGTTTTTCAAAAAATGAATTTAGAAAATTATAATGCTGATGATTTTTTATTTACCAAAAAAGAAATCCCAGGGAAATGGGATGTAAAAAAAGAGTCTTCTAAAAATGAGTTTTTTAGTAGACGCTTTAAGAAGTTAAAAGATGACATAGGAGAAGAAATTAACCTAAATGATAACCATAGTATTTATTCTGCAAGACATACAGCTGCAAAAATACTATTTACTTCTTTTAAGAAACAGGGATTAACTGACTTGCAGGCAAAACATAGGTTAATGACTATAACAAGGCATAAATCATTAAGTGGATTAGAAAATTATTTAAGAGATATTGGAGCTTCTTTACCTGACGATTATACAGAAAACTATAGTATTAAGTTTTAAATATGTTCTTTTATTGTTTTTTGTTTTTTCTGATGATAATAGTATATGCTACCATTGACAACAATACTAAAACTAATAAAACTGAAGACAAGTAAATATAGCTTATGACATAATATGTATCACGTATATTTATAACTAAGTTTTTATCAAAAAATAAGCTTAGTAATAACAAAACTATTGGTAATAATAATATTTTATATTGTTTATTCATATCTTACTTAATTTAAAAAAATGAAATCCTGTAATAATCTGCAAAAAAAGCTTGTTTAAGATTAAACTCTTCATTTATTATTAAGTTTGGTATTGTTTTTTCCAAATACTTCGAAGGAAATACATTGTAGTTTAAGAATTAATTTATTATTCCTTCTACCTCGTTGTTTATATCTAAAATATAATATACTTTTCTTGTCCCTAAATCCTCTTTCAACTCAACTATATCATAAAACGGGGTATAAAAAAACGTAGTTAATACTTTCTTTTTGATTTCAAAATCTTATTTAGATCTTTTATAAAGGAAAAAAAACCATATAAAAAAAATAATACAAAGATTATAATTGGTATAATTTGTTTTGATGTAAGTGTAAAATATACATCAGCAATATTTATGTCTATTTCCATGCTTTTTAGTTTAAGGAAAACAATAATAGTCGTCTAAGAATAACGCGTTAAAAACTGTAAACCTTCCTTTGTTTACAGCCTCGTTACATAAGTCTGGTATTATTTTTTCTGCAATATTTGTAGAAATTTTACTATAATTTGTATGTGTAGTTAAGTAGTCTTCAATTTTAATTATTAATTGAGTAAAATCCTCTCTATTTTCATCAATTTTACCATTATTTCTTTTCCATGTATAAGAACTTGGTAAAGTTAGGTTATCAAAAGAGACATCTACATCGATTATATAATAATAATATACTGGGCATAAAGTACTAAAAACAAAACAAACTGGGTAATATTTAAGTTTTTCTTTGAAAAAAAAACCACTGTATTGTATATTATGTGCTCTGTCACCCATATGAAAATTACTTATATTTCTCAGTTTTATATTATAAATAGTATTCAATTCAGAAACGAGATAATCTCCGAAATCTATCTTTTCTATCATCGATAAATTATTGACTAAGTTTTTATTTTCTTTTGTGTCAATATATTTCTCATTTATACTATTATCCTCGTTATAAAAGTTAATTCCTTTAGGATAAAACTGATATATAATATCTAATATTTCTTGATAATTCATTTTATAGTTAATTACAATCATCTGTATTAAAATTAACTCCTCCAATGCTAAAACCACTTGATTTATAATCTGTTATTTTCGAAACCAAATGATGGCTAGGTCTTATTCTAACTCTTGCTCCTGGTATATGCACAGGGTATAATCTTATTAACTCTTGTTCAAAATATCTTTCTACATCTCCCACATTAGTCCAAGGTCTAGATTTAATATAATCTTTAGTGTTATCCATAGCTTCTTGTAGAGCAATTGCGCTTATCTCAGCCAGAACATTGGACTTGAAAACATTGTTAAACCTGTCAAGATATGGAGCTCCAAATTCAATAGCATTATCATATCGTATGTATTCTTTAATTTTCCCATCTGTACTTAGAACTATAAACTTTATACCCTTGACATATGAGTATTGATAATTTCCAACTTTTGTAAAATTAAAACTTTTACAACTTGGAGGAACACTCTCTTCAACATATTCTTCAAAAGTACTTACAAGCCCATTAATCAAATAATCAACTCCTTTCTTTGCAAAAATTCTAGCTTCTATAGTGCTATTGACAACTAAAAAATCTTTAACAGCTTTAACTTCTTCACTCTCTTTATTATTAAATGCCCAAACAAAGCTTTCATAATTTAAACCTAAGCTAAATCCAAACTCTAAATTCAACATTGCTTCAAATTTTGAGAAATCTGAAAACCCCTTCTGTATTAAGTAGTTATTGATTGTATTGGTAATATTACTATTAGATGTATAGTACGATTTAACTCCTTCAGCAGCTAAATTTAAAGTACCACTTACAAATTGCTTTAACTCTTGTGTATATGGAGTAGTATCTGGTGCGGTTACAATACCTCCATCTGCTCCTCCTCCTGAACTTCCTCCCTCTGAAGGATCTGTTGGATTAATAATTACACCATCATCATTCCCCCCATTATCACATTCTCCGTATTCTAAATCAATAACATATTCATAACTTGTAGCGTTACAAGTGCCTGGTGCATGATTAAATCCAAAAGAGCACTCCCAGTAAGTAGTTCCTCCTGTTAAACAGTCAGCGTCTTTAGCAAAAACTAAATTGCTTGTATTAAACAAATTATTATTTACTAAAAATACTTTTCCTATAAAATAAGAAGATGGATTGACTCTCCACTCATTAGAAGGTATGTATTTTAAAATATGTGACTTGTAAATTTCATTATTGCCATTAACGTATACAACTAAATTATAAATAGAATCATCATTGTTATTCGTTAATACTCTAAAGGTATAGGTACTAAAACCGTCTTTTTTTATTCTTGTTATATTATTGGTAAGTACTATGGTATCTGATGAGTTAGAGGTATTCTTTTGTGAAATAGTAGAATGACTCTGGTTCACATCAAAAAAGAGAGAAAATTTTTTAAAAGATGAATTTTGGATTATTTTCTTTTTAAATTCATCTAAAGGAATATGAGTAACTGTTTGTTCTTGTTGAATTTCTTTTAAAAGTACTTTATCTTCCTCTTGCTCACAATTCCATAGCAACAACGAAACCCCGAACAGGAAAACGCTTATTTTTAAAAGGTTAGCAATTTGTTTCTTTCTTTTTTTCATTATATATACATTTAAATTAGTTACAATTTTTAAGGCTTTCAAACTAGGTTACAAAACAGCTTGTAAAACTAAAAAAAGAAAGAAAAAGAACAATGTGGTTTTATGTAAGGTTTATACGGTTTTAGCTTTTTGTTCATAAGCGAATCTTTCTATTCCAGCGGGTATTCACTATCAATTAGAGAATCATGTTTTTGTTTAAAATTAGATAAGTCTTTCTGAGAAATTTCCATTGATTTTTTGAAAACAAAATATCTACTACTGTTTGTTTGTGCAATTAATAAATATCCATTCAATAAGAAAACTATTAAAACAATAACTTTTTTCATATACTCTCTTTTTTAATATATTTAATAAGGGAGTTGTCTATTTTGAGAAACTCCCTTTATTAACATGCAAATTATAAAATTTAATAAATTACCTCTACTCTGTCCAGCTCACTTACCTCTATAAACTCCATACCTGTAAAACCGCTTTCTTCAATGGCATTTTTTAACCTTTCGGATACAAAGTAACCTCCAGGTGGTGCATTAACGATTCTAAACATATCTTCAGTAGCCTTACTTAAATCTAAATAAACTTTTTTTTCAAGTAACATTAACTTATCTTTTCGTAATCTTTCTTTTTCAGAAACATATTCATCATAATCGTTTACCGAAACAGGTTGTTGAGCACTTGAATTATCCCAATCTCCTAATTTTTTAGAATAAAACTCACTTTTCGAAAAGTCTACATACTCTGATTACTTTGTGTTATTTATAAGAAATAAATTGTACTTATCTATTAATTGTTTGTTTTGCCAAGTGTTTATTTTCCAGTGTTGGTAATCTACTATTTTAAAGTCTTTTATAAAGTTTAAAAAAACATCATCAATCACTAAAAATGTAGTTCGAATGAATGCTACATCTAATAGAGAAACTTGTTTTGCCTTTTTTTCAAGATAGGGTTCCGGTAATGTAAAGTCAAAATCAATTTTTCCTTCCCAAGGAATAAAATCTTGTTGGATATCTCCGTGGTTTCCTGTTTGACTTTGAGGCTTTACACCGACCTCTTTTCTATCTCTACTTGTTGATATTAAGTTATAATATTTCATCTTTTATGGATAATTAATTATATCTGCTATCTAATATAAATTAAGCTTTACCATATATTTTTTCTCTCTCAGTAGTAAGCCATTCATTTAAACTGATTCCAATAGGCATAAATTCAATACCTGTACACTGTGCAGTTTCTATTTCTTTTTTTAATTTTTCAGAAACCATATATTTTACTCCTCCCTCAACATCTAAAAGAGCAAAAAAGTCCATTATTTTATCTGCTCTTATTTTTATTTTCTCTATAGAAATACCATTAGGGTATCCTTCTTTTTCTATCTCTTCTTTGTACTTTTTAAACTCAAATACATTTTTTACATCAAGCTCCATTAAATTATCAAAATAATTAGTTTTAAAAATAACGGATTTTTTAAAGTCTATCATATCCATATTAATCTCATACATATTTAAAACCCAATAATCATTTATTAACTTATTTTTATAATAAACAGGAGATTTAAAAAATTGCATTCCTGATTTTCTGCTACTTTCTAAAATTTGCTTTAGTTTTCCTGAAACTAAAAGTTTTTTGGTAAATCCCATTATTGGTGCGCTTATGAAATCAGTAAGTTTTGAACCTTTCTTTAAAATAGCATTAGAGGTTATAGGTGAAAAATCTAATTTTTTAAAGAAATTTTGGTCATAATCTATAAATAATGGGTCGTCCCAAACATTACAATTATGCTGAGCCTCTTCTACTTGTTGATAATTACCTGTTTCTTTCTTGTTTAAAGAATGTCTAATTGAGTAGTATTTCATGTTATCTAAAATCTTTTAATTAAAAAATAGGCTAAGAATGAAACTTCACACTTAGCCCTTAATAAAAAGTTTTAATAATTAACTTCTAATCTATTATCCAACTCAGTTATTTCTTTAAATTTCATTCCTGTAAAACCATTTTCTTCTATGGCTTCTTTTAAACGTTGAGAAACATAATAACCACTTCCTCCAACGATTTGAGGGGTATCAGTTATCCTAATCGAATCTTCAGAGGATTCAGAAAAATTAATTTTAAGACTATGACATTTGAGTATTAATTTTTGATTTCTTAATTGTTCTCTTTTTTCCAAAAAATCTTTATAACTCGAAACAATAATATCTTTTCCTACCCATTTATAATCTTTTATATTGGCAGTATAAAAAATACTATTGGCATAATCAATGTACTTTTCTTGACTTGGATATGAGAGATGAAATAATTGATATTTATTTATTACTTCTTTTCCGAAATGTATTTTCATATTCCATAGTTGAAAATTACCAACTTCATATTTCTTTAAAAAATTAACAAAATCTTTATCTAAAATTAAAAACTTATTTGAATTTATAGTAGTACTCAAATATCATGTTAATTTTGCTTTTCTTTCTAAAACAGGTTCTGGAGTGATTAATCCTTCTATTATGTTATCTTCATAATTTATATTTCTAATTGAACCATACGTTTTGGCTGTTTCACTTTGAGGGAATTTACCCACTTCTTTACGGTTTATACCCAGTAATATTTCATAATGTTAAGGGTATTGTATTAAGTTGGCTATTTGTCCAGAGTTTAAAGTCCTTATATTATTTGCAAATCCAAAAACAAAATAAAGTATTATTTTCTAATACTTCCATCAGGTCGCATTTGTGGCACACGACCATAAACTTTTTTTCGTAAACCATTTGAACCAAACCAATCATTTAAACTAACCTCAATTGGTTTAAATTCAATACCTGTTATTTCTTGCTTTTCTATTTCGTTTTTTAGCTTTTCAGATGCAATACCTAAACTTGCTCCTTCAAAATTTCGAAGAAAGAAATAGTCTAAATTCATACTCTCAATAAATGAGATATTTTTTAGAAAAAGTATTTTAGGATATTTCATTGTTTCGGCCATATTTAAAAATTCTTCTTTATTAGAAACTCTTTTCAAATAACTTTGAATGGGTTTCCTGTTTTCATCTCTGTCTTTTAGTAAAAGGTCTGTATTTTTAAAATCTATAAAATCATATGGAACATCATAAATATGGGTTTGCCAATAATTTTCAATTTTCTTGTCTTTATGAATTATATATGTTGAAAAAAACTGAATTCCAAAGCAATTAAATTGTTCCAATATAGTTTTAAGTTTCTCGCTAATTATCATTGAACCATAAGAGAAACCCATACCTGCATTTTCAATTAAATCTGTTAATTTTGCTTTTGCATACAAATCCAGATTGGATAGAATGGGGTTAATTTCAATTTTTGTAAATGGAAATCTATCAATAAAATCAGGGTTATCCCAAATATGACAATTATGAACTACCTCTTTTACTTGAGGTAGTTTTCCCATAATTTTTTCATTTAGGCTATTATGCATTGAAAAATATTTTATCATGGTAATACTAAATCATTTAAATGTGAATTTGGGTTACTAATTACCCAATCTCTTATATCTCCAATTAAATCACTAACAAAATTATATGCCTCATCAACAGTTGCATTAGGGTTTAAAGATAGAAAATTATCTAGCTTTGATTTAACTAAGTTAGTATATGTAGGATGATTTGGTTGGTTTCTCCATGAAGCAACAGCGATTCCATTTAAGGCTTCATTCATATGAAAGGCATGTTTAGAATTTGCGGCTTTTTGAATTATATTATGATTTCTAATGGATTCAGCCCATGGCATAATATGATGAGCTTGTAAGGCGGAATCGGTAATTCCTAACACTTTTCGTAACGTTCCTCTACTTCCAAACTCTACACCATTGGCAGTAATTTTCCATACCAATTTAACCCTAGTTCCTATAGTGCTAGCTTTTACAATTTTTAACCCGTACTTGGTAGCAACACTTCCGTAACCCACTACAGGGATTGCACTTGCAAAACTTAAGGTTGCGTTTACTCCGTCTCCTTCAATTGCATAAAGTGCTCCATTAGTTAAATCTGCTATTTCTCCTACAACGGGTACTAAACCAAAAACGTCTAAACTAATATGAACTACATCTTTTGTAGCTTCCCAAAATACTTTGGTTTTTGACCAATTAGGATTTAAAGCCCTTAACGTAGCCATTTTAAAGATGAAATGTTGTACAATAGGATCTGTATTCTCCATACTAGAAATATCAACATCCATGTATTGATTAACAGATTCTAAAAAACTATGGTCTAACTCATTAGATATTTTATTTTGGTTAAAGGCTTCAAAAACAAAAGATAAAGCGTTATTATCAACATTTGATTCTAAACTAATGATATCAGTAATTTCTTTAGTAAAACTTTGAGCTTCAGAAAAATTATTGTTAGCTCTTAGAAAATCTTTAACAGCTTTAACTTCTTCGCTTTCTTTATTATTAAATGCCCAAACAAAACTTTGGGGATTTAAACCTAAACTAAATCCAAACTCCAAATTCAACATTGCTTCGAATTTTGAAAAGTCTGAAAACCCCTTTTGTATTAGGTAGTTATTAATAGTATTGTAAATATTACTATTTGAAGTATAATAGGATTTCACACCTTCCGTAGCTAAATTCAAAGTACCACTTACAAATTGTTTTAAGTCTGTGGTGTATGGAGTGGTATCTATAAGAACAGTAGTGGTAGAAGAGTCTCCACCAGAGGTAGAAGTAGGTTCACCATCTGTGGTAGAGCTAGAATCATTATCTCCTCCTGGGGCAATCCATTCACAGGTACTAGAAGTTGTTACCCATTCGTAATAATAGCCAGTACCTCCATTTATTATACAATCAGAACTCTCTCCTCTACATAAGTCTCCACCACAACATCCTACTTTTACTTGTGTTTGAGAGTCTATACATACGAGTTGTTGTGTTTTAGCCTGTGTATTTATAATTTGTGAGGTATCAAAATCAATCGGTTTGATAATTACTTCTTTTGAACTAAAATCATTAAAATTCATATTAGATTTTTCTTGGCTAGAAAAACCGTAAGAAACAATATAGGTGTTATACCCTCCTTGATTGTTTGATGATAATAGTAGGTTTTCGAGAGTATTGTTGTTCCTATCAATAAGAAAAGTATAAGAATGTTGTGTTCCGTCAGATGATTCAACATATTTAGAAAAACTAGTATCGATATAAAAATCTTGATAATTGGCTACTGATTTAGCCTTTAAATTCTTTTCATACTTTTTTGATTTTTTAAGGATTTCTTTTACTTTTTCATTTTTAGAAATTTGTTCTGAATTTAATGTAGTTATCTTAAAGTTTGTAGTAGAAGAATGTTGTTCTGGCAGTGAGGATATTTCGTCACTTTCACAGCTCGATAGCAACAGCGAAACCCCGAACAGGAAAACGCCTAGTTTTAAAAGGTTAGCAATTTGTTTCTTTCTTTTTTTCATGATATATACATTTAAATTAGTTACAATTTTTAAGGCTTTCAAACTAGGTTACAAAACAGCTTTGTAAAACTAAAAAAAGAAAGGAAAAAGCAATGTGCTTTTCCGCAATTTAAATTGTGGATTTATGCAATATTTGTACGATTTTAGTACGAAATATTATGAAAAAAAGATGTTTTTGAGCAGAAAAGTTATAAGATAAGATTATAATGTAAAGCGGTAAACTTGTAGATAATTTAAATGTTTTCTATGTAAATAAGCTTAATTATTGGTAATAAAGAAAGAGTTTTTACACTCTTTTTACTCGTAGTTTTTTAACTTCTTCAATAGTTAAACCAGTAGCAAAAACAATCGTTTCATTATCGACTCCTTTTCTTTTTAACTGTTTAGCTATTTCAATATTTCTATTCTTTTCAATTATTTTTGACATTTCCTTTTTTATCTGTTCTTCTAAAACATATTTAGGAACATACCTTTTGCTTTTTTCTAATTCCTCTAAAAGACCTATATTTTTAAAACTCATATAACTCTTATCAGAGATAATCAAATGGTCTATTACATGGGTATTAACTATAATACCTACTTGTATCAATCTATCGGTTAAATTCTTATCGTTGTCCGATGGTGTTAACTCTCCGCTAGGGTGGTTATGACATAACACAATTTTTACAGCTCTTTTTTGTAAAGCAAGACTAAAGACCTCCATAGGCTCTACCAAGGTTGCATTGACAGTCCCTAAACTTATGAGCTCTATAAAAAGAATACGGTTGTTGTTTTCCAATCCTATAATCCAAAAATGTTCTCTGTTTTGGTCTATCTTACTTTCACGGAGTAATACTTTTTGCATGATTCCGTAAATATCATCTGAATTTAGAATTTTTATTTTTTCCGCTTCTGTCAATTTTATATCCATAAAAACAAAAGTAAGGTTTTATTTTATTAACTCTTAGTACAAAAAAATCCCGCAAAACGATTGTAAATCATCTTGCGGAATATATCCTAAAATTCCACCTCTTTCGGCATCACATTTTCTGTAACGACTTCTTCAGACACAATCGGGTCGAGTTTCCCTGAATAAATATTGTACTTCAACTCATCGAGTGGTTTATCTTGGTAACGGTTTTTATCCGTGTAAATAAAGTTTGTTTTGTAATGGTTTGTTTTCTCGGTAAAGAAAATACAATCCCCGTCAAAGCCGCTTTTAGCACCACCACGCATTTTACCGTCTGCCGTTTGTTGGAAGATGATAAAAAACAATTTCCCGTCATACTTCTTTCGTAAGTCTTTATCGATTTCAAATTTGCTATCCAGTTCCTTTAACTTAGCAAAACTATCAATCACAATCACATCGTTTTTTCTAATCAGCTTGTCTAATTGGTCTAGGTTTTCAATATCAGGATTGGACAAGTTTCGTTCTGCCACCTCGTTAAAATACATATCTGCTTTGTCCCAATACAAGGCACTTTCAGGGTGCTCTTCCATAGAAGCATGACCGACCTTGTATTTTTGAGCTAGTACATTGATAAACTTAAACGCAAAGTGTGTTTTACTTGAACCTCGTTTCCCTGCTAGGGTAATCACTAAACTTTCTTTGGTTTTTATCTCTAGCTTCCCTAAAAAGCTTGCCAATACAGCATCCTCAATTTGGTAATACTCAAAGGTTCTATGTCGTAGTTGCTTTCGTTTATAAGCTACCGAGTTTGTATTGAGATTCCCTGGTACTTTGTTTTTGGGTCGTGACTCTGATACTTTTTTGACGGGTCTGTTTAAAGCAGGTATTTTCGTTGGTTTTGGGCTTGCTTTTTGACTGGTTTTTACTAGTGCTTTGTAAAACTTGGGTTCTTTGTTCGTGTCTACTTGTAAGAGATAATCTGTGTCGTCCTAAAATAAGTTTACACATTTTTATGTTAATCCTAGTATAAGTTTACAACTTGTTTTTAATCCTAAAATACCTTTACAGTATTTATTTTTTAATAATAATTTTTCCATTTTCTATCTCCTTTCTTTAATTGATTTGAATGTACCTTCTCTGGTACTAAATTTCCTATACTCATATGAGGTCTTTCATTGTTATATAAATTAATTACTTGTTCTAATAATCCTTTAGCTTCTTTGAATGTATCTATCTCATAGCAGCTTAAATACTCTTCTTTTAATATTCCATTGACACGCTCGGCTATGGCGTTCTCCAGTGGATCTCCATTTTCTGTCATGCTAATTTGTATCTGATAATCCTGTAATAGCTTTACATACTTATAACTACAATACTGAACACCTCTGTCTGAATGATGTATTAAATATCTATTAGCATTCTTATCAAGAGATGATAAAGCCATTTGAAGTGCCTTGATAGAGTGTTCTGCCTCTAAAGTCTCAGACAATTCATAACCTACTATTTTGCGACTATAAGCGTCTGTTATTAGATGGATATACAAATAGGTATTAGCAATCTTCCAATAAGTAATATCACTAACATAAAGCTCATTAGGGCTAACAGGTACAAAATCTTTTATTAGGTTAGAGTACTTCTTTAACCAATGGTGTGATTGCGTTGTTTTAACTAATCTTTTGCGCCTACGAATTAATAATCCATAAGTTGAAAGTAAATCAAACAAAGCATCTCTACCCATTTTTATTTGATGTTCTAGCATAAAACCTTCTAACAATACATAAAGCTTTCTTGTACCTATTCTTGGATGATGTGCTCTAATTTTGATAACTTCTTGTACAACTAACTCATGCCATAACTCTGTATCTAAGCTACGATTTAGATGTTGATAATATGCCTGTCTTGTAACACCAAACAATCGGCATATTCGATTCAATCCTATATTTGTATGCGTCATTCTCATTTTATAGATCGTTTGGTATAGTACTTTTTTCTAATATCAATTTTGTATGCTTCTTCAGCAATTTCTATCATGGTTTGCAAACCTTCAACTTGAAGTTTACTCTCCGTTAAAGCTTTTTTAAGCTCTGCTATTTCTAACTGAGCATGCTTACCTGGTAAAGTTGTAGAGACTTCTCTATTTAACATAGTATCAAATTTTGAAGTATCTAATTTACGCCACTTAACAGGTATCTCATACCCTAAAGCTCGCATCCATCGTAATATGTAACCATGCTCTTGTTCCAATCCTGTATGCTTTTTCCAAATAGCTTTTTTGGTTAAATTACTTCGTAGATATTCATCTACTATTAATTTTCGTTCTGCCTTGCTAAAATCTTTGGGCTTTTTAAATCCTGAAATATCTTTACGTTTTTCCATAAATCTACAGTCTAAAACTGTAAACCTATTTTAGGACAAGACACTTCTTCATTATGCTTTTTCTTCAATAATTGATAAAAATATTCTTCATCATATTTATGCTTTTCATTCTTTTTTGTAGGCTTTTCTTTTGGTTTTACATTATCATTTATAATAACAGACAAAAACAACTCTCTTTCGGAAGCTGTTAGTTTTCCGAAGTGCTGCATCGTTAATGTCAAGTTATTTTGTAGCATATATTAATTAAATGACGAGTTTTCACGCATTTATACCTTTTTTTTTGTAAATTCGTCGAAATTCAGAGCGTAAATATAACGATGATTTTCGCTTATTTAAAATTTATAACGATGATTTTCGCTTCTTCAAAACAAAGATTAAAGCATTATCTTGATACTAAAGGTATTAGTAAAGCTAAATTTTACAGAGATACTGGTATTAAAAGAGGTTTTCTTGATTCTGACAAATTAAATAGCTCAATCTCTGACACCTTTTTAGCAACAATTACAGATGTCTATAAAGATTTAAACTTATCGTGGTTGATAGCTGAGACAGGTAAAATGGAAGTAAACAGTACTGATGCTAAATGGATAGAATATGGACAGTTTAAATTAGTTCCATTAATAAGTAAAAGGGCTAGAGCTGGTTTTTTATCTGGTTGGGAAGACGACGAATATATAGAAGAACTACCTAAAATTCCATGGGAAGTGGATAGAGAATATAAAGGAAACTATCTTACATTTGAAGTTGTTGGAGATAGTATGGAGTGTGATAACCCAAGAGAAAGTATATTAGAAGGTGATTTACTTTTGGGGAGAGAAATAAGAAATGAATATTGGACAAGTAAACTACACATTCATAAATGGGATTTTATCATTGTTCATAAAACTGAAGGAATTCTAGTAAAAAGAATTATTGAACATGATGTTTCAAATGGTAAATTGATACTAAAAAGTCTTAATCCCTACTATGAAGACCAAACAGTTTACATGAATGACTTAACGGGAATATTTAATATTGTAGATATAAAACGTTCAAGAAGAAGATAATTTACTATAATTAAAGTATTTGAATTAAGTTTTAAAATAAAGAAGAGTACCTTTAAAAGTACCTGTTATTACAAAAAAGATATAAAAAAAAACAATTACAAAAATGCTGACTAACACTTATATAATTGATTTTTAGTACCAAAGGTGGGACTCGAACCCACACGCCCTTGCGAGCATCGGATTTTGAATCCGACGTGTCTACCAATTCCACCACTTTGGCTTTTGGTGAGTGCAAATCTATAAAATATTTCATTTAAAATATCTTTTAAACTCTTAAAATAGTTTTATTTTTGCCTCAACAACAACACTAACTAAAAATATTTTTTTGTAAATGGCTACAAATCAATTAAGCCCAAAAATCTTTGCGTGTTCACAAAGTATTGAACTAGCAGAGGAAATTGCCAGTGCCTACGGAACCAAACTAGGAAATGTAATTACCACACATTTTAGTGATGGTGAATTCCAACCAGCTTTTGAAGAATCAATCAGAGGAAGAAGAGTTTTCATCGTTGGATCAACCTTTCCTTCTACTGATAACTTAATGGAAATGTTATTAATGTGTGATGCTGCAAAACGTGCATCGGCAAGACATATTACCGCTGTAATGCCTTATTTTGGTTGGGCTCGTCAAGACAGAAAAGACAAGCCTCGTGTAGCAATTGGCGCTAAATTAGTGGCTAAATTATTAGAAACTGCAGGAGCAACTAGAATTATGACCATGGATTTACATGCTGATCAAATTCAAGGTTTCTTTGAAAAGCCAGTAGATCATTTATATGCTTCTACAATTTTTTTACCATATGTTAAAAGTTTAATGCTTGATAATTTAACGATTGCTTCTCCTGATATGGGAGGTTCAAAAAGAGCTTATGCTTATTCCAAATACTTGGAAAGTGATGTTGTTATTTGCTACAAGCAGCGTCAAAAAGCCAATGTAATTGCTCATATGGAACTCATTGGTGAAGTAGAAGGTAAAAATGTAATTCTTGTTGATGACATGATTGATACAGGAGGAACACTTACAAAGGCAGCCGATTTAATGATGGAACGTGGTGCAAAAAGTGTACGTGCTATTTGTACACACCCAATTCTTTCAGGAAATGCCTACGAAAGAATTCAAAATTCACAGTTGACAGAGCTAATCGTTTCAGATACAATTCCTTTAAAAAAGAGTATTTCTAAAATAAAAGTTGTATCTTGCGCCGCTTTATTTGCTGATGTGATGCATAAAGTTCAAGACAATACATCTATTAGCGATAAGTTTTTAATGTAAATAAATTTAATAAACAAAGTAATGAAATCAATTACAATCAAAGGATCTCAAAGAGAAAGCGTAGGTAAAAAAGCAACAAAAGCCTTACGTAATGCTGGAAAGGTTCCTTGCGTATTATACGGAGGAGACAAGCCTGTTCACTTTTCAGCTGACGAAAAATCGTTCAAGCCATTAGTATATACTCCAGACGTATTTACTGCTACGATTGAATTAGATGGTGTAACATATAGCGCTGTATTACAAGACATACAGTTTCACCCAGTAAATGATAGCATTTTACACGTAGACTTTTACCAATTATTTGAAGACAAGGCTGTGACTATGGATATTCCTGTACGTTTAGTAGGATCTTCTAAAGGTGTTATGGTAGGTGGTGCTTTACGTCACAACTTACGTAAATTAAAAGTAAAAGCATTACCAGCTAACTTACCAGATTTTATTGAAGCTAATATTACTGAGTTAGAAATTGGTAATAAATTATATGTTACTGAGTTAAAGAATGACAACTATACGTTATTACACCCAGATAACACAGTGGTTGCTCAAGTTCGTATGTCTCGTAACGCCGCTAAAGCAGCAGCTGAGGCTGAAGCATAGACTGCAAAACAATAATCATACAAAAGCGTTACCATGTGTAGCGCTTTTTTTATTTTTGATGTATGATTATTACACCTTTTTTTAAACAATTATTTGGTTTTTCTACAAAACAATTAACAGATAAAGAAGACGATTCTATGAAGAAATTTTTAATTGTAGGCTTAGGTAATATTGGCGAAAAATATGACAATACACGTCACAATATAGGTTTTAAAATCGCAGATGCTTTTGTTAAAGAGCATGAAGGCTCTTTTGAAACCGAAAAGTTAGGAGATATAGCTAAACTTAAAATTAAGGGTAAAACAGTACTTGTTTTAAAGCCTAATACTTATATGAATTTAAGTGGTAAAGCGGTTAAATACTGGATGCAAAAAGAAAACATTCAAGTTGAAAACTTGTTAATTATTACTGATGACCTAAATATTGATTTTGGAAAAATTCGTATCAAAGGAAAAGGAAGTTCTGGCGGACATAACGGTCTAAAAGACATCCAAGATAAGTTTAATACAGGTGCTTATCCTCGTTTTCGCTTCGGTGTAGGAGCTGAATATAGTAAAGGTCGTCAAGTAGATTACGTTTTAGGCAAATGGAATCCTGATGAGGAAAGCGCAATGATTGAACGTATTCCTTTTTCTGTAAAAGCGGTTACTTCTTTTATTACAGCTGGTTTAGCTAATACCATGAATGAATTTAACGGAAAATAGTTAAGTTTTACACCGTTAACTTATTCAAAAATTAATTATCAGAAGCATACCATTCAGCAAAACTAGTATCTGTTTCTTGTAGCTTAATGCCGTGTAATTTTATGTTTTCCGGAAGTCTACTTTGAATTTTCTTAGCAAAATCAATCACCATCATTTCGCTTGTTGGTTGATAATCTACTAAAATAACATGATGCCCACGGTCTTTTAACTCTTTGGCTAACTCTACATGGGGAGTATTCTTATTGAATACCGTAGCATGGTCAAACACATCGACAATCTCTTCTTTTACAATCTTCTTTAAATCTCCAAAATCAATTACCATTCCGTACTTCACATTGGATGTATCAGTAATTGGAGAGCCTATCACTGTAACCGAAAGCTTGTAACTATGCCCATGAACATTTTTACACTTTCCATCATAACCATACAACGCATGTCCAGTTTCAAAAGTAAACTGCTTGGTAATTCGAATCTTACTCATAAATATCTATCTCTAAAGTGAAATAAACTTAAAAAATTACTTCTCTTTTAACCTGCCTTAAATGACAACTAAAGATGTGTATTGACTCTTATTTTCTTTTAAACTTTTTGTTTGCTCTGTATTTATTAAAAAAATAAACTACAGCTACACCCGCCGCTAAAATGGCAAATAAATAATCTCCACCCATAATATTTTACTTTTATTCGCCGAAAGTACGAATTTGATTTTAAATGTTATTATTTTTTCACTCTCTAGAGAATAAAATCTTTAAAAATTAACACCTAACTCCAATTCAAGGTTAAATTCTTTATTTAATACATTAGAATTGATAAAATGCTGTTTGTAATTTATACCTAAAACTATACCTAGCTCTTCCCAAGGAATTAACCTTATTCCTTGTTTAGATTCAAGCCCAATTAAGAGTTTGGATTTTTTTTCGTTATTCAGACCCCTAGTTGTTTCATATCCAAAAGGAACATTTATACCAACACCTACATAAATACCTTTGTAAAATTTAATAAACCCATCTAAACCAGCTCCTAATAAAAACTGATTAAAGCTTTTATACCCCTTACTCTTTAAAAGGTTGGGTTTTAATTGATAGTTATTGAATGAAAATACAGTTGGAATTATAAAATCCTCCTCTGTATCTAAAACTCAGAGTACTTTATTTTAAATCCTTTATAGTGTTTACTAAAAACAGTATTGTAAGAAAGTATATGAATTGTTCTTGGGGCTTTTTTATTACTTATGCTAGGGTTTTGAGCATGAACGAAGCTAACAAAAAAAATTAACCAAAATAAGCAGCGCATATTTTATTGTTTTTTATAGTGAAAAATAATGTAGTTTAATTCTTTAGTGTTGTACTTTATAGTTAAAAAATCTGAGGTAATTTGTAATACAGTAGCATCTAAAATTTCATTATTGTCTACTATCAGAGATATTTTAGTCTCCCCGTTTAGTCTCCAAGTTCCTTTATCATGATATCCTTCAGAGAAGGCTTCAAAAAACATGTCAGTTTTAAATAAGATATAATCATTACTCTCTTTTAAAGAAGGTTGATGCACTTCACCAAATACCTCATAGTTTTGAATGCGCCATTTTCCAATTAATTTATATTTTAGACTTTTTTGAGAAAAAAGAGATAGAGATATTAAAAACAAGATGACAAGTAAAACAATTCGATACATATTACAAGTGGTTATTAAATTCCAGGTAAAAGTATAAGGCAAGTAAAATGTGAGTTTGTTTATTTAAGACAATAATTTTTTTTTACCTTTTGTCTTAAATAGACAAGCTATAAAGTAAGAACCTATTGTAATTTTGATGGATAAAGCATCACAAATGAAAAACTCAACACAAATAGAGCGATATAATAAGTTGTTAGATTTTTTAGAAAAGCGTTTTAAAACATCAATTCACACACATGAAATAGAAGATGTTTCCTTTTACTCTTATCGAAATATTAATAGAATATTTTTAGCGTTACAACATGAAACTATTGGTCAATTTCTTAAAAGAAGAAAACTAGAAAAAGCTGCACAATATTTAAAATTTTCAGATATTGAAATTTCAGATATTGCCCTAGAAGTTGGGTATAGTGATGTGGCAGCTTTTAGTAAAGCTTTTAAAAAACATTTTCGCTGTACACCTTCTAGCTTTAAAAGCTCTTATACATTTCAACAAAAAATTACGAATCAAATTTTAGAAGAACCTAATAAAAAAAATGATTCTTTATTACAGTTTGAAATTGAAATTATACCACCATTTCAAATGTTGTATTTACAATATCAAGGAGCTTATGAAGATGTAAAAGGGATTGAAAGAACATGGAAACAGCTTTTAAAGTATGCTGATAAGCATGATTTATTAACTGATAAAACTATTATTGTTGGTGAAATTTTGGATGATGATGAAATAACAGAGTTTGTTAATTGTAGGTATAATGCAGGGATTATACTTACAGAAGCACAAAAAATTGAAGTTAAAGGAATGTTTAAAGTTAAAGAAGTTACTTCTCAAAAATATGCCAAGTTTGTTCATAAAGGTAGTCATGAAAGCTGTTTTGAAACATACAATACAATTTATGCACATTGGATGTATGATGTCAAATTAGAGTTTGCGGACGCACCAATTTTAGAGTTTTATTTAAATGACGATAAAAATACTCCTCAAGAAGAATTAATAACAGAAATTTACATTCCTATTGTTTAACGCAAAACCAACAAATAAAAATTAATATTTTTTCTTTGAAATTTATACTTCCTCTTTGTCCTAAATAAACAAACACACCTACATTTTCCAGCCTACTTTTGTGTTATTAAACAAATAAAACACATGAAAAGTTACAAATTACACAAGTATTGGCACATAGATTCTTACCTTCTTCTGGGATTGTATAATTGGCTTTTCTCAAGGAAACAATTCTATTTTGGTTTTCTTGTCCTATTCCTAAATACATAATTAAAAAAAGTTAAGAAATGAGTTTTGCTAAATTAATATCACTTTTTGAAGAGTCTACAATCATGTTGTATATCGGTTACTTTTTTTTATTTAATACAAGTTTAATAGTATTGGAAATAATTATTGATGTGCTGTTTAGAAAAAAGAGAAAATGGAAAGATACCTTAGCCAATATATCTATTTTTTTTATAAATCAACTTATAGAAAAAACAATTATAGGATCGATTGGTGTAATTTGTTTAATGCCTTTTCATTGGATAACACCAATAACGATTCCTAGTAATGTATATACATGGATCCTGGCTTTTATTATAGCAGATGTAACGTATTATTGGATGCATCGTTTAGAGCATGAACATCGAATATTATGGGCTAGCCATAGTGTTCACCATTCTTCAGAAGATTATAACTTAACTATTTCTATGCGATTAAGTATTGTAGAAGGATTGTTTGAATGGGCTTTTTTAATACCGATGGTACTAATAGGTTTTTCACCATTTCAGGCTATTGTAGGATTAATATTAGTCGCACAATTTCAAACATGGATTCATACGGAGCGAATTGGTAAGTTAGGGTGGTTAGATGAAATATTCAACACACCATCCAATCATAGAGTACATCATGGATCTAACCGAAAATATTTAGATAAAAATTACGGAGGTGTTTTTATTATATGGGATAAACTTTTTGGAACATTTCAAAGAGAACAAGAAAAAGTAGTTTATGGGCTTACAAAGAATATAAAAACTAACAACCCTATTAAAATTAATTTTATAGAATATATTAATATTTACAAAGAAGTAAAAAGGTGCAAAACACTAAAACATAAGCTAAAAATAATTTTTGGAAACCTAATTTGGAAGCCTGATTATTTTAAAAGTAAATAAGTTCAGCTTAAGCTTACTATATATTTGGAACGGTATTAGTTAGTTTAAAGTTTATACCTAATACCGTACTTTTTTACTTCTTAAATTTTTCTAAGGCTTTTTTGGTAAACTCAGATAAAACAAGCTTTCCAGAAGTCTCTGCACGTTCTATTAACAGTTCTTCCCAGTGCTCGGTTCCAATCCACAACGCTCTTTTCATTTCAACCAATGCTTCTGGGTTATACGAAGCTAATTTTTCTGATAATATTTCAACCTCTTTATCTAATTCACTTTGTGTTTCAAAAACACGCGCATACAACCCTTTTTCTTTCGCCCAATACGCATTTTTCCAGCTCGTTGCATCTAAGGTTAACTCTGCCAATCCGCTTACGCTTATTTTGCGTTCTACGGCAGGTGCAATTACAAACGGACCAATACCTATCGTAAACTCAGAAAGTTTAATAGAAGCGTGCTCTGTAGCTAATACATAATCACAAGCAGCTGCTAATCCAACTCCACCGCCCACAGTTTTTCCTTGTACTCTACCAACAACTAGCTTCGAACAACGACGCATCGCATTAATTACATTGGCAAACCCTGAGAAAAAAGCTTTCCCATCTTCTAAATTATCAATTGCTACCAATTCATCAAAAGAAGCTCCAGCACAAAAAGCTCGTTCTCCTTCTGATTTTAGTACAATTACTGAAACTTCATTATTAATTGAAAGCTTATCAAATTCATTTGCTAAACGTTCTAATAACACACTTGGAAAGGAGTTACTTGCTGGATGCCCAAATTCAACCGTAGCAATCTTATTTTCAATATGTGTATATAAACTTCCGTTTTCTCTAGTTGTAGTCATTTGTTTATTGTTGTTTGCTCAAAATTACGTTTTTTGAGCAAGTGGTAAAAACTTTCTTCTGAACTTTATAATTAATGGAGTTCCTCTAGCAATCATCCACAGGAAAAAAGCAATCCAAATAGCATACAGTTTATAATCTAGTGAATCAAAAAATAATAAGGTTGGGACGAATACGAATCCTGTTGCTAATAATAAAACGTTTCGTAAGTACTTCATTTCTCCCATACCTTTAAACATTCCGTCATAAATAAAAGCGATAGAACATACAGGTTGCATGAGTAAAATAATCCAAAAAGTATTGTAAAATTGTTTTAAAACCTCAGGTTCTTTCGTGAATATTTTTCCTATAAATTGATATAAAACAAAACCTACAACTGTGAGTAAGAGTCCGAAAAGGAATCCGTATGTAATTAATCGATTTCCTAACATGACTAAGGTTTTATATGCTTTTGCTCCTAATAATTTTCCTGATAATATATTTCCTGCAGAAGAGTAGCCGTCAATCATAAAAGCGCCCATAAGCCATAAATTGAAACCAATCGTATAAGCTGCGATATAAGCGTCGCCATAATCAGTAGCATAGGAAGTACCAAAATATAAAGCAACATTTAACGCTATAGTTCGCACAAATAAATTTAAAACCATGTTTATAAACTTTGGTATTTCAGCATTAAGAGGCAGGCTGAACCTTAATGGAATATCTGTCTTCTTTAACAATAATACCACCGAAATTATTGCCATAGTAGCTTGTGCTACAACACTTGCATAGGCTGCACCTTGAATATGCATTGCAGGAATCAAGCCTTCTATTCCATATACCAATACAACATCCAACCCTATATTAATAAACGTACCTATGAGTGCTATTACCATCGGATAATACGTGTTTTGCAACCCTCTAAACGTACCAAAAACAGCAATCGTAAAAAGCGTAAACGGGAATCCGAAAACACGAATTTTGTAATACGAAACAGAATAGTCTAAAATGGTTCCTGAAGCATTATACAACTCAAAAATTTCTTTTGCAAAAGGGTAACTGATTCCTAAAATAAGCGCACTTACTCCTAACACAATAACAATAGCTTGTGCTGGTAGGTTTTTTATTTCGTCAAGTTTATCAGCTCCTAAATATTGAGAAACGATAGAAGAAATTCCGCTACGTGTTTGCCCAAATACCCAAATTAACATGGATAAAAAAGCCCCTACAATACCAATCGCAGCAATACTTTCGGTAGCATTGTGCTCAATGTTACCTACGATGGCTAAATCTGTGGTAGAAAGTAACGGTTCAGCAACACCTGCAATTAATGCAGGCATTGCTAATTTATTTATGTGTTTAAAACTAATGTTGTGTTGCATAATAGTTAACAAAAATAACTATTATTGAAGTTGGAAAATGAAATTGCAGTGTATTGTTTTATTAATGTTATTTAAGAGCAAATCTCACATTTACCTGTTAAAAAAACAGTAGCACTCTCTATGATATGATTTTCAACCTGAGGAATTGAAATATCAACTGATAAACATGTTACTTTTTTGCAGTCAGTACATTGAAAATGAGGATGTATATCATTATGATGATGCGAAGAACAACTAGTACATTTAGCATACCATTTTACACCTTCTTTCCCCATAAAAGAATGTATAACGCCATCGTTTTCCAGACGATCCAAAACTCTATAAACCGTAGTTTTATTCATTTCGTCATTTAATTTGCTTACTAAATCAACAGCAGCAATTGCTGAGACTCCAGACTCAAATAAGCTTAATAATTTTTTTACTGCTTTTGTTTTCCTAATAACTCCCATAAAACTAATTAATGCAACGTTGTTGCAATTAAAAAAATAACGTACTTTTGCTTTTCAAAATACTAAATTAAGAAAATCAATGGTACTCAAACAAAAATCAGATACATTAGGAGCTTTGTCGAGCGGTCTATGTTTGGTACATTGCGTATTTACACCTTTTCTGTTTGTTATACAATCTCATGCTACTTGTTGTAGTCATGAAGCAGTTCCTTTTTGGTGGAAAAGTATAGACGTTTTATTTCTAGTCATTTCATTTTTTGCTATTCAAAAATCCGTTCAAACTACTTCAAAAAAATGGATGCAGTATGCTCTTTGGATTACGTTTTTGATTTTGTTTATAATCATTTTAAACGAATATACACAAGCCATGAAATTACCTGAAGAAAGTATTTATGTACCATCATTAGGTTTAGTGTTTCTACATATATATAATAGAAAGTATTGTCAATGTGCAAACAACACTTGTTGCGCTAATAATTAAATAGTTTAAGTAATGAACAAGCATGATTACATAGGTGATAATCACATTTTAACAAATATTAAAACACCTTTAACACCAAACGCTTTTGATAAATCAGACGAAGAAAAGATTGTAAATATTCAAGGTCATTTTGCAAAAATAATGGAGGAGCTCGGTTTGGATTTGACAGATGATAGTTTGTCTGGGACACCTTATCGTTTTGCTAAAATGTATGTTAAAGAGTTGTTTTATGGATTGAACCCAGCTAATAAACCCAAAGCTTCTACTTTTGATAATAAATACGGTTATAGTAAAATGTTAGTGGAACAAAACATTACTATCGATTCTTCATGTGAACACCATTTTCTTCCTATTAGTGGCTATGCACATATTGGTTATATTCCAAAAAATAGGGTTATCGGGCTTTCGAAAATTAATCGTTTAGTAGATTATTATTCACACAGACCACAGGTACAAGAGCGATTATGTTTACAAATCTTAACAGATTTACAAGAAACTTTGGAAACGGAAGATGTAATTGTACTGATGAATGCAAAGCACCTATGTGTTTCTTCTCGCGGAATTAAAGACAAGAATAGTTACACAACAACTATTGAGTACGGAGGAAGTTTTAATGATTTAGCTTTTCGTAATGAGTTTTTTAAAATTTGTGAGTTTGAAAATAGAGAATAATTAACCTATTACTTCTTCGTTAACATTCGTTTTATTTCATTCAGCTTCATTAAAGCTTCAATAGGTGTTAGTGTATCGATGTTTGTAGTTAAAATTTCTTCTCGAATATCTTCTAACAACGGATCATCTAACTGAAAAAAGCTCATTTGCATATCTTCATGCTGTGCTTCTTTCAGGGTTTCTTTTACCTCCTTGTGTGAATGTGAGTTTTCTAACTCTTTTAGAATTTTGTTTGCTCTATGAATTACCATACTTGGCATTCCTGCTAATTTCGCCACGTGAATTCCAAAACTATGATTACTTCCTCCAGCTACTAACTTACGTAAGAAAATAATACTATTATCTAGCTCTTTTACCGATACATTAAAGTTCTTAATACGTTCAAACGTGGAAGTCATTTCGTTTAACTCGTGATAATGCGTTGCAAATAGTGTTTTTGCTTTCGATGGGTGTTCGTGTAAGTATTCCGAAATTGCCCAAGCAATAGAAATTCCGTCATAGGTAGATGTTCCTCTTCCAATTTCATCTAACAACACCAAACTACGATCAGAAATGTTATTTAAGATCGATGCGGTTTCATTCATTTCAACCATGAATGTCGACTCTCCCATCGAAATATTATCACTCGCACCTACTCTTGTAAAAATCTTATCCACCATACCTATTCGAGCATTTTGAGCAGGAACGTAACTTCCCATTTGTGCCAATAATACAATCAATGCTGTTTGACGTAAAATTGCTGATTTACCCGACATGTTAGGACCTGTGATCATGATAATTTGTTGCTGATTACGGTTCAGCACCACATCGTTCGCTATGTATTCTTCGCCTATTGGTAATTGTTTTTCAATAACCGGGTGGCGACCATTTTTGATTTCAATATCGGTACTATCGTCCATTAAAGGGCGCACATAATTATTCTCGGTAGCTAAGGTTGCGAAAGATTGCAACACATCAATCTTAGCTACATTTTGTGCATTTTGCTGTACTGGTTGTACAAAGCCTATAATGTACTGTACTAACTTGGCAAAAATCTCCGTTTCTAATTGCTGAATTTTCTCTTCTGCTCCTAAAATTTTTGCTTCGTATTCTTTTAATTCTTCAGTAATGTAACGCTCTGCATTCACTAAAGTTTGCTTACGAATCCACTCTTCAGGAACTTTATCTTTATGCGTATTTCTAACTTCAATATAGTATCCAAAAACATTATTAAACGCAATTTTTAAACTCGGAATCCCTGTACGTTCCGTTTCACGAGCTAGCATCGTATCTAAATACTCTTTTCCAGAGTTTGAAATGTTACGTAATTCATCTAACTCTTCTGAAACTCCGTTTGCAATCGCATTTCCTTTATTTATATTTACAGGGGCTTCTTCTAAAACAGTCTCGGTAATTTTATCAATTAATTCATCACAAGTATTAATTTTTTCTCCTAATAACCTAACGGCAGCGTTTTCGCTGCTTTCTGCGGATTCTTTTATCGGAAGAATCGCTTTTAACGAATTTTTCAACAAGATGACCTCTCTTGGAGATACTTTACCCGTAGCAACTTTCGATATCAATCGTTCGATATCAGAAATTTGTTTTAATTGGTAGGTTACAGTTTCAGAAAAAGTATCGTTATCAATTAAAAACTTTACTAATTCGTGTCGCTGCTGAATTTGGTCTAAATCTTTTAACGGAAGGGCTAACCAACGTTTTAACAAACGCCCTCCCATTGGAGAAATCGTTTTATCAATTACATCTAGTAACGAAACCGAGTTCACCGAATTCCCACCGTATAACTCTAAGTTTTTTACGGTAAAGCGATCCATCCACACATAATTATCTTCCGCAATTCTGCTAATAGATTGTATGTGTTCTATTTTGTTGTGTTGTGTTTCCGATAAATAGTACATGGCCGCACCACCTGCCACAATTCCATATTCTAACTCTTCAACTCCAAATCCTTTTAACGTTTTTACCTTAAAATGATTTCGAAGTAATTCATCACCATATTCTTTTTGAAACACCCAATCATCCAAATAAAAAGCATGAAAACGATTGGTAAAAGCTTCTAAAAATCGCTGCTTATACTTCTTTTCTACCAAAACTTCACTTGGTGTAAAGTTTTGTAAAAGCTTATCTATGTATTCTTCATTTCCTTGTGCTATGAGGAATTCTCCAGTAGACACATCTAAAAACGAAACCCCTAATAGCTTTTTCCCAAAATGAACTGCTGCTAAAAAGTTATTCGACTTCGATTGTAATACCTCATCGTTCAACGCAACTCCAGGAGTTACCAATTCCGTCACTCCCCGTTTCACAATCTTCTTAGTCATTTTTGGATCTTCTAACTGATCACAAATAGCAACACGCAATCCAGATTTTACTAATTTAGGCAAATACGTATTTAAAGAATGGTGCGGAAACCCTGCCAATGCTGTTTCACTTTCGCTGCCACTTCCTCTTTTGGTTAAAATAATACCTAAAACTTCTGACGCTTTTACAGCATCTTCTCCAAAGGTTTCATAAAAATCGCCTACTCTAAATAATAACATCGCATCCGGATATTTTGCCTTGATTCCGTTATACTGCTGCATTAATGGAGTTACCTTTTTTGCCTTTGTTTTTGCCAAGTTTCTAGATTTTTTGGGTTAGTTTTGCGAAGATAGAAAAGTTTAGAGTTTCTTTTGTTTCAAGTTATCCACAACTTTAAACTTTTGAACCTGAAAACCACTTTATGAGAAAATTAAAAAACAGCGAACTAGGCAGGAAAACAGTTGAAGAGTTTAAGCAAACTAACAAAACTCCCATCATTGTAGTATTGGATAATATTCGTAGTTTGAATAACGTAGGTTCTGTTTTTAGAACTTCGGATGCTTTTTTGATTGAAAAAATTTACTTGTGTGGTATCACTGCTACGCCCCCTAACAAAGAAATTCATAAAACTGCTTTAGGTGCCACTGAATCTGTAGATTGGGAATATGTTGAAAATACTATAGACTTGGTTGAAAAATTACAAGCAGAAAACGTAAAGGTCTTATCTATAGAACAAGCAGAAAATAGTACAATGTTAGATACTTTTACTCCTGAAATTGACCAAAAATACGCAGTAGTGTTTGGAAATGAAGTAAAAGGTGTACAACAAAAGGTTGTTTCTGCTTCTGATGTTTGTATTGAAATTCCGCAATTAGGAACCAAACACTCGTTAAATATTTCGGTAAGTTGTGGTGTGGTGTTATGGGATTTGTTTACCAAAATGAAAAAGTAATGTCATTATTAGCAACAATAATAACTAAGTAATTTACTTAATTAGAGTTCATAATTCAAAGATTACTTCACTTTAACCTGTCTTTAGCGACAGTCGAAAGATTCGTAATGACAATATCATTCTTTTAAAGTAGAGTGTTAAATTTTTGAATTTATCCTAAAAACCTACTATATTAGGCACTTGATTACCCCATCCCCCAAGAGTTATTTTGTAATTAAAAACCCTATTTAATATGGAAAACAAGTACTTAAAAGAAACAGCAATGAATTTATGCCCTGGTGGAGATACTGAAATTACTGAAGGAGGTAGTGATACAGGAGGAACTGGTGGAGGAGGAACAGGAAGTCAAGGAGGAGATTAAGTTTAGCTCTTTTCTTAATTTAACAAATATTATACTTAACTTAAAAACCATTACTTTTGAAAAGTAATGGTTTTATTTATAACTATGAAAAGCTTACTCTGTATTATCCTACTCTACTCTTCTTTTATTTTTCCCCAAGAAAGTAAAGAATATCTTTCTAAAAGAGATACACTAATAGAAACAGGAAGACAGGCTTATTTTGACAATAAACTTCTTTTGTTAAAAACAGTTACAAAACAAGTTGACTCATTATATCAAAAAACGAACGACTCTATTTTGTTGGCTAAGTATTTTCATTTTAAAGCTCTGCAAAGTAAACTTGCTTATACTAATGACAGTGCTTTTTACTATTATCACCTTTCAAAAGACATCTCTAAAAAGATACATGATTCTTTAGCAGTTGGAAGGCGTTTATTAAGTTTAGCTATTTTGCAAAAAGAGGCAAAAGATTTTTTAGGTAGTGAAGTAAGTTTAGTTGAAGCCTTACAATATTTAGAACCCATTAACTCAAACATATATTTAGAAATTGTTTATAATAATTTAGGAATTGTTTCTGAAGAATTAAAACAACAAAGTGAGGCTTTATCAAACTATAATAAAGCTCTAATCCATAATAAAGAAAATAAAAATAATGGTGGTTATTTATACATTATTAATAATCTGGGCTTTTTTTACCAAAACCAAAACCAACATAAAAAAGCAATTACTTATTTTAACAAAGGTTTATCTCAAGATAGTATCAAAGAAAAGTTTCCTGTTCAATACGCTTTATTATTAGAAAATTTAGCGTTCAGTAATTACTCTTTAGGTAAAAAGGAAAATGTACTTAGACAATACGAAGAAGTCTTATCAATAAGAGAAAAACTAAATGATTTAAGTAATTTGAGCATGTTGCATATTAACATTTCTAACTATTACAAAGATTTAAATCAACTAAAAAAAGCTCAACACCATTCTAGCGAAGCTTTAAAATATGCCGAACAAACCCACAACAATAAAAAATGGTTAGAAGCTTTAAAAAACCTTTCAGATTTAACTAGCGGAGAACAATCAAAACAATATTTAGAAGAGTATATTACCTTAAATGATAGTCTATTCCAAAATGAACGCAGGTTAAAAAATCAATTTGCTAAAATTAGATATGAAACGGATAAAAAAGAAAAAGAAAACTCTGTTTTAAAAACTGAAAACGAGAAAAAACAGGCAGAAATACTTCAACACAAACAACAAAAAACTATAGGTTGGTTATTGTTCGTTCTTAGTTTATTGTTATTTGGAGTAGGAGTACTGTTTTATTTTAACAGAAAAAGAAAACTACTCTATCAAGCCCAGTTAGAAAGAATTCAGGCAAGAGAACATGAACGTAAACAAATAGCTAAATCTTTACATGATGAGGTTGCTGGTGATTTACGTTTACTACATCGTAAATTAGAGAAATCTAACTTATTAGAGGAAGCTCAAAAATTAGATGCAGTAAAAGAAAATGTGCGTAATTTATCACATCAACTAAGTAGTGTTAGTTTTGATAAAGTTTCCTTTAAAAATCAAATTATCAATTTAGTGAGTGATTATTTTGAACCTGATTTTAAAATAAAAGTGAATGGATTGCAAAACTACGATTGGACGACAATTAATAATTCTATTAAGCGTTTACTTTACTTAAGTATTCGCGAAAGTATACAGAACTGTAAAAAACACGCAAAAGCGAGTAAAATAACTATCAATTTTTCTGTACGTAAAAAATACGTACATTTGGGTATTATTGATAATGGTATTGGCTTTAATACCACCGTTAATAAAAAAGGAATTGGTTTACAAAACCTACAAGAACGCATTGAAGAGTTAAATGGTAAATTAACTATTAATAGTGAAGTAGGTAAAGGAACCCAAACCAGTATTCAAATACCCTTAAATGGCTGGACAAACAAAAATACTTTTAGTTGATGATCATCAATTGATTTTGGAAGGAATTCTTTCATATCTAAAAGATATAGATAACTTAGAAATTGAAACAGCTAATTCATGCGATGAAGCTTTTTCTAAAATAAAATCAAGTTTAAGCGAAAATCCATTTCATATCGTTTTTACCGACTTGAGTTTTGACAACCAAAACAAAAATGTTATTTTAGATGGAGGAGAAGCTTTTATAAAATCTATACTTAAAGAAGCAATTCCTATTAAAGTAGGTGTAATTACAGGACACTCTGAAACAAATAGAATTTTTAATGTTATACATAATTTAAACCCTTCTGCCTATATTTTAAAGGGAAAGTGTAGCACAGATGAACTAACCTTTGCTATTCAAAAAATGTTAAAAGGTGAAATATACTATACGCACGAAATTCACCAAAAACTCTTAAAAAGGGCTTTAGTTGAAATACAAATGGATGATATTGCCATCCAAATTTTAAAAGAGCTACCTAAACATGCTAAAATTTCTAACTTAGAAGGCTTAATTAAAAAGGACGATGGATCATTAATAAAAGTCAGATCCATAGAAAGCAAACTATCTAAACTAAGAACAGACTTACAAGCCAATAATAATACAGACCTGGTATTAAAAGCAAAAGAATTAGGAATTATAGATTAAGCTTAACCTCTTTTTGCGGAAATACACATTTATTTTTGCGGTTATCCCATTTTACAAATTACAACTAAACAGTAATTTCGCAATGGAATTCAAACCATTGTTGGGAAGAATCTTGAAAAGAGAGAGAATGTAAAAAAAGCCTTTAAATATTTAAAGGCTTTTTTATGCTACCTATCTCGCCCTAAAATATGCTATTGTAAAATTGACTTATTTTTTCTCTTGCGGAAAACCACACGTTTTTTTGCGGAAATACCCTTTTTTAACCTTTAATCTCTCTTTACATTTGTGGCATCTTCTTTTCAAGATTAATTGGAAAAAGACATTTAAGGGGAATAATGAACCTTCTAGAAATTCTAGAAGGTTTTTTTTATGCTATTTCGGAAAATTGCACTTTTAACTTCGGAAATCCCTTTTTATACTCCTGATTATCAGTATATATTTGACATGTTCATTATTTAATGACAATTAATTAAAGGGGAATTAATTAAATCATTTTAAAAATGGGGAAACTACTATTACGTAAAATGAGCAGAGGTTTTAACACTTTACTTTCAGTTCTAGCCGAATTCGGTAAAGGTGCTGGATATGCTCTAAGACACTAAAAGTTAATTAACCAAACTTAAACGTGTAAACCTTCTTGAAATTCTAGAAGGTTTTTTTTATTACCATTACTAAAATTGTAAATTAGGCGTTCAATCATTTTATGCCTAAATGACTCAAAAATATATTATTGCTCTAGACCAAGGAACAACTAGTTGTCGTACCGTAATTCTTAATAAAGAGGAAAAGATTATAGCAAAAACTCAACAAGAGTTTCAACAAATATTTCCACAACCTGGTTGGGTAGAACATGATGCTAATGAAATTTTACAAACTCAGTTAAAAACCTTACAACAAGCTATTGAGCAGGCTCAAATATCACTTTCACAAATAGCAGGAATAGGTATTACTAATCAGCGTGAAACAACTGTAGTTTGGAATAAAAACACAGGTAAACCAATATACAATGCTATTGTTTGGCAAGATAAAAGAACAGCTGATACTTGTGAGTTACTCAAAGAAACTGGACTCGAAAACTATGTGCGTAAAACTACTGGACTGGTAATTGACAGTTATTTTTCTGCAACTAAAATTCATTGGATCTTAAATCATGTAAAGGGAGCTCAAAAAGAAGCTGAAAAAGGAAATTTGTTATTTGGAACTATTGATTCTTGGCTTTTATGGAACTTAACCAATAAAAAAGTTCATGCAACAGACTATAGTAATGCCTCACGTACCATGCTATACGACATAAAAAACTTGTGTTGGGATGAAACTTTAGTAAAAGAACTAAACATTCCAATTTCAATGTTACCTGAAGTAAAACCCTCATCTTTTCATTTTGGAAACTACGAATTAGAGGGAGTTCAAATTCCAATTGCTGGAATAGCAGGAGATCAGCAATCTGCTTTATTTGGACAAGCATGTTTTAAAAAAGGAGAAGCAAAAAACACCTACGGAACAGGGTGTTTTATGTTAATGAACACAGGTGAAAACTTAGAATACTCTGAAAACGGTTTAATTTCTACAATTGCTTGGGGAATTAACAACAAAGTGTATTACGCTCTTGAAGGAAGTGTTTTTGTTGCTGGTTCAGCAATTCAATGGTTACGAGATGGACTACAAATTATCAATAATGCAGAGGAAAGTGAACTTTTTGCTGAAGAAGTTACCGAAGAAAACCCTGTTTACGTAGTTCCTGCTTTTGCTGGCTTGGGCGCTCCGTATTGGGATATGTACGCTAGAGGTGCTGTTTTTGGTTTGACTCGTGATACAGGAAAAAATCACTTAATTAAAGCCACATTACAATCATTAGCTTATCAAACCAAAGATATTTTAGATGTTATGCAAAAAGATAGCATGCTTCAACTCTCTTCTTTAAAAGTAGATGGCGGAGCATGTGCTAATAATTTACTGATGCAATTTCAGGCAGATATCTTAAATGTAGCTGTAGAGCGTCCTGAAGAAATTGAGACCACCGTAATGGGAGCTGCTTATTTGGCTGGATTCTGTGTTGGTTTTTGGCAACAAAACGATATTGTTAACAAAAGAAAAATAGATAAAACATTTACTCCTTCTTTCTCTAAACAAAAAAGAGAAAAATTATACCGTACTTGGCAAAAAGCTGTTGAACGTACTAAAGATTGGATTGATTAAAAATAAAAATCATGGCAAAGTTTTACGATAAAATAACAACTAGAATTCAACAGTTTATTGAAGCACAAAAGCTCTTTTTTGTTGCTACAGCAGCAAAAGAAGGACGAATTAATCTTTCTCCTAAAGGAATGGATACCTTTAGGATACTTAACGAAAATACAGTAGCTTGGTTAAGTGTTACAGGAAGCGGTAATGAAACCTCTGCACATTTGTTAGCTGATAACCGAATAACAATTATGTTTTGTGCTTTTGAAGGAGCTCCAAACATACTAAGACTATACGGAAGAGCAGAAGAAATTCTTCCAATTCATGATAAATGGGAAAATTATGTCAAGTTATTTCCTAATCTTCCAGGTACTCGTCAAATATTTATTGTTTCTGTTGAAAGTGTACAAACCTCTTGTGGAATGTCTATTCCTTTTTATGAATACCAAGGAGAACGAAATCAATTAAATGATTGGGCTATTGAAAAAGGTGAAGAAGGAATTAAACAATATTGGAATGACAGAAACCAAACTAGTATCGATGGCTTTGATTCTTTATTAAAAGAAGAAACATCTTCTTAAATTATTTAAAAAAATATCTTCTTTTTTCAAAATCCTGATAAAAATCATGTTTTTACTTAAACTATGCTTGTACTTTTGAGACAGTAAAGTATAAGAAGAAATGGTACAATTAATGAACATCCCAATGGTATCTTGGACAAACGGAACCATTATGATGGTTATTTTCGGTTTGGTTTGTATAGGTTTAATAACCGCTCTTTTAATTCTTGTTAATGGTGGCAAGAAGAAAGAGTAGGTAAATTTAGTTTTAATAGTTGATTGAAGAAGCACTCTTTAATAATGTGTTAGTGGTTTAACGTTTGAGTGCTTCTTCTTCTTTTTATTTGAATGCGTTTAATCCTGTGATATCCAATCCTGTGATTAATAAATGTACATCGTGCGTTCCTTCGTAGGTTATTACACTTTCTAAATTCATTGCATGTCTCATAATTGAGTATTCTCCAGAAATACCCATTGCACCTAACACTTGTCTTGCTTCACGTGCTATTTTTAATGCCATGTCCACATTGTTTCGTTTCGCCATAGATATTTGAGCAGATGTTGCACGACCCTCATTTTTTAATACTCCCAATCGCCATGTTAACAACTGTGCTTTGGTAATTTCGGTAATCATTTCCGCTAGCTTTTTTTGTTGTAACTGAAACTGTCCTATTGGTTTTCCAAATTGTGTACGTTCTTTCGCATAACGTAACGCTGTATCATAACAATCCATCGCAGCACCAATAGCACCCCAAGCAATACCATAACGTGCAGAATCAAGACACAACAATGGTGCTCCTAACCCAGATTTATTAGGTAATAAGTTTTCTTTTGGAACTTTTACATTATCAAAAATTAACTCCCCAGTAATGGATGCTCTTAACGACCACTTGTTGTGAGTTTCTGGTGTAGAAAAACCTTCCATACCACGTTCTACTATCAAACCATGAATACGACCTTCTTCATTTTTTGCCCATACAACTGCTACATCACAAATTGGTGCATTTGAAATCCACATCTTTGCTCCATTTAACAAGTAATGGTCTCCCATGTCTTTAAACTTAGTCTCCATTCCTCCAGGGTTACTACCATGATTAGGTTCTGTTAACCCAAAACTCCCCATCCATTCACCAGAAGCTAATTTTGGTAAATATTTTTGTCGTTGAGCTTCCGTTCCGTAGTTATAAATAGGCCCCATAACAAGAGAAGACTGTACTGAAGCAGTAGATCGAATTCCACTATCACCTCTTTCTAGCTCTTGCATAATTAACCCGTAAGAAATTTGGTCTAACCCAGCACCTCCGTACTCTTCAGGAATATAAGATCCAAAAGCTCCCACTTCTGCCAATCCGTTAATTAATTCCTTTGGAAACTCAGCACGTTGTGCATATTCTTCTATAATTGGAGACAAGTTTTTCTTAACCCATTCACGAGCTGTATCACGAATAAGTTTATGTTCATCGGTTAATAAATCGTCTACTTGATAATAATCTGGCGCTTGAAATAAATCAGACTTCATAAATATGTTTTAAAATTAATTTTTACTAATTGTATAAGAGAAGTGTAAAATTAATCGCGGTTTGATTTTATGTGATTTCTTAAAAGAATTGTTTCAAAAATACTTAAAAAAATGGTTATTCGTGCAGGTTTGCGTATGTTTGTACTAATGAGATTTACTTTAGGAAAAGAGGAGCGCTTAAAAAGCAAAAAGCTCATAGGAAGACTATATGAAGAGGGAAAAGTGATAAAAGTTTTTCCACTAAGAATGGTATATGTACAAACCGAACATACCTCTAAGTTTCCTGCACAAGTTGGAGTTTCTGTACCTAAACGTAATTTTAAAAAAGCGGTGGATAGAAATCGTATTAAACGATTACTTCGTGAAACTTACCGTAAAGAAAAGCATACTATTTATGAGACTGTAGATAAACCGTATGTGTTTATGATTTCTTATCTTGCAAGAGATGAATGGAAATATGCCGATATTGAGCATAAAATGAAGAAATTATTAACACAGTTTATTACAGAAGTTACTCAAGATGAAAAATAGAAAATTCCTTTTTTTTGGTTCCCTTATAGTCATCTCCCTTTTCCTTTCTTTTCAATCTCGTTTTTTTGAGATTGCTAAACAAATAGAAATCTACAACAACCTTTTTAAAGAGTTGAACATTAATTATATTGATGAAATCAACCCTGGTGATTTAACTGACAAGGCGATAAAAAACACCCTTAAAAATTTAGATCCATACACTAATTTTTATAACGAACAAGATGTTGAAGATGCACGTATTCGTCGTGAAGGTGAATATGGAGGTATTGGTATTTCTACATTTTACACCAAAAGAGGAATTGTGGTTTCTGAAATTTACAAAGGTTTTTCGGCCGATAAAGCTGGCTTAAAAGCAGGTGATATTATTACTAATGTAAATGGGCAAGAATTAGCTGCTTTGGAAAGAAGTCAATTTTCACAAATGCTAAAAGGTGTACCAGGAAAAGAGCTTTCTTTAAAGGTAGAAAGAAACGGTCAAACAAAAAGTGTGTCAGTTAAACTTGACAAAGTTATTTTAGACCCTGTCCCTTTTTACGATATGATTGATAACGAAACTGGGTATATTGTTTTAACACGATTTATCAGTCAAAAAGCTACCGAAAGCGTTGTCAACGCGTTTAGTGATCTTAAAAAAAGAGGGATGAAAAAATTGGTTTTTGACTTAAGGTACAATCCTGGTGGCTCTTTATTTGATGCAGTAAACATTACCAATTTATTTATTCCTAAAGGCTTGAAAGTTGTAGATACTCGTGGAAAAACTCAAAAAAACAGTAGAACCTATAAAACAAATAAAGCTCCTTTAGATGCTGAAATTCCTATTGTAGTTTTAATTAATGGTCGATCGGCTTCTGCTTCAGAAATTGTTTCAGGTGCTTTGCAAGACTATGACCGAGCTGTAATTATGGGGGAGCGTTCTTTTGGAAAAGGACTGGTGCAACGTTACTTTGATTTGAGTTACGGAACACAAATGAAAATAACAATTTCTAAATATTACACCCCAAGCGGACGTTGTATTCAAGAATTAGATTATGCCAACAGAGATTCTAAAACAGGTAAAGTTCCTAAGTTTTCTGATACTACTCTTAATGAGTTCACAACTCAAAACGGACGAAAAGTATATGATGGTGGAGGGGTAACTCCAGATATAACAAGTGAGTTTTCTAAAAAAACAGAAGAAACAGATGATTTACTAAAATCAAGAGCAATATTCAATTTTGTAACAGATTTCACATATCAAAATCCTAATTTATCTACTGAAAACTATACTTTTTCTTCTTCTGATTTCAATAACTTTAAAGAATATTTACTTCGTAAAGACACTGCTTTTGTATCTAAAGAAGAAAAGCTTTTCCAAGAAGCATATGAATCAGTAGAAAACAACAAAAAAATCACTTCTGAATATAACGCGATTATCCAACAATTAAAAGCAGCTAAAGTTGCTAAAGTTTTGGTAAATGAAGATCTTTTATCAAAAGAAATTGAAAATGAAATTATTGAGCGTTATGCGTACAAAGAAGGAATGTATAAGCATTTATTTAAAAATGATATAACTATAAAAAATGCTGTTAACTTGCTAAATAATCCTAAAAAATATAGCAGTATTTTAAAAAAATAGCTTCTTTAACATAATTTGTATATTTGTACTTTAAAAACATATGTCAAAACCTATCCTAAAAGAACGTACAAGAGCCCAAGAATCTACAAATGCTATTGAGCGTTTATACATTTCAATGCGACACTTATTTAGTCGCGGTTTTTACAAACCAATGGGTGTTTCTGGTGAAACCTTACGAAAATCACTATTATCTTTACGTCCAGAAATTTATGGTTCTATTGCAGAAAACAAAACTGAGTTAAACGGACTGGTATACGTTATTGAACGCTTACCTGAAGGAATTGAAGAATGTCAGTTTATATATTTAACCGCAGATGAGGGATATCGTAACTCAAAATTTAAGGCTATCGTTCCTCCTAAAAGAAGGAGAAATTGCTATCGCATTGATAAAGATCAAATGAATATTGAAATTACTAGAGGACGCTCAGAAATTTACGATATTCTTACACACTTAACTTTTCTATTTATTGAATCTCACAAAATTAAAGACCGTGTAGTTTTTAATAATGGAGAAAGCTTTATTCGTGAATGGCTATTATTAGAAGATATTGTAATACACAATAAAACACTTACGGATGAAGAAAAAGATGTAATTGTTGTACATCTTGGTAATATTTTAGGAAGAACTTACGATGAGGTATATGATGCTTATAACACATTTTCAACAAAAGAGAACCCTAACAGGTTTTTCCATCTAATTTACTGGTTAGGTAAATTAGCTATTAATGAAACACTGTATGACCAAAAACGTTCTATTAAATTCAGTTCTGTTCTAACTCAAGAAATAGGACACCATTATTATGGAGAAATGTGGGCTAACAATATTAAAAAAGTATTGTTAGACAACGAGTTAATAGAACGTCCTATCCATATCATTAGTGCAAACATGCACAGTGTAATGAATAGTATTTACGCTCAAAATGCTTTACCAAAAGAAGCTAAAAAACATAAAGATTTTCAACTTTTTGAAGTATTGAGTAATGCTAATAGCAGTACTTTACAGTCTGCCGTTAAAAATTATGCTTCCGAAAACGGACTGATATATATCAAAGATACATCTGGGACTAACATTAATGTTCAGGTAATTGATACCCAAAAAATTAATTTTGAAACGAACTCTTTTAACAAAGTTAATTCTATTGGAAAAGACCCTGTAATTATTGTGATGGACTATGCCTTTGGTGAACAGGCTTTTGAAACTATGGATGAATTGTTAAAGCCTTATAAAACAAAAGGAGAAAAAATTCATTTAGATGTTCAATCTGTTTCTATCATGGGAAAAGCAGGTATTTTAGAAGGTGGCAAAGGAGATATTATGATTCCTTCTTCACATATTTTTGAGGGAACTGCTGATAACTATCCATTTAAAAACGAATTATCAAAAGAAGATTTAGAAGGTTTTGGTGTTCACGTTTTTGATGGTGCAATGATTACTGTGTTAGGAACTTCATTACAAAATAAAGATTTACTACGATTCTTCCACGATTCAACTTGGGATGTAATTGGATTAGAAATGGAAGGTGCACACTACCAAAAAGCCATTCAATCTGCCTCGAAAATTAGAGGAAATATTTCAGAAAATGTGAAAGTACGTTATGCGTATTATGCTTCTGACAACCCGCTAGAAACTGGTGCTACACTTGCTTCTGGAGGTCTTGGAATGAGTGGAGTAACACCAACTTACGCTATTACACAAAAGATACTAGAACAAATATTTTAGTCATAGAACGACTATCAAAAACTTAGTTATACTACAAAAAAGCATCATTTCAAATGAAATGATGCTTTTTTATGCAATTTTAAAGACTGGTTTTGTTCATAGCCTTTTTTCTTATTTTATATTTGCACCTACAATACAACAACACACACAATGAATATTCTAATTTTAGGATCGGGCGGTAGAGAACACGCCTTTGCTAAAAAACTTTCAGAAAGCACGAAAATCAACAACCTTTTTGTAGCTCCTGGTAATGCAGGAACTGATGCAATTGCTAAAAATGTAGCCATTAATCCAACTGATTTTGCACAGGTAAAAGAAACCGTTTTACAACACGACATCAACATGGTAGTTGTAGGTCCTGAAGCACCTTTAGTTGAAGGAGTTCACGACTTTTTCTTAGCAGATGAAGAGTTGAAAAACATTCCTGTAATCGGACCTAAAAAAGATGGTGCTTTATTAGAGGGAAGTAAAGATTTTTCGAAGCAATTTATGGAAAAACACAACATTCCAACAGCTCGTTACCAATCTTTTACTACTGAAACCTTAGCTGAAGGAAAAAAATTCTTAGAAAGCTTAGGCGCTCCTTATGTATTAAAAGCGGATGGATTAGCTGCTGGAAAAGGAGTTTTAATCTTAAATAATTTAGACGAAGCCAAAGCTGAATTAGAAGAAATGCTTTCTAATCAAAAATTTGGAAGCGCTTCATCAACAGTCGTTATTGAAGAATTTTTAAAGGGAATTGAATTATCTGTTTTCGTTTTAACTGACGGAAAAAATTATAAAATCTTACCTTCTGCTAAAGATTACAAACGTATTGGAGAAGGCGATACAGGGCTAAATACAGGCGGTATGGGCGCTATTTCTCCGGTTCCTTTTGCTACAGATGATTTTTTAACGAAAGTGGAAGAATTAATCGTTAAACCAACGATAAACGGTTTGCAAAAAGACGGTATTGATTATAGAGGATTTATTTTTATCGGATTGATGAATGATAATGGAAATCCATCTGTTGTTGAATACAATGTTCGTATGGGAGATCCTGAAACAGAAGTAGTACTACCTCGTATACAATCAGATTTAGTCGATTTATTTGAAGGAGTTGCAACGCAAACTTTAGGAGAAAAATCATATGAAGTTACTCCACAAACAGCAACTACCGTTATGTTAGTTTCTGGTGGATATCCTGAAGCTTACGAAAAAGGAAAAGAAATTACAGGTTTTAATACTGTGGAAGATTCTATTGTTTTTCATGCAGGAACTACTTTAAAAGATGGTAAAGTAGTTACTAGTGGTGGACGTGTTATGGCAATTACTTCTTTTGGAGATTCTATGGAAGAAGCCTTAGAAAAATCATACAAAAACATTGATAAAATAACTTTTGATAAAATGAATTATCGAAAAGATATTGGGTTCGATTTAAAATAAATAACAATAAAAAAAGGAGTTGACTATCAACTCCTTTTTTTATTTCATTGCTTTTTCTAGCGTAAACGAGAATTCAGAACCTTGACCATGTACACTCTTTAAAAGAATTGTTTCATTATGTGCTTCAATAATATGCTTAACAATAGAAAGTCCTAATCCAGACCCTCCTTGTTCACGAGACCTACTTTGATCTACACGATAAAAACGCTCAAATAAACGTGAAAGGTGTTCTTGCTTTATTCCTTCACCATTATCATTTATTTTAATGATAAGCTTATGCTGGTTATAGGGTTCAACACTTACAGTAGTAATTCCTCCCACTCTACCATATTTAATAGAATTTACAACAAGGTTAATTAACACTTGTTCTATTCGCTCAACATCACCTTTTACCAAATGCGGAAAGTCATACACACGATCAAAACGCAATGTAATATTTCTCTTTTTTGCTTTCATTTCAAACAAGTCAAATACGTTTTGAATTAGCTCAATAATGTTAAAAGTTTGCATATTCATTTTCATTCCCTCTGTTTCTAACTTAGCAATCATATCTAAATCTTTCACAATTGAGGTTAATCTTTCCACTCCTTTATTAGCTCTTTCTAAATATTTTTCAAGAATTTCTTTGTCTTCAGCAGCTCCTTCAATAAGGGTTAAAATATAGCCTTGTACGGTAAAAAGTGGCGTTTTTAACTCATGAGCAACATTACCTAAGAAGTCTCGACGAAATGAATCTCGTTGTGTTAAACTAGCAATTTCTTCACTCTTACCTTCTACATATTCTTGTACACTTTTGGTTAACGCTTCTATATCTGTAGTTACTTTATTTCTTTTTAAGTCATTCACATCTAAAATAGAGATATCTTCATACATCTTTTTTACTCGTTGGTAAATAAAGTGTTCTGCTCTATATTGAATTACGAAAAAAGAGATGATAAACATTGCAATACCAAAAATTACAATGGTTATTACTCCTAAGCTATTTAATAAAAATAAATACGATAATACTGCTATAACTATAGATAATAGTGTTGAGTATAAAGCCGACCAAAGTGCGTAGTTATATGTTTTTTTTATTTTTTTCATCTGTTTATTTTCTATTCTTTTTAAATATCAGATGTAATTCGCTAATAGTTATCTTGCATAATATCAAGAATTATTATAGCTCATTTCATGATAAAAAAATAGATTGCTAGCTAGCAATCTACTTATTAATTTTTGAGTTTAAAAATTATTTGTCTGTTTCGTCTAGCACAAACTTGTATCCAACTCCTTTTACTGTTTTAAAATAGTGATCTCCTATTTTCTCTCGGAGTTTACGTATGTGTACATCTATAGTTCTCCCCCCTACAACTACTTCATTTCCCCAAACACTGTCTAAAATAACTTCTCTTTTAAATACTTTTCCTGGTTTTGAAGTTAATAAAGAGAATAGTTCAAATTCTTTTCTTGGTAAAGATATTTTTTCTTCTCCTTTAAAAACTACATATTCATCTCTATTGATGACTATATCTCCAATTTTTGTAGTAGTATCTGCTTTTTCTTCTGTCTTTAAACGACGTAGTAAAGATTTAACCTTACTTATTAGCACTTTTGGTTTTACTGGTTTAGTTATATAGTCGTCTGCTCCAGCGTCAAAACCTGCTACTTGTGAGTAGTCTTCTCCTCTAGCGGTTAAAAAAGAAATTATAACGTCTTCGAGAGATTTTACGTTTCTAATTTTTTCACACGCTTCGATACCATCCATCTCAGGCATCATAATATCTAATAAAATTAAATGTGGAGTTACTTTTTTTGCTGTTTTAACAGCTTCTGCACCATTATTTGCAGTAAAAACCTGATATCCTTCTGATTTTAAATTGTATCCTACAATTTCTAAGATATCTGGTTCATCATCAACTAGTAAAATTTTAATGTCGCTAGTGTTCATTATTCATTTTTATTGTGTTACTCAAAAGTAATCATAAAAAAATAAACCCTTTATATGCATGCTTAACTTAACGTTCATTTAATATTTACTAAACTTTTGCTTAAAAGAAATACAAGAAATCTTTTGTTTTTCATTTTTTGTCGTTTTTGTATCTTTATACAAATTGTTTACTATGAAAATCATTTCTTCTCTTGGGGAAATTACTTCCAGAGCTAAAAATACTTTTAAGCGGTTCCCTATAACATTGTTCTGGGCAATTGTAGGTACCTTATTTACGTTATTTGCAATTGAAACTGATACTTTTGATAATGCTTTTTACGGCAAGGTTATTTTAACTTTTATCTTAGGAGTTAGTTGGTTGATTGCAACTCGTTTTTTTGAAGAACAATTTAAAAAAGATAAAACTTGGATATTCTTACTAACTTTAGGTTTTCTAAGCCTATTCTATATTAGTATTGAGGTTGATGGTTTTGAAATTCATCAAAACTCAATCATTCGTTTTGTTCTTTACTTCATAACTGGGCATTTACTTGTAATGGTAACTCCTTTCATATTCAGTTGGAATAAATCTGCGTATTTTAATTATTTAAAATCCCTTTTTATAGCCTTAGTTAGAAGTCTTTTTTTCTCTCTGATTTTATATTTAGGAATTGTATTAGCACTTCTGGCTATTAAACATTTGTTTGCTATTGATTTTAAAGGAGAACGATTTTTTCAGGTTTTTGTGTTTTGCATAGGAATTATAAATACCTGGATTTATCTTTCTGATTTTCCAAAAGATGTTCATAATCAACTTGCTATTAACTACACCAAAGCTTTAGAGGTATTGGTTAAGTACATCTTAATTCCGCTAGTAATTTTATACCTTATCATTTTATATGCCTATAGTTTAAAAATAGTGATTAACTGGAACTTGCCTAAAGGATGGGTTTCTTATTTAGTTATTGCTCTTTCTTTCTTAGGGTTTATTGTTCAAATACTTATCAATCCTATTCAAAAAACTATAGATTCTCGCACAATTAAAAAGTTTTATCCCTGGTTTTATTATTTATTATTACCGTTAATTGTTTTACTTTTTATTGCCATTTTTAGACGTATTAATGAATATGGTATCACCGAAAACCGTTATTTCGTATTTGTTTTAGCTTGTTGGATTTTAGCCATGTGCCTCTACATACTTTTTAGTAAACGTAAAAAAATTAAGATATTTCCTTTTAGTTTGGCTCTTATTACTTTTCTAGTTTCTTTTGGGTTTTGGGGCGTTTTTTCGGTATCAACTAAAAGTCAACTTCTTCGATTTGAAAAGGTATATACTGATATTAAAAAAGATAACTTTTCTACCACGTTTGAAAAGAAAAATCAACTTCGTTCTATTATTAGATACTTAAACAATAAACATGAATTGCATAAAGTAAAGAACATCTTAGGTTATAACCCAAAAACAACTTTTAAAACTGATAGTCGTTGGCAATTACAAAATAGATTAATGGATAGTTTAGATATAAAAGTAACTGATAATGTAACTCACCCCTATACAAATCATTACTATAGTATTGATGAAAATAATGCTATTAACATTAAAAACTACGATATTTTAAAGAAACTTTATATCAACAGATATAAAAAACAAAATTCTATAAATGGATATCATTTTTCTTTAAGTAAAGAATCAAATATTGTTGAAATAACTAAAAATGAGATCTTAATAGGGAAAGTTAATTGTTCTGAAATGATAAAAAAACTTAAGGCTCAACAAAAAAACCATAATATATCACCTAATTTAATGACTATTGAACAGCATTTTAAAACACTAAGTGTAAAGTTTATTTTCAAAAGTATTAGCTTGTCAAAAATAGATGATGGTGCTACCGAAAATTATTTATCTAACGCTGATATTTACGCCTTAATCAAAGAAAAAAATGCTGAATAAAATCAACTTACAAAACATCTTGTTTTTAGATATTGAAACCGTTCCTGAAGTAGAATTGTTTGCTGATTTATCTCCTGAAATGAAAGAGTTGTATGCTTTAAAAACACAATATCAACGTAAAGATGAATTTACTCCTGAAGAGTTTTACCATCGAGCTGGTATTTGGGCTGAGTTTGGGAAAATAATCTGTATTTCAGTCGGGTATTTTGTAGAACGTAAAGGTGAAAACCAACTTCGAGTTACCTCTTTTTATGGTGATAATGAACACAAGCTTTTGGTTGATTTTAAAAATTTGTTAGACACACACTTTAATCATCCAAACCATCTTTTATGTGCACACAACGGTAAAGAATTATCCAAAAATATTTATATCTAGCATAAAAATATTAACTTCGTTGCTATATTAATTTTTTAAAAATGAAAAGCTTAGCGGTATCATATGTTAGAGTGTCCTCAAAAGACCAGGATGTAGATAGACAGAAAGATGAATTAAAAAGTTTCTCCCAAAAAAAAGACTTACAAATTGTAAAATTTTTTGAAGATAAAATTTCTGCTACTAAGTCTAACATTAACGAAAGAACAGGGTTCAAAAAATTAAAGAAGTTTTTATTAGATGATAATAACAACGTTAAAAACCTTCTAGTTCATGAGGTTTCTAGGTTAGGCAGAAAAAACCATGAAGTTCAGAGTATTATAGAAGATTTTTCTCAATTAGGGGTAAATATTCATTTCATGGACTTAAATCTTTCAACACTAGATGAAAATGGTTTAAAAAGTCCTGAATCTAGTATTATAATATCTATTTTAGGTAGTATGGCTGAAAATGAAAACAGGTTGTTATCTAAGAGAATTAAAGGAGGGTTATTAGCCAGTGCAAAAAAGGGTTTAGCTTTTAGTGATAAAATAACAGGTTATAAAAAAGGAAAAGATGGAAGACCTATTATAGATGAAAATCAAGCTCCAATTGTAAGGAGGATGTACGAAATGGCATCTAAAAACACTACTTTATATTTTATCTCAAAAAAAATAAAAGAAGAGTTCGGTACTAACATAAACTCAAAAACTATAAGTGGTATTATCAAAAACCCGTTTTACAAAGGCGAAAGAATGTATTTAGGAGAAATTATAAAGGTGGATGCAATTGTAAGTAAAGAAAAATGGGAATTAGCAAATAAGTTTCTAAACAGTAGAAAAGTTTTTACTAAACGACACAGAGTTTATGAGAATATATTAGAAGGCAAAATTGAGTGCTACAACTGCAGTAAACCATTATATCAATACATTGTCCCTAAAAGTCGTTCAAACCTTTATAAATGTAGTCAAAAATGCTCTGGTATTAGTGTTAATAGACCTTGGCTTTTCCAAATGATTAGATATGTTGTTGAAAAACATACTGAAAAAGTTAACGACAAAAAATTTAAAGAAGATTTACAAAATAAAATAGCAGAAAACCTTAAATATATTGAAGACCTGAAGATACAACAGTCAACAACTGAATCTGCTCAATTACAAAACTATGATAGATTCCTTAAAGGGAAAGTTAAAGAGGTTATTTACGAAAAAACCAATGATAACTATGAAAAGCAATTAAAAACCATAGAACTTAAATTAAATAATTGCTTAGAAAAAAACAACTCTTTTAAAAAAGCTTTAAAATCAAAACCCAAACACTTTAGTAACGATTTAAAGACTTTCAAAGTTCAAATTCAAGATATACTAGAATGTGTTGAAGTAGACGAAAACTTTGTAATTATTAACATACAAGATGTAGTTAAATACAAAATACCTAAAATAAATGGAACTGAATTAGGTTGGATTAAGAGAAAAAATAAAGGAAAAGATGTTAAATTTGATAGCCCATTTAAAACAGGAATAATAACTAAACGCTGTTTTAGTGATACAGATTTAGAAGCTTTAATATATGAACATCAAAATCCTAGATATAATTTAGAGGTCGAAGATTATTTCAACTCTAAAGAGTATAAAGACAAAATTAAAGGTATTGGTAGCTTAGGAACTAATATGTCATAAGGGGAAAACACGTGACAATAAGGGTCTATTGCCACGCATTTTTTAATAGTAAAAACAGATTAAGTAATTCCATTTTTTTAGTAGTTTTAATTAGTTGGATAACTTATTGACTATCTCTTTTTCCTTTTACAAGAACTTCATACAGTTTGTATTTCCAATAATCTTTAGCTTTAATATCTGAATCATCAATCAATAAATCTACTTTATTCATTAAATCTAATAACTGATAGAAGGTGTTTACATTCTCTTCTTCAATCATTTTTTGAACCTCTTTTTTATACTTCTCTCTAAACTCCTTTTGCTTAGAGTTTTTCACTTTAAGGTATAAATATTTTTTTAATTCTTCGGGTGATTTTGACTTATTGACAAACTTAATATCATTATACATTACTGCTATAAATTCATCAATTGCCTCAGGTAAACCTTTAAGTAAGTTAGCTACTTTTTTTACACCTATTTTATGTGAAAAATTAATAATCTTTGCATTAATATCTGGTTTTAAAGAGACTGTTTTAGTGTTATCATATACAATACTAAACAACCCATTAAACTTAACCGCCTCTCTCTTAATCTCATCGTTTACTAGTTCTAATTCAAAACCAACTTCAATACCATTAGTAACCTTCTTTCTTTCATTTCTTCTAAAAACTACTCTTATATCTGACTCACTTGCACTAGAATATCTAACATAGTATTCTTCTTTATGGCTTTTAGTTAATCTGTATAATGATATCAAAGCAATAAACACAGAAAACCTAATATTATAATCTTTATAACTATCAACTGAGGTTATAGCTCTAACATAACAATCATTGCTTCTGCTTTTCAATAATCTAAACTGCTTATCCAATTCAGAATCTTCATTGTTCTCTTCTATGTACTCTAAACTTTCCTTAATAAACTCCTCATAACCTCTATTGTGACAATAGTTTAAATACTTATCAGCATTATAAATTTTATCTAGGTAATCAGATTTAACAGAATATCTTGTAGTAGCTTTAAAAATATCAGATCCTGTTATTTTAAGAGCTTCAATGTCTTCTACGTTTGAAAATTCTAACACTGCATTTTTTGTATCCAATAAACCGCTACATTTGACATCTTTTAATTTAGATGTTATATCAAATTTTGTGAACCTTTTATCCATTTGCATAACAAGCTTAATAAGACTCGTTGCTCCTTTTATTGGGATAAACTCATTCTCAATAGGTTTAATTCTCATGCTTTCATAAACTTCATCATAATAAGGACTATTTTCGATTAATTTTAAGGCGTCCTTAACCTTTACTCCATTATCACTTGGAGATAATTCTGAATAATAAAAATGCTCTCTTGAGCCAACTTCGTAAGTCATTATTTTAATTTTTAAATATTAATAATTTATTTAACAAGCCCCTTATGGGGCTTTAACCTTTGGCTTACTTTGAAGCCTCTAATAAAGTAGATATCCCCGAAACAACTAAGAATAAAGCAATACCAAAGGTTACAATTTTTGCATTTTCACCTTTGATATTTAAACAGTTGTTATTATGGCATACGCTCACCTTATTTTCTGAAATAATGATGTTCTTTTTCATCAACTATAATTTATTTAGGTTGCTCCTAACTTATCGACCTAGAAACTTGGACGAGTATAAATAAAGATTATACTATCACTTTTCTTTTCTAACACCTTTAAAAGGTTTGTCACTTGATGTCTTAACATCCATAAACCTTCCTGTGTTAGAATCTCTTTTAACCCACTTATTAGTCTTTGGATTAAAAACTTGAGAGCGATCTCTTACTGCTCCCTTTCTACTACTATCTTTTGGTGGATTTGTAGCCATTTTATCTAAAGTTTTAAATTAATAATATGTCTCTCACATATATTGACCGAAAGACTTAGTCATTTTACGGTTTCCCCTCATGCTTTTAAACCAAATTTTCTTTATTTTAACAGTCTAAATACTAGCTGATTTAAACTTATGAGAGTCACTCTCATATACATACTAAATCCGTTACTAACGCTTTTAGGTATATAGATGAAAACAATTGAAATTGAAGAAGTAGATTTTAGAAACACCCCAAGTATTGAGCTTTTAGAGTATATTTCTTGGAAAGAGGAGTTTCCTAAAGAAGCTGAAAAAGCTTTTACGGAATTTTGTTTACGATTTGAAAGAAGCATTATTAGAAAAGCAGAAATTTATGCTAATAAGTTTAATTATAGTGCTACTGTTGCACTCGAACTGGCTAACTGCACATTTGCTAGAGTATGGAAATACCCGACTTTTAAACTAGAACAAGCTAGAGTTAAAAACGTCAATAAAGCTATAATTAAATGGATGATTCGTATTCTCTGGACTCAACTGGTAATGTTAAAAGATAATGATACTTGTGCTCAACCAGATGAAGAAGAAGACTTATCTTTAATAAATGATATAGATGGTTTACTAGAACATAAGGGTATAATAAATGTAGAAGCAAAAAGAGATCTTAGAATTAGATTCGAAGTAATAGAAAGTGCTTTGAGTAGGTTAACTCCAAAACATAAAATTATTTACCTTACCTATAAAGCATATGAAAGACAAGGGAAAAATATTCCTAGAAAGTTATCCGCTAAATTAAGAGAACAACTTCAATTAACCCAAAACTCAATAAGGGTTTATAAGAAAGAGGCTGTAGAACAAGTAAAAAGTTATATAAATGATTTAAATGGCAATAGGTAAGAATCATATAGGAAAGGTGACAAATGAAAATCTAGATGATTGGCTTTCATCGTTAGGTTTTTTATACCCCGTGTCTGATAAGCAACTAGACCGTTTTGAAAAGCTTTATGAAAATTATCCATATGAACTAGAAGACAAATCAATAGATGTTAGTTCTATAATAAATAATAAAGTCGTTAGAAAAATCAAAGTCTTTAATCTAAAAATTGATCCAATGGATGAGGAAATAGAAACATTAAAAATGGTTGCAAGAAAGGGGCAAAAGAAAATACCTCAACATATTATAGATAAAATGAAAAAGAATCATCAGAAAGGTAAAGATGGTAAGTAGCTCAAGAAGTCAAATAAAAAAGCTAGCTGAGTTTATTGCTCTACAATATAATAGTAAAATTACTCCTTTAGAAAAAATCATTGAAGATGAATCTTTAGACATCTATTATGATAATTATGGGAGAAATACTTTTGATGGTATGACTTTATTTCACAATGATTCATTTTCTATACATATTAATAAGGATAATGGGAATAAGATAAACTCACCACGAGGTCGATTTACGACTGCGCATGAATTAGGACATTATTTTATAGACTCACATAGAATAGGTTTAACTCAAGGTTTATTAGAACCACATCCTTCTTTTACAAATAATAAACAATATAACAAAATAGAAAGAGAAGCTGATTATTTTGCCTCTTGTCTGTTAATGCCAGAGGAAAGATTCAAAAAAGATATATTCAATAAGAAATTTGATATCCAATTAATTGATTCTCTTAAAGAAGAGTATAATGTAAGTAGAACTGCATGCGCGTTTAGATATGCAAGTATTGGCGAACACCCTTTATTCATAATTTTTGCGGAAAGTGGTAAGGTAAAATGGACACATTATAGTGATGACTTTCCTTATAAGTATTTAATAAACGATGATATTGTTCCTAAAAATACAGTAATTGGCGAGTATTTTCTTAACATAGATACTGAAGTTTTTAAAACTGAAGAAATATGGGCTATCGATTGCTTTAAATACGTTAAAGATGACAACATACAGCAAAAATTTTATGAACATTGTATAACTTATAAAAACAAAGCCTTAAGTATAATTTGGGAAGACTAAAATTAGAATTTAAATATTTACCTCCTTTCTTTTATTCCTAATAACTCATTAAAATCAATCTGAAAGGCTTCTGCAAATTTAATTATGGTTCTCAATCTGGGCTCCTGTAAGCCTTTTTCGTATTTCCTAATATTCTCTCTATCAATACCTAACAAAGCTCCTAAATCCATTTGAGAAAGCCCTCGTTCTTTTCTAAGTTTAAAGATGGTTTCTCCAAATTTTAACACCTCTGGATGAGGTTTCTTCTTATTAACTGCCATACCTAATTTATTTAGCCGTCAATATGAATACTATTCCGTGTTAACAAGGGATTGTTTACTCGGCATTTTTATTACTTTTGCAATAAATAATTAAAAAATAAATTATGAGAATCAATTTATGTATTACAGTAGTTTTTTTATTAACTATAACTTCAAATGCACAAAGTAGGAAAAATCAAGAAAGATTAACTTTTGTAAAAAACTCAGAGAAAATTGTCGAAGCAAAAGGTTGGTGCTTGAGTTATAAAACAAATCAATGGGTAGAAAATAGAAATGCTATAGACTATCAAAAGGTAGAATCTTTTTGGGTTAGTCATTTATCCCAAAATTTTAAATGGATTCAATTTTCAAAATTGAATTATAATCAAAAAGAATATTATGTATTCATTTATGAAAAATTAAGTGGTGAGTACAAATATCCATACATTAAAAAAGACTGGATTAAAGAGAATCAAACCCATGTTTTCATACTAGGAAAAAATCAATACTTGAATTTAAAAAATAGAATAAGTAAACAAGATGGTGTTACTTATGAAATTAGAACAAAACTTAAAGGTTTTATTACAGATAAGTATAACTCACTAGGAGGAAATTACTCATATAACACTGAAAATATATTATTTAAGATTCAAAACTTATTACAAAACACTACCTATAAAGATTATTGCTTAAGTTATAATTCACAAGTTATAGATGGAAAACCTGTTGTTAGATTCAAACTTCCCACTGAATGTGGTTATTCTAAAGAGAAATTAGATAAAGAGTATTTTGAGATTAGTTTAGAATTGTTTGATAAAATCTTACTTTAGTAATAATTTAGGGTATACTTTAAATATTAATAAGAAAATATAATAATGTATACCCTAAATTACTGATATTTTGTGGTAAAAAATCTTAAAGTTATACTACCCTAAAAAATAACAATTTGAAAACGATTATTCATAAACACGCCACATATATAGTATAGGTAAAATATTATGTTATATCTATAAATTATATTCTATATTATTTTAGTGTTCTTTTTGTACAATCACCAACTTTTTTTAGTGATTAGCCTATCATTTTCTATATTAAAATAATATTTAAATCTACTTATAACAAAATTTTGTACTTCATCTATTATGGAGTTGTATGTTATTAATGAATCATGCTTTGAGAACAATGGAATTTTCTTAAACCTACAGTCAACCTCTTTAGCTATCAAATCTAAAATAACATGAGCTTCGAAACTCTGTAAAAAATGAGATAAGTTATTTTTAGATTGAGACACCTTTTTATATTTATTTATAATATTCACTGAATCAAAAATTGATGGAAATAGTTTTCTGAACTCATACACCTCATCTCCTTTACCATTGTAAAGACTTCTCATCACCACATTTTTTATTAAGTCTCTTTTAGTATCAAAATATTTTTCAGAAAATTCTTTACTAGATTTATCTATATAGTAAAAACCAAGGTCTGTTTTGGGGTTGATTTTTATATTCTCAGCTACATGTAGATAAATATCTTTATTGATTATAATGTTACCAAATTCATTTAGTTCATCTAAATTAATACCATTATCTTTTAATTTTTTAATTAGCTCAGCACCTAGTTTTTTGGATATAAATGTGTTAATAACATTATTATAAGGTTTTTCAAAAACACTTTTTAGCATCAAAAATAAAAATAATGGTTGACTTGTTTTAAAATCAATTTCGCCCAGTCTTTTACCTCTATAAGTTATATGTTTTAGTAGTTTTTTATTTGTCCTAGTTATTATAGTATGTAGCCTGTTATCTGTGTTTTTTTTTATATTATAACTCCATACTTGACTTTGATATTGATAGATAGTTATACTATTAAAATCCACTAATTGTTTATTAAGATTTTTTATTTCCTCAAGAGCTTTTGCTAGGTCAATTTTTAAGTTTTCATCAAAACTTTTTACTAAATGATTACGTTCTCTTTTACAAAATTCATTGTTTAAAATTTGTTCTTCAGTTAGACCTATTCCATTTAGTTTCTTTAATAAGTTTACATTAGTTATTTGATAAGTTATATATTTTGAATCTAAATCATAAAAAGTATTCGTTAACCCATAAAAATTAGATCGATTACCAACAATATACTTTTTTCCAAGAATGATAAAATCAAGGTCTTCCAAAAAACTTAAATAAGGTTTGTAGTCATATAGGAAGTTCTTTTTTAGATTCTTAGAGTTTAAATAAATGCCGTGCCCTTCCTCTTCAGTATACTTTATCAAGTAGAAAATTAAATAAATGACTAAGTCTTTTTGGAGATTAGACTTTATTTTCTCTTCTTTACCCTTGGCTCTGTATTCATATGGTAAAACTTTTCCATTATTGAATTTATTTTCAATATATTTCAAAACACCTTGTCTTATAGGAATGGGTAATCCAACCTGTTTCATAACTATTTAATATTAATATTACTTTTCTTTTCAAAAGGAAATAGATAGTAGTATAATTTTACTAAGCTAAGATACCATTATACGAGTAAAATAAGGTTAAAAATAAGTGGATTTAAGCTATAATATTTTGAAATCATTGATTTGTTTATAGTAAAAATATTACTGTTTAAAACAGCCTAATTTTAATTGTTTCAGGTAAAATGATTAAATGTTTGATTTATATTGTTTTATAGGAAGATTAAAAATAAGAATGGTTTTTTTAAAAAAAACTCTTTAGAAACATATTTTTGTTAACTTTTTTATAAATCTGATATAACAATTTAGGTTATAATATCTGTAAGGTAAGGCTATCAACTAAGATGCCTTACCTTATAATTGTGTCAACTTATCTGCATCTATCGATGGATAATTTTCTTTAACATACTCCTGAAACTCTAATAAAGAACCATTGTATGTTTTTACGAATTCAATTAAATCTCCTTTGCTCTTTTTGTATGCCTTATGGATATTTTTATGTACTTAAAGCTTTTTTCACACGCTTAACAGTTGTATATGCTTTACCTGTAAGTTTTGATGTTTTAGAAATAGATATTCCATCATTTAATAATGATATAATATCCTTATGCCGCTTAAGATAATTCTCTTTACTCATTACAGCTCCTAATTTCCTTCCTTTATATACTCCTTTAATTTTTGCAATTTTAATGCCTTGAGATTGTCTTTCCCTGATAGCTTCAATTTCAAGATTAGAAATAGAGCTTAGTAAATCAATTATTAGTTTAGTTATAAGATTAATTGAACCATCACTATTTAACAAATACATTTGTATGTTTTCACAAAATATTTGAACTCCATTTTCTATAAACCAATTTAATTGTTTCTGTATATCAAATATGTCTCTCCCTAATCTATCAATAGATTGTATAACAACTAAATTAACCTTCTTCATTTTAATATCTGCAATTAGTTTTTTAGCAGATTTTCTTTCTCTAAAAGGGATTAAACCAGAAACTTCATCAATATAAAGTGTGTAATTGTTTTCTATTTGCCTTTCAATATTCTGTTCTTTTGTACTAACTCTTATATATTTTGCCTTTAACATACTGTTTTATATTTATTTATATGCAACATACTAATAAATAAACTTTTTGACTTTCCGTATATCGCACGACGTATGATTATCAATCAAATTGAATTGCCTAATAAACTCAATTTATTTGGTAAAAAACCTTGGGAGGTTCCGCATTTAGATACGATGGATTTATGGAAATTTGGCGATTATAAGCACTACACTTCTTTAAAATTACTGACTGCTATTTTAGGAATTCCATCACCCAAACAAGATATCGATGGAAGTGAAGTTGCTAATGTGTATTACCAAGAAAAAAATCTATCTCGTATTGTTGAGTATTGTGAACGAGATACCGTAGCGGTAGCTCAGTTGTTATTACGCTTTTTAAATAAACCTTTGGTTAATGAAATTGATATTATAAAGGTGTAATATCAACCTATTCTCCTTCTAACTTCATCGAAAGCTCAAACCAACGTTCTTCTTTTTCTTCTAAACTCTCTATAACCTCTTGTAGCTCTAGGGATTTTTCATTGATATCATCCATCGTTATTTCTCCGTTGGTGAATTGCGCTTCTAATTTTGCTTTCTTTTTTTGCAACTTTTCAATATCTACTTCTAATTGACCAAACTCTCGTTTTTCGTTATAACTTAACTTCCCTTTCTGTGGTATTTTTTCTTGCTTTTCAGCTACTTTCTTCTCTTCCTTAGGTTCTGGTGGTAAAGAGCTTTCATATGCTCTGTAATCTGAGTAATTTCCTGGAAAGTTTTCTACTTCTCCATTTCCTTTAAAAACAAATAAACCGTCTACTATTTTATCCATAAAATAACGGTCGTGCGATACTACCATTAAGTTTCCGGGATAATCCAATAAGAAGCTTTCTAACACATTTAACGTTACTACATCCAAGTCGTTGGTAGGCTCATCTAGAATTAAAAAGTTAGGGTTTTGAATTAACACCGCACATAAATACAAACGCTTTTGCTCTCCTCCACTTAACTTCTCTACAAAATCATGTTGTTTTTTTCGGTCGAATAAAAAACGTTCTAATAATTGAGCTGCAGAAATTCTTCTTCCTTTAGTTAACGGAATTTCTTCTCCAAACTCTTTAATAACTTCTATTACTTTTTGACCTTCTTTTATTTGAATTCCTTTTTGAGTGTAGTACCCAAACTTTACCGTTTCACCTACAATTACTTTTCCACCATCAACAGGAATTTTACCTGTTAACATATTTAAGAAAGAGGATTTTCCTGTTCCGTTTTTCCCAATAATTCCTATACGTTCTCCTCTTTTAAAAACGTAATCAAATCCATCTAAAATAACTTTATCTCCAAAGTTCTTTTTTAATTTATGAAGCTCTACAATTTTGCTTCCTAAACGCTCCATGTTAATTTCTAACTGAACTTCGTGTTCTTTTCTACGTTGATGTGCTTTCTTTTTTATTTCAAAAAAGTCGTCAATACGTGATTTAGATTTGGTTGTACGGGCTTTTGGTTGACGACGCATCCAATCTAATTCTTTTTTAAATAAGCTTTTAGCTTTACTTAAATTTGTGGCTTCTAAAGCCATTCGTTCTTCTTTATTTTGAAGATAGTACGAATAGTTTCCTTTGTATTTATATAGTTTTCCGTTGTCTAATTCAATAATCTCATTACACACTCGCTCTAAAAAATAACGATCGTGCGTAACCATAAACAACGTAATTTTTTCTTTTGCAAAAAAGGCTTCTAACCATTCAATCATTTCCAAATCTAAATGGTTTGTTGGTTCATCTAGTATTAATAAATCAGGTTTATTAATTAAAATAATTGCTAACGACAATCGCTTCTTTTGTCCTCCAGAAAGATTTCCTACTTTTTGTGATAAATCATCAAGTTTTAACTTGAATAAAATTTGTTTGTATTGTGTTTCGAAATCCCATGCATTGTGTTGCTCCATCAATTCAAATGCCTTTTGATATGCTTCTGCATCATCAGGATTTTGCAATGCTTTTTCGTATTGCTGAATAATTGGCAGAATAGTGTTTTCTGTAGAAAAAATCGTTTCTTCAATGGTTAAATCTGGGTTCAAGTCATCGTCTTGCGCCAAATAAGCAATATTAATTCCTTTTCTGCTTATAACTTGTCCTTCATCTGGTGTACCCTTTCCAGCAATAATGTTTAAAATAGAGGTTTTTCCGCTACCATTTTTAGCAACAAAGGCTATTTTTTGATCTTTATTAATTCCAAAAGAAATATCTTCAAACAAGACCTTTTCACCATACGATTTTGCTATATTTTCTACTGATAGGTAATTCATTCTCTATAATTTTATGCAAAGAAACAAAAAACCCGAGCAATTGCTCGGGTTTTATTATAATTAAAAGAAATGCTTTTATTTCTTCATTAACTTAATGGTTTCTGATTTTTTACCATCATTTGCTTCTAATAAATATATTCCCATTTTTAAGTTAGAAACATTTACAGTACCATTAACTGTTTTACCTGTTAACACAACTCTACCAATTGTATTTGTTATTTTATAACTTACATTTTCGTTGCTTCCAAATTTTACAGTAACATTACTTACAGCTGGATTTGGATATGCTGTTAAGCTTGATTTTGCTTCTTTATCTAATGGTTCAGCAAACTCATCACTTGTACCTGAGACTGCTACTGAAGATGATGAATTAACAATATTCACTGTATAATCTTCTACCTCTCCATCTGCAAAAGTTTCACAAGCTGTTGATGCTCCGTTATATTTCATAGAAACACGCATTCTTGTTTGTCCTAATAACGCATCTGCTGGAATAGAGATATTAGCTGATCTGTTTGCTGCTGTACTAGACGAACCTAAAGAAGTTTGTTCACTAGCCTCAAAAGTTCCATTACGGTTGTAGTCAATCCAAACGGTAAAATACTCAGTATATGAAGAACCACTAAATCCTGCACTTACAATAATTTGATTGGTTGTTCCTTGAGTAACTGTTGCTGTTTTACTAGTAAAGTCACCATATCCTCCATTTGCAGCAGTAGTATTCGTCATTCCTCCAAAAGAAACATAATCTATCCATTCATAAGTAACTCTATTTCCTTTTGAAGCACAATAAGTAACAACATTATCTAATGTAGTAACATTTACTGTATTGCTTGCTGCAGAAATATTCCCTGCTGCATCTGTTGCTTTTACAGAGAATGTATAAGCTGTATTAGCGGTTAATCCTGTTACGTTGTAAGATGTTGTTGTAACAGTTGTTAACTTAGTTGCTCCTTGATATACATCATATCCTGTAACACCTACATTATCTGTTGATCCTGTCCAAGATAAAGTTAGTGTAGTTTGTGCAACGTTTGATGAAGCTAAACTACTAGGTGCAGTTGGTGCTTGAGTATCTGCTACAGCAGCTGTAATATTTACTGTATAATCTTCTACTTCACCGTAAGAGAATGATGCCTCACAAGCTGTTGGTGTTGCATTATACTTCATAACAATTCTCATTCTTGTAGCTCCATCCATCGCTGAACTAGGCACTGTAAATGATGCACTTACAGGAGTATCTTTCGATTTAGCTTTTGTCCAAACCGTTTCTCCGGCATCAGAAAAATCTCCATCTTGGTTGTAATCAATCCAAACTCCATACCCCTCGTCATAACTATTTCCTGTCCATTTTGGAGTAATTGTAATTGTGTTTGATTTTCCTTTTTCTAAATCGGTAGAAATTGAAGTATGGTCAGAGTATCCGTTTCCTCCTCCTGAAGAATTATCGATACTTCCTAACTGAACTCTCCCAATATACTCATCTGAAACGCTATTTCCTTTAGACGTACAATACGTAACTGTTGCTGCTGTGGTAGTAGCATTTGCTGTATTACTCACTGCTGAAATATTTCCTGCAGCATCTTTTGCTTTTACAGTAAATGTATATGCTGTACTTGCTGTTAAACCTGTTACGTTATATGAAGTTGTTGTTGAGCTTCCTATTTTGGTTGCTCCTTGGTATACATCATATCCTATAACACCTACGTTATCTGTTGATGCTGTCCAATTTAACGTTAAACTTGTTGCTGTTATAGAACTCGCAGCTAAATTAGTTGGAGCAGAAGGTGCTTCTGTATCGGCAGCTGCATTACTTGTAAATGAGCCTGTAAATACTCCTCTACCATAAGTAGAAGCAATTACTTTGTTAGTAACATGATCTCCACTTACGTTCCAGTAATCAAATGAAGTAACACTAACATCGCTCATTCCATTATACGCTTGATTCCAATTAGGGTTTGCATCATTAAAGTTAGATGTTGACCAAACTCCTAATTGTGTTGCTAAAATAGCTTCTGTTCTATCTAATGGATTTTGTAAAATATCTCTTACAGGAATATTTGGTAAGTTTCCTTCTTTACTCACCCAATTTGCTCCTCCATCTGAAGTAGCCCAAACACTCGTTACTCCATAGTTATGTATCGTTACGAAAATATCATTTTCTGTAGCTCCAAACCTTACTGAAGATACTGAACCAACAAAAGGTGTATTGATATTTGACCATGTAGCACTAGAATTTGTAACATTCGTTAACTTTAATAGTTTACCATTCGCTAATCCTACAAACCATGCATTATTTGTAAAAGGAGATGCTTGAAAAGCAGTTGGGCTTGCATCTAATAATGCGTTTGTAATATTTCCTTTTGAATTTGATGCTACATTAATACTCAAAATTGACTTCGCAGAACTTGTTGAAGCGTTTGATAATAGACGGTTTGCATCATTATCGTATCCCATAGGGTTTACAAAGTCTCCCGTATTTTGATCGCTTGATAATGTTGTTGCTCCTCCTTGTCGTCTACCTAATCCGTTCCAAGGTAAGCTAAACCTATATATTACATTATTTACATAGGTTGCAATCATATAGTCTCCATCTTTATCAACAAAGGTATAGAACCCATCACCATCACTTAATTCAGTTGAACTATTAATTCCTGCTACTGCATTTCTGAATGCTTGTGTTCCATTGTCTTGAGCACCCGCACTAAAAATTCCATTAACATCTCCTGCGCCATCAGGACCAATTCCTGCTTTTACAAACTGAGTTACATTATAGCCTTTGTTTCTTACACTAATTGTACTTCCTGCATTTCCTGAATAATAGATTCCTCCATCATTTCCGAATAATATTTTAGAAGAGTCATTATTTCCAAAAGCCATTGAATGTTGATCTGCGTGAACATTTTGGTGACCAAAACCTCCATACCAGTGTGATAACTGAGACCAAGAAGAACCTCCGTTTGTCGTTTTAAATAAATCAATACCTCCAACATATACTATGTTGTCATTTGTTGGATCTGTTTCAATTACTAAATCATAAAATGCTTGTCCACGACAAAAATCGTTCGCCGCAATTCCAGTATCTGCATCATTCGGTAACGATGTTGCACTTGCTGTTGAAAAAGCATTGGTTGTTTTATAAATATGAACAGGCGCTGTACTTGTTGTACCTTGTGTTAATGCGTAAATTTTATTTGCATCGGTAGCAGAAGGTTCAATTTCTACTCTATTAGATTCAGTTAATGGAGATGCAGCTGCTTCTGTCCAAGTACCTCCATTTGTAGAGCTAAACACTCTACCTCCGCCTTGACCTAAAGCAGAACCAATAGTTCCCATCCATAGTGTATTATTTGCACTTACTTCTAAATCATTAGCTATGTAATAATAGTCTCTTCCTCCAAAAGCATACTTCATGTTAGCAGATTCTATTCTGTTCCATGTAGCCCCATTATCTGTAGAACGATACAACCCTGCAGACTGTAATCCTAACCAATTTCTAGGACTAGAAGAATCTCCATACACATGTGCTCCTACTGCAACAAATAATTCTGTTGAAGCTCCATTATCCCATGCTAATACATCGTTAACATAATGAATTCCTGATAAGAAAACATTACTTGCATTGTGATTAATAATTGCTTCTCCAGCTGCTGGTATATTAACTGCATTCCATGTTGTACCACCATCGGTAGTTACATAAACACCATTTCCTACTACGTCTCCTGCTGTATATTGTTCTCCTGTACCTACATACCATCTGTTAGAATTTCTTGGATCTACAGTGATAGACGTAACAGATAAGTTTCCTGGTACGTTTTGTACTCTTGTCCATTGCGAATTCGCATTACTGATGTCTGTATTTTTCCATAAACCACCACTTACTCCACCAGCATATACAGTATTGTTTGTAGCATCATTTGGGTCAAATAAAACGACTCTTGTACGGCCTCCTACATTATTAGGCCCTCTTTCTGTCCAAGAGTTTCCATTGTCTCCTGGGTTTTTTTGTTGTGCTCGTTTTTTTAACAGATCTTCTCTCAATCCTGCTAGACTTCCATCTTCCATTTTTCCTGTAGCTGGGTTCATGGTAAGTAATTGCATTTGATCGAAATACCTATTGGGTGGTAATCCTCTAAGTTTTCTTTCTTTTTTCCCCCATTTTAACGATTCATTCAAAGGACTTTCCTTTAAAAAAGTACTATGTACTTTACGTTGTTCGGCCAGTTTATCAGCAACATCTTGCTTTTTAAGATAATCTGAACCAATAATTGAAACTGCTGCAACAGACAGCCCTCCAATCAGAAATTTAAACTTTTTGTTCATTTGAATTAATTTAATTAAATAATTAAGTTTTTATTTCCTAGCTCTTTTATAATACTACCTTTTCTTCGTCTCTTACCTTTTTGAATAGACTCATTTTTTAACCCTTTATAAACCAACTTTAATAGTTCAGCCACCCCTAGCTAAGTCAAAGATTTTATTCTCAATGGTATTTACAATTTAAAACAAGCAAAAGCCTGAGTAAAAACTCAGACTTTTGTTTTTCTTTAATGTTTTTAAAACTTACTTTTTAAACAGTTTTGTTGTGAGTAGTTTTTGTCCGTCATTTATTTCTAAAATGTACATTCCAGTATTTAATTTTGAAACGTCTAGATTAGAAGATTTTAAACGACCTTCTTTTATTACTTTACCCACAGTATTTATAAGTTTATAATGTATTTTTTCTGCTTTTGAAGCTAGTTTTACTTGTACAAAATCTGCTGCTGGATTAGGATATGTTAGTAAGTCTAAACTTTCTTCATTTCCTATTGCTTCTCCATTAATATTTGCTGCAAAACCAGCTATTGTAGTTACTGAAGAGCCAGAAGAAATGTTAACAGTATAATCTTCTACCTCACCGTAAGTAAATGTTTCACATGCCGTTTGAGCACTATTGTACTTCATAGAAACTCTGAGTCTTGTAGTTCCTGAAACATTCGATGGTATTGTAAAGTCTTCATAAATATCTCCTGCACTTGATGAAGAACCACTTAACACAACTTCTGTATCTTCAAAAACACCATCTTTATCGTAGTCAATCCATGCTTTCCAGTACTCGGTATAAGAAGAGCTATTAAATCCAGCACTCACATATAGTCGATTAGCTCCTTGGGCTACATTCATAGTTAAGTTTGTATAATCTTTATAACCACCATCATTTCCTGTAGTGTTATCAACTCCTCCCATAGAAACTCTGTCAATCCATTCGTAAGAAGAATTGTTTCCTTGAGAAGTACAATATTCTACTACAGATACATCTTTGGTTGTAAAAGTGGCTGTATTACTTGCTGCTGAAACATTTCCTGCAGCATCTTTAGCTTTTACTGTAAAGTTATATGTAGTATTTGCAGTTAATCCAGTTAAGTTCATTGATGTACCACTACTAACAGTTCCTGCACTTGTAGCTCCATTAAATATCTCGTAACTAGTTACTCCGACATTATCTGTTGACGCTGTCCAACTTAATGTCGCTGTTGTTTCTTCAATATTAGATGCAGTTACTGAAGAAGGCGCTGTTGGTGCTTCTGTATCTGGTGTAGCATTTGTAATATTAACTGTATAATCTTCTACTTCACCATAAGAAAATGTTGCTTCACAAGCCGTTGGTGTAGCATTGTATTTTAATACAATTCTCATTCTAGTAGTTCCTTCGGTTGCTGAAGCTGGCACTGTAAATGATGTACTTACAGGAGTATCTTTTGATGCTGCTTTTGTCCAAACTGTTTCTCCAGCATCAGAAAAATCTCCATCTTGATTATAATCAATCCATACTCCATAACCTTCACTGTAAACAGTACCTGTCCATTTAGGAGTGATAGTTATTGTATTAGATTCACCAATAGATAAATCAGTTGAAATTGTAGTGAAATCAGAGTACCCACCACCACCATCAGAAGTGTTATCTATGCTTCCTAATTGGACTCTTTCAATATATTCATCAGCAACACTATTTCCTTTTGAAGAACAATAATTAAGTGGTGGTGTACCTGTTGTCGTTACATTTAATGTTGCTGGTGTTCCTGTTCCACCTGCTGTACATTTAGCAGCTACAGATACAGTATATTCTGTTCCGCTTAATAACCCTGTAGCATTAAATGTTGTTCCTGCTACATTTGTTGTATTTCCTCCAATGGTAACATCGTAAGAAGCTGCTCCTGAAACTGCCGTCCAAGTTACTGTAAATCCATTATCACCAATATTTGATGAATTTAAGTTTGTTGGTGCTGCTAAAGCACAAGTTTGTACAAATTCTTCTCCTACATTAACTGCATAAAAAGCATTTGTTGTAGAAATTACCTCTTGAGAGTTTGCTCCGTATAAATCAGTAGCTGCTTGAATTGCTGCTGTTCTTGCGTCAGCATATGTTGAATTAGCTGATAAGTAATTAGCTTCTGTGCGATATGCTATTTTTGCAGCTTTTGCCATACCAATTCCAGTAACATTGTATGTATCAGACGCATCATTTGTTCCAGAACCTCCAACAGTTAATAAATAAAACCATTTATTTAAAACTCCTGAGTTTGTATGAACTCCACAGTAGTCATTAAATCTTGTAGGTGTTCCACAGTTTGGGTTCTTCCAATAAGTTCCTCCGTAAGTATCTGGTTGCCCTTGTGATTTTGGATCGTTCATAGAACGTAAAGCAGCAGAACCACTACGCCTGTCTATTTCGTCTCCAATTAACCATACAGAAAGGTCTGGGTTTGAATCATTCCCATTCCCTTTAGCAAAATGTTCTACTGCTGCTCCCCAAATATCTGAAAAAGCTTCATTTAAAGCTCCTGATTCTCTTTGGTAAGCTAAGTTTGCTGTATGGGTACAAACTGCGTGGCCTATTTCATGAGCAGCTACATCAATAGAAGTTAACGCATCAAAGTTTCCATTTCCTTCTTGTCCGTTAGAAGAACCGTCTCCATAAGACATTACCGAACCATTCCAAAAGGCATTATCATAGTTAGTATCAACATGTACATAACTTCTAATTTGAGCTCCACTGTTGTCATAGCTATTTCTATTGTGTTTTTGTAAAAAGTACTCATATGTCATTATAGCTCCCCAATGAGCATCTAAGGCTGCATCATCTTTATTTGCACTATGTTCAGCTGTAGTCCAATTATTATCATTATCAGTAAACTGGTCATAATTTGTAACATAGGGATAAGTAGAACCTGGAGCTTGGTTTTTTGCATCTCTTGTATGGATTTTTCTTCCGGAGTCACTCAAAATGTAATTCCCTCCACTTAGTGATGTTTCTATTGTTCTAGTTCCGCTGTAACGAGTTTGTGCAGTACCTGATGCTAATGTGGTAGTAATAGCTTCTGCTACTTTTTTACTTTTTTTAGCATGCTTAGTAAACTCTCCAACATGACCAAATTTATCTGCATGTTTAATTATAGCGTTATAAAATAACGTTTCTCCTGTATGAGCATCTATGTATAAATACCCTCTGCTTAGCGGTTTTGTAGCAAAAATGTCGAATTTATAAGCTAGCCTTGCTTCTTTTTTCCCTATAACTTCTCTAGGAAGAATTAATAACTCTCCTTCAGGTTTTTTATAGTTATCCATTTCTTTAGCAGCATCAGGAAATTCCCATAAATACTTTTCTGCTCCTGTGTGTGATAAAGCTTTTCGAAATGCTTGATCTTTGGATAATTTTGGGCTTATATTAACCTTTCCAACATCGTAAAACTCACCATTCATGCTCATTAAAGCACCATTTTTTGCGTGGGCTGTATAAGTGGCAAATTCTACTTTTATTCCTTTAAATTTTTGTTGAAATTTCTCGTGTGTAAAACCTAAATCATCTCTATTTGATTGGATTTTTTGTAAGCCATCATTTTTAAATAGCTTTAATTTTTTTCTAATTAAATCTGGTGCCTTTTGTAAAGACAGTTTTGAAGATTTGTTGAACTTAAGGTGTTTTAACTCTCTATTTTCTTGGGCATTTATTGTATAAACTCCTGCGAATAGAAAAGCAGATAAAAACACAGTTCTTGCATAATTGTGTTTCATTTTTGAAGGGTTTAGTTAATTGATTTTAATTAAAAAGCCTGAGAAATAACTCAGGCTTTTGTAAGATTTATTTTTTAAATACCTTAGTAGTTAGTAGTTTTTGACCATCATTAACTTCTAAGATATACATACCTGTATTTAGTTTAGAAACGTCGATATTTGATGAATTTAAACGACCTGATTTCATTACTCTACCAATTGTATTTACAATTTTATAAGTCATATTATCAGCCCTAGAAGCTAATTTTACTTGTATAAAGTCTACTGCTGGATTAGGGTATGCCATGAAGTCTAAACTGTTTTCATTGCCCAATCTTTCTCCACTCACACTAGCTGAATGGTTTTGTCTTGTACTAGAAACAATATTTACAGTGTAGTCTTCAACTTCTCCATAAGTAAATGTTTCACACGCTGTTTGAGCAGAGTTATACTTCATAGAAACACGCATTCTTGTTGTTCCTAAAGCGGCTCCTGCAGGAACATCAACCGTAGATGTTAAGTTATTAGCACTTGATGAAGATCCTGTTACGACTTTTTCACTGTTCTCAAATGTTCCGTTTTGATTAAAATCAATCCAAACAGCCCAATGTTCTGTATATGAAGAGCTATTAAATCCTGCGCTAACAGTCATTTGGTTTGAACTTCCAACTGCCAATGTTGCTGTTTTAGAGGTAAAGTCTGCATACCCTCCATTATTTCCAGTTGCATTCGTCATTCCTCCTAACTCAACGTTATCAATCCACTCATACGAAGAATTATTTCCTTTTGAGTCACAGTATGAAACGGAGTTTGATAAAGTTGTTACGTTTATTGCACTACTAGAAGCAGAAACATTTCCTGCTGCATCTTTTGCTCTTACTGAGAAAGTATAGGCAGTAGCAGCTGATAATCCTGTTACATTCATTGTAGTTGCTGTTACAGATCCTATGTTTGTTGTTCCTTGATAAACATCATAACCTGTTACCCCAACGTTATCTGTTGAAGCAGACCAATTTAGTGTTAATGATGTTTGTGTTACACTAGAAGCTGCTAAGTTTGTTGGTACAGTTGGTGCTGTTGTATCTGCTGTTCCTGCTCCTATTACTACTGTATAATCTTCTACTTCACCGTAAGAAAATGAAGCTTCACATGCCGTTGGAGTTGCATTATATTTTAAAACTATACGCATTCTTGTTGCTCCATCTGTAGCTGTAGCTGGCACTGTAAAAGATGTACTAACTGGTGTGTCTTTTGATGGTGCCTTTGTCCAAACTGTTTCTCCGGCATCAGCAAAATCACCATCTTGGTTATAATCTATCCAAATACCATATCCTTCATTGTACACTGTTCCTGTCCAAATTGGTGTAATAGTAATTGTATGAGAAGTTCCTTTTGCTAAATTTGTTGAAATGGCTGTATGATCTGAATATCCATTTCCTCCTCCTGTGCTATTATCAATAGTTCCTAATTGTACTCTTCCAATATACTCATCAGAAACACTGTTTCCTTTTGAGGAGCAATAAGAAAGTGTAACTTCAGGAGTAGTAAAAGTTGAAGATGCACTATACGCTGAGTTTGATCCATCAGAACACTTACTACGCACCTGTACTTCATATTGAGTTAAAGCTGATAATCCGCTTAAAGATGTTGATGTTCCTGAAACTGCATTAGTTGTCCAAGATGATGTTCCTGTTTGGCGGTATCTTACATCATAAGTAGCTCCTGAAACTACTGTCCAAGAAACTGATGCTTCAGATGAAGTTACACCAGATACTGTTACTCCTGTTGGTACAGTTGCTGTACATGAAGTAGAACCTCCTGTTTTATCAGATAATGCTAAGCTCCTACGTACGCCACCAGATTCTAAAACAGCACGCATTCTGTTTTTTTGTCCAAGTGTATATAAATTCATACAAGAGTCATCTGAGTAATCCATATAATTTTCAACCATATCCTCTGAACCACAAGATGTGTGTCCTGTTGAGCATCCATAATTTGCAGCGTCAGACTCTGGAGTATCAGAAACAAAATCATCAACACCACAGCCTCCATCACCCCAAATATGTCTTAGGTTTAAAAAGTGACCTACTTCATGCGTAGTTGTTCTTCCTTTGTCAAAAGGAGCTGATAAGTAAAAACCTGATCCTTTATCTGAACTACCAAAATATTGTGGACTCATTACAACTCCATCGGTAGATGCACTACCTCCTGGAAACTGTGCATATCCTAAAATTCCACCACCAATATTACATACCCACATATTAAGATACTCAGAAGTATCCCATGGATCTACTCCTCCTTGTGAAGATTTTTTCATTGCATCATTAGTTCCCCATGAAGTTCTAGTAGAAGACTTTCTTGTTATTCCATTTGTTGGATTACCACTTGGATCAACTTGAGCTAAATAAAACTCTATCTCTGTATCAGCTGCTTGTGACCATTTGTTTGTTTTATCTGAATTAGTTCTTCTAAAGTCTTCATTTAAAACATCCATTTGTGATTGAATTTGTGCCACACTAATATTCTCTTGAGAATTATTATAAATTACATGGACAACTACAGGAATTTGAATTATATTTCCTACTATTTTTCCTTGTTGATTCTTCTTTTCAGCTAGTCTCCTCTGGGTAAAGGATTCTATTTCTTGCATTTTACTTTTTAAAGAAGGATTGAGGGATTGTCTGTACTCAAGGTTTTCCATTGAGTGGCAGTTTCTTTTTTCTTGGGCATACAAAGCACCAACAAAAAATAAGCACATAAGTGCTAGAGTAATTTTGTTTTTCATTTTGAAGGGTTTTTAATTGAGTTAATAAAATTTAAGAGCTTTTTTATTTCGACTCTTAATTATTTGTTAAAACATTGACAAATATATAAAAAAAGATAAAAAAATATAAATTTAAAATAGTTAATTAACTGTTTATATTCACTTTACAAAACAAAAACATTGTTTTACACCAATTAAACACTAGGTTTTATAGGATATAGAGAAAGTTTTTTATTATTACTCACTATCAAATAGTTATAGCAAAATCTTCTTTCAAGGAAAGAAAATGGAAATATTAATCGTATTTTTATTAAAATTTATAATTAATGCTTCAAGTTAAAGATTTAGAAATATCCTTTAAAAACTCTCTACCCATAGTTCAACAAGTTTCTTTTAGCCTTCAAAAAAACAAAATACTAGGAATTGTTGGTGAAAGCGGTAGTGGAAAATCAATAAGTTCTTTAGCTATTTTAGGATTACTTCCTAAAACTGCTTCCATAAGAGGGGAGATACTTTTTAACAAACAATCTTTGTTGGGTTTTAATGAGCAAGATTTTCAAAAAATACGTGGTAACCAAATAGCCATGATTTTTCAAGAACCTATGAGTTCTCTGAACCCTACATTAACTTGTGGTGTTCAAGTTGCTGAAATGCTACAACAGCATACACAATTATCTAATCAAGAAATTAAGGAGGAAGTTATTTCCTTATTCTCAAAGGTAAAACTTCCCAGACCTGAAACTATTTACGATTCGTATCCTCATCAAATAAGTGGCGGGCAAAAGCAACGTGTGATGATTGCTATGGCAATTGCCTGCAAGCCACAATTACTTATTGCTGATGAGCCTACAACAGCATTGGATGTAACCGTACAAAAAGAAATTATTTTACTTTTGAAAGAACTACAACAAGAGTTTGAAATGGGAATTATTTTTATTTCACACGATTTAGCATTGGTTTCTGAAATTGCAGATTCTGTTGTGGTAATGCATAAAGGAAAAATAGTAGAAAAGGGAAGTGCTAATCATGTTTTTTTACACCCAAAAGAAAGTTATACAAAAGCTTTAATCAACTCAAAACCAAATACAGAAAAACGATTAAAAACTTTACCTACAGTTAACGATTTTATTAATGAAACTATAAACTCTACAGTGTATACAAATGAGGAGCGCACTGCTTTTCATCAAACAATATATAATAAACCTCCGTTGTTAGAAATTATTGATTTGCATAAAGATTTTATCAGCAATGCTTCATGGTTTTCAAAACCAACTGTTGTAAAAGCCGTGAATGACGTTTCTTTTAAAATTTATAAAGGTGAAACTTTAGGACTGGTAGGAGAGAGTGGTTGTGGAAAAACCACTTTAAGTAGGACTATTTTACAACTAGAAAAAGCCACTTCGGGAAGTATTCTATATAACGGAAAAGATATTACTAAACTCTCGAGAAAAGACTTTAAAAAACTTCGAAAAGAAATTCAGATTATATTTCAAGATCCGTTTTCTTCATTGAATCCAAGAATTACTGTTGGTGATGCTATTTTAGAACCGATGAAAGTTCATAACATTTTAAATTCTAATAAAGAGCGAAAAGAATATGTCTGCAACCTATTAGAAAAAGTAGGTTTAGAAGCAACTCACTTTAATCGTTACCCACATGAATTTTCTGGCGGACAGCGCCAACGTATAGGAATTGCTCGTGCTATAGCTCTACAACCAAAACTAATTATTTGTGACGAATCGGTTTCTGCACTCGATGTATCAGTGCAAGCACAAGTATTAAACTTATTGAATCAATTAAAAACAGAATTTAATTTTACTTATATATTTATTTCTCATGATTTATCTGTGGTAAAATACATGGCAGATCAATTAGTTGTAATGAACAAGGGTAGAATTGAAGAAATAGCTGATGCTGACGAAATTTACCAACATCCAAAGACAAAATACACCCAAACTTTAATAGAAGCCATCCCAAAAGGGCTGTAACTTTTTTCACTGCGTTATTAATGGTATATTGCACCGTTAAAAACGAAAAGAAAGAATATGAAGATTATAGTACCAATGGCAGGAATTGGGTCTCGTTTAAGACCTCATACATTAACAACTCCTAAGCCATTAACAGTTATTGCTGGTAAATCAATTGTACAACGATTAGTGGAAGATATCACTTCTGTTGTAGATCAACCTATAGAGGAAATTGCTTTTATAATTGGACCTGCTTCTAAAGGGTTTCCTGCAGATACAAAAGATAAATTAATAAAAATAGCCGAAAACTTAGGAGCAAAAGGTTCTGTATACGTGCAAGAAGAAGCATTAGGAACTGCTCACGCTATTTATTGTGCTAAAGAATCATTAGGAGGTTCTTGTGTGGTGGCTTTTGCCGATACCTTATTTAAGGCTGATTTTACATTAGATGCTAACGCTGATGGGGCTATTTGGGTGAAGCAAGTAGAAGATCCTAGTGCTTTTGGTGTAGTAAAATTAAAAGACGGATTTATTACTGATTTTGTTGAAAAACCAAAAGAATTTGTCTCTGATTTAGCAATTATTGGTATTTATTATTTTAAAGATGCTGATAAATTATTAGAAGAGATAAAATATTTAATTGATAATGATATCAGACCTTCTGGTGAATATCAACTAACAGAAGCTCTAGAAGCTTTAAAAGTAAAAGGAGCCAAGTTTATTCCTGGAAAAGTAAATACTTGGATGGATTGCGGTAAGAAAGACCCTACAGTAGATACCAACAAACAAGTTTTAGGTTTTGAACAAGCAGACGGCAACAATTTAGTATCTGAAGACGTTGTATTAGAGAACGCTGAAATTATTCAACCTTGTTATGTTGGAAAAAATGTAGTGTTAAAAAACACTAAAATAGGTCCTTTTGTTTCAATTGGTGAAAACAGTGTTGTTGAAAACTCAACAATTACTAATTCTTTAATTCAAACAAACGTGCATATTTCAAATGCCAATTTAGATAATGCTATGGTTGGTAACCATGCAAAATACAATGCTAATTATACATCGGTAAGTATAGGTGATTATACAGAACTTACATAAAAACTCAATAGAAAAGAGAAGAGAGAAAAGAGAAAAAAAGTTTTTTTCTAAAGCAATACTGTCTTTTTTCTTTCTCTTCTTTTCATACTTTCTAAACGCTCAAGATAGCATTCCAGCATCAATTAACATTGCTGAAAAAAACAATATTGAATTTCAACAATATTTTTTTAAAGCGCTTTCAAACAAAGCTATTTTTAATTACCAAAAAGCTATACAAAATTTAGAAGAGTGTAACAGAATACTTCCAAATAATAAAGCTGTTTTATTTGAACTTTCTAAAAGCTATGAAAAATTAGGTAGAAATCCTGAAGCTCTATCTTACATTGATTTAGCTTTAGAAACAGAACCTAATAATGTTTGGATGCTTGAACACAAAGTGTTTATTTTAAGAAAGTTAGCTGATTTTGAGGACGCTATTATTACGCAACAAAAAATAGCTACAACAAACCCAAAGAAAAAACAGTTACTTGTTTTCTTACATCTCCAAAACAAAGATGTTACCTCTGCTAAAAAAGTATTAACAGAGTTAAAAGAAGCTAAATTATTAAATGCCAGACTTCGCTCTATTGAAAGAAAAATAAATGCTCGAAAAACAACCGAGGCACAACCAAAAAAAATCACTGAAAACCTTGATCCAAAATCACTTTTTGAGAAAGAAAAATCTTATACCAATTTAAAAACGTTACTAGATAAGTTGGCCGCAAACAATGATACTGACTTATTAAAATACAGTGAACAAGGTTTAGTTCTTTTTCCTGCGCAACCTTTTGTATATTTAATGAACGGAAAAGCGTTTAATAACAATAAAGATTATAAAAAAGCAATAGAAACCTTACAGAACGGCATTGATTTTGTTATTGACAATAATGAAATAGAAGCTAAATTTTACTTAGAAATATCTAAAGCTTACCAAGGATTGAATGATATTAAAAAAGCCAATTCTTATAAAAACAAAGCTGAAAAGATTTTAAAATAGGTTTCGTTAGTATAAAATTTATGAAATACACCACTTTATTACTTATATTATTTTTAGGTTTAACTTCATGTAAATCTACCAAAAACGTTACTGGTGATGTCGTTATTAAAGAATTATCGGCACGCAAAGTAGCTAAAAAACACATTGCCTCAAATTTTGACAAAAAAACGGTAGATGCTCGTTTAAAAGTTAATTACAAAAACAATAAAGAAAGTTTAGGCTTTTCAGTAAGAATGAAGATTAAAAAAGACGAAGTTATTTGGTTGAAAGGAACCAAAATCATCTCTATTTTTAAAGCTAAAATCACTCCTACCAAAGTGCAATTTTACTCTCCATATGAAAAAAGCTACTTTGATGGAGATTTTATGATGCTAAAAAAATTATTAGGAACCGATATTAATTTTAAACAGTTACAAAGCATGTTATTAGGTGAGGCGTTGATGGATGTAAAATCTGAACGTCAAGAAGTTCAAATTCAAGAAAAATCATATCAATTGTCTCCTAAAAAACAACCTACTTTATTCGACTTATTTTTTTATGTAAACCCTAAACACTTTAAACTAAACAAGCAATTAATAGTAAACTCGTTAAAAGACCAACGTTTAGACATTAGTTATCCAAAATATCATAAGAAAAACACTACCTTTTTTCCTGAAAAAATTAACATAAGAGCTAAAGAAAAAAATAAGTTTACTATTATTGATATTACAACTCGTTCAGTAGAATATAACACTAAGTTAAATGTAAGTTTTAATATCCCTAACGGTTATAAAGAAATTCAATTATAATTATGAAGTACCCTGTTTTTTACATCTCTTTTTTATGCCTATTTTTTGTAGGAATTTCTTCTTTTGCTCAAAGTAGGAAAGAGCTTGAAAATAGGCGAAAGAAACTTAAAAATGAAATAGAGCTAGTTAATAATCTTTTGTTCACAACAAAGAAAAAAAAGACTAGTGCTTTAGACGATTTAAAAGACTTAAATCAAAAAATAAGTGTTAGAGAGCGTTTAATTGAAACTATTGAGTTAGAGACAAAATTACTTTCTCAAGAAATCAATACAAACGAGCAGCAATTAAAAAAATATAATGACGAGCTAGAAAAATTAAAAAATGACTATCGAGATATGGTCGTTAAATCTTACAAAAGTAAATCGCAACAAAGTAAAACCATGTTTTTATTGTCTTCAGAAAGCTTTTATCAAGCTTATAAGAGATTAAAATACATGCAACAATATAAAGACTACAGAAAAAAACAAGGAGAAGAAATTATAGTTAAAGCGAAAGAAGTAGAACAACTAAACGACTCGTTAACTGCGCAAAAAAAATCAAAAGAAGCGTTACTTTCTGACGAGAAAAGTCAGAAAAAAGAAATTGAAGACGATAAGAAAAACCAAGAAAAACTCATCTCTAAAATTAAAAAAGAAGAGAAAAAATACAAAAGCGATTTACAGAAAAAACAACGAGAAGAAAAAAGAATTGCTGCCAGAATTGATAAGTTAATTAGAGATGCTATTGCTAAAGCAAACAAAGGCAAAAAAACTACAAAAGGTAAAACCAAAAGCTCTGGTTTTATTTTAAATGCCGAAGAAAAAGCTTTACTTGCTAACTTTGAGCAAAATAGAGGTAATTTACCTTGGCCTGTTAAAGGTGTTATTACACGAAAATATGGAGTTCAACCACACCCTACATTTCCTGGAATTACTATCAATAGCCACGGGTTATACATTGCAACCAAAGCAAATACCGATGTAAAGAGTATTTTTAACGGAAAAGTTTTAGTTATTCAATTACATCCTGATGGAAGAAAATCAGTTTTAGTACAACATGGTAACTATATTTCTGCATACAATAAGTTAAAAGAAGTTTATGTAAAAAAAGGTGATGCTGTTAAAACTGGCGACAAACTAGGAAAAGTATTCACTAACAAAGTAACAGGTAAAACACAACTTAGTTTTATGTTGTATAAAGACCGAAACCGATTGAACCCTGCACAATGGATTCGTTCTTAACACAATTAAAACAGTTATAAATTTTATTTTTAAATTGTAACCAAATTTAAACGTGTGAAAAACGCATCAAACTTTATTATTGTAACTGTAGCAATTATTGCAACATTAGTCATTGGCAAAGGGATTTTAATTCCTTTTATTTTTGCTATTATTTTTTGGTTTTTAACACGTGAAATCCGAAAAACAATATATAGAATACCTTTTGCAAAACGATTTATTCCATTTTGGTTAAGTAATGTTTTTGTATTTACATTAATTATACTTGGTTTTGGTTTTATTTCTGAAATTATAACAAATAGTATTTCAAACTTAACCACATCATATTCAAAATATGAACCAAATATTGATGCTATTATAAAGCGTTTTAATGCTTACTTTCATATAGATATTGTTACATCACTTAAATCTGTTATTGGAGATTTTGACTATGGCTCTGTTTTAGGTGATATCGCAAACGGAATCAGCAGCTTGCTCGGTGATACCTTTATGATAATAATTTATGCTTTATTTATCTTTTTAGAGGAAAGTAACTTTAAAAAAAAGTTACAAAAGGTTTTTTTAGATACCTCAGAGAATTCAAAAGGTTTTCAAGCAATTTTAAAAAAAGTAGAAACCTCTATTTCTAATTACTTACGATTAAAAACATATGTAAGCCTACTAACAGGTGTTTTAAGCTACTTTATTTTATTAATGGTTGGAGTAGATGGCGCTCCTTTTTGGGCTTTCTTAATCTTCCTTTTAAATTATATACCAACTATTGGTTCATTGGTAGCTACAGCTTTTCCTGCTATTTTTTGCCTAATACAATTTGGAGAGTTTGCTCCTTTTTTAATTGTTGCTATAGCAGTAGGAGCCGTTCAAGTTATTGTTGGTAATGTTGTAGAACCAAAAGTTTTTGGAAGGTCGCTAAACTTAAGCCCACTTGTAACAATACTTTCTTTAGCTGTTTGGGGAGAAATTTGGGGAATAACTGGTATGATATTATCGGTACCAATTACAGTAATTATGATTATTATTTTCTCTCAGTTTGAAAAAACAAAAAACATTGCCATCTTTCTATCAGAAAATGGCAATGTTGATGACATATAAACGATTTTAATCCATAAAAATAGATTTCAACTCCAAAGCCTCCTTAGGATCCATTTTACCTGCTAAAACTAAGCTTAATTGCTTTCTACGTAATGCAGCTTCATAACGTTGTTTCTCTAATTCGGTTTCTGGTTCAATTTGAGGAATTGGTACTGGTTTTCCTGTTTCATCAACAGCAACAAACGTATAAATTCCTTCATTTACCTTCGTTTTTTCACCCGATTGACGATCTTCAATCCAAACATCTACATAAATCTCCATTGATGATTTAAAAGCACGTGAAACCTTTGCTTCTAAAGTTACCACACTTCCTACAGGTACCGATTTGGTAAAGGCTACGTGATTTACAGAGGCTGTTACTACAATTCTTCTCGAATGACGGCGTGCAGCAATACTACAAGCTCTATCCATACGAGCTAATAACTCTCCTCCAAAAAGGTTATCTAAATAATTTGTTTCTCCTGGTAAAACTAAATCGGTAAGTACAGTTAACGATTCTCTTGGTGATTTTGCTCTCATCAATTAAATTTTGATGCAAAGATACAGCAACAAAAAAATCTACCTAAAATAAATGTAGTTTATTTAACCAATAACCAAGCGTCTTCGCTAACAGATTCTTTAATAATTTCTAGAGCTTTTCTAGCTTCTTCTTTAGTTGCATAGCTTGCAAAAGCTACTTGAGTTAAGCCTAATCTGTTCTTTCCAACAATAGAAGCATCATAGCCCTTATCTTCTAACTCTGTTAATTTGTTTTCAGCATTATGCTCTTCTTGAAAAGCTCCAGCTATGATATGAAAGTTTCTATCTTCTTTACTAACGTTTAAGTTAATTGTTGGTAACGGATTCTCTATTACAAAAGTTGCTGATTGAATTTTCTTCTCAACAGCTTCTTCTTGATTTGCTAATACTTGTTGTTGATTTTGAACACCATTCCAACCCACATAGGCAATTCCTACAAAAACAGCTGCAGCAGCAGTCCTTTTTAAATACAACGGAATTGTTTTTCTGTTTTCTTTAGTAGTAGGTAATGACTTAATTGTTACTTCTTTTACTCTTTCTACAGAAGGTGTTGAAACCTCAGCTAATCCAAAAGATTCTTTTAAAAAGTTACTTGATGGATTTGGTTCAAAAATAATTTGTTTTGCCTCATTTAATGACAAGCTTCCTACAGAAGCAACAGTAACAGTTGCTGTTGCTAACTTTTCTTTCCATTGTGCAACTTCCTCTGCAATAAAAGCAGTAGCTTCTTCAAAAGAAATATTTTTACTCGAAGCTATATAATTTGCCAATAAACCGTCATTATGCTGTAAATATCCATTAAACGTGAGTTGTTTTTTTGGCGGATAAAAAGTGTGAGTAGTTGTATTTACTCTAGCACCAATTTTATTGGTTACAAATCCTCCAAAATTAGGAACAATTACGCAATCGTATCTATATAATAAATCGTTAATGTAGTTGGCTAATGTCATAATAACAAATATAGTTTTTTAGTGAATTACTTTCAAGTAATCTTGTAATTTTTATCAACAGTTTTTTGTATATTGATACTCAAATTATTGCTATCATGAATACAAAAAAATTACTTGCTATTTTACGTTTACAAGCAACTAAAAACATAGGTGATATTTTGGCAAAAAGGCTAATTACCTCTGTAGGAAGTGTTGAACAAGTATTTTTAGAGAAGAAAAATGTACTCCATAAAATTAACGGAATAGGAACTCATGTAACTCAATATCTTTTTGATGAAAGTAACCTGAAAAGAGCAGAGGAGGAGCTGTATTATATTCAACAAAACAACACTACTTTTTCTTATTTTTTAGATGACAATTATCCGCAACAGCTAAAACATTGTATTGATGCTCCAATCTTACTTTTTAAAGACGGCAACCTCAACTTAAACAATGATAAAATTATTTCGATTGTAGGAACTCGGAAAATGAGTTCGTACGGACGCGATTTCTGCAATCAACTTATTAAAGACTTAAAAGAATACAATCCTATAATTGTAAGTGGTTTTGCTTATGGAGTAGATATTTGCGCACACAAAGCTGCAATAAAAAACAACCTGCAAACTATTGCTGTCTTAGCACACGGATTGGATGAAGTATACCCAAAAACACATAAAAAATATATTCATCAAGTAAATGAGAATGGTGGTTTTATTACCGAGTTTTGGCACGATGAGCAACCTATGAGAGAAAACTTTTTAAAACGAAATCGTATTGTAGCTGGGCTATCTAAAGCAACCATTATTATTGAATCTGCTAAAAAAGGAGGGTCGTTAGTTACTGCTGATATTGCCAATTCGTACAATCGTGATGTGTTTGCGCTACCGGGTAGAGCAACCGATATATATAGCAAAGGTTGTAACAACCTCATTAAAAACAATCAAGCACATTTATTAACCTCTGCTGAAGATATTGTAAAAATGCTTAATTGGGATCTGCCGAGAGCCTCGGCACCTATTCAAAACAAGCTTTTTGTTGATTTGAATGAAACCGAACAAAAAATACACAATTACTTACAACAAAATGGTAAACAGTTGTTAGATGTTATTGCGTTAGATTGTAATCTTCCTACTTATCAACTATCCTCTATTTTGGTTCAAATGGAATTAAAAGGGGTTATAAAACCTTTACCCGGAAAAATGTTTGAAGTTTAGTACCTTTGAAGCATGTCAGAATATAAACTCATATCACAAAAAAAACCAGCTTTTCCTGTTACCAAAAAACTAGGAAACTACTTAAAAAGACATAACAGAACTATAAAAATTCCTATTTTTTATGATGATTTGTTGCGTTTTCAAGGTTCGGTTGCTGTGTATGATAAACACGATAATGATACCTTATGGATACGTGTTTTTTATAATGAGTTTGAGCGGGCTGAAATTGATTTATACCTAAAAAAAGTATATAATATCTTACACTCTAACGGTTCTGACGCCAGTATTAAGCATTTAAATGTTGATGCTATCGATTTTTGTACGTTTGGTAACTCTAAACCTTTTCGTATAAAAATTCGAAATATTTTAAATGATAACTACACCTATTTTTACGTAAAGAAAACCGATGCTTCTCGTATTTACGGACTAGAGTTAGAGGATATTTTATCTCCTTACAATCTAAACTTTTTGGTATATGAAGACACGTTGATAGAAGAGCATATATCAGGAATTCCTGGTGATGTTTTCATCAATGATTATTTAGATGATTGTTTAGACATTGAAAAAGCACAACTAGCTAAAGAGTTTGTTAAATTTAACGAGCGTTGTATGATTCGTTTGTTGGGCGATATGCGTTCGTATAACTACGTAGTAGTACCTACACACGATTTTGAAAATGTTGTGTATAAAATTCGTCCGATAGATTTTGACCAGCAATGTTACGAAGGTAAATTTAAAGTGTATTATCCACAGTTTTTTAAAGAAAATTTAAAGCTCGTTCAACTGGTAGGAGATAAGCTTACTTCAGAATCTATTGAGCAATATCAAATAGAAGAGCGATCAATTGTTGCTAAAAGAATTTTAGGTTCTCGTTCTCGATTGAATCGTTTGCTTTCCGCTATGAAATCAGATAATATTTCTATACCAAAAAATATCGAACAATTAAAATCAGAAATTTTTGAATTTACAGGAGATATTAATTTTAGAGATAGTGATGGTATGGGTGAAGTTTTAGACAGTGCACTAACTTTTGTTCGTAGAAATTACGAAGATGTGAGTATGAAAACCATTATTCAACAACAGCAAAGATTACACTAGCCTTTTCTACTTCGAATACTTTCAATAATCACTGTTGCTAAAATTAAGCTTCCACCAATAAACGTGTTCCACGTAGGAATTTCGTTTAAGAAAATAAACGCTAACAAAATTCCGAAAACAGGTTGAATGCTACTAATTATACTTGCGGTTGATGCCGAAAAAAACTGTAGTGAATGTACCATTAAACTATGTCCGATAGCCGTAGTTAACAAGGCTAATAATAGTAAATAGGGGAGTTGCTCTTGAAATCCGGAAACATCCATAAAAAATAAAACGGGAACTAAGGTTACGGTAATTATTACCACTTGATAAAACATCAACATTACTCCATTGTATTGTTGTACATATTGCTTTAAAATTAAAATTCTGATGGAATAACATAATGCAGAAAGCAAGCCAAATAACACCCCTTGCACCTGTGTGTTTTTAATATCAAAATCAGGGGCTAGAATGTATAAACCTAGCAACACCATCAACCCTAAAACAATATGAATCGGGTTGAATTTTATTTTTAAAAACAGGGGTTCTAAAAAGGCAATCATGACCGGAAAGGTGTACAATGACAACATTCCAATAGCTACATTGGACAGTTTTAACGCATAGAAATAAGTAATCCAATGTGCACCCATAAAAATTCCCCCCATTAAAGAAGGAAACAAATGTTTTTTTGATTGTATGGTTAAATCAATCTTTTTGAATCGGCAAAAGACATACAAAATCACCATAGCAATCACCGAACGAAACCACACAATAACTTCTGAAGGCATTGCAATATACTTACCTAACACACCCGATGTACTGATGAATAAGGTAGCTAATAATAGCCCTGAAAGGTTTTTTATATGGTTAGTTTGCATGAGGGTAAATGTATGTCATTTCAACCAGAGGAAGAAATCTTAAGAAGATGAGTTACTCAATTGAATGAGATTTCTCGCTACCGCTCAAAATGACGTTTTGTTTGTTCTCGTCATTGCGAATGGACACTGAGCGGAATCGAAGTGGAAATGAAGCAATCTTTTGGTTGTTAGTTACCTACAAACAGATTACTTCAGTCGTAACTCCTTCGTAATGACGGTTTGCTTTTTTTGTCATTGCGAGCGGAGCGCGGTAACCTTTTGATTATGAGTTTACATTGTCACATCGAGTGAATTTCTTTTTCAATAGAGGAAAGAAATTTATATCGAGATGCATATAAACTAGTTCTCGATACAATTTTCACTCTTTCCAATCGTGAAAACCACTCGAACTGACAACTTCTTTGTACCGTCATTGCGAATCTTTCGACTGTCGCTCAAGACAGACTAAAGTGAAGCAATCTCTAAGTCGTGAGTTCTTAATAAACAGATTACTTCGCTCGTTCCTCGCTCGCAATGACGTTTTATACTTTCTGTAAGGTTTCTAACGCCTTGTGTACACTATCAATTTTAATAAATGTGATGAGTAAGCGCAATCCGTTTTTGGTTTTCTTTTCTTTCATTACACAACTCTTCGGGTTTTGCTGTACATACCTCAACATTTTGGTAAATGCTTCGGTTTGATAAAAAGCACTTTGCTGATCGGATACAAAATAACCTAACATGCGTTTTTGCTTTAAAATTACCTTTTCTAAACCTAATTCTTTCGCCAACCATTTAATACGAACACTGTCTAATAAATCGGCTACTTGAGTTGGATATTCTCCAAAACGGTCGATAATTTCAGTCTCAAAGGTTTGTAATTCCTCTTCCGTAGTTAAAGTTCCTAATTTGTTGTATAAACTCAAACGTTCGGTAACTGAATTCACATAATCATCTGGGAATAGAATTTCAAAATCGGTATCAATTTGTACCTCTTTTACATACTCTTTTGGCGCATTTTCATCCGTAGGATATAAGTCTTTGAATTCATTTTCCTTGAGTTCTTCAATGGCTTCATGTAAGATTTTCTGATAGGTATCAAAACCAATATCGTTGATAAATCCGCTTTGCTCTCCACCTAATAAATCTCCAGCACCACGAATCTCTAAGTCCTTCATGGCAATGTTCAATCCGCTTCCTAAATCAGAAAACAACTCTAATGCCTGAATTCGTTTACGTGCATCATCGGTCATATGATGATACGGTGGCGTGATAAAATAACAGAAGGCTTTTTTGTTCGAACGTCCTACACGACCACGCATTTGGTGTAAATCAGACAGTCCAAAATTGTTGGCGTTGTTGATGAAAATCGTATTCGCATTCGGTACATCCAATCCACTTTCAATAATGGTGGTAGACACCAACACATCAAACTCATTGTTCATAAAACCAAGCATGAGTTCTTCTAACTTTTTTCCTTCCATTTGTCCGTGTCCAATGCCAATTTTTGCACTTGGCACCAAACGTTGTAACAATCCTGCTACTTCTTTGATGTTTTCTATACGGTTATGAATAAAAAATACCTGTCCACCACGAGAAATCTCATACGAAATCGCATCGCGAATAGTTTCTTCACTAAAGCGAATCACGTTGGTTTCTATGGGGTGACGGTTGGGTGGTGGTGTTTTAATTACCGATAAATCACGCGCCGCCATCAAACTAAACTGTAAAGTACGCGGGATCGGCGTTGCTGTTAAGGTCAACGTATCTACATTTTCTTTAATGGTTTTTAGTTTGTCTTTAGCTGCTACCCCAAACTTTTGTTCCTCATCAATAACTAACAATCCTAAATCTTTAAACTGGACTGCTTTATTGGTTAACTGGTGCGTTCCAATCACAATATCTACACTTCCATCAGCAACCCCTTCTAACACGCCTTTACGCTGTTTTGTGGTTCTAAAACGGTTTAGGTAGTCAATCGTAACCGGAAAGTCTTTTAATCGCTTAGAAAAGGTTTTAAAGTGCTGAAATGCTAAAACTGTAGTTGGTACAAGCACCGCAACCTGTTTTCCGTTATCTACCGCTTTAAAAGCCGCTCTAATGGCAATTTCTGTTTTTCCAAAACCAACATCACCACACACCAAACGATCCATCGGTTGTTCTTTTTCCATATCAGCTTTTACTTCTTGGGTAGAAGAGAACTGATCGGGTGTGTCTTCGTATAAGAAACTCGCTTCCAACTCGTGTTGCATATGCGTGTCGGGTCCGAAAGCAAATCCTTTTTGTAGTTTTCGTTTTGCGTATAACTGAATTAAGTTGAACGCAATATGTTTTACACGGGCTTTGGTTTTTTGCTTGACTTTTTTCCAAGCATTCGACCCTAGTTTATATACTTTAGGCGGTTTTCCGTCTTTTCCGTTGAATTTGGAAATTTTGTGTAGCGAGTGAATACTTACGTATAAAATATCACGATCGCCATAAATTAACTTAATGGCTTCCTGTTTTTTGCCTTCTACATCTATTTTTTGGAGTCCGCCAAACTTTCCAATTCCGTGGTCGATATGAGTTACATAATCACCTACATCTAATTTGGTAAGTTCTTGTAGGGTGATAGATTGCTTTTTCGCGTATCCGTTTTTGAGTCGGAATTTGTAATAACGTTCAAAGATTTGATGATCGGTATAACAAACAATTTTACTATCAATGTCTACAAATCCTTGATACAACGGAAACACAATGGTTTCATAAGAAACTTCTTCTTCGTGGTCATCAAAAATATCGTGGAAACGTTGTGCTTGCTGTTCGTTAGAACATAAAATATAATTGGTAAATCCTTTGGCCGAAAATTCGTTGAAATTCTGAATTAAAAGGTCGAATTTTTTGTTGAAAGACGGTTGTGGGTGGGTATCGAAGTTGATGCTTACGTTAGTGAGATTTAGCTCCGCTGAACCTTGCGGTTTCTCACTTCGTTCAGAATGACGGTTTTTACCAATGTCAACCGTTGTAAAATCTTGTAGTTGATTTCGAATGAGCTCACCGTTGCAAAACAATTCTTCGGGTTTTGCGTGTTTGATTTCGGTAGATAATTCGTTAAACGATAGTTCTGCTTTTCGATAGAATTTATCCAGTGAATCACTTAGTAAATCTACATTCTTAACGAAAACAGCGGTTTTAGCCGATATGTATTTTAAAAAGCTTTCTCGTGATTCCTGCAATGTTTTGTTTTCTACATTGGGCATAATACTCACTTTCTTCAGTTTTTCTTTAGAAAGTTGCGTTTCTACATCAAAGGTTCGGATGCTGTCTACTTCATCGCCAAAAAACTCAATACGATAGGGTTCGTCGTGAGAAAACGAAAACACGTCGATAATTCCACCACGTACTGAAAACTCTCCTGGTTCGGTTACGAAATCGACCCGTTTAAAATGATATTCAAACAGTACTTCGTTGACAAAATCGAGCGATACTTGCTCGCCCACCACCACTTTAAGCGTGTTTTTTTCCAGCTCTTTTTTGGTCACCACTTTTTCGAACAGGGCAGTAGGATAGGTAACAATAATCGCAGGTTTTTTTCGAGAATTGATACGGTTTAACACCTCTGAACGCAGAAGCACATTGGCATTGTCGGTTTCTTCTATCTGATACGGTCTGCGATACGAACCCGGATAAAACAACACGTTTTTATCGCCCAATAACTGCTCTAAATCGTTTAGATAATAAGCAGCTTCTTCCTTATCGTTAAAAATTAACAAGTAGGGTTTATCGGCTTGTTTAAAAGTTTCGGAAATGATAAAAGACAACGAAGAACCGACCAAATTCGTTAGTTGAAAATGGTGTGGATCTTGTTGAAGCTGATGAACAATCTGTTTTACATTCTCAGATTGTTGATAGTGATTTACAATTGCTTGCTTGCTCAACGTACAAAAATTTTACGCAAATGTACGAGGATTATTTTTTGTTTTTACTCTAAAAAAACTGTACTTGGAAATTTTACTATTAAATCTAGTTACTTTTTGAAATTACTTTCTCTAGCAGGCTTGTTGATGGCATTGTTGGAGATGAATCATCCTTTAAAAGACCTGTTTCTGATCTACTAAACAAAGATTGTAAAATTATTATTCTCTCATTTTCAGAAATAGCATTTTCATTTAATAATGATAAATATACATAAACTAATTGTTTTCTTTCTTCTGCATCTCTTGCTAAGTGATATGAACTAAAAGTAAGCTTTGAAAAAATTTTGATTCCAAAAGCTAAAAGTGAGATTATTGAAATAAAGACAATTGACCACTTTATGCCGCTTCCTACATTAGAAAATAATTCAATAATGGTATTATCTGATATTTTAAATATTATTATTAATAATATTGTTAATGCTAATATTATTGAAAGACTTAAACTTTTAATCCATAAACTTGCCTCCTTTTTTAATTTTTGTGCTCTTTCATCCCAATACTCAGCAGGTTTGGATAACATTAACTTGTTAGAATATAAACTTTCTAACTCTCCAATCTTATCGAGGTTTTTTAATTGTTGATTTTTAAAATTATCTATACTTTTGTTAAAACGCTCATCTTCTTTTATTTGGGATTTTTCAAACCATTTTAAAATTTCTTTTTTTTGGTTTTCAAATTGATTCTCTTGATTTTCAATCTTCTCAAAAAATGATTTTTCTGCATTTATAAATAATTGTCTAAAATCATTTCTCAAACGACTCAAGTTACTACGTTCATTTCTTACTCTACTTGTTTTTTTATCAGGATCCTGATCTTCAAATTCATATGCTTTTTGAATTCCTTTATAATAAAGTTTATTTTTTATTTTATTATTATTAATGTTATCATAAATATAGTCATAAGCACCATTAAAACACTCACTACCTAATATATTAACATTAATTAAGAAAGAAGTTATTGGTGAGTCATAAGTAAATATATTTGACATGCTAAATTGAGAATATCTTCCAGAGGTTAAAAAAGGATTTTCTATGAGGTTATACCAGCTGCTTTCTGCATTTTCTTTACCAAGTAGCGTTTCAATATTATCTAAGAATTTGTTAAAATAGTCTATACTTACAGTTAAGTTCGTTGGTATTTCCGTTTCAATTTTATTCCACCCATTTCTTTGCTTTCTCACATATATAAACAACTCAAATAATCCAATTAATTTAGTAGAAATATTTACTTTTTGTAAATTAATATTAACCTCTATTCTTTTTAGAAAATCACTAGATTCATTTTTTTCTATAAGATTATTTACTTGTTTGTTTGTCATTTGATTTTTATTCTTAGCTTTTCTGTTCCTATAAACACTCTTTTTCTATAAAATTAAAATTTTAAAAATATATTAACTCCATGGAAAATTCACATTGATAGGTATTCTATCAGGGAATCGTTCACCTATTTTAGGGGTTAAAATATCAGACAAATATTTTTCAACTCCTTGCATTTGATTCCCATTAATCTTTGCCCAAGTAACCTTCAAATTTGAATAAGCAATTATTTCTGAATTGTTACGATGGTCTGCTATCCTATCTTTTATACTTCCACTTCCTAGCCTTACAACAGTTTCTCCAGACCAAATAATATATACACCTTTCAAATCATTAAAGTGTTCATGATTCAAGTTCACTGTTGAGAAATTACACCAGTTATTATTTTCACATTTAATCCAATCTACCTCCATATTTATATTTTTTATCACTTAAACTTTGCAGTTTAAAACTAAACGTATACAACCACAATACTTTACGGAAAACCATAAAGAAGTGCTTGTTTTTACTTTTTAAATAAAAAAATAGTTGAGATAAGGGGTAGTACTACTTTTTACTTTTTTTAGCGTGTTAAACATAGTAAAAAAAGAGGAGGGAGGCAAGGGTTATTTATTTGTGTGTGAGTTTGTAAGGGTGTTTTTGACTTTTAAGAGTATTTGTAACTCCCATGAGTAAGATTTCTCCCTGCGGTCGAAATGACAGGACACCATGCAATCTCAACGTCATTTCGAACTGGAGTGCAACGGAAGTGAGAAATCTTATTCTTGTGTATTGAGCACTTTCAAGTGTATTTGTAACTCCCGTAAGTGAGATTTCTCCCTGCGGTCGAAATGACAAGGAGAATTCGAATGGTTGTATTAATTAAAACACTTCATTATTCAAAAAACGCCACTCAGGATTGAAACTGTTAATCAAGTTTTCTTTCTTTTCTCTACGCCATTTTTTTAATTCTTTTTCTCTGTGAATTGCTTCGTTTATCGTTTCAAAAGCTTCATAATAAATCAAATAATAGCAATTATACCTTCCTGCAAAGGATTTTTTAGCATGCTCGCTATCAAAATAATGTTGAGATAATCGTTTTTGAAGGTTGTTTGTAACGCCAATATACAACGTGGTTTTATTCTTGTATACAACGTATTTGTTTAGCATTTTTCTTTTAAAGATAGAATAATTTTTTTTAGTGTCATTTCGAAGGAGGTGACGACTGAGAAATCTTAAAATTGCGTGTTAAGTACTTTCACAGGTATTTCTGACTCCCTTGAGAGAGATTTCTCGCTATCGCTCGAAATGACAGTAAGGTTATCCCTTATAAATAACAATCGCTCCAACTCGTGCTAACTGACTTACAAAATCAAATACATCCATCAATTCCCAAGTAGGAGTGAGGTGATTTTGTAATTCTTCAAAGCTTATGGTTTCTCCTATGTTTAGCTTTTCTATAATTGTGTTTAGTTGTGAGTTATTACTAACAACAACTTCATTTCCTCTTGCCATTATACAGGTTTTCTCTGTGTTTTCTGTATGTATTAACAACGGAAAAATTGTCTTTCCCTTAATTTGAAATGGCGGGTTGGGTAAACTTTCTTTGTTCTCAACTATTGAAGGTTGTAAAACTCCTGCGTTACTTTTTAGCATAGTAATATATTTTGAAAGTACTTTTTTGTATTGCTGCTCCCACGTTTTACGGTTTAATAAGCTATTCCAATCCAATTCTTCGGTGGTTACATCTACTGGTGGTAAATACCCTACATTCGGATTTTTTTGTAGCTCTTTTGAGGCTATTTGTGTGGCAATTGTTTTTTCTAAATAATCTCTCGACGGATTTATATAATCCATTACCACACTTAGCGAAAATTCATCAGTTTTTGCAATATGATATACATGATGCGGAATAAACATCGCTGATTTTACTTTTAACGGATATTTTGTAGATGTTGGCAGCATTGTATCTACCTCGTGGAACACTTGCGTATTATGTTCTATTTTATTGTATTCTTCAATATCCCAAGTATAAAAGTCTTTATGGTTGGGACCTAAATGAAACAAGAAACCTTCTTCTCCTTTGGCTTCTTTATGAATTCCGAAAGGGGTAAAACCATAGTTTCCCATAAAAAATAAAAAAGAGAGTCCGCCTAAAGGCATTCCTGCTTTTTCAAGTAGTGGAGAAACAATGTGACACATTCTCTCGGTAAACTCATTGCTAAAGCTTTCTAAACTATTGAAAACAACTCCGAATTTCTGATCTCCAAAAAGTTTCATACACCATTGCTCAATAGTTTCCTCTTCTTTTGGTCTATTGGCTACCATTTCTTCTGCTATTCCGTTTTGAAGTTCGTGGTTTATATATACTTTGATGCCTTTGTGCAATTCTCCTCTGTCTAAAAACCGATTGATGATGTTTTTTAATTCTTGTTTTAAAAAGATTACATCGTCATCAGAAAGTATGTTATCTACAGAGGTTGGTTTGGTGAGTTCTTGTGAGTTTTGGTAGAGTTTTTTCCAAGTTTCAGAGTTTTTCTCGTTGTTCATAGGTTGGTTTTAAAGCTTATGTTGATAAAATTAAGGTATTTTGAAAATTATTTTTACGCTTTTATTCCTTTATTTTAATCAGTTATACCTGCTCTATGTTATTATGATGTAGGTGAGGGGTGAAGTAATTTGTTTGTTTGGAACAAACGACTGAAAGATTGCTTCGTTAGCACTCGAAATGACGGTTTAAATGACAATAAAGGTATGAATAAAAAAGCTGTCTAAAATAGACAGCTTTTTGTTTTTACATCGTTTCTGAAGTATTTAAGACACTTTCTGCAGCATCTCTTACCATTCTGGATGCATCTTCTAAAAAAGGTTTTAAAACATTTGTAGCTTCTTCAGATTCGGAAAGCATTTCTATTAGTTCTACACGTTTGTCAACTGAAAAGTTTTGTGATAAATCAAACAGTTTTTCTGCTCCTAAAGCAATAAACCAATGTTTTGAGGCTTCATTATATTCATCAAGTGCTATATCTGCAATGTATAATGGATTAACCTCTAAACTATCTAAAAGGTTTAGTAGGTATGTAAATGCTGCTTCTTTGTACTCTTCTTCTTCTGATTTTTCTCTTATTTCTTCTAAGCTCACTTCTTTTTCACGTACTTTCATTCGTAAAAATGCTTTGGTAAAGTCTCTCGTCAACATTTTGGTTCCTTCGAGGCTGTGATTTGCAAAAAGTTTGATAAAACGATGTTGTTTTTCCTCAGATAGCATCCAAATAAATTGCTGAATTGTCATCGCTGAATAATTTCTATCATAGGCGTTGAAATCTTCTTTTTTGAGCATTTTATTACATAATGATGCCATATCTGCATAACTCACCTCATCATCTAAATATTCTTGTAATTTGGTAACTAACATTTCAACATCTTCTGCATCGGTAGTTTGGTTACGAATGGCGTTTAAAATTGCTTCTGTATCTATTTCTTCTGGAAATAACACAAACTGACCGTATGGTAATGATACTTTTTTTGATGTTATTTGTGAGTCTTCAAGCCTATGGTCATTATACGCTTTGTCTAACTGTAAAATAACAAGTTCTTCTCCTTTCTTTTGAAGTAATTGGACTTGGTTATAGTCGTTAATTTTTGTGGAAAGGTTAGTAACTGCGTTTGGATGAAATGATATTGGTAATTTTTCTAAAGCAGAAGTTTCTTTATTTTCATCGTTGTAGTAATTATAATAACTTTTGCATACACTGGCATTGTATGTAGCCAATCTTTTATACCACGGTACTAAGTTTTCTTGAAATAATTTACTTACTGTTTCTTTAAATGCTTCTGGTTGATTGAAAGGAAAACGTTCATTTTGTAACGATAAATCGATAAAATATTCAATTCGTCTATATGCATCAATGTAGTGCATTCCTTCATCTAAGGCTAGTGCACGCTTTTTATCTATTACATCAAACATACCTGTTGCAGTACTGTCTATTTCATTATATTTATCTAACCATACTAAATATGGGGCTTTATCTCCTTCCCAACTATTATGAAACATTTTTTGAGCTACTACCATTTGAAAAGCAATACTTTGTGATTTTGGTACTCCATTTTTTTCAATTCTATCGTAAAAATCAATTTCTTTTAATGGGTTTTCAAACGAATAGTCGTATTCATCGTCTGCTGTTATTTTTGCTAATAATTGTATTACTTTTTGTGGAGCTAAAGCAACCCATAGTTTCCACAATCGCTTTGCTTGATGCTGACTTGGTAATGGCATTTGTGATAACCAATAACAAATAAGTACTGTACGTTGATTGTCTTCATAAGCATTATCGAATAAATCGTACTTTTTTTGTTTAATACTTGCTTCTTTTCCTTCTTCTACCAAAAGTATTCTACTAAAAGCTTCTAACGCTTCTTCTTCTGTTAACGTGGTATTTGCCTCAGTGATATATCGTAAAGCTTGCTCCTTAATAGGATCTAAGTCTTTATTTTTTTCATCAATAGGATTTACCAATGATTCTTCTACCATTTTAGCTATCAACGTCCAAACATTTTCATTAACGTAGTTAAAAAGTCTTTGTGTATAATCATCTCCAACACGTTGTTGAAAGTCTTGAAAGAGTAGGTACGTTGCTAAAGCACAACATCCTAAATTGTCTTTTGGCCACCAAGAGCAATCGCGTCGTTCTCTTTTTTCTTCAAAAACAAAAGCTGCATCGTCAAAATTCTTTTTAGAAAGTTTTGTATCAAGATCTGCAAACTCTCGTAATACTTCTATTATGATATTTTTTTCATGCTTTTCTTTCTCTTCTGGTGTTGCTCCTTTTGAAAGCTGCGGATGATAACGTTGCTGATATTCTTCAACACTTAATAAAGGATCGTTTTTAGTTACAACATCTTTAATATCGTCATCAAACGGTTTTTTACCAAAGGCGTAATAAAACACATCTAGTATACGTAAATACATAGCGTTACGTTCTTGTTGTCTTTGTGCTACTTCTGTATCTTCTGGTGTACCTGTAGGTCGTGTTTTAATGGTAAGAATTAGACCGTTTTGATAGATTTTTTCAACATCATCTTCTTCTAATGACAGCAATTCTGCTGTAACATCACTAATAATATTTTCTAGAGATTCACGAACTTCATTTTCATCACGATAACCACCTGTGAAATACAGCATTCGTAAGTACATAACACGAGCATGCTCTTTAGCTAAGGGTAATAAATCTGTCTGTGGTAAATCGTTTAAAGCTTCTTTATGTTGACCTGTTTGTACATATTTCCAAAGATCTGCACCACGATGTAAATGTAAGATTAACTCTTTTACACTTTTTAAACCGTCTCCATATTCATAATTATCAAAATAGGCTTCTCTTTCTTCGTCTTCGTCCTTTTCTCTTTGCGCCTCTTCATTAATTTTACTTAAAGGTTTTTGAAGTGTATTTTTAATCTTTTTTTCTAAATCAAATGCCTCATTTTCTAAGGTGTCTTCAATAAAATGTTCTTGTAATACCTCTTCATTATCCTCTATCGACTCAGCCCATTCTTCAGCAACAACTACTAAACTGAAGTAAATATCTAATACAGGATGCGTTTCTTCTGGGTCATCATCACCGTAAGGTAATAGTACTGGTTCTTCTACAAATCGCTCTTGAAGCGCTCGTTTAAAATAGGTATATTCTTCTGGATTTGCTTTTAAATAATTTCCTAATGATTTTTCTTGTGATGTTACAATTGCTTGTCTAAAATAACTATTATCACACCAAATAAAAGCTTTAATCATAGGTCTATTCCATCCATTTTTTTGGAATAAATCGCGTAAATACTCTTCGTAACCTACAGCGTGTTCATCATCCCAATAAGGAATTAAAAATTGCGATAATAAGTAGGTATAATTAGCATCTGTTCGCGCTAGCATATACAACGCCTCGATACCAAAAACACGCATATCGTCTATCCATAAATTCCAAGTATCATTAAAACGCCTACTGTGTGCTACTATTGCTTTTGCGGTGGTAACTACCGCTTCTTTTAATGAAGGATACTCTAGTGCAATGGCAAAAAAGAGTACTTCTGAAATATAAATTTCATCAGTATCTCTAATATGGTTTGGGTAATAGCTTGGACCTCCATCTGGTCCCATGTTCAGTGCATTTTTTACCAACTTTTGATTGTTGGTATCTGCTACTTGAATACGACGTTGAGTATCGTTTTCAATAATTTTAAACTCTACATCAAACACCTGGTTTACGACTGCTTTATTGCTGTCTAATAGTTCTTTGTACTTTACTAGAGCTTCTTTAATAGAGGTTTCGTTTCCTAAATAAAAAGGAATGATTTGATGCTTATCAAATTGATTCATTTACAATAAAATTTTTAGTTTTCTTTTCAATTTTTTTGAGAAGAGTGACTGAATAGAAACTACAGCAATGTTTTTGCTATTCTTTTTTTAAGCTGAAGTAATTAACAATCGTGGGGAACTCTGCGCAAAACTCTACACAAATTTACGTTTTCGTTCAGGTTTTACACTTAATAAAATTCAAATTTTACAATACTTTAACAGATGAAAAAAAGGTGTTTTTCTTAGTTATTTAGTTTTGAATTAGATACATTTTTTTAAGCCAGCTTCAGTTTTCATAGGATGTTTGCTACTAAAAATTAAAACAGACTTCTCTTTAAAGTCGAAATAAAAAATGTAGAATAAGAGAACTTAAAAGTTATTATCTAATTCACAAACATTTACCTGACTCAAAATCTTCTTTGGTAATTGATTTTCCATTTATAGTGTCAGTATCCCAATCTTGTGCAATTAACCAAGTATTTTCCTTTTTTTTTAGTACCACGTGGAACCTACCATATACTGTGCGAGGTTCTTTATATTTTTCAGTATATATGACCCGATAATACCCTACTTCATAACCTGTGTTTTCTTTATAGATTCTTTGATTAAAACAAAAATCTATTTGTCTTTTTTTTGTTGTTGGTTTTTGATAGGATGTTTGTATTGAATTCTTGTATTCTTCTCCTTTGCGTATTCCGTACTTATTTACTCTTAACACATCGTTAGTATGTAAATTATTAAATGATTCCCAATCTCTAGCTTCAAAAGATTTTTTAAATGGTTGCCATATTTGTTGATTAACCTCTTTTTCTATTATTCCATTGTTTTGTGAAAAACTCAACGCAACCGAAACTAATAAAATTAAAATAGTATATACCGTTTTCATTTTTGATAAGATTAGAATTTCATTTGTTAACAAGTTAGTGATTTTTAAAGAGTAAAAACTACTTTAAGTTTTATCAATTGTTATTTTTAGTTTTATAAGTATTATTTATTCTTTTATTTTTTCTCTATCTTTTTTATTTAAACTAACGTAATCGGTGTTTTAAAGGGTTTAAAAAAGCTGCCCTAAGGATTTGTATTAGCTAAAAATAAAAAGCCTTTAAATCAGATAAAAAAACACTGTTTTAAATTAACATATCTTATGTATTTATAAATTACGATAAGAAAAAATAATACTTCGTTTTTGACTAGAATTGTTAACTTTCGGCGATATTTTTGTGACTTTATTTAAAACTTGTTTTTAAATAAATACACTTTACTTTCAATTAAAAAAATTAAAAAAAAATTATGTCAATATCAGATTTATATTCAAGTGGAAAACATAAACAAGAAATAGGACACTTTGCTAGTATAGTTAAAATTGCTAAAACTGATGGAGTAATTTCTGAAGGAGAACAATTACTATTGGACAGAGCTGCAAAAAAATTAAATATTAACGAGGAAGAATATAAAGGTATTTTAAAAAATCCTGAGAAGTATCCAATAAATGCACCTATTAGTTACGAAGAGCGTATTGAACGTTTATTTCATTTAACAAAAATGATTTTTGCTGATGAAAATGTAGCCAAAGAAGAAGTTGGTATACTACGTAAAATAGCTATAGCTTTACATTTCTCTACTGATAATGCTGAAAAAGTTTGCGATGAAGCCGTTCATTTAGTTTTAAACAATAACGACTTAGATAATTTTACCGAAGCTATTAAAAAGGTAAATGCCAATTAAAATAATTATACTAAAAACTTATTAAACCAGTTATTACTCTAAACACTTATCTCCCGATGAAACATAAAATTTTATTCATAGCAATACTTACCTGTTTAACAACGTCTGTTTTTTCACAAAATTTAAACGACTCTTGGCAAATAGGTGTAGGTTTTGGAATAACAAAATTTAGTGAAAGTGACGCCGCTTTTATTGGTGATCAATATTTATTTCAAGTGCCTACTGTAAGTTTAACCATGCCTATTGGCGATCGTTTTTCTTTAGATGGTGCTGTATCTTTTAATACTATTGATGACGTTGGTTTTATCAAAAACTCTGCAAAGTATTTTTCTATGGATGCTTCATTTCGTTATAACTTAAATGCTATTTTTAACAAGTTTGCTCCGTATGTTTTTATAGGAGGTAGTGTAGTAGATTCTGAACGTAAAATGACACCTACACTTAATGTTGGTGCTGGTGGAATTTATTGGGTTAGTGATAATATTGGTATTAACCCACAACTATACTACAAACATTCTTTTGAAGGTTATGAAAGTATGCGTTCACATATCCAAGGAACTCTAGGTGTTGTATTTAAACTAAATTGGAACAATGGAGGTGATAACAATGCTCGTAATGCTGCAAAACATTTAGGAGGTTGTATGTTTTAATCTTCTAATTTAATATACAAAAAAGCCGCTTTAAAAGCGGCTTTTTTTTGCTTTATGATAACGCGTTAATCGCGTTTTGTATTCTGGTAATAGTAGTTTCTTTGCCTATCATTGTCATGATATCAAACAAATCTGGACCTGCTAGTTTTCCTACCAAACTTAAACGAAGTGGTTGCATTACTTTACCAAATCCTATTTCTTTAGAAGTAATCCATCCTTTGATTTCTGTTTGAGTATTTTCAATTGAAAAATCTTCTATTTTAGAAATTACTTCTACTAATTCTTGCATTAATTCACTCGTAGTATCTTTCCATTGTTTTTTAACCGCTTTTTCATCATATTCTGAAGGGTTTTCAAAGAAAAAGTTAGATAACTCCCAAAAATCAGCTACAAACGTCGCACGCTCTTTTATTAAAGAAACTACTTTTTCTGCCTGATCTTTATCTTTTGTTATGCCTTTTTCTTCAAGAATAGGTATGAATAAGGCTGTAAGCTCTTTGTTAGACTTTTGTTGTAAATACTGTTGGTTAAACCATTTTGTTTTATCTGGACTAAACTTAGCTCCTGATTTACTTACACGCGCTAAATCGAACGCTTCTGTTAATTCCTCTAAACTAAAAATTTCTTGTTCTGTTCCTGGGTTCCATCCTAAGAATGCTAACATATTTATAAATGCATCAGCAAAATAACCGTCTTCTTTGTATCCACGTGAAACATCACCTGTTTGCTCATTGGTATATTCTAACGGAAATACTGGAAAACCTAGTTTATCGCCATCACGCTTACTTAATTTTCCTTTTCCTACTGGTTTTAAAATTAATGGTAAGTGTGCAAATTTTGGTGCTTTCCAATCAAATGCACGATATAATAACTCATGAAGTGGGAGAGAAGGTAACCACTCTTCACCACGAATTACATGTGAAATTTCCATTAAATGGTCATCTACAATATTTGCTAAATGATATGTTGGCATACCATCAGATTTAAACAATACTTTATCATCTAAGGTGTTTGTTTCCACTTTAATCGTACCACGGATTTCATCTTGTAAAATTAAGGTCTCGTCTTGTGGAGTTTTAAAACGGATCACATACTTTTCTCCTGCATTTATTTTTTCTGAAACTTCATTAGCAGAAAGAGCCAACGAATTGTTTAACTTTAAACGATTATGCCAATTATAAATAAAGGTTTTTCCTTTTTCTTCATGATCTTTACGGTGTGCATCTAATTCTTCAGCTGTATCAAAAGCATAATATGCCCAACCAGATTCAATTAACTGATCTGCGTATTTTTTATACAAATCTTTACGTTCTGACTGACGATAGGGTCCGAATTTTTCGTTTTTACCTGGACCTTCATCAAACGGAATGTTACACCATTCTAAAGAATCGATTATGTATTTTTCTGCATTAGCTACATAACGTGTTTGATCGGTATCTTCAATACGTAAAACAAAGGTTCCGTTATGTTTTTTAGCAAATAAATAATTGAATAAAGCAGTTCTTACACCACCTATGTGTAATGGTCCTGTCGGACTCGGAGCAAAGCGTACTCTTACGTTCTCAGTCATTTTTTTATTGATTTGAAAGCGCAAAGATAGTTTTATGTTAATAGAAAAGAAAAGGGAGGTAAGAGAAAAAAAGAAAAAAGCGAGTTAAACTCGCTTTTAAAATTTTATTTATACTGGCAGTAGCCATGAAAACAATACATATCTCTTCTTGGACAGTCTTGATCATATTTACACCTGGTAAGTCCGAAACCTCCATTAATATTTTTCTGCTCTGTCTTTTTTAAGGTAGTACCTAAATTTGAAATGTGTTTTAACATCTTTAAAGTTTTTAAAATTAGTAGTAGCAATTTAATTTAACTTTAAAAATTCTTCGTTTATTTTACCGTACAAAATGTAAGGAAAAGCCTTACTTTTTTAAAACTTATGATACAATCCGAAACTCAATGCTGGAGCTTTAGCTACATTTCTTCCCGCAAAAGCACCTCCGAAACCAACATTAGCTCCAAAAGATTTATTGAACTCACCTATAAGTTTTAATCCAAAGGCAGCATAGCTTTGATCGTTTACATACAAACCTGTAGCCAAATTTTCTTGAGGCAATATAACGTCTCCATTTTTTAAAGAAGCAACACCGTCTAAAAAGCCTGCTACCCATAACCAATTTAGTGCTTTATAACCAATTTCTCCTCCTAATTTATAGTTAGAGCTATAGTCGTTTGTTCTAATATCAAATCCTGTAAATGCTTGTATATACCATGAATCAAAACCTCTTCCTGTTAAAAACAACGGTGTGAATGTCCACGCATCATAGCCACTTCGTATTCCTGAATTTTCTTTATAACTGCTTGTATTCGCTTCAATAGAAAGTTGTCCTGATAACAACCATTTGTTATTAGAAAAGTTGTGTTTTATTCCTAATTGAATATTTCCTAATAAGGTTTCAGAAGTTTCTTCAATAGTAAAAGAAGGAAAAATTACAGACATATCTTCAGTAAAGTCACCTGTTTTAACCATTTTCAAAGGAATGTTAGCAAATAGTGTTGTTTTGTCTGTTACACCATATTCTCCGTACAGTTGTAATGTATTGTCGGTGATTTCTCGTTGGGGTTTGTAGTCTGGATTACCATAGATTTTATCATAACTTCCAATAGTAGTAAATGAAGCTTGAAGATATCCTTCATTTTTATTTTTTGTCCATGGACTTTGAGAAAAAGCATTAAATGTAATTAAAAATAATGCTGGTAAAATTAGTTGTTTCATGCTTAAAAGATTTTATAATTAGTTTACAAAAGCTTTCATTCCTTACAAAAGGACATTATTTTTTATAATACCTTTCTAAAAAATAAAGTAGTATTTTAATTAACACTACTTTCATACATTTTCTGGATCTTAGCTTATACAACATAAATCATTTTGTATAATCCCTGTACAACTTATTCCTGTCGGTGTATCAAACGCACATGGATTACCTTCTCCAAAACCTACATATCCATTTCCTCCCGGATACCTTTCATGACAACCTGTAATATCACATCCATTATTTCCTGAAAAGAAACCTCCTTTTATGTTTTTTTGTGCTACCTTATTAAGTAAAACACCTAAGCTTGAAATGTTTTTTAACATCTTTAAAGTTTTTAAAATTAGTACCAGCAATTTAATTCAACTTTAAAAACTCTTCGTCTTTTTTCCCTTATAAAAGGTATGGTAAATCCTTATTTTTTATTCAAATAACATATTTAAAGGGGATTATTAATGAAAAATAGGGGTTTAAATAAATCTTTAACTAAAATTCTCTCTTAAAACACGTATTTTTATACTTAGATATGGAAGATTTTAATAAAATACAGCAAAAGCTAAAGCAGTTTAGTAAGAAATTTTACACAAATGAATTGATAAAAGGAAGCATTTTATTTGTTTCTTTAGGATTAATTTATTTGCTCTTTACTCTGTTTATTGAATACTTTTTGTGGTTAAAACCAACCGCCAGAACTTTTTTATTTTGGTTATTTATTATAGTAGAAGTGTTCTTATTTTTCCGTTTTATTTGTTTTCCTATTTTTAAAATTGCAGGTTTACAAAAAGGAATTTCTTTTGAAGAAGCTTCTAAAATTATCGGAAATCACTTTCCTGAAGTAAAAGATAAATTATTAAATGTTTTACAGCTACAACAAAACAATCAGCAGTCTGATTTATTAGCTGCTAGTATTGAACAAAAATCGAAAGAATTACAACCTGTTTCTTTTAATAAGGCCATTGACTTTAGTAGAAATAGAAAGTATGTAAAATATGTTTTAATTCCTTTCTTAATTTGGGGAATTTCATTACTTACAGGAACCTCAAAAAAGCTCTCACAAAGTTTTAATCGTGTAGTAAATCATTCGGTAGCATATAATCCTCCAACTCCTTTTTATTTTAATTTAACCGCAAAAGATTTACGTGTTATTAAAGGAAAAGATATAACTGTATATATACAAACAGAAGGGGAGGTGATACCACAAGGAACCAAAATTCATTTTAATAGTCAACAATATTTTATGGAAAATGAAGGAAATGGTTTGTTTTCATATACGTTTTCTGAAGTTCAAAACCCTATTACTTTTTATGCTAGTGCCAACGGAATTGAATCTAATGAGTATACTATAACGATTATTAAAACTCCATCGATTCAAAATATTTCATTAAATCTAACCTATCCATCATACATAGGAAAAGCTTCTGAAACAATTAACAACACCGGAAACTTAAATGTTCCACAAGGAACAATTATAAAATGGGATATTAAAACTTCTGAAACCGATACAGTTACCTTTATAGAAAAAGAAAAAAGAACAATTTTTAAACAAAAAGAAAATAACGAATTTGAGCTTTCTAAACGTGTACTGAATAATACTAATTATCAAATTACAACATCTAACAAAAATCTAACAGATTACGAACAGCTACAGTTTTCTATTAATGTAACTAAAGATGAATATCCAACTATCAATGTAAATTCAAATATTGATAGTATTTCTCGTGGAAATGCCCAGTTTGTTGGTCAAATTGCTGATGATTATGGTTTTAAGAGGTTAGAATTGGTTTATTACGATAAAAAAAATAATCAAAATACTAATAATCAAGTAATTAAAATAAATAAAGAGAACATTCAAACCTTTTATTTTGAATTTCCTGGAAGTTTGGATTTAAAAGAGGGAATAGACTATGAAATGTACTTTCAAGTATACGATAATGATCTTGTAAATGGTAGTAAAAAAGCCATGAGTAGAAAGTTTAGCTACCAACAAAAAACAAAAGAAGAAATAGAGGAAGAGCTATTACAAGAACAAAAAAACTACATAGAAAACATAACTAACTCACTAGATCAACAACAAAAAAGTAAGAAAGATTTAGAGAAAATACAGTTTGATTTACAAAACAAAAAGAATATTAACTGGAACGATCAAAAGAAAATTCAGAATTTAATAAAGCGTCAGGAACAATACAAGCAAATGATGCAACGTCAAACACAAAAATTACAAGAGAATTTTTCTGAAAAGAAAGAGGAAAATGAAACTCTTGAGCAGAAAAAAGAAAACCTTAAAAAACGTATTGAAGAACTTAAAAAGTTAGAAAAGCAACAAAAATTATTAGATGAATTACACAAGCTAGCAGATAAACTTAAAAAAGAAGATTTAATTAAAAAGACAAAAGAACTAGCTGAACAAAACAAACAACAAGAACGTAGTTTGGAACGTATTTTAGAAATGACTAAGCGCTTTTATGTAGAACAAAAGATGAATCAATTAGCAAACAAACTAGAAGATTTATCAAAAAAACAAGAAGAGTTAAGTAACAAAGAATCTAGTAAAGAAGAACAGCAACAAATTAATGAAGACTTTCAAAAGGCAAAGAAAGAGTTAGATGATTTAGAAAAAGATAATCAAGGTTTAAAACAACCCATGGAAATGCCTTCTATGGAAGATTTAGAAAAACAAACTCAAGAAGAGCTTAATAAAGCTGAAGAAAATTTAGATAAAAATAACGCTTCTGAAACAAAGAAAAATCAAAAAAAAGCTGCTAAAAAGATGCAGGAAATGAGTCAGAAGATGCAACAATCAATGCAATCGATGAGTGCAGAAATGGAAGAAGAAAACATGGAAGGTTTACGTCAAATATTAGAAAACCTTATTACTTTTTCATTTGATCAAGAAGCTTTAATGAATGAATTTTCTTCCTCAAATTCATCACATCCTAACTTTGGTAAAAACCTTCAGAAACAACACCAACTTAAAACCTATTTTGAACATATTGATGATAGCTTATTTGTGCTTTCAATGCGAGTTCCTAGTATATCTTCAAAAATTCAAGATCACTTAGCACAAGCACATTATAACTTAGATCAATCTTTAGAAAATTTTGCAGATAATTATTTTCAAAACGGAATCTCTAATCAACAGTATGTAATGACTTCAGCAAATACATTAGCGGATATGTTGAGTAATACTTTAGATGCTATGCAAAATCCTAAACCTGGAAATGGAAAAGGGAAGGGGAAAGGTAAATCGTTTAGCTTGCCAGACATCATTCAAAAGCAAAGTGAATTAATGGAAAAGATGAAACAAGGCATGCAAAAGAAAAATCAAGGAAACCCAAAGGATGGAAAAGATGGTAAAAATAAAGGTGAAAAAGAAGGACAAAATGGTGAACAAAGTGATGATTTAGATGGTGAATTATATCAAATTTACAAAGAACAATCACAACTTAGAGAACAGTTAAAAAATGCTATTAACGAAGGAAATGCAGGGAATAAAGAAGCTAAAAAAGCTTTAAAAAAGATGGAGGAGTTAGAAAATCAAATTTTGGAAAAAGGTTTTACACAAGAGAGTATTAATAGAATGCAGCAATTAAACTACGAGCTACTTAAATTAGACAAAGCTACATTCGAACAAAACAGAGATAAACAACGTAAATCAAACACCAATTTACAAGAGTTTAATAACAATACAACTAAGGAATTGAAGTTTAAAAAGTTGTTTTATAACCAAACTGAGATATTAAACAGACAATCACTACCTTTGCGCCAAAATTACAAAAAGAAGGTGCAAGAGTACTTTAGCCTTCCAAAGGATAGAAAATAACGTATTAAAAAGCCTTTAGATTATAAAAAATACTATTGCTTTTTAATTATGTTTTTAAATAATAACAATAGTATTTGATATAAAAAAATGATCGCATTTAATTACGAAACCAAGTTTCAATTAAACAATGAAGAAAATACTTCTAAATGGATACAAGAATGTATCGAAAAAGAAGGTTTTGAATTGGGAGAAATCAACTATATTTTTTGTGATGACGCTTATTTACATAAAATAAATATAGAGTTTTTACAACACGATACATTAACTGATATTATTAGTTTTGATTACACGTTAGGTAAGTTAGTTGGAGGTGATATTTTTATTTCAGTAGAAAGAGTAGAAGAGAATGCAAAGGAGTTTAATACTTCTTTTGAAAATGAATTACACCGCGTAATAATTCATGGTATTTTACATTACATGAAATACAAAGATAAGACGGATGAGGAGAAGCAAATTATGCGCTCTAAAGAAAATGAATGTTTAGAAATTTTAGATAAAAAATAAAAGAGTTCCACGTGGAACTGATTATAAAAAATGAGTTTATTTAATACAACATACGATGTAATTGTAGTAGGAGGTGGACATGCTGGTAGCGAAGCTGCAGCAGCAAGTGCAAACATGGGAGCACACACTTTGTTAATTACAATGAACTTACAAAACATTGCTCAAATGAGTTGTAATCCTGCTATGGGTGGAATTGCAAAAGGGCAAATAGTTCGTGAAATTGATGCATTAGGAGGTTATAGCGCTATTGTAACTGACAAGACAGCGATTCAATTTAAAATGCTAAATAAATCTAAAGGGCCAGCTATGTGGAGCCCAAGAGCTCAATCAGACAGAATGCAATTTGCAGAGTGCTGGAGAACCATGTTAGAGCAAACAGAAAACTTAGATTTTTATCAAGATTCTGTTAATGGATTATTATTTGATGGCGATACAATTATTGGTGTTAAAACTGCCTTAGGTTTAGAAATAAAAGCTAAAACAGTAATTGTTACAGCAGGCACTTTTTTAAACGGATTGATTCATATTGGTGAAAAAACGTTTGGTGGTGGTAGAGCAGGAGAAGGAGCTTCAACTGGTATTACTGAAGATTTAGTAGCTAAAGGTTTTGAAGCTGGAAGAATGAAAACAGGAACTCCTCCTCGTGTAGACGGACGCTCTTTAGATTACTCTAAAATGACCGAACAACCTGGTGACGATGCTCCAGAAAAATTCTCTTATTTACCAATAACAAAAACATTAACAAAACAACGTTCTTGTTATCTTACTTACACCAATCCTGAAGTACACGATTTACTTCGTGAGGGTTTTGAACGCTCACCAATGTTTAATGGTAGAATTAAATCTACAGGACCACGTTATTGTCCATCTGTAGAAGACAAAATCAATCGTTTTGCAGAGAAAGAACGTCATCAAATTTTTGTTGAACCAGAAGGGTGGAACACTGTTGAGATTTATGTAAATGGATTCTCAACATCACTTCCTGAAGACATTCAAGACAAAGCTATCCGTTCTATTCCTGGATTTGAAAACGTAAAATTCTTTAGATACGGTTATGCAATTGAGTACGATTATTTTCCACCAACACAATTAAAACACAACTTAGAAACTAAGTTAATTGAGAACTTATTTTTTGCTGGTCAAATTAATGGTACAACAGGTTATGAAGAAGCAGCTGCTCAAGGTTTAATGGCAGGTGTAAATGCAGCGTTAAAAACTCAAAATAAAGGGCCTTTTATTCTAAAAAGAAGCGAAGCCTATATAGGTGTTTTAATTGATGATTTAATCACAAAAGGGACAGAGGAACCTTATCGTATGTTTACTTCTCGTGCTGAATATAGAACTCTTTTACGACAAGATAATGCAGATTTACGCTTAACAGAAAAATCTTATAAATTAGGATTAGCTTCTCAAGAAAGAATGGATAGAGTAGAAGAGAAGAAAAACAAGACTCAAAACTTAATCGATTATATTAAAGGATTAAGTGTAACAAAAGAGGATATCAACCCTATTCTAGAAGAGAAAAATTTAGCAACTATTAATCAATCTATGAAATTGTATAAAATTGCTGCGAGACCTCAATTAACGTTTTCTGATTTTAGATCTATTGATAAGCTTGAAAATTATATTCAGGAAAACGAAATTGATAATGAAATTATAGAGCAAGTTGAAATCCACTTAAAATACTCTGGTTATATCGAAAAAGAAAAGAATAATGCAGACAAATTAAATAGATTAGAAAACGTGCCTATTCCCGCTACTTTTGATTATAGTAAAGTGAAATCTTTATCATATGAAGCTAGAGAAAAGTTATCTAAAATACAACCTACTTCAATATCACAAGCAAGTAGAATAAGTGGAGTATCACCAAGTGACATTTCTGTATTACTTGTATATATGGGTAGATAAAAATAAAACGTTCCATGTGGAACGTTTTATTTTTTTATGTATAATTGTTCGATTAAAACTAATGTTCCACAAGGAACACTCAACACAACATATTAATTTGATTACAGAAAAAAAGTTATATAAAGACTTAAAACCTTTTTTAAATTGTATCGATCATACAGTATCTAAAGAAAGTTATGAGGTAATGAAAAATGAAGAATACGATATATTAGTAACTTCACCTGTACCTAATAATTTAGATAAATATTATGCTAGTGAAGATTATATTTCACATACAGATAGTAAAACATCTCTTTTTGATAAAACATATCAGTTTGTAAAAAACTATACTTTAAAAAAGAAACTAAAATTAATTAACTCTTTTAACACAGAAGATAAATTAATTTTAGATGTTGGTGCTGGTACTGGTGATTTTTTAAAAGTATGTGAAAATGGTGGTTGGAAAATTGCTGGTGTTGAACCTTCTGAAAAAGCAAGAAATTTTGCTAAAAATAAAAACATAAATCTTTTAAAAGATCTTTCAAAAATAGAAGGCAAACAATTTGATGTTATTACTCTTTGGCATGTCTTAGAACATATTCCTAATTTAACAGAATACATACAACAATTAAAATCACTTTTAAAAACAAATGGTGTTTTAATTATTGCTGTTCCTAATCATAAAAGCTTTGATGCAAAACACTACAAAGAATTTTGGGCAGCTTATGATGTTCCAAGACACTTGTGGCATTTTTCAAGAATATCAATATCAAAAATATTTTCATTAGTTGAAATGAAAGTAGAAAAAACACTTCCAATGAAATTTGATTCTTTTTATGTTTCTTTATTATCTGAAAAATATAAAACAAAAAAATCAAGACCAATTCGTGCTTTTTTAACTGGATTGAAATCAAATTTTAAAGCAAATCGTTCTGGTGAGTATTCATCTTTGATTTACGTCTTAAAAAACAAGTAAAACTTAATTTAACATTGTTTTTAACTACTTTTAAAACTAAGATATACAAATACCTTATTAAAATTTAAAAACCTCTTAAAAAGCACTTTTTAAGAGGTTTTTAAATAATAAAAAATTATATCAAATATAAGTATATATAATTTTTATCTATTTAATAAATAAACAGCTAAAATTGCAATTATAAAGTAAACAGCTAATGTCATAGCTCCTGCATAGTCTTTTGCTAATCGCTGACCAATTAATAAAAAGATTAAAGTTACTGCTGATAACTCAGCACCAATTAAAGCTATATTGTGGTTACCTGTTGTTGATAAATGAAAAATTCCAACAAACATTAATGCACCAGCTAATAATTCCATTACTAAAATTATAGCAAGTAAAAGAGGTACCGAATTTTTTAAGGGAGAATCTTTAAAGTGCCCTCTGATAAAAGATAAATTTCCTTTCCAGTCTGTTACCTTATCTATTCCCGATTGTAAAAAAGTAACGATTAAAAAAAGTAAAAGTAAGATTTCTGTTATGCTTTGTTGTATAAGTTCCATATAATTGATTTTTTACAAATATAAATTTTAAATAAGAATTGTAACAATTCAAATAAAATTCGTCTAATAATTATCTACTATTAATATAGTATCTTTATCAAAAAAATTACTAACATTTAAAAATTAAAAACTATGTCAATTTATATGTATCCGGTTATTGTTATCGGGATTCTAGTATTTTTATCATTATTCTTTATTGTTAAGCAACAAACAGCAGCTATTATTGAGCGTTTTGGTCGCTTTCAAAGCATTCGTCATTCTGGTTTACAATTAAAAATTCCTATTGTGGATAGAATTGCTGGTAAGTTAAGTTTAAAAATTCAACAGCTAGATGTAATTGTGGAAACAAAAACCTTAGACGATGTATTTGTTAAGTTAAAAGTTTCTGTACAATACAAAGTAATTCGTGATAAGGTGTACGATGCTTTTTATAAGCTAGATTATCCACACGATCAAATTACATCTTATGTATTTGATGTGGTGCGTGCAGAAGTACCTAAAATGAAGTTAGATGATGTATTTGTTAAAAAAGATGATATTGCAATCGCTGTAAAAACTGAATTAAACGATGCCATGGCTGATTATGGTTATGACATTATAAAAACTTTAGTAACTGATATTGATCCGGATGCACAAGTAAAAGCAGCAATGAACCGTATTAATGCTTCTGAACGTGAAAAAATAGCAGCTCAATTTGAAGGAGACGCACAACGTATATTAATTGTTGAAAAAGCTAAAGCAGAAGCTGAAAGCAAACGTTTACAAGGACAAGGTATAGCTGATCAACGTAGAGAAATTGCTCGTGGTTTAGAAGAATCTGTTGAAGTTTTAAATAAAGTAGGAATTAACAGTCAAGAAGCATCAGCTTTAATTGTTGTTACACAACACTACGATACTTTACAATCAATTGGTGAAGAAACTAACAGTAACTTAATTTTACTACCAAATTCACCACAAGCAGGTAGTAATATGTTAAATGATATGGTAGCTAGCTTTACAGCAAGTAATCAAATAGGTGAGGCAATGAAGAAAGCACAAGAAAATAAAGACAAAGAATAATTATGATACTATCAACTACACCTTCAATAGAAAATAAACCAGCTAAAGAATATCTAGGTATTGTTACTGGTGAAACAATTATAGGTGCAAACATTTTTAAGGACTTCTTTGCCGGTATTAGAGATATAGTAGGAGGTAGGTCTGGTTCTTATGAAAAAGTTCTAAGAGAAGCTAAAGAAATAGCTTTGAAAGAGATGGAAGAGAGAGCTCTAAGATTGGGAGCTGATGCAGTTATAGGAATCGACTTAGATTATGAAACCGTTGGCGCCAATGGAGGCATGTTAATGGTTACTGCTTCTGGAACAGCGGTAAAACTTTAATTAAATAAAAAACCGAAACATTAAATGTTTCGGTTTTCTTTTTATTGTTAATAAGATAATGATCTTATTTCTTTTCTTCTACTTTATCAGTATTCTCTTCATCTTTAGTGGCATCTTTGAATTCTTTAATACCAGTACCTAAACCTCTCATTAATTCAGGAATTTTTTTTCCTCCGAATAATAATAATACTAATGCAACGACTATAGCTATTTGCCATGGTCCAATAATTCCTAAAAATATAGTAAGTAAATTCATTTTTATTAAATTTTGCGCTACAAAGATACAAAATTAACTTCGGTGTTCTATTACTCCGCCAATTACTTTTTTGTCTCTAAATACTTCTGGTTTTCCTTTATAAAAAATAGAGCCTCCAAACGATACTTTAGCATCTAAGGTTTCTCCAGCTTGTACTTCAACCTTAGAACCAGATCCTGCTTTTACAGCTGTCATTTCTTCTACCGATAATTTGTAACCGTGATACATTCCTCCTAGATCAGCATTTACATTTTGATTCTTTGTTACTCCAGAAAGCCTAATAACCGCTCCTGAAGAACTTTTTACATTCAAATGCTTAACATTGACCACAAGGTTGATAAAAGCTCCTTCTTGAGCTCTAATTTCGACTTTTTGTTGGTTAATGTCTTTACCTGTAATCGTTGCTCCTTCATTTGCATCAATAATTGATAAAGTTTTATTGTAATATAACGTTGCTTTAACTTTACCATCGGCAGTAGTTTCTGGGAACCTTAATAATACTTTTAAGGTCGTTCCATCCAACTTAATTTTAACTTTGTCTGTTTTTTCGCCAGTAACTATTATTTTAGATTCATCAGATTTTACTAGTTTTAAATCTATGCCATTGTACACTTTTACTATTGAAAAGTCTCCTAAATTCTTAGTTATGGTTGTTTGAGCTGATGCTAAAACGGTCATCAAGAACAAACTTAATATTGCTAACTTCTTCATAATAAATTCCATTAGTTAATTGAGTATAACCAATAATTATACCAATACTATAAAGGTAAATACTTAAAAATATTGTTTTTAACTGAATATTAATTCTGTATTATTCTTAAATTTTATAATTTCTCCTACTTTAGGTTTCTTAATTGTATTAACAAGGCCTACTATAAAAATAAGTATAAAAATTCCTCCAATTATTAATACTCCAGTTGGTCCCAAAAAGTCTGCTACTCCTACAAAAATTTTTTTTATTAAACCTCTTCTGCCACTTGTGTTTAATGTTTCACCATTTTGTAAACTTAGAGCAGTGTTATGTAGGATCCAGGTAACAACTCCAAATAATAATAAACCAAATATATAAGATTTAATTTGTTTGAAAAGTGAATAATTTTTTACTACTATACCTTTTAAATTATTTAATAAATATGTTTTAATTTCAGAATAAGTAGCTGAATTAATTATTATTTCAATTTCATTTTCCTTATCATCCTTTAAACTAATTGTTATAATCTGATCTGTATCATTTAATAAAATTTCTTTTATTTCTTCAAATCTTATAATAGTAGTATTTGTTAACTTCTGTTCTGAAATTAGATTACTAACATCAACTTCAACAGGTTGTTCTGTTATCCACAGGGATTTCTTATTAGCAATTAGATAAATATTATTTTTTTCTTCTTCAGTAGTAATCCAAATTTTCATAGTTTTTTATATATAATTTTTAATGTGATATTAAGTTAAAATCTAAATGTTTACGTTCTAAATCGGTATGTTTTACTTTTACAACAACTTCATCCCCTAATTGAATAATGTTTTTAGTTGACTGTCCAACCACAGCATATTGTTTTTCGTCAAAGATATAATAATCATCCTTAATGTCTTTAATACGTACCATACCTTCGCATTTATTGGATTTTATTTCAACATAAATTCCCCATTCTGTAACACCTGAAATTACTCCCTCAAATTCTTGATCTTTATGATCTTGCATGTATTTAACCTGCATATATTTAATGGAATCTCTTTCAGCTTTTGAAGCTAATTCTTCCATTTTAGAAGAATGTTTACACTTTTCTTCATAAATTTCGGCTTTAGGTGAGTTTCCGCCATCTAAATAGTGTTGTAATAAACGATGTGTCATCACATCAGGATAACGACGTATTGGTGAAGTAAAATGGCTGTAATAATCAAAAGCTAAACCATAGTGACCTATATTTTGTGTAGTATATTCAGCTTTACTCATTGAACGAATGGCTAAGGTTTCTACCATGTTGGCTTCTCCCTTGCCATGAACGTCTGATAATAATTTATTTAAACTATCCGATGTTTTTTGGCGTGTTTCTGTATTGATTTTATATCCAAATTTACTAACAATATTTTGTAACGATGCTAGTTTTTCTACATCTGGTTCATCGTGTACACGGTAAACAAAAGTTTTCTTACTTGGTCTCCCTGCAGAAAGCCCTATAAATTCAGCTACTTTTTTGTTTGCTAATAACATAAATTCTTCAATCAGTTTATTAGCGTCTTTAGCTTCTTTGAAGAAAACTCCTGTAGGGTTAGCATTTTCATCTAAATGAAATTTAACTTCAACTCTATCAAAAGAAATAGCTCCTGATTTCATACGCTTTTTACGCATTTTTTTAGCTAGTTCATCAAGTTTTAATGTAGCTTCAACAATAGTTTCATCAACTTCATATACTTCTCCAGTTAAAGAAACATCAGCAGGAATTATATTATTTTTATTCTCAATGATTGCTTGTGCTTCTTCATAAGCAAAGCGTTTATCAGAATAAGTAACAGTTCTTCCAAACCATTGGTTAATAACTTGTGCTTTCTCATTCATTTCAAATACTGCTGAAAAAGTTAATTTTTCTTCATTTGGTCGTAAAGAACAAACTCCGTTACTTAACATTTCAGGTAGCATTGGTACCACTCTATCAACTAAATATACTGATGTAGCACGATCATAAGCTTCATCATCTAAAACAGTTTTTGGTTGTAAATAATGAGAAACATCAGCAATATGAATACCTATTTCATAATTTCCATTTTCAAGTTTTGTAAATGATAAAGCATCGTCAAAATCTTTAGCATCTTTAGGATCTATGGTAAATGTTAAATCTCCTCGCATATCTCTACGCTTAGCTATTTCATCCTTAGTAATTTCAATAGGTAATTCAGATGCTTCTTTCTCTACTTCAGTAGGAAATTCATAAGGTAAACCATATTCTAATAAAATAGAATGGATTTCTGTATCGTGATCTCCTGGTCTTCCTAAAACTTGAGTAATTTTTCCAAACGGATTTTTAGAATTCTCTGGCCAATCAGTCATTGTAGCAACAACCTTATCACCATCTTTTGCGCCATTAAGTTTACTTTGAGAAATAAAAATGTCTGCATACATTTTAGTGCTATCTGGTATAACAAATCCGAAATTTTTATTCATTTGTAATACACCAACAAATTCAGTTTTTGCTCTCTCAATAATTTCTACAACATCGGCTTCAAGTTTATTACTTCTACGCTTTTTATACACATAGGCTTTTACAGTATCATTATGTAAACCTTTACCTAAGTTTACTGAAGGCACAAAAATATCGTGTTCAAAATCATCACAAATAAAATAAGCATTGCCATTAGAGGTAGCATCTAAAGTACCAACATGGTATTTACGGTCTTCATTTATTTGATATTTACCTCTATCAACTTCTTTAATTTTCTTATTAGCTGTTAATTCTGCTAATTTTTTTATAATCTGATTTTTACCATCAGTATCAGAAACTTTCAATTTAGAAGCAATCTGTTTGTAATTGTAATATTTATTACTGTCTTCGTTAAGTATTTTGAAAATGTTACGGGTAAGATCTTTGATAACTTTACCCTTTTTTTTGTAGATTTTTTTCTTTCTAGTCATTAATCTTTCGTCTTATTTAATTTTCAACCAAAGTACGAATAAAATTAATGCTAGTAATTTAAATAACTGTTATAAATTGATTTCGTACTTTTCCAGTCTTTATTTAAAGTGATGGTATGAATAATTCTTGGTTTGTTATTGTTAATCCTGTAGCTGGTAATGGTAAGTTCAATAAATATTGGTCAGATATTCAACAGGAATTAAAATTTAATAATATAACCTATGAATATGCAAAAACTGAATATTCAAATCATGAAAAATTAATTGTTCAACAAGCTATTAACAAAGGTTATAAGAAAATAATTTCTGTTGGGGGTGATGGTACTTTACATCATGTTATTAACGGAATTATGACTCAAAATACTATAAAACCTGAAGAAATAACTATTTCTGTTATTCCATTAGGTACTGGTAATGACTGGATTAAAACATACAATATACCTAAGAATATAAAAGCTACCGTTAGTTTTATAAAACACGGAAAAACTATTTTTCAAGACATCGGTTACTTAGAATTACCTGATACTTCTTCCTATTTTAATAATGTAGCTGGTATTGGTTATGACGGATATGTTGTTAACAAGTTGAATAAATTAAAGAGATTTGGATCTATAGCCTACTTATTGAGTGGGATAGCGGGTTTATTACTCTACAAAAGAACTACTTTTAACATAACTATTAACAATAAATCTGTTGAAACAAAGTGTTTAATGACTTTGTTTGGTATTTGTAAATATTCAGCAGGAGGTATGCAATTAACTGATTATAAAGGTTCTAATAATGGTTTATTTGATATAACAATAGCTAAAAACCTGTCCTTTTGGGACTTACTATTTTCAATTAAAAAATTATACAACGGAAAAATTCTTCAGCATAAAAAAGTAGAAACGCATTTGGCTAACTCATTGTTAATAACTCCTAAAAACAATGATGAACTTCCTTATATTCAAGCAGATGGTGAGTTAATAGGTAGAGGACAAGTTAAAGTTAGTATTCTAAAAAGTGCTATTCAAATAGTTATTCCTTAAAAAGTTAAAAAAAACTTAATAAAATTGTAACGTTTCTTAAATTCATACGTCTTTATAGTAAGAAAGTCGTTAAAAATGAAAAACTTACGCAAAATAATAGCACTGTTTATTTTCATATTCATTACAGGAATTATCGTAACAGTAGTGAGTATAAATACAACTTTAAACAAAAAAACTCCTTCAGAAGTAGTAACTAAAGATACTATTTACCTTATCAAAGCTTCTAAGAAAGCCGTATAAGCCTTTTTCACTCACTTATTATCACTTTTCAACAAACGTAGTATTTACGCCTTATTTTTTGCAATTTGCCCTAAAAGAAGACAAAAAGGTTACACTAGTTTTTTTAAATCAGTAAATGATTAGTAGAAGAATTTGTAAAACTCAAACTTCAAAAAAACTGTTATTAACATATTATATTATTAATAAAAGAGATTTTAAAAATTTAAAAAAAGAAATGATTGTTATTATAGTGTGTTAATATGTAGCATAAAAAGTGGATTTTATTTTTGGTGAAGTGACTTATTAAAATAAATAAACAAGTTATTAGTTAAATAAAACTTTAAAAATCAACTATAAAATAGAGTTATTAACAAAAGTTATAAACAGCAATTCACTGAAAATTTTGAATAGTTAATTTTCTTTTCAATGTAAAAAAAGGGTTAATTTAATGTTGATAAATGTTCATTAAAATCTCAAAAAAAAAGTTGCATAATTAATTCTTGTTCTTGTATTGTAAAAAATATCTAGAAAATCAAATTTTCTTTTCAGAATATACTATTACTTCTTAACAATTTGATAATATAGCTTAACTTCTTAATTTTAAATAGGTTATTAAGAATGCTAAAAAAAGCATTGTTAATTACTGTTGATAACCGTGAATAACTGTATTTTTGTAATTCACAACTGAATTAAAATCAACAAATTATGACAATCGCTGTAGGAAATGATCACGCAGGCACCGAATACAAATTTGAAATAGTTAAACTTTTAGAAGAATTAGGGCATAAAGTAATCAATTTTGGTACAAATGAAACAGATAGTATGGATTACCCAGATACCATTCACCCAACTGCTGAAGCTGTGGAGACAGGACAAGCAGAAATGGGAATTATTTTATGTGGAAGTGGTAATGGAGCGCAAATGACTGCTAATAAGCACCAAGGAATTCGTGCTGCTTTATGTTGGAATAACGAATTGGTTGAATTAACACGTCAGCACAATGATGCTAACATTTTAACAATTCCAGCTCGTTTTGTATCGTTACAACAAGCTTTAGGTTTTGTAAAGATTTTTTTATCTACCGAATTTGAAGGAGGTCGTCACGCGAATAGAGTAAATAAAATAGCTTGCTGTTAATGAATTTTATAGTAAAAAGATTTCAAGAATTAACAACTTCAGAACTGTATGAGCTTTTGCAATTACGTTCTGAAGTTTTTGTTGTTGAACAAGATTGTGTCTATCAAGATATTGATGGTAAAGATCAAAAAGCTTTACATGTTATAGGAGTTAAAGAAGGTAAAATAGTAGCTTATACACGATTATTTAATAGTGGTGAATATTTTGATACACCAAGTATTGGTAGGGTAGTAGTTAAAGAAACGGAACGTAAATATGGTTACGGACACGATTTGATTAAAGCATCCATAAAAGCTATTGTTGATAACTACAATGAAACTACCATAACGATTTCTGCACAAACCTATTTGCAAAAATTCTACGAATCTCATGGATTTAAACAAATAGGTGATGGTTATTTAGAAGATGGTATTCCGCATATTAGAATGGTACGTAATTGATTAAACCGTGAAGAGAATCAGTTGTACAAACTATAAAAAAGTAAAAACAGCTTTTTTATGTATTTTCTTTACCACTAATTTATCATTGTTTTCTCAATATAATGAAATTGAAAAAGATCTGATAGCTTGTGGAATAACTGTATATAATAAATATTATACAGCTAACAGAGAAACACTTATTATTGAAACAGATTCAATAACTTCTAATAACTTTTCAAAAATATATATTGAACCATTTAATCATGAAGTTTTAATTTCAGATTACAGTAAAATAGATTCTATAATTACTCAAAAATATAAAAGAAAAGAAATTCTTTCTAGACAGACATCAACAGAAACGTATGGGGATTTATATGCATATGTAATACATAATTCAAAAGGTAACCCTTGTTATGATAGATACTTTATAAGAAAATATAAAAACAGAAAAATTTTAATTTCTTATAATTCGATAATGGGTAATAATAGAAGTAATTTTTTAAAATTTGAATGTTTAATAAATAAAATAAAACTACATTAATTCCTTAATCTCTCTTACCTCCCCAACTTGCATATTACCTAATAAAATATTACCCACACGAACACGTACTAAACGAAGTGTAGGAAAACCAACAGCTGAGGTCATTTTACGAACCTGTCTAAACTTTCCTTCGGTTAATGTAACTGATATCCAAGGAGTAGGACCGTGACGAGCATCTCTAATTTTTTTAGAACGCTCTGGTAAATCTGGTGTATCAATTGACTTAACTTTGCAAGCTTTAGTTATATATTTCTTTCCGTCAAAACCAATTTCAACCCCATTTTTTAATTGATCAATAGCTTCTGAAGTAATTGCTCCGTCTAACTGGACATAATATTCTTTTTCAACTCCACCTCTGGTAGTGATAAAGTCGCTTACTTTTCCGTCGGTTGTTAACAACAATAAACCTTCCGATTTTGCATCCAATCTACCAACAGCCATTGTTTTTTCAGGAAAATTGTATAATTCACCTAATAATTTGTGTTTACCTCCTTTTTTTTGATTTGTAATAAATTGTGATAAAAAACCATAAGGTTTGTAAATCATGAAGTGACGATGGTTTGACATCTTTTCTTTTTTAAGAAGTACAATATTACAAAATGTAACATAAAAAGATAGGATACTAAAGCTAGTTTTTCATAACTTAGCCGTTCTTATTACTTAAAATAATTAGTACGATTTATGGCAGCAGATAAAGAAAAAGAAGCGAAATTAAAAGCGCTTCAACTTACACTAGATAAGTTAGACAAAACTTACGGTAAAGGAACCGTAATGAAGTTAGGAGATAGCCAAGTAGAAGATGTAGATGCAATATCGTCAGGTTCTTTAGGATTAGATTTAGCCTTAGGAGTAGGAGGGTATCCTCGTGGAAGAATTATAGAAATTTACGGACCAGAATCATCAGGTAAAACAACTTTAACAATACATGCAATTGCAGAAGCTCAAAAAGCAGGAGGTATTGCTGCTTTTATTGATGCGGAACATGCTTTTGATCGTTTTTATGCTGAAAGTTTAGGTGTAGATGTTGATAATTTAATTATTTCCCAACCAGATCATGGAGAACAAGCATTAGAAATTGCTGATAACTTAATTCGTTCGGGAGCTATTGACATTGTAGTGATTGACTCGGTTGCAGCATTAACACCAAAATCTGAAATTGAAGGTGAAATGGGTGATTCTAAAATGGGATTACATGCACGTTTAATGTCACAAGCTCTACGTAAATTAACAGGTACAATTAGTAAAACAAACTGTACAGTTATATTTATTAACCAATTACGTGAAAAGATTGGAGTTATGTTTGGTAACCCAGAAACTACAACAGGAGGTAACGCTTTAAAGTTTTATGCATCTGTTCGTTTAGATATTCGTCGTAGAACACAAATTAAAGATGGGGATAAAGTAATTGGTAACAGTACTAAAGTTAAGATTGTAAAGAATAAAGTAGCTCCACCATTCCAACAAGCAGAATTTGATATTATGTATGGTGCAGGAATATCAAAAGTTGGTGAAGTTTTGGATATTGGAGTAGAATACGGAATTATAAAGAAAAGTGGTTCATGGTTTAGTTATGGAGACACTAAATTAGGTCAGGGTAGAGATGCTGTAAAAGGTGTTATTAAAGACAACCCTGAATTAATGGAAGAGTTAGAAAATAAAATAAAAGATGCTATTGAAAATCAAGATTAAGTTTTAAATTTAAAAGTTCTAACTATTACTAAAAAGCTGTTGAAAACTTCAACAGCTTTTTTTCTTTAGAAAGAATAAGATATGTGTTTAAATTCCAGTACTACCAAAACCACCAGCACCACGTTCAGTTTCGTTTAAAACTTCTACTTCTTGCCAGTTTACACGTTCGTGTTTTGTAATAACTAATTGCGCAATTCGCTCACCATCGTTAACTGTAAAATCTTCGTTAGATAAATTTACTAAAATCACCCCAATTTCTCCACGATAATCAGCATCAACTGTACCAGGAGAATTTAATACGGTAATCCCTTTTTTGGCTGCGAGTCCACTACGTGGACGAACTTGAGCTTCATACCCAACAGGAAGCGCAATAAATAAACCTGTTTTAATAATAGCTCTCTCTAAAGGTTTTAAAATAATAGCAGCATCTATATTTGCACGTAAATCCATTCCTGCAGATCCCTCGGTTTCATAAGTTGGTGTTTGATGTTTGGATTTGTTTATGATTTGTACGTTCATATGTTTCATATAGTTTTTAAAATTCAAATATAATAACCTTTAAGTTTAGAGAGTCGATTATAGATTTCTTAATTTTGTAATACAAACAAATACTACTTATGAACAATCAAACTAAAATAGCCGTTTTAGGAGGTGGAAGTTGGGCAACAGCTATTATTAAAATGTTATCTGAAAATTTAGAAACTATTGGTTGGTATATGCGCAGCATATATGCTATTGAACATATTAAACGTAATAAACATAATCCTAGTTATTTAAGTTCTGCAGAGTTACATCCTGAACAGTTAGATTTGTCTGAAAATATAAATTACATTGTAGAAAATTATGACGTGTTAATTTTTGCCGTTCCTTCTGCTTTTTTAAACGGAGAATTAGAAAAACTTACTGCTTCTTTAGAGAATAAAGTTATTTTTTCAGCCATTAAAGGAATTGTACCAGAATCAGGATTAATTGTTGGTGAACATTTTCATGAAAAATACAATATACCATATGAAAATATTGGGGTAATATCTGGACCATGTCATGCAGAAGAAGTAGCCATGGAACGCTTATCGTATTTAACACTTGCTTGTCAAGATGAAGAAAAAGCAAAAAAACTTAGTGAAGCTATTGCAGGACGCTATATTAAAACTAAAATATCTGATGATATTATTGGTACTGAATATGCAGCGATGTTAAAAAATATTTATGCTATAGCTGCAGGAATTGCTCATGGTTTAGGCTATGGAGATAATTTTCAAGCGGTATTAATGAGTAATGGTATTAGAGAAATGAAACGCTTTATTAAAAAGATTCATAAAATGAAGCGCAATATTAACAATTCAGCATACCTAGGTGATTTATTAGTTACTGGATATTCTACATTTAGTAGAAATAGAATGTTTGGAAATATGATAGGAAAAGGTTACACTGTAAAATCTGCAATGTTAGAAATGAGTATGGTTGCTGAAGGATACTATGCAACAAAAAGCGCCTATAAAATTAATCAAAAAAACAAAGCTAAAACTCCAATAATAGACGCTGTTTACAACGTTTTATACGACAAAAAAGAAGCGAAAGATGAGTTTTTAAAGTTAACAAATAGATTAGATTAGTTGTTTGCATTTGTACAAATAATCCTTCTTAATAAAAATTAAGAAGCCCCATCAATCGCTCCTATATTTAGTTGTGTATAGGTCTTGTATACAAGATACAATAGTAACAAATTTAGATTAAAATTCTGATTAACAAAGTTTTTAATTAAAAATATTAGATATTTTAATTATGAAATAATTTTACTATAAGTTTTATTTTTGTTTCTTTGGTTTAAAATTAAACAAAAAATGAAAACAATTCAAGAAGCTGTTGAAATAACTATCAGAAAAACTCCTTTCATAGAGGAGGCTCTTAATGAAAAGTTAATTAATGTGTCATCGTTAGCAAGAGAAATTTTACCTGAAGTTTCTAAACTTTTAAAAAAAGAAGTAAAAGTAGGTGCTGTAATGATGGCTATTAACAGATTATCTCCAGCAAATGAATTGAGAGTTAGAAAAAATATTAAAAGACTTGCTTTAAATTTGGGTGACGTGATTGTCCGTTCTGATTTATGTGATTTTACATTCAAAAATACAACGTCTTTATTAAAAGAAATTGCTAAAATTTTAAGTAAATCAGCAGATAGTAAAGATTATTTCTTAACGGTTTCACAAGGTATTTTTGAAACAAATATTGTAACAAGTAAAAACTTACAACCTTTTGTTGAAGAAATTTTTAAGAAAGAAGCATTAATTAATAATGTAAACGATTTAGCTTCTATAACTATAAAACTACCAAAAGGAAACTTAGATCAATCAGGTATATACTATTTTATTTTAAAACAATTTGCTTGGGCAAATATAGCGGTACAAGAAGTAATTTCTACAACACATGAAATGACTATAGTAGTAAAAGAAAGAGATGTAAATGAAACATTTGCAATTTTAATGGATTTGAAATTAAATTAATTTATGGAAAAAAAAGACCCCTATGCTTCCTTAAGAATTAAAGAATTTAATATTTTTCTTTTAGTACGTTTTGCCTTAGTATTTGCATGGTCTATGCAATTTATTATTATCGAATGGCAGGTTTACAGTATCACTAAAAATCCATTATCATTAGGAATTATTGGACTAATGGAAGTAATTCCTGCAGTATCCATGGCGTTGTTTGCTGGTCATATTGTAGATCAAAAAGAAAAAAGAAATCTACTAGCCTTGTGTATTGGCCTATTTTCACTCATAAGTTTAGGACTATTCTTTTTAACATTGCCTAGTTTTATTGAAGATTGGAATAAAAATACTGTGCTATATGCTATTTATGCTCTGGTCTTTTTTGGTGGATTATTACGTTCTTTTTTCGGACCTACGATTTTTTCATTAATTGCTTTAATTGTACCTAAAAAATTATATCCTAACGCTGCAACATGGAGTAGTTCAACTTGGCAAATAGCTTCAGTATTAGGACCAGCTTTTGCAGGGTTTACTATTTCTTGGATTGGAGTACATTGGTCTTTATGTGTTGTATTTGGTTTAGTTTCAATATCATTTTTTACGGTATTTTTTATAAAAAAGAAACCAATTCTAAATCCAAAAATTGGAGAACCCGTAATGAAAAGTTTAAAAGAAGGAGTACGTTTTGTATATAAAACAAAAGCTATTTTAGGAGCACTTACATTAGATATGATTTCGGTATTATTTGGTGGAGCAGTAGCATTATTACCAGTATATGCTCAAGATATTTTAAAAGTTGGACCAGAAGGGTTTGGTGCATTGCGTGCAGCACCAGCCATAGGAGCCTTTTTAACGATGTTAGTTACTGCATATATACCTATAAGTAGAAATGCAGGAATGAAGCTTTTAACAGCTATATTTGGTTTCGGAATTTGTATTATAGTATTTGGTTTATCAACCGTTTTTTGGATTTCTATTGTAGCCCTATTCTTTAGTGGTGTAACCGATGGAGTTTCTATGGTAATTCGTCAAACTATTTTACAATTAAAAACACCCGATCATATGCGCGGTAGAGTAGCTTCAGTAAATTCTATGTTTGTAGGTTCTTCTAACGAATTAGGAGCTTTTGAAAGTGGGGTAACAGCAAAGTTAATGGGAACAGTAACAGCAGTGGTTTTTGGTGGTACTATGACTTTAATTACCGTTATTACTACTGGAGTTTTAAATCCAACGCTTAGAAAGTTAGATTTAACTAAAGATTTGGAAGAGCATGAGAAGGAAGAATGATAAGTAAACTGATGTTCTATAGATATAAATAAAAATGCCTAGAAAATTACTTCTAGGCATTTTTAATATACTTTTTAAAGTAAATCAATTAAGACATATCAAAATAATTGATTTTTGTAATCTTTTTTGTTGCTTGATCAAAGTTTATGTTTATAAAAACATCACAACTATCACATTCAGCATATAAAATACTCTTAGAGCCATTTCTACCAGTTGTTAAAGCAACTTCTCCTAACTTACTTATTGGATCTCCAACAGTAATTGTTATTCCTTTAATAGTAAAAGTAGCTTCATTACTTAAAACATCTAAAGACTCGATATATGGTTTTCTTCCAGAAGTAGAAAAATCTAGTTTTAAACCATTAAACTTAAAATAGTAATAAAAACCATTATCTTCAAAAGAAACAGTTGCACCTAATAAAGACTCTACTTTAGCTTGTTTACCTAAAGTTTTTTTAATATCAGTTAAGGCAATATTATTTATTTTAATATTATCAAAATCAGAGTTCGAAATAATATTAGTTTGACTTTTTGCTATAAACGCGGTTAATAGAAAAAATACTAGTATTAGTTGTTTCATATTACTTAAAAATTAATTGTATAAACCCTTTCGAAGAACGAGGGTTTTGCAGTTGCCAAAGATATAATACTCGATTAATTTTCTATGTAAGAAACTAGTTAAATTTTAAGGTTAAAGCTATTTTTTTATCCAATTCTTGTTGATGTTTTAAAGTTGTATTTTCATCCCAATTAAAGCGGCTTGTAAATTCTTGAATAACAAAGTTTTTATAAAGATCAACACTAGGTTTATCAAAAAATAAACGACCAGTTCTTCTCATAAAGAAGTCGGTAGGAGTACAGGTCATTTCATGCTTTATTACAAACCATATTTCAGCTTTTAATAAGCGCTCTTGTATATTTTCTTCATTAAGCTCATCAAACTTATCTAAAATAAGTTCGGTTTGTTTACCATAGTTATATACTAAATAACTGGCATCTTTTTCAGTAAAACCATGTAATTTTAGTTGTTTATAAATTTGATTAATGTATAGTTTTACTGATTTATAATTTTGAAAAGGCCCTCCTGATAAAACAATTTCTTCAGTTTGAATTGGATCAAATTCAACTTCAAAACGACGTTTCATTTTTTTCGCAACAATATCCACAATCCGTTCTGCCATTTTTCTATAACCTGTTAATTTTCCTCCAGCAATTGAAATTAACTTGGTATCAGAAACAAAAATTTCATCTTTTCTAGATAATTCTGAAGCCGATTTTCCTTCTTCGTGAATTAACGGGCGTAATCCTGCCCATGATGATTGAATATCATCTATGGTTAATTGAATATCAGGAAACATGTTATTTACTGCTTCAATTAAATACAAAGCATCCACCATTGAGGTTTCAACGGTGTCTTTATCTTCTTGATAATTGGTATCGGTAGTTCCAAAATAGGTTACTTTTCCACGAGGAATAGCAAACATCATACGACCGTCTGGAATATCGAAATACACAGATTGTTTTACGGGTAATTTTTCATGCGGAACAACTAAGTGAACTCCTTTGGTTAAATGTAAACGTTTTCCAATTTTAGAATTGTTAATTTGTCGCAATTCATCTACCCATGGTCCAGCTGCGTTTACTACATATTTAGCTCTAATATCATAACTTTCTTCAGTAAAAGCATCCGTTACTTTAGCACCTACCACACGCTTATTTTCGTAAATAAATTCGTCTGCACGCGTGTAGTTTAATATTTGTGCGTCGTATTGACTTGCTGTTTTTAAAACTTCTATAGTTAAACGAGCATCATCAGTACGATATTCAGCATAAAAACCAGCACCATTTAAAATACTTTTAGGTAATAAAGGTTCTTTTTCTAACGCTTCTTTTTTATCAAGCATTTTACGTTTATCATCTCCTTCAACAGAAGCTAACACATCGTATACTTTTAATCCGATAGATGTTAGCCATGAACCGTAAGTTCCGCCATCAATTAATGGTAAAATCATTTTTTCAGGAATTACCAAATGTGGCGCTAGTTTATGAACAATAGCACGCTCAGTACCCACTTCTTTTACCAACCAAAAATCAAATTGTTTTAAGTAGCGTAAACCTCCATGAATTAGTTTGGTAGATTTACTAGAGGTTCCCGAAGCAAAGTCATTTTTTTCAATTAAAGCGACTTTCATTCCACGTGAGGCAGCATCTAAAGCAATACCTGCACCTGTAATACCACCACCAATCACTAGAATATCAAATTCGGTAGTTTGTAATTCTTGTTGAATGTTTTTTCTATTGAAAGAAGAGAAATTATTCATAGAGCTGTTTTTATTAACCAAAAATAAGAATAAAAAGAAACGATAAGCATAAAAAAAGAGCTGAAATTATCAGCCCTTTTAGAAGTCGCCCCCACAACTATTAAATCTAAAACTAACGATTCAATTTTTTCCAATTAGTATCTGCTTGTTTTTTGAGCTCTTCTGGATTTTCTTTTAACCACATTTTTAAAGTATTGGTTCCCCAAGAGTTATAAAATAAATACAGTTTACCATCTCGTATTTCAAAAGTTTTCGGATCAATATCCACCTTTTCACCAGTTTTTCCAATGGCATAGGCGCAGTACCCTCCATATTGTGGATTGTATTTTTTAGGGTTTTTAAGAAAGGTAGCTAAGTTTTCTTTTGATGAAAAACGAAAAGAAACACTGTTGTATTTTGTGGTAAATTTTTTGTTTCCTTTTTCTGCTTTATTATGAAAATAACTTACTACATCGTAACCTTTAGCAATAACTCCGTTTTTGGTATTGTATTCTTGTGAGAAGACAATACTTGAAAAAAATAGAAAGAAGATAAATATATGTTTCATTTTATTTTTTTTTATGTTTTAGTTCTTCCCAGTTTATATCTCCCTGAGTTTGTAACTTTTTAGTATCACCATTTTTCCAATCATCAAGTTTGCTAGAAAGCCAAGAACTATAAAAAAGATATAATTTACCATCTCTAATTTCATAAGCTTCTGCATCAATATACATTTTAGTTTTCTTAGCAGCTACAGCATATGCACAATATCCACCATATTGAGGAATGTATTTTATTGGATTTTCTTTGAAAAGGGATAAATTTTCTTTTGAAGAAAACTTGAATTTAGCTCCATCATAAGTTGTTTGAAACTTCTTTATTCCTTCAACAGGTTCACTATTTGTAAAGTAAGAAACAACATCGTAACCTTCGGCTACATAACCTTTTTTTGTATTGTAGTCAGTTTTTTGAGCGTATAATGCAGTAGAGACTACTACTAAAAGTAGTGTAATAAAGTTTTTCATTGTTTGTAGATTTTATGAGTAGTCGATGAAAAACAAAAAACATTACAATTGAATAATTAAGAATTATTTAATAATTGCCAAGGCTGTTGAATTTTACCGTTTCTAATAGGTAAAATTTCTCCAAATTGTAAAAAAACAAACTCACTTTGGTGTGGTCTTAAAAAGACAAAATCATCTACTTGTAAAGGTATGTTTTTAGAAACATTAATCATTGTTTGATTAGTAGAAGAACCAAACAAATTATTCTGTTTTACCCCTATAGGGTAGTAATAGTCAGCTTTCCAAAAACCGCCATAAATAAAAGCAGATTTCTTACTAAAAATTTGTTTTACTTTTTCTAAACCTGGAAGCGTTGTATTTGAAAAAGTTTTTAAAACTGGTGTTGCTATAAACGTTGCTGGTTTATAGTTTTTTAATGAAAGAATATCAAATGTTGTAGGTTTTACAAAGCATGAACCAATGGCAATATCGTTTATTGGAGAATTTTGTTCTTTGTGTAAGTTTAAAGTAGGGCTTCCGGCTCCGTTAAAGGTTAAATTTTCATTCCATAGCTCTGGAAAATCATTTTTAACTAAGGTTTTACAGTCTTCATAATATTGATTCGCTAATCGTAGTGCTTTCTTTTGAGAACGAATAATCTTTGGAAGTTTTACTACATGTGGATCATAACCCATAAACCCAGAAAATTCAACAAAATTTTGATTGTTTTCAATAAGTGATAGTACTTTTGTTAAACTTTTTAAAGAAGAAAACCCACCGCGGTGTAAACCCACATCAATTTCAATATTCAATCGTAATTTTTGATTGAGTTGTTTGGCCAAATTAATGTATTCTTCAATTCGTTTTTCGGTATCAACCAACCATTGAATTTGAGTAAATGGGTTAAATCCGTTGTGCTGTTGAGGTAAGTTGTTGTAAAAATATTCCGCAGTTTTTATAGGCATGGGTTTACCCAATAAAACATCAGCTTTGTTCCCCAATCGAGCAACTAAATCAGTTAAAAAAGGTTGATGAAAAACCATCAACTTGCTTGAATGTGTTTTTTCTAATATATATTCAATTAATTGGACCGAAGGCAATGATTTTACTACAATTCTGAGTGATGCATCTTTTCTAAAATTAGAAATTACTTCTGTAATATTTTCATCTAGAATATCTAAATCTATTAACAAACAAGGAATGGCCCGTTGGTAGTTTTTAAGTTCTTTATTTAAGATTTTAAAATAAGCATCCATAATATTAAATACCTAATAGTTTTTGAAGATACGGGTTCACAAATATATTTTCTGGATCATGTTCTTTTCTGAAAGTCATAAAGTTGGTGAATTTAGGGTACATTCTAGCAATATCATCCGAAGTAAATGTATTCATTTTACCCCAATGAGGTCTTCCGTTATAGGCTTTAAAAACTTCTTCTAAAGCAGCAAAATAAGCATTACTATCTTTTTTATTGTATACGTGACAAGCAATATATGCCGAATCCCTTCCGTAGGCAGGGCTCATAAAAACATCATCTCCTTTTACCCAGCGATTTTCAATAGGAAAATGAATATTGAACTTTTTTGAGTTGACAATTTTTTGCACATCCTTAAATACATCTTGATAGGCTTCTGCAGGAATATTATACTCCATTTCATGAAACTTTACCATTCGCTGTGTTGCATATACTTTATGACTGTGATATACTTTTTTTACGTTACTTATACTAGCTGCTGTAATGTTAGCAACTGTTTTGTTTTGTGAAGGAAAAACTTTTGCAAACTCGCACATCAACTTAAAAACATAGTTTTCGAGTACATATTCTGTCCAATAATTAAAAAAGTTTACTTTATCAGGCTCAGAATATTCAACAATATTTGAAGTTTTTGTCCATGCTGTGTTTGTGTATGGAATCCAGTAAAACTCAAAATTACGGTTTTGAGAATTTCTTTGATCCAGAGTAGCCAACACATCGCTTAATTTCTCCTTTTTGTTTTGAAGTTTTAGTTTATAAGCAGGAACACATTGTAAAGTAATTTCAGTAATAATACCTAAACAACCTAATGATACTTGAGCAGCTTTGAATAACTCAATATTTTTTTCGGTAGAACACTCAATGATTTCACCTTTTCCATTCACAAATTTTAATCCAACGACTTGGTTACTGATAGATTTAAGTTCGATACCTGTTCCATGTGTACCTGTACTTATAGCTCCTGCGATTGATTGAACATTAATATCACCCATGTTTTCCATAGCTAATCCTTCTTTAAAAAGTAGTTTGCCTAATAAAGAAAGTTTCGTTCCTGCTTTTACAGTAGCTTGATTTTTTTCTTTGTTTATTGAAATGAGTCCTTGAAAGTTATCGAGAGTTACTAATATTTCGTCAGTACTACATAAAGAAGTAAAAGAGTGACCAGAACCAATGACTCTAATTTTTTGATTAAATTGTATAGCTTTTAAAACAAGTTGTTGAATTTCATTTTCCGAATGAGGAAATGCAACTGCAGATGGATTCCACCGTACATTTTCTGCCCAGTTTTTCATAAGACCTTGAAATAATAGAGGTTAATTGACTGGGAAGATAGTAAAAAATAAAAAAGGATTACAAAACCATCAAATTACAACCGCGTATATCTGAATTATCAAAACGTCCTATAATTTCAAAACTATTGTCTTGGTATACCTTTCCTAAATCTTGTGTAGCAATAAAAGAACAAGAATTGTAGTTTGCTAAATCAATTACATTAATTCCGCCAGATTTTCCTTTAGGTAAAATAGTCAAAGCATCTTCAGTATCACGAGTTAAGACCTGCATCCATGGCGGACAGTTAAAAATACCATTTCCTTTTGAATATCCTTGACTTAATAATTCTGTCATTCCATATTCAGAATGAATTTCATTTACTCCAAAACCATTGCTTAAAATCGCATGTAATTCGTTACGAATAAGTTCTTTTCTTCTTCCTTTCATTCCACCAGTTTCCATAATAATGGTATTAGAAAGATTGAATTCATATTGTTCTACCAAATCTAATAAAGCAAAAGAAACGCCTATAAGTAATACTTTTTTTCCTTGTGAATCTAAATTTGTAAGCTTTTGAGCAAGTTCATCTAAATTGTTGAGGTAAAATCCACTTTCAGGATGTTGAGAACGTTTAATTAAGTCTTCAACCATATAAATCAAAGAAGATCCTTTACGTTCTAAATAATTGGGTAACAAAGCTAGTACAACATAGTCTTCAATATTACCGTAAAAATGTTCAAAACCTTTTAAATAGCTGGTTTCGTACCAAGATAAATCGGTAACTAAATGCTTACTGGTTGTACTTCCTGTAGTACCAGAACTTGTAAAGGTTTCTTGAATTTCATTTGTAGACGAAAGTACTTCTCGAGTTTTAAAAAACTGAATAGGTAAAAACGGAATTTGTTCAATAGTATGTACATCAGAAGGATGAACGTATATCAAATCACAAAAAGAACGATACACTTTATTATTTGTAAACTGATGTTTAAAAACTTGTAGTGCAGTTTTATTAAAATCTTCTGTAGACTGTATGTTAAAAATGGTGTTCTTCATAAACTTTTACAAAAGTAAGAGTATTCGACGCAACCTTTTTAATTTTTTTTCATCTACTATATAAACCATGGAAAGTTAAAATAATAACCCTAATTATATATGTCATGAAAAAAATTTTAATCCTTTTTTTAAGTGTATTTACGTTTTATTCTTGTTTAGATGATGACAGCCCTAATGTTAGATATGAGTTTTTAAAGGTTGATAGTGCCACAACTCCTGAAAGTTTTACATTCGGAGAAGTTGATACAATTAAGATAAAGTATACACTACCCAATAGTTGTTACTCTTTTAATGGATTGTATTATCAAAAAGTGGATACAACTAGAATTGTAGCTGGTACAGCAATAGTAGCTCTTGATGTTGCTTGTACTCAAGATGTAAGACAAGAAGAATATGCTTTTCCTGTTGAGGCAACACAAGAAGAAGATTATGTTTTTAAGTTTTGGAAAGGTAAAAATGATGAAGGAGAAGATGTATACGAAGAAGTGGTAATTCCAGTAAATTTGTAACATCAATTTAGAAAAACTCATACAAGGATGCTGTCATCAAAATATCACAGCGCAAGCGCAAGTTTACCAGTTGTTTTCTGGTAAACTTTTTGCGCTGTGTTTAAAGTATTCACGTAATTATCAAGATGCAGAAGATACTTTACAAGATAGTTTTTTAACTATTTTTAAAAAGATGCCTCAATATCAGCATAAAGGTTCTTTTGAAGGATGGATGAAGAGAATAACTATAAATACAGCATTACAAAAGTATAGAGAAAAATCACCTTTACAGTTAGTTTCAGAAGCTCCTGATGAGGAAATAGTAGAAGAAATAGAGCTTGAAACTGAAAATGTGAATATTGATGTTTTATTAGAGCTCATTCAAAGTTTACCAGATAGGTATCGTTTAGTTTTTAACTTATATGTATTAGATAATTATTCACATAAAGAAATAGCAGAATTATTAAATATTTCTGTAGGAACATCAAAATCAAACTTATCACGAGCAAGACAGATATTGAAAAAAGAAATGGAATTGTATCAAGCAAAAGAGGCAAAAGCATAACTGATGGAAGAAAAAAATATCGATAGACTATTTCAAGAAAAACTTAAAGATTTGGAGGTAACTCCAAATGAAAATGTATGGAATGCTATTGAAGAAAAGCTCCAAAAAAAGAAAAAACAGCGTGTTTTTCCTATTTGGTGGTTTTCTGGAGGGGTTGCAGCTATGCTTGTTTTAGGTTTTTTGTTTTATCCATTTACTTATGAAAAGGGAAATATAGATGATACAGATGTAATTATAGTTGAATCACCAAAACCAGCAACTAAAGAGCAAGAAAATAAAAATGAAGAATTAAAAGATAATTTATTAATAAAACCAACAAAAGAAAATATAAGGGAAATACTTGTTGTAAAAGAAGTAACGAAAAAGAAAAATAATTTGAAAGAAAAACATCGTAAAAACGAAGTTTTAACCGCTAATCATGTTGTGAAGGTTAGTAAAAAAGAATTGCAAGAAAAAGATAGCAATAATGTGTCAAGTAGAGTAGTTGAAGGGGCTTTACTGGCTAAAAATGATGTTGTGAAAGAAGAAAATTCTGCTGGCAAGCTTGAAAATAGCTTGCCAGTTCTTAAAAAAGAAGAAATAAGTTTTTTCAAAAAAAACAATGATACAATTCGTAAGATTATAAAACCAAAAAAAGATTTTTTAGCGGTTGTAAATGCTGAAAAGGATAAAAAAGAAGAGGATAAGATAAAGAAACTTTGGACCGTTTCTCCAACAGTAGCAGTATTAAACTCAAATTCTTTTTCTAAATCATCTCCAATAGATGCAAGTTTATCAAACTCTACAAAAGGAAGTACAAGTTATTCTTATGGTGTTCAAATTGCTTATCAATTAAGTAAAAAATGGTCTATTCAGTCAGGAGTACACCTCCAAGAAATGGGGTATTCTAATACCAACGTAGCTGTTAATCCTGCAAATTCAAGTACTGCAAGTGTAGCTTTTAGTTCAGGAGAAAGTTATGAATTAAATGATACTTCTCAAACAAATTTTAGTACAAATTCAGTATCCATTAGCTCAGGTAGTCTAGATGGTGAGTTGAATCAAAGTTATGGATATATTGAAGTTCCAGTAGAAGTTAAGTATAGTGTATTAGAAGGAAAAAAGCTAAAAACACAATTAGTTATGGGTTTTAGTTCTTTGTTTTTAAATAAGAATGATGTAAACTTAAAAACTACCGATTTTTTAACATCAGGAGAAGCAAACAACTTAAATAGCGTTAACTTTAGTGGAAATTTAGGGGTAGATTTTAGTTATAAGTTCAGTAAAAAATGGTCTCTAAATATTAATCCAATGCTAAAAACCCAGTTAAATACATTTAAAAACGATTCAAATGGGTTTCAGCCATACTTTATTGGTGTTTATACAGGTTTAAATTATCAGTTTTAATCGTTGTAAATTTTAATTACTAAATTACCTTTATCATCCATTGAAGCTCTGTACATTCCTGCAGTATTAAACTCAAAAGACATATTTCCATTTTTATCAAGTGCAACAACACCACCTGTTCCACCAAGTTTGGTTAATTTATTTTGAATCACATCTTTGGTAGCTTCTTTTAATGATTTTTGTTGATATTCCATTTGAGCAGAAATATCATACGCTACTTGAGATCTTATAAAGTATTCACCCCAACCAGTTGAAGAAACACCACAGGTTTTATTATTTGCATAAGTACCTGAACCAATAATAGGAGAATCTCCAATTCGTCCCCAACGTTTGTTAGTCATGCCTCCAGTAGAAGTTCCTGCAGAAATGTTTCCTTTTTTATCCAGAGCAACGCAACCTACTGTACCGAATTTACTATTTTTAATGTCAATATCATAAAAAGCAGCTTCTTTATCATCATGATCTAACTCCGTTTTTTCTTTGTCTTTAATTCGTTGTAAAGATTTAAAGCGATTTTCAGTATAAAAATAACTCGGGTCTACAATTTTCAACCCTTGTTCTTTAGCAAATTTGGAAGCTCCACTTCCAGAAAGCAGCACATGATCGGAGTTTGTCATCACCGTTCTAGCAGCTTCAATAGGGCTTTTTATATCTTTTACCCCAGCTACAGCACCTGCATTCAATGTTTTTCCATCCATAAAAGAAGCATCTAATTCATTAGTTTCTTCATGTGTAAATACAGCTCCTTTTCCAGCATTGAAAAGAGGAGATTCTTCCATAACCTGAATAGTTTTTACAACAGCATCGTTACTAGATCCTCCATTCTTTAATATCTCATATCCTGTTTTTATAGCTTCCTTTAGCTTAGTTTTATAAGCAGTTTCTTTTTCGGGAGTCATATTCTCTTTTAAAATGGTACCAGCACCCCCATGAATAATAATAGCGAACTCATTAGTAGGAGTATTATTTAGCTCTTTGGAAGTTACTTTAGATTGATTGCAAGAAAATAGTAACAAAATTAAGGCAAGGAAGTTGTAAATATTTTTCATTATTTTGTTAATTTTTAAACAAACTAAGTTGTTTTTGTTTAATTTATTAATTGTAAAATTATTCGTAGTTTTGAGTTTTAAATATAAAAACTAAAATTACAATATAAAACATGGCAGATTTTGGTATTAAGGAAGCTTTAGCTCAATTAGGCTTAAAAGATATAAACAACGGAACTTCTACAGGTTCAGTAAACTTTGCAAATGGAGAAGTTATTGAAAGTTATTCACCTGTTGATGGTAAGTTAATTGGTAAAGTAGTAGCAAGTACTCGTGAAGATTATGATAAGGTGATGGATGTAGCTACAACTGCTTTTAAAGAGTGGAGAGCAATGCCTGCACCTCAACGTGGAGAAATTGTTCGTCAATTTGGAAACAAGTTAAGAGAATTAAAAGAACCATTAGGTAAGTTAGTTTCTTACGAAATGGGAAAATCTTATCAAGAAGGTTTAGGTGAGGTTCAAGAAATGATTGATATCTGTGATTTTGCTGTAGGTTTATCTCGTCAGTTAAACGGACAAGTAATTCCATCAGAAAGACCAGGACACGTAATGAGAGAGCAATGGCACCCATTAGGAGTGGTTGGTATTATATCAGCATTTAATTTCCCTGTGGCTGTTTGGTCTTGGAACACAGCATTAGCTTGGATTTGTGGTAACGTATGTGTATGGAAAGGTTCAGAAAAAGCCCCTTTATGTTCAGTAGCTTGCCAAAATATTATAGCTGAGGTTTTAAAAGCTAACGATTTACCAGAAGGAATTTCTTGTATTGTTAATGGAGATTACAAAGTTGGTGAATACATTACTGAAGATACTCGTATTCCTTTAGTATCAGCTACTGGTTCTACAAGAATGGGACGTATTGTTGGTGCTAAAGTTGCTGAGCGTTTCGGTAAATCATTATTAGAATTAGGAGGAAACAATGCAATTATTATTACTCCAACTGCTGACTTAAAAGTAGTAGTTCCTGGAGCTGTATTTGGTGCTGTAGGTACTTGTGGTCAGCGTTGTACATCAACACGTCGTTTAATCATCCACGAATCTGTATATGATAAAGTAAGAGATGCGATTGTTGGAGCTTACGGTCAAATTAAGATTGGAAACCCATTAGATGAAAACAATCACGTTGGACCATTAATTGATAAAGACTCTGTAAATACGTATTTAGCTGCTATTGAAAAAGCAAAAGCTGAAGGAGGTAAGGTATTAGTTGAAGGAGGCGTTTTAGAAGGAGAAGGTTATGAAAGCGGTTGTTACGTTAAACCAGCAATTATTGAAGCTGAAAACCATTATGAAATTGTTCAACATGAAACATTTGCTCCAATTTTATACTTGATGAAGTATTCAGGAGATGTTGAAAACGCTATTGAATTACAAAATGGAGTAGCGCAAGGATTATCTTCTTCAATTATGACAAGTGAAATGAAAGAAGCTGAAAAATTCTTATCATTTGCAGGGTCTGATTGTGGAATTGCAAATGTAAATATAGGAACTTCTGGTGCTGAGATCGGAGGTGCTTTCGGAGGTGAAAAAGAAACAGGTGGTGGACGTGAGTCTGGATCTGATGCTTGGAAAGTATACATGCGTCGTCAAACAAACACAGTAAACTATTCTGATGAATTACCTTTAGCACAAGGAATTAAGTTTGATTTATAAGAAAATATAATTTTCAAAACATAAAAAAGTCACATCGAAAGATGTGACTTTTTGTTTTTAATTAAGTAGGATACATTACTTTTCTAAAGCAGTAGCAATGATTTTATAAGCATCATGTGCTTTTGACATTTTAGCATATTCTAAGGCAGTATATCCTCTTTCAGACTTTGTTTTTAATTTTGCTCCGTTATCAATTAATAATTGAACAATATCTGCTTTGTTATATCTAGCAGCAAACATTAAAGGAGTTAGTCCTGTAGACTTTCTGTTAATATCTGTTCCGTTTTCAACCATAGCTTTTACAGCCTCAAAGTTTCCAGCTCTAATTAATTTACAAAAAGTACTTACATTAGGGTATTCTAGGTTAGTTTTAACAGGTGTTTCATATGGAGTTGAAGTAGCAGTAATAGTTCCGAAGGATAAAGTAATTGCTAAAGCTGATAAAATTAATTTTTTCATGATGTTGTGTTTTTATGATTAGGTTACAGCTAAAAGACGCCTATTAAAACAAAACGTTTCACCAAAAACAGACACTTAACAATTATTTAAGATAAGGTCTTAAAAATCTCTTAATGATATTTTACTTTTCGTATTACTCGCATAGCTTCTTTGTATTTAATATAGGTAGTTTTATCTTCTAAGTTTTTGATATAATTTTTTGCTTTTTTTAGTTGTAGAGGAGCAATTTCAAATCCATTTAAATAACAGATTAGATAGGTAGTAGGTAGTCGATATACATCTTCATGTTCAATAACAGAAAGAGGTTTGTTGTTCATAATTTTAGTGACAATACTATTATTATTATCATAAATAAGTTGTAAAATATCGTTATGGTATTGAGGAGCTTCAAATAAAAATTCCGTAACAATATCATGCTTTCCGTTATCTTTAAAGTTAATAATGGTTTTTTCTAACGGATAGCGTTTTTCACTCTTATCAATCCCTAAAACAATGTATTCGGTGATAATAAAAGACTGTTCGTTGTAACTAATTTGTACATCATCTAACGAAGAAAAAAACAAACGTACTTGTTCGTTTACCAACTCAATATCAACACGAGTAAAAAACGCTTCATTATTTATAATTTTCTTTTTTCCTGCCCAACAAAGCACAAACTGTTCGTTAAATACTTTGTATTGCGGATTATATTCTGGTTTGTGCCTATTAATAAAGTCGAAAACGCCATCAAGGGTAAGTTGAATATTGTTACTTGCGTTTTTTTCAATGGCTTCAACAATAGCTTTGTTGTTATTCTTTAAAATAAAACCTTCTTCAGCAGGCATAGAATTACTACCTCTACGATAAAAAATAGTTCCTTTACGATATTTCCAGACATTTTTGGCTAAAGAGGTAATTAATTTGGTAGGATAAATAGTTACTAATCCAATTACTTTGTGGCGTTGCAAACGTGGAAAAGGAACATTTTCATATTCTATTTTTGGTGGATTATTCAGATAAGCATTTACCAAATTTTGAATTTTGCTATCATCATAAAAATCAACTCCTATAATTTTATTTTCTTCATCCTCAATACCAATAACAATATATGAGTTGTTGTTAGGGTTTGAATTAGAAAGTGCACAAACGTGTTTTATAAACTTAGCTTTTCCTTCTTTAGAACCAAAGGATAATTTTTGTTTTTTATCATAAAAACTATTCTCGTCGTTATGAGACAGTAAGTTTTTAATTAAAAGACGTTTGTTAATCACAACTTAAGCGTTTTTGTTCACAATAGTTGCACTAGCTTGCGCTGTAGGGTATACAATTAAATCTTCAATATTTACATGATACGGACGAGTAACTACAAAGTGAATAATATCTGCTATATCTTCAGGTTGTAGTGCTTTGTATCCTTGATATACAGTTTTAGCTCTTTCAGAATCTCCTTTAAAACGAACATCAGAAAACTCAGTTTCTACCAATCCTGGGTGAATGGCACATACGCGAATATTGTGTTGATTCAAATCAATACGCATTCCTTTATTTAAAGCGTTTACAGCGAACTTTGACGCACAATACACATTTCCGTTAGGATACACATCTTTTCCTGCGATAGAGCCAATATTTACAATGAAACCATTGTTTCGTTCTACCATTTGAGGAATAATAGCTTTTGAAACGTATAATAAGCCTTTAACGTTTCCGTCAATCATAGCGTCCCAATCGTCAATATTTCCATTTTGAATGCTGTTTAATCCATGAGCATTTCCAGCATTGTTAATAAGAATATCAATATGTTTAAATTCGTCAGGTAAACTATTGATCGCATTTTGTACTTCTTCGTTATAACGAACATCAAACTGAAGTATATGTACTTTGGTAAATTTTGATAATTCTTGTTGCAGTTTTTGTAGCTTTTCAACACGTCTACCACAAAGAATTAAGTTGATGTTATTTTTAGAAAAAAGTTGAGCGGTTGCCTTACCAATACCTGAGGTTGCTCCAGTAATTAAAGCAGTTTGTTGCATGGTTTTTTGTTTTGTATAAAGGTAATATTTTTTATGTTAAGCCACCATTATAAAATGAAAAACCGCCCCTAGCGGAGCGGTTTCTTTTAGTTGGCTACTACACCAACCAAAAATCAACTAACCAAACTTTATTTTTATTTCCTTTTAGGAACTGTTTCTCTTTCTATTTTAGTACGTTTTCTACCGCTACTCCTTACAGCTGGTTTTGTAGTACTTGTTTTTTCTGCTTTTAAATACTGGATAAATTCTATACCAGAAAAAATATATGTTGTTCTTGAACTTACGTGCTTTAATCGTATTGTTTCGTCATTTATAACGGTTAAATCAAACTCTTCAGTATCTCCGTTATCATAATTAAGTGTTAAATATTTTAGATTGTTTTCTCCTATAACATTTCTAACAATATAACTTCCTTCAAAATCCCAGTTTATATAATCAACATTTGTGCCAAAAGGGTCATGTGATGAATAGAATGTCACATCATTTTTATGAGTAAATTTTAGATAATGCTCGTTATCAAAAGGATTTGGAGTACCTCCAGTTTCATCAGTTCTTTCCCAAGCTTTAAATTCTTGTAAGAAATACTCAATATTTTCATAAAACAACATGTTATAATCAAATGTATCTGTTTGATACCCTACTAGATAATAACTTACATTTTGTGATAAATCATCAATTCTAATTTCGTTATTAGAAAGTTGTACTACATCAAATTCAAAATATCCATCTATATCATGACGCGTTTCTAAAATTGTTCCGTATGTACTATAGTTACCAACAGCTATACCTAAACCATTTCCTGTTTTACCAATATCAACAATATTATTATTTGCATACATGGTTCCGTTTAAAAAAGAAATAGTAAAAGCTCTTGATAAAAAAGGAACTTCGCCACTACCAGTTGTTCTGTGATAATCTACATACCATAAATCATAACTTGAAATATATTCGTTTAAAGAAAAACCATCATCTACAATTTCATTTCTTACAACACATGACGTAAGTGTTACACCACCAATAAGTAGTATTAAAAGTAATTTTATACGTTTCATAAGCATTCATTTTATGGTTATGCTTATAGGTTTTCAAATTACGTGCCAAAAATAAAAAACACCTCTTTTTTTGAGGTGTTTAAAGTTATTCTATACTAAGGTTTTTATTGCATAAAGACCTTATCTTTTTTTATAATGTTTTCTATTTTAACGTAGTGTGTTTTCCCTTCAATAATATAAGAAACCATTGCTTCATTTTCTTTTAATTCAAAAGGAAATTCTTCTGCAGGAGTGTTACCAAACTCTTTTTTTGGGTCAGCATGTAAAATAAGATCATTTAACTCATTAGATGAGGTTTTATAACGAGCAGCAATGTATTGTTTATCGTTATGTTGCTCAACAACAGCTTTGGTAATCCTATTTTGAAAATATACTTTTTGAAAGTCAACTGGCTTCTCAGCAGTAAAATTAATAATCAAGTTAGTAGAGTTATAACTACCTTTTACACCTCCTGTTACATGAGAATAACTTGCAGATTCTATTTTGAAAGGATGATTGTTCTCCATTTTTACACTTGCGCATTTAGTAAAGCTTAGAGCTAAAATTAAGATTCCAATTAATTTCATAGAGTTGTTTTTTAATGTTTAAATTTAGACATTCAAGGAGTGTGCCAAGTCACAAATATAATCAGATTTATATGAAGTTGAATTTCAGTTACTGGGAACTAAAAGAGTGGTTTACAAATGTTGATTTTACTGTAGTAGGAAGTGGAATTGTGGGGTTAAATTGTGCATTACAATTAAGAGAAAAATACCCCAAGGCAAAAATTCTAGTTTTAGAAAAAGGAGTGTTACCACAAGGAGCCAGCACTAAAAATGCAGGTTTTGCTTGTTTTGGAAGTTTATCTGAACTGATAGATGATTTAAATACACATACCGAAGAAGAGGTTTTTAGCTTGGTAAAAAAACGTTGGCAAGGTTTACAGCTTTTACGCACCACATTGGGCGATAAAAACATAGATTTTCAACAAAATAAAGGATATGAATTGTTCTTAACAACAGAATTACACGAATCGTGTTTAGAGCAAAAAACATCGATAAATGAGCTTTTAAAGCCGTTGTTTTCTAAGGATGTTTTTTCGGTTGATGATAACAAGTTTGGGTTTCAAAATATTCATCAACAATATATAACCAACCAGTTTGAAGGGCAAATAGATACTGGTAAAATGGCGGCTAATTTGTTAAAAAAGACATTGTCTTCAGGAATAAAAATTATCAATAATATTCAAGTTAAAGAATTTATAGAAAACAACGATGAAGTAGAAGTAAAAACTAATCAGATTGAGTTTACTACTAAAAAATTATTCATTGCTACCAACGGATTTGCAAATAAATTATTGAAAGAAAATGTACAACCTGCACGAGCACAGGTATTAATTACGAAACCGATTGAAAATTTACATATAAAAGGAACTTTTCACCTAGATAAAGGATATTATTATTTTAGAAATATTGATAATAGAATTTTGTTTGGAGGAGGAAGAAATTTGGATTTTAAAGGTGAAGAAACTGATGAGTTTGGACAAACATTGCTTATTCAAAACAAATTAGAAGAAATTTTAAAAACAACAATTTTACCGAATACTAAAGTTGAAATAGAACATCGCTGGAGTGGAATTATGGGGGTTGGAAATCAGAAAAAAGCGATTGTAAAACAGCTTTCAAATAATGTGTTTTGTGGTGTACGATTAGGAGGAATGGGAGTTGCTATAGGAAGTTTAGTAGGAAAAGAGTTAGCACAACTTGTAAATTAGTATTACTTAGAAAAGTAAGAAATGAATATTAAAGAAGAACTATACAAACAATGTGAGTTGTATGTAAATAAACGTTTACAAACTGTAGAAGAAACAATTTCTTCTCATCAAAAAGCATTACAATCTGAAACAAAAAGTTCTGCAGGAGATAAACATGAAACCGGTAGGGCAATGTTACAGTTAGAAATGGAAAAAGCGAGTCAGCAACTTAGCGGAGTTTCTCAAATGAAAGAAACACTTGCTAAAATTAATACAGATACAACTTCAAAAATTGCTCATTTAGGCAGTGTAGTTATAACCACCTCAACTATAAACTATTTCATTAGTGTGAGTGTAGGATTGTTAACTTTTGAAAATAAAAAATACTTTGCAATATCTCCATCTTCACCCATAGGAAAGTTAATTTTAGGTAAAAAGGAAGGAGAATCTTTTGAGTTCAATGGATTAAAAAGTGTCATTAGAGAAATTTTTTAAGAAAAAGTAGGGTAAAACAAAAATAACTTGTTTTACATGCAGGAAAGGTTGTTATAACCAGAACAGAAAAAGAAGCTATAATACACTTTTATCTTTTGGTGTTTAAGATGGTAAGGGTGTATTTTTTTAGAAAAATAATTTATTTTAAGATAGTTGAGTAATAATTATTGAGATAGTTATTATTGGTTTAAACAGTCTCTTTTAACTTAAATGAGACTGTTTTTTTATGCTCAATATTTTCAAAGTGGTTTATAAAAATGGATTGGTTGTTATAAGCAACTTCTATTAGCCAATACCCCCCCTTAAAATAAGATTTCAATACAGTTCCTTCTAGTTTTGATGGTTTTTTGGTAATCTCAAGTAAGTTAGGATATAGTAATAATGTTTGTTTATTTATGGTGAGTTCGTTTACATCATCAAATAAAGAAGCAACATACTTTTCTTTTGGGGTTCTATATAAGTTTGCTGGACTGTCATGCGCAATGATTTGGTTGTTGCGGATTACCATCATGGTATCAGCAAAAGAAAGAGCATCATTTCCATCGTGCGTAGCAACAATACAGGCAATATTTTTCTTTTTTAAATAAGCAAACAATCGTCTTCTTAATGAGTTCTTTTTAAAGTTGTCTATTTGACTGAAAGGTTCGTCTAACAATAATAATTCTGGTTCTTTAGCCAACGCTCTAGCAATAGCTACTCTTTGTTGCTGTCCACCACTTAAGTTTTTAACTTTTTCGTTCGCTAATTCAGTCATTTCAATAACATCAAGAAGTTCTTGTGTTCTTTCTTCAGCTTCTTTAGGGTAAAATCGCGACAGGAACTTTTTAATATTTTCACTTACAGATGTGAAAGGCATTAAGTCAAAATCTTGCGCTACATATTTAAAAAATTCCATTCCAGGAACTAAATGATGTTCAGGTCCTAAAATTTGAATATCATTCCAATATAAGTTCCCTTTATCAACATCTAGTAAACCATATACAATTTTTAAAAGTGTAGATTTTCCACAACCGCTTTCACCCATTACATACAAGTGCTCACCTTTTTGAAGTGTAAAATGGATGTTTTCTAAGGTTTTTTCTTTAGATGGATAAGTGAATGAAATATTATTTACTTGTAGCATGGTTGCAAAAATACATAAAGGTTTAAGATAAATTATAAACAAGATTTTTCATTCCAAGTTTCTCTTTAAATAGTCTTCTTTTTTAAAAATTAGCTCTAAGTATATTTGTTATAAATGGTATGAAGAGTTTTTTAAAAAAAATGCAATAGAAAATAAAAAGTACGTCTTTATAATTGAGGAGCTCAAAGAAAGCCTATAAATGAACCAAGAAACGGAAAATAAAAAGAAATTAAAAGCCTTTTTTGATAAAGAATATGGTGCCCTTAAGTCTTATGTTGGAACTAAAATTAAACAAAGTATTCATCAAGATGCAGAAGATATTATTCAAGAAGTTGCTTTAAAATTGTTTTCTGGAGTTAATGGAAATTCACCTATAAACAATGTAGCTAGCTTTGTTTACAGGTCTCTAAAAAATAAAATCATTGATAATTTAAGAAGAAAGAAATACGAAGCTTCAGCTTCAGATATTGATGAAATAAAACTGATTGAATTTACAGAGGTTTTATATGGTACTCCTGATAATACGTACTCTGAAGTAATGAAAAAGGAACTAGAATTAAGAATAATGAACCTTAAACCTGTATATAAAGAAATAATTATAGCTATTGATTTTGAAGGGTACACATACAATGAACTATCGGAGGAACTTAAAGTACCTGTTGGAACATTAATGTCAAGAAGACATCGAGCATTAGGAATATTACTTAGAAAAATTGAAAACAAAAAATAAAAATAAAAGATGGAAAATTTGTTTAAAGAAAGAAGAGATGGAGAATCTCCAGGAATATTTGTAGGAAGAATAATATTCGGAATAATTGCAGTTTTAATGCTTGCAATACTTTTTGGATATGCAATTATGTGGCTTTGGAATAACCTTATGCCAGATATTTTTGGATTACCAGTTATTAACTACTGGCAAGCAGTAGGGTTATTTATTTTAGCTAAAATTTTATTTTCTTCTAGTGAATGTGGAGGAAAACATAAATCAAAGAAATATTCTAACAAAAGAAGAAAACACAAGTTCAAATCACATTATGAAAAGAACTGTAAAGGAAAGTTTTCAGAATGGGAACATTATGATAGGTTTTGGAAAGAAGAAGGCAGTGAAGCTTATCAAAAATATGTAGACAAATTAAATAAAGAAACGGAACAAGAATAAAAACCATTGAGTTATGAAACTATTTATCTATGGAACCGATATTGACACAAAGAAAAAAGAAGATTCTATACGTCAGTTATTTAATAAAGATAATAATATAATTAATATATCTATTGATCTTGAAGATGTTGATAATGTTTTAAGAATAGAGGCAACTGATATTATAACAGAAGCTGACATTATAAATAAAGTAAAAGAAAAAGGATTTAACTGTATGGAATTAGCAGATTAAATATTAAATCAAAACCGACATTAAATAATGTCGGTTTTGATTTTAAGCACTTCTTTCTACGTAACGTATAATACTTTTTGCTATATCTTTTCCAGTGGCTTTTTCAATGCCCTCTAAACCAGGAGAAGAATTAACTTCTAAAATCAAAGGACCTCTATCAGACTGTAACATGTCTACACCGGCGATACCTAATTTCATTGCTTTTACAGCTTTTAAAGCAGCATTTTCTTCTTCATCAGTTAATTCTATAATTTCTGAAGTTCCTCCCCTATGTAGGTTGGATCTAAATTCACCTTCTTTTCCTTGACGCTTCATAGCTCCAACAACAACACCATCTACCACAAAAACACGAATATCAGCACCTTTAGCTTCTTTAATATATTCTTGAACTATTACACGAGCTTGCAAACCATTAAAAGCTTCTATAACAGATTCTGCGGCTTTTTTGGTTTCTGCTAACACAACACCTAAGCCTTGCGTTCCTTCTAAAAGTTTAACAATTAAAGGAGCTCCACCTACTTTTTTTATAATTTCTGAAGTGTCTTTTGAATAATTGGTGAAAACCGTTTTTGGAAGCCCTAAATTTGCTCTTGAAAGTACTTGTAAACTACTTAGTTTATCTCTAGAGCGTACCAAAGCTTGAGACTCTACAGCAGAAAATACTTTCATCATTTCGAATTGACGTACAACTGCGGTACCATAAAAAGTAACTGAAGCACCAATACGAGGAATAATAGCGTCAACATCGGTTACAAGCTCATGGTTGTATACTATCGCAGGCTTTCTTTTTTCGATAATAAGATCACATTTGGTATGGTCTAATACGACCATTTCATGTCCTCTTTTTTCGCCTGCTTCTACTAAGCGTTTGGTTGAATATAATTTAGGGTTTCTAGAAAGAACAACAATTTTCATTTTTTATATTTCTTTTGATGTGATGTTTTTTTGTGAAACGTCCACAATAAATTTTTTGTTTAAAAATTTTCTACCAATTAATACTGGATAATTCATTTTACCTCTATCTGATAGTGATAGTTTTATTTTATATTTTTTACCATAAAAAATAGCGGAGGTAGAAACAACATATCTTTTTTGTTTCTTTCCGTTTGAACTTCTTATGCTTTTAACTTTATACTTTGTTGTTTGGAGCAGTTTATTATTATATTTTTCTGTTTTTGGGCAGAGTAATATAAACTCTAACACTCCGTCTTTTTCTTCAATATGCTTACAATGTATTGCAGAAGTATAGGCTCCTGTATCAATTTTTACAGGTAAATCTTCTATTTCCCAGTTTAAAAAGGATATTTTTTCAATCCTTCCAATTAGTCTCATTCTATTAAAAATTAAGGAGGGCGAATTACTTACTATTTTTTGGAATATACAAAACTTGTTGTTAATTTTTGGAAAACAAAAAACCAGTGTATATACACTGGTTTAAAGGTACTTATTTTTTAATTGAATTTACCAAATTCTTACACGATCTTCTGGTTTTAAGTACATTTTGTCTCCTTCTTTAACATCAAATGCTTCATAAAAAGCATCTACGTTTTTAAGAGGCATATAAGCTCTGTACATTCCAGGAGCGTGTGTATCAGTCATGATACGGTTTTTTAATGCTTCATCACGCATTTTAGTTCTCCAAATAGTTCCCCAAGAAAGAAAGAAACGTTGTTCAGGAGTAAATCCGTCAATTTTTTCTGGACGACCATTCTTTTCTAAGAAAATTTGTAATCCTTCATAAGCAGCTTGTACACCACCTAAATCACCAATATTTTCACCTAAAGTAAACTCACCATTTAAGTTCATACTATCAATTGCAACAATATCACTAAATTGCTTTATTAATTTGCTTCCTGCTTCTTTGAACTTTTCTGAATCTTCTTCTGTCCACCAGTTTTTTAAGTTTCCGTCACCGTCAAAACGAGCTCCAGAATCATCAAAACTATGTGAAATTTCGTGACCAATAACTGCTCCAATTCCTCCATAGTTTACAGCTTCATCAGCTTTGTAGTTATAGAAAGGAGGTTGTAAAATTGCTGCTGGGAATACGATTTCGTTGTTTACAGGATTAAAATAAGCGTTAACAGTTTGAGGAGACATTCCCCACTCAGTTCTATCTACTTCTTTACCTAACTTGGCCATATCTTTTTCAAAGTTCCACTTACGAACATTAACGGCGTTGTCAAAATAAGTACCTCCCTCATCTAATCCTTTAACAAGTAAAGTTGAGTAGTCTTTCCATTTATCAGGATATGCAATTTTAACAGTTAATTTGTGTAATTTTTCTAAAGCTTTTTCTTTAGTTTCAGCACTCATCCAAGGTAATTGCGCAATACGTTTTTCAAAACCTAACATTACGTTATCAATCATTTCCTTAGCTTTTTGCTTCGCTTCTGGTGGAAATTTCTCATCTACATATAACTTACCTAAAGCTTCGCCAATAGCTCCATTTAAATTAGCTAAAGCACGTTCGTCTCTTGGACGTTGTTGTTTAGCTCCACGCATTTCTTTACTGTAGAATTCCCAGTTAGCTTTTTCTAAATCAGTAGATAATAAACCTAATGAGTTGTTAATAGCATTCCAACGTAATGATAATTTAACTGTTTCAATAGGACTATTTTTAAGTACTTCATTCATTGCTTTGAAATATCCTGGATCTGTAACAATAATCTTTTCAAGACCTTTAGAACCATCTAATCCTTCAAGATCAACACCAATTCCTTTTAAATGAGCTTCCCAATCAATTACAGGAGCCAATTCAGCTAATTCAGCAAGAGTCATTGGGTTGTAAATTTTACGTGTATCTCTACGCTCTTCTTTTGTCATTCTAGGTTCAGCTAAACTCTTTTCAAAAGCAACAATAGTTGCTGCATTCTTTTTAGCTGTAGCTTCATCATCACCAAATTCTTGTAACATTTTAGCTACAAACACCTCATATTTTTCAAGCTTGTCTTTTACCTTTTCATCTACGTAGTAATCTCTTGATAAACCAAGTCCGCCAGCTCCCATGTAACCCGCATTCATACTACTGTTCTTAAGGTCGTTAAACACTCCAAAACCATAAAAACCAGCACCCCCATAAGGAGCCATATTGGTAATGAAAGTTTGTACGTCGTTTAAGTCTTTAATTTCTTCAATTTTTTGAAGAAAAGGTTGTACAGGTGCTTTACCTGCTTTATTTCTAGCTACGGTATCCATGATGGTTTCGTAGTAGTTTACCGCTTTTTCTTGATCAGAATCTATTTCGTTTCCTTCAGCATCTTTTATTTTTGGGAAGTTACCTTCTTCAATAGCCTTGTTTAAGATAGCTAATACATCTTTGGTAGTGGTTTTTCTTAATTGATTAAATCCTCCCCAAGAAGTTTCGTCAGCAGGAATTTCAGTGTTATCAATCCAAGAACCGTTAACATATCTAAAGAAATCATCGGTAGGTTTAACCGAAGTATCCATGTTTTCTAAAACAATTGCCTGTACTTTTTCTTCAGGCTTTTTATCTGTTTTACATGCAATAACTCCTAAAGAAGCAACGGCAGTAGTAAACAGCATTTTGTGAATGGTTTTCATTTTTAATGTTTTTTGAATGAATCTTAATTTTAACAAACTACCTCGAGATTTTGTCCCGAGGTAGTAAATTTACTCTAATAAGAGTCTGTTTTTATAAAAATGTTACAGTTTTAACTTTTTATTTTCGATTTTGGAGCATTTGGTAATGTTTCAAATCCCATGTTAAATAAAGTAAATCCAAAAATATCAGCATACTGCTCAATAGTTTTTGCTACAGGAGTTCCAGCTCCATGACCCGCATTGGTTTCAATTCTAATTAATACAGGGTTGTCTCCTTGTTGTTTCTCTTGTAATTCAGCAGCAAACTTAAAACTATGAGCTGGTACTACACGATCATCATGGTCTCCTGTGGTTACCATAGTTGCAGGATATTGAGTACCTTCTTTTACATTGTGTACTGGTGAATATCCTTTTAAGTATTCAAACATTTCTTTGCTTTGTTCAGAAGTTCCGTAGTCATACGCCCAACCTGCTCCAGCTGTAAATGTGTGGTAACGTAACATATCTAACACGCCTACTGCAGGTAAAGCTACCTTCATTAAATCAGGACGTTGTGTCATCGTAGCTCCTACTAATAAACCTCCGTTTGATCCTCCTCTAATAGCTAAGTAATCAGATGAAGTATAGTTTTCTTTAATTAGGTATTCAGCAGCAGCAATAAAATCGTCAAAAACATTTTGCTTTTTTAACTGTGTACCTGCATCGTGCCATTTTTTACCATATTCACCACCACCACGTAAGTTTGGTACAGCATATACACCACCTTGTTCCATCCAAACCGCATTGGCAATACTAAAGCTAGGAGTTAAGCTTACATTGAATCCGCCATAACCATATAAAATAGTTGGATTTTTACCGTTTAACTCTAATCCTTTTTTATAGGTAATAATCATAGGAACTTTTGTTCCATCTTTTGACGTGTAGAATACTTGCTTGCTTTCATACTCATCTGCGTTGAACGAAATAGCAGGTTTCCAGTATAGTTCATAAGTTCCATCTTCTGGGTTGAACTTATATGAAGAACTAGGAGTGTTATAATTGGTAAAAGAAAAGTATAATTCTTTTGCATCAGTTTTTCCTCCAAAACCACCTGCAGAACCTACGCCTGGTAATTTTACTTCTCTGATTAATTTTCCGTCAAAATCATATTGTAATACTTTAGAAACAGCATCTACCATATATTTTGCAAAGAAGTATCCAGCTCCTGTTGATGGAGATAATACATTTTCAGTTTCAGGAATAAAATCTACCCAGTTTTCTGGAGTTGGGTTTGCAGCATCTACAGTAACAATTTTCTTATTAGGAGCATTCAAGTTGGTTACTAAGTATAACTTACTTCCTCTACTGTCTATTACACCAGTATCACTATCAAAATTGTCAATGATAGGTGTTAATTTACTATTAGGGTTTGTTAAATCTTTAATAAATAACTTGTTTCCAGAAGTTGAGGTTGAAGCAGAAATTAATAGATATTTGTTGTCTTCTGTTAAATATCCACCAACATAACGGTGTTTTTCTTCTGGAGTAGCCCCAAAAATAACTTCATCGGAACTTTGAGGAGTTCCTAACTTATGGAAGTATAATTTATGTTGATCTGTTTTAGCAGATAATTCACTTCCTTTAGGTTTGTCATAACTAGAATAGTAAAAACCTTCGTTTCCTTTCCAAGCTATTCCAGAAAATTTTACATCAACTAAAGTATCTTCTTTAATTTCTTTGGTTTCAGCATCCATTATAATAACCTTTCTCCAATCACTTCCTCCTTCAGAGATTGCATAGGCTACAGTTTTTCCGTCTTTGGTAAAGCTTACTGAACCTAACGATGTAGTTCCATCTTCAGCAAACGTATTAGGATCTAAGAAAACTTCTTCTTTACCCTCTTTATCTTTTCTGTATAGAACATATTGGTTTTGTAATCCATTGTTTTTATAAAAATAGGTGTAATCACCTTCTTTAAATGGAGTTCCTACTTTTTCATAGTTCCATAATTCAGATAAACGGTCTTTTAACTGTTTACGATATGGAATTTTGTCTAAGTAATCGAAAGTAACTTCATTTTCAGCTTTTACCCAAGCTTCAGTTTCGGTACTTCTATCGTCTTCTAACCAACGATAGTTATCAGTTACTTTAGTACCAAAATATTCATCTACAACAGGCTTTTTAGTTGTTTCTGGATAGTTCACACTAATATTTTTTTTAGATTGCTTTTCTTCTTTACAAGAAACTAAAATTGTTCCTGCACAAATAATGGGAAGAAGGATTTTTCTCATGATTAAAAAATTGGTTAATTAGACCAAAGTTAGAAGAAAAACACTCATAGTCATTTATTTTAAGATGATTTTAACAAAAACAGCTTTGTAAATCTATTGAAATAAAAACGACTACCTTTACGTAATTATAATACAATAAGCATGACTGAAAATTTAAACAAAGAAGCTTTTTTAAAAAAGGTTTTTAATTATGAAGAAAATAAAGAATGGAAGTTTGAAGGAGAATTACCTGCAATAATTGATTTTTATGCTGATTGGTGTGGACCATGTAAAGCATTAGCTCCTGTTTTGGAAGAATTAAGTGCAGAGTATGAAGGGAAAATTCATATTTATAAAATAGATACAGAAGCAGAACAAGAATTAGCTGCTGCTTTTGGAATAAGAAGTATTCCTTCTATGTTATTTTGTCCTGCTAACGATGAACCTCAAATGGCTCATGGAGCATTACCAAAAAAACAAATTGAACAAATAATAGAGGATGTTTTAAAGGTTAAAAAATAACCTAAAAAAGAAGAATACAAAGGTTTAAAAAGTGGCGCAAAAAGTGTCACTTTTTTTATGTTTAAACACAAAATAAGAAACTCAGTGAGTATCACTTGTCAAGCATTTTTTTTAATTTTAAGTATTTGATTTGTAGGTTTTTGTAAAATGTAAAAAATATTGTAAATTGAAGAAAAAAAAGTGTTTTGTTAAAAACTTCAAGGGATTTGTGAATAAGTATAGCTTTCAAAATATAGCAATTTTTCCAATCTTTGTTTCTGTACTCAGGGAATAAAAATAACACACTAAAAAGAGCTTAAAAAGCATGGCATCGATTGAACCAATTTTACAAGAAAACAAAGACAGATTTGTAATTTTTCCAATTCAACATAATGACTTATGGGAATGGTATAAAAAGCAACAAGCTTGTTTTTGGACTGCTGAAGAAATTGATTTACATTCAGACTTAACAGACTGGAACACTAAACTAACAGACGATGAGCGTTACTTTATTAAGCATGTTTTAGCATTTTTTGCTGCATCTGATGGAATTGTAAATGAAAATTTAGCAGAAAACTTTGTAAACGAAGTTCAATACTCAGAAGCAAAATTCTTTTATGGTTTCCAAATCATGATGGAAAATATTCATTCAGAAACGTATTCATTATTAATTGATACATATATAAAGGATGAAGAAGAGAAAGATAGGTTATTCAAGGCAATTGAAGTTTTTCCAGCAATTAAAAAGAAAGCAGATTGGGCTTTAAAATGGATTGAATCTGATTCGTTTGCTGAGCGTTTAATCGCTTTTGCCGCAGTTGAAGGAATTTTCTTTTCAGGTTCTTTCTGTTCAATTTTCTGGTTAAAGAAACGTGGGTTATTACCTGGGTTAACATTCTCAAACGAGTTAATTTCTCGTGATGAGGGTATGCATTGTGATTTTGCTGTACACTTACACAACAATCACTTAGTAAACAAAGTTCCAAAAGAAAGAATAAGAGATATTATTATCTCAGCTTTAGATATTGAAAGAGAATTTATAACGGAATCTTTACCTGTGAGTTTAATAGGTATGAATGCAACGTTAATGACTCAGTATTTAGAATATGTTACCGATAGACTACTTTTAGAATTCGGATGCGAAAAAGAGTATGAGTCTACCAATCCATTTGATTTCATGGAAATGATTTCTTTGGAAGGAAAAACTAACTTCTTTGAAAAAAGAGTATCAGAGTACCAAAAAGCCGGAGTAAAATCTGGAGGTACAGGAAGCATCAGCTTTGATGCAGATTTTTAGGAACCAATAAGCTGCTATTTCCCCTACATGCAGTATTACTCAGCTAGAGCAGTTTTTTCAGTGCTTTAGCGTTATAATCGTTTCAAAAGAAACAAACTAGTATTAACATTTTACATGTTGTCATAAACAACTATGTTTTGACGACGCTATTAACCAACAAAAACCAATATCAATATGTATGTAGTAAAAAGAGACGGCAGAAAAGAGCCTGTGATGTTCGATAAAATCACAGCAAGGGTTAGAAAAATGTGTTATGGATTAAACAATATAGTTGATCCAGTAAAAGTAGCAATGCGTGTTATTGAAGGACTGTATGATGGGGTAACTACTTCTGAATTAGATAACTTAGCAGCAGAAATTGCTGCGACAATGACAACTGCTCATCCTGATTATGCGAAATTAGCAGCGAGAATTGCCGTATCTAACTTACATAAGAATACCAAAAAATCGTTTTCGGAAACAATGACCGATTTGTACGAATATATCAATCCACGTACAGGAAATAAAGCTCCTTTACTAGCAGATGATGTGTACAAAATTATCATGAATAATGCCGATAAATTAGATTCAACAATTATCTACAGTCGTGATTTTAATTACGATTATTTTGGTTTTAAAACATTAGAACGTTCTTATTTATTAAAGTTAAACGGAAACATTGTTGAACGTCCACAACAAATGTTAATGCGTGTTGCGATAGGTATTCACAAAGAAGATATTGACGAGGCAATTGCTACATACGAATTGATGAGTAAAAAATATTTTACCCATGCAACACCAACATTATTTAACTCAGGTACGCCAAAACCACAAATGTCATCTTGTTTCTTGCTACAAATGCAAGACGATAGTATTGATGGAATTTATGATACTTTAAAACAGACAGCTAAAATTTCACAATCTGCAGGAGGTATAGGTTTATCTATTCACAATATCCGTGCTACGGGAAGTTATATTGCAGGTACTAACGGAACATCAAACGGAATTGTACCTATGTTACGCGTATTTAATGATACAGCACGCTATGTAGATCAAGGAGGAGGAAAACGTAAGGGGTCTTTTGCAATGTATTTAGAGCCTTGGCATGCAGATATTTTTGACTTTTTAGACCTGAAGAAAAACCACGGTAAAGAAGAAATGCGTGCGCGTGATTTATTCTATGCAATGTGGATTTCAGACTTATTCATGAAGCGTGTGCAAGAAGATGCTGACTGGACGTTAATGTGTCCACATGAGTGCCCTCATTTATACGACACTTATGGTGAAGAGTTTGAGCGTTTGTATACAAGTTATGAAGCTGCTGGGAAAGGAAGAAAAACTATTAAAGCACGTGATTTATGGGAGAAAATCTTAGAATCACAAATAGAAACAGGTACTCCGTACATGTTGTATAAAGATGCAGCAAACCGTAAGTCAAATCAAAAGAATTTAGGAACGATTCGTTCTTCAAATTTATGTACTGAGATTATGGAGTATACTGCTGAAGATGAAGTAGCAGTATGTAATTTAGCATCAATAGCAATACCAATGTTTGTTGCAGAAGATGAAAACGGAAATAAGTTCTTCGATCATCAAAAGTTATTTAAAGTAACGAAAAAAGTAATCCGTAATTTAGATACAGTAATTGATCGTAACTATTATCCTGTAAAAGAAGCAGAAAACTCTAATTTCCGTCACCGTCCAGTAGGATTAGGAATTCAAGGGTTAGCTGATGCTTTTATTATGTTACGTTTACCGTTTACTTCAGAAGAAGCGAAGAAGCTTAACCAAGAAATTTTTGAGACATTATATTTTGCAGCTGTAACCTCATCAATGGAAGTTGCTAAGGCAAAAGGAGCTTATTCTACTTTTAAAGGTTCACCAATGTCAGAAGGAGAATTCCAACACAATATGTGGGGAATTAAAGATGAAGAATTGAGTGGCCGTTGGGATTGGGAAAAATTACGTAAAAATGTCAAAAAACACGGAGTCCGTAACTCACTATTAGTAGCACCAATGCCTACAGCATCTACTTCTCAAATTTTAGGAAACAATGAAGCTTTTGAACCATATACTTCTAATATCTACACACGTAGAGTATTATCAGGAGAGTTTATCGTAGTAAATAAACATTTATTAGAAGATTTAGTAGAGTTAGGTTTATGGGATAATGATATGAAGGAAGATATTATGCGTGCCAACGGATCAATTCAACATATTGATGCTATTCCACAAAACTTAAAAGATTTATACAAAACCGTTTGGGAAATGAGTATGAAAGATATTATCGATATGGCACGTCATAGAGGATACTTTATCGATCAATCTCAATCGTTAAACTTATTTATGCAAGATCCTGATTATGCGAAGTTAACCTCAATGCACTTCTACGCATGGAAATCTGGATTAAAAACAGGAATGTATTATTTACGTACCAAATCTGCTGTAAATGCGAAGCAGTTTACATTAAATATAGAAAAGAAGGAAGAAGACAAGCCAATGAGTACAGATGAATTCAAAGCGATGGTTGAAGCTTCTAAAAATGCAGAAGGACCAGACGATTGTTTAATGTGTGGATCTTAAGCTAGAATTAAATTAAAAGTGATAAAGAGAAGTCGATAGGCTTCTCTTTTTTAGTATTTTAGAGGTCTATGGAGATAAAATATTTTATAATTCTTGGCATTTTTTCCGCCGCTGTTGCTATTTTAAGAAAGAATAACAGAATTGATTCAGATAAAATAGAAAAGAAAAAAGCTGTTAGGAGTAAAGCAAAAAGTTTGCTAGATAAATTTAGGAATTCTACTGATTACAATCATCCTATTTCTAAAAGTATAGTTAGGTTATTAGAAAACTACCATTATCATGAGAATGTTGGAAAAACATTAACTGATGAAGAAATTAAAATGATTGAAGAGAAGTTAAATCTAAAACTCCCAAAGTCATATAAACTATTTCTGAAATATTTTGGAGATGGAGGCCATTGGGTTTTTGTACAAAATATAGATAGCATCCAAAATGGAGGCTTTTATAAAGAATACGATTACAATAAAACTTTAAACGAATTTGTTTATTTAGGAGAGGAGAAGATTATGACAGAAAGTTTACTTTCTTTAATGATAGGAGACTCAAACGGAGGAGCATGGTGTTGGTTAACTCATGAAGAGAGAAAGGATAATGAATGGTCATTAGCTTATTATATGGATGGATGTTTACATTACAAGGTGAAAAATTTTACAGAATGGTTAGAAGTAGCTGCGTCGGATAGAGAGGTTATTAGAGAATATGATATAGAAGAAAAACTAGGTTTAGGGTAAAGATTTTGTATTTTCGACAAAATTTTATTTACGAATGATGAACTGGGAACAACTCCTTTCTTTAAAACGTTTTGGTGATACCCAAAAACGTGAACGTGCAAAACAAGATGAAACTCGTTTAGGTTTTGAGGTAGATTTTGATAGAATTATATTTTCATCGGCTTTTCGTAGTTTGCAAGATAAAACACAAGTAATTCCATTATCAAAAACCGATTTTGTTCATACACGTTTAACGCATAGTTTAGAAGTATCAGTTGTAGGGCGCACGTTGGGACGAAGAGTAGGTAAAGAATTACTAGAGCGCCACCCAAAATTAAAAGAACTAGGATACACTTTTAATGATTTTGGAGCGATTGTAGCCGCGGCATCAGTAATGCACGATATTGGGAATCCACCATTCGGACATTCAGGAGAGAAAGCCATTGGAGAATATTTTAAAACAGGAAAAGGACTTCAGTATAAAGACCAATTAACCGATTTAGAATATCAAGATTTAATAGATTTTGAAGGAAATGCTAATGGGTTTAAAATTCTTACAGAAAATAGAGAAGGAATTCAAGGAGGGTTACGTTTATCATATGCAACGCTAGGAGCTTTTTTAAAGTATCCTAAAGAGAGTTTACCGAAGAAGCCTACTAAGCATATAGTAGATAAGAAATATGGCTTTTTTCAATCAGAAAAAGATGCTTTTTTAGATGTTGTGCAAGATTTAGGGTTATTGAAAAAAGAATCTGAAGGAGTTTCTTATTATCGTCACCCATTAGCATACTTAGTTGAAGCAGCTGATGATATTTGTTATACAATTATCGATTTTGAAGATGGAATCAATCTAGGTTTAATTGAAGAAGATTATGCCTTAGAATATATGATTAAGTTGGTAAAAGATACGATTGATAGTAAAAAATACCATTCATTACAGCATACTAAAGATCGTGTAAGTTATTTACGTGCCTTAGCCATAGGAGTATTAATTAATGAAGCAGTAGCCATCTTTTTAGATAATGAAAAAGCTATTTTAAATGGAACCTTTGATAAAGGGTTATTAGATAAATGTAAATATGAAGCTCAGATTAATGATATTATTAAATTAAGTGTTGATAAAATTTACAGAAGTAAAGAGGTTGTTGAAAAAGAAGTTGCAGGATATAAAATCATAGCAGATCTTCTAGATGTTTTTGTAACTGCTTTAAATAATAAATTTGATGATAAACAATCTAATTATGATAAGTTAGTACTTAATCTAATTCCACAGGAATATCAACAAGATAAAGAAAGCTTATATGATAGAATTATGCAAATTTCAAGCTATGTTGCAGGTTTATCTGATGGATATGCTATTCGTTTACACAGAAAAATAATGGGAAATATTAGTTAAGTATATATACTAATAAGATAAAAAACGACGCTATTTAGCGTCGTTTTTTATCTTATTTTTTTAAATATTTTTCTGCTGTTTTTTCAAGTTCATCATACCAGTTTTGGCCAAACTTTCTAATTAAAGCTTGTTTTACAAATTTGTATACAGGAACTTGTAATTCTTTACCTAAAGAACAAGCATCGTCGCAAATTTCCCATTTGTGGTAGTTTACGGCAGCAAATTCACTATAATCCTTTACACGAACAGGATACAAATGGCAAGAAACAGGTTTTTTCCAATCTACAATACCTTGGTTATATGCTTCTTCAATGGCACATAAGGCAGTGCCTTTATCATCAAAAATAACATAAGCACAATCGGCATCATTAATTAAAGGAGTTTCCAGTTCACCAAAATCACTAGTAATCCAAGTACCTTGTTTTTCAATAGCTTCAATTCCTTCTTTTCGTAAAAAAGGTTTAATTTTTGGATATATTTCTTCTAAAATTATTGTTTCCTCTTTTTCAAGGGGTGCTCCCGCATCGCCATCTATACAACAAGCCCCTTTACATGCAGATAAGTTACAAACAAACTCTTTTTCTATAAGGTCTTCTGAAACGATGGTTTTTCCTAATTGAAACATAAAATGTCTTTAATATTGGGAAGTTTATATTAACTTCTTGTAAATTTAAATGCAAAAATACTAGATTGTAACATTACTTATATAATTTTGCACGCGAAAATATAGCAACTATGGACTTTAACTTCAAAGAAATCTTCACAGCCTTTATGGTATTATTTGCGGTAATTGATATTGTTGGAAACATTCCTATCATTATTGATTTACGTAAAAAAGTAGGACACATTCAATCAGAAAAAGCTTCTGTAATAGCAGGATTTATTATGATTTTGTTTTTATTCTTAGGACAGAGACTATTAAATTTAATAGGTATAGATGTACACTCATTTGCGGTAGCAGGTGCTTTTATCTTGTTTTTCCTAGCATTAGAAATGATATTAGGAATTACTCTTTATAAAGAAGATGATGAGGAAGCATTAAGTGCAACTGTTTTTCCTTTAGCTTTCCCATTAATAGCAGGTCCTGGTAGCTTAACAACACTACTTTCATTACGTGCGGAATTTAACCTTGAAAATATTATTGTAGCCGTTTTATTAAATGTAATTGTAATTTATATTGTGTTAAAAACGTCCAGAAAAATTGAAAAAGTAATTGGACCAAACGGAATAAAAATTATAAGAAAAATATTTGGTGTAATCTTGTTAGCTATAGCAGTTAAATTATTTGCGGCTAACTTTAAAATGTTAGTAGCTTAACTATGGTTTTTGATGTACTTATTGTTGGAGGAGGAGTATCAGGTATGCAATGCGCTTTAGTTTTAGGTTCTGCACTTACTAAAGAATATGCAAAAGGAAAAACAGTTGGAATTATAATGCATCAGCGTTCTTCTCACCTACAAGATGCTCTCTTTAATAATGTTTTAGGCTTAGCTCCAGAAACTTTAGGAAAAGATATTCTAGAAAGCGGTAGAAATCAGTTAAAAAATTTATACCCAGAAGTATCTCAAATTGAAAATGAAAAAGTGATAGCTGTTTTGGATGATGAAAATGGATATAAGATAATCACTAATAAAAATGAATATTACAGTAAAAAAGTTGTTATAGCCCTAAACTATTCAAAGCCTTTTGAAATAGCTGGTTTAGAACAATATGTAGAGCGTCATATTAGAGCAAATGCTATGAAAGATAGAATTCAGTTACGTAATTTCAACCACTTAATAAAAGAAGGGTTATATGTTTGCGGAACCTTAGCTGGGTGGAGAAGTCAGTTTGCAATTGCAGCAGGAAGTGGAGCAAGTGTAGCGACAGATATTTTAACAGTATGGAATGATAATGTACCTACCAAAGTGCATGATAAACATAAAAAAGACTAATTATTTAAGATAGAATCATGAAGAAAATAATAGGAATAATAACAATTTTAATGTTGTTTATTAATTGTGGAGGAAGTGATAGTGATGTTGTACCAACAGAAGACAAAGTAGTAGCTGTTGATGATTCCTTTGAGGCTGAAGAAAATAAAGAGAATGTATTGGCTAGTTTTTTAGAGAATGACACTTATACTTCGGGAAATGTAAAAGTAACGTTTGAGACTAGTTCTGCAAGAAATGGAACTATAGTTAGGAACAATAATGCTTTTATATACACGCCAGCACAAGATTTTGTAGGCACAGATTCTTTTAAGTATACCATTTGCAGTACAATTACGCCAAGTAATTGTTCAACTGCCATAGTAACTATCAGCGTAAAAGAAGACACTTCTGGTTCAGAAGGTAATTCAGGAAGTTTTAATATCCCTTCTGAATTATCAGAATATTATAAAGATGTAGACTTTACCTTAACAGGAAGTTCTTTAAAAGATGTTTTAGCTACTGAAATTATTAATAGTCATACTACCTTCTTAGATTATACGCCAGATGTTTGGAATGTATTAAAACAATCAGACTTAGACCCTAACGATAATAGCAAAGTAGTTTTAATTTATGGTCATGACGATACAGATGGTAATTATGTAACAGATAGAACTCGTAGTAAAGATGCCAATGGAGGAAATACAGGAGATTGGAATAGAGAGCATGTATACCCTAAGTCATTAGGAAATCCAAATTTAGGAACTTCAGGTCCAGGGGCAGATGCGCATCATTTAAGGCCTTCAGATGTAACTTTTAATTCTCAAAGAGGGAATAAATTATTTGCTGCAGGTACAGGGAATGCCGGAGACGTTTCAGGGAACTGGTACCCTGGTAATGAATGGAAAGGAGATGTCGCTCGTATGATGATGTATATGTACTTGCGATATGGAGATAGATGTTTACCAAAGAATGTAGCTGTCGGTTCTGTTACAGCTTCTGATAGCAATATGGTTACTTTATTGTTACAATGGAATGCTGAAGATCCTGTATCTGATTTAGAGATACAACGTAACAACGCAGTTGCTAATGCGCAAGGAAATAGAAATCCGTTTATTGATAATCCGTATTTAGCTACGGTTATTTGGAATGGTGATGCAGCTGAAAATACTTGGGAGTAGTCCCAATAACCTATTGATTCTTAATTTTTAAAAGAGTCAATAGGTTATTTTTATAAGTTCTACCAATAGGAATTTTGATGTTTTCTACATAAAGAAAAGTTCCTGTATATTTTTCAATCTTTTCTAAATTTACAATATATGATTTGTGTATTTGTACAAATTTGTTTGAATTTAGAGTTTCCTTCCAGTTTTTTAATGAATCTATAATCGTCAATTTTTTTGATGAGGTGATAAAATGCACATAGTTTCGATCAGATTCTAAGTATAAAATATCGGCTAGATATACTTTATGTATAATTTTATCTATATTCAAATAAGTAGCTTCTTTTTCTGAAGTTTTTGATTTTAATAATTGACTTTCTACTTTACTAATTGCTTTTAAAAAGCGATCAAAAGAAAAGGGTTTTACCAAATAATCAACAATTGTTTCTAACTCAAAACTACTCACTGCATAATCAGGGTAAGCCGTTGTAATAACTATTTTAGGAGGGTTTTTAACTGTTTTTATAAAGTCTAACCCAGAAATATCAGGTAAATTAATATCTAGAAAAATAACATCAACAGTATTATTTTTTAAAAACTCATTAGCTTCTATTGCTGTTTGAAAAGCATGTACAATTTCAGTATCTGGAATTTTACCGATATACTTTTTCAAAATAGCTTGCGCAGGCAACTCATCTTCAATAATTATACATTTCATAATTGATCTATTTTCAGTTCTACAGTAAAAACATCTCCTTTTTGATGAATGTAAAGAGAATGATTATCTGGATAAATTAATAGCAATCTCTTTTTTAAGTTTTCTAAGCCAATGGCTTTGGTATTTTTATTTGTGTTTATATTGAATTGATTACTACTTATTAAATGTAATTGATGGTTAGTAACGTTGATAAAAATACCAATCTTACTATGTGCAATGCTATGTTTAAAAGCATTTTCAATAATGGTAATTAAAAGGAGTGGAGCAATTTGGTATTGATTACTATCAGTTTTATAATGGTAATCAATTTCTTTCACTCCTTCAGTTCGAATTTTTTGAAAATCGATATAGTTTTGTATGAAAAGTAGTTCTTTTTCAAGAGAAACCTTTTCAGAAATTGTCTCATATAAGACATGTTTAAGGTTTTCTGAGAGTTTTAAGATTAAATCAGGGGTTTGGTTAGGTTTGTCAATAGAATACGCGTAAATCGTGTTTAAATTATTTAAGAGCACATGCGGATTTATTTGTGATTTTAAAAATTTCAATTCCATTTCTGTTCGTTCTTGGGTTGTTTGTGCTAATTTTTCTTGTCCGTCTAAAAACTTAAACAACATCCATATAAAAGAGAAAAATAATAGAGGGACTAGAGTTTGCCATAAATAATCGCTTAAACACTTCATAATGGAACATCCACAACGTGCAAAAACATTACAGTATAGTTGAGTTGCTAAAACAGAAATAAGAACAAAAGCAATTCCGTATAACACATACCATTTCTTTTTAACGAATAGCGGTAACAATAGTTGATTGTTAGTATACACGATAATGATAAGAATAAAAAAGTACTGTAAAAAAGGGTTTTCTGCCCAGTAATACTGGGTAAATACAAAAAGAGAGATAAAGATAAATAAAGCCCAAAAAAGTAGGTGGATTAGAATTTCAGCGCTATGTTTTTTTAAAAGGCTCATTGTGTATTTCAAAGTAAACAAAATATAAGCTGTAATCAAAGCAGAAAGTACCAACGACATTTTTCTTTGTATCAATAACATGTTATAAGTTGTTTGTACATGTTTTAAAGTAGTGTATACGATTAGTTTTTTTATGGGGATATATTAAGATAAATTCGAAGAAATAAAATATTTATTACTAACTAAAAATATTAAAAATGAGAAATACTGTATTATGTGTAATTGTAGGATTAATGGCAATCATGGCAAACGCTCAAGAGTTTCAATTTGAAACAGCATCAATCGATTACGGAAAAATTAAACAAGGCGCTGATGGGGTTCGTGTGTTTGAGTTTACAAATATTGGTACTGAACCGTTGATTATAAAAGATATTAAATCCACTTGTGGGTGTACAGTTCCTAAAAAACCAGAAAAACCAATTATGCCAGGTGAAAAAGGGCAAATAGAAGTATCATATGATACAAGAAGAGTAGGAGGGTTTTCAAAAGCCATTACGATTATATCGAATGCTAAAGCATCTAGAAAAATGTTAAAAATAAAAGGGCATGTTGAAAAAGAGAAAGAAAAAGATAGAGTTTAATAATTTAAAAGCCTGAGTTTATAAGCTCAGGCTTTTTATCTCTAATTGGAGATATGATTGATTTAGTAATAGATAGCCCCCCCGGATTACCATATTGTAATCATCGGAGACAAATGTATATGCTTTTCATTTCTTTAAATTTAAAAAAGGCATAAGTGTGTAAATATTAAGTATAAAAGAAGGTATAAAAAAACCGAAGCATTAGCCTCGGTTTTTTTATGTATAGGTGTTTTATTTTATCCTTTAAAGCTAGCTTTTAAGAACTCTGAGTTCATACGAGCAATGTTTTCTAAAGAAATTCCTTTCGGGCATTCAATTTCACAAGCTCCAGTATTAGTACAGTTACCAAAACCTTCTAAATCCATTTGAGCAACCATGTTTTTAACACGCTCAGTCGCTTCAACCTGTCCTTGAGGTAATAAAGCATATTGAGATACTTTTGCTCCAACAAATAACATGGCAGATGAGTTTTTACAAGTAGCAACACAAGCACCACAACCAATACATGTGGCAGCATCCATGGCTTTATCAGCATTTTCTTTAGGAACCAAGATAGCATTCGCATCTGTGGTGTTTCCTGATGTGTTTACTGAAATATAACCGCCTGCTTGTTGAATTCTTTCAAAAGAACCTCTATCAACCACTAAATCTTTAATTACTGGAAAAGCAGCAGCTCTAAATGGTTCAATTGTAATAGTATCTCCATCGTTAAACATACGCATGTGCAACTGACATGTAGTTACTCCACGATCTGGTCCGTGTGCTTCACCATTAATGTACATAGAACACATACCGCAAATTCCTTCACGACAGTCGTGGTCAAATGCTACAGGCTCTTCACCAGCATTAACTAATTGTTCGTTTAATACGTCCATCATTTCTAAGAAAGACATATGCTCGGAAATATCGGTCACCTTATATTCGACCATTTTCCCTTTATCGTTCGCTCCTTTTTGTCTCCAAATTTTTAGCGTAAGATTCATGTTACTCATATCTCTTTTCTTATTTGTATGAACGTTGTTTTAGTTCAATATCGTTAAACTCTAATTTTTCTTTGTGTAATACAGCATCAGCTGGTTCTCCTTTATACTCCCAAGCAGAAACGTAAGCAAAGTTTGCATCATCACGTTTTGCTTCTCCTTTTTGAGGTCCGTCTAATTCAACAGACTCTTCTCTAAAGTGTCCTCCACAAGACTCAGTTCTGTTTAAGGCATCTTTAGCAAATAACTCTCCTAACTCTAAGAAATCAGCAACTCTTCCTGCTTTTTCTAATTCTGGGTTCATTTCATTTGCACCTCCGGGAACTGTTACATTCTTCCAGAAATCTTCACGTAACGCTTTAATTTCAGCCATCGCTTCTTTTAAACCTTGTTCGTTACGTGCCATTCCACATTTTTCCCACATAATTTTTCCTAATTTCTTGTGGTAGTAATCTACAGAATGCTCTCCTTTATTGTTAATAAAGAAATCAATACGATCTTTAACCGCTTTTTCAGCTTCTTCAAATTCTTTAGTTTCAGTTGAAATTTTACCTGTACGGATATCGTTAGATAAATAATCACCAATTGTGTAAGGTAACACAAAGTATCCGTCAGCCAAACCTTGCATTAATGCAGAAGCTCCTAAACGGTTAGCACCGTGATCAGAGAAGTTTGCTTCACCAATAGCATAACAACCATCAATAGTAGTCATTAAGTTATAATCTACCCAAATTCCACCCATGGTGTAGTGAGTTGCAGGATAAATCATCATTGGTGTTTTGTATGGATTGTCATCTACAATCTTTTCATACATTTGGAATAAGTTCCCGTACTTAGCTTCTACTATTTTTTCACCTTCAGCAATAATTTTCTCTTGTGAAGGGTTTTTAATTCCATGTAATTTACATTGCTCTTTACCATAACGCTCAATAGCTGATTTAAAATCTAAGTAAACAGCTTCACCAGTAGCATTTACACCATAACCAGCATCACAACGCTCTTTTGCAGCACGAGAAGCCACATCTCGAGGTACTAAGTTACCAAAGGCAGGATATCTTCTTTCTAAGTAGTAATCTCTATCTTCTTCAGCAATTTGAGTTGGTTTTAATTTTCCTTCTCTAATAGCTAATACATCTTCCATTTTCTTAGGAACCCAAATACGACCATCGTTACGTAACGATTCAGACATTAGGGTTAGTTTAGACTGATAGTCTCCCGAACGAGGAATACAAGTTGGGTGAATTTGCGTGTAACAAGGATTCGCAAAGAATGCTCCTTTTTTGTGAACTTTCCAAGCAGCTGTAGCGTTAGATCCCATTGCGTTGGTTGATAAGAAATATACATTTCCATATCCACCAGAAGCAATTACTACTGCATGTGCAGAGTGACGCTCAATTTCACCAGTAACTAAGTTACGAGCTATAATACCACGAGCTTTTCCATCAACAATTACCAAATCTAACATTTCATGGCGATTGAACATTTCAATCTTACCACGAGCAATTTGACGGTTCATTGCAGAATATGCTCCTAATAATAACTGCTGACCAGTTTGTCCTTTCGCATAGAAAGTACGAGATACTAATACCCCACCAAACGAACGGTTATCTAATTGACCACCATAATCACGTGCAAAAGGAACTCCTTGAGCAACACATTGATCAATAATATTTGCAGAAACCTCAGCTAAACGATAAACGTTTGCTTCACGAGAACGGTAATCTCCACCTTTTACTGTATCATAAAATAAACGGTAAAAAGAATCACCATCACCTTGATAGTTTTTTGCTGCGTTAATACCACCTTGTGCTGCAATAGAGTGTGCACGACGAGGTGAATCTTGGTAAGCAAAAGCTTTAACGTTATATCCTAATTCTGCTAACGTTGCAGAAGCAGAACCACCCGCTAAACCAGTGCCCACTACAATAACGTCAATTAAACGTTTGTTAGCAGGGTTTACCAAGTCAATTTTATCTTTATAAGTTGTCCATTTATCTTTTAATGGACCTTTTGGAATTTTTGAATCTAAAGTTGCCATACTTGTTGCGTATTAGTGATTGAAATGATGAAATAATGCAATAATTACGAATCCTAACGGAATTAAGATTGCGTAAAGCTTACCAAAAGTTTTCAATCCTTTAGTATATTTATTATTTGCTCCCACAGATTGGAAAGCAGAATTAAATCCGTGTAATAAGTGTAATGCTAAGAAAACAAAAGCAATTACATAAGCACCAACTCTAATTGGGCTTAAAAACTTGTGTTGTAGTTCGTGGAAGTATCTAAACTCACCATCGTGTAAACCACTCCAGTCACCTTGAATAAATTTGGTGTTGATTTCTGGAAACCAAAAATCAATAAAGTGTAATACAATAAACGCTAAAATAGCAGCACCACTGTAAATCATGTTTCTACTCATCCAAGTAGAGTTTGCAGCTCCATTATTTTTAGCATAGCTAACCTTACGAGCACTTTTGTTTTTAATTTCTAAGATGAATCCCATTACAAAGTGAAATACTACACCAAATATTAAAATTGGTTGCATTACATATTGAACTAACGTATTTGTTCCCATAAAGTGCGACAATTTGTTAAATGTAGCTCCGTTATCTGGAAAAATCGAAGTAATGTTAATTGCAAAATGTTGTAATAAGAAAAACATCAGGAAGAATGCCGAAAGTGCCATGGCAAATTTTCTTCCGATAGAAGATTTTAGTAATCCGCTCATTATTTTGTTTGTTGATTAAATAATAGCACAAATTTAAGAGGATGATAGTACTTGAACAAACTTTACGAATTGTTTTGTTAAATATTTAGAATGGGTTTAAATAGAGGGTTTCTTTGGAGGTCTATGCATGTAAGGACAACCCTTTTGATTTAAAACGTATAAGTTATGTTTTTATACACTATAGTTGGCAAAAGTTATTCTATTTTTTGAGTATATTTTTCAGAGATTAGTTTTAAAGGAGTGATTTTAATTAAATTCTCTAAGTGATTGATAATACTTTCTTCCTCATAGTTTCCAAAACTTTCTAATCTGCCTTTTCTATCAAATGCTTTTATATATTCCTTATATTCTTTTGTACCAGGCTTTACTTTTATTGAATAGGATGTAACTCTTCCTTTAATTGACTTTGTAGAATATTTAGAAATAGTATCCTCAAGACTTTTAATTTCTTTTTTCAATATATTTCTTTCTTTTTCAACTGATTTTTTTCTTTGTTGAGACTCTTTTTTTAACTTTTTTTTGTCTAAAAAGAGAGTGTTGTAAGTTATTTTTATATTTATTTCAAAGTTTGAATTATATGTTTTTTTTAAAAAATAAAATGTTTCCTTTTCATTTGGATATATTGCTTTTGTAGAATAATCCATATTTAGTTTATCACCGTTGTATGAATTATTTAAATTTGTAGTAAATGCCTCAACTTCTTCAGTTAACATTTCTAATTCATTAGAAATAATCTCATGTGAGATTATTTCTTGCTCATTTTTTCCAACTATTTTCTCTTCTATTTCTATTAAGAAATAAGGTTTTTTTATTTTGTAAAAGTATAATTTATCAATATGATTATTTGACCAATCATTAAGTCTCAGCATATTAGGAAATATTAAAGTATCATTTGATTTATTCATTATTTCAAATGTTCCTGATATGTACTTACCATTTAGTTCTGAGTCTTTTCCTTTGAAATCAGATTGAGTAATTATTTTACAAGATTTTACTTTCAAACTAATTTCCTGTGCATTTATTATATGATAAAAGTTGCAAAGAACAAATGTGAGAATTATTTTTTTCATTTAAATTAGAGCGTATATTGATGTCAATCAAAACAAAGTTAATTATATTTTTTTGGTAACTTTGTGTAATTAATCGATTTTCTTTCTAAGATATCAAATTGTTTAAAGGCTAAGAATCAAACCAAATTTAATATATGAGTAAGTTCCTTTGGTTTTTCTAACGGAATCATATGACCGCAGTTCTTAATCATTATATATGTTCCTCTTTCAGTTTTATTGGCAAACTCTTTTAGTTTTTTTGGGTTGATAAGCGCATCGTTTTCGGCAGCAATAAAAAAGATAGGGATGTTTAAATTTAAAACTTCTTGTGAAATATTTAATCTAGTTGAAGTTGCTTTTAACTGACGAAGTAGTACGTCTTTTCCTAAATCGGCATCCATTTTTTTAATAACAGAAATAATTTCGGAATTACGGTGATTATCTGGGTGTAAAAACTGTTGAATTCTTGCTTGAGATATTCCTTTGTAGGTGTGCTTTTCTAAAAAGTCAATAGTGCTTTTTCTTAGTTGAATTTCTGAATCACTCAATCCATCAGTATTGGCAGCAACTATAACTAATTTTTTTACTTTTTCAGGATAATGAACACTAAAGTTCATAGCAGAAAACCCACCTAAAGAAAACCCAATAATTGTAGCAGGTTCTTCAATATGATTTAGTATAATCTGATTAATTTCTTCAAAAGAAGTTGCTGGAGTTATATCGATATGTACTGGAAGTATATTTTTTAGTTTAGGAAAAACATATTGCCATAAATCTACCGTACACATGGTACCTGAAATTACATATACTTTTTGCATTTATCTATTATAATTAGAACTAACCAAACATTTACTATTTTCCCATTTACCAAAAAGCCTTTTTTTAGGAATAACCTCATTATTACAAGTTAGAAAATTACTGTTTTTATCTTTCTTTATAATTTTTAACTTTCCTTGGTGTATAGCATTGATTACTCTGTAGATTAATCCATTTTTTGGAAGGTTGTTACCCTTTTTTGATAAAGTTAAGCCAACCTCATTATTAAATAAATCCATTTTTGAGGAAATCTTATCAGGAATAACACCATCTTCTAACTTTCTGTCTTTGTATGTTTTGTAGTTGTCTTTTTCGTGAGCTTTACCAAGTGAACGAGCAGCATTTTCTCCAATTTCTTGTTGTAATAAAGCCATCCAAAAAGCGTGACGAAAAGCATCTACTTGTCCACCTGCGTAATCCCCGTCTAGTAGGGGAGAAGCTCTTAAAGAGTCACTTACTCTTGATGCTTCACGTGAAACAATAAAAGCTTTTTTAGCTTTAAAAGGGTGGAGTAGTACCCATGTTTTTTGAGCTCCTTGTAGTTTTTTAAATTGTTGCCAGTTGGATTGGGCAGAGGTGTAAAAAGGGAGTAAAAGAACTAAAAAAAGCAGTTTTTTAAGCATAAAAATTAATTTTTACTGCTAATTTGCTCTTCTAATTCAACAATTTTACTTTCTAAATCGTGTAATCTATCATAAACATCAACAGGTTCAGGCATTTGTTTAGAGGCAAACATAGTTACATACCAAACTTCCATAATTTCCTCAGCATTTATAGTGTAGGTAGGGTAGTTTCCATCTTTGTTATCACTTTTTAAGATAAGTTTTCCTCTTTCTTCTATTCTATTAATTACACGTTTTAAAACAATACCATCATTTTTACTTACAATTACATATACACGACCATCTTTAATATCATGTAAATTCTCAACATACTTTCCAAAAACTAAATCTCCATCAAAAAAAGTACGCACCATAGAGTTTCCTTGTACTTCAAAACAACGAAAGGAGCCATTGTTAAGATGAGGCATATTAAAAGAAGGAAGTTGTTCTATATAATTTGAATCTCCATAACCATTTAAATAACCAGCTCTTGCTTGTATAGGAACATAAACCACGTTTTCATTACCTGAAGAATTCACAGAAACAACCTGAGGAACTCCAGAATATGTTTGAATATTTGTAGGTTCTGTTTTTAGCATTATATCACTTTTTCCAAATAAATAATCAGGATTAATGTTGAATTCATTAATAATAGAAGTAAGAACATCGTAACCAGGTTTTGTTTTTTTTCTACTACCGTCAGATTGAGGCCTCCCATTAATAATGCTATCTATAGTGGTTCCAGTAACACCTATTTTTTTTGAAAAAGAAAAGTTATTTAAGTTAAAAGCATCTCTAATTGCTGCTATTTTTTCGGAAATTCCCATAACATTTTATGTTTTTACATATTGCAAAAATAATTAAACTTTTGTTTGTTTAAATATGTAATATGTTTTATATTTGCCTCGTTAATGAATTGCTAATATACAAAAAAATTGTAATAATCAAACATTTGTGTGGTTTTAGCGATTGTGTTTTTAAGATTTCAACTTGATTTTCTTCACTTTTTTGAAATCTATACTCGTTTATTCAAACATTTTTTTGAATAAAACCAAAATCAAGAAAAAAAGAACTGTTAGAAAAGCAACTAAACAGGGCTCTTTTTGAGCTTGATTAAAAAATTAATTAAATTTTATAAAAATGAGTAAAAAACCAATCAAATCAAACCTATTTAGGTTTGTAACATTACGTAGTCCACAATTAATTGAAGACAAAGAAACTGGATTTGTTTCCTTTCCGGAAGAAAAAAAAGCAGAGAGTTTAGCCTTTAAGTCGGTAGAAAATGTAACTAGTGATGCAGAAAGAACAACGGCGTTAAAAGGAGCATATAATAATACCGTTGATTTTACACCCATAGTGAGTAGGGTAGAAATTAAAAATTTACATCCAGAGTTGTATCAGTTTTCAGGCTGGTTAATGCGTAACAAGTCAGTATTGTCTTATGCTAGTATTGAAGCAAATTTAAGCGGAGCACAAGAGCTTGCAATAAATGAGGAGTTTGTATTATGGGAAAATTTATTTCATCAAACGATAGACAAGGAGTCAATAGCTGTTAGAGAAGGATTGATTCAAATGTTGGTTGCCAATAAGTTTTTAAAAGCGTTTAATGCTTTTACGAATAGTTTTACAGAAGGTATAGAGGGGGAAATTGTTTTTACAGAAGAAAATGAAAAAGAATTTATACGTTTAGCGAATGCAAGTGTTATTGTACCAAAAGAAGTAATGCTTGCTGCACAAAACAAGTTTTCGTATACGACTCCTACGGTATCTAAAGCTTCTCAAGATTATATGCAATCACAACTAGATGTAGCACTGGCAAAAGATAGAATTCAACAGTACGAGGCTACTTTAAGAGAATTAGAACAAGCAGAAACTACGTATAAAAAAACAGAAAGTCTGCGTTATGAAACAGAGTTGAAGGTATACGATGCAACTATTGAGCAATTACAACAAGAAGCAGTACCTGAAGTTCAGCGAATTATTAATGAAGAGGGGTTCTCGAAAGAAATAACGGTTTATCCTAATTTACAGTTGCCAAAATTTGAGTTTGAAAACGCTACAGAAATTGATAGAGATGAAACTACTAGTTCATTTTCTACCACAACCTTAGATGTTTTAAACTTAAAAGAAATGGAGTCTTATGATAGTTTTAATGAGGTAAAACCATTGCTAAGGGAAAAAATAAAAAGAGATAATCAATTTGTGTACGACAGAACACCTGAAGAAACACAAAAGATTAATGTAGCTGGTACTGCTGTAACCTACAATGCCATGCAAAGTGTTCCATTGTATTCTTTTTCTGGAAAATTGGTACCAGCTTTGGCTTACGATAGAGATGCCATTTCTATGAGCATTAATGTAGGTTATACCAATGCTTACGTAACTAATGCTACTTACGAATTAAAAAGAGACTCAGGAGAAACTATTACAGGGACAAGTGTTAGAAAACTTTCTCAAATAGGAGATTTATTAAACTTACATTTTTTTCCAAATGGGGAGTTGTTAACTTTTGGTAAGCACATATTTTCCGGAGAATTAACGTTGAGTAATGGCGTAATGTTAAGTTTTAATACTTCACTTTTTATTGATTTGGAATTTATTGGAGGAGATTTTGAATTCCAATTACAAAGAATGATTAACAATACTGATTTTACAGGAAGTTATTCAGGGATAGCGACAAGAGTCGTAGAAGAAGGAGAACCAATAACGGAATCAGAAGCTGAAAATACGGTGTTGTATGGAGTTTCTCAATTAGGAATTGCTGATTTTAGACGGGTAGAACAAGAAGTTTGTTGTTATGTACCAGGTGAAGTTTCGCATATTGAAAACATCATGGCTCGTGAATACAAAGAGCGCTCTACTAGAAACTTAAATGTGTCAGAAAAAACATCCGAACAAAGCTCGGAAAAAGAAGTAGAAAACCTAACCGATACCACTTCTACTGAGCGCAATGAATTACAAAAAGAAGTATCTTCTGTAATTAATAAAGATAAGTCTACTAGCTTTGGAGCAAATGCCAGTTATTCCGGTTTTGGATTAAGTTTAGGTGTAAATTACAATACTTCTTCTAATAGCTCAATATCTAACTCAAATTCACAGGCACAAACCTATGCACAAGAGGTTACCGAAAGAGCTTTAGAGCGAGTGGTACAAAAAGTGAGTACTAAGCGTACGTCTCGAATGTTACGTGAGTTTGAGGAAAATAACACCCATGGATTTGATAACCGTAAAGGAGATAAGCATGTTACGGGTGTATATCGTTGGGTGGATAAGGTATACAAAAACAAATTAGTCAATTATGGAAAACGCTTGATGTATGAATTTGCGTTACCAGAACCAGCTAAGTTTTATATTGAATCATATATAAAAAAGAATGGTGGAGATGAGATAACAAAAGAAGGGTTAATTATTCCTAAAAAACCAGTACACCCTAAAGATTTGATTAATGGTGGAGTTGGTAATGCAAGAGATATAAATGAAAATAATTATCAAAGAATATCGTCTATTTATGGAGCGAATGTTAATGCGCCTATTGAAAATAACATAAAAATAGGTAAGTCTTTTAAAAAGGATGACAAGAACTATGAATCTACAGGGTTTTCCTCGAATGAGATAAAAGTACCAAGAGATTATGCTGCATTTAAAGGGACAGTGTATTGGGCTATTACTCATAAAGTTAATAAATATACATCATTGACTATTGGGTTAGGAGATTCTTTAAAAAAGGTAGTAGGAAACAGTTCAATTAAAACTGCTGACTATGACTTTTCAGATAATTATGTAGATTCTGTACCGTTTTCATACCGTGCTTGGGAGATACATTCAGGGAGTTTTAATGTGACTATTCATTGTAAAAGAACTGATGAAGCTTACCAAAAATGGCAAAATGAAACATATGAAGCTATTCTTCTCGCTTATCAAGAACGTTTGTTAGAGTATAATAATTTTATGGCTAATGAAGCTACAAAAAACAAGCCAAAGGAATTAAACTCTCAAATCAATCGTAGTATAGAAAAGCGTGAGTTAAAACGCATTGCCATTGATTTAATGGCTAAACCTCATGAGGTTGAAACGACAGGAGATCATTATAAAGCAAACTCTTCTAAAGAATTGAAAGGAGGAATAGATGATAAAGAAAAGTTCCAGGAACACGCTGAAACGGTAAAATTTTTCGAGCAAGCTTTTGATTGGGAAATTATGGCGTATACTTTTTATCCGTATTTCTATGGAGCTAAAGCTAACTGGGATGCCAATTTTGAGTATAATGAAGGTAGCGATCCTATTTTTCAAGCCTTTTTACAAAGTGGTATGGCAAGATCAGTAGTGCCTGTGCGTCCAGGTTTTGAAGAAATGGTAAACTGGTATATGAAAACAGGAGAAGCTTGGTTTGGGCAAGGAATGGTTACCGATATGGACAACGATTTATACGTTTCTATTGCCGAAGAAATGCAAACTATTGAAGGTGAAGTAGAAGGTACTTGGGAAACTCGTGTACCAACAACCTTAACCGTGTTACAAGCAGATTCTGTAGTATTAAACGAAGGAGGTTTACCGTGTAATCCAAATTGTGAAGGTCAAGGCTTATTTGATGTAAGTACTTATAAGATAGGACAGGGACCTGATGGTGTAGATTACGATATTGTAGGCGAGACCAACAATGTAGCATAAGTGCAGTAAAAATGTTTGTTTAACAAACATTTTTCTATACACACAGTCACAAACCTCACCCTATATTTTTTTACGTCATTGCGAAAAAAATGAAGCAATCTATGTATCAAGAGTTTTAAACTTAAAGGATTGCCAAGTATAGCTCGTAATAACATTTCTAATACTCTTCTCTTTGCTTTAAAAGAGAAGAGCAGGGTGAGGTTTGTTTTTTATTAATTATAAAAAATAAAAAATATGCATGCTCATGAATATGGAAGCAAACATTTTAAACACAAAACCAATTTTAAAGATTTGGTAGTGTTTTCAGATGTTCAGCAACAAAAAATAAAAGAAACCGCAGTTCCAAGTCCCAATATATATGTAGAAATAGAAAAAGGAGTACAACATCCCAATAAGTGGTTTTTACATATCAATAGTACATTATCTGGAGAATATGGAGATTTTTTTTTGCAAGAAAATCCACAACCAGTAGGTGAAATTTTAAATGATTTTGATTACGATATAAGTCCAGAAAACACAGCGTTTATAAAGTCGTATTTTGACTTTAGTTTTGGAGAAATTGCCTATTATAAAATAAACGAAAAGTTTTATATAAAGCTTTGGGGAGACATCCTTAAAGATGATGCTTTTTTTGAGATTCAAAACAGCTCAAAGTCAAAACAGAAAGAAGAAGTCAGCATTGAATACGATGCGTTTATTACGGTATTTGTTTCAGATAACGGAGCAAAACTAGAAAGAGCGTACCAAAATATTACCAAAGTAAATACACATCAAATAGTGGTGTTTATAGAATCTGGTGGAGGCACGAATGCTTTTGGTACGGTATTCAGAATTCATAAAGGAAAAAATGTAAAAACTTTACCAGAGGTAGATAGGTTAACTCTTTCTAAAGTAGCAAAAGCTTTTGGAGTTCAGGTACAAACCAATGACCTTTCTGAAATGATCAAAGAAGAATTAGCAGAGGAAGATAGTGTGTTTTATTTGTTGGTTACTAAAAAGCTACTGAAAGGAGGAAGAATCATACGATGGTCTACCAAAGATGTTTTTACAGATATATCAGGTGGGTTAAAAAACGCAAGTAAAGAAGTAAACAAATTAAAGTTAGGAGAAGAACGGTGGAATACGGCTTTTAAAGATGAATCCGGGTCTAAATACAATCCGTTATTACCTAAATTACGAGGAGAAGGTAATTTGTTTGATGTAGAAAAGTTTAGCAACGACGTTTATAAAACCTATATACAACCAGCAGCTACACAAGCCACTTCAATAGCAAAATTACTGCTTAAAAAAGGACGATTTGCAAAACTGATTCCGTTTGATATTAGTAAGGCAATAGAGGTGTTGGATGCTATTCCTAAACAGCTACAAGACTTTTTTGATAGCGTATCAAACCATTTGTTGGATTTATACGAATATATCAATGGATTGTTAGTAGGATTAATTAACAGTATTATAGAGTTTGTTAAATCGTTTATTGATATTTTAGCAATGCTCTTTGATGTGCTAAACGCAGCCATACAAAGCACCGAGTTCTTTGAAAATCCTGCTAGTTACCTAAGTTTGTTTGCAGAGAGTTTTGAAAACCTTATTGATGGTTTTGTAGCGCTGTTTACGCTTGAGAATTTAAAAGCTATTTTCGGTTTTATAGCTAGTATGCCAGCGTATGCTGTAAAAATTGTATTTAGGTTTTTAACCTCAGGTATAAAAGTAAAAATAGACCCAGGGGCCTTAGGGTATTATATTGGTTTCTTTGTTGGTTTTGTAGCTTCAGAGGTAGCTACCTTCTTTTTAACAGGAGGAACAGGAACGATTGCTAAAGCGTTAAAAGAAACGTTACGATCTTATAAAACGTTAGCAGAAATACCTAAAAAAGCAGCAAAAGCGTTAGGGAATACTGTACAATTTGGTATCGATACATTTGTAAAGTTAGGTACTATTATTGCAGACTTTATAAAAAACATTCCAAAACACCTTAAAACACTAAAAAAATGGATTGATGAGTTTTTTGAAGGGTTGTCTAAGGTAACGAGAACTTTTAGGGATGATATTTATACACTTTTTGAAAAGTTTGATGTAGCTATTAAAAAAGTGCCACAGCAACCTGTATTGGCGAGTGGTGTTCCAGTGCCTGTTGGAGAAAATCTATATGCTTTAGTAAAAGATGGTAAAGAGCTTTTCAGGGGAACAAAAAAAGAAATAGATGAGTTTTCAAAACTTCTAGATAGAATAGAAGAAAAGAAACAACATAAATTTATTGATAGGGTTTTAGAAAAAGCTAAAAAGTCTATCAAGATAAGTAAACAAGGACTTATAAGACTTGATGCGTTTGTTGATGAAGCTTTGCAAATCCCAATAGATAATAGGCCTGGAGCTGCGGCAATATTAGAGGGAACAATTAATGGGAAAATGAAGACTATAGTAAGTTACTCATCAAAAGGGTTGAGAAAAAAAGAAATAAGAAATAATAGACATAAGCTAGTTGACGAGTGGTTGGAGATTATAGTAAAGAAAGAGTATCCAAAAATTTACAGAAGGAAAAACCATGGGAGGTGTGCTGAGCCAGTTAATATTTCTGAATGGTTATTTCAGGTAGAAAAATCATTAGGAATTAAGAAAAATAGTATATCGATAGAACAAGCTAGAGTAGCTTTTGCAGATGTAATATCAAAAGCTAAAAGAGTTCATAACTCACCTAAGAGTAAGTTAGCACACGGATTACACAAGAGTGCTTGTGACTCATGTAACCCGTTATTAGAATATTTTAATATTAGAGAAGTTTTTTAAAATAAAGATTATGAAATTTAAAAAAGAAGTACAAGAATTATTTAAGAAAGCAGGTTGGTATGAGGGGAGAAATGTAAGAGAGGTTTTTGATAAAGTATCAAGATTTAATGAGTATCCTGAGTTTTTAAAAGAATTTTTATATGAATATGGAGATTTAAAAGTAGAGACTGATACTGAATTTGCAAAAGGAATTCTAGATTTTACAGTTGTTTCTTCAGGGTTTTATGAAATAGAAGAGAGCTTAGATAATCCAAGGTATTATGGCAATATTATTACTTTTCCTTTAGCAGATTATCATTTAGATTCTGCATCACTGGAATGTGATTCGGAAGGAAGGGTATATATGGTTGGAGATTTTCCAACACTAATGTCAGAAGATTTTAAAACAGGTGTAGAAAAAGTAATTATGGAAGATTATTCCGATACTAAAGAGTGGCATCCTGATGTCAAAGAATGGAAAGAAGAACCTTATTAATTTAGTTATGAAGCACTCGTTATAAACGAGTGCTTTTTTCTTTTATAAGAACACCTTAAAACACTAAGAAAATGGTTAGGTGAGTTTTTTGTAAAGTTAGAGGCAAAAGCATTACTTATAGATAATGTTGCCTATACGTTTGTAGACCCAATTACAGCTTTAGGAAAAACCTTTTTTGATATTGTAAGAAGGAATGCTTGGAAAAAGTTAAATGGCCTTGGGGTAACTATGGTTAAAAATGAAGATGGATTATATTCGTTTTTGTATGATGGGAAAATTATAGGAGAAAATTTAACTGAAAAACAAGCAGAAGAGTTTTTAAAAGAACTGTTTACGAAAACTAAAGATAAGTCAGGCGATATAGTTAAAAAGTATTTGGATGAGTTAAAAGTCAGGTTAAGAAAGATTAAGAAGTACAATTTTAAAAGTCAGTCAATTAGGAAAAAGTATCTTGGGGAGGAGTCAACAGATATTGTAGAGCGTTGGTCTTGGCCTTATTCGGTAAAATATCTGGACGATATAGAACGAATAGAGTATAAAGTATTGATAAAGGAAGGAAAACTATATAATCAAAAAGGACAATTAATAGATACTCTTGAAGCGGGCACGCTAAGTTTTAATTCTCAAAAGGCCATATTTGTTATGGATAGGGACGGGACTATTTATTTGTCTAATTTTTATGAGCCAAAGTATTTTCACCACTCGAGTTTTTTAGCAGGAAAACCTGTTTGTGCTGCTGGTGAAATTAAGGTTATTGCTGGTGAAATCAAAGAAGTGAATATTTCTAGTGGTCACTATGAGCCAACATATAAGCTAAATATGCAGTTTATTGAACTCTTAGAAAAAGAATATAACATTAAAATTAATTTAAAAGACGAATATTAATTATGAGAAGAATAAAAGCGCATTTAATGACCCCTATTTTTTATCTATATAAAATAGAAGAAGTTGGGCAGATTCAAATGAATAAAAAGATGGCGAAAAAATTTAAAGACATTTACGATAAAAATACGAGGGTTGAAATTTTTGAATCCCTACAATGGGCTGAAGAAAATAAAGATTTTAGCTTTGAATCTATAATGGAGGATGCTCCTGTAAGAGGAAAGTTAAAATTTACAAATGAGGAAGTTTATGATTATTTAATGAACTTTAAAAAGTTTATGGAAAATGAAGAGTATGGTTTACTAACAGATGATAAGCCAACAAATAGACCTTGGGAAAAATAATTAGAAGTTAAAAAGTTAAAAACCGCCTAAATTTTAGGTGGTTTTTTTTATGTAAAAAGTTATAGGGAATTTTCAAGAATACCCTAAATTAAAACATAATGCAAAATATTTGTAATTTGTTTTGTTTTTAGTTGTAATATGTTGTATATTTGTCTTGCTTTTCTAACAGTTCATTGTTATTTATTAATCTTTAATGTAAGCAGAAACGAAAAAAAGTTATGATTAACCCCTTTCAGGTCTAGAAAAAAGAAAAAGAATCAACAACTTACAAGTTTTGTCTGCAAACGCTTTTAAAAAATTAAACATTTGTATGAATAATTTAATATCAGTAGCGTTATCGCAATACGGAGTCAAAGAGGTGAAAGGCTCAAAAGATCATCCTCAAATTGTAAACTATTTTACTTCATTAGGTTTTGATGGAGGAAAATTTAAAGATGAAACCGCTTGGTGTAGTGCCTTTGCAAATTGGGTAGCCAAAAAAGCAGGTTATGAACACACTAACCAATTAACAGCGCGTAGTTGGTTGTCGGTAGGAGATTCTACTACAAATCCAGAACCAGGAGATGTGGTAGTTTTATGGAGAGAAAACCCTAATAGCTGGAAAGGACATGTTGGGTTCTTAATTAAAGAAACCAAACGATATGTATACCTATTAGGAGGTAATCAAGGAAATAGTGTAAGCATTAAAGCATATCCTAAAAACAGGGTATTAGACTTTAGAAAACTAAAAAAGAATGGATAAATTTTCGCATTTCATTTTTTGGTTGCTTGCTTTACTGTCGCCTTTAAATGGAGTGTTAACTACCATGATGTTACTAATCGTAGTTGATTTTATTACAGGAGCCTATGCCTCTTTAAAATTACAAATACCTATAAAAAGCGAACGAATTGGACATACCATTTCTAAGTTTGTTATTTATAACTTGGTAATAATATCAGCTTATTTTTTAGAAAAACACATTGTAAATGAAGTTCCTTTTTTAAAAATAATAGCAGGATTTATAGCTATTACCGAAACTAAGTCAATTTTAGAAAACTACAACAAAATTTATGGAGTAAACCCCTTTAAAGCATTGCACAGTTTGTTAAAACAAGCGGGTATGCAAAGTACCTTAGAGCAAACAACCAAAAAACAAAAAAACAACGACAAAGAAAAAGTTTAGTCGCTAACACTCTTTTTAGCGTCTCTTTTTTATCAAAAAAAATTAAAAACGATAAAAAAGAACAAAAATGAAACAAAACAAAGAAACATTAAAACAGTTTTTTGAAACAGGCGATAAACCTACTCAAGAACAGTATTCCGATTTAATTGATAGTTATATCGATGCAAAACAACCCGAAGGAGAAGCAAACCGAAGGTTTGTAATTGATGAAACAGGAGAGGTAAGTGTAGCTTCTGATAAACAGGTGCCTGAGTATCAGTCAGGAGCTAATATTCTTATTGATAATACAGATCCAGATAGACCTATAATAAATGGTGATACAAGCAACCTAGTACCATATACGGGAGCTACACAGGATGTGGACTTAGGAGAACATATATTAAAAGTTGGAAAAGAAATAATCAGACCTAATAAAGCAAAGTATGAAACATATTTATTAGATGACTCTAACAGACCTATCTTTAGAAATATTAAATCTATATGGAATGGTTTTTCTTACGTGCCTGTAAGTTCAGCTTTAGGTTTTGGCTTTAAATCTTTAGAAGAGGCACATGGTCTTGAATTAACAGGTTTTGGAGATAACACTTTAAGATATAATAATGGTAGTTATAATGTTGGAGTAGGGACTACTTCTTTGTCTTTTAATACTTCTGATCACAATACTGGAGTAGGTTATTATACATTAAGGTTTAATGAAGGTACATATAATACAGCAGTTGGAGCAGGAGCAGCTGATAGTTTTAATGGTTTATATCTTCAAAGAAAATCTTTTAGCAATACGGATGTAAATATTGCTACAAACAGAATTACACTTCCTAGTCATAATTTAGGTCCAAACAATAAAGTTATCCTACTTAAATATAAAAAGACAAGTGGTGCTAATATTAATGGGTTTACAGGCTCTGGAATACAGCAATATAAAATTATAGATAGTGATACTATTGAAGCTTTTAATTTTGAATTGTCAGGGACAAACTCAACAGGTACTCATACCTTTGAGTTTCAAGAAGTATTTAATAATACAACTGTTTTAGGAGCTAGAGCAAAAGCATCAAAATCAAATCAAGTTGTTTTAGGCGGTCCAGGAACTCAGGAGGTTACAACGCAAGGAGATTATGTAAGTACCATGCCATCTAGAGGCATGGTATTAACAACTCCTGATGGTACAAAACAATACCGTATTAGTATCGATGACTCAGGAAACATTATAACAACTTTAATTTAGATGAGTAATGGATAAAGAGCAAAAAGAAGCACTTACATTTTTAATTAAATGTACAGAATACGCACAAAGTAAAGGTGTTTTTAGCTTATTAGAAGCTAGCACATCATTAAACTCTATAAATATATTAATGCCCTTATTAGAAGAGAAAGAATAAAAAAAACAAAAGTCTAGCCACTAACAAAAGCAGTTTTTAGCGGCTCTTTTTTATCAAAAATTAATAATTAAAGACAGATAAAAAAGAACAAAATGAAACAAAACAAAGAAACCTTAAAGCAATTTTTTGAGACAGGCGATAAACCTACTCAAGAGCAGTATTCCGATTTAATTGATAGTTATATCGATGCAAAACAACCTGAAGGGGAAGCGAACCGAAGGTTTGTAATTGATGAAACAGGAGAGGTAAGTGTAGCTTCTGAACAACAAGTACCTGGATATACATTATCTCCCATTTCTGGAACTAACACCGTTGACTTATTAAAAGATGGAGTAAGTGTATCACAAATTGACTTAACACCGTATTTAGACAATATAAATTTAGCACGATTGGTATCAGGAACTGTTGATGCTAATGGATTGGCAACGTTTACACGAGAGGATAACTCTACGTTTACAGTAGATTTGAGTAACTTAAAAGATACTGCTCCTCAATACCAAGCAGGTTCAAACATTACAATTGATACTACAAATCCTCTACAACCCATAATTAATGCGACAACAGGCAGCGGAGTAGTTACCGATTTATCATATGATGCAGCAACAAGAACGGTAGCTTCTAGCACAGGAACAGATGCAGTTTTACCTTTAGCTGATGCTACGAATGCTGGTTTGCAAAAAGCAAATTTTTATGAGGAAGGGATATTTACGCCTACTTTAGTTGACCTAGGTGGAGGAGCAACTTATGCTTTTAATGGTCAAGGTGTTTATTCAAGAGTAGGAAATAGTGTAACTTTTTCATATAGTATTAATAATGTAACTACAACAGGAACACCAACAGGAGAATTAATAATAGGTGGATTTCCTTTTAACATTTTTAACATTTTTGATGTTGAAAAAAGCACAAATATTATTATTTCTACGGGGGGAAATGTTAATTACGACCTGTTATATACTAGCCCGTTTTCTAGCAATCAATTTCGTGTGTTAAAACACGATAATGGGACAGTAGGAAACCCGGTGAATTACTACTCATCAGTATCATTTACAGATGGTTCTATAAAAGTTTCGGGTACTTATCAGACGAACGTATACTCTTCATAAATTAAAAAACAAAAGTCTAGCCACTAGCAAATCCAGTTTTTAGCGGCTCTTTTTTATCATAAAAATAATTTAAAAACGATAAAAAAGAACAAAAAATGAAACAAAACAAAGAAACCTTAAAACAATTTTTTGAAACAGGTGATAAGCCAACACAACAACAATATGCCGATTTAATTGATAGTTATATAGATGCCAAACAACCTGAAGGAGAAGCCAACCGAAGGTTTGTCATTGATGAAACAGGAGAAGTAAATGTTGCTTCTGAGCAACAAATACCTGAATATACATTATCTCCTATTTCTGAAACTAACACCGTTGATTTATTAAAAGACGGAGTAAGCGTATCACAAATTGATTTAACACCGTATTTAGACAATGCCAATTTAGCACGATTGGTATCAGGTACTGTTGACGTTAATGGGATAGCTACATTTACACGTGATGATAATTCAACTTTTATGGTAGATTTAAGTAACTTGAAAGATAGTGTTCCTCAATATCAAGCAGGAACAAATATTACCATTGATACTACAGATCCTCTACAACCTATAATTAATGCGACAGCAGGCAGTGGAGGAACTACAGATTTATCCTACAATGCAGCAACAAGAACTTTAACTTCTAGCACAGGAACTGATGTAGATTTACCTTTAGCAAATGCTACCAATGCAGGCTTACAAAAAGCGGATTTTTATGAGGAAGGGACTTTTACACCTTCTTTGATAGCTCAACGAGGAGGAGGAACTTATGATATATCAATTTCATCAGGAGAATATATAAGAGTAGGAAATAACGTATCTTTCTATTTAACTTTGAATGATATAAACACTACTGGGACTCCTACAGGTAACCTTATTATCAACGGATTACCATTTTCAACTATTAATGCTGAAACTCCTTTGAGCATTTCTTTTTTTGTAGGTGCTAGTTATAGCCATTACAGTATCTATGCTAGCTTAACATCAAATACAATAAATTTTAATGTTAATACAACATTAAATGGTAGTAATGGAGCTATAGTAACATCTTGTAGTTTTGTTTCTGGTAAAATAGTGGTTTCAGGAACATACATCACAAACGTATACACCCCATAACCAACAACTAAAGTCTAGCCACTAACATTCGTTTTTAGTGGTTCTTTTTCCTGTTAATTTTTAGTGTTTGGTGTCATTTCGACGAGATATGAGGAGAAATCTCATCTTTAAGAGATTTTACGTCACTCATTCTTCGCTCTTTGAACTGACAAACATTTTTCTAATACCAGTTAGAATTTCAAGTTGTAAAAGGTATAAACCCTAAAACAAAATAGCATGAATTTTTTTAATCATAAAACCGACAGGTTATTATTGGGTGTCATTATAGTGCTGTTATTTATCAATCTTTTTACTAAGAGAAATCAAAAATTAGTACCTCAAGAACCTAAAATAACTGTCGTAAAAGACACCGTTTGGCAAACCAAAATAGATACGTTTAAGGTACAAACCATTAAATACCAAAAAGTGTATGTCCATAAAAATGATGTAACCAAGATTGTAAAAGACACCATTTTTATCAAAGACACTAACGACTATGTAACCGCAAAAATATACCGAGATACTTTAAAGAATGCCGATATAGAAATTTATAACTACGATTTGGTAAAAGGAAAATTGTTAGATAGTCAGTTATCGTATAAACTCAAAGTACCCCGAGAAATAACTATTACCAAAACGATTGAGCATCCAAAAACCTACAGAAGTGGCTTGTATCTCTTTACCGAAATAGGAGGAAATCCACAAACCTTTGACAACCTTAGTTTCGGATTACAATACAACCGAAAAGGAAAATGGTTTGCTAGTTACCGATTAAATATCAACCAACTCAATCAACCAACTCATAATGTAGGTGTAGGGTATCGATTGTTGAATTAAAAGAATTAATTTTCAACCATAGAAGTTAAAAATTCGTTTTAATACCCGAACAATAAACTATTCGGGTATTAAAACGAATTTTAAGTTTTTAAAAAACTTGTCAGCTCTCTCTATTTTTTTCGACAAACAATAAAACTATGTATAAATGGCGGTACAAGATATTCAAAACTATTCCTATCAAAATATTTTTTCGTTACAAACAGTTCAGTTTGAAGAATCATGTGTAGTAAACTCACCACAGCAAATAAATCAATACAAAGTATTTTGGATAAAAGAAGGAACAGGTAAGTATAATATCGATTTTAAAAGTTACTCTTTTGAAGATGGAGTATTATTTTTTTTATCACCAGGACAAGTATTTTCAGTAGATTCCGAAAAAATTAAAGAAGCCTATCAACTTAGTTTTACAAGAGATTTTTATTGTATTCAAACACACGATGCAGAGGTATCATGTAATGGAGTATTGTTTAATAATATATATGAAACACCTTTTGTAGTACCTTCAGAAAAAGAAACGCAAAAATTAGATTTTATTCTTCAAAACCTAAAAGAAGAGTTTGAGTTAGAAGAAACAGCCCAATACGATATGCTACAATCGCTTTTAAAACAGTTTATTGTATATTCAGTACGAATAAAAAAAGAAAAAGATGTTGTAAAAGAGAGTGTAGAAACCAAGCTTTTTAAAGATTTTAGCCTGTTGGTAGAGCAAAATTTTAAAAAGATACACCGAGTTACAGGATATGCTTATCGGTTAGGCTTATCACCAAAATCACTAACAAAACACCTTCAAAAAATAGGAACAGAAACACCAAGCGACTTTATAAAAAATAGAATTATTACCGAAGCAAAAAGACTGTTGTTGTACACAGATGATTCTATTAAACAAGTTGCTTTTGATTTAGGGTTTAATGATCCTGCGTACTTTTCTCGGTTTTTTACCAAAGCTACAGGGCAATCGCCAAAACAATTTAAAAGAAGCTATAGCTTATAAAAGAAAAAACCACGCAACGCGTGGTAAACTACACAACTAATAAAGTTTTTTGTTACACTAATACAAACAACCTTTTCGACGCCTTAAAAGTACTACTATAAACGTGTCGTTACGTTACCTGTATTTTACGAAACCATGAATTAAAAGCTAGTTTTTTGTAAGAAAAATGTTAGCAAAAATAGCTAGTCCAAGTTTTAAGAACCTTTGTCCATTTTTTAAGGCTTATTCCTGTCGCACCTTTGTATCAGAATTCAAAAACAACGAATTATGAGAACAGAAATTAACCAATGCCCTAATTGTTGGGGATATCAAGAATACGATGAGCAGTTTCCTGAAAGAGAATTATGTAACTGTGAAAAAACAAACTAAAAAGACAACTTTAAAATAGTAAAATTATGAGCACAAGAATTGAAACTTTAAACCCAGAAACCACAACAGGAAAATCAAAAGAATTGTTTGATGCAGTTCAAAATAAGTTAGGATTTATTCCAAACCTAATTAAAGTAATGGGAAATTCACCAGCACTTTTACAAAGCTATCTAAGCTTGGGAGAATTAAATGGAAGCGGGAATTTTTCAAACAAATTTAGAGAGCAATTAGCATTAGTTATAGCAGAAGAAAATGAATGTAACTATTGTTTATCAGCACACACGGCAATAGGAAAAAACAATGGTTTGTCAGAGGAAGAAATTGAACAAAACCGACAAGCAGAGGCTTCTGATGCTAAAACCAAAGCAGGCTTAAAATTTGCACAAAGTGTTACAAAAAACAAAGGAAATGTAAGTTCAGTAGAAATAGCTGAGGTAAAAGCAGCTGGGTATAACGACGGAGATATTTTAGAAATTGTATTAAATGTTGTAGCCAACACCTTAACAAACTATGTAAATCATATAGCAGAAACTGAAGTTGATTTTCCAAAAGTAGAAGCAGGAAAATTCACACAAAGTGCATAAAAAACGAATAGCTCTTGTGGCCTTATTTACAAAGTGTAGTTACGGGGTTTTAGGTTACAGAGCTATTCATCTATAAAAAGTAAAATCATAAAAATCAATAAAAATGAAAAAAGTAGTAGCTATTTTAGTATTATTAGTAGGGTTTGCATTTACAGCAAATGCACAAAAAGCAAAAACCATTTCTTTAGAGCAAACAAAAGGAAAATTCACTCAAAAATCGTTAACACTTTCAGAAGGAACTTATGTTTTTGAAATTTCAAACAAGAATGTAGGACACGATGTAGGGTTTGTATTAGCACCAAAAGGAAAAACAGAAGAAAAGCATCATATAAAAAACGCGTATGTAACTTCTTTAGTAAAAAACAACAGTAAGTCAAGCTCTAAAAAAGTAACTTTAACAAAAGGGGAGTACGTGTACTTTTGTCCGCTTAATCCAACACCTCAATATACCTTAACAGTAGAGTAGTGTTTTAATAATTGATTAATAATAAAAAACCCGTTTTTACGGGTTTTTTAATTCAATTTTACAAATCTACTTCCAAGTCCGTCGTAGTTATTGTCAGAAATTTCTAAAGTATTTGGTTTTATGAACCTAATAATTCCTGAGAGGACAATTCCTGAAAATTGCTGATCGTTGGAAAGTTGTATAAAACGTTCTTGTTTATTTGAATAAATTGCCTTTTTCATTTCTAGGGTGTATGTACCTTTTGAAATGAGGGAGTCATTTTTTGATATTGAAAACTGATTGTTTTTCAACAAGGTTAATTGTACGTTTTTGTTGAGTGTTTCGGGAGTTTTATGAATGTGATTTCCAAAACCACCATCAGTATTGGTCCAATTCCATGTTCCGACCAAATCGGAATTATCAATCTTGTTTATTTGAGTTGAAGCACAAGAAATCAATGCAAAAGCGAATATATAAAGTGGGGTTTTCATGGTAAAGGATTTTTGTTCACTCTTTTATTTTTTGTTCTCTTCCAATTAGGAAATATAAAAAAGCACCAAAAAAGTTAGCTAATAAAACAACGAGAATCCAGACAATTTTATTATTTCCTTTAAATTTACTTTTTAAAATATCAATAAGCGCAATTACTGTTGGAATAATTCCAAGTAAAACAATTAAGATTAAAATTAGTTGCCATACTCCAACCATTTCTATATAGGTAGTCATCATAATGATTTTTAAATGCTAAAAGTAGTAAAATAAAAAAGCCATTAAAACTCCTTTTAATAGAAATTTTAATGACGTTTTTAAAATATGGGAAATGATACTATTTATTCATAATATCTTCTATTTCGTCAGCTTCAATAGGTATGTTGCGCATTAAGTTAAATGGCTCACCATTTTCTTGAACAACAACATCGTCCTCTAAACGAATACCAAAACCTTCATCAGGAATATAAATACCAGGCTCTACTGTAAATACTTGGTTTGCTTGCATTGGTTCATGTAACAATCCGTAGTCATGCGTATCTAAGCCCATGTGGTGAGAAGTACCGTGCATAAAGTATTTTTTGTATGCTGGCCAGTTCGGATCTTCGTTTTGAACATCTGCTTTGTCTAATAATCCTAAGCCTAATAATTCCGAAGTCATTAATTTACCAACCTCAACATGGTACTCAGCCCAAAGAGTTCCTGGAACTAACATTTTTGTAGCGTCGTTTTTTACACGGTTAACAGCATTGTATACCGCTTTTTGCCTGTCGGTAAAACGACCAGAAACAGGTATGGTACGAGTCATATCCGAAGAATAGTTAGCATATTCAGCTCCAACATCCATCAGTAATAAATCACCTGCTTTACATTGTTGGTTGTTTTCAATATAGTGCAATACGTTTGCATTGTTACCAGAAGCAATAATTGGAGTATAAGCGAATTTCTTAGAACGATTTCTGATGAATTCGTGAATGAATTCTGCTTCTATTTCATATTCCCAAACACCAGGTTTTACGAAGTCTAACACACGTCTGAATCCTTTTTCAGTAATGTCACAAGCCGTTTGAATTAAATCAATTTCGATTTGATCTTTTACTGAACGTAAACGTTGTAAAATTGGGTTACTTTTTGCTACTGAATGTGCAGGATATTTGTTTAATAACCATTTAGTAAAACGAGCTTCACGAGTTTCAGTTTCAACACTAGCGCGGTAATGTTCGTTCGTGTTGATATAAACCGTATCAGCTAAAGCCATCATTTCAGCCAGTACTTTTTCTAAGTCTTGTAACCAGTATACGTTTTTAATACCGCTAGTCTCTAATGCTCTTTCTTTGGTTAGTTTTTCACCTTCCCATACAGCAATATGCTCGTTAGTTTCACGTAAAAATAGTACTTCACGTAGATTTTCTTTCGGACAATCAGGAAATAAAATTAATATACTTTCTTCTTGGTCAACACCACTTAAAAAGAAAATATCACGGTGTTGTTCAAAAGGTAACGTGCTATCGGCACTTACAGGATAAATATCGTTTGAGTTAAAAATAGCTAAACTACTAGGCTTCATTTGAGCCATGAAGTTTTTACGGTTTTTTATAAATAATTGACTGTTTATTGCGTCGTACTTCATAATGTTTCAATTAAATTGATAAGATTCCCTCAAAAATACGGAAAGAAACTATGCAAATATTAGCCATTTGGCGCTAATTTATGTTTTTTCGAATTCTACTCATATGGCGAGTAGAAATTCCCAAAAAAGAAGCTAAATAATGTAGTGGAACTTCTTGAAGTAGTTTAGGTTCGTTTACGAGTAGTTTTTTATAACGCTCTTCAGGAGTTAAAGTCAGTAAATCAATGCGGTAATCGTCAATCAAAAAAATTTGATGTTCGACTAAGTTGTAATAAAACTGATAAAAGGCCTTATTATGTTTCATTAAATGTTTAAAATCACTTATGTTAATAATCCAAAGCTTGCAGGCACTCAAAGCTTTAATGTTTTTAGGAGAAGGAGTTTGTTGTAAAAAACTTTTTAATGATGAGGTAAAACTATTTTTTAAAGCTAAATAAGTGGTCTTTTCTTCTCCTGAAACCGAGACAGCATGTTGTAAAATGCCACTTTCTATAAAACAAAAATAGGAACAAACGTTTCCTTTTTTAACAAAAAAATCATTTCTAGATAAGGAAAACTCTTTAAAACAGTCAATAATTTCTGGAATTAACATATTTAAGACTTCATTATTTATAATGTTTTGTATGTGCTGTGTAATAGCTTTTTTAGAAGCATCCATTTATGGAAATAAATTTTTAGCTTAAAAGTATAAAAAAGGATGCTTTTTACAGCATCCTTTGAAATAAATTGTATTGATAATTGATTTTAACTCAACTAATCTGGTATAGGTTTTTTATCTAATATTTTAATAACTTCTTTAGTTTTTCAAAGAATTAACATAGAAGTTTTTTAGTAATGAAACTTCAAAAAACTTAATAATTAAAGAAGTAAAATTGTTAACGAGATGTTTTGTTATTATTTTTCCTATTACGATTATTTCGTTTTCTAGGAGTATGTTTTTTAGTGTTTTCTGTTGACACTTTTTTCTTTGAATTAGAAGATGTTTTAAGTGTTTTTTTAGTCGGTTTGTTTCTAGATTGCTGCTTTGGTCGCTCAGTAGTTATTTCATTTTTTATACTAGATAAATCAAAACCTTCTAATTCAGAAATAGTTATTTTTTGCCCTAATAACTTCTCAATACTTTTTAAATAAGCTTCTTCTTCTTGTGCCACCAAAGAAATTGCTTCGCCACTAGCACCAGCTCTTCCTGTTCTACCAATTCTGTGTACATAGTCTTCAGGAATATTGGGAAGTTCAAAATTAATAACGTGTGGTAATAATGGAATGTCTAATCCACGAGCAGCAATATCGGTAGCTACCAGTACTCTGATAGAATTATCTTTAAAGCCTTTTAGAGCTTTGGTTCTTGCTCCTTGACTTTTGTTACCATGTATAGCTGCTGCTGAAATTCCTAGTTTAATTAGTTTTTCAGTCAACCTATTAGCACCGTGCTTGGTTCGAGTAAAAATTAATACCTGGCTCCAGTTTCCTTTTGAAATTAACTGACCAACCAATTCTGTTTTCTTACTCTTCGGAACTTTGTATAGTTTCTGATTTACTTTTTCGGCAGTTGTATTTTCAGGAGCTGCTTCAACTAAAACCGGGTTGTGTAAAATACCTTGTGCTAATTTTTTTATTTCTTTTGAAAAAGTTGCCGAAAACAATAAGCTTTGGCGTTTTTGAGGTAAAAAAGAGATGATTTTTTTAATATCTCGTAAAAACCCCATGTCTAACATTCTGTCGGCTTCATCTAAAACCAAAACATCTACACGTTTTAAAGAAAGTTGATTTTGTTCATGTAAATCAATTAATCTACCAGGAGTAGCTACTAAAATATCTATTCCTTTTTTAAGAGTAGCTATTTGAGAACTTGGTTTTACACCACCAAAAATAGCGGTAGATTTAATGTTTAAATGCGTGCTATATTCGCGCACATTATCATATACTTGAGCTGCTAATTCTCTTGTAGGAGTTAGCACTAATGCTTTAATTGGACGGTATTTCGGATTCTTTTTTTCTGATATGTTTTGTAAAATAGGCAAAGTAAACCCTGCTGTTTTACCGGTTCCAGTTTGTGCAGAGGCTAATACGTCTTTACCTTCTAAAATAACGGGAATTGCTTTTTCTTGAATAGGAGAGGGAGTTTCGTACCCTTTTTCGGTTACAGCTTTCACTAAAGCTTTTGATAAACCTAACGATGTAAATGTCATATATAATTCTTCAGTAGTATTTAAAGAAAATACTACTATGAGCCAGCAAAGGTACTGCTATTTTATTGGGCTTCGGCTATAAATAAAAAAAGCCTTACCTAAGATGCTTCTATATTAATATAACTGATTTAATGAGAGAACTAAAAACAACAATTAAGAAAAGTTGTTATGGTTTCCCTATGTGGAATAAAGCATCTCCCATATTAATGATTGGAAAATTATTTTTAGCAATGATATAGCCATCGTAAGGTGATTTTACGGAAAAATTTGTTTCTCCATAGGTATCCATAATATACCCTAATATTTGTCCTTTTATTATTTGATTACCATTGTTAACAACAGAAGTAAATAAGCCAGCTACTTTAGCACGAACCCATTTATGTTTATTAATGTGTATTGAAGTAGTGTTTTTAGGTATTTCTATATTTTCACTTATCATTTTAAAATGTTTTAAAACACGAAGTGTTCCGTTAATACCTTGTTTAATAGCATGCTCTTCAAGCCGTAACGATTCTCCTCCTTCATAAACAATTACAGGAATATTATTTTTATAACATTGATTTCTAAAAGACTTCGGAATAAGTTTAGAGCCAAACATAAATGGAGCATTGAAAATATTGGCTAGTTGAACTCCTTTTTTATCTTCAGGAGTGTATCGTATTTGTGGGAAGTTATTTCGTTGTTCACCTCCCGTATGAAAATCAATAGCAAAATCTACATTATTGGTAATTTCTTTCATTAAATAATACGCCATTCTACTAGCTAAAGAACCCGTTTTTGAACCAGGGAAACTACGATTTACATCTTTACCATGCATGTCTCTCGACATATTTAAAAAGCCAAACACATTAAGTAAAGGAACCACGATAACACAACCTCGGTGAATTTTGTACGATTTATCAATTAACATTCTTCTGACTAATTCAATACTATTTACTTCATCTCCGTGTAGACCACCCTGTAGTAGAATAGTAGGACCTAATTGATTACCATTAAAAATATACACAGGAATTTCTATTAGAGTACCTGTAGGTAACCTATCAATTGGAATCTTAATTAATTTAGATTCGCCTAAACCAATTTTTTGTCCACGAATTTCTATGATTTCGTTTTTAAAATTTTGTTCGAACATTTTCTTCTAAAAATTTAATAATAACTTTAGCAATATTGTCTTTGGTGTAGGATTCAATTCCTTGTAAGCCAGGAGTTGAGTTGACTTCAATTAATAGAGGTCCTCTTTTTGATCGAATCATATCAACGCCAGCAATAGGAAGTTCTAAGTGTTGAGCTGCTTTAATAGCTATTTCTTCTTCTTCGGGAGTTAATGTAACCTTGTGTCCGCTACCTCCTTTATGAATGTTAGAACGAAAGTCCCCCTCGATCCCTTTACGTTTCATAGAAGATACCACCTTGCCATTTACAATAAAAGCACGAATATCTTCACTGTTACTTTCCTGAATAAATTCTTGTAGTAAAATACTGGTATTTGTTCCGTGCATAGTATCAATAATAGACATCGCAGATTTTTTGCTTTCAGCTAAAATTACTCCAGAGCCATGTGTTCCTTCTTGTAGCTTAATAATTACAGGAGAACCACCTAATAAATCTATTTGCTCACCAATATTTTCAGCGTCAACAGAAAAAACAGTCTGCGGAATAGGAAGTCCATTTCTACTCATTATTTGTAAAGTACGAGCTTTGTTCTGTGCATTAACAATACCTAAATAACTAGCAGTACTATATACTCCGTTCATTTCAAACTCTTTTACAACTGTTGTTCCATGTTTCATGGCTGAAACACCTATTCGAGGAATAATAACATCAGGAATATCAATAATATTTTTACCGTTGTATAGAATAGCAGGTTTACCATCGCCAAGTTTTATAAAACATTTTAAATGGTTTATAATTTCAACTTTATGTCCACGACGACTTGCCTCTTTATATATTCTTTGTGTTGAATAAATCTGGTCACTAACAGAAAGAATAAAAATAGTCATAACCTAAAAATTTTGAGGTTAAACAAAGCTACTAATTTTTTTGTTTGACAAGAACTTCAAAAAGAAGTCTCTCAATATTCTGTTAATTTTTTTGAAATAGTTTTTGCTTACAGTATTTTCACTTCTTCTAAACCAAATTATAATGAGAACCTTAGCCAAAGCTTTAATAGCTTTATTTCCGTTTACAGTAGCTGCACAGCAACCTACATCTGCAGAGAAAATACAACAAGCTTTACAACAAAAAGAAGCATTAACTTTAACTTCTACAGTAAAAAATATTCCCTTTAAAAATATAGGACCTACAGTGATGAGTGGGCGTGTAGTGGATATTGATGTAAACCCAGCAAATACTACAGATTTTTATGTAGGTTATGCTTCAGGAGGAGTATGGCATACTGATAATAACGGAACAACTTTTACTCCAATTCTAGACAACTCTCCTACACAAAACGTAGGCGATATTGCTGTAGATTGGAAAAATGGAACAATTTGGGTTGGTACAGGAGAAAATAATTCTTCTCGATCATCGTATGCAGGAATCGGAATTTTAAAATCTACCGATAAAGGTAAAACTTGGACAAACGTTGGGTTACTCGATTCACATCATATTGGACGAATTTTAATCAATCCAAAAAATCCTGATGAAGTAATAGTAGGTTCTATAGGACATTTATATTCATCAAACAATGAAAGAGGAATTTTTAAAACTACAGATGGAGGAAAAACCTGGATAAAAACCTTGTTTATTGATGAAAATACTGGAATTATAGATATTCAACCTGTACCAAATAACTTCAATATTTTATATGCTGCTGCTTGGGAGCGTGAACGTAAAGCATGGAATTTTGATGGAGACGGAAAAAATTCTGCAATTTATAAATCGACAGATGCTGGGAGTACATGGACTAAAATTTCTGATAATAATGGTTTCCCTAATGGAGATGGAGTAGGAAGAATTGGTTTAGCAGTATATGATCAAAACACGGTATATGCTTTTCACGATAGTCAATTCCGAAGAAAAAAAGATCCTGCTAAGAAAGAGAAGGGAGCAGGAGCCTTAACAAAAGAGGAGCTTGCATCAATTTCGGCAGATGAACTTTTGAATATGAAAGACAAAAAATTGAATTCATATATCAAAATGAATGGTCTTCAAGAAAAATATCGTGCAGAAAATATTAAACAAATCATTCGCTCAAGTCCGGGAGAAATGAAACCAAGTGATTTAATTGGTTATTTAAAAGATGCAAATGCAGCGTTATTTGATACTCCAGTAATAGGAGCGGAGGTTTTTAAGACTACTGATGGAGGAAAAACATGGAAAAAAACACATGAAGGGCATTTAGATGATTTATACTATTCGTATGGGTATTATTTTGGAGAAATTCGTGTTGATCCTCAAGACAAAAATGGAATCTATGTATTGGGAGTTCCAATTTTAAAGTCGAAAGATGGTGGAAAAACATTTACATCTATTAGTAAAGAAAATGTACATGCCGATCATCAAGCATTATGGGTGAACCCTAAAAAACAGGGACACCTAATTGATGGAAACGACGGAGGGCTAAATATTTCATACGATGATGGTGAGAGCTGGATTAAATTAAACCAACCAGCAGTTGGGCAATTTTATACTATATATGCTGATAATCAAGAAGTGTACAAGGTATATGGAGGATTACAAGACAACGGAGTTTGGGTAGGAAACCACAATGCAAAAATTGACAAAAGCTGGCATCAAACAGGGAAGAATCCTTATGAAAGTTTAATGGGAGGTGACGGTATGCAAGTTGCCGTTGATGATAGAAACCCAAACATTGTATACACAGGATATCAATTTGGAAACTATTATCGAATTGATAGAGCTACAGGAAAACAAACTTATATTCAACCGAAACCTAAAAAAGATAAGCCAGCATATCGATTCAATTGGCAAACTCCTATTCAGCTATCAAAACACAATCAAGATATTTTATATTTAGGAGGAAATAAGTTACACCGTTCTTTAAATAAAGGTGATGATTGGGAAGAAATTTCTGGAGATTTAACCAAAGGAGAAAAGGAAGGAAATGTAGCTTACGGAACGTTAACTACTATTTCTGAAAGCCCATTCCAATTTGGGTTAATCTACGTAGGTTCTGATGATGGATTGGTACAAGTGACTAAAAACGGAGGAGGAAGTTGGGAGAAAATTTCCAATTCTTTACCACAAAATTTATGGGTAAGTCGTGTAATAGCTTCAAAATATAAGAAAGAACGTGTATATGTTACGTTAAACGGATACCGTTTTGATGATTTTACACCGTATGTATACATGTCTGATGACTATGGAAAAACATGGAAAAATATAAGTAGTAATATTCCAGCTTCTGCGGTAAATGTGATTAAGGAAGATCCTAAAAAAGAGAATGTCCTATACTTAGGAACTGACAACGGATTGTATGTTTCTTTCAATCAAGGTTCAACATGGGAAGCTTTTAGCAACGGATTGCCAAATGTTGCAGTACACGATTTAGTAATTCAACCTAAAGCAAAACATTTATTAGTAGGAACACATGGGCGTAGTTTGTACAAAGCGAATATTACTTCTTTACAAGAATTTGATAACAAAGAAGCTATTTTCAGTATTAAGGATATTAAGAAAAGAAAATCTTGGGGTAGTTCTTGGAGTAAATGGTTAGAACCAAATACACCAAAAATCACAATTCCTTTTTATGTAACTACAAATAAAGAAGTTGTTTTAGAAATATATTCGGGTAAAGTTTTGGTAAATACTATAAAGGCTAAAGCAACAAAAGGATTTAATGAAGTAGTGTACGATGTTTCTTTTTCTGAAAAAGGAAGAAAAAAGTACTTAAAGAAAAACAAAGAAGCTAAGGTAAAAAAAGCAAAGAATAACAAGTATTATTTACCTAAAGGGAAATATAAAGTAACAGTGGGTGAGTTAAGTCAAACATTTGAAGTTCTTTAACAAAGAGATTATAAAAGAGAAAAACAAAACTGTTTTTCTCTTTTTTTGAAATAAAATTTACACAACTTAATAAAGAAACATTACTATTTTTGCGGTATGGGAATAATACGTGTAAACGACATTCGTGTTTTTACAAATCACGGATGCTTAGATGAAGAAGCAAGAATCGGTTCGGAATATAGAGTTGATATTGAAGTAAAAGCTGATTTACAAACATCTGCAAAAACAGATAATTTGGTTGATACGGTAGATTATGTGCATTTAAATAAAATTGTAAAAGAAGAGATGGCAATTCGTTCTAAATTACTAGAGCATGTTGCTCAACGAATTTTAGATAGAATCTTTAAAGAAATACAACTGGTTGATGAAGCGGAGGTTAGCGTAGCAAAAATTAACCCACCCATTGGAGGAAATGTTGCTGAGGTTGCAATTGTTTTATCAGAAGTGCGTAAAAAGTAAAAAAAGCTTGCAAAAAAAGATAAAAGCTGTAAATTTGCAGTCCTTATCAATATAAGGTGTCGTGGCCGAGTGGCTAGGCAGTGGTCTGCAACACCATCTACAGCGGTTCGAATCCGCTCGACACCTCAAAAAGCTCATCAATTATTGATGAGCTTTTTTGTTTTCCTTAACAAATTAATTCGTTAAAATTCTGCATCTTTGTAGCTATGCGAATTTATCCGATAGAAACAGGAAACTTTAAATTAGACGGAGGCGCTATGTTTGGCGTAGTTCCGAAAACAATTTGGCAAAAAACAAACCCTGCCGATGAAAACAACATGATTTCAATGGGCATGCGATGTATGTTGATTGAAGATGGAGATCGTTTAACGCTAATTGATACAGGAATTGGTAATAAGCAGTCAGATAAGTTTTTTGGATACTACTATCTGTATGGAGACTTTTCATTAGATACTTCTTTAGCAAAACATGGTTTCCATAGAGATGATATTACAGATGTGTTTTTAACACACCTACATTTCGATCATTGTGGAGGAGCAATTCAATGGAACAAAGATAGAACGGGGTATGAACCAGCTTTTAAAAACGCACGTTTTTGGAGCAATCAACGTCATTGGGATTGGGCAGTACACCCAAATGCGAGAGAAAAAGCATCTTTTTTAAAAGAAAACATCTTACCAATTGAAGAAAGCGGACAACTAAACTTTTTACATCTAAACGCAAAAGATTATGTTGGGTTTGATGTGTTGTTCAAAGATGGACATACCGAAAAACAAATGCTACCGAAAATAGAATATCAAGGAAAAACATTGGTGTTTATGGCAGATTTACTACCAACAGCAGGTCATATTCCTTTGCCTTATGTTATGGGGTACGATACAAGGCCACTACTTACCTTAAAAGAAAAAGAAGCTTTTTTAAACGAAGCAGCAGATAAAGAATTTTACCTGTTTTTAGAACATGATGCTTACAACGAAGTAATAACCGTAAAGCATACAGAAAAAGGAGTTCGTTTAAAGGAAACATTTAAGTTTACAGATATTTTTAATTAAGATAGAGATTATGAGAGTTTTAAAGCCCGTATTTTACTCGGCAATTGCAGTGGCTACTTTAGCTAGCTGTAAAACAGTAAGCAAAATCCCTGTGCCAGCAGGAAGTAATACCGTAGTGAATATTCCAGCGAAAAATGCTGAATTAACAGACTATGAGCAAGAAAACTGGCAGCATTTAGACTTGGCTACAGATACAATTCCTGGAATGAGTGTAAATAAAGCCTATGAGTTTTTAAAAGGGAAAAAGCATGTAGAAGTTGTAGTTGGTGTCGTTGATTCTGGAACTGATTTAAAACATGAAGATTTAGTTGATGTAGCATGGGTAAATACTAAGGAAATTCCTGGAGATGGAATTGATAATGATAAGAATGGATATGTTGATGATATTAATGGATGGAACTTTTTAGGAGACTCATACAAAGAACATTTAGAATACGAACGTATTTTAATGAAACCAGAAGTTGCAGATGCTGAAACCTTAGCAGAAGTAAAAGCGTATCAAGCTGAAAAAGTAGCAGAAGCAAAGAAAACAGTTGCTCGTTATGGAGGTTTAAAAGGAATGGTTGCAGATGCTGATAAAGCATTTACTAAATACTTTGGAAAATCAACCTATACTAAAGACGAAGTAGGAGCTATCAATACAAATGATGAAATGTTAGGCAATGCAAAAAACTTTGCAACTAGAATGTTTGGTTATTTTGATACGCTAGAAGAAGCTAAAGAGTACTTTGAAAAAGGTATTAAAAACGCTGAAAAGACAATAAATGGAGATAACTTAAAAACAGATTACCGTACTGTTGTTGGTGATAATGCGTATGATATTAATGATAAACCAGGATATGGAAATGGTAATACAGGTCATTCTGAAAAAGATGAAGCGCATGGTTCTCACGTTTCAGGTATCATTGGAGCAACAAGAAACAACGATAAAGGAATGGACGGGGTTGCCAATGTAAAAATCATGGCTGTACGTTCAGTTTCTGACGGAGATGAGTATGATAAAGATGTTGCTTTAGGTATTCGTTATGCAGTAGATAACGGAGCAAAAGTAATCAATACAAGTTTTGGTAAAGGTTTTTCACCAAACAAAGAGTGGGTTTACGATGCAATAAAGTATGCAGCATCAAAGGATGTGTTAATTGTAAATGCAGCAGGAAATGATGGAAAGAATATTGATGTTGAGAAGACTTTTCCTAACGACGCACCAGATTTAATGAATGAAATTGCAGACAACTTTTTAACTATTGGAGCAATGAGTGCTAATTATGATAAAACATTACCAGCAAACTTCTCTAATTACGGTAAAAAGAACGTAGACGTATTTGCTCCTGGAGTACAAGTATATTCAACTACTCCAGATAATGAATACAAGAAGTTTAACGGAACTTCAATGGCTTCTCCAGCAGCAGCAGGAGTTGCAGCATTAGTACGTTCTTACTACCCTGAGTTAACGGCAAGTCAGGTAAAGCACATTTTAATGAACTCTGGAACTAAAATAGATTTAGAGGTTGTTAAACCAGGAACTAGAGATGAGATGGTACCTTTCTCAGAACTATCAGTATCAGGACGTGTTGTAAATGCATACAATGCAGTTAGAATGGCTGATAGAATGGTAAACGGAAGAAAATAAAACCAGTATAAACAAGCTAAAAAAGAGCATTATTTTTTGATGCTCTTTTTTTGTTATAGGAAAACACATGCAACTAGAATTCAACAAAAAAACACAGGAATTAACAATTAAAGATGAAGTGCCAATGCATTCATGGTTAATTATCTCTTTAATGTTAATTAATGGAATTAATATGGGAGTTCAGTTGTATTTAATGAGTTATGAAAACAAGGAAACTCTTTTTGTTTTTATGTTTTTACTTGCAGTAGTTTCTGTAGTAGTAATATTTTATTACGTAGTAAAAAGATCATGGAAATCTAAATACTTACTTAATGAAATTGAAGGAATAGAAACAAGAAAAGCCTACGGAAGAGAGCGGGTTTTTCTAAAATTACGCAATGGAAAAAGACGTAGTTTTCCAGTATTAAAAAATGAAAAAGAACTAAGTGATTTTAAGAAAACACTAACCTCAATGGGGATTAAATCAGTTTAAACATGAAGAAAATAATTTTAAGCCTTTTATTGTTACCGGTTATTTCTTGTGCTACCGTAAATAGTACAAAAAACAAAACTGTAGCAAAGACAAAAGTACACAAGCAATCTAACCAAGGGTATTGGCAGCAACATGTTGATTATACTATGGATATTGATATGGATGTTAAAACATATCAATATAAAGGAACACAAAAATTGGTGTATACAAACAATTCGCCTGATGCATTAAATAAAGTATTCTATCATTTATATTTCAATGCATTTCAACCAAACTCACAAATGGATGTTCGTTCAAGAAATATTCAAGATCCAGATAGAAGAGTAGGAGATCGTATTAGTAAATTATCACCTTCAGAAATAGGATACATTAAAGTAAGTTCTTTAAAACAAAACGGTTCGGTAGTAAAACACGAAACTGTTGGAACGATTTTAGAAGTTACATTAAACAAACCAATTCAACCAGGAGAAAGTGTAACGTTTGATATGATTTTTGATGCGCAAGTACCAAAACAAATCCGTCGTTCGGGTCGTAATAGTGCTGAAGGAGTTGCTTTGTCAATGACACAATGGTACCCTAAAATGGCTGAATATGATTTTGAAGGTTGGCATACACCACCATACTTAGGAAGAGAATTCCATGGAGTTTGGGGTAATTTTGATGTAACACTTCATATTGATAAAAATTATGTAGTTGGAGGAACAGGATATGTACAAAACCCACAAGAAGTAGGTCATGGTTACGAAGACAAAACAAAACCGTTAAACCTTCCGTCAGGAGATAAATTAACATGGAAATTCACTGCGCCAAACGTACATGATTTTACTTGGGGAGCAGATCCTGAGTTTATTCATGATACTTATAAAATGGATAATGGAATCGACTTACATTTCCTTTATAAGAAAACATTAGATGCTGAGTATTTAGAAAACTGGAAAAAGTTACAACCTAAAACAGCTGAACTAATGACGTATTTTAGTGAGCACATAGGTCAGTATCCATACAAGCAATACTCAGTTATTCAAGGAGGAGATGGAGGTATGGAATATGCAATGTGTACATTAATTACAGGACAACGTAAGTGGGGAAGCTTATTTGGAGTAACAGCACACGAATTAGCACATACTTGGTTTCAATTCTTGTTAGCAACTAACGAAAGTAAACACCCTTGGATGGATGAAGGATTCACCACTTATATTTCAAACAAAGCAGAGAATGAAATTTTAGGAGAAGGAAAAGAAAATCCACATGCAGGATCTTATCGAGGGTATAATTACGTGGTAAAAAATAATATTGAAGAACCTTTAACAACACACGCTGATAGGTATCACACGAATACAGCGTATGGAGTTGCGAGTTATTCAAAAGGAAACATTTTCTTATCTCAATTAGAATATATTATTGGAAAAGAAAATGTAGCAAAAACACTAAAGAAATATTTTGAAGACTTTTCTTTTAAGCATCCAACACCAAATGACATTAAACGTACAGCTGAAAAAGTTTCAGGACTTCAGTTAGACTGGTATTTAAATGAATGGACGCAAACAACACATACTATTGATTACGGAATAAAATCAGTAAACGGAAAAGAAATTACCTTAGAACGTATTGGTCAAATGCCAATGCCTATTGATGTTGAGGTAATGTATACAGACGGTTCAAAAGAATCATTTAATATTCCGTTACGTATGATGCGTGGAGAAAAACCAACCAATGCTACAGTTATTACCGATTGGACTTTTGCACATCCAACGTACACTTTTACAACAAAAAAAGAAGTGAAATCAGTTGAAATTGATCCATCAAAACTAATGGCAGACGTAAATCAAGAAAACAATTCGTACGGGAAGTAAGTTCAAACCAAATAAAATTATTAAAACGGAAAATCTGTACAGGTTTTCCGTTTTTTTATTAAAAAAAATAATCCATAATTTTCTTTGTGTAATTATCTCATAGATTCTATGTAATTTTGTTGCTTAAACCTTTTAGGAAGCTCTTAATTGATTATATTTTAAGAGAGAACAATAGAAGGTTGCAAAAATAGAACACGTACATAATTTATAAAGATGTCAGAAGAAAAGAAATCATTGAATTTTTTAGAGCAAATTGTTGAAGAAGATTTGGCAAACGGAATGCCAAAAGAAAATTTGCGTTTTCGTTTTCCACCAGAACCAAACGGATACTTACATATAGGACATACAAAAGCTATTGGTATTAGTTTTGGCTTAGGAGAAAAATACAATGCTCCAGTAAACCTTCGTTTTGATGATACAAACCCAGCAAAAGAAGAGCAAGAATACGTAGATGCTATTAAGCGAGATGTAGCTTGGTTAGGATATCAATGGGAAAAAGAATGCTATTCTTCTGATTATTTCCAACAATTATATGATTGGGCAGTTCAATTAATTAAAGACGGAAAAGCATATGTAGACAACCAATCTTCTGAAGCAATGGCTGAACAGAAAGGAACGCCAACGCAACCAGGAGTAGCAGGACCTAATAGAGATAGAAGTATTGAAGAAAATTTAGATTTATTCACACGTATGAAAAACGGTGAATTTGAAGAAGGTTCTCATGTGTTACGTGCTAAAATAGATATGGCTTCACCAAATATGTTAATGCGTGATCCTATCATGTATCGTATTTTAAAGAAAGAGCATCACCGTACAGGAAGTGATTGGGTAATCTACCCAATGTACGACTGGACACACGGAGAAAGTGATTATATAGAGCAAATCTCTCACTCACTATGTTCACTGGAATTTAAACCTCACCGTGAACTATACAATTGGTTTAGAGATAATGTGTATGAATATAGTCAATCAGAATACCCATTACCACCAAAACAAAGAGAATTCTCACGTTTAAACTTAAGTTATACCGTAATGAGTAAACGTAAGTTGATGAAGTTGGTGGAAGAAGGAATCGTTTCAGGATGGGATGATCCACGTATGCCAACTATTTCAGGATTACGTCGTCGTGGTTATACGCCTGCTTCTATACGTAGCTTTATTGAAACGGTAGGGGTTTCTAAACGTGAAAACGTGATTGATGTAGCATTGCTAGAGTTTAAAATTAGAGAAGATTTAAATAAAACAGCAAATCGTGTAATGGCTGTTTTAGATCCGGTAAAAGTGGTAATAGATAATTATCCAGAAGATCAAGAAGAAATTTTAATTGCTGAAAACAATCCAGAAGATGAAAACTCAGGAACAAGAGAAGTTCCATTTTCAAGAGAGATTTATATAGAGCGTGAAGATTTTAGAGAAGAAGCAAACAAAAAATTCTTCCGTTTAAAATTAGGAAAAGAAGTGCGTTTAAAAAATGCGTATTTCATCACGGCTAATAGTGTAGAAAAAGATGAAAATGGAAACATTACGGTAATTCACTGTACATATGACCCATTAACAAAATCAGGAAGTGGAACCGAAGAAAGTAAGCGTAAGGTAAAAGGAACCTTACATTGGGTGTCGGTAAAACACGCGGTAAAAGCTGAGGTAAGAGCGTATGATAGGTTGTTTTCAGATGAAGCACCGGACAGCCATAAAGACAAAGATTTTATGGAGTTTTTAAATCCGAATTCGTTAGAAAAAATTACGGCTTACGTTGAACCAAGCATACAAACAGCAAAGATTGGAGACCGTTTTCAGTTCCAACGTTTAGGGTATTTTAATGTTGATGATGATTCAACAGCTGAAGGCTTAGTATTCAATAAAACGGTTGGACTAAGAGATAATTGGGCGAAAAAGAATAATTAGTGCCCAAAGACTAGAATAAATAAAAAATGCTGCTTTTTAACTTAAAAGCAGCATTTTTTTTAACAAAAAAATCAATTTCCACTTTTCATTAGAATATGTATCTTTACAGATTAAGGATAGTTGTTATAAAGTAAATTTTATACAGCTGAAAATCAAATAATAAAAATATTTTTTGATACTGTAAATACCACAGGTTTAAAAAATATTTCAAAAAAATATATTATCGTATGAGTTGTAGCAGTTGCTCAACTAACAAAAGCGGTGTGCCAAATGGCTGTAAGAGTAACGGAAATTGTGCTACAGGTACATGTGGAAGTGGAAATAAGCTCGCTGTTTTTGATTGGTTATCAAATATGACTTTACCTTCAGGTGAAGCACCATTTAATATTTTTGAAGTCCGTTTTAAAAATGGACGAAAACACTTTTATAAAAATCCTGAAAACTTAACCCTTTCCATGGGAGATGTGGTTGCAGTTGAAGGATCTTCAGGGCACGATGTTGGTATTGTTTCTTTAGCAGGAGAGCTAGTAAGAGTTCAAATGAAAAAAAGAAAAATTACTGCAGATAGTGATGATGTAAAGAAAATTTACAGAAAGGCATCTCAAAAAGATATTGATGTTTGGCAAGAAGCCAGAGGAAGAGAGTTAGAAACACAACGAAAAGGAAGAGAAATAATTAGCCGTTTAGGCTTAAAAATGAAACTTTCTGATGTTGAATATCAAGGAGACGGAACCAAAGCTACTTTTTATTATACAGCAGACGAACGTGTAGACTTTCGTCAGTTAATTCGTGACTTAGCTAGTGCTTTTTCTATACGAGTAGAAATGCGTCAGGTAGGAATGCGCCAAGAAGCAGCTCGTTTAGGTGGAATTGGTTCTTGCGGTAGAGAACTATGTTGCTCTACTTGGTTAACCGACTTTAGAAAAGTAAATACAGCAGCAGCCCGTTATCAGCAACTGTCATTAAACCCATTAAAGTTAGCAGGACAGTGTGGTAAACTAAAGTGTTGTTTAAACTACGAATTAGACACGTATTTAGATGCATTACAAAGCTTTCCGAAGCAAGATAAAGTGCTAAAAACAGAAAAAGGAGATGCTGTTTTCGTTAAAATGGACATATTCAAAAAATTACTTTGGTATACCTACAAAGAGGAAAGTTTTAAATGGTATAAACTATCGTTAGATCAAGTTCAAGAGATTATAGAATTAAACAAAAATAATGAACTTGCGTTACCGTTAGAAGAATATGAATTGGAGATAGCAGAAGAGGTTTCTGTCGATTTTGAGAATGTTGTAGGTCAAGATAGTTTAACGCGTTTTGATGCACCTAAAAAAAGTCGTAAAAACAGTAGGCGTAGAAAAAGAAAACCAGCAAATAAAGCGGAAGTAGATAAACAGTCACAAACAAATAAAAGGCAAAAGAAAAAACCACAAGGAAAAACGGAAAAAACTGAAGGAGGCCAAAAAACAGAAAAAAAGAGAGTTGATAATAGGAAACCAAGACCTAAAAACAATCCAAAAACTAGAAAGCCAAAACCAGAAAGTAAAACAACTGATAAACCACAAGGACAACAAAAAAAACCGAGAAATCCCAGAAGAAAAAACAACAATCAACGAAAAAGAAATAATAGCGATAATAAAAACAATACCAATAATGAGAAGTAAAATTGGCATCATTTTTTTAGTAGCCATACTATTAGCTTCATGCGACTCAAATAGTGAGTTTGACAATTATATTGCGCTTCCTAAAAGCTCATGGAATAAAAAAAATGCAATACAGTTTACATTTCCAATTAATGACTCTATTGGTAAGAAAAATCTTTTTATAAACCTTAGAAATAATAAAGATTATGCATACAGCAATCTTTTTTTAATTACGCAAATGAATTTTCCTGACGGACAAATAATCATAGATACATTGGAATATGATATGGCAGATGTTACAGGGAAATTTTTAGGACAAGGTTTTACAGACATTAAAGAAAATAAACTTTTTTATAAAGAAAACATAACGTTTCCTCGAAAAGGAGAATATACTTTTAAAGTTAGACAAGCCATGCGAAAAAATGGAGAATTAGAAGGAATTGAAGAATTAGAAGGAATTACTCATGTAGGGTTTAGAATAGAAAAAATAAAGTAATGACAGAGAAAAAAACAACAAATTTTAGTAAGTACATTAAATGGTTTTGGAGTATCATTTTAGGAGGATTCTTATTTGTTTGCCTACTATTTTTACTAGCTTCTTGGGGAGTGTTTGGTGCGCTACCTACTTTTGAAGAATTAGAAAACCCAGAGAATAATTTAGCTACAGAAATTATTTCAGCTGATGGTAAAACTTTAGGTAAGTATGCTGTTGAAAACAGAACACCTATAAAATATAAAGACATTCCACAAAATATGGTAAAAGCGTTAGTTGCAACAGAAGATGAGCGCTTTTATGAACATTCAGGAATTGATTTTAGAGGAACAGCAAGAGCTATTTTAAAACCAGGAAGTGGAGGAGCGAGTACAATAACCCAACAGCTAGCAAAAATGCTGTTTACGAAAAAAGCCTCTCGAAACATTTTTAAAAGAGTACTCCAAAAGGTGAAAGAATGGGTAGTAGCTGTTAAGTTAGAGCGTCAATATACTAAAGAAGAAATCATAACCATGTATTTGAATAAATATGATTTCTTAAATCAAGCAGTAGGTGTTCGTTCAGCAGCTCGAATTTATTTTGGAAAAGAACCTAAGGAGTTAGACGTAGAAGAATCAGCAATGCTAGTAGGAATGCTTAAAAACTCTTCCCTTTTTAATCCTTTAAGGAGAAAAGAGATGGTAAAACAACGAAGGAATGTTGTTTTAAAGCAAATGAATAGAAGTGAGTTTATTACTTTAAAACAAAAAGACTCATTACAAAAATTAGGTCTAGGACTTAATATAAACAGAGAAGGGCATAGTGACGGTTTAGCAACATATTTTAGAGAGCATTTAAGAAGTATCTTAAAAGAGTGGGTTAAAGAAAACCCAAAACCAAATGGAGAAGAGTATAATATTTATAGAGATGGATTAAAAATTTACACTACTATAGATTCTCGTATGCAAAAATATGCTGAAGAAGCGGTTTATGAACACATGGAAAACCTTCAATCATATTTTGATAAAGAACAAAAAAGAAATAAAAAAGCTCCTTTTTATGATATAGGGAAAAAGGACATAGAAAAAATAATAAGAAGAGCAAAGCAAAATTCAGACCGTTATAAGCGAATGAAAGCAGCAGGTAAGTCTGAAAAAGAAATAGATAAGGTGTTTAACACAGCTACTGATATGCGTATTTTTACGTGGAAAGGTGAACGTGATACAGTAATGACTCCTTATGACTCAATACGTCATTATAAACACTTCTTGCGTTCAGGTTTGGTGTCTATTGAACCTCAAACAGGTCACATTAAAGCATGGGTTGGAGGAATTAATCATAGATACTTTAAATATGATGCAGTTGAGCAACAAAAGCGTCAAGTAGGTTCTACATTTAAACCTTTTGTATATGCTACTGCAATTAATCAATTAAAAATGTCACCTTGTGATAAATTACCAAACACACCATACACCATTCCGAAGGAAAAATATGGAATGCCAGAAGATTGGACACCAAAAAATGCAGGAGGTAAATACGGAGGAGAATTAACATTAAAAGACGCCTTAGCAAAATCAGTAAATGTGATTACAGCACAATTAATTGATAAAGTCTCACCTATAAATGTAGTTCGACTAGCAGAGTCTTCAGGAATACAATCTAAATTAGAAGCAAATCCTTCTATTGCGTTAGGAGCGATAGATTTATCTTTATTAGAAATGGTTAGTGCATATTCAACTTTTGCTAATAAAGGGTTACGTGTTAGTCCACTAATGGTTACTCGAATTGAAGATAAAAACGGAACAGTTTTAGAAGAGTTTGTTCCTGAGACAAAAGAAGTGTTAAGTGAAGAGTCAGCTTATGTGATTTTAGATTTAATGAAAGGAGTAACTCAAGTAGGTTCCGGAGCTCGTTTAAGATCAACATGGACATCAGGAGGAGATGCAGTAACAGGTTTCCCTTATAAATTTACGAATCCTATTGCAGGTAAAACAGGTACAACACAAAATCAATCAGATGGTTGGTTTATGGGAATGGTGCCAAACTTAGTAACTGGAGTATGGACAGGAGGAGAAGATAGAGCAACACACTTTGCAGGACTAAGATATGGTCAAGGGGCAACAATGTCACTACCAACATGGGGAATATTTATGAGAAAATGCTATGAAGATAAAACGCTAGAGGTTAGTAAAGGAAATTTTGAAAAACCTAAAGATATAAGTATTAATTTAGACTGTTCAAAAGTTGGAGAACCTAAAGAAGGAGAAGAAGAAACAGTACCAGACGATACGGATTTTTAGTAAATTGTAAAGTATTTAAAATCTCACCTAGTAGGATAAAGCTTAAAACAACAACTATAATGATAAATAAAAAAGTAAATAACGTACAAGAAGCATTGCAAGGTGTGCAAGATGGAATGACCTTTATGTTAGGAGGGTTCGGTTTATGCGGAATACCTGAAAATGCTATTGCTGAGTTAGTAAAAATAGGAGTAAAAAATGTTACTTGTATTTCTAATAACGCAGGAGTTGATGATTTTGGCTTAGGGTTGTTATTGCAAAATCGTCAGATAAAGAAAATGATTTCTTCTTATGTAGGAGAAAATGATGAATTTGAGCGTCAAATGTTATCTGGAGAATTAGAAGTAGAATTAACACCTCAAGGAACTTTAGCCGAAAAATGTAGAGCAGCACAAGCAGGTTTTCCAGCATTTTATACCCCAGCGGGTTATGGAACAGAGGTAGCAGAAGGAAAAGAAACTCGTGAGTTTGATGGAAAAATGTATGTACTGGAACCAGCATTTAAAGCAGACTTTGCTTTTGTAAAAGCATGGAAAGGTGATGCTGCTGGAAACTTAATTTTTAAAGGGACTTCTAGAAACTTTAACCCTAATATGTGTGGGGCAGCTACAATTACAGTTGCTGAGGTTGAAGAGTTAGTTCCAGTAGGAGAATTAGATCCAAATCAAATTCATATTCCAGGAATTTTTGTACAACGCATTTTCCAAGGAGAAAAATATGAGAAGAGAATTGAACAACGAACTGTTCGCAAACGAGATTAGTTTTTAATGAATCAATTTGAAAATTTGAAGATGTAACAATGAGAAGTGATAAAGAAAACTTAATTGTAAAATTAACTTTTGAGTTATCTCTTGAAATCATCAAGTTTTCAGAAGAAATAAGAGCTTTACATCGTTATGAGATGGCATCTCAGGTTTTTAGAAGTGGAACATCAATAGGAGCCAATATTAGAGAAGCACAAAATGCAGAAAGTAAAGCAGATTTTATTCATAAATTTAAAATTTCAGCGAAAGAAGCTGATGAATTGGAGTATTGGTTATTATTGTGTGAACAATCAGAATTTTACCCAAGCCCAAAAAAGAAGTTACTAACAGATTTGAAAACAATTATTAAGATAATAAGTAAAATAATAGCTTCTTCAAAAAAGAAGTAATTATAAAATTTTCAAATCAACAAATTTTCAAATTAAAAATGTTAGATAAAAACGGAATAGCGAAAAGAATCGCAAAAGAAGTAAAAGACGGATATTATGTAAACCTTGGTATCGGAATTCCAACATTAGTAGCCAATTTTGTTCGTGATGATATTGAAGTAGAGTTTCAATCAGAAAATGGAGTGTTAGGTATGGGACCTTTTCCTTTTGAAGGAGAAGAAGATGCTGATATTATCAATGCAGGAAAACAAACTATAACAACTATGCCAGGAGCTAGTTTTTTTGATTCTGCTACTAGCTTTTCAATGATTCGTGGTAAACATGTTCACTTAACTATTTTAGGAGCTATGGAAGTAGCTGAAAATGGAGATATAGCAAACTGGAAAATACCAGGAAAAATGGTAAAAGGTATGGGGGGGGCAATGGATTTAGTAGCCTCTGCCGATAACATTATTGTAGCAATGATGCATACCAATAAAAGAGGAGAGTCGAAGCTACTTAAAAAATGTTCCTTACCATTAACAGGTGTAGGTTGTGTAACTAAAATTGTAACCAACCTAGCGGTATTAGAAATTAAAGACAGTAAATTTTACTTATTAGAAAGAGCACCGGGAGTATCTGTAGAAGAAATTAAAGCAGCTACAGAAGGAACTTTAGTGGTCGAAGGAGACATTCCAGAAATGAATATTTAACAAAATTATAGGATAAAAAAAAGACGTAAAGTGTTAAGCTTTACGTTTTTGTATTTTAAAAATAGATGAAAATAATCTCATACAACGTAAACGGAATTAGAGCAGCATTAAAAAAAGGGTTTATCGATTGGTTACAAGCAGCGAACCCTGATGTAATATGTATTCAAGAAACCAAAGCTCATAAAGAACAATTAGATGTAACTGAGTTTGAAAACGCTGGGTATCCATACCATTATTGGTTTTCAGCAGAGAAAAAAGGGTATTCATCAGTAGCAATTTTTTGTAAAGAAGAACCAAACCATGTAGAGTATGGTACAGGAATAGAATCTATGGATTTTGAAGGGAGAAATCTTCGTGTAGATTTTGATGAGGTCTCTGTAATGAGTATGTATTTACCTTCAGGAACTAATAGTGCTCGATTAGACTATAAGTTCAACTACATGGATGAAATTTTAACCTATGCTACAGAGTTAAGAAAAGAAATTCCTAACTTGGTTATTTGTGGAGATTACAACATCTGTCATGAAGAAATAGATATTCACAACCCGAAAATGAAAGGAGTATCTGGGTTTTTACCAGAAGAGCGTGAATGGCTAGGGAAGTTTATCAATAGTGGATTTATTGATAGTTTCCGCCACTTGCACCCAGAAAAACAAGAGTATTCTTGGTGGAGTTATCGAGCAAATGCAAGAGCGAATAATAAAGGTTGGCGTATTGATTACAACATGGTAACCGAACCATTAAAAGATAAAATTTCAAGAGCGTATATTTTACCAGAAGCAAAGCATTCAGATCATTGCCCAATTGCAGTTGAATTAGATTTATAAAACCAACATGAAGAAATTACTAACACTACTACTTTTTACAACTTCAATTTTTGCGCAACAACCTGTTGATAGTCTTTTTATAGCTAAAGACAGTATTGATGTTGTGGTAAATGACTCTATAAATTTATCGCAAAACCAAGAGCTATTTTCTACAGAAGATTTAAAGATGATTGATAGCTTATTGATTGAAGAAAAATTTAATTCATCGTTGTTTGACAGTATTCAATATGTAATTAACGATAAAGATATTTTAGGAAATACAACCACAATTCTAACAACAGATTTATTAAAGAAAAGATTACAAGACCTAAACGTAAAAACACCGTTTCATTTAGAGTATAATCCTGCGTTAGAAAAAGTAATAAACAGTTATTTAAAATACCGAAAAAAATACTATCCAGCATTAATGGCTCGTGCTCAATATTATTTTCCAATGTTTGAGCAATACTTAGATCAATATGATATTCCGTTAGAAATGAAATATTTGGCTATTGTTGAGTCAGCATTAAGACCAGACGCTCGTTCTTGGGTGGGAGCTACAGGTTTATGGCAGTTTATGTATGGAACAGGTGTTCAGTTTGATTTGAAAGTAAATTCGTATGTAGATGAACGTCAAGATCCAGTAAAATCAACAAAAGCAGCTTGTCAATACTTAAGTCAACTATATAAAATTTTTGGTGATTGGGATTTAGCTTTAGCAGCATATAATTCGGGTCCAGGAAATGTATCAAAGGCAATAAAGCGTTCTGGAGGATATAAAAACTATTGGAATATCCGCCCTTTTTTGCCTCGTGAAACAGCAGGGTATGTACCAGCATTTTATGCAACGATGTATATTTTTGAGTATGCAGAAAAGCACCATATTTACCCTGAAGCACCGAAAATCTTCAATTTTGAGACAGATACAGTTCGTGTAAAAAGAACCATTAGTTTTGATCAGATTTCAGAAAAAACAGGGATAGATTCTGATTTATTAGCGTTTCTAAACCCGTCGTATAAGCTAGATATTATTCCATATGTAAAAGAAAAAAATTATGCAGTTCGATTACCTCGAAGAAACTTAATGGACTTCTTAGAAAAGGAAAAAGAAATATATGCTTTAGCAAATGAAGATGACGCTAAAAGAGAAAAGCCATTACCAAAGTATTTTGAAATGGATAAACGTATTCGTTACAGAGTTCGAAGTGGAGATTATTTAGGTAAAATAGCTAATAAATTTGGAGTACGAGTAAGTGATATTAAACGTTGGAATGGTTTACGCACACATCATTTAAAAATAGGTCAGAGATTAAGTGTTTATCCTAAAAGAATGGCTGTTCCAAAGAAGGTTTCAAAGAAAAAATATAAAGCACCAACAGGTAAGCATGAGGTGTATGTTGTTAAAGAAGGAGATTCATTATGGACTATTTCAAAAAAATATCCATCAGTTTCTGTTGATGAAATTAAAAAATGGAACAATATTTGGAGTGTTAAGAGTTTGAAACCAGGAATGAAACTTAAAATATTTAAAAGCTAAAAAACAACTACTAAACACCACAAACTATGAATAAACTAATAGCATTATTTGCCCTGATTTTTATAACAGTTTCGTGTAAAAATAAAGGAGAGAAAAGCGACTATGTTTTACCAACATCAAATGGAAATACTAATAAAATATTAGTAGTAATTAAAGGAAATGATTGGGAAGGTAAAATTGGTGACGAAATTCGCTCTGTTTTTGGGGAGCATCAGGTAGGATTACCACAGCCTGAAACATTACTTTCAGTAGGACAAATAGATCCTATAGGATTTAAAGGTTTTATAAGGAATGCAAGAGCTGTTTTGATTCTTAGAGAAGGAGAAAAAGAAAAAATAGCAGTAGAAAAAAACAAATATGCTGAACCTCAAATTTTAGTTTATGCAACAGCTAAAAGTAAAGGAGCTTTGGTTGACTTGATTCGCAACAGAGGAAAAGAGATTATTAAACTATTTAAAGATGAAGATGTAAAATTTACTCAAAACATTTTTAAAAAAGAAAAATTAGATGAAAGCCAATTCAAAACAATAAAAAAATTAGGTATTTCATTAACCATTCCTGAAAGGTTTAAACTTGTTGAAGATACGGGAGACTTTTTATGGTTACGTCAACACTTAAAAAGCGGAATAGCAAGAGGAGATGGAACCAACAACATTTTAGTGTATAGTTATCCATTAGAAGATGAAAGCAAAGTAGAAGATAATATAACAAGAATGCGCGATACGATTGGTAAAAAATATATTCCAGGAAGTAAAGAAGGAATGCACATGATTACTGAACAAGCATATACACCATTTACTTTCGATGCAGAAATTGATGGAAGAAAAGCTTATGAAACTAGAGGTAAATGGGAGGTAAAGAATGATTTTATGGCAGGACCGTTTATTAATTACTCGATAATTGATAAAGAAAACAACCGTGTTCTTGTTTTTGAAGGCTTTACTTATGCACCTTCAGTAAATAAAAGAGATTTTATATTTGAGTTAGAAGCAATAGCAAAATCTTTAAAAATAAAATAAAAGATAAATCATAACAACGGTAGAAAAGCATCAATTTTTAAATTGATGCTTTTTTTATGTAACAAAAAGTTGTAGAAAAAGACAAATAAGATAATCAACCAAATACAAAACCAAATGATTGCACATTTTTTAAAGTTAGAGTGGAAGCAGTTTTTTCGCTCTTCTTATTTCGGAAAAAGTATTGCATTAAAAATTATCATGGGCTTTTTTGCATTGTATATGCTAGTTTCATTTTTAATGATAGGAATAGGAGGGTATTTTTTCATTAAAAAAGAATACCCAAATACAGATCCACTTTTTTTTGTGAATGGATTTCTTGTTTTTTTACTACTTGGAGATTTAATTTTTCGCTACTTAATGCAAAAATTACCAGTACTAAACATTAAGCCGTTTCTAAACTTACCGGTAAAAAAAGAAAAGTTAGTCCATTTTGTATTAGGAAAATCAGCAGTGTCATTCTTCAATATAATGCCGTTGTTTTTTTATGTGCCTTTTTCAATAGTATTAATAGGTCAAGGCTATGATATTATAGGGGTTTTAGGATGGTTGTTTTTAATGGTTATGCTAGTGTTAAGTGCTAACTACGTAAATTTTTTAATAAATAAAAACAATTATGCACTAGGAGTAATGATTGTTGTACTAGCAATATTGTTTTTTGGAAATAAATACCAGCTGTTTAACGTAAATGATGTGTTTGCTCCTGTTTTTCAATCAACATATAACTTTCCTGCTTTGTCAATAATAGGAACGATCTTGTTAGTAGGGTTGTATTACGTAAACTTTAAATTATTAAGAGAAAAAGCATATTTAGATGACGCTATAAAAAGTAAAGAAGAAGTAGCAAAAGAATCAGACTTATCTTTTGTTGATAGATTAGGAGATGTAGCACCATTTATTAAAAATGACATCCGTCAAATTTGGAGGAATAAACGTACTAAAACAGTATTTTTTATGTCATTTTTATTTCTCTTTTATGGAATTATTTTCTTTGGACAAGAAACATATCGAGAGAAAATGCCTGCCTTTTTAGTTTTTGCTGCAATTTTTGTTACAGGAGGTTTTACGATAAATTATGGACAATTTATTCCTGCGTGGGATAGTGAGTACTACAACATGCTTATGAGTCAAAATATTCGTTACCGAAAATTCTTAGAAAGTAAATGGTATTTAATGGTTGTAATGTCAGGAGCATTATACCTATTGAGTATTCCTTATGCTTATTTCTATGGAGTAAATATTTTTTTAATGATAACCGCAGGAGCAATATTTAATATTGGTTTTAACTCGCTCTTTTTGTTATTTGCAGGTTCTTTTAACCGAAAACGTATAGACCTAAATAAAAGTGGGTTTTCAAATTATCAAGGAACCAGTGCAACCCATTTTTTAATCATAATTCCCATAATCGGAATTCCTATGTTCTTATTCTGGGTTTTCAATAAGTTTGTCAGCTTTAATGCAGGAGTTTTAGCAATTGCTATTGCAGGAGTACTAGCATTAGCGTTCAAAAATTACTTTATGAACTTTATAGAAAAAAGATACATTAAAAGTAAGTATGCAGTAATACATGCATTCAGTCAAAAATCATAACAATCCAAAAACTAAACAAAATGATATCTATACATAATATTTCAAAAACATACGGAAGTACACAAGTTTTAAACATAGAAGAGTTGAATATTCCAAGCGGACAAGCTTTTGGGTTAGTAGGGAATAATGGAGCAGGAAAAACAACTTTGTTTAACCTGTTATTAGATTTAATTAGACCAACTACAGGAGAGATTGTAAATAATGAAGTAATTGTAAACAAAAGTGAAAACTGGAAAACATTTACAGGGTCGTTTATAGATGAAACTTTTTTAATAGGATATCTAACACCTGAAGAATATTTTGATTTTGTTGGAGATTTACGCGGGATGAATAAAGCTGATGTAAAAGCTTTTTTAGCTCAGTTTGACGAGTTTTTTAATGAAGAGATTTTAGGAAAGAAAAAATACTTACGAAGCTTAAGTAAAGGAAATCAAAAGAAAGTAGGTATTGTAGCTGCAATGATGGGGAATCCACAAGTGATAATTTTAGATGAACCTTTTGCAAACTTAGACCCTACAACACAAATTAGATTAAAAAAAATAATTAAAAAACTTACAGAAAATAATGATGTAACTGTACTAGTTTCTAGTCACGATTTAAGTCATGTAACTGAGGTATGTGAACGTATAGTAGTCTTAGATAAAGGAAATGTAGTAAAAGATATAAGCACATCGCAAGAAACCCTGCAAGAATTAGAAAGCTATTTTTCTGCATAAAACAGGGTAAAAATCATCTTATAATTATTATTTTTACCTCTTTACGTACAAAAAATACAATTATTACGTTGTTGTACTGTAAAAGTAATAGTATATGAAAAAAGGGGTAAATATAATAGTATTCAGTGTTTTAGTAGCTATTGTGTATTCGTGTAGTGTTAAAAAGGATGCTTTTTTAAATAGAAGTTACCATGCTGTTACTACTAAATATAATGTGCTTTTTAATGGAGAGCAAGCGTATTTAAAAGGACTTGAAGAAATTCAAGAAAAGCACGAAGACAATTTCTGGAAACGCTTACAAATAGAACCTATAACTTTTGATGAAAGTAAGTTAGCTACGAAAGTACTTACACCAGGTACAGGATTTAATACTGAAGAGAGTGAAGAAGACAAAAACCTAACTCCTTTTGAAAAAGCAGAAGAAAAAGCAATAAAAGCCGTTCAAACACATTCAATGAATATTAATGGCTATGAAAAAAATAGCCAGATAGATGACGCTTATTTATTGTTAGGTAAATCAAGATATTATACCCAGCGTTTTATTCCAGCATTAGAAGCCTTTAACTACGTAATAGTTAATTATCCAAAAGCAAATTTAAATTATGAAACAAAAATTTGGAGGGCGAAAACAAATATTCGTCTAGGTAATGAAAAAAGAGCTATAGAAACATTAATGTTGTTATTAGATGTTTTAGATGAGAAAGAAAAAATAAATAAAACGGTAAAAGAACAAGCTTATACAGCCATGGCAATGGCATATGAACAAACCGATACCATTCAAAAAATGGTAGATTATTTAAAATTAGCAACTAAAACACGTTACAATAAAGAGCAAACAGCAAGAAATATGTTTGTGTTAGGTCAGGTTTACAGCGAATTAGATAGAAAAGATTCAGCAAGAATGGTGTTTCGAAGATTATCAGAATTTAAAAGAGCACCAGACAAGTTCCGTATTCGAGCAAATATTGAACTTGCTAAAAATACTCCAAATGATTCAACATCAATATTAATGTTGGCAAGGTTAAGAAAGCTGATTAAAAACTCTGATAACCGCAAGTTTTTAAACGAGTTATACTACCAAGCAGGGGTGATTCAAGAAGGGAGAAATAATCCTGAAGCGGCAGCAGAATATTATAAAAAATCTTTACAAGCGAAGCATAACAACAATTACCAAAAAACATATGCGTATGAACGCTTGGCAAATATAGCTTTTGAAAAAGAGAATTATTTGTTAGCAGGCTCATATTATGATAGCGTATTGCAGGTGGTTTCCAAAGAGTTTGATCAAGAAAAAAGAATTCGTAGAATTCGTAGAAAGAGTAAAGGGTTAACAACTTTAAGAAAATATGAGGAAACTGTTAAAAATAACGACAGTATTCTTAGTTTAGTTGGAATGACGCTAGATGAAAGAACTTCTTTTTTTGAGACATATATAGAAAAAATAAAGAAAGAAGACGAAGAAAAAAGACAACAAATGCTCAATGCTCAGAACTTTGGAAATGGTTTTGGAGGCGGTGTATCTATAAATAATAGTGCAAATAAAGGGAAGTGGTACTTTTACAATACTCAAGCATTAGGATTTGGAAGAGCAGATTTTCAAAAAATATGGGGAACACGCCCTCTAGAAGATAACTGGCGATTATCAGACAAATCTATTAGCGTCACAGAAGATGTGTCTGATGATACTAATGGAATAAAAATCAACAAAAGATACGAGCTTTCAACATATCTTGAAGCTATACCAACTGATGACAATGTAATTAATGACCTTGTAAAAGAGCGAAATGATGCATTATATCAATTAGGACTAATTTATAAAGAGCAGTTTACAAACACTACACTAGCAATTAAAAACCTAGAACGCTTAAGACAGGTGAGTATAAATAATAAGTTGGAACTGCCAATAAGTTACCACTTGTATCAAATATATAAAAAGCAAGGAAATGTAGCTAAGTCAAATGATTATAAGAACATTATCCTAGAAAAGTATCCAGAAACAAGTTTTGCTCAAATAATTTTAAACCCAGATAAAAAACTTGTTAAAAAGAAGAAAGAAGATGAGGTTTTAAATAAGTATAAAGAAATATATTATTTATATAAAGAAAATAAATTTGAAGAGGTTGTTAGTGAAATAGATAAATTTTCAAGTACACTAAAAAATTCAAATTTAATCCCTAAATTCGCACTTCTAAAAGCCTTGGCGATAGGTAAATATCAAGATAAAGAGACCTATAAAAAAGCGCTAGAGTTTGTTGCAGTTAGTTATGCTACTACTCAAGAAGGTAAAAAAGCAAAAGAAATTATAGAACTATTAAATAAAGCATAACCCCTTAAATTCCCCGAATATGTTTGGTAAAGAGAGTAAAAAAACAGGAGAAAACAAAGTTGCAGAGAGAAACATTATAGGAAAAAACACTAAAATAATAGGTGAGATTATTTCAGAAGGAGATTTTAGAATAGATGGAATATTAGAAGGAACCATAGAAACTAAAGGAAGAGTAATAATTGGAAATACTGGTTTAATTAAAGGAAAAGTTGAATGTACTAATGCAGATATAGAAGGAGAGTTTTCAGGAGAGCTTTTTGTTTCAAACACTCTTACAGTAAAATCTTCAGCAAATATTAATGGTGATGTAATTATAGGAAAATTATCTGTAGAACCAGGAGCAGAATTTAATGCCACTTGTGCCATGAAAGGAGCGGTAAAAGAACTAAATAAAAATGAGCAAGGACTCAAAGAAAAAACCGCTTAATAAATACATACGATTCACAGGAATCGCACTTCAAATGGGATTAACTATTTACCTAGGAAGTTTGCTAGGTAAATGGTTAGACCAAAAATATCCAAACGACAACCAACTTTACGTAAAAATTTGTACACTTGTAGCAGTTTTTGGTGCTATTTACTCTGTAATACGCCAAGTAATTAAGATAACCGATAATAATGAGTAAACGAATTTTAGTATTTTCTTCTATTATATTAGTTTTAGGTATAGGAGGCTTCTTTTTAAACAGTTTTTTGCTTTCTAATGCGGGTGTAACACTTTCTTTTTCTGTATTACAAGTATACTGTTTTAATGTAATAGCAACTATTTTAATTTATTCTTTAATAGAATGGGTACTTGGATATTTACCAAATGAAACAGGATATTTATATTTAGGAATGTTAATGGTAAAATTCGGGATTTTTATTCTACTATTCCAAAAGAGTATTTTTTCAGAAGCAGGGTTAACAAACCCAGAAAAAGCAACCTTATTAATTCCTATTATGGTGTTTTTAGCTATCGAAACTGTAGCGTTGTCAAAAATACTTAACACTAAATAGATGAGTTGTTTATGGCGATGTGTGGTGTTCTTTAAAACTAAGCAAAAAAAGGGTTTGTAGTTTTAATTAAATGTGTACCTTTGCACCGAAATTTACAGACCCAAAATCTATATTTAGTAAAGGTATGATGGTAGCAAACAAAACTATCAAGTTTTTAACACTTTTAACACTTGTGTTTTCATCGTTAACTGCATTTGCAGGTGGAGACGATACAACTTCTAATGATAGTGGTAGAATTAACACTAAAGAGTCAATAGATGCTTATATTAAGCATCACTTGGCAGATTCTCATGATTTTAACTTGTTTTCATATACGAATGATGCAGGAGAGCGTAAGCATATAGGCTTTCCATTGCCCGTTATAGTGAAAACTACTAAAGGAATTAAGTTTTTCATGTCGTCAAAATTTCATCATAACGATGATGGTACATTGGTTGTGGATGCAGGTGATGTTAAATTGGTGAAAATACATAGTAAAATATATGAATTAAATGCGGGTGAAGAAGTGGTTGCTTTTGATGAGGAGCATCATGCTACTAACGCACAGAAAGTATTGGATTTGTCTATTACCAAAAGTGTGTTTGGTATGTTTTTGGCAGGTTTGTTAATGTTCTTTGGATTTAGAAGTTTGGCTTCTGGGTACAAAAAAGGACCAATACCAACAGGTGTAGCACGTATATTAGAACCTTTAGTTTTATATGTAAGAGATGAAATTGCACGTCCTAATATTGGAGAGAAACATTACCGTAAATTTATGGGGTTCTTATTAACCGTGTTTTTCTTTATTTGGGTTTTAAACTTATTAGGGTTGACCCCGTTAGGTTTTAACGTAACAGGTCAAATAGCAGTAACAGTTTGTTTAGCTTTATTTACATTTTTTATCGTACAATTTAGCGGAAATAAAGATTATTGGAAACATATCTTCTGGATGCCAGGTGTGCCAGTCTTAATGAAATTAGTATTAGCACCAATTGAGGTGTTGGGTATGTTAACTAAACCATTTTCTTTATTTGTGCGTTTGTTTGCGAATATTACCGCAGGACACTCAGTAGTTATGGGTATCGCAGCGTTAATGATTTTATTAAAAGCAAAGTTTGGAACAGCGGGAGCAACAGGAATCTCTTTCTTTTTAACCTTGTTTTTAACTATTATAGAGTTGTTGGTAGCTTTTCTACAAGCTTATATTTTTACCATGTTATCATCGTTATTTATTGGTATGGCGGTAGAAGAACATGACCATCACTAAGAACTAGAATCAAAAATTTGTTTAATTATATATAAATCAATTATTATGACACTTAATTTAGTTGGAGCAGGATTAATCGTAATCGGAGCAGGATTAGGATTAGGGAAAATCGGTAGTAGTGCAATGGAAGCTATTGCTCGTCAACCAGAAGCTGCTGGTAAAATCCAAACTGCAATGATTATTATTGGAGCATTATTAGAAGGTTTAGCATTCGGTGCTTTACTTTTAGGATAAGCAACAAAAAACAAACAAATTCCTGTAACGGTTGGTTGCAGGAATTGTTTACACAATTAAACAAAAAAACACAAAAAATATATAATAATGGGAATATTTAATGACTTTTCTGTAGGGTTGTTTTTTATGCAACTAGTAATTTTAGCTTTATTAATCTTTATAATGGCAAAGTTTGCATGGAAGCCTATTTTAAATGCGTTAAATGAGCGTGAGGAAGGGATTCAAGGTGCTTTAGATGCTGCAGAAAATGCACGTAAGGAAATGCAAAACTTGCAAGCGGATAACGAAAGATTAGCAAAAGAAGCCAGAGCAGAGAGAGATGCAATGATGAAAGAAGCTCGTGAGATAAAAGATAAAATTATAGCTGATGCTAAAAAAGAAGCAGAGGATCAGACTACTATAATGATAGATAATGCAAAAGCTACAATAAAACAAGAGCAACAAGCAGCTATCGCTGAGTTAAAGAAAACAGTAGGTAACTTATCTATCGAAATAGCTCAAAAGGTAGTAAGAAAAGAATTAGCTTCACAAGATGAACAATTAAAGCTTGTGGAAGGAATGTTAGAAGAGGTTACTTTAAACTAATCAGTAGATGAAAGAATCAAGAGCAGCATTACGTTACGCAAAAGCAATTTTAAATTTAGCTAAAGAATCAGGAAATGAAGCTTTAGTAAATGATAACATGAAGTTAATCGTAGATACAATTGCCGAAAGCGCTGATTTAGATGTTATGCTTAAAAGTCCTGTAATTAAAGCTGCAGATAAGCGTAAAGTTTTAAATGCACTTTTTGGAGATAAAGTAGACAACATAGTAAAAGGGTTGTTTAATTTATTAGAGGAAAATAAGCGTATGGTGATGTTAGACCCTATTGCTAAGCAATATGCAGTTATATATGATCACTATAAGAACACAAAAATTGCCAGAGTTACAACCGCAGTAGCTTTAACAAAAGAGTTAGAAGATAAAATACAAGCTAAAATTGTAGCCCTTACAGGAAACAATGCAAGTATTGAGAATATAGTAAATCCAGAGATATTAGGAGGATTTATCTTACGAGTTGGAGATGTGCAGTATGATGCAAGTATCTCTAGTCAATTTAATGAGTTAAGGAGAGAGTTTGACAACGGTCATTACATTCCAAAAATTTAATTATACATCAAAAGAAATAAGATGGCAGCAATTAAACCAGCTGAAGTATCAGCAATTTTAAAGGAACAATTAACAAATTTTGAGTCTAAAGCTTCATTAAATGAAGTAGGGACTGTATTACAAGTAGGTGATGGTATTGCACGTGTTTATGGATTATCTAACGTACAATACGGAGAATTAGTAGAATTCGATAACGGATTAGAAGGTATCGTATTAAACTTAGAAGAGGATAATGCAGGTGTTGTATTATTAGGAGCTTCTACTTCAGTAAGAGAAGGATCTACTGTAAAACGTACAGAAAGAATTGCTTCTTTAAAGGCTGGAGAAGGAATTGTAGGACGTGTTGTTAACACTTTAGGGCAACCAATCGATGGTAAAGGACCAATCGAAGGGGAAACTTTTGAAATGCCTTTAGAGCGTAAAGCACCAGGAGTTATCTTCCGTGAGCCTGTAACTGAGCCAATGCAAACAGGTATTAAATCTATCGATGCAATGATTCCAGTAGGACGTGGTCAACGTGAGTTAATCATTGGAGACCGTCAAACAGGTAAATCAACTGTTGCTATTGATACTATCTTAAATCAAAAAGAATTTTATGATGCAGGACAACCAGTGTACTGTATCTACGTAGCTATCGGTCAAAAAGCTTCAACAGTAGCAGCAATTGCTAACATGTTAGAAGAAAAAGGAGCGTTAGCATATACAACTATCGTTGCTGCAAATGCATCTGACCCTGCACCTATGCAGGTATATGCACCATTTGCAGGAGCTGCAATTGGAGAATATTTCCGTGATACTGGTAGACCAGCTTTAATTGTTTATGATGATTTATCTAAGCAAGCAGTAGCTTACCGTGAGGTATCTTTATTATTAAGAAGACCTCCAGGGCGTGAGGCTTACCCAGGGGATGTATTCTACTTACACTCAAGATTATTAGAACGTGCTGCTAAGGTAATTGCTGATGATTCTATTGCAAAAGATATGAATGATTTACCAGAATCATTAAAATCTAAAGTAAAAGGAGGAGGATCTTTGACTGCATTGCCAATTATTGAAACTCAAGCAGGAGACGTTTCAGCATATATTCCAACAAACGTAATTTCGATTACTGATGGTCAGATATTCTTAGAGTCTGATTTATTCAACTCAGGGGTTCGTCCAGCGATTAACGTAGGTATTTCTGTATCACGTGTAGGAGGTTCGGCTCAGATTAAATCAATGAAGAAAGTATCTGGTACACTAAAGTTAGATCAAGCTCAGTACCGTGAATTAGAAGCATTCGCTAAGTTTGGTTCTGACTTAGATGCTGCAACTTTAAATGTAATTGAAAAGGGTAAGCGTAACGTAGAGATCTTAAAGCAAGCTCAAAACGATCCTTATACTGTAGAAGATCAGGTAGCTATTATTTATGCAGGTTCTAAGAACTTGTTAAAAGATGTGCCTGTAAACAAGGTAAAAGAATTTGAAAAAGATTATTTAGAGTACTTAAATGCGAAGCATAGAGATACTTTAGATACTTTAAAAGCAGGGAAATTAACTGATGAAGTAATTGATACTTTAAGAGACGCTGCTAAAGAAATTTCAGCTAAATTTTCAGCTTAATAAAAACAAAAAAGGCATCCCCGTTTTACAACGGGGGTTTTATAAATTTTAAGTTCAATTAAATGGCAAACTTAAAAGAAATACGTAACAGAATTACTTCGATTAAATCAACAATGCAGATTACCTCTGCCATGAAAATGGTATCGGCTGCAAAGTTGAAAAAAGCTCAAGATGCAATTACAGCAATGCGTCCGTATTCATCTAAGCTTACCGAATTATTACAAAGCTTAAGTGCTACATTAGATAGCGATGCAGGTGGAGTATATTCAACAGAAAGAGAAGTAAATAAAGTATTGTTAGTTACTATAACTTCAAACAGAGGTTTATGTGGAGGTTTTAACTCATCTATCATTAAAGAAACAGTTAAAACAATTAACGAGAAATATAATAATACTGCTGTTGAATTATTAACAATTGGTAAAAAAGGAAACGATATTCTATCAAAAGATTACACCGTTGTAGAAAATAGAAACGATATTTTTGATAACTTAACTTTTGATAACGTTGCTGAAGTTGCTGAACAGTTAATGAATTTATTTGTAGATGGTTCTTACGATAAAATAGAAATCATTTACAACAGATTTAAAAATGCAGCGACTCAAATACCACAAGTAGAACAATTCTTGCCAATTCAACCTATAGAAGGAGAAACAAATGCTAATTTAGATTATATTTTTGAGCCTTCTAAAGAAGAAATTATTTTAGAGTTAATTCCTAAGTCATTAAAAACGCAATTATACAAAGCAATTCGTGATTCATTTGCTGCTGAACACGGTGCTCGTATGACTGCAATGCATAAAGCAACAGATAATGCAACAGAATTACGTGATGAGTTATTATTAACTTATAACAAAGCACGTCAAGCTGCAATTACAAACGAGATTTTAGAAATAGTTGGTGGGGCAGAAGCTTTAAATAACTAGAATAATATTTTCAATCATTTAAAAGGTCAAAGCTTATTTAAGTTTTGACCTTTTTGTTTTCTAAGCTATTCTTATATAGATATAAGTATACTAATAAAGGAATCAACCCGTGAGGAAGCCTATATATTGTTAAGTATAAGTATTGGTGCATAATACTCAAAGAAAAATCATAGTGAAAAGCGCTAAAAATTCTAGCCAAAGCAGTTACACCCCCCCAAAAACAAGCATATAACAGGACTGGTTTTGAAAGTTTGGGGATAAATATAGCAATAGCAATGATAAAATCTAAAACACCAGCTACGAATAATAGGTTTTTAGCCATTTCTTCTTGTTGTACAGGTAAGATGTTTAAGGTCATAGTAACAAAATTACCAGGTAATGGATAAAAAATACCAATAGCGTACATTCCATGACATATAAAAGCTAGGGCGATAAAAACTTTAAGATAAAAAAGTAAAAGAAGTGCGTTTTTGTGTTTTAAGAAATATAATAAAGCAATAGGAACTCCAAACTGAATAGTGTGCTCAAAAAACATTATAAGGTGAAAAAACTTATTCTTGGTAATCATTAAAGCTAAAAAAATTAAACTTACTGCACCTAATTTTAAGATACAACGCATCCATTTTTTTGAATTTTCATTTATTATTATTGAAATGATTGCACATACTAAGTATAAAACACCAATACTTCTAGTTAAAATTTGGATAGCTAAATCTGTATTTAGGTTTGTAACATACGACTGCCAACTAATGTCGAAAACAAAATTAATCACAGGTTCTAATAAGTGTTGGTCCCAAAAGAAACTTCTGTATGGAGCATCCCAAAATAAATGCTGGTAAGCTCTACCGAAAAAAATAAAAAAAGAAGAAATTTTTAAAAAAGAAAGAAGGGTTTTAGTACTCATAAAGTAAGGTTTAAACAAAAGTAAAAATAGAGGATATGTAGTTTGTTAAAATAAGATTAGTAAACTATAAAATAACAGTTAGGTTAATGTTAGTCAGGTTATTATATAATTAATTTTAATAAAAACAAACGATTAATTTGAAAGGTAAAAAATATATTTGTGATAACTAACTAGTAAACTTAAAAGCCCCCTCACGATGAAAAAAATTATTTTAACACTGTTATTTTTAGCAGTCCTTAGTACTTATGGTTCTAACGATAAGTACCGATTAATCATCACAGAAAATCCAGCAACAACTATAATGATTGGTTGGAACCAAATTTCAGGATCTAACCCAATTGTATATTATGGAACGACTGATAATGGAACTAACTGGTCAAATTATTCAAATTCCAAACCTGTAGACCGCTCAGTTTCTTATAAAGGAATGAGTAATACTTTTGCTAAACTAACGGGTTTGAGTCCTAACACAAACTATTATTTTGTAATTAAAGATAGCCAAGGAGTGAGTAGTCGATTCTGGTTTAAAACAGCTCCAAGCACCAATGATAAAATGTCGTTTATTGCAGGAGGAGATTCAAGAAACAATAGAACACCGAGAAGAGATGCTAACTTATTAGTTTCTAAATTAAAACCAACTGCAGTGTTTTTTGGAGGAGATATGACTAATGGAGACTCTAGCTCTGAATGGCAAGATTGGTTTAACGATTGGCAATACACAACAGCAAGTGACGGAAGAATGTTTCCTATTGTACCAACAAGAGGAAATCACGAAGGCTCAAATAATAGTATTTATAACTTGTTTAATGTTCCTTCAACGAGTGTTTATTACGATATCACATTTGGAAATAACTTGTATACAATTTATACATTGAACTCTGAGATTTCTGCAGGAGGGAGTCAGTATTCATGGCTAAGTCAAAAGTTGAATGCTAATAACTCTATTTGGAAGTCGGCTCAATACCATAAACCGATGCGTCCACACGTATCATCAAAATCAGAAGGTAATGATGAGTATTCAAGTTGGGCTCAATTATTTTATGACAAAGGAGTGAATTTAGTATTTGAATCAGATTCTCATACAGTAAAAACTACATGGCCAGTAAAACCTTGTTCCAGCGGAAGTAATTGCGATGATGGTTTTGTTAGAGATGATGTAAACGGAACCGTTTATGTAGGAGAAGGTTGCTGGGGTGCTCCTTTACGTTCATCCAATGATTCAAAAAACTGGACGAGAGATGCGAGTACCTTTAATCAATTTAAATGGATTTTTGTTGAAGAATCTAAAATAGAGGTTAGAACGATTAAGGTAGATAATGCGAGTAGTGTAGGTTCAGTTTCAAATCAAAACCCATTCACAATACCTTCTAATTTAGATATATGGAGCCCATCTAATGGTAGTGTGGTAACAATTATAAGTAGTAACGTTAGCTATCCAGAAGTTGCAATTACAAGTCCATCATCAGGCTCATCACATACCGTAAACACTCCAGTAACAATTTCTGCTACTGCAACCGATAGTGATGGAACTATTTCAAGTGTTAAATTTTATGTAAACAATTCGTTATTAGGGACTGATATGAGTGCTCCTTATTCTTATAACTGGACACCAACAAATGATAACCAATCATATATTCTGAAAGTAATAGCAACAGATAATGATAGATATGAAACTACTTCTGAAGAAGTTTCAGTTTTTGTAGGAAATGTTTCTAAAACAGTTACTTCAACAATCAATAGTACCAATGATGATGCTGAACAATACGAGTCGTCAGGGCAAATGTATATGAACAGTTCTGATTTAGAATTGGTTTATGATGGAAGCTCAAAAGGAAACCAGCATGTAGGAATGCTATTTAGAAACTTAAATATACCTGCAAATGCTACGATAACGAATGCGTATATACAATTTACAACAGATGAAACAAATTCAGGAAGCACATCATTAACAATCAAAATTCAAGATTCGTCAAATGCACCAGATATTACTTCTCAAAGCTATAATATAACTTCAAGAAGTTATTACAGTCAATCGGTTGCTTGGAATCCTAGTTCTTGGAGTTCTGTTGGAGCATCTGGAACAGCACAAAGAACTCCTGATTTAAAATCACTGGTACAATACGTTGTGAACAAGTCCAATTGGAGTTCTGGTAACTCTATGATGTTTTATATTTCTGGAACAGGTGAACGAACGACAGAATCATATGATGGAAGTAGTGCTAGTGCTCCAAAATTGATGGTTACTTATAGTACAGGATCTCCTGATAATGGTGGAGGAGAGATTCCAGAATGTGAGGATATAAACGTAACAATTACTTTTGATAAATATTCTTACGAAACTTCTTGGACCTTGAAGGATAACAATGGACAAACAGTGATAAGCGGAGGTGATTATACTCAAGGAAATGGAGAGTCTATTACTGTGTCAAAATGTATACCTGTAGGATGTTATGATTTTACAATTAATGACGAATATGGTGATGGTATATGTTGCAGTTATGGAAGTGGTTCATATGAAATAACAAATAGCAAAGGTGACGTATTAGCTTCAGGAGGAAGTTTTGGCTCATCTGAAACCAAACAAGTTTGTTTGAATACTTCTACTGCTGCAAAGGAGCAATTAAGAAGTAAAAAAACAGAAGAAACAAACAATTCAGAAATGAGTATTTATCCAAACCCAGCTGTTGATAAGATTTATATTAAAGGAGGAAAGAATACATTTTTATGGATTGCAAAAATAGTAGACGTATCAGGAAGAAAAGTAATAGAAATACCTGTAATTAATAACTCAATAGATGTTTCTACAATTTCAAATAACTCAATTTATATTGTTGAAATATATGATGAATTAGGACTAAAGAAACTTTCTGAAAAGATAATGAAGAGATAAATAAAAAGTTTAGATGAAAAATAACTTGTTAATTAGTTATTTTTCAATATATTAGTTCCAGTATAAATTAAAAAAATTATTATGAAAACGAATTTTAAAAATTTCGCATTTATTCTCTATTTTTCTTTTTTCATGTCAAACGGAAGAGCCTTTTGGTAATGAACTACCTCAGAATGCTGTTGAAAAGTTAAAGGATGAAAATACTTTAGTTTCTAAAAGTGGTAATTGCTCTTATATAGATGTAGATAATGAGAGTAAACTGTATCGAGGAGAGTATAGAACCTATACAGTTGTCGAAAATCATTCGTCATATCAATGGTATATACAAAGTGGTAATAATGTACAAATAATTGGAGCTTCCAATCAAAAATCTGTTACATTATATTTTACCCAAGCGTTTACCCAAGCAGAGATTAAAGTGGTATTCGGAGATTGTGATGAAAGATTTACTTTAACAGATGCACGTTTTGATTGTGATTGTAGTGTTTATCCCACTCCACCTTTGGCTTACCCTATTTATTCACAATTTGGTTCACCAGTTCCATCTGGTTATTCAGAAGGAAATTTAGGGAGTAATTATATTTGTACAACGACAATAAATAATGAATTATCGGTTCCTTATGAAAGGTGTGCTAGTTATAATTGGCAAATAAGTCCAGGGGGAAACCAAGGAAAAGTGTTTCCATCAGGTAATTCTGCAATAGTGACAGTTAGTCAACCTGGAACATATACAGTAACATTAACTACAACTAATGTTGCAGGTTCAAGAGTAGAAAAATTTATATTGTATGCAGAAGACTGCGATGGAGGTATAGGTTCTGGAGGTTTCTAAATTTACATAACAATAAAAAGCGAACCAACTTGGTTCGCTTTTTTTTTTATAACAAATCTTGAATTATTTTTTGAATAGAGTTGGTGTCGATTCCACAAACTTCTTGTAATTGTTGAATCGTACCGTGATGTATAAACTCATCAGGAATTCCTAATAGTTTCATTTTTCCTTGATAGTTTACTTCTGAAGCATACTCTAATACTTCACTTCCAAATCCACCTTTGATAGTGCCATCCTCAACAGTGATAATGGTATCAAATTTGTTGAAAATAGTATCTAAAAGTTGAATGTCTAAAGGTTTTACAAAGCGTAAATCGTAATGCGCAACCAATTCTTTATTTTCAAGTTGATTAATCGCTTCAGAAATATTATCAGCAATAGTTCCTACAGACAACACAGCTACTTGATTTCCTTCTTTTAAACAAGCTCCTTTTCCAATTTCAATGTTTTCAAAAGGAAGCTGCCATTGTTCTAGTTTTCCCTTACCTCTTGGATAACGAATTGCAACTGGATGCTCTAACCCTTGTTGAGCGGTAAACATCATATTACGCAACTCAATTTCGTTACGAGGAGCAAATATAATTAGGTTAGGTATACAACGTAAATATGCCAAATCAAAAACACCATGATGTGTTGCTCCGTCTTCACCTACTAATCCAGCTCTGTCTAAACAGAAAATTACAGGTAAGTTTTGTAGAGCTACATCGTGAATTACTTGGTCGTAAGCCCGTTGTAAAAAGGTAGAATAAATATTACAAAAAGGAACCAATCCTTGAGTAGCCATACCTGCAGCTAAGGTTACAGCATGTTGTTCAGCAATACCTACATCAAATGTTCTATCAGGAAACTCTTGCATCATAAATTTTAACGAACTTCCAGTTAACATAGCAGGCGTAATGCCTACGATTTTTTCGTTTTGTTGTGCTAGTTCAACAATGGTTTTTCCAAAAACATCTTGAAATTTGGTGTATTTACTTTCTTTTTTAGGTAATACATCCCCGGAAACTTTATCAAATTTTCCTGGAGCGTGATATCTTACTTGATCTTGTTCTGCTTGTCGTAACCCTTTCCCTTTGGTAGTAATTACGTGTAAAAATTTCGGACCTTGAATCTTTTTTAATCGATCTAGTTCACGTAGTAACTCTTCAAAATTATGTCCGTCTATAGGCCCTGAATAATCGAAGTTTAATGCTTCAAAAATATTATGCTGTTCAATCTCTAATCGAGGGGCTTTGATTTTTGTTAGATAATCTTTTAACGCACCTACCGATGGATCAATTCCAATCGCATTATCATTGAGAATAACCAACAAATTAGCATTAGTGTCTCCTGCATGGTTTAACGCTTCAAAAGCCATTCCACTTGCGATAGAGGCATCACCAATCACCGCAATATGATGCTTTTCAATGTCTTGTAATTTTGAGGCAATTGCCATTCCTAAAGCAGCTGAAATAGCAGTAGAAGAATGTCCTACACCAAAAGTGTCGTACTCACTTTCTGAGCGTTTAGGAAATCCTGAAACTCCGCCAAATTGACGATTGGTATGAAAAACGTCTTTTCTTCCTGTTAAAATTTTATGTCCATATGCTTGATGTCCTACATCCCAAACTAGCAAATCGTTAGGAGTATCAAATAAATAATGAAGCGCTATGGTTAGTTCAACCACACCTAAGCTTGCACCTAAATGCCCTTCTTTTGTGGAAACCACATCAATAATAAACTCACGCAATTCCTTTGCTAGTTGCGGTAGGTTTTCAGGTGTTAATTTCCTTACATCCGAAGGAAAATCAATATTTTTTAACAGCTTTTTTGGCATAGGACAAATGTAAGAAAACTTTGTTGTAGCTTTGTTGTATGAGTAAACTGTATTTGGTACCTACACCGATTGGAAATTTAGAAGATATTACGCTAAGAGCACTCAATATTTTAAAAGAAGTAGACTATATTTTGGCGGAAGATACACGTACAAGTGGGAAGTTGTTAAAGCACTATGATATTGCTACACCTATGCAATCTCATCATATGCATAATGAACACAAAACGGTTGAAACGATTGTAAAACGTTTGCAGAGTGGTGAAACTTTTGCTTTAATTTCAGATGCAGGAACTCCTGCAATTTCAGATCCTGGTTTTTTACTTACCAGAGCTTGTGTACAAAACGATATAGAGGTGGAATGCTTACCAGGAGCGACCGCTTTTATACCTGCACTGGTAAACTCTGGTTTACCGAATGATAAATTTGTTTTTGAAGGCTTTTTACCTGTAAAAAAAGGACGTCAAACACGTTTACAATTCTTAGCAGAAGAAACACGTACTATGATTTTTTATGAGAGTCCGCATAAATTATTAAAAACGTTAGCAAATTTTGCTGAATATTTTGGAGAGGACAGACAAATATCTGTTTCTAGAGAATTGACAAAATTGTTTGAAGAAACCAAACGAGGAAGTGTAAAAGAAGTGCTATCATATTATACTGAAAAACCTGCTAAAGGTGAAATTGTTATTGTTGTTGAAGGGAAAAAATAGGTTAGATTTTTGTATTATTTAATTCTTAAATTTTTAATTGTTGGTAAATTTATATTCTGGATACTGTTCTTCGAGAAGTTTTTTAGCTTTATTGGGTATGATTATTAAACTTATGTAACCAATAATAATTGCTAGTGTAGTAACAAAAGCTATGATTACAGAAGTAAACCCACTTAGGTTTTCATATGAACTAGGAGTTATAAATTGAAAAATGTAAAATAATAGAAATACAACATTTCCATGATTTTGAGTTTGTATAATACCCTCCAACATCCATTTTTTTCCTGTTTTTTTGAATTTTACATTTAATTTTTTCCTTTTTTTGAACAACATAAAAAACTCTATTAGGATAACTATAAAGAAAAATCCATTAAATAAATTTTTAGAAAAAGAAAACTGTAATAAAAGATAAAAGCAATAAAACATTGAGAATGTTAATACTATTTTAGGAATAGAAAACCACTGTTTTACAAAACCTAAAATAATTAGAAAATATTTTTTATTCATTTGTTTTTGCTTTTCTTCTACTACATTCATAAATCCAAACACACCAAATTTTTTAAACGATTTATCGCGAGCTTGCTCAAAAGTTAGTGTTGGATTTTCTTCCCAAATTTGTTCAATATCGTTGGCTAGATGATCTACCAGTTCTGTTTGGACATCATAATGCTCAACAAAGTGTTGACGTGTAAACTTGTACAAATGTTTTATATGTTGGTCGGTTAGTTGCATAGCTATTGAATTAAATACTGATATTTTTTTTCAATAAAATCTCTTTTTTCTAGAAAACTTTGAGAGAGTAAGTAATTAAAAACAAAAGCAGTTAGATAAACATATATAGCACTTTTTTGATAATTACCATTATAAAAAACATCTAAAAAATTAGGAAAGTTTAAAGCAATAATAATAACAAATGAGCTTACAAAAGAGTAAGTTTTTACAATTTTAAGAAGCTTATATTTCTTTGTGAAATTATGGGAAGCATATGACGTATATACAAGATTTAGCATTAATGAACTAAAAATAAAAACAGAAGTTTCTTTAACATATTTAGGACCAAAAAAGAAGCATATAAACAAAAAGAAAAGTATAACGAGTACATTTTTAGGATATATGACTTTTTTTAAGATGTCTTTTAAAATAGTTTTAGTATAATACCAATGTAATTTTTTAGTTTGTTTTTCATATCGGTTTTTTAGAGCTTTTTTTCTGCTCAACATATACTTTATAAAAGGTACTTGAAAACCTTTGCCTTCAAAAAAAGCATTCGTATCTTCAACTGTACTTTCAATTTCAGTAGCAATATGATCTACCATTTCAAAACGGATCTCGATATATTCAATTCCTATTCCTTCTAAGAAGATATCTATTCTTTTAATTTGTTCTTTTGTTAATTCCATAGCTAAAAAAATTACTCCAAACTAAACTTAGGATTTACCAATTGTTGCATGGTGTTTAAAAACTCTTGCATTTCAGAAAGACGATTAACTGTTTCTTTCGTGCCACTTTCCGTGAGTTTATAATATTTACGTAAGCGATTACCAACTTTAGTAACTTCAACATCCAACAAACCTTCAGCTTCTAATTTATGTAAAGCTGGGTATAAAGCTCCTTCAGTAATTTTTAATTCACCTTTGGTAAGCTCTTTTACTTTTTGTGTTATTTCATACCCGTACATTTTATCATTTTGAGCTAATAATTTTAAAATAATAGTTTGTAATGATCCTTTATATAGTTTTTGATTTCCCATGATTATGAGTTTTCTTATACCTAAGATTTTTAGGTATACAAATATACATAATTTACTTATGTATAAAAATCTTAGATGTACTTTTTGTAAAACCCTAACTTTTGTTCGTGTTGAGTTTGTTATTTTTGCTGTTCAAATTAGACTACATGAGTACTTTTTATAAATTAACAATAGAAGAAATAATAAAAGAAACAAAAGATGCTGTTTCAATACTTTTTAATGTTCCTGCAGATTTAAAAAGCAAGTTTCAATTTATAGCAGGACAATACATTACTTTAAAAACAATAATTAAAGGAGAAGAAGTTCGTAGAGCTTATTCTATATGTGCTGCACCGAAAAGTAATCAACTAAAAGTAGCAGTAAAAGCTGTTGAAAACGGGAAATTTTCAACATTTGCAACTACTCAATTAAAAAAAGGAGATGAATTAGAAGTAGCAGTTCCTGAAGGAAAATTTATATTAACTCCTGAAAACAATAAAAATTATATTGCTTTTGCAGCAGGTAGTGGTATTACCCCTGTATTATCGATGATTAAAAGCGTTTTAGAAGATTCATCATCAACCTTTACGCTAGTTTATGGTAACAAAAGTATTAATGATACTATTTTTTATAATGATTTAAATTTATTACAACAAGAGTATCCTGATCGATTTAATTTACATTACGTGTATAGTAGAGAGCGTCAAGAGAACACATTGTTTGGAAGAATTGACAAAGGACACATAAATTACTTTGTAAAGAATCTTTACAAAGAAGTAGTGTTTGATGCAGCTTTTTTATGTGGACCAGAAGAAATGATTACGATAGGTTCTGAAACACTTAAAGAAAATGGGTTATCAAAAAGCGTTATTCACTTTGAATTATTTACAGCTTCAACAGCTGAGGAAAATACAGATTTAATAAAAGAAGGAGAAACAGAAATTAAAGTAGTGTTAGATGATGAAGAAACTAGCTTTACAATGAAGCAAACAGATACTATTTTAGCTGCAAGTTTACGAAATAAATTAGATGCTCCTTATTCTTGCCAAGGAGGTGTTTGTAGTAGTTGTATTGCAAAAGTTACAGAAGGTAAAGCTGTTATGACCAAAAACTCTATTTTAACTGATGATGAGTTAGAAGAAGGTTTAATACTTACTTGTCAAGCACATCCTACGACGCAGAAAGTTGTAGTAGACTTTGATGATGTATAAGTAAAACCGTAACTTTATAAAATGGATTTTTACGACTTTAAAAACGCCTTCTTTGTTGGTGTTTTCATGGCTTTTATGATAGGGCCAGTATTTTTTATGCTCATTAAAACAAGTATTTTAAAAGGTGCTCGTGCGGCAATAGCCTTTGATATAGGTGTGATCTTAGGTGATATTTCATTTATGTTAATAGCCTATTTTGGAAGTAGAAGTCTGTTGGAAAAAATAAAAGATGATCCACGCTTGTTTCTTATTGGAGGATTGGTGCTTATTATTTATGGGTTAATTACTTATTTAGATAAAAATAATAAGAAAGAAGCAGAAGCTCCTGATGTTGTTTTACCAGAAAGCAATAATTATTTAAAGCTTCTTTTTAAAGGTTTTTTTCTAAATTTTATAAATATAGGTGTATTAGCCTTTTGGCTTGGTTTAATCGTGGTTATAGGACCAACATACGATATGAATCCTAAGTACTTAGTTTGGTATTTTGGTACTGTGATAGCAGGCTACGCAATTACAGATTTAGGAAAAATATTACTTGCTAAACAATTAAAAAGTAGGCTAACTCCATTAGTTATTTATCGAATAAAACGAGGAATGGGAGTATTGTTAATTGTTTTTGGTGCTGTATTAATGCTAAAAGGATTTATTCCTGAAAGTAAGATTGATAACCTGATAGAAAAAGTAGAATCAATAGATTAAAAACCAATAATTATTTTGGCTATTGAAAAGTAGATTAAGATTCCAAAAATATCATTACTTGTTGTAATAAAAGGTCCTGTAGCAATAGCTGGATCTATACCTCTTTTATCTAAAAATAAAGGAATAAAAGTACCCACTAAACCAGCTACAATAATTACTGCAAATAAAGAAGATGAAATAGCAGAGGCAATTGTTATGTCTCCTTTCCAAACCCAAATAAAGAAAAACAAAATAATAGCTAAAACAAGTCCGTTTACAGCAGCTAAAGACATTTCTTTTAATAACCTATTAGTAACACTTCCTTTTACATCATCATTAGCTAAGCCTTGAACAATAATGGCAGAAGATTGTACCCCTACATTACCAGCCATAGCAGCAATAAGAGGTGTAAACATAAAGAGAACAGCATTATCTTCTAAAGCACCTTCAAAAAAACCCATAATTCTTGCTGCTCCAACACCTCCAATTAAACCTAAGAATAACCATGGTAATCGAGCTCGCGTTAATTGTAAAATGCTATCTTCGGAGTCAACATCTTGAGTAATACCTGCGGCTAATTGATAATCTTTTTCAGCTTCTTCTTTAATTACATCAACAATATCATCAATAGTAATTCTACCTACCAAAACACCTAATTCATCCACAACAGGAATAGCTTCTAGGTCATATTTACGCATAATGTTAGCTACATCTTCGGCATCGTCGTGTACATGAACAAAATCTACTTTTGGAATGTAGACATCTGAAATTTTAGAACGAGTAGACGCCATTAACAAGTCTTTCAAAGATAAACGTCCTTTTAGCTTACCTTCATCATCAACTACATAAATAGAATGAACTCTAGTAACCTCTTCTGCCTGCAGTCGCATTTTTTTAACACAAGTAAGCACATTCCAATTCTCATTAACTTTTACAAGCTCTTTTGCCATTAAACCTCCAGCAGAGTCTTCATCATAACGAAGTAGCTCTACAATTTCTTTAGCGTGCTCTCTGTCTTCAATTTTTTGAATAACAGCTTGTTTTCGCTCTTCAGGAAGTTCGGCAATAACATCGGCAGCATCATCGGTATCAAGTTCATTAACCTCTTCGGCAATTTCTTTGGCAGAAAGTTGTTCAAAAACTTTTTCACGAACCTCTTCATCAACTTCCATTAATACATCTGAAGTTGTTTCGCTATCTAATAAACGTATAATGTAAACTGCTTCTTCAAAAGTGAGTTCATCTAAAACTTCAGCAATATCAGCATAGTGAATATCTGAAAAAACTTCAGAAAGAGCTGTGTCTTTTTGTTGCTGAATCAGTTCTTTTACGTTTTCTAATAAGTCTTTTGTGATTTCTAGTGCCATTACTTGCAATTTTGCTCGATTATCGAGGTTTTGAATATGTTGAAATCTAATTCAAAAAGAAGACTTGTTCTTGTCTAAAAAGGACTCTTAACTATTATTTTGAGCTATTTTTTGTGTCAACTCAATGAATTTTTGCACCGATAATTGTTCGGGACGCATCGCAAATATAGGGTCTTCTTTTAAGGTATCCGAAAGATTAAAAGATTTTAAACTGGAACGTAACATTTTTCTTCGTTGATTGAAAGCTGTTTTTACCACTCTAAAAAATAATTTTTCATCAACAGGAAGTGTATAGTTCTCTTTTCTGATAAGTCTAATAACTCCAGAATCTACTTTTGGTGGTGGATTGAATACAGAAGGAGGTACGGTAAATAAGTATTCAGCATTGTAAAAAGCTTGTGTTAATACCGAGAGTATTCCGTAGGTTTTGCTTCCTTCTTTTTCTGCAATTCGTTGAGCAACTTCCTTTTGAAACATTCCTGAAAACTCAGGAACAAATTCGCGGTTTTCAATAGCTTTAAAAACGATTTGAGAAGAAATGTTATAAGGAAAGTTACCAATAATGGCTACTTGTTGCTTATCAAATATTTTGGTAAAGTCTTTTTTTAAAAAATCACCTTCAATAATGGTAAACTTCTCTTTTGAAGTGTCTAACTTAATATGTTCAACAGGAAATGTTTCTTGTAAATAGGTTACCGATTCTGAATCTAGTTCCATTACGGTAACCTTAGTTTTTTTTTCTAATAAATACTTTGTTAAAACCCCCATTCCAGGACCAATTTCTAATACATTATTGTATCCGTTTTCAGTTAAAGTATCAGCTATTTTTTTTGCAATGTTTTCATCGTTTAAAAAATGCTGTCCTAAATGTTTTTTAGCTCTTACGGTCATAGTTTATTTTATCACTTCAATTTTATCAATGAAAAGTTCTTTTTGGCTTTTTCCTATCTCCTTAATTTTAATCCCTGATGATATTCCAATAATAGTTAATCCTAAAAATAGGAGAATCATTAAATGAAAATTTTTACCAACTACCAAACAGGCTTTCTTGTTGTTGTAAGGGCTATAATACACCAATATTTTTTTTCCAATACTTAATTTATTTTTTATACTAATATGCTCTTGCTTGTCTGTGCTACTTTGATAACTAATAATAGGAAATATTTTAGAACTTTCGTATTTACGGTTAGTTTTTGGTATAAAATACTCATATGTTACACTAGCTCTATAGTGATAATAATCACTTCCATCCGTATCAGTGTGATAACTTCTATTTAGTTCAGACTTGGTAACATAACCATAAGTCTCTTTCCAATATTTTGCACTGTGATCAATTAATATTAAAATAATACCTAATATGAATATGGCTAAACCAATAAAAACAAAAATCATACTTTTAATATTTTAATTTGGTTAGCGATATAATCAGGAGGGTATTTCTTGAATCTATAAATTAGATATGATAAAATGAGAAAAAAAGAAAAACATATTATAGAATTCCCTAACTCATTGTAAGCATAATTATTCTTAACTAAAGAAACTTCTGTTGGTTTTTTTGGATTAACATAAATATAAAACTGTTTAACATTTCGAAGTTTATTATATAGGTTTCTTTGGAAAGAAGAGTTATAATCTTCTTTGTTAACTCCTAAAGTAGAGCTTTCATAATTTTCACCATCAATAACATAGCTGTAAACAAGGTCACATTTATCAATAGTAAAAACATCTTGAAATTCTTTATCAAGTGAAAAATCAGGTTTCTCTTCAAGACTAATTTTTTTTATGGTAGCTTTGATTTTATGCCAATTACGCATTCTTACTGCATCACTCTTTTCTATGGCAGATAAACTATTTTTTAGAATACCTATAATTGATAGAAAAGCACATAAGTATATTATATAGAATAAAAATTTAGGCATTTTTAATTACTATTCACTGTAGGATAAAATTCATTTACTATTTTCAATTCAGTTCGAAAAGCAAGCATTTTATCAGCAAACTTTTTTAATCCGTCATTACGTAGTTTGTCTGCGCTATGTTTATAATAATTATCTAAATCTTCACGTGTTTTCGCGGTATATTGAATAGAGTAGGTAATACCTCCCATTTCTTCCTCAACCAACACTTGTGTCATTTTAGCACTTAAAAAGTGTCCTGTAGCTAATACTTCAGGTATATGGCTTTCAATCCATGTTAACCATTCTGCATGTATACTTTCGTCTATATTTATTGTTACGTTGTATATGTACATTTCTTTTAATTTGGAAGTTTGAAAATAAAGTAATTGATAAATTTTCAAACTTGGTTTATTAAATATCGTCTCCTCTTAATTTTCTAAATTTTTTTCGAGCTTCTACTAGGTAGATACTCGACGGGTGGTCAAAAATAATCTTTTGATAGTATTCTTTAGCCTTTTCTAAGTTATTTAATTCGTTATTATATAATTCAGCCATGTGATAATATACATCGTCAACGTAAATGCCTTTTTTATCTAGGACTATTATTTTAGTGTAATTTAAAATAGCCTTATCATATTGTTTCTTTTTAACAAATAATTGAGCTTGTTTAAATAAGGCTTCATCTTCAATAGGTTGCCCACTGTAATTAGTAATTATATTACTTAAAATAGCTATTGCTTCGTCATTTTTATTTTGATAAGCTAATAAATCAGCTTTCGCATATTCTTTTAAACCTGTACCAATGCTATCTTTAGGCTCGTTATCTGAAATTGTTAAGAACAAATCGGCAGCATCATTGGCAATAAGCTGTGTAGCAGATCCTTTTAGAACTTTTAGTTGAGCTTTTGCCCAAGTAAAATCATTTTTAAAGTAGGAAGCTTGAGCTACTTTAAAGCGGGCTTCTTGACCTATGTAATTATTTTTGAACAGTGTTTGAACTTGAGAAAAATAAATTAGCCCTTTGTTAAACTTACCCATATAAACAAAAACATCACCAAGTTTAAGTTTTATAGTTGCTTTTATAAATTTTGAATTGGTAAAGTTTAAGGCATTCTTTAAAATGATAGATGCTTCTTCTGGATTGTTTTTTGTAAAGGTTAAGTAATTAGCATACTCTATTTGTGTGAAAAGTGTTTTTGAGTTAATTCCGTATTCTTTGAAGATGGAATTAAAACGCTCTTCTACATCAGGTTGTTTTGTCTCAATTGCTATTTTTAGGTTGTTGTTTATGGCATTGAACTTATCTCTTGGGTAATTCGTTTTCTCAATAATAAGATCAAAGCACTCTTTTGCAGTTTCATAGTCTTTATTCTCTAAAGCTATTTTACCTAAATCATTAATTTTACCCAAATTATCAGGGTTTCTTGCAAGTAATGCTTTGTTTTGAATAAGGGCTTTGCTGTATTGTTTTTGCCTAATAAATAACCAAGAAAGTAAATCGTTCCAAATATCTTTAGGGTTACTTATTGACTTTCGTAATAGTGCTTTTTTAAACAAAATGTTATTTTCCTCTTCGCTATCATCAGTTAAATATTTACCAGTATAACGTTTTACGTTGTTGAGGTAGCCTTCGTTTTTATCAACCAAATCAATATACGACTTGAACATTTGTTCAAAATCTCCTTTTTCACCATAAATTTGTGCTAATTGAAATCCATAATTAGCTTTTGGGTTAATTTCCATTACTTTATTAAAAGCTTCAATAGCTAAATCTAACTTGCTGTAATTTTTAAATAAACCAGCTATTAAAGAACCATAATTAGCTTTTTTATTAATGGACTCAATTGCTTTTTGATAGTATTCATTAGCATCTTCTATTTTTTCTTGTCGTTCACTATTATAACCTAGAATTACATATAAGTAAGATAAATTGGGGCGTTCTTTTAGTTTTTGAGTGAGTAAATTTTCAGCAGCTATAAATTGTTCTGTTTCTTGATAACAAGTAATTAGTTTTTTTAAATAGGTTGTATTATAGGGGCTTTGATCATACAGCCTTTTGTATAATTGAATGGCTTTTTCATACTCATTATTTCTAAAATAATTTTCAGCAATAATAAACTCATTTTGTTGTGCGTGACAAAATAAGCTTAAAATGAGTAAATTAAATAGAATAATGATTTTCTTCATTTTGGAAAAGTTTAAGCGTTTTGCTTTATGTTTAATTCAGCTAAGAGCGGTTTTATCTACCAAAAATACAGAACATAATTGTTAAAATACTATTAAAAGAGATGCTTTTTTAAATAGAAGTGTAACATTTTGGCACGAACTTTGTCTTATTAATAAAACAACTAAACAGTGTAAACTATGAGAAATTTTACGACACAATATGAGTTAGCAAAGCAGAATGCAAATGAATTTATGAGAAAAGGGCAAATACCTCAGTATTTTGAAGCTTTGTTAGAAATGAATAAATACAAGAGATTAATGGTAGCAGTAGTTGCCAATTAAACATATTTTTTTCAATGGGGATTGATTAATTAAAAATCCCAAGCATCGTAATTGAGGCTTGGGGTTTTTTCATTTTTTATATTATAATTGATTAATCAATTATATCAAAACCACAATAAGGAACTAGTACTTCAGGAATTTTAATTCCATTTTCAGTTTGGTAGTTTTCTAAAATACCAGCTAATACACGAGGTAAAGCTAAAGAACTACCATTTAGTGTATGTACTAATTGACTTTTACCTTCTTTATTTTTGAAGCGTAACTTTAAACGGTTTGCTTGAAAAGTTTCAAAATTTGAAGCAGAACTAATTTCTAACCAACGCTCTTGTGCTGTTGAGTATAATTCAAAATCGAATGTTAAGGCAGAAGTAAACCCTGTATCTCCACCACATAAGCGTAAAATACGATATGGTAATTTTAACTCACGTAAAATATCTTTAATGTGTTCTACCATTCCGTTTAAAGCATTGTATGAATTGTCAGGGTGCTCAACACGAACAATCTCAACTTTATCAAATTGATGTAAACGATTTAATCCACGAACATGCGCTCCATAACTTCCTGCTTCTCGACGAAAACAAGGAGTGTAACCTGTAACTGCAATAGGTAAATCAGCCTCTTTAACTAAATCGCCTCTAAACATATTAGTTATTGGAACCTCAGCAGTAGGAATCAAATATAAGTTATCTCCAGTTACATGGTACATTTGTCCTTCTTTGTCAGGTAATTGTCCTGTTCCAAAACCAGAAGCTTCATTTACTAAATGAGGAACCTGTACTTCGTTATACCCAGCAGCGGTATTTTTATCTAAAAAATAGTTGATTAAAGCACGTTGTAAACGAGCTCCTTTTCCTTTATAAACAGGAAAACCTGCACCCGTAATTTTAGCACCTAAATCAAAATCAATAATATCATATTTCTTCGCTAATTCCCAGTGAGGTAATGCATTTTCTCCTAAATTAGGAACAATACCTTCTTTAAAAACTTCTTCATTATCTTCTTCATTCTTTCCTGCTTTTACTGATGGGTGAGGAATATTAGGGATTTGATATAATAATTCGTTTAATTTCTCTGCAGCTGAATTTAATTCTTCTGTTAACTGTTTAGATTGCTCTTTTAATTCACCTGTTTTTGCTTTTAGTTGATTTGCTTCTTCAACTTTACCAGACTTAAAAAGCCCGCCAATTTCTTTGGATATTTTGTTAGATTCAGCTAAAATAGTGTCTAAAGAAACTTGTGTAGTTCTACGCGTTTCATCAGCAGTTAATACTTCTTCAATAATTGTTTCGGCATTAGCAAAATTACGTTTTGCTAATCCGTCTAAAACAGTTTGTTTGTTTTCTCTAATAAACTGAACCTGTAACATCTTTTTAATTTTTTAAGAAAAGCAAAGATAAAAGAAGCTATAGACTTAAGCAATGTGTTTTGTGTACTAAATTTCTTCGAGCATTACAAAGAAGTCAGATAAAGTAATATTAAAATAGTCGCATATTTTTTGAAGAGTGGTGATAGTAACATTTGTTTTTCCTTGTTCTATTCTAGCTAGGTGTATTCCAGTATCAATATAAAATTCACTTGAAGTAATGTGGTATTCTTCTCTTAAAGCTTTTACACAAAGTGCTACCTTTTTTAAAGTAACCTCTTTTTTTGACAGCATCATTCTTTTTTTGATACAAATTCTTAAAAACATATGAAATACATAATGACATACTTGTCATTATATAGGGGTTAAAAAAATTAACTTTGCGTGTAGTTACGTCAATAATACTAATTCTAAAAATATTTGAAACCGGGGGGCTTTAAGTATAGTTTTAAGGTTAGGGTTTGACGTAACTTTTTAGAAAAAGTAACGAATTCTGTTTATCTTTTTTCAGTTGAGAAATTAAACAAGAAACAGAATCAAATTTTTGTTCATTTCTTAAATAGTAAAGTAATTCAATAGTTAATTCTTTACAATATAGATTTTGGTTAAAATTGAAATAGTGTACTTCAATTGTTTGGTGTTCACCGTCAACTGTTGGTCGATTACCAATATTCATCATTCCATAAATAGTAGTGTTTTCAATAATAGATTTTATTATATAAACACCTGTTTTAGGAATTAATTTATAATCTTCAGGGATATCAATATTTGCGGTAGGGAAACCTATTTTTCCTCCTAGTTGTTTGCCATTCACAACTTTTCCAGTAAGAGAAAAATTATATCCCAAGTAATTATTAGCTGTTTTTAAATGCCCGTTAGCAAGAGCTTTTCTAATTTTGGTAGAACTAACTGATACATCATCAATATCTTGAGCGGGAATTTCTTGAACAGTAAAATCATATAAATGAGAATACTCTGTTAATTGTTCAATATTACCTTCTCTATTTTTACCAAAATGGTGATCGTAACCAATAATCAGTTTAGAAATATTTAGTTGATTAACTAAAATATCACGAACAAAATCTAAAGCGGTAAGTCTTGAAAACTCTTTACTAAAAGGATGAATTATTAAATAATCTAACCCTAATTTTTCTAGGTGTTGAGCTTTTTCGGTAATAGTATTGATTAACTTAATAGAAACATCTTTTTGTAATACCATTCTTGGGTGAGGAAAAAATGTTAGTAACACCGACTTTTTATTACTAGCTTTTGCTTCACTAACTAACTTTTCAATAATCTTTTGATGCCCAATATGCACTCCATCAAAAGTACCGATGGTGATTATTGTTTTTTGAGAAGGGTTAAGGTCAAAAAGAGAATGTATAACTTCCAAGATAACTAATAAATTTAAGCAAAAATACAATTTGTATGAGATGATAAATAATAAAAATTTAAATAAAATGTAAAATTTGTTTTTGGTAAGTTTTTCGATATATAATTAGTATAACTGTAAAAAAACAGGGTAAATATTCTGTAAATGAAAAAAAATTGTATTTTGCACTACAGTTAACAAATTACTTTACATTATGATGAAAAAACTATTACTTGTTGCATTTGTGCTATTTGGTACAGCAATAATGGTTGCTCAAACTACCATTACAGGTACGGTTAGTGATGCTTCGCTTGGCGGACCATTACCGGGAGCAAACATTAAAGTTTCGAGAAAGACAGTAGGAACGTCTACTGATTTTGATGGTAAATTTACAATGACGGTAACAGATACTCCTCCGTTTACTATTGAAATTTCTTCCTTAGGGTATCAAACAAAAACAGTTGAGATAACAAAAAACAACCAAGTTGTTGAAATTAGCTTAACAGAAAACGCAACCTCTTTAGATGAGGTAGTTGTATCAGCTTCAAGGACTCCAGAACGAGTTATGGAATCACCTGTAACAATTGAGCGTTTTGATTCAAGAGCAATAAAGAATACAGCTTCTGCTTCATATTATGATGGATTAGAAAATTTAAAAGGAGTTGATATTAACTCAGGAGGCTTAACATTTAAAACAGTAAATACACGTGGTTTTGCTACCTTTGGTAATGAGCGTTTTGTACAGTTAGTTGATGGTATGGATAATGCTTCACCAGCATTAAATTTTGCCATAGGAAACTTATTGGGAATCTCTGAAGTAGATGTAAAAAGCGTTGAAATTTTACCAGGAGCAGCTTCAGCTTTATATGGAGCTAATGCTTTTAACGGTATTATGTTAATGCGTAGTGAGAACCCGTTTAACGAGCAAGGTATTAGTGTTGGTCTAAAAACAGGCTTAACAAGTCAAGAAGCAGCAGGAGATAATGGATATTATGATGCTACAATTAAAATGGCACATGCTTTTGATGATTATTTTGCTGTTAAAGCTAGTTTTTCTTACTTAAAAGGAGAAGAATGGCATGCAACTGATTATAGAAACACAACAGGTATCGGTGGTACATATATTCCAGGTATGAGTCATACTGATGATCCAAATTATGATGGAGCAAATATATATGGAGATGAAGTATCTGTTAATTTGGGAGGAGCAATAGGAAATGTTAGTAGAACAGGGTATAGAGAAGTAGACTTAATGTCTAACGAAGCTAAAAGTGTAAAGTTTAATGGAGCTATTCATTACCGTCCATTGGGAAATGACCGTGTTGAAATAATTTGGAATTCAAAATACGGTACAGGTAATACCATTTATCAAGGACAAAACCGTTATAATCTTGCTAACTTCTTTATGGAGCAACATAAATTAGAAGTAAGAGGTAAAAACTTTTTTGTAAGAGGGTATTATGCAGGTGAAGACGCTGGAGATTCTTATGATACTCGTTTTGCTGCAATAAATATAAACAGTAAATGGAAAGAGAACTCAGTTTGGTTTGGAGAATATGCAGCTGCGTATTTAGGATCCGTTCCTGGAGTACAGGCAAGCAATCATAATCAAGCAAGAGCTTTTGCTGATAGGAACAGACCAGAAGCAGGTTCTGCTGAGTTTACAAGACTATTTAATGAAGTAACTGCTGATCCAGATTTAATGACAGGGTCTAGATTTAGAGATAATACAAGTTACTATCATGCAGATGCAAACTTAAACTTACGTGATTACATTGATTGGGCTGAAGTTCAAGTAGGAGGTTCTTACAGGCAGTACAAGCTTAACTCTTTTGGTACTATTTATACTGATAGTGATGGGCCTATTAAATATGGAGAGTACGGTGTATATACACAAGTTCAGAAAAAAATGATGGATGACCGTTTGAAGTTTACAGGATCTATCCGTTATGATAAGTCTGATAATTTTGATGGAAATGTTACACCAAGAGTCTCTTTAGCCTATGCAGCAGGAGAAAACAAGAACCATAACTTTAGAGCGTCTTTCCAAACAGGTTTCCGTAACCCAACTACCCAAGATCAGTATATTGGTTTGGCAACAGGAGCAGGCTTTATTTTAGGAACAGCTCCTGACAATATTGATCGTTTTTCAACTGCTGTTCAAACAACTACAGGAACATTTACTTTAACGGGTCAAGATGCTCTTAATAGAGGGTATTCTGCTGCTTCAATTAGTAGAAAAGCGAATAATCCAAATATTCCTGACCCTACATTAGTTAAGACAGCTTTAGTGCAGCCAGAAAAAGTTAAATCTTTTGAAGTTGGATATCGTGCAGCACTTCCCTTAGGAGAAAACAAACTATCTATTGATTTTAGTACATATTATAATATGTATTCTGACTTTATTTCTAATAAAGATGTAGTTGTACTAGTAGACCCAAATACGCCAGCTACCATAAATAACTTAACTAATAGAGACTTAGTAAGAACATTTAGTGTAAAAACAAATTCAACGGCAGATGTTAATTCTTATGGAGTAGGGTTAGGATTAAACACAAAAGTATTTAACGGGTTTGATGTTGGGTTAAACTATACATGGTCTAAGTTTGATTTTGATCAAGCTTCTGATCCTGATTTTGAAGCTGGATTTAACACACCAGAGCATAAAGTAAAAATGCAATTTGGACATACAAATTTATTTGAAAACTTTGGATTTAATGTAAGTGCTCGTTGGCAAAATGAATTTTATTGGCAGTCTACTTTCTTAGAAGGAACAATTGAAGAAAGAACAGTTCTTGATGCTCAAATTAATTATTCTGTTCCTTCAATTAAATCAGTATTTAAAGTAGGAGGATCTAATTTAACAGGTGAAGAATACTTAAGTGCGCCAGGAGTAGGAGCTGTAGGTTCTCAATATTACATTTCTTGGACTATCAATAACTAAAAAAGAAACAATGAAAAATACAATTAAATATACTTTTTTGTCTGCGTTATTTTTAGGGTTAGCCGCCTGTGACGTAGATAATACATTACCTGAGATTAAAGGAGAAGCGGAAAACAATGTAACACTAGAAGCTGGTAGTGTAGATTTTTCTAAATATGTAGCAGTAGGAGCCTCTTTTACAGCAGGATTTTCAGATGGGGCTTTATTTAAATCTTCTCAAGAGAACTCTTTTCCAAATATCTTAGCTAGTAAATTTGCTATGGTTGGCGGAGGCGATTTTACACAACCTTTAATGAATGATAACATAGGTGGTTTTTTAATAGGAGGAGAAGAAAAAGGAGAGCCAAGGTTTTATTTTAATGGTGATGGGCCAGCAAGGTTATCAAAAACACCTACAACAGAGATAAGTAATATACAAACGGGACCATATAATAACATGGGAATCCCTGGATTAAAAAGCTTTCACCTAGGAGTAGAAGGTTATGGAGCATTAGCAGCTTTACCAAATGCAAACCCTTATTATGTAAGAATGGCATCTAACCCTATGGCAAGTGTTATACAAGATGTATTAGTACAGCAACCAACATTTTTTACATTATCTGAAATAGGAGGAAATGATGTTTTAGGATACTCTATAGCTGGTGGTGTAGGAGAAGATCATAATGAAACAGGAAACTTAGACCCAACAAGTTATGGAGCAAATGATATTACTAATTCAAATCTTTTTGCTTCTGTTTTTTCAAGTACCGTTGATGCTTTAGCAGCGGGAGATAGAAAAGGAGTCGTAGCTAATTTACCTTATATAACATCGTTACCTTACTTTACAACAGTTCCTTATGCGCCATTAGATCCTAGTAACCCTGATTTTGGAGCGCAAATACCAACATTAAATAATGTTTTTGGGGCTATTAACGGAGTTTTTGAAGCAATTGGTGTTCCAGAAAGATCAATTGTTTTTACCACAGATGCTGCAAATGCAGTTGTAATTAAAGATGAGTCTTTAGATAATAAGACAGCTCAAATTGTTGGAGCTTTATTAGCAAGTCCTACTTTCCCTCCTTTTGTGGCAAGTTTTGGATTACCTACTGATGCAACTACATTACAAAAAGTAGCAGGTTTATTAGGTACTTATTACGGTCAAGCAAGACAAGCAACAGAAGAAGACTTATTAGTATTACCAAGTAGTGCGATTATAGGTGAAGTTAATACAGATTCAGTTGCGTTTTTAATGTCACAAGGTTTATCACAAGAACTAGCAGGAATGTTTTCTGTAGAAGGAGTTTCATTACCTCTTGAAGATAAATGGGTATTAACAAAAGATGAGGTAAGTAGAGTTAAGAATGCTACGGATTCTTATAATGCAACTATTAAATCGGTGGCTGAAGCAAAAGGGTTGGCTTTTGTAGATTTTAAAGCTATTTTACAAGAAGCTTCTACTACTGGATTAGAGTTTGGGAATTATAATATGAATACTAGTTTAGTAACAGGTGGTTTAGTTGGTTTAGATGGAATTCATTTAACAGCTAGAGGATATGCGTTAATGGCTAATAAAATGTTAGCTGCTATTGATGCTACATACGGATCTAACTTTACCTTAGGTAAAGACGGTTTAGCTAAACCAGATGATTACCCAACAAATTACTCACCTACCTTACAATAGAGAGCAAAATAAAGTAAAAAAGCTGAAGATTAATCTTTAGCTTTTTTTTTGTCTTTATCAGAGTTGATAATATATTTTTTATACTTACCATCTTTATATCTATAGTAGATAAATAAAGGCATTAATATAAAAGACATGTATAAAACACCTAGTCCTATTACTACTTGTGCTTTAGGGTGCTCTGTGTTTAAAAGGTAAGCACCAGTTATCATCCAAAGTAAAAAGATGATGAATAATATTTTAAGTATAGTTTTCATTCGTATTTATTTCAAGAGAAGTTATTTACTATTGCAAAAGTAAAAATCCTAAACAGTTACGTTTAGGATTCTTGCTTTATTTTGACGTTTTTTAGATTTATGCTTCCGTTTTTTGTAACCAAGAGCGTACATCTACCTCTTGTTTAATAATATTGCTTAAATCTTCTATTTTAACTCGTTTTTGCTCCATAGTATCTCTATGACGAATGGTAACAGTGTTGTCTTCTATAGTATCATGATCTACCGTAATACAGAAAGGTGTACCAACAGCATCTTGACGACGATACCTTCTTCCAACAGCATCTTTTTCATCATAAACAACATTGAAGTCCCATTTTAAATCGTTAACAATTTTACGAGCGATTTCTGGTAAACCATCTTTTTTAACTAATGGTAAAATAGCTGCTTTGGTTGGTGCCAAAACTGCAGGCAACTTTAAAACAGTTCTTGTTGAACCATTTTCTAGCTCCTCTTCTTGTAAAGAGTTAGAGAAAACAGCTAAGAACATTCTGTCTAAACCAATAGAAGTTTCAATTACGTATGGTACATAACTAGTGTTGTCCTCGTGGTCAAAGTACTGTAGTTTTTTTCCAGAGAATTTCTCATGTTGACTTAAGTCAAAATCAGTACGAGAATGGATTCCTTCTAATTCTTTGAACCCAAAAGGAAATTTAAATTCAATATCAGCAGCGGCATCAGCATAATGTGCTAATTTGTCATGATCGTGAAAACGATAATTTTCTTCTCCCATTCCTAAAGACATATGCCACTTTAAACGAGTTTCTTTCCACTTTTCATACCATTCTTTTTGAGTTCCTGGCTTTACAAAAAATTGCATTTCCATTTGCTCAAACTCTCGTTGTCTAAAAATAAATTGGCGCGCAACGATTTCATTACGAAAAGCTTTACCAGTTTGTGCAATTCCGAAAGGAATTTTCATACGTCCAGTTTTTTGTACATTTAAGAAGTTTACAAAAATACCTTGTGCAGTTTCAGGACGTAAATATACTTGCGTTGAACTATCTGCTGACGCTCCTAATTGCGTTCCAAACATTAAGTTAAATTGCTTAACTTCTGTCCAGTTTTTAGAACCAGAAACAGGACATGTAATGCCTAAGTCTATAATTAAATTTCTAAACCCTTCTAAATCGTTTTCTTCTTGAACTCTAGTTAGTTCAACTGTTATCTCGTCAATTTGTTTTTGACGTCTTAAAACATTAGGGTTTGTACTTCTAAATTCATCTTCATTAAAAGCTTCACCAAAACGTTTTTTTGCTTTGGTTATATCTTTTTGAATTTTTTCGTTGATTTTTTCTCTAAAATCTTCAACTAAAACATCAGCTCTATAGCGTTTTTTAGAATCTTTGTTATCAATTAAAGGGTCGTTGAAAGCATCAACGTGGCCTGAGGCTTTCCAAGTAGTTGGGTGCATTAGTATTGAAGCGTCAATACCTACAATGTTTTCATGCATTTGCACCATTGCTTTCCACCAATAATCACGAATATTCTTCTTTAATTCTACTCCGTTTTGAGCATAATCATACACTGCGCTTAAACCATCGTAAATTTCAGATGATTGAAATACATAACCGTATTCTTTTGCGTGTGATAATACTTTTTTAAATTGATCTTCTTGTTTTGCCATATTGCAAAAATAAAATAAGGATTTAAACTAAAGGTATGGAAAAAGAAAAAAGTGAAGAATAAATTAAGCTCTTCACTTTTTTATTAATAATTAATAGTTATGGTTCTATCTTAGCTTTATTGTTGTATTTCCAGAGTAAACACCATCAACAAAAGCACTAATTATATACTTTCCTTTTTTAATATCGTCTCTGTTTACTAATATTAAAGATACAAGACTTAAACGGTTATTGTTGTAGTTAACTTCTAAAGAGTCTGTGTATTGAACTTTTTGTCCGTTTTTTAAGTCAGTTTTACCTTTAGGAGCGATTACATTTTTGTTTTCATCAATAATTTGAATGTATACGCGTTTTTCACCAGCACTAGTAATTGGGTTTTCTAACAAATCGAAATTAATTCTAAAAGCATCAGTTCTACTAGATCTACTTGTAGAGGTTAGCTTTCCACTACTTCGTTCTTTCATTGCAATAGCTTTTACTGGACTAGTTTTAATAATTCCACCAATAGCTACTTTTGCCTCTAATTCTTTGTTTTTTTCTGTTAGAGTTTCATTTACACTATCTTTTTGTTGTAAAATTTCATTAGCAATAACATTTTCTTGTGTTAAAGCATCATTCGCACTGTTTAAAGAATCTATCTGAATGAAAAGTTTCTTATTCTCACGTTCTAAGCTAGCAATTCTACTTCTGTACTTTCTTATAAGTCCAAAGTTATCAGATTTTAAGAGCTTTATTGAGTCTCTTAAGTTCTTCATTTTAATTAGCTCTACTTCTAACCTGTCAGCTAAACGTTTTTTACCAACAACAACATCTGTGTAATCTTTAATCATTTCGTCTAGATCTTGTTGTAACTCAGCTTTTTCTTCTAAAAAAATATTTTGAAGGTTTTCATTTTCATTTGATTTTTGATGAGAATAAAAAAATAGGAAAAGTAATAAGATAATTAATACTAAAATTAAAACATTTTTGGTTTTTTGTTGATTCATAAGTTAAGGGGAAATTGATTATATTAAGTTATTTATTAAGGGGTGTTTTACTTTAATGCTAGAGATTTATTACCAGTATAAATACCGTTCACAAATGTATTTATATGGTATATTCCTGCATTAATTTTATTTTTTATATTGATAAAAGAAATCATAGATAGTTGTTCGTTATTGTATTCAGCTATTAAAATATCACTACACCATATTTTTTTATTGTTTTGTAAATTTACTTCTTTATATGGGGCAATCACATTTTTATTCATATCTGTTATTTGAATGTAAACTTCTTTTAAACCAGGTGGTGTTACTTTATTTTGCATTAACTCAAACTCTATTTTAAAAGCACTTACTTTTGTCGATTTTGAAGTAGATGTAAACTTTCCGTTTCTTTTTTTTCTCATTGCCTCTGCTTTTATAGAAGAAACTTCAATAAGTTCAGCAGTGGCTATTTTTTTCTTTAAAGCTAACTTTTCATTACTTAAAAAACGATTTATGTTGGTAAGTTTAGTGTTTTGTTTTTCTTTTATTAATAATGCTTCTTTAACGCTATCGTTCTTTATAATTAGTTTGTTATTTATAGTGTTTAAGTGACTTACTTCAGTAAAAAGCTTTTTGTTTTCTTCAATAAGTACTTTTGTTCTCTTCCTAAAATACCCAATAAATTTATAGTCTACTTGTTTTAGGTTTTTAATAGAATCTCTTAGTTGAATTACTTTGTTAAGCCCACCTTTTAGCTTTAATGAATATTCATTTTTTTTATAGCTAGCTTCTTCATAATCCTCAATAATGTTTGTTAATTCGCCCTCTAGTTCTTTTTTTTCAAGTTCAAAAACTGCCTTGAGTTCAGAATAGTCTCTAGCATTTTGATAAGACAAAAAACCAATAACAAGTATTAGTAAAATTAAGAAGGCAACAAAACTATTATTTTTTATTTTTGAGACTATCATCATTTTAAAGGGTATAAAAAAAGGGGACGCTCTGTGCTAATATACTATTTATTTTTTAACACATTTATAAATAAAAGCAGGTGGAAAGTTTAATGGTTCAAAGCTCAAATTTATGTTGTCTCCAAAAACTTCTTTTAGTTTTTTGTAGTAAGTTAAGCTATACTGATATTGAATAAATAGTCCTGATGGAGCTAAAAAGTTATAGCTTTTTGTTAAGATAGCGTGCGATATTTCTTTTGGGATTATGGTAAGGGGCAAGCTAGAAACAATGTAGTTGGCTTTTGAAAAACCAAGCTTTTGTATTTCAAGTTTTATGTTTTCTGCAGAAGCCTTTAAAACAACTAATTGTGGATGTTGTATTTTTTTTAATTCTCTATAGAAAGCATCATTTATTTCAAAACATATTAATATGGTGTTGGGTTGAAGTTTTTTTAGTAAATATTGTGTTATGGCTCCGTTTCCAGGTCCTAACTCTACAATAACTTCAGCAGATTTAAAATCAATTTCTTTTAGCATCTTGTTAGCTAGGTATCTAGAGCTTGGAACAACTGTGCCTGATGTTTTGTAATTTTTTACAGCTTCTTTAAAAAAATTAAACTTTTTACTCAAAATATAATTTATTGTTGTTTTTTGTATCTTCCTATGTTAAAAAAGGCTTGTAAAGATGCAATTTTTAAAAGAGATATTCTACTTATTCTACCCCAAATTATGTGTAAATTGTGAAAAAACGTTATTACAAAATGAAACACTTCTCTGTGTTATTTGTAAAAACGACTTGCCAATTATAGACGATAATAAGCATATAAATGTTACATTAATGTCAAATTTTTATGGGAAAGTACCAATACAAGCAGTACATTCTTTTCTTTTTTACAGGAAGAAAGGAGTTACCCAAAAATTGATCCATCAATTAAAGTATAAAAATCAGCCAGAAATTGGAATATTTATTGCTGACTGGTTTGGAGAACGATTAAAAACATTAAATACTTTTATAGATATAGACTATATTATTCCAGTACCATTACATTTAAAAAAGCTTAAAAGTAGAGGATATAATCAAGTAACCATGTTTGGAAAACGATTAAGTGATATTTTGAATGTAGAGTATAAGCCAGATATTCTTATAAGAACTTCCAAAACTAAAACGCAAACATTAAAACAACGATTTGAACGGTTTTCTAATAACAAAACAAAGTTTAAACTTGTTGATACAACACTTTTTGAAAATAAACATATTTTACTTATTGATGATGTTATTACAACAGGAGCAACATTAGAAGCTTGTGCAAACGAACTTTTAAAAACGCAAAACATAAAGATAAGTGTTGCTACAATGGCGTATACACAAAAAGACTAATATCATTCCATCTTAATTTACTACTTTTGAAAATGGATTTTAAACCAATAATTTGTGAAAAATAAACACTTTATTTTAGTAACTCTTTTCGCTTTTTTAATAAGTAGTTGTGCACGTAAAGGACGACCAGAAGGAGGTCCGAAGGATGAAACCGCACCAATAATGGTTACTGCAAATCCTCCTTATGAAACTATTCATTTTAAAGATGATAACATTCGTATTTATTTTGATGAGTATATTGTTTTAAAAGACCTACAAAAACAGTTGGTAGTTTCTCCGCCAATGAAAAATCCACCGTTAATTACACCACAAGGAACACCAAGTAAGTATATTAATATTAAAATATTAGATACGTTACAGAAAAATACCACCTATACTTTTAACTTTGGAAATGCAGTTCAAGATAACAACGAAAACAACAAGTTAGAGAGCTTTAAGTATGTGTTTTCAACAGGAGACTATATTGATTCTTTAAAAATTAAAGGTGCAGTAGCTGATGCTTTTGATAAAAAAGAGGTGAAAGAAGTTAGTGTTTTGTTATATAAGATTGATAGTACCTACAACGATTCTATTGTTTTTAAGAAAAAGCCAAATTATGTAACAAGCACGCTAGATTCTACAAATTTTGAGTTTAGTAATTTACGTGAAGGAAAATATTTAATGCTAGCATTAAAAGAGCCTTCAAGTGATTATATTTTTAATAGTAGAACAGATAAAATTGGTTTTGTAGTAGATACAATTACGTTACCAAAAGATACTTTGCTAAACAAACCTATTCGTTTTTTTAAAGAAATTCAGCCATATGAGTTTAAAAGAGGAAAAGAAGTAACAAAAGGAAAAATTCAGTTTGGTTTTGAAGGGAAGCAGGAAGATATGAGTATTGAACTGTTATCGGAAGTTCCGCAAGATTACAAGTCGTTTACTCAGTTTGAGGAAGATAAAGATACACTCAATTATTGGTATACACCTGTAGAGAGAGATTCATTGAATTTTATAGTAAATAATCAGAATTTTAAAGATACTGTTACAGTGTTTTTAAGAAAAAAGAAAATTGACTCTTTATCTGTGTCATCTAGTGTAAGTGGAGTTCTTAACCTGAAAGATACTATGTTTATTAAAACAAATAACCCAATTGTTTCTTTTGATAAATCGAAGTTTTCATTGATAGATAAAGATACTGTTGATGTACCTTTTGAATTGCAAAAGCAGTCGATTAATAAACTAGCTGTATTGTTTGAAAAGAAACCTAAATATGGATACATTTTTAAAGGCTTACCTAAAGGAATAACTGATGTTTTTGAAACTACAAACGATACGTTAGATTATAAATTCACAACGCGTACTGTGGAAGATTATGGAAATATTGTTTTGGATGTTAAAAACGAAACAGAATATCCTGTTATTATTGAATTATTAAGTCAAGATAAGGTTGTAGAAAAAAGGTATCTTACTTCTTCTAAAAAGATAGAATTTATCTTACTAGAACCCAAGGAATATAGTGTTAGAGCTATAGTTGATGAAAATAATAATCGTATGTGGGATACTGGAAATTTCTTATTAAGAAAAGAGCCAGAGCAAATTATCTATTTAGAAACTGTATTTAAACTAAGGGCTAATTGGATACAAAACGAAACATTTGTAATAAAATAGATAATATCATCTTGAAAGAGTAAAGAAACCGAATAGAGAAGCAATTAGTTTCTTCATTCGGTTTCTTATTTACATTATATTTACTGTTTCTAGAAAATATTACTGTTTTTACAACAATTCTTCACAATAAAAACCATGATGTTGTATTGCTTTTAAAATGGCATCAGCTTTAATCATTTGAGTCTCTACCCGAAGAATATTATCGCAATCTTCTAAGTCAAAATTCCAGCGGTCATTTTTGGTAATCAAACGATTTAAAGTAGGTTGAACAATTTTAATTTCATTGTTTTTTGTAATGGATGTCTTAAATACCAAAACTGTTTTCATTTTAGTTAGATTAACGTTCATAAAAATATGGAGGTTCAATATCTAAAGCGCGCAAATACACATAGGCTTGTCCGCGATGATGGATTTCATTGTCAATAAAATAGAATATTGATGACCAAACCGTACCTTCATATTGACCAAAGATTTTAATGTTTTGTTGAAACTGCTCTGGTTTTATCTTAGTCCAATAAGTGTTTATTTCGTCAGTAGTCTTGTCCCAGAGTTCAAGAATTTTTTCTTTTTTGTTGCCGTGGTCAACCTCTTCAATTAATTCTTGAATTTCTCCAGTAGCAATTTCTTTAATACCTGGACCAGCTATACCTAAAAGTTCCATAACCATATCAGCAAAAGTACGCATACCTCCTATAGAGTAATTAAAAAAGGCTTCCTCAGGAAAAGCTTCAATAGTTCTTCGGGTTAAACCTCGATGTCCTTGCCAATGTGCTAATAACTCAGAAGGTGTAATTACTTGTTCTAATAATGTGCTTGTTGTTGATTCCATAATTGTAATTTTTATTATTTGAAATCAAAATTAATATGGGGTGGTGACAGCTTTATGTCAGTAGGAAAAAATAAATTTTAAAAATGTCTATTGACAAGCGGTTGTCACTTACTGTATGTTACTTTGTATAAAGTATAGTTATTATGTTGAAGCTAAAATTTAAAAAATACTTCAGCCTGAAATCCTATCTTTGGGAAATATGTTAGCATTATGAGTTTAGACACGGTAAAACGTTTTGATAGAATTGTGGCAATACTTATTCAGTTACAATCTAAACGTATAGTAAAAGCACAAGAATTGGCTGATAGATTTGAGGTAAGCTTACGTACCATTTATCGTGATATACGAACGCTTGAAGCATCAGGTGTGCCTATAATAAGTGAGGCTGGTGTTGGTTATTCAATAATGGAAGGGTACCGTTTGCCTCCTGTTATGTTTACTAGAGAAGAAGTAGGAAGTTTTGTGGCTGCCGAAAAACTAATGCAGAAGTTTGTAGATAAATCACTAGGGAATTACTACGAATCTGCCATGATGAAATTAAAATCAGTGTTGCGTGGTCGTGAAAAAGATTGGATTTCTGCCTTAGAATCACAAATATTGGTGGATCCTACAAATAAATTATTCAACGATAGTTTACCAAATGCACTTGAAACATTATTTGAAAGTATTGCAGAAAAAAGACAGGTGTTTTTAAAATATCAGGCGGTAAATAGAGAAACACCTTCTGAGCGTTTTGTGGAACCTGTGGGGATTTATCACGAATCAGGGTTTTGGTATGTATTGGCTTTTTGCCATTTAAGAAGCGACTACAGGCAGTTTAGAACCGATAGAATGCTAGCGATAAAATCAACTCAACATAATTTTACTAGAGAACATATTACGTTAGATGAATACCGAAGCCAGTATGAAAACACACCAAAAACAAAAGTTGTTATTTCTGTTGATAAAAGCGTGGTGCGATATATTAACAATAGTAAAATGCAACACGGTTTTGTCTCTGAAAAAGTAAAAGGAAACCAAGTGGAAATGACATTCATGACATCTTATGTTGAACACAGTTTTTCAAGATGGTATATTGTGTTTTCAGATTATGCTAAAATCATTGAACCTGAAAGTTTAAAACTTCAGGTAAAAGAGATTTTAGCAAAGGCAATTACTAAACTTTAATGCGCCTCTAACCAATTAGCTCCTGTATCTATTTCAACATCTAACGGAACGCTCATTTTAAAGGCGTTTTCCATTTCCTGTTTAATAATCGGTTTAATAATATCTAATTCATCTTTATGTGCATCAAATACCAATTCATCGTGTACTTGTAGTAACATTTTCGACTTGAAGTTTTCTTGCTCAAATCGCTTGTAAATATTAATCATGGCAAGTTTAATGATGTCGGCAGCAGAACCCTGAATAGGAGCGTTTACCGCATTCCTTTCTGCAGCACCACGAACAATAGCATTACGAGAATTGATGTCTTTTAAATAACGGCGACGATGTAAAACAGTTTCCACATATCCGTGTTCACGAGCAAAATCTACCTGCTTAGAAATATAATTTCGTAGTTTCGGATAGGTTGCATAATAGGTGTCAATCAACTCTTTTGCTTCTTTACGAGACAAATCGGTTTGATTACTCAATCCGAAAGCAGAAACTCCATAAATAATTCCGAAGTTTACAGTTTTAGCATTGCTACGTTGCTCGCGGGTTACTTCCTCAATAGGAACATTAAATACTTTTGCAGCAGTAGAAGCGTGAATGTCTTCACCATGTTGAAAGGCTTTAATCATGGTTTCTTCCTCACTTAAAGCAGCGATAATTCGTAATTCAATTTGACTGTAATCAGCCGCTAGCAATACATAGTCTTCATTTCTCGGAATAAAAGCTTTACGTACTTCTTGTCCACGTTTTGTACGGATAGGAATGTTCTGTAAGTTTGGATTGTTAGAACTTAAGCGTCCTGTAGCTGCTACAGCCTGAGCGTATACAGTGTGTACTCTCCCAGTTTTAGGGTTAATTTCATTAGGAAGTGCATCAACATAAGTGCTTTGTAGTTTTTTATACTGACGATATTCTAAAATATCAGCAACTATTTGATGATCTTTCGCTAAATAAGAAAGCACATCTTCTGCTGTAGAATACTGCCCTGTTTTAGTCTTTTTAGGTTTGTCAACCAGTTTTAACTTGTCAAATAGAATAGGTCCTAATTGCTTTGGAGATGCAATGTTAAATTCTTCACCGGCTTGTTCGTATATGTTTTGCTCAAGTTGTGAGATGTCTTTAGATAAGGCTTTCGAAAGTGTTTTTAAGAAGTCAGTATCTAAATTAATACCTTCAATTTCCATAGCTGTTAGTACAGAAACTAATGGTGTTTCTACTTCGTTGAATAACTTGGTAACATTACCACTTTCCAACTCTTTAGAAAAGTGCTCTTTTAATTGATAGGTGATGTCTGCATCTTCAACTGCATATTCGGTTTGTTTTGGTAACTCAACTTGTCGCATTGAAAGTTGATTTTTACCTTTCTTACCAATCAATTCTGTAATAGAAACAGGTTGGTAATTTAAGTAGGTTTCAGCAAGTACATCCATATTATGACGCATATCAGGATTGATAAGGTAATGCGCAATCATGGTATCAAACAACTTCCCTTTTACAGGCATGTTGTAATTTGACAATACTTTGATATCGTATTTTAAATTATGACCAATTTTCTCAATGATTTCAGCTTCAAAAAATGGACGAAATTCTTCTAAGATAACTTTTGTTTGTTCTTGATCTTCTGGAAATGAAACATAATAGCCTTTACCAGCTTCCCATGAAAAAGCAATTCCAATTAGCTCAACTTCTAAGGCTTTTAATCCAGTTGTTTCAGTATCAAAACACACAGAATTTTGTTGCATTAATTTCTCTAACAATAATTTTCTTGAAAGAGGTGTTTCTATTAATTGATAGAAATGATTCGTATTTTCAATGGTTTTAAAACCGTTAATATTTGTGTCTTTAGTAGCGCTTCCACTACCAGGAGTTGCAAATAAATCAAATTGACCTGCAGCACTAGTCTTTGTTGTTTTAGGTATTTCTACTGCAGCAGTAGTTTCTTCAGAAGGAGCAAATGTTTTTAAGAAGTTTTCCGTTAAACGACGAAATTCTAATTCAGTAAAAATTTCTTTAGTAGCTTCAATATTGGGTTGCTCAAAAACCAATTTATCCAATTCTAACTCAACAGGAACATCTAGCATAATGGTTGCTAGTTTTTTAGAAAGCAAGCCTAATTCTTGATTAGCTTCTACCTTTTCTCTCATTTTTCCTTTTAAATCATGGGTGTTTTCAAACAAACCTTCCATACTACCATAAGCAGCAAGAAATTTCTTGGCTGTTTTTTCACCAACACCAGGTAATCCAGGGATATTATCAACAGAATCACCCATCATTCCTAAAAAGTCAATTACTTGTAACGGGTTTTCCACACCAAACTTAGTTTTCACTTCTTCAACACCCCATTTTTCATATCCATTTCCCATACGAGGTGGGCGGTACATAAAAATATTATCAGAAACCAGTTGAGCAAAATCTTTATCAGGCGTTACCATGTAGGTGTGTAGCCCTTCTTTCTCAGCTTTTTTAGCCAGCGTACCAATAATATCATCGGCTTCGTATCCTTCTTTTACAATGGCAGGTATGTTCATGGCTCCTAATATTTTTTCAATGTAAGGAACGGCTAAACGAATGGCTTCAGGTGTTTCTTGTCGGTTTGCTTTATAATCTTCAAAAGCTTCAACGCGGTCAGTACTTCCTCCTTTGTCGAAACAAACGGCTAAATAATCTGGCTTTTCACGCTTTATTACATCTAGTAAAGAGTTGGTAAACCCCATAATAGCTGAGGTGTCTAACCCTTTAGAGTTGATACGTGGGTTTTTAATAAAGGCATAATATCCTCTAAAAATTAAAGCATACGCGTCGAGTAAAAAAAGTCGTTTTTGATTTGCCATGTTAAGTCTTAAGCCTATTGAAATAAAATGTTGATATCGATTTGTTTACAGAAAAAGTAGAAAAACTATCGTTTCTATGAACTTTGGAGGTAAAGCTACAAAACTTTAACAAGATGTTAAAAATCAATTTTAAGAATCGCAGTATCTTTGTTTCTCCTTAAAAATGAAATAGATGTCTCGTTGGTTAGTAACAGTTATTATAATATCCGCAATAATTATTGTATTTGAAGCATATGCTTTTCAAGCAATAAAAACGCTTACAAGAAGTAAAATTATTCGTTATGGATGGTTGTTAATTGGGGTATTAGCTTACATACACTTTTTTTATGTAATTTTTGGTTACGATAGAAGTTCTGGGCAAACAAGAGAGTTTCAATGGGCAATGGGAATGCTTTTACTTGTTTTAGTTCCTAAGGTGGTGATTTTTTTATTAATGTTTGGAGAAGATGTGGTTAGATGGTCTCAAAAAGGAATCTCATTTTTGTTTAAAGAAGAAACCAAAGACTTGGTTGGTAGAAGAGCTTTCATATCAAAACTAGCTTTAGGACTGGCAGCACTACCGTTTGCAAGTATGTTGTATGGTATTTTTAAAGGAAAATACAATTACAAAGTGCTTAAATACCAGTTAAGTTTTAAAGATTTACCAGAAGCTTTTGATGGTTTTACTATATCTCACATTACTGATATTCACTCAGGAAGTTTTGATAATAAAGAAAAAATTAAATATGGAGTAGATTTAATTAACGAGCAAAAATCTGACATGATTTTATTTACGGGAGATATTGTAAATAATTTTGCACACGAAATGGATGATTGGATTTCTGTTTTTTCAAAGTTAGAGGCACCTGTTGGAAAATACTCAGTATTAGGTAATCATGATTATGGAGATTATTCTGATTGGAAAACTCCAGAAGATAAAAAAGCAAATTTCAAAGCAGTAAAAGATATTCATCCAAAAATAGGATTTGAATTATTATTAAATGAGCATAAATACATTGAAAAAGACGGACAAAAAATAGCATTGATTGGAGTAGAGAACTGGGGAAAGGGCTTTAATAAAGCAGGAGATCTTAAAAAAGCATCAGAAGGGGTAAGTAAAGATGATTTTAAAATTTTACTGTCCCACGACCCAAGTCATTGGGAATATAAAATAAAACAAGACGATTTTAATTATCATTTAACTTTAAGCGGACATACGCATGGTTTACAATTTGGGATTGAAATTCCTGGTTGGATAAAATGGAGCCCATCAAAATATGTTTATAAACAATGGGCAGGGTTATATAAAGAGTTTAATAGGTACATCAATGTGAATAGAGGGTTTGGTTACCATGCCTTTCCTGGTAGAGTAGGGATTTGGCCTGAAATTACCGTAATTGAGCTAAAAAAAGCTTGATTTTTCAGTATTTTTAAGATTATCATAATAACTACCTAACAAAAAATTAGTAATTTTAGGCACTTTACTGATAAAACTTATGCAAAAGATGACAAAGTTTGGTGAAATTATAAGCATTAACAAACCTGTGTTAATCGATTTTTATGCAGATTGGAGTGAACTAGAACCTAGTTTAGATACACTTCGTGATGTAGCTGCTGCATTAGGAGACAAAGCCAAGGTGATTAAAATAGATATTAACAAGAATGAAATTCTTGCAGATGCCTTACGTGTTAAAGGAAATCCAACTTTTATGATTTATAAAAATGGAGAGATGAAATGGCGCCAAACTGGAGAGCAAGACGCTAATACGTTAATAGGCTTAGTTCAGCAGTTTGTTTAAGAAATTGCCTTAAACTTATAACCTTGTAACGAAAATTCTTCTAGAACTTTTGGAAGCACATAATATAACTTGTCGCTAGCCTTTATACTATCGTGAAAAACGATAATACTCCCATTTTCTACATTTCTGAGTACATTTTGTAAACATTTTTCTTTAGTAATAGTCGGGTCAAAATCTGCTGACAATACATCCCACATAATAATTTTATAACCATTAGCAAGAAGTTGTTTGGCTTGTTTTCTTTTTATTTTTCCGTAAGGAGGGCGAAATAGTTTTGTTTTTTGATGCGATAATAAGTTTTCGCATTTGTTTATGTTGTTAATATAAGTTGTATTGCTGTTTTTCCAGCCGTTTAAATGATTAAAAGTGTGGTTTCCTACCGAATGTCCTTCATTAACAATTCTTGAAAAAACAGCGGGGTATTTTCGAATATTATCACCAATACAAAAAAAAGTAGCTTTTGCATTGAATAGGTGAAGTTGGTCAAGTACAAATTCTGTTACTTTTGGAATAGGTCCATCATCAAAGGTTAGAAATATTTCTTTTTGAGTAGAAAAAAAAGACCACGTATATTTAGCGAATAAACGTTTAAGTATACGTGGTGTCTTTATAAAATATAACCTCATTAAATTAAGGCTTAATAGTATCGAGTTCTTGTGGAAGCTCAGGCTCTTCTTCAGGCATTAAATGACTAAATAGACGAGCATGTGTTATATAATCTTCAAAAAACTTTTTACCATAATCTTCATCTTTGTCATATCGAGTAATTTGCTGAACTAAGTTTTGATACATGTACAGAGTTGTTTCTAAATTATCGATGATTAAATCAATGTCCTGAGTATTAAATGTGCTATAATACTTTAACTTCTGTTGGAAAATATCAGCTAAGGTTTCGGCAGTTTCTCTAGCTTTATTAATATCACCAATACGATAATACAATTCTGGATAGCCTAAAGAGAAATTGTAGTGATCAAAATCTTTAATAGGCATTTTGTGTAACGATAAATCTAACACGTCTTTTGCATTTACAGAATCTCCTTTTTGTAAGAATTCTTCAGATAAACGAATTAAGTTATTACGTAATGAAATTGCGTTACGCTTACTTTGCTCATCTAGGTAAATTTCTCCGTTATTGATTGTTTTCCAATCCCATTTTTTAACATTGTTATACATTTTTTCAGGATCTATGCGTCCCATGTCAAAAATTGTTCGCCCTTTATTAGATGTTTTTATAGGTACTAATTTGTACGCCATTCCATCTAATTGTAAGTAGTCTTTTAGCCAAATGTATTCTTCATCAGCATTTGCACCACCAGTAAAGTAAATAGGTCGCTTCCAGTCGAAATTATTTAAAATATCTAGCATTAAAAGTCTTGCTTTTGATAAACCTCTATCATCAACAGTAATGTCAATATAATCTACCATTTTATCAGCATCTTTTTGTGCTACTAATCCAGTTTTTAAAGCATTTTCTTTGTTAACAGGAATACGAATTCTGTTGGTTGGATAAAATTTTTCCTTAGCGCCATCTCCTGCGTCTAAATAAGTAGCATCATTATCACTAGCTATCCAACGCATAAAATCTTTTATATTAAGTAAAGAATCTTTTAACTGTGGAAGTGGGTAGTAGTATGCCATATCCAAGGTTCCATACTTGTACTGATCGTGTGTTAACTGTGATGGAATAGGCTCAGCATCGTAGGTTTTCTTTTTCATTTGATCGATGTACCAATCTGTTTGAAAAAGACTTGTATTTACTATTTTAATATCTCTACGTACACCTTCTACTTGCTGCATATACCAAAGAGGAAACGTATCGTTGTCTCCAATAGTAAAGATAATCGCATTCGGGTCACAACTTTCTAGATAGGTTTGTGCATTTAGCTGTGCTAAATAACGGTCAGCTCTATCGTGATCATCCCAATTTTGGAAGCCCATTAACGTAGGAACAGCTAGTAATGATACTACTGAAACAGCAATAGCAATTACCTTTTTAGGAGCATACTTTTTAAAGTAATCATAAAGGGCAAGTACTCCAAAACCAACCCAAATAGCAAAGACATAAAAGGAACCAACTACCGCATAATCACGTTCACGAGGTTCAAAAGGTTTAGGGTTGGTGTAAAATATAATAGCTAATCCTGTGAATAAAAAGAACAGTGTTAGCACATAAAAATTCTTCTTATCTCTATTGAGTTGATATAACAAACCAATAAGCCCTAAAATAAAAGGCAAAAAGAAGTAGGTGTTACGTCCCTTGTTGTTTTTAACATCATCTGGTAAATTTTGTTGAGAGCCTAAGCGAGCTTCATCAATAAAATTAATACCGCTTAACCAGTTTCCATTTTCAATGTCTAAATGTCCTTGAATATCGTTTTGGCGACCTACAAAATTCCACATAAAATAACGCCCGTACATATATCCAAATTGAAAATCGACCATGAATTTTATGTTTTCTAAAAACGTTGGACGTCTTTTACTTCGAGCAGGAATTCCAGCAATACTTTTGTATTGTTGTTCAGAAGCAGGATTTACCATACGAGGAATAAACCCTTTGTGTTTGCTTGAGTAATTAGGAAGTACATTTTTGTACCTGTTTACAATAACATACTTGCCATCTATTTTTTCGTACTTAGGTTTATCGTCTTTATAAGGATTGTCGGCATCTTGTTCTCTATCATAAGCTACAGAATAGTAATTATCATAAAAAACATTTGCATCACCATATTGTTCACGATTGTAGTATGCTAGTAGTTCACGCGCACTTGATGGGTTGTTCTCGTTAATAATGGTATCAGCATTCGCACGTATTGGTAACATTAACCAAGACGAGAAACCAATCATTATGAATAATACTGAAAGTACTAAAGTGTTTGCAGTAACTAAGTTCTTTTTACGTGTATATTTTAATCCGTAAAAGAATAAAGCTATTAAAACAATTCCAGCTATAATAGTTCCTGAATTATAAGGTAGTCCTACTTGGTTGATAAAGAATAACTCAGCAACACTAAAGAATTTTAAAGTGAAAGGGAATAAAAACTTAAACACAAACGCTAAAACTAGTATTGCAACTAGCGTAGCAATTGCCGTTGTTTTTATGTTGATGTCTTTATATGTTTTGAAGAAATATACCAAAACGATTGATGGAATTACTAATAAAGAAAGTATATGAACTCCAAAAGATAGTCCAACTACAAAGCTAATTAATACCAACCATTTATTTCCCCTAGGAGTATTTAATTCACTTTCCCATCGTAACCCTAACCAAAATAGTAGCGCCATTAAGAAAGAAGACATAGCATACACTTCCCCTTCAACAGCACTAAACCAAAAACTATCTGAAAAAGTATATGCTAAAGCACCTACTAATCCGCTTCCTAATACAGCAATAGCTTCATTATAACCTAACTTTCCATTTTTTATAGCCATTCTTCTAGCTAAATTGGTAATTGTCCAAAACATGAAAAGGATAGTAAAAGTACTTGCCAATCCAGACATGAAGTTGACCATTTTTGCCAACTGACTAGGATCACTAGTAAACATAGCGAAAAAAGCACCCAACATTTGAAATAAAGGAGCCCCAGGAGGGTGTCCAACTTCTAAATTTACAGCAGTTGCGATGTATTCTCCACAATCCCATGAACTCACTGTGGGTTCAAGAGTTAAGGTATAAGTGATTAACGCTACTGCAAACGAAACCCATCCTAAAATGATGTTCCACTTTTTATAGTTAAACTCAGTCATAGTTTTTTATCTAGATATAAAGTACGAATGTATTAATTACTAATGATTTTTTCGTTGAAAACAAAAATATAATTTTAACAGTTTCTCTAAAATAGCGACTCATATAAAGTTCTGTTAAATGAAATTTTAGAGGTTAAAAAAGAAGTGAACGAAAAAAAGTGTAAAAAATTTGCTAAAATATAATTTTGTCTTATATTTGCACCCGCAATAAGCAATTGGCCTATGGTGTAATGGTAACACACCGGTTTTTGGTACCGATATTCAAGGTTCGAGTCCTTGTAGGCCAACAAAATCCTTACGAACTTCGTGAGGATTTTTTTTATAAAAAGTGTTTAATGATTTCTAAATATAAAACTTTGTTTTTATATTTGCACTGTAAACATTGGCCCATGGTGTAATGGTAACACACCGGTTTTTGGTACCGATATTCAAGGTTCGAGTCCTTGTGGGCCAACTAAAAAGTCTTAACTGAATAAGTTAAGGCTTTTTTGTTTGTAACAAATTCATGCAGTAGTCGTCTTCAATTAAAACACTATTATTATGAAACGAATAGCAACCATCTTTTTCTGCTTTTTTGTGTTAAGTTCTTTTGCACAAAAAGAAAACTTTAAAACATTTTACCAATCTAATAAAGATAGAGCCGAGGTATCTTTAAATATTCCTAGTTTTTTTGCCAATATGTTCATCTCTGATGAAGATACTGATGAGTTTGGGGTCTTCTTAAAGAAATCTAAAAATTATAAAATCATGGTGTTCAATAACAACATGGCTTCAGTACAAAAAGATTTTAAAAAATTTGCACGAAGAAATAAATTGAAAACTTTAGTAAGAGTTAAGGATGGCAACGAAAGAGTTACAGTGTATTTTAGAGAAACAAAAGACCGTATTAAAGAAATTATTGTAAACGTTCATGATAAAAGTGACGAAATGGTGTTGTTAGGAATTAAAACCAATCTTACCATGGATGAGTTATCCGCTATGGTTGAGGCTTCTACAAAAAATAAAAGCATAGCTTCAAATTAAAAAGACTTCTATGTTCCCTATGCGTAGTCGAAGGGAAGTATATAACTTATAAGAAACTCCGACTGTAAAATGTCGGAGTTTTCTTGTTTTTTACCCCACAAGTTCTTTCAAACTTTCCACCACTTTTTACTGTTTCCAATAAAAATTTGGTTGTCAACAATAAAAACTGGGCGTTTTAAAAATGTATATTCATCTAAAATATACTGTTTGTAATCAGCTTCCGTTAAATTTTGATTCTTTAAATCCATTTCTCGATACAGTTTAGCACGTTTATTAAATAAACTTTCGTAGCTGTCTGTTAACTCGCGCATTGATTCCAGCTGAGCAACTGTAATTGGGTTGGTTTTTATTTCTTGCTTTTCAAATCCGTCAATATTTACTTCTTTTAAAATTCTTCGACAAGTATCACAAGTTTGTAAAAAATAAACTTTTTTCATCTGTTTACGTTTTTTATTGTATTGGCTATAGTTTAGTTTTAACCATTAAATAACAAACACTCATTGTAGGTTTTCATGGCTAAATAGGTATCTTTGAAATAGCTAAAATAACTAGAAAAATGAACAAACAATTTGAAGTTTTAAAAAAATCGAGAGCGTTAGTTTTAAAAAGAATAGAAGGTTTATCGCATGAACAATTACATATAATTCCAGAAGGATTTAATAACAATATTGCTTGGAATGTAGCACACTTAGTGGTTACACAGCAACTATTGCATTATAAAATGTCTGGATTGGATTGCTTAGCACCTGATGAGTTAATTGAAGGATACAGAAAAGGAACATTTCCTACCAAAGATTTTACTGAAGAAGAATTTGAAGAAGTAAAAGAACTGTTAATTGGATTACCAGATACTTTAGAAGAAGATTTTGAAGCAGGAATTTTTAAAACGTATGAAGAATACGAAACAAGCACAGGTTTTGTGATAGATTCTTTTGAAAGTGCTGTAGCTTTTAATAATTTACACGAAGGTATGCACCTAGGAATTATCATGAACTTGAGTAAGTTAGTTTAGTTCTCTAATAATATAATGTTGATTTAAAGTAAGGCAACTATAAATGTTAACAGATGAAATTCAATACGAAAACCATACATGGAGGTCAAAAACCTGAAGAAGCTACAGGTGCAGTAATGCCTCCTATCTTTCAAACATCCACTTATGCACAGTCGAGTCCGGGTGTGAACAAAGGGTATGCGTACTCACGTTCAGCGAATCCCACACGTACTGCTTTAGAGAATGCGCTTGCTGCTCTTGAAAACGGAACACACGGATTTGCTTTTTCTTCTGGTTTATCGGCGATAGATTGTGTATTGAGAACGTTGAATCCAGGTGATGAGGTCATTGCAGGAGATGATATTTACGGAGGAACGTATCGAATGTTTACCAACATGTTTGAAAAATACGGATTGCAATTTCGGTATGTGGATATGAATGAGGTTACGAATGTAACCAATGCTATTTCTGAAAAAACAAAACTCATTTGGATAGAAACACCGACCAATCCGCTAATGAAAATTGCGGATATTGAGGAAGTCTCAAAAGTAGTAAAAGCAAAGAATAAAGATATTCTAGTAGCTGTTGATAACACGTTTGCAACCTCTTATTTACAGCGTCCGCTAGATTTGGGAGTTGATATAGTGATGCATTCGGCAACAAAATATTTAGGAGGACATTCTGATTTGGTGATGGGAGCTTTAATGGTAAAGGATGCTAAACTTGCAGAACAATTACATTTTATTCAGTTTGCAGCAGGAGCTATTGCAGGACCTATGGATTCGTTTTTAGCACTGCGTGGAGTAAAAACCTTGCATTTACGTATGCAGCGTCACTGTGAAAATGGAAAAGCAGTGGCACAATATTTATCAGCACATCCAAAAGTAAGTGAAGTCTTTTATCCAGGATTAGAAAAACATCCAAATCACGAAATCGCCAAAAAACAAATGGATGATTTTGGAGGCATGGTTTCTTTCCGTTTAAAAGATGAAAGTAAACAAGCAGCTTTAACTTTTTTAGAAAATACTAAAATTTTCACCTTGGCTGAATCGTTAGGTGGTGTAGAAAGCTTGGTAAGTCACCCAGTAACCATGACACACGCATCCATTCCTGAAGAAGAACGTTTGAAAATAGGAATTACCGACTCTTTAATTCGTTTGAGTGTTGGAGTAGAAGATATCGATGATTTACTAGCTGATTTAGAGCAAGCACTTTCTAAATAAAAAAGACAACCAAGAATAAAAATGAAAAAAACCGAAGCTTTGATGCTTCGGTTTTTTTATCCTTTCAAGGATAAAATATACCGTTCAGTATATTTTATATATATTTGTATCTCAAACTTTTTTGAAAAATGTCTAAATCAGAAAGAACAAAGGCTTTTATAATAGAAACAGTAGCTCCTATTTTTAATAAGAATGGTTATGCAGCCATGAGTTTATCTAAAATTACTGAGGCTACAGGTTTGACTAAAGGAGCCATTTATGGGCATTTTGAAAATAAAGAAGAGTTAGCCATAGAATCGTTTAAGTTTTCAATAAGAAAAGTACTAAAAGATCTTAATGAAACTGTTAATAAAGGTGAGAAACCTATAGAAATGTTACTTAATGTGGCACTTTTTTATGAAGGTTATTATGAATACAATAAGCAATTTGGCGGTTGCCCTATTTTAAACATCGGTGTAGATGCTAACAATCAAAATAAGGTAATTGCTCAACTGGTTCAATCGTATAATTACAGAATTTTAGAGAAATTTTCTCTACTCATTGAAAAAGCAAAAGAAGCTAATGAAATTAAAAAATCAGTAGATAGTATGTTGTACGCTAAACGCTTTTTTTACATGATTGAAGGAGCGGTGTATATGACACATATTATGAAAGATGACAGTTACTTAAAGGATGTATCTACAGTATTACAACAAATTATAAAACAAGAATTACAGAAATAACTATTTTTTTAATCAAAAATATACCGTTTGGTATATTTTAAACTTAATACCATGGAAATACCAAAAATTTTAGAAAGTAAAACAAAAATCAGATTTCAAGATTGTGACCCTTTTAATCATTTAAATAATGCATCCTATTTCAATTATCTTATCAATGCTAGAGAAGATCAATTAATAGCTAATTATAATTTGGATATCTACCAACACGGAAAAGAGCGAGGAAAGAGCTGGGTGGTAGGTTCACATCAAATAGCTTATTTAAAACCAGCAACCTTAATGGAAACAGTAACGATAGATTCTCAGTTAATTCATTATGGAGAAAGAAATTTGTTAGTTGAAATACGCATGTGGAATGAAGATAAGACAGAATTGAAAGCAATACTTTGGAGCTCTTTTGTGTATTTTGATTTGATAAAATTATCAACAGCAAAACACTCAGAAGATTTATTAGAGTTGTTTGAAAATGCTGTTCTACCAATAGAACAAACTAGTTTTGAAGAAAGAACAAAAAGTTTTCGATATCAAAAAGTGTCATAATAAAAAAGACCTGCATTTTGCAGGTCTTTTTTTATTTATTACAAAAGCTAAAATTATTTAGCTTCAGCATATCTTCTTTCTACCTCGTTCCAGTTGATTACTTTAAAGAAAGCTTCAATGTAATCAGGACGACGGTTTTGGTAGTTTAAGTAATAAGCGTGTTCCCAAACGTCTAATCCTAAGATAGGAGTTCCACCACAAGTAACACCAGGCATTAATGGGTTGTCTTGGTTAGGAGTAGAGCAAACTTCTACTTTACCTCCTTTGTGTACACATAACCAAGCCCATCCTGAACCAAATTGTGTAGCAGCTGCCTTAGAAAAAGCATCGATAAACGCTTCTTTTGAACCAAACTCAGCTTCGATAGCATCTTTTAATTCTCCAGATAAATATCCTCTATCTTCTGGGTTCATTACTGTCCAAAATAAAGAATGGTTATAAAAACCACCACCATTATTACGAACACCAGCGTTGTTCATATCTAAGTTAGTTAAAATATCTTCGATAGATTTTCCTTCTAAATCAGTACCTTCAATAGCAGCATTTAATTTAGTAGTATATCCGTTGTGGTGCTTGCTATGGTGAATTTCCATAGTTCTAGCATCTATATGTGGTTCTAAAGCGTCGTAAGCGTATCCTAATTCTGGTAAGTTAAAAGCCATAATTATTTGTTTTTTAATAGATTAATTTTTTCGTTTTTCCGAATGTAAATTTAACCCAAAAAAATAAGGCAAACAACTGTTTGCCTTATGGATAATTTATTTGAGTATAAATAATAACTATTATTTAGTATACTGGTTTATCATCAGATGAAAATTTAGTCATAAACTCTTCCGCTTTTTCAACCATTTGTATACTTCCACAATAAAAAGGTACACGTTGGTGTAGTTCGGTTGGTTTAATATCTAAAATACGAGTAAACCCATCAGAAGCTTTACCTCCTGCTTGCTCACAAATAAAAGCCATAGGATTACATTCGTACAATAAACGTAACTTTCCTTTAGGTGTTATGGCAGTAGCTGGGTAAATATATACACCACCTTTAATCATGTTTCTATGGAAATCTGAAACTAACGACCCAATATAACGTGCTGTGTATGGGCGATTATCTGCTTCATTTAATTCTTTACAGTGAATTAAGAAGCGCTTCATCCCCTCTTGGAAATGTGTGAAATACCCTTCGCTTACTGAGTAAATTCTACCAATTTCTGGATAACTCATGTTAGGGTGCGATAAGTAAAAAGTACCAATAGCAGGATTTAACGTAAATCCATTCACTCCATTACCAGTAGTAAACACTAACATGGTTGAGGTACCGTAAGCTACATACCCAGCAGCTACTTGTTCACTACCTTTTTGTAAAAAGTCTTCTTTAGTTACAGGGGTTCCAACAGGAGAAATTCTTCTGTAAATAGAAAAAATAGTTCCTACAGAAACGTTTACATCAATGTTAGATGACCCATCTAAAGGATCCATTAACAACACATATTTATTTTCGTTGGCTTTGTTTTGACCTTCAACTACAACAAAGTCGTCTTCTTCTTCACTAGCAATACCACAAACAATCTCACGATTGATTAATGTTTGTTTAAATAAATCGTTGGCTAAAACATCTAGTTTTTGTTGTGCTTCACCTTGTACATTAATGTCACCAGCAGCTCCAGTAATATCAACCAATCCAGCTTTTCTAATTTCGTGGTTTACTACTTTAGCAGCTAAACGGATAGAATTTATTAAACGAGATAATTCACCAGAAGAATATTTAAAGTCTTTTTGTTTGCTGATGATAAACTCACCCAGCGTCATATGCTTGTTACTCATGTCAAATTTTTGTGTTGTGCGTACAAAGATGCCAACTTTTATTTAGTATTTTAAAATTTTCAACAAAAAAATATGATGTGTTTTAATTTTTCATTTGTTTTATCAGAAAGTTTTAAGAGAAGTATCTTTACCCAAAAAAGTAAGAAATGAGTTTTATTATCAGACCAGGAGAGCAAAAAGATGCTCAAGCTATATTAGATTTAATCGTCGAATTAGCTGTTTTTGAGAAGGAACCCAACGCGGTTAAAATTACGGTAGAAGACATTATTAAAGATGGTTTTTCTGAAAAACCGAAGTTTAAAACCTTTGTAGCTGAAGAAGATAATAAGATTATAGGTATGGCGTTGTTTTATGAACGCTATTCTACATGGAAAGGAAAAGCAATTCACTTAGAAGATCTAATGGTAACGCAATCTAAAAGAGGTATTGGAGCAGGAAAAGCATTGTATAGTGCTGTTATGAATTATGCACATAAAAACAATTGTAAAAGAGTGGCGTGGGAAGTATTAGATTGGAATACAGGGGCTGTTGATTTTTACAAAAGTACAGGCGCAACGGTATATGATGAGTGGAGAGTATGTCATATGAATGAACAAAGCTTAGAACAATTTTGTAATGAGAATATTTAAGTTTGGAGGAGCATCGGTAAAAGATGCGAATGGAGTAAAAAATGTTGCAAAAGTATTGCAACATGAAGGTACAGAAAATACGTTGGTTGTAATTTCTGCCATGGGAAAAATGACCAACGCTTTTGAGCAGGTGGTTAATGATTATTTCTATAAAAAAGAAAGTCTTAAAGATTCTTTGAGTTTTGTAGAAGGCTTTCATCAAAATATGTTGAACAATTTGTTCAGCACAAACCATGAAGTATATAATAAAGTAAATCATTTATTTGGTGAATTGAGTGGTTTCATGGCTCGAAACACTTCTAAAGATTATAATTATGTGTATGATCAAATGGTTGGTTTTGGAGAGTTTTTATCTACTACTATTGTAAGTGCTTATTTGTCTGAAATAGGAGTAGAGAACCAATGGTTAGATGTAAGAGAGTACATAAAAACTGACGGTACTTATCGTGATGCTAAAATTAATTGGGAGCAGACACAACAACAAATTCAAGAAAAAGTTGATGTGTCTAAACTAAATATTACACAAGGATTTTTAGGAGGATTTGGTACAGAAACAACAACGTTAGGAAGAGAAGGTTCCGATTATACCGCAGGTATTTTTGCCTATTGTTTGGATGCTGATAGTGTTACTATTTGGAAAGATGTACAAGGAGTATTAAATGCAGACCCTAGAGTGTTTTCAGAAACAGCTTTGTTACAAGAAATTTCGTATACTGAAGCTATTGAAATGGCTTTTTATGGAGCCTCGGTAATTCACCCAAAAACAATTCAACCTTTAGAACAAAAGAACATCCCATTATATGTGCGTTCGTTTGAAGATGTTACAAAATTAGGAACATGTGTTGGGAGAGGGAAAAAAATAACACCAGAAGTTCCTTGTTTTATCGTAAAGAAAAATCAAATTTTAGTAGCAATTTCAGCAAAAGATTTCTCTTTTATGGTAGAAGATAATATTAGTGATGTTTTTAAGAAGTTACACGACTATAATTTAAAAGTAAACTTAATTCAAAATTCAGCGATCAGTTTTTCTGTTTGTATAGAAGATAAGTACAATAATTTTGAGAATTTTTACAACGATTTAAAAGGGGCTTATAGAATAAGAGCTTATAAGGATACTACTTTATACACAATTCGTCATTTTAATGATGAAGCGATAAAAACGATAAGAAAACGAGGAAAATCAATCATTCGTCAAATAAATACTGAAACTGCACAGTTAGTGATTCAAGAAAACATGTAAAGCTTGCAAAAAATCGATTATATTTGCAGTTATGTCAATTGATAACTATGTATGGGATTAGTAACACCTAAAGAAGTTGCAAAAGCAATAGGAGCCGACAAGTTCGGCGTTTTCGGAACGTTTTCAGGTTGGTTGCTGATGAAAGTTTTGCGAATTTCTACCGCCAATGAAATTTATAACAAGCACAAGCACAAAAAAGATTTACCTTTTTTAAATGGTTTGCTTGATGAGTTTCAAATAGAGTTTGAAATTCCTGAAGAAGATTTAAAACGTATTCCTAAGGAAGGACCTTTTATAACAATTTCTAACCATCCGCTTGGAGGGATAGATGGTATTTTATTATTAAAACTCTTATTAGAGCATAGAACTGATTACAAGATTATAGCAAATTTTTTACTGCATAGAATAGAGCCTTTAAAGCCTTATGTAATGCCAGTAAATCCTTTTGAGAATCATAAGGATGCCAAATCGAGTGTAGCAGGAATTAAAAATGCCTTATTACATTTAAGAGAAGGAAAGCCGTTAGGACTTTTTCCAGCAGGAGAAGTATCTACGTATCGTGATGGAAAATTAATGGTTGATAAAGAATGGGAGCAAGGGGCTGTACGCTTGATAAAAAAAGCGAAAGTACCTGTTATTCCTATTTACTTTCACGCTAAAAATAGTCAGTTGTTTTACACATTGTCTAAGATTAGTGATACGCTAAGAACTGCAAAGCTTCCGTCAGAATTATTATCTCAGAAAAACAGAGTTATTAAAGTAAGAATTGGTAAGCCTATATCAGTTAAAGATCAAGATTCATTTACTGAAATACCTGATTTTTACCAGTTTTTACGTAGAAAAACGTATATGTTGGCGAATCCGTATGAGAAAGCATCTCCGAAAATATTGTCAACACACAATTTAAAAATTCCGAAGAAAGCTAAAAAAATCACTTCTCAAAAATCACCAGAGTTATTTGTAAAAGAAGTTGACGCTTTACGAGAAAAGGGAAGTAGATTATTACAGAGTAAGAACTACGAGGTATTTTTTGCTAGTGCAAAAGAAATACCAAATATTTTACATGAAATAGGTCGTTTACGTGAAATTACCTTTAGAGAAGTAGGAGAAGGAACAAATAAACCTATTGATTTAGATAGGTTTGATAAATATTACCACCACTTATTTTTATGGGATGACCAACAAAACAGATTGGTTGGAGCCTATAGAATGGGCTTAGGAAAAGATATTTTTAAGAAACACGGAATAAATGGTTTTTATATTCAAACATTATTTAGAATAGAGCCAGAATTATACCCTATGATGGAAAAAACCATTGAAATGGGACGTGCCTTTATTATTAAAGAATATCAACAAAAACCAATGCCATTATTTTTATTGTGGAAAGGGATTGTACATGTTACATTACGTTACCCAGAACATAAATATTTAATGGGAGGAGTAAGCATAAGTAATCAGTTTTCTGAATTCTCAAAATCGTTAATGATTGAGTTTATGAAATCTCATTATTACGATCCGTATGTGGCACAATACATTCGTCCGAAGAAAGAATTTAAAGTAAAATTAAAAGATGCTGATAAAGACTTTGTGTTTGATGCTACTGAGGCAGACATGCAAAAGTTTGATAAAATTATTGACGAGCTTGAGCCAGGAGAATTACGTATTCCGGTATTAATTAAAAAGTATGTGAAGCAAAATGCTCGTTTAGTTGCATTTAATGTAGATCCGAAGTTTAATAACGCTATTGATGGGTTAATGTATATAAAGGTAGCAGATATACCAGAAAGCACTGTAAAACCTGTTATGGAAGAATTTCAAGAAGAATTAGAACGTCGCGCAGCAGAGAATTTAAATAAGTAGAGGCCAAGTTAAAAATAGCATAAACTAAAAAAGCATCGTACTATTCAGTAGTACGATGCTTTTTTAGTTTATGTAAAAGATAATTACTGTTATTTCATAAATTTACTAACTTCTCTTACAATATCGTTTCCGTTAGCAAATAATAATAAGGCAATTAATAAGATAAATCCTGTAATTTGAGCATATTCTAAGAACTTATCACCTGGTTTTTTACCTGTAATCATTTCCCATAAAGTAAACACCACGTGACCACCGTCTAGAGCAGGAATTGGTAGTAAATTCATAAATCCTAACATGATAGATAAGAATGCTGTAATGTTCCAAAATGCTTGCCAGTTAAACTCTGAAGGAAATATACTTCCAATAGAAATAAACCCACCTAAACCTTTGTAAGCACCTGTACTAGGATTTAAAATCTTTTTCATTTGCTTAATATAGTTGGTTAAGGTTGTCCATGCTTTTTTGGTACCAGCTGGAATAGCCTCTCCAAAAGAATAGGTTCTTTCAGCTAAATTGTAATACCCTAGTTTTTCTAAATCTGTTAAAGGTAAGCTTGTAGCATAAATTCCTAGTTTTCCTTCGTCAGAAACTTTAGCAGGAATAGTAATGTTTTGGCTATTTCGTTTAACAGTAACATTTATTTCCTGTCCTTTTTTACTTTCTAAAATTACTTGAACTTGATCAAAATAAGGAGTAGAAACGCCATCAATAGCGGTTATAATATCTTTCTTTTGTAACTCACTTTTACTATTTGGAGAGTCTTCAGGAACTTGTCCAATTACAAAAGGTTGCCTGTACATTATAAAAGCTCCAGCATCTTTGCCTCTATCAACTAATTTCGAGATAAAATCTGTAGGAATTTCTTTTTCAAGAACAGTTCCGTTTCTTTCTATTGTGTAATTAGTACCATTGATGAACTCTAAAGGAAGCTCTCCAAACTTCTCAATTTTTTGTCCGTCAATAGTTAAGATTTTATCTCCAGTTTCTAAACCTAAATCTTTTCCTAATTGATCTTGAACCCAAACACCATCTTTTAAGCTTTCATTCGGTAAGTATTTCTCACCATAAGCCCACATTAAACAGATGTAAATTAAAATACCAAGTATGAAGTTTACAATAACACCACCTAACATAATAATTAAACGTTGCCATGCAGGTTTAGAACGAAATTCCCAAGGTTGCGCAGGTTTTTGCATTTGTTCAGTATCCATGCTCTCATCAATCATTCCCGCAATCTTTACATAACCTCCTAACGGAATCCAACCAATACCATAAACAGTTTCTCCTACTTTCTTTTTAAATAAAGAGAATTTATAATCGAAAAACAGATAGAATTTTTCTACTCGGGTTTTGAATAATTTGGCAGGAATAAAGTGTCCTAATTCGTGCAAAACGATTAAGAGCGATAAGCTTAAAATAAACTGTGATGCTTTTATTAAAATCTCCATAAATGGTGTTCGTCTAAATTTAAAATCTGACAAATGTACGTTTTTAACAACAGTTGTAAAAGTTTGCACGTAAGTTAGCCTTTGGTTTTAACAAAGTTTTTAGGATAGTGGTTTATAAACGCTGTTTTTAGTCGTATTTTTGTAGAAAATTTTAGTACTGTGGATATTAAATTCTTTAAAAAATCAAAAAGCACCTTAATTTTTATTTTAGTTTTTTGTGCTATTGGAGTTCCTGTTTTTTATCATTTGGTAAAAGTTGATAACAAATTACCTATTTATAACCCTGCTGATATTAACCCTAAATTGGTGGATGCTTCTGTAAGAAACAGAACAAAAAACCATAGAGTAGGTGAGTTTTCCTTAATTAACCAGAATGGAGATACGATTACGAATGCTGATTATAAAGGAAAGATTTATATAGCCGATTTCTTTTTTACCCGTTGTCAAACTATTTGTATTGCGATGGCATATAATATGAGTGAGTTGCAAGAGCATTATAAAAATGATGACGACATCATGTTTTTATCACACTCCGTGACTCCAGTAATGGATAGCGTTCCACAATTACGAAAGTACGCTACTGAAAAAGGGGTGATTGATGGAAAATGGAATGTAACTACAGGAAAGAAGAAACATATTTACAACTTAGCACGTAAACACTATTTTGCTGTATTGGATGAAGGTGATGGCGGAGAAAGTGATTGGGTTCACACAGAGAATTTTGTGTTAATTGATAAAGAAGGACGCATAAGAGGTTCGTATGATGGAACTAAAAAAGAAAATATGCAGAAAATTATTGATGATATTACACTGCTTAAAGAAGAGTATAAAAAGTAATTTGTAGAGGAGGTTTCTACAAAAGACACATATGAGTTGAAAAAAAGACCTTGATGTTTTTACAAAAACATCAAGGTCTTTTGGTTAAAACGTCTTGATGAGTTTTACTTCCTATTTCCATCCCCATCAAAGTTCTTATTTATTTCTTGTTCGGTTTTAACAACAGATACGGCTAATGATAATAACATAATTGCCATAGGTTGCCATGTTAATTCTTTTGATATAAAGGCTAAAACCAACGCAGCAACCAAAGAAACTGCTGAATACTTCATAAACTCTTTGGTGAAAAAAGCATTAGCAAATTGCCAAATAGTATCATTTTTCATAGTTTTATTAGTACGATACCCATAAATAGCATTGATTTTTTTAGGAGGGAAAAAATGAAAAATAATACTGAATAAAAAAAGCAATCCGTTTATAGAAAGCACATAATAAAATGGATTCATGGTTTAATTTTTAATAGAATTTATAATTCCTTTTAACAAGGTATTTACGTCTGCGTTTTTGGTAAGTCCTGTACGAACTACAACCAAATCTTGACTAGGCAAAATAAATACATTTTGACCTTTATATCCGTTAAAAGAAAACATATTTTTTGGAGCATCAGGATAACGCCCACCAGCATTTAACCAAATTTGTGCCCCATACCAACCATCAGAAGTTGGAGTAGGCGTTGTAGCGTAGTTTACCCAGTCTTTATCAAACAAATGTTCTCCGTTCCACTCTCCGTTATGTAAGTATAACAAACCAAGTTTAGCCCAATCTCTTGCCGTTGCCCAGGCGTATGAAGAGCCTACAAAGTGGTTACTCATATCCGTTTCAACAATCATTGAGTTCATGCCTATTTTATCAATCAAACCACTATACCAAAAATCAAGATACTCTTGGTGTGTGTTGAATTTTGTTCGTAAAATACCCGATAACAAATTAGACGTTCCAGAAGAATAATTCCAAGTTTCGTTTGGTTTTCCTACCAATGGTTTGCTTACTTGAACTTTGGTCATGTCTTTTTCTAGAAAAAGCATCTTGGTAGCGTCTGAAATACTATTATAATCTTCGTTCCATTCCAAACCGGAATTCATTTGTAATAAATTATGAATCGTAATGTTTTTTCGATCGTCATTTTCCCATTCAGAAAATAAATTATCTTCTTGAACATTAATTTTTCCTTGACATTTTAAAATCCCGAACAATGTTCCTGTAATACTTTTGGTCATAGACCAACCTAACTGTTTTGATTCTTTGGTAAAACCAGTATCATATTTTTCAAAAATAATTTTGTCTTTATATACCACTACTACCGAGCGTGTTTGATTTCTATCATTAAAAATAGTATCAATAGTTTCGTTTAGTTTTGTATAATCAATATTAGCGAAAATAGTGTCTTTATGATCTGCGTTTCCATAAGGGAAAGGAGTGATATTGTCAGGTTCAGAACGTTTTGGAGTAAGTTGAGGTTTGGAGATATCAAAATCATCAGTAACCAAAACAGCACCAAGACCTTTTCTGTATACAGCTTTTCTTTTTAGCAATCCGTACACTGAACCTGTAGCTGACTTTTCTTCTGTATTAATTTGATCAGAAGTAATATTTATGGGAGAAAAATTGTTGTCATTTGTATCTGTAAAAGCTAAACTTCTTCCTGCCAAAAATACTGATGAAGCGGTATTTTTAGCGGAGTATCCTGCCAAAATATTTAACTTCGGATAGTTGTAAAAAACAGCAATTGTTAAAGCAATTAAAACGAGTAAAAGAATTCTTTTTAAATTTTTCATGGAATGGGTTTCTAGCAAATGTAAGAATTTAATTGTTTGATGTTTGTATTTAAAACGCAAGCCCTACCTTTGTACTAAATTTGATATTTTATATGTTTAGTATAGATAAAATTCGCGCTGATTTTCCTATTTTACAAAGAGAAGTACATGGAAAAAAATTAGTGTATTTAGATAACGGAGCAACTTCACAAACACCACAGGTAGTAATTGACACTATTGTAGATTATTACTCTAATTACAATGCAAATATTCATAGAGGTGTACATACATTAAGTCAGGAAGCAACTGATAAGTATGAGGAAGCCAGAATTAAGATTCAAAAACATTTCAATGCGAAGCATTCGTATGAAATTATTTTAACTTCAGGAACAACACATGGGGTTAATATTGTAGCATCTGGTTTCGCGTCTATTTTACAAGAAGGAGATGAAATAATTGTTTCAGCTTTAGAGCATCATTCTAACATTGTGCCTTGGCAAATGTTATGTGAAAAAACAGGAGCTATTTTAAAAGTAATTCCGATGGATGAAGATGGTTCTTTACGCATGGATATATACCATGAATTGTTGAACCTAAAAACAAAATTAGTTTTTTGTAATCATGTATCTAATGCATTAGGAACAATTAATCCAATAAAAGAAATTATTCATGCTGCACACAAATTTGGTGCTTATGTGTTGATTGATGGTGCACAAGCAGTACCGCACATAAAACCAGATGTACAAGCATTAGATGCCGATTTTTATGTAGCTTCAGCTCATAAAATGTGCGGACCAACAGGTGTTGGAATGTTGTATGGTAAAGAAGAGCTATTGCAGTTATTACCACCATACCAAGGAGGAGGAGAAATGATTGAAACCGTAACTTTTGAAAAAACTACGTATGCAGGATTGCCTCATAAGTTTGAAGCGGGTACACCTAATATTTGCGGAGGTATTGCTTTTGGAGTTGCTGTAGATTATATGAATTCAGTTGGTTTTTCTAATATAGAGAAGCAAGAAAACGAATTGTTATCGTACGCAACGCAAGAATTAGAAAAAATAGATGGATTAAAAATCTATGGAACAACTAACAAAACATCTGTTATCTCTTTTAATTTAGAAGGAATACACCCGTATGATGTTGGAGCAATTTTAGATAAGTTAGGAGTAGCGGTTCGTACAGGTCACCATTGTGCACAACCTATTATGGATTTTTATTGTATTCCAGGAACAGTGAGGGCTTCTTTTTCTTTTTATAATACGAAAGAAGAAGTTGATGTATTGGTAAACGCAGTTAAGAAAGCGCAAATGATGTTAAGTTAAAAGAATTTAACATAAGAATATAAAAAAGCCTCCATTTGGAGGCTTTTTTAGTTTATAATAGTTTTTTTACTAATCTCTTGACATAAATATTTGTAATACATACCAGAATAATAGCATTAAAGAAGCAAATAAGCCTAATGCTGCAGGAATGTAATCATCCGTAGAAAACTTGTGAACTAAGTTAGATGTTTGGTATAAAATAGAACCAGCAGCTAACACACACATTCCAACAGAAAACCACAAGCCTAAATTAAATCCGAATAAAGCACCAGCGATAATTAATCCGATAGCGATAAAGAATCCAACAGATAATCCAGCTCTAATAAAAGAAAAATCCTTTTTAGTAATAAAAACGATTGATGAAATTCCAACAAACAATGCTAACGTAACAATTCCTGCTTGTTTTATAACATCAAAATTATTGGTATAAGAAATAGCAATGTAAATTAAAGGGATAAAAATAAATGCTTCAGCAAAGATATACCCTGAATATGCTAAGTATTGTAAGTTTTTGTCAGAAGTTTTTAAGGCAGTACTTTCTGCATAGTTTGTAATTAACATAAAACCACCCAGTAACAATAACCATTTATAACCTTGGGTCATTGATAAGGCAAATTCTACAATCGTAGCACTTTGTAAAAATAAATATTCAAACAAAACAAACAATAATACGCCACCAGCAACGTGCGCATAGGTTTTTTTATAAAAAGCAATTCTGTCAGTTTCTGATACTTGTGCAACAAGCACTTTTGGTTCAAATGAGTTTTCCATAATTAATTTTTTAAATACGATGTAAAGATATGTTTTTTAGGTGATTTTAAATTTATCTTTCCATGTTGTAGAAAATACAATTTGAGTGTGTTAAAAATGTCGTATTTAAAATTTTTATTGTTTAAAATTGACGTTTTTTTATTGTTTTTGTTAAATTTTAACATTCTAAGATTTTTAGGATAAGGGTGTTCCCAAGTGATAAAACCTAATAAATTAACTTTTTTTTAACTTTTATTTAGCGTTTAAAAAAAATCATATATTGCATATCGTTAAAAAACCCTTCAAATAACTATCAAATTTACAGGTATTTAACAAATTAATTGATGATACCTTTTTTTTGAGTTTTTTAACAAGTTTATTGCCTTATGGGCAGTTTTATCATTAACTAATTTTTTAATTATTCACAACATGAAAAGAATTTTTTTAACACTAGCTGTAGCAGCCTCATTTTTAGTAGGATGTCATGAAAACTCTAAAGACGAAGCTTTAGACCCTCAAGAATCAATTGATATGAGTGACTTTTATGTAGAAACAGAAGAAGTTTCTCATAGAGGAGGGTCAGAACAATGCCACTCAATGAGAGTTTTAAACAGGCAGGTAAAAGAAAACCCAGGGTTATACAAAAAAATGTATGATATTGAGTATGCTACAAGAAAAATAACAACAAAGAAAGGTAAACCAGGGGGAGGAAGTACTGGAGGAGATGTAGATGTAGCTCCAATAGAAGATGGTTTAGGAACTATTAATATTCCTGTATATGTACATATTGTTTTACCAAACTCTAATAGTGTTACAAATTCTCAAATTCAAGCACAAATGAATGTATTGAATGACGACTTTAGTAATCCAAATACAAATCAACTTCCTTCAGGGGCTTCGGATTTTATCAACGATGCAACTGATACAGGAATCCAGTTTACATTAGCAGGCACTTTTAGGCATGATGACTCTAGGTCATCTTGGGGAACTAACGATGCTGTTAAGGCTGCTTATCCTCCAATTACACCAGAAACACACTTAAATGTTTGGGTATGTGAAATAGGAGGAGGTATCTTAGGATATGCTCAATTTCCGGGAGGTTCTTCATCTACAGACGGTGTAGTGTTATTAGCAGGAACTTTACCAGGAGGGTCTTCTGCTCCATATAATATGGGTAGAACTGCAACCCATGAAGTTGGTCATTACTTAAATTTACGTCACATTTGGGGAGACGGAAGATGTCGTCAAGACGATTTCGTAGCTGATACTCCATCTTCTGATGCCTCAAACTACGGATGTCCAACGTATCCAGATGTTAGCTGTAAATCTGCTGATATGACAATGAACTATATGGATTATACAAACGATGCTTGTATGTATATGTTTACTGATGGTCAGCGTAACAGAATGAGAGCTTTATTTGCTTCAGGAGGAGCGAGGTCTTCTATGATATAAGTTTAATAAGTCTTTTTTTAAGACGTTCTCAATAATTATTTTAAAACCAAGAGATGTACATCTCTTGGTTTTTTTTACTTTTATGCGGATAAATAATAACTTTTTATTTTGAAAAACATTAAATTCCCAACTCCGCATACTATCTTATTATTAATTGCTGGGTTGGTAGCTATTTTAACATGGTTTGTACCAGCAGGTAAGTTTGACACGTTAGAGTATCAGAAAAACAATAATTCATTTACGTATTTACACTTAGAGGAAGAGAAAACAATACAGGCAAGTCAAGAAACATTAGAAAGCTTAGGAATTAAAATTCCATTAGAAAAGTTTATCAACGGTGATATCGCAAAACCAATCAGTGTACCAGGAACGTATACTCAGCTAGATCCAAAACCACAGGGTTTTTTAGACTTTTTTAAATCGCCAATAAAAGGAATCATTCAATCGTCAGATATTATTTTATTTGTCCTGATTTTAGGAGGAATTATAGGAATAATGAATTTCACAGGTGCTTTTGATGCTGGAATAGCTTGGTTAGCAAAAACATTGAAAGGAAAAGAGTACTGGCTTATATTTGTGGTAACAACCTTAATAGCTGTAGGAGGTACAACTTTTGGGTTGGCAGAAGAAACCATTGCCTTTTATCCAATACTAATTCCCATATTTTTAGCGGCAAAATACGATGCTATAGTAGCTTTAGCTTGTGTGTATATTGGGTCGTCGATTGGTACAATGTGTTCAACGGTAAACCCGTTTAGTGTTATTATTGCTTCAGATGCAGCAGGAATTAATTGGACTACTGGCTTTACAGGGAGGTTGTTAATGTTAATTGGAGGAATTATCATTTGTGTAATTTATATTTTACGTTATGCAAACAAAGTTCAAAAAGATCCAACAAAATCCATTATTTACGATCAAAAAGAAATGATTGAAAGTCTTTTTGGCAGCTCAACATCAAGTACACATAGCTTAACAGGTAGACTACGAATTATATTAACCATTTTTACCATGTGTTTTGTAATTATGATTTATGGAGTATCTTGTTTAGGATGGTGGTTTGAAGAAATGACCGTGGTGTTTTTAATAGGTGCTATTTTAATAGGTTTTCTAGCTAAGATGAAAGAAGAAAACTTTGTAAACACGTTTATTAAAGGAGCTGGAGATTTATTAGGAGTTGCTTTTATTATCGGTATTGCACGAGGAGTTTCCGTATTAATGGAACAAGGTTTAATAAGCGACACTATTTTACAACACGCAAGCGAGTTTACTACAGGAATGTCTAAAGGAATTTTTACCAATGTAATGTTATTCATTTATTCAGGACTATCATTTTTTATTCCAAGTTCATCAGGAATGGCAGTGTTAACGATGCCCATCATGTCTCCATTGGCAGATACAGTTGGTGTTGGTAGAGAAGTTATTGTAAATACCTACCAATATGGTATGGGTTTGTTTGCTTTTATCAATCCAACAGGCTTAATTTTAGCATCTTTAGCTATTGTGAAAGTAGGATATGATAAATGGTTAAAGTTTGTAATTCCGTTAGTAATTATCTTAACCATTTTTACAATGCTAGTTTTAACCGCCCAAGTATACTTGTAAATAATGAAACAAATTTATGCGCTGTTTTTCTTGATATTTTTCTTCGGATGCAAGCCAGAAACTAAACTGACCAATATGAAAGAGAAAGTTGTAATCGCTCATCGAGGAGCCTCAGGATACTTACCAGAACACACGATGGAAGCCAAAGCCATGGCATACGCAATGAATCCTGATTATATAGAACAAGATTTAGTATTGAGTAAAGATAACATCCCAATTGTGATTCATGATATTTATTTGGATGATGTTACTGATGTTGCTGAAAAATATCCAGAAAAAAAACGAGAAGATGAACGTTTTTATGTAATTGATTTTACGTTTGAAGAATTACAAAAACTAAATGTAACAGAACGTTTTAATCCGAAAACAGGAGAACAAGTGTACCCGAATCGATTTCCGAAGGGGAGAGGCAACTTTAAATTACACTCTTTACAAGAGGAAATAGAGCTAATTCAAGGACTAAATGCTTCCACAGGAAAAAATATCGGAATTTATCCAGAAATTAAAAACCCAGCATTTCATCATAAAAATGGAAAAGATATTGCTAAAATTTCGTTGGATATCCTTTCAAGCTATGGCTACAAAACAACGAACGATAAATGTATGTTTCAATGTTTTGATGCGAAAGAATTGGAAAGAGTTCGAAAAGAATTGAAGTCCGAACTATTCTTGGTACAATTAATTGAGTTCCCTGAGGAAACCAAAGAATTAGTACATTTAGCATCGTATGCAGACGGGTTGGGACCTTGGTACAAGCAAATTTTAGATAAAAAAGTAGGAGAGAAGTGGCAGTTTACAACACTAGTTAAAGATGCTCACAAATTAGGACTACAAGTACATCCATATACTTTTAGAGCAGATCAATTGGGTGAGTTTTCTTCTTTTGAAGAAATGATGCAAGTACTGTTTTTTGAAGCAAATGTTGATGGCGGTTTTACCGATTTTCCAGATAAAATGGGTCAGTTTTTAGCTACACAGTAACCTCTAACAATTTTTTTCTATATACTGAAAGTAGTTTTGATTTAGAAATAAAACCAATGTACACTCTGTTTTTTACCACGGGTAAATTCCATGCGCCACTTTCTTTAAATTTTTGCATGACTTTTTCAGTGGTGTCATTATAAAAAATAATTGCCGGAGCAATTTTCATAATATCTCTTACCTTCGTAGTTTCATATAATTCTTGATTAAACATCATAGGGCGGATATCATCCAATAAAACAATCCCCATAAACTTATCTTCATTATCAACCACAGGAAAAATATTACGTTTTGATTTGGCAACTGCTTTTTTTAGCATATCTCCAAGACTCATTTCAGGATGAATTTTTACAAAGTTTTTTTCAATAATTTGACTCGTTTTCATCATCATCATCACATTTTTATCTTTGTTATGCGTAATTAACTCGCCACGTTCTGCTAGTTCAATTGTGTAAATAGAATTTGATACAAAATACTTGGTAATAGCATAGGAAACAGCAGAAACAAGCATTAATGGAACAAATAAATCATAACCTCCAGTTATTTCAGCAATTAAGAAAATAGCCGTTAAAGGTGCGTGTAAAACACCAGCCATTAAGCCCGTCATACCAATCAATGTGAAGTTAGTTTCTGAGACATCAAACCCGAATTGATTGATAATTTTAGCAGTAACATTTCCCAAAGCACTTCCCATAACAAGTGTAGGAATAAAAATACCACCAACTCCGCCAGCAGCAAAAGTAGTAGTCATGGCAATTACTTTAAAAACACCAATAATTAACAGAAAAATAATAACCATCCAAACATTATTAAAATCAATGTTGTAATGAATATTTTTAAGAGCGGCACTGGCATTTTCAGACAATAAATTGTTGATAATTCCATAACCTTCACCAAATAAAGGAGGAATTAAAAACAGCATTATACCAATGGCAATTCCACCAAATACTAATCGTTTAAAAGGAGTGTATTTTTTGAAAAAATTAATAATTCTAAAATAGATTTTAGAAAAATATACAGAAGAAAACCCTGTAAAAATAGCCAAGGCTATGTAAAAGATAAGATCGTTAATTTCAAAAGCATCTTGTAGTTGTACACTAAATAATACATCTTTTCCTAAAAAGAAATAAGAAGTAATCACCGCTGAAACCGATGCTAATAATAAAGGAACTAAAGATGCAAAAGCAAGATCCAAACTAAAAATTTCCACTGCAAAAATGATAGCAGCAATAGGAGCTTTGAACATTGAAGACATCGCACCAGCGGTAGCACAACCAATTAGCAGCATACGAGTTCTCATATTCATATGAAAAAGCCTAGCAACACCAGAGCCTAAGGCAGCACCAGTACTTACAGCAGGGCCTTGTAGCCCTACAGAACCTCCAAAACCTACAGTTATAGGAGCGGTAATTAATGAAGCATAAATTTTATAACGTTCAATAATTCCATTCTTTTTAGAAATAGATTGTAAAGTAGTAGAAATACCATGATCAATATCTTTTCTAATTAGATATTTTTTAATGTAATACACTAAAAATAACCCGATGATAGGAAAAATAAAGTATAATGAATGATGATAATCTTTAATAAGTCCATCTTCTAAAATACGATGGAAGTAAAAAGTAAGGTTCTTAAGAATTAAGGTACCAATACCCGCTAAAAACCCTACTAAAATGCTTAAAACATATACAAACTGTCGTTCAGAGATATGTTTGTATCTCCAAATTAATATTTTTTTATAAGCTTCTTTAGATGTAGGCATTGTGTTCTAGATGCTTAGTTAATTTTTGAAAAGCTAAATATGAATAATTAAAGATATAATTTATTAAGAAAAGTTGTAGGTTTTTATAAAAAAGAAAAATCCCATTCTAATTCTAGAACGGGATTTTTTATTGGTTATTACGAAGTAAATTGTATTCGATGTGGTAACCCTCTTGTTTTGTAACAAGGTAGACTACCCTTTAATATCTAGTTTAATGCTCAATTCTTGTAATTGCTCATCGTCTATAGTTGCAGGAGCATCAATCATTACATCGCGTCCTGAATTGTTTTTAGGGAAAGCAATAAAATCACGAATGGTTTCTTGACCTCCTAAAATAGCTACCAAACGATCTAAACCGAAAGCTAAACCTCCGTGAGGTGGTGCTCCGTATTCAAAAGCATCCATTAAGAATCCAAACTGAGCTTTTGCCTCTTCTTCGGTAAATCCTAAATGCTTAAACATGATAGCTTGTGTTTCTTTATCATGAATTCTAATAGAACCTCCACCAATTTCGTTTCCGTTTAACACTAAATCGTAAGCATTTGCTTTTACAGCTCCTGGATCAGTATCTAATAATGCTAACTGACCTGGTTTTGGAGAAGTAAATGGATGATGCATTGCGTGGTAATGCCCTGTTTCTTCATCTAACTCTAATAATGGGAAATCGATTACCCATAACGGAGCAAACTCGTTTGGTTTACGCAAACCTAAACGTTCTGCTAGTTCCATACGTAACGCACTTAATTGCGCGCGAACTTTGTTAGTATTTCCTGAAAGGATACAGATTAAATCTCCAGCCTTCGCTCCTGTAGCTTCAGCCCATTTAGCTAAATCTTCTTGGTCGTAGAACTTGTCTACCGATGATTTAAAACTTCCATCTTCGTTACATTTCACGTACACCATTCCTAAAGCTCCTACTTGCGGACGCTTTACCCAATCAATTAATTTATCAATCTCTTTACGAGTGTATGAAGCGCCTCCTGGTACAGCCATACCTACAACTAATTCAGCATCGTTAAATACTTTAAAGTCTTTGTGCTGTGCTACTTCGTTTAACTCGCCAAACTCCATTCCGAAACGGATATCTGGCTTGTCATTTCCGTACTTACGCATAGCTTCATCAAACGTAATTCTGGGAAATTTGTCTACTTCAACTCCGTTGATTTCTTTTAATAAATGACGTGTCATTCCTTCAAAAATTTCTAACACATCTTCTTGCTCAACAAATGCCATTTCACAGTCTATCTGTGTAAATTCTGGTTGACGGTCGGCACGTAAATCTTCATCTCTAAAACACTTTACAATTTGGAAGTATTTATCCATACCACCTACCATTAACAACTGTTTAAAGGTTTGTGGTGATTGTGGTAAGGCATAAAACTGACCAGCATTCATACGAGAAGGTACTAAGAAATCTCGTGCTCCTTCTGGAGTGGATTTGATTAAATATGGAGTTTCCACATCAATAAATCCTTTGTCAGATAAATATTTACGAACTTCCATCGATACTTTATGACGGAAAACTAAGCTGTTTTTAACTGGGTTACGACGAATATCTAAATAACGATATTTCATACGTAAATCTTCACCTCCATCCGTTTCATCTTCTATTGTAAAAGGTGGTAATTTAGCTTCGTTTAAAATTTCTAAGTTAGATACTAAAACCTCTACATCACCTGTTGGAATGTTTGCGTTTTTAGATTGACGCTCAATTACGGTACCAGTAACTTGTACAACAAACTCACGCCCTAAAGTTTTTGCTTTCTCCATTAAGTCTTTAGAAGTGCGTTCCTCGTCGAAGATTAACTGTGTAATTCCGTAACGGTCACGTAAATCTACCCAAATCATAAAACCCTTATCACGTGATTTTTGTACCCATCCAGAAAGGGTAACTTCAGTATTAATGTGCGATGCTCTTAACTCACCACAAGTATGCGTTCTGTACATTTTTAAAAATTTTATTCTCGCATAGCGAGATTTCTTACAAATTTGTCATTCCGAACCTGTTTCGGAATCTAGAAATTTTTGCTGTGCAAATTTAACTATAAATGTTAGTTTGTAAAAAATTACCACGACTTAGTTTTTATGACTTTAAATCATTTGTTTTGCAGTATAAAAACCTTTTTCAAATGACATTAGACGTATTTAAACAAACCATACAAAACACACCAAAAAAAGTTGAGTTTTCTGACACTATTTCGGTAATTGAAAGCCTGTATAGTTTCACTCCTACTGCCTTTAAAAATGGAAGTTTATACAACGAAGCTGAAAAAAATCAAGGTTCGTGTAAAATATTTTCGTTTGCTATACAGCAGGGATTTAGTAAAGAAGAAACCTTAGCGTGTTTTGGAAAATATTATTTTGAAGATGTGTTATATAATCCAGAAGGAACAGATCATCAAAATATTAGAAACTTTATAAAAACAGGTTTTGAAGGCTTACTTTTTGAAGGAGAACCCTTGGCTAAACATTAAAAGCTCCTCTTTTTAACTTCTGAAAATACTTAGCAGCTTCTCTCTTTACTTTTGGCGCTAAAATTAGTGTTGAAAGCACAGTAGGAATTGCCATTAAAGCATAAGCACTGTCAATTAGGTTAATAACAAAGTCTAATTTTATAATAGAAGCAATTACAATAGTAATGATGTAAATATAATTGTATGATTTTCCAATCTTGGTGTTAGTTAAAAAGCTTAAACAACTCAATCCATAAAAAGAGTAGGTGAACAGTGTTGAGAAAGCAAATATTAATACACAAATGGTTAAAATAATACTTCCAATCTTGTAAGGAAGTACCGCATCAAATGCAGCCAGTGTCATAGAAATTCCATTACCTTCAAAGTTTTCCCAAACTCCTGAGGCTAAAATGGCTAATGCAGTTAAAGAACAAACTAACAAGGTGTCAATAGCAGGCCCCAGCATAGCGACTAATCCTTCACGGATTGGTTCTTTGGTTTTTGCAGTCCCATGCATCATAGGTGCAGTACCTAAGCCAGCTTCGTTAGAAAAAGCAGCACGTTTTACTCCAGTGATTATCAAAACCCCTAAAGCACCACCTAAAACAGATTTTCCTGAAAAAGCATCCTCAAAAATTAAAGAAAAAATAGATGGAACTTGTTCTAATCGCAAAAATAAAATGGTTAAAACAGTAAGTAAATAAATCACAACCATTATAGGAACTAATTTTCCTGCAACACTACCAATTCGTTTAATTCCACCAAAAATAACCATGGCCACTATAATAGCAGTAGAAATACCTAATAGTAATTTAGCTGTAAAATGGCTGGATTCTTGTATTTGAAAAACATCTACTAAGGTTTGTGTTAGTTGGTTGGCCTGAAATGCAGGTAGTGTACCTATCAATCCAGCTGCTGAGAAGAATAGTGCTAAAGGTTTCCATTTTTTTCCTAAACCCTCAGTAATTACATACATAGGCCCTCCTTTTACGTTTCCGTTTTCATCTTTTCCGCGATACATTACTGATAAGCTACAGGTGAAAAATTTGGTAGCCATACCTACAAAAGCACTAATCCACATCCAAAAAATAGCACCCGGACCACCTGTTGCAATAGCAATGGCAACACCACTAATATTTCCCATTCCTACCGTAGCTGCAATAGCAGATGATAAGGCTTCGTAATGTGATAAATCTCCAGGAGAGTCTACTTTGTCATATTTTCCTCTTAAAATAGCAATAGCATGACCAATGTACCTGAACGGAATTAACCCTGAATAGATAAAAAGGTATAATCCACCACCAATTAATAAAATTAGTAAGGGAATTCCCCATACCCAAGAAGAAAATTGAGCAATTGAGTCTTGAATGTTTAAAAACATGAAATAGGATTTTTACGAAAGTACTAAAAAGTGATAGTAAAAAAAGAACGATAGCTGTGATTTAACAACTATCGTTCTTTGTGAATTTTTATTTACAAACAATTCCTTTTTTTCCTAAGAATTCAATGTCTCTTAAAAAGCCTTTTTGAATGGTTTCTGCTTGAAAAATAAAAGTTTTATCATGTAGTCTGTTGTCTTCAAAAAATGTTACCTGAAAACGGTTGTCTAAATCGAACAATTCAGGTTGCATTAATTCAAACTTTTGATAACTATTTGCAGGAAGAGTATCTATTTTTCTTCTGAAAATAGAAGTAGTTTTAGTATCTGAAAATCCTTGTGAAACAATTACGACCATTTCTAAATCAACATCTTTTCTGTTTAGAATATATACATTCCAATCCTCTTTACCATCAATTTCATTAGTTTCTAAAACTACTGCGATTTCTACACCTGTTACCTTAGGGATTTCAATATCTTTTCTCATTGAAAACTTTTTAAAATGGAAAGACGAAAGTTTAACGCTTTCGTCTTTTATTTTTTGAATTTATCTTTAAAATTAAATTACAGATTTAAACTGTTCTAAGAAACGTTTGTCATTTTCATAGAACATACGAATATCTGGAATCTGGTATAACAACATTGCAATACGTTCAATACCCATTCCGAAAGCATAACCACTATATTTTGTAGGGTCGATATTACAGTTCTTTAAAACATTAGGATCTACCATACCGCATCCCATAATTTCTAACCAACCAGTTCCCTTGGTAATTCTGTAATCGGTTTCAGTTTCTAATCCCCAGTAAATGTCTACTTCTGCACTTGGCTCAGTAAATGGGAAGTACGACGGACGTAAACGTATTTTAGATTTACCAAACATTTCTTTGGTAAAGTATAATAAGGTTTGTTTTAAATCGGCAAAAGAAACGTCAGTATCTATATATAACCCTTCTACTTGGTGGAAAATACAGTGTGCACGTGCTGAAATATCTTCGTTTCTAAACACACGTCCTGGAGAAATTGTACGAATTGGAGGTTCGTTGTTTTCCATATAACGCACCTGAACTGATGAGGTATGTGTTCTTAGTAATGTGTCAGGATTCTTTTCAATAAAGAAAGTATCTTGCATATCACGTGCCGGGTGATATTCTGGTAAATTTAAAGCAGTAAAGTTGTGCCAATCATCTTCAATTTCTGGTCCTTCAGAAACAGTAAAACCAATACGGTTAAATACTTCTATAATTTGATTCTTTACTAAAGAAATCGGGTGTCGAGAACCTAAGTTGATTGGTTCAGATGGACGCGTTAAATCACCATAAATACCTTTTTCCTCAACAGCATTCTCAATAGCCTCTTTTAAAGAATTTACTTTATCTTCAGCTGAAGTTTTAAGTAAATTTATGGTTTGCCCAAATTCTTTCTTTTGGTCGTTAGGTACATTTTTAAATTCAGTAAATAAATCTTTTAAAATTCCTTTACTTCCTAAATATTTAATTCTAAATGTTTCAATTTCTTCTTTTGAAGTGGTATTAAAAGCTTTTACCTCTTCAATCAATTCTTTTACCTTGTCTAACATAATCTTTCCAAAAGTTAAGGTGCAAATTTACGTTTTTTTGTCTAAAAAAAAGGACTTTTAATAGGGTTTGCATAAACACCAATAAAATAAGGGAAATAAACGGTAAAATAGAAATTAACGAATAGTAAAATAATTATATTTGCATAGTAAAATTGTTAATATTATAAAATAACAGAACAACAACTAAGTTTATGGAATCTAACATACAAGCATTTATGGATTACGTAAAAGAACGTAATGCATACGAACCAGAGTTTTTGCAAGCTGTACATGAAGTAGCAGAAACAGTAATTCCGTTTATAGAAAATAATCCAAAATATCAGGGTAAGAAATTACTAGAGCGTATGGTTGAACCTGAACGTACTATTATGTTTAGAGTGCCTTGGGTTGATGATAACGGAGAAACTCAAGTAAACAGAGGATATAGAGTTGAGTTTAACTCAGCAATTGGTCCTTATAAAGGAGGGTTACGTTTTCATCCTTCAGTAAACTTATCAATCTTAAAATTTTTAGGATTTGAGCAAGTTTTCAAAAACTCATTAACAACCTTACCAATGGGTGGTGGTAAAGGAGGATCTGACTTTAACCCTAAAGGAAAGTCTGACCGTGAAGTAATGGCTTTTTGTCAATCATTTATGACAGAGTTAGCACGTCATATTGGTCCTGATACTGATGTTCCTGCTGGAGATATTGGTGTTGGAGGTCGTGAAATTGGTTACATGTTTGGTCAATACAAGCGTTTACGTAACGAATTTACCGGAGTATTAACTGGTAAAGGAGCTTCTTGGGGAGGTTCATTAATCCGTCCTGAAGCTACAGGTTATGGTGATGTTTACTTTGCAGAAAACATGTTAAAAACCAAAGGAGATTCTTTCGAGGGTAAAACTGTAGTTGTTTCTGGTTCTGGTAACGTAGCGCAATATGCTACTGAAAAAGCAACTCAATTAGGAGCTAAAGTGGTTACTTTATCTGATTCATCAGGTTATATCTATGATGAAGATGGTATTGATGCTGAAAAATTAGCTTTTGTACAAGAGTTAAAGAATGTAAAACGTGGAAGAATCCATGAATACGTAGAAAAATACCCATCAGCAAAATTCTTCAAAGGTGAAAGACCTTGGGGAACTAAGTGTGATGTGGCTTTGCCATGTGCAACTCAAAATGAGTTAAATGGAGATGAAGCAAAAGTATTAGTTGATAATGGATGTATTTGTGTTGCAGAAGGAGCAAACATGCCATCTACTCCAGAAGCTATTGAAGTATTCCAAAATGCAAAAATCTTATTTGCACCAGGTAAAGCTTCAAATGCAGGAGGTGTAGCAACATCTGGATTAGAAATGTCTCAAAACTCTTTACGTTTGTCTTGGACTCGTGAAGAAGTAGATAGTAAGTTACATTCTATTATGAATAATATTCACGAAGCTTGTGTAAAATATGGTACACAAGAAGGTGGGTATGTTGATTATGTAAAAGGAGCAAATATTGCTGGTTTTGTTAAGGTTGCTGATGCAATGTTGGATCAAGGAGCGGTATAATTTTATAGATAATAACATTAAAGCCTCATAGAAATATTTCTATGAGGCTTTTTTATTAGGGGATAATCGGTAAGTAATTACTTACTACTACTTTTCTGTATAGTTAAAGGCATTTTATAAATATGGTTTTTTAACTTAAATTCATTATTTATAAACTTATAATTTAATCTGCTTTTTACATAGTGACAAACTTGTTCAGTATCACAGTTAACATTCAAAATAACTATTTCTCCGTTTTTGTTTATTAAAAATTCTACGGTAGTTTTTACTTCTTTATCTAGAACAAAGTTAGGGTTACCTAATAGTTCAACGATTTTTGTTCTAATTTTCTCTTTTGCAGGATTTTCGTTTGTTGAAAAAACTGAAGTACTCATTAGAGTGACGAACATTAATACAAATAACTTTTTCATTTTTTAGAGTTTTAGGGTTTGTTTTAAGTTTGTTTGTTAAAATTTAACACTGTAAAAGTATTGTAAATGAGGCTTTTAATTGGATGTTGGTAATTAATAAAATATTGTTTTAAAGTAAAATAAATAAGCGCCTTATAACTGTTTTACAAATAATTAATATTGAATATATTTCTTTTTTTAAGTTTCTTTTTTGATGAATTTTAAACAGTTTAGTGATTTTTATTAAAATATATAAGATTGTTTTTTAAAATTTATCGAATACCTAAATACATAAGGTTAGCTTTATGTTATAAAGCTTGCTTGATTTTTGTATTTTCGAATGATAATTTTTTTAAATGACAGCAAATAAGAGAAAAAATAGATATACGATTGCTTTTTATAATGTTGAAAATTTATTCGATACTGTAGATAATCCAAATACTTTTGATGATGATTTTACACCAAATGGTAAACTAAGATGGAATAGGAAAAAGTATGGTCATAAACTTAGAAAAATAACATCTGTTATTAGTCAGTTAGGAAATAACCAATCAGCATATCCACCTGTTATTATTGGATTGGTTGAGGTTGAAAATGCCATTGTTGTAAACAATTTAGTAAAGCACAAAAACCTGTCAAGATTTAATTATGATTATGTTCATTACGATTCACCAGACGAAAGAGGTATTGATGTTGCTTTGATGTATAACAAAGATTTTTTTAAGGTTATATTTTCAGAAACGCATTCACTTTTATTAAACGATGAAGAAGGTGGGGTAGATTATACGCGTGATTTATTAGTGGTTAAAGGGATGCTTAATGATGAAATAGTATACGTTTTAGTTAACCATTGGCCTTCACGTAGAGAAGGGGTGTCAGAAACTGAAAATAATAGGATAAAAGCAGCCCAATTGACTCGAAGTGTTATGGATAAGATTAAAGAAGAAGAAAGTACTGCAAAGTTTATTATTATGGGAGATTTTAATGATAACCCCGTAAATAAAAGTGTTGAAGAGTATTTGATGTCAGATGATTTGTATAACCCAATGAAGCCTTTATATAAAAGAGGTAAAGGAACAACCACTCATTTCAAAGAATGGCATTTATTTGATCAGATTATGTTTTCTAGAGATTTTTTTGATGAGAAAAAAAGTAAGTACACATTTTTAGATGCAAAAATTTATAATAGAGATTGGTTAAAAATATTCAATGGGAAATATGAAGGAAGTCCGTTTAGAACTTTTATAGGACCTTTTTATAAGGGCGGGTTTTCAGATCATTTTCCTGTTTATATTACTCTAGAAAAAGATAGATAAAAAAATCCTGAGAGTTTTCTCAGGATTTGTATTTTGAATAAAATCAATTGTTACTCTACAGTAACCGATTTTGCTAAGTTTCTTGGTTGGTCAACATTTTTATCCAACATTACTGCTATATGGTATGAAAGTAACTGGAGTGGTATTGTAGTTAATAAAGGAGAAAAAGCTTCTTCTGTATCTGGTATTTCAATTACATGGTCAGCTATTTCCTTAACTGTTTCATCACCTTCCGTAACAATTGCTACTATTTTACCGCTACGAGACTTAATTTCTTGAATATTACTTACTACTTTTTCGTAATGTCCTCTACTTGTTGCAATGACAAAAACAGGCATGTTTTCATCAATTAAGGCAATCGGCCCGTGTTTCATTTCAGCAGCAGGATACCCTTCAGCATGAATGTAAGAGATTTCTTTTAGTTTTAAAGCCCCTTCTAAAGCAACAGGAAAGTTAAACCCTCTACCTAAATACAAACAGTTTTTAGCGTCTTTATATACGGTTGCTATTTCTTTAACTTGGGAATCAATTTTCAATAAACTCTCTACCTGAGTAGGAATTTGTTGCATCGTTTGTAAATAAGTATTTACTGCAGATGTTGATAAAGTTCCTTTAGCTTGTGCTAGTTTTAAAGCAATTAGAGAAAGTACTGTTATCTGTGTTGTGAACGCTTTAGTTGAAGCTACTCCAATTTCTGGACCAGCATGCGTATAAGCACCAGCATGTGTTTCCCTAGCAATTGAAGAACCTACTACGTTACAAATACCAAAAACAAAAGCTCCTTTAGATTTAGCAAGTTTAATAGCAGCTAAAGTATCAGCTGTTTCACCAGACTGAGAAATGGCAATTACTACATCTTTTGGGGTAATAATAGGATTACGATATCTAAACTCTGAGGCATATTCAACTTCAACAGGAATACGTGCCATATCTTCAAAAAGGTATTCTCCAACCAATCCTGCATGCCAGGAAGTACCACAAGCTACAACGATAATTCTGTCTGCATTTAAGAATTTAGACATATTATCATCAACACCAGCCATTCGTATAATTCCCTCATTGGCTAGCATTCTTCCTCTATAAGTATCTATAATAGCTTTAGGTTGTTCATATATTTCTTTCAACATAAAGTGATCATAACCACCTTTTTCTATCTGTTCAAGACTTAATTGTAGTTTTTGAATATTCGCATCAATTTCTTTATCACTCTCAATTTTACGAACTTTAATCCCTTTGTCTTTTTTTATAATAGCTAATTCACCATCTTCAAGGTAAATAGCATCTTTTGTATATTCAATAAAAGGAGAAGCATCAGAAGCTACGAAAAACTCTTCGTTGTTTTTTCCAACCCCAATAGCAATAGGGCTACCTAATCGAGCTACGACTAATTCATTAGGTTTTGTTTTGTCAAAAACAGCAATTGCATAAGCTCCAATTACATTGGTTAAAGCTAATTGAACAGCTTTTCCTAATTTACATTCCTCGCTTTTTTTTATTTCTTCAATAAGGTTTACTAAAACCTCAGTATCGGTATCACTTTTAAATTCATAGCCTCTAGAAAGCAATTCTTTTTTAATGGTATCATAATTTTCTATAATTCCATTATGAACAATTACAAGATTTCCAGATTGAGAAAAATGAGGATGAGAATTTACATGATTAGGAACGCCATGTGTTGCCCAACGAGTATGTCCTATGCCTATTTTTCCATTTTTTCTTTTTTCTTCTTTGTTTGTAATTATTTCTAAATCAGAAACTTTTCCTTTGGTTTTTGATAAGTGCATTGTTTCACCATCATACATCATGATTCCCGCACTATCATAACCTCTATATTCCAAACGTTTTAATCCATTAATTACAATTGGATAAGCTTCTCTATGTCCAATATATCCAGTAATTCCACACATACAACTTACTTTTCTTTTGAATATGATATTTTTAAAACAGCTCTTTTAGTTCCGTTAGTAGTCTCATTACCATCTAATAATGTTACAGCCCTTGGGTTCCAGTTATAGGATTTAACAGAGGTTGTTAAAACATTATTAACTACAGGGGCATCTGTAGGATTGTATACTTTTAAAACTAAAGGATCAGTAGTTGTGTTTTCTTCAGCTGATAGTAATTTAGAAATGTAATCGGTAATTCTAAAAGTATATTTTTCAGGGTTATCATCGTCAGTTTTCTTTAAAGACCCCCCAAAAGAAGCAGCGTCAACATAAGCATCTGTTAACTGAGTTGGTGAAATGCCGCCTGTCTCGTTTTTCTTATTTTGATATAAGAATAATTGCTGAGGAATAACATTGGCATCATTGTTAATTGTTTGATTTATATAAAAAGTAAGTGAGGCATCGTTGATTAGCCAGTTATTACTTTTTAACTCTTGAACTTTTGTATCGTCTAAAATTTCAACTTTTGCCATACTTCCTGCTGTTCCTTGAATAACAAAGTTGTTAGTGGGAGCAGGATTTGCAGCAGGAGTCATTTTATAAATACTGTTTCTTACTCCTGCAAGGGGGAAGGAATATTCTTTTTGTATAGTGTCTTTTACTGTAGTTCCATCTACTACTGATTTAGTGTAGTAAAAATCTACTGAAGGAGTCGGAGAAGCTGCGAGATTCAGAGGGACTAAAGAACCATCGTTTCCAGTAGCCATAATTTTTAAACCCCTGAAGTAATTATCAAAAGCCTCTTTTGAAGCAAATTCTCCATTTTCAAATTTATCCCAGAATAAAGTTTTCATTTTTGCTAAATCTAAAGGAATTGCTAAAAATGGAACTTTAAGCTTTTGTGAGTTTTCTGCTTTAACGGTGTATTTATAAGTGGTTGTGTTTGTTAATGAAGAAGATCTGTCAATTCTATCAAAAATGAATGTAGTGTCTGTAGCTTTAGGTTTCATTTCATAAACTCCATCTTCATTTAAAATAGTATTACCTAAGTATTCACTATCAGAAAAAAAAGTGTTTCTTTTAGAAGGGTCACTTGGGTTTAGTGTATTTAAATAGGTTTCATTTTGAAATACTTGTATAGAAGTAGCAATATTTGGGTTACCTAATACCGAATCTAATTTAAAAGTAGTAATACCATTTGTAGTACCCTTAGATGTTGCTTGGTACGGAATTTTTAAAATTACTTTATCTAAATTAAATATGGTATCACCATCGGTAACATTTTCTTTGTTTTTTAAACCAGATAAATAACCAAGTTGAGAAATGATTGACGCTTCAATTTTTTCAGCATTAGGATTGTTATACACTCCTAGCCAATAATCACTAATAGTAGCGTTAATATTATCAGCTTGTACATTTTTTGTGTCTATTGGAGTTATTTTAACATCCAATAGAATTTCTCCTGTTTCAAACTTGTCATTATTAATAACATTTGTCCCAACTTCACTAAAGTCTTTTTCACAAGATGTAATAGTTGCTAAACATAGCAAGCTAATACCAAGTACACCAATTTTTCTAATCATTATTCGCTTAATTCTAAAACGTTCTCTTTATAAAATTCTAAATATGCTTCAGTTAAGGTTTCTTCCGATTGAAAATCTAAAACTTTTACATTATTGTCATTAATATAGGTTTCAACTTCTTCCGGTAAAACTTCACTGCCTTTTATGATAGCATCTGAGTTTTCAATAGCACTTTTCAAAATGTTTAAATGACTCGGTGTTTCGATAGTTGCTACCTTTGATTCCTCAATCTTATCAAAACGAACTTTATTAGCCATTTCTTTATTTAAATCTTCAATGTCGCTGTTGTAAAGCGAAGTTACAATCTTACTTTCTGCAAACAAAGGTTCTTCTTTATAATATTCTCTTAAATATAGAGGTAATAAAGATGCCATCCATCCATGAACATGAATAATGTCAGGAGCCCAGTTTAATTTTTTAACGGTTTCAACTACACCTTTAGCGAAGAAAATCATACGCTCATCGTTATCTTCAAAAAGCTTATCGTCTTCGTCAGAATAAACTGCTTTACGCTTAAAATATTCATCATTGTCAATAAAGTATACTTGCATTCTTTCTTTAGGAATGGATGCAACCTTAATTATTAAAGGCATATCCATGTCGTTAATAATTAGGTTCATACCCGATAGACGAATAACTTCGTGTAACTGATGCCTTCGCTCATTAATCACCCCAAATCGAGGCATGAAAATACGGGTTTGAATTCCTTTAGAATGTGCATTTTTAGCAACGTTAAATGCGGTAGACGATAATTCTGTTTCTGGTAAATATGGTGTTACCTCTGATGAAACATATAAAATTCTCTTATCCTTCATTAAATCGGTCTCTTTTATTGAAGGTGCAAAAATACGAAAATTAATGCAAAAATCGTGTTAAATTGCTAATTTTGCATGCATTTCAATTAAATAACAATGAAAATTTTCACAAGAAAATCTGAAATAAAAGAGTTTTTATCATCTCAAAAAAAGGATAAAAAATCAATCGGGTTTGTCCCAACTATGGGGGCTCTTCATCAAGGGCATTTATCGCTTATTAAAAGAGCAAAAAAGAAGAATGATATTGCAGTAGTTAGTGTTTTTGTAAATCCTACACAGTTTGATAATAAAGAAGATTTAGATAAATACCCCAAGACTTATGAAAGTGATGTGGAGTTGTTAACGTCTGCTAATTGTGATGTGTTATTCTTTCCTTCAGTAGAAGAAATATATGCTGAAAATATAGTTTCTAAAAACTTCGATTTTGATGGATTAGAATATCAAATGGAAGGAAAGTTTAGAGATGGTCATTTTGATGGTGTTGGAACAATAGTAAAAACGCTATTTGAAATTGTAGAGCCAGATACTGCTTATTTTGGTAAAAAAGATTTTCAGCAACTTCAAATTATCAAAAAGCTAGTTGAGAAATACAAACTCCCAGTAAAAATAAAAGGAAGACCAATCTTTAGAGAAGATGATGGGTTGGCTATGAGTTCTCGAAATACGAGATTAACAAAAGAATACCGTGAAGCTGCACCATTTATTTATAAAACATTAAAAAAAGCAAAAAAGAAATTTGGAGTAAAAGATCCAAAAGAGTTAACAAAATGGGTAAAAAAACAATTTAAAAATCATCCGTTACTTGAATTAGAATATTTTACCATTGCAGATGAAAAAACATTGCAAACGGTAACAGAGACTAAAGAAAATATGAAATATCGTGCGTTTATAGCTGTTTTTGCTGGAGACATTCGCTTGATAGATAATATTCGTTTAAAGAGTTAATGTTTGAGCTTAAGAATGAGCTTTGTAATAATGTTAAAATCATCAAAAAACAATCTAGTATTCATTAAAAAACAATTATTTTTGCAGTATGTTAGTACAAGTAGTAAAATCTAAAATACACCGTGTTAAAGTAACCAACGCGGATTTAAATTATATAGGAAGTATCACCATTGATGAAGATTTAATGGATGCTGCTGGAATTATTGAAGGAGAACGTGTGCAGATTGTGAATAACAATAACGGAGAACGTTTAGAAACCTATGCAATTCCAGGACCAAGAAAGAGTGGTGAAATTACTTTGAATGGAGCGGCAGCTCGTAGGGTTCAAAAAGGAGATGTACTTATCTTAATTGTATATGCTTTTATGGAGTTAGAAGAAGCCAAAAAGTTTAAACCACAATTAGTATTTCCTAACGAAGAAAATAACTTGCTAGAATAGTTTGAGTATATCAGTAAAGAAAATCACAAAAATACTATTACCTCTCATTTTGGGAGGTTTTTTAGTTTGGTATTCATTGTCAAAAATTTCAATTGAAACCTTAGTACAATACTTTAAAGATGCTAATTACGGATGGATAGCTTTAGGGCTGTTTTTTGGGGTGTTAAGTCACTTATCTCGTGCTTATCGTTGGAAGTTTTTATTAGAGCCTATGGGGTATAAACCAGATTTTGGCAATAGTACTATGGCGGTTTTAGTAGCGTATTTGGTAAACTATGCAGTCCCAAGAGCAGGAGAAGTGTCTAGAGCCGCAGTGATGACTAACTATGAAAACATTCCGTTTGAAAAAGGTTTTGGTACTATCGTTGCCGAACGAATGGCAGATTTACTAATGATGTTGAGTATTATAGTAATTACACTTTTTGTACAATTTGATTTTATTTATGAGTTACTGACTAAAAATTTTGATCCAATTAAAATAGGAGTTCTTATTGGTGGCTTGGTTTTAGTGTTTATGATTTTTACAAGGTTTGTAAAAAAAGCGCAATCAGGAATTGGACTAAAAATCAAAAATTTTGTAGCAGGATTAATTGAGGGAGTAACCAGTATTTTGAAAATGCAACATAAATGGGCATTCATATTTCATACCGTGTTTATTTGGGTAATGTATGTACTAATGTTTTGGGCAACTATACCAGCAATTGAAGGGTTACAAGTTCCATTAGGTGGTGTTTTAATCGGGTTTATCGCTGGTGGATTTGCGATTGCGGCGACTAATGGAGGGATAGGATTGTATCCTGTTGCCGTAGCTGGAGCTTTGGCTTTATTTGGAATTGCTGAAGAACCTGCAACAGCCTTTGGTTGGATTATGTGGACAGCTCAAACGGCTATGATTATTGTCTTTGGAGGGTTAGCATTTTTGTTCTTACCCATCTATAATAAAAACAAATAGTTTTCTTTTCTTTGTAAGTAAATCTTACAAATCGAATGGCAAAAACCAAAACAACTTTTTTCTGTCAAAACTGTGGTGCGCAACACGCGCAATGGGTAGGGCAATGTGGCTCATGTAAAGAATGGAACACTATTGTTGAAGAAGTGATTCAAAAAGAAGAAAAAAGAAGTTGGAAATCGCCATCAAACACACAAAAAAGAATAGCGAAACCTTTACGAGTTGAAGATATTCAATTGAATCCAGAAGAGCGATTTGGCACCAAGAATCAAGAGTTAGACACTGTTTTAGGTGGCGGATTGGTGAAAGGAGCGGTAGTGTTATTAGGCGGAGAACCAGGAATTGGAAAATCTACGTTGTTGTTACAGATTGCTTTACAAATTCCACAAAAAGTGTTGTATGTTTCTGGGGAAGAAAGCCAGTCGCAGATTAAAATGAGAGCTGAGCGTATCGAAGGGAAAAATCCTAATTGTTTAATTCTTACAGAAACCAACACCCAACAGATTTTTAAAAATATAGAAGAGGTACAACCTGACGTATTGGTGATAGATTCTATCCAAACTTTACATACGGATACAATTGAAGCGTCACCAGGAAGTATTTCCCAAATACGAGAAACTTCCGCAGAATTGATAAAATTTGCAAAAGAAACGGCAACTCCAGTTTTGTTGATCGGACATATTAATAAAGAAGGACATATTGCGGGGCCTAAGATTTTAGAGCACATGGTGGATGTAGTGTTGCAATTTGAAGGAGATCGAAATCATACCTACCGAATTTTACGTTCACAAAAAAACCGTTTTGGTTCTACGGCTGAATTAGGGATTTATGAAATGTTATCGGATGGATTGCGAGAAGTATCGAACCCTTCAGAAATCTTAATTTCAAAAAAAGACGCTGATTTAAGTGGAACTGCAATTGCATCTACTTTAGAAGGAATTCGTCCGTTAATGATAGAAATTCAAGCGCTTGTTTCAACAGCGGTTTATGGAACTCCACAACGAACTACAACGGGTTACAACTTGAAGCGCTTGCACATGATTTTAGCTGTGTTAGAAAAACGTGCGGGATTCAAATTAGGAGCGAAAGATGTGTTTTTAAATGTTACCGGTGGAATTCATGTAGACGATCCAGCAATAGATTTAGCGGTAGTGGCAGCGATTTTATCATCAAATCAAGATCTAGCCATCAATCCAGATGTGTGTTTTGCAGCTGAAGTTGGTTTAGCAGGAGAAATTCGTCCTGTTTCTAAAATAGATCAACGAATTACCGAAGCTGAAAAGTTAGGGTATAAAACCTTTGTAACCTCAAAATACAACAAGATTACGAGCAAAAACCATTCTATAAAACTGATTTTAGTCAGTAAGATTGAAGAAGCTTTTGCAACTTTATTTGCGTAAATTTATTTAAATGTGAGTTAGATTGTTAAAATGTCACGTCGAGTGATTCCGATACTATATCGGAATTGTATCGAGACGTCATTAGTTGGTTCTCGATACACCTCCCTTTGGTCGATACTCGAACTGACAGCATTTTTGTATTGTTTATATTAAATTATTCTTTCTTTTTCTTTCCAAAAAGTCTGTTGAAAAATCCTTTAATTCCTTTTTCTCTGTAAGGAGGACAGTCGATTGAAGAAGAAATCTCTTCTGGAATATCGAAAGGAGTTAAATATTTATTTCTTAACTCAGGATTGTTTTCTATTTCTTTTAGAATGTTAGCTACAATAGGCAGTGCCAAAGAAGAACCAGAGCCATTTCCGCTAGTAAAATACACGTCATTTTTAGAAGTCCCAACCCAGGTTCCGAGAACAATATTTGGTGTGTATGCCATAAACCAAGCATTGGTGTAGTTTTGTGCGGTACCTGTTTTACTGGCTAACGGACTTTTAATTTTATACCTGTTTCTTATGCTAGCTCCTGTTCCTTGCTCTACAGCTTGTTGTAAAATAGTGGTTAAGGTTTGCGCGCCTTCTTTAGTAAATACTCTTTCTGCCTTTTGCTTTTCACTTTCGTAAATGATATTTCCTTCTTTATCGGTAATTTTATGAATCATGTACAAATCATTCATTTTACCTTTATTGGCAAAGGCACCGTAAGCTCTTGTGGCTTCAAATAGCGATAAATCTAACGTTCCTAAAGCAATAGAAGGAGCGTCGTCAGTAACTTCTGGGAATAGTAACTTTTTACAAGTGTCAATCAGCCACTCTTTTTCTAGTTTAAAGTATAGGTTTACACTAGGAATGTTCATAGACTTTATCAACGCATACCACATGGCAACTTTTTTATCAGGAGTTGAGCTATGGTCGGCATTTTTCGGTTCCCAATTATCGTATTCAGGATAGGTTTTTTCCTCGTTTTCAAAATAATCACACGGAGAAATTCTATTTTCTAGTGCTGTAGCGTATAAAAATGGTTTGAAGGCAGAGGCTATTTGACGGTGTGATAACACCATATCAAAAGGAAGTGTGTTAAAGTTATTTCCGCCAACCCAACTGATTACTGCGCCATTCTTCGGATTCGTAACTAATACAGAAGCATTTAGCATTTTATCATAATACCAAAGACTATCAATTTTATTACCAGTAATGGTTTTTGTGCTATCCCAATCAAAAAGTTGAATAGTTCTGTTTTGTTTATCTTTTTCTGTAAACTGCTGCTTTTTTAACCATCTATTTTTTAGTCTGTTTGAAGCTAGCTCCTTATTCAACTGTTGTTGCTTGATGATGAGTTGCTCTTTAGCAGATTTTTCTGCAATTTTTTGAATATCGTAATTCAGTGTTGTATGAATTTTTAATCCGTCGGTTTCTAAATTATAAGAAGTATTGGTGCTATCATTTATTTTTTTTACAATTTCTACTGCTTTTTTCTTCACTTGATAGGTAAAATAACCAGCGGTGGCATTTACATCAAGGTTTTTGTAGTTAAGTGTAATAGGTAGTTTTTGTAAACTGTCGGTAACTTTATTACTTAAATAGGTTTCGCTATTCATTAACTGAAGAACTGTATTGCGACGTTTTTTTGCGTTCTCTGGATTTAATCTTGGGTTGTAATAGGTGTTAGCTTTTAACATTCCTACCAATACGGCTGATTCCTCAATGTTTAATTCGCTAACTGATTTGTTAAAAAATCGATTAGCAGCCGATTCTATCCCAAAATTGTTTTCTCCAAAAGGAACCGAGTTTAAATACAATAACAAGATCTCATCTTTGCTGTACAGTTTCTCCATACGACTGGCAATGATGAGCTCCTTGATTTTGTTGATAGGCATGCTCAAAAAACCATGGTATTGCCTTCCGTATAGGTTTTTAATTAACTGTTGTGTAATGGTGCTTCCGCCACCACCTGAGGCGTCTTGTAGTAAAATACTTCTAAAGAAAACACGTGCATAGCTTTGACCATCGTAACCGTTATGTGAGTAAAACCGTTTATCTTCTGTAGCTATTAAAGCTTCTTTTAAATGATTTGGGATTTGTTCTAGTCGAACATTGGTTCTATTCTCAGCAAATATTTTCCCGATAATTACTTCGTCTGATGAATAAATTAAAGAAGCTTCTTCATTGATGATAGATGTCAATTCTTCTTTATTAGGGAGCTTCCCAAAGACTTCAAAATATACTAACGAAAATAATACTACTACTAAAAGAACTCCAAATAGTATTAATCCTGTAGCATATTTTAACAAAAGAGTTAATTTCTTATTTCCTTTAAGTTGAAGTTGTATTTCTTTCAATATTTTCATTGTACAAAATAACGAATTCTAGTTGGTGAAATTGTGAAGTTAAAAAAATAGATTCTTAAACTTTTGTGAAGCTAAAACTGCAGAACTACTAGTGAAATAGAAGAAGTTTTTATTCGTTTTGTTTTAGTTTTTTTTTTCTTTTCCAATAATTTTTAGATGCAGGAAGAGGTTCATTATTTGGTCCTTTTATAAACATAGGTGGGTTTTCAATTTTTTTATTTTGTTCCATATATTCCTTTAGACTAAACTGAATATCTATTATAGAGTCCGTTGTTTTTTTTAATAGCCATAATAAAACAAAGGAAATAGACAAGTCATTTTCTTTTGCTAAATCCTTTAATTCTTTGAAGTTTCTATTAAAAGAGTGAGAAGATATAATTTTTGTCTTAACTTTCTCTTTCATAACTTCAATTGATAAAGATGATTTTCTAATATCATTTCCATAATGTATTATGTTAGACCTGTGGTCATATAATCGTCCAACAAAGGTTCTGTCCAATTCATTTATTAGGTCGCTAAAATTTAAATTAGATAGTTCGCTTTTACCTCTCACTGACCTAGCTAATTGAGTCCATTTAAATTTATTGTCGCCTTTTAAGCTTAAAAAAACAACCAAATTGCTAACATAATCGAATGTAGATATGATGTGAAAAATAACACTATCAAATAAGGCTGAAATATCTAATTTACGTTGTTCGAAATGACTGTGGATGTTTATTCCTAAATTTTCTTCCGAGTATATTATTGATAACTCTTGGTCAAGTGAGTTAATAAGGTTTATCAGAATATTGATGTGTAGTTTGGTAGCTTTTAATCTGTATTGAATTTTATCGCGTAAAGCATATATTTTATTATCACTAAAATTTGAGTCTAAATAATATTTATAGTCCATTCCTATTGCAATCATATTGCTGTCAATAGATTGGAAATCAATAAGAATTTTTTTCATTTCCAGTTTTAAATCAACTATGTTTTTGTAAGGTCTTTTATTTTTCAATAAGATTTGGTATTTTTTGTATTTACTATAACCGTAGCTATTAATAACTGATCATGTAACATAGCGAAGTTATTAAAAAGAAAATCAGAATCAAATAAAAATTAATAATCAGTTTGCTGATAGAGAAAACTCCTCATAAATTATGAAGAGTTTTATGTTTATAGTGTTATTGATAACGGATATTGAATGAAGTCTTAAGGATAAGAGTTACTCAGTTGAATGAGATTTCTCGCTATCGCTCGAAATGACAGTTTTTATTGCTTGTTTTTAACAACACCCTCCACCGTCGTAATGATAGGTAGATTCTGAGAAAAATATATCGTCTCTTCCTAATGCTTTTAAAGCTGCGGCTGTTTTATCACAAATCGCTAAGGGTTGATTTTTTAATAAGGTATGTCCTGCGCCATCATCAAAATAGTCTTCATCACCAAAGTAAATGGCAGCTTTACCTGTAAATACACATGGACCATCAGCAGGCATTGGATCTTTAATCGCAGCTACTTCAATCGATTCGATATAAATCAATTCATCCGTAGGATAATTTTTGGGATCTAAAATTCTATATGGTTTACGCGCTCTTATTTCAATGGTTCCAAAACCAGCATCCGTCATCATTTTTACGTATTCTGTAATCGGTAAACTTCCGCTTAAACATAAGGCACGTAAACGTTCGTCATTACGCAAGGTTTCGTTCATGGGGTGCTCACACGTAGGGTCGCTCATAACCAAACGTCCGTGAGGCTTCAATACACGGTACATTTCAGCAATGGCTTTCTTTAGTTCTTCTGCTTTAAAAATGTTAAACAAACAGTTTTGAGCAGCCACATCAATCGAATTATCTTCTACAGGCAAGTGTAACGCATCTCCTTTTCGTAAATCGACAAACTCACTTTTGAACCAAGGATTTTGAGCTTCTGCTTCCACAAAATTTTTTCGAGAAGCCTCTAGCATTTCATCTACCACATCAATTCCAATCACTCCGTTTTTCTGACGTGAGAAATAAGAGAATTGTAACAATTCCATTCCGCCACCAACACCTACATATAATATTTTAGGATTGTTGGTTAAATCACGAGCATGTACGGTAGAACCACATCCGTAGTTCATTTCTTGCATGATTTTCGGAATTTTTAATCCTGGTAACTCCCAAATAGGGTTTGTTGTACAGCATAAACCAACATCAGGGGTTAACGCTGCTTCTTTGTATACATTTTTGGTGGTTTCTAAGTAACTCATATTTTTTAAGATTAAAGACCGCTACGCTGTTAGATAAAAGAATAAAGACTTGTGTTGTTTGTCTAGGTTCTTGATTCTAATAGTCTTACTTTATAATTTGTTTTGTTATTTCGAGCCTTTCGACTGCCGCTTAAGACATGCTAAAGCGAGAAACCTCAAGGTTGGATGCTACTTCCATTAAAAAGATTCCTTCACTATGTTCGGAATGATGTTATAATTCATTAATTAATTCTTTAAAAAGCGTGATCATTTTAGGTTCTGCTTTTCCAGCAACTTCAATAATTTCGCTAATATTTACAGGTTGTAAGTTTTTTGGGTCACACTCATCGGTTAATACCGAAACAGCGGCACACGGAATGTTGAGTTGTTTTGCTACGATAACTTCAGGAACAGTGCTCATTCCTACCGCATCTACTTCTAAAATTTGTAGCATTCTATATTCAGCTCTAGTTTCCAATTGCGGACCTACAACACTAGCATATACACCTTCTTTCAGGTCTATGTCGTTAGCTTTAGCAATAGCTTTCATTTTTGTGTTCAGTTTTTTTGAATATGGTTCTAACATATCGGCAAAAATATTTCCAAACTCATTAGCTCCTTTAAAGGCTAGGGGAGAACCACCTTGTAAATTCAAATGATCTTCAAGCAACATCAAATCTCCTTTTTTATAAGAAAGGTTGATAGCGCCTGCAGCATTAGAAACTAACAAAGTTCTAATACCTAGTGCGTGCATAGTTCTAATACCGTAGGTCACTTCCCATAGATTATACCCTTCGTACATATGAAAACGACCAGACATCACTACCACTTTTTTACCCGATAAGGTTCCGTAAATTAATTTTCCTGAATGAAATTCTACAGTTGCTTGTGGAAAGTGTGGAATGTCAGCATACGGTACTTCTTGTTCAATGGTTATTTCATCGACTAATTCCCCTAAACCTGTTCCTAAAACAATTCCTATTTCTGGGTTGGTAATTCCTTTGTGTTGAAGAAATTCTTGTGTTTCTTGTAGTTGTTGTTTTTTTAGCATTTTATATTGTGTTTGTCATTGCGAGCGATAGCGAAGCAATCTTTAAGTTATGACTTCGAGATAGGCAGGTTACTTCGTTCGTATACTCCCTTGTAATGACGGTTAGTTTAAAAATTGATTGAATACTGGGTTGTTTTTGATGTCGTCAAAAACATCTACATCATTTAAGGTTTCTAACAAATGTACTGATTCGTTTTGTAAATCGTTTAAGGTATCTTTTCTAACAGTTGAGGTTCCCCAGTCTTTATTTTGAAAAATATTAGCATGGAGTTTTTTCATGCCTAATAGGTAATAACCACCATCTTCTGCAGGCCCCATAACTACATCATTAGAATTCAATTTTTCAAAAGCTTCATTGATGTGTTCGGAAGTTAAATCAGGTAGATCACTACCAATAATTACAACTTTTTCATATCCAGTAGAAAATGCTTGTTGAAAAGCGTTGTGCATTCGTATACCCAAATCGTTTCCTTCTTGCAGGTGCTTTTGATATACTGGAGCATTCCAAATATCATTTTCACGAACTTTTACCGAGTAGTATACAGCTTTATCGCAAGTTAAATTTTGGGTAACTTGTTTTGTGTGTTCTAATAAGAATTTATAAATATCTAACGCAGCTTCGTCTCCAATTGTTTTAGCTAAACGTGTTTTTACTTTACCTAATTCTGGATTTCTGGTAAATATTAGAAGAAGATTTCTCGACTGCTCTCGAAATGACACTTCATTTTGATTATTCATATATTTTTTCTCCTTTGTGTAACCATTTACTCCATTCTTTATTGAAAGCATGGACTTTTTCTGTAGGTTTGTTTTGTAGGTTAACGATTGTGTTTCCTTGGTTTTTCCATTCGAAAATACCACCATATAGGTTAAAAATGTTGATAAAACCTTCTTTTTGTAGTTTTTCGGCAATGTCTTCTGAACGAATTCCTAAAGAACAATATACTACAATTTTGGTATTCTTGTTTTTAGGAAGTTTTGCTAAGGTGTTTTCTAAATTAAAAAGATCATAACCGACACAAATAGCATTTTTAAGATGACTGACTTTGAATTCTCTAGGTTCACGAGCGTCGAGTATAATTGTGTTGTCACCTTGAGCGGAGTCGAAAGGCTTTTCTTTTTGTAGTTCACTAACAGAAATATACGGAACACTTTCAGTATTATATTTTTTCAATAACTGTTCTAGGTTCTTTTGAGAAAAAGAATTTACGGATATTAATAATATGAGAAAGAAGAGGTTTTTCATATCTAAAAAACATTCACGGTGTTTGATAAAATCTATAGAGAATTAAAGTGATTATATCTCGATACAATTTTTCTTCCAAAATGTCAGAAAAACCACTCGATGTGACATTATTTTACTTTTACATAACTTCATTGTTTTATTAATTCATTGAGCTATGCTACGGTTCCTTGACAACTACTTCCTGCACCAGCGGTACAACCATAACAGTGTTGATTGATAATGATATTTCTGTTTTGTAATAATGCTTCGTTGTATTCAGAAATGTGCTGTGATTTGCTTGCTACTTTTAGATTTAGCATTTGATTGAAATCGCAATCATATAAATATCCGTCCCAACTTACCGATAGTGTGTTGGTACACATTACATTTTCTACTGCCATAGGATTGTAGGCTTCTACTAACGAATACATATAATCTTCATAATTTTCGGAAGCAATTAAGTAATCTAAAAATCGACTGATAGGTAAATTGGTAATAGCAAAAAGTGAATTGAAAATAATATCAAAATCTTCTTTCAAAGCTTTTTTAAAATCAGCTTCCAAAGCTGCTTGGTCTCCTGGTAAGAAAGCTCCTGATGGATTATAGACTAAATCTAGTTGTAAGCCAGTTCCTTCAATTCCATATCCCACAGCATTTAGCATTTTTAAAGCTTCAATAGATTTGTCGAAAACACCATCACCGCGTTGTTTGTCGGTTTTTCCACGAGTCCAGTGAGGCATAGAAGAAACTACATGTACATTGTGCTTTTTAAAAAACTCGGGTAAATCGTAATACTTTTTATTCGCTCTAATAATAGTTAAGTTAGAGCGCACAATAAAATCTTTAATTCCTGCTTTGGAAGCTTCTTCTACAAACCATCGAAAATTCGGATTCATTTCAGGAGCTCCACCCGTTAAATCCAGGGTGTGTGCTCCAGTTTTTCGAATCACATCTAAACATTGCTCCATGGTTTCTGTGGTCATAATTTCTTTTCGGTCAGGACCAGCATCAACATGGCAATGTGCACAAACTTGATTACACATGTACCCTAAATTAATTTGAAGAATTTCTAATTTTTTAGGACGTAATGGAAACTGATTGGTCTCTTTGAGTTTTTTGGCAAACGTAGGTAATTCACCATCAGCAAAAATTCCGTTTGAGATGATTTCAAGCTGGCGTTGCGTATTAGCTAAATCGTTGTTTCTAGATTTTAAAGATTTTTTCATTATCCTTTCTATAAAGCTGAAATAAGGTCAGCTTCTCATCTTTTTTAGTGTTTAATATCCTTCGACTAGTTCCTAATGTAGTTTCAATCAAAATACACTTTGATTGAAACTAATGCTCGGGATAAGCGATTCACATAATTTTGATTTTCAAAATTAGTTTTCTGCTTACATTTCTAATTTATTGACTTTATTCATCATTTGAACCCCGTGTACTAAAGTTGCTCCACTTTTAATGGCAGCTCCTACATGAATGGCTTCCATCATTTCCTCTTTAGTAATACCTCGTTGTAATCCGTCTTTAGTGTATGCATCAATACAATAAGGGCATTGTTCAGTATGTGCAACAGCTAAAGCGATTAAGCTTTTTTCACGTGCGGTTAGAGCTCCTTCTTCAAAGACTTTTCCGTAATAATCAAAGAACTTGTTTCCTAATTCTTCACTCCATTCTGTTATTTTGCTAAACTTTCGTAAGTCAGCTGGATCGTAGTATGTTTTTGACATGTTATTTCATTTCTATTAAAAAAGTAAAAATACCAAATTGTTTTCACTGCTGTTTTACAAAAGGGTAATGAGATTATTTTCCATTTAAAGACCAATCGTATTTTAAATAACTAACCTTTGCTTTTTGATTAATTTTTACATTTGAGTATTGATTCAGAAAATTGATTAAGTCTCCTTTTTTTGTGAAATCTCCTTGAAACCATTCGAATATTTTAGATAATTGGATGTTATTTTCTGAGATTTTATTTCTTGAAGAATCATTGATAAACTTTTTCATTAAAAGAGTAGTTTTTGATTCATAATTTTTTTCTGTGAAGGCATAATTTGGTAATTGAGGACAAGAGCCTGATGCGCAGTTTACAGCGACATGAATTTTTGGGTCGTTATATTTTTTACGTAAAATTTCATGTTCAATTTGATTTAAGGTATAGGTTTTACCGCCAACTTTAGCAAAAGGAATACTCCATGCGTCTTTACCTTTCTTTTTAATATTCATAATGCTTTTAAGAGGATAATTGTCCAAAATTAGTTGAATGGTGTACGCATTATATGCGTTTGCCCAAAAGGCTTTAGCTTTTGAAGCTGACCAAGATTTTTGAGGTTTTATGTTTGCTAACTCATTTAAATAAGCTTGAAGTTTAGCTTTGTCTTGTTTAAACCCTTTGTAGTTAACGCTTCCTTTTGTATTTACATGTTTTTTTAGTAACGCATCAAAAGTGTTGGTTTGAGCAGTAGAATTTAAGAAGAAAGCTAAACTTAACAGTAAAAATATATTTCGCATGATTTTCGATTTTAAAGTTTAGACGTAGGTTTTGAGGGAACATTACAGAGGATGTTTTTAAAAGTTTGATACAAAAAAAGCCTTAACAAATAAATGTTAAGGCTTTTGTACTGAAGGCGGGACTTGAACCCGCACGGGCATTACGGCCCATTGGATTTTAAGTCCAACGTGTCTACCAATTCCACCACTTCAGCGTATGTGCTTGCTTTGTTAATGACTACTTTTAAAATGAAACCTCACTCATATAAGTGAGGTTTCTTGGTACTGAAGGCGGGACTTGAACCCGCACGAGCATTACGGCTCATTGGATTTTAAGTCCAACGTGTCTACCAATTCCACCACTTCAGCATACTCTTTTATAAAAAGGATTGAGCGAAAGACGGGATTTGAACCCGCGACCCTCACCTTGGCAAGGTGATGCTCTACCCCTGAGCTACTTTCGCGTAGTCATTTTTTATTTTAATGAACGTGCATTACTGCGAATGCGGGTGCAAATATAACACCATTTTTTTAATTACAAAGCAGTTTTCATTTTTTTTTAATTTTAATTCCAATAAAATTTTATGGTTGTTCAATAAGAATGGAATATCTTTGCAGAAATTTTTTAAAATTAGAAGTGGATTCTGTTTCATCTGTACATACTAAAACTTCCATAAAATCAATAGTTAAAGACTTTAAACAGTTAACGAAAGTTGGGTTGTCTATTAGTGTGGTTTTTACTTCTATCACTGGATATTTATTAGGGGCAGAATCGATTAATTACACTACAATAATTTTATTAGCTTTAGGAGGATATTTAATGGTTGGAGCGTCAAATGCTTTTAACCAAGTAATAGAAAAGGATATTGACGCCGTAATGCAACGTACTAAAAACCGTCCTTTACCTTCTGGAAGAATGTCAGCAACTGTAGCTTTAATTATTGCTACACTATTTACTGTTGCTGGTATTGCTATATTATACGTAATCGATCCTAAATGTGCCTTATTTGGCGCAATTTCTATCTTTTTATATACTAGTGCTTACACACCGTTAAAAGCTCTAACACCTTTGGCTGTTTTTGTAGGGGCTATTCCTGGGGCTATTCCTTTTATGTTAGGTTGGGTAGCTGCAACAGGAAAATTTGGTATAGAAGCAGGGTTTTTATTTATGATTCAGTTTTTTTGGCAATTTCCACACTTTTGGGCTATTGGGTGGCTTCAGTTTGAGGAGTACAATAAAGCAGGGTTGCATATGCTTCCAATGGATAAGAAAGACAAAGGAGCTGTTGTTCAGATTATCTTTTATACATGTATTATGATTTTAATGTCGATTGCGCCTGTATTAAAGGTGACGGGAGATTTTTATATATATCCTATAACAGCAGTAATTATTTTATTATTAGGAGTGTTGATGTTGTATTACGCGATACAGTTATACAAAACAGAAAAAAATACAGATGCTCGTAAGTTAATGTTAGCGAGTGTTTTTTACATTACAATTGTACCCATTATTTATGTGGTAGATAAATTTTTACACTAATGAGTGAACAAACGTTACAAGAAGAGTTAAAAGTAGCAAAACGTAAATCGGCAAAACCTATGTTGTGGATTTCCATGATTAGTATGGTAATGTTTTTTGCAGGGTTAACAAGTGCTTATGTTGTTAGTATGAACCGTGAAGATTGGGTGACGTTTGATTTACCTCAAGCTTTTTACATAAGTACTGTATTAATAGTGTTGAGTAGTGTTACGCTGTTTTTTTCTCAAAAACTATTAAAAAAAGATAATATACAAGCTTCGTTTACTTTATTACTAATTACTTTAGTCTTAGGGTTAGGTTTTGTATGGTATCAATATGTAGGGTTTAACGAGCTAAAAGCTGTAGGGCTTTACTTTACAGGTCCTGAAAGCACAGTGTCTACATCATTTATTATAGGAATTACGTTTATGCATGTTTTACACCTATTAGCGGGTGTAATAGTGCTTTTTGTCGTTATTTATAATCATTTTAAAAAGAAGTATTCTTCAGCTGATATGCTTGGATTTGAACTAGGTGCAATCTTTTGGCATTTCGTTGATGTGCTATGGATTTATCTATTTTTCTTTTTCTATTTTATTAGATGATGAAAAATGCGTAATTTTGGCGCACTGATTTAACAAAAATTAACAATAAGAGATTTATGGGAGCAAATATTGCTGTAAATTCTGACAACAAAGAGACCTGGGGCGGAGGTGGTGTAAAACCATTTGGAGCTAGTTATGGTAAAATGATGATGTGGTTTTTCATCGTATCAGATGCATTAACTTTTTCGGGCTTTTTAGCAGCGTATGGTTTAACACGTTTTAAATTTATTGATTCTTGGCCTATTGCTGATGAGGTATTTACACACTTTCCTGGATTACACGGTGTACATGCACCGATGTACTATGTAGCATTAATGACATTTATTTTAATTGTATCGTCGGTAACAATGGTGTTAGCTGTAGATGCAGGTCATAAAATGCAAAAGAAAAAAGTAGCTTGGTATATGTTTGCTACTATCGTTTTTGGTATTATTTTCGTTGGGTCACAGGCTTGGGAATGGAAAAACTTTATTAATGGTTCTTATGGAGCTGTAAAGTCTGCAGATAATCATATTTTACAGTTTGTAAAAGATGGTCATCAAATTGCATTAGCAGATTTTGTTCATAACGATAGAAAAGATGAAAGAATACAACACACCAGAGAAAATGGTTTATGGTTTCAAAATGAAGCAACTATTTCTCAGTATTCAGTAGCTCAGGTACAAGAAGCTTTTAAAGCAGATCCATCTTTATTAATAAGAATTGAAAAAATTAATCCTGAAACGAAACAAAAAATTGTTTTGTCAAGAGAAGAAAGTATTGCAAAGTTAGCTACAGCTACAAAAGTTGTTGAAGGTGCTAACTTAATAGAAAATGAGTATGGAAATCCTATCTTTGCTGATTTCTTTTTCTTTATTACAGGATTTCACGGATTTCACGTATTTTCAGGTATTATTTTAAATATCATTATTTTCTTTAACGTTGTATTAGGTACTTACGAACGTAGAGGACACTACGAAATGGTTGAGAAGGTAGGTTTATATTGGCACTTTGTAGATTTAGTTTGGGTATTTGTATTTACTTTCTTCTACTTAGTATAATTAAAAAAACAATAGTAAAAATGGGTCACGCACACGAATCAAATACAAAAAGAATTTGGGTTGTTTTAGCAATCTTAACAATAGTTACAACAGTAGAGGTAGTATTAGGTATTATTAAACCAGCATCTTTACACCTACATGGTTGGGGTACTAGTTGGTTAAACTGGATATTTATAATATTAACAATCGTAAAAGCATACTATATAGCATGGGCTTTTATGCATTTAGAAGGAGAAAAGCCATGGCTTAGGCGTTCTATAGTTTGGACGGGAGTTTTCTTAATTTGCTATTTAGTTACACTCGTTTTAATTGAAGGTGATTACTTATTTGAAACATTATCACCATTAGTAAAATGGTAATCGTATAAAAACAGTTAAAAGGTGGTGTAAACCACCTTTTTTTTATATAAGAACATTAAAAAATGAATAAAACGAAAAGAAACATAGTGTTATTTGTACTGTTTATTGTGCCGCTATTGTTTTATATATTTTTGTCATTAGGAATTAATAACTTTGCTAAGTTACCTGTACTAACAGAAAATGTAATTGATGTCTCGTCAATTAGTAATAAAGATCAGTTTGATAAGAGAATATCAATAGTTACCTTTATAGGAAGTAATGTACAAGACGCAAAAGGAGAATTATTTAATCTCAATGAAAAAATCTATAAACCATTTTATGGATTCAAAGACTTTCAGCTAGTTGTTATTGCTTCTAAAGAAGCAAAAGAAGAAGTAGAAAAACTTCAGAAGGAAATAGGAGTTTATACCAATATGATAAAATGGAACTTTATCTTTGCTAGTGATGCTGAAATTGAGGTACTGTATGATAGCTTTAAAACAAACCAATCATTAGATAGAAATTTACATTCTTCAAAAGCTTTTATAATTGATAAAAATGGGAGCTTAAGAGGCAGAACAGATGATGAAGATAGTTTAGGAGGAAAGTTGTTTGGTTATAATATGAAGTCTGTAGCTGAATTAAACAATAAAATGAAAGATGATGTTAAGGTAGTATTGGCTGAATATCGTTTGGCATTAAAAAAGAATAACGCAGATAGAGAAATTTAAGGAAGACTCACATGAAAAAACAAAATTATTCATACATAGGTATTTCACTAATAGTATTGCTTTTTGGTATTTATGCAATTCCTAAGATTATAGCACATTTTCAAACAGCAAATCTGCATAAATTTAATAAAGTACCCGACTTCGAATTTATCAATCAAGACGGTGAAACAATCACCAATAAGGACTACGAAGGAAAAGTATATGTAGTTGAGTTCTTTTTTGCCACTTGTCCTACTATCTGTCCTTTAATGAATGCACAAATGGTAGAAATTCAAAATGAATTTATGGGGAATCCTAATTTTGGTATAGCATCATTTTCAATTACTCCAGAAATTGACACACCACACCAATTGAAAGAATATGCTAAGAATAATGGTATAAACCATAGAAACTGGCATTTACTTACTGGAAAACCAGAGGATATTGTATATAATTTGTCAAATGAAGGTTTTAAGCTGTATGCAGGGAAAGGAGAAGCTAGCCATGGTGGATTTGAACATTCTGGTTTGTTTGCATTAGTAGATAAAGATGGATATATCCGTTCAAGATATGATGAACATGGAAATCCAATTATGTATTACAGAGCCTTAGATGAACATAATTTCGGAAACCAAATTAGTGAGTTAAAAGAAGATATTAAGTTATTACTGAAAGAGTAACATGAGTGCAACAGAAGAAAAAAAATATAAAAAATTTATTACTATAGTTTCTATCGTAATCCCTATAGCAGTAGCTGCTCTATTTGGAATTAAAATACCTAATGTAGAACCATTGTCTTTTTTACCGCCTATTTATGCTAGTATAAATGGTTTTACGGCTATGTTGCTCGTCGCTTCAGTAGTTGCAATCAAAAACGGAAAAATAAAATTACATGAACAGCTAAATACCACAGCTATTGTTTGTTCAGCACTATTCTTAGTGATGTATGTAGCATATCACATGACTTCAGATTCTACTAAATTTGGAGGAGAAGGAATAATTAAATATGTGTATTTTTTCATCTTAATTACTCATATATTATTGTCAATAATCATTATTCCATTTGTATTGATAACTTTTATGAGGGCTCGTTTGGGTAATTTTCCTGAACATAAAAAAATAGCAAAAATTACATTTCCCTTATGGTTATATGTAGCGGTTACTGGAGTAGTTGTTTATTTAATGATATCACCTTATTATGTTTAAAAAGATTATATTTTTAATATTACTTGGTTTTTCTTTCAATACTTCAGCACAATGTGCAATGTGTAAGGCAGTGATAGAAGGAGGAAATGAAACTATTGCTGAAGGAGTAAATAATGGAATAACTTATTTAATGGTGTTTCCATATATATTAGTCGGACTTTTATTTTACTTTATTTATCGTCACAAAAAGAAAGCAAAAAATTAGTTTTCCTAAAAATCAAGAATTTTTTGTAACATTTTTTTGTTTTAATCGTCACATAGTAGCAATAAATAAAATAACTTACCATATTTACATATTAAGTTATAAAATTGTTTGCTAGCTTTTGTAATTAATAGAAAAGCGATATATTTCTACTTTTAGAAATATCAACTAACTGAGTTTAAATAAAAAATATTGATCTTTTGAAAACTAAAATTGCATTATTTGCAGCTATTTTTACTTCTGTAGCTGTTTTTTCACAAAAACAATGGACACTTAAAGAGTGTGTAGATTACGCATTAAAAAATAATATAACAGTTAAGCAAAACCGCTTAAATATTGAGATTGCTGAAGCAGATGTTAAAAGTAATAAAGCTAATTTTTTACCAAGTATAAATGCTTCAACATCAGGAAACCTTTCTACTGGGTCTTCATTTGACCCTGTATCTCAAAACAGAACAGAAAATACAACCCTATTTGGAGGGGCGTTAGGTGTAAATGCTAGTTATACGGTTTTTAATGGTTTTAAAAACTTAAATCAAAAAAAGCAAGCAGTATTAGGAGTAGAAGGGAGTAAACTAGATTTAGCCAAAGTAGAAAATGATATTTCACTTAATGTAGTTAATGAGTATTTAAATGTATTATTTGCTAAAGAAAATTTATCAGTAGCTAAGGTGCAAGCAGAAATCAGTAAAAAGCAAATTGAAAGAGCAAGAGCTCAGTTTGAAGGAGGAGTAATACCCAAAGGAGATTTATTAAACGTTGAATCTACGGCTGCAAATGATGTTCAAAATGTAGTACTACAAGAAAATACTTTGAGTATAGCTTTACTAAGATTAAGTCAATTATTACAAATTCCTTCCAAAGATTTTAATGTAGCAGATATTGAAGTAGGGTCTCCTTCAGCAGCATTATTATATGATAACGCAAATGTGGTATATGAAAAAGCATTAACTGTTTGGCCAGATATAGAAAGAGCTAAATTAGATGTTGAAAGCACTAAATTAGGTGTTGAAATTGCTAAATCAGGATATTATCCTACTATCAATGCTTCTTTAGGAGCCAACACAAATTATAGGTATTTTTTAGATCCTTCAGCTCCAGCAGGTAGGCTTTTAGATCAGTTAGATGGTAATTTAGGTTTTAGCCTAGGATTTAGCGTTAATATTCCAATTTTTAATGGGTTTAGAAATGATGCTAATGTTGAACGATCTATTGTAAATAATTCAATTAGTGAATTTAGATTGGAAAGTCAAAAATTACAGTTGCAACAAGAAATTGAAAGAGCTTTTTTAGATGCTAAAGCAGCTGCTAAAACATATGAAGCAGCACAAGTATCATTAGAGGCTCAAAAAGAAGCCTTTAAAAATGCACAAGTTAGTTATGACTATGGATCAATGACTCAATTTGATTTTGATCAAGTACGTAATCGATTAGTAAATGCAGAAGGAGCAATGATTAGGGCTAAATATGATTATGTATTTAAAACGAAAGTATTGAAATTTTATTACGGGGAGTCAATTGTTGACTAACTAAGAAAAATTTATTTATTGTTGAAAAAGCCTTGTTAGAATTTTACTAATGAGGTTTTTCTTTATAATGTATCTTTGCCAAAAATAAATTTTCAGATTTGGCAACAATCTTACACATAGAAACAGCAACAAAAAACTGTTCGGTTAGCGTAGCAATAAAAGGAGAGCTTTTAGCTTTACAAGAGTTAAATGATGGAAATTATTCACATGCTGAAAAGCTGCATCCATTTATTCAACAAGTAATGAAAAAAGCAAAGCTTTCTTTTAATGATATTGATGCTGTTGCAGTAAGTAAAGGTCCTGGTTCTTATACAGGACTACGTATTGGAGTGTCAGCAGCAAAAGGATTATGTTTTGCTTTTGACAAGCCTTTAATATCTATTGAAACATTACAATCATTAGCTCATAAAGTTTCTGTAAAGGAAGGAGTTGTTGTCCCGATGTTAGACGCACGTCGTATGGAAGTATATGCAGCTGTATATAATTCTAAATACGAACAGGTAAGAGATATAAAAGCAGAAATCATAAATGAAAGTTCTTTTGAAGAATATTTATCTAAAGGGAAGGTATACTTTATAGGTGATGGAGCAGAAAAGTGTAAAGGAGTAATTGTGAACGAAAATGCAGTTTTTATTGATGGAGAGTTTCCTTCTGCAAAAGAAATGGTTCAGTTAAGTTTAGATAAGTACAAAAAAAACGACATCGAAGATGTCGCTTATTTTGAACCTTTTTATTTAAAAGATTTTGTAGTTACGCCTGAAAAAAAACGTTAACCCTCTTTGTGGATTTCTACTGAGTGAGGGTAAGGAATTTCAATTCCAGCATTATCTAAGGCTATTTTTGTGTTTTCAGTTACATCAAAGTATACAGCCCAATAATCTTCTGTTTTAGACCAAGGTCTCACAGCAAAATTTACAGAACTATCTGCCAATTCAGATACATTTACTGTAGGAGCAGGGTCTTTTAATACTTTTGGGTGCGAGGTAATAACATTCATTAATATTTCTTTGGTTTGTTTAATATCAGCATCGTAAGAAACACCAAAGGTTAAATCTACTCTACGTGTACCTTCGGCAGAGTAATTAACAATGTTTCCATTAGATAAAGAACCATTAGGTATAATTATTTCTTTGTTAGATAAGCCCGTAAGCTTGGTAGTAAATATTTCTATTTCTTTTACAACACCAATTTCACCTTGAGCCTCTATTAAATCTCCAATCTTAAAAGGTTTAAAAAGCATAATTAAAACACCGCCAGCAAAATTACCTAAAGAACCTTGTAAAGCAAGACCAACAGCCAAACCAGCTGAGGCTAAAATAGCAGCAAAAGATGTGGTTTCAACACCCAATTTTGCTATTACTGTGATTATTAAAAGGATTTTTAAAGTCCAATGTAGTAAATTAATTAAGAACTTTTGTAGCGTAATGTCTACTTCTCTTTTAATCATTATTTTTCTTGTAGCTTTAAGTAGTAGTCCAATAATGTAAGAACCTACAATGTAAATAATAATAGCCATAATCGCTTTCGGAGCGTATGTCATTATTAAATCTTGAAATTTTTCAAAATACTTTTCCATTTTTATGGTAAATTTTAGTTGTTAATAAATGATTTTTAATAAGTAGCGGTTAGATTTTTATAGTATTAAACTGATTAAACCTAATAAAGCAGGAATAGACTGAATGACAAAAATACGAGGTTTTTTTGTAGAAAAAGAACCATAAAGACCAGCAATAAAAACACAAATCAAGAAAAATATTCCCACATCAATTTTTTGTGATAAAATAGACCAAGTTAAACCAGCTGCAAGAAAACCGTTGTATAACCCTTGATTAGCGGCTAATACTTTTGTTTCCTCAGCAAAATCTTTTGATTTTAAACCAAAGGTTTTTATTCCTTTAGGTTTGGTCCATAAAAGCATCTCTAGTACAAGAATATATAAATGAATAATAGCTACTAGAGTTAAAAGAGAATATTGTATAATGTTCATGATAATTAATAAAGATGAAATATGCTGCTCGAGCAACTACTAAAACCGCATATGGTAAGTGATTAGTTTATATTGATGTTAATTTACTTCAAAAGTTACTTTTAGGTTTACTCTAAACTCAGTTACTTCATCATCATTAACAACCACACTTTGTGATTGTACAAAAGCAGATTTAATTCCTTTTACCGATTTAGAAGCTTGTTTAATGGCTTTTCTAGTAGCATCTTCCCAGCTTTTTTCAGAGTTTGCTAAAATTTCAATAACTTTCATTACTGCCATAATAATTTTTTTAAAGATTAATACATGTAAATATAAGCTTTTAATAATGTTTTTATGTAGATGAAACATCTAATGTTAATTTAATGTTATGTAAATGTTTTTAATATGTAAATTTTTTGTATATTTGTGTTAAGAGGTATTAACTTTAAAAGATTTACATTATGAAAAAATTAATAATAGCAGTTTGTATGTTGTCGGTTTCATTTATGCAAGCTCAAGACGTGGAACCAAAATATGAAGTTGAAGGAGACTTAGTAAAAGCTACTTATTTTTATAAAGATGGCACTATTAAAGAGCAAGGTTTTTTCAAAGATAAAAAGTTAACAGGTACTTGGACTTCTTTTGATAAAAAAGGAAATAAAGTAACTATAGGCCATTATGAAGCAGGAAAAAAAGTAGGTAAATGGTTTATGTGGAAAGAAGATGGGTTAAAAGAAATTGATTTTAAAGACAATGCCATAGCAAGCGTACAAACTTGGAAGGAAGAGACCAAAATGGCAGTGAAATAAGTTAATATTTTGCAGAATAAGAAAATTAGACCGAGTATTTTAGATACTCGGTTTTTTTATTTTCTACCAAAATCAGCAGGAATTTCACCCCAAGCCTTAGTTTCCCACTTTAATAACGGGTTTTTATAAGAATTCTCTTCCAACCATTTTTCAGCACGTCTAATTAAATCTAAAATTTCTTTATTAGAACTATCAAATGTAATATTGGTTCTGCATTGCTTCTTTTTAACCCAACTCATAGCGATTTTAGAGTCAGAATAAATAGGGAGAGAATCCATATTTTTACTTTTTAACAAAGCAATTCCATGTACAAGAGCTAAGAACTCACCAATATTATTAGTGCCGTTATTAAATGGTCCCATTTTAAATATTTCTTTCTTGTTATGAGTTAATACCCCTCTGTATTCCATTAAGCCAGGGTTTCCGGCACAAGCAGCGTCAACAGAAATGCTTTCTAAGATGGGAGAGCCGTATTTGGCTTTTTCTTTTGCGGAAAGGCTTATTTTTTTAGTATCTTTTCCTTTATAATCATTATAGCTTTTTTTTAAGGCTAATTCAGCTTCGTTTTTATCAGCAAAAGCTTTGTATTGTGCACCAGTAAAACCATTAATTTGCTTTTTACAAGTATCCCAAGATGAAAAAACACCTGTTTTTTTTCCCTTCCAAACTACATAATATTTTTTCTTCTTACTCATTCTGTAAAATAACCTCTTCTATAACCTTTGGGAAATGTTTATATTCTAATTCATGAACTTTCTTTGCTATAGTCTCTGGAGTATCATCAAATGAAATAGCTGTTTTAGCTTGGAAGATAATAGCACCTTCGTCATAATTTTCATTCACGTAATGTATAGTAATACCTGTTTCAGTTTCATTATTTTCTTTTACAGCATTATGTACGTTGATTCCGTACATTCCTTTTCCTCCATATTTTGGTAACAATGCTGGGTGTATATTGATTATTTTATTAGGGAAAGCTTCCACAATTTTAGAAGGAATACGCCATAAAAAACCAGCTAATACAATAATATCAGCTTCAGCGAGTAAAAAGTTTAAAACAGTGTCATCTTTACTAAAGCTTTCTCTATCAAATAAAGATGCATCAATGTTTAGTCGTTCGCAACGGTCAAAAACTTTGGCACGTTGGTTGTTAGAAAGCACATGAGTAACAATTGCAGTTTTAGTTGAATTGAAGTGTTTTATGATGTTTTCGGCATTGGAACCCGAACCAGAAGCAAAAATAACGATGCGTTTCATGTTAAAATTTAGTTGTTTTGTTACTACAAAAAAAAGAATAATTATTAACAATGGTGGTGTATGTAGCAAAATATTCAGGTATTTTTTTTATTTTAGACATCACATTTTTGAGCAAAAATTAGAATTAATAACTAAGATTTGTATTTTTGCCTCGATTTTAAATTTTAAAACAAACAAATTATGTCAGACATTGCATCAAGAGTAAAAGCAATTATCGTAGACAAATTAGGAGTAGACGATAACGAAGTAACTAACGAAGCAAGCTTCACAAACGATTTAGGAGCAGATTCTTTAGATACGGTTGAGTTAATCATGGAATTCGAAAAAGAATTTGATATTCAAATTCCAGATGATCAGGCAGAAAACATTGGTACTGTAGGTCAAGCGATTAGCTATATTGAAGACGCAAAAAAATAAGATTATATGCAATTAAAACGAGTTGTAGTAACTGGACTTGGCGCATTAACGCCAATAGGAAACAATAAAGAAGAGTATTGGAATAGCTTGGTTAACGGAGTTAGCGGAGCAGCACCTATAACGTATTTTGATGCTGCCAAGTTCAAAACTCGTTTCGCATGTGAGCTTAAAGATTTCAACGCGACCGATTTTATAAACAGAAAAGAGGCGCGTAAAATGGATAAGTTTACGCAATATGCGATGGTTGCTTCAGATGAAGCAATTGCTGATGCTAAGCTAAATCTAGATGATGTTAACAAATTAAGAGTTGGTGTTATTTGGGGAGCTGGTATTGGAGGATTGGAAACGTTTCAAAATGAGGTGTTAAACTATGCTGAAGGAGATGGATCTCCTCGTTTCAATCCTTTTTTTATTCCAAAAATGATTGCAGATATTGCCCCTGGGAATATTTCTATTAAAAATGGATTTATGGGGCCTAACTATACTACGGTATCTGCTTGTGCATCGTCTGCAAATGCTATGATTGATGCTTTGAATTATATTCGACTAGGTCATTGTGATGTAGTTGTAACAGGGGGAAGTGAAGCTGCTGTTACAATTGCAGGTATGGGTGGTTTTAACGCTATGCACGCCCTATCTACTAGAAATGAAAGTCCAGAAACAGCTTCAAGACCATTTGATGCTGAACGTGATGGATTCGTTTTAGGAGAAGGTGCAGGAGCTATAGTTTTAGAAGAGTATGAACATGCTAAGGCTAGAGGAGCAAAGATTTACGCTGAAGTTATTGGTGGAGGGTTATCGTCAGATGCTTACCATATGACAGCACCTCACCCAGATGGAATAGGTGTAATTGCAGTAATGAAAAACTGCTTAGAAAACGCAGGTATAAAACCTGAAGATGTAGATCATATTAATACACATGGGACTTCAACACCTTTAGGAGATGTTGCTGAATTAAAAGCAATATCTGAAGTTTTTGGAGATCATGCAAAGAACATTAATATTAACTCAACAAAGTCTATGACTGGACACTTGTTGGGGGCTGCAGGTGCTATTGAAGCAATAGCATCATTATTAGCAATGGAACATGGTGTTGTTCCTCCAACAATTAATCATGTTAATGTTGATGAAAACATCAATCCAGAATTAAACCTAACGTTGAATAATGCTCAAAAAAGAGATATTAAAGTTGCTATGAGCAACACATTTGGTTTCGGTGGGCATAATGCTTGTATAGCCTTTAGAAAACTAGATTAATCTTTTATGAATTTTCTTCGTAGAATTGTTAAACCCCAAAACAAAGAGGATGAAAACTTCTACTACGAATTAAAAGAGCTGCTTAATTTTAAACCAATTAAGTTATCGTATTATAAAAAAGCATTTACGCACAGATCTTTAAAATTAGTAGATAGTAAAGGGCATCCAATAAACTACGAACGGTTAGAGTTTTTAGGTGACGCTATTTTAGGAACTGTAATTGCTTCCTATTTATTTAAAAAAGTACCTGAAGGAGATGAAGGGTATTTAACACAAATGCGATCTAAAATAGTAAGTAGAGAGCATTTAAATAGCTTAGGTAAAGATCTAGAGTTGATCAGATTTATAAAGAGTAATATTTCTAAAGAGCACGTTAGCAATAATATTCACGGAAATATTTTTGAAGCTCTGGTAGGTGCAATTTACTTAGATAGAGGATACAATTATTGCCACCAGTTTATTTACGAGCAAGTAATAATGCCTTATGTAGATATTGAAAGATTAGAAGGTAAAATATCTAGTTATAAAGGTTTTGTTATAGAATGGTGTCAAAAGCAGAAGAAAAAGTATAAGTTTGAATCATACGAAGACTCAGGTAACCAGAGTAAAAAACATTTTAGTGTACGCGTAAGTATTGATGGTAGTATTGTAGCTAAGGGAAGAGCTACCTCTAAGAAAAAAGCAGAAGAAATTGCAGCTAAAAGGGTTTATTTTGCAATGCAAAAACAAATGCTAAAATCTTAACGTATAAACAATAAACGTTTTCATAAATTTTACATAGTATTTTCTATACATTTCTTAATTTAGCAAAAGCAAATAATTGTTTTTATGCCTATTTACGAGGTGAATATAAATGAGTTTTCTAATTATAATTATAGATTAATTGGAATTCATACAACTCTAAGTGAGTATAAATTAGCGTATTTACTAAATAAATTTTTACAAATTAAATTTAATAGAGCAACTTATGATTTAGATTTTGTTACAAAAGGAAATCAATCATCTTATGCAATATATGAGTATACTAATACGAAATTATATCAAGATTGGTTTTTAATAGCAAATGTATATAAGTCAACTCTTGAAGCAGAATCAATAAGCCTTTTTAATCAAAGTGATTCAATTACACGTTTGATACCAGAAAAGAAGAAGGTTGACTTTTTCTTAAAACTAGAAGGAGATTTTGATCATAACTCAATTGTAAAGATTATAGATATAATAAAAAAAATCCCTCAAATAATAACCTCTTATGAAATAGAGGTAGATTCATTAAAATCGAAAGATTTTTTAATTTTTTAATATATGCCACACAACAAGAAAACAAAAATTGTAGCAACATTAGGACCAGCAACAAATACAAAAGAAATTTTGGCCAATATGGCAGCAGCTGGTGTAAATGTTTTTAGAATTAATTTTTCACATGCCGATTATGAAGTAGTAAAAGAACGCATACGTCAAATACGTGAAATAAATGATGAAAGAGGTTATAACGTAGCAATATTAGCAGATTTACAAGGGCCAAAGCTTAGAGTTGGTGTAATGCAAGAGGGAGTAGAATTAAAAGCAGGTGATACGTTTACTTTTACCACCGAAAAATGTGAAGGAACAGAAGAGAAAGCTTTTATGACCTATCAGCATTTTCCAAAAGATGTAAAAGTAGGAGAGAAGATTTTAGTTGATGATGGTAAACTGATGTTTGAAGTAACAGCAACAAATAAAGAAAATGAAGTTATTACCAAAGTAATAGTAGGAGGAGCATTAAAATCTAAAAAAGGAGTTAATCTTCCAAACACTAAAATTTCTTTACCAGCTTTAACAGAAAAGGATAAAAAAGATGTAGTTTTCGCATTAGAGCAAGAAGTAGATTGGATAGCTCTTTCATTTGTTCGAACACCTGAAGACTTACGTTTTTTACGTGATATCATTAAACAGAAATCACGTTATAGAGTTCCTGTAATAGCAAAAATAGAAAAACCTGAAGCTGTTGAAAATATAGATGCTTTAATCCCGTATTGCGACGGTTTAATGGTAGCGCGTGGTGATTTAGGAGTTGAAGTACCAATGCAAGATGTACCATTAATTCAAAAAATGTTAGTCCGTAGAGCCAAGCAAGCAAGAATTCCGGTAATTATTGCTACTCAAATGATGGAAACCATGATTGAAAACTCTGTACCAACAAGAGCAGAGGTAAATGATGTAGCAAACTCTATTATGGATGGTGCAGATGCTGTAATGCTTTCAGGGGAAACTTCAGTAGGAAAACACCCAATAAGAGTTATTCAAAAAATGACAGAAATTATTGGAAGTGTAGAATTTTCAGATTTAATAAAAGTTCCGCAAGAGCCACCTCACATCCGTACCAAAAGATTTATAACTAAATCTGTATGCCATCATGCAGCTCTTATGGCAGATGATATTAATGCGGCAGCAATATCGACTTTAACTAATAGTGGATATACTGCTTTTCAAATTTCTGCTTGGAGACCAAAATCACACGTACTAGCGTTTTCATCTGAGAAGAGAATCTTAGGAAAATTAAATCTTCTGTGGGGTGTTAGAGCCTATTTTTACGATAGAGAACTAAGTACCGATGATACTATTGAAGATATTAACGAAATAGCTAAAGAAAAAGGTTATGTAAAAACAGGAGATTTTATGATAAACTTATCATCAATGCCTGTAAAAGCAAAGGGAATGGTAAATACTTTACGTGTTTCTCATATTGACTAAATAAAGGGAATAAAATATACAAAAGCTCAACTTTAAAAGTTGGGCTTTTTGTTTTAAATTTTGAAAGATCTACAATTGATTTTTTTTTCAGTTATTGATTTATATATTTTTCAGTTAGGAGTTATACTCTTACCAATGATAGGAAGAATGGGGTTAAATCTAATACATATGAACTAAGAAAATTCACAAGATAAATTAACCTTTTACTATATTTGAAACCTCGCTATTCATGCGAGGTTTTTTATTTAAAATAATTTTCAATGCAACTTATCTCCTATATAACCTCTCGTACGCAAATCTCACAAAAATCAATTCAAAATACGATTGAATTATTAAATGAAGATTGTACCATTCCTTTTATATCCCGTTACCGAAAAGAAAAAACAGGTAATTTAGATGAAGTTGAAATAGGCCAAATAGTACAACTTAAAGAACAATTTGAAGCAATAGAGAAACGGAAAGCAGCCATTTTAAAAGCTTTAGAAGAGCAAGAAGTTTTAACCAATGAGTTAAAAGCAAAAATTGAAAAGACAGAAGACTTAACTACACTAGAAGATTTATACCTTCCTTATAAAAAGAAACGTAAAACCAAGGCAGAAACAGCTCGTAAAAACGGGTTAGAACCGTTGGCGAAGATGATTATGAGTCAGCGAGTAAACGATTTGGAATTTACTGCTTCAAAATACCTTTCGAACGAAGTAGAACAAATAGACGATGCTTTAGAAGGTGCCCGTCATATTATTTCTGAATGGATTAACGAACGAACGGATGTCCGTAATAACATTCGTTACCAATTAGAGCGTTTTGCAACCATTGCTACCAAGGTTATCAAAACTAAAAAAGACGAGGATGCTGCCCAAAAATTTAAAGATTATTTTGACTGGGAAGAAAATCTAAATCGCATTCCTTCACATCGATTGTTAGCTATTTTGCGCGCCGAAAAAGAAGGTTTTATTCGTGTAAAAATTAGTATTGATGATGAACGAGCTACTCAAAAAATAGAAGACAGAATTATTCGTTCGCATAACGAATGTGCTGAACAAATTGAATTAGCTATTGCTGATGCTTATAAGCGTTTGCTTTTTCCTGCATTATCAAATGAAGCTTTGTCTATAGCTAAAGAAAAGGCAGATGAAAATGCCATTAAGGTATTTGCTAAAAACCTTCAACAATTACTATTAGGCTCTCCTCTTGGTGAAAAACGAATTTTAGCTATTGATCCAGGATTTAGAACAGGGTGTAAAGTGGTTTGTTTAAGTGCTCAAGGAGATTTATTACATAACGAAACTATTTTTCCACACGCACCTCAACATCAATCAAAAGAAGCAATAAATAAACTTAGCTCTTTAGCTAATGCTTATAAAATAGAAGCTATTGCTATAGGTAACGGAACCGCTTCAAGAGAAACTGAACGATTGGTAAAAAGTGTATATTTTAAAAATCCCGTAGAAGTATTTGTTGTAAGTGAAGCTGGTGCTTCTATTTATTCGGCTTCTAAAATTGCACGAGATGAGTTCCCTAATTATGATGTAACTGTTCGTGGAGCTGTTTCAATCGGTCGTAGATTAGCTGACCCTTTAGCTGAACTGGTAAAGATAGAAGCAAAATCGATTGGGGTTGGGCAATATCAACATGATGTAGACCAAACACAACTAAAAAAATCATTAGACACTGTAGTAGAACATTGTGTAAACAAAGTAGGTGTTAACATTAACACTGCTAGTGCTTCTCTGTTAAGTTATGTTTCTGGTATTGGCCCTAAATTGGCTGAAAACATAGTGAATTACAGAAATGAAAATGGAGCTTTTTCCAATAGAACAACAATAAAGAAAGTCCCTCGTTTGGGAGGAAAAGCATTTGAGCAATCTGCTGGGTTCCTACGAATTAAAAACAGCGATAATCCACTAGATGATTCTGCTGTACATCCAGAGCGCTATGCTTTAGTAAAACAAATAGCCAAAGACGTTGGTAAAAAAGTAGATGATTTGATTGGTAATTCTTCTGTTTTAAAACAAATTAAGCTCCAGCAATATGTAACCGATTCTTACGGGTTACCTACGCTACAAGATATTGTAAAAGAGTTAGAAAAACCAGGATTAGACCCTCGTGAAAAAGCCAAAGCTTTTAGTTTTAACGAACATATTAAAACAATAGATGATGTACAAACAGGCATGGTACTACCCGGAATTGTAAATAACATTACAAATTTTGGTTGCTTTGTTGATATAGGTATTAAAGAAAGTGGTTTGGTACATGTTTCTAACCTTTCTGATTCTTTTGTAAAAGATGTTAACGAACATGTAAGTTTACATCAACACGTTCAAGTTAAGGTATTGGAGGTAGATATTACAAGAAAACGTATTCAATTAAGTATGAGTTTTTAACTAAAAAAAACGAGCTAATTTAATTAGCTCGTTTTTTGTATGCAAAAATACTATTATTTTAGTTATTAATAATCCAAGAAAGATAATACAAACTACCTATGTTTCCTAAACCAGGAGCATGTTGATATTCTTCTCCAAATAAATTTGTTCCACCTATTTTAAACTTCGATTTTAAACTAGGTACACGATAATTTAATTGTGCATCTAAAACAGTTCTTGCTTTTACATCTCCCTTTACAAAAGTAGACACCCATCTGTATTTATCTCTCCATCGTGCATTGATGTTAAATCCAAAATTTTTGAAAAGCTTTTCATTACCAAACTGGATTTTAACACTATGTTTTGGTGTGTTAAAGTTAGGTTCAAAAGATCCAAAATCTAAATCTTCTTTCATTTCAAAATCTGTGAAGTTATAATTTGCACCTATATTAAAGTTTCTAAATAGCTTTGTGTTAAGCCCTATACCCACACCATAAGAGTTTATCTTAGATTTAGCATTGGTTATTAAGTTAAACTCTGTTACACTTCCCGTTCTAACTGCTTCAGCAGCTAAAGGGTCTAATTGTCCTGTTGCTATAACATTTCCAATATTAGGCACTACTACATCTTGAAAGAATACAAAGTCATTATGGATACTATAAAAAGCGTTAAAATCTATATCTAAATTAGTATCATTAATGTTTAAAAGGCTTCTATAACCTAATTCAAATGTTTTTACCTCTTCTGGTTGTATCTCTTTATAATCAGATTTAATATTTTGTCCTTTATCGTTAATAAAATCTAAATCATATACAGACCTTGTTAATAAAGCATTATTAATTATATCATCTCCTGTCGTAATAGAATTTTCTGTTACAGTATTACCCGTAGTAGGATCTTCATATCTACTAACAGTAGGGATGCCTATTCTTCTTAGGTTATCTGCTGTAGAACCTATAGTAGTTTTTCTTGCAGAAGGCAAAAACATATATTGTTCTTGAATTGTTGGGTTTCTAAAACCTGTTTGATAAGATGCCCTAATTATATGTAGTTTTTCTTCTCCTAAAGCATAATTAAGCGCTAATCTTGGAGAATAGTTTGGAGAAAAATTCTCAGATTTATCGTAACGGATAGAACCTGTAAACTTTAATCTGTCATTTAAAAATTTCTTTTGAAGTTGAGTATAAAAACCATATTCTTCAATACTAATTTCTTCGTTAGCATCATTAAATATTGTTCCTTTTGATTCTGGATTATAGTTTCTATAAGAACCTCCTACTTGAACATCTGCCCAATCATTAAGTAAGCTTCTAAAGTTGTAGTTTGCATCTACATGCGCATAAGCACTTTTATCGTAAATTTTACTACCTCCTTCAGTTATTAAGGTTGATGTAATTGAATTAAACCCATTGGTAAATTCAGCAGTACCTGGGTTTAACCTATATTGATCTGCAAATTCTCTAGACATTGCTATAACTCTTGAATCAACATCACTTACATTAAAAGGATTACCTGAAGCTCCTATTAAAGATGAGTTATTATTAACTAAATCCATATACTGTATTGCATAATAATCTCCCCAGCTTGGTCTGTAAGTTGTACCAGATAAAACAGGAATCTTAGCATCAGCTAAAGAATTTAGTCTTTGAGCTGTTCTTGTTAAATCGTAAGTATCACCAGCGTCATTACGTGTATAATAACCTCTTACAAAGAAATTATCTCCTTTTATTTCTAATTTAGATTGTCCAATATAATAGTTACGTTGCGCAAACCTTGAAGCAGCTCCTTGAAACATATTATCTCCCATTGCTATTCTTGTAGCTAATTGAATTTCTAATGATTCATCTTTAAAGGGTCTATAATGTAAAGAGGTTGAAAATTTTAAGTTTTTAGATTTGTAATCTTTAACTAATTCTCTTTCTGAATACCCTTTTCTACTAATATGTGTTCCTATAGGGAAGTTTAATGTAGAATCTTCATCTAGTGATGAAGCATCTAAATACCCTAAATATACAAGCACAGGAGTTGAACTAGCTAAATCAGCAAAATCTTCATCTCCATACATATTTATACCATCATAATCTAAGCTTAAAGGAGCATCAAAACTTCCATTAATAATTTCGTTGGTGTCAATTCTTTTGTTTCTATTGTCGGTAGCATGCCATTCTTCTGCTTCAAAATAAGAGAAGTTTACTTTTGCAGCGAAAGCATCACTAAACTTATAGGCCATTCGAGTACTTACATCATAAAAAGGACTGTTTCCTGCTGCTTCTTGACTGGTCATTCCTCCTTTTGCTAAAACACTTATTCCTGTATGATTAAAAGGATTTTTGGTATCTATTATCATAATACCATTATAAGCATTGGCACCATATAATGCTGAAGATGCTCCTGGTAGTATCTCTACACTTAAAATGTCTAGTTCTGATACACCAGATAAATTACCAGCACTAGTATTTAAAGCTGGTGCTGCTGTATCCATACCATCTACTAACTGAACAAACCTTGAATTATTAAAATCAGCAAATCCTCTAGTATTTATAGATTTGTATCCATAACTAACTTCTCTAGCATCAACACCTTTTAAGTTTACCAAGGCATCATAAAATGAATTAGAGCTACTCTTTTTAATATCGGTTAACCCTAATCTTTCTATGGTAACAGGAGATTCAATAATTTTTTCTGGTGTTCTAGAAGCTGATATAACGACTTGGTCTAATAACAAGTTTTCTTTTAAAACAACATTTACTTTTTTCTCGAAAGAAACAATTGAAACCTCTTCTGTATTAAACCCAAAAGCAGAAATTGTTATTGTTTGAGGTAACGTATTGCTCGGTAAAACGATTGAGAAATTTCCTTCTTCATCTGAAACAACAAATGTTTCTCCATTTGAAATTTTTGCATTGTAAAACGGTTCTAAATATTCATCATACACAGAACCTGATATTTTTACCTGAGCATAACTTGATAGCATAGCCAAGGTAAAAACAATCATTACTAATTGTTTTTTTAACATTTTAAATTTAATTGATTTTTATTCTTCTAATGAAAAGTTTATTGGAAAACCATATTTTACAGGTACACGTTTTCCATTATTTTTCCCTGGTTCGAAGCGAGGTAGCATAGATACCACTCGTTTTGCTTCTTCATTAAGAATTTCTCCTCCGTCAGGGCCTAAAGTTTTAATATTTGTTACATAACCATCTCTATCTATAACGAAACGAATCCAAACTTCTCCTTGAATTTGGTTTCTTACAGCTTCTCCTGGATAGCGAAAATGTTTATTAATGTGATTAACCATCTCTAAATTAAAACAATCAAGTCTCTCTTTTTTCTTGGTATTTTTACATTTATCAAAAGAAGGTATTTTTTCTGTATAATAAAGTTTAGTTGCTTTTGATAACTCTTCTTTAGATAACATTTCTGTTATTCTTGTTAAATTATTTTCATACCCTGATGTTAGGTTTTTATTTTCAATATCTACAGGTTGTGTAGTTGAAACCTCGTTAACATTTAAAGTACTAACTGAATTTATAGCTTGTGCCTTTTTTTTAAGGACTCTTTTTTTAAGATATCTTTTGCTTGCTGATATTTTAACTTTAATTTGTCTATCTGCCTTTTTCTTTGAGTTTTTTACAGGTTCTATAGTACACTTTGTTATACTATTTACATCCATAAAAGAATCATCTGGAGATTCACACACTTCTTTTTGAGCATAAAAACTTAAAGATGACAACAAAAAAATCACTAAAAAATACTTTCTCATATAAATAATTATATATTATTAAAATAATAAGGATTAAGAGTATTCTTACGAATTAGATATCATCGGGGGAACGGCCGGCAAAATTACATGTTTTAAAAATATTATTAGGTATTTTTTTTAAAAAAAACAGCTACATTTACCTTTGTTTTTTTAACGTTGATTATCAATTCTTTACGTGTTTTGCTTACTCCCTAACATTAATAGTTCATTACAAACTACTTCTGTTATATAACGTTTATTACCTTCTTTATCTTCAAAAGAGCGAGAAGTCAATCTACCTTCAATCATTACTTCTTTTCCTTTTTCTAGGTATTTTTCTATTATTTCTGCTGTTTTATTCCAAGCAACAATATTATGCCATTGGGTATCGGTTATCTTTTCTCCTTGTGCATTTTTATAAGTCTCATTAGTTGCAATAGCAAATTTTGCTAGTTTCTTTCCAGAATCTAAAGTGATGATTTCTGGAGTGTTTCCTAAATTACCTATTAACTGTACTCTGTTTTTTAGTGCGTTCATAATATTTTTTTAATGTTAAATAGTTAAGAATTTGCCATTCAAACGAATTGACTCTGCAAAGATGATACAGCATGCAAATTAAAAACGATTAGTAAACATTTGTTTTCGTTTGTAATTGAATGTAATCGTTTAATTATATTTTATACCTTTGAAAACAAACATTTAGCATGAAATTTTATTTAGAAACCGAACGCTTAATTTTAAGAGAATTTAGAGAAAGTGAAACAGAAGGGGTTTTTGAGTTAGATTCTAATCCTAAAGTACATAAATATTTAGGAAAGAATCCTATAACAACTTACAAACAAGCTGAAGACATTATAACCTTTTTTGAAGAACAATATAAAGAAAGGGGTATTGGTAGGTTTGCTGCCTTTGAAAAAGCATCAGGAGAATTCATAGGATGGTCTGGATTAAAACTCAACACGGGAGAAAAAGAAGCATTAAATGGTTTTACTAATTTTATTGATATTGGTTATCGTTTTATTCCGCGTTTTTGGGGTAAAGGTTATGCTTCCGAATCTGCTTTTGCTTGTTTAGACTTCGGCTTTAAAGAAATGAATTATGATATTATTTATGGTGCAGCTGATGTAGAAAATATTGGTTCTAACAAAATTCTACAAAAAATAGGATTACAGTTTATAAACCAGTTTGGTTATAAGGGTGTAGATGTTAACTGGTACGAACTTAAAAAATCAGATTATGGAAAATAAAAAATGTTTAGAGTGTGGTGAGAAAGTAATTGGAAGAATTGATAAAAAATTCTGTTCCGATTACTGCCGAAACGCCTTTAATAATAAAGTTAATAAAGAAAGTAAAAACCTGATACGAAACACCAACAACCGCTTACGAAAAAACTATAAAATTCTTTCCGAATTAAATACTTCTGGTAAAACTAAAGTAACCCGTCGTAAATTATTTGATAGAGGTTTTGACTTTAAGTTTATTACATCTCTTTATACAACAAAAACAGGTAACACCTATTTTTATGTATATGATCAAGGATATTTAGTATTAGAGAATGAATTATACTTATTAGTTAAGCAAGATTAATTATTTCCATGTGTTTCCTTTTAATTTCATGGCTGCAATGAGCACATCTTTTTGACTGATTTGTCCTGCTAACTTACCATTTTGAACAATAGGGAAACGTCTTCTACGTGATTTTAAAAATTTATTGGCAGCATCTAAAATATTCATATTACCATCAATCGTTTCAACTTCTTTCACCATGGCTTTTCCAACTGTGTTGTTCTTACCTGTTGGTGAGTTATAATACCTGCTTTCTGATATTTGTTTTATACAATCACCTTCTGAAATAATTCCTACCAATTCATTTTTTTCATTAACAACAGGTCCTCCCGATATTTTATGCTTAATAAGTATATCTATCGCATCTTCAATAGGTTGTTCTTCTTTAAATGTAATTAACTTTGTGCTCATATAATCCGATACTAGCATTGGCACCTTCTCTTCTTGTGGTGTACTCGATCTCTTTCCTTGAAAACTTTTAATTGCCATAATCTTAAAATTTGCTATTAAATATACTGATTTTTAATTGATTATGTTTTTTCTTCTTAAAAAATAAATTACTTACTTTTATAAATACTAAAGTCCTACTATGAAATCATCAAGAAATTACCTGGCAGTTTTCATTATTATTTTAACCGTTTACTGGAGTTTTTACACTATACTTCCAAGTGCAACTTCTTCAAAAAAAGAAATTAGTGCTACTGAGTTTTCAATTGATAATGCACTGTATCATTTAAAAAATATCTCTCAAAAACCCCATCATACAGGTTCTGAAGAACACAAAAATGTACAAAACTATCTAGTTCAAGAGTTACAAAAACTGAATTTAGAGCCTGAAATTCAATATCAAACTGCTATTAATAAAAAGTGGAGGGCAGCAACTACAACAGAAAATATTATTGCTAAAATTAAAGGAACTGAGAAAGGAAAAGCTTTATTACTTTTAACTCATTACGATTCCAACCCTCACTCATCACTAGGAGCAAGTGACGCTGGCTCTGGCGTAGTAACTATTTTAGAAGGTATAAGAGCTTACCTAGCCGCAAATAAGACGTCTAAAAACGATATTATCATACTTTTTTCAGATGCTGAAGAATTAGGACTTTTAGGCGCACAAGCTTTTGTTGAAAATCATCCTTGGGCAAAAGATGTTGGGTTAGTGCTAAATTTTGAAGCTCGTGGTAGCGGTGGTTCTAGTTATATGTTGATGGAAACTAATGGGAAAAACAAAACGTTATTAACTGAGTTTTTAAATGCAAACCCAAATTATCCAGCTGCCAACTCTTTAATGTACGGTGTATATAAAAAGCTTCCTAACGATACGGATTTAACTGTTTTTAGAGAAAAAGGGAATATTAACGGGTTTAATTTTGCTTTTATTGATGATCATTTTGACTATCATACCGAACAAGATTCCTACGAAAGATTAAATAGAGAAACACTCTTACATCAAGCAGATTATTTTACCACTTCGTTAAACTATTTTGCAAATGCTGATTTAACGAACTTAAACAGTGACACTGATTACATTTATGTAAACTTTCCTTTTACTAAGTTGCTAACTTATCCGTTTTCTTGGGTGCTGCCAATGCTAATCATTGCCTTTTTGTTATTTATAGTGCTGGTTGTAGTAGGTATATACAAGAAGAAGATGACTGTAATAGGTCTTTTAAAAGGTTTTATTCCTTATATACTATCTTTAGTATTCTGCATCGCTATTTCATACGGTCTGTGGCAATTATTGTTGATTATCCATCCACAGTATACAGATATACTTCATGGTTTTACTTATAACGGATATCAATACATTATTGCTTTTGTTCTTTTAAATCTTTGGATTCTTTTTAAAGTATATAATAAGCTAAAAGAAGCCAAAGCTATCAATTTACTAATTGCTCCCATAACTTTTGGATTGGTTATAAATGTTTTAATTTATATGAATTTACCAGGAGCGGGTTTCTTTATTATTCCTGTTTTTGCTTCTTTATTCATTTTAGCAATCTTGCTATTTATGAATATTAACAAAGCATCTAGAGCTGCATTATTTGCAATTATATCTATTCCTACAATTTATATGATTGCTCCTATGATTCAGTTATTTCCTGTAGCGCTAGGTTTAAAAACATTATTTATTTCAGCCATACTTTTAGTGTTTCTTTTCGGGTTGATGCTTCCTGTTTTTTACCAGGAAAAAACTAAAAACGGATGGCAAACATTAACTGGTTTTCTTGCGTTATTATTCTTTGGATATGCAACGTTTAATAGCGGTTTTTCAATTGAAAAGAAAAAACCTAATAGCTTAGTTTTTATTCAAAATTCTGACACTAACGCTTCGCATTGGGCAAGTCATAATAAAACATTAGATGGGTATACGAAACAATATTTTAACGATGAATCTAAACAAGGTGGTGCTGATTTAATGGCTGGAAAAAGTAAATACAACACTTCTTTTAATTATTATCAAAAAGCTGAAAATAAAAATATTCGTATTTCCAACATCAAGATTCATCAAGATACCATTGTTAATAACCAACGAAATATTTCATTAACAATAACGCCTACTCGTAATATTGATAAATATGAGTTGTACACAAATACCCAAATAGAGTTAACTAATTTTACTGTTAACGAAACTTTGTACGATAAAGGAAAAGCTTTTACGGCAGATAAAGGAACGCTATTAATTTATCAAATGGCAAATACTAATAAGGATTTGACTATTTCTTTTACAATTGATAAAAATACCCAACCTGATATTGTAATTAATGAAATATCTAATGATTTATTATCGCATCCTAAGTTTACCATACGACCTAGAAGTGAAATAATGATGCCAATGCCTTTTGTGGTTAACGATGCTATTATTTGTACTCGAAAGCTTAAATTATAAACCAATAAAAGTTTTCTTACGCTATCTAAAAAAGCATTGTTTTTAGGGTAGTTATAAAAGACTTATATCTTTTTTTAAAAACACCTTGATGTTTTTGTAAAAACGTCAAGGTCTTTTTTGTAAGTCTTCTTAGTGTTTTGTTTTTTAATTAAAGTTTTAAAGTGATATTTATTTGTAAACAATTTGTTTTAATTAATTCTAAATAAATTCATTAATGAAAAAAGAGAACCTAAAACTAAGTTTAGATTCTCTTTATAATATAATTTAAAATTGGTGTTCTTTATTCAAAAAAAGTAACAGCCCCATCTTTAATGTCGTACATAGCTCCAACAATCATGATTTCACCGTTGTTATGCATTTCAGCTAAAACTTCACTTTCGTTTAAAATTCGGTCGATAGTTAAATGTACATTCTTTTCGGCAACGTTATTTACAAACTCTATATTAGATGAGTTTCTTAAACTTTCGTCTTTAGGTTCAGTGACAGCTTCAACAGCAGGTTTAATTTTACCTAACATGTTGGTTAAGTTACCTAACTGAGCATTGTCACAAGCTCCTTTAACAGCCCCACAACTAGTATGTCCTAACACAACGATTAATTTTGTGCCAGCTAATTTACAAGCAAACTCCATACTACCTAAAATATCTTCGTTTACAAAATTACCGGCAATTCTTGCGCTAAAAATATCACCTAAACCTTGATCAAAAACTAATTCGGCTGAAACTCTAGAATCAATACAACTTAAAATAGTAGCAAAAGGAAATTGCCCTTCTCTAGTATCGTTGACTTGCTCTAATAAATTACGATTAGCTTTTAAGTTATTTTGAAATCTTAAGTTTCCTTCTTTTAAATATTGTAATGACTTTTCAGGTGTCATAGTGGCTTGTGTTTCTTTAGTATGTGCTTTCATTATATTTTTTATAAGATTATTTATGTCGTTTTAAGAATTTACGAAGTTAAAAAGTTTATGCTGCTTTTGGTCTAAGTTTAAAAAACTTAATAAAACTTTCTGGGTTTTCTACAATACCACGTTCTGAAATAAGTTTAATATTAATATTTCTTTCTTTAGCTTTAAAAGCAAAGTCTTCTAAAATTTCGATAATGTCGTTATCTAAGTATCTAGTTTTTCTTACATCTAATTCTAAATGAGTGTTTTCAGGTAAGCTATCTAATTCTTTTAAAATAGCTCCTTTGTTAAAGAAAGTAACCTCTTCTGCAAGTGTCATTTTTATCTTGTGTATTCCGTTGCTTTTATCCTCAATATGTAAGAAGTGAGAGTTTTGGTAACTTTTTATCAAAATAACAAAAACACCAACAGCTAATCCTAAAGAAATTCCTGTAAGTAAATCAGTAAAAACAATACCTAAAACTGTTACAATAAAAGGAATGAACTGTTTCCATCCTAAAATAAACATTTGCTTAAATAAACTTGGTTTGGCTAATTTATAACCTACTACTAATAATATAGCTGCTAATACAGATAATGGAATTTTATTTAATAAAGTAGGTATTAGTATTACTGAAATTAATAAGAAGAAACCATGTATAATCGCAGACATTTTAGATTTACCTCCTGATTGAATATTTGCAGAACTTCTTACAATTACTTGAGTAATAGGTAGCCCTCCAATTATACCAGATAAAATATTTCCTGTACCCTGTGCTAGTAATTCTCTGTTTGTTGGGGTTACATTTTTTTCAGGATCTAATTTGTCAGTAGCTTCAACACAAAGTAGCGTTTCTAAACTGGCTACTAGTGCAATTGTAAATGCGGTTAACCAAACTTCGTAGTTGGCAATAGCACTAAAATTAGGAAAGGTAAATTGCCCTAAGAAAGAATCAAAACTTTCAGGAATAGGTACGCTTACTAAATGAGATGCTTGTATTGCCAATGTTTCATTTCCTTGTGTTAGAGTAAAAAAGACAATTCCCATAACAACTGCTACTAATGGTCCTTGAATTAACTGAAATATTTTTCCTTTTTTACTTAAAACTCTATCCCAGAGAATTAATATTGCTAATCCAATAAAACCAATAATCATTGATCCTATAGTGATATTGTCAGTAATACTTAAAAGAGCTGAAAAAGTATTCTCTCCTGAAGGTTCAATAAAACTATCAGCACCTTCTGGTTCAGCGTCATATCCGAAAAAATGAGGAATTTGCTTTAAGATAATAATAATACCAATACCAGTAAGCATTCCTTTAATTACAGATGATGGAAAATAATAGCCAATTACACCAGCCTTAAGAATACCAAAAAGAATTTGGATAATTCCACCTAGTACAACTGCAACTAAGAAGTTTTCATAACCACCTAAATTACCAATAGCAGTTAATACAATAGCAGCTAAACCAGCTGCAGGACCGCTAACTCCTATTTTAGAGCCACTCAAGGCACCTACTACAATACCTCCTACAATTCCTGCAATTACACCAGAAAAAAGAGGAGCTCCACTAGCCAAAGCAATACCTAAACATAAAGGTAAGGCAACAAAGAATACGACAATACTTGCGGGCAAGTCGCTTTTAATAGTTTTAAACATGATATATGTGTTTGTTAAACTCTAAATAAAATTTTAGAGTATGTTTTAATTTTAAAAATGATTGATTTATTAGCAATAGAAACTTAAAATATATCAAGGAAAGTAATAGTACTCTTACTGTACATTGAAATATTTTTCATTTTTTTAGCTAATCACCTTATATGAGGTGGTTTACCTGTGTTATTATGCAATAAGTAATTCTGGAGGAGGGGTAAGAATTTTTGGATATTGTGAAACGTAGTTTTTAGATTGAAAACGAACGTTTTTCTTTTTTTGAATTTTCTTATATAAAAAAGAAGTGTAGTCTTCGTTAGGATGAGCTTTTAATTCAGCTACTTTAACGTGTTTAGTATTTTCTTCTTCTTCGCTAAGATTTAAAAATATAGTAATATCTTGATCTTTATCAACTAACGTAATAATCGAGGGCGTAATAATTATGCCTGTGAATAAGACGATGAAAAAGATAGCTATTTTGGATTTCAAGATACTTTTTTATTTGTTCACTGGTAAAAGTAATTAAATTTTTGAAGAAAAATGTTATAGTTCTTTTAAAGTTTTAGTTTTTACCCATCCAATTTTACCGTCAGTTAACTTTAACTTTTTCCAATTATCTACAGAGTCTAATATATTAACTTTAGTTCCTTCGTGTAGTGTAAAAATCTCATTAGAATTATTAGTAGGTTCATTTTTAACAGAAACTTCTTCGCTATAAATAATGGCCTCAATATTGTTTTGGGCTTGGTTATATTGAATGTATGTTATAGCTAAAGAGGATGTTAAAAGTAGAAATGAGATAATACTAGTTGTAAAGTAGGTTCTTTTTTTACTTGGAGTATAGGAAAAATAAAACAGTAAAAATAAAATAGAAGCCATAAAAGAAAATACAATAGTAATTACAGCCCACGTATTATAAGTAAACTTTTGTAAATAGTTTTCATTGAGCTTCTGAAATACTGATTTTGGCAATGCCTCAACTCTATCAAGAGTTAAACGTTTTGCTATAACTAAGTTGTTTTTTGCATCCTCGTTTAAAGGGTTTAACTGTAATGCTTTTTCGTAATTATAAATAGTAGGAGCTATTTTATTGAGTTTATAGTAACAGTTAGCTAAGTTGTAATAAACTTCAGATGAAGCTAGGTTTTCATTTTCTATTTGCTCATATAATTTAATAGCTTCTTCGTACTTTCCTTCTTTATATAAAGAATTAGCACTTAAAAATAAATCATTGGCATTTTGTGCCAACATACTAATTGACACAAATAAGAATAAATATATAACTAAATTTCTCATTATAACTGTCTGTCTAATTGCGTTATTACTTGTTTTGCTTTTTCATATTCTTCCTTCATTTGTGTATTGGTAATTGGAGTATATCTAGCAAAATCACAATTGTTAAATACTTCAATAAAGTTGCTAATAGTTTCTTTGCTAACATTTTTATTAGCTAGTAAATCAGTAATTTTTTCACGACTTATATCAGAAGTTTCTACGCCTAGTTTAGCCTTCAAGTAATTATGTAAAGCTCTTTCTAAGGCTTCATAAAAAGCTTCTTTATTTCCTAATTGTTTTTGTGCTTCCGATAAGTATTTCTTGGCGAGTTTGTCAGCCTTTCGTAGCTTGTTTCCTAGCACATCACTATTACGTTCTTCTCTCTTTTTCTGAATAATAATTCCAATAGGAATTGTTAAAATAGGAAGCAACAAAAGAATATAAAATAATGTAGATTTAAAGAAATCTTCAGTTTTTATAGGTTGTAAGTTAGTAGATGTTTGGATGTATCTGAAATCGCTACCCGTAACTTTTACGTCTTGTTTAGCAACTGCATTAGTATCTGAATCTGTCGGAATTTCTTTTCCTTCCAAAACATCAACATATAAATCATCTGTAGTGATGGTTTGATACACTTTTTCTTTTGGGTTAAAGTAAGAAAAGCTAGTTTTTGGAATTCTATATTTTCCTTTGAATTCCGGAACAACAGTGTAATTATCTGTAATGGATCCAGATAGTCCTGTTCCAGTAATACGAACGCTTTCTTTTCTTTCTGGTTGATAAACCTCTAGTTCTTTAGGGGTTTCAATTTTTGGGAGTTCAAAAAGTTTTAAATTTCCTTTTCCTTTCACAGAAACCTTAATTTGCGATGATTCGTTAGCCTTTAAGGTATTCTTGCTTAAAGAAACATCGAATGAAAACTGACCAACAGCACCAGTAAAGTCTTTTGGTTTGTTATTCATAGGTAAGGCCTGAGCATTAACTATTTTCTTAGCAGAAGAGAATTCTTTACGGACTTGACGTGTAATTACGTTTCCAAAAAAGTCAGCTCTTCCAGTAGGAACTGCTACAACAATATCCATCTTCATAGGGTCTATTGTTAGCTTACCAGATGTTGTTGGAATTAATAAAGCTTTGTGTAATACAGCATAACGATATTGCTCTCCATTGTATGTTCCAGTTTTAACAGGCATTCCGTTACGTTTAATTTCTTGGTTCCAGAAACCATTGTATTGTGGAGCTTCTGTTATGGCATTATCGTAAATTCCAACATTATCGCTAAAATATAATCGATATTCTACATAAATACCTTCACCAACATAAGGTTGAGATTTGGAAACTTCAGCAACTAAATGAATGTTCTGTTCTGCAATGTAATTAGGATCGTTCGGGTTTTTAGGGATGTCTACAGCATCTAGAACGATAACTTTTATAGGGTTAGAGGTGAGTGTCTTTCCATCAATTTCAATACTCGCAGAAGGAATGTTAAATTCTCCTTTTCTCTTAGGTTGTAAAATGTAAGTGTATGATTGATTAAAGGAAACCTTACCGTTAATCCAAGATTGACTTACTGATTGACTAGGACCACCAACTATTTTAAAGTTTGTGAAGCTTGGTGCTTTGAAATTATCGGCTCCTTGTTTGTTTATTGAAAACTCAATACGTAATCGTTGGTTTACACCTAACTTATTTTTACTAACGGTGGCCGTTAATGCAGCATCTTGTGCATGAATGGTAAATGTTATAAAACTAACTAATAACGATATGTATATTTTTAACTTCATGTTAATTTTCAAAATTGTCTAAAAATAAATAAGATTTTAAAAACTGTAAAATTACCAGTCTTTTTCTTGTTTTACTTTTCTTCCTTTTGATTTTTTCGCATTCATTTTTTTCTGCGTCTTGTTTTCCTCATTGTTTAAACTCTCTAACAATTGTTTCATTTGTTCAGGAGTCATCTTACCTTGTTGAGGTTTAGGTTTTTGATTTTGTTTGTCTTTTTGGTCTTGATTAGGTTTTTGTTGATCTTTTTGATCGTCATTTTTCTGATCTTTTTGATCATCTTTTTTATCCTTATCGTCTCCTTTTTGATCTTTATTTTTATCGTTTTGTTTGTCTTTGTCGTTTTTTTTCTGCTGATCTTTCTGATCTTTATTTTTTTCGTCTTTATTTTTATCCTTGTTATCTTTTTGATTTTGTTGTTGCTTTTTAGCTTCTTTTTGAGCAACAGCTAAATTATAACGTGTTTCATCGTCATTTGGGTTTCTACGTAAGGAATTTTTAAAAGCTTCAACTGCTTGTTCATACTGTTTTTGCTCCATCATTGCGTTACCAATGTTATGATATGCTTCAGCCTGAGCCATCTTGTCTTTTGAAGTTTCAGTGGTTACTTTAAACTGTTCTACAGCTTCTTTGTATTTCTTTTCTTGGTATAAAGTATTACCAAAATTATAACTTGCTTTTTCATACTTACTATTCTTACCTAAAGCTTTCCGGTAAGCAATAGCAGCATCACTAAACTTTTGTTTATTGTATAACTTGTTTCCTTCTCGTAACAAAGCACGTGCTTCACGTTGTAGTTTAAGTGTGTCTTGCTGTGCATTGACCGCCGTAGAAACAGTAAGGACTATAATGAATATTAAATTTTGTAAACTTTTCATACTACATATTAAGATTCTTCGTTAAATAAATCTACTTTCTTCAACCATTTGGTTTTCTTATCAAACAAAAACATATCTAGAATCAAAAACAATAGTCCAATACCTACAAACCATTGAAATTGGTCTTTATAATCAGAAAACTGTTTTGTTTCAAATTCATTTTTTTGTGCGTTTCCAATAATCTTCTCAATGGCTTCTACTGGATTTTCAGTTTTATTACCATCAAAATATTGTCCGTCAGAAGCATCAGCAATTCCTTGTAAAACATCAGGTTTTCTTTGGGTAATTACTGTTTCTCCCATTCTGTCTTTTTTATAACCAATAAGCGCGCCATTTAATTTGATAGGTATTGGACCTCCTTTTTCGGTTCCTACACCTACGGTATATACTTTAACACCTTCGTTAGCGATGTTTTGGGCAACTTGTTTAGTTTCTTCTTGATGATCTTCACCATCTGAAATAATTATTAAAAAACGATTTGTTTGTTCGTCGTTATCATAATAAGTATTTGCCAAATTTAAAGCTTCATTAATGGCTGTACCTTGACTTGAAACCATGTCTGGGTTTGCATTTTGCAAAAACATTTTTGCTGCAGCATGGTCGGTAGTAATAGGGAGTAGGGGATATGCATTACCTGCATAGATAATAATACCAACTCTATCACTTCCTAACTTGTCAATAGTTTTAGATATAATTTGTTTTGCTTTTTCTAATCTATTAGGTGCAATATCTTCTGCTAACATACTTTTAGAAACGTCTAAAGCAAACACCACATCAACACCTTCTCTTTTCACGGTTTTTAGTTTTGTTCCCATTTTAGGATTAACTAATGATAGAATTAAAAATGATAATCCTACCAAAAAGAAAACAAGTTTTAGTACCGATTTAAAGGTTGATGTATTTGGTGCTATTTTAGATAAAAGCAACGGGTTAGCAAACTTTTTTTGAGTTCGTTTTTTCCACCATAAAACTAATAGGAAAACCACAATTATTACAGGAATAATTGCAAAAAGATAAAAATATATTGGTTCTTCTAGTTTGTACATCCTTCGGATAGTTTAATTGTTGATGCGTTTAATCGTTTAACTGTGATTTTCGTAAAGAATTCAACATGTTAGAAATTTTGTATATTGTATTTCTTAATTTTAAATAGTCTTCTTCATTTAAAAAGTTTAAATCTCTTGAAACAATTAATTGACTTAGAATTTCCATTGTTGAACTATATGCTATAGATGTAAAATGAGCTTTGTCTTTGTTTGTTATTCGTGTTGTTCCTTCTGCTAAATTAGAAGAAATAGAAACAGAGGCTCTTCTTAGTTGGTTTGTTAAACCAAACTTTTCTGAATCAGGAAAACTTTCTGTAACAGAATATATTTTTTTAGAAAGCTTAACAGCTTCTTTCCAAACTTCTAATTTTTCAAAAGAGAAAATATACATTTTTAACTTTTAAACAGTTTAACAATTACACAGTTTTATATAAAACTTTTAAATAACGTGTTTTTTAGGGTGAATTCTAAAAGTAAAAATATCCCTGCTAAGAAAACTAAAAAACGATATTTTTCAGAGTAATTATAATACTTGAACTCTTCGATTTTAGTTTTTTCTAACTTGTCAATCTCGTCATAAATTTCTTTTAACTTGGTGTTATTAGTTGCTCTAAAATATTTACCACTAGTTTCGCTGGCAATGTGCTTTAGCAAATCTTCGTCAATTTCAACAGGTTGATTTTTAAATGAAATTTTTCCTGTTCTTGGGTCTTTAGCCCATGGAAAAGGAGCCATTCCGTTAGTTCCAATTCCGATAGTATAAACCTTAATTCCGTTTCCTTTTGCTAAATCAGTAGCTGTTTTAGGATCAACAAAACCAGCATTGTTTACACCGTCTGTCAATAAGATAATAACTTTACTTTTGGCTTTACTATCTTTTAGTCTATTAACAGCGGAACCTAGACCCATTCCAATAGCAGTTCCTCCTTCTAACTGTCCCCATTTAATTTCTGAAATTGTTCTTTTTACAATAGATTTATCACTGGTAATTGGAGTTTGTGTAAAACTTTCTCCTGCATATACTACGATACCAATACGATCATTAGGGCGTCGGTTTATAAAATCGGTAGCTACTCTTTTTAAGGCCTCTAATCGGTTTGGTTTAAGGTCTTTTGCTAGCATACTAGCCGAAACATCAACAGCCATTACGATATCAATACCTCTATTTGTTTTTGTTTTCTTACTAACAGCTACATTTCTAGGGCGTGCTAAAGCAACTATTAAGCAGGTTAATGCCAGTAGTCTTAAGAGCGGCAGTATGGATTTGAGTTTGGGTAAAATAGAACTTTGTATTTTAAAACCTTTAGTACTTGGTATTCTAAGTTGAGCACCATCTTTTTTTCGAGTATAAAAACTCCAAAAAGCTAATAGAGGAATTAATACTAACAACCATAAAAACTCGGGACTATGAAACTCGAAATTATTCCACTTCATCATCTTCTTCTTGTTTTTTAGGTTTTAAATTATCTATAATAAGCTTTGCGTCTTTTCGGTCTTCCTCTATTTCGTGAGATAAAGGTTTTGATTTCGCAAATTTTACTAAGTCAGATTCTTGTAAAAGACCTTTTAATTTATCAATAATTTCTTTCGAAGTTTCTATTGACTTTGTGTCATTGAAGTCTTTTAAAACGTCAATTAATTCATCAGTAGTGCTTTCTAGGGCAGGAACATGTAGCTCTCGTTCAATATAACCTCTTACAATGTCTGTTAATTCACTATAATATTTTTTAACCTGATTATTTTGCCATAATAGTTTTTTGTCCAGTTCCTCCAGTTTTTGCATAGCTTCTTCATAAGGAGGTAATAAAGGGATAATAACTTTTTCTTCTTGTTCTTTTTTCTTTTTGAAAACAAAGAAATAAAGTAATAACACTATGACAAGAATAGCTATTATGATCCACCAAATGTATTGTTTGAAATCATCAAGCTGATAAGGTTCTCCTTTAATTCCCTTAATTGGAAATTTTTTAACCTTCGTAGTGTCGATAGGAACAGTAGCTACATTAACCAATAAACTATCGGTTAAATAAGCTTGATTTCTAATAAATATTTGTTGTTGAGGAATGTAAAATGCACCACTATCAAACCCTGTTAAAATGTATTTTCGAATGAGCTTGTTTTCAATAGTGTCAATTTTTAATGTATCAATAACTTCCAATCCTTTTAAGTTTTCTAGTTTTGGAATGATAACATTCTCAGTTTCGTCAACAGATATTTTATATAGAAACTGCTCACCAATTCTAATATTTGTGGTGTCAATTTCTGCTTTTACCTGAGGTTGTTGTGCAAAGGCAAAAGAAGTTAAAAACAAGCATATGTAAAGTAGTTTGTGTTTCATTGTTTGTTCTTATCCTTTTCGTTTAAAATAACCTAATAGCTTTCGTACATAGCTTTCGTCAACTCTAGTGTTGATAGTTCCTGCACCACTCTTGGTAAAAGTGGTTTCAAAATAATTAGACAAACGTAAAGCATTTGCCTTGTAATGAGTTCTAACAGATTTAGAACTAGTGTTAACTAGCTGTGTTTTTCCTGTTTCAGCATCTATCATAGGAACCATTCCTAAATTAGGAATTTCTTCATCATGTTTGTCATATACACGAATACCAGTAACATCATGTTTATTACCAACAATTTTTAGTGTACGCTCGTAATTATCATCCATAAAGTCAGAAAGCATAAAAACAATTGCTTTCTTTTTCATGATGTTGGATAAAAATTTGAGAGCTTCACTAATATTAGTTTGTCTACTTTTTGGTTGAAATTCAATAAGCTCACGAATAATTCGTAATACGTGGCTTTTTCCTTTTTTAGGAGGAATGTATAGTTCAACTTGATCAGAGAACAGGATTAAACCAACTTTATCGTTGTTTTGAATTGCAGAAAAGGCTAGTGTTGCGGCAATTTCTGTTACGGTATCTTTTTTAAATTGTTCAGAAGTACCAAAAAATTCAGAGCCAGAAATATCGACTACCAACATCATGGTAAGCTCACGCTCTTCCTCAAAAACTTTTACATAGGGTTCGTTATAGCGAGCAGTTACATTCCAGTCAATTGCTCTAATATCATCTCCGTATTGATATTGACGTACTTCAGAGAAAGTCATACCTCTACCTTTAAAGGTTGAGTGGTATTCTCCTCCAAAAATATGATTAGACAACCTACGTGTCTTTATTTCTATTTTTCGAACTTTTTTTAGTAACTCTTTTGTATCCATGTTTTCAATTGTCAGTTAACAGTTATCAATAATCAGTAAAGTATTTTTGGCTGATAATTGCTCATTGATAATTGATTAAGGCACTTGTACTTCGTTAATAATAGAGTTAATAATATCTATTGAAGTAATATTTTCAGCTTCAGCTTCGTAAGTAATTCCAATTCTATGACGTAACACATCGTTTACGACTGCTCGAACATCTTCAGGAATCACATATCCTCTTCGTTTAATAAAGGCGTAGCATTTTGCAGCTTTAGCCAAAGCAATACTACCACGTGGAGAAGATCCAAAGCTAATAAGAGGTTTTAATTTTTCTAAATTATATTTTTCAGGGTAACGAGTTGCGAAAATAATATCTAAGATATATTTTTCTATTTTTTCATCCATATAAACTTCGTTAACTACATTACGAGCTTTAATAATTTGTTCTATTGAAATTACAGGATTTACTTTTTGAAAGCCTCCGTTTAAGTTTTGACGCATAATAAGTTGTTCGTCTTGTAATTTTGGATAATCAATTACAGTTTTTAGCATAAAACGGTCTACTTGTGCCTCAGGAAGTGGGTATGTTCCTTCTTGTTCTACCGGGTTTTGAGTAGCCATTACCAAGAATGGTTCATCCAATTTAAAAGTTTCATCTCCAATGGTAATTTGACGCTCTTGCATAGCTTCTAGTAAGGCAGACTGTACTTTAGCAGGAGCACGGTTAATCTCATCGGCTAGTACAAAATTGGCAAAAATTGGTCCTTTTTTAATAGAAAAATCGTTTTCTTTTACATTGTATATCATAGTACCTACTACATCGGCAGGTAATAAATCTGGAGTAAATTGAACGCGACTAAAACTTCCGTCAACAGCTTTAGAAAGTGTGTTAATAGCTAAGGTTTTTGCTAAACCAGGTACACCTTCTAATAAAATATGTCCATTTCCTAAAAGACCGATGAGTAATCGTTCAATCATGTATTTCTGACCTACAATTACTTTGTTCATTTCTGTAGTTAACAAGTCTACAAAAGCACTTTCTCTTTCTATTTTTTCATTGATGGCTCTTACGTCTATATCCATAGTAATTGAAATAAATTAGAATTTTTATGAAACAAAGCTACAATAATAGTGTTTTTTTAGTTGTTAAAAGTTGGTTAAACCTTGTATTTACAAGCTAAAAGGTGTGGTTCTTTAAAGTTAAGTTTTTGACTATGTGCTTTATGTGTTTGAAAATAAGTTGTTTATAATTTGTTTTTATGAATAAAAAAAATGAAATTTAGCTTCTACTAACTTTAAACTTAAATTTTATGAAGAAAATGTCTTTTAGCAAAACGTTGCTAATTAACGCACTTATTTTTCTGTTTTCTGGTTTTGTTTACGGGCAAACAATAAAAGGAAAAATTGTGGATGTAAATGGAGAAAGTATTCCTTTTGCAAATATTATAGAGAAAGGAACAACAAATGGTACCACTTCTAATGAGAATGGTGAATTTAGTTTAAATATAAAAAAACTACCAGCAGTAGTAACAATATCTTCATTGGGGTTTGTTACAGTAGAAAGAAATATTGCAGATACGAATACTTTTTTACAGGTAACACTACGAGAAGATTCTGATGTTTTAGAAGAAGTAGTGATTTCGGGGTTAGCAACTACAACGAAAAGATCTAATTTAGCGAACACAGTTTCGACAATTTCAGCTGCTGAATTAACACAAGTCACATCACAATCGGGTTTTGATAGTGCATTATCAGGAAAGTTCACTGGAGCAGAGATAAAAGCGAATTCAGGGGCTCCAGGGGGAGGAATTTCTATGAGATTAAGAGGTGTTACTTCTATTTTTGGAGATCAACAACCGTTATTTGTGGTAGATGGTGTGTATGTTGACAACTCATCAATTTCTTCTGGAAATAACATTGTAAGTGAAGCTGCTGGAGGTGGTAATCCTTCATCAAATCAGGATGACGCTTCTAATAGGATTGCAGATATTGACCCTGAAGATATAGAGACTGTAGAAATACTGAAAGGTGCCTCAGCGGCAGCTCTCTACGGATCAAGAGCGGCAGGAGGTGTTGTTATTATTACAACAAAAAGAGGTAAAGAAGGTAAACCTAGAGTATCCTTTTCACAAACTGTAGGTTTGAGAAGTCCAACAAGGTTATTAGGTTTAAGAGACTGGGATGATTCAGAAGTTGTTGCTTTAGGAGGACCAGCGAATGCAAAACTAAGAGACTATGAAGCAGAGCTATTTGATCATACTAGAATTTCTACAACAACAAGGTTTACAACATCAGGAGGTTCAGAAAGAAGCGATTACTTTTTTGGAGTAACTTATAAAGATGAACCTGGATTAGTTGAAAATACAGGCTATGAAAAAGCAGCGGCTCGTTTAAATATAGGTCAAAAATTTACAGATTGGTTAGATTTATATGTCACGTCAAATTATATAAGCTCTCAAGCAGATAGAGGTTTTTTTAATAACGGTAATGCCAATAGAACTATAGGGTACGCCCTAGCTTTTACTTATCCATGGGAAAACTTATCTCCTACAGATGGAGTCTATCCTTTTGGAGGTGCTGGTTCAAATGTATTAGAAACAATAGCACTAACTACTAATAGAGAAAACGTAAATAGGTTTATTGGTAGTGCTAAGTCTAATATCAAAATTCTTAACGGAGAAAAAAATAGACTTAAGTTGGTGCTTGAAGCGGGGTTTGATCAGTACACACTTCGTACAACAAGTATTTTCCCTAGAGAATTAACTTATTTTAGAGATAGATCTACTTTAAAAGGAGCTTCAATATCTGGAACGACGAGAAATACTAATTATAACTTATCTGCCTTTTTAGTTCATAATTTAAGTTTAAATAATGGGTTACAGTTCACAACTCAAACAGGAACCTTTTTTCAAGATTTTGACCGTAACACTGTTATTAGTGTAGGAACAGGTTTCAACACCTCATTAACAAGTTTATCGTTGGCGGAAAATTTATCGTCTCAGCAAGTTGTTAGGCTTCAGAGAGATACAGGGTTTTTTGTGCAGGAAGAAATAAATTATGACGATAAAATAATTGGTACTATTGGTATTAGAGGAGATAAGTCAACCAATAATGGTATTTCAGATAAGATGTATTATTACCCTAAAGCAAACTTAGCAATTAATTTACATAAGTTTAGTTTTTGGGATATAAAAGAAATTACTAGTTTAAAACCTAGGATTGCCTATGGAGAAGCCGGAAGATTCCCTAACTTTAATGATCAATTTACTTTGGCTGCACCACAATTTATAGGAGGTGTCTCTGGTTTTGCACCTGGAACTTTTAAAGGAGACCCTGCCATAGGTCCAGAACGTCAAAAAGAATTAGAATATGGATTAGATTTAGGCCTATTTGATAATAGGTTTACATTAGAGGCTACGGTATACAACAAAAAAATAAGCGATCTACTTATTCAGGAAAATTTTCCAACATCATCTGGTTTTACTAGAAAAATTAAAAATGGAGGAGAGCTTGAAAATACAGGTATAGAATTAGGCTTAAATGCGAACTTTATTGAAAAAGAAGATTTTTCTTGGAACGCAAACTTTAAATGGTGGAAAAACAAATCTAAAATTAATAAGTTAGATGTTCCAGCCTTTACAGAAGGAGGTTTTGCAGCTTTCTTAGGAACTTTTTTAATACAAGAGGGTAAGAGTGCTACGCAAATTGTAGGGACTTATCCTAGCGGACTTACTCCAGAAGAAATAGCTGTAATTGATCCTGATGGAGATGGATTTGCTGTTTATGGTAATGCAGAACCAGATTTTCAAATGTCATGGCAAAACAACATACGTTATAAAAACTTCGATTTATCATTTTTATGGCATTGGAAAAAAGGAGGAGACGGTATTAATTTAACAACTTTTTTATATGATAATGCTGGAACTACATGGGATTTTGATGATACTGATTTAGATCCTACAGGTACGCTCACCAATGGACCTTACAGGTTGGCGCAAGCAAATGTTAGAAATACTAAGCCTCTAATAGAAGACGCAGGATATCTTCGATTAAGAGAAGTAGGTCTTTTTTATACATTTAACGATGAGGTTTTTAAAGGAGCAGAGAAAGTAAAAGTAGGGATATCAGGCAGAAACTTAATCAATATTTTTGATTATAATAGTTATGATCCTGAAGCATCAAACTTTGGAAATAATGTATTAGCTAATAATGTAGAAGTAACCCCTTACCCTGCATCTAAGTTTGTTAATTTTCATCTAAAAGTTAACTTTTAATCTCCTAAAATAAATTATCATGAAAAATATATTCTATAAATTAATATTAATCGTTTTTGTTTCTTTTATTCAAAGTTGTGAATTAGAGGAATTACCTAATCAAAATGCACCGACATTGGATTCGTATACAGATGGTGCCTCCGCAGCTGATGTCGAAGCTTTAGCAGTTGGTTTAGAGGCTGTAATGAGAAGTGATTTAGATTTTCATTATGAAACGGTAAGCTATTTAGCGAGAGAGTACTACGATTTATCAACAGCAGACCCAAGATATACAGGGGAGATTTTAAAAGGGCCTTTAGATAATAATGGGTTTTTAACAACTCGTTCTTTTGCGGCTTGGTATAGAATAGTTAAAGCAGCTAATGTTTTAATTACAGCTGTAGAAAACTCAAATGCTGGATTTTCTGAGGAAGAAAAAAGCTCTTATTATGGATATGCTAAGACAATAAAGGCATACGCTCTTTTAATGGTAGCAAATAGGCAATATACAAATGGAATTAGATTAGATGTAGAAGATCCAAATAACTTAGGTTCTTTTGTAGGTTATGATGAAGCTTTAGTTGCAATAAAAAATTTATTAAATGAAGCTAAAAGCGATTTAGAAGCGTCTTCTAGTAATTTTCTATTTCTATTTAGTCCAGGGTATAATGATTTAAAACCTATGGATCCATCAGATTCAAGTAAGAGATTACCCCTCTTACCAAGCGGTTTTTTAAAGTTTAATAGAGCAATTGCTGCACGGGTTGCACTATATCAAAACAACAAGGCAGAAGTGTTAACTTTTTTAAATGAATCTTTCTTTGACTTAAATAAATCTATGTCGTTTGGTGTATCACATGTTTTTGGATTAACAGGAAATGATATTAAAAACGATTTGTTTTATGTAAAGCAAAAAGGAAATGAATTTGTTGTACATAATTCATGGATAGCTGATGGAGAGACAGGTGACCTTCGTGTGTCTAGCAAATCTTCATTGTTAGATACCTCAGGTTCTCATGATGGTCTTACAGGTACCCATCAAATCTCTGTGTATAAAAGCAATACAGATCCTGTGTATCTTATTAGAAATGAAGAATTAATTTTAATGTATGCTGAAGCTAATATAGGTACAAACAATACAGAGGCTGTTACTGCTATCAATATTGTTAGAAATGCTGCAGGTTTGCTAGATTACTCTGGAGGAACTTCAGATAGCGAGTTAGTAGAAGAAGTTTTAAAACAAAGAAGATACTCTTTACTAGGGGAAGGACATCGATGGATTGATTTAAGGCGTTTAAATAGACTGAATTCGACCTATATCCCACTAGATAGATCAGGGGATAATATTATTGATGCTTTTCCAACACCATTTAGTGAAAATGCAAATTAATAATACTGCTTGTTTTTAGTTGTAATATTTGAGAATAAAAAGCACCTTTTGGAGGTGCTTTTTTTATGAGTTATATTCTTTTAAGAATAATTTATCGTTTTCAAAAATCGCATAGGTATAATACTGAATCCAATCACCAGTGTTAAGGTAAACACTATTGTCTTGAAGTTGAATTTCTAAAGGAAGATGTCTGTGCCCAAAAACAAAATAATTGTAGTGTTTAGTTTCTAGTTTGCGCTTACAATACTGTACTAACCACTCATTATCTTCACCTAAAAATTTAGTATCCTCATCACCAGAAATCAGTTTGTTTTTTACTGACATATATTGTCCTAATCGCACACCTAAATCTGGATGCAACCAACGAAACATCCATTGAAATAGTGGAAATGTAAACACTTTTTTCATGCGTTTATATCCTTTATCCCCAGGTCCTAATCCATCACCATGACCAATTAAAAACAATTTATCGTTGATTTTAAATTCTTGAGGAGAATGATACACAGGAATATTTAATTCTTTTTCAAAATAATCACGCATCCATAAGTCGTGGTTCCCAACAAAAAAGTAAATCGGGATACCACTATCTTTTAGTTCAGCAAGTTTACCTAAAACGCGAACAAAGCCTTTAGGAACGACAGTTTTATATTCAAACCAAAAATCGAATAAATCACCTAAAATAAAGATAGCCTCAGCATCTTTTTTAACTTCGTTTAACCATGCAACAAATTTTTGTTCACGAGGAAAACTAGCTTCAGATGTTGGAGCTCCTAAATGTTGATCGGAAGCAAAATAGACTTTTTTATTTTCAGAAGTGTTGATTGAAATCAAATCGTAAATTTTGGTAAAAATAAGTATTTTACTTAGAGTTAGCACAAACAAATTTTGGCTACATTTGTTTAAGAACTTACATGAATCCACGTATATGAATCCGTTTGACGACACCTACTTTATGAAAAAAGCTTTACAGGAAGCCGAAATCGCTTTTGATAAAGGAGAGGTTCCTGTTGGGGCTGTAATTGTTTTCAAAAATCAGATTATAGCTAGGGCACACAATTTAACAGAGTTGTTAAACGATGTAACAGCTCATGCCGAAATGCAAGCTTTTACTGCAGCAGCAGATTTTTTAGGTGGGAAATATTTAAAAGATTGCACGTTGTATGTTACGTTAGAACCTTGCCAGATGTGTGCTGGAGCGAGTTACTGGACGCAAATAGGCAAAATAGTATACGGAGCAAGTGAACCAAAACTTGGTTTTAGTGTATTGAAAACAAAACTACATCCAAAAACAAAGGTAATATCAGGGGTTTTAGAAGAGGAATGCGGTTTTTTGTTGAAGAAGTTTTTTATTGAAAAACGGAACTTAAATTGACGATAATCATTCCGAACTTGTTTCGGAATTTCATTATGAGAAGTTGAAATTAAGTTTAACTAAAGAACTTAAGATAATGTTTGTTGTTTTGCTCCGCTTTCGTGCTCCAATAGCCATTTTTTACGCCAAACACCGCCTGCATACCCTGTTAACGAGCCATCAGAACCTACAACTCTGTGACACGGAATAACGATCCAAATAGGGTTTTTACCGTTAGCAGAAGCTACAGCACGAATTGCTTTTACATCACCTAATTGTTTGGTTTGTTCTAAGTAGGTTCTAGTTCTTCCAAAAGGAATGTTTAATAATTCATTCCAAACCGATTGTTGAAAGCTTGTTCCTTGTGGATTCAATTGTAGATCAAAATCTGTTCTTTTTCCAGCAAAATACTCATCCAATTGCATAACACAATTTTGTAAACATGATGGAGTCTTTTTATGAAAGCTAATTGTAGGCAAAGCATTTTCATCCAATACTGAAATCGACTGGACTCCGTTTTCATTACCTTCAATTTTGGCGATCCCGATAGGAGTTTTATAATATGTGGTTTGTAAGTTAGACACCAAAAACGTCTTTAGAGTTCTGTGTTGTAATTTCCGAAATTTCATCGAAAGTCAATCCATAAATATCTACTAACTTATCCACAACATTAGTAATGTAGCTGCTTTCATTACGTTTTCCTCGGTATGGAGTAGGTGCTAAGTATGGCGAATCGGTTTCTAAGACAATGTGTTTAATGTCTATTTGGTTTAAAAACTTGTCAATTTTTCCATTTTTAAATGTCGCTACACCACCAATTCCTAATTTCATATTGTAGGAAATTGCTTTTTCAGCTTGCTCTAAAGTTCCTGTAAAACAGTGAAAAATTCCATATAAATCATCTCCTTTTTCAGTTTCTAGTACTTCAAAAATCTCATCAAAAGCATCACGACAATGGATAACAATCGGTAGTTTTTTCTCTTTTGCCCACTGAATTTGAGTACGAAAAGCTTCTTGTTGTTGTGGTAAAAATGATTTATCCCAATACAAATCGATACCAATTTCACCAATCGCATAAAAATCACGTTGGTCTAACCATTCTTTTACATGAACTAATTCTTCTTGATAGTTTTCTTTTACTGAAGTTGGATGTAACCCCATCATTAAAAACACATCTTTCGGATAGTTTTTTTCCAAGTCAAACATACGTTCAGTATAAGAACTATCAATCGCAGGAATAAAGAAACGAGAAACTCCAGCTTCTTTAGCACGTTGTATCATTTCATTTCTGTCTTCGTCAAACTGACTTGAATATAAGTGGGTATGTGTATCTGTAATCATTTATTGCCGTATCTTTACGAGACAAAAGTACAAGAAATGGCAAGTTTGAAAAAAGTATTACGAAAAAAGAAATACATTAAAATAAAACTCAAAAAAATGATTACAAATCATTTAGAGTTAGATGCGGAGATAAATGGTGTTAAAGGAAGGTTTATTTTAGATACAGGCGCTTCTAATTCGTGTGTTGGATTAGATTTAATAGAGCGTTTCAAGCTTATTTCTGAAGAAAGTGAAGTAAAAGCTGCAGGAGCAGGAGCGACGGATATGGAAACACACAAGTCTGGAAATAATTCTCTTAAAATAGGAAAGTGGAAAGCGAATGAGTGTGATTTAGTATTGTTTGACTTAACACATGTAAATACAGCTTTAAAACAACACGATGCTGATGAGGTAGACGGAATTATAGGGGCAGATATTTTAGAGGAAGGAAAAGCCTTTATTGATTATAACAAGAAGGCATTGTATTTAAAGAAGCTTAAAAAGAAAAAAGTAAGGAAATTAAAAGTTCCTTTCTAATGTTGTGGCTCTATGTATAAATTTTTATAATGTAAATAGATTCAATACTAGAATGAAAACTATAAAGATATTTTGAATATTTTTATAATAAAATACTGTGATAGCTATGAAAAGAAATAAATTGTTTTTTAACTATTTTGTTTTAGTTTGGGTAATATTTGGTTTGCTTATTTATGTGTGGGAGCTTTCTTCCCTTATCTATAATAAGCAGTATGATGAGTTTTTTACTTATCAGAGATTAAAAACAACATTTTTGCCTTTGTCAATTATTGTTTTATATATTGTTACTTTCTTTAAAAAAAAATAAAAACGAAGAATCTAATTAAAAAATAACATAAAAAAATCCGTAAGAAACATCTTACGGATTTTTTTATGTTTAATTGTTTAAATTAATTAGCTTAAAACTTCTTTTATTCTTTTAATTGCTTCACGTAATTGTAATTCAGAAGCAGCATATGATAAACGAACACATTTTGGTGCACCAAAAGCTTCACCAGTTACTGTAGCTACATTTGCTTTTTCTAATAATAGCATAGAAAAATCATTTGCATCTTTAATTTCTTTTCCTTGGATTGTTTTTCCAAAGAAATCAGAAATGTCGGGGAACACATAAAAAGCACCTTCAGGTACGTTTAATTTAAATCCGTCGATTTCTCCTAATAATTGTAATACTAAGTCTCTACGATTTTTAAACTCATCTACCATATACTGTACTTTTTCTGGTGATGCTTTTACTGCGGTAATTGCAGCACGTTGAGCGATACAGTTGGTTCCAGAAGTAATTTGACCTTGCATTTTAGTACAAGCCTTAGCAATCCACTCAGGAGCACCAATGTAACCAATTCTCCATCCTGTCATTGCAAAAGCTTTCGCTAAACCGTTCACGGTAATGGTACGATCGTACATACTTTCAATAGCAGCAAAACTAAATGGTTTTGTTCCGTAGTTAATGTGCTCATATATTTCGTCAGATAAAATATAAATATCCGGATGCTTTTCTAATACTTTAGCCAATGCTCTGTATTCTTCCTCGCTATAAATTGTTCCACTTGGGTTGTTTGGCGAGTTAAAGAAAATCATTTTTGTTTTTGGTGAAATAGCGGCTTCTAATTGTTCTGGAGTGATTTTGAAATCGTTTTTAATAGAAGAAGGAATTTCGGTAAACTTAGCCTCACACAAAGTTGCAATTGCAGAATAACTTACCCAATATGGAGCTGGTAATAATACTTCATCACCAGGGTTCAATAATACCTGAGCTACGTTGGCAATAGATTGTTTTGCTCCTGTAGAAACAACTACTTGGTTTGGAGCATATGTTAAGTTATTATCACGTTTAAACTTCTCGCAAATAGCTTCTTTTAACTCTACATATCCATCAACTGGAGTGTATGAGTTGTAGTCTTGATTAATGGCTTCAATAGCAGCATCTTTAATAAAATCAGGAGTGTTAAAATCTGGTTCTCCTAAACTTAAACTAATGATGTCTTTACCTTCAGCTTTTAATTCTCTCGCTTTAGCAGCCATTGCTAAAGTTTGCGATACTGGTAAACTTTGAATTCTGTTTGATAATGCGTTTGACATTGTGTTGTTATGTTGTATGTTGATTTATGCTAATTGCGGTTTTTTTCCTAATTCAGCTAAGTGTCTAAAATGCTCTATAACTGCTTTACGTGTAGTTTTATACTCATTATAAGGAAGGTTAAATTCCTTAGCAGTTTCTTTTACAATTTGAGCTAATTTATTATAGTGAATATGAGAAATATTTGGGAAAATGTGGTGCTCTACTTGATGATTTAATCCACCTGTGTAAAAGTTGATAAACCAATTTTTAGGAGCAAAATTTGCTGTAGTATATAATTGGTGAATAGCCCAAGTGTTTTTCATATTACCATCTTCATCTGGTAAAGGGGTTTCTGTTTTAGGAACAATGTGTGCTAATTGGAAAACCACGCTTAAAATGATTCCTGCAGTATAGTGCATTACAAAAAATCCGATTAATACTTTCCACCAAGCAACATTCATTACTGCAATTGGTAATACAATCCAAAGTGAATAATAAATAACTTTCGAAACTACTAGTTTTGTCCATTCTTTAGCTGGATTTGGAAATTCTCCATACGATAACTTTCGCTTTAAGTAACTGTGCATTTGTTTAAAATCAGTAGTGATTGCCCAGTTAATCGTTAACAATCCGTATAAAAAGATTGAATAATATTTTTGGAATTTATGAATCCATAACCATTGTGTGTGTTTTGAAAAACGGATAATTCTACCAGCATCCATATCTTCATCATGATCTTGAATGTTAGTATAAGTATGGTGTAATACATTGTGTTGTACTTTCCAGTTATACACGTTACCTGCTAAAATATAAATACTGCTTCCAAAAAGCTTATTTACCCATTTTTTACTAGAAAAAGATTCGTGATTGGCATCGTGCATCACATTCATTCCTACTCCAGCCATTCCAATACCCATAACAATAGCAAGAGCTAATTTTATCCATTGCGACATATCAACAGTTAAAATTAATATGAATGGAACGATAAAAGTAGCTAACATAATAATAGCTTTTGAATATAGTTTCCAGTTACCTGTACGCTTAATGTTGTTTTCTTTAAAGTAAGTGTTAACTCTTTTATTTAGAGTTCTAAAAAACTTGGCTTTGTCTATTCTTGAGAAGTTTACTGTCTTCATTTATTGTTTGTTTGTACCGCAAAAATAAACGTTTTTGGTTCACGGTTATTGCTAAAGCTTAACTTTTTAACTAGATTAATATCTTTTGCAGAAAAATTAACAATACCAATTAGTTTTTTATTTTTGCAACGAAAAAATCACTTCATGGAATCCTCCTATAGAGGAATTATTGAATAGACAGAGTCTGTTGTAATACCAAAAGAGAAGAAATTTTATAGTAGGTAGTATTTTGTACTGATTAATATGTCTTAATAGGTTACCTAAAAAAGTAAGTGCTTAATTTAAATACAGATTGGTTTGAAACTTGTAAAAAAATACTTTGACAATTTATCGGAAACACAATTAGAGCAATTTTCTAAGTTGCAAGAATTGTATGAAGACTGGAACTTAAAAATTAATGTAGTTTCTCGTAAAGATATTGATGAGTTGTATTTACGTCACGTATTACATTCGTTAGGAATTGCAAAGGTGATGGAGTTTAAAGCTGGAGCCAAAGTGATGGATGTAGGTACAGGAGGAGGTTTTCCAGGAATTCCGTTAGCTATTTTATTTCCTGAAACCCAATTTCATTTGGTAGATTCTATCGGAAAGAAAATTAAAGTAGTAAATGAAGTTGCTGAAGGTTTAGGTTTACAGAATGTGAAAACAACTCATGGGCGTGTTGAAGAAGTTGATGATACGTACGATTTTATAGTAAGTAGAGCAGTAGCGCAAATGGAAACATTTCACCGTTGGGTGAAAAATAAAGTGCATAAAAAACAAAATCACGCACTTAAAAACGGAATCTTATATTTAAAAGGTGGTGACCTTACGGAAGAACTTGCGAACTTTCCTAAAGCCACCATTTATGATTTACCAGACTTTTTTGAAGAAGATTTCTTCGAAACTAAAAAAGTGGTGCATTTACCTATGAAATATAAAGGTTAAGCTTTTACAGAAGAAAAAACATAGTGCATTTCAGCAGCAATTTGTAGGCTACGCTCTAAGTATTTCTCTTTTTCTAAAGGTGTACCATCATGTAGTTTAGGGTCTTCATAAGTAACAGGTACTCTTTTATCAGCACCAGCAATGAATGGACAACCCTCATCGGCTTGTGAACAAGTCATGATAGCGCAAAAAGCTGAGCTTGGATTAAAGCCATTATCATACTTTTTAGAAAAACCTATAATAGGTGATGCGTTATCAGCATATTTTACCGCGTATATAGGATTTGTTCCATCAGATAATTGTTGAATTTGAAATCCGTTATCAACCAAAGTGCTTACTACTATTTCGTTCATCTCTGTAGCTTCTGTACCGCCAGAGTATGCGTTTACATTTGGTATTTGATAATAAAAAGTCATCGTTTGTGCCCATACTTGCGACAAATGACTTCTTCTTGAATTATGAGTACAAATAAAATTCAGGTTTATAAGTCCTTTATTATCCAGTTTTTCTTGAATGTAACTTATAAGCGGTTGTAAAACTTGTTTTCGCTCTTCCGAAACAGTTGGTAAACTTGAAAGAGTTTGTTGTATTTCAGTAAATAGTGTTGAGGTTTGTGTTTTCATATTAGCAGCATCCAGAGTTAGGTTCACAAGTAGTTTGTTTTTGTAAGTCAGATAGCTTTACTCTTGGTTTTTCTTGTGGAATTCCGCAGTTATCTTTCGCCAAACAATCTGTTTGTTTTGTTGTTAGTAAAAAGTAGGTTCCGTCAAAATCTAGTCCGTATTTACCAATCGTACTTCCTTGATATTCCACTTCAATTTCTAAGTTAGGTGAAATGTTTAATGTCTTTTCAGATAATTCTATAATAGATATTAGTTTCTCAGGGTGTAATCGATGATCATAATCATTAGCGTTCCAAAGCTGAAAGTTAACCACTTCTTCATTTCTTACCACTCCACCACAATCGATAAAGTTTTTAGTAACTCTACCAACTTCCGTCACATGAAAATGGTTAGGGACCAAACTACCATCAGGAAGTTGAAAAGCAATAGTTTTTAAGTTTTCTAGATGTTTTTTTATTTCAGATAAATTCATTTTAATATATTTTTATATTGCAATATTACGATTAATGAGTTTAAATTTTTTTAGCAGCACGACATGTCTTTTATGTCAAGATTTAAAAATGAAGATAATAAAGTTTTTGTTTCTTGCCATTTAGCTGGATTTATGCAATAACAAACACTTGTGCCTTCAATAGTTCCTTTAATAATTCCTATTTTTTTTAATTCTTTTAAATGTTGCGAAATAGTAGGTTGCGCTAAACCTATTTCATTTACTAAATCACCACAAACACAAGAATTTAGTTTGAATAAATGTTGTAAAATGGCAATACGAGCAGGGTGTCCTAATACTTTCGCAATAGAGGCCAATTGGTTTTGCTCTTCAGAAAAAATTTCAGATTTAGTTAATCCCATTTATTAATTATTTAATTGCAATATTACGATTAAGTAATGGTTTTTACAAAACTTTAAAAGTTAAAATTTTTATAAAAAGTTTAATACCAGCGTTTTTTCTTCTTTTTTGAAGCTTCTGATTTTCTTCCTTTTTTATGTTTGCTAATGGTATTGGGTTGTTTTTTCTTCTTTGGTTTAGCTAGAGGGAATGGATGGTCTTCTATAATTTTTATAGTTCTATCCATAAACTTTTGAATAGCTTTAATGTACGAAGTTTCATCGGCACTACATAGCGAAAAGGCGATTCCAGATTTACCTGCTCTACCAGTTCTACCAATTCGGTGTACGTAGGTTTCAGGAATGTTAGGTAAGTCAACATTAATAACCGCATCTACTTTACTAACGTCAATTCCACGAGCAGCAACATCGGTAGCAATTAAAATGTTGGCTTTGTTGTTTTTGAAATCCTCAATAGCTTGGTTTCGTAAGTTTTGTGACTTATCACCATGTACACTGGTAGCTTTGTATCCGTTTTTTTGAAGAGTTTTCTCCAATTTGTCAACCCCAAATTTGGTACGACGAAATATAATAATACGACCTTTTATGGTATTGCGTAATAAGTGCAAACACAAATCGACCTTATGCTTTTTAGGGGTGTAGTATAGTAACTGACCAATATTTGTTGAAGTGGTTTCTGCAGGTGAAATGTCTATCTTCTCTGGCTTGTATAACATTGATTGAGCCAAGTCACTTACTTTGTCAGGCATTGTTGCAGAAAATAGTAAGGTTTGTTTTTTACGTGGACATAATTCTTCAATCTTTCTTACATCGTCAATAAAGCCCATGTCTAACATTAAATCAGCTTCGTCTAAAACAAAAGTTTTCAGTTGGCGAACATCAATACTACCTTGTTTATGCAAGTCGATAAAACGACCTGGTGTAGCGATTAAAATATCTATCCCTTTTTCTAACATATCTTTTTGAGGTTGTGTAGACATACCACCGTATATAACAGTACTTCTTAAGTTGGTGTACTTACTATATGCTTTAAAATTTTCTTCAATTTGAATAGCTAGTTCTCGAGTAGGACTTACAATTAAAGCTTTGATTTTTTTTGCTCTTTTTTCAACATCATCTTCCTTAGAAAGCTCATGAATGATAGGTAACGCAAAAGCAGCAGTTTTACCAGTACCTGTTTGTGCAGCTACAATCACATCTTTTTTATTGAGTACTAACGGAATTACTTTTTGTTGTACTAAGGTTGGTTTGTGATACCTTTCTTCCGTAAGCGCTTTTAAGATAGATTTATTGAGTTGTAAGTCTGTAAACTTCATTCAAATATTTTTTTGCAAAGGTAGGCTAAAACAGAGAATGAAAAATTTATTTTATACTGTTGTGTGTTTTAGTAAATTTTGTCAACGGATTAGTTAAACTTAGATTGATTATTATAAATTGGTAAACGGACAATCATCAAACGTTCCAACAAAATGGATGTACTTAAATATGAAAATTGAGTTGAGTTAGTTAGATTAAAGAGTTGCGTTCAAATTGTTGGTTGTAGCTCTTTCTCTTTTTAACTCTTCTATTTTCATATTGTTAACTAATTCTTCTGTTTTTTCTTGTGTTAGACCCATTTTTTTCGTGTATTTTGAGTAATAAAAATTTAATTCAGAATCGATTTTTTGTGCTTCGTCTATGAAGTTTCCAAAATATTCTAGCATTTCTTTTCTTCCTAAATCAGAATAACACTTTTGAATCTCTAATTTAAAATATTTATGAACTAAGTAATTTCGTTTCTCAAGAATTGATTTTAAGTCTCTAGTTATATCTTCAGTTAAAGTATAAGTTTGTTTAACTTCATTTATGAAAACCCCCATAGTTTTTCTTGAGTTTTCAATGGTATCTATAATATCATTTACTTCTTTGTTGGTTTTAGCTTTATCTTTGAAAATTCTATTAGTCCACAACATTATAGAAAATGTTTCTTCTAAAACTTGACTGAAATAAATAGCAAGTCCGAAATAAGTATAAATCAAACGATATTTTCCGTCATTATCTTCATTTCTGTACTCTTCTAAAGCGCCTTGATATGTACTCATTTAAGTTCATTAATATTTAACGTCAACCAAGTTAGTTTAAATCTGATAAAAATCAAACCTAAAAAATAGACTGTTCAGAAAGTGTGGTAAATTCTTCTAAAAAGCGCATGCCTCTATATGAGTTTCCTTTTTTGTTCAATTTAGGGCTCCATACTGCAATCGCATACTGGTTAGGGTGTATGGCAATAATACCACCGCCAACTCCGCTTTTACCTGCGAGTCCAACTTTAAAAGCAAACTCACCAGATTCGTCATAAAACCCACAAGTTTGCATTAGTGCATTAATTCTTTTCGATTGACTTTTGGTCAATATTTGTTCTTCATGTCTGGTTTGTCCGTTATTGGCTAAGAAGAAAAACAATTCAGAAAGTTGTTCGCAAGTCAATTCCAACGAACATAAATCGAAATAGAAATCAAGCACCACTTCAGGGTCGTTGTATATATTTCCGTAAGACTTAATAAAATTGCACAAAGCCACATTTCTGTAGCCTACCGATTTTTCTGAAGCCGCAATTTTTGCAGAGTAGTCAATGTCTTTATTTTTAGAAAGACTTTTAATGAAATTCAATAAATCTTCTTTCGGATTTACTAAGCTGCTAATTAAAATATCGGCAATTACAATAGCACCTGCGTTGATAAACGGATTTCTAGGAATACCATTGTCAGTTTCTAATTGAACAAGTGAATTGAAACTGTTACCAGAGGGTTCTACACCCAATCTGTCCCAAATAGATTCACCAAGATGTTTATAAGCCAAACAAAGTGATAATACTTTAGCAATACTTTGAATAGAGAATTTTTCTTGAAAGTTTCCTAAACCAAAATTGGTGTTAGTAACTGTTGAAATATATACGCCAAATTTATCAGCATCAATGGTAGCTAATTCAGGAATATAGGTAGCTAGCTCCCCAATATTTTCAATAGGAGCTATTTTTTGATATACAGCTTCAAGTATTTCTTTATAATTCATTGTTTATAAACGCTAATATGTGTTAAACGAAATTAGTTGAATTCTGTTTGAAAACAAATAAAAAAGCAACCTCATTGAGGTTGCTTTTAACTTATAGTAAATTTCCGTAATCGGAATATTTTATCCTAAGAAAGGGTAACGATAATCAGTTGGAGAAACAAATGTTTCTTTGATTAAACGAGGAGATACCCAACGTAATAAGTTTTGAGCAGATCCTGCTTTATCGTTCGTTCCTGAAGCTCTTGCTCCACCAAATGGTTGTTGCCCTACAACAGCTCCTGTTGGCTTATCGTTTACATAGAAGTTACCAGCACAGTTTTCTAATGCTTTCGTAGCTTCAGCAACTGCATAACGATCTGTTGAGAATACAGCACCTGTTAAAGCGTACTCAGAAGTTCCGTCAACTAACTTTAACGTATCAGCCCAATCTGCATCTTCATACACATAAATAGTTACTACAGGACCAAATAACTCAGTTTCCATAGTCGTATATTTAGGGTTTGTAGTTAAGATAACAGTTGGCTCAATAAAATATCCTTTTGATTTATCATAGTTACCACCAGCAATAATTTCAGCATCAGCATCAGCATCGGCTTTAGCTTGGTCGATATATTTTGCTAACTTATCAAAAGAACCTTCGTGAATTACCGCAGTAATAAAGTTACTCATATCTTCTGGAGAACCCATTTTAAAAGAAGCGATGTCTTCTTTTACATAGTTTAAGGTTTCTTCAGCTAACGATTTTGGTAAGTATACTCTTGAAGCCGCAGAACATTTTTGACCTTGGAATTCAAAAGCACCACGAGAAATACCCGTAGCTACTTGTTTTGGGTTTGCAGAAGGGTGAGCAATGATAAAATCTTTACCACCAGTTTCTCCTACAATTCTTGGGTATGTTTTGTAAGTGTGAATGTTTTCACCAATCTTTTTCCATAATTCCTTAAATACATAAGTAGAACCTGTAAAGTGGATTCCAGCGAAATCAGGAGAAGATAAAACTACATCAGTAATTTCAACAGGATCACCATAAATTACGTTGATAACACCGTCTGGTACACCAGCTTCTTTAAATACATCTACAATTACTTTTGCAGAGAAAATTTGGCTATCAGATGGTTTCCATACTACAACATTCCCCATCATTGCAGCTGATGCAGGCAAGTTTGCAGCAATTGCAGTAAAGTTAAATGGAGTAATTGCATATACAAACCCTTCTAACGGACGGTATTCAACACGGTTCCAAATTCCGTCGTCAGAGTTTGGTTGTTCGTTGTAAATTTCAGACATATATTCTACGTTAAAACGTAAAAAGTCAATTAATTCACAAGCAGCATCAATCTCAGCTTGGTGAACAGTTTTAGATTGCGCAATCATAGTTGCAGCGTTAATCTTTGCACGGTAAGGACCCGCAATTAACTCAGCAGCACGTAAAAAGATAGCAGCTCTTTGTTCCCATGGCATTTGCGCCCATTCCGTACGAGCTTCTAAAGCATTAGCAATTGCTTTTTCTGCATGTGTTTTGTCTCCAATATGATATTGTCCTACCACATGTTGGTGGTCGTGTGGAGGTGTCATATTACGAGTATTTCCTGTTCTAACCTCTTCGTTACCGATGTACATTGGTACATCTACAGATCCGTTAAAATATTCTTTGTATTGTTTTGAAACGGCTTCGCGCTCTGAAGATCCTGGAGCATATCCTTTTACCGGTTCGTTAATGGCAGTTGGTACGTGAAAAAATCCTTTTCCCATTTGTATGTTGTTTGTTGAATTAAATTTCTTTCTTTGTTATTGAAAAGTCTATCTCAGACTTTCCTTAATGACAAAGTTACGGTTATTTTAGGAATATTTAAATGGACATAAGGCTGGAATTATATAAAAGTAAAACAATATGTGTACGGTAACTTATTTACCTTTAGGGAATAATAATTTTATATTAACATCAAATAGAGATGAAGACCCGAAACGAGAAACGATTGCACCAAAAACGTATGTTGAAGAAGGAGTGAAGTTAACATACCCTAAAGATGAATTAGCTGGAGGTACATGGATAGGGTTAAGTGAAAAAAATAGATTGATTTGTTTGCTAAATGGAGGGTTTACAAAACACCAAAGAGCAGAATCGTACCGAATGAGTAGGGGAGTGATTGTAAAGCAGTTATTAAAAGTTGATGATCCTGTTGAAATTATCAATCACTTTGACTTTGAAGGAATTGAGCCTTTTACCATTGTGTTAGTTGATTGGAATAATGGGTTGCAAGCGTATGAATTGGTTTGGGATGGAGTTAAAAAACATTTTCAAGAGCTAGGTAAAACTCCTAAAATATGGTCATCATCTACACTATATACTGATGAAATGAAACAGCTAAGAAAAGAGTGGTTTGCAGATTGGTTATCCAACAACAAAGAGTTTCATCAATCAGGTATAATTAATTTTCATCAAGATGAAACTAGAGGTAATAAAGAAGTGTCATTAAAGATGAAGCGTCAAAGTGTAGAAACTGTTAGTGTAACTTCAGTAATAAAAAAAGAAAAGCAACTTACCATGAGCTACTACGACCTGCATTCAAATATTAACAAAATAGGAGTCGAAATCATTAGTTTGTAATAAAAGCGATTTAATATCTTTGCAAAAAAAGTTTTTATGAATAAAAAAATATTATTGCTATTTTCTACAATTTCTATCCTTTTATTTACTAGCTGTTTTGAGTTTGTTGAAGAAGTGAGTTTTAATAAAGATGGCTCAGGAAGTGCTGTACTTACCATTAACTTAAGTAAAAGTAAAACAAAGCTAGCTTCTATAATGCTACTTGACAGTATTAATGGCTATAAAGTACCTTCAAAAGTAACTATAAGAAAAAAAGTACAAGAAATAGTTTCTAAAATTAAAGGAACAAAAGGAGTTCATAACGTAAAAAACACGTTAGATTTTAATGAGTTTATTGTTACAGTTTCGTGTGATTTTGATAATGTAGAAGCTTTAAATGAAGTAATAGCTAATTTTAGCTCAAAGAAACATATAAAAGCTATTAAAAAGAATAAACATTTTACCTTTAATGAAAAAAGTAAAACATTTACACGCAGTCATCATTTTGATCTAGGAAAAGAGTTTAGAAAAACAAAAAATCAAGATCGTAAAGTATTTGAAACTGCAACTTACACCAGTGTGTATAGGTTTGAAACACCTATAAAATATACAGAAAACAACCAAGCAAGAATATCAAAAAGTAAAAAAGCTATTATGTTGCATTTACAGGCACAAGACATCATAGCAAACAAACAAACAATCAAAAATAAAATACAATTAGAGAATTAAATTTAGGATGAAAAAAATTATTGCTACACTACTGTTTTTGAATATACTTACAGTTATACAGGCTCAACGACTAGAGTCTAAGATACCTAACAACATAGACGTGTTAGTTTCTGCAAACGCAGAAAATTTATTTAAATTGATAGAAGTATCAGATATTGACAAAAATGCTATTGGAAAAGAAATTTTAAAGGATATTAATAGAAGACGTGATGAAGATAAAGTGTCTTCAGTTGCTAATGCTGGCATTGATATTAAATCAAACGCGTATTATTTCTTTACTAAAACAGATAGCATTTCATATCACAATTTTTATGTGGAGTTGAAAGATAGAGAGTTGTTCGAATCAATGTTAAGTAAACGAAATAAGAAGAAGATAAGAAGAATGGAGGGTTATAATATTATTGAAGGACGAAGTGATATTAGAATATGGAACGATGATTACCTTTTATTGGTAAACGGTGATGCGTCAAGAGGATATTTCTCAACTCATAAAGAACGTCTAGATAAGCTTAAAGAAGAAGGAGAGTTTGGTTACAACTTCAGAAAAAGAATAGGTAAAGATTGGACAAAAAAATATGTGCTAGACCTATTTAATAAGAATGTTATAATGTCTATTGCTACTAATAAAAAGTTTCAAAAGAGTAAAAAGAAAAATGCATCGGCAACACTTTGGATTCGTAACTATGGAATGTTAATGACAGACTTATTTAAGTCTTTTGGAGGTTATCTATATCCTATGTATGCTGAAGGAGGAAATCAAAATATTTATGGAGTTGAAGAAGTAACTGCTAATTTGTTTTTTGATAAAAGTGATGCAAGAATTTTATTAGATATGTCGGTTAGTTCTGATATGAAGAAATCTTTTAAGAAGATTTATAATAAAAAAATGAGTAGCAATTTAGTTAATAGCTTTGATCATGATAAAGCATTAGCTTTTTGGAGTATTTCTATAGATACTGAAGAAACATTAAAGGAATATCCAGAATTATTACATAAGATGTACGGAGGTATTTTACCTAAATTTCAAGAAGAAATGGAACTTGTAGGTGATTTATTTTCTTTAGTTATAGATGAAAAAGCAGTAGGTAGATTAGTTACTGGAGATGCTCTTTTAGTATTGAACGATTTTTCTAAACAAGAAGTAGAGTACACTACTTACGAATATGATAAAGATTATAAGCGTAAAGAAGTAACAAAAACAAAAGAAGAGTTCATTCCTGATTTTACGTTGATGATTGGTTCAGAAGAAGAAGATTTATTGAATAAGTTTTTCAAATTAGGGGAAAAGCATAAAGCAGTTGAGATTGAAAATAACGTAGTAAAGTTTAAAACTAAAAAGTCTGATATACCATTTGATTTATATTCAGTAGTTAAAAATGATGTATTGTACTTAACTACATCAAAAACGAATGCGTTAAGTATTGCTAGTGGTAATAATAATTTTAACACAAAAAAACATAGTAAGTTGGTTAGAGACAACTCAACAGTGCTTTTTGTAGATGTAAATGCGGTTTTAAATAAAATTCCTAATAAATGGATGAGTAAATCGGAAAAAGAGGCAATGCGCTTTTCAACAGATAACTTAAATGATGGAGTATTTAGAGTGTCTAGAATGAAAGGAAACACAATTTCTTCTGAATTAAAAATATCTACACAAGGAACAGAAGAGAACACGTTAAAATTATTGTTAGAATTTATCAATACAGTAGCGAAATAAGCTAAATGATAAAAAGAATAGCATATATACTTGTAACAGTATGCTGTATTATAGTTACGGTTGGATTTTTTAGATATAATCCAACCGTAATTTATGAAAAAAAAGTACCAACTTCAGCTGAAACTATAGTTTACCTCAATCTTAGAGAAATAGAGTATAGTATACTTAGTAGTTTTTTAAAACATCCACTTTCTCAGTTAGACTTCAAGAAATCTACAAGCAAAAAAGCAAAAAAGAAAACAACATGGTTAGATGAGGTAGAAGTGCCTCCTGGTTTGTTTTTTTATACTAATGAACAAGAGTTTAAAAACTTTTTTATTAGTAGCCCAATAGTTGTAAAACAAAATTTTGAAGAAGCTTTAAAAGAAGAAGGATTTGCAGTCAAAAATATAAATAAGACAACTGTTTATAGTAAAGGGGTAATAAGTTGTGTAGTGAAAGGTAATTCTTTGCAAGTACTATTAAAAAAATATAAAGGAGCACAAATACTCCCTCAGCTATTATCTAAACTAAGTCATGAAAACTATTTTTCTGAAAACGACTTAATCTTAAGGCGGATAAAGGATAGTAAACAGCCAATAGTTATAAGTTCTTTGCAAGGAGACTTTTTTGAATTTTCTGCTGATGGAGGTGGTTTAAAGATTCAAGGAGAGTTAAGTGAAGAGAATAACTTGTTTAAGCCATTTAAAGCGTCTTCAGTGGGTAGTTCGATAGTAACTGTGTCAGGGAAATTAAACACCGAAGTATTAACAGGTAGGTTAGGTGTAGATTTTAAGAAAAAGTTTAAAAAGCTAACAACATTGTCATTAGATTCTGTTACTAATAAATGGGATGGAGTGATAGATTTTAATCTTAGTTCTTTCGTAGAAAAATTAGATACGATTGTAACTTATGAGTACGATGATGATTTTAATAAGGTTGAAAAGAAGGAAATTCAAAAAATAATAACACCCAAAGTGATTTTAGAAGTTGATGGAGGTGATTTGTGCAGGTATTTAGAAGAAAAAAGAGCAATTCAAAAACTAGATAATGAAGACATTCTAACATTAATGCCTTTTTTTACTACCTATAGCTTTTGCGAAGAAGAAGGTTTAAGGTTTGTGTCAATAAAAGGAGATAAGCCAATTAAAGAGGTTAATAAAAAGAATAAATTTTACTTCTTATTTAACGTGGCTGATTATCAGAATAGGGATAGAGGTATTTATTCTATTAAAAATAAATATTTAAGTAAAGTGAAAACAATGCAGTTATTAGTAGCTAATAACAACGAATTAAAGGCGACTGTAGAGTTAAAAAACACTTCAAAAAACTTTTTTTTACAAGCCTTGAATTAATACAGGGCAAATGCAGCAAATGATATAGCGGCTGATCCAAGCATGGCTAGAATAAAAAACATCGTATTTGCAAGCATATATTTAGTAAATGTTTTAAAATATCCTTGATTGTAAAACCTTTTCATGGCAATGTATAGGTAAACCATAAAAAGTAATAAGAAAATAGAAAGAAAGTTATTAGAGTGTTTAAAAAAGTCTATAATATAAAAAATTGAAAAAAGAAGAAATAGCACAGTTTGTACATGAAATACAAAAACTAGATGCTCTACGTAAGTATATTTTTTTCTAATATAAATAAATTTTAAAAATAAAGTAAATAAAGGCAGTAGAACAAAAAGTGCTATAGAAGCATATGATAGTACCTGACGGAAAAACTTCTTTGCTTCATCTCTATCTAAAAAAATTGAATTAAAAACTTTAGCGCGAGAATACCAAAAACGATTGCTAAAATTTTTGGTAACTTGTAAACTGTCCAAAGCAGCATCAATAGAGGTTTTTGGATGCGTCTTTTGAAATTTCATAAACTCTATAATATCAAAAGAATTACTAAGATTTGATTTAACTGTTTTTGGTTTTATATTATACGAAACTTTAGTGGAATCAGTTTCAGTTTGTTTAGTGTCAATAGAGTCTTGTTCTTCAAGTTGTTTAAAAACGATACTTTGGATAGAGTCCAAATCTACTTGAATATCCTCTGAGTCATCATTATTTATTTTGATATTAGATGAACGTCCAATCCTTAATTCTTCAAACTTTTTGTAACTGTCTGTTAAGCTTATGATTAAGAAAAAAATAATAGATGTAGCTAAATAGAACCGAAAAGGATTTGTGTATTTAATTCTTTTTCCTTCTATATAGTCTTTTGAAACTTTTCCAGGGCTTATTAGTAAAGGGATTAGTGTTCGCCAAAACTTAGTATCTAAAGAGAAAAAACCAGCAAAAAGTTCACGAAGAAAAACACTTAGTGTAATTTTCTTACCTCTATTCTTTTGTCCACATTCAGGACAAAACTTTTCGTTATTAGTAAAAGGACATCCGCAATTTAAACAGTTAGCATCTTTAATAACCGGAACTTTATTTTTCTTAATCATTAATTTAAAATAGAAGAGGTGGTTAATTGAAAAGTAGGAATAATTACAAGAAATTCCTCAAAAGTTTCTACGTTAATCATCTTGTAATTGCCGCCCATAGCACCTGTAGTAGATAGTAAAAAGCAATTTGATCTGTAATTATAAATATCGTTAGGTCTTAAGATTGGAGTTTCACCAACGACACCTTCACCTTCTACATATTCAGTATTGTTAAGAGCATCAAAAATAACCCAAAAACGTTCCAATAGCTTTACAGTTTCTTTCGAACTATTTTCTATGGAAACATAATAACTAAAAGCGTAGTATTGCCGATGCTCTCTGTAAACTGAGCCTCTAAAAGACGTTTTTACAGAAACCTTAATACCTTTTGTAATTTGCTGAAACATATGATAAAGATAGTTCTTTTTCAGTTTTTAGTCAACGTTTACATAAATACCTTACCTATTTTGGTTAAAAAAACCGTAACCAACACCAATTACTCTATCGTAAATTTCACCAAAAGGTCTGTAATAAACAATTACGGTATATTCATTCTCAGTTTGATAAAAAGAACCGTTAACCTCGTGTAAGTCAATGTTTTTTTTCTTGTTTAAAGTAGCGTAGCTATAGTTGTAGAAGCCTTGTTTAAAAGGTAAAATTGCCTTGTAAATTTTCTGAGAAGGGTCATAGGTCATTTTATTTTCTTCAGACAATTCGTAGTTGTTAAAAGCTCCATAAACATAAACTTCCTTGTTTTCGTAAGGCTCAAAAGCATCTAAAGAAAAATGAACTAAAGAATAATCAGCCTCAGTGTTATCTCTGTTGTCAACAACATCACGTTCAGTGGTTCTTATAACAAACTGTCCGTTAATATCAGGGTTGTAGGTATATGTTTTATCAGCCCTAGGCTCGTCTGTGTAGAGGTAGCTGTGGTATACGTTTTTGCGTTCTACTTTAGCAACATTTAAACTAGAGTTTCGTATCAGTTTAGTGTCAAAATTTAAAAACTCATTCCCTCCCCAGAAATTAGTTTTTACAGTGTGATTATATAAAAGTTGTTGAGGTTTTATAAAAATAGGTTGAAGATTAGTAATAGCTGTATTCCAATTATGGTTTTGAAACAATGTAACATTAATTTCTTGAGAAGGATTATTGATTTGTAAACCTGAGTGATTAACTGAAAATTGAACGGTTTGTTGTTGGTTGGTTGTTGTTGTGTTTCTGCTTCTAAAAGCAGCAACACCAACGGTGGTAATATCTTCGTAAAAGACACAGCGTCTTGTAAAAACAACTTTATAATCCTCATCTAAAACAGAAATTAAATAATTACCACTTTTTGTGATAATTGTGTTCTCATTAGGGATTTCTACAGAATAATGAGTATAAGGTTGGAGTGTATTAAAGGAATTGGTAAAGTTGAAGATTTCGTTTTGTTCAAAACCCTGAATGTATTGATTACTTGTTATTGAACTGGGTCTCCAATCATGAGTCATATGTTCAATTTTGTATAAATACTGTTTGCTATCAGCATCTAAATCATCAAAAGATAATTTTAAAACATCACCCAAGCGAACAATAGGGGCATAAAAGTTTGGGTTATTTTTAGGTCGTAGTTGTACTGTTTTTACATTTTGAGCTTGAATATTCAAAAATAACAATGCAAAGAATAATAAAAAATAATTTGATAATCGCATTTATAAAGCCTTAATACGTTAAAAAACGTGAAGATTCAGTTTGTAAAACTACGAATATATAAAACATTAATTTACTTATTTTTTATTTAGATTGAATAAAGATAATTTATACTTTTGCATTTCAAATTAAGAGGGGTATGAAGTTTGGTTTCTTTATGTTGTTGTTTGTGGCAGCAATTTCAAAGGCGCAAGTAAAGATTGGTTTTAAGGTTAGTAACACATTAGGTAGCCCAATAGAAGATGCATATGTTTTTATAAATTCCAAAGCAAAGGTAACTGATAAAAAAGGAGAAGTTTTTTTTAATGTAGAAAAAGACAACTATACGATTAAGGTTAATCACATTGCTTATTTAGATTTTTCTAAAGTAATTTTAGCGTCAAAAGATAGTATAGTTACTATAGTTTTAAGAGAAAATAAAGAGTTATTACAAGAAGTGGTAATAACTGCTAAAGAATCTGAAGGAATGACCTCCTCGTCTCTAGTAGATAGAAAGGCGATGAGTCATTTACAGCCCAGTAGTTTTACAGATTTGGTTAGTTTGCTTCCAGGTAAAAACATAACTAATAGTAATTTAAATGCATCTACTCATTTACGTTTAAGAGAGGTAGGTTCTTCTGATAGAGATTACGATACTTCTTTATTGGGTGTTTCTTTTTTGGTAGATGGTGTACCAATTAACACTAATGCAAACTTGCAACAGGTGGTAGAGGCAGCACCAGTAAATAAATCTACGAAAGATTATAATAGAAATACGGTAAGAAGAGGAGTGGATATGCGATCAATATCTACTGATGAGATAGAGAAGGTAGAAATTGTAAGAGGAGTAGCTTCTGCAAAATACGGAGATTTAAGCAGTGGTTTAGTAAAGATAAAGCGTAAAAATGGATATACACGCTGGAAATCTAGAATAAAATCAGATGGTTTTAGTAAGTTGTATTCTTTAGGAAAAGGATACAATTTTAACGAAGAAAACTTAAAGCTTAATTTTGATGTAGCGTATTTAGATGCAAAAGCAGACCCTAGAGATAACTACGAAAATTATAAAAGATACACTACATCTTTACGGTTAGAAAAGTTGTTTGAAAAAAGAAATCCTGTTAGTTGGAATTTAAATGTAGATTATACAGGTACTGTAGATGGTGAAAAATCGGATCCAGATGTTCCTTTTGATAAATATGAGTCTTTTAAATCCTCATATAATAGTATTCGTGTGTCTAACGAGTTTAACATTGATTTTTCTGAAGGTATATTAAAAAACATAAACTTTAAAACAAGCTTTAACCAGTCTTTTGATAAAATAAAGCAGACCAGATGGGTTCAATTATGGGATGCAACAGCACTTCCATTGGCTACAGAAGCAGGAGAGAGCTATGGTTTTTATCTTTTACCTAGTTACGTGTCTAACCAAGTAATTGATGGGAAGCCTTTAGATATTTTTGCAGATTTTTCTGGAATTTTAAATTTTTCAGCATACAAAATTAAAAACAATATTACGTTAGGTGTCAATTATTTATATGCCAAAAATAATGGGTTAGGACAAGTATACGATCGTAAATTACCACCTTCTCCGTCGATTAAAACACGACCGAGAACATACAAAGAAATACCAACAATGCAATCATTGGCTTTTTATGTAGAAGATGAAATAAAGTGGGATGTAAACACTACAAATTTTACTTTAAGAGCGGGTGTTAGAGGAACATCGTTTTTAGGGCTCAATAAAAAATACGCTATACATAATGAGCTGTTTTTAGATCCTAGACTTAATCTTAAGATAGCCTTTCCTGCAATAAAATTCAATAATAACGAAGCTTTAAAGATAGAGGTAACAAGTGGTTATGGTAAACATCATAAATTACCAACACTAAATATGTTATATCCGCAAGATTTGTATGAAGACTATGAGCAATTAAACTATTATCATAATATTAAAGAGTATAGACAAGTTCATTATAAAACATACAAGTTTTCACAAGTAAACTACAAAATTCAGCCTGCTTTAAATGTAAAAAAAGAAGTAAGATTAGGGTTAAACTATGATCATCACTCATTGTACATAACTTATTTTGATGAAAAAATGTCTTCTGGATTTAGAACAATTAGTAATTTTCATCAGGTAAATTATAAAAAATATGATGTATCAGGGTTAAACCATGAAACGATAACAAGTGCGCCGTTCGTAGAAAATTTACCCTACAAAACAGTAAATAGTTTAGCGTTATCATCACAAGAAAGTAATGGAAGCTCAATATTGAAAAAGGGAGTAGAATTTCAATATGCTACTAAAAGAATTGAGGCATTAAAAACACGCTTTACAATTAATGGTGCTTGGTTACAAAGTGAATATTTTAATTCATTACCAAGATATAAATCGGAAACAGCAATTATAGGAGGTGTAAACTACACCAATATTGGTTTGTATAAAATGGCTAATAACAACTCTTTTAAAGAGTCGTTACAAACAAGTTTTACAGCAGATACCTATTTGCAGAATTTAGGTTTAACTACTTCTTTTAGAATGGATGTACAATGGTATACTAAGTCGTTTTATTTGCCTGAAAGTAGTGTGCCTACACATTATGTAAAAAATGATGGTACTGTTGTGCCCTATACCATAGTAGAGGCTAACGACCCTGTTTTAAAATCTTTAATCTTAGATGTAAGAGGGGATGGAGAGGTTGCATACAGAGAGAGTCCCCTGGGCTTAAATACACACATTAAAATTTCAAAAAAGTTTTACAAAAATTTTGTGGTTTCTATGTATGTAAACAATTTGTTTAACTATTATGACAGAAATACAACAGCAAACCAACAAGTAACACAGCGAAATTTTATCGACCCCTATTTTGGAATGGAACTCAATTTTAATTTTTAATTATACAAATACTTTTACATGAAAAACATAGCATATTTTTTAACAGTAATTACACTACTAGTTTTTACGTCTTGTAGTGACGACCCTGAGGTGTTAATAAGAAAAAGTGATGCGACTTTTAATTTATTAAACCCATCGGACTTGGTAAAAATAACACAATATACAGATGTTACTATATCGTTTACAGAGCTTAATACTAAAGAAAAACAAGAGCAAAAAGTAACAGCAAACCTTGTTAACATAGAATTAAATCAAGGAAGTTACGAAGTGTCTGTTTCTGGTAAGGTGCAATATGATTTAAATGGTGAAACAAGAGAAGGGGTTGTTGTGGCGTTTGTACCAGAGTTAAACTTTGTAAGTGATGTACAAGCACAAGATATTCAATTAGCGTTAAAAGCTTTTAGTAAAGATTTTATTATTGAAGAAGTATTCTTTACAGGAACGTTAACGCCAGAAGGAGAGCAATACTACGGTGATCAATATTTTAAAATATATAACAATACAGACGAAGTTTTATATGCAGACGGATTAATATTAGCGCAATCTAAATTCTTAACTGTAGATAAACAAGAATATACGCCAGATGTTATGAAAACTGACTTTACAACCAGTTCAATGATTCAGATTCCAGGGTCTGGTAAAGAATATGCTGTCGAGCCAGGGGAATCATTAATTATAGCATTAGGAGGTATTAATCATAAAGAAAATAATGCAAAATCTATCGATTTAAGTTCAGCAGATTTTGAAATGTTTTATGAAGGAACAGGTGATGTGGATAACCCTGCTGTAACTAATGTAATCAATTTTTACGATAGAATAGTGCCTCATAACAGAGGGTTTAATAGTTACGTATTAGTAAGGTTGCCAAAGGGCGTAAATCAAACCAATTATATAAGTGATTATAAGTACAACTATGAGTGGTTATTTGTTTTTGGTGAATATGAGATACCGCAAAATGAATCTGATTATAAGATTCCTAATGAATGGATTGTAGATGCGGTTAATATGAGTGTAGAGTCAGAGTTTGAATGGGTAGTAACAGATGCTTCATTAGATAGCGGTTATACTTACTGTGGAAAAGTTGATAGAGATGCTTCACGTTACGGAAAATCTGTGAAGAGAAAAGTGTTACAAGAAATAGATGGAGTACGTTTATTGCAAGATACTAACAATTCAGCAAATGATTTTATTCCAGAAGCAAGCCTTTCTGTACAATAAGTTTTTACATAAAGTTGTTTTTTAATATAACAAAAAATGAAAATTAAAATAATATTTTTTTGTCTTGTGTTGCTTTTTAGTGGTAAGTTTTTTGCACAAGAAAATATAAAACTGCTACAAAAAATAAAACAACACAATAATCAAAAACAATTTTATAAAAATATTTTTCAAAACCCTGCATTAATGCAGGGTTTTGGTACTAGACAATTTTCAAGATTAAAAGCAACATACTCTAATGCTGCTAATGAAATGTATACTATTCAAAAACCAAGAAAAGAACGTGGTTTTAAAATATCCGCTTCATCTTTTTATCCGATAGATAGTACAAAAACAGTTTGGGGTAAAGCCAGTTATAGTAATATTGAAGAAAAAAATAAAGTATGGAATGAAGCTATCGATTATGATTTGATTTATCCATACATTACAGCAGATTCGGTAGGAGGAAACTTAAGTAACGAGCGTTATCACTTTTTAGGAGGGTATGCAAAAACAACTAAAAAAATAGATTTTGGAACACAGTTACAATACAAAGCAAACTTAGCTAGTAGAAGTAGAGATCCAAGAGTAAAAGACGTAAGTTCAAATTTTCAAATAAAATCAGGAGTATATTTTAAAGATCTTTTTGGGGTTGACTTAGGGCTTCATGCAGGTTTTCAGAAATATACACAATCCAATGATATTCGTTTTTTTAATCAAATTTCAGTACCAGAGATTTATCATTTAAATGGTTTAGGATATTTTAATGATATTGTAAGAGGAACTTATAAGAGTGTTTTTTATGATGGTAGTGGATTTAATTTAGGAATGCAGTTACAGCCAATAAAAAATAATGATTTATGGCTGTATGTAAACACAAAACAATTGAAAATAAGTAAATTTTTAAGTGAAGCAGTATCTACAGAGTTGTCTAGCTTAAAAAGTAACGATATAAACGCTTCTTTGGTAAAATTGTTTACGAAAAAAGGGCAAACTTTTGGGGTTAAACTAATGTATCAGGTTCAAGAAAAAAAAGGATTAGAGTCTATTCTTTCTTCAAGAACTGGATCAACACTCAAAATTATAGGTCAAAACGAAAATTACAAACTAAATAACACTACTTATCAATTAAGTACACTTTACTATAAAGACGCTGAAAAGTATTTTATGTACTTCTCTCCATATATTAACTATCAAAAATACAAAGAAGACTATTTTTTAATTAGAAGTTACCAGTATGTTGATAATCTTAATGTCGGATTTGTCTCTAGATATACAACAAGTGTTAATGAGAAAATATTGTTTTCTGCAGTAGTAAACTTTAATTATAAAGCTGTTTTAAAAGGGAAATCTTTGTTAAGAAACGATAATCAAGTTTCCATATCAAACATGCTTCATCAAAATAATGAATTGCTAAACTCTAATTATATTAATTCAGGAGTAAAACTTAAGCTAGATTATAGTGTAGCGGAAAAAATTAATGTTTTCGTTGGAATTAATACAGAAACAGCTCTAGTTAACACTGCAATAAATAATTTATATACAATATCAACAGGAGTAAGTTTTTAAATGCTCCTTTTATTTTCTTTCGCAACAAAAAATGACACGATTTTTACAATACCTTATTCTTATCCTTGTGTTGTATTCATGCAAGCAACATAATTCACAAGAAGAAAAATTAAACAAAGGTTATTCCATAGTTGACTTATATAAAAAACCAATTTCAAAATGGCCAAAACCAATCATTGACGAGGGGGTTGAGTGGCAAGAAATGAAACCCATAGAAATAAATTACAATTATTTCGAAGACATAAAAAAGCCAGAAGTTATGCTAGGTAAACTACTTTTTTTTGATCCCAAATTATCGTCCTCAAATCAAATATCATGTAGTTCTTGTCATCATCCAGAAATGGGATGGGCAACTCATACCGAAAAATCTACGGGTCATAATCATTTACAAAGCTCTAGAAATGCACCTACAATTTTAAATGTAGCATCAAAAAAAATCTTTTTTTGGGACGGTAGAGTAGCTTCTTTAGAAAATCAAGCACTGGGGCCTATAACAGCTCATAATGAAATGAATATGAATATTGATGAACTACCTGGTAAGCTTCAAAAAGTAAAAAGATATGAAGAGCTTTTTAAAAAGGTTTATAAAAAAGAAAATATAACAATAGAGCAGGTTTTAAGTGCAATTGCAGCTTTTGAGAGAACTATAAAAAGTCAACCTAGTAAGGTAGATAGATTTATGAAAGGAAGTTACAAAGCATTAACAGATTCTGAAATTAAAGGGTTACATCTTTTTAGAACAAAAGCAAGATGTATGAATTGTCATCATGGGCAATTTTTTACAGATCAAAAATTTCATAATATAGGATTAACATATTACAAGAGAGAACAAGAAGATCTAGGACGTTATAATGTTACGAAGAATAGTGAAGATGTTGGAAAATTTTTAACCCCTTCTTTAAGAGATCTACTTAATACAAGACCATGGATGCACAATGGTTTTTTTGATAACTTAACAGGAGTGGTAAACATGTATAACAGTGGTATGCAGATGTTAAACCCATCTTTTGAAGAAAAAAAGAAAGACTCATTGTTTCCAGTGGTAGACCCGTTAATGAAACCTTTAAACTTAACCGATGAAGAAATTAATGACTTAGTAGCTTTTCTAAAAGCTTTAAATGGAACAAAGTACAAAATGGAGATTCCAGAAGTACCACGATGACTGTTTGTTCTACGATAAGAAGCTTAAAAAAGCAAAAGCTAATTTAGAATAAGTATAAATAATGTTGTTTTTTAAAGATAAGAAAGGTTTTGTTCTGCAAAGGGATGCAAAATTTTTAAATTTGCGTGTTTTTAAGAAAATCAAATTAATCAGTTCCTATGTCAAAAGACATCCGTATTAAGAAGGGCTTGGATATCAAGCTAGTTGGCGAGGCAGAACAGATAACTACTGAACTTCAATTAGGTAGTTTGTTTGCAGTAAAGCCAGATGATTTTCACGGCGTTATTCCTAAAATTTTAGCAAAAGAAGGTACAGAAGTAAAAGCAGGAGAAGCACTTTTTTATTCAAAAAGTGACGAGCGTGTTTTATTTTCTAGTCCTGTTAGCGGTAAAGTTACAGAAATCGTTCGTGGAGCACGAAGAAAAGTTTTAGCAATTAAAATCACTGCTGATGCACAGCAGGAATACAAAGATTTTGGTAAAAAAGATGTAGACACAATGTCTGGAGAAGAGGTGAAAAACCACTTGTTTGCTTCAGGTTGTTGGCCGTTTATAAAACAACGTCCGTATGACGTAGTTGCAAATCCTAATCAAGCACCAAAAGCAATTTTTGTATCTGCCTATGCAAGTGCGCCTTTAGCAGCTGATTATGATTATGCGTTAAAAGGCAAAGAAGCAGAATTACAAGCAGCTTTAACAGCGTTAACAAAGTTAACAGCAGGTAAAGTACATGTTTCTGTAGGTAAAAACTCAACACTATCACCATTTAAAGATGTGAAAGGAGTTGAACTACATAAAGTTTCAGGTCCACACCCGGTAGGAAATGTAAGTACACAAATAGCACAAATTGATCCTATTAATAAAGGAGAAGTTGTGTGGGTAGTTACGCCTCAAGACTTAGTAGTAATAGGTGAGCTATTATTAACAGGGAAGTTAAATATTACTCGTACTGTTGCCTTAGCAGGTTCTAAATTTAACAAACCACAGTATGTAACTGCAAAAGCAGGGGCACAAATAGCTGATGTTGTTAAAGGAAATTTAGAGGCTGATAATGCTCGTGTAATTAGTGGAAATGTTTTAAGTGGTTTAGAAGTTAAAGAAGATGGTTTCTTAGGATACTACGATAACTTAATTACAGCTATCCCAGAAGGAGATGATTATGAGTTTTTTGGATGGAATAAACCAGTTTTTAACAAAATATCTACTTCTAGAGCATTAACTTTTTCTTGGTTAAACCCAAAGAAAAAATATGACTTAAATACAAATACTAACGGAGAACACAGAGCATTTGTAGTAACAGGCTCTTATGAAGAAATTTTTCCGTTAGACATCTATCCGATGCAATTATTAAAAGCTTGTATGTATAAAGATCTGGACGAAATGGAAGGATTAGGGGCTTACGAAATTGCACCAGAAGATTTTGCATTAACAGAATTTATTTGTGTATCGAAACAACCTCACCAAAAAATAATTCGAGAAGGATTAGATTTAATGAGAGAAGAATTAGGATAAGATATGGGCTTAAAACAAAAATTAGATAATTTTAGAGAAGAACATAAAGAAAAAAAGTGGTTTCCCTTATTTAGTGGGTTTCATACTTTTCTTTATATGCCAAAAGAGGTAACGCACGGCGGAACTCATATTAAGGCAGCAGATGACTTAAAACGTACCATGAATACGGTAATTATGGCATTAATACCATGTTTGCTTTTTGGTATGTTCAATGCAGGGTATCAGCATAATCTTCAAATAGAAGCCGTTTCAAATGCAACAGGTTTCTTTTCTGGAGAGTTTTGGAATATGAGTAACTTTCTAATAGGTTTGGTTAAAATATTACCATTAGTAATTGTTTCATATGCGGTTGGTTTAGCAATAGAGTTTGTTTTTTGTATAATCAAAGGGCATGAGATAGAAGAGGGGTACTTGGTAACAGGAATGTTAGTTCCATTAATTGTACCAGTAGATTTACCATTATGGATGCTAGCAGTAGCAGTAGCATTTGGAGTTATAATTGGTAAAGAAGTATTTGGAGGTACAGGAATGAACATCTTAAACCCTGCCTTAACTATTCGTGCATTCTTATTCTTCGCATACCCAACATGGATGTCTGGAGATAAAGTATGGGTTCAAGGAGCAGTAGAAGCTGCCGGAACAGCTGATGCCATTTCAGGAGAAACAATTTTAGGAAGTTTGGCACAGTCACAACCATTAAATTATTCAGTTTCTGATATGTTCTTTGGGTTCATTCCAGGTTCAGTAGGAGAAACATCAACATTATTAATCTTATTAGGAGCTTTATTCTTAATCTTTACAAAGATTGGAAGCTGGAGAATTATGTTATCTGCAGTTATTGGAGCTTTAGTAATGGGATTCATCTTCAATCAAGTAGTTGATATGGGATGGATTGGTGAAACAAGCAAGTTTTACGGATTAATGAGTTTAGATTTTTGGAAGCATTTATTAATTGGAGGTTTTGCGTTTGGTGCTGTATACATGGCAACTGATCCAGTAACAGCATCACAAACTAACAAAGGAAAATGGATTTATGGATTCTTAATTGGTTTTATTTCAATTATGATTCGTGTATTCAACCCTGCATATCCAGAAGGAGTAATGTTAGCAATCTTATTAATGAATGTATTTGCTCCAACAATTGATCATTACGTAGTTCAAGGTAATGTAAAAAGAAGATTAAAACGTTTAAAAGCTAAAACTGCCTAATTATGAGTAAGAAGACAGATAGTAATGTATATACGGTAGCATTCGCAATAGGAATGGTACTAGTAGTGGGTGCGTTGTTAGCTTTTACAGCGTCATCACTTCGCCCAACAATCGATGCTAACAAACGTATCGAGAAGCAGCAAAATATTTTGTATGCAATGGGTGTAAACGAAAACGATGAAACAAGTGTAGAGTTTGTTTCAAAAGATAAAGTAGCAGACGAGTTTGCTAAATACATAAAAAAACAATTAGTAATTGAAGGAGATAATGCTTCTGAAGATTCTAAAGCGTATTTAATTGATGTAAAAAAGCAACAAACAGCAGCTAAAGAAGGAAAAACAAGAAAATTACCATTATTTGTAGGTGAAAAGGAAGGGAAAACTTTCTATATCGCTCCAATTAGAGGTAAAGGTCTTTGGGATGCTATTTGGGGATATGTTGCAATGGATAAAAACATGGTAGTTCAAGGAGTTTTCTTCGATCATAAAGGAGAAACACCAGGTTTAGGGGCTAACATTAAGCAACGTTACTTTATGGACGATTTTATTGGAGAAGATTTAATGAGCAATGGTTCTTTTAAAGGAATTGCAGTTTCTAAATCGAACAATGATCCAAAGAATGAAGATAAAAATGATAACGAGGTAGATGCAATTGCAGGAGCAACTATTACTGGAGACGGAGTAGCTGCAATGATTAAATCTGAATTAGGTTTATACGTACCTTACTTTAAAACATTAAAATAAATATGGGACTTTTATCAAAAAAAGACGCAGCGTTAATTACTGATCCATTAGCAGATAATAACCCAATTACAATTCAGGTATTAGGTATTTGTTCTGCATTAGCAATTACAGCAGAGTTAAAAGCTTCTATTGTAATGTCTATATCGGTATTATTTGTATTAGGAGTAGGGAATGTAGTAATCTCGTTAATGAGAAATATTATTCCATCAAAAATTAGAATTATTGTACAGTTAATCGTAGTAGCAACCTTAGTAATTATCGTAGACCAAGTGTTAAAAGCATTTGCATACGATTTAAGTAAAACCTTATCGGTTTTTATTGGGTTAATTATTACCAACTGTATTATTATGGGACGTTTTGAGGCTTTTGCTTTAGGAAACGGACCTTGGAGATCGTTTTTAGATGGAATAGGAAATGCCTTAGGATATGCAGTAATCTTAATTATTGTAGGTTTCTTTAGAGAGTTATTAGGTTCAGGTACTTTATTAGGATTTAAAGTATTAGGTGATCCTATCGAGAAAACAGGATTGTATGCTTTAGGATACGAAAACAACGGATTTATGTTATTATCACCAATGGCATTAATCGTTGTAGGTATTATTATTTGGGTACAACGTACAAGAAATAAAGCATTAGTAGAAGACTAACTTAAGTTAGTGTTCATTAAAAATATAGAAAATGGAACATATAGAATTATTTTTCAAATCGATATTTATAGATAACATGGTATTTGCTACATTCTTAGGAATGTGCTCATACCTTGCAGTATCTAAAAAAGTATCAACAGCCGTAGGTTTAGGTGCCGCTGTAATCTTTGTATTAGCAGTAACAGTACCAGTAAACTGGTTGTTAGATCAATACCTATTACAACCTGGAGCTTTAAAGTGGTTGGGAGAGGAATATGTAGATTATGACTTAAGTTTCTTGTCATTTATCATGTTTATTGCAACAATTGCAACCATGGTACAATTAGTAGAAATTATAGTTGAAAAATTTGCGCCAGCATTATATAACTCTTTAGGTATTTTCTTACCATTAATTGCAGTAAACTGTGCAATTTTAGGTGGGTCATTATTTATGCAATCTCGTGAAATTCCAACATTAGGTTTATCATTTACGTATGGTATTGGTTCAGGAATCGGGTGGTTTTTAGCAATTTTAGCAATTGCTGCTATTCGTGAAAAAATCAGATACTCTTCTGTGCCACCAGCATTAAGAGGATTAGGAATTACATTCATTATTACAGGTTTAATGGCTATCGGGTTTATGAGCTTCGGTGGAATGTTAACTGGAGGTGATGATGCAGGTAAAAAAGAAGAAACTGCTGAAGTTAAGGTTGAAAAGAAAGAAGTTGAAGAAAAGATAGTAGAGGAAACTGAAAAGACTGAAGAGAAGGCAGAAGAATTAGCTAATAACACTAAAGAAATTACAGAATAATGGTATTTTTAGAAGTAAGCACAGGAGGAACAGTTGCTATTACAGTATTAGCGTTTTTAGCGGTAATCTTAGTTTTGGTAGCTTTATTATTATTTGTTAAGCAAAAATTGGCACCATCTGGACCTGTAAAAATTACAATCAATGGTGAAAAAACAATAGAAGTAGCATCAGGAGGAACTTTATTATCTACCTTAGGTAATGAAAAAATATTTTTACCATCAGCTTGTGGTGGTGGTGGTTCTTGTGTACAATGTGAGTGTCATGTAAATTCAGGTGGAGGAGAAGCTTTACCTACAGAAACACCACACTTTACACGTAAAGAATTACAACATGGTATCCGTTTAGCATGTCAGGTAAAAGTAAAGCAAGATATGGATATATCTATTCCAGAAGAAATTTTTGGAATTAAGAAATGGGAAGCAACTGTTGTAAGAAATTATAACGTAGCAACCTTTATTAAGGAGTTTGTAGTTGAGATTCCTGAAGAAATGGATTATAAAGCAGGCGGGTATATTCAAATTGAAATACCACCATGTGAAGTAAAATATGCTGATATGGATATTTCTGCGCATCCACAAGATCATCCAGGTGAACCAGATAAATTTGAGGCTGATTGGGATAAATTTAACCTAAGACCATTAGTAATGAAGAATGAAGAAACTGTAGAGAGAGCATACTCTATGGCTTCTTATCCAGCAGAAGGAAGAGAAATCATGTTAAATGTTCGTGTAGCAACACCTCCTTTTGATCGTGCTAAAGGCGGATGGATGGATGTAAATCCAGGGGTGGCATCTTCGTATATTTTTAATCAAAAGCCAGGAGATAAAGTAACTATTTCTGGACCTTATGGTGAATTCTTTATCAATGACTCTGATGCAGAGATGTTATATGTAGGTGGTGGAGCTGGTATGGCACCAATGCGTTCACATATTTATCATTTATTTAGAACTTTAAAGACTGGTAGAAAAGTAACATACTGGTACGGAGGTCGTTCTAAAGCAGAATTATTCTACATTCACTACTTTAGAGCGTTAGAAAAAGATTTTCCAAACTTTAAATTCTACTTAGCATTATCTGAGCCATTAGAAGAAGATAACTGGAAGGTTAAAAAAGATATTAATGATGAAAGCGGAGATGGTTTTGTTGGGTTTATTCACCAAGTTGTAATAGACCAATATTTATCTAAGCATGAAAGTCCTGAGGATTTAGAATTATATTTCTGTGGGCCACCATTAATGAACAAAGCAGTACAAAAAATGGGTGAAGATTTTGGTCTTGATGACGAAAACATTCGTTTTGATGACTTTGGAGGATAGAAACATAGTGTTTAATACATTATATTATAAAACCGATACAAATTTGTATCGGTTTTTTTGTGCTTAAAAAGATAGTATTCTTTAATAAGAGAAGATTTAAATATCATGAAAGCAAAACAACATTTTTAGTAAAATAATGTTATTCATAAATTATATCAAACTTATATACAGGGTTGTCGCTCTCATATTCAAAAACTCTAGCATAATCCATAACGTTAGCTATTCCTTCGAGTTTACATAGTTGTGAAACTACAGCGCATAAACCATTAAATAACCTCTCTTTATCGGTCGGATTTTGAGGTTTTGGATTATAATGACATAAAGGAACAGTAAAACCGCATGCTTCTAAAAACACCTTTTCAATCAGTAGTAATTCAAGTGGAGTGTAACCATTAAATTTTCTACCTAAATTTTGATGAACCCTACCCACATAGCTTAGTTGCAATGAGCCATGATCATTCGTGAGATGTTTCCAACTATCTCGATTGTCTAATATATTTCCAACCGCACATGCTGAGCAACATTCAGGGTTCAATTCATCGTTGTGAAAAGCATTATAAAGCTTTATAAGTGCTTGTTCTAATCGTTTAGGTATTTCCATAATCAAAAAGGATTTACTCCCTTAAATATACAAAATATTGGTTGTACCTTTGCATCAAATTATTGTTAATGACGACTTTTCAAGATTTAGACTTATCAAATCCACTAAGAAATTCAATTGAAGAATTAGGTTTCGTAAATCCAACACCTATTCAAGAACAAGCATTTCCTGTAATTCGTTCAGGAAAAGATGTGGTAGGGATTGCACAAACAGGTACAGGTAAAACTTTTGGGTACTTACTCCCAATATTACGTGATTTAAAGTTTTCAAAACAACAACACCCAAGGGTGATGATATTAGTACCTACACGAGAATTAGTGGTTCAGGTGGTAGAAGAGATAGAAAAGCTAGCTAAATACATCACTTTACGAACTGTAGGTGTATATGGCGGAGTTAATTTAAATCGCCATAAAGAAGCAGTAATGCAAGGAGCTGACATTATTGTTGCCACACCAGGACGTTTGTACGATTTAGCGTTAAGTAACGTATTAAAATTAAAGTCTATTCAAAAATTAGTCATTGATGAAGTAGATGTAATGCTTGATTTAGGTTTTCGTTTTCAGTTGTTAAACATCTTTGATTTATTACCTCAAAGACGTCAAAACATCATGTTTTCAGCAACGATGACGGAGGATGTTGAAGCATTAATTGATGATTTTTTTATTGCTCCACATAAAATAGCAATTGCAGTAAGTGGAACACCGTTAGATAACATTCAGCAAATAAGCTATGATGTTCCTAATTTTTATACAAAAGTCAACTTATTAAACTATTTATTATTTGATAAATCAGAGTTTAGTAAAGTGTTGGTGTTTGCACCTAATAAAAGAAATGCAGACAGACTATTTGATTGTGTAGCCGAAGAATATCCATCACAAGCCTGTGTAATTCATTCAAATAAAACACAAAACTACCGTTTGCGCTCTATAGAACAATTCAACAAAGGAGAAAAACGAATCTTAATAGCTACCGATGTAATTGCACGTGGATTAGATTTAGAAGAAGTAACACATGTAATCAATTTTGATGTGCCACACTTCCCCGAAAACTATATGCACAGAATTGGTCGTACAGGTCGTGCAGAAAGAGAGGGAAAAGCAATTTTATTTGCTACGGAAAAAGAGCAGGAAGCAAAACAAAGAATTGAGGAATTGATGGATTACACAATTCCAAAGCAAGAAATTCCAGAACAAGTTGAAATAACCAAGCAATTAACGGAAGAAGAACGTCCGAAAGAAGAAAGAGAAGTAAATAAAAACAGAACTTCTCAAGAATATATTCCAGGTCCCGCTTTTCACGAGAAAAAGGAAAAGAATAAAAAAACAAACCAAGGAGGTTCTTATAGAAGAGAGCTTGCCAAGAAGTACAAAAAGCCAAAAACAAGAGGAGATAAAAATTATAACAAACGCAATAAGAAACGTAAATAATGCAAGAACTTACTAAGCAAGAACTTCACAATTTAGGAATGAATATTGTGGGTAAAAAACTGCAAGAAATGGGATATGAATTTGTTGCAATAAATAGCGAGTTGAAAAAGCATCCACAGTTTGTGTTGTTTAAAAAAGGAGAGCCTACCATTTTTGTATTAGTAAAAACTACGAACAACATACAGTCACCCCAAGAATATGATGTATTGTGGATGGAAACTTTTAAAAAACACGCAGAAAAACAAAATGCAAAGGTTTGGTATGCTGGCATAGGTATAGCAAATGCAGAAAGTGTAGATTTGCCTGTGTTTAAAGACAAACCCTATTATGTTGCTTTTGATGATTTTATAAAAATCTTATAAAACCTTTTACTAATTTTTGGTGCTAATCTCCTTTTTTAACTGAAGGAAAAAGAGTGGTTTTGTAGGTTGGAAAGGGTATAAACCCTGTTAAATATCAGGTAGTTGTATGTTAATTTTACCTCAGGGAAATTAATAAAATATCTAAAAAAATGAAAAGACAACTACTAACCCAAAAAGGAAAAAAATTAATAAAAACTATTATGGCATTTTTATCAGATTTAGGTAATGGTGCTAGTTATGCAATTAATAATTAAGGTTTAAATAGTTAGAATCTAAAAAACACTCGTTTTATGATGTAAACGAGTGTTTTTTTATACATAAATAGTAACTTTACAGTGTGGAGAATCTGTTAAACGAAATAAAAAACTGTAAGATTTGTGAGAAATATATAGAACCCAATCCTGTAGTTCTTGCTAGTAAAAAATCCAAAATCATTATTGTAGGTCAAGCACCTGGAACCAAAGTACATCAGTCTGGGATTCCTTGGGATGATGCTAGTGGAAAACAGCTTAGGAAATGGTTGAGTGTTACTGATAAGGAGTTTTATGATACCAATAACTTTGGAATAATACCTATGGGTTTCTGTTATCCAGGAAAAGGAAAATCAGGAGATTTACCACCAAGAAAAGAATGCGCTCCACAGTGGCATCAACCTTTATTAAAAGAAATATCAGAGGTAAAATTGATTATTTTAATAGGAATGTACGCTCAAAACTATTACTTAAAAGGAAAAGCTAAAAGAACACTCACTGAAACAGTGAATACTTTTGAGGAATACTTGCCTAACTATTTTGTATTACCACATCCATCCCCAAGAAATCGATTTTGGTTAACCAAAAACTCATGGTTTGAAAAAGATGTTTTACCCATATTGAAAATCACAGTAAAAAAGCTGATATAGTGATTTTAATACTAAAAGAAAGTTAAATACATGCATTGATAAATTTGTATTTTTGCAATGTATGATAGAAACAAGAGAAGCCATATCAGAAAAAGCGGTTTTAATAGGTATTATAACCCAGCATCAAGATGAAAAACAATCAGAAGAATATTTAGATGAGCTAGAGTTTTTAACACTTACAGCAGGAGGAGTAGCTGTAAAAAGGTTTGTTCAAAAATTAGATAAACCCCATCCAAAAACTTTTATTGGAACAGGTAAACTAGAAGATGTAAAAGTGTATATAGATTCCAATGATATTGGAACAGCTATTTTTGATGATGAGCTGTCACCTGCGCAACTTAGAAATGTTGAACGTTTTTTAGATTGTAAAATTTTAGATAGAACCAACTTAATACTTGATATTTTTGCAAGTAGAGCACAAACAAGCTCAGCAAAAGCTCAAGTAGAATTAGCACAATACCAATATTTATTACCTCGATTAACCAGAATGTGGACACACCTTGACAAGCAAAAAGGAGGTATTGGTATGCGTGGTCCAGGAGAAACAGAAATAGAAACTGACCGACGTATTATTCGAGATAAAATTTCGTTGCTAAAAAAGAAATTAGTAACTATTGACAAGCAAATGTCCATACAACGAAAAAATCGTGGAAAAATGGTGCGTGTTGCTTTGGTAGGATATACCAATGTTGGTAAATCTACCTTGATGAATGTTGTTAGTAAAAGTGAGGTTTTTGCAGAGAATAAACTGTTTGCAACATTAGATACTACAGTTAGAAAGGTGGTAATAAAAAATATTCCTTTTTTAATGACAGACACCGTTGGGTTCATTAGAAAATTACCAACACAATTAGTAGAGTCGTTCAAGTCTACTTTAGATGAAGTTCGTGAAGCAGATTTATTATTACATGTCGTAGATATTTCACATCCAAACTTTGAAGATCATATAGCTTCTGTAAATAAAATTTTAGATGAAATAGATAGTAAAGATAAGCCGACAGTTATGGTATTTAATAAAATAGACGCTTATACTCATGAAACTATTGATGAAGATGATTTGATAACAGAAAAAACAAAAGAACATTATACATTAGAGGACTGGAAAAAAACCTGGATGAATGACTTAGAAACGGAAAGTATTTTTATTTCAGCTTTAAATAAAGATAATTTAGAAAATTTTAAAGAGAAAGTATATGAGGAGGTAAAGAAAATACATATTCAACGTTTTCCATATAATGATTTTCTATATCAAGAATATTAGTTTACAGTAAAAAAACGCAAACATAACTTAAAAAGGACTTAAATAATTAAAACTTTAAGTTCTTTTTTGTTATATTTATAATCCCTAATGTTGCTTTTTATATGTTTTATAAAGCATTGTAAATTATATTTTTAACCATTTTATCCCCCTGAAAATGAAAAATAATAAAACTTCACAAACAATATTTAGACGATTCTATTCATATTTATTAACTAACAATAAATTAAAAGCCTTAACGTAATTAATTTTATTAGTATAATGCCATACCTAGTAATTATAATCTTTACTTACAAAGTATGTATAGTTAAATGAAGTGTTTACTCTTTTTGAGTTATCATGTATTAACCTGAATAGATCATGATGAAAAAAATAATCCCCCTCTTATTATTGTATTTCAGTATGCAAGCTGTTAGTGCGCAAGAGAAATGTACATCTGAAAGTATTCATTCAGTAGATGTAAATATAGTTCACAAGTGTTTAGCAGAAAAGAAAGTAGAAAGCAATAATACAGAAGCTTCAGTTATAGTAACTACTATTCCTAGTAGAAGGCACATAAGAAAACGTATTTATTTTGAGAAAGTAATTAGTTTTGCAGAAGGTATTGAAGCAAAAAGTTTAAAGAAAATAAATACATTAAATGAGCTAGCTGAATGTAGTTTAGGAAATGTTTATCCTATTATAAAAGAAACAACAAAAAAATCAATTTCTTTTGATGTAGTTGAAGAAATTCCTGCATTCTTGTCATGCAAAGAATCATTAAAAGAAAAAGAAGATTGCTTTAATTATAAAATGCAAGACCATATAATGACCACCTTAGTTTATCCAGAAGAAGCTATAGAAAAAGGGTTAGAAGGAGAAGTTTTAGTGAGTTTTGTTATAAATGAAATGGGTAAGGTGACTGAGGTTAAGACAGAAGGAATTAATGTGCCTGAAATATTAAAAAAAGAAGCAAAAAGAATTGTATTACTATTGCCTGATTTTATTCCAGGAAAACAACAAAGCAAAAATACTAGAGTGTTATATCGCTTTCCTATGATTTTTAGTTTAAACAGTTCTGATTATTAGAGTGTTAAAATAGTTTATTTTATGTAAAAAAAAGAATACCTTTGCATGCCAAATTTTCATGAGTAACAAGTGTAATTGTTTGATTGGAAAAATGTTAAACCTTTAAGGCATGAGAAAAATTATTTTATTAATTACGTTAGTTTGCTTTTATGTAACCAATGTAATGTCGCAACGAGAAGTATGTGAGACGCCAGAAGAGTCTTTAGTAGATTTAAATAGTATAACAAAATGTACTATTGCTCCAAAAGACAAAAAAAATAAAGGAACAAGACAAATCTCTGTAAAAGTATCTGCCAATAGAAGGTATTTAAAAAAGAGAGAAATTTCGAAAAAGAAAGTAGTTTCAAATGCTACAAATTTGTCAGGAGCAGGAACGGCAGCAATAAAAAGTACAACTTCGCAAACAGAGTTAAGTAAACCTTTAACTTTTAAAAGTAACCTTGAAAACTTAACAAGTAAATTATCAGCAGAAGAAGTACGAAAAGCAGAAAAGTTCTCTACTGTAGACAAAATACCTCTGTTTACTGCATGTAAAAAAGCAAAAAAGAACGAAAGGTTAGATTGCTTTAATATGGAAATGGTAAAACACATTCAAAAACATTTTAGATATCCTAGCCAAGCAGTAAAAGAATCTATACAAGGAGAAGTTTGGGTGCGTTTTATTATTGATAAAAATGGTCAGGTTAAGAATATTAAAACTTTAGGACCTAAAAATGGAGAATTATTAAATAATGAAGCTGTTCGAGTGGTATCTCAATTGCCACAATTTATTCCAGCAAAAAAATCAGGAGGAGAAACATCTGTAAAATATGGTTTCCCAATCATGTTCGCTCTTGATGAATAACATAAGTAACTCAATATAAAAATAATTAAAATAAACAATATGTTTAAAAAACTACTAACCATGTTTTTGGTAATTTGTGGTGTGTCAATATATGCGCAAACTACAATAAACGGAAAGGTTTACGATGAATATTTAGAGCCGTTTTCCAATGCAGTAGTGCTAATAGGAAGTGATAGAACTACTTCGAGTTCTGATGGAACTTTCATATTAGCTACAAAATCAAATTACCCTTTTATAATCCAAGTTTCAGCTTTCGGTTACAAAACAGAATTAATTGAAGTAACTTCTAAAGAGCAAGAAATAAATATAATTTTAAAAGAAAATACAGCATTAGATGAAGTTGTAATCTCTGCATCTCGATCTCCAGAACGAGTTATTGAATCGCCAGTAACTATTGAAAGAATAGGTATAAATGATATAAAAAAGAATACTTCTGTAACCTATTATGATGGAATGGCAAACTTAAAAGGAATAGACCTTAGAGAAAGTGGTTATGGTTTCAAGTCAATTAATACAAGAGGTTTTTCTTCATTTGAAAATACACGTTTTGTACAGTTGGTTGATGGAATGGATACTGCGGTTCCAGCATTAACTTTCTCTATGGGGAATTTAGCAGGTACGTCTGATTTAGATGTAGAAAGTGTTGAAGTCTTACCAGGTGCAGCATCTGCTTTATATGGAGCAAATGCATTTAATGGAATTATGCTTCTTAAAAGCAAGAACCCGTTTAAACATTCAGGAATTAGCACTTATTTTAAAACAGGATTCACATCACAAGATGCGGCAGGAAATAATCCTTTTTATGATTTTGGTATTCGTATGGCCTATAAATTTAATGAGAAGATAGCAGGTAAGGTTAATTTAACCTATTATAAGTCAGAAGAATGGCATGCGAATAATACAGGGAACTCTACAGGAATAGGTGGAGTTGCTATTGGAGGAGATAGAACTTTACCTGGATATGACGGTATAAACGTGTATGGAGACGAAGTAGGAGCTACTTTAAAACAAATTGCAACTGAGGCAAGTAAAACAAACCCTTTAATTACCCCGGCAATCATAAACAGTTTACCTGATGAAAAAATAACAAGAACAGGTTATGATGAATCAAGTTTAGTAGATTATGACTCAAATGGTTTAAAGTTTGATGCTTCTTTGCATTACCGTCCTTGGGAGAATGAAAATTTAGAAATTATTTGGAATTCAAGATTTGCAAGAGGAAAAAATATTTATCAAGGAGCTAATAGATATGTTCAAGATGGATTTTCGTTTGAGCAACATAGATTAGAGTTCTTAGGAAAGAACTTTTTCTTAAGAGGATACTATTCAGCAAATGATTCAGGAGACTATTTTGATTCTCGTTTTAAAGCAATTAATATTAACAGGGCTTGGAAGAGTGATAAAGATTGGTTTGGAGATTACCTAAATGCTTATCTAACACAAGGAAGGAGCCATGGAAAAGCTAGAGACTTTGCTAATATAGGACGTTTTGAACCTGGTTCAGCAGAGTTTAATACAGCGGCTAATGATGTAGCTTCTAAAACAGTTCCTGAAGGAGGAGCGAAATTAACAGACCAAACGTCATATTACCATGCAGATGGTAACTATAATTTCCGTGATATAATTAAGTTTGGTGAAATCCAAATTGGTGGTTCATACAGAAAAATTAATTTAAATTCTCAAGGTTCTGTTTTTACAGACGCAAATTCTAAAATTTCTTTTGATGAATTTGGTGTTTATACTCAGTTACAGAAGAAGTTTTTAGAAGAAAGACTGAAGTTTACAGGTTCGATTCGTTATGATAAATCGACAAACTTTAAAGGTAATTATTCTCCAAGGGTATCTTTAAATTATGCCTTAGGTGAAAATAAAGATCATGTAATTAGAGCCTCTTATCAAACAGGATTTAGAAACCCAACATTACAGGAGCAGTACTTTGGACTTCCAATTGGTACAGGTCATTTAATAGGAGGAGTTGATGAAAACTTAGATCGTTACATTGTTAATATTGGAGGAGGTAATACCTTAACAGGTAGAGATGCTTTTGAAAATTCATTCTCAAGAGCTGAATTAGACAGAGGAAACCTTGTGAAATCTCAGTTAACCACAATCAAACCCGAGAAGGTAATTTCATATGAATTAGGGTATAGAAGTATTGTTAATTTAAGCTCCAATAAAATTTTAGAATTAGATGTAAATGGGTATTATAACAATTATGAATCTTTTACAGCAATTAAAGATGTTCTTGTTCCTCATTATGGAGGGTTTAATGCAGATGGAACTCCAAATGCTCAAGCTTTATTAGCGCTTCAAAATAATGATGTAACAGCTTTCTCAGTAAACACAAACTCTAAGGCAGATGTTACCTCGTATGGTGTAGGTGTAGGAATGTCAACTAAGGTTTTTAAAGGCTTTGATTTAGGTTTGAGCTATAACTATGCAAAATTTGATTTTGAAGAAACTTCTGATCCAGATTTTGAGCCGGCATTTAACACACCGGAACATAAGGTTAAAGTTCAATTTGGTCATCCAAATTTATTTAAAAACTTTGGGTTTAATATAAATGCCCGTTGGCAAGATGAATACTATTGGCAATCTTCTTTTTTACAGGGATTAGTAGATGCTAGAACGGTAATAGATGCTCAAATAAATTATACAGTACCAGCAATTAAATCAAGATTTAAAATAGGTGGTACAAACCTTACTGGTAAGGAGTATTTTATAGCTCCTGGGGCTGGAGCAATAGGTTCTTTATATTATATTTCTTGGACAATTAATGACTAGAAATAGTTTAAATTATAAAATAAAAAAGAGGCGTGAATTTGTTCACGCCTCTTTTTTATTTTATAGACTAAAGTTATTATTCATTTTCATAATCATTAATAATTCCTAGTCGTTTAGCGCGTTGTTCCCAGCTTTTTCTAGCTAAGCTTTGTAAATTAGCAACGTTATCACTCTCATCCATTATTTCATAACCTAAAAGAGTCTCTATAACATCTTCTTGGGTTACTAAACCGCTAACAGCTCCATATTCATCTACAACTAAAGCTAAATGTTCTCTTTGTTCAATTAGTTTTTCAAATAAATTAGGAATAGATAACTCTCTACTAGCTATTATAATTTCCCTCTTAATTGTTTTTAAAGGTTCATTTCCTTTATTATCAACCAAAGAAAGTAATAATTGGTCCTTTAGAACATATCCAGTTATATTATCTGGATTTTCAGCATATACAGGTATTCTAGAAAAGCGTAAAGGTCTGTTTTCATTAAAAAAAGATTCAATACTTTGGTTTTCATCAGCAGTAGTAAGTACTGTACGAGGTGTCATAATATGTTTAGCTTGAACTTCTTTAAAGTTAAGCATGTTTCTAATTACTTTACCTTCACTTTCATGAAAAACACCTTCTTGCTCAGCAATATCTGTCATTGCAGAAAAGTCTTCTCTACTTAAAACACTTTCTCCATGTGCTCCTTTACCAAATAGTTTAGTAAATAATTGAAGTATCCATATGATACCGGTGTATTTACAAAAGAAAATCAGCACATTTAAAGCTTTAGTTGTAAAGCCAGCTAAAGACTTCCAGTAAGTAGCACCAATGGTTTTAGGAATAATTTCAGAGGCAACTAAAATCAAAATTGTCATTATAGCAGAAACGATAAAAACACCGTTTCCTTCATCACTAAATATTTTTTTTGCTTGAGCACCAACAAGTATAGCACCTACGGTATGAGCAATTGTGTTTACAGTTAAAATAGCAATAAGAGGTTTGTCTACATCTTTCTTTAATGTTTCAAGATCGTTTGCATAAGCTTTCTCTTCTTTCTTTTTAACATTTACAAAGGTAGGAGTTACACTTAATAGTACAGCTTCTAGTATGGAGCATAAAAAAGAGAAAAATATAGATAAGGTGGCGTAAACAATTAATAAAGTCATTTGTTAAAATTTTTAGGCTAAAATACGTAAAAAAGAAAACCTCAAGAACGTGTTCTTGAGGTTTTACCTTGATGTTTTATTTTTTAGAAACCGTAATTTACTCCTAGACCAAACACTTCTCTAGTTTGGAACCCTTTGAAAGCATTGTCGTCATAAATAGCTTGCATAGAGAGGTTTGCAGAAAGATATTTATTAACTTTCATTACCACATTAACAGTGTAATCTATATCAACATTTTGAAAATCTTCTAAGTAGTTACTGTATAAGTTTAGTATATTTTCAACAGACACATTTTTCATAACGTCTAATTTATAGTAAGCATTAACCGCAGCACCTAGTTCATAACGAGTAGTCTCGTTTTGTTCTACTCCAAAAGCAGGTCCTAAGTCTGTTAGGTGTTTGTGTACATAAATTAGTTTAGAAGTTGCAGGAGCGATGTTTACTTTTAAATTGTCGTGTTTTTTCCATAACATACCTGGTCCAAATTGGAAGTAGGCAGGAGAAAAGAAATGAGATGTTTGCTCGCCAGAAACATATGTAGAAGACATTTGAGTCTTAAAGTTAAAAAAAGCAGAATAATACCAATACCCACTAGCTTTTTTACCTAATAAAGAGTTTAACTCTAAACGGTCATCTGTTTTTTGCATTGCTTCTCCTTTTAACTTTGTTAAACCATAAGAAGCAATTAGTTTATTATCCCAAGTCCAGTCACCTTTGGTGTAATTAAAATCATAATTTAACCCAATGGTACCAGAAATATTATTTGTTCCACCAGCTAACCAGTTATTAAAAGCGGACTGATTGAATAGAAAAGAGATGTTACCACTCCTTTTCCATCCTTCTTTAGGCTCTTCTTTTTTTTCTTCTTGAGCATTAGCTGTTAAAGCTCCAAACATAACAGCAATAGCTAATAATTTTTTCATTTTAATAGTTTTAAATTAAAGTGTATAAATGTTTAACATAGAAGTTAGACAATAATATTGTATTAAAAGTCACGTTTTATGAAAAATATAGTTTAAACCAAGCCCAAAAACTTCTTTAAACTGTACTCTGCTAGAGGCATCGTCATCAATAATAGCATGCAAACTGAGATTGGTAGATAGGTTTTTATTAATTTTAACAAAGAAGTTTAACTGATAATCAATATCTATATTTTGAGGTTTGTTTAAATAATCTGAATACACAGCAACTATGCTTTCCATAGTAACGTCCTCCATTATTTCGCTTTTAAAATAGGCAGATAAGTTAAAACCTAAACTAAAGCTAGTATTTTTACCTTCATCCACACCATATTTTCCCGAAAATTCGTCAGAAACAAAAGTATAACGAGCAGTTGCGGGAGCTATGTTTATTCTAGCGTCATCATTCCGTTTCCATAACATACCAGGTCCAAAACTCCAATATGCTGGAGAAAAGAAGTCTGAAACCGCTACTTTAGGTTCTTGTTTGTAATCATAACCTTTGGTATACTGTGTTTTAAAGTTACTAAAAAAAGATAAAAACCATAATTTTGAAGTTTTAAATCCTAAAAGAGAATTGTATTCAAACTGATCTTCTGTTTTTCTTATACCTTGACCATCTATATAACTTAATCCATAGGCTGATATTATTTTATTATCCCAGTTCCATTTTTTCTTTTTGTAGTTAAAGTCATAACCAAGTGTCATATTTCCAGCAACGGTATTGTTACCACCTGCTGCCCAATTTGAAAAAGATGATTGATTAAAAAGAAAAGTGTATTTTCCAGTTACAGTCCATTTTTTTGGTGGGTTTTTCTTAACTAAAGGCTCAGCAAACACTCGCTTGTTAAATATGTAGAAAGCAAAACTAGTGTCTAAAGGGGAGTTTTGTAAACCTAAAGTTGAGATACTATCTTTTTTAGTTTCTTGTGAAACTAAAGAAAAGGAGTAACAAGAAATTAAGATTAAGAACAGCTTTTTCATTTGTGATTAAGTTGAGGAATTATACGAGTCTAATTATTTTTTCTCTTATAAAGTGGTACTGTTGAACAAGCCTCTCCAAACATAATGGTTTTAGCTACAGGTTTAATTTTTTCAATTAGTAAGGTGTATGCTGATGGTGGTATAGGTTTATTAGAGCATCCTTTAATTATTATAGGCTTGTCTTTGTAATTAGAGATGTTAAGCTGTTGAATTATCTCTTGATATATTACAGTTTCTAGTAATATTAAGTCCCCAACAACAACCTTTTTAGCAAAAGGGGTAAGTTCAGTGGTCAGTAAAAGATAAGCCCACGAAGGAATAATAGCGTCAGTAGAACAAGTTAAAGAAACATAACTATCTAGATATTGAGACCAGTCATGGTTTTTTACAGTCTCTCTAAAATCTTTTTCACGAAGAATTAATTCTTCAAATAACCAATCCTTAATATCAAATATTACACGTTTACCCTCAGGGTAAAAATCTTCAAGGTCTATTGTAGTAAGCTTACTATTAGCAACTCTATTTATAATTTCTTCTGCCATGTTTGTTTTACCGTAAAAATAAAAAATCTTCATCTATAATGTTATTTTAAAGATGAAGATTTTGTTGTTTTGAAAAAACACTAATGATTTACTTATTGTATTCGTAAGTTACGATATATGAGTAATCATTACTTGAATCATCTTTTTGTATAACGAAATTATCAGAGTCGTATTTATAAATTGTTTTGGAAGAGCCTAATTTATTATCGTCTTTGTCAAATTCTTCATATAATGTCACATTGTGTATTCCACCCTCCTCAAAATTTGAGTTTAAAATAGCTTTAATACCAGCAATATTTAAAAGAGGGGAGTTTTTATTGTCAAAAGTATAAACAATATATGAATCTCCTTCAATTTCCTTAACCTTATTATCAGATATGTATTCATATTCTGTTACATAAACATTATTGCTACTGTCAAAAAAGACTTGCTTTGTGGTTTTAAGTATTTTGGAAATAGAATTGTATTCATAATTTTCAATACTGTTTATTTCACCATTAGAATTATAGTTTGTTTGCTTAGTAAGTAAGTTGCCAGTGTACTCATATTCACTATAGCGATCTGTTTCTCCATTATTGTCTATATCTTCTATTTTAGTAATTTTCCCTTTTGTATAAGTAAACAAGGTTTCTTCTTTTTCTTTTGGCGATTCATGAACTATTTTAATTAATTCGTGTTTGTCATTGTAAAGATAGGTGCTAGTTCTGGAACTTTCCACGAATGGAGTGTCTGGGTCTCCATCATCATCGTAGCTTTCTGTAGTTACTTGCTTGTTTAATAATTTAGGTGTTTCTTTTTCTATTATTTCTTTGTCAGAAGTACAAGAGATAATCGTTACTAAAGTAACGAATAAAAGTGTGATTTTTTTCATGATTATTTTTAATAAATTTTTCGCGAAAATAGTTATTTTAGTTATATATCACACTATAACATTCCTAACTCTAATTTAGCTTCTTCACTCATCATATCTTGAGTCCAAGTAGGATCGAAAGTGATTTCTACCTCGCAATTGTTAATCTCTTTTAAAGTTTTTACTTTTTCTTCTACTTCAACAGGTAAAGTTTCAGCAACAGGACAGTTAGGAGAAGTTAATGTCATTAATATTTTGGCATCATTTTCTTCTGATATAAAAACATCATAAATTAAACCTAACTCATATATGTCAACAGGTATTTCTGGGTCATATATGGTTTTTAATACACGTACAATTTTATCTCCTAATTCTTCTAATTTGTCTTCAGTCATAATTCTAAACTTCTTTTAATTCGCTAATTTGCTTTGCTGTGCAATTGCGTACATTTTAATTTGTTTTACCATGGATACTAAACCATTAGCACGTGTAGGGCTTAAATGTTCTTTCAGGCCAATCTCATCAATAAAATCAGTATCGGCGTCTAAAATAGCCTTAGGTGTTTGGTTAGAAAATACCCTCAATAATAAAGCCACAATTCCTTTTGTTAAAATAGCATCACTATCGGCAGTAAACTCAATAGTATCACCTTTTAATTCAGAATTTAACCATACTTTCGATTGGCATCCTTTAATTAGGTTTTCATCCAATTTGTAAGTTTCACTTATTAAAGGTAGCGATTTTCCTAGCTCTATAATGTACTCATAACGCTCCATCCAGTCTTCAAACATAGAAAACTCGTCAATAATTTCTTCTTGTATTTCTTTGATAGTCATTTTTTAAAACTATTTTTGCAAAGTCAAAAAGACCGTTTTTAATTAAAGACGCAAAATTACGACAAAAAAGGCAGTTGACATGAGAGTTTAAGCCTTAATGAGTATAATTAGTAAAAATTTAAGTCTTAGTAATTTATAAAGACTTAATGAAACAAATACATTTCTTCAGTTGAAGAAATATTAAGTAGAGTTATGAGTAAATTATTAGCAGTAGGAACAGTAGCATTTGACGCTATAGAAACACCATTTGGAAAAACTGATAAAATCTTAGGAGGATCAGGAACATTTGTAGGATTAGCAGCTTCACAATTTGGAGTGCAAACAGGAGTTGTTTCTGTAGTTGGAGGAGATTTTCCACAATCATACTTAGATATGATGAACGATAAAGGAATTAATACTGATGGAGTGGAAATCGTAAAAGAAGGAAAAACTTTCTTTTGGAGTGGAAAGTATCATAATGATATGAATTCTCGTGATACTTTAATAACTGAACTAAATGTATTAGAACATTTTCAACCAGTGGTTCCAGAATCGTTTAAAGATGCACCTATTGTAATGTTAGGTAATTTACATCCATTAACACAAGCATCGGTATTAGATCAAATGAATGAAAGACCTAAGTTAGTAGTGTTAGATACTATGAACTTTTGGATGGATATAGCATTAAACGATTTGCATGAAGTATTAAAGCGTGTAGATGTTATTACAATTAACGACGAGGAAGCACGTCAGTTAAGTGGAGAATATTCTTTGGTAAATGCAGCAAAGAAAATTCATGAAATGGGGCCAAAATACGTGGTAATTAAAAAAGGGGAACATGGAGCTTTATTATTCAATGAAGGAAATATGTTCTTTGCACCAGCATTGCCATTAGCAGAGGTGTTCGACCCAACTGGAGCTGGAGATACTTTTGCAGGAGGTTTCTGCGGATATTTAGCTAAAACCGAAGATATTTCATTCGAAAATATGAAGAGTGCAATTATATATGGGTCTAACTTAGCATCGTTCTGTGTTGAAAAATTCGGAACACAGCGTATGGAGGCATTAACTAGTGAAGAGGTACAAGCGCGTTTAAAAGCGTTTAAAGAATTAACACAATTTGATATAGCATTATCATAAACTATAAATCCGCGCTTTTTGCTGCGGATTTTTTTATACAACACACAAAACTACAACACAACTAAATACTTGAAATTAAATGAGTGACGCTATTAAACACGAATGCGGAATTGCAATGGTTCGTTTAAAGAAGCCATTACAATACTATAAAGACAAATACGGTACCGCGTTTTATGGTGTAAATAAAATGTACCTGTTAATGGAGAAACAGCACAACCGGGGGCAAGACGGTGCTGGATTAGCAAGTATAAAATTTAATGTAGAGCCTGGAACAAGATATATAAGCAGAATCCGTTCCAACCAATCACAACCAATCCAGGATATCTTTGGGAAAATTAATCATAGAATCAATGGAGTTTTTGAAGAGAATCCAGATAAGGTTGATGATGTGAAATGGCAAGAAGAAAATGTGCCTTACATTGGAAACTTATTTTTAGGGCACGTTCGCTACGGTACTTTTGGTAAAAACTCTATAGAGAGTGTGCATCCTTTTTTACGCCAAAGCAACTGGAAACATCAAAGCTTAATTGTTGCTGGTAATTTTAATATGACTAATTCTAAACATTTGTTAAATGATTTAATTGAATTAGGTCAACACCCTAAAGAGTCTACTGATACTGTAACAATTTTAGAAAAAATAGGACACTTTCTGCAGTCGGAAGTTTCAGATTTATATTTGAAAGCTAAAGAAGAAGGATTTAATAAAAAGGATGCTTCTCCTTACATAGAAGATAACCTAGATATTCAACGAATTTTAAAACGTTCGGCTAAAAACTGGGATGGTGGATATGCTATGGCAGGTATGCTGGGGCATGGAGATGCGTTTGTGTTGAGAGACCCATCAGCTATTCGTCCAGCTTTTTTTTATGAAGACGATGAAGTAGTTGTGGTTGCTTCTGAACGTCCAGTTATTCAAACAGTTTTTAACGTTGATATAGAGTCAATAAAAGAGGTTGAAAGAGGACATGCGTTAATAATCAAAAAGAATGGAGAGACAACAATGTCGCCAATTTTAGAACAGCGTCCCAAAAAAGCATGTTCATTTGAGCGTATTTATTTTTCAAGAGGAAGTGATGCATCAATTTATGAAGAACGTAAAAACTTAGGGAAATATGTGTTTCCTGAAGTTTTAAAATCTATTGATAGTGATATAGAAAATTCAGTGTTTTCTTACATACCAAATACGGCAGAAACATCATTTTTTGGAATGATGGAAGCTGCTGAAGATGTATTAAATCAGCAAAAGACTGATGCAATTTTAGCGGGTGAAGGAAAGCTTTCAAAAGAAAGAGTAATTGAAATTCTTTCTAAAAGACCACGTTTTGAAAAAATAGCGATTAAAGATGCTAAACTACGTACTTTTATTACAGATGATAGTAGTCGTGATGATTTAGTTGCGCATGTTTATGATGTTACTTACGGAGTTGTAAAACCAACAGATAATTTAGTAATTATTGATGATAGTATTGTAAGAGGTACTACCTTGAAGAAAAGTATTATTAAAATCTTGGATCGATTGAATCCTAAGAAAATAGTAGTAGTTTCTTCTGCGCCTCAAATACGTTATCCAGATTGTTATGGTATTGATATGGCTAAGATTAACGATTTTATTGCTTTTAAAGCTGCGTTGGAATTGTTAAAAGAAACAAATCAGTATCATATTGTTGATGAAGTGTATCAAAAATGTAAGCAACAAGAAAACAGTGAAGATAAAGATGTGATAAACTACGTTAAGGAAATTTATGCACCTTTTACAGATGAAGAAGTTTCTGCAAAGATTGCACAAATGTTAAAAACTGCAGAGATAAAAGCTGATGTCGAGGTGATTTTTCAGCCAATAAGTGGTTTACATAAAGCTTGTCCAGACAATTTAGGAGATTGGTATTTTACTGGAGATTATCCTACTGATGGAGGTCATAGGGTGGTAAATCAGGCATTTATCAATTTTTATGAAGGAAATAATAAGAGGGCTTATTAATAATTAATTAGCCAGTAAATAAAAAAGAGTAATCGTTTGTTCGATTACTCTTTTTTTATGTGGTAAAATATGTTTAATTACATAGGTACTACAATGGCGCCAGAGAATTTTTCTCGGATTTCATTTAGAGCCCTATCAGCATGTAAGCGTGTTTTATAATTCCCTACTTGTATTTTCCATTCAGGTTGTTTATAAATTAGTTTTGTGTAAACATCAGGGTATTCAACTTTAAACCTATTACGGAGGCTTCTAGCGCGTCTTTCAAGTCCATTGTATAGTTGGATTCTGTACCCGTTTCCATTGCTCTTATTGTAGGTTCTTTTCTTTTCTATCAGTGAAATAATGTGCTTGTTGTCAGTAAGTTTTTCTTGAGCATTAGCTTTGAGTGCAAAAGCAGTAACAAGAAATATAAAAGTAATAATTAAGCTATGTTTTTTCATTTTGATGAATCTTTTTACAAAAGTAATGACTTGTGAGTTAATACATTGTTAACGCTAGTTATTTAGAATTGTTATAAATTATAGATTAGGATTCTCTTAACATTTCACAATTTAGACAGAAGTAGTACTTTTGTGCAACTTTCTGTGTGCTAATTTTAAAATTAGTGTAACAGAAAAAATTGTACCAAAATAGATACAAAACTTATATTTTTATAGTATGAAAAGTGTGAATCATCACAGTAGATTAACTAAAACTCTAGCAAAGAGTTTAGCTTTCTTTTTAGTTTTCTTAGTAAGTTTTTCGGCGTTTTCACAAGATATTGATGAGGCGCGTCAAAAAGAAGGGAAAAAATTGTTTAAATCTCTTTGTGCATCTTGTCATAAGTTAGATAAGAAGCTGGTTGGTCCTGCTTTGGCTGGGATTGAAGAGAGAAGAACCAATGAATGGTTGAAGGCATGGATAAAAGATAATGCTGCTTTAAGAGCTTCAGGAGATAAAGAAGCAATTGCGATTTTTGAAGAGTATAATGGTTCTAATATGACTGCTTTTCCGCAGTTATCGGATCAAAATATTGATGATATCCTTTACTATACCACGGTTGGTGAGTTAAAGAAGACTCCAGCAGCAGGAGCTGATATTGAAGGAGTTGGGTCTCAAGGTGATCAGGCACCAAAATGGTTGATATATATATTGGCTGCGGCTATTGTTGTGGCATTCTTAATTATTGGTAGTTTGTTAAAAACTATTAGTGAATTAAAAGGCGCTCCAAAAACTCCAGGTTTAATGGGGCAAACTGCTGAGTTGTGGCAAGGAATTAAACAGAATACTTTCTTAAAAGTGTTAACCGTTATTTTTGGAGCTTTAATTACTGCTTATTTCTTGTTTGGAACTTTGTTTAAAGTTGGTGTTGATGAGGGGTATCAGCCAATTCAACCAATAGCTTTTTCACATAAAATTCACGCAGGAGATAATAAGATAGATTGTCAATACTGTCACTCTGCAGCAAAACATAGTAAGCATTCGGGTATACCATCTGTAAATGTTTGTATGAATTGTCATAAGAATATTTCTGAAGTAGCAGACGATACAAAAGTTGTAATGGATGATCATACATTAGTAAAAGCTGATTTAGATAAAGAAATCGCTAAGATTTATGAAGCAGCTGGTTGGGATGCAGAAAAATTAGAATATACTGGAAATACTAAGCCGGTTAAATGGGTGAGAGTTCATAACTTGCCAGATTTCGCATATTTTAACCATTCACAACACGTAACTGTAGGAGGAATTGCATGTCAAAAATGTCATGGTCCAGTAGAGGAAATGGAAGAAGTATATCAATATTCGCCATTAACAATGGGTTGGTGTATTGACTGTCATAAGGAAACTAAGGTTGACTTAAAAGGTAATGAGTACTATGCTAAAATTCATGAAGAACTAGCTAAGAAGTACGGTGTTGAGCAAGTAACTATTGCTCAATTAGGAGGAAAAGAGTGTGGTAAATGCCACTATTAATCAATTTAGAAAGTAGAAAAACACATATATAAATGGCTTCAAACAAAAAATACTGGCAAAGTGTTGAAGAACTAAAGGGTAGTTCTATTGTTGAAACGCTACGTAATAATGAGTTTGTACAAGATATTCCTACAGATGAATTTTTAGGCGACAAAGATACCTTAGAAACATCATCAACTTCACGTAGAGACTTCTTGAAATATGTTGGATTTACCACTGCAGCAGCTTCTTTAGCAGCTTGTGAAGGTCCAGTAAGAAAATCAATTCCTTATGTAGTGCAACCTAATGATATCGTAGTAGGCGTTGCTGATTGGTACGCAACTACAATTGCAGACGGTTTTGATTTCGCAAACGTATTAGTAAAAACACGCGAAGGACGTCCAATTCAAATCATGCCAAATAAAGAGGCAGGAGGTGTAACTAGCGCACGTACTCAAGCGTCAGTTTTATCATTATACGATGAAAAATTACGTTTAAAAGAACCAAGAAAAGGAAAAACTCAAATATCTTGGGCAGATGCAGATAAAGAAATTATCGCAAAATTAAACGAATTAAAGAATGCTAATGAACCAGTAGTATTATTAACAGGAACTTTAGCGAGTCCTTCTACTGAAAAAGTAATAGCAGATTTTATTACAGCTTACCCAAATGTTAAGCATGTGGTATATGACGCAATTTCTGAAAGTGCAACTGCTGATGCTTTTGAAGCCATGTATGGTAAAAGAGCATTGCCAGATTACGATTTTAGTAAGGCGGAAGTTATCGCGTCCATAGGGGCAGATTTTATTGGTGATTGGCAAGGGGGATACGAAAAGTCTTATGCAGAAGGACGTAGAGTAGAAACTGGTAAAATGTCATACCATGTTCAAATAGAAGCTAACATGTCTTTAGCGGGAGCAAATGCCGATAAAAGAATTGTAGCCAAACCATCTGAGCAAGTTTTCGCTTTAATAAACTTATACAACCAAATAACAGGAAATAGCCTTCCTTCAAAAGCAACAACTTTTGATGTAGAGGTAAAGCAATTAGCTAAAGACCTTAAAAAAGCAGGTTCAAAAGGGGTTGTTGTTACAGGTTTAAATGATAAAAACGCACAATTAATTGCATTAGCAATCAATAAAGCGTTAAATAGTGAGGTAATAGATACTGAGGCGGTGAATTTAAAGCGTCAAGGTAACGATACCCAAGTAGCTCAATTGATAGCAGACGTTAAAGGAGGTAAAGTAAAAGGTTTAATTACTTATAATGTAAATCCTTTATACACTTTAGCAAATGCAGTTGATTTAGCAGAAGGAATTAAAAATTTAAAATTATCTATAGCTCTATCTACTCAAGATGATGCTACAGCTAATGCTACACAATATACATTGCCAGCACCTCATAACTTAGAAAGTTGGGGAGATGTTATGGCGAAGCAAGGTGTTTATAGTTTAATGCAACCAACTATACAGCCACTATTTAACACACGTCAAATACAAGACGTTTTGTTAAAATGGTCTGGAAGTACAGTGAACTATTACGATACTTTAAAAGAATTTTGGAGTACAAATGTATTAGGAGGGGCTTCATGGAATCAAGCATTACATGATGGGTTCTTTAAAGTTGAAAAAGTTACTGTAGAAGAAGAAATAGCTTTTGAATCTGCTGTAGATATAAATGTAGTAGCAGCGCAATTAGTGAAAAATGCTAATAATGCTTCAGGATTCGAATTAAGCTTATACTCATCAACAGCGTTAGGAGACGGTAAACAAGCAAATAACCCTTGGTTACAAGAATTACCTGACCCTATTACAAGAGCTTCTTGGGATAACTACTTGACTATTTCGATTTCAGATGCAAAAGAATTAGGTTTTGAAAACCCAGTAAAAGATAATGGTGCTATTGATGGTAATTATGCTAACGTAACAGTAAATGGCATAACAATAAATAAAGTACCAGTACTTATACAACCAGGTCAAGCAAAAGGATCAGTAGGTTTAGCATTAGGATACGGTAGAACTCAAGGATTAAAATCAGAAATGCAAGTAGGTGTCAATGCCTATCCATTCTACCAAAATGGAAACAATGTTCAGTATAATGTTTCTATTGAAAGAACTTCAGGATGGCACAAGTTTGCTTGTATGCAAGTACAAAGTACTTTAGCAGGTCGCCACGATATATTAAAAGAAGCTTCATTAAAAGAAGTAAACGATAAAAAATTAGATCCTAAGCATACTTGGAATAAGCCATTTATGGTCTCTTATGATCATCAAGAAGTTGAAGGAAGTAAAATTGACTTATGGGATGAGCATGACAGAAGTTTAGGACACCACTTTAACTTATCTATCGACTTAACATCTTGTACAGGTTGTGGAGCATGTGTTATTGCATGTCACGCAGAAAACAACGTACCAGTTGTTGGTAAAGATGAAATGAGAGTTGGTAGAGATATGGCTTGGTTACGTATTGATCGTTATTATTCTTCTACTGTGGAAGATAAGCAACATAAGGCTAAAATGACATTGGAGGAGTTCAAAGCTCAAAATCCAAACATAGCTAACCAAGAAATTGAAAGACGTTATACTGAAAAAGTATTAGAGCTAAGCAAAGGAGATTTATTTGATGCTTTAGAAAACCCAGCAGAAAATCCACAGGTTGCTTTCCAACCAATGATGTGTCAGCACTGTAACCACGCACCATGTGAAACAGTATGTCCGGTAGCAGCAACATCTCACGGTCGTCAAGGTCAAAACCAAATGGCATATAATCGTTGTGTAGGTACTCGTTACTGTGCAAATAACTGTCCATATAGAGTTCGTCGTTTCAACTGGTTTAATTATGCTGAAAACAACGAGTTTGATTTTAACATGAATAACGAGTACGGTAAAATGGTGTTAAACCCAGACGTAGTAGTTCGTTCTCGTGGTGTAATGGAAAAGTGTTCTATGTGTATTCAAATGACACAAGCTACTATCTTAAAGGCTAAGAAAGAAGGTAGAGCTGTTAAAAAAGACGAGTTTGAAACAGCATGTTCAGCAGCATGTTCTACTGGTTCTATGGTGTTTGGAGATATAAACAACACTGAAGATACAGTTACAGCATTAAAAGAAGATAAAAGAGCTTTCCACGTTTTAGATTATATTGGTACAAAACCAAACGTAGTGTATCAAGTGAAAGTAAGAAATACAAACGAAGCTTAATAGTAAAATTAATAAGTATATAGATTTATGTCGTCTCATTACGAATCATCTTATAGAGAACCTTTAATACTTGGTGACAAGAGTTACCATGATATTACTGAAGATATTGCTAGACCTATTGAAGGGAAAGCAAACAAAAATTGGTATATAGCATTCTATATCTCTTTAGCAGCAATGTTATGGGGATTTGGATGTATCTTTTACACCGTAGGAACAGGTATTGGTGTATGGGGATTAAGTAAAAACATCGGTTGGGCATGGGATATTACCAACTTCGTATGGTGGGTAGGTATTGGTCACGCAGGAACACTTATTTCTGCAGTACTTTTATTATTCCGTCAAAAATGGAGAATGGCAATTAACCGTTCTGCAGAAGCGATGACAATCTTTGCGGTATTCCAAGCAGGATTATTCCCAATTATTCACATGGGACGTCCATGGAACGGATACTGGGTATTACCAATTCCAAACCAATTCGGATCATTATGGGTTAACTTTAACTCGCCATTATTATGGGATGTATTCGCAATTTCTACATATTTATCGGTATCATTAGTTTTCTGGTGGACTGGTTTATTACCTGATTTTGCAACGATTCGTGATAGAGCTGTTAAACCTTTCCAAAAGAAAATTTATGCATTATTATCTTTCGGGTGGTCAGGTAGAGCAAAAGACTGGCAACGTTTTGAAGAAGTGTCGTTAGTATTAGCAGGATTAGCAACACCATTAGTACTTTCTGTACACACAATCGTATCGATGGACTTCGCAACTTCTATCAACCCAGGATGGCACTCAACAATTTTCCCTCCTTATTTCGTAGCAGGGGCGATATTCTCTGGATTTGCAATGGTACAAACCTTATTAGGTATTATGCGTAAGGTTACAAATATGGAAGCATATATTACACGTTTACACGTAGAGTATATGAACATCGTAATCATTTTAACAGGAGGTATCGTAGCAGTAGCTTATGCAACAGAGTTCTTTATTGCATGGTATACAGGTTCTCCTTACGAAAACTACACATACTTATCATTTGGAGCAGAAGCAGGAGCTTACGGATGGGCATTTTGGTCGTTATTAATTTGTAACATTTTCACACCACAGTTATTATGGATCAAAAAGATTAGAAGAAGTTTTATTTGGTCTTTTATTATCTCGATAGTAATTAACATCGGTATGTGGTTTGAGCGTTTTGATATTATTGCAATTGTATTAAGTAAAGGACAGTTACCATCTACATGGTGGCGTTTTGAACCAACGTTCGTAGACGTAGGTATCTTTATAGGAACTATCGGATTCTTCTTTGTATTATTCTTATTATATGCAAGAACTTTCCCAGTAATCCCTACAGCAGAGATTAAGACTATTTTGAAATCATCAGGTGAGAATTTTAAAAAATCAAGAGAAGAGAACAATGAGCACTAATAAAGTAATTCACGCATTATATAATGATGATGATATCTTAATGGATGCCGTTAAGAAAGTAAAAGCAGAAAATCATCATATTGAAGAAGTATTTTGTCCTTTTCCAGTTCATGGATTAGACAAAGCAATGGGATTAGCACCAACACGTTTAGCAATTACCGCTTTTTTATATGGTATTACAGGCTTATCAGTAGCAGTTTGGTTAACATGGTATACTATGATTGCTGATTGGCCTCAAGATATTGGGGGAAAACCAAACTTTTCATGGGCTACCAATATGCCAGCTTTTGTTCCAATATTATTTGAATTAACAGTGTTTTTTGCAGCACACTTAATGGTAATTACTTTTTATATGAGAAGTAAGATATGGCCATTTAAAGAAGCTGAAAACCCTGACCCAAGAACTACAGATGATCACTTTTTAATGGAGATTCCTGTTAAAGGGAGTGAAGAAGAGTTGGTGTCATTATTAGAGAAAACTGGAGCTGTAGAAATTAACGTAGTAGAAACGCACTAATAAAGAGATATGAAGAATTTAAAAATAATTATCGCTTTAGCTGTAGCAGCAACAAGCTTAAGTTCTTGTAACGATAAACGAAAACCACAAGTTCAGTTCATGCCAGATATGTATGTATCTGTACCCTACGATGCAAATGGAGCCGAAGGTATTAATAATGAAGAGGTAAATAAATTACCAGTAGCAGGTACTGTAAGCAGAAACGGAGTTGTAGCTTATGATATTCCAGACACTAATGAAGGATATGAAAAAGCAAAAGCTGAATTAAAAAACCCATTACCAACTACTGAGGCTAACTTAGAAAAAGGTAAAGAGTTATATGACATATACTGTGCTTCTTGTCACGGAACAAAAGGGGATGGTAACGGAGTGTTATCGCAAAGAGATAAATTCAATGGTATCCCAAATTACGCAGACAGAGAGTTAACCCCAGGGAATATTTATCATGTAATTATGTATGGTAAGAACTTAATGGGATCTCATGCATCACAGTTAAGATACAATGAGCGATGGCAAGTTGTACAATACGTAGAAAAATTAAGAAGCGAATTAAAATAAGTCTATAATAGATAGTTAAGATATGTACCAGTTTTCAGGAAAATTAAAAATGCTAGCTATTGTTTTAATGGCTGTAGGACTTTTAGGAACAGGTTATAGTTTCTTTTCAGCGCCTAAAACATTAGAAGAAGCAAAAGAAATTTTAGCAAAACAAGATGCACATCATGGAGGTCATGAAGCGAAAGCAGATCATGCTGATGTAGAGCATAAAGAAGAAGCTAAAGTTGAAAATCACGAAGAAGATACAACAACTGAAGAGCATGTTGCAGACAGTACTGCTACACACACTGAAGAAGTAGCACACAACGGTGAACAAAATCATTCGGAAGAAGCTACTGAAAATACACAAGCAAAAGATAGTTCGGCAGTACATGTAGCTGAAGATGATCATAAAGAAACAGCAACTGATGAAGCGAATGAAACAACTGAAGCACATACTGAAGTAGCTGCTCATGGTGAAGATCACGGAGATGCTCATGCAGAACACGCTTTACACCAAATGCAAAATAGACCTTGGTCTGCTTTGTATGTTGCTTTATTATTCTCTTTAGGTATTACATTGTTAGTGCTTGCTTTTTATGGTTCACAAATTGTTGCACAAGCAGGATGGTCTGTAGTATTGCACAGAGTAATGGAAGCTATTTCATCAAATTTACATTATGTGAGTTTAATAATGTTAGTATTCTTAATACTTACAGCAATGCATATGAATCACCTGTTTACTTGGATGGGAGAAGGAGTAACTGACCCAACAAGTCCAAATTATGATGCTATAGTAGATGGAAAAAAATGGTGGTTAAATACTCCAGGTTGGCTAATAAGAAGTATTGTTTACTTAGCAGGTTGGAATGTTTATCGTTTTCTAATAAGAAAGTGGTCGTTAGCTCAAGATAACGGAGATTTAAAGCAGCATAAGAAAAATTATAATGCAACAGTTATATTTCTTATATTCTTCATGATTACTGAAAGTATGGCTTCTTGGGACTGGATTATGGCAATAGATCCGCACTGGTTCTCAACATTGTTTGGATGGTATGTATTAGCTACTTTCTTAGTGTCTGCTTTAACAGTCATAGCAATGGTAACTATTTACTTACGTTCAAAAGGAGTATTGCCATTGGTAAATGATAGTCATATTCACGACTTAGCTAAATTTATGTTTGGTTTCTCAGTATTCTGGACATATTTATGGTTCGCACAGTTTATGTTAATTTGGTATGCAGATATGCCAGAAGAAACAACTTATTTCTTATTACGTTTTAACGAATATAAAGTGCCATTTTTAGCAATGGTTGTAATGAACTTTATTTTCCCAGTATTATTATTAATCAACAGTGATTTTAAGAGTAGACCTTGGTTTGTAATTTTAGGAGGAATTGTAATCTTAGCAGGTCATTATATTGACTTATTTGTAATGGTTATGCCAGGAACAGTAGGTGGTCAATGGGCATTTGGAATTGGAGAGATAAGTGGGGTACTATTCTTCACAGGATTGTTTATTTTTGCTACGTTTAATGCGTTTGCAAAAGCTAATCCAGTGCCAAAAGGTAACCCTTATTTACACGAAAGTGAAACCTATCATTACTACAACATCGAACACACAGGAGAAGATAGTAATCATCATTAATAAAAAGAATTAATAAACAAATAGTTTAGATAATATGCTCGCTTTATTTTATATTTTCATAGCAGTTGCAATCGGAGTAAGTTTTTGGCAAATTACTCGTATAATGAATTTCCGTTCTGTAATTGCTACAGATGAAGACAACGAAAAACAAGCTAAATATTCATTAGCTTTCCTAGCATTCCTTTATGCAATGATGATTTACTGCTTAATTGCCATGAATGTAATTATGTTACCAGAAGCTGCTTCTTTTGAAGGAGAGCATGATGACAACCTTTTTAATATCACTTTTTGGTTAATTGGAATAGTTCAGTTTGGAATGCAGTTTTTAATTTTCTTCTTTACTTACAAGTACAGAGGAAATAAAAACAATAAGGCATTATTTTATGCAGATAGTCATAAGTTAGAATTAATTTGGACAACTATTCCTGCAGTAACAATTGTGTTATTAATTGGATATGGTTTATGGGCTTGGAACAACATTATGTATGTTGGAGACGATGAAAACCCTATTGTAATTGAAGTATACTCTCAACAATTTCGCTGGGATGCACGTTATGCAGGTGAAGACAACCAATTAGGTTTAGGTAATGTAAACTTTATCAAAGGAATTAACACTATGGGGGTCGATATGTCAGACCCAAGTGCACAAGATGATAAGCAAGTAACAGAATTATACTTACCTAAAGGGAAGAAAGTATTATTCAAGTTCCGTTCGCAAGATGTATTGCACTCTGCTTATATGCCACACTTTAGAGCACAAATGAACTGTGTTCCAGGTATGGTAACTCAATTCGCATTTACGCCAAAGTATACCACAGCAGAAATGCGTCAAAATTCTGAGGTAATTGCAAAAACAGAAGGAATTAACAAAATTAGAAGAGCTAAAGGAGAAGACCCATATGAGTTTGATTACTTATTATTATGTAACAAAATTTGTGGAGCATCTCACTACAATATGCAAATGAAAATTACTGTTGTTGAAGAAGAAGAGTACAACAAGTGGTTATCAGAACAAAAAACATTAGCTCAAGTTATTAAATAAGATATTTTTTTAAAGTATATATAGATTATGTCAGATCATCATCACAAAGAAACATTTGTAACTAAATACATCTTTAGTCAAGATCATAAAATGATCTCGAAACAATTCCTTGTTACAGGTATATTTATGGGTATCATAGGAGGTTTCATGTCTATGTTATTTCGTTTACAAATTGCATGGCCAGATACATCGTTTTCAATTGTTGAAGCATTCTTAGGAAACCATCAAACAGATGGAATTATGAACCCAGATATGTACTTAGCGTTAGTTACGATTCATGGTACAATCATGGTATTCTTTGTACTAACGGCAGGTTTAAGTGGTACATTCTCCAACCTATTAATTCCGTTACAAATTGGAGCTCGTGATATGGCTTCTGGATTCTTAAATATGGTATCTTACTGGTTATTCTTCTTATCATCAGTAATAATGATTATTTCATTATTTGTAGAAGCAGGACCAGCATCGGCAGGATGGACAATTTACCCTCCATTATCAGCATTGCCACAAGCAATTCCAGGCTCAGGTACAGGAATGACGTTATGGTTAGTGTCTATGGCAATTTTCATTGCATCATCGCTAATCGGTTCATTAAACTATATCGTAACAGTTTTAAACTTACGTACAAAAGGATTGAAAATGACAAGATTGCCATTAACAATGTGGGCATTCTTTATTACAGCGATTATTGGTGTAATTTCATTCCCGGTATTATTATCAGCAGCCTTATTATTAATCTTTGATAGAAGCTTTGGTACTTCATTCTACTTATCAGACATCTTTATTTCTGGAGAAGTATTACATTACCAAGGAGGGTCACCAGTATTATTCGAACACTTATTCTGGTTCTTAGGTCACCCAGAGGTATATATTATCTTATTACCAGCATTAGGTATTAGTTCAGAAGTAATTTCAACAAACGCACGTAAACCAATTTTTGGTTACCGTGCAATGGTTGGTTCTATTATGGCAATTGCATTCTTATCTACGATTGTATGGGGTCACCACATGTTCGTTTCTGGAATGAATCCATTCTTAGGTTCTGTATTTACATTTACAACAGTATTAATTGCAATTCCATCAGCAGTAAAAGCATTTAATTATGTTACTACACTATGGAAAGGTAACCTACAGTTAAATCCTGCAATGATGTTTTCTATCGGATTAGTTTCTACGTTCGTAACAGGAGGATTAACAGGACTAGTATTAGGAGATTCAGCTTTAGATATTAACGTTCACGATACATATTTCGTTGTGGCACACTTCCACTTGGTAATGGGGGTATCTGCTTTATTAGGGATGTTTGCTGGTGTTTATCACTGGTTCCCTAAGATGTATGGTAGAATGATGAACAAAACATTAGGGTACTGGCACTTCTGGTTAACAATAATCAGTGCTTACGGAGTATTTTTCCCAATGCACTTTATAGGGTTAGCTGGTTTACCACGTCGTTATTATACAAACACAAACTTTCCAATGTTTGATGATTTGGCAGATATAAACGTGTTTATGACTATCATGGCTATTCTTGGAGGTTTAGCACAGTTAATCTTCATAGCAAACTTCTTTATTTCTATGTATAGAGGTCAAAAAGCAACACAAAACCCTTGGAATGCAAATACACTTGAGTGGACTACTCCAGTTGAACATATTCATGGAAACTGGCCAGGAGCAATTCCTGAAGTTCACAGATGGGCTTACGATTACAGTAAAACAGATGAAAATGGTGAGTATGTACACGGAAAAGACTTTGTACCACAAAACGTACCACTATTAGATGGCGAAGAGCCTTCTTAAAAAAGATAAATTATAAAGCCTCCCAAAACTGGGAGGCTTTTGTTTTCTATAAGTATTAGTAGATCTTGTAATAATTTTTTAGCATAAAATATTAGTTAAGTAACTTATATTACAATGTGAACATTTTATTTCAAGTATATTTGCAACAATATGAATGAAAACTTAAACCCTGAAAATACAAATTATTCAAATGAAGAACTAGATGTAGAAAAAAAACTACGTCCGCTTTCATTTGATGATTTTACTGGCCAAGATCAGGCAATAGATAATTTAAAGGTTTTTGTAGAGGCAGCGAATCAACGAGATGAAGCGTTAGATCATGCCTTATTTCATGGCCCTCCAGGATTAGGAAAAACAACGTTGGCTCATATTTTAGCTAATGAATTAGGAGTTGGAATAAAAGTAACTTCAGGACCTGTACTAGATAAACCTGGAGATTTAGCGGGTTTACTAACCAATTTAGATGAACGAGATGTTTTATTTATAGATGAAATACATCGATTAAGTCCAATAGTTGAAGAATACCTGTATTCAGCAATGGAAGATTATAAAATCGATATCATGATTGAATCTGGTCCAAATGCACGTACAGTTCAAATTAACTTAGAGCAATTTACTTTAGTAGGAGCAACTACTCGTTCAGGATTGCTCACAGCGCCTATGCGAGCTCGTTTTGGTATCAGTAGCCGATTACATTATTACTCAACAGAATTATTAACAACCATCATACAACGAAGTGCATTTATTTTAAAAGTGCCTATTTCTATGGAAGCCGCAATTGAAATTGCAGGAAGAAGTAGAGGGACTCCTCGTATTGCTAATGCATTACTACGTAGAGTGCGTGATTTTGCTCAAATTAAAGGAAATGGTACAATTACCATAGAAATAGCCAAATATGCCTTAAAAGCTTTAAATGTAGATGCACATGGTTTAGATGAAATGGATAATAAAATTTTATCTACTATTATTGATAAGTTTAAGGGTGGCCCAGTAGGAATTACTACGTTAGCTACTGCTGTAGCAGAAAATTCAGAAACAATAGAAGAAGTTTATGAACCTTTTTTAATTCAGCAAGGGTTTATTATGCGTACGCCAAGAGGAAGAGAAGTAACTGATTTGGCATATAAACATTTAGGAAGAATTAAAGGAACTAGTCAAGGAGAGCTCTTTTAAATAAATGAAACTATTAAAAAAACTCATACCTATATTAGAATGGATACCTAACTATAAAAAGTCACAGTTAAAAGGTGATGTAGTTGCAGGTATAACTGTTGCTATTGTACTAATTCCTCAAGGCATAGCGTATGCACTTATTGCAGGTTTACCACCAATTTATGGGTTGTATGCTGCGTTAGTGCCTCAATTACTATATGCTATTTTTGGTACGTCACGTCAAGTAGCAATTGGTCCTGTAGCAATGGACTCATTAATTGTAGCAACAGGAGTATCTACCTTAGCATTAACAGGTTCTGAAAGTTATATAGCTATAGCAATATTACTCGCGCTAGTAGTAGGGACTATTCAGTTTTTAATGGGAATTTTCCGTTTAGGATTTATTGTTAACTTTTTATCAAGACCTGTAATAACTGGGTTTACCTCTGCAGTAGCTTTAATTATTGGATTGAATCAATTTAGGAATTTATTCGGAGTAGATTTTGTACAAAGTGATCAAATCCATGTATTATTAGAAGATATTCTCTTCAGACTTAAATATTTTAAAACAAATACAACAATAATAGGTTTAATAGCATGTGCTATTATTATAATTTTTAGAAGAATTAATAGAAAAATACCCAATGCATTAATCGTTGTTATATTGGGTATAATAAGTATCCGTTTTTTTGGAACAGAATTATCAGATGTAGCCATTGTAAAAGATATTCCATCAGGCTTACCTAAATTTTCAATGCCAGTAATTGATGTAGCTTTAATACGTGAATTAATGCCGATAGCGGCAACTTTGGTTATGGTAGGATATTTAGAAACTATTTCTATTGGAAAAACTTTGGAAGCTAAGCAAGATGAGTATAGAGTAAGACCCAATCAAGAATTAGTAGCTTTGGGTTTAAGTAATATGGTTGGGTCATTATTTCAATCATATCCGTCAGCATCAAGTTTTTCTCGTTCGGCAATTAATGCAGAATCGGGAGGAACTACAGGAGTTTCCGCAATAGTTTCCGCAATTTTGGTAGTGTTTACCTTACTTTTTTTAACCCCAGTTTTTTATCACTTGCCAAAAACTATTTTATCAGCAATTATTATAGTTGCAGTTTTTAACTTAATAAATTTAAAAGAAGCAAGAAGGCTATGGAAAGCAAATAATTTAGATTTCTGGCTACTCTTAGCTACTTTCTTAGCTACTATTTTCTTCGGAATTGAATATGGAATTTTAATCGGGGTAGTTTTATCATTAATTGTTTTAATTTTTAGAACTTCAAGACCGTACGTAGCAGAGTTAGGAAAAGTACCAAATTCAGATTTCTATCGTAATAAAAGCAGGTTTAAGGAAGTCATTCTAGACGATGAAATTTTAGTATTTCGCTTTGATGCACAACTTTTTTATGCTAATTCAAATTACTTTAGAGATAAGCTAGATGAAATGGCATCAGAAAAAGGAAAAGCATTAAAGTTGATTGTTTTAGATGCTGAAAGCATAAACAGAGTTGATAGTACAGGAATTGATATGTTAAAAGAACGTATTATTTATTTTAACAAGCATAACATTCAATTTTACTTTGCAGGAGTAAAAGGACCTGTAAGAGATGCCTTTTTTAGAGGAGGCTTATTAGACGTTGTGAGTTTAGACCACTTTTTTATGCGTGCCAATGGTGCCGTAAATTTTTATAAAACAGGAGATAATCAAAATCAGAAAAAATACGCACAGTATATACATCAAGCGTATAAATAATATATAATATCATGAAAATAGAGCAAATTTATACAGGTTGTTTAGCACAAGGAGCCTATTATATTGAAAGTAATGGAGAAGTAGCAATTATAGATCCATTACGTGAAGTTGATCCTTACATAAACAGAGCTGAAAAAGATGGCGCTAAAATCAAATATATTTTCGAAACTCACTTCCATGCAGATTTTGTAAGTGGTCATGTTACACTAGCTGAAAAAACAGGAGCAACAATTGTATACGGACCAACAGCAAAAACAAATTATGAAGCTCATATAGCAACAGATGGAGAAGTATTTAGGTTAGGAGAAATTACAATTACTGTATTACATACTCCAGGACATACAATGGAAAGTACTTCTTATTTGTTAAAAGATAAAGACGGAAAAAATCATGCAGTTTTCAGTGGAGATACTTTGTTTTTAGGTGATGTTGGACGTCCAGATTTAGCACAAAAAGCAGCAAACTTAACGCAAGATGAATTAGCAGGATTATTGTACGATAGTTTACGTACAAAAATTATGACATTGGAAGATGAAGTAATTGTATATCCGGCACACGGAGCAGGATCGGCTTGTGGTAAAAACTTAAGCAAAGAAACAGTAGGCACAATTGGCGATCAAAAGAAAACCAATTACGCATTGCGTGCAGACATGACCAAAGAGGAGTTTGTAAAAGAAGTAACAGACGGGTTACTACCTCCACCTGAATATTTTCCTTTAAATGTAAAAATGAATAAGGAAGGATACCAATCTATCGATGAAGTTATCAAAAATGGAGCAAGAGCTTTATCAGTAATAGATTTTGAAAAAATAGCAAACGAAACAGATGCGTTGATTTTAGATGTACGTCATCAATCAGAATTTATTAAAGGATTTATTCCTCAATCAATTTTTATTGGTTTAGGAGGAACATTTGCTCCATGGGTAGGAGCATTGATTAAAGATGTTACTCAACCAATTTTATTAGTTACTCCTAAAGGAGAAGAAGAAACTACGATTACACGTTTATCTCGTGTTGGTTTTGATAATGTGTTAGGGTATTTAGATGGAAGCTTTGCAGCTTGGAAAGAAGCAGGAAAAGAAGTAGATACGTTACGTTCTGTTTCTGCAACTATTTTAGCAGAAGCAATTACGGAAAAAGCACCTGTTTTTGATGTTAGAAAACCAGGAGAATATGCAAATGAACATATTGTAGATGTACCAAGTACACCGTTAGATTTCTTAAACGAGCATGTTGAAGAGTTTCCAACAAAAGAAGACTTTTATGTACATTGTGCTGGAGGATACCGTTCAGTAATTGCAGCGTCTATTTTAAAAGCCAGAGGATTTCATAACATCATTGATGTTGCTGGAGGATATAAGGCTATTAAAGAAACTGATATTCCAAGGACAGCAACGGTATGTCCATCAACTTTAAAATAAGCAAGATGAACAAAGGCATTTTTTTAGTAGGTTTATTTTTAACAGTGATATTGTCGTGTAAACAACAAAAGACAGAGGTAAATAACATTACTATAGATAACTTACAAGTAGTTTTACAGAATGAAAATAATGCACAGTTATTAGACGTTAGAACCCCAGAAGAGTGGTCAAGAGGAGTTATTGAAAATCCAATTAAAATAGATGTTACAGGTAATGATTTTGAAGGAAAAGCTCTGGAGAAATTAGATAAAACAAAACCGGTATACCTTTATTGCCGTTCAGGCGGAAGAAGTTTAAAAGCAAGTGAGTTACTTGCTCAAAAAGGTTTTAAAGTATACAATGTTTTAGGAGGTTATCTAGAATGGACAGAGAAAAATAAAGAATAAAGAAAATCCCGAGTATACTACTCGGGATTTTCTTTATTCATCTTAGCTTACTCTTCAAACATTGTTTTAGTTAATAATTCAGTTTCAGTGCTATTATTAATTATAATGATTTTTTCAAATTTACCATCAAAATTACTGTCAATAAACTTTAATTCTTTTTTTGAATCGTAAATTAAAACGAATTCTTCTGGAACTCCATCTTCATCATTATCGAGAGAATAACCAACCTTATTTCCAGCCGAATTATAACAGTCAGTTTTTTCATAAACGCCATTTTCATCCCTGTCAAAACAAGTTTGATATACTTTTCCATAAGTAGTATAAACTCTAGCAATCTCATAATTGGAGTCAAAGTTTACATCAAAAAATTGATTAGCTATTTTATTATTTTCTTTCCAATAACTAGTCAAGATTTCATGATTGTTTATCCATTTGAAAGTAAAGTTTTTAGCATCCATTAATAGAGAAATTTCTTTATTTAATTTAAAAGAATAAATCCCAAGTCCGATGCTTGTTATAGAAAGTAATATTATTAAGGTTGCTTTCAATTTCATAGTTAAATAATCTTTTGGCGAATTTAGTCTTTTAAGTCAAGCTTTAAAAAATAAAAAAACCGAGACAATTGTCTCGGTTTTTTGTTTTTCTAGCATTTTCCCAATTAAAACTTTAACGTTGCACCTACTAAAAAGTTTCTAGTAGCTTGCGGAAAGTATCCTTGGACCTCAAAAGAAGTTCCAGGAGTATCCCAAGTATTTAAATAGGTATATCCTCTATCAACATATTCTTTATCAAAAAGATTGTTTACCAATCCTGTAAAAACAATAGATTTAAAAACTTTGTTCATTTTTAATTCATAACTAACATTAAAATCACTAACGTAATAGCTATCAAGTTTAGAGGCTTCTGTGTTTGTGTTACTTAAATATTGTTCACCAACAAATTTAGATAATAAAGAAAGCTGTAACCCTTGTGTAGGCTTATAAACCAAAGCATTTCCAGCAATAATATTTGGAGAAAAAGCAATATTAGTCGTACCAATATTGCGTTGAACACCATCACGATCTAAAATAAAATTCTTGATTTTATTACTACTTACCGTAAGGTTTTGATTAATACTAAACTTGTCTGAAATGTTAATATTAGCATCAATTTCTACTCCTAAACGATAGCTGTCTTTCACATTTTCTCGTAAATATTCTCCAACATCATTCAGTCCACCAGTTTGAATTAATTGATTGTCGTACGACATGTAATAGATGTTGGTGCTCAATTGAACCGTTTTATTATGCAAACGCCACCCTAATTCAAAATCATCTAAGGTTTCATGTTGTACATTCGGGCCATTTTGAAAATCATCACGGTTCGGTTCTCTGTTCGCACGAGCATACGATGCATAAATGCTATTTTCTTTATTAATACTGTAAGTAAAACCTAACTTAGGATTAAAGAAGCTAAATGAAGTGTCAATATTTAAAGGATTTAAATCAGAAGTAAAGCCTCCGGTTGTATAATCAATAAACCTACCTTGTACATCAACAAAAGCTTTTAAATTATCAAAAACATTAAAAGTAGCTTTAGAAAAAACGCTAATATCATTTTTCTTAGCATCACTAAAATAGTAACGATCTCTAATGCTAGCACCATCTGCAAATTGTGTAGCCCAAATAACTTCACCAAAATGATCTCCTTTATAATTACTATAAGAAGCACCAGAAATTAACTCGAATTTTTCAGTTTTATAAGTAACGTTAGCATTAGCTATATAAAAATCATTATCTAACCAACGACGAACAATAACATCGCTTCCGTCAACAATTACATTACCATAATCAACAGCATCTTTGTCCTCTTTAAACTGTTCAAAATATCCTTCTCCTTTGGTATAATTTAATCCAATATTGGTAGACCAGTTATCAGAGAGTTTCTCATTCCAATGTAATTGGTAATGATCTTGCCAATAATTATCGGTTTCATTATCGTAGGTATACGGGTTCTGGCGACGATTTTCTTGTAACTCCTCAGCACTTAAGCCATACCAAGCTTGATAGGTTTGTTGCTTTCCTCCAAAAGCTAAGGCTTTAATCAACGTATTGTCATCAGTATAACTACCTTGTAAGAAATACGATTTTAAATCGGTAAAAGCTCGGTCAACATATCCATCAGAGTAAATGTTAGACAAACGTCCTGCAAACTCAAATCCATTATTTAATTTTCCAGTGGTAAACTTTACGGTGTGTTTTCTAGTTCCATAAGAACCAAAAGCATTTGAAATTTCTCCACTAGCTTCATCCGAAACAGCATCGGTTAAAATATTTAAACTAGCTCCAAATGCTCCAGAACCGTTCGTAGACGTTCCCACACCACGTTGTAATTGTAAACTTTGTGTAGACGAAGCAAAATCTCCCATATTTACCCAAAAAGTTCCATGACTTTCAGAGTCATTGTATGGAATTCCGTTAATCGTAACATTCACACGAGAAGCATCCGAACCACGTACACGAATATAAGTATAACCAACACCAGCCCCAGCATCTGACGAGGATGTTACAGAAGGTAAGTAGTTTAGTAACACAGGAATATCCTGTCCTAAATTACGTTTTTCAATTTCTTGTTTGCCAAGGTTAGAGTGTGTTACGGGTGCATCTGCTTTTACACGAACAGCAGATACCAACACTTCATCTAACACAGTTTCATTAGAAATTAATTGAAACGTAATCTGTTGGTTGTTGGTAAGTTCAACTTCTTGTGAAAGGCTTTTAAACCCCACATAAGAAACCTCAATAACATGTGTTCCTTTTGGTAAGTTTAATTTGAATTTACCTTCAAAGTCGGTAGAAGTTCCTTTGTTTTGAGCTTTAATTGCTACGGTAGCACCCACTAAAGGTTCTTGGTTTGCATCAACTATTTTACCAGATAGAATAAACGTTTGTGCGCTTGTTGTTAATGTTGTGAATACAACGAGTAAAAAAGCTACTATCTTCACTTTTTTACGAAAAGACATCGGTCTCATTTTATAAAAACAAAATCGAATAAAAAGAGGTAATTATTCTTTAGTTAAACATTGAATAATTAAAATTTGTCATTACGAGGAGTTAGTTTACGACGACGTAATCTTTTCTTCAATAAACAGATTGCCACAGTAATTTTCCAAATTACTTCGCAATGACGATAAAATCCCTAAACAGCATTACCTGTTCCAGGTTCGTTGGGTATGATCTCAGCCTGAATTTAATTATGAATTATAAATGATTAATTACAAATTATTTTAATAATTAAAATTCGTAATTCCACAATTCGTAATTCAAATAAGGCACCCCTTTATGAGAACAGTGCAAAGGTAAATATGAAATATGAATTAAGCGGGATAAATAGCGGGTTTTTCTGAGGTTGTTAGTAAATGGATAGGAAGTAATCAAGGAAGTAAAAAAACATTCTAGCCAATTTATAGATTTAACTCAATGCATTCCATTGTAATTTTAATATTTTAGTGGTGAAAATATCAGACATTTATGAGTAAATCTTTTAAAACGAGCGTTAATAAAACGCATGATTTTGACTTTACTGAAGCGCAAATAGAGGCGTTAGACATAGTAGAAAAATCACAAAATAACTACCATGTACTTGATGGTAACCAATCGTATCAAGTTACCATACTCCAAACAAATTTCAACAAAAAAGCATACACCATTCAAATCAACGGAAACACCTATGAGGTGAATATTTCTAATGAATTAGACATGTTGATTGATGAATTAGGTTTAGAAGTAGCTGCAGAGAAAAAAGAAAACGATATCAAGGCACCAATGCCTGGGTTAATTGTTTCTGTTGATGTTGAAATTGGTCAAGAAGTAAAAGAAGGTGATGGAATTTTAGTATTAGAAGCCATGAAAATGGAGAATACCTTACAAGCACCAAGAGACGGAGTCGTAAAATCGGTAGCTATTCAGGCAGGTGATAAAGTAGAAAAGAATACGGTTTTAATAGAAATGGAATAATATGAAAAAGATATTAGTAGCAAACAGAGGAGAAATTGCCTTACGTGTAATGCGTACTGCAAAAAAGATGGGAATTAAAACCGTAGCTGTTTTTTCTGAAGCAGATAGAAATTCGCCACACGTAACTTTTGCAGACGAAGCGGTATGTATTGGTCCTGCACCTTCGAATCAATCCTATTTATTAGGAGATAAAATTATTGAAGTAGCCAAAGAGTTAGATGTAGACGGAATTCACCCAGGATACGGATTTTTAAGTGAAAATGCAGCCTTTGGAGAAGCCGTAGCAAAATCAGGAATTGTATTTATAGGCCCAAAAACACACGCTATTGAAGTGATGGGAAGCAAATTGGCTGCAAAAGATGCAGTAAAAGCCTATGATATTCCGATGGTTCCGGGGATTGATGAAGCAGTAACTGATGTAGAATATGCATCGAAGGTAGCAAATGAAATTGGGTATCCGATTTTAATAAAAGCATCAGCAGGTGGTGGAGGAAAAGGAATGCGTGTTGTTGAAAAAGAAGCGGATATTAAAGAACAAATGCAGCGTGCAATTTCAGAAGCAGAATCAGCTTTTGGAGACGGTTCTGTATTTATAGAAAAATATGTAGGGTCACCACGTCATATCGAAATCCAAGTGTTGGCAGACGCTCATGGAAACGTAGTACATTTATTTGAACGCGAATGTTCAGTACAACGTCGCCACCAAAAAGTAGTAGAAGAAGCACCATCGAGTGTGTTGACTCCTGAAATTAGAGAAGCCATGGGAGCAGCAGCCGTAAGAGTTGCGAAAGCCTGTGATTATTTAGGAGCAGGAACGGTTGAGTTTTTACTAGACGAAAACAAGAATTTCTACTTTTTAGAAATGAACACACGCTTGCAAGTAGAGCATCCAGTTACCGAAATGATTACGGGTATTGACTTGGTAGAGCAGCAAATAAAAATAGCAAGAGGAGAGGAGCTATCATTCACCCAAGAAGACTTACAAATTAAAGGGCACGCATTAGAATTACGTGTATACGCCGAAGATCCGTTAGACAATTTTGCACCGAGTATTGGAGTGTTGGAAGTGTACCAACATCCGAAAGGAGAAAATATTCGTGTAGATGATGGTTTTGAAGAAGGAATGGAAATTCCTATTTATTACGATCCGATGATTTCTAAACTAATAACGTATGGAAATACGCGCGAAGAAGCTATTGAGTTAATGAAACAAGCGATTAGTAATTATAAGGTAAAAGGAATAGAAACTACGTTGCCGTTCGGAAAGTTCGTATGCGAACACGAAGCGTTTACTTCAGGAAATTTCGATACTCATTTTGTAAAGAAGTATTACACACCTGAGTTGTTAGAAGCAGGATACGAAAAAGAAGCGAAGATTGCTGCACAAGTTGCTTTACAGCAGTATTTAAAAGAGCAACGTATTTTAAAAACTTGTTAATACATAATGTGCGTTAGGGATTGCAGCGGCATCCTTTTGTTGTCAGTTCGAGTTTGCGGAGCAAGTATCGAAAACCAACAAAAGATATAGCGGAAAGCCCGACCCTTGGGGAACGCCCAAAAAAAGAATATAGATGAAATCTAAAATAGAAGAATTACAACATAAACTTACAGAAGCAAAGTTAGGAGGCGGACAACAACGCATCGACCGTCATCATCAAAAAGGAAAATTAACCGCACGTGAGCGTATCGATTATTTCTTAGATGAAGGTTCTTTTGAAGAAGTAGGCATTTTAGTAACGCATAGAACGACCGATTTTGGAATGGAAAATCAGAAGTTTTATGGTGACGGAGTGGTAACAGGATACGGAACTGTAAACGGACGCTTAGTGTACGTGTTTGCACAAGACTTTACGGTGTTTGGTGGTTCGTTATCGGAAACACATGCGGAAAAAATCTGTAAGATTATGGATTTGGCAGTAAAAGTAGGAGCACCATTAATCGGATTGAACGATTCTGGTGGAGCACGTATTCAAGAAGGAGTACGTTCGTTAGGTGGTTATGCCGATATTTTTTATAGAAACGTACAAGCATCAGGGGTAATTCCACAAATCTCAGCAATTATGGGACCTTGTGCAGGTGGAGCAGTGTATTCTCCAGCCATGACCGATTTTACCGTTATGGTAGAAAATTCAAGTTATATGTTTGTTACGGGACCTAACGTAGTAAAAACAGTAACCAATGAAGAAGTAACTTCAGAAGAGTTAGGAGGAGCAAGTACGCATGCAACCAAATCGGGAGTAACGCATTTAACGGCTGCAAATGATGTACAATGTTTGGAAGATATCAAAACATTGTTGAGTTATATGCCACAGAACAATCAAGAAACCACTGCGAAATTACCGTTTGAATTAGGAGATGAAATTAGAGAAGAATTAGCCAACATCGTTCCAGATAATGCCAACAAGCCGTACGATATGTGTGCGTTGATTGACGGTATTGCTGATGCCGATTCATTTTTTGAAATCCATAAAGATTACGCCGATAATATCGTCGTTGGATTTGCGCGTTTAGGAGGAAGAAGTGTGGGGATTGTTGCCAACCAACCGATGAGTTTAGCAGGGTGTTTGGATGTAAACAGTTCTAAAAAAGCAGCACGATTCACCCGTTTTTGTGATTGCTTTAATATTCCGTTATTGGTGTTGGTAGATGTACCAGGATTCTTACCAGGAACCGATCAAGAATGGAATGCTATTATTACCAACGGAGCAAAATTATTGTATGCATTGAGTGAAGCTACAGTGCCAAGAGTAAGTGTAATTACCCGTAAAGCCTATGGTGGAGCGTATGACGTAATGAACTCAAAACACATTGGAGCCGATATGAATTTTGCATGGCCTAGTGCAGAAATTGCGGTAATGGGAGCCAAAGGAGCGAGTGAAATTATCTTTAAAAAGGAAATTGCAGAAGCAGACGATCACGAAGCAAAACTAGCAGAGAAAGAAGCGGAGTATGCTGATAAATTTGCGAATCCGTACCGAGCAGCAGAACGCGGATTTGTAGATGAGGTAATTTTACCACAAGACACGCGTAGAAAACTAATCAAAGCTTTTGCGATGTTAGAAGGTAAAAAGGTAGAAAGACCTAATAGAAAACACGGGAACATACCGTTGTAATAAAATACATATCAATATTTTTAAGAGGCGCTTCTTTTTAGGAGCGTCTTTTTTTTATTAGGCTTTGACCGTGATTGATTTAATACTAAATTAATGAGATTTTTAGAAAAGAGTAAGGGTGTATAAATCATTACTAGTCCCATATTTATTAAATTGGGTGTTCAAACTATATAGCTAAGCTTATATAAGATGTTAGTATAACTATGAATTGGAAAATAATTACAGAAAATAAAAGAAGGTATGCTGATACATCCTACTATTTAAAAGCTGAAAGAGATTGTTTAGAAGGAACTATTGTATTAGAGATATGTTGGATTGAGAATTTTATGTATGACTTAACGGTTTATTTATATAGAAAAGAACCAAAACGAAAATTCTTGTTTTTTAAAAGTACAAAGCCTGAAACACTTTATAATTGTTTAGTTTTTTATAATGGGCGTATTGAAAAATATGGGCATCAAATAATGAGAATGACAGAAGATGCTCCATTAGAAAAATTAAAGAGATTAGATTCCTTTCAAAAAGATGGAGTTCTTAACTATAAAATAGGAGAAAAATCTGGTTTAGATTTTACAACTACTTTGCCAGAGAAAAATTGAGCTACTACACATCCTAAAAAGTAACCACAAAAAAACGTCATTACGAATGAAATGAAGTAATCTATGTGTTTATAGTTTGAAATAAACAGATTACTTCAGTCGTACCTCCTTCGTAATGACGTTAGCTAATAAAAATTTGATTTAAAAAGGAGTTTTTCGAAGCCCTTTTACGCAGAATAGTCTGAAAAAGCGATGAGATTCAGAGGCTTTGAATCTCATCGCTTTTTCAGACGTTTTTAAACAAAGTTTAAAAATTCCTCGTAAAAGTGTCCTTTCTTTTGGTTCGTTTTCTTTGGACAAGCAAAGAAAATGAAGATAGTAGTTTATTGAGCAATACTATTAAGTATAAAGCTACTCTATATTCAGCTTAACACTACATTAATGATAAAAAAAATAACTTTTATGACTTAAATAGTTGGTTTTGAGGGTTTCCGTAATTTTTTACAAATATGTTTTTTTAGGTTTAAGAAGAATTAAGCTTTATGAATCCTAACTAACTTAAAAATATAGAATTATGAAAAAAATCTTACTACTAATTTTTTTATTGAATACTTTTTTTTCTTTTTCACAGATTGAAGGAGCTAAAGAAATTTCAAAAGAAGATGCAGATAAGCTAGGTAATATTAAGAAGAAAGGGATCAAATTTGGTGTATCTTTTGGTTTTAATCAAACTTTTGATGAATTGGTTGATGCAAGAATATCTCCAATTGACACTACTTTAACTTTACAAAATACGTCTAGAACATCTTTTCTTCTATCTACTACACTATCATTCGCGATTTTAAGCAAATGGTTAGGAGGGGGAAGGTATTATCGAAAACTAGATGTAAGTGGTAACCCGGTTGGAGACCCGTATTTTGTTCCGAGTGGATTATCAATAGTTACATCAATTAATTTAGTTACCTTTAATTCTGCTTTAGGAGGTGCAGGACTATTCAATCAGAAATTAGACGGGGGTTTAGGACTTGGATACACTTTTGGAGAAAATGTTCAACTTGCGCTTACTTATGAAATGATTTCTTTTAGACAACCAAGGGATTTTTTGAAAGAGTTGAATGGACAAACAGTTGAGGTAAACGGCTCAAAATTAATGTCATTAAACCTTGACGATAATGATTATTTCATAGATAAGTATATTCCATCAATATCATTGAAAATTATTTATATTCTAAATTAATAAAAAACTTACCCCTTTGGCCTATATTTATTAATCTGTAACAGATTAGGTTATTTTGGTTAATGTGTAAAACTTTTATCCATAAGCTAAAGAAACATAGTGATATCATTTTTAATAGCACGAAGTAATTAAATTACCTGAAATTATGAGAACTCTTTATATTTTTACAATAATTCTCGGATTAATAAGCTTTTCATGCTCAAGTTATAAAAAGACAGTAGCTAAGGATACTTCAAGTCAAACATCTGATGTATCAACTATTAAAACAGAGACTAATCAAACACTTATTTGGACAAATCAACCGAATTCAAATTCAACTAAAATTAAAGTACTAAATGCTGCAATTGCATTTGGATCTTTACCTAATGGGCTTAAAAAAATGGATTATACGGTTGTTGAAAACACAGGTACTTATTTAGTAACTAATGCAATTAGAGCTTTGTCTGACGATGTTAGAGTAAAGGCTTGGGTAGAGGGACAAGATATTATACTTATTTCAGAAGTTCAGCAATATAAAGAAACCGAATTTGGACTTCCAGAACCTTCTGGTTTTGTAAAGTGTGTAAGAGGAAATTCTACATCACTTCCTGATTGCTGGCGGACAATTTTAGTAATAGCAAACCATCTTGGAGGAGATAAACAATACCAATAATTTTAATTAAAAACGTCATTATGAGTGATAACGAAGTAATCTTTAAGTTTATAGTTCAAAATAAACAGATTACTTCAGTCGTACCTCCTTCGTAATGACGTTATTGTTTTTTATAAAAAATCAACCCTACACATCCGTACTAACCCAATAACTTCCCGTTGAGGTAGTAGACGGATTATACGCCAAAATATTCACTTTGGTACCGTTGGCAACATCCGCTAGTAACCATTCCATTGGTTGATTGTTAATAGCGCCACTTTCTAATTCAACCATATTACCGTTTAAAGTAACCTCGTCGGTACTAATGTCGAACTGTAGTGTGGTTTCCCCTCTGTTTTCAAAACCAATAAAACTCTCCTTGTCATACGATACCTGAGTAATCACCTTGGTTTCATTAGGTGCTACCTGTCCCACAAAATCAGTAATAGAGCTGCTTCCTGTAGTTGGACGATAGCTATACTGTGCTCTTTTAGCAGGTTCATTGGCAAATACCAACTGAGCCGTATTTATAATTTGAACAAGCGTTGTATAACAATCGTTCAATGCCGAAATACGATCTTGTGTAATTACCAAACGCTGTTTTTTATACACCTCTTGTTGCGTGTTCGCACTCTTTAATTCGTCTTTTATTGTTGCCAACTCTTCTACAATAGATGCTGGCATTCCGCCTTTATCCGCATCGGTCAAATCATCTAAATAATTTGTAACCACTTTTTCTAACGTTTCTAAAAACACCAACATTTTAGGCTGATTCTTGCTCGCATCTCTATAGCCAGTAGTAAACTCTTTTAGCACCGCAGGATTATCAGGAAAAGCCCACATAGCATGACTTTTAATACGATTATACACACGACTTGCATTTTGCATTTCTATCAACACCTTTTGCGTTTCCACCCCTTGTTTTGCCAAGGTACTAACATCGGTAACTACCGTATCTGCCGCATCAATCTGATGTAAAAAAGCCGCCGCATACTCGCTCGTAAATCGGGCATTGAAAGCGGTAAAATGCTCCAAATCTTGCGTAAATAGGTTGTAAATTGTTCGTGCGCTTTCTGCTAAAAAAGCATCTGATCCTTTGAATTTTCTTCTTGTTTCCATATTAATATTTAATTTAAGTTACATGTGTGTTTTTAGGGATGCGTAAAACACGCTACCCTTAGGTAATTCTTAGAAACAACAAGATTATAATAGCAGGAGAGCCCCTTGCCACTAGTTAAAAACCCATAAAATATTAGATGGTTTTAGCAATACAATCATAGCATTTTGTTAGTTTCTTTTTCTTAACCACTTCTAAATTATAGTGTTGGGGTATAAAAAACAAATGCGATGGTCAATTTTTGCTTTTTTTTAACAGGCAGACTATCAGAAGTATATCTTTTATACTAGTTGCGAATAATTTTTTGTGTTATCTATCATTGACATCTTTTCTTAATGACTTAGATTTTACATAGAATAATCTTTTCTAAGCTATTTTTCTTTTTCCATTGATGAAAAAGAAGCAAAAAATCTAGTCTTAACCTGCCTACACTCAAAAATAATCATCCTCGACCCTAAATTAAAATAACTCGCTATCGCTCAAACAGATTTTAATTTTAACGGCTCTTGCGGTGTTATTTTTGGTTTGCCTGCTTATGACGGGGTACTTTTTTTAGTATTCTCATTAATCAAAGCAATTTGTCTTTCAAAAATAATTCTATAGCAGTCGTTACATTTGTTTGATATTTTTTTGTGTGTTGTATCGAAGTGATAATCCGTTAATACGTAGACCGAGAGCGTTGGATTGAATCCATACAGATTTGAGAGTGGGAGGATAGCCGCAGTATCAGCGACCCGTGCCGTGGTGTTAACGGAGCATGCCGTGGTGTTAACGGAGCGTGCCGTGATATCAGCGACCCATGCCGTGGTGTTAACGGAGCGTGCCGTGATATCAGCGACCCATGCCGTGGTGTCAACGGAGCATGCCGTAGTATCAGCGACCCGCGCCGTGATGTTAACGGAGCATGCCGTAATATCAGCGACCCATGCCGTGGTGTTAACGGAGCATGCCGTGATATCAGCGACCCATGCCGTGGTGTTAACGGAGCATGCCGTAGTATCAGCGACCCATGCCGTGGTGTTAACGGAGCATGCCGTGATATCAGCGACCCGTGCCGTGGTGTTAACGGAGCGTGCCGTAATATCAGCGACCCGTGCCGTGGTGTCAGCGGAGCATGCCGTGATATCAGCGACCCATGCCCTAGTATCAGCGACCCAAACAGCGATATAAAGAACCGTTACTACTCTAAAAAACAACTTTTATAACCTAAATAGTTGAGCTTATGGGATTCCGTAAGAATGTATAGATACTTTGTATTAGGTTCGCAAGAATTGTAAAAGCAATTACTTTTTATAATTAATTAACAAAAAACGGTAACTCGTTAATAACTTTACTTTTGATAAAGTGTTGGTTTTGATATATTTGATAGCGTATAAAGATTGCTAAACCTCATGATATTCCATGTTTTTATCAGGATAAAAGAACTAAAGTTTGGTATATGAAGAGTTACCTGCTACTTGAAAAACAACGTTAATGAAAGAAATGAAATTCAACTTAAAGATTTTTCTAATTGACAAAAACTTACCCTTTTTAAGAGATAAATCTAACAAAGAAATTGTAGAGCATATAAGAGAGAATCATAAAAAAGCTTTATATGCAGAGGAAACGGACATAAAAGTAGCTAAACCTTCTTTAAACCATTTTACCGAAACAGGTTTTGAATTTTATACATACTGCTATAATCAACCAAAAACTCAAAATTATTGGAAATTATTTTTACCTGAGGAGTTAGTTGAAGACCAAAATTTTGAAATCGTAGAATTTTCATTTGTACTCTTTATAATATATAAATCAAATATATATTGTTCTGTTGGCGGAAGTGGTTTCAATGTAATCCAATCATATATTGACACTAATTTTGGTATTGACTTTTATCAGCATTTTGCTAAACCAGAAGAGGATATTCTTCTTAAAGTAAGCACAAGAGGTATTGCAAGTAATATTTCGGAAAAAGATAATACTTACACATATGATCAGAGAATAAGTGAATCACTTGAATATTCTGAAATCCCTAAAAAAATTAAAGTACTAATTCGCGAAGAATTAAAAAATGGCATTTTTAAAAAATATGACCTTGATAAACAAAAAGGAATTATGGAAATTGGTTCTTACTTCGCTTTAAAAAAGAAATTAACCTTTAAACAGCTTAAAGAACTAATACAAGACATTCATCTTATAAGACAAGATAAATCCAATTATGTTCAATTAACGTTATTTTCAAAAATAGATGATTCTGATTTAGTAAAAAATTTAGACAATGGTGTTAAGGAAAAAATTGCTAATGATGTCGCCTTACATCGTACACCTCAAGAATTACATAAATTAAACAATGGAATAATTGAGATAATTAACCCTAAAAAACTTGATAAGTTCTATGAATGTGACCATTTTAAGGTGAGATTTAGAAAAACGAGGGCTAAAAGCGACAGAATTGTAAAAGACAAAGAAAATCTATACTATGAATGTACTGAACATATCTATAATAGTCTAAAACAACTAACTGACAGAAACGAAATAAAATCCAAGTTTTATGACCTTGATATAATTGGAGTGATTGGAGAAAAGGATTCTACTTTTGGACACTTTTATTCCCATATTGTTTGTGAATGGACTCATCTTGGAAAAAAGTACTTCAGAATAGATTCAAAATGGTATTATTTAGAAAATCAATTTTTAGAAAGAATAAATAAGGATGCAATAAATACATACAAGCAAAATGAACTTTCAGAAAACCTGTTAAACGAATGGAAAAAAGGGTGGGATGAGGATGATTATAATAAAAGTCATAAACAAAAAAGATACTATGTTTTAGATAAAATATTAGAAGACAACATTGAATTGTGTGATATACTAATTCACAAAAACAATACTCTTTATTTTGTTCACGTAAAAAATGGTTTTACTACTCATATGCGAAATTTATACATTCAAGTTATTCTATCAGCTAAAAGACTGAATAATGATTTGTTTAATAATACTGGAAGTAGCTATTTCGTAAAAACAATTGATAAGTATAACTCAATAAATGGCAGTTCAATTGACGCTAAGGAATTACATAAAAAAATCATAGATAATGATTTAAAAGTTGAGTTTGTGATGGCATATAATAACTATTCATATATTGGGAATTTACCAGACGCGAAAATAGAAATGAGTGATTCGAATATCGCAAAGTATTCTCTTGTCCAAACAGTCAGGGAAATGCGAGGTTATAGAAGATTTGGAATTAAAGTAATTGACATATCGAAAATAAAAACTGCAAGTAATAATGTGTATAATTAATAGTGCGGTTTAATTTATAAACCTAAAACCGAAACTTTTTTCGGTTTTCTTTTTTTTCAGCCTGTTGTTTTTTAGCATCCAACCGTTTGGCAATCGCTGCTTTTTTAGGTTTGGTGGCTTTGCGTACTTTGGGTACTACCAAGGCGTGTGCTAAAAGGTTAAAAAAGCGTTCGGTAACCAATTCTTTGTTGCGGTGTTGTGAGCGGCTTTCTTGAGAACTTAGTATGAGTGTATTTTCTTTAGAGAGTCTGTTAGCTAAGTTTTTAAGGAGTAGTGTTTTTTCTTTGTCCGAGAGTCCTAACGAGTCTTCAATAGTAAAACTTAATTCTACTTTAGAGGATACTTTATTTACATGCTGTCCGCCCGCACCAGAGCTTCGTACGGCTTTAAAGTTGAGTTCTTTTAATAGTTGTTCTTTGTTCATAGTGTTTGTGAATGCATTAACGGAATTAACTTCCAATGTCAGTTCGAGTGGTTTTTATTAAGTGCTAACGAGATAAAAATTTTATCGAGAACTATTCCAGCGTCTAAGTCCTAAATTCTCGATACAAATTATGCTCTTTTCAATCGCAAAATTCACTCGAATTGACAGCTTTAAATTTTAGTCAACCTACTTTAATAGGTGTTACTGTATTCCTGTAAAAACAGGAGTTTCAAATATAAATAATCTATTGTTGTTTGTAAAGGGGGCTTAATAATCGAAGTAACTCTTATTGGTGAGAGTTGGGAACTTTAAAGGGTATTCGTAACTAGAATTAAGCAGATTTCTCGCTATCGCTCGAAATGACAAAACGTGCGTTATTTCGAAGGAGTGTGTGACTGAGAAACCGCAAGGTTCAGCGGAGCTAAATCTTATGGTTGAGTGTTGGGAACTATAAAGGGTAGTAGTTACTCTTATTGATGAGATTCCTCCTCCTTCGTCGTTCGGAATGACGTTCAGGTTGTTTATATCATATCATAACAATTAATAACTGTCATTTCGAAGGAGTATGCGACTGAGAAATCTTTTAGTTGGGTGTTGGGAGTTTTAAAGGGTGTTTGTGACTAGAATTAAGCAGATTTCTCGCTATCGCTCGAAATGACGTTTATCTATTATAGTAATGACATGAAATACGGAATGACGTTTAGCAATACTTACATATCGTAATTAGGTGTGTCGGGTGATTGGTGCATGAAGTGCATGTCTAAATCGGTAAGGGTGTCGGAAAAAGAGTATAAGTTTTCTTTTTTAGCGAGTAACGCATCAATAACTTCTACTGCTTTTTTCAAACGGGTTTCTTTGTCGCCCTTTAACAACACATACGGACGGTTGTATTTTTTCAACGCATTTTCAAATGCTTTAAACATTTCCAATCGTTGTTCGGGTCTGTCGCGTAAATCATCCGCTTCCCAAGGCGTATCGATATAGGTTAAGAAATAAATATCGTAAGTATTTGCAATCGCAGCCTCGTCTAATTTCGGATCTACGAATCCGCCATAATACTCTTCAGAATATACTTTGGTTTCTAACAAATCGGTATCACAGATGAGTACTTTATCCGCCTTTTTAGCCAATTCATTTTCCAAGTCCATTTGTCCTTCAGCAATCGGAATTAAATCGTGTTGCTCACAAGTTTTACGTTCATTATTCCACTTGTCTTGCAAGTATTCACGAGCAAATTCGGGAGCCCAAACGGTATTATAATGACGTGCTAATTGACCAGAAAGTGTTGTTTTTCCTGTGCTTTCAGGTCCAAATAATACCACCTTTACAAGGTTGATGGGTTGTTGTGTAAGTGCTTTTTCCATGCTAAATATCCTGCAATTGCTATAAAGGTAAATAATAAATATTGAAAACTGGTAAAGGTAAATCCTTTGTAAAAGTAAAGTGGAACGGAGATAATATCGCCAATAATCCAATAAATCCAGTTTTCTATTTTTCGTTTTGCCATGAGCCACATTCCAACAAAGAAAATGGCAGTGGTAACGGTGTCTACATAAGCTGTCCAGCTCGTCCATTTATCAAAAACGGTATACACAGCATAGACAAAAATCAAGGTGGCTACAAATATAGCTATGCTTTGTTTTTTTTCTTTAAGTGTGGTTCTAGAGATAGGAGTTACATGTGTGGCATCTACTTTTCGCGTCCAGATATACCAACCGTATACACTCATAATAAAGTAGTACCCGTTAATCATCATATCACCTAACAGTTCCCATTTTAACAAGAGGTACACAAAAATAGCAGTGCTTATCATCCCCGTAGGGAATACCCAAATTTTATTCTGTTTTGAATACCAAACGGATAAAAACCCAAAGATAACGGCGATAATTTCTAGCCAAACATCAATAGGATTGTAATCAGCATACTGCCCAAAAAGGAAATCAAAAAGTTGGCTCATAATCGCTACGATCGGTTTTTACGATTTTCATGAACAGCAATCCGTTGTCAATCAATTCAAAGGCATTTTTCAATTCAGAAGTCACCAAATGCATCACGGTATCATAATCTCCATACACCTGTGTGCTTAACGGATTTTCTAATACGGTTAATCCCGAAGCTCTTAGTTTTTTGATGAAATTGATAATTGGTTCTTCAAATTCGTTCTGAAGCGGACTTAAGGTCAATTCTATGGATATTTTCATGGTTGTTCCTAATTAGAAAGATGCAAAGTTACTAAAGTTAAGCTGTTGTTGTGCGGGAAAGGTTTTGGGAGTTTTTTTTGGGTTGTAGAGTAGTGGAGTGGCAGAGTTTTTTTTAGTTTCAAAGTTTCAAAGTTTTTTAGTTGCAGAGCTTCAAAGTCTCATAGTAGCAAAGTTACGAGGTTTTGGAGTTTCAGACTGGGTGTTTAACAAGCGCATACGCAGGTGAATCCTTCCATTTCTAAAAAGTGGATGTCGTACTCAGAGGTTTGTCCTTCGTACAAGATTTTTCCAGTGGTTTGATTGGTGTCAAAAGAGAAATCTTCAATATAAATGTTCTCTAAGAAGAGCAATTTTTTCTTTCCATAGATTTTATACAAGCTTTCTTTGGCTCCCCAAACAATGGTTAATTTGCTTACCAAAGCATCGTGGTTGGCTATGGATTTGTATTCTTCTATAGGAGTGAATTTGTGTGCGATTTTTACAATTTTGTCGCGCTGCATTTCAATATCTATCCCCACAGGTTGTGTATCGGAAATAATAATTGCCGAAAAGGTAAATGAATGGGTGATTGAAATAAATTTGCCGTCTTTTAAGTGTGGTTTACCGTAGCCATCGTACAGTAAATCTTCATCGGTATAGCCAACTTCTTTTAGTAAATGGCGTACGCTCATAAAGCCTCTTTGGTGTAAATCGGACTTCATGCCGTTTACTCTTTGTTGATTTCCTTTTGTTAAAGAAACGCCGTTAGAAAGTTGTTCAAAAGATTCTTCAATCTTCCAAATCAATGCTTTAGCATGGTTGTTTACCGTTAATGTTTTGTAAAGAGGCATATTTTAGAAAGTTATTTCGTAATTTTGCGACTCAAATTTAAGATACATAAATATACAAAAATATGAGCACAAAAACCGCGACATATGTTCCTTACAAAGTTAAAGATATTTCTTTAGCTGATTGGGGAAGAAAAGAGATTGAATTGGCAGAAGCTGAAATGCCAGGGTTAATGAGTTTACGCGAAGAGTACAAAGATGAGCAACCTTTAAAGGGAGCAAGAATTGCAGGATGTTTACACATGACGATTCAAACTGCGGTTTTAATTGAAACATTACAGGCTTTAGGTGCTGAGGTTACTTGGAGTTCTTGTAATATTTTCTCTACGCAAGATCAAGCTGCTGCTGCTATTGCTGCTGCTGGAACTCCTGTGTATGCTTGGAAAGGTATGAACGAGGAAGAGTTTGATTGGTGTATTGAACAAACATTATTCTTTGGTGAAGATAAGAAGCCATTAAACATGATTTTAGATGATGGTGGAGATTTAACCAATATGGTTTTGGATAAATATCCTGAGTTAGCTCCTGGAATTAAAGGATTATCTGAAGAAACTACTACAGGGGTACACCGTTTATACGAGCGTATGAAAAACGGAACGTTACCAATGCCTGCTATTAATGTAAATGACTCGGTTACTAAATCGAAGTTTGACAATAAGTACGGATGTAAAGAATCTGCTGTAGATGCAATTCGTCGTGCTACTGATGTAATGTTAGCTGGTAAAAGAGTAGTGGTTTGTGGTTATGGTGATGTTGGTAAAGGTACTGCGGCTTCTTTCCGTGGAGCTGGTTCTATCGTTACTGTTACTGAAATTGATCCTATTTGTGCGTTACAAGCTGCTATGGACGGTTTTGAAGTAAAGAAATTAGAAACTGTTGTAGGTAAGGCTGATATCGTAATTACTACTACTGGTAACAAAGATATCGTACGTTCTGAGCACTTCGAAGCAATGAAAGATAAGACTATCGTTTGTAACATCGGTCACTTTGATAACGAAATCCAAATGGCTTGGTTAAATGAAACATACGGTGATACTAAGGTTGAAATTAAGCCTCAGGTTGATAAGTACACAGTAAAAGGAAACGATATTATCGTATTAGCAGAAGGACGTTTAGTAAACTTAGGTTGTGCTACAGGTCACCCAAGTTTTGTAATGTCTAACTCATTTACAAATCAAACCTTAGCGCAAATCGAGTTATGGAATAATTCTGATGCGTATAAAAACGAGGTGTACATGTTACCAAAACACTTAGATGAAAAAGTAGCAAAATTACACTTAGCTAAGATTGGTGTAGAGTTAACTGAGTTACGTGAAGATCAAGCTAAATATATTGGAGTAACTGTAGAAGGTCCATACAAACCAGAACATTATAGATACTAGATTTAGATTATTATAGATTTGAGATTTTTAGAATCAAGAATCAGGACACAAAAAATCCCGCAACATTGTTGCGGGATTTTTTTATGCTTTTTATAAACGTTTTGTTTTATTCAGTAGGAATGCGCTCATCAATCATTTTTAAAGGCATACCTTCCATTAAATCGATTAAGTCTAAAATGTCTCTTACTTTTTCTTCTTCTTCGGCTTGTTCTGTTACAAACCATTGTAAAAAGATTTCAGAAGTGAAATCGCCTACTTTTCTTGCAGTTTTAAATACGTGATGAATAGATTTGGTAACTTCTATTTCTGCATCTAAAGAAGCTTCAAAAATAGCTCGTAAGCTTTCAAATTCGTGAGAAACTTCAGTAGCTACAGGTGACATTGCACTACCGCCATTATCGTTAACGAATTTAAAAATTTTCATCATGTGCTCTCTTTCTTCTTCCGCTTGCTTATAAAAGTATGCCGCGCTATTTCTAAGTTCTCTTTGATCGCACCATGATGCCATGGCTAAATACTTAGAAGATGCTTGTTGCTCCATTGTTATTTGGTGGTTTAGCAAATCAACTACTTCCACGTCTAAAATCATGTCTCTTCTTATTGCTGTTTCCATAATATTTTGTTTAGTTTTAATACTATAAAGATACAGATTATAAGGCTTTAAAAAGAATGGAGTGCCTAATTTAAAGCTAGTCTTAGTAAAGGGTTTTCTGCTTAAAAACAGCTAAAAGAAGTTCTCGTAATTCTATAAGTTGTGGTACTTCTAAGAATAATACATGTTTGTTGTCTGCTGCAAAAAGGAGTACGAAGTTATCACCGTCGATAATCGTTTCTAATGATTCGTACGAAGCGCGTTCTAATACTTTTTTCCTGAAGGCTAATAGTTGGCAGAAAGTAAAATCTATTACTTTATAGCCTAAATCTAGCTGGTAGCAGTTTCTGCCACCACAAGATACTTTAAACGATACATCTTCTGTTAAAAAATTCATTCCGCAAATATAATTATTTTTAATCAATCTAAAGAAGAATAATGTAAGGAATAAAAAAGCCCGCAAATTTGCAGGCTTTTTATTATAAAATGTCTTTTAAGACTAGATATTTAATGATTCAAATAACTCAACTAATTTAGGATTAGAAGGTCTTGGAGCATTAGAGTCTATAATCTTTCCTTCTGGATCTAATAAAATAAATCTTGGAATTCCTGATACTCTATACGCATCCATGAAAGCTTTATCTTCTTTAGCATATAATTGTACTCCTGATAATTCTTTATCAACAATCATTTTTTTCCAAGTTTCATAGTCTTTTTGTCTGTCAACAGAAATACTTACGAACTCGATGTTTTTATTGTGATATTTTTCTTCAACTTTCTTTAAGAAAGGAATTTCATTTTTACATGGTTGACACCAAGTAGCCCATAAATCGATATACACATACTTACCTTTTAAATCATCTAAAGAAGTAGTACCACCAGCATTGTTTTCGTAATTAACAAACTTAGGAGATTCAGCACCCTTAGCTAATTTTTTAGTAATGTATTGCTTGTCGTTATACATTTTAGTTAAGTAATTTTCTAAACCAGCAATACTTTGTTTTTGACTTGCTACAAAAGTAGAGTCTAATGAGGCTCCTTCAAATCTTTTGTTAAAATCATCAACAAAATTAGAAACTTTAGATCTGAAGTCTAACTCTGGTAAATTCATTAATTCTTTATCTTCAAATAATTTCTTTTGCTCTAATGAAGCTTTAGCTAAAAAAGCACTTTCTTCAAAACCAACCCCTGTATAAGTTATAGTTTCGTCAAATTTTTTAGCATCAATCGTCATATTAATATCGGCTCCGTTTTTTAAGTATAAAGCAGTATATTCTTTACCATCAAAAAATCTATAGAAACCATCTTTTACATTCATAGTATCTTTAAAAGTTCCATCCTCACCAACTTTAATTACTTTGTTGAATTTAAATTGAGGGTTAGAAATAGTAACTGTTTCAGAGTTTTTGTTGGTAATTTTTCCAGAAAAAGTCACATAATCTTTTTGTTTCTCTTTACATGAAACTAAGGCAATAGAAAATGCCAATAAGTAAACTAATTTTTTCATTAGGGTGTATGTTTAATTTTGCTGTTTAGCTTTTTAAATAAAGGCCTAAATTAGTGATTTTATATGAAAGCACAATTTTTTAACATTTCACTAACTGTCTTAAAGTTGTATACTTTATTGAATTTTAACTTTATAATTATCCTAACCAACCTTCACGATCTAGACTTCTATACTGAATTGCTTCGGTAATATGTTCGGATAGTATATTTTCGGAAGAAGCTAAATCGGCAATGGTACGAGATACTTTTAAAATTCTGTCATAAGCCCTAGCTGATAGGTTTAACTTTTCCATGGCCACTTTTAATAAGCTTTTACTTTCTTCTGATAATTTACAAAATTCACGAATTTGCTTTACATTCATTTGTGCGTTGTAATGAATGTTTTCAAGGTTTTTAAATCTAGTTGTTTGTATTTCACGAGCAAGGGTAACTCTTTTTCTAATGTCTACACTACTTTCTCCTTTTCGTTCATCAGAAAGCTTATCAAAAGGTACTGGTGTTACTTCAATGTGGATATCGATTCTGTCTAACAAGGGACCAGAAATTTTGCTTAAATAACGTTGCATTTCGGCAGGAGAGGAGGTAACCGGTGAGTCGGGATTGTTGAAATATCCAGAAGGACTCGGATTCATACTAGCAACTAACATAAAACTACTAGGATAGTTTACGGTAAAACGCGCACGTGATATAGTAACTTCTCTATCTTCTAAAGGTTGACGCATTACCTCTAAAACGGTACGCTTAAATTCGGGAAGTTCATCTAAAAATAAAACACCATTATGTGCCAAAGATATTTCTCCAGGTTGTGGGTATTGTCCTCCACCTACGAGCGCAACATCTGAAATTGTATGATGTGGTGAGCGAAAGGGACGTTGATACATTAAGCCAGTATTTTTTACTTTTCCTACCACTGAATGTATTTTAGTGGTTTCTAAGGCTTCATGTAAGGTCATAGGAGGAAGAATGGATGGCAAACGTTTTGCTAACATTGTTTTACCTGCTCCTGGAGGTCCAATAAGAATGATATTATGTCCACCAGCAGCGGCAATTTCCATGCAACGTTTTATAGATTCTTGTCCTTTTACATCAGCAAAATCAAACTCAGGAAAGTCAATATGCTTGTAAAATTCAGCGCGGGTGTCAACGGTTGTAGGTTCAATTAGTTTGTTACCATCAAAATGGTTTATAACTTCCATAATATTGTCTACCCCAAGAACATTTAAGTCATTAACTATAGCAGCCTCTTTGGCATTTTCTTTTGGAAGGATAAAGTGTTTAAATCCTTCTTCACGAGCCTTAATAGCAATAGGTAGAGCTCCTTTTATAGGTTGTAAACTTCCATCAAGAGAAAGTTCTCCCATAATAATATATTCATCAATCTGTTCTGATTTTATTTGATTGGAGGCAGCCAAAATACCAATAGCTAAAGTTAAATCGTAGGCAGCACCTTCTTTACGAATATCGGCTGGTGCCATGTTAATAATGATTTTCTTTCCAGGGAGTTTGTAACTGTTATTAGCTAAAGCGGCAGAGATTCGATACGAACTTTCACTTACAGCTTTATCGGGTAATCCAACTAAATGATATCCTATACCTTTATCAATATTAACTTCAACAGTAATTGTGGTTGCTTCAATACCAAAAACAGCACTTCCATAGACTTTTACTAGCATATTTTTCTCTTTTCGCTAAAGATAGAGAAAAAATAAAACTTATTGTAATTGTATTTGCTGTGGACTCCAATGAGTTGGATCATTCTTTTTTAAGAACCCTTTTAAAAGGTTGTTATTTTGATAATCTATATAGTCATCATAAATAAAAGAAGTAGGTTTTTTATTTAGTTTATCAAATGGAATAGAGAAAGAATTGTTATCAATGTCTTGTTGATTTACAATAAAAAAAGATAATCCATTTAAATCTAAATTTTTATTAACTGTTGATGAATCATAAAAAGTAGAATAGGTATTGGAGAAAGTATAAATACTTCCAGGGGCCTTCTCTTTTTTCTTAATTTCTTGCGCTGAAGTAGAAAGTATGACGGTAATTAAAAAGATGGTAGTAATATTATTTTTCAAAAAAGTTAGATTTATAAAAATAACACCAATAATTATACCTTTTTTGATTTAGAAAAAATGTATTTAAACATTTTACGTATACTAATAAAAATCAAAATAACTAGAATAATAGCCAGTATAGGGAAAAAAATAGAAAATGCAGACATAACTAACGAGGTGCCTGTTTCTACGGTTGAAATAATTGGATTGGCAACTCCTCCAGTTGTTGCTGTAGAAGTAAGTCGAGTAGAAGCAGCAGTGCCCTTTATAGCTGATGCTGTTCCGCCACCAGCAATAATTGCTAAAGCCCAAGTAATAACTGGTGATAAATCTGCCACAGTTGAAACCATTACTGCAGTACCTGCAATTGCGGCTAACGGAACAGCTATGGTATCGAGTAAGTTGTCAAACCAAGGAATATAATATGCAAATATTTCTAATATTGTAGCTACACCTAATGCTATAATAGCAGGGGTACTTGCTACCCACAGCCAGTTTTCATTTAATGGAATAACATTGTAATATCCTGCTAAGCTTAACGTAAATAGAGGTAAAAATACTCTAAACCCTACGGAAGCAGCTAAGCCAATTCCTAAAAATATGCTGATAATAGTTTCTGGTGTCATATATTTTTTATTGAAAGATATAAAAAAAGCCTCTTTTTTAAAAAAGAGGCTTTTAAATATATAATATTTATATTATAATTAGTTAGAGTTAAATCTATCTAAACCAGTTTTTAACCAATTATAGTATGTTCCGTGATCTGTATATTGTTGAGGTGAGTTTAATATTTCAAGTTCAGGACTCATTAGTACATAAAATGGTTGAGAAGCTGTTTTAAAGTTAGCAGACTGGAAAGTAGCCCATTTATCACCATAGGTTCTAATTCTTTTTACTTTCCCATTAGATTTAATAAAATCAAATTGCTCTTCTTCTGGTAACATTCTTTGATGATCATCAACATATAATGAAATTAATACATAATCATCATTTATTAATGAGTAGATATCTGGTTGACTCCATATGTTTTCTTCCATTTTACGACAGTTAACACATGCCCATCCTGTAAAATCTAATAAAACAGGCTTGTTAACAGATTTTGCGTAAGCTATACCTTCATCAAAATCTTTAAAACAGTTTAAGTTTAAAGGACATTGATTGTCTTTTTTGTATATACTATGGAATTTAGGTGGAGCAAACCCACTTAATAATTTATTTTGACTCCAAGAAGGGTTTTCCATTACACCAGGAGCTAAGTATACTGCTAAAGCTAAGGCTCCAATTCCTACTAAAACTCTAAATAAGGTCATTTTACCATACCTTTTTCCTATGAAACCAAATAAGTACAGTGCTAAAAGGAACGCAATTAAAGCCCATATTCCAATAAAAATTTCTCTTTTTAGTATTCCCCAGTGTCCTACTAAATCAGCATTTGATAAGAATTTAAATGCAAAAGCTAATTCAATAAATCCTAAAACAACTTTAACAGTATTTAACCATCCACCAGATTTTGGTAATGTGTTTAACCAGTTAGGGAACATCGCAAAAAGAGCAAAAGGTAAAGCTAATGCTAAACCAAAACCAACCATACCTACAGATAATTGCATTGCTCCTCCACTTAATGATCCTGCTAATAATGAACCTAAAATAGGTCCTGTACAAGAAAATGATACAATAGCTAAAGTTAATGCCATGAAGAAAACTCCAAGAACGCCTCCAACATTTGAAGCGCTATCTGCTTTATTACTCCAAGAACTAGGTAGTGTTAATTCATAAAAACCGAAGAATGAACCTGCAAAAAATATTAGTATTACAAAGAAAAATAGGTTTAACCATATGTTTGTTGAAATACTATTTAATATTTCAGGATCTAAAGTATCTAAGAAATGAAAAGGAAGACTTATTAAACCATAAATTAATACGATGAAAAAACCGTATAGGATAGCGCTACCAACACCTTTTCCTCTTTTTTCTGTACGTTTTGTGAAAAACGATACAGTTAAAGGAACCATTGGAAATACACATGGAGTTAGGAAAGCTAATAATCCACCAACAAAACCTAATAGGAAAATATTTAAAAGACTATTATCTTCCTCTTCTTCACCAGTATTTGTGTCTGTTGAGCTTTTTAATAAAATTGTATTTTTTAAGTCTAAATTTAAAGTTTGAGATAGTTCTTTACTTTTGTCATCAACTTCAGCAACTGTTTGTGCTACTTTTTCACCTGTTAAAGAAAATGTAAAATCTTCATCAAAAGGTAAACAGTATTCTTTACAAACTTGGGCATCAAGATTTAATGTAACTTTTGTTAAAGTTGAGTCTGAAACAGTAATTCTTTGAATTAACTTACCTTCGTCAACAAAGAAGATTTCATCTTTTCCCCAGATTTCACTAAACTGAGTTTCTGTTTCACTTTCTTTTGCTTTACCATTTAAGGTATATCCAGATTGTCCTTCTGCTGGTGCAATTGTCATAGGTAGTGAAGCATCTTCAGGGTTATATTGAGAATATAAATGCCAGTCTTCAGCAATTAACACGTCAAAAATTAAGTCGTACTCAGTATCAGAGATTTTCTCTACCTTAGGAGTAACAACTACGGGGTTATCGTCAGATTGAGAATAAACCGCTAAACCTATGAATAATAAAAATAGAGTAAAGAATTTTTTCATTCTATATGTAGTTTGATGGGGTTAATTAAATACTAATTTTTAATAGTTTGGTTGTTTTTTCTGTTGGTAAAAAGCGTCTATCTTGTCGTTTTCCTACTATCCAAATAACTTCGTTTTTACTAGAACAGAGCAACCAAATTTTATTTTTGTTTACAATTGATATTTTTTCGTCTTTAAAATATTTACTTACTTTTTTTCGACCTATCATTCCTTTAGGATAAAAAAAGTCGCCGGATTTCCACCGTCTGAGTTTTAGAGGGAAGTTAAGAAGTTCATAATCAACATAAATGTTTTCTTTATTAATGTTAGTTTTTTTTAGAACTTTTTTTAGTTGCAGCTTTATCGGTGCTGTAATTTCTTTGTTTTCCTCCCTAATAATGAAATATTCCTTTTCAAAGGAACTTTTTTCATTAGTGCGTAAAAGTAATAAAAAATCTCTGTCTTTCAACAAAGTATAAAATTTTGTTAAAATCTGCTTGCCAGATTGTGCATAAATCAAGTTGTAAACATCGTTCCATTCCGTGAATTTATAGGACTTTAGCAGCTGGTAGAGGTATGCTTTTGGGTTGGATAACTTTAACAGTTTTTCAATATTTATTTTTAATAAATCTCCCTCTTTTGAGACAATTTCATGGGTAATGTCCGCTATTTTATCATCAATAATTTGTTGAGACTCTTTTAAATGATCAATTGTTTTATTGAAGTTTTTTAAAACGCTGTCATTCAATTCTTTTAGTGTAGGTACAATCTGGTGGCGTATTTTATTTCGAAGATATTTGGTTTCTGAATTACTTTCATCTTCACGCCATTCAATATTATTTTTTTTGGCAAAGGTTATAATCTCTTCACGAGAAAAAATAAGTAAAGGTCTAATGATATTTTTATTAATTGAAGGAATTCCTGTTAAGCCTTCTAAACCAGTACCTCGAGAGAGATTAATTAAAAATGTCTCTAAATTATCATCAGCATGATGGGCTGTTAATATATAATCAAAATTATTTTCTTTACTTAGGGAGTCAAACCAACTGTAACGTAACTCTCTTGCTGCTAGTTGTGTTGATAATTTATTTTTAGTAGCATATTCATTAGTGTTAAAGCGTGTTGTAAATGTTTGAATGTTCAAACTTTTTCCTAACTCTTTAATAAAGAGTTCATCTAAATCACTTTCTTTTCCTCTTAGTTGAAAATTACAGTGTGCTAACGAAATATTAAACTGTAGTTGATGTAAGAGGTGTGTTAGTACAACACTATCAACTCCCCCAGAAATAGCAATTAGTAACTTTTTTTCTTTTAAAAAAGAAAATTGTTCGTCAATATGTTTTGCTAATTGTTGGAGCATGTGAATAATAATTATTGTAATTGAGTGTTTAACCAGCTTACAACATCTTGTAACATTTCTTCTTTACATAAGTCATTTTGTAACTCATGATATCCTCCTTCGTATAGTTTTATACTAGCTTTAGGCGTATTGTTAGCAAAAGCCTCCGTGCCTTTATAATCAATAATTTTATCACCTGTACCGTGTAATAATAACATTGGAGTTTTTAAAGAAGATGCATTATTAATAGCCCATTCACCAGCATCAATAAATGATAAAGAAAAATTAGGGCTCACCTTATCATGAACTAATGGGTCATTACTATACTTTTCAACTTCAACAGGATCACGAGATACATCGTTAGCATCTAACTCATTTCCTAAAGTCACTGAAGGAGCTATTTTTTGCATTACTTTTCCTAACGAAAGCTTCCAAGCAGGTGGCTGAAAAGCTAAACGTAAAAAAGGACTGGTAGCTATAACGCCGTTTAGATGATGTTTTTCTCTTAGAGTGTAATTAATTACAGTGTTGCCTCCCATAGAGTGCCCATATAAAAACGTAGGTTTATCACCAAAAACCTCTTTAGTTTTTTCAATAAGTTTAGTAACACTTTTTAATACATAATTATACCCTGGATTGTGTCCTCTTTTCCCTGTTGTTTTTCCATGACCAAAATGATCAAAAGTAACTACACCAAAATTATTATCGGTTAGTTTTTTTGCAACATGTTTATACCTTCCAGAATGTTCTCCCATTCCGTGAACAATTACCACTATGGCTTTTACAGTTTCTGGTTGCCAATACTGACCAAAAAACTCAGTTTTATGAAAATTGAATGTGAATGTATGGTGTGTCATTAGTCTCTTGTAATGTTTCCGTCTTCTAAAATATTAAAAATAATAGTAGAAGGAGAGTCAGAAATATATTCAACTAATTCAATACTATTTTTATTAAGAGTAGAGGTGGTTTTTAACATTCCTTCCGCAATTTCGTCATAAGCCAATACTTGACTATTAATTATATTAAATTGTTTATCGTAAGTTACCAGCATAGAGATTAACTCAGTATTATTTGGATAGAAATAATATACTACTGATTGAAAGTTTTCTGATATTTTAGGAAGATAAGAAATACCAATTTTAGCGTTCTCTTCATCTAATTGTTCTTCAAAAATTGAAGGAAGTTTTAAAAGCTTTTGTTGTGGTTTTGTTAATAATTTACCCTCTACATGATTGCTAAAGTTTGTACTATCAACCAAAGGAACATTTTTAGTAGGATAGTCGTTTAAAAATGAATACTTGTTTGCTTTACAAGACGTCATTGATGCAATAATAGCAACGAATAGTATAAGTTTAATTGTGTTTTTCATCTCTTTATTTTTTGTAATAGTTTTTTGATTAGAAATACTTTTTCTGAGTATTTGCTATAAATATAGTTAACTTTTGTTAGTGTGCGTTAAAACATATTTCATAGCCTTGGCTTTGAGTAAACATTCTTCATACTCCTTTTCTGGAGTAGATTTTGCTGTAATAGCCCCACCAACTGAGTATGAAACGTATTTGTTCTCGGAATTGTATAAAATACTTCGGATAACTACGTTAAAATCGAAGTCGCCATTTGGAGTAAAATAGCCTACGGTTCCAGAGTATAGGCCACGTTTGGTTTCTTCTAGGTCTTCAATGATTTTCATGGCAGAAATTTTTGGAGCTCCGGTCATACTTCCCATAGGAAAAGTATCTTTAATTACATCAACTGGATGTGTGGTATTTTCAATTTCTGAAACTACGGTAGAAATCATTTGATGTACTTGCTTAAACGAATATACTTTACATAGTTCTTCTACTTGGACACTTCCTTTTTTAGCTGTTCTTGATAAGTCGTTACGAACTAAATCTACAATCATAATATTTTCTGACCGTTCTTTTTCATCACGAGCTAAATCAAAAGCTATTTTTTCATCTTCAATCGGGTCAATCAAACGTTTTGCTGTCCCTTTAATAGGTTGCGAAATAATTTTAGAATTTTCTTTTCTAATATATCGTTCGGGAGTTGCAGATAGTAGGTAATGATTGTCGTTTCTGAAAAAAGTAGCAAATGGAGGTTCCGATATTTTGTTTAATTGTGTGTATACTTTATAGGGGTTTATAACTGTGTTTTCTGCATAGAATTCTTGACAGAAGTTAGCTTCATAAATATCTCCTCTATGTATATGTTCTAATACTTTTTCTACTTTTTGATAGTATTCATCTTTATGGATACGTAGTTTTATTTTTACTTCATCTGTTTCTTCTTGTTGATAATTATTAATAGAAGGGTTTGTTTCAATAATATCTTCAAAATCTTCTTCTAATTCATCATCAATCATTTGTAAGTAATGAAACTCAACAGAACTTCCTTTGATGAAAATTAATTTTTGAGGCTGAAAAAAATACAAGTCAGGAAAATGAAGTCCGTCAAAGTTGTTTGAACTTAGTCTTTCAGTATCATTTTTAACATCGTAACTAATGTAGCCAAAGATATAGTCTTTGGTGAAAGATTGATATTCTTTTAGTTTATCAAAAGCATTATAGTAATCTGTTTTAATAGAAGTAAACTCTTCTACAGCTAAAGCACAATCGAAAGAGCTATATTGTTGCTCGTAATTGTTAGAATCTAGCCAAATAGCTGTTTCAAATTGTTTAGCCCAAACAAACAGCTTTTGCTTGAAGAGCTCAGGGGTGTCTATAGAAAAAATACGGACGGTTCTTGACATCGCCACAAAAATAAGAAACCCGATAGAAATACTACTATCGGGTTTGGGTTTTATATAATTTTGGGGTTATACCATTTACAACTTGAAATTACCGTAATAAAACACCCTTTTTCCCTTTCTTCATCATTTAAAAAACAAAACGTAGCTAAGGCTATGTTTGATTTTTGAAACTTGAATAAAGAAAAAAATCATTATTTTCTTTTACTATAATTTCAAATCATAACTGGTATTATTCTTTTTTTGAGTTTTCGTACTCTTTAATTTTTTGTTCAACTTCTTCTAAAGTACCTTCAAAAGTTTTTTCTTCAGTTGTTTCTTCACCGTTTTTAACAGTTGTAGTAGTAATAGTAGCTTTAGCAGTACCATCATCATTCTTTACAATATTCACTTTAACGATGTTTTCTAACTTGTTTTCTGTAGTAAATTCAGCATCAGTAGAAAGTTTTATTTCGTGTTTTTCACCATTTTTGTCAATCCAAACTTTACTATTTTCTGTCTCTTCATGTGTTTCAGAAGAAGTATGTCCGCCTAATATTGGGGCAATAACTAAACCAACTAAACACGTAAGTTTAATTAAAATATTCATTGATGGCCCAGAGGTATCTTTAAAAGGGTCACCAACAGTATCACCTGTAACGGCTGCTTTATGCGCATCAGAACCTTTGTAAGTCATTTCTCCGTTAATTTCAACACCAGCTTCAAACGATTTTTTAGCATTGTCCCAAGCACCACCAGCGTTGTTTTGGAAAATAGCCCACATAACACCTGACACACAAACACCTGCCATATAACCACCTAAAGGTTCAGCACCAAAAACCAATCCGATAATAATTGGAGTGATGATAGTAATTAAGCCTGGTAAAATCATTTCTTTTAAAGCAGCTTTGGTTGAAATATCTACACATTTTGCATATTCAGGGGTGCCCGTTCCTTCCATAATTCCTGGGATTTCTCTAAACTGTCGACGTACTTCATGTACCATTTCCATAGCTGCTTTTCCTACCGATTGCATGGCTAATGCTGAGAATATAACAGGAATCATTCCTCCAACAAATAACATTGCTAATACATCAGCTTTAAAAATATTTATTCCGTCAATTCCTGTAAAAGTCACATAAGCAGCAAATAAAGCTAAGGCTGTTAAAGCTGCGGAAGCGATGGCGAATCCTTTACCAACTGCAGCAGTAGTATTTCCTACAGAGTCTAATATGTCGGTACGTTCACGGACGTGATCTTCTAATTCACTCATTTCAGCAACTCCACCCGCATTATCTGCAATAGGACCGAATGCATCAATAGCTAATTGCATTGCCGTAGTTGCCATCATTGCTGAAGCTGCTAAAGCAACACCATAAAAGCCTGCAAAATAATACGAACCATAAATAGCTGCTGCAAATAATAAAACAGATAAAAAAGTAGATTTCATACCTGCCGCAAGACCAGCAATAATATTGGTTCCTGCACCTGTAGCGCTATTTTGTACGATAGCTAACACTGGTTTTTTACCTAAACTGGTATAATAAGCTGTAACCATTGAGATTAATGCTCCTACAGCTAAACCAATACAGGCAGCCCAAAACACATTGATAGCTGCTACTTCTTTAAAGCCTTCTCCGAAGAACTTCATTTGCATTGTTTGAGGAAGCATCCATTTAATCAAGAAGAAACTAGCTATTAATGTTAAAATAATAGCGACCCAGTTTCCAGTATCTAGTGCTTTTTGTACTTGTGCTTCTTTTGCACTATTATCCTTAATTCCTACTAAAAAAGTTCCAATAATGGAAGCAATAATACCAACTCCTGCAATTACTAAAGGAAGTAAAATAGGTCCCATTCCGTTAAAGGGATCAGAAAAAGGTGAGGTTATAGACATATCTCTAATAACATAGTTTCCTAGTACCATGGCTGCTAGTACGGTTGCTACGTACGAACCAAACAAATCGGCTCCCATACCTGCAACATCACCAACATTATCACCAACGTTATCTGCAATGGTTGCTGGGTTACGAGGATCGTCTTCAGGAATTCCTGCTTCTACTTTTCCAACTAAATCGGCACCTACATCGGCAGCTTTGGTATAAATACCTCCACCAACACGAGCAAATAAAGCAATAGATTCAGCTCCTAAAGAAAATCCAGCCAAGGCTTCTAATACAACAGTCATTTCTTTGTAAAAGTTACCTCCATCTGTAATAAATTGACCAACAAATATTAGAAAAAATAAACTTAGACCTAAAACAGCTAAACCAGCGACACCAAGCCCCATTACGGTTCCACCACCAAAAGATACTTTTAAAGCTTGGGGCAGGCTAGTTTTTGCAGCTTCTGCGGTTCGTGCATTAGCATCGGTAGCGATTCGCATTCCTATGTTTCCTGCGAGTGCAGAAAATATTGCTCCGATGATAAATGCAGGAACAATCATAATACTTGTTGTTTCTATTACCTGAGAGATTCCGAATAAGGCTAATGAAGCGATAATAACAAAGATTAGTAATAATCGATATTCGGCAGCTAAAAAAGCAAGAGCTCCTTCTTTAATACTTTTTGAAATAGATTTCATTTTATCATTTCCTGCATCTTGTTTTTTAACCCAGACCATTTTTATATACATAAAAATGAGTCCTAAAAGTGCCAAAATAATAGGCACATATATCATGTTTTGTTTCATGTTATTGTTATTTGATTAGTTATAAGTGTTCGTAAATATAACAAAATCAATAACTAAACAAAAAACCTCTCAGTTGCAACTGAGAGGTTTTTTGTTTTATAAAAGGAGTTTTTTTATAAATTAGATAGTAAAATCTCCATTTGTTTTATGTTCGCTATTTTCATAACGCTCTAAACATTTATCTAATATTTCGTAGGCTTCATCAGCATTACCCCAGTCTCCAATATCAACTTTTTTCTTTTCTAAGTCTTTGTATACTTGGAAGAAGTGAGTGATTTCTTTTTGACGGTGTGGATTTAGATCAGTAATATCGTTGTATCTGTTCCAAATTGGGTCAGAAACAGGGACACAAACTATTTTTTCATCTGGCCCTTTTTCGTCTGCCATATGGAAAACACCAATTGGTTTTACTTCCATAACACACATAGGAAAAGTTGGTTCAGCACCCAATACTAATACGTCTAATGGGTCACCATCTAACGCTAAAGTTTGAGGGATAAATCCATAGTCTCCAGGATACATCATTGATGAGAATAACATTCTGTCAAAACGAATTTTTCCTAAATCAAAATCGTATTCATACTTGTTTCTACTACCTTTTGGTATTTCAATTAAAACATCAACTGTTTTTCTTTCTTTTGCGGTCATATATTCTAAACTTTTCTTCGTTTTCTAAAAATCGGTTTGCAAAAGTAGTGATTTATTAGTTTTTTTAAAGAAAAAACAAAGGTATTTTATGGTTAAATGTATGATTATAAGCCGGGTTTAATACCAATACGGATAGCAAATTTAGGTGTTGGAGCAACAATTGATCCTGCAGGAGGTGTATAATTACTTCTCCAAATAGCGTCAATTCTCAGAAAACGTAAGTTACCATATCCAATATTTTCTAATCCTACACTGTATTCGTAATATAGTTTGTTTGGAGCGTTATAGTTAACATTATGCGCTCCACTACTATTGACTAATCCATCATTTATAGCTCTATTTTGTTGAGAAATGTTCCCGTAAGCAGCTCTAAAAGAAACTAAGCTTCTTAGTTTTAGTTTTTTTAATAGGGGTATTCTATTTAGAATATAACCATTAAAATGGTGTTCAAAATGTCCTGCCAAATATTCATCAGCTACAAAATCGTAGTAATTTAGTAGTGCGAAAGTGTCTTTAACTAAAGAAAATGTTTGGTTGGCAGGGATAGGGCTTAATAAGGCAACTGGAACTGTTCCAAATGTTTTTCCAGCTTCAAAACTAGCGTCTAAAGTTCCGAATTTACTTAATAAAATAGGTTGGCTGTATTTAAACTGAATTTTATCGTAACTGTGAGTTCCGTTAAAAGGTCCTTTGTAACCTCTTCGGTAGTTCAGTACAAAAGTAGGGAATACATTTCGTCCAAAACGCCTTTCTACCCCCAGTCCATATACAAACCTTCCGGGAGTGAAAGAAACATAAATATCAGAAGCCACATCAGTAACTTGTGATTGAATATTTCCGTTTTCATCTCTGTAATTCATAGAGAAATCTTTCTCAGAAGCTGATTTAATTTTTGAGTGAGAAAAATTAAAACCTACATGTAAGTTTTGCTGAATTTGATAATCAAAGTTTGCAGCTATTTTTTCAACATCAGATAAAAAGAAATTGTCTCCTCTTGAAAATAATGCAGTTGTTCCAAAGCTTCTTCCTAAAAGTTGTGTTGTGTTTAAAAGAGTACTACCGAGTTGCTCAATATCGTTTTGGTATGCAACTCCAACGGCAATTCTAGGTTTGTAAGATAAAAGATAACGTGCTTCTGCACCATATTTTACTCGTTCGTCTTTAAAGCCGTAAGCAATATGCCCACCTAAACGAAAACGATCGTCTTTGGTTACAAAGGTTCTGAATCCAACTTTAGTTCTAAAGCCTTCTACTTGGTTACTGGCAAAAGCAGTCCACAAAGGTCCAATTTGAACACCTAGTTTGGTGTTTATATAACCACTGGCTACCGTGTTTATTAATCCTGTTAAATTTTTTATTTGTTTTTTTTCTTTAACACTTTCAATTAGTTTGTGTGTTTTTTTACTTTCATCGGTTTGAATATTTTTCCAGTAAGAATCTTCTTTTTCATATTGATCAGGTCTAATTTTCTCAATAGTTTGTTCATAAAAGTTTTTAGGAAGAGCTTTGTTTAAGACATAATTCTTAAAAGTAATATCTTTTTTAATTGTTAATCCTTTATTGCTTTCGTTTTTATCGATGAATGTAAAATCACCTTCATAGGCATTTTTGGTAGGGATGTAAATACTGTCGTTTCGTACCTCAAATTCTTTTTCAAAGCTAAGTCCTCTCACAAAGTTTAAATTAATACTTTTATGAACTTTCATTTTTAATTTTTTGATAGAAAAATTTTTGTCAGCTACCCAAAAATTACCTTGAAAGGCCAAATCTCCATCGCGCCTTGGAAAGAAATAAATATTGTAAAGCTTTTTATTGTTGTTTACGACACTATCGTAAAGAACATAGTCATATGTAGAAAAACCATCAGTAGATAAAGGACTGATAAAAGGCTTTTGAAGTAATGTAATGTTGTTTTTAAAAACATCAATATTTTGAAAGGTGTTGGCCATTCGGTCAAAAATAAAACCCTGAGCGCTAAGTCCTTCTGATTTCTCAGCCTCTATGTCTTCTCTAACATTATTATTTTTGTTGTCTCCATACACATTGGCAACTTGTTCATTTAAATAAATAGGTATGTAGTAATTTATTCCGTCGCTATCATACTTTATTTCTTGAAGTGCTTGTTTGTATTCTTTCTTAAATATCTTTTTTAAGAAAAGAGTGTCTAAATTATTAAGACCTATTTCTATGGATGTGTTTTTTTTATATTGATAATGATCAACTAAATCAAGTCCATTTTTTCTTTTACGTTTCCAAATTTCTTTTAAAATTCTATAAGCAGGATTTTCTTTTTTCTTTAACCTTTTTTTAGGTTTGGTAACGATAACAACTTCTTCAAGTTCATTACTTTCTTCTTTTAAAACAATATTCAAAAACTTTGTTTTTTGACTCACTTTAATAGTGTGAGTTTGAAAACCTACAAAGGAAATTTCTAGTGTGCCCCTATATTTGTTGGTTTTTAGGAAAAACTTTCCATTATCGTCTGTCGTGGTTCCATAAGTGGTGTTTTTTAAAATTACATTAACGAAAGGCATAGGAGTGTCAAATTCGTCAACCACTTTACCTTGTATAGTTAATTGTGCACTTAAAATACTGGTAGTTAGTAGCAGTAATAAGGTAAGAAGATGTTTCATTATTTTTTTTACTACAAAATCCTTTTGACCTGAGTCAAAAGGATTTTAATTTATTTTTTCAATTTCTTTTTTCTTCAATTACTTGCGGTACATCACTTCTTTTACTGCTGAAATAACATCATTCGCATTAGGTAACCATTCTTCCAATAATACTGGAGAATAAGGTGCAGGAGCGTCGGCAGTTGTAATTCTTTTAATAGGAGCATCTAAATAATCAAATGCTTCGTCTTGTACCCTAAAAGTAATTTCTGATGAAACACTACCAAATGGCCAAGCTTCTTCTAAAATAACTAATCTATTTGTCTTCTTAACAGACTCTAAAATAGCTTTATGATCCATCGGACGAACTGTGCGTAAATCAATAATTTCAATAGAAATACCTTCTTTAGCTAATTCGTCAGCAGCTTTGTATGCTTCTTTAATAATTTTACCAAAAGAAACTACCGTAACATCGGTACCTTCTCTTTTAATATCAGCAACTCCAATAGGGATGATATATTCTCCTTCTGGAATTTCCATTTTATCACCATACATTTGTTCAGACTCCATAAAAATAACTGGATCATCATCTCGAATAGCAGCTTTTAATAAACCTTTAGCATCGTATGGATTAGAAGGAACAATTACTTTTAATCCTGGGCAGTTTGCATACCAACTTTCAAAAGCTTGTGAGTGGGTTGCTGCTAATTGACCTGCAGAAGCTGTTGGTCCACGAAAAACAATAGGGCAGTTGAATTGTCCACCACTCATTTGACGGATTTTTGCAGCATTGTTAATAATTTGGTCAATTCCTACTAAAGAGAAATTAAAAGTCATATACTCAACAATAGGGCGGTTACCGTTCATTGCTGATCCTACAGCAATACCACCAAAGCCTAGTTCGGCAATAGGAGCATCAATAACACGTTTGTCACCAAACTCGTCTAGCATTCCTTTACTGGCTTTATATGCTCCGTTATACTCAGCAACTTCTTCACCGATTAAATAAATGCTTTCATCTCTACGCATTTCTTCGCTCATTGCTTCGCAAACGGCTTCTCTAAATTGTACTGTTTTCATACGTTTTATAAGTAGTTGTTTATCAAGAGTGCAAAAATAATAAAAATAGGGGTAATATTGTAGTTTTAAAAACAACAAATGATTATGTAATAATAATACCTTAATTTTGAGACTGATTAATGTTAAGGAAAAAATTTATTATGCACGCATAATAAATTAAAAAAAATCCTTAACTTCGTGGCATAAAATTAAGTTTCTTTAAAACAACGATATATATGAAAATATTAGTTTGTATCAGTCATGTACCTGATACTACTTCAAAAATCAACTTTACTGATAACGATACAAAGTTTGATACTAACGGGGTTCAATATGTTATTAATCCATACGACGAGTTTAGCTTAACTCGTGCCATGTGGTTTAAAGAAAAGCAAGGAGCGAGTGTAACTGTAGTGAATGTTGGAGGAGCTTCTACAGAGCCTACTTTACGTAAAGCTTTAGCGATTGGTGCAGATGATGCAATTCGTGTAAACGCTGAACCGACTGACGGGTTTATGGTTGCTAAAGAATTAGCTGAAGTTGTTAAAAATGGAGGATATGATTTAGTATTAGCAGGAAAAGAATCAGCAGACTATAACGGACAAATGGTTCCTGGAATGTTAGCCTCTTTGTTAGATTTTAACTTTGTTAATGGATGTGTTGGTGTAGAGGTAGACGGAACAAATGTTACTTTAAATAGAGAGATTGATGGAGGTGAAGAAAAAGTATCTTCTACTTTACCAATGGTAATAGCAGGTCAAAAAGGAATCGTAGAAGAAAAAGATTTACGTATTCCTAATATGAGAGGTATTATGATGGCACGTAAAAAACCATTAAACGTGGTAGAGCCAACTGGAGCAACAGCAGCAACAGCAACTCAAAATTTTGAAAAACCAGCACCAAAAGGAGCGGTTAAGTTAGTTGATAATGTTGATGATTTAATTGATTTATTACATAACGAAGCAAAAGTAATTTAATCAGTTGAACTGTTTTAATAGAGTTTAAAAGAAAGAATAAAAATACTTGTTAGTGTTTAATGATTAAAAACTAACCACTAACGACTAAAAAATAAATAAATATGTCTGTATTAGTTTTTGCCGATTCATCGGAAGGAAAATTCAAAAAAACAGCTTTTGAAGTTGTTTCATACGGAAAAAAAGTAGCAGAACAATTAGGAAGCGACTTAGTAGTGTTAACTATTAATGGAGGTGATGCTTCTGAATTATATACTTACGGAGCAGAGAAAGTAGTAGAGGTAAAGAATGACTTATCTTCATTCAATGCTAAAGCATATGCTTCAATTATTAAACAAGTAGCAGAAGCAAAAGGAGCTAACACGGTAATTATCGATTCTAGTGTTGATGGGTTAACTTTAGCTCCATTAGTTGCTGTAGGTTTAGAAGCTGGATATGCTTCAAATGCGGTAGCATTACCAAGTAGCACTAGTCCTTTTGTTGTTAAGAGAAAAGCATTCTCAAATAAAGGATTCAACAATACAGAAATCTCAACTGAGAAAAAAGTAATAGGTGTTGCTAAAAATTCTTATGGAGCACATGAAAATTCAGTAAGTGGTTCTGCTGAGAGTTTTGATGCTACATTACCTGAATTAGGAGTGAAATCTGAAAATATTAATAGAGCAACTGGTAAAGTTACTATTGCTGATGCTGATATTGTTGTTTCTGCAGGTAGAGGTTTAAAAGGACCTGAAAACTGGGGAATGGTTGAAGAGTTAGCTGATGTTTTAGGTGCTGCAACTGCATGTTCTAAGCCTGTATCTGATTTAGGATGGCGTCCTCATAGCGAACACGTTGGTCAAACTGGTAAGCCTGTAGCTTCAAACTTATACATAGCTATTGGTATTTCAGGTGCAATTCAGCATTTAGCAGGAATTAATGCATCTAAAGTAAAAGTAGTTGTTAACACAGATCCAGAAGCACCTTTCTTTAAAGCTGCTGATTATGGTATTGTTGGTGATGCTTTTGAAGTTGTACCTCAGTTAGTAGAAAAATTAAAAGCTTTTAAACAAGCATAAAATAGTGGTAATTTTTTCTTTTTCTAGAAATTAGAGTTCAACTCATAATTTTTAGTAAATTGTGCCCACTTTAGAAGGCTGTCTAAAATTTTAAGCAAAAGGCCTAAATTTAGACAGTTTTTTTGTATTTTATGATGATTGATTGTACATGAGTTTAATTAAACTAACTATAAAAGGGATTTCGTATAGCCAAACACAAAGTGGGGCATATGCTTTAGTGCTAAGTGAAATGGAGGGAACCAGAACACTTCCTATAATCATAGGAGCGTTTGAGGCACAATCAATAGCAATAGCCTTAGAAAAAGAAATCCGTCCACCAAGACCACTTACTCACGATTTATTTAAAACGTTTTCTGATCGATTCTCTATCACCGTTAAACAAGTAATTATACACAAGTTAGTTGATGGAGTATTTTATTCAAGCTTAATTTGTGAAAGAGAAGGAATAGAAGAGGTTATTGATACAAGAACATCAGATGCTATAGCATTGGCAGTTCGATTTGAAGCTCCAATTTTTACATATGAAAACATTTTAGATAAAGCAGGTATTTATCTAAAAATGGATGAAGAATTAACAATTGAAGAAGATTTAGAATCTGATGAAGATGAAATCGAGTTTTCAATAGAAGAAGAAGGAAAGGATAATTACTCACACTTGTCACTTAAAGAATTACACGAACAACTTAACGATGCTGTAGCCAATGAAAATTATGAGTTGGCAGCTAGAATTCGTGATGAAATCAGCAAACGTTCTTAATTTAAAATATTAAAAATGAAGAAACTATTTACTTTCATAATGCTTTGCGTTACGATGATAACTTTTGGCCAAAGCATTGAAAAAAAGTGGAATTTCTCATCAATTACAACAACAGAAGGAGATTCAATTGTTTCTATAGATCCTACAGATATTCTTACTTTATCAGAAGGAAACTTTACATACTCTTTAGTAGAAAAAGATAGTTTACAAGCTTCAGGAAACTATATTCATCAAAACAACTTATTAATTTTTAACTACAAGCAACCCAACGATACAGTTCGTTATTACAACGTGGTTGAATTAACAGATGAAGTTTTAACTCTCTCAGAAAAAAACATACTATATAATTTCACAACAGAACCAATAGTTGTTTTAGGGAAAGACGTTGAAGAAGTAGTCAGTAAAACAAAAAAGATAATTCCAAGTCAAGGTTTTTCGATGCAAAGTTTGTGGAGAGGAGCTCTAGGGATGATAACATTACTAATTATTGCTTTTTTATTTAGTGCAAACCGAAGAGGTATTGATTGGAAAACAGTAGGATTAGGGTTGGCTTTTCAGTTATTAATAGCAATTGGGGTTTTAAAAGTTCCTTTTGTTCAAAAAACATTTGAGCTAGTTGGAGGCTTGTTTGTAAGTGTGTTAGACTTTACAAGAGCAGGAAGTGAGTTTTTATTTAGCGGTTTAGTTGCTGATATGGATTCTTTTGGATTCATCTTTGCTTTTCAAGTACTACCTACCATTATATTTTTCTCGGCATTAACATCAGTATTGTTTTATTTAGGACTAATACAAAAAGTAGTAAAAGGCTTAGCTTGGTTATTATCTAAGTTTTTAAAAATATCAGGAGCTGAAAGTTTATCAGTAGCAGGAAATATTTTCTTAGGTCAAACAGAAGCACCTTTATTAATTAAGGCATACTTAGAAAAAATGAACCGTTCTGAAATCTTGTTAGTAATGATAGGAGGAATGGCAACCGTAGCAGGAGCAGTATTAGCAGCTTATATAGGGTTTTTAGGAGGAGATGATGAAGCGTTACGCTTATTATATGCAAAACACCTATTAGCAGCATCTGTAATGGCAGCACCAGGAGCTATTATTATTTCCAAGATATTATACCCACAAACTGAAGAAGTAAATACAGATGTACAGGTTTCATCAGAAAAAATTGGTTCAAATATTTTAGATGCTATAGCTAATGGAACAACTGAAGGCTTACAATTGGCAATGAATGTTGCAGCTATGTTATTAGTTTTTATTGCTTTTATAGCCATGATAAATGGTATTTTAGGAAGTATAGGAGGTTTTGATGGAATTGAATATTTTGATTGGAAATTTACTTCCTTGAATAAATTAATTGAAGGAACTACACCTTATGATGCATTGTCATTAGAATTTATTTTAGGTTATGCTTTCGCTCCTTTAATGTGGTTAATTGGTGTTGCTAAAGAAGATATGGCATTAATGGGACAGCTATTAGGTATTAAATTAGCTGCAAGTGAGTTTGTAGGATATATCCAGTTAGCTGATTTAAAAAATGCAGCAAGCGCTACACATTTAACCTATAACAAGTCAGTAATTATGGCTACGTATATGTTGTGCGGTTTTGCCAATTTTGCTTCTATAGGAATTCAAATAGGAGGAATAGGTTCTTTAGCACCAGGTCAACGTAAAAATTTATCTGAGTTTGGAATGAAAGCCCTAGTTGGAGGTACAATTGCTTCGCTAATGTCTGCAACCATAGCAGGGATGATTATAGGATAAAAATAAAAGGTTATAGGTAATTGGTTGTTTTTTAACACAATAGTTTTGTTTATTCTTTTTTTTTGATATATTTATACCAATATTAACCCCCAAATTAAATCTATCATGAATAAACTTAAAAGTTTAAAAGGAATTAAAGTGTTATCAAAAAATGAGCAAAACCAAGTTAGCGGAGGTCGTTATACCTATTGTAAAGGTACACGCATGTGTTGTACAAGATTTGCAAATGGTCAAGAGTTTTGTGACTACGGTTACTGTCAAAGTAACGGAACTTGCGTTTGGGCATAGTTATAGTTGATAACTTATTAATATAATTTTAAAAGCATCTACATTTTTTGTAGATGCTTTTTTATTTTTACGTTGTTAAACAGTTCAAGAATTTTAACGATTAAAAGCAGAAGGATGAAGCAGTATCACGATTTAGTAAAACACGTTTTAGAAAACGGAAACGAGAAAGGAGATAGAACAGGAACAGGAACTAAAAGTGTTTTTGGATATCAAATGCGATTTGATTTAAGTGAAGGGTTTCCTATGGTAACAACTAAGAAGTTACACCTAAAATCGATTATTTATGAATTACTATGGTTTATAAAAGGTGATACAAATATTAAGTATTTGCAAGAAAATGGTGTACGTATATGGAATGAATGGGCTGACGAAAATGGTGATTTAGGTCCAGTGTACGGACATCAGTGGCGTAATTGGAATAGTGATGAAGTAGATCAATTAAAAGAAGTCATTGAAACCTTAAAAAGTAATCCAAACAGCCGTAGGATGTTAGTGTCAGCATGGAACCCTTCTGTGTTACCAGATACATCAAAGTCATTTGCAGAAAATGTAGTGAATGGTAAAGCAGCACTTCCACCATGTCATGCCTTTTTTCAATTTTATGTAGCAGATGGGAAACTTTCATGTCAATTATACCAACGTAGTGCAGATATATTTTTAGGAGTTCCTTTCAATATTGCATCGTATGCTTTATTTACAATGATGGTTGCTCAAGTTTGTGGTTATGAAGCAGGAGAATTTATTCACACATTTGGTGATGCCCATATATATAATAATCATATGGAGCAATTAGAGTTGCAATTATCACGTGAACCAAAACCTCTTCCTAAAATGAAAATTAATTCAGCCATAAAAAATATTGAAGATTTTACTTTTGAAGATTTTGAATTGGTTGGTTACGATCCGCATCCTCACATAAAAGGAGTTGTGGCAGTCTAATTTAACTTTATTTTATATATATTGTTTAGTAGCTTTGTAAGAAATCACTAAAAAAGTTATAAAAATGAATATAGACGTTGATGTTTTAAAAGAAGATCTCTACGATAAAATAGCCGAAATTAATGATGAAAATGTGTTAAAAGCAATCCACACGTTGGTTGATAACATGAAAAATGAAACTTTTGAAGAGGCTACAACAGAGAAAAGAGATCTTACAGGATATATTAAAGAATGGGTGAAAAATATGTAAGCCACACAAACTAAACTTATGATTACACTCATAGCTGCAATTGCAAAAAACAATGCTTTAGGGAAAGATAATGACTTAATTTGGCACTTACCTGCCGATTTAAAACGCTTTAAAAAAGTTACTACAGGGCATCCTATTTTAATGGGACGAAATACTTTTGAAAGTATTGGAAAACCTTTGCCTAATCGTACATCTATAATAATTACTCGAAACAATAATTACTTTGTTGATGGCTGTTTAATGGCTAATAGTATTGAGCAAGCTATAGAGTTGACTGAAGGAAAAGATGTATTTATTATAGGTGGAGCACAAATTTATAAGGATGCTTTAGAACAAAATTTAGTTGATAGGTTAGATATAACTCTTATACATCACGAATTCGAAGCAGATGCTTTTTTCCCTGAAATAAATATGGAAATATGGAAAGAAGTAGCAAGGGAAGATTTTAAAGCTGATGAAAAAAATAAATATGACTATAGCTTCGTTTCTTATGAGAAGCGTTAACTTTTGTTATCCTAAACTTGTTTTAGAATTTCATCCTTATACTCAGAAAACTCAAAATGTCAATACAACTTACTGAAATATCAAAAACTTACGGAACACAAAAAGCAGTAAATAATATTTCCTTTTCAGCAAAAAAAGGAGAAATAGTTGGTTTTTTAGGCCCCAATGGAGCTGGGAAATCTACAACAATGAAAATCTTAACAGGGTTTATTCAGCCTTCAGAAGGAACTGTATTGGTAAGTGGAATTGATGTAATATCAAATCCTATTGAAGCACAAAAAAAGATAGGTTATTTACCAGAGCATAATCCGTTGTACCTGGATATGTATGTGCGAGAGTATTTACAGTTTCAAGCATCTCTACACAATATAAAAAACTCTAAGGTTAATGAGACTATTGAAAAAGTAGGGTTAACGATTGAAGCACACAAGAAAATTAATCAACTATCTAAAGGATATCGCCAGAGAGTTGGTTTAGCTGCGGCTATACTACATGACCCAGAAGTGTTGATTCTAGATGAACCAACAACAGGATTAGATCCAAATCAATTAGTTGAAATACGTCAATTAATCAAAGAACTAGGAAAAGATAAAACAGTACTACTATCTACACACATTATGCAAGAAGTAGAAGCAATGTGTGACAGAGTTATAATTATTAATAAAGGAGAAATAGTAATTAACAAACCTATTTCAGAACTTAAAACAGATAATGAACAAGTAATTAAAGTAACGTTTGATTATAAATTAGAAGAACAATTTATAAAACGCTTACCTAATATAGTATCGTATAAAAACACTCTAGAAAATAACTGGATACTTGTTTTTAATTCAAAAGAAGATATGCGTCCAGTAATTTTTGACTTTGCACAAGAAAATGGGTTAAAAATTTTAGGATTAAATACCGAAAATAAAAACTTAGAAAGTTTATTTAGAGAGTTAACTCAATAGAAAAATAACAACCTAAAAAGAAAGACTCCTTGCATACATTATGTAAGGAGTTTTTTGTTTTACTTACTAGGTATCTCCAAAATTTAAGCCTTACTATTTAAAAAAGTAAGGGTGATTTCCCCCTTTTTACTACCTGTAATTCTATTAGAAAATATTTAGGAGAAACTACTTTTTTAAAAGAGTTTTTCATTGCGGTTACTCTTGGGAAGAGCGATTAATTTTACAATGTCTGATTGCTAACCCTTCAATCTACAAGCAAAACTAACCAAACTTACTATTAAAATGATTTTTGAAATATTACAAATCATTACCGAAGAATTAAATGATTATTTCGATGAAAAAGCTGTAGACCTATCAAATATAGCTATGGCTGACGGAGATGGAAATTCCCCAGCAAACACTCCAGATATTTCATTAACATTAATCAATACACAAGAAGAATTTGCGCTAAAAAATACTTCTAATAATCGTGTAGAAGGAACTACAGTTAGTTACAGAAACCCAAAAGTATATTTAAACCTTTATGTTTTATTCAGTGTAGATAAATCCAGTTATGCTGAATCTTTAAAGAGTTTAACAAAAATATTAGCCTTTTTCCAGGGGAAAAAAGTATTCACACATCAAAACACCAACTTTGAAGGTATAGATGGGTTAGGAGACTTAAAGACGTTTAAGTTTATTACCCAACTATATACACCTTCTTTTGAAGAGTTAAATTATATATGGGGAACCTTAGGAGGTAAGCAATACCCATCTGTACTTTACAAAATAACATTACTAGAAATAGAAAGGGATGTTGTAACTAATGAAGGAACAGTAGTCTCAGGTATTGAACAACAATCAATAATTAAAAATTAAAAGATTATGTATAAAACACTGTTCAATATCAATATATACCACTCTTACTTCCTAAACGAAGGAGAACGAACTTTTTTCGAATTAAATGGAGGAAATAATGGAGTAACACCTCTTACAGAAGAAGAAAAAAAACGTTTAGAAGAACAATATGATATCAGCAAGTTTCTATCAATTCAACCTACTGAAGAAACTAGAAAAAGTTTAAAAAATCACAGACTATTACTTAGAAACCATAAAAAGGGAGTTCGAGTACTAACAGAAACAATAAAAGTAACTACAGAAGAAGGAAATCAAGAAGTAGATAGATATAGTCCAATAATTACCTTATCTGATTCACTAACGTTAACTTTTTACTTAAAAGTACACCATCCTTATTTTGAAAATTTTTCAGACATAATTGAAAAGAAGGAGGAGCAACTATATTACTTATCAAACAAAAGTTCCTCAGCAATCAATTTATTTGAAGCAATTTCAGAAGTAAAAAAATGGAGCTCATTTTTGATTTCAGATAGCGAAACAAGAAAGCTTTTACATCAACTAGAAAGAGAAAAGGAGTTTGATACAACTACGCCAAACTTAGTAACTATAGCAAACATTGATATTTCAGAATTAGATGTTATAGAGACTAAAATAACGAACGCCATTCCTCTAAATGAAGAAGAGCAAAAGGTGATAGTTGCCATCAATTCTTTTGTGCAAAGAATTAAAAATAATGGGGTAATAGGTGTTGTTCAAATCCAGATATCAGGAGACAACAATACCAATTTAACAGAGGAAGTATTAGCCAAGAATGAAGAAACAGAAGTCTTTGACGTATCACAACAATGCTTGCTAAAAGAGTTTCCTGAGTTTACTATTTGCATTGAAAATAGGAATACATTTTGGCGTTACACAAAAAGAAGTGAAAACCTTGTAATGACTACGTCAGAAGAAAAACCATTGACACTTAATGGGCGTGTAGAAGTAGATAAACAAGACGTTATACCAGAACCACAAGAAGATTATTATTTCCCTAATCCTACTCCTGAAAGTATTAAGAAAGAATCACAAGATTATTATTCGGAAGTATTTATATAAACAAAAATTAAAATTTAAAACAAGTAATTATGTCAGCGTACAAAACACCAGGAGTCTACGTAGAGGAAATTGTAAAGTTTCCGCCTTCGGTAGCTCAAGTAGAAACAGCAATTCCAGCTTTTATAGGTTATACTGAAAAGGCAACCAGAAAAGTAAAAGGAGATTTAAAAGGAACACCTACACGAATCAGCTCTATGTTAGAGTATGAAATGTACTTTGGTGTGGCAAAAGCAGAAACAGGCATTGAGGTAACTGTAGAAGATGGAAAAGTGTCTGTAGAAGCTCCAAATAGTGCAGAAAAGTCACCTTTTTTAATGTACTATAGTTTACAATTATACTTTGCCAATGGAGGCGGTCCTTGCTATATTACTTCTGTAGGTAGGTATGGTGAATCAAACTTATTAGATGGTAACGATTCGCAAGTAACAGCCATTACTTCCGATTCAGATTTTAATGATGGATTAGCTGAAGTAAGAAAAGTAGATGAAGTAACTTTAATAGTGTTTCCTGATGCAACTGCATTAACAGATGATACCACTTTTTACAGCCTATATAACTCAGCGTTAACGCAATGTAATGAATTACAAGACCGTTTTACAATTATAGATACTAGAACCTATGATACTATAGACGCTTCTTTTCCAAACGTAGGCATTTTAAGAGATAGAATAAGTTCAGACAAAAATTATCTTAAATATGGAGCCGCTTATTATCCATTTATAAAAACTATTCTAGATTATAGTTATGATGAATCTTCTACAAATGTTACAATAAGTACAGCGTTACCCAGAAATATTCAAGCAGAAGCTCAGTTGATTGCAACGGGAATAGATACGACCGATTTATCTACTTTTTTAACAGAGATTGTAGCAATATCTACTACTGTTGATAATCTGTCTGGGCCCGATGAAAATACAGATGCAGTTGCCGAAGTTCCTAATATAGTAGCAAGAATTAATAGCATTAAAAACTACTTAAGCAACTTAGAAGTTGAGTTGAACAAAGCATTAAATTTGGCAAGAACAGATGGTGCTGCAGTTGCTGAAGCAAATGCTTTAGACACTTGGATAACTAATGAGATCGAAACATTACAGCTAGAATTAAATAAAGTGAAGGATCGTCTGAATGACGATGATTCTAAAATTACAGTTTTCAATGAAATCTCAGAAACTACAACAAACAATCCTTCTTTACAGAGAGCTCTTGGAATTCATAATGGCTCTACAGACTCTATCGTAGATAAAATTAACACATTAATAGCTTCAGGAGAGCTTAATGATTTAATAACAAACTTACCTACATCTAGTGGAAGTGCCACAGTAAAGGCGTTAGATGTTATAAAAACTGAAGATGATGCTCTTTATAATCAAATAAAAGCTGAAATATCCAACCTACCATTAATATTACCTCCAAGTAGTGCCATAGCAGGTGTTTATGCAAGAGTTGATTCTGATAGAGGTGTATGGAAAGCACCAGCTAATGTAAGTTTAAATTATGTAATTGAGCCAACCGTTAACATTTCTCACGAAGCACAAAGGGACTTGAATGTAGATACAGTAGCAGGTAAATCAATAAATGCAATTCGATCTTTTGTAGGTAAAGGAAATCTAGTATGGGGAGCGAGAACCCTTGCAGGAAACGACAACGAATGGAGATATGTATCTGTAAGACGTTTCTTCAACATGGCAGAAGAGTCAATCAAAAAAGCAACAGAACAATTTGTTTTCGAACCTAATGATAAAAATACTTGGGTACGTGTAAAAGCAATGATTGATAATTTCTTAACACAACAATGGAGAGCAGGAGCACTTGCAGGTCCTACTCCAGAAAAAGCATTTTATGTAAGTGTTGGTTTAGGAGAAACCATGACAGCTCAAGATGTTTTAGAAGGAAATATGATCATAGAAATAGGTATGGCAGTAGTACGTCCAGCTGAATTTATCATCCTTAAATTCTCTCACAAAATGCAAGAAGCATAAGTAAACTAACTAACCAAAAAATTATAAATAAAAAATAAAGAATCATGGCAGAATCATATCCAATGCCAAAGTTTTCCTTCGAGGTAACCTTTGGAGATACGAAATTTAATTGTACAGAAGTATCAGGGTTAAGTTTTGATAATAAAGTAATAGAATATCGTGGAGGAGCAGATAAAGAATACCACAAATCAAAACAACCAGGATTGTTCGAGTATAGTAACATTACTATGAAGAGAGGAACCTTTGTAGATGAAAGTAAACAGTTTTATAAACAATGGGCTAAAACAGTTTATTTCCAAGAAGGAGGTGAGCAGTTTAGAGGAGACTTAACCATTAAATTATTAGATGAGACTGGGCAACCAGCAGTAGTATGGGAAGCTCAGAATGCTTATATCACTAAAGTACAGCCTACAGACTTAAAAGCTGATGGTAATGAAATAGCCATTGAAACTGCTGAATGGGCAATTGAGAAGCTAAAAATGTCATCGTAATGAGCTATCATCCACCAGTAGGATTTAGTTTTAAAGTAGAGTTTGAAGATATCTCAACTTCAAGCGGCGACAACTCATTTCAATCAGTTTCAGGTCTCACGGTAGACCTTGAAACTGAAGAAATAGCCGAAGGAGGAGAAAATAGATTCAAACACAAAATACCTGTACGTTCCAAATACCCAAATTTAGTACTGAAAAGAGGGATGCTTGTAGACTCGGAAGTAATCAAGTGGTGTAAAAAAGCTTTAGGAAACTTTGAAATACAACCCGTAAACATCAATGTAATGTTATTAGGAGAAGACGAACAAGCCATACAAACTTGGAATGTAAAACATGCATATCCTGTAAAATGGAATGTAGGTGACTTTAACGCTGAAGAAAGTAAACTGGTTATTGAAACACTTGAGTTAACCTATAATTATTTTAAAATAGTATAAGATGCCTATAACCATCAAAGAATTACATATTAAGATTAATGTGGATGAGAAATCAGAATCACAAGGAAAAACAAGTGGATCAAAAAACGGAAATACTGCAGCTATAGTTTCAGCATGTGTGGAAGAAGTAATGGATATTCTTGAAAGGCAAAAACAACGATAATGAGTCAAGGAGAGTTAAAAAAATTAGTAATAAAGGCCTATTCTGACGATAAGTTTAAGGATGAAGTAGCCAATGGAGAGTTTACAACACTTATAAACCCAGAAAAGTATATGATTGCTTATAAGCCAGAATATACTGAAGAGCAAGGGCAAGGTACAAGTGGTTCTCAGCCTAAGTTTACAAGAATACCTCCTCAAGAATTAGATTTAGATCTGTTGTTTGATAGTAGTGGAGCCATTGACGGAAAAAGTGATCTAAAAGATGGAATCATAGATAAAATAGAAGCATTCAAAAAAATTGTATTCGAATATAAAGGAGAGGAGCACAAACCTAACTATTTAATGATTAAATGGGGAGCTCTCCTTTTTAAAGGCTCTTTAGTCGATCTTTCTATAGAATATAAATTGTTTGCACCAGATGGAACACCATTACGTGCCAGTGCAAAGCTTAAGGTAAAAGGTACTATTGATGATGATTTAAGAGTAGCAAGGGAAAATAATCAATCACCAGATTTAACACATTATCGTAAAGTAAAATCAGGAGACACTTTGCCACTTATGTGTCATCGTATTTATGGAGACTCCAAGTATTATTTGGAAGTAGCTCGTGTTAATAAAATAATGCAGTTCAGGAAATTACAACCTGGGAAAGAAATTTTTTTTCCACCCTTACAAAAATTCGCATAAATGAATAATACAGGAACTATACAAACTTCAAAAAGTGCCGATTTAGTCACTTTTAAAATCTTGATTGGAGGAGAAGAACTTTCCAAACAATATGAGGTGAAAAATATTACTGTTTCAAAAGAAGTAAATAAAATACCAACGGCTCAAATTATTTTAATTGATGGAGAAGCTTCACAGAGAGATTTTAAATTAAGTAATGAAGAGTTGTTAATTCCTGGAAAAGAAATTGAAATTACTGCAGGTTACCATTCTGATGAAGAAACCATTTTCAAGGGAATTGTTATCAAACATAATCTAAGAATTAGAGCCAGTTCAGCACAGTTAATTGTTGAATGTAAAGATGAAGCGGTAAAAATGACCGTAGGTAGAAAAAGCAAATACTTCTATGAAAGTACCGATAGCGACATTTTTGAAGAAATTATAGGAAAATATGGTTTATCTAAAGATGTAGAGGCTACCAATTATAACCATGCAGAATTAGTACAATACAATGCGTCAGATTGGGATTTTGTGGTTTCAAGAGCACAAGCAAATGGGAAACTGTGTTTTGTGGATGATGGAACTATAATCGTAGCCAAACCCAACGTCAGTCAGTCAGAAATTGAAACCGTAACCTTTGGGGGTTCGTTATTAGACTTTGATGCAGAAATTGATGCTCGTCATCAAGTAAAAAAAGTAGCTGCTTATAGTTGGAATCATGCCGACCAAGAAGTAATAGAAATTGAAGGGAAAGACCCAAATGTAAGTTTAAACGGAAACTTATCTGTTTCAGATTTAAACAAAACGATAGGTTTAGAAAGTATGGAGTTACGACACGGAGGTGTTGTTACCGATACCGAACTGCAAGATTGGGCAGATGCCAAATGGTTATTTCAACAATTGGCAAAAGTAAGAGGACGTGTAAAGTTTCAAGGAATCCCGTCGGTGAAACCAAACACTATCTTAAAGCTAGAAGGTGTAGGAGATCGATTTAACGGAAATGTATATGTAACAGGAATTCAACATGTAATTTCAGAAGGAAATTGGGTAGTCAATGCACAGTTTGGATTATCAACAGAGTGGTTTTCTGAAACCTTTGAAATCTCAGCAAAACCAGCTTCAGGATTATTACCAGCTATTCAAGGCTTACAAGTAGGAATTGTTTCTCAATTAGAAGAAGATCCTGATGGAGAAGATAGAATTCTGGTACAAATTCCCATAGTAAATAACGAAGAAGAAGGTATTTGGTGTAGAGTAGCTTCATCCGATGCAGGAGAAAATAGAGGCATTTTCTTTCGTCCTGAAATAGGAGATGAGGTTATTGTAGGGTTTATCAATGATGATCCTAATGATGCTATTGTTTTAGGAATGTTGCATAGTAGCGCAAAACCATCTCCAATCACAGCAACCGATGATAATCACGAAAAAGGAATCATTACAAGAAGTGAAATGAAGGTATTGTTTGATGACGACAAAAAAATAATCACCATTGAAACACCCGCAGGAAAAATGATTACGCTGGATGAAGATGAAGGAGCCATAACGATTGAAGATGATAACTCTAATATAATTACGATAAACAGCGATGGAATATCAATGGAAAGTGCTGGAGATATTTCATTAAAAGCGTCAGGAGATGTAACTATTGAAGGAACTAATGTGAGTATAGCAGCAAATGCAGAATTTAAAGCAGAAGGCAGTGCTGGAGCAGAAGTTTCAACAAGCGCTATAGCAGTTTTAAAAGGCTCATTAGTTCAAATAAATTAAAAAAATGGGGAATCCAGCAGCAAGAATAACAGACATGCATGTATGCCCAATGGTAACAGGAACGGTTCCTCACGTTGGAGGACCAATTTTACCAGCAGGAGAATCTACCGTATTAATTGGAGGATTACCAGCAGCTAGAGTAGGTGATATGGCTACTTGTACCGGACCACCAGATAGTATAGTGGCTGGTTCAGGAACAGTATTAATAGGTGGAATGCCAGCAGCAAGAATGGGAGATAGTACTTCACATGGAGGAACTATTGTGTTAGGAGAACCAACAGTTTTAATAGGATAATAATGGAAAATAAAAAAGCATTTTTAGGAATAGGTTGGGGTTTTCCGCCAGAGTTTTCAAAAGATCTAAGTGAAGTCATTATGATTTCTGAAGAAGAAGACATTAAAAGTAGTTTAGAAATACTGTTAACTACTCGATTAGGAGAACGTGTTATGCTACCTAATTACGGTTGCAACTTACAAGAGCTTCTTTTTGAAAAGTTAGATAGAACGCTAATAACCTATGCCAAAGATTTAATAGAAACAGCAATTTTATATCACGAACCTCGAATAGATGTTATCCGTATTGATGTTTCAGAAACTGATCCTTTAGAAGGAATGTTGGTCATAAAAATTGAATATAGAATTAGAGCTACGAATAGTAGAACCAATGTGGTTTTCCCTTTTTATAAAGGGGAAGGAACCAATATAAACTAAGATATATCATGAGTAAAATCATATCTAACATATTACAACGAAGTGGAACAGGTCAAGAGCTACGATACATTGAAGCATTGAATCCTGAAAATTTCGAACTTCACGATTTTACTATAGAAGATTGGATATTGTTTGCCTATAATTTTGCCAAAAAGCTAAATTATTTTCCTACAGAAAATCACGAAAAAGCTTCAGGAGATTGGCAACATTTTTTCAAAAAACTAACCACTGACAATATCCCTTTTAGAGGAACAAGAGAATACAATAAATTAAAAGAGAATATTCAGACAACTCTTGAGGGGTATACCCAAGAAGGAAAATTAAGTCCGCACTTAACTTTATTCGTGTGCTTTTTAAAGTTATTAGAACTTTCAAAAGAACGATTTAACAATTTAACCAAACGTCACTTAGATTTTTATTACAAAGAAATACTTCAAGTTCAAAAAAGAGAACCAATTCCAGATCAAGCACATGTAATTTTTGAACTAGCTAAAAAAATAACGGATGAACGAATAGAAGAAGGCACTTTATTGGATGCGAAAAAAGACAGTCTTGGGAATCCGTTAGTATACGAAACAGAAGAAGAGTTAATTGTTAATAAAGCATCAGTAGGAGTTATAAAAACAATTTATAACAACAACACAGCAGAATTAAAAAAGATAAAAGTAAGTGAGGTAGCAAATACGAAAGATGGGATTGAAGAGGAATTACCAGAAGACGAACCATATTGGTACCCTTTTGGGTATCCAGCAAGTGAAAAGAATGCTACTGAGTTGCCAGATGCTGAACTTGGGTTTTCTATTGCTTCACCGATGTTGTGGTTACAAGAAGGAGATAGAACAGTAACGGTTACTATTAAGTTTAAAAACAATTTTGAAGAATCATCTTTTGAGGTAAGTGAATTAATCCCAACCATTCAGCTTTTTGGAAGTGGAAATGAAAAATGGATAACACCAACATTAATCGCAATTAACCATGTGAACGAAGGTAATTTGGAAATTACCAATGAAGTAAGTTTTACATTTACATTAGGACTTGATTCAGAAGCGTTGGTAGCATATAATGAAGAGTTTTTACTTGAAAAATACGATACATCATATCCATTAGTTCGTTTTGTTTTTGATGTCTCTAACACGAAAGGATATGATTTTTATAGGTTGTTGGCAGGTAATACACTTGAAAAAGTAACTATAAAAACAGATGTCAAAGGAGTAAAATCAGCAACCGTTGAAAATGATAATGGAGTGGTAAGAACTAAAAAACCATTTCACCCTTTTACTACACGTCCTATTGAAGGATCTAATTTTAGTGTAAGTTATAAAGAAGCCTTCTCAAAAAAATGGAAAGATTTTAAAGTAAATCTACGTTGGAAAAATACTCCAGAAGATTTTAAAGAATGGTATCAAGCATATGTAACATCATCAAACTATTCATCAATCAATAAATATATTGATGTACTCAATAAAAATATAGATGAAAGAGCCTTATTGGTGAATAATGAAACGCATTTTAAAGTAGAAAAACGATTATTACACGTTGCGGGAGAAGCCAATGAAACTGTAGGAGAAATAAAAAATCTCTTTATAAAAGAGATAGATGAAGAAACTGATGAGGTAAGCTATACGGCAGAGTTTGAAGTAGAAAATAATGCAAATGCTTATGAAATAGGAAAAGCAGAAGCCTTACAACTTAGTTTAGAGCAATCCTTTTTACACGAATTATACTCTAAACTTTATGCATTAGCAGTAAGTGCAAATGATAAAGATATTATTTTTCCTAATGAACCTTACACTCCTTTGGTTGAATCAATTTCTGTAAATTATTCAGCAGAAGAAACGATGCTTCTGGAAAAAATGGATTTAGAAGGAAATCGTATTCAACTGTTTCATGAACATCCTTTTGGGCAACATGAAGAAAATTACGCAGAAAAAAAGTATTTACAAGAAGAAAAAGGAATTGTAGATCTTTTTGATAAAGATGTTATTCAAACCACACTAGTGCCAAAATACTGTGTAGGAGGTCACTTATTTTTAGGAATAGAAAATGTAGAGCCTCAGCAAAATCTTTCACTGTTAATCCAAGTATTAGTAGGAAGTGAAAACCCACTAGTAGAAAGTTTTGGAGAAAACGAAAAGATAAATTGGTCGATATTATGTAATAATAAATGGAAAACGTTAGAGAATAATATCATTTCTAATAATACAGACAACTTCTTAAAATCAGGAATTGTTACGTTTTCAATACCTAAAGAAGCTACTTCAAATAATACATTATTACCATCAGGCTATACTTGGATTAGAGCCCAGATGAATAAGTCATATGATGCAGTATGTAAAGCAATTGGAATTCACGCTCAAGCAGTATTGGCTACCTTCAAAAATAATGATAATGAGGTAAGCCATTTAAAAAACGGGTTGCCTTGTGAGACCATCAAAAAAATGGTGACACGCATTCCGCAAATAAAATCAGTTTCACAGCCTTACAATGCATTTGGAGGAAGCACAGAAGAATCTGATGCTAATTTTTATAGAAGAATAAGCGAGCGTTTACGTCACAAAAACAGAGCTATAACTTTATGGGATTATGAACACTTAATTCTTCAGGAGTTCCCTGAAATTTATAAAGTGAAGTGTTTAAATCATACTTCAGAAACAAGTTTTACAGCAGCAGGGCATGTTACTTTAATTGTGGTGCCAGATACCGTAAATAAAAATGTATTTGATATTTATCAACCAAGAGTTAGCAAAGCTACTTTAAATAGTGTTACGAATTATATCAATTCATTAAACACCTTGCATGTAAATGCTGAAGTTATCAATCCTAATTATGAAGAAATAACGATTGGTTTAGAAGTTAGTTTTTATGAAGGATATGATGAAAACTATTACACAGAGCAGCTAAAAACTGACATCACAAAATTCCTATCACCTTGGGCGTTTGACGAGACCAAAGAAGTAACCTTCGGGATTATGCTGCACAAAAGCATATTGATTGACTACTTAGAAAAACTGACTTATGTAGATTATTTACAGAATGTAACCATGAATGGTGATGCCAAGGTGTACAAAATAGAACCAAGTAATCCAAAATCAATATTAGTATCTGCTAAAACACATAATGTAAGTACTGTATTAACTACCTGTAAAGGAACTAAAAAAATCATAGAACAAACATGTCAGCTATAAATGAACATATCAATATACCAAAGAATATATCTACCAAAGATGACTTAGATTTTTCTTTTTTAAGAAAAGAAGGAATCTCTTATTTGGAAAAATTAGGAGGTAAGTTATGGACTGACTTCAATTCACATGATCCAGGAGTTACTATTTTGGAAATGTTGTGTTATGCCATTACGGATTTAGGAATGCGTATTGATACACCATTGGAAAACTTATTAGCATCCAAAGATTCGAATTTATCGCTACAAGCACAATTTTACAAAGCTTCAGAAATTTTCCCAACCAAACCAGTCAATGAATTAGACTATAGAAAATTGTTTATTGATTTAGAAGGAGTAAAAAATTGTTGGCTACGAATTTATGACAAACAAGTGTTTGTTGATTGCAAGAATAACAAATTAAGCTATAAAAAGTTTGAAGACATTCTACCAGAATTTCAAAAAGATTTTAAATTAAAGGGACTGTATTCTCTATTAGTTGATTTAGAAGAAGGTTATACAAAAGAGCAGATTTTTCCGAATATCAAAACAGCTTATCATGAGAATAGAAATTTATGTGAAGATTTAATAGAAATAAAAGAAGTAGACACGCAACCGATTGCTATTTGTGCTAATGTTGATGTAATTCCTGAAGCAGATGAAGAGTGGGTATATGCTAATATTTTATTCCAAATAGAAAACTACCTATCTCCATCTTTAAAGTTCTATTCAATTCAGCAAATGCTAGATAAAGGGTATGCAACTGATGAGGTTTTTGATGGACCTATTTTAAAGAATGGATTTATAGATGTAAAAGAACTGAAAAAAGCAGAATTGAGAAAAGAAGTGCGTCTTTCAGATGTGATGAAAATTATCATGAACATTGAAGGGGTAAAATTAATTAAAGACATCTCTGTAGGTTTTTGTGATGAAAATATAGTCCAAGAAAATAAATGGGTAGTTTGTATTGACCCTGATAAAAAACCTGTGTTATGTGAAAAGAGTACGTTTAATTTTAGCAAAGGATTCCTTCCTCTCAACTTAAACTATGATAGAGTAGATGAGTATTTAAAACAATTAAAAGAAGATGAAATAGAATCGCAACAAATAGCAGATGAAGACAAGGTTTTATCGTTGCCAAAAGGAAGTTCAATAGGAGCTAACGAGTACACTACTATTCAAAATGATTTCCCGGATACTTATGGAATCGGTCAAGAAGGATTAGCCGTACATGTTACGAATGAAAGGAAAGCAAAAGCAAAACAATTAAAAGCCTATCTAACATTTTTCGATCAAATCTTAGCAACCTATTTCAAACACTTATCAGAAGTAAAAACATTATTGTCTATTAGCGGACAAGAAACGCGAACATTTTTTACACAAGCGATAAAAGACATTAAAGATTTTGATGAGCTTATAAGTGAATATCCACAATCAAATGATGATGAATTAACAAAGCTTTTATTCAATCAGTTTGATAACAATGTGGAACGCAGAAATTCTATTTTAGATCATTTGTTAGCGCGTTTTGCAGAACGATTTGGAGAATACACATTTATTATGAAAGCGTTGTATGGAACAGCAACTGATGAAATTGTACTATTAAACAAAGAAGCCTTTTTAAAAGATTATAAAGTGATTAGTAGTGAAAAAGGGCTTGCTTTTAACTATTACAAACAAAACCAAGATAAATTATGGTATACAAATAACGTATCTGGATTTCAAAAACGAATAGCACGTTTAATGGGGATTTCCAATGAGAAAAGAAGATATTTAACGGAAACCAGTGTAGATATTTATGAAGTATCAGAGGGTAGTAACAGATATAGATGGAGATTAAAAGATACTAATGGAAACATATTACTATCAGCAACTGAAAACTATGCTAAAAAAGTTTTAGCTATTGAAGAATTATACTTTGCAGTATTACAAATTGTGCAAACCAAGGAAAAAGATATAAAGGAAGCTTTTGAAGAGGATATTACAAATAATATGCAAATTGGATTCATAAGAATTCATGAATCTACACCATCAAAACCTTCTATTCCAGTAAAGTATTCTTTTGATGTTATCAATCCAGAAAAGCCAAAGAGTAGTTCTGATTACATCATTGCAAAGCAATACAAATACTATACTAACATCAATGATTTAAAAGAAGCATTGTTAGAGATAATTTCTTTTCTAAAAAAAGATTTCACAGAAGAAGGAATGTTTTTAGTAGAGCATATGCTATTGCGCCCAGATGTTACAGAGTCTTATGTTGAAATATACGAAGAAATAGAAGGAAGCAATACCTATCGATGGAAATTACGAGATAATGATGGAAACATCTTGTTATCAGCCCAAGAAAACTATGCAAGTGAAAAAATTGCAGTAGAAGGTTTCTATTTAATTACACAGCAAGTTTTACAAATAAAAGAAATTGATTTAGAGAGAGCATTTAAAAAAGATATTGTAGATAAAAAGAGAGTTGGGCACATAAGAATCCATAATGCTACATTATCAAAACAACCAAATTCTGTAAAATATTGGTTTAATATAGTTAACCGTGAAAAGCATGAAGATAACAGTGAATCGAGTCTTGCAAAGTCAAGTGAATATGAAAATAGGAACGCATTAAAGAATGCTTTAAAGAAACTTCTCTGCCTACTAAAAAAAGATTTTTTAGAAAAAGGGATTTATAATGAAGAACAGATGATTTTACGACCAAAAAACACGAGTAACAAAATAGAAAACTTCCTACCTATTTGTGCAAAAGATTGTGAAGATTGTGGAACGATTGATCCTTATTCTTATAGAGTCAGTATTGTTTTACCAGGATATACATATCGTTTTTCAAACCCAGATTTTAGACGCTATATGGAAGATGTTATCAGGCAAGAACTTCCATCTCACATTTTACCGAGAATTTGTTGGGTAGGAGAGAGAAAAGGAACTGTTGCAGATGAAGAAAACGATTTGTTACAGTTCGAAAACGCATACAAAACATACTTGTATACAAAAACAAACTTAGAACAAAAACAACCTTTAGAAAATAACGAGCTGTTAGATTTAATACAAGCTATACAGCAATTAAATACTATCTATCCATCAGGGAGATTAACCGATTGTAATGCAGAAGACGAAGCATTAGAAGGAAGAATTATACTAAACCAATCTAGTATAGGAAACATACAATCAGAAAAAGAAAATAATAACGAAGAAAACTCATAAAAACAGTACGTGTTTATTTATTAACACAGCCAAAACATAATACGTATGGAAACGACTAACCTGAAACTAAGAGAAATTACAACTGAATATAGTAAGTTTAATGCTAATCAAGTGTTAACAGAAACACAACTCAATACATTTATCGACTATTTTGAAGATCAAAACCGTTTGTCGAGACTAGGCTTAAGTGGTGTTGGAATAGCCTGTGGGTTTCAGGTAACTCCAAAATTCACTACAGATAAAACAGCGGTGTCGAGTATTGAAATTACTCAAGGAGCAGCGGTAACTACTGATGGAGATTTAATTCAGTTTTTTGATTTAATAAAAGAAAACATAAAATCAAAAAAGTTTTCATTTTACAAAAAATTTGAGGATACCGACGGCAAATACGAGCGTTTTAGGAATACTCAAAAAAAGCAATATAATTTATGGGAATTACATAGTGAAGAAAATGAGTCGCATACCCCTTTAATTGAGTTTCCAGAGATACAAAAAATGGCTGTTTTATTGTATCTCGAACAATATCCAAACGAAGACGTATTATGTAATAAACTAACATGTGATAATCAAGGTATCGAGCAGATTAATAAGCTACGAGTATTACTTATAAGTATTGAAGACTTAGAAGCTATTGCATCAAAAGACACTATTTTTTTAAAACACAATTGGTATAAAATTAATGATGAGTTACCTGTTGTAAAAGCAAAAAGAGTGGTGTTAAATGAGAAAAACACCAAAACATTTTCAGAATTAAAAGCTCAGTTTGATAGTGTAATTAAAGACAAAAGTATAAGTGTAGATTTAATTGATGGTTTTGATACGATATTCTCAAAATTTCAAAAATCATCAATAACTACTAAAATAAAAGCATTATTTAATTATAGTCCGTTTGCTATTCCATTAGATTTTCAATACAGGTACGATGTTATCAAAGATTTGGTAGATACGTATAATGAAATTAAAGAACTTTTACTTCATATTAATGTAAACTGTTGTCCAAATATAGGAGCTTTTCCAAAGCATGTAATGTTAGGAAAGTTGGAAAAAGAAACAGCATATCCAGAATTACGTCACCGATTTTATAAATCAACTATTGTAGGTCATGAAAATGAAAACCTTCAAAAAATACAGTTATTAATTAATAGAGCAATTGCTATTTCGAGTAATTATATAGGAAAAACAAAATCAGAAGATGTGGTAATAACCCCATCAAAAGCATATACTCCTTTAAGCGACAAAGCAATTCCTTTTTATTACAACGTTTCTTCACAGTTTTTAAAGAATTGGGATTTTAATAAAACAAAAAACTATAGAGACAACCAAAATTTAAGCTATCAAAAAGAGAATCTTAAAAAATCAGAAGCAATTCAAAGCCCATTATCATACAACATTGATAACAATGATTTTTATAGAATTGAAGGGCATCAAGGAAAAATGTATCGCGAAGCACTAGAGAAAATTTTGGACGATAAAAAAAAATACGGATTAAATTTTGATGTAAAAACACTTTCCATTAATACTACGAAACAAAACATCAATATTAATAATTATGAATGTGAGTTTGAAGACTTAAAAATGTTGTTGAACGCATGGAGAGCAGAACAAAATTGCATTTTATCAGAAGTAAGTAAAACATTTTCAGCATTCAAATTAACCAATCCAAAGGTTAACATAGTCGTAGATAGGTTAATTCCATCAAAAGATAAAAGAATAAGTGCAACTGAAGAAGTAGCAGCGGACACTGCTTTTATGGACAAAGAAGTAATAAATAAAATGAAGTTTCTTTCTAAGGAAGAAACTAAAAAACGAGAAACAATATATAAATACAATAAAACTGTTTTAAACAAATACCAAGACTATCTGATTAATAAAGAAAATATTGTAAAAGAAAACTTGACGAAAGATGAAGACTCAATAGGCTATTTAATAGATCGTGTAATAGGTAAAAATAAAGAAGGATCCGCAAGTGATATTATTGTTGAATTGAATAAAGAAACCGAGGCGATAAAAGAAAAAGAAGTTTGGAAAGAAGAACCAACACTTAGTGATTTTATATTAACAGACCTTACAGAAACCTTAGTTCATACGTATATTTTAGACACAAAAATACCATTAAACATAAGAGATATAGATAGTCTTGTGCTAACAAGTTATAAACTGACAATAGCAAAGCTTTGTAAGAAAGTAAAAAACCTACAAGCAAAGTACAACAGTACCTCACTGGAAGTTTCAACCAAACAAATTTTAGGTTTATTAATTAACCAATTATCTATTGTTTGTTGTTCAGGAAAAAAGTTAGAAACACTACTTTTAGAAATAGAAAAAAGAAAGAAAAAGATTTTAGAAAGAATACAACTTTCAGAATTTGTAAAACAACATCCAGGTCTTGAACATAAAGCAGGAGTTATTCCAGGAGGAACTTTTGTAATGGTATACGTTACCGAAAATGCAGCAGATAAAAATACGTTTGATAACGTAGTTCTAAATGTTGTATTTAAAAATCAACCAGTAACTTCAGATAAAGAATTAGACATTACAAATAAGTTTATAAACTCGAAAGATTTAGCTTTCAGTAAAGATGAGATTAGTTATAGAAATGGAGGAATAATAAAGTTATGGGATAAAAGTTCAACCATAGAATTTTCATTTGTGGATGGACGTTATTTTAATTTTAAAAAGAAAAGATTTTTTGATCAGGATGTAGTTTTGGTAGGTAAAACATTAGCAGAAACAGTAGGTAATTTTACAGCTTTTTTAAATAGAACTTGGTCTAGAGCAGGAATGTCTAAATTACTTAATGCAGAAGAAACAGTTATAAACGAAGACGGTTCTGTAGGAATGCGTATTACAATTAAAGACCATTTAGTACCTAAAGACGAATACTTTTTACAGCTATATAACCCTGTTGTTTTAGAAACCAACAAGCGATTGTATTTCGACGAAAACGAAGTAATTCGTGAAAACGAAACGTTAAAAAACACGGTTGTAGCAGACTTTTCGCTACCATATATGTGTTGTTCAGATTGTGCTCCAGTGAATTTCATAATTCCTAAAGAACCACCATTTTTAAGCTTGCCAGTAAGTACTATTTGTTTGAAAAAAGATATAGAAATTGACTCTTTACTATTTACTGTAAGACCATTAGATGGAGAAGTAAAAGCAAATGTGCCTGAAGGTGTGGAGTCAGGAGTTTATTTAGATGAAGAAGATAAAAGATGGAAAATTGATGTAACTAAAATAGATAAAAGCTTATTAGGTAAACCAATTAAATTTATGGTTAATGATGAGCCTACAGATTGTGAACTTATTGTATATCCAGCATTAGAGTTATTAGTTGAAGTAGAACAACCTATTGAATATAATGAGAATAAATCGAAAGCAAGAGTAACCTATGTGTTACATTGGAAAGACACTGATTTTGTAAATGCTAATTTCTTTAATAACATCAAGTACTCTTGGGACTTTATGGGAGATGGTACCAGAGTGGAACGTACACCTATAAATAATAAAGTTTTTCAAAATTATGGATTGCCAATTGATGATATAAACAATGAGATACACCCAGGATTGAAAATTTCATTAGGACCATGTTCGAAAGAAATACCTATAAATCCAATAAAATTTGATACACTAACACCATCTGAATTAGCTATTCAACCATCATATTGTATCGATTTTACTAAAGAAAAAACAGCAAGAATTCCATTTACGAATGTTAATGGAACAATAACCATTGCAGATGGAGCCATAAATGGAGTAACGATTGAAAACAATGAACTAGTTGTTGATGTAGCAGTTTTTGAAAATTATGGTCAAATAATTGAGTTTTTAGAAGATGGGCAAACAACCAATGCAAGAATCACGATTCATGAAGTTAAGCAAATAAGTATTTCAGAACGAAGTGAATCGAGATTTATATGGAAAGATGGACAATTATTTTATGAAGCAGCTTTCGAAGCTATCCTTCCAGAAGGAGTAAAACCAGAAGGGTTAAAATTCAATTGGAGTGTAAATGGTATTGAGTCGGGAGCTGAACTTTTTAATCCTAAATTATTAGTTAAAGAAGGAATAGAAAATACATATACAGTAACACTTACAATTACTGATGGTAATGGCTGTTTTTCAACTGCAAAGTTTACAAAGACTATTGCATTTCCAGAGTTTACAATAAACATACCAACCACTTTTTGTTTAAGTGATAAAGAGTCTTATCCTGTTGCAGTAAGACCAAAAATTGAAGGAGTACAACTCACAGGTGGAAATGTAAAGTTTAATGAAGAAACAAAATTATGGGAGTTTGTACCAGCTAATTCTGGACTAACTAATTCAGGAACTGTAAGTATTGGTATTGTAGGAACATTTGTAACACAAACAATAAACCTTACAGCAACACCACAAGCAAGTTTTACACATAGTTTTGATTCAAAAACTAGAATAGTATCATTAACAAATACTTCAGAAAAGGGAGACGAGTATGTTTGGGTAATTAATGGAGTTGAAAGAGAACCTCAAATAAAAAGAACAACAATAACAGAAGACCTGAGTAATTTTGATGGAGATTCAGTAAAAGTCTCTTTAACGGTAGCAAGTAAGTGCGGAGAGCATACAACAACAGAAGTTATAGAAATAGGAAAAATACGAGATAAAACCTGTGAAGAAATAACAAAAGGAGCAATTGACAATTACTATAAATCGAATAAATTTAGTATGAATGATGGAATTGTTGGAAGTAAGGTTAACATGACTGTAGTAGTTCCTACAAATGATATATATATAAAAATAATAGACGATAAAAGCAATTCTTATTTAACAGGAAAAAACAACAATCAATTAACTGAACTGTTTTTAGATTTATTAAATAATACGTGGATGCTTTCTTTACAGAACGCTGATAATAGAACGTTACTTGTAAAATATTATAAAGCACAGGTAAGATTATTCTTTAATATTCTTCATTGTCAAAAGCAAACAGTTTTAGAGTCAGATGAAATCAAACAAGATCTTCAAGATTTGTTAATTGAAATTAACACAGGGTTTACGGAAGGACAAATAAAAAAAGAAGAAGCTTTATTAGAGTTTTTAAGAAAATGTTCAGTAGAAATTCAAGCCGAATACATTTCTAAGTTTATAAAAGAAAACTTAATACAAACCGTATAATGGCTGCCCTAGAACATACCATACAAAAAGTATTTGTTGAGGTAAATACGAAAAGTAAAAAAGTAGCAGAAGAGTGTAAAAATACTATCGAAAACTTTTTACAGAAAGAAGTATTTCCAGAAATAGAAAAATATTTTAACTCTCAAGAAATCGAGTATGAAGCATACATTCAACAAATAGAAAATTTAAATATTGAGGTTAATATATCTAATAGCAATACATCTATAAACGATAGCAGCACAAAGAGAGAAATAAAAGAACAACTTATAACAAAGCTAAAAGCAATTTTTAAAGCACCAGAATTGCACAAAGTAATTATAAAAAAGGTTACTACAACAGAATCTAAATTAGATACTTTTTTTCACTTTTTGCAACACGGTACAACAGCTTGGTGGAATCAAAAAGAAGAGAATAGTTTTACAAAAAAGATGTTGTTTGAAATAACAGAAAGTCAATTTTTTGAAGAACGTTTTTTAAAGTCATTAAGAGATCAAGTTCAACAGAATAGATTAATTCAACAGTTTAAGACTGACGAGTTACAAATATTATTTCTAAGTATTTTTAATAAACCCAAAGGGTATGAACCATTTCTAGCAACCATTAAAAAAATTGATTTTACAAACCGTAAGATAGAAAATAAAATATGGGAATTTTTTATCAAAGCAATAATAAATAATGATTTTTCAAGAATAGTAGATGAAGTTCGAGAAGAAATAATAACATTAAAAAGAACAACATTTCTAAAGGATTATACAGAAGAGTTAATGTTTTTTTTAGGAGAATTGATTTTGGAAAGCACAATATTTAAAAATCAAATTAATGTTAAAAAACTAAAAGAGCTTGGGATTAAAATTGATAAAAATAAACTTGAAAATGTTGATAAAAAACATCAAAAGGTAGAAGAAGGAAATATAAAAGTTTCTGAAGGTTTTGATAAAAATCATAAAAAAGATAAAGAAGTAAATACCATTCAATCAAATAAAATAGACTTTGAAGTTACCAACCATGGTCAAGATATAATTAAGGAAGGAAATTTAGAGAAGAATAAAATTGTAGATGAAAAATTAACATTTAAAAATAAAGAAATAAACAGTCTTAAATTACCTATTTCAGTTGAAGAAAAAGGGAATAAAAACAAAAAAGAAACCTTAAAGAAGCAAACATCATCAAAAGAAAAAAGTAAAGAAGTAAAAGAAGAATTAAGAATAAAAATGCAAGCGAAGAGTAAGAATCCTTATGAAAATAAAGAAGTAAACTTAAAAACGGATAAAATTACTGAAGACCAAAAGAGAGCTGAATATAAAAGGAGACATCAAGAAGCGTTAAAAAACACTTTTTCAAGCAAAAAAGAAGTTGTAAGCGAACCTACATCACATCTTATAAAAAATGCAGGACTAATCCTATTACATCCCTTTTTAAAACAGTTTTTCAATTCATGTGGTTTTTTAGATAAAGAGAATAAAATTATCAAACCCAATGAAGCAGTTCACTTACTACATTATGTAGCAACTAAAAAAGAACAACAGTTTGAAAACAATTTAATTTTTGAAAAGTTTTTGTGCAACCTACCCATACAAAGTTCTATTGAAAGAAATATAGTATTGAGTGATGAACTTAAAGAGAGATCAGAAGAATTGTTAAGAGCAGTACTTCAAAATTGGTCGGTTTTAAAAAGCTCTTCAAATGACCTATTGCGTAATGAGTATTTACAAAGAGAAGGAAAACTAGATTTAACTAAAGACAACCCCAATCTAACAGTTGAAAGAAAAACACAAGATATTTTAATAGATACCAAATTACCATGGAATTTAAGCTTATGTAAACTTCCTTGGATGAAGGAATTAATCTTTACGAATTGGTAAAATATAACTAAAACTTTAAAAGTCATGTTTAAAAGAGATAAAAAACCAGAAGCTAATAACGTTCAAGCAAAAGATAAAAAAAAGGATTTGTTTATTCAGCCGAAGCTAGCATTTGGAAGAAAAGGAGATCAATATGAAGTTGAAGCAGATAATATGGCTGATAAAGTTGTAGGAAATAATAATGAAGCTAATTCAATACAAAAAAAAGAAAATGAAGAAGAAATTCAACAAAAACCATTGGCTTCTGAAGTAACACCTTTAGTACAAAAAATGGAAACTACTGAAGACGAGCAACCCGTTCAAAAGATGGAGGAGGAAGCGGTGCAAAGTAAAGAAGAGGAAGAAACAATACAATCGAAGTGCGATGATTGTGAAAAAGAAGAGAAAGTACAAAAGCAAGAAGAAGAGGAAGCGGTGCAGTCAAAAACGGAAAAATCTACTTCAACAAAAAATAAACCTTCTTTTGAAAGTAAGTTAAAAAGAGGAAAAGGAGGTCAAAAAATGGATGCACAAACACGAAGTGAAATGGAGTCAGGTTTTGGAGCCGATTTTAGCCGTGTAAATATCCATAACAACTCAGAAGCAGCACAAATGAGTCAAGAAATAGGAGCACAGGCATTTACGCATGGAAACGATATCTATTTTAACGAAGGAAAATACAGTCCAAACTCCAAAGAAGGAAAGCATCTGTTAGCACACGAATTAACACATACCATTCAACAAAAAGGAATGGTGCAGAAGAAAGTTCAAAAACTTTCTGATCCTGAATGTTCACCAACCCATTCACTACCTCATAGAGGAAGTTGTAGAAGCGGTTTTATTCATACGTGTTATTCAGAAACGTTTAAACCATCTAGTAGTTCAGCTCTTAAAGGGGAGGTTTCAGTAAGTTATAATAGATCGGGAAGTATAGGACCAGAAGATTTTAGTGTGCAAGTATATAAGTGTGGTATGATATGGGATACTCGTATAGGAAGTAAAAGATTAGGACCTAACATACCTGGGACTTTAAATTTTTCTATAGCTAGTGTTACACCTGGAGATAGTTATTATATAAAAATCTATTCAAGATCTCATTTAAAGCTTGATGCAAACTACCGTATTTGGCAGTAAAGACAATAAGTAATGTTTAGAGCAAAACAAAATATAGCAAAACCTTCTAATCCTTCTTTAAAAAGTAAGGAAGCATCACCTTTTATTAAGCCAGAAATGAAGGTGATTAAACCTGAAAAAAAACAAGAGGAAGTTGCGCTAAAAGAACCTAAAAAAATAAAAAAAGGAGATAGTCTTTCAACCCAAAAAGAAGAGTCAGTAACTCAAAAAGCATCGGTTTTAGAAGCTTCTGAAAAAGAAAAAGGTGAAAAAAATGAAGGAGGAGATAAAATTGAGGCTCTTAAAAAAGTAGCAGAAAAGCAATCTTTTAATGGGGTGAAAAATAGTGCAAAAGATGCAAGTGTTTCTGTGACAGAACCGAAAAGTAATAACACTACTCAAGTAAAAACAGAAGCTAAAGAAGGAAAAAAAGAAAAGGAAGAAACCTCAGAAAAAGAAAAAAAAGAAGAAGGAGCAGTTAAAGAGAAAAAAATACCTAAAGCACCAACAAAACCAGAAGATGATCCTGCTTTTCAACAACAAATAAAAAAAACAGAAAAGGTAAAAGAAGAAAAATCACAACATCCAGATCCAGAAGCTAAGGTAGGTGAACAGCAGCAAGCAGGTCACCCATCAGCAGCTGTACAATCAGCTAAAAACGATCAGCAAGCACATGCAGATTCATTATCAGCAACCTCTGAAGAAGAAAAAAAGAGAGAGCCATTTACACCAGAATCGTTTAAAAAACTTTTAGAAAAGAATTTAGATGATTTAGAAAAACAACTTCCGAAAAACTCAGAAGAAGCACAAGAGTTTAGAGATGAGAAGCCTATTCAAGGGATAAAAGAAAATATATCAGGTCAAGTTACAGCTGAAAGCGATAAGTTAGCAGGACCAATGAAATCTGAGGCAGATAAACCAGCTCCTGTTTCAGGTCAACCAACAGTAGAAGCTGTTCCATTACCTCCTACAAATTCAGGGAGTACCCCAAAACCATTAAACGCTAAAGCAGCAATTCCAAAACCTAAGACATCTCAAGAGATCTCAATGGAAAAAGAAAGTCAGTCACTAGATGATTATATGGCTGAAAATAAGGTGACGGATGAGCAATTAGCAAAATCAAACGAACCTAAATTTACAGGAGCATTAGAAGAAAAGAACAATGCTCAAACTGAAGCAAAGTTAGCGCCAGTAAAGTATAGAAAAAAAGAACAAGCTCAATTAGGGGTAGCTCAAAAAACAGCGACTGTAAATAGTAAAGAGGGGTTAGATCAAATGCAAGCAGCTAAAGTATTGTCAGAGAATAATGTTTTAGCTAACCAAACGGAGAATAAAACAAACGATAAAACAGAGCAAGAAAAAATATACGCCGAGTTTGAAGCAATTTATGAAGAGACAAAAAAGACAGTTACAGAAAGTTTAGAAAAGCTCTCAGAAGATGTAGATAAAAAGTTTAGTGAAGAAGCAGAGAGTGCTCAAAAAACCTTTGAAGAAAATGTTGAAGATGGTTTAGGAGAAATTTATGGATGGACAGTAATAGATGATTGGATTTTTGGTGAAGATACGGAGGCTATAGATAAATTATTTAGAGTTGAAAAAGCAAAGTTTATCAGTAAGATGAACTCGGTTCTAGATGATATTTCAATTATCATAGCTGATGGGTTGAACGGAGCTTTAGATGCTATTGCAGAAGGAAAGAAAAAATCAAAAGAGAAATTTGACAGTTTAGACGAGTCACAAAAGAAATTGGCGGAAGATGCATATAGTGAATTTAATGACCAGTATGCAGATTTAGAAGATACTGTTTATGAAAAACAGGAAGAATTAGCGGCTGATTTAGCACAGTCATACAAAGAAAATGTTGATAGTTTACAAGAAAAGTTTAATGAAATAAAAGAAAGCGTAAGTGCCGGTTGGATTGGCGCTGCGTTAAATGCATTAGCTGGTGTTATAAAAACTATTTTAAAAATAAAGGATATGCTGCTTAATCTACTAGCAGCAGCTGTAAGTGCAATAGGAGCTATAATTTCTGACCCGATAGGGTTTTTAAGTAATCTAATACAAGGGGTTAAACAAGGTTTTGTTGATTTTGGAAACAATATCAAAAAACACATGATTAAGGGAGTAATAGAATGGCTTACAGGTTCACTAGGTAATGTAGGTATTACATTACCAGATAATTTATTTAGTCTTTCAGGAATATTCAGCTTAGTAACTCAAATGTTAGGATTGACATGGGATTATTTTAGGAGTAAAGCAGTAAAGTTATTAGGAGAGCCCGTGGTTGCTGGTATGGAAAAAGCTGTTGAAATTTTTCAGATAGTTAGAAAAGATGGTGTAATGGGGCTTTGGGAGTATATAAAAGAACAGTTTAGTAATCTCAAAGAAATGGTTATGGATGCCATTCGAGATATGATAATCACTAAAGTTATTGAAGCGGGTATAAAATGGGTTATGGGCTTGTTAAGTCCAGCAGGAGCTTTTGTAAAAGCTGCGATGATGATTATAGATATTGTAAAGTTTTTTGTTGAAAGGGCGGCACAAATTTTTGAATTAGTTACAGCATTTATAAATAGTATTAAAGCGCTAGCAGAAGGAAATGTTAAAGCTGTAGCAAAAGGTATCGAAACTGCTTTAGCCAAAGCAATACCAGTATTAATAGGTTTTTTAGCTGCTTTGGTTGGAGTAACAGGACTCACCGGAAAAATCCAAAAAATAATTAAAAAAGTTAGAAAGAAAATAGACAAAGCCATTAATAAAGTTATTAAAAAAGCTAAAAAAATATTTAATAAGATTTTAGGGAAAAAGAAACCCAAAAAAGGGCATGCAAAGAAGATAAAAGATGATAATAAAAAGCAAAAACCAGCAAAATTAACAGCAAAAGATAAAGCGAAACATAAAAAGATTGTAGGTAAGATAGAAAAGAAATTAGGAGAAAAAGCAAAAAAAGGAGAACCGTTTGATAAGTTTTATACAAGAAAAAAGAAAGAAGCTAAAACCCTAGAAAATAAATACCAACCACAATTAAAAAAAGGAATAAATTTAGATATAAAGTTTAATGCATTAGCTAAAGATAAAGAAGATAACGATGTAGATATTAAAATTAAAATAGCACCTAATGATACTACTGGTAAGGTACAAGCAAAAGGAGATGAAAAGGATAATTTACCGTTGCTAGATCAATACTTAAATAAAAAGGTGGTAGATAAAGAAGGTATTCCATTAGAGTCTTTTACTAAAGCATTAAAAACAGATATTAATAAAATAGACAAGAAACAAGTTTATATTCTTGATAAGAGAAATTCTAGCTATAAGTTTAGAACAGGAAAAGGATTTGGTTCATATCCTAATATATACATTGAAAGTGATGGAGCTGAAGAAGGAGTCTTAAAAAAAGGAAAATCCAAGTCTTACAAACCAGCACATGGAAACTTTATTCCAGATGAAATGGAATTAACGGAAAAGAATGGAGTATATACAGCCGAATATAAGACAAAAAGAGCTGGAGACGCAAAGGAAGCAAAAGCAGGAGAAGATAGTCCAACATTTGAGATAAATATCACTTTTGATGAGGCTATAAAAGGTATTTCAGACAAAGTACAAACTAGAAAAGTAAAAGGATTCAATTTGTCAAGTAAGCCAGATGGAATTGGAAGAGGAAAATGGGATGGAGGATCAGCAGGAAAAGATGGTACTCCAGGATTTGATAATGCTCATATTATTGGAGATCAATTTGGAGGTTCAGGAGTTAATTCGGCAATGAATATTTATCCATCATCACCAATGTATAATCAAAAAGAAATGGCGCATGTTGAGAATAAGTTGGCCTCTTTCTTCAAATCTAGAGGAACAAACTTTAATATGGAAGTTACTGCAAAAATAAAGGATGATGTAAATGTTAATAATCAACTAAAAGGAGTTTTAGATACTGAATTCGGTAAAGACAATAAAGGGAAGAAAAAGGTAGATGAGAAAATTAAAGCAAAGGCGAAAAGCACTTTGACAAAGGCTTTACAACAAGCTATGACTATGGATATTGATAACTTACCAGGTCAGTTTTTAAATACTACATACAAATCAAAGGGAATTGCTTCTAAAGACGATACAGAGGTAGAAGGAGATAATCTACAAACAATTGGTGTAGAAATGAAAAAAGACAAGCGATACGATAAAGACAAATACAAAAAACTAGGAAGTGATTTTTCTAAAAATGGAGAAGGTACAGAGCTATCTATTGGGGCCGATCAAGGCTATGATGCATCTATAGAAAATTATAAAGCAAAATTTGCTAATGACGGAACGAAAAAAAAGAAATTATAAAATAAGGTAATTATGTACATAGAGGTAGATCAAATAAATAAAATAGGAGTATTTAAAGTACTGCAAGATTTTATTACCAATAGAATTGATAGTGAATTTAATGGGTATAAGCAACCAAATTTTGAATTAAACTATAATGGAGTACCCTCTCCTGTGATTGCTTTTATGAATGATAAAAATCTAGTAACTGAAGATGTTATTCTATTACTATTGGCTTTTGTACCTCACATGTTTCCAAATTTTTTAAACAATATCATTAGTGAGTTTTTGCCACAAGGAGGTGAGTTTCCAGAGTTTGGAGGAGTAAAAGGGAAAAATCATAGAGGAATTATACCTACAGGTGAAACAGCCCTTTATATTTTAGGAGGTAATGATTTTGCTTCAAGAGAAAGAGGTTTACAATTTATTTTAAGTGAAAGTAAATTGTTTAGAGATAAGGTGTTGAGAATTGAAAAGCAACTTGAAGAAGAGCCTTTAATGAGTGGTAAGCTAATTTTGGCAGAGGAATATGTACACTTGTTTTTAACAGGGAAAGAATTAAAACCACAAATGAGTCAAGATTTTCCTGCAAGTTTAATTACTACAGATTTAGAGTGGGAAGATTTAGTATTACAAGAAAAAACATTGAACGATGTTAAAGAAATAGAAAACTGGTTAGCATATAAAGAGATACTTTTAAATGATTGGGGAATGAAAACAAAAATAAAACCCGGATATAGAGTTTTGTTTTGTGGAATTCCAGGAACAGGAAAAACACTAACAGCTAGTTTACTTGGAAAATACACAGGTAAAGATGTTTACAGAGTAGACTTGTCAATGGTTGTTTCAAAATTCATAGGAGAAACAGAAAAAAACTTGTCCAAATTATTTGATAAATCCATTAACCAAGATTGGATTTTATTTTTTGATGAAGCCGATTCAATTTTTGGTAAAAGAACAAATGTAAGAGATGCTCATGATAAATATGCTAACCAAGAAGTCTCTTATTTATTACAGCGAATAGAGTCGCATCCAGGACTAATTATTTTGGCTTCAAATTTTAAAAACAATATTGATACAGCTTTTACCAGACGTTTTAATAATATTATAGAGTTTGAAGCTCCTGGTTATACAGAAAGATTAATGTTATGGGAAAATAACTTGCCAGATAACGTTGAGTTAGAAGATACTGTAAGCGTAGAAGAGTTAGCTAAGAAGTTTAGTTTAACAGGTTCTAATATAGTGAACATTATTCAATATGCATGTTTACAAACTATTGCTAATAAGAAAGAAACAATACAAAAACAATATTTAATAGAAGGTATTAAGAGAGAATATACAAAAGAAGGAAAAACAATTAACATTAAACTTTAAAAAGAGCAGTAATGAAAACAATCAATAATATAAATGGTATCCCCTTACATTATGCTAGGTTAACAAATCACCCATACGGAACAAGAGGAGAGCAACGTAATTTTTCAATTGATAAAAGTTTCTTAAGCATTTTAGAAAATGCACTTCAAGAAGTTTTTGAGCATTGTCCTCTAGGGATACCTGAAGTAATTACAACTGCAGGAATTTTTGTAGACAAACCAGGACAGCATAGTCACGGAAAGGCATTTGATTTAGATGCTGTTTTTTGGAGCAATGAAACTCTAGTTACAACCAATTTTATTCATCAAAAAGAGTTGTATTTAGGCATGGAATCTTTTTTAAGAAAACACTTTGGTATTGTATTAAATTATTACTACCCAAATCATAAAGATCATTGGCATGTTGATACGAGTGTACCTGTTGATTATAATCAAACATCAAAATCAGAAACACTGTATTTACAATTAGTTTTAAAGTATATATATAAAGAAGAAATTTTGGTAGACGGTATTTGGGGAAGACAAACTTCAGGAGTAGTAAAAGAAGTTTTTGAAAGATTAGGAATTAATACACCTATAACTACAAAAGCAAACTATATAAAGTTTTTAGATGTAACAGGAAAAATTGCATTTAAGTTATATGAAGAAAATATTTCTCCTAAACACTTATTAAGTAACTTAACAGAAGTAATTGAAAATTTACCGCAACAAAACAAAATAGCAGTTCGAGAAGCACTCAATAGTTTTTTAAATCACGAAGAAACAGCAACATGGTTGGGCGGTTTTGAAGAAAATCATAATTTGGATGCTATTATAGAAGAAATTACAGCCTAAAGCTTTATTTGGTAAACTGATTTTTAAACCAAACCTTTTTCCAAACTCTTTTTAAAATCAAAAAAGTAAGACATTCGGTGTATACATTAATATCTGTTGACTCGATATTTTGTGTGTCTTTTTCAGAAACATCAATACGATATAAAAGGTTGGTGTACGAACTAAAGTCATGTAAAACAAGTTCTTTAATTGATTTCTGGAGTTCTTCTTTTAACTCTAAAGGGGGGGTATTTTCAGAAAAAGTTAAATCAATTCCAGTTAAACTAAAATCTTTGTTAAGTTGAACTATAAGTTGTTTATATAACTTTTGGTTAGCTACATTTGTTAATAGGTCAATACTGTTTTGATAACTAGGTAGCATTTTGGTTATTAATTCAACTTATAATTTATAAACTGTTCGTCTAATGCTTTTAAAAACTCACTAGACACTTTAATTTTAGTTGTTCTACTAGGTAAGTTTAACTCTATTTTTTCTTCGGCATCCCAAATGGTAAAATACAAACTTTGTGAGCCTTTGTTAGTAGCAAACAAGTGTTGTAGTTCTTTTATAGTGTTGTCTTTTACTTCTTGTAGAGGAATTTTTATGGTGAGTTTTTTACACATTTTATCCATAATATCGTGTAATAGTAAAAACTCATTAAATCCAACTCTAGGTTCACCTTTCACACCTTCTTTATTAGTCCAACCAGATTTGATCGTAGTTTTGATAAATAGGAATGAATTTGGAACCAAAAAGTGTTTAAACTTTAAGTAATCTTCACCAAAAATTCGGAATTCAAAACTATCGTTATAATCTTCCATTGTAAAAGCAGCCCATCCTTTACCTGCTTTTGATACACGATGCTGTACATCAGTAACAATTCCAGCAAAAGAAAGTCCTAAACCTTCATATTGAGCGATGTTTTTAAAATGTGCTAGAGAAGCGTTGCAGAACTTTAGTTCGTTTTTAAAATCATCAAGTGGATGTGCAGAAATATACATTCCAACGACTTCCTTTTCACGAGCTAACAATTCCATAGTTCCCCAAGTTTCACACTCAGGAATTAAAGGTTCAGGTAAATCAACATCCGAAGCTTCTCCAAATAAAGATACCTGAGATGAATTCTGATTTTCTTGAAACTTATTTCCAAAGCGAATAGCCTTTTCTAAAAAAGTTTGTCCTTTTTCATCTTTCACATAATATTGAGCTCTGTGAGTATCTGTAAAGGAATCAAAACCACCAGCTAATACTAAACCTTCAAAAGCTTTTTTGTTAGCAATACGTAAATCAACACGCTTGGCTACATCAAAAATAGAAGTGTAATGCCCATTTTCTTTGCGTTCATCAATAATTGCTTTTACAGCTGAACCACCTACACCTTTAATTGCCGCCATACCAAAACGAACAGCGCCATCTTTATTTACAGAGAATTTAGCATACGATTCATTTACATCTGGACCCAATACCTCTAACCCCATGCGTTTACATTCCTCCATAAAAAACGAAACCGTTTTAATATCGTTCATGTTGTTGGAAAGTACTGCAGCCATGTATTCAGCAGGGTAGTGGGCCTTTAAATAAGCGGTTTGATAAGCAATCCAAGCATAACAAGTAGAGTGCGATTTGTTAAAAGCATAAGATGCGAAAGCTTCCCAGTCCTTCCAGATTTTCTCTAGGGCTTTTTCATCATGACCATTGGCCTTTGCTTGATTCACAAACTTAGGTTTCATTTTCGCTAGTACCGCAGCTTGCTTTTTACCCATTGCTTTACGAAGTACATCGGCTTCACCTTTGGTAAAATCAGCTAACTTTTGCGAAAGTAACATTACTTGCTCCTGATATACTGTAATTCCGTAGGTCTCTGCTAAATATTCTTCCATTGCAGGAAGGTCGTACTGAATTTCCTCGTCCCCATGTTTTCTTCTAATAAAAGAAGGAATATATTCTAAAGGACCAGGACGATACAGAGCGTTCATTGCAATTAAGTCAGCAAAAACCGTAGGTTTTAACTCACGCATGTACTTTTGCATTCCAGGAGATTCGTATTGGAATATACCTACGGTTTCTCCACGTTGGAAAAGTGCATAAGTTTCCTCATCATCAATAGGGAAATTTTCAGGGTCAAGCTCTACACCATGACGTGCTTTTACAATTTTTACCGTATCCTTGATTAGGGTTAATGTTTTTAACCCCAAAAAATCCATTTTTAATAATCCTGCACTTTCTACTACCGAATTGTCAAACTGGGTAACATACATGTCGGAATCTTTGGCAACAGATACCGGTACGAATTTGGTAATATCATCAGGAGTAATAATTACCCCACAAGCATGAATTCCAGTATTACGAACTGAACCTTCTAAAATTCGCGCTTTATTAATGGTTTCAGCTTCTAACCCACTACCATTAGCAATAGCTTTTAGCTCATTTACCATTTCTATTTCTTCAGAACGAAGCTTTTCTTTTAATCCTTTCTCATCTAAAGAAAAGATTTTTTTCAATTTCATTCCTGGAATTAACTTGGCAATTCTATCGGCTTCAAATAGAGGTAAGTCAAGTACACGAGCGGTATCACGTACAGATGATTTAGCAGCCATGGTACCATAGGTAATAATTTGTGCTACTTGGTTAGCACCATATTTTTCAATTACATAATCCATTACGCGGCTACGACCTTCATCGTCAAAGTCGATATCAATATCGGGCATCGATACACGTTCAGGGTTTAAGAAACGCTCAAAAAGTAAGTCGTACTGGATAGGATCTATATTAGTAATCCACAAGCAATAAGCAACTACCGAACCAGCTGCAGAACCACGTCCTGGACCTACTGATACATCCATGTTTCGTGCTTCTCGAATAAAATCTTCTACAATCAAGAAATATCCAGGATATCCTGTTTTAGCAATTACATCAAGCTCAAAATCTAAACGTTCTCGGATTTTATCGGTAATTTCTCCATAACGTTTTTTGGCTCCTTCATAGGTTAAATGACGTAAAAAATTATTTTCACCTCTTTTTCCTCCATCTTCAAGATCTTTTTCATCTCTAAACTCTTCTGGAATATCAAAAGCAGGTAATAATACATCACGAGCTAAGCCAAAAGGTTCTATTTTATCTACAATTTCTTGAATGTTAATAATTGCTTCAGGTAAATCTGCAAAGAGTTTTTTCATCTCTTCAGTAGATTTAAAGTAGTATTCGTCGTTAGGTAAACCATAACGATAGCCTCTTCCTCGACCTTTAGGAGTAGCTTGTTTTTCACCATCTTTTACACACAATAAAATATCGTGAGCATTGGCGTCTTCTTTATCTAAGTAAAAAGTATTGTTCGTAGCAACAATTTTAATATCATGCTTTTTAGAGAATGAAAGTAGAGTTTCGTTCACAACTCTTTCATCTTCTTGTCCGTGACGCATCAATTCGATATATAAATCTTCTCCGAATTGTTCTTTCCACCAAAGTAAAGCTTCTTCTGCTTGAGCTTCACCTACATTTAATATTTTACTAGGAACTTCACCATATAAATTTCCTGTTAATACAATTACATCTTCTTTGTATTGCTCAATAACTTTTTTGTCGATTCTTGGAACATAGTAAAAACCATCCACGAAAGCAATGGAAGACATTTTTGCTAAATTGTGGTATCCCTTTTTATTTTTAGCAAGTAAAACGACTTGATATCCATTGTCTTTTTGACTTTTATTGGTATGGTCTTCACAAACATTAAACTCACAACCTACGATAGGTTTTAAAACACTTTGTGTAGGTTCTTCTCCTTTTTCTAAGGCTTCTTTATTAGCCGCTTCAGCAGCTTTGTTATGTCCTATAACAGCTTGTACAAAATGGAATGCAGCCATCATGTTACCCGTATCGGTCATGGCAACTGCAGACATATTATCTTTAGCAGCGGCATTTACTATGTTACCAATTTGAATGGTAGATTGTAAAACAGAATACTGTGTATGGTTATGTAAATGAGCAAATTTAACACCTTCAAGTTCTGCTAATCCTTCTGCGGTAGAAATTGTATTAGCTTCTTCAGTTTCAGATGACTTTCTTTTGCGAATTTTTTCACTTTCCTTTTTAAGGTTTAAGTGCTTAAGTCCGATTACCTGTATTGGGTTCGGATTTGCTTCTGTATAACGTTGAAAATAATCAGAAGGAACGTCTAACTGTTCTTCTGTGTACTGGCGTAAACGAATTAATTCTAAGAAACATCTTGTAGTTGCTTCTACATCGGCAGTAGCGTTATGTGCTTCTCCAAAACCTGTTCCGAATAAATGATTGTGTAATTCGGTAAGAGTTGGAAGTTTAAACTTTCCTCCACGACCACCAGGAATTTGACATAATTGTGCCGTATGCTCGGTACAAGTATCCAAAACAGGTAATTCTGTTAAATTGTTTTCAACACCTAAACGATGAAACTCACACCCCATAATGTTGACATCAAAACCAACATTTTGACCAACAATAAACTTCGTTTTTTGTAATGCCTTGTTGAATAGTTCTAACCCTTCACTCAATTGAATTCCTTGTTCGATAGCTAAATCAGTAGAAATTCCGTGAATACGTTCTGCATCGTACGGAATATTGAACCCGTCAGGTTGTATTAAGAAGTCATTGTGTTCAATTAAATTTCCTAATTCATCATGTAATTGCCACGCAATTTGTATGGCTCTAGGCCAGTTGTCGGTATCGGTTATTGGAGCATTCCAGCTTTTTGGTAATCCAGTAGTTTCGGTATCGAAAATTAAATACATGGGCAAAATTACTTATTGAAGTGTTTTGGATAAAACAAAGTGTAAAAATACGAAGAATTTACATTGTTATTAAGAGAAGTTATTAACGAGTGTTTTTACTTAATGTAAAGGCTTGAATAGCTGATTGTAATCAGTAAATAGATGTTAAGTGTAGGTTAATTTTAAAATAAAAATAAAAAAAAGTGATTGATAATCAATTAATAAGATTACATTTGTACTTTAATATAATATTTTTTACAATGAAAGAAGGAACAGTAAAGTTCTTCAATGAATCTAAAGGTTTTGGATTTATTACAGAGTCAGGATCAAACACAGAACATTTTGTACACGTATCAGGTTTAATCGATGAGATTAGAGAAGGTGATACTGTTGAGTTTGAACTTAAAGAAGGAAAAAAAGGATTAAACGCAGTTAGCGTTAGAGTATTATAATATACCTCACAATTTATTTTTCTTAAGAGCCTGTTTAACAGGCTCTTTTTTATTGTAATAAAGTTGTTTTTTTACTTTTAATTGAAAAATATTTTATAATTTTGCGCCCACTTATTACGAGATAATAAGATTTATTAATAACCAAGGTCGCGAACCTTAAAAATTAAAATTATGCCTGTAAAAATTAGATTACAAAGACACGGTAAAAAAGGAAAACCATTTTATTGGGTAGTAGCTGCTGATTCAAGAGCTAAAAGAGACGGTCGTTTCTTAGAAAAAATCGGAACTTACAATCCAAATACTAATCCTGCAACTATCGACTTAGATGTTGACGGAGCTGTAAAGTGGTTACAAAATGGTGCTCAACCAACTGATACTGCTAGAGCTATTTTATCTTATAAAGGAGCTTTATTAAAGAATCACTTAGCTGGAGGAGTAAAAAAAGGAGCTTTAACTGAAGAGCAAGCAGAAGCTAAATTTACTGCTTGGTTAGAAGAAAAAGCGGCTAAAGTTGCTGGTAAAACAGAAGGTTTAGCAAAAGCTGAAGCTGACGCTAAAGCAAAAGCTTTAGAAGCTGAAAAAGCTGTAAACGAAGCGCGTATAGCTGCTGCAACTCCTGCTGTAGAAGATAGCGAGGATGCTGCTGCTGAATCAGGTGCTGATAGCGAAGAATAAAAACTGTACTACGATGATGCAAAAAGAAGATTGCTTTTATCTTGGCAAAATCGTTAAAAAACATAGTTTTAAGGGTGAGGTAGTTATTAAGTTAGATACTGATGAACCCGATCTTTACGAAAATTTGGAATCAGTTTTTGTCGATTTAGGCAATAATCTGATTCCTTTTTTTATTGAAAAATCTTCCCTGAGTAAAGGAACTATGTTTAGAGTGAAGTTTGAGGATGTTGATACGGAGGCAGATGCCGAAGCTATTTTACGTTCTGAAGTTTACCTGCCATTAGACTTACTCCCTAAATTATCAGGAGATAAATTCTATTATCATGAAGTGATAGGTTTTAAGGTTGTTGATACTTCTTTTGGAGAGGTGGGAAATATAGTAAGTATTAATGACTCTTCAGCTCAACCTTTATTTGAAATTGATAGAGACGGAAAAGAGATTTTCATTCCTATGATTGATGACTTTATTAAAAAGGTAGATAGAGATACTAAAACTATTGAAGTTAAAACACCAGAAGGGTTAATTGATTTGTATTTGAGTTAAAAAACATACTCAAATACACAATCTTCTCCGTCTTCAAAAACTTGTTGCATCCCAATAAACTCAAAACCTAGGTTTTTTAATAGTTTTTGAGATTTTTCATTTTTTGGCATCGTCAAAGCTAATACTTTGTCTTGTTTGAATTTAGTACGGACGTATTCAATAATTAGTTTTGTAGCCTCTGTTGCATATCCTTTACCTCTTCCTTCTGGCAGAAATGCGTACCCAATATCAATAAAATCTAACTTGTCTCTTTGCAATGCTGTAGAGGCTCCAATGGGTTTGTTGGTTTCTTTTGAAATAACCGTGAAAAAACCAAGTCCATTTAATTTAGAGTTTTTAAACAAAGTATCCTTTAGGTAGATACGGGTTTCTTCAATAGATTTTAAATTTTTATCTCCTATAAATTGAATCCAATCAGGATCATTAAATAGTTGAAAATAAAAAGGTGCATCGCTCACTAGAGCTTTCTTAATAATTAGTCGTTCGCTTTCTAATAACATAGCCTAAATATATAATTAAAAATGTACTTTTGCGAAGCAAAAAAAGAATAAAATGAGTTTATTACAAGAATTACAAGATAGAAGCGGAAATCAATGTGAGTTATGCGGATCAAAAAGCGATTTGTCAATTTATGAAGTACCACCAATTTCAACAGGAGGAGTTGATGGGAGTTTGTTGGCTTGTAGTACTTGTATTGAGCAAATTGAAAACTCAGAAGCTACAGACGCTAATCACTGGCGTTGTTTAAATGACAGTATGTGGAGTGAGTTTAGAGCAGTGAAAGTTGTGGCTTGGAGAATGTTACACCGTGTCAAAAAAGATGGATGGTCACAAGATTTATTGGATATGATGTATTTAGAAGATGAAGAGTTACGTTTTGCAGAAGCTACAGGTGAGCATTTAGATGAAAGTGAAAAAATAATTCATAGAGATGTAAACGGAGCTATTTTACAAGCAGGAGATAATGTTGTGTTGATTAAAGATTTAAAAGTAAAAGGTTCTAGCATGGTAGCAAAGCAAGGAACTGCTGTACGTAGAATTTCGTTAGATCCTGAAAATGCTAAATATATTGAAGGTAAAGTGGGAGCACAAACTATTGTGATTATTACCGATTATGTAAAAAAAATGGCTGAAAAGGAATAGATATGAAGTATAAACTTTTATTAATTTTATTACTGTGTGGAATAGGTTCATTTTCTCAGAATAAAAAAATTAGCTTAGAAGTAAGTTATCCTTTAACTATAGATAATAATTTTATTGGAGGGAGGTCTAAAGGGGTTGTTGATTTAGGAATTAAATATAGGATAAAGGACTTTAAAATAGTTAATTTAGGTATAGGTATAAATGGAGGGCTTCTAGTTGATGATACAGATAAGAGTAATAATTATCCACAAGATTTTGAGAGAACAATATATGCTATACAGCCTAAAATTTTCTCAGAATTAAACTTGAGTCAATTAACAAAATTGCATCTTTTTGTAAATATAGGATACTCGTTTATGAAAATGAAACTAACGAATAATAATAACTCTGGTCCGGTTGATTTTTCTAAACTCTCAGATACCTTGAGAGGAATAAATGCTGGTTTAGGTGTTAGTTATGATATCTTACCAAGAATTTTTTTACAGGCCCAATATGATTTTTCCAAATTAAATTCTGGAAACTCGCCAGATGTAGATTACAACACAAATGTAAATCTTCTAAAGATGGGAATAGGTATAAGATTATAATAAAAAAAGCTGAGTTTAAACTCAGCTTTTTTTATTTCTCAGTATTATAATATACTTTATAAAACTTCATTTTCTTGTCTTCATCGTATCCTTGTTCTAAATATTCAGCAGAAGCATCAGGAGCATCAACATCAATTTTAATTTGAATATTGGTGTCTAATTTAATTTCAGTTTTAAACTTACTTTTTTCTTTCTTTAAAACAACATCAGATACTTCAAAATTATTACGAATTAGTACATCGTTTAATTTTTCAAAGTGCTGCTTGTAATCCTCAAAAAGATCTTTATGCTTGTCTTCTTCAAAAATTTCATCTTTGAAGCCATGATAATCTACACTTTCATGTTCTTTAAAATAATCAACAGTATTAGCTAAGAAATTACTTTGTTCTTGTTTTCCAAATTCAGGTTTTATAACCTCTTCAGAAAACTCCTTGCACATTTCTAAGTAATTTTGAGTATGTAAGTTGCGATCATCAGCATATTTTACACTTAAGAAGTTTTTAATCCAGTATTGCGCATCGTATTGGTTGTTATCTACCGATAAAACGACAGTTCCTTCTGCATCAGTAGAGTTTAAAATTAAACATCCCTTATCCAATCTTTTTGTTGAAATTCCTTTTTGAACTACTACATCAAAACTATCATCATCCAAGTAAGTCTGAAAGAAGTCTACTTTACTTTCAATTTTAAAAACACCAACGGCTTCAGTTAAAACATCTTTGTATTCAATACCTTCAAAATAAGCTACAATTACATCCCCCGTTTTAATATTGGCAGAGTTTGATTGTTCGTATAGGTGATTAACAATATTTTTAGAATGTTCAATAAAAACTTCGTTGCTATCATCTTCAAAAATATCAGAAGTATATTTATTGATTTCGTTTAGACGAACATCAGCATGATGACTAAAGCGGTAACTCTGAGTAACTGAACCGAAAGGCTTCAGTAAAAAAGGGAGTAACAATTCGTAACTTTCTTCATCAAAACGCACTAGACTTTCAGAAAAGGCATTCTGCCCGCTATTGTATTTGTTAGCTACTTTGTGAATAATACATTTGTTAATTTCGGTACGAGTTCTTTTAATCATCTTCTAAAAAATTGGAAGACAAAAATAGAAAAATTAAAGTTTCAATTTTAATTGTTCTGGCAACAATTTAAATGATTTTCGGTGATAGGGAGTTGCTCCAAATTGACGAATAGCTTCGCGATGTTCTTTTGTAGGGTATCCTTTATTTTTCTGCCAGTTATACTGCGGGAATTCTTGATGAATTTTCTCCATATACTCATCACGATAGGTTTTGGCAAGTACAGAAGCAGCTGCGATACTCATAAATTTAGCGTCGCCTTTTACAATGGTTTGATGTGGAGTTTCTTGATAGGGTTTGAATTTGTTTCCGTCAACAATAATAAACTCAGGTTGTACATTTAATTGTTCTATTGAACGATGCATTCCAGTAATAGATGCTTGTAAAACGTTTAGCTCATCAACCTCTTCTTGATGTATAAAAGAAACTCCAAAAGCTAGTGCATGTTCTTCAATATAAGGTCGAAGTTTTTGTCGTTTTTTTTCAGAAAGTTGCTTGGAGTCGTTTAGCAATTCATGCTGAAAATCACCTGGTAAAATTACAGCTGCTGCAACTACAGGTCCTGATAAACAGCCTCTACCAGCCTCATCTGTTCCTGCTTCTAATTTATGCCCGCTATAGTTTAATTGCAACATGCTACAAATTAACAGTTTTCAAAGAAATTAATCGTGATTTTTGTCGTTAAATTATTTTACTTTTGTTGTTATGAAGAAAAATTTCTTAGTATTTTTTTGTTTGATAAGTGTTCAGATAATTTATGCCCAAAAAAGAACGGTTGATGGAGGTTTGGGGATAGGAAGAGGTGGATTTGACCAAAACATAGATTCATTGCCCGATAATGAGATTAATGTAAAACTTAGTGGAAAAACTAAGTACACTGATTATAAAATTATATCACATAAAAATGATACTACCATTGTAGATACTACATTAACAATTCAAAAAGAGTATAAGTTCAATTTCTTACGAAAGGATAATTTTGAATTATTGGCTTTTCATAATCAAGGACAAACTTTTAACAATTTAGGGTACGATTTTACTAATATTTCTAAGTTTCCTAATATAGGTTTTAGAGCAAAAATGTTCAATTATTTTGAAATTGAAGATGTGAATTATTATCATGTGCCCACCCCTACAACAGAAATAATGTATCGTACAGGGTTAGAGCAAGGTCAGGTATTGGATGCGCTTTTTACAACAAATTTTTCTAAACGATTTAACGTATCGATAGCTTATAAAGGACTTCGTTCTTTAGGGGCTTATAGGCGTTCTTTGGCTAGTACGGGTAATTTTAGGGTTAGTTTTAGTTACGAGACTCCTAAAGGACAATACGGGATTAGAGGGCATGCTGTAAATCAAGATTTTTTTAATCAAGAAAGTGGAGGACTAACCGAAGCTTCTTTAGATGCATTTTTAGCAGATGATCCTAATTTTAGCGGAAACAGAGGTAGAATGGATGTGAATTTGGGTAATGCTGAAAGTACTTTAGATGCTAAGAGATTATACTTTGAACATACTTTTAAATTACTTTCTTCAAAAGATAGTGTGAGTCAAAAAGACTTTTCTAATTTAAAACTTGGGCATTCATTTACTAGAGATTCTAAGTTTTATCGATTTACTCAAGGTACAGCATCAGATATGTTTGGTGATGCAAATATTTCGAGTAACATTAATAATAAAACTATTTATTTACTATATAATAATCAGTTTTTTTTAGATTTTAATTCAAAATATGTACTAGGAAAATTTCGTGTAAAAACAGAATTATCAAATTATACATATGGATATGAAAACTTACAGAATAATACAGTTGGAATTACAAAAAATAAGCTGAAGGGAGATGCAATTTCGTTTGGAGCTGATTGGAATGGAAGAATAGGGAACTTTCATGTAAATGCTTCTGGAAGTCTTACCCCAGGAAGTGGTCGATTGTCAGGGAATTATCTTTCAGGGGAAGCTTTCTATAAAAAAGATAGTGTACTTACTGTGAAAGGGAGGTTAGGAATAAGTAACAAATTACCTAATTTTAATTTTTTATTACATCAAAGTAGTTACGATGATTTTAATTGGGAAAATAATTTTTCTCAAATAGGGACACGTACATTGGGAGGGGTTATTGAGTCTAAATGGGGAAATGCTTCGTTGGATATCGCTAATATTAGTAATTACACGTATTTTGATGAAAATGGTCAACCGAAACAGTTTCCAGGAGATGTAAACTATTTAAAGGCAAAGGCATCTAAAGAATTTACCTTTGGAAAGTTTGCTTTAGATAACACTTTAATGTATCAAAAAGTAGCAAGTGGAAATAGTGTTTTTAGGGTTCCAGAATTTGTTACTCGTAATACACTTTACTATACAGATGAATGGTTCAAAGGAAAACCTTTGTTGGTACAAATAGGAGCTACATTTAAGTACTTTTCAAAATATAAAGCAAATACGTATAACCCTTTATTAGCTGAGTTTACTTTACAAAATGACACAGAAATAGGATATCCTACAGTAGATTTGTTTTTCAATGCTAGGGTTCGTAGAACTAGAATTTATTTTAAAGCAGATAACATAAGTTCTTTTGTGTTAAAAAAGAATTATTTTTCGGCTCCAAATTACCCGTATAGAGATTTCGTAATTCGTTTTGGAGTAGTGTGGAACTGGTTTATATAAAATGAAAGAAAAGCTGCGAAAAAATTGGAAGTTGTTTTTAATAGCAAGTTTAACCTTAGGTTTAGCACCTTTTAGACCACCACATATTGTTGGGAAGTTACAATGGATAGCAGGAGGGAATGCCTTTTCAGGAGAGCACGCTATGCAGTTTATGGATTGGTTTGATGTTTTTTTGCATGGAACTCCTTGGGTACTTTTAATAGTATCAACTTTATTACATGTTTTCAGGAAAATAGAGCTCCATTTCAGATAAAAAAACGTCCTTTAATACTGCTCTCTCGTTTCCCAATTATTTCAAAACTATGTTTTAAATAAAAAGCATCCGAGTTTGGGTCTGATAAAACATTTAATACAGCACAAGAACCGCCTATACAAGATTTTTTTACATGTTCTAGTAGTTTAGAACCAGTTCCTTGGTTTATAAATTTAGGGGAGACAAATAAAAAATCTAAAAAACTTGTTCTAATATTAGCTCGATATAAAACATAAAAACCAGCTGTAGTATCGTTAACTTGAAATTTGTAAACATTACAGTTGGTAAACATTTTAGGGGAGACTGTTAAGTCGTTTTTCCACTCTTCCATTTGTTCTTTGGAATATCCCCAATATGCTTTTGAACTTATGGCAATTTCAGTTAATAAGTTAGCGTCTTGTATTTGAGCTTTTACAATAATAAAAAAAGAACCTCACGAAAGGTGAGGTTTATAAACGTTATTATTTAGAAGCTAGTTGTTTTATTTTAATTCTGAATGCAGCAAATAGTAATGTTGTAAAAGGGCTTAGCCAATTAAACATGGCATAAAAAGCATAATCTATAACAGGAACACCTAAAACACCAGAATGATAAGCTCCGCAAGTATTCCAAGGAATTAAAACAGAGGTAACAGTACCAGAATCTTCTAAAGTTCTACTTAAGTTTTCAGGAGCCAACCCTTTATCTTTATAAGCTTGTGCGTACATTTTTCCAGGTACAACAATTGCTAAATATTGATCAGAAGCGGTGAAATTTAAACCTATACATGTACCAACAGTACTGGCAAATAATCCGAATACTGAATCAAATAAGCTTAACATAAAACTGCTAATTTTAGCTAAGGCTCCAATAGCATCCATGACCCCACCAAAAACCATTGCTAATAAAATTAACCATACGGTTCCAAGCATTTTTTTCATACCACCGGCAGTAAATAAATCTTTTAACACTTCATTATCAGTAGTTACAGAGGTTTCTACGGTTATAGCTTGCATTATTCCTCTGTAGGCAGATTCAAAATCTAGCTTTTCAACTCCAGAAATTTGAGAAACAACATGAGGTTGAAAAATCAAAGCAAAAGCACCACCCAATATGGTTCCAGCTAAAAGAGCGATTAAAGGAGGTGTCTTCTTAATAATTAGAACTAAAACTAATACAGGTACAAGAAATAACCATGGGGTTATATTAAAAGCTTTGTTAATGTCGCTAAGCATTTGTTGAGTATTCGCGTCACCAGTTGTAGTTTGGGTAAATCCTAAAATAACAAAAAAGATAATAGTTACTATAAATGTAGGTACAGTAGTATAAGTCATATATCTTATATGTGTAAACAAATCTGTTCCAGCCATGGCTGGAGCCAAGTTTGTAGTGTCTGACATTGGAGACATCTTGTCGCCAAAATAAGCACCAGATAAAACTGCACCAGCAGTCATACCTAAAGAAATACCTAAAGCTTCACCAATACCAATTAAAGCTATACCTACTGTTGCAGAAGTTGTCCAAGAACTTCCAGTGGCAACAGATATAACTGCACATATTATTAAACAAGCTACTAAAAAGATAGTCGGGTTTAAAATTTGAAGCCCGTAATAAATCATTGAAGGTATAATACCGCTTACAAGCCATGTTCCTGCAAGCGCACCTACCATTAACAAAATTAAAATAGCACCTGCTGTTGATTTTATGTTTTCAGCAACTTCTTCAATCATTCTTTCGTAGGAAACTTTATTTTTAAAACCTACAATAGCCGCAACAGCTCCACCTAATAATAAAATAAATTGATTACTTCCACTTAAAGCATCGTCTCCAAATACATATACATTATATGCAAGCATACCTATTAAAGCGAAAACAGGAATCAAAGCTTCCCAAATACTCAACTCTTTATTTTGAATTATTTTTTGATTTTCTATTTCAATTTTAGATAGGTTTTTGTCGTCTTGCATGTATGGTATTTTTTTCGGCTTGTAATGTTACGATTTTGTAGAGAATTACACAAATCGAATTAGTTTACAATATTTTTTAAAAAAAATGGAATAGAAATACTACATAAACAAAAATGTCATTTTAAAAAATGTGAAATGATTTAGTGTCTTTCATTTTGTTTAAAATGACAGAATCAAGAAGATATTATAAGTGTTTTACAAAACGCCTACTTTTTTCATGCAAGTTTTCATCATTTGATAGGTGCGCTCTATGTCATTATCTAATCCAATAGAAAAACGAATTAATCCATCGGTAAGTCCCATTTCTTTTTGTTCTTCTAAAGGAATTTCTGATGACGTTGAAGTCCCTGGAGCTGAAAATAAAGTTTTATAAAAACCTAAACTTACAGCTAAGTACCCTAGATTTTCATCCTGCATTAATTCCATTAAAGCATTGGCTTTGTCTAGAGATCCAGCATCAATAGTTAGCATTCCTCCAAAACCATATTCTTCATTCATCATTGATTTAAACACCTTATGAGAAGGGTGTGATGGTAATCCTGGGTATACAGTTTTTAATCCGTCAGCTTCAAATTTTTCAGCTAAATAACTCGCATTTTTACTGTGTTGCTTTACTCGTATATGTAAAGTTCTCATATTTTTCAGGATTGAAGAAGCGCGCAAAGAGTCCATAGAAGCTCCTAATAACATACTTGCTCCATCAATTACACTTTTTTGAGAATTGATAAAATCTGCAGTTCCACAAATAACTCCTCCCATAGTGTCAGAAGAACCATTGATGAATTTTGTTAAACTGTGAATAACAATATTGGCACCCAATTGAGCTGGAGAAATTGATAGAGGAGAAAATGTATTGTCAACTACCAACTGTAAATCATGCTTTCTAGCTAATACTGAAAGAGCTTTAATATCTGCGACCTCTAATAACGGATTGCTTACAGTTTCGCAATAAATCATTTTAGTATTTTTGTTAATGGCAGCTTCTACTTTGTCTAACTTTGTAATGTTTACAAATGAAGTTTCAATTCCTATTCTTGGAGTAAAGTTTTTAAGAAAGGCATAAGTTCCTCCGTAAATAGTTCTACTTGAAACGATATGATCTCCAGCCCCACATATTTGTAAAATAGTAGGAGTAATGGCTCCCATACCAGTAGCTGAAACATTAGCAGTTTCAGTACCTTCCATAGCAGCTAAAGCTTCAGATAGGTATAAGTTTGAAGGAGATGAGTGGCGAGAGTATAAATAACAACCATCTGTATTCCCTTCAAAAGTATCAAACATAGTCTTTGCTGATAAAAAAGTATAGGTAGAAGAATCTGAAATAGAAGGGTTAACTCCTCCAAATTCTCCAAAGTACTGTAGATCTTGTATGTTGTTTGCAGGTTTAAATTTCATATCGATTAAAGTTAATTATTAATAGACTACTAAGTTCTGTTTTAGTTGTTTAAAAATCAATACAAAGCGATTTTTGTAGAAAATTACACTAATTTTATGTTTGTATTTAGTTTTTTATTAGTTTGTGTTCAGATAAGTTGTAATAAAATAGATTTTTTTTCAGATGAAGTTAGATAATATAGATAAGAAGTTATTAGGGTTACTTCAAACAGATAGTAAACAAACAACAAAACAGTTATCATTGCAATTAGGTCTTTCTGTAACAGCTGTTTATGAGAGAATAAAGAAGTTGGAAAAAGAGAAGGTCATTAAACAGTATGTTGCGTTGCTAAATAAAAACAAAATAGAAAAATCATTTTTAGTTTTTTGTCATATAAAGTTAGAGAAACATAACAAAGATTATATAGCTCTTTTTGAGCGTGAAATTAAAAAATTAGAAGAAGTAACAGAGTGTTTTCATGTAAGTGGAGATTATGATTATGTGTTAAAAATTTATGTGAAAGATATGGATGCTTATAGAGAGTTTATGATTAATAAAATTACAGCATTAAAACATGTTGGAAGTACTCACAGTATTTTTACAATAGGTGAGGTTAAAAACTCAATAGCAATAGCTTTATAAAATATTTTGTTGATTTTTATAAAAAGAATCAGCCTGTAGCTTCATAAGGTTACGAGCCATCTTTTGTTTATAATTGTAGAGTTCTTCTTCTGTTTTTAAATCAGAGTATATTTTGTTGTTGAGGTCTATATCAGTGTGTAAAATAGCTTCTCGTTGATGAACTTGTTGTTGAATCCAAGTTTTAACTTGAGATTCATGGTTTTCCAATTTATAATCGTATTCACTTTTTGAGCTAATAAGTTTGGCAAAAATAGGAGCAGTTTCTATTGCTAAAAATAGTAGGAAGATAAAGAAAGAAGGTAGCCAAGGTAGTTTGTTTAAAGCATTAACACGAGCCATTAATCCATCAAAATTAGAAATAATAGGTTGTGTTTGTGTTTCTTTTAATTTTTGACTTTCGATCAAATTAGCAATAGCAGTTTCTTTCTGTTTTATTTTTTCGGTATTTTCAGCTTTTAATTGATTAAGTTCTCCAAGGGCAGTATCGTGTTTATCTCTTTTCTCTTTGTAAACAGGTCCTCTGCCAATTAATTTGGTGCCTTTTCTTCCTTCGGCTTCAGCTATATAGGTTTCATATAATTTATTTACCTCGCTTTCTTTCGTTGTGACCTCATCTTTTAAAGAAGTGATTTCAGAATTAATTTTTGTTATTTCAGGAGTGAATTGTTGTGCAATTTGAGTTTTGTTATCTAAAGTCATCTGATTTTTTTCAGTCAGTAATACTTGATTGATTTCCTTTTCGAAAATTTTTAATTCTAATGGTTTAGAAATCACCACAGCAATTATCATAGCAAGTAACAATCTAGGAAGTATTTGTATAAGTTCTTTTCGTTTAGACTCTCTTTTTTTAATAGTAGAAACAATAAATCTATCTAAATTAAAAATGAGTAACCCCCAAACAATACCAAAGAAAATAGCGGTGTAAATATTATCAAAAACTGTAAATAAAGCATAAGCAGAAGCAATGGTAGCCATTAAAGCAGTGAAGAAAACGGTAGCACCAATACCAGCATATTTGTTTTGTTCACCATTAGCACAATTTTCAAGCAAATCTAAATCAGCTCCAGAACAAAGAAGGAAAAATCGTTTTAACATAAAATAAGCTTATAGCTTAATAACGACAGATTTAGGATTTTGTTACAAAAAAAGCCTCATTTAAGAGGCTTTTAACAAGTATGTGTTTTGAATATCAGTTATTTGTTGCTGGTTACATATACTAACCCTGTACCATCTTTATTTTTTTTAACATCAACTTTTCTTATGTCTTTAGGTGCAATTTTGTGTAATTTTTCTTTAGAAATAAGTTTACCATCTAAGTAATATTTTATATCAGAGGTGTTAATGTTGTTTGTGTTTTTAGTAACTTTTTTGCTATAAAACTTGATGATTTTTTTATTGTTTTTAGCTTGTATTAAGGTTCTTAGTCCTTTTTTATTTTTAATTAACTTAATAACTTCATTATAACTCAGCTTTTTGTCATCGAAATAGAAATCAGCATTTTTGTTTTGATATATGTATTCGATAGCATTTATTGAAGGAGGTGGAATGTTTGAGGTTTCTTCTTCTCTAATAACTCCATAGCTATGGGGTGGAGGTGGAGGTATGTTTAAAGCTTCACCTTTTATAACAATTCTACTTGTAGGGCTTGGAGGTGGAGGGAGTTGTCCCTTTTCATTCTCTGTTAATTCTGAGATTTTTTTAGTTATTTTATTTCCTTTTTCATCATGATAAGTTATTTCCGCGTCTTCATGATTAATACTTTTTTTATACACTGTTACTGATGAAGGAATTGAATCTTTTGAAGTTTTAGTAGAGAGTACATGTTTTTTTGTTGTTTCTGCTTCAACTCTTTCAGCAAAGAGAAAAGCGAATCCTGCTATTACTGGTATTACTGCCAGTTTTTTTAGCAAAATTTTGGTACGAGAACTTTGTTTTGTCATCATTAATAATCTTTTTTTAGTTAATAAATAATTCAAATTACTGGCCAAGTAATATTCGTTGTTCCAAGTAGCTCTATTTAATAGTAAATACTGATACTTAGTAGTATTTTTATGTGTAGTAATCACTTTGTTGTCTGCTAAAAACTCATGATTTAGTTTTATTGCTTTTTTAAGAAATATAAATGTTGGATTGATCCAAAAAATAATTTGTAAAAGTTCAATCAATAAGATATCAAACGTATGCTTTTGCAAAGCATGTGTTAATTCGTGGGTATAGAGTTCAGTTTCTATTTTGTTTGTGTTATATTCTTCTTTATTGATAAAAATGTAGTTCCAAAAGGTATGTGGGCTAATAGCATCATCTACTAACACAAGGGTAGCTTTGTCTTTTTTTATTTTTTTATACTGTTTTATCTTTAAGAAGATATTAAATAGGTTTTTTGTAAAGCGGATTAATAAAATGATAGCTACAATTGTATATCCAAGAAATAAATATTGGGTATAGCTAATTTCCTTAACAGGATTTACATCCAAATTTGAATCTGTAATCAAGGAAGGGACAGCCTTTAAAGTATTCGGAATAGTTTCTATATAGATCTTATAAAAAGGAGCTATAAACGAAAATAATACACTACCCAATAAATAAAACCGATTGAATTGGTGCATTTTTTCTCGTTCTAATATCAAATGATAAAAGAGAAGCAGCAATGCTAAACAAATTCCTGATTTGATAAAATACGTTATCATTATTGTTGCTTTTTAATTTGCTGATCGATAATTTTTTTTAAATCTTCTAATTCTGAAACTGATAAATCTGTTTTTTCAGTAAAAAATGAAGCAAATTGACTAGCAGAGTTATTAAAGAAGTTTTTAATCAATCCGTTTACATGCTTTGAAAAGTAGTCTGACTTTTTTACCAAAGGAAAATATTCTCTTGATTTTCCATCTAATGTATAATCTACAAATCCTTTATCTTTCATTCTTTTTAATAGTGTAGCAACTGTAGTTGTAGCAGGTTTTGGTTCAGGAAATTCTGCTAAAATATCTTTCATAAAAGCTTTTTTTAGTTTCCATAAATATTGCATCACTTGTTCTTCAGTTTTCGATAATTGCATTTCGATAAAATTTGAATTGTATTCTACAAATGTAGAGATAAATTTTAATTCTACAAGTATAGAGTTTAAAATGTTGCAAAAAAAATAGCCTTGAGGGATTTTCAAGACTATCTTATTGATGTTATTAAAGATGAATTATTTTGATAATTCCGTAAAATATTGATAAAAATACGGAATGGTTTCAATTCCTTTTAAGTAATTCCACACTCCAAAATGCTCGTTTGGTGAGTGAATGGCATCAGAATTTAATCCGAATCCCATTAAAATAGTCTTACTCTTTAATTCTTGTTCAAATAAAGCAACGATAGGAATACTTCCTCCACTACGTTGTGGAATAGGAGTTACTCCAAAGGTTTCTTGGTATGCTTTACTTGCTGCCTGGTAACCAATATTATCAATTGGAGTTACATATCCTTGTCCTCCATGATGAGGTTTTACTTCTACTTTTACTGATTTAGGAGCGATACTTTCAAAGTGTTTTTTGAACAATTCAGTAATTTCTTCCCATTCTTGTCCTGGTACTAAACGCATTGAAATTTTTGCGTACGCTTTTGAAGCAATTACAGTTTTTGCACCTTCACCTGTATATCCTCCCCAAATTCCATTTACATCTAAGGTAGGACGGATAGAGTTGCGTTCGTTAGTAGTATAACCAGCTTCTCCGTGAACATCATCAATATCTAAAGCAGCCTTGTATTCTTCTAATGAGAAAGGTGCTTTCGCCATTTCATCACGCTCTTCACGAGACAATTCTTCTACTTTATCATAAAATCCTGGGATGGTAATATGATTATTTTCATCGTGTAATGAAGCAATCATTTGTGTTAAAATGTTGATAGGGTTTGCTACAGCACCTCCATATAAACCAGAATGTAAGTCTCTATTAGGTCCAGTAACTTCAACTTCTACATAACTTAATCCACGTAAACCAGTAGTAATTGAAGGAATGTCGTTTGCAATCATTCCTGTATCAGAAATTAAAATCACGTCGTTGGCAAGTTTCTCTTTGTTTCTAGGAACAAACCACGCTAAACTTTCTGAACCTACTTCTTCTTCACCTTCAATCATAAATTTCACGTTACAAGGTAGGTTGCCAGTATGAGTCATGTATTCTAATGCCTTTACATGCATATACATTTGCCCTTTATCGTCACAAGCACCGCGTGCAAAAATGGCTCCTTCAGGGTGAATGTCTGTTTTTTTAATCACAGGCTCAAAAGGAGGTGAGGTCCATAAATCGATAGGGTCTGCTGGTTGTACGTCGTAATGACCATAAACCAAGACTGTTGGTAAATTAGGATCTATTATTTTTTCTCCATAAACAATAGGATACCCAGGAGTTTCACAAATTTCTACTTTATCACATCCCGCTTTTTCTAAACTTTCTTTAACCGTATCAGCAGTATTTAATACATCTTGATTAAAGGCTGGATCAGCACTTACTGATGGAATTTTTAATAAATCGATAAGCTCATTAATAAAACGATCTTTATGTTGAGCTATATAATCTTTTACGTTTTGCATGTGTTGTATATTAATTAGCATCAAAAATAAGAAAAATAGTATACTTCTTCTTTGTAGTTTGCAAGTATTGTTTATATTTGCATCCACAATTTCAAAAGTACGCGGGCGTGGTGGAATTGGTAGACACGCTAGACTTAGGATCTAGTGCCGTGAGGTGTGAGAGTTCGAGTCTCTCCGCCCGTACTAATTTAAAGATAAAACCTTAATTCGTTTAGAATTAAGGTTTTTTGTTTTTAATACTGTAAAAACTAACTATTTCGGTTTTATTAATAACCTTTAGTTATGCAGTTGTGTTAGTTGAATTTTTTTATAACTGAGTCTCTTAGGTGTTAATATTTTAAATACCTTTAGCAGAAAAAGATACTTTTATTTTGATAACTACACTACTTATAATTTTATATGTAGCTATTATTGCTACAGTTGCTGTTATTATTATTAATACTTCAACACCACCAAAAGCAATAGCTTATCTATTTTTGCTGATTCTGTTTCCTGTAGGAGGTATTATTATTTATTTAATGGTTGGAATAAACCATAGAACGTATAAGTTATATAATAAAAAGTTAGAAGTAGACAAAAACATTTTCTTCGACCTTAAAGAGAAGCTAAAAAAGTATAATGAAAAAATACTATCAACGTCTAAAAGCCATTTAGGACATTTTTATAATCTGACGAAGTTTATACATAAAGAAAATATTTTAACTAGTAATAACAAAGTTAATTTACTAATAAACGGGGAACGTAAGTTTCCAGAAGTTATAAAAGTATTAAAAGCTGCAAAAAATCATATACATATAGAATATTATATTTTTCAAAATGATACTATTGGTAAGCAAATAGGAGATGTTTTAAAAGAAAAGGCTAAAGAAGGAGTTAAAGTACGTTTTATTTATGATGATTTTGGAAGTAAAGATATTCGTAAGTCGTTTGTGAAGTCTTTAATTGATAGTGGGGTGGAGGCGTACCCTTTTTATAAAATTAAATGGTTATTGTTAGCTAATAGAATTAATTATAGAAATCATAGAAAAATAATTGTAGTTGATGGAAAAGTTGGTTTTTTAGGAGGTGTTAATGTTTCTGAAAGGTATATTAATCCTAATAAATTTAATTGTTATTGGAGAGATACACATATTAAAATAGAAGGACTCGCTGTTTTAAACTTACAACGAGTTTTTTTAGCGGATTGGAATTTTTGTGCTAATCAAAATGTTATTATAGAGGAAGAGCTTTTTCCAGCGGGAGATCAAGTAAAAACAAATGAACATAAGCAATTAGTTCAAGTAATTTCTAGTGGACCAGATTCTGATCATCCAGACATTATGTATGCTCTTATTCAAGCAATTTTATTGTCAAAAAAAGAAATCTTAATCACAACCCCTTATTTTGTCCCGAGAACTTCTTTTTTAGATGCTCTTAAAATAGCTAGTTTGAGTGGGGTTACAATAAAACTATTGGTACCAAGTATTTCAGATTCGAAATTAGTTAATGCAGTGTCAAATTCTTTCTATAAAGAAGTGTTAGAAATAGGAGTGGAGGTGTATAGATATAAAAAAGGATTTGTGCACGCGAAAACAATTGTATTTGATGAGTTAGTTTCTTCTGTAGGAACAGCAAATTTAGATGAACGTAGTTTTGATTTAAATTTTGAAATTAACTCATTAGTTTATGATAAAGATTTTGCAAGTCAGTTGAAAAATGCTTTTATGGAAGATTTAAAAAACAGTGAGAAAATAGACTTACATCAATGGAATAGTAGACCTGTTTTAATACGTTTTACAGAGAGATTAGCTAGATTGTTAGCTCCTATTTTGTAGTTAAGTTACAAAAAGAGTAACGATAAAACTTCTTAAGAAAAAGAAGTTTTATCGTTATTTATTCTTCAAAAAGAGCTTTTTTGAGTTATTCTTTAATTATAAACATAGATCTACGATTCAGTTGATGTTCGTCTTCACTACACGTAGTTTGGTTATTACATTTGTTAATAAGTTTTGATTCTCCATATCCTTTTGCACTTAGCCTTGTTATATCAATTCCTTTTTTAAGAAACCAATCTAATGTAGCTTGTGCTCTATTTTCAGATAATCTTGAATTGTAAGAATCATTACCTCTAGAGTCTGTATGTGATTCTATATGAATTTTTAAAGTAGGATATTCTTTTAATGCGGCCAAAATTTTAGCCAGTTCAATTTCTGCATCAGGGCGAATATTAGATTTGTCGTAATCAAAATAAATAGGTTGTAACGTTAACTTACACCCTAAATCATTTGGAGGGCAAGGGTCAGAAAGCTCTAAAGCTAAAGGCATGTTTAGTTTAATAGGCATTTTAATAGTTTTTGGGTTGCTAGGGGTTTCTATAACTTTTTCTTTCGGAAAATATTTCTTTTTCTTTGCCCTTAGGGTATATTGTTCTTGGCAATCCAATAAGAAAGAAAAAGTAGCATCATTACCTACAGTCATTGTTTTTACTTCCTTGTTGTTACTATCTATTAAAGTAACTTCTGTATTTGGAATTAGTTCACCAGTTTTTTTATCAATCACAGGTCCTTGAATGGTGATTTCACAACGTTCCCAAATTTGATAAATATCGTCACTTTTACTACCTTCTTTACCATCACGATTAGATGTAAAATACCCTATTCTATCTTCTTTTATAATGAAGCCAAAATCGTCTTTTGAGCTATTTATAGGTTCTCCAAAAGTAGATATTTCACCATGAGAATCTTTTGTTAGTTTTGTAACAAAAATATCTAAACCTCCCATACCTGATGAATGCCCATCACTAGAAAAATACAAATCGTTATCGTCACTTACAAAAGGGAAAGTTTCCCTTTCAACAGTGTTAATCTTGTTACCAAGGTTTATAGGATTTGTATAAATGTCTTCTCCTAAAATTTTGACATACCAAATATCGGACATTCCTAAGCTACCAGGCATATCTGATGAAAAGTAGAGTTTGTCTTCTTCAGGGTTAAGGGCTGGATGTCCAACAGAGTAATTATCGTTGTTAAAAGGAAGTTCTTGTATATTTCCCCAAGTATTACCTTTTTTAGTGGCTTTATATATTTTGAGTCTAACAACATGATTTTTATCTTTTTTCTTTTTACCATTTAAATAATTATTCCTAGTAAAATACATAGTGTTTCCATCTTTTGTAAAAATAGCGGTAGATTCATGGTAAGGTGAGTTAATACTTCTGTTAAAAGCTTTTACTTTACCAAAGTTCATATCCTTATCTAAAGGAACTTGATATAAGTTAAGAAAAGGTTGCTTATCCCATCCAGCAAGCTCAGTAGGATGTTCTTTTGATAAAGTTGGATCTTTTCTGCTTGAAGCAAAAACAATATTATTGCCATAAAAGGCTGGACCAAAATCTGAATACTCTGTATTAACAGGAATTTTCTCTATTTCAAAAAGTTTATCCTGAACCCCTTTTTTAAATAAAGTGTCAGCAACATTTCTATAGGATTCTAAAGGGATGGCTTTACCTCCTTTTAATCTATAAATTTCCATGAGCTTTTCAGCCTCTTCAGGTTGATTAATGCTTTTTAAGCATTGAGCTGCTCTAAAATAATCAACTGTAAGGGCTTCATTTGGAAATCGGTCTATTAAATTGTAATACCATTTTGCGGCACTTGAATAATTACTATTAAAATAGTACGTATTTCCCAGTTTTCTATAAATTTCAGCTGATCCATAGTCTTCTTCAACGACCTTTAAATAGATTTTTTGTGCATCTATAAAATCATACGTATTGTATTTGATGTTTGCCTTTTCAACTAGTGCAATTTGAGTAAAAGCGTTTGTATTTGTTAAGGCAGTTAAAAAATAGAATATTAAATAATGCTTTTTCATGATATTAAGAGTTTAAAAGAATCTTGGTGTTAGTATGCGTTCAGGGTTATTAAAGATGTCAAATCTTAAAAAGAATTCATAAGAACCATTACTATGGTCTTCGATATCTGTAGTTTGAAAATCATATCCCATTCCTAAGAATAACTGATTAGTTATTTGAAACCCTGCCATGGCGCTAATTGCAGCATCCCATCGATAAGAGGCTCCAAGGGTAAATTTATTGTTGAACAGAAAATTTGCAGATAAATCGGCTTGCAGAGGAGATCCATTAACCCACTTAAACATAGTTGCAGGTTTGAGTTTTAGGTTTTCACTAATATCAAAAACATAACCCGCTATAAAGAAGTAATGTAAACGTTCTATGGCTATGGCATCTTCATTGTTGTTATTGACGCTATCTGAATTATAATGTTTTGAATTGAAAAAATTAGGTACTGATAATCCAAGATAGAGTCTGTCGTTATTATAGTAAATACCTGCACCTATTTGAGGTTGTACTTTTTTGTCAATGTTTTCTGCAAATTGCCAATCGTTTTCATCATATATGTTTAGTTTTGAGTAATCTACGTCTAGTATACTCAGTCCTCCTTTAATACCAAACGATATTCTTGAACGACCTGATAAAAGTAATGAGTATGCATAATCTATTGTAATACCTGTTTCGTTAGAAGGACCTATTTTATCATTAATAATAGAAAGTCCTATTGCGTTTCGTTTTAAGGTACCCAAAGGCATATTAAAAGTAAAAGTTCCGGTATTTGGAGCTCCATCAAATCCAGCCCATTGTGTTCTGTATAGTAACCCTAAACCAAGAGCATTTTTTGAACCAATATAACCCGGGTTTACAACTTGGGTGTTATACATGTATTGTGTATACTGTGGGTCTTGTTGAGAAAAACACACATTTACACTAATAATTATTAATAGTAATATAGAATAATGTTTCATTAGGTTTAGTGGTTTTTAGTTTCTTTTTAGATATAAATATCCTTTATCAGTCATGGCTTCTTGATCGGAGTTCCATCGTGTTAGTATATAGAAATAGGTACCTGTGGGTAGTTTTTGATCTTTACTAACTGTTGTACGTCCTTCAGAGATTCCTCTAAATAAATTTCCGTTAATTCCATAAGCATCAGTTTGATAAACTAAAACACCCCATCTATTAAAAACTTTTAAATTATTGTTAGGATAATTTTCAATACCATTAATGCGGAAGAAATCATTAGCCCCATCTTCATCTGGAGAAACAGCATTAAAAATTTCAAAAGGAATTTCTTCGACGGGTAGGTCTGTTATTGTAGGATCATCTGGATCACCATCATTGTCAATATCAATATCATCTAAATTATTTGGGTCGTCAGAAGTATCAGTTACAGAACCTCCTGAAGAGTCTTCAGCTGTAACCAATGCTTGATTGGTAACAGACTCGTTTGTTAAGTCTTGTTCAGTTATAACATAAATAGCAGTAAAGGTTGTACTATCAACTTCGCCAGGTAATAGTTGAGGAATGGTGCTACCGTTAATTGTAATTCCAGGTAAGTTATCTTGTAAAGTAATATTATATAAAACTGAATCTCCAGTATTGTATATGATAAAACTATATGTTATGGTTTCTCCAACATTAGCATATCCATTTCCATTAATATCATTAAAGGTGCTTACTTTTTCAAGAGAAATACTGTTATTAGGTTGACACAATGTAGTTTGGGTTTGATCGTCTTCAAGAATACTATTGTCATCAGATAAATCACTTACATTGTTACCGCTAATACTTGTACCTGTAACAGTTGCTTGATTACTAACAGAACCATTATCAATATCAGATTGTGTAATAGTGTAACTAGCAGAATAACTCCATGTTTCATTTATATCAAGTTGGTTGTTGCTATTGATATCACCTGAGGCAAGAGTAATTGTCCCGCCTAACATTGGGTCAGTTAGGATCACATTTGTAATAGTAGTGTTTCCTGTGTTTGTAAGAGTGAAATTATAAGTTATTGTTTCTCCTACATCGCTACAACCATCAGTGTCTTCATCATTGAAAGTAGCAGTTTTAATTAAGGCAATTCCATCAGACTGACATAGATTGGTTTGTGTTTGATCATCTTCAAGAGTACTATTATCATCAGACAAATCACTTACATTGTTACCACTAATACTTGTACCCGTAACAGTTGCTTGATTGGTTACTGAACCATTATCAATATTTGCTTGAGTAATTGTGTAATTGGCAGTATAACTCCAAGATTCATTAATATCAAGTTGGTTGTCACTATCGATATCGCCTGAGGCAAGAGTAATTGTGCCACCCAACATTGAGTCAGTAAGAACTACATTGGTAATGGTAGTGTTTCCTGTGTTTGTAAGAGTGAAATTATAAGTTATTGTTTCTCCTACATCGCTACAACCATCAGTGTCTTCATCATTGAAAGTAGCAGTTTTAATTAAGGCAATTCCATCAGACTGACATAGATTGGTTTGTGTTTGATCATCTTCAAGAGTACTATTATCATCAGACAAATCACTTACATTGTTACCACTAATACTTGTACCCGTAACAGTTGCTTGATTGGTTACTGAACCATTATCAATATTTGCTTGAGTAATTGTGTAATTGGCAGTATAACTCCAAGATTCATTAATATCAAGTTGGTTGTCACTATCGATATCGCCTGAGGCAAGAGTAATTGTGCCACCCAACATTGAGTCAGTAAGAACTACATTGGTAATGGTAGTGTTTCCTGTGTTTGTAAGGGTAAAACTATAGGTAATGGTTTCTCCGACATCGCTACATCCATCTGTGTTTTCATCATTGAAAGTAGCCGTTTTAATAAGAGCAATGCTATCTGATTGACACAGTGTAGTTTGTGTTTGGCCATCTTCAAGTATACTATCATTATCAGATAAGTCGCTTACATTGTTGCCACTAATACTTGTACCCGTAACTGTTGCTTGATTGGTCACTGAACCATTATCAATATTTGCTTGAGTAATTGTGTAATTGGCAGTATAACTCCAAGTTTCATTAATGTCAAGTTGGTTGTCACTATCGGTATCGCCTGAGGCAAGGGTAATTGTACCACCAAGCATTGGATCAGTAAGAACTACGTTGGTAATAGTAGTGTTTCCTGTGTTTGTAAGTGTGAAGTTGTAGGTTATCGTTTCTCCTACATCGCTACAACCATCACTGTCTTCATCATTAAAAATAGCCGTTTTTATAAGTGCAATACTATCGGATTGACACACTGTATTTTGTGTTGGGTCGTCTTCAAGCACACTATCATTATCAGATAAGTCTGTAACAACGACAGCTTGCGATGACTCTCCGCTTGCGGTAGCTTGATTCGTAATTGACCCGTTATCAATATTGGTTTGAGTTATGGCATAATCAGCTGTATAAATCCATATTTCACCTACATCAAGTGTGTTGTTTGTGTTCAGGTCTCCTGAATCTAATGTAACAGGTCCGCCTAATAAAGGATCATTTACAGTTACATTAATTAAACCAGTATTACCTTGATTTGTAACCGTCATTGTGTAGGTTATTGTTTCTCCGACATTGCTACAACCATCTGAGTTTTCATCATTAAAAGTGGCTGTTTTAACAATAGCAATGTCTGGTGCTTGACATAAATCAATCGTAGTGATATCATCTTCCAGGATACTATTGTCATCAGATTGATCACTAACTGTACCTCCAGAAACAGTACTAGCTTGGGCTGTAGCTTGATTTTGAACAAAAGTGTTTGTAATATCTAGCGGAGTAACAATATAAGAACCTGTATATATCCAAATTTCATCAACATCTAACTCATTGTCAGAGTCAGTATCTCCTGAGCTGTAAGAAACTGTAAGTAAAGGGTCGGTTACAACTATTGAGTTTAGTGTTGTGTTTCCTGTATTTATAACAGAAAGGGTAAAAGTTATTGTTTCTCCGTTATCGCTACAACCATCACCATTTTCATCATTAATGGTTCCTTGCTTAATAAGTGCAATACCTTCATTTTGACATAAATTGGTTACTGTAGGGTCGTCTTCTAGAGTATTGTTGTCATCAGACAAGTCGCTTACGTTAGTTCCTCCTGTACTTACTCCTGTTACAGTGGCTTGACCAGTAACAGAGCCATTGTCAATATCGTCTTGAGTGATAATATAGTCTAATGAGTATATCCATGTTTCATCAACATCTAGTTCGTTATCGCCATTAGTATCACCAGACTCTAATGTTAAAGGAGATGGAGAAATAGGGTCGGTTAATTCAACGTTTGTAATACTTACATTACCAGTATTGGTTACGGTATACGTATATGTAATTGTTTCACCTGGATTTGCGCATCCGTCACTGTCTGTATCATTAAAAATACCTTGTTTTAATAAAGCAATGCCTGCTTGTTGGCAAAAGGTTGAGTTAGTAGCATCTATATATCCACCGTAAACTTCAATTGAATTTACAGCGGCAACTAATGAGTTTACTGTTAATTGGATTTCGTCAAAACCTGTACTAGTATCAAAAGCTACAACGTAAAAACTATCTGTACTAGTAGGAGTAATATTAACTAGCCCTAGTGCTTCAAGAGCTAACAAATTATTTGCTGTTTGTTGTTCTTGTTGAACACCGTCAAGATAAGTTGTAATTGTGAGTGTGTTCAATAAATCTGCCTGAAGTAAGTCGTTTGTATCTCTAATTATAAAACCTGCTTGTGTACCAGCAGGGTAATCAACAAGTACATCTTGAACTGAAATTGAAGCGCTTCCAGCTACACCAGCCATAATATTTATGAGTGCATAATCAGAATTGTCTTCAGATATAATATTTACGGCATTATCAACTTCGCAAGCGATACAAGCAACACCGTCGGTTCCTGTATTTTCGTTGTTAATAATAACCGAACTACTAGGATTTGATATTACGTAAGGTTCATCACAGTTAATCGTTCCTGGACAGAAAGATTGAAGTACCATTCCATAAACTCTGGTACTACCTAGGTTTAAAGAAAGAGTTTGTGTCATAGAAAGTTGTACTTCATCAAAAGGAGCTGTAGTAATAAACCCTAATCGTACAGATTCACTTCCCGTTAATAATAAACCAGAATAAATTGGGAGCAATTCGGTTGTGCCTGTTTTAGATTCAACAAGTGTTCCGTCTAAATAAGTTGAAATGGTTATAGCATCAAACAATTGAGTGTTTAAAAGTGTAGTATTTTCAATATCAAAACCAGCAAAAGTATTTGCGGTGTAATTGGTAATTTCATTTTTATAGGCTATAGTAGCTGTGCCTGCAACACCTGCTAATAAATTTATAGAAGCATAGTTTGAAGTATCAGAATCGATAGCATTATTTGTGTTGTTAACACTTCCTAGTGTTAAAAGTCCTCCAGTTCCTGTGTGTTCTTCTACAGCTCTTACAGGAAAGTTTGGTTTAGTAAGTTGGGTAGCGGTATTACAAGCTAACTCAGGTCCTTCACAAAATCTATTAGTTACGGCAGCATAAACATTAGTTGTTGAAGCAACTCCTGCTAAACTTGAAATAGAGATTTCAACAGCATCATAATTCATAGAGGTGTAAAAGCCGACATAAAATTGATCTTGACCTAAAATAGGACTGTCTAAAGCAAGTAAAGAAGTACTTGTGTTAGTTTCTTGTTGTACACCATCAAGATAGGTTGTTATTGTAATAGCATTTAAAAGATTGGCTTGAAGAATGGAAGTGTTTTCTATTAAGAAACCTGCATAACCACCCGATTCGATAAACTCGCTAGCTGTATTGTCAGTTACAGTTAATGTATGTGTTACTCCAAGACCAATAAGTGTTGATACAGAAGCAAAGTTAGAAAGATCTGTGTCTATAATGTTGCTAGCATCTGAAATGCCACAACCTACTACACAGAGTCCAGAAGTGTTTTCATCTACTATTAAATCTGTAAAATTATCATTTGTTATTGCTACAGGATTTTCTGTATTACAGGGGATGGGATATTGTACACCATCTGTATAAATAATATATTCTGCAGTAGATTGACATCCGTTAGCATCTGTTACTGTTACATTGTAACTTCCTTGAGTTAATCCAGAAATAGAAGAAGATGTTTGGCCTCCGGGGTTCCACAAATAAGTGTAAGGAGGAGTTCCTCCAGATACGGATAAAGAAATGCTTCCATCTGAAGCTCCGATAGAGGTTTCTTTTGTTGTGTTACCTGATATTTTTATGGAATTGTCTACATAACTACCATAAACCTCAATGCTATTAATAGTAGCAGCGAGTGAACTAACTGTAAGTTGAACTTCATCATATTCAAGTGAAGTAGAAAAGCCAACCAAATAAAAACCATTAGTTGTAGAAGGAGTTATATTTATTAAACCTAATGCTTCGAGAGCTAATAAATTGTTTCCAGATTGTGTTTCTTGTACTGAACCATCTAAATAAGTTGTTATGGTTATAGAATTTAATAAATCTAATTGTAAAAGGTCATTTGTATCCCTAATAACAAAACCAGCAGCGCTTCCAGAAGGAAAGTTACTTAGAACATTTTCAACTGAAATAGAAGCTGTACTTGCAACACCAGCAGTTACATTTATCATAGCAAAGTCAGATTCACTTTCGCTAATAACATTTGTTGCGTTATCTACTTCACAAGCTACACAAGCTACTCCGTTTACACCAGTGTTTGTGTTATTAATTATTACAGGTTGAGAAGGATTTTTTAATAATGTAGCAGTATCACAGTTTAAATCCCCTTCGCTAAAAGCTTCTAATATAAGACCATAAACTCGAGTATTCCCTAAGTCTAAAGTAAGAGTTTGTTGAATGGATAATTGAGCTTCATCAAAAGGTAATGAAGTAACAAAACCTACTTGAGAGCGTTCAGTACCAGTAAATAATAAACCACTGTCTACCGATAATAATTCAGAGCTACCTGTTTTTACTTCCTGTTGAACACCATCTAAATAAGTTGTTATGGTAATTCCATCAAGTAGTTCAAGATTTAAAACAGAAGCATTTTCAATGTCAAAGCCTACATACGTTTGTGCAGGATAATTTGTCAGCTCATCTTTTATAGAAATACTTCCAGTAGCTATAACACCTAAAGTAAAATCAATACTAGTGTATGAGTTGCTATTAGAGTCTACCGCAGCATTAGTATTGGTTACGCTACCAACATTTAAAACACCTCCCATTCCAGTATGTTCGTCAACTACACGAGCAGGAAAATCAGGTTTATTAATCAAAGTAGGAGTATTGGGTTCTAAATTAGGGCCAACACAAAAACTATTAGTAACCGGATAATAAATATTAGTACTAGAAGCAATACCTGCTAAACTAGCTATTGAAACTTCAATGCTATCGTAGTCTAAAGTAGTGTAAAACCCCACGTAGAATTGATCATTATTTAATAGAGAACTACCAAGTGTTACTAACGAAGCTCCTGAATTAGTTTCTTGAGGAACACCGTTTAGGTAGGTTCTTATGGTAATAGCTCCTAGTAAATCTATTTGAGCAACAGAGCCATTTTCTATTAAAAAACCGGCATAGCTTCCTCCTTCAAAAAAATCATCCGTGGTATTATCTGTTACTGTTATTGTATGAGTTACACCTAAACCTAAAAGTGTAGAAATAGTAGTGTAGTTTGAAAGATTTGTGTCTGTCAAATTGTTGAGGCTTGAAATACCGCAACCCAATAAACAAAGTCCATTAGTATTTTCAGTTATAGTTAAATCAGTAAAACTAGATGAAGAGATAGCAACAGGAGCATCGGTATTACAGGGAACAGTAATAGGAGGAGAATAATTAATATTATTATTACTCGAATTTTCTTTTTTGACAAAAGAGGATAATACTAAGAGCAATAATATTAATTCAACAAATTTGAATCTTTTATAATTTTTTAGTAAGAGTAAATACGTTAGAGTAATTCTTTTCATAATAGTTGATTAGTTAGGTGTTATAAATAACTATCAAGCTTTAATTAGTGGTTGGTAAGCAAGGATAGTATTATGCGATTTGTAGTTTAGTAAACATGTTTAGTTTTTATTTACTAATACAACAAATAGTAATTCAGGTTTCTTTTTACAGAGCTATTAATAATTCTAAATAATAATTACTTACGAATTTCAGGTTAATGAAAATCTTAAAAGTAACTGTATAGTTAATTATTAGTATAGTAATATGTGGAATACGGATTAAGGAAAAACTAATAGTTTAATTATAGCTAACCTTTTGAATAAGAAAAAAAATAAATAATCATAACACGAGAGACTTAAATTAAAAATAGCTTAAACATATTCTCAGTAAAACTTAAAAAAGCTTACCTAGTTTACAACAGTTAATAATGCATTATTAACAGTCAACAGTATTTTAACTTTAAGGGGAGAAAAAATTATAACTTTTAATTACATCATAATAAATTTCTTTTAGATCTTTTGTGAAGATAGTGAAAAAAAACATTATAAACAAAAGAAAAAGAGATTGTTAGTAGCTTTTGTAAGCTTTGAAAATAGAGATGATAGAATAAAGGAAAGTGTATTAAGAATGTATTAACATTTTTTTAACTTCGATTAGTTCGGTTTGTTCCGAACTGAAGTTATTTTTGCATGGCAAATTTTTTATGGAGATGAATCAAGTAGAAAAGAAAAAATGTGAATTGGTAGAGAAATTGGGAATTTTTTTAGAAAAAAAAGAACAGTTAGCCCCAGTTGCAGCAAGAATACTTTCACATATTATTTTAACAGGAAAACAAGGAGCAACCTTTGAAGATTTAGTATCTGGTCTTTGTGCTAGTAAAAGCACAATTTCAACACATCTTAATCATTTACAAGGTTTAAAACAAGTAAGTTACTTTACAAAAACAGGTGATAGAAAAAAATACTTTATTCTAAATAGCGATACAATGCTAAAAGGAATAAGTAATATGATAGAAGAGTGGGAAGGAGAAAAAGAACTACACATAGAAGTTAAAGAATACAAAGAAGACATTAACAAAACTCTAAAAGAAGAAGATAGATTTGATCTTGATTTCCACGATAGTTTTATTGAGTTTTTAGATGGAGCAATTGCGTCTGTAACTAAATTAAAAGAAAAAATTATAAACCACAAACAATAACTATATATACATAAAATGAAATATCAACACATATACGGTATTGCTATTCTTAGCATTGTTGCATTATTTTTTACAAGTTGTGAAAAACAACAACAAAAACAACAACAAATGCCAAAGCTACCTTTTCCAGTAGTAAAGGTTGCAAAAAAGTCAATAACAAATTACCAACAATATCCTGTAACTATTGAAGGAGAAGTAAATAGTGAAATAAGACCTAAAGTTTCTGGATATGTAAAAAACGTTTTGGTAAAAGAAGGTCAAAAGGTTAAACAAGGACAATTGTTGTTTAAGTTAGAAACACAATCATTAAGTCAAGATGCTGAAGCGGCAAAAGCAGTTGTAAACACTGCACAAGTAGAAGTTAATAAGCTAAAACCATTAGTAGAAAAAAACATTATTAGTCCAGTACAATTAGAAACGGCAAAAGCTAATTTGGCTCAGGCTAAAAGTACATATAATAGTGTTATAGCTAATATTAACTACGCAAATATAAAAAGTCCTGTAAACGGGTTTGTAGGTTCAATTAATTACAGAAAAGGTGCTTTGGTAAGTGCACAAAGTGCAATGCCACTTACAAAAGTAGCTTCTATAAAAAATGTATATGCATATTTTTCTATGAATGAAAAAGAGTTTTTAAACTTTATCTCTTCCGCTGAAGGAGAGACAATGGATGAGAAAATAAACAAGTTACCACCAGTAAAATTATTATTAGCTAATGGTAAAGAGTATGAGCAAACAGGAGCCATTGAAACCATTGCTGGTGATATAAATCAGCAAACAGGAACTATCAGTTTTAGAGCAAAATTTGATAATAAAGCAGGTTTGCTACGTAATGGAAGTAGTGGTACAATTTTAATACCTCAAGAGCATAATGATGCGTTGGTTATACCATCAGAATCTACATTTGAGCGTCAAGGTAAGGTATATGTTTATATCGTAAATAATGATTCTTTGGCAGAAAAAACTATTGAAGTTGAAGCCCAAATAGGAAAGCTTTATGTAGTAAAATCAGGGTTAACAACAGAACAAACAATCTTAGCTAAAGGCTTAAATAAAGTTCGATCTGGAGCAAAAATAAAACCTATTCCTACGCCTTTAGATAGCATAGTAAATTCATTCGATACGGTGTTTAAATAATTAATAAAACCAGTTATGTTACAAAAATTTATAGAGCGTCCGGTACTCTCTACAGTAATTTCTATTATTATAGTAATATTAGGAGTACTGTCATTAACACAATTACCGGTAACGCAATATCCAGATATTGCACCACCAACGGTGCAGGTTACTGCTTCTTATCCAGGAGCTAGTGCCGAAACAATTTTAGAAAGTGTTATTGTTCCTATAGAAGAACAAATAAACGGAGTAGAAGGAATGACCTACATGACTTCTACTGCAAGTAATACAGGTACAGCAAGTATTCAAGTTTTCTTTGAACAGGGATATGATCCAGATATTGCAGCTGTAAACGTACAAAACAGAGTTGCTAGAGCCAATGCGTTATTACCTTCTGAGGTAACAAGAGCAGGAGTTATTACAGCAAAACAACAAAACTCAGCATTATTATATGCTGCAGTTTACTCTACAAATCCTGAGTATGATGATGTTTTTATTCAAAATTACTTAAATATAAACGTAAAACCAGAATTACAACGTGTATCAGGGGTAGGAGCAGTAAACGTGTTTGGGGCAAAAGACTATTCGATGCGAGTGTGGTTAGACCCAGCAAAAATGGCATCTTATAAGTTAGAACCTAGAGAAGTAATTGCAGCGATTAATGAACAAAGTTTAGAGGCAGCAGCTGGGTCTTTAGGACAAAACTCAGGAGAATCTTTTGAATATGTAATTAAATATAAAGGACGATATAAAACTGCAAAAGAATACGAAAACGTTGTTGTAAAAGCTCTAGGGAATGGGCAGTTTTTACGTGTTAAAGATGTAGCAAAAGTAGAGCTAGATGCATTTTCATATTCGTCATTATCACGTACAAACGGGAATCCAGCACTTAACTTTGGTGTTTTTCAAACACCTGGATCTAATGCACAAGAAATTATTGAAAACATCTATGTAAAACTAGAAGATTTAAAGAAAGATTTTCCAGAAGGATTAGATTACATTATTAACTATGATACCAATAAATTCTTAACAGCATCTGTAAACAAAGTAAAAAGTACTTTAATAGAAGCCTTTTTATTAGTGTTTGTAGTAGTATTTATCTTCTTACAAGATTTTAAGTCTACCTTAATACCCGCAATAGCGGTTCCAGTATCAATTATTGGTACCTTCTTTTTCTTAAATCTATTTGGGTATTCTATCAACTTATTAACCCTATTCGCTTTAATTTTAGCAATTGGAATCGTGGTAGATGATGCTATTGTAGTAGTAGAGGCGGTGCATGCTAAACTGGAAGATGGAGCAGAAAGTGCAAAAAAAGCATCAATTTCAGCGATGAGTGAAATCAGTGGGGCTATTGTGTCTATTACGTTAGTAATGGTGGCGGTTTTTGTACCAATTACGTTTATACAAGGTCCATCAGGAGTATTCTATGAGCAATTTGGGGTAACACTAATGGTTGCTATTTTAATTTCAGCAGTAAACGCACTAACACTAACACCAGCTTTAAGCGCATTACTATTAAAGCCACATAACGATACTCACAAGAAAAAAGGACTATTACAGCGATTTTATGATGCATTTAATGCAGGATTTAATGCGGTAACTAATAAATATACTAAATCTTTAGGGTTTTTAGTAAAGCACAAATGGGTAACAGCAGGTATTTTAGGGTTAAGTGTTTTGGCTATTGTATGGGCAAGTAATACGATACCTACAGGATTTGTACCTTCGGAAGATAGAGGTGTAGTCTTTATGAATGCTGAATTACCTGCAGGTTCTTCTTTAGATAGATCGTATAAAGTAACAGAAAAGTTATATGAAAGTATTAAAGAAATAGAAGGAATCAAAGGGGCATCGTTTATTAGTGGAAGAAACTTTTTCTCAGGAGAAGGAAGTTCGTACGCAATGGGCTTTATTATTCTGGAAGATTGGAGTGAAAGAGAAAGTGATGCTGAATCAGTTAAAAGTATAGTAGGTCAACTTTTTGGTAAAGCAGCTATGATACCAGATGCAAACATTATTTTCTTTACCCCACCAAGTGTACCGGGTTTTGGTAGTGCAGACGGTTTTGAAATGAGATTACTAGATCGTGCAGCCAAACCATTAACAGAAATGGATGCAACAGCCAAACAATTTGTTGGTTTGTTAAATCAACAACCAGAAATAGCGTTTGCTTCTAACTCTTTTGACACTGGATTCCCTCAGTTAGAACTAGATATAAATGTAGAAAGAGCTAAAGAAGCAGGAGTATCAACAAGTGCTATCCTTTCAGCTTTACAAGGATATATTGGAGGAAATTATGCAGCTGACTTTAGTAGATTTGGAAAACAATTTAGAGTTTTCGTACAATCGTTGCCTGAAGACAGAATAAATGAAGAAAGCTTAAATAGTATGTTTATAAAAACACCAAGTGGAGAAATGACACCAATCTCTCAATTTGTTAGTTTAGAACGTGTATATGGACCACAAACAGTTAATCGTTTCAACTTGTTCAATTCAGTAACAGTAAATGGAGGAATCACACCAGGATTCAGTACAGGAGACGCAATTACTAAAATAAATAGTTTAGCAGAAAATAATTTACCAGAAGGATATAGTGTTGCTTATTCTGGAATCACTAGAGAAGAGATAGCATCATCAGGACAATCTACCATTATTTTTATGATTAGTATTCTGTTTGTGTATTTCTTATTAGCAGCACAATACGAGAGTTATCTATTACCACTATCAGTAATTTTATCATTACCAATTGGGGTAGCAGGAGCATATTATACAACATATTTAGCAGGGTTAGAAAATAACATCTATTTCCAAATAGCTTTAATTATGTTACTAGGATTGTTGGCTAAGAATGCGATTCTTATTGTAGAGTTCGCAATACAGCGTCGTAAGCAAGGAAATAGCTTATACGATGCTGCTATTGAGGGAGCAAAAGTACGTTTAAGACCTATTTTAATGACTTCTTTTGCCTTTATTCTAGGGTTATTACCATTAGTGTTAGCAAAAGGAGTAGGAGCTGAAGGGAATAATTCTATCGGTACCGGTGCTGCAGGAGGATTATTAATTGGTACTTTAATAGGGGTATTTGTTATTCCTGTATTATTTGTAATATTCCAATGGTTACAAGAAAAAGTATCAAGTAAACCAGCTGTTGTTGAAATTAAAGAAGATTAATTATGAAATTTATTTTAAATAAAACTTTGGTTGTAGTCATTATGGCTACAACCCTACAAAGTTGTTTCGTAGCGAAGGATTATGTGCGACCTGAGTTAAAAGAAACAGAACATTTGTATAGAACAGATAATTTACCAAAAGACAGTATCTCAATGGCAGATGTGTCTTGGAAAGATATGTTTACTGATGCTCATTTGAAAGAATACATTGATGAAGGACTTCAGAATAACTTAGATATCCGTGTAGCCATACAACAAATGGCTGCTGCTGAAGCTTACATGAAACAAGGTAAAGCAGGGTATTTACCTACTTTAAGTGTAGGAGCAAAAGCTACACATCAAGAATTAGCAAAAAACAGTCAGTTTGGATCTTTTTTTAATGGTAGTATAGATCAATATGAAATTACAGGAAACCTTTCTTGGGAAGCTGATATATGGGGTAAAATACGAAGTAATAAACGAGCAGGAAAAGCAGCATATTTACAAAGTGTAGCTGCTCACCAAGCAGTAAAAACTCAATTAGTTTCAGCAATAGCAACTACCTATTATCAGTTAGTAGCTTTAGATGCTCAATTAGAAATTACTGAACAAACTATTGAAACCAGAGAGAGTAGTGTAAATACTATTAAAGCTTTAAAAGAAGCAGGTCAGGTTAATCAAGTAGCTGTAGACCAAAATATAGCACAATATAACAATGCAAAAGCGTTAAAGGTAGATTTAGAAGCTTCTATTTTTAAAACAGAAAATGCCTTAAACTTGCTATTAGGAAGAACATCAGTAGTTGTTAAAAGAAGTAAACTTTCACAACAAGAGTTAGATGTTACTATAAAACTAGGTGTTCCTACTATTTTGTTAAGAAACAGGCCAGATGTAATGGCTGCTGAATATGGATTAATTAATGCTTTTGAAATGACAAATGTTGCTAAAAGTAATTTCTATCCATCGTTAACTTTAACTGCAACAGGTGGTTTTCAGAGTTTAGATTTAGATGAATTACTAAGTACTAATTCCTTATTTGCTAATATTATAGGAGGCTTAACACAGCCTATCTTTAATCAAAGAAAAATAAAAACGCAGCACGATGTAGCTAAGGCACAACAAGAACAAGCATTGTTAAGTTTCAAAAAGACTTTGTTAACAGCAGGGAATGAGGTTTCAAATGCACTTTTCGATTATAATGCTGAAACCGAGAAATTTGAATACAGACAAAATGAGGTTGAAGCTTTACGAAGAGCAGAAACTAACTCTGAGGAGTTATTAAAAAATGGGTATGCAAATTATCTTGATTTATTAACAGCAAGAGAAAGAGTTTTGAACGCAGAAATAAACGTTATAAATAACAAATTAAATCAATTATTAAGTACAGTAAATATATATAAAGCTTTAGGAGGAGGATGGAAATAAAGTAGGGTTGATTATGAATAATAGGGAAAAACTTATCAATGTTGCAAAAGAAAAATTTATAGCATTTGGTAGTAAGCATACTACAATGGATGAAATAGCTGAGTTACTTGGAATTTCAAAAAAAACTATTTATGCATGCTTTTCTTCAAAAGAAGAATTGATAATTGAAAGTATCAAAGAATTAATAAATGAATTTAAAATTGATATAGAACCTATTTTAAAATCTGATAAATTAGCATTAAATAAAATAATAGAAATATATGAGGTAATTTTTAAATACGTAATAAAGTTTAAACCTTCTTTTATTTTTGGATTAAAAAAATACTATCCCAATGCCTATGATGCCTATATAGAAGTAACGAAGAATGTTGTATCTAAAGATGTGATAAATTTACTAGAAGAGGCTAAAGTAAACGGAGAAATAAGGAAAGATGTAGATCTTGAGCTATTTAGTAAATTGTATCTAAGTAATTTAGAAGGGAGATTGTTTAATGCTGACAACTTATTTAAAAATTACCCAAGAGAAGTCTTACTTGAATATATGATTATAAATAATTTAAACTCTTTAAAGCCTAGCAAATAAGAACATAAATTTTTGTGGTTTTTGATGAAAAGTGTCGTGTAGTATGTTATCATATCTACAAGACACTTTTTTGTATTGAAAAAATGATTTATAGATGGAAAAAGAAAAAGTATTTTTGACGTATTTTTGTAATAAAGTAACAGAAATTGTTAAAAAAAATAACTACATATTTATTACTTAGTATTACAACTTTGTTTTATAGCCAGGATAAAACAGGATTGCAGTTCTTAAATATTCAAAAAAAAGCAGAGAATTATTTAGAAAAACTACAAGAAAATTATACAGAAGGAAATTATAAGCTTCATAAAATTTATAGTGACTCTTTATACAATATATCTAAAAAGAATAACCTGAAAGCATTACAAGTAAAAGCAATGGTTAACCAGGCAATAAGCTTAAACATGCAAACAAAATATGTAGAAGCTATAGCACTGTATAAAGAGGCATTAGTTATTGCTAAAACGATACCAGAAAGCAAACAAGCTGAAACTGTTGTGTTAGTTAACTTAGGAAATATATATAATAATGTAGAACTTTATGAAAAGAGTATAGAAACCATGAAGATGGTGCTAAAGCAAGCAGCCTATACTGAAAAACCAAAGTTAATAAAAATGGCTGCGTTGAACGGATTATCGATAAGTTATTCAGCTTTAAATAAAGAAGAAAAATCATTACTATATGCAGAACAAGTAAAAGAAATAGGAGAAGAAACAGGTAATGAAAATATCATTTTAACATCCTTAAACCATATTAGTAGTTCCTATTATAAATTAGGAGCGTATCAAAAATCTATTGAAACAGCAAACAAAGCAACAAAATACAAGTCTTTTGAGAAAAATACTAGGGTAAAAGCATGGCTTTTAGTTAATTTAGGAGTCGCAAATTTAAAACTAGAGTTTTATAGTGAAGCAGAAAAATACTTAAAACAAGCGTTAAGCATAGCTTCTGAAAAAAGTATAGAAGAAATTGAAATGATATGTTATGAAAACTTGACTACGATATATCAAAAATTAAACAAAACGACAGCTTACTTAAATACAGAAAAGAAATATAATGAGAGTCGAATAAATTTTCTTAAGAATCAAAAAAAAGCGATAACAGAAGAGCTAAAGGCAGAAATTAAAGCAAAAGAAGAAACTATTTCAGCACAAGAAAATACAGAAGCTTTACTCTCAGACCAACAAAAAACAACCTTGTGGTTTAGTGTGTTATGTATGATTGGTTTAGGTGGGTTATTTTGGATTTATATAAAAAAGAATGAAGAAGAAAGTGCTATTGAAGAAATAAAAGAGCAAACAAAAGAAGTAAAAGTAATCCAAGAAAAATATAAAAATTCTTCATTATCAAAAGAAGATAGAAGCTCTTACAAACAAAAAATATTAAAGGAAATTGAAGAAGAAAAAATATACTTAAACCATAACTTAACTCAAGCAAGTTTTGCTAAAAAATTATCACTAAGCAGTCATCATTTGTCTGAAGTGTTTTCGTTTGAATTTGACAAGAATTTTTATCAACTCATCAATTCATATCGAATTAAAGAAGCCAAGAAAATGTTACAATTATCTACAAGCAAAGACCACAAAATACTCGCTGTTGCTTACGATTCTGGTTTCAAAAGTAAAACTACTTTCAACCGCGTGTTTAAAGAACAAACAGGTTATACCCCATCAGAGTATCGAAAAAAACTAATAAATTAGGTTCCACTCTATAGAATGATACTTCTATAACAATCAACGGTTATATCTTGCGCCTCATTACTTAATGTAAACGATATTATTAAGTAATACTTAGCTTTTATTTTATATATGAAGATTCAGTTTGAGTTGGTAATATCACCAAACAAACAACACCTATCAAACCAATATTTAATGGCTGGGTAGTTTTTACTTTATGTAGTATGTAAAAAAGCTTGATTAAAATAGAAGTGTTAAAAATTATATTAAAAAGAATGAGGGCATTAATAGGTAAATTTTTAAGAAGTGGTTTAGTAGTACTTTTTTTAATTTTAAGTAGTCAATTGTTTTCGCAGTCGTTCACTTCTTTATGGAACACGGCAAATATTAGTACTGGCTCTTCTGGAGTTAATGAAATAAGCATCCCAACGAATTCAGCTTACACGTATTCATACACCGTTGATTGGGGTGATGGAAATATTGATTCAAACGTAACAGGAGACATTACCCATACCTATGCCGCACAAGGAACTTATACAGTTAAGATAGATGGTACGTTTCCTGCAATTTATTTTAATAATACTGGAGACGTTGACAAAATTATCGAAATCTTGTCTTGGGGTACTATTCAATGGCAAAGTATGGAAAGCGCATTTTATGGATGTTCAAATCTAAATTTTGATGCTATTACTCCACCAAATTTAAGTCAAGCTACTAGCCTACAAAATGCTTTTAGAGATTGCTCATTGTTTAATGGTATTATGAATAATTGGGATGTAAGCACCATAACTAATATTTCAGGGTTATTTATGAATTGCGAAATTTTTAATAGACCTTTAGATCAATGGGACACATCTAGTATAATAGACATGTCTTACACTTTTTATAATGCAAGGGAATTCAACGAACCATTAGATAACTGGAACACATCAGCAGTAACTACTTTAGAAAACTTTTTATATAGAGCCCGTAAGTTCAATCAAAATATTAATAACTGGAATGTAGCTAATGTTGTTAATATGGAAGCAGCCTTTTACGATACAAGTGCATATAATCAGCCAATGAATAATTGGAATGTTGGTAATGTTACCAATATGAATAACACATTTAAAGGTTCTAATTTTAATAGCCCAATAGACAACTGGAATGTAAGTAGTGTTACAACAATGGAGGGAATGTTTAGTCAAGCTAAATTCAACCAACCTATAAATACATGGAATGTTAGTAATGTTACAAATATGTCTAGGCTATTTTTTAGAAACAGAACCTTTAATCAACCTTTAAATAACTGGGATGTTAGTAATGTAACAAACATGTCGGGTATGTTTGATGGATGGGCTTGGGGAGCAGTTTTTAATCAACCCATAGGTAACTGGGATGTTAGTAATGTTACTGATATGAGTTACATGTTCCGAGATAACTCAGGCTTTAATCAAGGTATAGGAACTTGGAATGTAAGTAATGTTGTTACCATGAGAGGAATGTTTGAAGGCGCCACTGTTTTTAATCGAGATATTAGTTTGTGGAATGTTAGCATGGTTACCAATGTAGAAAGTATGTTTGAAAGAACAGAAGCTTTCAATCAACCATTGAATACTTGGGATGTGAGCAATATTACTAATATACGCAACATATTTCAACGAGCAGAAGCTTTTAACCAACCTTTAAATACTTGGGATGTAAGTAATATCACTGATTTTCAATATATGTTTGATAGAGCTACGTCCTTTAACCAAGATATAAGCAGTTGGCAAACAGGAAATGCTAGAAACATGTCTTATATGTTTAATCAAGCTACTTCATTTAACCAAGACATAGGAGTCTGGGATATATCTAGTGTTACAAACATGACAAACATGTTATCGAATAGCGGTATTTCTCAAGAAAACTATGATAATATTCTTATAGCTTGGAATGCTCAAACAGTTCAAAATAATGTTGATTTAGGGGCGACGAATCTAAATTATTGTGATGCATTAAACCAAAGACAAAGTTTAATTGATAATAACGGGTGGACTATATCAGGAGATATTGTAAACTGTTCTTATGTATTATGTACTCAAATAACCATGCCGCAAGATGGAGATACACAAGTGCCTGCAAACAGTGATATTCGTTGGAATCCAGCTCCTAATGCTACAGGATATAGAATTAGTGTAAGAAGAGAAAACGGAGCGACTTCACAGGTTATATATAATAATGAAGATGTAGGAAATGTTGTAGGAGTAGATTTTACCAACGAATTTATAGCAGGAGATACTGTATATGTAACAGTTGTCCCGTATAACGCAGAAGGACCAGCTACAGGTTGCCAAGAAATTAGTTTTACAGTAATAGAAAGTTGGGTAAATAGCCCAGATGCATTCAAGCTTACTTATGACACAAGCATACAAGTATTAAGTTATACTAGCCCTACGAATCAATTAGAAATAGAAACAAATTCAGGCTACCCGAACTATCTTACTTATAACTATTCTATAGATTGGGGAGATGGACAGTACGATCATAATGTAACAGGGAATATTACACACACATATCTTACCCCAGGTATTTATACCGTAAGTATTATAGGCGTTTTTCCTTCTCCTAAGCATGAGTATGTAGGTGATTCTCATAAATTATTATCTATAGACCAGTGGGGTAATCAAGTTTGGGAAAGTATGAACGAAGCTTTTTATGGTTGTGGAAATATGGAGTACAATGCTACAGATATTCCTAATCTTAGCAATGTAATAGATATGGAAAGAATGTTTAGCTCATGTAGAAAATTTAATGGAAACATAAATAATTGGAATGTAGGTAGTGTAACTAACATGCGTGGTATGTTTAGTGGAACTTCAATTTACAACCAACCACTTAATAATTGGGATGTAGGTAATGTTACTAATATGAACTACATGTTTGGTAGTGCCATAGAGTTTAATCAAGACATAGGAAATTGGAATACAAGAAATGTTGCAGATATGGGAGGGATGTTCCAAAATGCAGAAGTATTTGATCAGAATATTAATAATTGGAATGTGAGTAGTGTTACAGATATGAGTAGTATGTTTGAAAGAGCAGAAGCATTTAACCAACCACTTAATAATTGGGATGTCAGTAATGTTACCAATATGTCTGAAATGTTTAATGGTTTTATTTCAAACATGGCTTTTAACCAAAATATTGATAATTGGAATGTAAGTAATGTTACAGATATGTCTGAAATGTTCCAGAGATGTGTTGATTTTAACGAACCTTTAAACTCTTGGAATGTAGGTGCTGTTACAAACATGACTTCGATGTTTGAAGGCGCTTCTTCTTTTAATCAAGCCCTAAGTAATTGGAATGTTTCTTCAGTAACCAACATGGAGAGCATGTTTCAGAGTGCTAGCGCATTTAATCAGAACATAAATAGCTGGAATGTAACCAATGTAACCAACATGAGTTTAATGTTTTACAATGCTCAAATGTATAACCAACCGTTAAATTCTTGGGATGTAAACTCAGTAGTTAATATGTCAGGTATGTTCCGAAGAGCAGAAGCATTTAATCAGCCATTAAACTCTTGGGATGTAAGTGCTGTTGCTAACATGAGTCAAATGTTTCAAGAAGCCACAGTTTTCAACCAACCATTAAATTCATGGAATGTAAGTTCAGTAACCTTAATGCCTTCGATGTTTGAAGAAGCTATTGCTTTTAATAGTCCGTTGGAAAACTGGAATGTTTCTGTAGTAACAAACTTTGAAGCAATGTTTAAAAATGCAGAAATATTTAACCAACCCTTAGGGAATTGGAATACAGGCGAAGCACAAACAATGGCTGAAATGTTTCATGGAGCGTCTGCATTTAATCAAGATATTAATAATTGGAATGTATCTTTTGTAACCACTATGCAAGAAATGTTTCGAGGAGCAACGTCTTTTAATAGACCATTAGATTCTTGGAATGTAGCATCGGTAACTAATATGCAAGGCATGTTTCAAACAGCAATAGCTTTTGATGGTGCTATTGGAAGTTGGAATATTAGGAGAGTAACCACCATGCAAGACATGTTTAATGGTGCAACAAACTTTAATCAACCAATGAATAATTGGAGGCCAACAGCAGTAATGAACATGGATAGAATGTTTCAAGGTGCAAGTTTGTTTAATCAACCTTTAAACCAATGGTTATTAAATACGGTATCGATGAACGCTATGTTTAATAACGCTACAGTTTTTAATCAAGATTTAGGTGATTGGAATATTAGTGGCGTAACCAACATGCAAAATATGTTAGATAATACAGCTCTTACTAGAGTGAATTACGACAATACGCTTATTGCATGGTCTGAACAAACACTAACACCTGGAATAAATATAGGAGCTAACACTCTTCCCTATTGTGATGCTGTAGAAGAAAGACAATTAATGATTGATAGTTTTGGATGGTCTTTTACGGGTGATGTTTTAGATTGTCCTATTCCAGAATGTACACAGTTAATAGCGCCTTTAAATGGAGCAACAGATGTTCCTGTAAATACCAATTTAACTTGGGAACCTGTTTTGTATGCACGTGAATATGCTTTAACAATTAGAATTGAACCTTCAGGAATGATAATAAACGAAACTGTTGTAAATGCTACCACTTATGAATTTGCTACAGATTTTTCAGGAGGAGAAATAGTTTATGTTACTATTGTACCTTCAAACGAAAATGGAGATGCAGTAGGACCTTGTGTAGAAGAAAGCTTTACGGTGTCTACAACTCCATCTACAGTACCAGATTGTACCAGCTTAACCTTACCACTTGCTGGTGGTACAGATATATCTGTAAGTACAAACTTAGAATGGAATGTTATAAGTAATGCAGATGGATACAGGCTTACAGTAGGAACTACTTCAGGTGGAATAGATATTCTTGATAGTATTGATGTAGGTAATAGTACAACATACGATTTACCTGTAGATTTACCAGAAGACACCGATATTTTTGTAACTATAACTCCTTATAACGATAAAGGAGATGCAACAAGTTGTGGAGAAGAGTCTTTTAAAACAGAGTTTATTCCAGTAGTACCTAGTTGTACAAGTTTAGTGAATCCTATAAATGGATCAACGAATGTTCCGTTGAATACTGATATTTCTTGGAATGAAATTACAGAAGCAACCGGGTATTTAGTAAGTGTAGGAACTACTCAAGGAGGGATAGAGGTTGTGAATAGTATTGATGTAGGAAACATAACAACTTATAGTTTTACTCAAGACTTACAAGCAAATAGAATACATTATGTTCGTATAATTCCATACAATGATGTAGGAGACGCTACAGGTTGTGTAGAAGAAAGTTTTACTACTGGAGATGCAGTGGTAAGTGCACCAAACTGTACCACAATAACAGTTCCAAGTAACGGAGCAACGAATGTTAGTGTTAGTACAGGAATTAGTTGGGATGCAGTAGCTGATACAGATGGATATTACCTTTCAATCGGAACTACTTCAGGCGGAACTGATATTGTAAACAGCGAATCAGTAGCAGGAACGAGTTATACTTTAGCTAGTGATTTACCAGAGAACACAACAATTTATGTATCGGTAATTCCATACAATTCGGTAGGAAGTGCTACAGGGTGTTCAGAAATTAGCTTTACTACTGAAATAGTACCAACCGCACCGAATTGTACCACAGTCACAGTTCCAACCAATGGAACAACAAATGTTAGTGTTAGTACAGGAATTAGTTGGGATGCAGTAGCAGATGCTGACGGATATTACCTATCAATTGGAACAACCTCAGGCGGAACCGATATTGTAAACAACGAATCAGTAGTAGGAACGAGCTATGCTTTAGCTAGTGATTTACCAGAGAACACGACAATTTATGTATCAGTAATTCCATATAATTCGATAGGAAGTGCTACAGGATGTTCTGAAATTAGCTTTACTACGGAAATAGTACCAACCACACCGAGTTGTACCACAATTACAGCTCCAAGTGATGGAGGAACTAATGTAGCAGTCGATACAAATATTACTTGGAACGCAGTAGCTGATACAGATGGGTATTATATATCAATCGGAACAACCTCAGGCGGAACTGATATTGTGAACAACGAATCAGTAGTAGGAACGAGCTATACTTTAGCTAGTAATTTACCAGAGAACACGACAATTTATGTATCGGTAATTCCATACAATTCGGTAGGAAGTGCTACAGGATGTTCTGAAATTAGCTTTACTACAGAAATAGTACCAACCTCACCAAATTGTACAACAATAACAGTTCCAAGTAATGGAGCAACGAATGTTAGTGTTAGTACAGGAATTAGTTGGGATGCAGTAGTAGATGCCGATGGATATTATGTATCAATCGGAACAACCTCAGGTGGAACCGATATTGTAAACAACGAATCAGTAGTAGGAACGAGCTATACTTTAGCTAGTAATTTACCAGAGAATACAACAATTTATGTATCGGTAATTCCATACAATTCGGTAGGAAGTGCTACAGGATGTTCTGAAATTAGTTTTACTACGGAAATAGTACCAACCACACCGAGTTGTACCACAATTACAGTTCCAAGTGATGGAGGAACTAATGTAGCAGTCGATACAAATATTACTTGGGACGCAGTAGCTGATACAGATGGGTATTACCTGTCAATTGGAACAACTTCAGGTGGAACCGATATTGTAAACAATGAGCTAGTGATAGGAACAACATACAATCCTACGAGCGATTTACCAGAGAACACAACAATTTATGTATCAGTATTACCATATAAGTCGGGGGGCTTAGCAACGGGCTGTGGTGAAGTTCGTTTTACCACAGAAACCGTTGCAATTATACCAAACTGCACCACAATTACAGTTCCAACCAATAAAGCAACAAATGTTAGTGTTAGTACTGGAATTACTTGGGACACTGTTTCAGATGCCGATGGATATTACCTGTCAATTGGAACAACTTCAGGTGGAACCGATATTGTAAACAACGAGTCAGTAACAGGAACGAATTATACTTTAACTAGTGATTTACCAGAGAACACCATAGTTTATGTATTAGTAACTCCATACAACTCGCTAGGAAGTGCTAATGGGTGTTCTGAAATTAGTTTTAGAACTGAAGCAAGCTTAGTAGGGGAAACCAAATACGGTTTTTCTCCAAATGGTGATGGAGTAAATGACTTTTGGGAAATAAAGGGAATTGAAGAACATCCTAATAATATAGTAACTGTTTTTAATAGGTGGGGAGATATGGTTTTTCAGATGAAAGAATATGATAATCAATTTAATGTTTTTAGAGGCGTAGCCAATAAGCTAACGAGTATGGGAGGTGATAAGTTACCAGCAGGGACATACTTTTTCAGTATAAAAATTTCAACAGAGGGGAAATCAAAAGAAACAAAAGGGTTTTTAGTTTTAAAAAGATAAGATGAAAGAGATAAGGAACTATATTTTACTGTTTATTTTTATGATGGTACTTCAAAATAATTGGGGACAACAAACAGCTTTGTATCCAGAGTATAATTATAATCCGTTTATTATAAACTCTGCCTATACGGGAATGTCTGATGGAGCAGAAATTACACTTAGTAATTATGACTATATAAATAGTATTGAAGGAAGTCCCAGAACATTGTCATTAAGCTTTCATACTCCGATTGCAAGAAAAAAAATGGGGATAGGTGGTGCTATTGTACGAGATAAAATAGGGGTAAGTACTTATACAAATGCGTATGCTTCATATTCATATAAAATATTTTTTGATACGGAGATTGATAGACCTTATTGGCAACATTATAACGAACATGTAATATCGTTTGGACTAACAGCAGGAGTACAGCAGTTTCATGAGAATTTGTTAGAGCTAGGAATTACTGATGATATAGAGTTTTCAGAAAATATGAATGTAACGGTACCAACCGTAGGTATTGGGTTTTTATATAATCATGCAGATTTTTATGCAGGAGTTTCACTGCCAAATCTTTTAGGCGATAAATTAGCGTCTAGAGATGATTTAAATATATCAAACCCTATTTACGGTTATTTCGGGTATCGTTTTTTTACCAATCGATTTGAGGAAGTAATGATTAAACCTAGTGTTTTTTTGAAATATGAAGGGGGAGCACCTATGCAGATTGACGCAAATGTTGCTGTTAACTATAAAAACAAATTTGAAATCGGTACGGGCTATAGAAGTAGTTCCTCAATTAATTTTTTAGCAGGTATTTATGCTCTAAAAAACTTAAAGTTTGTGTACTTCTACAATGCAGCATTTAGTGATTCTGTGTTAGGAAACAGTCATGGGGTTATCCTTTCGTATGTTTTTGAGAAAAAGCGCAGGTATTAAAAAGGAATGTTGGAATTACCTAAAGCTCCAATTTTTATAATTAGCAGAAGCCTCTAGTTGGTTTTCAATAGTATCAGGTAATTCAGGGAAGAAATCAATACCTGTCTTTTGTTCTAATTCATCGATAGAAACTACAAAGTCAGATAGAGGTTTATTACTTTCCTTATGGGGAAGTAAAAAGGCAATGGCTTTAATTTCAGGTTGAGTATAATCTAGTAAAACCTTATAAAAATAATTAGGAACACTTACTTTTTCCTTTCCTATAGTTTTCAAATTAGGTTCTAAAACACCACCAGTAACAACATACAAGTGATTATATTTTTTAGCCCAATAACGAGTTTTTTGCTCTAGTTTATTCCAAATACCAGCATTAAACTCATGGTTTTGAGGAGAAATGTTTGAAGTGTAAAAAGTTTCATCATGAGCACTTTTAGAGGCACGTCTATCACCAGCAGGACATAAATGTCCTTTGTCATAACCAGATCTTTTATAATTCCTCCAATCTGCAGATTTTGTCTTCACCTTGGGGTCTACAATAAAAAATGGACGCTTACGATTGGTATAAGCAATATCACTTTTATCTAAAGGATAAGCAACCCATTCAGCTTGCTCGTGTTTTTCGCTATATGATAACTGGTAGCCATTATGTTTTATAATGACTCCAGTTGTTGAGGTAGGAAAGTAATTGAAGTTATTAGTTTTATTACTGGCTGTTTCTGTTGTAGGTTCAGAAAAGTTCTTAGCTTCTTCTTTTTGTTGTAACCAATAACCTACAAGTAAAGCAACAATGGTAATAACAACCTTTATTTTCCTTGAAGTACTCATTTAATTACTTAAAACGATTTCTTTAAAGTCTTCAGTTTTTTCAACTTCGTTAAAAATCTCTTGAAATTTAACAGGAGGTACTGTTAATTTACGCTTAACCAAGTCTAACCAAGCACCATAAACAGTGATAATTGCAGAAAGTTTACCTGCTTGATTAAAAACTTCATGTTGAATTTTCCAACGTTCACCTTTTCCGGATAAACCAGTAACTTTTAAGTTTACAGTTATGTCTTCTCCCATGTGTATTTCACGTAAAAACTTGGTGTTTTCTTCAAATAAAATAGGACCAACTTTTTCCTTAGTAAAATCTTGAACAGTTACATTATGCTCTTTAAAAAAACGTAAACGTAATTCAGCAGCGTAATCATTGTATGCGGTATGACGCATGTGTATGTTGGCATCAAAATCTGCCCATCTTGTTTTAAACTCAACACTAAAACTCATATCAAAAAAATTTAAGAAAGCGAATTTACAAATTTTAAGCTTTCACATCTAAAGCATCACGAAGTGTATTTCCAATTAACATAAATGCCATTACTAAACTCATAATTGCTAATCCTGGAATCAATGCTAAAAATGGTTTGCCCAAAATGATATAATTATAATGATTTTTAATCATAGCACCCCAAGAGGGAGTAGGAGGTTGGGCTCCAATACCTAAAAAACTCAGTCCGCTTTCAATTAAAATAGCAGCTGCAAAATTTGCGGCGGAAATTACAATTATAGGAGCTAAAATATTAGGTAAAATATGTTTGAAAATAATTCTAAAATCAGAAAAACCTAAAGCTTTGGCAGCTTCCACATATTGCTGCTGTTTAGTAGTGATTACTTGACCCCGAACTACACGAGCAACCTCTACCCACATAGTTAATCCCACTGCAATAAAAACTTGCCAAAAACCTTTACCCAAAGCCAAAGTAATAGCGATTACTAATAAAAGTGTTGGAATGGACCAAGTGATATTGATAACCCACATAATAAAATCATCAATTTTTCCACCAAAATAACCAGCAATAGCGCCAATAGGAATTCCTATTAAAAGCGAAATAAACACAGCTATAAATCCAATAAAAAATGAAATTCTAGCACCAATCAACAACCTGCTTAATAAATCACGACCATATTTATCAGTTCCTAAATAAAATGTTTTTTGTTGAATGTATTGTTCAAAGGAAACAGGAAACTCTTTTGGTAAACCATCGGAGTATTTAATAGCTTCTAACTGATTGTTTTTAACAGAAAATGACTTTATAGGTATTTCTGTTGATGAATTTTGCTTTCCTTCCATAAAAATAGAAAACCACGATTGTTGGTTTTTTACTTCTGAAGGAATGCTTAATAGTTGCACAGAAAAACCAGGAGGTTTCGAGTGAATTTCTAAATGCATTTGATTGGCAGAGTTACTGTTGTCTGGAGCTAAAACATAACAAAAAACAGCAATAAACCCGCATAAAATAATATATCCAAAACTAAACATACCTGTTTTACTATGTTTAAATTTTTGGATAGCTATTTGCCATAAAGATGTACCTGTATTATTATTCACTCTTTTGTATTTCTTTCAAGTTATTGATGTCAATACTTGATGGATTTTGAAAAACTTCCAAATCAAAATATTTTACAGAAGCTAAAATATGATCAAAAATGTTCGCCATAACACGTTCGTAATCTACCCAATTTTTTTCTCTACTAAAGGCATAAATTTCTAGTGGAATTCCGTTAGGAGTTGGCTCTAACTGACGAGACATTAACAACATATCTTGATTTATTTTTGGATGATTTTCAATGTATTTATCCAAGTAAATTCTAAAAGACCCAAAATTGGTTAAGTTTCTACCGTTTAATATTACAGATTTGTCAATATTGTTTTCTTCGTTGTATTTTTTTACTTCCTTGCTACTTTTTTCAATATAGTCAGAAATTAACTCAATCTTTTTAAAGCGCTCAATATCTTCATCGGTAAGAAAGTGAATGCTATTTATTTTAATTAAAATTGATCGTTTTATACGTCTACCTCCTGAAGTATTCATTGTTCTCCAGTTCTTAAAAGAATCGGATGTTAAATAATACGTAGGAATGCTAGATATTGTATTATCAAAATTTCTAATAATTACAGAAGTAAGGTTAATTTCAACTACATCACCATCAGCGCCATATTTTTCCATGGTAATCCAATCTCCAATTCTAACAGTATCATTTACTGCTACTTGAATGCTTGATACAAAACCAAGAATGGTGTCTTTAAAAATTAATAATAATACTGCTGAAAAAGCACCTAATGCAGTTAAGAATCTAATTAAAGGTTTTCCAGTTAATACAGAAAAAGATGATATAGCAGCAATAAGCCACATGATTACCATGAAAATTTGCACATAGCTCTCTAAGGGTTTGTCTTTGAAAGCATTTGTGGTACGAAGAAAATCTTTAACACTTAGTAGAATACTACGTATAAACCAAATAATAGCAAAAATAATGGCAATAGTAGCAATACGTTCAGCGTAGGTAAACAGGTTAGGGAAATCGACTAAAATATCTTTTAAAAAATTAAAAACAATAGTAAGAATAACAATTCTTGAAAGGTTTAAAAAGGTTTTGTTTTTAATAAGCATATCATCAAAACTAGTTGATGTTTTTGCTGCCATTTTATTAACTGTTCTTTTTCCAACGTATCTAAAAACTTTGAATAAGATATAACCTAAAATTCCAAACACAATAAGATTTGCAAATAAATTTAGGTATGTAGCTAATGTTTCTGAAAGTGAAAGCTGTTCTTTAAAAATTTTATAAAAAAACTTGTTTAACATAAAGTAATATTCGTTTAAAATTTGCTGATTTCTTCACCTATTTGTAAGTCAAATTTTTTTCTAAACCAATATATAACAACATACAAAACAGGAGTGTCAAGAGCTGCTATAATGACTTTAAATAAAAAACCGCTAAGTAAAAGGCTACCAAAAATACTCCAAGGAAGTATTTTAAAAGAACTCAATAAAAATAATACGGTAAAAGTATCTATAAATTGTGACAAAAAGGTAGAAAAATTATTGCGAAGCCATAAATGTTTTCCTTTAGTTAATTTTTTCCAAAAATGAAAAATTCGAATGTCTATAAACTGAGCAGCTAAGTAAGCTAGCATAGAAGCTAGTACAGCAAAAGGAGAAAGCCCAAAAACTTTGGTAAAAGTTTCGTCGCCAATGGGAGAGTTATTAATTGCAGGAGCATAATCAGCTACTAAAATAATTAACATAGAAAAAAAGGAAGCAAAAATTCCTGCTACAACAACTCTGTTGGCCTTTTTCTTACCATAAATTTCAGAAAGAATATCTGTAATTAAAAAAGTAATAGGATATGGAAGTATTCCAACAGATACTTCAAAACGAAATAAATTAAAGGGTTCCCAATAAAAAAACTTCTGAAAAATAAGGTTTGAAGTTACAAGAGAGGCTATAAATAACGAAGCTAAAACTAGGTAAATAAGTTGTGCTTGAGATTTTTGTTGTACAGTCATAAAACGAAGATAGTAATTTTAAAAGTTGTATGTTTGCAAGGTTAAATAAACAACAAAACAAACAAATGAAAGCGTATATTTTTCCAGGTCAAGGAGCACAATTTACAGGAATGGGGTTAGACTTATATGAAAACTCTCCATTAGCTCAAGAACTTTTTGAAAAAGCAAATAATATATTAGGTTTTAGTATTACTGACGTAATGTTTGAAGGTACTGCTGAAGAATTAAAACAAACTAAAGTAACACAACCTGCTATCTTTTTACATTCAGTAATTTTAGCAAAAGTTTTAGGAGACGATTTTAAACCAGAAATGGTTGCAGGTCACTCTTTAGGAGAATTATCAGCGTTAGTAGCTAATGGTGTATTGTCTTTTGAAGATGGATTAAAATTAGTTTCTAAGCGTGCTTTAGCAATGCAAAAAGCATGTGAAATTCAACCATCTACTATGGCAGCTGTGTTAGGATTAGAAGATGTTGTAGTTGAAGAAGTTTGTGCTTCGATTGATGGAGTTGTGGTAGCAGCAAACTATAATTGTCCAGGACAATTAGTAATCTCTGGAGAAATTGAAGCTGTTGAAAAAGCTTGTGAAGTATTAAAAGAAAAAGGCGCTAAAAGGGCATTACTTTTACCTGTAGGAGGAGCATTTCATTCACCAATGATGGAACCAGCTCGTGAGGAGTTAGCTGCAGCTATTGAAGAAACTACATTTAACGAACCTATGTGTCCAGTATACCAAAATGTGGTAGCGAAAGCAGTAACAAACCCTGCTGAAATTAAAGAAAACTTAATAGCGCAATTAACAGCGCCAGTAAGATGGACACAATGTGTGCAGGCAATGATAGCTGATGGTGGTACTGAGTTTGTTGAAGTTGGTCCTGGTAAAGTATTACAGGGATTAATGCGTAAAATTGATAGAAGTGTAGCTGCTAGTGGTGCTTCTTTAGCATAAATAGTAAAAACAGATAGTATAGAAAATCCCGTTCTTTTGGAACGGGATTTTTGTTTTGTGAAAAAGAAAATTGTTATCTAGCTAAAACACAATCTTCACAATCTTTAACTTCACCATAATAGGTTTCTCTGTATTTGTGTACCGTTTCCAGAGGTATAATATTTAAAAACATTTTTTTAATGTAGGTAACATTAGTATGAAGTTTACCCATTTTTCTTGAAAATCGTTTTTCCAAACGTGTTTCTCTTTTAATTTTAATCAATTTCATTATTCTAGTATCATTTAATTAGAGTACAAAGCTAATAGGCTTAAAGCGTGATGTCAATTAATAATCGTTAAAACATTAAAAATCAACTAATAAATGTGTGTTATTAAATTTAGAGTGTATTATTTTAAGAATATGATAATAGGTAGTAGAAATAATTCACAAATTAGAGGTGTGAAAAAGCTGTTTTTTGCTAAAATGAATAAAAAATCACTCAAAAATGATTAAAAACAACCAAAAATGAGTGATTTTTTGTCTTTTTATATAAGAAATCTTAGCTTCTGATATCTAAGGTTTGGAATATTTGTGCTTTTTTTGGAGCTAAAAGAATTAAATAAATTAATAAGATTACTCCTAACAATAAAAAATCAGGTTTTAAAATTAAAATCAAAAAACAAGCACCTTCAATAATAGCCCATCTAGCTATAGAAGCAGACTGATAAATAGCAAGTTTCTCTTCATTACTAGCATCTTTTTGAATGTTTCTCAACATGTTTTTAAAGATGAAGTTACTAGCAACATAAGCTATTGCAGGAATAAATGCATAGAACAAAGATGAGTCATCAATCACCATGTCAAACATGGTCTTGAAATTACCTAAAAATGTAAAAGCAAGAGTAATTCCAGCAATTAAGGCAAGGTGAATAATTTTTAAAGTTTTAATTTTTTGATTCATAAGATTTCAATCCAAATTATTGAATAAAATCATTTACAGTTTTAGAGATAAATGCTAGCTGCTCTTCATCTAATTCTGTATGCATTGGCAATGAAATAACTTCATCTATTAATTGATTGGTAACAGTGAAGTCATCTTCATTATATCTATCATCTTGATATGCTTTTTGAGCATGTAACGGAACAGGATAATAAATAGCATTTGGAATTCCGTTATCTAATAAATGTTGGTGTAACTCATTACGTTTTCCGTTAGTAATTCTCAATGTATACTGATGGAAAACATGCGTTGTAAAATCGCTAATAGTTGGTGTGATAATATTTGGGTTGTTAGTAAATGCGTTTGAATAATATTCAGCAGCTTTTCTGCGGGCATCACAATAGCTATCTAATAAAGGTAACTTAGCTTTTAATACAGCCGCTTGAATAGAATCTAAACGAGAGTTTACTCCAACTACATCATGGTAGTAGCGTTTGTACATTCCGTGATTAACCATTCCGCGAAGTGTATGTGCTAATTCATCATCATTGGTAAAAATAGCTCCACCATCACCATAGCAACCTAAGTTTTTAGAAGGGAAGAAAGATGTTGTTCCCACATTTCCAATAGTTCCTGCTTTCTTCTTCGTTCCGTTAGAAAAAGTATAATCTGCTCCAATAGCTTGAGCATTATCTTCTATTACTAATAAGTTATGTTCTTTAGCAATTTCTAAAATAGCTTCCATATTAGCACATTGTCCGAATAAATGAACAGGAACAATAGCTTTTGTTTTAGGGGTAATTGACTTTTTTAGAGCTTCAATGTCAATATTAAAAGTGTCAGGTTCAACATCAACTAAAACAGGAGTTAATTTTAATAAACCGATAACCTCAACAGTTGCAGCAAATGTAAAATCAGCTGTAATCACCTCGTCACCTGGCTCTAAACCTAAGCCCATCATAGCTATTTGTAACGCGTCAGTACCGTTAGCACACGGAATCACATGTTTAACACCTAAATAATTCTCTAAATCTGCTTGGAATCCATGAACATATGGTCCGTTAATATATGCTGAAGAATTTAAAACTTCTTGAATAGAAGCATCAACTGTCTCTTTTATTTTTTGATATTGACTTTGTAAGTCAACCATTTGAATTTTTCTCATTTTGACATGATTTTATAAACATCAAAAATACAAACTATCTTTGATTGTTACGAGGTCTTTAGGCAAAATAATATCTATTAATAATTCAAAATTTAACAGATATATTTAAAACAAGAAAGACGAAGTATCGTTATTTTTACCAAAGATTATTAATTAATGAAAGAATCTAAACGTAAAATAGCTTTTAAGGTTTTAGTGGGTTATGCTACCCTAGCGGTTTTAGCGGTTATTTCAGGAATCTTGCTGTTTTCTGAAATAAAAACATACATAGAGATACAAAAACAAGGAGTTTCTGATAGGAATAATATTATACAAACAGGAGGGTTAATTGCTGATATATATGAAAATGAAAATTTAGGGAGAGCCGCCATTCAGTTAAATTCTTATAAACGATATAATGAATATGTTACCGAGAATAAATTATTGTTGAAAAAAATTGACTCACTTAACTTCATAGCAAAAGACGTATCTAAAACATTTATTTTAGACAGTGTTAAGCTGGTTTTAAATAAAAAACGAAAAAACATAACAAGTTTAAGAAGGTTAAACCAAAGGAATGCTTCAGAAAAATCAATAGATGAGGCTATAGACAAGCTAGGGTCTATAGATTCTTTATTAGGCAAAGGTTCAGTAAAAGATCTTGTAGATAATCCAGATGTTTTTAATAAGAAAACAGGATTAAGTTTAGAAAAGTATTTACGCCTGTTTGATAATGAAGAAGAAGGAGAAGAGAAGCCTGTTAATGTTGAAGAACAAAAGAAAATTGACTCATTAGTTTCTGCATCTAAAGAAATACTTCAAAAAGCGCAGAGAGAAACAGTTATTAAACGTAGGTTTTTGAGAATAAAAGAGAGAGAATTAATTGAAAATGATATTATAATTTCAAGAAAATTACGGGAGGTTTTAAATGTACTAGAAAAAGATGTTATTGTTAATGCTAACATAGCTCATAAAAAACATGAAGAAACGTTAGAACGTAGTAGAAACATAATTCTATTAGCAGCTGGAGTAGGTTTTGTAATAATTATACTTTTTTCAATAATAATATTAAATGATTTTTGGAGGAGTCAACATTATAGGCAAGAATTAGAAAGTGCAAATGCAGTTACTTCTTCACTTTTAAAAAGTAGGGAGCAACTAATATCCATGGTAAGTCATGATTTAAGAACTCCTTTAAGTACAATTACCGGTTTTAGCGAGTTATTACAAAAATCAATTACTAGTACTAAAGAGAAAAATTATGTGGTGCATATACAAAATGCATCGGTTTACATGGGGCAGCTTGTCGGCGATCTTTTAGAATTTTCTAAATTAGAGAATAGTAAAATAACTATTGAAACTATTCCTTTTGATTTAAAAAGAAATATAGAGGAAGTAGCTAATAGCGCTAAAAGCCTTGTTCAAAATAAACCAATTTCAATAAATGTAAATCATGATGAAAATATAAATTCATTAATTGTTAGTGATCCTTTTAGAATAAAACAAATACTATATAATTTAGTAACTAACGCATGTAAGTTTACAAAAGAAGGTTCAATAACAATAAAAAGTAAGTTAAGAAGCGTAAAAGAAAAAAAATATATAGAGATTAGAGTGATTGATACTGGAGTTGGAATTGGAAAAGATGAACAAGAAAAAGTTTTTAAAGAATTTACGCAAGCACATGAAAAAGAGAATAGGCAAAATGGATTTGGGTTAGGTTTGACCATTTCTAGAAGACTAGCAGAACTTTTGGGAGGATCTTTAACTTTACAAAGTAGTTTAGGAAAAGGCAGTATATTTTCGTTGTTCGTGCCTATTACTTTTGCTGAAGAAAAATCAAATGAAAAAGGGATAATCCCACAAAATAAAAGCCTTAATATTAATGCTATAATAGTTGAGGATGATGCTTCTTTGAGAATACTTTTGAAAAATGTTTTAGAAGAATTAGGAATAGCGGTAACTTCTTTTAGTAATGCGCAAGAGGCACTAAGTAGAATAGATAATATTATCTATGATTTAGTGCTTACAGATATACAACTTCCTAAAATGAATGGTATTCATTTTATGGAAACCTTAAAAAAACACAAATCTTACAAAGGTCAGCCCATTATAGCAATGACAGGGAGAGCAAATTTATCGGAGAATGAATATGTTAAAAATGGTTTTTCAGATGCCATAATAAAACCATTTCACGCTAAAAAATTGGAAGAAATTTTACAGCGATTTTTTGATTTCAAAGCCCAGGAAAAAGATGTGGTTATTAGTAAGATTGACAACGAAATAACAACAAATAGCTTTGATATTACTTCCTTGAAAACATTTTTGAATAATGACGAAGTAGAGATAAAGAAAATATTAAAATCTTTTTTAAAAGATACCGGAGAGAATTTATTGCTATTAAAAGAGTTAGTGAAAAATAATGATGTACAAGGGTTTAATGACGTTAGTCATAAAATGTTGGGAATGTTTAGGCAATTAAAAGCTACTAAGTTAATAACTTTTTTAGAAGAATTTGAGGTTAGTAAAGAGATAAATAAAACCTCATGGAAAGATTTTGAAAAAGAATTAGAAATCTTTTTAGTAGAAATAAAAAAGTATTTTAATTGATTATCAAAAGAGCGTAAAATCAATTTAATCAGTAGTAGTCTTTGTTTAGTTAAGATTGTTAAGTTATCTTGAGAAAATACTTTAAGAAAAGTAACAATTTATTTACATAAAAATTTGGCAGTAATAAAACTATAATATACATTTACACCACATAAGGCAATATTTGTTATCTTCTTTCTTCTTATAGAATGGCGCCAAAAATAAAAAAAGAGAAGGTTTTATATTGTTTAAAGCTTTCTCTTTTTTTATTGAGAAAGCTCTAAAAAGTATTTTAAAATTAATTATTAAACCCAAAAAAAAGAAACTATGGGATCATTTAGAGCAAGTTTCGAATTCGCAGGAAAAGAATTCGACGTATTAGAAGCTGAGTACAGCTTAAACAGAAACACAGACACAAAAGGTAAGCCATCTTCAAGTGTAAACGGAGGAAGAGTTACTTTAACTATTGAATCAACATCAGATACTTCTGTTATCGAGGCAATGGTAAATAGCCAGTTTAAGTCTGTAGATGGAAAAATTGTTTTCAAGAAAACAGATGAAGATTCAAAAATGAAAGAAGTAGAATTTAAAAACGCTTACATCGTTTACTTCAAAGAAGAATTAGATGTAAACAACGAAATTCCAATGAAATTAACAGTTACTTTCTCAGCTGAAGAATTATTAATTGGTAACGCAAACTTAGATAACCGTTGGCCAGTAGCTTAATGAGAAGGACTAAATAACATTTAGTTTTATATAATTTATTTATTAAAGACCTTCTCTTTATTACAAAGGAAGGTCTTTTTTTGTTTAAAAAATAGCATTGAAAATTATTCTAACAAAGAAAAAATACCCCCATGCATAAGATAAAAGAAGAAGCATTAGATAAACAAATTACTATAGATGGTAATTTTGTAAAGAGTTATAAAACAATTACAATAAACCAATTCTTATACCAGCACCATACTTTTGAAGTCGTGGTAGACATAGAAACTGTAGAAGAAGCAGGAAGTTACACCTTGGAAAAATCAAAAGAATGGTTAGGAAAACAATTAACAACTAATGTTTCTGGTAAAGCATTTATAGGTGTTGTGTTAGATGTGTCAATGCGCCATAATGAAATAGGTTTACACGGTGAATTAATACTTAAAGGATTATCTCAAACAGTTTTACTAGAAAATGGAAAACAACAGAAATCTTGGCTAGAAAAAGATTTGGCAAGTATTATTTCAGAGATCATGGATACTACCGCTATAAAAAACAAGATTAATCCAGCATACACTTCAGTAATTCCTTACCAATGCCAATACGCAGAGAGCGATTATAAGTACCTACAAAGATTAGCATATCAGTATAATGAATGGTTTTATTTTGATGGAGTAGACGTTATTTTTGGAAAGCCAGAATCACAAGGTCAAAAACCAATAGAGCTAGAATACAGTAAAGACTTAAAAGAGCTACAAATAAAAACGAAAACGTATAATCCTACTTTAGCAACTTATAGTTACGATTCATTAAATGATCAGTTTTTTGAAGGAGATTTAAAAGTAACTAACGAAGGATTAAACGATTTAGCAAATACAGCACTTAAAGCATCAGAACAAGTTTATAAAGAAGTAAAAGACTTTGGTGTAAGTGATGTGTTTTTACAAGACAAATCATCATTAGATGAGTATTTACAAAAACGATTACAAGGGTTAAGTGCAGGAGGTAATGTGCTTAAAGCAAGTGGAGGAGCAAAAGGACTAAGTTTAGGGAGCGTAATTAAAGTAAGTGCAGCAAAGTATGACGAAGGAAAATATACTGTAAAACAGTATGGAGAATATATTATAACACAAATAAGCCACTTTGCAGATGTAGGAGGAGCATATTCTAATACTTTTGAGGCAATTCCAGCAAACACAAAAAGCTTACCATTAAACGAAAACATAGCACCAGCTGTTGCTAATAATCAAGTAGCGAAGGTAGTAAGTAATAAAGACCCAGAAAGTAAAGGACGTGTACAAGTTCAGTTTTACTGGCAAGAAGCTATTGGAGCAAAAACAGGTTTTATTCGTGTAATGACCCCAGATGCAGGGAGCAGTGATCTTACTAAAACTAATAGAGGTTTTGTTTTCATACCAGAAGTAGGAGACCAAGTAATGGTAGGTTTTGAGCATAATGATCCTAACCGTCCCTTTGTAATGGGAAGTATGTTTACAGGTAAAAATGGAGCAGGTGGAGATGAAAACAACGTTATAAAAAGTATTGTTACTCGTGGCGGTCACATCGTAGAGTTAAATGATACAGCGGGCAAAGAGAGTATTACGATTACCGATAAGAACAGTAACATGATACAGTTAAATACGCATGAAAGTTCTATAGTTATTTCTGCAAATGAAAACATGACTTTTATGTCTAAAAATTTAGACATTGTGGTAAGAGAAAATTTAAATATTACCACTGGTAAAGACAAAAGAGAAAATATTTCAGGAAATCACAAGCTTAAAGCTACCAATATAATTCAAATAGCAGATGAAGAAATAAAGAACGAAGCAGAGCAAATAATACAAGAAGCAGGAAAAGAAATAGACCTCTTAGCTAGTGGCAACATAAATAAGCAAGCAGAACAAAAAATTAATAATAGTAGCGGAAAACAAAGCAACCTTTTTTAAACATGGAAGAGAAAAATACTATTATAAAAATAGCCAAAGGGAAAATTATACTGTCTACTAAAAATGATATTTCTATAAAGGCTAAAAACATAAACAGTTTATCTAAAACCCTAGTAAATGAAACAGGGAAAGAAGGTATTGTTTTTAAATAGCAAAGTATGAGTTTTGGTGTGTACGATCATGTAAATCATGGTGTTAAGAATAGTTATGGTGTTACCTGTACTTTTTTAAAAGAACAAATTACTATCAACTATATATTTGATATTGCTTATCAGGCTTATAATCAAAAAGACTACATAGTTCATATTAACAGAAAACAGTTCTTTCTTAATAAGGAAGAACCAAAAGAAATATTAGATGTTTTAGCATTACGTTGTGCAGCACTTATATATCCGTTACAGCTACATATTTCTAAATTTGGCTTCAACTATAAGCTCTTTAATTTTAAAGAAATACAAGAACGTTTTAATGAGCAGCTACCAAATATTCAAAGAGAATTTACAGGTGAAGTAACAGATGCTTATTTTGCTGAAATTAAAAAATCGGTAAGTAATGAAAGTATATTTACAGAGCGTTTAAAAAGTGATTTTTTATATGCACTATTTTTCTATGGTTTACCAGTAGCATATCAATATAAACCAATACAAGATAACTATCAGGTAAATATACCTATACATCCATATCAATCCGAAGCTTTTTTTGTGGGGATGCAAACACTTAAAAAAGTAGAAAATATACACGATGTAACTTTTAAAGGCTCAGATGAAAAAGGTAACACTTTGCTACTACATCATTTAGTAGAAAAGCAAAGTCTTACGCCTTTACGTATAGAAATGTATTATAACAAGGAGTTAGATAGTGAAATAAATTGTAGTATAGTTCAGCTTAAAGAACGAAAAGAGGATAATATAAGCTTTAGCAATAAAAATGGTAAAGTTATAGAAGGAAAACAAAAGAAACAGAAAAAAGATAATTGGTTTAGCAACCTATTTAAAATTTAAAAAAAATTATTATGAGTGATGTAGCAGTAATTTGCAATGGAGCTATGTGTAAATGTGCACATGGTTTTGCACCCGACACCTTTGCAGTAGTAAGTACACATAAACATTATATAAACGAGTCTAGTGGTTCTCAAAAAATGGTAGGTTCTACTATGGATATAGGGCAACCCTTTAAAGCAAAAACTTTTGGACAGTGTAAACTACAACCCTCTGGAAGTAGTTATTTACCTTGTATGCCAAACGTAACACAGTGGCAAGACTTTTATGAAAAGGTAACTTTAAGTAACCAAGGAAAAATATTAACAGAAAAAAGTAAAGCTATTTGTGCCATTGCAGGAGCACCATGTGTAGAGTTTACTTTTCACGGACAGGTAGGAGCGCCATCAGAAAGTCAAGCCGCACAGACAAATACAGCAGTGCATAGTCAAATGAATCCACTTGCAAACCCAAAGCAAGCGATAGAAGACACTGATGATACTGATTTATTAGAAATTAAATAATCTGCATTATGGCTAAAAAAATAATTGTTGTAGACGAACAAGATAAAGATGTTGTTACCGAGAGAATATATAGAGATTTAAAAGTTTTTGAAATACCTCTTAATAAAGGAGTAAATTTCCATTTAAAAGTTTTAAAAGCTAAAAATGTAAAAGAAACAAAAGAAAATGTATACTGGATTGCACAATCACACAACAAGTTTAAAACTAGAAAATACAGAACTTTTAAAAGTGCTCCAAAAAATCAAAAAGAACTACATGTACTATTAAATGAGTTAAATAAAGGAACTAAATATGGAAAAAGGTATATCCTAAATAAAGATGGAGAAGAGGTTTTAAATCCTGATTTTCATGTTTATACTCTAAAAACTACAGGTTTTGTTAAAAGAGCATATTTAGCTACAAACCCGTACAAAAGCCATACGGAAAAAAGAGAAGGAGTCTTTTTTGGTAATTTAAAATATGTTCAAAGAACATTAGGTAAAGGTATTTGGTTAGAAGGTATTAATTATACGCCCGAATTTAAAGAACAAGGAGCCTTTATTTTAGCGGTAGATAAACCTCAGGTACTGTCACTTTTAGTAGAAAGAAGAACATTGCCAGAAAAAATAGTTCGTAGCAACCCTATTAAAAAGGATAATTGCGACTCAGTTGAACAAGAGCTACTATATGGCGATGTTTTAGACATACACATGCATTTACATAATGTTTTAAGTGAAGATTATAAACTAACTAAAGAGGTGTTTTATGGAGAAGAATCTATGACAAAAGGGTATAGCACTTTAATAGATATAAATATACCCAAAGACGAGCACAACCCTTCTTTAGATTATAATGTTTCAATTTTAGATGAGCATGTAGTTAATTTAAGTTGGGCAGGTAAAACCAATCATAAAGAAGCAAAAGATTCTGAAGACTCTTTACAAGAGTACACAATGGTGTTTATTTTCACACCAGTATCTAAACATGCTATAACCAATAATTACCCAACAATAAAACGTGAAGTAACCCTTACGGTAAATTACAAAAGCGATTTTAGTGCAACAGTAAATGAAAAAGATTATGTAACCAACCCTAATATTGTAAAAGTATGGCAACCACCCTTAATAACACAGTTATATGAGCAAGAATGTAATTATACAGAACTTACCGTTTCTTGCGATGGTTTTGAGCCAAAAACATTTTTAAAAGAATCTAAAGATGGGGCGCTATTAACAGATGATAGGGGAACAACTCCAATTTATAGTTTAGTATTAGGCAATAAAAACAATATAAGAGAAGTTACCATACAAACAAATGCAGATGTAGCCAATTGCCCAGAACTAAACGAAGAAGATAAGCATACGGAAAATGTATTTAATTTAAAAGAAATACAAGAATACACCTTTGCAGATGATGATGGTATATGGAATGCCCTAACCGATATAAAATCGTTACCAAGAGTACAACCCTACCATAAAACTATAGATAAAACAGATCAAATACTAAAATTTAAAGCAGCATACCCCTACGACGCTTCTAGTGAAAGTAAATTATTATGGAGGTACCTTTTCATGCACATGATTCAATATAGAAACCCAGCTGAGTTTTATATAAGTGTAAATAGTTGTAGGTACAAACGTACCATTTGGTTTAACGTACACCCAGATGTAATTTGGGCATCACACTTAGCTTTAGATGTAGAAAAAAAAGATATTTTATATCACGATAACATTGAGCTTCCATTAGTAAAAGGAGACGCCACTTATATATCTGTTTTAGCAAGTGCTTTGGAAAAAACACTTAACTTTATAAAACCTCTTTTTGACGTATTATCTATAAATAACAACTCAAAAACAGCCATAACAGAGCTAGAAAAAGTTCTACGTGATTTTATAAAAGAGAGTAAAACAGATATGTACCTTGGTTTTCATGCAAGGTACGATATACCCGACGGAGAAAACCAAGTAGGGTCACTCATTAATTATGCCGAAATACAACCCTACAAAGCCTACTTACATTTTCAAATAATTAGAGTAGTATTACTTACCTTGGCTATAGATGTATTAATGATATACCTAACAAGAGGAAAGCTTGCACCTGGATTACAACAATTAAAAAAAGCACAAAAAGTAGCTAAGAGAATTAACAAAGGAAAAGATAAAGTAAATAAGTTTTTAGATAAATACAACCTTACTTTAACAACCCCTAAAATAACCATGAACGCTGCCTTAAGAAAAGAAATGCAACCAAAGGGAGCGTATGCAACTATTTTTGATTTAACTTTTAAAGCCGACCCTTTGTTAGCTTTAAATACTGAATACAAAATAGATTCCGATTCTTTAAAAAGCCCTTTAAAAGAGTTTGTAAAAAAGATGGAAGAAAAAACCAATGGAAAGTTTGAATTAATAGCCAAAGCAGAAGGTAGGGTAGTTTATGATATAAATATAAGTTACAACACCCATACTGAGAAATTTACCTTAAATAAAAATGCAGCGAAGCAAGAAAATGAATACAATACGGTATTACGTGAGGGTGATATAATTAAATCTGACGGAATTATTAATATAAGTATTGAGGCAAAAGCTCGTTTAAAATACAAGAAAGAGTTTAAAACGCTTTGGTTTTTTGAGCCTGTTGAAGTAGAAGCCAGTATTGAAGGAGAGTTAAAATTGAATAGTAGCATCGGTCTCGTGGAAAAAGTAGGTTATACTAAAGGAAGAGGGCCTTATATGGAAAAAGTGGTATATTTTGGGGGATTGAAAGGAACGTATAAGCAAAACGTAGAAGTAAAAATAGGAAAAGACGATGACTTTTTTGATTCTAATGAGGATGACCAACCAGTACCTTTTACCTTATTGAACCCTTCAAATGCCTCTTTAGGTAGGAACTATATTTTTGAACTCTTTGAATCAAAAAAACAATTTGAATATGAAAACAAATAAAACTACTCACTTAATTACAGCATTGTTAGCAGTTATACTTACTGCTTGTGCGCAAACCAACACTACAAAAGAAAAAAAACAAGTAACAGAAATGAGACCCATAGACAAACTATACAGCAATATACAGCCTTTACAATACAAAAGCATGCCTCAATATTTTATAGAAGCTAACCAAAGTGGTTGTTTTTATGAATTGTATGTAAATGGAAGATTGGTGTTTGAACATTTTGAACAAACTGGTTTAATGGGACATACTACCTGTATTAACGATGCCATTTTAAAAAGTGGAGAACAAGAAGTTACCGTAAAGTTATACCCTTTAGGACAAACAAAAGTAAAAAGGTTTGACACGTTTACCAAGAATGCAAGAATAGAAGTAAAAATAGAAAAATACGATGTACAGGTAGAAGACAGCGATGAAAAAGTAGTAACATTTAAAATTCCAGAGGCAAGTACAAGAGGTAAGAATGATATTAAAATAGAGGGTTTACCTTATTATGAGCATACCTTTACGTTTTATGCAGAAGTTCCTTATGAAGTAACAGGTTGGAGTGAGTCGCAAGATTTAACTAAAATGGATCAAAAACAATTAGAAAAAGAAGTAGTAGCTTTTCACAACAACCTATCAGATGTTATTTATAATCAAGACGAAGCTAAATGGGTAGACTTAGTTAAAAACAGAGAATTAGAATTTTTAAAATCTGAAGCGTATAATGATGTTAATGAGGAAAGTATTAAGGATAGAATTAGAAGTTTCAAACAGATTTTTGATTCTAGTTTTAAAAGAAAAGTTCCTTTAGATGATTATGAAATGATTTTTGGAGGAAAAGGGAGAATTGTAGCTTTAAAAAGTATTGAAAGAACAGGTAGAGCTGCTTTTTCTTTTGGAGTTAACAAAATTAGAGACGGGAAATTAAAAAAAACTAGATCTTCTAGATATATTTACCTACACAAACCAAAAGGAAGCAATAAATTAGAAATTATAAGGTAATGCACAAAGCGTTTTTATATAGTGTTTATTTGTTTTGTATGTTGTTGGTGCTTACAGCTTGTGGGCAAACAAAAGAAATGAGACCCATAGACAAACTATACAGCAACATACAGCCTTTACAATACAAAAGCATGAATAGATATTTTATAGAAGCGAACCAAAGTGGTTGTTTTTATGAGTTGTATGTAAATGGTAGGATGGTATTTAAGCTTTTTAAACAAGTTGGTTTAATGGGGCATACCACCTGTATTAACGATGCTATTTTAAAAAGTGGGATGCAAGAAGTTACTGTAAAGCTATACCCTTTAGGACAAACCGAAGTAGAAAGGTTTGACACGTTTACCAAGAATGCAAGAATAGAAGTAAAAATAGAAAAATACGATACACAGGTAGAAGACAGCGATGAAAAAGTAGTAACATTTAAAATTCCAGAGGCAAGTACTAGAAGTAAGAATGATATTAAAATAGAAGGGTTGCCTTATTACGAACATACTTTTACGTTTTATGCAGAAGTTCCTTACGAAGTTACTGGCTGGAGCGAATCGCAAGATTTAACTAAAATGAATCAAAAGCAATTAGAAAAAGAAGTCGTAGCTTTTTATAACAACCTATCTGATGTTATTTATAATCAAGACGAAGCTAAATGGGTAAGCTTAGTTAAAAAAAGAGAATTAGAGTTTTTAACATCAGAGGCATATAATGATGTTAATGTAGGAAGTATTAAGGATAGGAAAAGGAAATTTAAACAGATTTTTGATTCTAAGTTTAAAAAGAAAGAACCATTAGATGATTATGAAATGATTTTTGGAGGGAATGGTAGAATTGTAGCGTTAAAAAGCATAATAAAAAAAGGTTATGGAGCATTTTCTTATGGATATGAGAAAACTTATGATGATGGGAGTAAAAGTAAAATAAGAAATTACTCTTACATATACCTACACAAACCAAAAGGAAGTGACAAATTAGAAATTATAAGGTAATGCACAAAGCGTTTTTATATAGTGTTTATTTGTTTTGTATGTTGTTGGTGCTTACAGCTTGTGGGCAAACAAAAGAAATGAGACCCATAGACAAACTATACAGCAACATACAGCCTTTACAATACAAAAGCATGAATAGATATTTTATAGAAGCGAACCAAAGTGGTTGTTTTTATGAATTGTATGTAAATGGTAGAGCAGTATTTAGTCATTATGAACAAACTGGTTTAATGGGGCATACTACCTGTATTAACGATGCTATTTTAAAAAGCGGTATACAGGAAGTTACTGTAAAGCTATATCCATTAGGGCAAACTGAGGTAGAAAGGTTTGACACGTTTACCAAGAATGCAAGAATAGAAGTAAAAATAGAAAAATACGATATACAGGTAGAAGACAGCGATGAAAAAGTAGTAACATTTAAAATTCCAGAGGCAAGTACTAGAAGCAAGAATGATATTAAAATAGAAGGGTTGCCTTATTACGAACATACTTTTACGTTTTATGCAGAAGTTCCATACGAAGTTACTGGCTGGAGTGAATCACAAGATTTAACTAAAATGGATCAAAAACAATTAGAAAAAGAAGTAGTGGCTTTCTATAATGAGCTTTCAAATATAGTAGATCAAAGAGATGAAGAGAAATGGGTCAAACTAATAAAAAAAAGAGAGGTAGAGTATGTAAAATCAGTTAGTTATAATGATATAAAAGAATCTAGTACAAAAGAAAGAATAGAAGAACTAAAAGAAATTTTTGATTCTAAGTTTAAAAAGAAAGAACCTCTAGACCCATATGAGATAATCTTTGGAGGTGATGGTAGAATGGTTAGTTTAAAGAGTAAAGAATCGAGAGGGAGTTCAGCTTTTTCGTTTGGAATTGAGTCAAAAGAAGATGGTGAATTCATTAAATACAGGTATTATTATTTTGTCTACCTACACAAACCCAAGGGAAGCAATAAATTAGAAATTATAAGGTAATGCACAAAGCGTTTTTATATAGTGTTTATTTGTTTTGTATGTTGTTGGTGCTTACAGCTTGTGGACAAACCAAAGAAATGAGACCGATAGACAAACTTTACAGCAACATACAACCCCTACAACACAAAAGCATGCCTCAATATTTTATAGAAGCAGACCAAATAGGCTGTTTTTATGAGTTGTATGTAAATGGAAGATTAGTGTTTGAACATTTTGAACAAACTGGTTTAATGGGGCATACTACTTGTATTAACGATGCTATTTTAAAGAGCGGAAAACAAGAGGTTACCGTAAAGCTATATCCTTTAGGACAAACCGAAGTAGAAAGGTTTGATACTTTTACTAAAAATGCAAAGATAAATATTGAAGTAACTAAATGGGATAAAGCATTGGAGGATAAACCGAATAGTAAAGAATACGAAAATTACGATGATCATGTAGCTACGTTTAATATTCCTAATACAGAAGATAAAAATAATAGCATTCGTATAAAAGGGTTACCTTATTATGAGCATACTTTTACGTTTTATGCAGAAGTTCCTTATGAAGTAACAGGCTGGAGCGAGTCGCAAGATTTAACTAAAATGAATCAAAAACAGTTAGAAAAAGAAGTAGTAGCTTTTTATAATAATTTATCTGATGTTATTTATAATCAAGATGAAGCTAAATGGGTAGAGCTAATTAAAAACAGAGAACGAGAAGTATTAATTTCTGAAGCATATTGCGATGTTAAAGAGAAAAGCATTAAGGATAGGAAAAGGAAATTTAAACAAGTTTTTGATTCTAAGTTCAAAAAGAAAGAACCATTAGACGAGTATAAAATAGTTTTTGGAGGAAATGGTAAAATTATAGCTTTGAAGAATTTAACTAAAGATGGCTACAGTGCTTTTTCTTATGGTTATGAGAGAACTTATGATGATGGACGTAAAAGAAAGATTAGAAATTACGCTTATATCTACCTACACAAACCAAAAGGAAGCAATAAATTAGAAATTATAAGGTAATGCACAAAGCGTTTTTATATAGTGTTTATTTGTTTTGTATGTTGTTGGTGTTTACAGCTTGTGGGCAAACAAAAGAAATGAGACCGATAGACAAACTTTACAGCAACATACAACCCCTACAATACAAAAGCATGCCCCAATATTTTATAGAAGCAGACCAAATAGGCTGTTTTTATGAGCTGTATGTAAATGGAAGAATGGTGTTTAAACATTTTGAACAAACTGGTTTAATGGGGCATACCACCTGTATTAACGATGCGATTTTAAAAAGTGGAGAGCAAGAAGTTACCGTAAAGTTATATCCTTTAGGGCAAACAGAAGTAGAAAGGTTTGACACGTTTACCAAGAATGCAAGAATAGAAGTAAAAATAGAAAAATACGATATACAGGTAGATGACAGCGATGAAAAAGTAGTAACATTTAAAATTCCAGAGGCAAGTACTAGAAGCAAGAATGATATTAAAATAGAAGGGTTGCCTTATTACGAACATACTTTTACGTTTTATGCAGAAGTTCCTTACGAAGTAACAGGTTGGAGCGAATCGCAAGATTTAACCAAAATGGATCAAAAACAGTTAGAAAAAGAAATAGTAGCTTTTTATAAGAACCTATCAGATGTTATTTACAATCAAGATGAAGCCAAATGGGTAAGCTTAGTTAAAAACAGAGAATTAGAAATTTTAACATCTGAAGCGTATAACAATGTAAATGAGTATGTTATTAAAAGTAGAGTTAAGGAGTTTAAAGAGGATTTTAATTCTAGTTTTAAAAGAAAATTTCCTTTAGATAAATATAAAATGATTTTTGGAGGAAAAGGAAGAATTGTAGCGTTAAAAAGTATTGAACATAGAGGTATGTCTGCTTTTTCCTTTGGAGTTAACAGAACTATATTTGATAAATTAAAAAAAATTAGAGCTTTTAGATACATCTACCTACACAAACCCAAAGGAAGCAACAAATTAGAAATTATAAGGTAATGCACAAAGCGTTTTTATATAGTGTTTATTTGTTTTGTATGTTGTTGGTGCTTACGGCTTGTGGGCAAACAAAAGAAATGAGACCGATAGACAAACTATACAGCAACATACAGCCCCTACAATACAAAAGCATGAATAGATATTTTATAGAAGCGAACCAAAGTGGTTGTTTTTATGAGCTGTATGTAAATGGAAAATTGGTTTTTAAGCATTTTAAACAAGTAGGTTTAATGGGGCATACTACCTGTATTAACGATGCAATTTTAAAAAGTGGAGAGCAAGAAGTTACAATAAAGCTATACCCTTTAGGACAAACAGAAGTAAAAAGGTTTGACACGTTTACCAAGAATGCAAGAATAGAAGTAAAAATAGAAAAATACGATATACAGGTAGAAGACAGTGATGAAAAAGTAGTAACATTTAAAATTCCAGAGGCAAGTACTAGAAGTAAGAATGATATTAAAATAGAAGGGTTGCCTTATTATGAACATACCTTTACGTTTTATGCAGAAGTTCCTTACGAAGTAACAGGCTGGAGCGAATCGCAAGATTTAACTAAAATGAATCAAAAACAATTAGAAAAAGAAGTAGTAGCTTTCTATAATGAGCTTTCAAATATAGTAGATCAAAGAGATGAAGAGAAATGGACTAAGTTAATAAAAAATAGAGAAATAGAGTATTTTAAATCAGTAGCTTACAATAATATAAAAGCCTCTAGTATAAAAGGAAGAATAGAAGAACTAAAAGAAATTTTTGATTCTAAGTTTAAAAAGAAAGAACCTCTAGATCCATATGAGATGATCTTTGGAGGTGATGGTAGAATAGTTAGCTTAAAGAGTACCAGATCAAAAGGGAATTCAGCTTTTTCGTTTGGAATTGAGTCAAAAGAAGATGGTGAATTCATTAAATATAGGTATTATTATTATGTCTACCTACACAAACCCAAGGGAAGCAATAAATTAGAAATTATAAGGTAATGCACAAAGCGTTTTTATATAGTGTTTATTTGTTTTGTATGTTGTTGGTAATTACAGCTTGTGGGCAAACCAAACAAATGAGACCGATAGACAAACTATACAGCAATATACAACCCCTACAACACAAAAGCATGCCACAATATTTTATAGAAGCAGACCAAATAGGCTGTTTTTATGAGTTGTATGTAAATGGTAGAATGGTGTTTAAACTTTTTAAACAAGTTGGTTTAATGGGGCATACTACTTGTATTAACGATGCTATTTTAAAGAGCGGAAAACAAGAAGTTACCGTAAAGCTATACCCTTTAGGGCAAACCGAAGTAGAAAGGTTTGATACTTTTACTAAAAATGCAAAGATAAATATTGAAGTAACTAAATGGGATAAAGCATTGGAGGATAAACCGAATAGTAAAGAATACGAAAACTATGATGATCATGTAGCTACTTTTAATATTCCTAATACAGAAGATAAAAATAATAGCATTCGTATAAAAGGGTTACCTTATTATGAGCATACCTTTACGTTTTATGCAGAAGTTCCTTATGAAGTTACTGGCTGGAGTGAATCACAAGATTTAACTAAAATGGATCAAAAACAATTAGAAAAAGAAGTAGTAGCTTTTCACAACAACCTATCAGATGTTATTTACAATCAAGACGAAGCTAAATGGGTAGACTTAGTTAAAAATAGAGAATTAGAGTTTTTAAAATCTGAAGCGTATAATGATGTTAATGAGGAAAGTATTAAGGATAGAATTAGAAGTTTCAAACAAATTTTTGACTCTAGTTTTAAAAGAAAAGTTCCTTTAGATAAGTATGAAATGATTTTTGGAGGGAATGGTAGAATTGTAGCTTTAAAAAGTATTGAACGCAAAGGAAAATCCGCTTATTCTTTCGGTATAAATGATACTTATCTTGGAAAAAAAAGAAAAACTAGGATTTCAAGATATATTTATTTACACAAACCAAAAGGAAGCAATAAATTAGAAATTATAAGGTAATGCACAAAGCGTTTTTATATAGTGTTTATTTGTTTTGTATGTTGTTGGTGCTTACAGCTTGTGGGCAAACAAAAGAAATGAGACCCATAGACAAACTATACAGCAACATACAGCCTTTACAATACAAAAGCATGAATAGATATTTTATAGAAGCGAACCAAAGTGGTTGTTTTTATGAATTGTATGTAAATGGAAGAATGGTGTTTAATCTTTTTAAACAAGTTGGTTTAATGGGGCATACTACCTGTATTAACGATGCGATTTTAAAAAGTGGAATGCAAGAGGTTACTGTAAAGCTATACCCTTTAGGACAAACCGAAGTAGAAAGGTTTGACACGTTTACCAAGAATGCAAGAATAGAAGTAAAAATAGAAAAATACGATACACAGGTAGAAGACAGCGATGAAAAAGTAGTAACATTTAAAATTCCAGAGGCAAGTACTAGAAGCAAGAATGATATTAAAATAGAAGGGTTGCCTTATTACGAACATACTTTTACGTTTTATGCAGAAGTTCCTTACGAAGTAACAGGCTGGAGCGAATCGCAAGATTTAACTAAAATGGATCAAAAACAGTTAGAAAAAGAAGTAGTAGCTTTTTATAATAATTTTGGAGATATAATTTACAATCAAAATGAAAAAACATGGGTTGAAATGGTTCGTAAAAGAGAACTTGAAATCTTGAAAACAGAATTATATAATAACATGAAAAACAGTACTATATTGGATAGGATTGAAGGTTTTAAACAGATGTTTAACTCTACATTCAAAAGAAAAGTACCATTAGATAAATATAAAATGATTTTTGGAGGAAAAGGGAGAATTGTAGCTTTAAAAAGTATAGAAAGAACAGGAAGAGCTGCTTTTTCTTTCGGTATAAATGACACTTATCTTGGAAAAAAAAGAAAAACTAGGATTTCAAGATATATTTATTTACACAAACCAAAAGGAAGTAACAAATTAGAAATTATAAGGTAATGAACAAAGCGTTTTTATATAGTGTTTATTTGTTTTGTATGTTGTTGGTGTTTACAGCTTGTGGGCAAACAAAAGAAATGAGACCCATAGACAAACTATACAGCAACATACAGCCTTTACAATACAAAAGCATGCCTCAATACTTTATAGAAGCGAACCAAAGCGGGTGTTTTTACGAATTGTATGTAAATGGTAGAGCAGTATTTAGTCATTATGAACAAACTGGTTTAATGGGGCATACTACCTGTATTAACGATGCAATTTTAAAAAGTGGAGGGCAATAAGTTTACCGTAAAGTTATATTCTTTAGGTACAGTATAAGCTGAATAATTAAGAATTTATTTCATGCTCTTTTAGTTTATTATACAAAGTCTTTCTAGTAATATTTAAAAGCTTTGCAGCTTTAGTTTTGTTGTTTTTAGCCTCATGTAAAGCCCTAATAATAAGTTTTTTTTCATTTTCCTTGGTAGAAAATTCATTAGGGATGCTGTATTGATCTTCAGTGTTTTTTAATTCTTCAGGCAACACTTCTTTTTCTATAATTTCTGTCTGAGATAAAAGTGTAGCTCTTTTGATAACATTAGATAACTCTCGTAAGTTCCCTGGCCAGTTATATTGTTGAAATAAAGTTAGTACTTCATGAGAAAAGCCAACGATTGATTTATTGAGTTGTTTGTTGGCTTTTTCTAAAAAGAAATCGGCATAAAGAATTAAATCGTCTTTTCTATCATTTAGATTAGGGACTTTAATAGAAAACTCATTTAAACGATGGTATAAATCTTCTCTAAAATTACCTTTTTCAACAGCTGATAATAAATCTTCATTAGTGGCAGTAATTAAACGAATATCTACCATAATTTCCTTACTGCTTCCCACAGGTTTAATCTTTCTTTCTTGTAAAGCACGTAAAAGTTGTACCTGACTTTCGTAGTTTAAGTTTCCTACTTCATCTAAAAAAAGAGTACCTCCATTCGCTGCTTCAAAATGCCCTATTTTATCATTTATAGCTCCTGTAAATGATCCTTTTTGATGTCCAAAAAATTCACTTGAGGCAATCTCTTTAGGTATAGCTCCGCAATCCACGGCAATAAAAGGCTTATCTTTACGTAAGCTTTGAGTATGAATTGTACTAGCTACAACTTCTTTACCTGTGCCACTTTCACCTGTAATAAGAACAGACATGTCAGTTGGAGCTACTAAATGGATGTGTTCATAAAGGCTTTTAGAAGCTGCGCTTATACCGGTAACGATATGAGAATTAGAAACTTTTTTATCTTCTTTTTTAGGTTCAGTAATTTGTTCGGTTTTAACTTCCAGAGCATTATTAATTACTTCTAAAACTTCATCAGGATTAAAAGGTTTAGAAATATAATCAAAAGCACCTTGTTTCATAGCTTGAACGGCTGTTGATACTTCAGCATAACTCGTCATTAAAACAACAGGGATGTCGCTATCAGTGTTTTTACTTTGCTTTAATAAATCAATACCATTACCGTCAGGAAGGCGTAAATCAGTAAAAATCAAATTATATGAATTTTCTTTCAATAGAGTAGAGGCATTTTTAATTGTATAACTAACCTCGACAACATATTTGTGTCGTTCTAAAAAATGTTTTAACATGTTAGAAAATGTAACATCGTCTTCTACCAATAAGATATTTTTCATAAAAAAGGTTGCTCTAAATTGTTCAGATAAAAATTCTCTGTAAAAATAAAAAGAGCGTTTTATATGAAAACGCTCTTTTGCTAATAAAATTGAGGAGGGAAATAAAAAAATTACTTTTTAGTATTGTTTACTTCTTTTTCATTTAACAAATTACCTTCTTTATCAATGTAAATAGTCTTCTTGGTGCTTCCTTCACTAACCTCTAGTTTGTACTGCTCTTTTTCATTAATAAAAGCTTTACTTAAGGTAGCCTTAGGGAAACTTTCTTTAATAGAGTTAACCAACGCTGCTGGTAATTTATCTAAAGATATTTCTTGGAATCCATCAGCTACAACTGTATGAATTGGAGTAATAGGTGTAAGAGTGTTGTTTACTGTTGCGTAAGTTGAAACACCTGTTAAAATTGCTACTGCTAAGATTAATTTTTTCATGATATTAAGTTTTTAAGTTATAATTATTAATTGTTGTAATACTACAAGGGAAATTTATGTGTTTACTTTACCTCTTTAGCGTCTAACCAGTTTCCGTCTTTGTCGGCGAAAACGGTTTTGTTACCATTTTCTAAAGAAATTTCTAACTTGTATTGTTCTTTACTGTTTACAAAAGCTTTTCCTAGTGTACCTTTAGGAAAACTCTCTTTTACAGCATTCACTACAGCTGAAGGTAATTTATCTAAAGATATTTCTTGAAATCCGTTCTCTACAACTGTATGAATTGGAATAATAGGTGTAAGAGTGTTATTTACTGTTGCATAAGTTGAAACACCTGTTAAAATTGCTACTGCTAAGATTAATTTTTTCATGATATTAAGTTTTTAAGTTATAATTATTAATTGTTGTAATACTACAAGGGAAATTTATGTGTTTACTTTACCTCTTTAGCGTCTAACCAGTTTCCGTCTTTGTCGGCGAAAACGGTTTTGTTGCCATTTTCTAAAGAAATTTCTAACTTGTATTGTTCTTTACTGTTTACAAAAGCTTTTCCTAGTGTACCTTTAGGGAAACTCTCTTTTACAGCATTCACTACAGCTGAAGGTAACTTATCTAAAGATATTTCTTGAAATCCGTTCTTTACAACTGTATGAGTTGGAGTAATAGGTGTAAGAGTATTATTTACTGTTGCATAAGTTGAAGCTCCTGCTAAAATCGCTACTGCTAAAATTAAATTTTTCATGATATTAAGTTTTTAAGTTATTTACATATTTGTTTATTGTATAGAAATAAATATGCCATCGACTTTAATTAAACCTTTAAAAACTTTAACGTGTTGATTTTTAATAGTATATTGTTTTTTTAGGTTTGGGCAGATAATAGCTTTATGTGTAAAAAGTGTATAAGTAAAGAGTAGAAGTGTGTAAAAATTACACTATTTACCCAAAAAGAGGAACAATAAATAAATCTGTTATCTTTGAAGAAAATCATCCCTAATGAAGTTATTAAAAAAGTCTTTAAAAATTGTTCTGCTACTTTTAGTGTTATTAAGTGTTGGAATTTGGCTATTTACAAAAACTCTGCATCCAACTTATAAAGGAGAGTTAGAACTTAACTCAATTTCAGATAAAGTTACAGTCTATTATGATGAGGTTGGAGTGCCGCATATCAACGCGCAAAATCAACTAGATGCTTATACTGCTTTAGGATATGTACATGCACAAGATAGATTGTGGCAAATGGAGCTTATCAGAAGAATTTCAGCTGGAAGATTAGCAGAAGTTTTTGGAAAAGATTTGGTAAGAGTCGATAAATTTTTCTCTGGATTAGGAATTGAAGAAGCTGCTGAAAAAACAATTCAAGAATTAGATAAAAATTCAGAAACGTATAAATTAACGGAAGCATATTTAAATGGGGTTAATCAGTTCATAGAAGAAGGAGCAACGCCCTTAGAATTTTATTTAGTAGGATTGGATAAAGAAAATTATACAATTAAAGATGTGTATAATGTTTTTGGTTATATGGCATTTAGTTTTGCAATTGCCCATAAAACTGATCCGTTGTTAACTGAAGTAAAAGAAAAGTTAGGTGAGTCTTATGTAAATGAGTTGTTGAATTCTTTCGATAAAAATTTAACACTGAATAAGACAACTAATAAAGGTACAATTAAAGCAGAGATGTCTATAGCGGTAAGCAAGATTGTAGATCAGTTGCCAGTTGCACCTTTTATAGGAAGTAACTCTTGGGTAATTGCACCACCTAAAGCCAAAAACGGTAAGGTAATTTTTGCGAACGATCCACATATCGCATTTTCTCAACCATCGGTTTGGTATCAGAATCATATAAAAACTCCAGACTTTGAAATCTACGGATTTAATCTGGCTTTGATGCCATTTCCGTTGTTAGGACACAATAAAGAGTATGCTTACGGATTAACAATGTTAGCAAATGACGATTTGAACTTTTATATAGAAGAAAACAATCCAGAAAATTCAATGGAGTACAAAACACCTAATGGATACCAGAAATATGAGTTATGGGACAAACGTATAAAGGTTAAAGGAGGAAAAGATACTACATATCAAGTGAAAGTTAGTAAACATGGCCCGATTATGAACGGATTAATAGAGCATGTAACAGATGAAAGACCAATTGCAATGAACTGGATTTATACGCAACTGCCTAATCAATTATTAGAAGCATCACATAAAATGTCGCATGCAAATTCGTTACAAGACTTTAAAACAGGAACCGCCAAAATTCATGCACCAGGATTAAATGTAATGTATGGAGATAAGAAAGGGAATGTAGGTTGGTTTGCATCGGCTAAATTATATCAATTAAGAGATAGTTTGTCTTCTAAAACGTACTTAAATGGAACTTCTGGGAAGGATGAAATTGTAGAATATTTAGATTTTAAAGAAAATCCGCAAGCGGAAAACCCTAGTTGGAATTATGTGTATTCTGCCAATAATCAACCTGATTCCGTGAGAGGTAAGTTATATCCGGGATATTACCAACCAGAAGATAGAGCAAAACGAATTGTTCAGTTATTAGAATCTAAAAACGATTTTACGAAAGAGGATGTAGCTGAAATGATTTATGATGTAACCTCACCTGTAGTTCCAGAAATTGGGAGAGAATTGTTAGCAAGTGTAGATAAATCGTCACTATCTCCTTCAGCTAAAAAAGCATATTCAGTGTTAGAAAAGTGGGATGGAGAGTATTTAAAAACCAACGTAGCTCCGACTATTTATAATCGATTTTTATATGAGTTTTTAACTGCGACTTTTAAAGATGAGTTAGGAAAAAGCTTTCAGTTATTTATTGATTCACAATTGCAAGATCAGATGTTAGCAGAGCAAGCGAAAAGAGAGCAATCTGTTTGGTGGGATAATATTTCAACGATAGATAAAGTTGAAACTAGAAATGAAATAATTACCACAGCTTTTCAAAAATCCATCACGTTTTTACAAAATCAATTGGGAGAAAATGTAGAAAATTGGACGTGGAATCGCGTAATTTCAGTGGAATACGAACATGCCATTGGCAAAGCAGGTGGTTTATTACGAAAGTTATTTAATGTTGGTCCATATGAAACTATTGGAGGAAACGAGGTGATTAACAACCAAATTTTTAAGTTGGATAGTACAGGAGTGTATAGAATTCATGCAGGACCTTCAACACGTAGGGTTATCGATTTTTCTGATGTTGAAAATAGTATTGCTATTTTACCTACAGGACAATCAGGAAATGTGTTTAGTCCGTATTACAAAGACCAAGCACAAAAATATGTAGATGGTGAGTTTGTAAAAATGAGCCTTAATGAGGCAGCTATAAAGAAGAGTAAAAATAAATTGGTGTTTTTACCGAAGTAGTACAATTGTTTATGTGATAGTCGAGTATCTTGCTGGTGACGGTATCATAAGTAGAAGTAGTTAAAGAAAAAAGAAGATATGTTAATTTTATAACGTTGTAGACAGCACAAGCGCGACGCTTGCGCCAGCGGGGTGAATGGTAAATGGAAAAAGATTACTGAAGACGTGAGTAAAAAAGTAGATGATATTATGGGTAATCTTAAAAAATGTGATTAATGCAAGTAATTAAAGAGTTTGAATATTGGGAATATAATCTAGGTAGTAAAGAGAAAAAATATATAGGAGTTAGAAAAATAAAAGAGGAGTTAAGGTATCCTACTATTAAATTTTTAAATTCAGAAAGAAAGCTAATTGATACTTCTGACTGGAAAAATATGGGGATATTTCAAATGCGATTTAGTGATTCATATCTCACAGAAAAAGAAATGAATTTTTTAGCAGTAACTTATGATGTTGAACTAATTACCAAAGAAAATACTTTAGATGGTAGTTTTTACTTGGCTTCGACAAACGAAAAACTAAATAAGTTGTACAAGAATTCAGCAGAACTTACTTTCATAGAACATGATAACAAAGAATATTTGATAATTGATTTTAACCGATTTGAAAATGAAAATCAAAAAAATAGTAGAATGTGGGACTATTATGGAGAACCTATAACTTATATTCACGGTATTTGGGAAGCTCCTCTCCTAACAGATAAAATTATAGAAAAAATTAAAAATCCAAATAGGTAATATTAATATCAACTATATGAAGTTAATAGATAAATTTTTCTACTCCACTTGGAATCCGTACACAAGAGAAAAAATCTTTAAAGGAGAAACTGTTTTACAAAGAGAATTAGAACGACCTAGCATAGAATTTAAAAATACAGATTCAAAAAAAATAATAGTATCGAATTTTAGATTCCATAATGCTATTCCATCTAAAGAAAGAAAATATGATGGAGTTTTATATCAAAATGATTATTATTCACAGTTGAAGTTTAACGAAGAAGAAGTGTTGTTTTTAGCTAATAATTATGGATTAATGTGTAAAGAAACTGATGGTAATAAATCACTTTCAATACCCAAAGAATATTATAATGAAATAGGAGAAAAAAATATAGATGATGAACCATATATAAATTTTAAGTTTCTAGAGGACAATGATAATAATGAGTACTTAATTATTTCATTTATAAGATATCCATTAGCATACCCAGAAAGAGCAAAAGATCAAACAGACCCTTTTCTTACCTATATTCATGGAATATGGGAACAACCACTATTAACAGATGAAATTATAGAAAAGATTAAAAAATCATGAAAACTTATAGAAAATAAAATACAATATAAGTTGTATAAATAGGTGGTAACGTTAAGGGAAAAATTATGCAGCGTTGTCCTTGTTGTTTTTATTTAACACAAGGAGTTAATGTAATAGGAAGTAAATAAGAACAAGATGGAAGAAGAAAAGCAATATTACTGGTATAAGCGGAAAGATGTAGTGGACAGATATCCTGTAGAAGGTAACGAGACAGACGAACAATTAACAGTAGAGGGAGAATTATTTTCTGGGGTTTTAATTGAAAGAGTTAAGACAGAATATGGATTCTACCGGTTAAAAAAATATTATTATATCAAGGGAGAAACAGAGTTAATAATATCAAAACGAGAAGATGAAAAATATATAAGCTATTTAACTTTTAATACTGGTTGGTTAGAGAATGGATATTCAATTGGTTATGGGAGAGAGAAACCTGAATTAGATTATTCAGTCTATGAGATGGGAGCTTTAATTCATAATGGGGATAGAAATATTTATAATAACAAGGTGATGTTCGAAGAATGGCAAGATTTTAAAGACCCCGATACAGCACCATGCTATTCTGGCGATAGAAATATAATCCCTTATTACAATCTTCAAAGTGAGATTCAGAAAAGAACTATAAAAAAAGATTGTTTAAAAGAATCAGAAATAAGATATATAGCAGCAGTAGATGTAGGTTATGATGAACTTGATTTAAAAATGGTAGGTTCTGTCATACTTTACGATTTAGAAAAATGTAGGGTTATTGAAGAACAAATTGTAAGTCAAGATATTTTATTTAACTACTGCAATGACTTATTCTCTTACAGAGAAGTTCCTATGCTATTAAAAGCTTTTGCAAAAATTACTATTACCCCTGATTTAATTTTATGTAAAGGTCATGGAATTGCACATCCTAGGCATGTTGGATTAGCAACACATTTGGGGGTTGAATTAGACTTACCTTCTATAGGTTGTGCTCGTGATAGAGTTTTGGGAATTTATGAAAATTTAGATAATGAAGCAGGGAGTTCAAAAGAAATAGTATGGAGAGGGAAAATAGTAGGTAATGTATTTAGGGTAAAGACTAATGAAAAACCTATCTTCATTTCAATTGGTCATAAAATTAGTTTAGAAACAGCATGTAAATGGTCTTATAAATTACTACAAATAGAAAATAATGAAGACTTATTACCTTACCCTTTACTTTTAGCAGAAAATTTGGTAAATAAAAGTTTAGATGATAGAACTCATATAGTATTTATAGAAACAGAAGTTTAGTATTATGGTCGAAAATAATAGTGATTATTCAGAATATATTGAGTTACAAGATAAAATGAAGGAGCAGGTAATAAAGGTTGATGAATTACCAAAAAATATTAGATACGTTGCAGGTGTAGATGTAGCTTATAATGAAGATAAAGAGTTAATGGTAGGTGCTGTTGTAGTTTTAAATATTGAAACCTTAGAAGTTATTGATGAAGCATTTCACATTATGAAAATTAAATTTCCATATGTACCTGGGTTATTCTCTTTTCGTGAAATTCCGGCAATAAAAGAAGCTTACTTTAAGTTGCAAATAAAGCCAGATATTATAGTTTGTGATGCTCAAGGGATTGCACACCCAAAAGGTATAGGTATGGCTACTCATCTGGGAATAGAGCTCGATAAACCCACAATTGGTTGTGCTAAAAAAAAGTTGATAGGAGTTTATAATAAAGAAGAGTTAGGTAACATTAAAGGAAGTTATAAGTTTTTAAAACTAGATAATAATATCATAGGTGCAGTTTTAAGGACTCAAACAGACATTAAGCCTATGTTTGTTTCAATAGGACATAAAGTCAGTTTAAATACAGCTATAGAATTATTAAATAAATTAACTCCGCATTATAGATTGCCAGAAACTACAAGAATGGCTGATCAATTGGTAAATAGTATCATTAAAGAGGTGTAAGAAACTTCATTTTTTAAGATACTGTTTTTGTATGGTTTTAATAGAATTAAGGAAAAGTAAAAAAGAGATTATTTGTAATACTTATGTTATATAGTTTTTTAGGGGTTGCCCAAACCTATAAATATTATACACATACTACTTACTTTATGTTCATAGAAGCTCCCCACTAGCGCGAGCATCCTGCTTGTGACAGTATGAGTAAAAAAGGTGAAAAAATAATAAATAGAAAATATAAATTTCATAACAAATCAGTAGTATACTTTATAAATTTTGGACTATTCATGAAATTTGATATATTTTTTTAATACTATCCAGGTTTTTATACTTTCCTATAAACCTCTTTAAAAGGAATTCTAAAACGTTCTCCATATACACCTTCTGGTTTACGAATACCACAAGAAACAATCATATTAATTTCTGAACCAAAAGGTAGCCCTAACAAGCGTTTTACACGCCAAGTATCAGAACCTTCCATAGGGCAAGTGTCGTAACCTTCAGCTGCCATTGAGAGCATGAATGTTTGTGCTGCTAATCCACAGGTTTTATGTGCAACTATGCGCATATCACTATTGCGAACTTCACGGTAAATAGGTCGGAAAAGTCCAATAATAAGAATCATTAAGTATTTAAGATAACCAACAATTCCGAAGATGTCAAAGTAGGTAAACGGAATCAATTTTCCGTAGTAGTTACGCGCTACTTTTTCTCTACTTCGTTGTTCTGATTTCGGATTGTTTTTACCAAAAACTTCATCCATCAAAGCTAAGTTAGCTTTGGCTCTTTTACGCCACAAATCTTTACGAGTCACAAAAACCACTAGTTGCTGAGCAGTTTTAGCTGCATTTTGATTAAAGCATAATGGAGCCATTTTTTTTATAATTTCTTTATCAGTGATATGATAAAACTCCCATAGTTGCATATTGCTACTGGTAGGAGCTAAACTAGCTTGCTCTAAACATTTTTTTACAACAGCAGTGTCTATCGGTTTTTCAGGGTCATATACTCTTACTGAACGACGATAGTTAACTGCTTCTGATACTGTTTTTTCAGTCATTTATTATGGTGTCTTGATTCTTGTGTCTGATTGTCTTTTATCTAACAAAACTATCCCAGTTTCATTAAGGTTTTTAATTGTTGTAGTTTTCCTTTGTATGGAGCATATCGAGTAGGAACATCCAACCAAGTACCGCGAGAAACCACTCCTTTATGATGAGAAAACGTATCAAAAGTTTTCTTTCCATGATAAGCACCTATGCCACTTTCACCAACGCCACCAAAAGGTAACCTATGATTAGCAAAATGTACAGTGGTATCGTTTATGGTTCCGCCTCCAAATGAATAACGTTGAATCATCTTTTTAGCAAATGAATTTCTATTGGTGAACACATATAAAGCCAGAGGTTTGTCGTATTTAGTAGTGATTTTTTCAATGTCAGCTTCATTTTCGTAAGAGATTAGCGGGAAAATAGGTCCGAAAATCTCACCTTTCATGACTTCACTATCTAAATCAGGTTCGTCAATTAATGTAGGAGCAATGTAGCAATCGTCTCTATCAGTTTGTCCGCCAATCACACACTTTTCATTTTCTAGCATCAAAGCTAAACGATCAAAATTACGAGTGTTAACAATACGTGGAAAATCTGGAGAGTTTTGAGGGGTTTTTCCGTAAGTTCTAAAAATTTCATCTTTAAATTGTTGTATAAATTGCTCTTTTACTGATTTGTGTATCAATAAATAATCAGGAGCAATACAAGTTTGCCCACCGTTAATGAATTTTCCCCAAACCAAACGTTTTGCAGTCAATTTAATATTGGCAGTTTCGTCAACAATACATGGACTTTTTCCTCCAAGTTCTAGGGTAACAGGAGTTAAATTATTAGCAGCGGCTTTGGCGACAATTTTACCAACAGGAACACTGCCTGTAAAGAAAATATAATCCCAACGTTGTGCTAACAATTCAGTAGAAACATCTACGCCACCTTCAACCACAGCTACATGGTTTTTATCAAATACAGCTTCAATAATTTCTTTGGTAATTTTACTTGTATGCGGTGTCAGTTCCGAAGGTTTTAATACTACAGTATTACCTGCTGCAATAGCACCTAATAATGGTGCGAATGCTAGTTGATACGGGTAATTCCAAGGAGCAATGATAAGTACAGTTCCGTAAGGTTCTTTATAAATTTTTGCAGAGGACGGAAAATTTAGTAACGACGGTAATACACGTTGAGGTTTACTCCAAGAGTGTATATTTTTTATAGCCATTTTTAATTCAGCCGAAACAATAGAAGTTTCGGTCATTACTGCTTCGTATTCTGGTTTTTTAAAGTCATCATGTAGTGCTTTTATGATGTCTTTTTCTCTTGCAACAAGTTCTTTTTGTAATCTTTTTAAGGTACTTTTTCTAAAAGAAATATCTTTGGTTTGTTGAGTAGCAAAATAGTTTTTTTGCGACTGAACCAATTCGGGAATATTCATAAGCTATAAGTCTTGTATTTTTTTATTCATTATTGAAAACCATAATGGAGGAACCAAGGCTACCAGCATCATACCCGGGTATCCTGTTGGCATTTGTGGACTTTCTGGTAATGATTTTAAGAGCTGATAATGTTTGCTTCCGTTATAGTGATGGTCGGAGTGACGGGATAAATTAAACAACATTAACATACCAATTCTGTGATCAGAATTCCATGAATGCGTTCTTTTTACACGCTCATAACGACCTTTTTCATTCTGTTTACGTAGTAGTCCATAATGTTCTATATAGTTTACAGTTTCAAGTAATAAAATTCCAAAAACAGCAGCGGTGATAAAAGCTAGTAATGCTTTTAATCCGAATAAAAAGAAAATACCAGCTAATAAAAGAATGTTACAGAGTGTGTAAATGAGCATTCTATTTTGTAAGTGAAACCAGCTTCTTTCTGAATTTTTTAAACGTGTATTTTCCACTTCCCAAGCTTGATAATAGCTTTGAAAATGAGAACGAATCCAAAACAGGTAAACAATTTCATTTCTTCTTGCAGTTGCGGCGTCTTTTGGAGTGGCTACATTAAAATGATGTCCTGCATTATGGTAGGGTAGAAAGTGGGTGTTTAATGAAGTTAGTAGTAAAATTTCTCCTAAAAGCTCATCAAAACGGTTGTTTCTATGTCCTAACTCATGCCCAACATTAATACCAATAACGCCACATAGCAAGCCCATAGCTGAGATTTTTCCTATATATTCTAAGATAGTTAATTGTGTGTCTTTCATTATCGATAAAAACCACACTAGGAAAACTAATTGAATAGGTACCATTGCGTATAGAATATAGGTGTAGAGTCTATTTACTTTTTCTTGCGCTTCTTGTTCTTTATTGAAATTATTTTTATCAGGTTTAAAAAGTAATTCGAGAAGAGGAACTAAGCCGAAGAAAACAAGTAAAGGTAAAAGTGTTAACCATCCCATATTTGTAAACGAAATGTAAACAGTGATAGGGAGTGTTAAAATCGTTAAAAATTTAAGAGCTTTCATCTTGGGTGAAATTTGTCTAAATATACAAATTACAAACAAGCATCCCAAACGGGGTCAGAAGGAGTTGGAGCGGTAACCTTAATAGGTTCTTTGCTAACAGGGTGTGTAAATTGAATTTTTCGAGCATGTAAATGAATACTTCCGTCTTTGTTGCTTCTTTTAGCACCGTATTTTAAATCTCCTTTTATAGTAGAGCCAATGTTAGAAAGCTGTACGCGAATTTGATGGTGACGTCCAGTTTCCAAGTCGACCTCTAATAATGAATAATTATCTAGTTTTTTAAGCGTTTTGTAGTGAAGTATAGCTTTTTTACTTCCGTTAACCTCTTTAGTGTAAGCGGTCGATTTGTTATTTTTTGGATTCTTTTTTAAGTAATTTGTTAAGGTATCGGTTGCTTTTTTAGGTTGCTGTTGAACCACTGCCCAGTATGTTTTTTTAATGGTTTTGTCACGTAACATTTTATTTAGTCGTTCTAAGGCTTTTGAAGTACGTGCGTAGATAACGATACCTGTAGTAGGGCGATCTAGCCTGTGAACGGTTCCTAAAAATACGTTTCCAGGTTTGTTGTATTTATCTTTAATATATTCTTTAACAACATCTAAAAGTGGTTTGTCGCCTGTTTTGTCACCTTGCACTATATCACCAGCCCGCTTATTAATCACTATAATGTGATTGTCTTCATGTAAAACTTGTAAGTTTTCTTTTATAGAGTGCATTATTAATACTTCCCTTAAGGTATGGTGAAAATTATTTAAAATTCTCCGCTACATCTTCGTTAACTTGATCAATAAAGTTTAAAAACTCATCTCGCCCCATCCCTGTAGAAGATGAGGTAACAAAAGAAATTGGTAATTCCTCCCAGTAATTTAATAATTTCTTTTTGTAAGTGGTAACTTGTTTGTTGAGTTTAGAGCTCCCTAGTTTATCAGCTTTGGTAAAAACAATACAAAACGGAATGCGGTTTTCACCTAAAAACTGCATGAATTCCAAATCTATTTTTTGTGGATCGTGGCGAGAATCGATTAAAACAAAAGTACAAACCAGCTGTTCACGTTCTTTAAAATAGTTTTCAATAAAAAATTGAAAAATTTGACGCTTTTTTTTAGAAACCTGTGCATAACCATATCCAGGAAGATCTACTAAAAACCATTCGTCATTAATTTTAAAATGGTTGATAAGTTGTGTCTTCCCTGGTTTACCAGAGGTTTTTGCCAAATCTTTACGCTCCATCAACATATTGATTAATGAAGATTTTCCGACATTTGATCGACCTATAAAAGCGTACTCAGGTATTCTGTCTTTAGGAGCCTTGGTAACATTGCTGTTACTCATTACAAATTCAGCAGATTTTATTTTCATACTATAATTAAGCTAGTTTAGCTGTTATATTTCGCGTTTAGAAAGCCACCCTTCTAAAATTTTATTAAATTCTTCTGGTGTTTCCATCATAGCTGCATGTCCGCATTTGTCAATCCAGAATAAATCGGCATCAGGTAAAAGTTTTTTGAAGTCTTCAGCAACTTCAGGTGGAGTAACACTGTCTTGTTTTCCCCAAATTAAACAGGTAGGTTGTTTCATGTTGGGTAAATCTTTAGCCATGTTATGACGAATGGCACTTTTAGCAATAGCTAGTGTTCTAATCAATGTATTTCTATCATTTATAACATCGTACACTTGATCAACAAGTTCGTCTGTAGCAATAGCTTTATCGTAAAAAACATCTTGCGCTTTTTTTCTAACAAACTCTTTGTCTCCTCTCTTAGGGTAGCTATCACCCATTGAGTTTTCGTACAAACCTGAGCTACCAGTTAAAACTAATGCTTTAACATCTTCAGAATAGTGTTTTGTATAGTATAAAGCTATATGTCCGCCTAGAGAATTTCCTAATAGAGTAACATTTTTAAGCCCTTTATACTCTATGAAATCATGTAAAAACTTGGCTAAATTTTTTACATTAGTTTTAAGGAGGGGTAATGTGTATAAGGGTAACTCTGGTATAAAAACTTGATATCCTTTTTTTGAAAGATGATTAAAAGTGGAACCAAAATTACTAAGAGCTCCCATTAACCCGTGAAGAATGATAATTGGGCTTCCTTCTCCTGCTTCAGCATATGTAAATTTGTCTTCTTTCTTTAAAAATTCAGTCATATATGTTTTTGATTTGACTTAACCACAAATGTAGTTCTTTTTTATCACTTTTTCATTTTTATTATTTACTGTGTAGGCGAGTCTTTTAAGTGGTTTATTTTGAGTTTTTTATCTCCAGAAGTAAAACTTATCAACAAAGTGGTAAAAAGTGGTAAAAAGTGGTAAATATTTTTTATTTTTGATGCAAACTATAGATTCTTTACGTGGTAAGTTTAATTGGAACATATGAGTGCAAGGTAGATGCTAAAGGGAGGTTGATGATGTCGTCAGCGTTCAAGAAGCAATTGTCTTCTGTGTTGCAAGAGGGGTTTGTGATTAAACGTTCTGTTTTTCAGTCTTGTCTGGAGTTGTATCCAATGCAAGAATGGAATCTGGTAATGGCAAAAATCAATAAACTAAATCGATTTGTAAAGAAAAATAATGATTTTATCAGAAGGTTTACTGCCGGTGTGAAAATGGTGGATGTAGATGCTTCAGGGAGAGTCTTGATTCCGAAAGATTTATGTCAGTTTGCGGGTATTGAAAAGCAAGTGGTGCTCTCTTCTGCAGTGAATATTATTGAAATTTGGGATAAGGATAAGTACGAAAAAGTAATTGATGATGCTGTTGTTGATTTTGCTGAGTTAGCAGAAGAAGTAATGGGTAATACGGAAGCAGATGAGTTATCATAATCCAGTTTTATTGAAAGAAAGTGTTGATGCACTTAGTATAAAGGAAGATGGAGTTTATGTGGATGTTACCTTTGGAGGAGGGGGGCATTCTAGAGAAATATTAAGTCGATTAGGTGAAAAAGGAAGATTGTTTGCTTTTGATCAAGATCCTGATGCGCAACAAAATAAAATTGACGATCCGCGTTTTGTGTTGATTGGAGAGAATTTTCGATTCATATCGAGGTTTTTGCGCTTTTATGGTGTTAGGAAAGTAGATGGGGTGCTGGCTGATTTAGGAGTGTCTTCACATCAGTTTGATGAAGTGGAAAGAGGTTTTTCTACTCGTTTTGATGCAGATTTGGATATGCGAATGGATCAGAAATCTGAATTATCAGGAAAAAAAATAATCAATACCTATAGTGAGGAAGATTTGGCGGATGTGTTGTTTTTGTATGGAGAATTGCGGAATGCGCGAACCTTGGCGAAAACTATTGTTGAGGCAAGAGTTGATAGAGAAATTAAAACGAGCTTTGAGTTAAAAGAAGTGTTGCAAAAATTTCTTCCGAAAGCAAAAGAACATAAAATACTAGCGCAAATTTTTCAAGCAATACGAATAGAAGTGAATCAGGAGTTGGAGGTGTTGAAAGAATTTTTGCAGCAAATCCCAGACTTGTTAAATGAAGAAGGTAGATTGAGTGTGATTTCATATCATTCTTTGGAAGATAGGTTGGTGAAACGATTTATAAGGACCGGATTGTTTAGTGGTGAACCAGAAAAAGATTTTTATGGTAATACCAGTGAACCACTTAAAAAAGTTGGTAAAATGATTGTGCCAACAAAAGAGGAGATAAAAGAAAATAATAGAGCACGTAGTGCGAAACTAAGAATAGCAACATTAAAGTAATGTCAATAGTAAGAAAGGGTATATACGATCTTTTAAGAGGTAGTTTTCTTACGGATGAAAGCTCGTTTAAGAATTGGCGAATTTTGATTTTTACAGTTGTTTTGCTATTAGTGATGATCTATAGTTCGCATAGTGCCGATGCAAAAGTGGTGCAAATAGCAGTGCTTAATAAGAAGAAAAGAGAGTTGCGGGCTGAAGATGTGGACACGAGTACTCAATTAATGCGAATGAAGTTAGAGAGTAGTATTCGAGATAAAGTAAAAAACAAAGGGTTGTACCCTGCAAAAAAACCGCCCCAAAAAATAAAAGTAACATATAATAAAGAGTAATATAAAATGGTAGTAAAAAAAGGCATATTAAACAAACTCTACGTGATTGTTGTTTTAATGACGCTTTTCTTTGTAGTTATCATTTTTAGACTTTTTAAACTTCAATATGTAGAAGGAGATAAGTATAGGAATCTTTCTGAAGAAGAAACAGTTAAAAACGATACTATTTTTGCAAATAGGGGAAATGTGTATGCGGCAGATGGAAATTTGTTAGCAACCTCTATGTCAAAATTTACCATTCGAATGGATGTGGTGGCGGTAGATTCTGAGATTTTTGAAAAAAATATCCGAGCACTTTCTGAGTCGCTTTCTGGATTGTTAGGGGAATCAGCTAGTTACTATCAAAAGAAGTTGCGTAATGCAAAAAAACGTAGAAACCGATATTTGTTAATAGCCCGTAATGTAGGATATAATGATTATGTGAAAATGAAAAGCTTTCCCATTTTTAATAGAGGGGTGTATCGAGGAGGCTTTATCGCGGAACAAAAAACAGTGAGAGTTCACCCAATAGGAAAAATAGCTGAACGTACAATTGGTTACGATGATTACAGAGGTGGGGCAGGAATTGAAGGTGCTTTTGCGGATTATATGCAAGGTGAAAACGGTTGGCGTTTAAAACAAAAGATAGCTAAAGGGCAATGGAAACCTATTAATGATGTGAATGAGAAGGAGCCTGTAGATGGAAGTGATGTAATTACTACAATAGATGTAAACGTTCAAGATATAACGCATCATGCTCTGTTAAGACAGATGGAGTATTTTGAAGCAGATCATGGTTGTGCTGTAGTGATGGAAGTGGAAACAGGAGAGATTAAAGCGATTTCTAATTTAGGGAGGACTTCTAAAGGGAGGTATTACGAAAAAAGAAACTATGCTGTTTGGGAGAGTCACGAGCCTGGGTCAACTTTTAAGTTAGCTAGCTTAATGGTGGCTTTAGAAGATAAAGTTGTAGATACTTCAACTGTCGTAGATTGTGAAAAAGGAAGAATTTATATTAATAATCGTAAAGTAGAAGATAGTAAAAGAGGAGGGTACGGAAAAATATCATTAGGAAGGGTATTTGAGGTTTCTTCAAATGTTGGAATTGTGAAAACAATACAAAAGTACTACGATAAAAATCCTAAAAAATTCACGGATAGAATTAAGTCTTTTGGGTTGGATCAATTAACAGGTGTTAAAATCAAAGGAGAAGGAAAGCCTTATATACCAGAACCAACAGAGAAAAGTTGGAGCCCTATTTCATTAGAGTGGATGGCTTGGGGTTATGGGGTTTCTCTTACGCCGTTACAAACACTAGCGTTTTACAATGCAGTCGCAAATGACGGAAAGTTGGTAAAGCCATATTTTGTAAAAGAGCTAAGAGTAGGAGGTAAAGTTGAAGAAAGCTTTGGAACAGAAGTAGTAAAAGAAAAAATAGCATCACAAGAAACCTTAGATAAAGTACGAAAAGTGATGGAAAATACTATAAAATACGGAACAGGTAAAGGAATTTATTCACCAAACTTTTCTATGGCAGGAAAAACAGGAACGGCAAAAAAATACATTCCTAGAACTAAAAATGCTAAGGGAGAATATGAAGGAGGATATTATTCAAATCAAAAGTATGTGGCTTCTTTTGCAGGTTTCTTTCCCGCAGATGAACCAAAATACTCTTGCATTGTAGTAGTTCATAGTCCTAAAAAAGAAAAAGGATATTACGGGGCTACGGTTGCTGCTCCTATATTTAAAGAAATAGCTCAAAAAATTTATACGTCAACAGCAATTAATAATCAGCTTGTTTCTGATGATATTTCAGAAGAGATTCTTGAAAGGGAGTATCAAGAATACTATCAAAAACTAAGGAAGTATAAAACAATTATGCCTAAAGTTTTAGGTATGAGTGGAATGGATGCAATTGCATTATTAGAGAATATGGGGTTAAAAGTTAAATTTTCAGGAGTAGGAAAAGTAACAGAACAGTCCGTAGATAGGGGGCAAAAAGTCTCAAAAGGTGCAACGATATATTTAAAATTATCATAGTTGAAGAAATTAAAAGACATATTATATAAGGTAGCGGTAAAAGAAGTTTACGGGAACACTGATATTGATATAAGCAATATTCAGTTTGATAGTAGACAAGTGCAGGAAGAAGATGTTTTTGTAGCTCAAAAAGGAGTGACAGTAGATGGGCATCAGTTTATAGCGAAAGCAGTATCGTTAGGTGCTAAGACTATTATCTGTGAGTCTTTACCAGAAAATAAAAATGAAGAGGTTACTTATGTTAAAGTAGAAGATTCTAATGCGGCATTAGCAATAATAGCAACAAATTATTATAACAACCCGTCAAAAAGCTTGCAGTTAGTAGGAGTAACAGGAACAAATGGTAAAACTACAATTGCAAGTTTATTGTACCAACTGTTTAAAAAAGCAGGATATAAAGTGGGGTTGTTATCAACTGTGAGAGTAATGGTTGATGAAGAAGAATATAAAGCAACACATACAACACCAAACTCAGTAGCAATAAATCAGTATTTATCAAAAATGGTAGAAGCTGGAGTTGATTATTGTTTTATGGAGGTAAGTTCTCATGGAATACATCAAAAACGTACTGAAGGCTTAGAGTTTGCAGGAGGAGTGTTTACAAACTTATCGCATGATCATTTAGATTATCATGAAACATTTGCAGAGTATCGTGATGTTAAAAAATCGTTTTTTGATTCGTTACCAAAAACAGCATTTGCTTTGGTGAATTTAGATGATAAAAACGGACAAATAATGTTGCAAAACACAAAGGCGAATAAACAAACTTATGCGCTTAAAACAATCGGAGATTTTAAAGCAAAAGTGTTAGAAAAACGTCTTTCAGGAACTTTGTTAACAATCAATGGAGTAGAAGTTTGGACGAAGTTAATAGGGGAATTTAATGCGTACAACTTGTTAGCTATTTATGGAGTAGCAGAGTTGTTGGGACTAGAGAAAATAGAAATTTTACGTATTGTAAGTGAGTTGGAAAGTGTGAGTGGAAGATTTCAATATACAGTTTCTGATGAGGGAGTTACAGCAATAGTAGATTATGCACATACACCAGACGCACTAAAAAATGTATTACAAACTATTAATGATATCCGAACAGGAAATGAAACTGTGATTACAGTTGTTGGTTGTGGTGGAGATAGAGATATAACAAAGCGTCCAAAAATGGCATTAATTGCTTCTCAATTAAGTGATCAAGTTGTTTTTACTTCAGATAACCCTAGAACAGAAGACCCTCAATCGATAATTGATGAAATGGAAACTGGAGTTGCGGCAGAAAATTATAAAAAAACACTATCAATTGTAGACCGAAGACAGGCTATAAAAACAGCTTGTAAACTAGCAACTTCAGGAGATATTGTACTTATTGCAGGAAAAGGTCATGAAACCTACCAGGAAATAAATGGTGTTAGGCATCATTTTGATGATTTAGAAGAAGTAACCAGCTATTTTAATCAACTAAAAAAACACTAACGAATGCTGTATTATTTATTTCAATATTTAGAAAGTGAATTTAGCTTAACAGGAGCAAGTGTGTTTCAATTCATCACATTTCGATCTGCAATGGCATTCATATTATCTCTGTTGATTTCAACCATTTTTGGTAAAAAAATCATTAACTACTTAAGAAGGCAGCAAGTAGGTGAAACAGTAAGAGATTTAGGTTTAGATGGTCAAGTACAAAAAGCAGGAACACCAACTATGGGAGGTGTAATTATAATCCTTGCAACATTAATTCCTGTGTTATTTTTAGCAAAGCTAGAAAATATATATATCGTTATTTTATTGATTACGACTGTTTGGATGGGGCTTATTGGTTTTGCGGATGATTATATAAAAGTGTTTAAAAAAGATAAAGCGGGATTAAAAGGAAAGTTTAAGGTTTTAGGACAAGTAGGATTAGGTATAATCGTAGGTTCTATGCTGTATTTTCATCAAGATGTAACCATCAAAGAACAACTGCCTACTTCAGAACAAGTTGCGCAAGTAGATGGTAAAAAGAAAGTGTTTGGTGAGGCTCATAAATCGACAAAAACAACAGTTCCTTTTTTAAAGAATAACGAGTTAGATTATGCAAAAGCATTAAGCTTCTTAGGAGATGGATATGAAAAATATGGATGGATAATCTTCATTTTTGTTACCGTTTTTATCGTTACGGGAGTTTCAAACGGTGCGAATTTAACAGATGGTATTGATGGATTAGCGGCAGGTTCATCAGCAATTATGGTAATAACGCTGGCAATTTTTGCATGGGTATCTGGTAACATCATTTTTGCAGACTATTTAGATGTAATGTACATTCCGAAGTCTGGAGAAATGACTGTTTTCATTTTAGCGTTTGCAGGAGCTTTAATCGGTTTTCTATGGTATAATACTTATCCAGCACAAGTGTTTATGGGCGATACTGGAAGTTTAACTATTGGAGGTATCATAGCTGTAATAGCTATTGCCATAAGGAAAGAGTTGTTACTGCCAGTTTTAGCAGGAATATTTGTGGTTGAGAATTTATCGGTAATACTACAAGTTTCGTGGTTTAAATACACAAAGAAGAAGTTTGGAGAAGGAAGAAGAATTTTTAAAATGTCTCCTCTACACCATCATTATCAAAAATTAAACTATCACGAAAGTAAAATTGTAGTACGCTTTTGGATTGTAGGAATTTTATTAGCGGTATTTACCATAGTAACATTGAAGTTAAGATAAAGGAGACTTTGGAGTTGTGATTTAAGATATAAGACTGAATGAAAGAACAGATTAAAAATAGAACTAAACAATTTGCTATTGATTGTTGGAGGTTATGTAAAGAGTATCCTAAAACAAGAGAATTTGATGCATATTGTAGACAATTGATAAGATGTTCTAGTTCGGTTGGAGCTAATTATAGAGCTGCTTGTAGGGCAAAATCTTCAGCTGACTTTATTCATAAATTAAAAATTGTTGAAGAAGAAGTAGATGAAAGTATGTTTTTTTTAGAGGTTTTTATGTCAATCCATGAAAATAATCAAGAAGAATTGAAAAGGTTGCATAATGAGGCAAACGAGTTGACTTCAATTATTGTAGCTTCTATAAAAACAGTTAAAAGTAAATCATCAATCAATAAATCTAAAATCATTAATTAAAAATGAAAAGATTAGTTGTGCTTGGTGGAGGAGAAAGTGGTGTAGGAACGGCACTTTTAGGAAAACAAAAAGGATATGAAGTTTTTGTTTCAGATAAAGGAAGTATAGCAGAGCGGTATAAGAAAGTTCTTTTACATAATTCAATCGATTTTGAAGAAAATCAGCATACAGAAGATAAAATTCTAAATGCTGATGTGGTAATGAAAAGCCCTGGGATTCCAGAAAAAGTTGTACTTGTGCAAAAGTTAGTTTCAAAAGGAATTAAAGTGATTTCAGAAATAGAATTCGCTGCTCAGTTTACAGAAGCAACTATTGTGGGGATTACAGGCTCAAACGGAAAAACAACCACAACCATGCTGGTACATTATGTGTTAAAAAAAGCAGGTTTAAATGTGGGAGTTGGAGGGAATATAGGTGATAGCTTCGCTGAACAAGTGGTTGAAGATAAGTATGACGAATATGTATTGGAATTAAGCAGTTTTCAGTTAGATGGAATTGAAAATTTTAAACCACATATTGCAATAATCACCAATATAACACCAGATCATTTAGATCGATATGAATATGAATTTGATAACTATATAAACTCAAAATTCAGAATTACAAAAAATCAAACGAAAGATGATTTTTTAATATATGATGCTGATGACGAAGCAATTCAAAATTGGTTAAAAAATAACAAAACAGAAGCAACGCTAGTGCCATTTTCAATGGAAAAAGAATTAGAGTACGGGGCTTTTTTAAGACAAGACACGATAATAATGAAATTTAATACAGAAGAAAAATTAATGAAGGTTTCTGAGCTAACATTACAAGGAAAGCATAACACTAAAAATGCAATGGCTACATCAATGGCAGCAAGGTTATTGAAAGTAAGAAAAGAAACAATTGCAGAAAGTTTGTCTGATTTTGAAGGAGTAGAACATCGTTTAGAAAAAGTGCAAAAAGTAAATGGAATTGAATTCATTAACGATAGTAAAGCTACAAATGTAAATGCGGTCTTTTATGCGTTGGAGTGTATGGACAATCCAACAGTTTGGATTGTAGGAGGGGTTGATAAAGGAAATGATTATACAGATTTACTACCTTTAGTAAGAGAAAAAGTAAAAGCAATAGTTTGTTTAGGGTTAGATAACCAAAAAATCATAGACACTTTTGCGAATGTAGTAGATGTTATGGTAGAAACTGCTGGAGCAGAAGAAGCAGTAAAAGTAGCTTATAAAATAGCGCAAAAAGGAGATACAGTATTGTTGTCACCAGCATGTGCAAGTTTTGATTTATTTGATAGCTATGAAGATAGAGGAAGAAAATTTAAAGAAGCTGTAAGAAATATATAAAGTACACTAAAGATTGATGAAAAACATCTTTCGACATATTAAAGGAGACCGAGCCATTTGGGCTATAGTTGCGATGTTGGCAATATTTTCATTTATGCCAATATACAGTGCAAGTACCAATTTGGTATACGTAGTAGGAAATGGATCTACCTTAGGGCATTTAGTAAAACATATTGTATTATTAATTACAGGTTTTGCAGTCATTTATGGAGTACATAAAATACCATATAGATATTTTAGTGGAGGTTCTGTATTAATGCTTCCTGTAGTTGTTTTACTGCTGGTTTTTACCTTAGCACAAGGAACTACCATTGGAGGAGCAAATGCAAGTAGATGGATTCGTATTCCGTTTGTAGGTATTGGATTTCAAACCTCTACATTGGCAGGTTTGGTATTGATGGTATATGTTGCTCGATACTTGGCAAAAAATAAAGAAAAAATAATTTCTTTTAAGGAAAGTTTGTTGCAGTTATGGCTTCCAGTAGGTTTAGTATTGGTGTTAATATTACCAGCTAATTTTTCAACTACAGCCATGGTGTTCTTTATGATTTTAATGGTCTCGTTTATTGGAGGGTATCCACTAAAATATATAGGATATATATTAGGAATAGGACTTTTTGCTTTTTTGTTTTTTATCTTAGTAGCTAAAGCATTTCCAGATGCAATGCCCAATCGTGTAAACACATGGAAAAGTAGAATTGAAAGCTTTTCTCAGTCTGATGGTGAAGAAGATTACCAAGTAGAAAAAGCCAAAATAGCAATTGCAACAGGAGGAGTAATAGGAAAAGGGCCAGGGAAAAGCGTACAGAAAAACTTTTTACCACAATCCTCATCCGATTTTATCTATGCAATTATAGTTGAAGAATACGGTTTTGCTGGAGCGATAGTGGTAATATTTATTTATTTCTTGTTGCTTTTCAGAATCTTAATAACTGCCAAAAAGGCTACAACCATATTTGCGACTTTATTAGTTGTAGGTGTGGGAATTCCCATTGTTTTTCAAGCAATGATTAACATGGCGGTAGCAGTGAATATTTTACCAGTAACAGGACAAACACTCCCGCTAATTAGTAGTGGAGGTACCTCAATTTGGATGACATGTTTCGCATTAGGAATGATTTTAAGTGTAAGTGCTTCTAAAAACGAAACTGAAGAAACAATTTTAGATGATAACCCTTTAGATATTTTACATGAAACGCTGGACTAAAAATACAGATGTATGGGTAGGAACTATTATGAGTGTTACATACAACACTGTTAACATAAAAAAGACTGTATGAAACAATCGATTAATATCATAATAAGTGGTGGAGGTACAGGAGGTCATATTTATCCTGCAATAGCAATTGCTAACGAAGTAAAAGTTCGTTATCCAGAAGCTAACATTTTGTTCGTAGGAGCAAAAGATAAAATGGAAATGGAAAAAGTTCCACAAGCAGGATATGAAATCAAAGGATTGTGGATTTCAGGAATCCAAAGAAAACTAACTTTAAAGAACTTAGTGTTTCCTTTTAAACTCTTAAGTAGTTTATGGAAAGCATATAGAATTATACGAAAATTTAAACCAGATGTTGCAGTGGGTACTGGAGGCTTTGCAAGTGGACCAACGTTAATGATTGCTAATAGAAGAGGGATACCGACCTTAATTCAAGAACAAAACTCGTACCCAGGAATAACAAATAGATTGTTAGGAAAAAAAGCGCAGAAAATATGTGTTGCATATGATAATTTAGAACGCTTTTTCTCTGAAGATAAAATAATAAAAACGGGAAATCCAGTTCGTCAAGATTTACTATTTATTCATACGAAAATAGAAGAAGGAAAAGAGTTTTTTGAATTAGATACATCAAAAAAGACAATTTTAATATTAGGAGGAAGTCTTGGTGCTCGTAAAATAAATCAGTTGGTAGAAGAAAATTTAGACTTCTTCAAAAAACAAGAAGTTCAATTGATATGGCAATGTGGTAAGCTGTATTATGAAGAATATAAAAAGTATGATGAATTAGAAAATGTTCAAGTGCATCAGTTTTTGAATAGAATGGATTTAGCCTATGCAGCTGCAGATTTCATCGTGTCGAGAGCAGGAGCAAGTTCAGTATCGGAATTATGTATAGTAGGGAAGCCAACTATTTTTATTCCATCACCAAATGTGGCAGAAGACCATCAAACAAAAAATGCAAAATTTATTGCCGACAAACATGGGGCTCTAGTAGTTAAAGAGAGTGAATTAGATACTTTTCCTGTCGTATTAGAAACTTTATTAAAAGACAAAGGGAAACAAGAAAGTTTAAGTGAAAACATTAACGAGTTAGCGTTGCCAAATGCAACAAGTAATATCGTTAACGAAATAGAAAAATTAATTAGTTAGTGAATTTAAAAACGATACATAACGTTTATTTTATTGGTATTGGCGGAATAGGAATGAGTGCCTTAGCTCGCTATTTCTCTGTCAATGGAAAATTAGTTGCAGGCTACGATAAAACACCAACACCTATCACTAAAGGTTTAGAAGAAATAGAAATTGAAGTAAGTTTTGAAGATGAAGTAAAGAATATTCCAATTTCATTTTTACATAAAGAAAAAACATTGGTGGTATATACACCAGCAGTTCCTAAAAATCACTTACAATTAAATTATTTTAAAGACAACGGATATACCGTCTTGAAAAGAGCAGAAGTGCTGGGAGAAATTACAAAGAATACTTTTTGTTTGGCTGTAGCAGGAACGCATGGAAAAACAACAACTTCTTCAATTTTAGGACACATTATGCAACCTGAGAAAGCAACTTCGTTTTTAGGAGGTATTGCAGAAAACTATGATTCTAATTTAATTTTAGGAGAAGATAGGATCTCTGTTGTTGAAGCCGATGAATTTGACCGTTCGTTTTTAAAATTATCACCCAATATTGCTTGTGTAACCTCTATGGATGCTGATCATTTAGATATCTATGGAGAAAACGAATTCTTACAACAATCATTTAGAGATTTTGCAAGCAAAGTTTCTGATACTTTAATTGTCGCAAAAGGGTTGCCTTTAAAAGGTTTAACATATGCTGTTAATGAAGAAGCAGACTATAAAGCCTATAATGTAAAAATAGAAGAAGGTAAATATGTTTTTGATGTAAAAACACCAACATCAGAAATTAAAAATATAACATTTCATTTACCAGGAAATCATAACATGATGAATGCTTTAGCAGCATTAGCTATTGCAGATGTGTATGGAGTGTCTTTAGAGAAAGTTAAAAAGCAATTAGGAAGTTTTAAAGGAGTACAACGTAGGTTTTCGTATAAGATAAAAACAGAAGATGTTGTGCTAATTGACGATTATGCGCATCATCCTACTGAAATAAAAGCAGTAGCGCAATCTGTTAGAGAAATGTATCCCAAAGAAAAGGTATTAGCTGTATTTCAACCACACTTGTTTAGTAGAACAAGGGATTTTGCAGATGATTTTGCTAAAGCATTATCGTTGTTTGATGAAGTGTTGTTATTAGATATTTATCCAGCAAGAGAATTACCGATAAAAGGAGTTACCTCAAGTTGGTTATTAGAGAAAATAACCATTGAAGCTAAAAAACTAATCTCTAAAGAAAAATTAAGTGACGAAATTATAAAGTCAGAGTCAAAAATTATAGTAATGTTGGGAGCAGGGGATATTGGTTTATTAGTTAATAAGGTAAAAAACAAATTAGAAGAAAAATATAAAAAATAGAATGAAAAAATTAGCAACATTTTTATCTTTTTTCTTGCTGCTGATGTTTTTGATGTTTTTGTATGGTTTTACAACTAATAGAAATGGATCAAAAAAAGTAAAAAGCACGGTAGTAGAGTTTGCTGCTGGAGATAATAACTTTTTGACACACAGTATGGTTGATAAAATGTTAATACAAAATGATGAATTTGTTAAAAACCAACCAAAAAGATTGGTAGATTTACATTTTCTAGAAACTAATGTTTCGGCGAACCCGTATGTTGAAAAAATAGCTGTGTTTTTAACCATAGATGGGGTGTTAAAAACTACCATAAAACAACGAACACCGATAGCTAGAATTGTTGATAAATACAAATCTTTTTATGTTGATAAGTATGGGGTTAAAATTCCGTTATCTACAAATTTTTCAGCAAGAGTACCATTAGTTTTAGGAGTGAGGGAGCCAGAAGAAATCAAAGAATTAACAACGTTAATAAAAACCATAAATAGTAGTAGTTTTTTTGCTAAAGAAATTATTGCTATAGAAAGAGACGCCCAAAGCGAATATACATTTACAGTTCGTAGTGGTGACTATAAGATAATTTTTGGAGAGTTAATAGATGCCTCAATAAAGTTTAAAAAGCTAACAGCATTTTATAACAAAGCATTTACAGACAAAACCATTAATAATTACAAAGCTATAAATGTAAAATACCACAACCAAGTTGTGTGCACAAAACAAAATCAAGATGGAGAACAATAAAATAGCAGTTGGTTTAGATATTGGTACAACCAAGATTGTTGCCATGATTGGTCGTAAAAACGAATACGGTAAGCTTGAAGTTTTAGGTATTGGTAAAGCGAAAAGTTTAGGTGTAAAAAGAGGTGTAGTCAATAATATTACGCAAACAATTCAATCTATTCAGCAAGCAGCTGAAGAGGCAGAAAGTATTTCGGGATATAAAATAGAAAATGTTGTTGTAGGTATTGCTGGACAACATATACGTAGTTTACATCATAGCGACTATATAACTAGAGAAAAATCAGAAGAGGTAATTGACAGAACTGATATAGAAAATTTAGTGAGTCAGGTACACAAATTGGTTATGTTACCTGGTGAAGAAATTATTCATGTATTACCACAAGAATTCAAGGTAGATAGTCAGCCAGATATCAAAGAACCTATAGGAATGTATGGAGGAAGGTTAGAAGCTAATTTCCATGTTGTAGTAGGTCAAGTATCTTCCATTCGAAATGTAGGAAGGTGTATTAAAAGTGCAGGTTTAACTCTCTCAGATATTACACTTGAACCACTAGCCTCAGCTTCGGCAGTGCTTAGTCAAGAAGAAAAAGAAGCTGGAGTAGCACTAATTGATATAGGTGGCGGAACTACAGATTTAGCAATATTTAAAGATGGAATTATTCGTCATACAGCAGTTATTCCCTTTGGAGGTAATGTTATTACAGAAGATATTAAAGAAGGTTGTTCAATAATTGAAAAACAGGCAGAATTATTAAAAATAAAGTTTGGTTCAGCATGGCCAGGAGAAAACAAAGAAACAGAAATTGTTTCGATTCCAGGGTTAAGAGGAAGAGAACCTAAAGAAATTACACTTAAAAATTTATCAAAAATAATTCACGCAAGGGTTCAAGAAATAATTGAACACGTATATCTAGAAATTAAGAACTACGGACACGAAACTCAAAAAGGAAAATTAATTGCAGGTATTGTATTAACAGGAGGTGGAGCTCAATTAAAACATTTACGTCAGTTGGTAGAATATATTACTGGAATGGACGTTCGTATTGGATATCCTAATGAACATTTAGCTGGAGATTCTGATGAAGTATTATCGAGTCCAGCATTTGCAACAGCTGTAGGATTGTTAATGGAAGGTTTACAAAAAGAAGCAGAAGAAAAAGTAGTTATTGAAGAAACACCAGAGGTGTTAGTAGAAGAAACTATTGAGGAAGAAAAAGAAATTATAGAAGAAGTTCAAGAAGAGAAGGAACATAAAGCGAAAAAACCTAAATCTTTTTTTGATAAGTTCACAGAACGATTCAAAGAATTTTTAGATAACGCAGAGTAATTAGTATATATAAGAATACTCCTAATTAATCCCCTAAAAAGGAGTGTAAAATTGAATAAGAATTAATAAAAAAGAAAAGTTATTATGAGCGCAGAATTTGATAACATTTCATTCGACATGCCAAAAACACAATCGAATGCCATTAAAGTAATTGGTGTTGGTGGGGGAGGAAGCAATGCTGTAAACCACATGTATAGTAAACAAATTCACGGAGTAGATTTTGTAATTTGTAATACAGATGCACAAGCATTAGAAAACAGTCCTATACCTAATAAGGTTCAATTAGGAGCACACTTAACTTCTGGTTTAGGTGCAGGTGCTAATCCAGAAATTGGAGCACAAGCAGCGGCTGAAAGTATACAGGAAATTCAACAAATGTTGAGTACACATACCAAAATGGTGTTTATCACCGCAGGTATGGGAGGAGGTACGGGTACAGGAGCAGCTCCTATTATAGCAAAAATAGCTAAAGATATGGATATTTTAACGGTAGGAATCGTTACGATGCCATTTCAATTTGAAGGACGAATGCGCTCAAAACAAGCTCAAAAAGGAATTGATGATTTACGTGATAATGTAGATTCATTAATTGTTATCAATAATAATAAACTGCGCGAAGTTTATGGTAACTTAGGTTTTAAAGCAGGTTTTTCTAAGGCAGATGAAGTATTAGCAACAGCAGCCAAGGGTATAGCAGAGGTAATTACCCATCATTATAAGCAAAACATCGATTTACACGATGCTAAAACAGTACTATCAAACAGTGGTACAGCAATTATGGGATCTGCAAAAGAAACAGGAGCAAACAGAGCTAAAAATGCTATTGTAAAAGCATTAGACTCTCCTTTGTTGAACGATAATAAAATTACTGGAGCTAAAAATGTATTACTATTAATCGTTTCGGGAGGAAATGAAGTTACGCTAGATGAAATAGGAGAAATTAATGATTATATTCAGGATGAAGCAGGTTATGATGCCAATATTATTATGGGTATTGGAGAAGATGAATCATTAGAAGACGGAATAGCTGTAACCGTTGTAGCTACGGGTTTTGCTGCTGATCAGCAAGGGAATATAACCAATACTGAGGTGAAAAAAATAGTTCATACTTTAGAAGATGAACAAAAGGCAACTTATAATTTTGGAGATCAACAAGTACAAACTTCTACACCAATTAATGAGCCTATAAAAAACAAGCCATCAAATAAAGTTATTCATGTTTTAGAGGAAGAAAAAGTTGAACCAAGAGCTGAAATTATTCCAACAACACAAGCAATAAAAAATATAGATGTTACATACGATGAAATTGAAATAGAAACAGTTTCTGAAGACGATTTCATTATTACTAATATAGCCGAACCTAAAGTAGAAGAAAGAGAAGTAAAAGAGCAATCAACACAACAAGACTTGTTGTTTGATTTACCATTAAATTCTTATGAAGAAATAAAACCAGCATCTCATCTAGTTGAAACGTCTAACGAGATTAAAAATATCGAAGTAGAAGCTGAAGAAGTAAAGTACCATAAGGTTGAAAAGCGCTATGTATTAGATGACTTCAGTGCACAACCAACAATTGGTAAAAGCTCTACTCCGATAATTAAAGACCAAGTAGAAGAGGAGTTACAATTTGAGGTAAAATCTCAAACACAAGAAAAAATTAATAATATAAACACTACAAGTGAAGAAGTTTCTCCGTTAGATTTAACAATTTCTGAATTGCAGAAAAGAGCTAAGGAAAGAAGAGAGAAAATGAAGGGTTTTAATTATAAATTTAATGATCAGGTTAGTAAAAATATAGATGAAATAGAACGTCAACCAGCATATAAAAGATTAGGAGTTGATATTGAAGCAGGATCAGATATTAGTAAATCAGATACAGCATTGAATACAGATAATAACGATTTATTACGTTCTAATAATTCGTTTTTACACGATAATGTAGATTAATAAAAGAATAACACTTATTTTTAAAATCCCGATTTATCGGGATTTTTTAATACTTTAAAACATAAAAATATGAGTTTGCAAAAGCAGGTAATGGATAAAATGAAAGAAGCTATGAAGTCTAAAGACACGGTAGCTTTAACGGCTTTAAGAGCATTAAAGTCAGCTTTTATGTTAGCAAATACCGAAGCGGGAGCAGGAGAGCTTACAGAAGCAGAAGAATTAAAAATTATTCAAAAGCAGGTAAAACAACGTAAAGATAGTGCTACTGTGTTTACAGAACAAGGACGTAATGATTTGGCTGAACCTGAATTAGCTGAAGCGGCTATTTTAGAACAATTTTTACCTGAAGCTTTAAGTGAAGAAGAAATTGGAAATATTGTAGAGAAAACTATTGCAGATGTTGGTGCTGAAGGAATGAAAGATATGGGAAAAGTAATGGGAATTGTATCGAAGCAATTAGCAGGACAAGCAGATGGGAAAACAATTTCAGCAATTGTAAAAGCTAAATTGGCATAACAATTATTTTATAGACTCAGTAGTTCAACTGGATAGAACATCAGATTTCGGCTCTGAGGGTTGGGGGTTCGAGTCCTCTCTGGGTCACTAAAAATAGAAAAGAGATTGTTATAGTAACAATCTCTTTTTGATAAAAACAATCTTTTTATGAGAACAAAGTTTAGTTTTTACCTACTATGTTTTAATACTTATCCCAAAATATTTTAGTAGTCATTAAATCTCCTCCTATTTTTGCTGAAGCAGTCTCATAATTCGTTTTGTTAAGTGTTGCTTCTAAATGAGAATAGATATTCCTAACAGGTACTTTGCCATCTGCTTCAGATACAGCATTATCAGGAGCTTTTATGTTTGGAAAGTCCAGTCTACGATATTCAGTCCAAGCTTCAAAGCCTCTATTGTAATAAGATATCCATAATTGATACGCGATTTTTTCTTTTGTGGTACCAGACGCAGTATTAAAAGAAACATCAGGTCTATTTAAGTAGTTTTGCTTATCTAAAGAACTTACATTCCAATAGTCCATGCTAGCTTCAATTCCTTGCATATAATAGGTGGCACTTGTTCCTCCAACATCAAAACCTCTATTAGCAGCATCAGCTAATAAAAATGATGTTTCAGCAAAATCAAACAAAACACCAGGCAAAGAAGGATCTCTAAATATTTCAATATTTGTATTAGATGTATTTTGATACCCACCTCCACTGGGACCTATTGCGTATGGATAACCAACATATTCTCCATTTATTTTTGAATTAGAATTAAAAAAAATATCTCTTCTAGGGTCTTTTTTTGAATTTAACTCATCTACTAAAAACTTTGTTGGAACATAATGATTTTCAGTTGTAAGAGCTAGAAAAATAGGATTCCTTTGACCAGAGACAGAATAATATTGTAATAGTGCATTTTCAGAATTATTAGATATTACTCCAGATTTAAAGGCGCTTTCAATTAAATCTTTAGCATCAGAGTTAAGTTCAGGTATATCTGCTAAATGAAGTCCTAACTTTAGCTTAATACTGTTAGCTAGTTTTTTCCATAGATTAACATTTCCTCCATAAATTAAATCTCCAGAAGAAAAACTAGATTCATTCGTGTTTAGCTGATTAATGGCTTTATTAAGACGATCTGCTAAGCTTAAATAAATTTCTTGAGCATCATCATATTTAGGTTTTGGATATTTTACAAAATCTAAAGCTTCAGTATATGGTACATCACCATATAAATCAACAAGTGTTTGAAAAACGGCAATCATTTGTATTTCTACAATAGCAATTTTGTTTTGCTTTTCAGCTTCTTTGTTAGGTGTTACATTTTGTGATATTATTATCTCTTTTGCGTTTTTAAAATCAGTTAAAACATCTCTATAAAGTAGATTCCAGAAACCTGTACCAATATTTCTTTTTGTTTGATTATATCTGTCTTCATCAACAAATTCGGTATTAGTCCAATACTGAACATATTTTCTGAAATTATTAGAGTTAGGGTTTGTATTTGTTAAGAAATACATGTAGCTCACTTGAGATTGCGTCATAAGAGCTTCAGGTAATACAGTTTCATACCCTTTAGTGTCAGTATTTAGGTTTTCAATATCATTACAAGAAGAAAATAATAAAGTTATTCCTAATCCTAATATTACAGTTCTTTTTATTTTATCGACTATTTTCATATCTATTAAAATTGAGCTTTTATGTTAAAACTATATTCTTTAGTAGTAGGTAATACACCTGTTTGGAAACCTTGTAGGTTACCAGAAGAAGCACCAGCTTCAGGGTCTGCATATGGTAAATTTTTATGTATTATCCATAAGTTGCTACCACTTGCTGTAAAAGAAAGGCTATTGAGAAAAGTGTTTTTTAAAAATTTCTTAGGAAGATTGTAACTAAAAGAAACTTCTCTTAATTTAACAAAAGAAGCATCATATACATACCCCTCATCTGGGGTATTTGCACCTAAATCATAATCAACAGGAACAATTTTGGTATTTCTAGTGCCATCTGAAAGCACTCCATCTAATATAATTCCTCCACTATTTTCATCGTTTGTAACAGAGTTTCTTTTAGGGTTTCCTAAGTGATTATTTCCAACACTACTTTGGTAAATACCAGTTTGTGCTCCGTATTTTTGATCTAAAGACCATACATCTCCTCCTTTTTTAACGTCTATTAAAAAACTAAAAGAAAAATCTTTGTATTTGAACTTATTGTTTATACCACCAATCCAATCAGGATTTATGTCGCCTATGATTTTACTGTTTTCAATATCGTAGTAGCCGTTTTCTTTTATAACTTTTTGATTGTTAATGTATTTGAATCCTGAGCTAACCATTTGTCCAACAGGTTTACCTACTTCTGCAACTAGAGACACTCCTTGAAATCTTCCAATTTCAAAACGACTATCATTTTCATTAAGGCTAATAACTTTATTTTTGTTGGTAGACCAATTAATTTGAGATTCCCATGTGAAATTATCTGTTTTTATAGGGGTAGCATTTAAGCTGACTTCAATACCCTTATTTTCGACATTACCAGCGTTAACCCATGCAGATGTACTTCCTGTAGCTCCCGTTACACCAACAGACATTATTTGATCTGTAGTGTTGGTTTTGTATAATGAAAGATCTAACCCCAATTTATTATTAAACATTTTTGTTTCTAGACCAATTTCATAACCTTTAGTTTTTTCGCTTCTTAAGTTTGGGTTTTTTCTGCTGTTTTCTGTGGAAAATTGTATAGCATCTCCAAAGTTTGAATATTTAATATACTGAGAGTTAAGTACAGCAAAAGGAGCATCGTTACCTGTTTCAGCATAATTAAGGCGCAGTTTTCCAAATGAAAGCCAGTTAGCTTTCAAGTGTTTGCTAAAGATATATGTAGCAGTTAGAGAAGGATAATTATAAACATTATTTTCTTTAGGTAAAGTAGAAGACTGATCAACTCTGTAGGTAGCTTCTAAAAAATAAGTATCATAAAAGCTCAAAGAAGCGTTTGTATAAATACTATTAGTACCAATTGATGATATAGACTCAGATAAAGGGTCTGGATTTTGAACAGAATTGTTTATAGCGTAGATGTTAGGTATAACTAAGCCGCCTTTTGTAATAGCGTAAGTATAATTGCTTTTTGTTCTTCTTACGTTTCCTCCTAATAATGCAGTGAAACTTATATTGTTGGTAATTTTTCCTTGAGCATTAAAAATTAAATCTAAGTTGAACTCCCTAAAGTTTTTATCAAATCTAGAGTATTGCCCTTTAAGTTCAGGTTGTCTTTTAGAGCCAACAGCTATTGTTTCTTCTTGAGTTTGATTATAAGAATCAATACCACCTCTTCCGGTAACACTTAACCAGTCTTTTATTTCAGTTGTTAAACTAAAATTACCGAAAAAGCGGTTTCTTCTTATACTTCCTATATTATTCTTTCTTTGAAAATAAGGATTGTCATGAAATGCAACATTTAAATCGTAAGGTCCATATACACTCCAAGTTGTGTTTAGTTGTGTTTCTTTATAAGCTGTTTTTAAATCAGCAAAGTCAACACTAGAAGAGTACCATTGTCTTACACTACTGAGATAATTATTACCACCAGCACCATATCCAGTTTCATTAAGACCTCTACCATGGGTTTTATTGTAGTTAGCAGATGCAGTAACAGTAGTTTTATTACTTAGCTTATAGCTTCCTGATAAGTTAAAATTATCTCTTTTGTAACTACTGTTTGGTAATATTCCTTGATTTAAATCATATTTAGAATAACTAAAACGAAAACTTCCAACTTCATTATTACCAGAAATAGAAATGTTATTGTTAAAAGTAATACTTTTTGTGTAAAAGCTATTAGCATCATTTTTAGGAGCCGTCCATGGTGTTGCTTTACCGTAGGTAGAAAGTTCAGGAAAAAAAGAGTTCCACCTGTATACTAGTAAATTAGGGTCGTAAGCAGGGCCCCATGAAGCATCATCTGTAGGCTCATAAGGGTGAGAACCACTGCCTAAATCGATATTTCTTGAAGGGTCTGAAAAAGAATTCCACCAACCACTACCATATTCTTTTTGATATTTAGGTAAGGTTTTAAAATCTACAGCTCCAATTGTTACGCCACTATTAATTGTAATACCTAAACCCTTACTTTTTCCTCCTTTTTTAGTGGTAATTATAATAACACCGTTTGTAGCTCTTGAACCATATAAAGCAGAAGCAGCAGCTCCTTTTAATACATTCATAGTTTCAATATCATCAGGATTGATGTCAGCCACAGCATTACCAAAGTCATATCCTCCTGTGTTACCTCCGCTTTTTTGATCAGCAGTATTTGTGTTATCATTATTTAACGGGACTCCGTCAACTACCCAAAGAGCTTGGTTGTTGCCAGTTAAAGATGTTGTCCCTCTTATAATTACATTGGTGGATCCTCCAATATTACCATTTCGTCTAATTTGTACTCCAGATATTTTACCAGAAATAGAATTAGCTATGTTTCCTGAATTTACCTTAGTTAGGTCGTTTCCTTTGATTTCCTGTGTAGCGTATCCTAAAGATTTTTTTTCTCTTTTTATACCTAAAGCTGTAACAACTACTTCATCTAAAACATTTTCGTTTGTAGACATAGTTACACTTATCACGTTAGAGGATCCAACTGTTTTTTCAATAGTTGTCATTCCTACAAAACTAAATATTAAGATATCATTTTCTTTAGCCTTGATAGAGTAGTTACCATCAAAGTCTGTTTCTGTACCTTTTGTGGTACCCTTAATGAGTATACTTACCCCTGGAAGCCCCCCGGATTCATCTGAAACTACCCCAGATACTGTTTTTTCTTGAGCAATTACAATTGATGTAACAAGAAAGAACAGTAGTAACAATTTTGTTTTCATATTTTTAAAAAAATTAAGTTTATTTTGTAAATAAATAAAAAACAAATTGTTATTATTATTGTTTTGTTAATATAGTATTGTTATTAGTTATAATAGTTTAAGTTTTGTTCTTTTTAATTGTTTTTTACCTTAAGATGTTGTTTTTCAGAATCTATTACTGTTTTGGAGTTTTTTAATCTTGTTTTATTTAATAAATACTATAGAGGTTACTATTTTGATTTATTCTAATTATAGAAGTTAATAAGAATGTAGGTAGGTTTATTAATTTAGTATAAGGAATCAATACTAGTTAAATGTTCTCTTAAAATATTTTCCTTAATTTCTACTGAATTTTTAATTGTATAATAATTATTATGATATAATAAATTAGTTGTAGCGTTATGGAGAGTAATAAGTATTTCTTTGTTGAATAATTTTAACTGTTTTTTATTTTTAGGGTTTATATTTTTTGTTTGCTTATTTCAGAAGCTGTTTTATTGAAAAAAAATATTAACTCTGTCATAAAACTCTCTAATGTTGGATATCTATCTCTATTATTATCATATCTTTCTAGTTCTTTGACCAGCTCATGAGTCCATAAAAAACCGCTATTTAATTGCTCATTCAATTCGTTTTCGATTGTTTTTTTATCATAATTATGGTCCTTCATATATTTAATAACAGTCGCTCTAACCAACGCTTCATCATACATAGTTTTCCAATTACCATATGCTTGTTTATTCATTTTATCTTTTACTTTATCAAAGATGATTGTCCCGCTTTCTTGTAGTTCAGAGCGGTGCTTTTCTATAATATGATTTACAAATGAGTGATTGAATTCATGTAAAATAGTTGGAAAATAATCGTTCACTTCATATTTAGGCATACCTAAGTTATCAACACTCCACGTTCCCATTATAGCATAGATCACCTCATTTCCATTCGGATAAATTATTTTTGGACCATAGCTCGCTCCTCCATTTCCCAAGGCATTTATAATTTTAAATTCTCCTTTTGGGTCTTCTCCATAAAATTTTTGATACCATTCTAGGTCTAAATTTTGATAAACTTTTTTAAATCTATTTGATGCAGCTTTGTAGAGTTCTTTATTGTTATTAAAAAAAGTTTCACAGTCGGCATCAATATAAAATTCATTTAACAGTTTTAAAAACTGTGTAGAGCTTTCTTTACTCCATGGTCTTTCTAGTGATTTATTTGAAAAAGGCACTATCATAGCTTTTATATTTTGAGGTTCAGTTATATGTATAGCCATACTCATAACTGAACTAAAACCAATTCCTTTTTCATGTAATTCACTTTTTACATACTTAATTAAATCGTGACTTTTAAATTTCTCAAAATGATTTTGAATGCTTTCAACATACTTAGGAAAAAGATTTTGACTATATTCATGGCTATCTGCAAGCCTAAAAACAATGCTTAATAACTCTATACGTTTATCTACTTTTGGTTCTTTTAGTATTGTTTCTTTTTGTTCGCTTACTTTTTTTCTATCTTGAGAACAAGCGCTTAAAGTGATTAAAATCAGGAATATTCCTATTATTTGTTTCATTTAATAGATCTTTTTGGACTATTTCTAATGGCACACAATTTCTTATGAAGGCCATTAAAAGTTATTTGATAAACAGCAGGTAGAAATTATAAAGAAGCTTAGGTGCTGTAAAAAAGGTCAAAACAAGTGTATGTTTTGACCTTCTTCTAATAGCATGATTTTTAAGGGCAAGAAGTATTATAGCTAGCAGTACTATCTTTTGTCCAAGTGCTTGGTGGGGTAAAACCAGCATCTATTTTTATACAAGTTAAATCTGGATTAGATGATGCATTCATATAAGTCATATTAGCATTGTTGCCATTAGCTATATTTAAACTTGTTAAGTTATTATTATAAGCCATAAAACTCTTTAAATTTATGTTATTACTTAAATCAATACTTGATAAGTTATTATTATAGACTTGTAATTGCGTTAATTTTACAAGTTTACTCACATCTAAACTTGAGAGTTTGTTTCTATTAATGTTGAAGTCTTTAATTTCAGTTAAACTACCCAAATTTATTGAAGTAATTTGATTTTCACTACAAATTAAATTAATTAAAGAAGAATTATTTTGTAGGTTTAAATTACTTAATTTGTTATTTGTAATATATAATCCCTCCAATAAAGTATTTTGAGTAAGATCTATATTTGAGAGATTGTTGTAAGAACATGTTAGGGTTTCTAGTTTTATATTTTTAGAAACGTCAAGAGAGGTTAATTGATTATTATAAATATTTATGATTTTTAGTTTAGTATTATTACTTAAATCTATATTAGAAATTTGATTTGAACTTAGGAATAATGCATTTAAATTAATAAATTCCTCAATACCCGTTACATCAGAAATGTTTTTATTATTTGCCTTAAGAGTTCCTGTAAAGTTATTAGCTTCAGTTACTTGTATTTCGTTATCTCCATTTGTATTTATAGCAGTATTTGCTACTAAAACTGCTTTAAAGTTAGCGTCTGGTATGTTTACAACGTTGCCTCCGGTTTCAACTACATCAGAAACATTAATTCGTATTTGTTTATCTACATTGTGTACACCATCAGAAATTCTTATTGTTAAAATGTGATACGTAGAGGTTTCGTAATCTAAACTTTTACCTGTAATTAATGATATTTTACCATTATTGGCATCAATTTCAAATAAGTTTCCTGTTGTGCTCAACCCTGGCAAACTATAACTAATGTTGTCGCCTTCTGCATCAGTAGCTTGTATTTGCCCAATAATTAAGGTATCATTAATATCTTCAGGAACGCCAAAGGGACCAAATGCAGTAAAAGTAGGTGCAACATCGTTTATATTCGTTACATTTATAGTAACAGTAGCGTTGTCTGAACTACCATTACTGTCACTTACTTTTATATTTAATGTATGCGTAGTATTATTTTCATAATCTAATGTTTTACCAGATGCAAGTCGTAATTCTCCTGTATTGCTAAGAACAAATAAATTAGTAGCATCTCCACTTTCTATTGAAAAACTTGATAGATCACCATCAGTATCGTTAATCGCCAACGTTCCTATCAAATCTGCATCTGTAATATCTTCAGAAACAGTAAAACTTTGATCGTTAATGGTAATAGGACTATTTTCGTTTACATCGGTAACGTTAATGGTTATTACTGCTGAGGTTTTGTCTTTACCATCACTTACTTCAACCGTAATTTCGTGTTTGGTCTGGGTTTCATAGTCTAAACTTTTGTTAGCAGCAATGCTTAATTCTCCAGCAACATTAACAGCAAACAGATTGTTGTCGTTTTTTGTGACTTTAAAAGTTAGGTCGTCTTTATTAACATCGGTAGCAGTAATAACTCCTATTTTGGTGTTGGCAGCTTTGTCTTCTGCTACCGTAAAACTTTGTGCTTTAATAACAGGAGGTGTGTTTTGTGGTTCATCGTCTTTACTACAAGAAATAAGCTGAATAGCAATAAAGCTTAGTAATATCCCTTTTTTAAATAATTTCATTTTGATCTTTTTTTAATTAATAGTACAAGAGTACTTTTATATGTAGATATTTTAAAAAAACAGTTTACGAAGAGTAAATTGAGTTTGTAAATTGAAAATGTAAATTCAAGATAAACCATGAACCCCCTAAAAATCAATTGATTTTTAGGGGGCATGTTTTATGAAAGACGATTACTAATTTGCTATTCGTACAATAAATTCTTTAATTTTTTTTTGAGACATTGCTTTTACTTTTGTGTAATTTTTACTATAAAAATTACTGTATGCAAAGTTAGTCCAATCTGCATCTTGCTTATTGGCAGCCATTACCATAACAAAACTTTCTTTATCATATGAAATTAAAAAAAGACCAATATTATTATAAAAAACTGGCCTGTTTAGTTCTTTACTTTCTACTTCTTGATATTTGTAAATTGCAGGGATACATTTTTTACAAGCAGCTACGGCTACTGTTTTTGTAGTACCTAATAAGCTATATTGAAAAAACTTAGTTTTGGTTTGCTTATTTCCAACAGTTCTTTCTCCTTCAAGTAAATGATAAAGACCATTAATATTTTTAGTAGGTACTTCATTTTGAGTATAGACTGTAATAGGGAATATAAATACGAGAATATAGTTGAAAAATTTCATGTTATTTTACGATTACTGACCTTTCGCAGCCAGAATTAGCATTGTACAATTGTAAACCCGAACCACCACTATTTGGATTAAATTTATAAGAATAACTGTAAGAACAATTAAATTTAGAAGAGCTATTGGCTCTTATAGTGGTTGAGTTTTTACTACCCGCTTTAAAAACATAAATATCTTTACCAGTTCGGTTTATAAAAGTTACGGTTGTTAAAGCATTTCCCTCATCCATAGCTTTCATACGAGCTTGATGCTCTTTCAATTTTTTGTATTCAGGAGTGGCTCTGATAGAGTCATTGTAACGTTTTATTTCATCAGCATCCATTTTTTTTGCTTTTTTAATAGCGCCTATTTTAGCTTTGTCTTTTGCTGTTAAAGGTATTGCTTGCTTTTTTTTCATAGCAACTACATAGTCGTTAAACTTTTTATCGAGGTTTAAAGATGTAAGATATTTGTAAGTAGGTGAAGAAGGTACTGATGAGTTTCTGGCTGATTTAATTTTAGCTTTCATTCTAGAAAGGAACCCTCCCTTTTTCTTTTTAGGAGTTTTAGCTGTAGCTTTTCTGTCTTTTACAAGCACATAAACCGAAGTTACATTTTCTATACTAGGGGCACTTCCGTCGTATATTTTTCTTAATTCAAATAGTAAATCATCAATTACCATATAACCTTTTTTTGTATAACCGTGTTTTATACTCATAGGATATACATAATTGTCTATGGTACCATAATCACTTAGTTCGGTTTCACGAAAAGCTCGTTTGTTTTCACTAATAAATCTAGCTTCAAAACCAACAGGAATGCCCGATGGGGTGCGCTCTAATTCAATTTTAACAGGCAGATAGTCTGTATTAAAATTATAAGTACCATCGCCTTTAGCTACTAAACCACCAAAACCTTGGTAGGTAGCTCCATCTCCATTGTTTTCTAGTGCTTCAAAAAGAGTTTGTTGTGCTTGTATTGTTATTGTTAACAAAGTTAATACACTTAGTAAGAATATTTTTTTCATCTATTATTTTATTATATTGATTTTCTGATAAGGACTGTATCTTAATTCACCTGTTGTAAAACCTTTTAATCTTAAAAAGTAATTCCCTGTACTTGGAATATAGGTTGAAAAATTTGAAGTAATAAAAGAGTATGCCCAGGTGTTTCCTGATAAGAAACGAGTAGTAGCAACTTCTCCTAATTTATTTAAACTTAAATCATATATTTCCATACTTATGGTTAAGTTGTTAGCAATAGCAGAAGCTGCAGATGATCCAAAGTGAAAATCGAATTGCTGACGGGTACTTAAACCTAATTCGGTTAATACTGTTGAGGTTGAAGTTCTATTGCTTAGGAAAAAGAAGTGATATAAAAAATCATCTTCATCTCCATCAACCATAATATAAGGTCTGTTAGGTGAAGTAGGAGGTATGCTTATTTCTAATTCTGTGTTACTTTCTTTTTCTACAATAAAAGCTTTGTAAATGTCTGTTTTAGCTTTAAAATGTTCTTTTATAAAATTTAAGATACTAATATTAGCATTAGCATCATCAACTTTTGAAAACTCAAGAGGTAATGTATATTCTTGTTTTAATACATCTCCTTTAATTTTTATTTCATAATTGTAATCACTATTATATCCTTCAACCGAAACTTCTGGAACCCAAAAATTATTAATTACATCTCCTAAATCATAAATGAAATAGGTGTCTTTGAAGTTAGCAAACGTTTTTGTGAAATAGGCTTTTGTGATGCTTTTGTTTTTAGGAGTATCAACTACATTGTCATCATTATTTCCACATGATATTAATTGTAGTCCAATCATTAAAATAAATAATCTTTCTTTTAAACTTTTCATTTTTACTATTTTTTAGTATTAGATATGCAATAGTAGTTGTAAAGGATTATTTTGTAAGAAAATGTTTTGTGAACAGCAAAAAGAGTTTATGAATAGTTTTTTACAAGCAGGTAAAAAGCGATGTTAATTTAGAATAGATACTTAAAAGGCATGGTTACAATTACTCTTGTGCCATTAGGATTGTTGTTTTTATAAATATCTTCAATAACAAAACCTATTTTAGTAACATATTGTTTTTGAAAAATTTCTAAACGTTTTTTTATGGAGTTCAACGCAAAAGATTCATGACGGTTTCCTTGGCGGAGATTAATTTCTTTACTTTTCTTTCTTCCAATACCGTTATCAGTAATAATACATTGTAAGGTGTTTTCTGATAGATTGAAGGTGATGTCTAGTTTTTTTTCTCCTTCTTTATGTAGTAAACCATGTACTAAAGCATTTTCAATAAAAGGTTGAATTAATAAAGAAGGAACTTCTAATTCTTCATGAGAATCGTAGGTAATGGTGTAGTTAAAGTCATCACCAAAACGAAGTTTTTCTAGTTGGAGATATACATTTAAAAATTCTAACTCTTTTTCTATAGGAATAAAATCTTGATTTGTATAGTTTAAGGTGCTTCGTATAAGTTTAGCAAATAATACAATATAGTCGTAGGAAGCATCAGTGTCTTGTTGTAAAACTAAATCTTGAATAGAGTTTAACGCATTAAAAATAAAATGCGGATTCATTTGTGAACGCAAAGCAGTTAAATTAATAGCGATCAGTTCTTTTTCTAAAGATATTTTTTCAAGTTGGGCAATGCGCTCTTTTTCCTTTTTTAGCATTGCTTGTTTAAAGTATAAAATAGTAGCTCCTAAAATAATAGAAACAATTAATAAGATAAACCATAACGTTTTCCAAAATGGTTTTTTAATAAAAAAGTGTAGCTCTTTTATTTCATAGTTAGTACTTGTACTATTTAAAAATGGGTGTACTTGAAAGGTGTATTCACCCGCGGGTAAACTATTGTATTTTATTGAGTTTTCACCAATAGCTGTAGTTAACCAAGCATCGTTATATCCTTTTAAACGATATTTATACGTTCCTTTTTGGTTAAACAAAAAACCATTAACATTAAAATTTATTCTTATTGCGTTTTGATTATACCTTAAGGTATAATTTGAAGTAATTAGGGTGTCTTTTTCATTAATTTCTACGGCACTAAAATATACTTTAGGATGTAATGTTTTAAAAGCATTGTTTTTATCAATGGAAAATAACCCTTTGTCAGATGAGAAATAGATTTTGTTACCAATTATTTCAATACCAGAAATATTGTATGATTTAATACCGTCTCGCTTGGTAAGTGTTTTGAATTTGTGGGTGAGGATATCGAGTTTTTGAATACTGTTTACACCTACAATCCATAGGTTATTTTGGTCAGCTTTAATTTTTTCAATAATATTTGAGGTTAAGCCATTTCGTGTGGTATAATGTCGAATTACTTTGCCATTTTTAATTCCCAAAAGGCCATTTTTAAATGTGGCAACCCAAATAATACCATTAGCGGTTTGGGTTATCGATTTACTATAGATGGGTTTTTTATTGTTTACAATTACTTGTTTGTTCCAAAGGCTATCATATACAGCTAATTCGTCAACAAAGGCAACATAAACTTGGTGTTTTATTTCGTCATAAAAAGAATCGTAAGTTCTTTTATTTGTTGAAATAAATTTTTCTTTACCGTTGTAATTAGCATTTTTTAATAAAACAACTTTGTTATGGTTGGTATATAGTAAATCGTTGTGAGCTAAGAATGAAAAACTTTTTGCAGCATCAAAAAATCTAGTTTTTTCAAGGATTAAATTTTTATAATCTAAAATATAACTTCTAAACCCCTTACTAAGGTAAATTTTTTGCTGATTAGGGTTGTATTTTAGTTTAGATAATTTTCCTTCGTTAACAGGTAAATTAATAGTTTTAGAAGTATGGGAGTTGGTATTATAAAAAATAACATTTCCACGGTTACTCCCCATAACCAAGGTACTATCGTTTATTTTGTCTAATGTTTTTATATTTTCCTCTTTTAGAGGAATATTACAGGTTTCTATATGAATATTTGGAATAATATAAACACCATTATTTAAACTAGTAAGCCAATAATTATTGTCTTTATCTCTAATGATTTTGGTAATGTGTTTGTCTGTTAAAAATCTTTTTTTTAGTTGAAAAGCAGCGTTTTTGAAAGCAAAAACCCATACTCCTTGATTTGTTGCTATCCAAGTTTCATCGTTATGCTCAAAAATAGTATAGAGCTTTATTTTTTCAAGAGATTTTAGCCCTTTTACAGATTCTAATTTTTTTTGAGAGAAGTTTAATTTATAAAAGCTGTTTTTTTTGTTTCTTATTTGGGAGTATATGTAAGTTGAGCTTGTTTTAAAGATAATAGACTTTCCCAAACTTATAGCGTTACCTTTTTTTCCTTTATAAGGAAGATTGGTTTCTATTAGTGAAGTTATACTGTTGTCTTTGTTTATTGAAATAATATAATCGATGGCTCCTGAATAAATCGTATTGTTAAAAGAAAACGGAGTTCCAAAACCTTTTTTAGTAGTGTGTTGTTGTATTATTTGTTTAGTTTTTAAATCTATTTTGTAGATCGTTTTTACAGTAAAAACCCATAAAAAATCATTTTGTATTACAAAATCACCCAGTTCACCATTTAAATAATCACTTAAGTCTTTAAATAAATGTAGCTCATCGTTTTGGATATAGAAAAACTGACCAGAAATATTATTGCACCAAATTCGTCCTAAGTTATCTTCTTGAGTATTAAATACAGAAGCTCCACGTTGTAAAGGATTACTATAGTTTTTAAAGGTTTTACCATCGTATCTATAGAATCCTTTGTTTGCACATAGCCATATAAAACCTTTACGATCTTCATGAATGTTATAGAATTCATTATCGGGAAGTTTATTTTTTTCAGATAATTGTATAAATACAGGATCTTGTGCTTTTGTTGCTATTGAAGTACAAAGAATAAGTAATAAAAGAAAATACTTTATTAAAAGAAATGATGGTTTATGACTAAATACTACTTTCAAAGCTACTTATTCTTGATCTAGAAATTTTAGCAGTAATAGCTCCATTATCTAGAGTGAGGTTTAAAGTTGTTTTGTTTAAAAACTCAATGTAAGTTAAATTAACAATCCACGCTCTATGAGAACGGAAGAAAGAAGGCTCTTCAGACAGTGTGTTTTCGAAAAATTTTAAATTTTTACTAGCGATAATAGTTGTTTTATTCACAACGTGTATTTTACTATAAGCTCCGTCAGCTTCAATAGCAACAATGTCTGTTAAATTAAGAATATGTCTATTCCCTAATTCAGGGATAACAATTTTTTTATAGTTTTTATCTTTTATAGTTTCAAGAAGTGCTTGATAGTCAACTAGCGAAGCTTCTTGATGTAGTTTATGCTCTAGTTTTTTAAGAGCTATATCTAGTTTATTTCTGTCAATAGGTTTTACTAAATAATCAATAGCATTTAACTCAAAAGCTTTAATAGCATAGTGATCATATGCAGTAACAAAGATAATTTCAAATGATATAACATCAAAAAACCTTGCGATTTCATAGCCCGCATAATTAGGCATCTGTACATCTAAAAACACCACATTGGGTTGTAGTTCTTTTATTTTTTGAACACCAGACTCTAAGTTATTACAAGAATCGAGAACAGTAATATTGATAGATGCTCTCTCTAGTAAGTTAGATAAAACATTTCTAGCACTTTGTTCATCATCAATAAGGATTGCTCTAATTTCATCCATAAAAACAAATATAGGGATAGTACGTTATATAATTATCAGTATTTTACGAAAGAAAAAATGGGTTTATGAGAAAGAATTAAATAGTAGGAAGAAGGTTTGTTACTAAACTATAAATAGAAATGTGTTGCTGTAATTATGGAGCATTTTTTTGAAGCTCCAGCAGATTTACAGCAACAATTCCCAAAATTGTATAAGAAAATCAACTTATGTTGAATTATTCTATAGAATAAACTAATCTTTTACTTTAAAAACCTTGGTTAAAATATCATCTAGTAAACACCATTTGGTTAATGATGATTGTAATAAGTTGGCTCCTACAAACGCAGTGAACCATAACCAATTACTATTTACTTTAATTGCTAGGATTAAACTACTAAGTATAAAAGTTCCAGCAATACCACGTACAATTCTATTTTTCATGTTATTTATAATTTTTACGTTCAATTAAATAATATACCAAAGGCACTACCAACAAGGTAAGTACAGTAGCTGTAATGGTTCCTCCCATTAAAGAGATGGCTAACCCTTGAAAAATAGGGTCGAATAAGATTACAAATGCGCCAATAACTACCGTACCTGCTGTTAATAGGATAGGAGTGGTACGTACTGCACCAGCTTCAATCACAGCTTGCTTTAGCGGAACTCCTTCTGCCAAACGTAAGTTGACAAAGTCAATAAGTAAGACGGAGTTTCGTACCATAATTCCTGCGAGGGCTATCATTCCAATAAATGAAGTAGCTGTAAAATAGGCGCTCATCATCCAGTGTCCTAAAATAATCCCTACCATTGATAATGGAATTGCAACCATCATTACTATAGGTGCTTTAAAGTTTTGGAACCATCCTACAATTAACATGTAAATAATAATGATAACTCCTAAAAAGGCAATACCTAAATCTCTAAACACTTCTAAGGTAATTTGCCATTCACCATCCCATTTTACGGTATAATCATCTTCAAAATCGGGTTGTTTAATGTATAATTCGTTTAATTCATATCCCTTCGGAAGTGGAATTTCTTTCAACTTTTCTTCCATCCCTAAAATAGCATAGGCAGGACTTTCTAGTTCTCCAGCCATATCAGCCATCACATATACCACGCGTTTTTGATTCTTTCTATAAATACTTTTTGGACTGTTCTTTTCTTCAACAGTCACCAAATCACTTATAGAAACTAGGTTACCGTGTTTCGATTTAATTTGCAATTGAGCAATGTCTTGCACAGAAGATTTTTCTTTTTCATCCAGAGCAAATACAATTCCTACTTGATTAGAAGCATCTTCATCATATAAAGTTGAAACCGCTCTGTTAGATAGTGCCATGTTTAAAGTGTAAGCAATTTGTTGAGGAGCTACGCCATATAACATTGCTTTTTCCTTGTCGATTACAAATTCGTATTCAGTTTGATTGTCTTCTACCATCCAATCAATATCTACCACATCGTCTGTATTGTGTAAGATATTTTGAACTTCATTGGCGATTTCAATTTGCTTGTCATAATCTGGTCCGTACACTTCTGCAACAATGGTAGATAATACAGGAGGCCCTGGTGGAACTTCTACTAATTTTACATTTGCTTTGAACTTCTTGGCAATGTTTTGAATATCAGCACGCATCGACTTTGCAATATCATGACTTTGTTTACTTCTATCATGTTTATCAGTTAAGTTAACTTGAATATCCGCCATATTGCTACCCCCACGTAAATCATAATGACGTACCAATCCGTTAAAGGTAATAGGGGCAGAAGTACCCACATAACTTTGGTAGTTTACTACTTCTGATCTTGTAGCTAAGTACTGTGCAATTTCTTTGGTTACGGCATCGGTACGCTCCAATGTGGTGCCTTCAGGCATATCAATTACTACCTGGAATTCGTTCTTGTTATCAAAAGGCAACATTTTTACAGCGACTGATTTGGTAAAGAACAACGACATAGAACCTAGCAGTAGAGCAATAGTGATTCCTAAGAAAGCCCAACGCTTGGTTTTATTTTCAATCAACGGACGCTCGAATCGCTCATATAATTTATAGATTAGCGTGCTTTGCATTGCTTTGGCTTCGTCTTCTTCTATCTTTTCTTCTGAACCGTGCTTGCCTTTTTCACGTAAGAAGATGTATCCTAAATAGGGAGTAATCGTTAATGCAACAAATAATGACAAAATCATCGCGATAGAAGCTCCAATAGGCATCGGACTCATATAAGGTCCCATCAATCCAGATACAAAAGCCATTGGTAATACTGAAGCAATTACGGTAAAGGTTGCTAATATAGTTGGGTTCCCTACTTCGTTAATTGCGTACAAGGCAGCTTGTTTAAACGGCAGTCGCTTCATTTTAAAATGCCTGTGCATATTTTCGGCAATAATAATAGAATCATCTACTACAATACCTGTTACAAATACCAAGGCGAATAAGGTAATTCTGTTTAAGGTATAATCTAACATATAGTAACTTAACAAGGTAAGCGCAAAAGTGATGGGAACTGATAAGAATACCACTAAACCACCACGCCATCCCATGGCTAACATTACTACCAAGGTTACTGCGATAATTGCACCAATTAAGTGTAATAATAATTCTGATACTTTTTGTGATGCTGTTTCACCATAGTTACGTGTAACTTCAACATGTACATCATTAGGAATTAAGTTGGTGCGTAAATGATCAACCTTCGCTAAAATAACATCGGCAATTTTCATAGCATCCGCTCCTTTTCGTTTTGCTACCGAAATGGTTACTGCTGGGTATTCTGATTGATACGTTGAAGCATTACTACTTGCTTGTCCATAACCAAAACTTACATAGTTTTTAGGGATTTCTGGTCCGTCTAGTACATTCGCAACTTGTTTTAAATAAATCGGTTGATTTTGTTGTACGCCAACCACTAAGTTTTTTACATCTTCAGCAGATTGTAAAAACTTTCCTGTAGTCACTAAAAATTCTGTGTCGTTTTTATCATAACTTCCTGCACTTAGCTGCTGATTGCTGGATTTTAACATTTCAGTAACCGATAGAAAGTCTAATGCACTTGCAGCTAATTTATCTTTGTCTACTACCACACGAACCTCACGATTTCTACCTCCAATTTTTTGAGTAATCGCAACATCGTTTACTTTTTCAATTTCGTTAGTAAGCTCTTGTGCGAGTTGCTTTAACTGATAATCGTCGTAGTTTTCACTCCATAATGTCAACCCTAACATAGGTACATCGTCAATCGCGCGTGTCTTTACCAAAGGCATGGTAACACCTTTCGGCATTTGATCCATATGTTTGTTAATCTCGTTGTATAGTTTTACGAACGAGCGTTCGATGTCTTCTCCAACATAAAACTGAACAATCACCATTCCTTGTTCTTTCATTGAAGTAGAGTATACGTACTCTATTCCTTTGATGTTCGAAAGTATTTTTTCTAAGGGTTTAATAACTCTCGATTCTACTTCTGTAGGGCTCGCTCCTGGATACCCTACAAAAATGTCAGCCATAGGCACATCAATCTGTGGTTCTTCTTCTCTCGGAATTAAAAAAGAACTGTACACACCAATTACCATAAACACTACCATTAATAATATGGTAAGTTTAGAGCCTATAAACCCTTTGGCTATTTTTCCTGCTAAACCTTCTTTCATTTTATATAATTTGAAAATTTGTTGATTTGATGATTTGAAAATGGGGTGATTGGGTCATTTTCAAATTTTCAAATTGATTTTATTGAATTGTAATGTTCGCTCCGTTGTAAAGTTTACCTTCAGAAGAAACGATATAGCTTTCATCGGCTGATAAACCTGATAAAACTTCTACTTGATCTCCAAAGGCTCTTCCTAAGCGTAACCAACGTAACACAGCAGTATTACTTTGACTTACCGTATAAATTCCTGATAGTTGCCCTTTGTGTACTAAAGCTTCTGACGGAATTAAAACCATGTCAGTACTTTTTTGTGTTTTTTCAACAGGAAACTGAACCGTAGCAAACATTCCTGATAACAAGTTGAAATCCGTTTTATCTAAGTCAATTTTAACTAAGTATTGTCCACCAGTATTCTTTGCTGAGGTACTTACTTCTGATACGTTACCTGTAACTGTTTTGTTGATTGATTTGATCGTTACATCAACCTTAGTATCTTTTTTAATTTGAGAAATTTCACTTTCAGGTACTAACGCAGTAACTTCAAATCCGCCTTTTCCTTCTACAGAAATTAAAGGCATTCCAGGATTCGCCATTGCACCTTTATCGATAAATTTGTTAGTTACCACTCCTGAAAATGGGGCTCTGATATTCGTGTAAGCAAACTGAGAATTGATTTCGTTTCTTAGCTGTTTAGTAGCTTCTAAATTCGCTTTGGCAACATTGTAATGAACAGTGATATCATCAAACTCTTTTTGAGAAGCGCTATTTTGTTCAAATAAGTTTTTAAAGCGATTGTAATCTTTTTCAGCGCTTGAAAATCCTGCTTGTGCTTTAATTATATTAGCTTCTACTTGTGCTTTTTTAGCTTGTAAATCGCTGTTATTGATAGATATTAATAATTGACCTTTATTTACCTTATCACCAACTTTTACATGTATGTTGGTTACATAACCCATCATACGAGTACTTAATTCAGCACTGTTGGTAGCTGCTACTTTTCCGCTTGCTGTGATAAACGGATTGGTATCATTAGCTGTTACTTTAGAAACTTTTACAGCAACTGTTGGTTTGTTGTTATTGTTTGTTGTTTCTTTTTTACCACAGCTTACTACTAAAAGTGATATGGCAAGGGCAATTGTATATATAGCTTTCATTTGTTTGTTTTTACTATTGATTATTTTTTAGTTTACTACCTCAAAGTAAACCTACGAGGTATCTAAAGGAAATTGATTTTAAAAAATCGACACAAGTGTCGGAGCGTTTTAAATCTCACTTAATGAGTTAAAAAATCTAAATAAGCTTTGGTATAGTTATATTGATATACAGTTTGGTAATATTCTAATTGTTTTTGAGCGTATTGTGTTTCAACGGTTAATAAATCGGATGTTTTTTCTAGTCCTTCTTTAAATCTGTTTTTTCTGATTCTTAAGGCTTCTTCCGATTGTTGTAAGGCTAATTCGGTTAACTTTAATTGTTCCTCTGCATCGTTTAATAACCGTTTAGTGTTGTTTAACTCTAATTGACTTTTAGATTTGTACTGCTCGTATTCTAATCTTGATTTTTCATACTGAGCTTTGCTTTTCTGTGCTTTTCCGTAGCGTTTAGAACCTTTGAAAATATCCCAAGTTAATTGAGCTCCTACTACATAACCACTAGCATCTGCGTTGAAAATTTTATCATCATACAACTCGTAGCTGCCAAAGGCATTTAAACGAGGAAGAAAATCCATTTTATCAGCTTTGTGCATTTTTTGATAGGCTTCAGAAGCTAATTCCATTGCTTTAATATCTGAACGGTTTTCAGAAATAGTCATGTCAGCAAATTGATTCGTTAAGTGTACTTGCAAACTATCTGAAGGTTCATAAACGTTGTTCTGTGTTTCATTCATTAAAAAAGACAAGTAGTTAGAGGCATTTAGTACATTGCTTTTTGCTGTTTGTAATTGATTTTTTACTTCGGTAACTCGAACTTCAACGGCTAGTACATCTGCACGTTGTAAATACCCTTGCTTAAAGCTATTTTCTGCCATTTGTTGATTTGCTTCTGCGGCTTGTAAGGCTTTTTCTAATACCGAAACTCCCTTGTGAGCTAATTGCAATTGCATGTATGCTTTTTCTACTTCAAGTAATAAAAATTCTTGAGTACGTTGCGTCTGCAAGTTGGTTGCTTCCATTTTAGTTTTAGCGGCTTTACGTTGGTAAATACCGTCTAAATTCACCAAAGGTTGCTGAACTTCGATTTTAGTAGCAAAGTTTTGTGTTCGTTTCGGATTGTTTAATAAATTTGGATTGAAATCCGCTTGCGTTAAAATTTCTTGATTCAATTTGCTACCAAATGCCATTAGTGGATTCGTAGTTACAATTCCTGTATGAGAAGCAGTAATATTTGGCAAGAACACAGCGTTGGTTTGCTTGTAATCGGCACGTGCTTGCTGATAGTTTTGTTCAGCTATTTTTAAAGAGGTATTATTTTCCTGAACTCTTTTCAAAACTTCACCTTTTGAAATGGAAATTTTAGTTTGAGCTAGGGTAGTAGCAGATATAAAAAGTGCTACCATAAATAAACTTATATATGATGTTTTCATTTTTACTGTTTTATAACAGCAAATTTAGTGGCAACATATACGGTAGTCAGTAACTTTAGTTACACAGGGTATGTTTTTTAGTAAAGAGGATATGTAGAATATATAAAAGAGAATATACTAATGTTCACCATAGTCTACATCATCCATTTTTCCTTTAAAAACTTTATACTGAATAACAAAATAAACAACTACTAGGATTGCAGCTATAAAAAACCAATTTAAACCTACGGACAAACCATACTCGTTAGCAGCTACATTATAAATTGTTAAATCGGGATTTATGTTATTGGTTGAAGGTAAAACTTTAGGGAAAATTGAAGCGACTGTAGTTGCCAAACCTCCTAATAAAAACAAAGAAGAATATAAAAACCCAGTGATGTGTTTTTTGTGCTTTTTTACGTTGAATAAACCAAATAACCCTACAAAAGTTAGCAGAGGGAAAATCCATAAAAAAGGATGCTCTATGAAATTATGAAATGGTTTAGGCTCTATAACATGCCAAGCGATTAATGAAATAATTACTAAACCTAATAAAACAAAAGAAAGAGTAAAAACAACCTTTTTTAGTTGGTTGTTAATACTAGCATTGGTTTTGAAAATAACCCAATTGGCACCATGGATAGTTAGTGATACAACTGCAATAATTCCCAGAAGTAAAGTAAACCAGTCAATAACTCCAAGTGTTTCAGAGTGAGGAGGGAATTCCGAATTCCATAAAGGGAGGAAAAAGTAATGTGCTTCATGAGTAGAAACACCATCTACTACATTTCCTAGATTAACACCACGTACCACATTTCCTAATGCAACTCCAAAAAATAAGGCGAGAAGCAAACTTGCAATCCCAAAAGCTTTGTCCCAAATACTTTCCCATATCCTATTATGTATTTGTCCGCGAAGTTCTAATCCAATAGCTCTAAAAATTAGTAACCATAAAACCATCATTAAAGGAAGATAAAAACCACTAAATGAAGAAGCATATAAAGTGGGGAAAGCAAAAAATAAGACACCACCCGCAGCGATTAACCATACTTCGTTCGCATCCCAAAAAGGACCTATTGCTTTTACGACTTTCTTTTTATCTTCTTCTTTTTTAGCAAAGAATAAGTGAATAATTCCTGCTCCAAAATCATAACCATCTAAAATAACATAAATGGTTAACATCGTAACTAATACTATATACCAGAAAAGTTCCATAATTTAATGTGTTGTTTGAGGTCCCTTGTTAATGATTTTTCCTACTAAAATTAGAAATAACATTCCTAATAGTAAGTATAAACCTATAAACCCTAAAAGAGTAAATAAAGTGTTTCCTGAAGATACTGTAGGAGATGCTCCAGCGGATGTTCGTAATAAGTTATAAACTAACCAAGGTTGGCGTCCTAATTCAGCAGTATACCAGCCGGTAGTATTGGCAATATATGGAAATGGAATCATGAAGAGTAAAGACCATAAAATCCATTTTGTTTGATATAATTTTTTTCTGAATAACTGTATAATGCTAGCTAACATTAATGCAATAAAAATAGTTCCTAAACCTACCATTATATGATATGCATAATATAGTCCAGGTATATTTGTTGGGTAGTTTTTTTCATCAAATTCATTGAGTCCTTTAATCTCAGCATTCCATTCTTGGTAGGTTAAAAAACTTAAGATGTTAGGGACAGCTATTTTATTATCTAATTTTTTCTCCAGCATATTTGGTTGTCCAATCAGCACTATTTCAGAGCCTCCTTTTTCTGTTTCAAATATCCCTTCCATAGCGGCAAAGGTTATAGGTTGATATTTGACAACATTTTTAGCGGCTAAATCGCCAGTAGGAAAAGCAACCAAAATAGAAGCAATAACACCAAAAATAACTCCATTTTTTAAAAATAATTTTCCAAATTCTAAGTGCTTCTTGTTTAAAAGATATAGAGCTCCAATACCAGCGACTACAAAAGAACTAGTAACCAAAGATGCTGCTTGATTATGTAAATAAGAAGGCCATAACCACGGGTTTGAGAATAAGGCTGAAAAGTTATTTAGTACAAACTTACCATTGGCTAGTATTTCATATCCTACAGGATTTTGCATCCAAGAATGTGTAGCTATAATTAGAAAACCACTCGCCCAAGAGCCTAAAAAGACAAGGAATCCAGTTAAAAAATGAAGCTTATGTCCTAGTTTTTTCTCTCCAAATAAAAACAGCCCTAAAAAGGAAGATTCTAAAAAGAAAGAAAACATTCCTTCCATAGCTAATGTTTGACCTATAATACCACCAGTAAGCTCGGAGAACTTAGCCCAGTTAGTTCCGAATTGAAATTCCATAGGAATCCCAGTAACAACTCCCATGGCAAAGTTTAAAGCAAAGATTTTCATCCAAAACTTAGCAGCGTCGTTGTATTTTTCAAGTTTAGTTCTTAAAAATTTCCATTTGAAAAAAACTATCATCAACGATAGTCCCATGGTTAGTTGTGGAAATAAGTAGTGAAAAGTTATTGTGAAAGCAAACTGCATTCTATCATAAAAGAGCATGTCTTCCATACCGAAGATTGTTTATGAGGTTATTAAATAAGAACGTTTTTTTAGTAGCAATAAGGTGGAATAAAAATAATGATATTATTTTACATGACTATTAATAATTTGAATCAAATCATCCTTGTGTAACATCCCAGATTGTCTCCATAACAGCGTCTCTTCTTTAAAAAGCATAAAGGTAGGAACACCCCTAATTTGGTAGGTATTGGCTATTTGTTGATTTTTATCAACGTCTATTTTTAAAATAATAACATTTTCTCCTAAATCTTCTTTTACTTCTTTTAATATAGGAGCCATCATTTTACATGGACCGCACCATTCGGCAAAGAAATCAATCAAAACAGGTTTTTTACCTTTAATTATTTCAGAAAATTTACCCATCGTTTTTTACTATAAAGGTAAAACGATTCTCTTGTAATAAATGTAACTTAAGTTACAGGGTTAAAGTTCTAACACTTTAACTTGATTTCTATTTAGTTCTATTTTATCTTTTTTTTCTAAAGCTTTTAAAAGTCTTGAAATAACTACTCTTGAAGTATGTAAGTCATTAGCTATTTGTTGGTGTGTTACGCTAATTGTTTCATTTTGATTTACTAAGGCTTTGTCTTTTAGGTATTTTAATAAACGTTCATCCATGTTTAGAAAAGCAATAGTATCAATAGCATCAATAAACTCTTGTAATCTGCTGTGATAACTATGTAAGATGAATTCTTGCCAGCTTTTATATTTACTAAGCCATTCACTCATTTTTTGTTTAGGAATCATTAATAGCTTTACATCAGTTTCAGCCACGGCTTTAATTTTACTTTTAGTCTGTCCCATACAACACGAAAGTGTCATAGCGCAAGTATCACCTTTTTCAATATAATATAAGACTAAGTCGTCTCCCTCTTTATCTTCACGCAAAATTTTTATAGCACCACTTAATAACAAAGGAATAGAAGTAATGTAGCTTCCAATATCAATAATAACTTCATTGGCTTTAAATTCTTTAGCTATTGCAACATCAGTTATTTCTTTTAATAATGCTTCTTCAAATAAATAACCGTAGTATTTCTGTAAATCTTCTATCAAGATAAAATGTTTTTGTAAAAATAGTTAAATAATTACATTTTAGATAGAAATAAAATAGATGATAATCTATGATTTTAATCAGGTTTATACTTGTTTTTATTACTGAAATTTGAAGTAGATAATAACACAAAACTTTACTAAAATGAAAAAAAGAACACCAGTTTCAGTAATAATGACTAAAGATGTAATTACATTAAGTAGTACTGATGATTTAATGACAGCAGAAAAAATATTTAAAAAAGAACATATAAGACATATTCCGGTAGTTAGCGGAAATGAAATAAAAGGAATGTTAAGTTATACAGACCTTTTACGAATAAGTTTTGCAGATGCAATTGATGAAAATGAAACTGACGTTGATACTGTGGTGTACAATATGTTTACAATAGATCAAGTAATGGCAAAAAACTTAGAAACTGTAAATTCTAGTACTACAATTAAAGAGGTAGCAGAAATTCTAGCTAAAAAAGAGTTTCATGCTTTGCCAGTTGTTGATGATAATGAATTAGTCGGGATTGTAACTACCACGGATTTAATTTATTACTTATTAGAGCAGTTTTAGCTTTTTCTTCAATATAAGCCGTGTGAAAAGTTTAATTTTACGATAAAACCATACTTTTATTATGGTTTTTTGTGAGTTAAATTGTTTTCTAGAATTTATTTTTGAGAAACTTAAAACACTTTATTATGTTTAAAAACATTTCAAACCTAGGTATTGCTTTAAATAAAGCAGAACAAAAATCAATTAATGGAGGATGGATTTACGTTTTATGTCATAGCTGTGAACCACTTCCTCGAGGCTATGTTTGTATGAATGATGTTATTTGTGGGGGAGAATAAGTTAACCTCAAAAAGATTACATTAATATTGACTATATTATATTTATAGTACCTTTTAAGGGATTAAAGGGCTGTTAAATCAAAAGCGTACTTAGATTCGTTTCTAAATACGCTTTGACTTTTAATTTATAATAGTTTTTAAATTTTCAATTGTTTCGGTTGGGTTGTCACTTTTGAAAACAAAACTGCCAGCAACTAATACATTAGCACCTACCTCTACAAGTTTATTAGCGTTTTGATCAGTTACACCACCATCAATTTCAATTAGAGTAGAAGCTTCACTAAATTCAATCAAGTTCTTTAACTGTTGAATTTTTTTGTACGTATTTTCAATGAATGATTGCCCTCCAAACCCAGGGTTAACACTCATAATACAAACCACATCTAAGTCCTTTATAATATCTTCTAAAACTGCAATTGGTGTATGCGGATTTAAAGCTACTCCTGCTTTCATACCAGCTGCTTTTATTGCTTGAACTGTTCTGTGTAAATGTGTACAAGCCTCGTAATGTACTGTTAAAATGTCGGCGCCTAAATCAGCAAAAGTTTGAATGTAACGATCAGGGTCTACAATCATTAAGTGCACATCAATAGTTTTATTAGCGTGTTTTGTAATTGATTTTAAAACAGGCATTCCAAAAGAAATATTTGGTACAAAAACACCGTCCATAATGTCAATATGAAACCAATCTGCTTTACTATCATTTACCATTTCAACATCACGTTGAAGATTTCCAAAATCAGCCGCTAAAATTGATGGGGCTACAAGTTTTTCCATTAATATATAAGTTGTTGTGTTGTTATTATGTGCAAATATAGTTAAAACTAAGGGCATTAAAATGAAAAAGAAAGCTCTCTAATTAGAGAGCTTTCATTCATTAATCAAAAAACGAATAGTTACGATAACTATTTGTTGTTGTTTATGTTATTAACCTAAGTAAGTCATTAAAATCTTACTACGAGATGTGTGTTTTAATCTTCTGATGGCTTTTTCTTTGATTTGACGTACACGTTCACGAGTTAAATCAAATGTTTCACCTATTTCTTCTAAAGTCATTGGTTGATGCTCTCCCAAACCAAAGTATAATTTTACAACATCAGCCTCACGTGGAGTTAATGTTTCTAGTGCGCGGTTAATTTCAATACGTAAAGATTCATGTAATAATGTTTTGTCAGGGTTTGGTGATTCACCTGAGTTTAATACATCATATAAATTAGAATCTTCACCTTCAATCAAAGGAGCATCCATTGATACATGACGTCCAGAGTTTTTCATAGACTCTTTAACATCATTAACAGTCATGTCTAGTTTCTTAGCAATTTCCTCAGCACTTGGTGGGCGCTCATTTTCTTGCTCTAAGAAAGCATACATTTTATTAATTTTATTAATAGAACCAATTTTGTTTAAAGGTAGGCGAACAATACGAGATTGTTCAGCTAATGCTTGTAAAATAGATTGACGAATCCACCATACTGCATAAGAGATAAATTTAAAACCACGAGTTTCATCAAAACGTTTAGCGGCTTTAATTAAACCTAAATTTCCTTCATTAATTAAATCAGGAAGTGTTAATCCTTGATTTTGGTATTGTTTTGCAACCGATACCACAAAACGTAAGTTAGCCTTGGTTAGTTTTTCAAGAGCTCTTTGGTCACCAGCTTTAATTCTTTGCGCTAATTCTACCTCTTCATCAGCAGTAATTAAATCTACTTTTCCAATTTCTTGTAAGTATTTGTCTAAAGAGGCTGTTTCTCTGTTGGTAACCTGTTTTGTAATTTTAAGTTGTCTCATCTACTTCAAATATATTTTTAATTTATCAATCACTCTGCATTAACTTATACGTAAGAGGTTGCAATAATGTTACAAAATTTTTGTGTTTCTTAAAAAAAATCGTCTATTTGTTAAATAAATGTTAAAACGAATTGTATTAATGTTTTTTAAAGTGACCATATTATTAAAGTAGTGTCTAAATTTATTCGTAACTAAGAAGGAAAAACTAACTATACTGCCCCTTGGAGAGTATTGATGTAAAGAAAATAAACGACGAAGATTTGGTTCGTAAAATAGTAGAAAAAAATGATACTCATTTGTTTGCTATTTTATACGACCGTTACGCAGGTGTGGTGTATAATAAGTGTTATAGTTTTTCTAAAAGTAAAGAAGAGGCACAAGATTTAACACATGATGTTTTTATACGATTATTTGTTAAATTGAGAACTTTTAAAGGAAAATCTAAATTCTCTACTTGGTTGTATTCTTTTACGTATAATTTTTGTGTTAATTACGTGCAAAGAAACAAAGAGAAAAAAAAAGAAAAAGTTACCTTAGTGACTGATGAAATAAGAGAAGAAAGCAATATTGATGATATTGAAGACGCTACACTATTTGAATTAAAATCAGATAAACTAGCTAAAGCACTTGAAATAATTTCTCCTTCAGAGAAAATGATCTTGTTAATGAAGTATCAGGATGATATGAGTATTAAAGATATTTCTATAGGTTTAGATTTAGGAGAAAGTGCAGTTAAGATGCGATTGAAAAGGGCTAAAGATAAAGTAGTGAAAGCGTATAACGAACTGTAATAAATTATGGATAATCCATTTAAACAAATATTACATAACGAGGAGTTACCGGAAGTGCTAAAAGATAAAGTGCTTAATGATGTAGCAATGATAAAGCTATCAATTGATATAGCAGATTTATTTGTTGTGAAATATCCGAGTACTATTGTAGATTTGCTTAGTAGCAGTTCGCATAACAAAAACGAATCTAAAAAAGATTAAAAACTAAATTTTAACTACTCTAACTACAAAAAATTATGATTACTCTACAAATAGATATTTTAGCCCCCTTTTTAAATCTTTTTCAAGACATAGCTAAAACATTACCAACTGTAGCGATGTTTATTCTTTTTGTAATTGTTTCTTGGCTGGCAATAAAAGTATTTCTATATATCGTTAGAAAGGCTTTATCAAAAACTAAAATAGATGAATGGTCTAAAAAACTCAACAAAACAGAGATTTTTGGGAACAGTACCATTAATATTGTTTTAACTAATGTGATTTTAGCTGTTTTAAAGTGGTTTTTAATTTTCATTTTTGTAATGGTTGGGGCAGAGGTATTTGGTATGAATGTCGTTTCTGATGGGATAAAAAGCTTTTTTGCTTATTTGCCAAAACTACTAACAGCAGTAGGTATTTTTGTGGCAGGTGCATATTTAGGAACAATGGTAAAAAAAGCCATTCAAACCATGTTTAAGTCTCTTGAAATTTCAGGTGGAAATTTAGTAGGAAATATTGCTTTTTATTTAATTGTAATATTTTTATCTATAACAGCTCTTGATCAAGCAGGTGTAGACACATCAGTAATAAAAAGTAATTTAACATTACTAATAGGTTCTGTACTACTAGCGTTTACTTTAGCTTTTGGTTTTGGAGCTAGAGATGCTGTTGCTAGATTACTTTTTGGCTATTATTCAAGAAAGAATATATCAATAGGAGAAAAAGTTATAATAGATGAAGTAGAAGGTGTTGTTGTGGCAATAGATAATATTTGTATTACGATTAATACAGATACAGGAAAGGTTATATTACCAATTAAAAATGTAGTTGACAATAAAATAGTTATAAAAAATAATAAAAATTAACATTTTTTTATATCTTTGAAAACGCTAAAAACAATGTTTTTAACAGTACGATAGATTTCGGGGGACTTCTATCCGATTGATAAAGAGAAATCTTTATGAAAAGCCGCTTTTTGCGGCTTTTTTTATTTTAAAATTTAAATAAATCATTTACATCTATTGTGTTTTTGAATAATTTATAAAATAAGTGACCAAATAAAATTTTTTGTGTCTAAATAATAAAGAGTAATAGGATTTCGGGGGACTTCATATTATTTTTAAACTTAAAAAGGCTTTCTAATTTAGAAAGCCTTTTTTTATTGTGAATATATGTTTAAGAAATCTTATTCAAAAGCTAAGTGCAAAAACACTCCTCTAGTTCCTAAGAAATTAATTGGGTCTGTCCATTGACTAGGAGATTTGTTATCGTATATAGCCTCATTATTTATGGCAAAAACCCCTCTTATAGAAGGTGAGAATTTAAAATAACTTAAGTAAAAATCAACACCAATACCTACTTCGTACATGAAATTAGTGGTTGATGTTCTAAATTCTCCAGCAAAATTATCATCACTGTTTTTTTCATTACTTGAAAAGTTATGATCGTATGAAACTCCTCCAATTACATAAGGTCTCATATTATTAAGCCTGTTTGTGCTAAATTTTAACAGTAGTGGTAAGTGTAAGTATGTGGCTCCAACCTCACGTGTTTTTTCGTTTTCTGCTCCAGGTATATGTTTAAAACGTAATGTTTTGGTGTTAGACATTAAACCAGGTTCAAAACGTAGGTTAATATTATTATGTAACCTTAAGTCAGCAATTAAACCTACATTAAAACCAATAGAGGACTCTACTTCGATTTCAGCATTATCAAAATCACTTGGAGCATAAGAAATTTTATAACCATTATTATTAGCTCCTAAGTAAAAACCATAGTGAAAAAGAGGTTTGTCAAAACTAGGAAGTTTCAATATTTTTTCTTTTTGCGCTTGTGTGGAAAACGACGTTACTAAAATTCCGAAAAGTAAAAGCTTTTTTAACATATTATTTTAAAGCGGTATAAATTGATGCAACACCAAACGTTACAGGTATATTCTTTGCATTCTTAAACCCGTTTTTTTGTAAAATATTGTTGAAAGCCTTTCCAAAAGGGAAGGAATTTGCTGTTTTTGATAAATAAGAGTAAGCAACCTTATCTTTTGAAAAGAGTTTACCAATAATAGGTAAAATATAATTAGTATACAATTTATATCCTTGTTTGAAAGGAAACTTGGTAGGATTTGAGGTTTCTAATACAACAAACTTACCTCCAGGTTTTAATACACGTAATATTTCGGTTAAGCCTTTATCTAAGTTTTCAAAGTTTCTAACACCAAAAGAAACAGTAATTGCATCAAAGGTATTATCAGGAAAAGGAATGTTTTCACTATCTCCAACAATCATTTTAATTTTATTAGATAAATCAGTCTTGGCTATTTTATGTCTTCCTACTTGTAGCATTCCTTCAGAAATATCTAACCCTACAATTCTTTCAGGGTTTAATTTAGACATCATTAAGGCTAAATCACCTGTACCAGTAGCAATATCTAAAATTTGTTGAGGTTTATTTTCTCCTACTAATTTTACCACTTTTTTACGCCAGCTAACATCAATTCCTAAAGAAATTACACGGTTTAAGCCGTCGTAATCTTCAGAAATATTGTCAAACATTTGAGCTACTTGCTCTTTCTTTCCTAATTCAGAATCTTTATATGGTTTAATCTTTTCAGACATATGTTTTTGTTAGGTTTACGGTAAATTACCCATTAATGGCAACTACTTCATTAATTTGATTAGGTAACATTTCTTTAAGCATAGTTTCAATACCGTTTTTTAATGTTACTGTTGATGATGGACAGCCACTACAAGCTCCTTGTAAAATAACGCTTACTCTTTTGCTATTAGCATCATATGCTTGAAAAGCAATATTACCACCATCAGAGGCTACGGCAGGCTTTATATATTCATCCAAAATATCAACAATTTTAGCTTCAGTATCAGTTAAATTCTCTTTAGGAACTTCAACGTTTTGCTTAGTTTGCTGTTTTGGTAATTCAGATATAATTTTTTTGCCTTCCTGTATATAACTACGAATAAAAGTACGTACTTCTTGGTATACTTCATTCCAATCAATCATGTCGTATTTGGTGATTGAAATGTAGTTTTCAGAAATAAAAATCTCTTTTACAAAAGGAAAACTAAATAATGCTTGTGCTAAAGGAGAAGATTTGCTTGCTTCTTCAATATTTGTATACTCAACATCAGTTTGTGTTAAAGCTTTGTTGGTTCCGAATTTCATTACAGCAGGGTTTGGTGTAACTTCAGCATATACTTCAACAGCATCTTTTTTGGTAGTTTCTTCTTTTACTACAGAATTACCATCTTGGATGTAAGCTTCTATTTGCCCGCGAACCTCTTCTTCAACATCGCTCCATTCAACAATATCATATCGTTGAATAGCAATGAAGTTAGCTGTAACTAATACCTTCTTTACAAAAGGAAGATAAAATAGCTGTTGTGCTAACGGAGAGTTTTTAGCCTCGTCTATATTATTGTATTCATAACTACCACCGTTTACTAATATTTTGTTACTAACAAATTTTAGAATGGTTTCGTTATTAGTTTCTTGTATGTTTATTTTTATTGAACTCATAAGTTGTAAATAAGAAGCAAAATTACGGTAAAAAACTGAGATATGTATATATAAAAAGTCCTGCTATAGCAGGACTCTTCTTGTATGTTTTTTATGAATTATAAACTAAAAGTAATTGTTCCAGAGATTCTAGAAGTATCGGTTGTTAATTCAATAGGGTCTACATTTACAGCAGGTGAGTTATAAATATGGTACGGACTGTTGTTTTCTGAGTTAGTATATGATAAATCAAACTTAACGTTTCCGAAATTATAACCAAGTCCTAATGAAAAGCCAGAAATATTATCACCGTCTAGAGCATTTTTATAAGGGCTTTCTTCATAATGATAACCACCACGAACACTCATTTTGTCAAAACGCCACTCAGTACCAATGTTTAAGGAATGAGTACCTTTGAAATCATTATCAAAGTTTTGATTAGTTTCTATAAAATAAGGGGCGTTCTCTCTATATTTTGTGCCACTGTAATCTTTATAAGTATAGTCAGCACTTATTAAACCCTGTTTACCAAAAACAAATGCTGCACTGGCTGTAAGTTTACTTGGTGTTCTTAGTCTGAAAATGTTTGAGTTAAATTCTTCACCACTGTTAACATCGGTATTTTGGTTTGTTGCTGAAATTTCAGTGTAACCTATCCAATCATCATATCTAGAGTCATTCGGGTCGAAGACGTTTAAGTTGCTGTCTTCAAAAACTTCATTATACCATGTTGGAGTCTCATAAGCTAACCCGAAACGGAAGCTTTGATTTACTTTGTAAATAAAACCAGCACTAAAAGATACTCCGCTACCTTCAAAGTAACTATCTTGAACATTAAAAGCGTTTAATGTGTTACCATTATTATCTTCATTAACTTCTCTAAGTTCTGTAACTTGACCAAAGCTAAAGTTATGAAACTTTATACTAGCTCCTGCATATAATTTGTTTAGATGTACAGCAGAGAATCCCATCTCAAAAATGCTACTCTCTCCGTAGGTAGAATTAAAAAAACGTTGTTCTTGTCCATTGTCGTACTGATTGGTAATATCATCAGGATGTTCATTGAATAATGCCTGACCACTATTACCTTGTGAAGAAAACAAACCTTCAAAATCACTTTTTAATCTATAGTTAAAGGTTAATGCAAAACGGTTCCAGTCAGAGTTATGAGCAGAGTCAAAAGATAAAATACCACCAGCTTGGGTAATGTTAAAAAAATCATCTTCTGTTTCTGTTGTGTTTCCGTAATACTTAGCTGTATATGTAGTGTTTCTATTACCTAAAGTTACCCCAAAAGTACTTTTAATGGCAACGGCACTACCAGCTGGGTTAATACCAAAAGAAGATATGTCTCCACCTAATGCTCCAAAGGCTCCACTCATTGCTTCAAAACGAGCAGTTCCATAATTATTGTCTCTTGAAAATAAGATTCCTAAATCATTGTAGCCCAAAGATTGCGAGTAGGCAGTATACGTACTAGCGATAATTATCGCGAAAGTTAAAATTCTTTTCATTTTTCCATTAATTAGTTAAAACTTATCTTGAAATTTTGATGCAAGATTATCTTCTAGAGCTTCTTGATGAGCTTCTGTTACTTCCTCTTGAGCTTCTGGTAGAAGAAGAACTTCTTGTACTTCTTGATGGAGCAGAGTAACTACGAGAATTTCTAGAAGGTTTTGAATAACTTTTAGAGTTTCTTGGAGAATACGACTTTCTAACAGATCTATTAGAATATTGGTTTCTCTTGGTATAGCTTCTAGAGTTTCTAACTGATGAAGATTTACGAACACCGTCATTATTAGAAGCTCTATGATTTCTAGTAGAATATCCTCTTGAACTCCTTGTTGAGCGAGGCGTACTTCTATAACTACGGGTAGATCTACTACCGTTAGAATTATAACTTCTTGTTCTAGTTGATCGTTTTATACTTCTATTGTTAGAGTTGCTTCCTCTTCTAGTATTATAGCTTCTCGTATTTCTTGTAGAACGAGTATTTCTGTTGTTACGATAAGTTCTACTATCACTTCTTCTGTAAACATCAGAAGAGCGTCTAGAAGTGGTAGTTCCTCTACGACCTGTAGTATAACCTCTTCTAGAAGTTGTTGCAGTTCTGTGACTTCTATAGTAGTTGGCACCTCTGTAAGGACGTCTATAATAACGATTATTATAGTATCTATATGGTCTGTAATGGTTGTACCTGTAATACGGAGAGTTCCAGTAAGAGTTATAGAAACCTCCTCCTAAACCTACATAAACCCCAGAGTTCCAGTGGTAAGGGGGCCAGTGAGAGTTATATGCCCAACCACCATAGTAACGAGGCCTCCACCAAGGTCTGTAATAATCATAGCCATAATTCCAATACCAATCGTTGTAATAACCCCATCTTGGATAAGTATTAATATTTATAACTACATCATTATTGTCAGAATAACCCCATGGTTCATTACCATTGTATGTAATTCTTGTTTCAGGTTCTTCTTCATAAATAATATCTTCATCATTATAAGAATCATCGTTTTCAGACTTATAATTTTCTATATCAGTAAAAATATCAGTACCATTTAAAGCGTCTAAACGTTCCACTTCTTTGGTAAAATAATTTTCTTGATATTTATCATATGCACGATCATCAGTAACAACTACTTTACGTTGTGGTTGTTCTATTTCATCAGCATAAATACCGTCATCACTACCAGTAACCGTTTGCGCAGAACCACAAGATATAAAGGTAGCTGCTATCAAAAATGATAAGGTATAAAAAGAGAGTTTGGTTTTGGTGTAATGTAGCTTCATGACTTTTTATTTTATGTTAAAGTAAATTGTTTTTTTATGAGCTGCAAAAAATTAGTTCTTTGTTGGGCTTGTTACCTTTTTAATGTAGTTTTGCAGATACAATTTACGCATAAAAAATAACAATATTTATGCCAAACTTTTGATTATGAGCAAACATTTAACAAAAAGAGCCGAAGATTACTCTAAATGGTATAACGAATTGATTGTAAAAGCTGATTTAGCTGAGAATTCAGCAGTAAGAGGTTGCATGGTAATTAAGCCATACGGATTTGCAATTTGGGAGAACATGCAAAAAGAATTAGATAGAATGTTTAAAGAAACAGGACATCAAAATGCTTATTTTCCTCTTTTTGTGCCCAAAAGTTTGTTTGAAGCAGAAGAAAAGAATGCTGAAGGATTTGCAAAAGAATGTGCGGTAGTTACACATTACCGATTACAAAATGACCCAGATAATGAAGGAAAGCTACGTGTAGATCCTGGGGCTAAATTGGAAGAAGAGTTAGTCGTTCGACCGACATCTGAAGCAATTATTTGGAATACTTATAAAGGATGGATTCAATCACACAGAGATTTACCATTGCTAGTAAATCAATGGGCAAATGTTGTAAGATGGGAAATGCGTACACGTTTATTCTTACGTACTGCTGAGTTTTTATGGCAAGAAGGTCACACAGCACATGCAACAAAGGCAGAAGCAATAGCTGAAGCAAAGCAAATGCAAGAGGTGTATGCAACTTTTGCTGAGAATTTTATGGCAATGCCTGTTGTTAAAGGAGCTAAAAGTGAGAGTGAACGTTTTGCTGGGGCAGATGATACCTTAACAATAGAAGCTTTAATGCAAGATGGTAAAGCATTACAAGCTGGAACTTCACACTTTTTAGGGCAAAATTTTGCTAAGGCATTTGACGTAAAGTATACCTCGAAAGAAGGAAAGCAAGAATATGTATGGGCTACTTCTTGGGGGGTATCAACACGTTTAATAGGTGGATTGATAATGACACACTCTGATGATGCTGGTTTAGTACTACCTCCAAAGCTAGCGCCAATTCAAGTTGTAATTATACCTATATATAAAGGTGAAGAGCAATTAAATGCTATTTCTGAAAAAGTAGATGTAATTGTAAAAGAATTACGAGCTAAAGGAATATCAGTAAAATTTGACGATAGAGACACTTTTAGACCAGGTGCTAAGTTTGCTGAGTATGAATTAAAAGGTGTTCCCGTACGAGTTGCAATGGGAAAAAGAGATTTAGAAAATGGAACAGTAGAAGTAGCGCGTCGTGATACTTTTGAGAAACAAACAGTTTCTAGAGATGAGGTGGTAGATATTGTAGCTAATTTATTGGAAGAAATTCAAAAGAATTTATATAATAGAGCATTAATTTACAGAAACGATCATATTACGGAAGTAAACTCTTTTGAAGAGTTTAAAGATGTGATAGAAAATAAAGGGGGATTTGTATCAGCACATTGGGATGGTACAATTGAAACAGAAGATAAGATAAAGGAGTTAACAAAAGCTACAATAAGATGTATTCCTAATGATGTAAAAGAAGAGAATGGAGTATGTGTGTTAACAGGAAAACCATCAACAAAAAGAGTACTTTTTGCAAAAGCATATTAAAAAAATAAAAAAAAGCTTTGTGTAATAAAAAACAGTTTTTATATTTGCACCCGCAATCGCAAAAAGATTGTTTTGGTCCGTTCGTCTAGGGGTTAGGACGCCAGGTTTTCATCCTGGTAACACGGGTTCGATTCCCGTACGGACTACAAGTTCTTTTTATTTGTTTTTTGAAATGAATAAAATAAAAATAAATTTTAGTTGCAGATAACAAAAAGAATTGTATATTTGCACCCGCAATCAGAACGATTGTTTTGGTCCGTTCGTCTAGGGGTTAGGACGCCAGGTTTTCATCCTGGTAACACGGGTTCGATTCCCGTACGGACTACAAGTTTTTTATAAACAATTAACGTATTAATAGAATGGCAAATCATAAGTCAGCATTAAAGAGAATTAGAAGTAACGAAGCAAAGCGCTTAAGAAATAAATATCAGCATAAAACAACTCGTAATGCTGTTAGAAAATTAAGAGCTACTGAAGATAAGAAGGAAGCAGAAGGAATGTTTTCGACTGTTGTGTCTATGTTAGATAAGTTAGCAAAGAACAACATTATTCATAAGAATAAAGCAGCAAATTTAAAGTCTAAATTGGCTAAACATGTTGCCGCTTTATAAGAGTTTTAAGGTTAGTTAATAGTTAAACGCTTCGATATTTTTATCGAAGCGTTTTTATTTTATATTAAATACAAAGAGCCATTTAGTAGCACTCACAATTATTGTGTTTATACAAAGATTGTTATTAATTTATAAAGGAAGAATTTTGTTTTTTTACCTCTCTACATTATGTTTTTAACGCTTTTATTTTAGTGTTAAAAGATTTAGTCCTAGCATTAGGTAATCCTATTTATAAAATTATAATTAATAATTATCGTATTTGCTATGGAGTGGTAATCCTTGATGTGGTAAACAAGTGCTTTTGAAAAAGTAACTAATTCTATTTTTCTATGAGTTCCCTATACTACAAAATCCTAATTCTGATGCACGATTTATTAAGATGATCTCTTCTATCTATCGTTAGTCCCTAATATGTAAATAAACACGCTTACACGAAAAGTGAAAGTTTGAATTATGACTTCTTTATTGGAACCGTTTGAAATAAAAATAATGTTATAAATCCAAGTCCACAACAACTTTTGAGATCCATTATTTGACTTTTATTCTTTAAGTAAGTAAAAAGACTACAATTTCTCTTTTTAATGTTTAAAAAGATGGTTTTAATTTATTTACCAATCATATTTTTTATGAGCATCTAAACGAATGAAAATGAATAGCAGTAAGGTGAATCCCCATAAAGATGATCCTCCATAACTAAAAAAGGGTAGTGGTATTCCTACAGTAGGTAGTAGCCCTATTACCATACCAATATTAACAATAATATGAAAAAAGAAAATAGAAGCTACACTATAGCCATATATTCTTGCAAATTTATTAGTTTGTGTTTCTGATAAGTAGATTATCCTATAGAGCAAAAACATAAATAAAACTATGACAAGAGAACTCCCTAAAAAGCCCCATTCTTCACCAACGGTACTATATATATAATCTGTGTGTTGTTCAGGAACAAAGTTGCCTTGAGTTCTATCTCCCTGCAAAAAGCCTTTTCCAGAAAAACCACCAGAACTAATTGTTTTTTCAGATTGATAAGAGTTATAGCCAATACCTTTGTTGTCTTGTATCTTTCCTAATAAAATATCAAACCTGTCTTTTTGATGTTGACCTAATATATTATTATAAGTATAACTAATTCCCAAAATAAAAAAAATAGAAAAAAGGTAAGAACCAATTATTTTTATAACATTGAAGCGAAAAAATCGCTTATTTCTATAGATTCCATAAAAAACAACAAGTGTTATTACAAGTAAACATGAAATAAGAACCCACTTTGCTCCAAAATATATAGTTAGTAAGAATAGAATTATAGAAATTGTTCCGAATAATATATATGCTAACGTAAGCCCTTCTCTGTTTAAAACAAAAAAGAAAGCGAAATATATTAGTACGGATCCCATGTCGGGTTGTAATGCGATGAAAAAAGCTGGTAAAAAGATAATTATAAAAGCTTTGGCCTGATTTTTTATTAGTTTAAGATTGTATTGACGATCACTCATTAGCTTAGCCAATGCTAGTGCGGTAAAAGCTTTTGCAAATTCAGAAGGTTGCAATCCTATACCTCCAAAATTATACCAAGAAGTAGCCCCATTAATTTTTTTACCAAATACAAGTACTCCAGCTAATAAAACCAGAGAAAAAATGTACATAACACTGGAAAATTGTTCGTAAAACTTTGAATTAAAAAAAAGGATGAAGATGATAACTGGCAAACTAAGTCCTATAAAAATTAATTGTTTGCCATATTTTGTAGAAAAGTCAAAAATTTCTCTCGATTCTTCTGTAGAAGATGCAGCATAGATATTAACCCATCCAAAACCAACTAATAGTATATAGAGAAAAACAAGTAGCCAGTCGACTCCAGCAAAAATATTATTTCGTTCCTGTCGCAATAGTATCGCTTTTTTGAATTAATAATTGATTGTCATATCTTTCTTGAAGACTTAGGTTAATCATACGGTTTTCAAGATGTTTTCTTGATATAGATTTGTTTAAGTATTTTTCAATTAGTAAGCTGGTAATAGGGGCCGCAATTGTAGATCCATATCCTCCGTTTTCTACAAAAATAGCTATGGCTATTTTGGGGTTTTCTTTTGGAGCAAAGGCTATAAAAATAGAGTGATCTGTTAACTGAACTTTTTTCTTATTTACTCTAATAAAGTTTTCAACCGTTCCTGTTTTCCCACAAATATCTATTCCCTTAACTTGACTATATCTAGCTGTACCTCTGGTAAATGTTTCATACATTGCCTCAATAGCAATAGGGAAATGTTCAGGGGAAACTGTTGTTTTTCTAGGAGTTGTATATATTGAATCAAGATTAGGTTTATCTTCAATTTTCTTAACAATATGAGGGGTGTAAAAATAGCCCTTGTTAGCAATAGCTGCAGTCATGTTTGCTAACTGAATAGGTGTGGTTTCTACCTCACCTTGTCCAATGGCATTTGAAATTGTTGTAGTAGCTCCCCATCTAAAATCATAACTTCTGTCGTAAAATCTTCCATTTGGTATTCTTCCTTTTTGACCAGAAGGAAGATCGTAACCTAAATAGTTACCTAACCCAAAGCTTTTTGCATGTTCACTCCAAGCATTAGTTCCTATTGTTGGGTTTTCATAGTTGTCTATAATTTTCCTGTAGGTGTTAGCAAAATAAGTATTACAAGATTTAGCAATAGCAGTTTTTAGACGTACAGGTCGTCCAACAATTCTACAGTGGCATCCCATAAAAGCATTTGGTCGTTTACCGTAGCGATATCCGTGATTACAATAAAAGCCTGAGTTTTCATCAATCACACCTTCTTGTAAGCCAATTAAACCGGTTAGGATTTTGAAAGGCGAACCAGGAGCATACATTGCTTGCAGCCCTCTATCAAAAGTTGGCATGTTTATACTGTCGTTAAAAAGTTTTACAGAGTTAGGAGAGCGTTGCCTTCCAACTAATAAATTCGGGTCATATGAAGGAGCGGTTACTAATGCTAAAATCTCGCCTGTTTGAGGTTCTATTGCAACAATACCTCCTCTTTTTCCAGACATTAATAATTCTCCATATTGTTGTAACTCACTATCAATAGTTAATGTCAAATCTTTACCAGCTACAGCAAGTGTGTCATATTTTCCATCTTTATAAGAACCAGTAATTTTATTTAGGTTATTTCTTTTAAAGTATTTTCTCCCTTTAATACCTCTTAATTCTTTCTCATATTGTTTTTCAACACCAAGCTTACCAATTAATTCTCCTTGTTCGTAGTAATCACTATTCTTAGCTACATATTCGTTTACCTCGCTAATAAATCCGAGTACATTGGCTGCAGATTTTATAGGATAGTTTCGGATAATACGTTTTTGTATATAGAATCCTTTATACTTGGGTAGTTTCTCTTGTAAAAAAGCATAGTCTTCTTTGGCTAGTTGTTTTAGAAATACCGAAGGAAGCCATCGCGCATAGTTTTCAGCTTTTTTAAAACGTTTTATAAAATCTTCCTTGTCGATTTTTAAAAGAGAGCAGAATTCTAAAGTGTCTAAAGGTTCTACTTCTTTGGGAGTAATCATTACATCGTAAGATAATTGATTAGCGACTAACAATTTTCCATTACGATCATAAATATAACCACGTTCAGGATAATCGTATTCAATTTTTATGGTAGCACTATTGGTTAGGCTCTGTTCACCTCCGTGTACTACTTGTAATTGAAATAGTCGACAGATATAAACAATTCCAATAAGAGTAATTAAAAATATAAGTAAGAAACTTCTTTTCATGTGAGTTTTTTCCTAAATATAAAACTTCCTAAAAAATACAACAGTAACGTAAAAACACTAGAAAAAAGTGTATTGATAAGCACATTTGAAATGTTATAAAAGCTAAAGTTAGTTAAACTAAATAAAATGAAGTGGTGAACTAATGTTAAAATTGCTGTATAATTAAATACTTTATCAAAAGATTCATGTCTTAGGTTAAAGAGCAGATAATCTGATGATGTTTTTTTGAAGACAGCCTTAAAAACAAATAGACGGATATAAGCCATAAATACAGTAGAAAAAGCATGAATTCCGCCAGAGTTAGAAAAAGCATCTACACATAAACCTAATAAAAAAGCTACTAATAAAAGAGAAAACCTGTTTTCCTTAATAGGGAATAAAAAAATAAAAACGATATAAATGTAAGGGTTTACATAGCCTAAAAATAAAATATTATTTAGAACCAACACTTGTAGTAACAAGAGGAAAACGAATAAAAATATTAAGTATACTGTTTTATTCATTGTTATTTTCTACAGTTTTTATTTCTTTTTTATTTAGGTTGGTTATTATATAAACATGACTTAAGTTAGACATATCGTTAAAGAGTTTAATGTTTATACTATTAACCGCAGATAATTCTTCAGGTACTTTTACGACTGTTCCAATAGGTATCCCGTTTGGAAAAATGGTAGATCTTCCTCCAGTAACTACAGTATCACCTTTTTTAAAAGCTGCTTGACGTGGAATGTCGGTTAGTTGTACAATATTGTAATCCTTACCATCCCATGTTAATGTACCGTAATGATTGTTATTTTTAAACTTAGCGTTGATATTGCTTTTTGAATTTAAAATAGATTGTACTCTAGCAAATTTATTAGAAATATTGTCAGTAATACCAATAACCCCTTTGCTATTTATTACTCCCATTTCTTGAAAAACATTATAATTTTTACCTCTGTTAATTGTTAAAAAGTTGTCAGCTTTGTGAAAAGAGTTCTTAATTATTTTTCCAGAAATGTAGTTGAAATTTTGATAGAGATTTATTGTATCTATTATCTGATTAGCAGAAACACTATCAAGATAAGTGTTAATTTTTTCTAATTTATTTTTTAACGCTAAGTTTTCTTCAACAAGTACAGAGTTTGTTTCTTTTAAGTCAAGATACTCCGATATGTTAGATGATTTTTGATATAGCCCACCTGTAATGAAATTAGTAGAGCTAATAAATTTACTTTTATGAAAAGAATGGTTGTTAATGATTAATGCAACAGCTATAACTTCTAGGAATAGAAAAAATAAGAAATACTTATACTTCTGTAAGAAATAAATAAGCTGTTGCATAAAAAATCATTCAAATTTATTTGATTAATACAGTTTTGTATTTTTCTAAATTTTTAAGTGCAATACCTGTTCCTCGAACTACAGCACGTAACGGGTCTTCAGCAACATATACTGGTAAATCTGTTTTTCTAGATAAACGCTTATCTAAACCTCTAAGCATTGATCCACCCCCAGCTAAATAAATACCTGTATTGTAAATATCAGCAGCTAATTCAGGAGGTGTTTTAGATAGTGTTTCCATTACGGCATCTTCAATACGTAAAATTGATTTATCTAGAGCTTTTGCAATTTCACGATAAGAAACTTGTATTTGTTTAGGCTTTCCACTTAATAAATCACGTCCTTGAACCATCATGTCTTCAGGAGGTGTGTCTAAATCTTCTGTAGCTGAACCTATTTGTAGTTTTATTTTTTCGGCAGTAGTTTCCCCAACATATAAATTGTGTTGCGTACGCATGTAATACATAATATCGCTGGTAAATAAATCTCCAGCAACTTTTACTGATTGATCACAGACAATACCAGCTAGTGCTATAACAGCAATTTCAGTTGTACCACCACCTATATCAATAATCATGTTTCCTTTAGGCTCCATTATATCAACACCAACACCAATAGCTGCTGCCATTGGTTCGTAAATCAAATAGATTTCCTTAGCATTCATGTGACGACCAGAATCAATAACTGCTCGTTTTTCAACTTCAGTAATTCCAGAAGGAATACAGATTACCATTCGTAATGATGGTGGAAATAATCTCTTTTTTATAGCAGGAATTTGTTTTACAAATTCCTTGATCATTTCTTCAGAAGCTTGAAAATCAGCAATTACACCGTCTTTTAAGGGGCGTATAGTTTTGATGTTTTCATGGGTTTTTCCTTGCATTCTACTGGCTTCGTGACCTGTAGCGATAATTTTACCAGTGAGCCTATTTCTAGCAACAATAGAGGGGTTGTCAATAACTACCTTACCATTGTGGATTATAAGTGTATTTGCAGTACCTAAATCTACTGCAATATCTTCTGTCATGAAATCGAAAAAACCCATAAAGATTTCGTTATTTATATTTAATTTTAATGTATTCTCACAAATCTAATAAAAATCTGTGGGTATTTTACACTCAATATAATTAATGTTTAAAATGTCTAGTTCCAGTAAAAACCATTGCTACATTATTATCATTACAATAATCAATACTTAATTGGTCTTTAATAGATCCCCCTGGTTGAATTACACTTTTTATACCTGCTTTATCTGCTATTTCTACACAGTCAGGAAAAGGGAAAAAAGCATCACTAGCCATAACAGCTCCGTTTAAGTCAAAGTTAAAACTATTAGCTTTTTCAATAGCTTGTCTTAAAGCATCAACTCTACTTGTTTGACCTGTTCCCCCAGCTAATAATTGCTTGTCCTTTACTAAAATAATAGTATTAGACTTAGTGTTTTTACATAGTTTAGATGCAAATAACAAATCCTCTAACTCATTTTCTGATGGTTTATTGTTAGTAGGGTAAGTTAAATCATCTAATTTGTCTGTAATATAATCTTTATCTTGAACTAATACTCCGTTTAAAGCAGTTCTAACTGTTTGTTTAGGTAATTCAATTTCTTTTTGAATCAATATTACTCGATTCTTTTTACCTTTTAAAATTTCTAAAGCATCAGCATCATAAGCAGGAGCAATAACTACTTCACAGAATAATTTGTGAATTTCTTCGGCAGTGGCTTTATCAATTTTCGTGTTAGAAATTAAAATCCCTCCAAACGCAGAAACAGGGTCACCAGCTAAAGCGTCTATATAAGCTTGATGAATTGTTTTACGTTGAGCAAAACCACATGCATTGTTATGTTTTAAAATAGCAAATGTTGGATCTTCACCTTTAAACTCTTCTATTAAATTAACAGCAGCATCAACATCTAATAAGTTATTATAGCTTAATTCTTTTCCATGTAGCTTATCAAACATAGCATCTAAATCGCCAAAGAAAAAACCTTTTTGATGAGGGTTTTCTCCATAACGTAATACTTTAGATGTAGTTTCACTAGCTTTATATACAACTTCATCTTCATTGAAATAATTGAAAATGGCAGTGTCATAATGAGAGGAGATATTAAAAGCCTTAGCAGCAAACTTTTTTCTGTCGTTTAACGAAGTTTCTCCGTTGCTTTCTGAAATAATAGTTAAGAAATCTTCATATTGTTCCATTGAAGAAATAATAACAGTGTCTTTAAAGTTTTTTGCAGCTGCACGGATTAACGAAATCCCACCGATATCAATTTTTTCAATAATATCTTGCTCTGAAGCTCCAGAAGCAACTGTTTTTTCAAAAGGGTATAAATCTACAATTACTAAATCTAACTGAGGAATGTTATATTCTTCCATCTCAGTAATATCGCCTTCGTGATCTTGTCTGTTTAAGATGCCGCCAAAAACTTTAGGGTGTAACGTTTTTACTCTTCCTCCTAAGATAGAAGGATACGAAGTAACATCTTCTACAGGTACTACATTAACACCTAAGTCTTTGATGAATTTTTCAGTACCTCCCGTAGAGTATATAGTAACACCTAGATTATTAAGTTTTTTAACAATAGGCTCTAATCCGTCTTTGTGAAAAACAGAAATTAACGCTGATTTAATAGTTTTTATATTGTTCATTATTGTTGTGTTGTTAAGCTTGCAAAGCTAGTAAAAGAGTAGTCGACACACAATATTTTTTTAGCTTTTAAGATTGAAAACACCACCAAAAATATTCTTTGGTGGTGTTTTAATACAACAAAACTATAAATATAAATTACTCTGCTGTTTCTAAGAAGTTTCGAAACCAGATTGTGAATTTTTCTATTAAAGATTGTTGAGATTTTGAACGAGCATTAGCACTGCCTAATGCTGCATAAGAAGGATGTTCTCTATTGCTCATATTTAAGGGGATTAATGGGGTTGTTTAAAATCACATCAAATAAAGTAAAAAAAAACTTAATAATCAAGTGATTATAAAATAATTATACAAAATTAGCTATTTTTTTGCAAATATATTCCAATAAATCTTCGTCGTTTTTAGTAAAAGGGTTAACAGTATGAGAGTCAATATCTATTTGACCGATGTTTTCGCCGTTTACAAAGATGGGAATTACAATTTCAGATTTTACTTTCCAACCACATGAAATATAATTGTCTTGTTCACTAACATCTTGTACAACAAAGTTTTTATTGCTAACTGCTACTTGTCCACAAATACCTTTTCCAAAAGGGATGATTGTGTGTTCTGTAGGTTCACCGTTAAATTGAGCTAGTTTTAACTCGTTTTTATCACCATTTTTAAAGTAAAAACCAACCCAGTCATAGTAAGAGATTTCTGAAGCTAAATAATCGCAGATTTGTTGTAGTTTTTCTTCTTTAGAAGAATTATTACTAACTATTAAGTCTATATTGTTTTTTAGTTCTTGTATGTTCATGAAAATATTTTTTATCTTATTCGTAAAGAGTGCTTAAAGCTTACAAAAATAGTTGTAAGGATTGTGATAAAAAACTGAATTTTATTTTTTATAGCTTAGACAAGAGGTTTTAAGTGTTTTTTTTGTGAAAGACGATACAATTTCAAAAAGAATGAGTTTAAAGTTATGTGATAGCTAAAATATTTTCAATAAAAAAAGCAAAGGTTAAAAACCTTTGCTTTTTTATTTTTCTCTGTAGTATAAAATTACTGTTGAACGTATTCACTATGCCAAACAGCATCTTCAGGACCATCTCCTTTGTGTCCATCTAGTTGGATAACAAAGCTTTTAGCAGGAAAATAAGGAGTGATATGAATATCTAATAAAACACGGTCTTTTTGATTTTGATCTTGTTCTATTTTTATAACCTTAAAACGCTCAATTAGCTTAGTAGGTCCTTGAATATCGTCTAAGAATTTAACTATTTGGCGACGTAAATCAGCCTCAGTTCTAGAGCTCCAGTTTTCAAAAGCTCTTCTATTTAAAAAGTCAAATAAAACCTTTGTTATGTGATCGAATACTCTTACAACAGAGTAAGTTTGTAAACCTAAGTTGTCTCCGTTAAATAAAGTCTTGGCTGAAAAAGCCATTACTTTACTATATTCGTTAACCATAGGAACAAGTCCCATTTTTTCAATTTCTGAAATTTCACTCTTTTTAAGATCGAATCGTACACTTTCTACCTCATTAATACCTCCAAATTTTTTACCTGCTACTACTTGAGACATTAATGTGTGATATATTTTACCAGCCAAAGCAGAAGATGGCGGAACGTATAGGTTGTCTTCTTCACCCACGGCATCTTCTTTTTTTCTTCCTAGTAGCCAGTTACAAGTCATTAAAGTGTTTGATTTGTGAATTTCGCCACCAGAGTGATTTGCATTTGAGAACATGTCAACAATGTCGTCAGGTGTTTCAAGATCTTGGAAGTCTGTTAATAAAACAGCTTTGTTGTCATGTGCTATTTTAGACCATTTGTCTAAGACTACGTTAGATCCTAAATAACCAGGAACTACTAATATAGAGTAGTTGTCTTTTAAATCTAATCTATCAAAGTTTTGTTTAAACTCATTTGATACATAGTCTATAAAAAGAGGATTTTCTAAATCTTTTAATTGACTTAAATCGGCATTTAAGATGGTGATGTTTTTTACTTTGTCTTTTTCGGTGTTTTTGTAGAATAAAGCTACTGATCTATAAGAGGTTTCTAGTTCTTTTGTTTTTTCTAAGGTTTTCTTAAGATTGTAATTTAAAACACTTTCTATGCTGGTAGATTTTTCTTTTGCAGTATCACACATTGATTCGATACTGTCACTACTTTTAAGAATTTCTAACCAAACAGAAAGTCTGTTTTTTAAGTTTTTTCTTTCTCCTTTCCACTGCTCGTCGTTTAAAAATAGACTTTTTCTAGCTTTTCTTTTTGGGTTCAAGTTAGAGTAACCATCAACGATGTTTTCGATAAAAGAGAAACCACCGTACTCTTTTATGCCATCAATAGCGTTAGCTACTTCTTGACTAGGGGATTGTTGTTTAACTACTTCCGATTGCTGCGTTTTTACTTTTGTAGACATAGCTAATTATGTTTTTTTGGTTTTATTGTTCGGCTTGCTCGATTTCTTTAATTGACTCTTCTAAAATTTTGATAAAGGTATCTTTTGTTTCAGGGTTACTAAGTGCTTTCATTAGCGCTCTGTTAGAAGATAGTTGTCTTGAAATTCTTAGATACTGGTCTTTTTCTATATCTAGCTTATTTAAAAAAGAGCTATTAGCCTTAATGTTCTCAACATTAAAATCACCTAAATTGTTGAAATTTAAAGATTCTTTAACGTCGGCGCCATTTTCATCGGTGTGTTCAAGATTCACTGAAGGTGAAAACTTCTCGAATACAGCTTCGATTGTGTCTAAACCATAGATAGCTTCGGGGGTTGCAGGAGCTTCGTCGGTAAGTTTTTGGATTAATAAAGTTTTGTTGGAAGAAATGTTTGCGATTGATTCATTAGCATCAACTTTAACTTCATTGCCTCCAATTCCGTAATTGTACATTGCCATAATAATTTTTTTTATTCTGCTACGAATCTATTAAATATTTGATAAAAAAAATTATTTTTACAGAAAAAAATTAAGGAAAAATGAATTATTTGAAGATCCCCCTAGACTTTTCCAGTATAACAAAAAGAAATAAAGAAAATAATAGATTGGGGTGTACACTTGAAGAATCCATAGCTCAACACCTCATGATAATTGCTACTTCAAAACAAGGTGAGGTTTTTGGAAGACCGAATTATGGTTCCGATATTTGGGATTTAGAATTTAACCAATTGGTTAAAATTAATAAATGGGAAGAAAAAGTTAAAGATTCTTTATATTATGCCTTTGTTGAGTATGAGCCAAGACTCAAGGATATTAGAGTTAGTGTAAGGTTATCTGAAATAGATGATGATGCTGAGACTACGGATGTTCATGTAAGAAGAAAAGCAGAAATTAAAGTATTTGGTACAATTATAGAAACCGATGCGCCATTTAATTTTGCTACACTTTTTTACATTAGTCCTTTATCACAATAAAAAAAATAAAAATAGCAATGAGAGACGAATATTTTATGAAAATTAAAAATCGAATGCTATTGCGTTCGATGGAATTATGGGGCATTAAAGATAAAAGGAGTGTAGATCCTATTTTAGACTTGCTTTTACATACTTTTGCTTATGAAATATCAAAATTACACCAACAAATAGATGTTTCAGATAAAGAATTATTAGATAGGTTATCTAGAATTTTGGTAAGTAACAAGTGGTCCTTACCATCACCTTCACATGCTTTATTAAAAGCTCAACCGGAAGACGATACGACACAATTAAATGTTTCAGATCATTTTTATTGCTCAAAGAGAAGATTTGGAGAAGATAAGTTAGATGTTTTTTTTACTCCAATTATTACAAAAAAGCTAATAAATGCATCTGTTAAATATTTAGGGTACGATGATAAGTTGTTGGTTTGTGAAAACCGATTTGGTAACATGGAGGATGCTCTTTATTTATCTGAAGAAAAGAAAATTAAAGATTACGAACTTTGGTTTGGTGTTGAAATTTTAGATGATTTATTGGAAGAAACTAATAATCTATCTCTTTGTTTTATACTAAAAGATACTTCGCTTTTACCTTTTTTAAAAACAATGAAGGTGTATGATGTTGATGAGAATGAAATGTTTCTAAATAAGGAAGTTTTAATAAATAACAACAAAGAAGTTCACTACTTTGAAGATGTAATTTCTTTTTATGAAGACTGTTTTTATACTTTAAATTTAAATGAGTCTTGTAGACAACAAAAAACAATAAATGAATTATTTGGAGAGCAAACTGATTTTTTTATTGAGCCTGAAGATTTAGATAAAAAGCTTTTATGGTTTAAAGTAAAGTTACCAGAAGTTTTTTCTAGAGAGAAACTACAAGGAATAGAGGTAAGTTTAAATACTTTTCCAGTAGTTAATAGAAAGTTAGAGTATAAACAACATAACTTTAGAAAAAATGGAAGGATCTTATCGGTACTGAGTGAAGGTGAAAACTACTTTTTAAATATAGAAAGTTTAAGTGATGATAAAGGAAATAGTTATAGTAACGTTATAGAAAACTCTACAGAAAGTCTTGAAGGAGGTTATTCTCTCTACTTTGGAGACATAGGAAGGTTTGATACAAGAAGTGCTAAGATGATGTTAAGTAAAACTTCTCAAACTGTAAGAGAAGAAGGTAGTGCTTTTTCTGCAATAGGGTATGATATTATTCAAGCATATTTAGATGATTTGCATGAAAAACTAGATGAGATTGATAAGAAAATTCATTTAGAATTTGGTGAGGTTAATGCAAATAATAACAAAACATTTTTGTTAACCTATCCACATAAAGATGCCTTTAATTATGAATTTCAGTATTGGCTAACTAATGCAAACCACGCAAATGATATCAATACTAGTTATACTTTTAATCAGTATAGAACAGGTAAGTTTATTGATAGTAAAATAAAACTCAAAACAGATACAATAGGTGGGCATATAAGAAAAGAGGAGCACGACAAAATAAATGGACTGCGCTATGGGTTACTTACTAGAGAAAGAATTGTAACTAGAGAAGATGTAAAAAGTTTTATAAACAATAAAATAGGGCATTTTGTTGAGAGCCTTTCTATAAAAGATGGTGTTGCAATATCAAAAGAAAAGAAAAAAGGATTAATTAGAACTACAGATATATACATAAAAACTAAAAGAGAGTTAATTTCTGAAGAAAAACAAAACCTTTTCAGTTATTATCTTGAAAAAGAATTAGAAAAAAGATCAATATCAAATATAACATATAAAGTATTTTTTATAAAAAAATGATAGAAAAAGATTACAGTTCAAGTGCTTTATCAAGCATAAAAAGAGCTAAAAGTATTGCTTACAGAGAAAATCAAAGCACCTATGGTGTTAGTCATTTAATAACATCGCTAATTAATGAACCAACTGGTTTAGAAGAGATTATTGATAGCATGGGTAAAGATGCTAACTATATTCTTGAGTGGTTTGAGGTAATGAAAGAAATGTATAAGTCAACTCCGCTAAAAGCTTCTGGAGATGTAAATCCAGACCATGAAGTTGCTAAGGTTTTCGAAGAGTCTGAACGTTCAAAAATTAAATTAGGAACGGAAAATATTGATGCCTTATGTATTTTTACAGCAGTTGTAAGAGAGGGAGTTGTGTATTCTGGACAACAAATAGAAACATTAGGTATAACAGAACAAGATATTTTAAATCATTACAATGCTAATACTCCCACTTTTTTAGAATCAAACGTTAAGGAAAATATTTCTGCAATAAGTTCCTATATCGAAGACCTTCAAACAGAAGAGGTAATACAAAAAGGAAACTTAATCTTAGGTAGAGAAAAAGAAGTTCGATTGATTTTAGAAAATTTTGAAAGATCAGAAAGCAAGGGAGTTATTTTAGTAGGAGATTCAGGTATAGGAAAAACAGCAACAGTAAACTACTTCGTAAGAGAATTGAGTAATAGTACAGATGAGTATTTGAAAAGTCACTTAGTGTTTAAACTCAATGTCCCAAAATTATTAGCAGGAGCAAGCTCTGAAAATGATGTAAATAAGAAAATATCAGAACTATTTGAGAAATTAGAGTCTATTGATGCTCCTTCCATATTAGTTATTGATGATCTTCATGTATTGCTTGAAAATGCATCAGGAAAAACCAATGCTATTGTTAATATCTTAAACGCTCAATTAAGTGAAGGGCGAATTAATATGATTTTTACAATTAATTCAGATTCATACAGGAAAAATCTTGAAAGACACCCTATAGATGGTAAATTAGAAATATTGAAGCTAGAGGAATTAGGTAGCCTAGAGATGTTAAAGTGTTTACATAGACATAAAAAAAGGTTGGAACTACATTTTGATATTAAAATTTCAGATAGAGCAATTGAGGAATCTATACATCTTTCAAAAAGGTATTTTAAGGAAAAGAAGTTACCTTATGGTGCAATAGATTTAATAGATAAAACTGTAGCAGCTGTAAAGATGAGCAACGCTACGGTATTAACAGAGGTTAGAAAAATAGAAAAAGAGTTTAATGAAGTTAAGGACTCGGAAAAGTTTGAATTTTCAGATTTACAATTAATATACAATACTATTTACAGAAAAGTTAGTGTTATTCAAACCTCAAAAGTTACCAAGTCATTTAATTTAGTATCTGATAATCCAGATTTACAACAAGAAATATCGAAGGTTGATGAATTCTTATCAATGTTAAAAGAGCTAGCTAAGACGCCTATTGATATTGTAAGTGAAATGAATATTGAAGCTGTTGTATCAGAAATTACAGGCATTCCTTTAGGAAAAATTCAAACAGAAGAAAAAGAACGTCTTTTAAATATTGATAAAAAGTTACAAGAAAGAGTTAAAGGGCAGTCAAACGCTATTCAAACACTCTCTGATGCTATTATTGAATCGCGAAGTGGACTTAGTAACCCTAAACAACCAATTGGTTCTTTCTTCTTTTTAGGACCTACTGGAACAGGAAAAACTGAATTAACTAAATCATTAGCAGAGTTACTATTTGATGATGAAACAGCAATGATTCGTTTTGATATGTCTGAATTTAAAGAGGAACATTCAGCAGCGCTACTTTATGGGGCACCTCCAGGTTATGTAGGATATGAAGAAGGAGGGATGTTAGTAACAAAAATTAGACAGCGTCCATATTCAGTAGTTTTATTTGATGAAATTGAAAAAGCTCACAGTTCTGTGTATGATGTTTTTCTACAATTAATGGATGAAGGAGTAATTCATGATAAATTAGGAAGAGAAGGAGATTTCTCTAATGCGATTGTCATTTTTACATCTAACATAGGTAGTCAATGGATTGCTGAGCAAATAACAGGAGGAAAAATTCCGACCTCAAATGAGTTAATAGAGGTAATGGCACAACACTTTAGACCAGAATTTTTAGGGAGGTTAACAGAAGTAGTTCCATTTGCGCCAATAAATCAAAAAGTAGCACAAGATATTTTAGTAATACACTTTAATAAACTAAGAAAGCAATTAGAACAACAAAAACAAATAGTGTTAGATATTTCTGATGAAGCTTTAGAGTTCTTGTCAAAAAAAGGATTTTCTCAAAAGTATGGAGCCAGACCCATTGCAGGAGTTGTAAGAACATACGTGAAAAAGATAATATCTAAAATGATAGTTTCTGAACAGGTAAATAAAGGAGATCATGTATTATTAGATTATAAAAACAATAATCTTGTATGGGAGCTAGTGTAAATGAAAATGATACCGTTATAGACGAGCTTGTTCGTAATATGACATCTAACTTTATAGGTGAGGTTTTTATTGAAGAATTAGAGTTTTTATTAAAAAAAGATGTCTCAGAAGTATTAATTGTGAAAAATCACGGTATGAATACTAGAGCTCAATCTAAAGATGTTTTGTCTATTAATTCAAATTTTATTGCTAAAGACACAGGGTTTGAAGAGAACTTAGTAGTAAATTTAAGTAGAAATAGTATATATCATCAGTTACCAGAAATATTATTTTACCCTCTTTCCTTAGGGGTTAATTCAGATAATAAGAAGGAAGTAGTTGATACAATTCGTAGAAATAGGGAAAAAGAAAAAGGAGATATTAATTTTTTTACACTATTTGATACAGAAATATTTAAAGAAAGAGTTAGGATTAATAATAGAAGCTTAAACTTTTTTTCAGACAAAAAATCAAAACAAAACCTATTAAATATTTTTAAACAAATTATAGGTTTTGATATAGAAATATCAGATGAGTCATTGTATAAACTATTTCTTAATTTATGTAAGTCTGAGTTTTTTAAAGAGAATTTAGTCGAGTTAGAAAAACTAATACAAATTGTTTTAGGCTTAAAAGTAGAGCTTAGTTATATACCTTGTGCTATAAAAGAATCTCCTTTTTTAAGTTTAGGAGATGCTGTTTTAGGAGTAGATCTGGGTTTAAGTGGTGAGGTTTATAGTGAGATAGATGATGTTAAAGTAGTTGTGGTATTAGAAAAAGAAGTAGAAAACTTTAAAGTTTTAGAAAAAAGTGTTTTACAAATAAAGGAAGTGTTAAACTTCTTTTTAATTTCCTCAAGAAAAATTCATATCACTTATAAAACAAACTCTGATCAATCTTTTGTTTTATCAGAAAGATTTTTAGGGTATGATTCATATTTAACTAAATAAGAAAAGAAAAAGTTATGAACATAATAATAGTATATTTTTTAAAATTTCTTTTAGCACCATTAATAGCTATTGTTTCTTTAATGGTATTAAATAACATAGTAAAGGCAAAAAAATCGTTTAATATAAAAAAGGCAATAGTCTTGGTTTTATTGCTAACTATAGTTCTAGTAGCCCCAGTTTTAATTAGTTTATTAAAATATGAATTTGTTTGGGTAGGGTTGATACTCACAGTTTTGTGTTATCTTTTTATAGGTGTGTTTTTCATGCTTTTTCAAAATACAAAGTTTTACAAATCTATAGGCCTAGATAATAAATTCCATACACTATTTTTTGCTTTTATAGTAATGCTTCTTTCAGGGTGGCTGTATTATCTAATTTTTGAAAAAATAAGTAATTTACCTTACGCACTTTGGGCAATGTTATCAATAATTTGGTTTGTGTTACCATTACTATACACAATGTCTTTAGAATACTTTTTAAACATATCAAAACCATTTTATAAAGCCTGGAATGTTTCAGATAATGGAGTTAGTGATATGTATTGGGATAATGTAGACGTTTTTAAATTAATACAAGTAACAGTAAAAATTAAAAGAAATCCAGAAGATAAAAACTACAGTTCTTTTTCAGTAAAGTTACCCATGGAGGTATCAGTAGGTATGTGGTTTAATCGATTTATAGAAGATCAAAACTTTAGATTTCCTGATAGAATGATTGATACTTATTTGGAGGGAGAGCCAATTGGTTGGATTTTTTACACAAACAAATGGTTTAATTTTCCTCTTTTTACAAAAGTCTTAGACGCTGAAAAAGACGGGAAGTTTAATAAAATAAGGAATAAACAAACTATATATATAAGAAGAACTGCATTAAACACCATTGAAGATGAATAAGAAAAATAATAAAATGAATTACTTACCAATAAATTGGACTGACGGAGTAAAAATATCTGCAGAACATTTTTTTAAAAATTATAACAACACAATTGAAACCATAAAAGACTACAATTCGGTTTCTCTTAAAAATTATGAATATGGATTAGTTGATGGAGGAACTAATTTTGAAAACCTACAATTAGATGTTTTAAACGATGGAGATAACTCTTTAGTAATAAAACTGAAATCTTGTAACGCCATCACAGAAAAAGGATACAGGATTATGTATCACCGAGATTTGTATGGGGCAAATTCACCATCAGTAACATTAAAAACATCTGATTTTGATAAAACAGAAAGCGAAGAATTTTATATAATGCTTTCGCTATCTCCATTTGAGTATTTACCAGTAGGTATTCCAGACCCTGAAGTTATACCTTTACACCATCCTAATGTATTACCTAAATTAGAACTACATACACTTCCAGTTTCAAAAATTAATACTAGCTTTTTAAAAGAGCACTTTTTGGTTATAGGAAAGGTGTTATGGACAAATGGATTGTTTTCTATTGATGAAAGTTATGTGCCTCCTGTTGTTAATTTAACATCTAATGAAAGGTTAGAAGGATTTGGAAAAGGGTTATTACAAATGCTTATTAAGTCTAAAAACTATTCGATTAAAATTTTCAAAAAAAATAATGGGCAAAAAAGCAGTAATAAATTAGTAGCCAATACCTTTTCAATTTGCAGTAAACTGCAAGAGTACTACAGTGATAATATTTTTAATTTAGAAAATATTTCTACTAGTAGATCACCTATGTATTTGGTTGATAGATTAGTGGTGTTAGCAAATAAGCTTTCTATTTGCTTGAGTATTATGGATGATAAAGAGAAAGAGCAATTACTACAATATTATTATCAATGGACAGACATTAAGCCTTCTGTTTTCCTTGATGCAATAGTTGATGCTGTAAACGTTAAGTACAACCATATTGAGATAGCAGAAACGTTTGATGTGCTAAATAGGTTTGTAGTTATGTTGGAGCGCGTATTTAAAAAGATGAGTGAACTAGAGTATATAGGACAAAGAAAAGATAATATTGTAATTAATGAAGAATCTGGAGCGCAATTCAATAGAAATAGAGGTAAAAATAGTACTTGGAGTATAATTGATTAATATAAATTTCTTATGAAAGCTTTAAATCACAAAGAAAGGAGAAAACAAATACTTAAGTTTTTTGCATCATTCTCTTTAACAGCAGTAGTCGTATTCTTTTGTTTATATGTCACTTTAATTATAGCAGAAAAAGGGGTTGTTTTAATTGAGAGTAAACAATCTCATTACAATGAAGTTTTTAAAAAACAAGCTATGTTAAATTTTAAAATGGAAGAGCTTTTTAAAAACCTATATAGTTTAAAAAATAAAAGAAGGAATATTGGAGAGTATAGACAAATGCAGAAGATTATAACTAACACCAGAGTAGAAATAAGACAAAGTATAGATAGTACAAAAAAAGAAAACAACTATTACAAAATTTACGGTGAGTTTTTGTCTGAAATAAGGAATATACAATCACTTCTTGAAAATTATAACAAAGAAGTTAATACAAGAGAAGCCAATAAAGAACAATTAGAAAAGTGCAGAGAGAAATATAAAGATTTAAATAAAAATTTAAATAAAGAGTAAGCTATGGATAAACATGAGATTTTTTGGGAAAAAATAAGGTTTTCTCTTTTGTTTATAATAATTTCTACAGTAGTGTTTATAATACTAACTAAATTTATATTTAAAGTGCCTGTAGTAGAAAGTAAAGAGCTGCTAAATAGTATTGACGCTTCAGAAGAAATTTTTGATATTCAGGAAGAATACACAAAAAAAATAAAAAATACACATAAAAAAATTCAAGAAATACCTTTTGATGTTATTCAAATTCAGGTATTAGACGAGTTAGATAAGGAAATTCAACAATACAAAAAAATTTATAGAGATAACGATATGAATAATAGATATATATTCGGAGTTCAATCATCAAAAACGCTTAAAATGTTTTTCGATTTGAGTGAAGAATACAATGCTTTAAAAAGGAATAATAAAGTTCTGAAAGAAAATCTAGAAGAATGTAAAGCTAATATTTAAATAAAAGAATATGTCTAATAAATTTAAATTATCAGCTTTAATTTTTATAGCTTTATTAGTATTAATACTGGCCATATTTGCACCTTATAAATCAAGACTCAGTAATTTAGATTTTTACGTGTCTGAATCTAATAGTAACTACCAGTTTGAAGTTGGTGAAAAACTGTTTTTCCTTTTAAATGATACGAGTTTAGTTGAAGGAAGAAAAGTGGTGTGGCATATGGGAAATGGAGATTCTATAGTAAAACCAGGAAATATCGATTATAAATACCGTAAAGAAGGTAAGTATTTAGTATCAATAAAAATAAACGATAAGTTTACTGTTTCAAAACAAATAGGTATAGTTTCTTTACCAAAACTATCACCTAGAGACTCTTTGGTAACATTGCATGGCGTAGATGAAGGTTATGTAGGAGAAGAATTAGTGTTTTTTACCGAGGGAAAAGGAATAAATACCTGGTATTGGGAGTTTGGAGAAACAGGTACAGTTGATGCTTATGAAGAACAAGTAATTTACAGATATAGTAAACCAGGAGACTACAGGGTAAAACTTCAAACAAATACATTAAAATACCCAATATTTCATAATATAAAGATTTTACCAAGATTTGAAAAAGTTGAGGAATTAGAAAAAGTAGACTCTTTAGGGGTTGTGCAAAATGATATTAGAAAAAGACTTCAAGCAATAGCAGATAGCAAGGTTACAGATAGAGGAACTTTTTATAAAAACTTAAATTATATAAAAAATAACTATACATGTAATCAAGCAGAAGACATACTTGTAATTGTTAATGGAGGAAGGTATAATGACTTTTTTAGTTACTGCCAAGGTTTACACTATTTAGAAAATAAGAAAAGAAGCAAAATAATTATAAATAAAGTTGAAATAGATACAATTAAATGTTTCAAAAGATTAAATGTAACACAAAGTTTACTAAGATAATAATGCAAAAAAAAATAACACTTTTTATTTTTTTGCTGTTGCTATATTCCTTCCCTATTGTATCACAAACTATAGGGAAATATGAGAAAGTAAAAGAAGTAAAAACTGATAGGTTTAACTATCTAAAAAAAGCAAAAACGAAGCACGATGCTTCGTTAAAAATGGTCTTTTCAGATAGAGAGGAAAACTCTTTTTATAAAGGACCATATGTGCAAGAAAAGTTTAAGAAAAAAGGATTACTTACTCCGTTGTATGTAATTAATGAAAAAGAAAACTCGTATGAAGTAGTAGTAGCCAACCCAGATCAAATAGGAAAACCCAAAGGATTGTTTTCTATGTTCTATGGAGATAAGTTTAACTTTAAAGATTCAGAGCAAGTAGAATATTTAGGATGGATTCCTACAAGTAATGTAATAGAGTATAATCATTCGTTTTTAGAAACATGTAATAATAAACCTATAAAATATAAGGTAGGAACAGATAAAACGTTACGACTTTTTGATTTGAAACCATATATGGAAGTAGACTCTGTAAATGTGTTTAAAGATCCCTTTTTTAGAACAAAGTCAAACAAAAAGTTAGTGTCTAATCAAATTGTATACCCTTATAAGTATGATGAAAAAGGGAAAGCAGTATTTGTGTCAGATAAACCCGTTTTAAAAGACTCTATTTCTCAAACAGTAGGTTGGATACCATCAAACTTAATTACACGTATTGGACAAAGTCAAGTATATGTTATAAATGACACTGATAGTTTATTGGCAGTTAGTAATAAAGATACAATTCAACTTACAGGTGAAGATGTATTGTCTAAATACTTATATACAGGATATAAAAACTTAAAAACAGATGTTACTAAAGACTTGATAGCTCCAGTACATGTTTGGAATCATGATAAAAATAAACTTATTAATGTAAAAGGAAATAGCTTTTATACAAAAGAAATAAAATTTATGAAAGAGGAGTCGAAGGTAGTAAACTTCCATTTTATTTCTAAAAATGAGGAAAGCGAACATCTAAAAAAAATATTGAACTCATTACAAAGTTTATACATAACCTTATTTCAAGAACCTACTGAAGCTCAATACAGTTTTTCTGCAATTTTAGTCGATAGAAAAGGAACAGCAATATTAGAAAAAACAAGCTCTTTTTCAGAGTGGATTAGCTTTGTTGAATCTTTTATAGAAAGTAATCAAAACAATTTAGCTGTAGAATACGTTGAAAAAACAATGTCTATTCCCAAAGCAGTAAATTATGTAATAGATAATTTTTCAGATGAAAATAAGCGTTTTGAAAACAATTTCTTCATCATTGCTTCAAGCAAAGAAAACACGAATGATATTAAAAGGCAAAAAGATACTTTTTTTGAAAAAATAGCTAAAAAATCACCTAAAATTATTTTTGCACAATTAGACAATAATCAAAGTGTAAGATCTCAGAATTATATATTAGGAAGCAAAGAGTTTTTGTATAAAACAGGAAAATATTATAATGAATTTATCAAGAATTTTATTGTGGATAATGAAATTATAGTAGAAAACAATATCTTAAAAAAGATGCCTGCAGATGAAGATAATATTTATGTGTACGATGCTCCAGATAATAGCCTTTTTAATGGAGGCGTTATTTTTCCAAGAATAGAAAGTTCATTAACTCCTCTATCTTTAGAAAAAGCGATAGATACTGTTTTAAAAAGATCTACATTAACAAATAATAAGCTTATATCCTCGTTAAATTACTTTAATAAAAAACTAGGAGTTTTAAGAAGTGAACCAAGCACAACGATAAAAACAAGATATAAAGAGTTAAATACAGACAGCTTACGTCTTTTTCAATTAAGCAGAAACAATTTACATGAAGTATTGTACCAAAAAGTATCATTACTTAACGATAGTATAATAAAAAAAGGCTATGTCTTAGATAAAGATGAAATTATAGAATTAATAGAAAATTATCGCAGCACATTTCCTCAAATGGCAAAACCCATTACAAGAAAAAAGCGAAGAGTAATAAAACGATTGTACCAAAAACAAATAAAAATATTAAACAAAGCTGCCTATAGATATGTTTTAAGTAGAAAAGCAACAATAGCAGATTTATTTTACTTTAAATCAGGAATTCCTTTAAATCATGAAGGATATTACTGTTTAGGAATATATAAATTACCAAGAAAAAGAGTAGGAAAAAATGGCTTTGAAAAGTTTTATTTTCAACAATATGAAAAAATAGATAAATTAGAAGAATTATTTTTAAAAAATAAGTTGCAAAAAGTAGAAGAAGGTTATAGAAGTGAAGTGTACTTCATACCTTTAGAACTATTGCCCTAGTTAATAGTTAGGAAGAACCCCGAAAATTGCCTAAAAATGAATGTTAAAGCAAAGCTATTTGTATGTGGAGAAGAACGAGAACTTTTCAATACAAATTTAAATTACAATCGACTTATTGATTGGAACGGAAAACCTACCTCTGCCTTAATGGGAGGAACCATCTCGGTTACATTTGAATCGCAAATGTATGATGATAGTTTTTTAGAATGGATTATTGCCGACAGAACCGAAAACAAAAAAATACCATATCCTTTTGACTTATATCAGTTAAGAGACGGTAAAATTGTTTTTTATCAAGATGATTATGACGGATTAGAAATTTTTGAATACAACTTTCAAGATGGTACACTCATCAATTACCATGAAAGGTTTTGTAATCAGTCAGGTATGCAGGTAACTCTGACCATATCTCCAGCAATGCAAGACTACCGATTTTTTAACAACTCTAGCTGGAGTAAAAAAAGTACCACACGCTATATAAAACACTGGCAAGAAAGTTTTATACCAATAAAAGAAGCTACACCATATAAAGCTAAAGAAGATACAACACCAAGAATTATAAGAAAAGAGTGGAGAAATCAAGAAGGAGAGTCTATCAAAGAAGCAGAAGTAAATAGTAATTCTGTATTGTATATAAAGGTGATTAATATAGACGAAGGGGAAGAGGTGAAAATAATTTTAGAAGATTCAGATGATAACTCAGCTAGTAATGTTGAACTAAAAGGAATTGTTAATGAAAAAGGGGAAGTAACCTTAAAATAATAAATTATGAAAGAAGAAAAAAGACTTAAATCAAAAAAATATATTCCCAAAGTTTACTATAGAGGAGAATTATTAAACCATAAAGAAACACCTTTAACAGTAAAGGAAACAGAACTTTGCCCTTACTGTAAAGAGGAAATAACTTTTGAACAAGTTAAGCATGTGGTTCCTGAAGCAGAAAAGGAGATTACCGAAAAAATACTAGTCTATCTTAACAAGTATAGAAAAGATTATAAATTAGATACTTGCCTTAGAAAAGCTCATTTTATTGCTCAAGTTGGAGCCGAGATGAAATTTTTGAAAAAAAACATGCAAGAGAGTCATAATTATAATTATGCTAGTCTTCCTCAAAAATATTTTAGTAAAAGTTATACTATTGATTCAATTATATTAGAATCTCTTAAAAATAATTTGAATGAAATTTTCAAGATAGTTGATAAATCGGGTAAAATAAAAACAAAAACTAATATTGAACTTAAATCAATTTTAAATGAAGAGAATGTAGTTGTTGATGTAAGGAGGTTATATGGTAAAAATTCAAAGGAGAAAACGATTAAAGAGGTTAAGGAGAAAGTTAAAGATAAAACTGGAAATGAAGTCGAAGAATTAAAGTTTAAAATAATTTTAAAAAAGCATAAGGCTTTTCGCATACCGTTATTTTCAAGGTTTTACGCTACATACCCGAATGATAAAAGAGGATTGGGGAATGGTAATGAACTGTCTAGAGAAGGTTTTATGTTTTGTGGTAAAGGTATTAAACAATTAACAGGAAAAGGAAATTATATTTCTTTTTCTAATTTTAGGAAGAACAATCCTTTTCCTGATGACCCAAAAGGTTATATAGATTTCACTAAAATTACAGACAAAACTAATTATAAAGGAAATTTTGATTTATTAGCTGATACTAATAATGTAATTTATGGTGTACAATCTGCTTTGTGGTTTTACCAAAAAGGAGGGGTAAGTATACAAAAAAAGTATGCAGCTGATTGGGCTGCAGAAGATGATATAAAAAGAAGTACAAGAATTATTAATGGAGGATATAATGGAATAAGAAATAGAAGGGATAATACATTTAAAGCTAGAACGGAAAAAGGCTTTAAAGTTTATAAACATTATGAAAAAATATATGAAAAAGGAACAAAAGAGCAACAAGAATTAATAGAAAATATACTTTTAAATATTTCTCAAGAAGAAAAAGTAAAAACTAGAGAATATGATAACAGTTTAAAAAAAATGGTTACTGCATATGTTGATTTAAAAGATGTAGAAGCTGAAAAATTATTAAAGAAATTAAAAGAGGTAAAACCGGTTAATAGTTTAAAGCCAAAAGGTATTAAACTTTTTATAGAATCAGATTTAAAATTAACTCCCTTAAAAAATGAATAAGACAATTAAAATATTAATTATAAACATATTTTTTTTAAGCTTTATTTCTTGTAAAAGTCAAAAAAAAATCATCAAAGATGATTTAATTTTAAATATTAAAGACTCTATTGTTTGTAATAATAAAACAGAAAGAAAGTATAATTTACCCTATGTTAAGTTAGGTGATAAAATCTCTTCTAAGAAGATAAATGATAGGATTTTAATAGATGTTAAAGATAATATTGATTGGTTTGATACATTCAATAAAGAGAAGAGTCTACAAGAAAACTTAAACTTATTTATTTTAACTAATGAAGAGAAATGTAATGAATACTCTTTAGCTCCTTTTGTTGCTTCTTATTATGAAATAGGTGAAGCTAGCAAAAATATAATTTCTTTAAAGTTGTTTTTTGAGATATATTCAGGTTCACTTAGAGTTGAAGAATATTATTATAATTTTTTCTTGGACTCAGGCTTAGAGATTACTTCAAAAGATATTTTCAAGAGTCAGTCAAAAGAACTTTTAAACTATTTAAATAATAAAATAGAATCTGAGTTAAATGATTTTTTTGAAGAAGAAATGACTGAAAACGAAAAACAATTGATTGTAAAGAAAAGCTTATTAACTAATTTACCACAACGTTTTTTTTTAACAAATGAAAATGGAAAAGGATTAGATATTTTGATCGATAGCAGTTGGGCTAACCTAAATTTTAGTTCAGTATTTAATGTGTTTTTTTCTTTTGAAGAACTTAAACCTTTTTTAAAGGAAGATTTTAAAATGAAAGTAGGTGTTGAATAATGCTTATTTTAAGAAGAACATATATTTTAACAATTTTTTTAATTGTTTTTCAATCTTGTAAAAGCCAAACTGTCCTAGCTAAAGAATTAGAAGTACTTACATTAAAAGATTCTATTAAGTGTGATAAATCTTTTAATTTCTCTTTAAAGTATAATCTACCTTATTTAATTGATAAAAATAAGTTAAAGGAACAGAAAATTAATAATGAAATACTAAATGAATTAGATGCGGATGGTATTCTATACTTTATAGAGGATGATACAAAGTTCATATCGATAAAAGATAAGTTAAAACTATTCCGAAAAAAAATAAAAAAGAATTGTGAAAATGAATTAGATTTTTTTTCTGATGAAATAGAAATTAATTGGAAAAAAAGTTTTATAGAAGACTCATTATTAGGTGTAAAAACAACATGTACATCAATACCTTCTGCTGGTTATAATTTTTCTATATCTTATATAAATATTGATTTAAAGCAAATGAAAATATTAAGTTTTAAAGATGTTTTTTTAAAGGATAATAACTTATTTTTAAGTTTTTTAAGTCAAAAAATTAAAAAAGAAATGATGATAGATGTAGAAGAAGATGAAGCGTTAAAAAGCTTAGAAAGAAAAGGGGCAATAAAAAATATGACAAATTTTTATGTTACCAAGAACAATGAAAATACTGTTTATGTTGTCTTTTTAATAAAAAAAGATTGGGGTGCAAAACATGACACAAATTTAAATGTGATAATACCCATAAACGAGCTTACTCCATACTTAACAGAAAGCTTTAAAAAGATTGTTAGGTTAAAATAATTTTAATAACAGCTCTAATTAGTATAAATCAGAGTACCCACGCTATATAAAACACTGGCAAGAAAGTTTTATACCAATAAAAGAAGCTGCACCATACAAAGCTAAAGAAGATACAACACCGCGCTTTACTTGTTACTATACCGACCTTGAAGGTAATAAACAAGCAGAACCACATACAGGAGAAGAAGTGTACTTAGTATTGAAAACAGAAAATGCTATAGGACAAACAATAGATATTGATTTAAGTAACCATACCAAAGATTTTGTATACAACGATAAGGTTATAGAAAACGATATTATAAAAGAATTTAAGGTAACTAGTAGTGAACATAAATTGAAGTTACGTGTAGTTGTTCAACAAGAAGGAGAAAGAGAAACAATACAAAATTAATTAGCTATGGCAACATTAACTGTAAAACCAAGTAATACTCTGAAAATTAAAACCCAACGAGTAAAAAAAGCTTATTTGGCAAAAAAAGAGATTAAAGGTACTGAGAAAACAGGAGAAACTGAAAGTTATACTTTTAAAGGGAGCAATAATACAAGTACAAAAGCTCGTAAGGAAAAGATAGCAACAATTATTTATAAAAACATTAAGGGAGGTTTACAAAAAAAGCAACAGCAAACAACAGTTGCTCACATAGTACAGGTACTTAAAAAAGACTCATATACAAAAGGAGATTGTATTGATATTCCTTTAACTCTGCCAAAAATAGAGTTTACAAAACTAGCTAATGCTAATTTAGGAGATGAGGTGTATATGGTGGTTGAAACTGAAAATATGGCTAATAAACGTATAAAGTTAAGTTTAAAACAAGCCGAAAAAGATTGTTTGGTAGCAAAAGATAGTTCTATAGTTTTACAACAGGATGGTAAAAAAACTAGTGTTGTAGAAACGTATGTAAGCAGATTTACAGAGCAAAATAAAAAGAACATATCAAATGCTGAAGATTTTAGAAACTTTGCAATAGATGCAGTTACACTATCACCTAAAGAAGAGAAAGATCAGAAAAAATACAGAGAAGCTTTAAATAAAACAACTGACAAAAAAACAAAGTTGTTTATGGTCGTTGATGCAGAACCAGTAGGAGCTTCTTGGAAAGAAGTTTTTTATGATGAGGTATTTGACTTAACACCAAACCAATGGTATTATGGAGAAAAAAATTGGTTTGAGTTGAAGAGTGAAAATGTGGTAGAAATAGGGGTTTATCATACGGGGTACCTTGACAAGGTAGATTACAAAGAAGTAAAAAAAGTAAAATATGTTTATCATGATAAGGAGGGAAAAAAACATAGTTTAAAAGATGTTTACGATGTGATTCAAGTTGAAGAATATGGATATGGGAAAACCTTAAAATCTGTACCAAAAGGTTATACTAAAGAAGAAGTTATAAGTAACGGTCGAAAAAAATATACCTATGCTGATAAGATAGTTGTTAAAGGGACAAAAGGTGGTGAAAAAGGAAAAATTCGAAAATATGTAAAAACAGGTAATAAAACACCATTAATCAAAATAGATAGTAAAAATTATACAGGTCAAAGTATACCAATTCAATTTAAGTTAATGTCTAATAGTACCAGACCCTATATTCATCCAAATGCTTTTGCTTGTGTGTTAGGAGCAATAGCTGGGGTCGGTTATAAAGATATTACAATGATTGGTTTTACAAGCAAAGATAATCATGGCTTTCCAAGTAAAACACATGTGAATGGAAAGCATGGAGATTTTAGGTATTTGCGTAAGGATAAAACAAGGAGCTAGTCTTCATATCGATAGTGTTGAAGGAGCCAATAAATTAGATATAACAAGACAAGAAAAATTGATTGATGCTTTTGTGAAGTTTGGATGGCCTAAGTTTTATAGTTTCAAATTTAAATTAAAAGAAGATCAAAAAGAAAAACAGAGTCTAAAAAAATGTGACCATTTAGCGGGACATCATCACCATTTACATTCAAGACAGTTTAAAGCAAATTTTAAATAATGAAAACTATGTCAAAATATAAGTTTATAACGCTTTTTATAGTAATACTACATTTTTTTATTAATTGTAAATTAGGAGGAGGAACAAACTTAAAATCACCTGATAATATAAATGTCATTATTGAAAATGACTCTATAATAAATATAGATAGAAAGAAAGTTTCAGAAGAATGTATAAAAAAAGCAGAGAGAATAAGGATGTCTGAAAACCTTGAGCCTAATGAAGGAAGGGATTTAGAGAAAGGACATCAAACTATTTTTGTCGAAGTTTTAGAAGAAATGGAAACAGGAGATAAAAATATTGAGTATACAATTAATTCTGATAATAAAGATATAAGAGAGTCGAATTCATATTCTTTTTATCTAGATACTCTGGATAATGCTTTTTTAATAATTAATACTATTACTAATTATAATATCGAAGATGAGTCTGAGGTAACTTTAGTTAAAGACACTATTTTTTTAAAAGAAAATAAAATTATTTTTATAAAAGATAGACATTTGTCTAAAGACGAGTTGTTGGTCAAGCAAGAAGAAATTGATGTAATCAAGAGAGAAATAAATAAGATACTGAAAAATTAACAATGTACTTTAAACAAACATTAATTGTTTTATTTGTTTTTTCTATTGTTTTAATTCAATGTAAGGTAGAAGGGAATAAAAGTTTAGATACAATTTCTATAAAAAAGTTACCTTATAAGTATTCATATGATTATAATAATGATTTTTTATTTGCTCTTATAGATAGCCTAAAACAGAAAAAAGAAATAGAAGAGAAATCTGAGTTGAATTTTTTGTTTTCTGATAAAACTGTGTTTAAATTAAAAGAGGAGTTATACGCTAAAGAGGAAGATAGCTATCCTTATAAAGGAAAAGGATATTTTTATAAGAGGTTTCCAGATAAAAATAAGTATAAAGTACTTTTATTTATTTATACAAATAAAGAACAAGATTATTATTTGCCATATTTTGAGCTACAAACTATAAGCAGTAATAACAAAACTGTTGATAAACTGATTGTCGTAGGAGGAAAGAATTATGAATGTGGATGGGATAGAAGTTTTGAAATTGATAAAGATTATACAATAACAACTATTGATGAACAATCTTGTTACGATATAGAAGAAGAAAAAGAAATTGAAAGAGTAACATATATAAATGAGTACAAAATAGATACCCAAGGTTATTTTAAGAAAATAAAAAAATAAGATTATTTATAACTAAAAGATAAGAAGTTCCGATTTATAATTTTGAGTTAGATATAAATTTTCAACCTCTAGGCACTAAAAAAAATCTGAGGTAACAATACTGCAAGATTAGTTTTTGCTAAGAACCATTGTAATTAGCAACTAAACCTTAACATCTTTGATTCTATATATTATTAGTAATTACTGTCAGTCAATATAAAAAACTTACTACTTTTGTGAAACTGCTAAAAAAGATTAACCTTATATTTTGAAGAAGAAAAAGGCTACTACAAAATTATAGTATGGTAGCTACCAATTTATATAATACAATTCTTTCTTCTTACAACCTATAAACGAGTTAATAGCAGTTTTTCAATTAAATTTATATATATGATTTTTAAACTGATATTTAGAAAAAAATTAAAAGAGTTAAAGAAGAGAGAACAAGGAATAGAATTAGAAAGAAACCGTTTAAAAAAAGTTAAGTATTTATTAGATGAACGAGTAGGTGAAGGAGCAAAATGTGTAATAGAGACAACTAATAAAGGAGTAGCTGTGTTAGTAGCAATAAACTCTAAAGAAAATGAAATAGAAGTTTTTGATATTGATACTATGAACACATCTTCAGTTAAAGAATCTGGGTTATGGGTGAAGATGTGGGACAAAATGAGAAGTAAAGAAGTTTTTTTACAAGATAGAAATGGAAAAAACAAGGGCTTCGAAGAAGTTGCAATGATACATTTATTTAACTTGATTGATAAAGCCACAAAAGAAAAAGTTAGTTGGAAAGTAAAAGATATTAAAGATTATAATGATAAAGATGAACTCATTACTTTATATGAAAATATGGGGTTTAAAATAAAACACTTTTCAAAAGCCCAATAACTTTAAAGAGCGTAAAATCAATTTAATCAGTAGTAGTCTTTGTTTAGTTAAGATTGTTAAGTTATCTTGAGAAAATACTTTAAGAAAAGTAACAATTTATTTACATAAAAATTTGGCAGTAATAAAACTATAATATACATTTACGCCACATAAGGCAATATTTGTTATCTTCTTTCTTCTTTTAGAATGGCGCCAAAAATAAAAAAAAGAGAAGGTTTTATATTGTTTAAAGCTTTCTCTTTTTTTATTGAGAAAGCTCTAAAAAGTATTTTAAAATTAATTATTAAACCCAAAAAAAAGAAACTATGGGATCATTTAGAGCAAGTTTCGAATTCGCAGGAAAAGAATTCGACGTATTAGAAGCTGAGTACAGCTTAAACAGAAACACAGACACAAAAGGTAAGCCATCTTCAAGTGTAAACGGAGGAAGAGTTACTTTAACTATTGAATCAACATCAGATACTTCTGTTATCGAGGCAATGGTGAATAGCCAGTTTAAGTCTGTAGATGGAAAAATTGTTTTCAAGAAAACAGATGAAGATTCAAAAATGAAAGAAGTAGAATTTAAAAACGCTTACATCGTTTACTTCAAAGAAGAATTAGATGTAAACAACGAAATTCCAATGAAATTAACAGTTACTTTCTCAGCTGAAGAATTATTAATTGGTAACGCTAACTTAGATAACCGTTGGCCAGTAGCTTAATGAGAAGGACTAAATAACATTTAGTTTTATATAATTTATTTATTAAAGACCTTCTCTTTATTACAAAGGAAGGTCTTTTTTTGTTTAAAAAATAGCATTGAAAATTATTCTAACAAAGAAAAAATACCCCCATGCATAAGATAAAAGAAGAAGCATTAGATAAACAAATTACTATAGATGGTAATTTTGTAAAGAGCTATAAAACAATTACAATAAACCAATTCTTATACCAGCACCATACTTTTGAAGTCGTGGTAGACATAGAAACTGTAGAAGAAGCAGGAAGTTACACCTTGGAAAAATCAAAAGAATGGTTAGGAAAACAATTAACAACTAACGTTTCTGGTAAAGCATTTATAGGTGTTGTGTTAGATGTGTCAATGCGCCATAATGAAATAGGTTTACACGGTGAATTAATACTTAAAGGATTATCTCAAACAGTTTTACTAGAAAATGGAAAACAACAGAAATCTTGGCTAGAAAAAGATTTGGCAAGTATTATTTCAGAGATCATGGATACTACCGCTATAAAAAACAAGATTAATCCAGCATACACTTCAGTAATTCCTTACCAATGCCAATACGCAGAGAGCGATTATAAGTACCTACAAAGATTAGCATATCAGTATAATGAATGGTTTTATTTTGATGGAGTAGACGTTATTTTTGGAAAGCCAGAATCACAAGGTCAAAAACCAATAGAGCTAGAATATAGTAAAGACTTAAAAGAGCTACAAATAAAAACGAAAACGTATAATCCTACTTTAGCAACTTATAGTTACGATCCATTAAATGATCAGTTTTTTGAAGGAGATTTAAAAGTAACTAACGAAGGATTAAACGATTTAGCAAATACAGCACTTAAAGCATCAGAACAAGTTTATAAAGAAGTAAAAGACTTTGGTGTAAGTGATGTGTTTTTACAAGATAAATCATCATTAGATGAGTATTTACAAAAACGATTACAAGGGTTAAGTGCAGGAGGTAATGTGCTTAAAGCAAGTGGAGGAGCAAAAGGACTAAGTTTAGGGAGCGTAATTAAAGTAAGTGCAGCAAAGTATGACGAAGGAAAATATACTGTAAAACAGTATGGAGAATATATTATAACACAAATAAGCCACTTTGCAGATGTAGGAGGAGCATATTCTAATACTTTTGAGGCAATTCCAGCAAACACAAAAAGCTTACCATTAAACGAAAATATAGCACCAGCTGTAGCTAATAATCAAGTAGCGAAGGTAGTAAGTAATAAAGACCCAGAAAGTAAAGGACGTGTACAAGTTCAGTTTTACTGGCAAGAAGCTATTGGAGCAAAAACAGATTTTATTCGTGTAATGACCCCAGATGCAGGGAGCAGTGACCTTACTAAAACTAATAGAGGTTTTGTTTTCATACCAGAAGTAGGAGACCAAGTAATGGTAGGTTTTGAGCATAACGATCCTAACCGTCCCTTTGTAATGGGAAGTATGTTTACAGGTAAAAATGGAGCGGGAGGAGATGAAGAAAATGTAAGAAAGAGTATTATTACGCGAGGTGGACACACTATTGAGTTAGATGACACAAAAGATAAAGAGAAAATAACCATAAAAGACAAAGACGGAAGTATCATAACCTTTGATACTAAAGAAAAATCATTGTTTGTTCAGTCTGCTGAAACTATGGAGTTTTCTGCAAAAAATGTAAAAATAATTGCTGAAGAAAATATCGAACTAAAAGCAAAAGGAGAAATAAAAACAGCATCAGAAAAAGACACTTCAATATTGTCAAAAGGAGTGATTAATACCCAAGCAGACAAAGATACAAATATTACAAGTAATTCAAATGTAATTATTGAGGCAAGCAGTAATACCAATATCAAAGGGCAAAATACTACTGTAGAAGGAAAGACAACAACTGAGTTAAAAGGACAGCAAACGAAAGTAACTGGAACAATGACTGAAGTTAATGGTGCTGCTACCAAGCTAAAGTTGGTGTAATACAAAAGGTTTATGGTTAACACTCTTTTTTTTATCTTACTGAGTGACTATAAATAGAATAAAACCAACAGGATAATTGAGTATTTTTTTAACTAATGAATAATAAATTATGCAAGGACCTATAGCAACTTTAGGCAGTATGCATGTATGCCCAATGTGTTCTGGAACCACTCCGCATGTAGGAGGACCCATATCATCATCGGGCGCACCAGGAGCAACACTTAATGGAAAATCGATAGCCTTAATGGGAGACGTTTGTACCTGTGTAGGACCACCAGATGTCATAGCGCAAGGTAATGCAGGGGCTACTATTAATGGTATTCCTATTGCAACTATTAATTGTATGACAGCTCATGGAGGGATGATAACGCAAGGAGAACCCGGTGCTATCTTAACAACGAACAGTCCTCAGCCTACGGTAACTATGCCTGTAGAAAAGATTCCTTTTCCTAAAATTACTTTTGTAAATAGGGTTTTAGGTAATACTAAAGAGGCAATTACGAATCAACAAAAATTAAAAGAAGAAGCCCCAAAAACTGTAGAGGAAGAAGATAGTACAGAGGTAACTTTAACGACTAATTTTCCAATAGACCAACTGCACTTTATGGCAAAAAAAGATAGCTTGGTAATGTTTATGGGAATGTTTATTCAAACTTTTGGAATCGATATACCTGCACTAGCTTTTAAAGAATTGTATGAAGATGCACAAAGTAAAGCAGGAATATTAAGTCCTACAATTAAAGTGAAAAAACAGCTTACAGCGGGAGGAGGTAAGGCAGCTTTTTACAGCACCCAAGAGGTACAAGAAATTTGGGTTACAGAACAAGTAATAAGAGATGCTGAAAACGATAACGATTTACGTGGTGAACTTATGGTAATGCTTACAGAGGAATATGGGCATTATTTAGATTATTTGTTGCGTAATCATTATGCGCAAACAGAAAAGAAAGACGCACCGTTTAGAGATGAAGGTGCTAAATATACTTATAAATTGTTTTATTTCAACCCTATTGAAAACCATAATCAATATGTAGCGGATGCTACTATTGACGGTAGAAAAGTACAACTTATATGGGATTTTACAGAAGAACATCAAATACTAAAAGAACATGTAAGCCAGGAACGTCAAAAACAAGAAGATACCACAGATAATTTAGAGTTTTATAAGGCAGGCATTATCGAAGCTCACGGACAATATGGACATGGAAATATTGAAGAGGCTGGGTTAACTGATATTTTGAAAAAAAGATATCCTAACAGGGAGCTACGTAAAAAAGTATTAGATACTATTTATTTAGGTAACTGGCTACGTGATTTTAGTCAAGCAGTAGATCCTATGATTGTACGTCCGCTTTCTAATGCTATGGAGACAGCAGGTAAAGAATCTCTTGGAGAATCAACCACTAACAATCCTGGTACAACCTTACCCCAAAACCATAAATCAAAAATAAAACTACCTGTTGATGCCGAATTTTCGTGGAAAGGTGTCAAACCGACTTATAAAACATTAGAGTTTTATCCTGTAATGCTCTCAGTAAAAATGCTAACTACCATTGTAGAGTTGGCGGCAGCTAAAGAATTTGTACACAAAGGTGATAAAAAGAACGATCATTTAAAAGACTATAGTGGGCATTTAAAAACACTACGTGAACAGTATTTAGAAATAAATGAAGAAACACTTGGGGTATATCGTCCAGAAGAACATATAGATAACCCTAAAAAACTTGGGCAATCTGAAACGGGAGGAAATAGATACGATAAAAATTTATACGACAAGTTTGTAGGGTATGTGCCAGATAATAGTCCATTACATAGTATCAATAAAAGCTACGGAATGAAAAACTACATCCGTAGTCATCAAAAATTCACAGTAGAAGGTGAATCTTATCTTTCTTCATACGATTATATAAAACAGCAACTTAAAAAGGCAGCAAAAGTAGGAGGTTTAAAGGATAATAAGTGCTTGGTGAATTTTGGAGCGGCGTTGCACACTCTTGAAGATTATTTTGCTCATACAAATTATACTGAAGTAGCGTTAATTAAAAATACAGAAGAGTTGGTGTTTCCTTGGGTAGACCGTGTGGTGAATCCTACTAATTTTACGTATAGTTATGAGAAAATTTATGAAGGTAAGGGTTTTAATAAAAAGTATGTAATACTAGATAATTTAGAAAGAATACAGCCCAGTTATGAGAGTATTAATAAACTAGCGTCTTATTTGCCTATTGTAACAGGTACCTTTGGTTTAGTAGATACCGCAGCTAGTGTATTGCCAATTTTAAACGAACACTTTTTTTCTATAGAAATTGAACCTTGGTCAGAGTCTGATCCTGATACATTAAATTTTAGTGATATTTTTATATGGGAAACCTTAAAGGATATTGATGCCTCACAGGCCACAAATTCATCGGGTACTAACGATACTACTTATGCCGAACATTTTGAGAACTTACTCAAAATAAGAAGTAATATTAATCGTTTTAAAAATTGGACGCCAGATTTTATTCAAGAAGCTTTTCATTGGATTACAGAGCGTATAAAAGTATTGTTTAGTTTTTCACAGTACTTTATCTTAAAATCCATTGCCATGACTTTGAACGATGCGCAGGTGTTATTAGATAAAGATTTAGATATGATGGAAGCAGGTACATTTAAAATAGGTATTGACCCTTCACATTCGCAACTTGCAAAAGATGATGTAACTAGTCCTGTACATGAGTTGTCTGCTTTAATGGCTGTAGAAGCAGTAAAAGAAATAGGTAAAAAAATGATGAGAGTATGGGAAGGTAAAGGAAGTGTTGATGAAGTGTATAAAGTGTTGGATAAAATTATGAGGCATCCTGTAGAATCTACTTGGCAAGACCCTATTATACAAAAATGGTTGCAAGAATCGGGTAATCGTGAAAAAGTATGTGAAGCCAGTTCGCCTAGTGTGCTTATTGATAGAACATTTCATGCCATAGAGCATATTGATGAGTCCTTGCATAGAATTAACAGCATATTAATCAACAGCGATATCATAGAAAAAATAGCTGCTTTATTTGAGAGTAAAACCGAAGCCGAAAAAGACGCAACAGCATTAAAGAAAGGAATCAAGTCAGCTATTAATAAGAGTAGAACACAAACAGCAAGAGTAAAAGTTTTGCAAGAAAAGTGGGATAAAAAGTATGCTAAACCTACAAGTTGTTTAAAACAAACGTATACATATATGGTTCAAGGTGAAGATACACTAGAAGATATTGCAAATAGAGCAAATACTACTGTACCTGTATTAAAAAGGTTAAATCCAGAGATTGAAAATGCGAATACTATTTTTGTAGGAAGAATACTTAAATTACCAAATCCAATTCATTAATATGAAACTGAATTATACAATTTTATTAAGTTTAATGATACTACTATCTTGTTCAGCACAAACAAAGAAAATGAAATCGAAAGCAAAAAACACACCTGAGGTTGCCAAAATGCTGGAATCCTACCATAAACAAGAACACCGTTTAGCGTTTAATGGTTGTGAGATGACTTATAACGACAAACCTTTTAGATTAGGTATGACTATAAAAGAAGTAATCAAGCTTCTAGGTCAAAAATATTCTTTTCACAGAGGGGTTTATATATGGAAAGATATAGGGGCTGTCTTTTCAACTAATAAAGATAAGTATGAGACTAATGAAGATATATTAAAAAAAATCACATATATATATATATATATGAATACTGAAGTTAGTGAAGAATATAAAGAAAGTTTGAAACACGAATTAAATTATAAAAATGACTATTTTTTATTAGAAGGTATGCCCATAGATAAAAATATGCGTGTTATGGATTTTATAGCTAACTCTTATTTTGAATTAAATGATTTTGGGATTTCTAATTATGGGTATGAGTTAGACTACAATTGCAATGGCAAAAAAATAGGCTATCGTTTGGAAGCAGATGGCTTGTGGTTACGTAAAGGGGTTGGTCATCTTACGTATAAAGACAAACCTAATCCAGAAAATAAAAATGTTTTTGAGATGCTGTATATTACTGAATTTGATGAATAAATGAAAACTAAATTTTTAATTGTTTTGATACTATTTGCACTTATTAGTTGTGTCAAAACGACGAACTATTATTATTGTGATAACATAGAATGTTCAAAAGGCAAGTATACAATCAAACTTAATTCCATAGATTTTTTTAAATATATTAAAGATTCTATAAATTATAGAGTTGAATACGGAAGTAATAAACAAACTCTTTCTGATAAGGGTTTGTTTATTATTGATAGTATAATGAAAACTCATAAATACATATCTGAAAAAGAGAGAAATCTTTTACTAAGCATGAATACAAATACTGAATATGTACAAGGCAAATGGGGAGAAGAGTTTTGTATCAATTATAATTTTAGTTTTAAAGATCCAAAAGAATTAAGAGATTTCAAAATTGCTTTTGCAAAATTGAATATTGCTTGGAATATACCTATTATTGAAGCTTTTTCTGAAAATAAAAATGAATTGTTAGGACGTCTAGATACATTAAAAAATGCAGATTTAATGAAAAAAATATTAACTAATAATAATCGGTATTTGATGAAAAAAAGAAACAAAGTGTTTTTTGTCAAATCAAAAAAAGCTGATTTGAATTTTTCTTTATATAATACAACTTATATGGTTTTCCCTAAAAAGATTAAAGAGGTTCATGGTAATAGTTACAAACTTTCAGAAGACAGAAAACAAATAATAATATCTGATACAATTCATAATTCACCCAAAAAACAAAAATTGCCATATATAATTTCTTTGGAGTTCTAAGTGTATGTTAACTGAATATTTAAAAGTAAGTGCCTTAATTTAAAATAAAACCATCTTAAAAATGGAGAGATATCCAGCAATAATAAAGATTAAGAGTATAAACATTTTCTAAATATTACCAATTGTAATACAAACTAATTTTTACTAGGAGTATATAGATAAAAACATGCGAGTAATGGACTTTATAGCTGATTCAGAATTTTCACTAAATGATTTTGGAGTTTCTAATTATGGGTATGAGTTAGATTATAACTGTAATGGTAAAAAAATTGGCTATCGTTTAAAAGCCGATGGTTTATGGTTACGTAAAGGTGAAGGGATTTTACTTATAAAGACAAACTTAACCCTGAAAATAATAATACTTTTAGAATGTTATACATTACTGAAGTACGGTAATAATATATTAAATATAGCCTTTGTACCCAAGTAAAATATCAACGCCAGAGGCTACTAAAGAACAACAAGCAGAACGTAAACGTATAGGTGGATGGTAAAGAGATAAAATTAAGTAAGCTATGTTATGAGTTATTGTTTTACAAATAATTTTTAAAAGAGTAAAAGCCTAAGGTTATGAAATGTAAAGTTTTAAAAATTTGTACCTTTGCAAGGCATGAAGAAACATTTTTCTAAAATAACAGCTATAACCTTAGCACTAACAGTGTTGCTATCTACATTCTCTTTTAATGTAGAAAAACATTTTTGTGGTGATTTTTTAGTAGCTGTTTCTTATGTAGGAAGTGTAGCTAGCTGTGATGATGTAGAAGAGGATAGCTGTGAGAGTAAAATAAAAGAGCCATCGTGTTGTAAAGACGATGTAGAGCTTATAAAAGGGCAAACTCAAATTCAAAAATCACCTGTTGAAAAAGTAATCTTTGCAAAGATTGTCACAGCAGTTACTTCATATATTTATAACAAACAATTATTTCTAAATTTAGAAAAACAGTTTGTTCCACACAGGTTGTATATACCACCCAAACTGTTTTCTGATATACAGGTACTTCACGAAGTTTTTATCATATGATTTTATAACTCTATTTATAAGTAAATAAGAATTATAAAATACAGTGTGATAGATAAAAAATGAAAAATAAATTTTTAATCAGTATATGCTTACTGATACCATCCATGTTATTTGCTCAAGAAGTACTAACAGGAACTATTAAAGATAAAAATAACCCAAAAAAGAATTCAGGGATTTTCGGAGCCAATGTATATTGGTTAAACACAAATACAGGAACGACCACCAATGAAACAGGAACGTTTAGTATTCCGTATAAAAAGGCGTATAAAAAGTTAATAATAAGTTTTGTTGGTTATAAGGCAGATACAATAACTGTTAACGGTACAAAACCAATCAATCACTATTTAACAGAAAGTAATACGTTAAATGAGGTTGCAGTTTCTGCAAAAAAAAGTTCAACTCAACGTTCGTATTTACAAACACAAAACTTGGTAACTATTAATAGTGATGAGTTGTTAAAAGCCGCTTGTTGTAATCTGTCAGAAAGTTTTGAAACCAATCCGTCAATAGATGTTAATTTTTCTGATGCGTTAACAGGTACAAAACAAATTCAAATGTTAGGATTAACAAGTCCATATTTGTTAATTACCCAAGAAAATATTCCGTCAATTAGAGGAGCAGCACAAGCATTCGGATTAACATTTACACCTGGAACCTGGGTTGAAAGTATTCAAATAACAAAAGGAGTAGGAAGTGTTGTAAATGGTTTCGAAAGTATTTCAGGTCAAATAAATACAGAGCTAGTAAAACCATCTACCAATCATAAGTTTTACCTGAATGCTTATGGAGCTTTGGGAGGTAGGTTAGAGTTCAATACCCATTTCAATCAAAAAGTGAGCGAAAAGTGGCAAACAGGGTTGTATGTACATGGAAACTATAGAGGAGAAAAATTTGATAAAAACAAGGATAACTTTTTAGACAATCCATTAGCAGAACAAATTAATGTGATGAACCGTTGGCAATATACTGATGCCGAAAAAGGTTGGGTAAGTTTTATCAATTTTAGGTATTTAGACGATTCAAAACAAGTAGGAGAAGTTGGTTTTGATCCAGAAGTAGATAAAGGTTCAAATACTGTTTGGGGAAGTGAAATTAAAACCAAACGTTTTGACACTTCTGTAAAAGTAGGCTATGTGTTTCCAGATATGCCATTTCAAAATATGGGCTTTCAAGCGGCGTATAGTAACCATAAACAAGATTCGTATTTTGGATTGAGAGATTACAACATTCAGCATCAAAGCTTTTATAGCAGTTTTGTCTTTAGCTCTATTATTGGAGATACTCGTAATAAGTTTAAAACAGGTGCTAGCCTTACGTATGATAACTACGAAGAGTTTGTTAGTGAGCTGCTGTCTCCTAATTTTAATAGAAAAGAAAATTCTGTAGGAGCTTTTTTTGAATATGCTTATGACAATGCAGATAATCTTAGTGTTACAGCAGGCGTTCGATTAGACCATCATAACTTGTTAGGGACTTTTGTAACACCAAGATTGCACATGCGTTATGTTCCTTGGGAAAGAGGAGTATTAAGAGCTTCTGTAGGAAGAGGAAAACGAAGTACAAATATTTTTGCAGAGAATCAACAATTTTTTGCTTCATCACGAGCAATTACTATTGAAAGTTCAGGTGGAAATATTTATGGCTTAGACCCAGAAGAGGCTTGGAATTACGGAGTATCGTTTTTACAAGGATATAAACTATTTGGTAGAAAAGGAGATGTAACATTCGATTTTTATCAAACAAATTTTTCAAATCAGGTAGTAGTCGATTGGGAAAATCCACAAGAAATTTCTTTTTATAATTTAGAAGGAAAGAGTATCGCAAATAGTTTCCAGATAGAAATGAATCAAAATATAATCCCTTATTTTAATACTCGATTCTCTTATAAGTTTTATGATGTTTCTACAGATTATAAATCAGGAAACTTAGCAAAAGCATTACAAGCTAAACATCGCTTCTTTGCCAATGTATCTTACGAAACTAAAAGAGAAGAAAGCGATGCCAGTTGGAAGTTTGATGTAACCTATAACTGGATAGGAGAGCAACGACTCCCTAATAGCAATAACCAGTTGCCAACATATTCAGATAGCTATAACTTATTAAATACGCAAATAACAAAAGTGTTTTCAAAAAAGTTTGAAATGTATGCTGGAGCTGAAAATATTACAAATTATAAACAAAAAAATCCTATACAAGGAAGTGATAATCCATTTGGTGCAAATTTTGATACTACTATTGTATATGCACCAGTTTTTGGAAGTAATTTCTATGCAGGGTTACGATTTAAAATAGATTAATTCAATAAATTAAAAATCAAGAACACATGAAAAATATATTTTTATTAGCAGTTGTTTTATTATTAAGCACATCAACATTTGCTCAGAAAAAGAATGCAAAAGTATCTTTTGAAGTAGACGGTGTTTGTATGATGTGTAAGCAGCGTATAGAAAAAGCAGCGTTAAAAACTAAAGGAGTGAAATTTGCAAAATGGGATGTGAATACTCACGAGTTAAGTTTAATTATTGATGAACGCAAAACAAGTACAGAAACAGTTAAAAAAACTATTGCTGGTGTAGGTCATGACACAAAAGAGTTTAAAGCAACAAAAGAAGCTTATGATAATTTACATGAGTGCTGTAAGTATCGTGATGAGGAAGTGCAAAAAGATCATAAAAAACCAAAGAAGTAATAAAAAAATCCCGAGTTAATACTCGGGATTTTTATGTTATAACATTTGTAAAGTGTTAATTTCTTGTTGTGTCAATTCACGCCATCTACCACGAGGTAAATTCTTTTTAGTTAAACCAGCAAAAATAACACGATCTAATTTTTTTACATGATATCCATAATGTTCAAATATTTTACGAACAATACGGTTTCTACCAGAGTGAATTTCAATACCTACCTCAGTTTTCTTTTCACCCTCTACGTAAGAAACGGCATCAATAAATACTTTTCTTCCTTCAATAATTACATCACCACGTAATTTTTCTAAATCAGCAATGGTTAATTTTTTATCTAAAGAAGCATGGTATAATTTACGAACGTTATGCTTAGGGTGCGTTAATTTTTTTGCCAACTCACCGTCGTTAGTAAATAGTAATAAACCAGTAGTGTTTCTATCTAATCTTCCAACAGGATAAATTCGTTCTCTAGTGGCGTTTCCTACCAATTCCATTACAGTTTTACGACCACGGTCATCTTCCATAGTAGTAATGTAATTTTTAGGTTTGTTTAATAAAACATAACGTTTCTGCTCCATTGAGATTAAAGTTCCATCAAAACGAACTTCATCAGTAGGCTGCACTTTGTAACCCATTTCCGTAACTAATTTCCCGTTTACAGAAACACTTCCGTGTTCAATATACGTATCTGCTTCTCTACGAGAACAAATTCCTGAATTAGAGATAAATTTGTTCAAGCGAATTCCTGTATCCTCAGTTTTTTTCTGAGTAGGTTTATTGCTTTTTGGTTTTCTGAAATCTTTTTTGAATTGATTTTTTCTTTGAGGATTGCTGTTACGTCCAGCTTGTCGTCCTCTCGACGAGTTTTTTGAATTCATAATTAAATTTTAAAAGTTTGCAAATTTACGGTAATTATTTGGTTTTTAATCTAAAACCTCAACTACTTTATCTACAATTAAAGATTTATCGATAAATAACAAGCTAAAGACTCCTATTAATAACAAGACCTTTAAAATGTTGTGAGCTAATCTATATTGATTGTTTTTTGTTGATTCCCATGAGTAAAAACCAACAAATATTAAGGTAATGGCAGCTAAATAAAAATAATATTTCATGTATTCTATAGCAGGGTAGTTAAATAAAACTCCAATAGGTACTAAAGTTAATACCATTAATAAAATAATTAGCTTTTTAGTATTTCGTTCTCCATATTTAACAGGGAAAGTGTTGTAGTTATTAGCTATAGCTCCTTTAATATTTTCTAAATCCTTCATAAGTTCTCGAATCATGATGACTAGAAAAAGAAAGATTGCGTGTATGAAAATTACTTTTGAAAAATTTTTGTAGTGTACAAAAATTACAAAAAAAGGAAGTATGGTTAATACTGTGGCTGTTATTAATCCTATTAGTGGATGTTTTTTTAGTTTATGAGAGTAAAACCAAATGCCAAATATATATACAGAGAAAAAGAATGCTGCTCGCCATGAAACTAACCATCCGAAGAAAAAACCAATAAAATTTAGTGTAAAATATAACGTTAGTTTTGTTTCTTGCTTTACATAAGAATCTAAGCCTGTTTTTATAGGTCTGTTAATAATATCAGCTTTTTTATCGTAAAAATTATTGATGATATATCCGGAAGCAACTACACAAACGGTAGCAATAACTAAATAAAGTAAATGCCAATCAAAAACTACAGGTTTAACTGATTTTGCATCAGAGAAAATAAAAATAGCAGCCAAATATTGGGCTGCTATTAATACTAGAATGTTATAACCTCTTATGACAGATAAAAGGCTAAATATTTTTAAGAAAAATGTATTGTTTTTAAATGTACTCATAGTAGCATTTTAAAAGCGATACACTAATTCTAATTTATAATCTTTTAAACTGTTTTTTGCTTTTTCGTAATCTTCAGTAAATCCTAAGATGTAACCTCCACCACCAGAACCACAAAGCTTTAAATAGTAATCGTTGGTTTGTATACCTTTTTCCCATACTTTATGAAAAGCAGTAGGAATCATAGGTTTAAAGTTAGCTAATACTACTTTTGATAGTTTTTTCACGTTACCAAATAACGATTTTACGTTTCCTTGTAAAAAGTCTTCAATACAAGCATCTGTATGTGTTGCGAACTCTTCGCTAATCATTTTTCTGAAACCTTCGTTTTTCATCTTGTTCATAAAGATGTTTACCATTGGTTCAGTCTCCCCAATTTGCTCAGAATCTAATAAGAAAACAGCTCCTTTTCCTTCTTTTTGAGAAGGGATTCCTGCTGGTTCAATATGTTCTTTTGAATTGATTAAGATAGGTAAACTTAAATAAGAGTTTAAAGGATCTAACCCAGAGCTTTTTCCATGGAAAAAAGACTCCATCAATGAAAAAATTTGTTTTAAAGTTAAAAGCTTGTCTCTCGTTAGGTTTTCTAAAATTGTAATTTTATCATTAGCGTACTTATCGTAAATAGAAGCTACTAAAGCGCCAGAACTTCCAACTCCGTACCCTTGAGGTATTGAAGAATCGAAATACATTCCGTTATCAATATCACTTTTCAAAGAATCTAAATCAAAAGATACTAATTCAGAATTTAAGTTAGTCAAATAACTATAAAACTTCGCTAAGCTTTGATTTGACTTCTCAGCTTCTCCAGTTAAGTTTTTTGCAGATTTTAACGCTCCTTTATAAGAACTAAAAGGTATTGCTAATCCTTTAGAGTCTTTGATAATTCCATACTCTCCAAAGAGTAATATTTTTGCGTAAAATAAGGGTCCTTTCATAGGTGTTTTAATTACGGTGCAAACATACAAGTAAAACTACTAGTTTACAAACTAGTACACGTTTTTGTAAAAAGTTTTCCAAACGCCCACTTTTTCGTTATCGCGGTATTTACCTTTTGTTTCTATTTTACCATTCTTATAAAAAGTTTTCCATATACCTTCTCTTTCACCTTCTTCATACTTTCCTTCCTCTTTTAACTCACCAGATTCATAGTATACCTTTCGAATTCCGTGAAGTTTTCCGTTTTTGTAATTGGCTCTATGAAAAGGTTTGCCATTGGTATGGTAATATAGTACCAAACCATCAAATTCTTCTTGGTTAGGAGTTTTCACAGTACTAAAACCCTCCATTTGTACTTGACCATTTTTGTAGTAATCTACAATCCAAAAGCCGTCATTCATTCTTTTGGGAGCAGGTCTATAAAACTCATGCTCTCCTTTAGTTGTTTCTTGCCAGTTTTTATCAAACCAAATAGTATCTTGTGCATTGACTGAATTGGTTATAAAACCAATAAAAAGGGCAATTATTAATGTTGAAGTTTTCATAATAGTAGGGAATTTAGGTTAAAATAGGTCTCGCGCCAAAACCCACACTATCACAAATATAATGATTTTTTTGGCAGTATGCAGCTAAATTATTCTTAATAAATACTTCAATATCAGTCTTTTCTGAATTAGGGTATAATACGTGTACATTTGCCCCTGCATCTAAGGTAAAGCAAACATTGCTATAATTTTCTTGTCTGTATTCCCATATTTTATTGATGATTTCTAACGTGTTCGGTTTCATTAAAATGAAATATGGACTACTTGTTAACATCATTGCATGTAATGTTAAAGCTTCGCTTTCAACAAGGTCAATAAATGCTTTAATATCTCCATTTTGAAGGATTTTTGAAAGTTTTTCTAAGTTTTCATTGGCCTGATTAAAACGATTTTCAGCATACGGATGATTATGCATTAAATTGTGACCAACAGTACTTGAAACTTGCTTTTCACCTTTATCAACTAATAAAATAGTATCTTGGTAGTCTTCAAAAATAGGATGAACTTTATAAGGGAATTTTGTACCGAATAAATCTGAACTTCCTTTAATCTCAGGATGATTTCCCCAAACGACTAATGGTCCTTCAATACTTCTACTAGCACTTCCTGATCCTAAACGAGCTAAAAAAGAAGCTTTTTTATTAATATATTCATCAGTTAAATTTGGATTTAATTCTTTTTCCAAATTCATTAAACACATAGCAATAGCACTCATTCCACTTGCAGAAGAAGCAATACCACTACTGTGTGGAAATGAATTTTCAGAAGAAATAACCATGTTATACTCTAAAATATAGGTACAGTATTTTTGTATTCTTTCAAAGAATTTGGCTATTTTAGGTTTAAAATCATCTTTCTTTTTTCCTTCAAAGTACAATTCAAATTCTACTTGGTTTTTTGGTAATGTCTTTGTGAATTCAATTTTTGTAGTTGTATGGCAATTATTCAAGGTAAAGCTTATTGAGGCATTTTTAGGAATTTGAGGTTCGCTTTTTCCCCAGTATTTTACCAAAGCAATATTACTAGGTGTCTGCCATGTAACTGTTAAGTTATCTACTTTTTTATCTTGAGAAAGAAATAAGAAATCTGATGTATTCAACGTATAATAATTTTGCTGTAAAGATAGAATTTCGCTTACACTTGTGCTAATGAATTTTTAATTAGGTATTTTTGTTGTATGAGAAAAATTAAACTGATTTGGGACTTTAAAGGTCCTGATGGATTGGAAACGGCAAAACATCACTGTATTCATTTAAAAGAGTTTGCGCAGATTGATAGTTTGCCATATCATGAAGTAAATTTTGTATCTTTAAACGAAATGCATACTATTGCTTTTATGGTGGTTGATGAGGAATACATGAAAACCTTTAGAGATGCATTGAAACCTCATAGAGGAGAATTAGCATAATATAACACAAAAAAAATAGATCTATGTTTTTAATTAATGCCTTAGCAAAACCAAAAAAATCTTCTGAACATTACGATGAAGTTATCGGAGCCTATGTAAGCTTGTATATTGATTATAAAGATATTGAAGGAGCTATGCGATTAGCAAAGTTTTATATCAAAAATGAAGACTGGAAAGTAGTAGAAATAGAAGACGAATATTTTACGTTAGATTCTGTGGATGATGTAGAAGATAATGAGCAAAAAGAATTGTATGAAGAAGCTGTAGAGTATGGATACTCTATTATTTTTAATTGCTACGAAGAAGAAGGAGAAGACGAAGATTAAAAAAGCATGTCATTTCGAACGGAGTGAGAAACCTTAATTATTTTCGTTCGAAATGATATTTTATTTATTCAGCAATTGCATTAGCACAAATAAAACCACCTGTCCAAGCATTTTGAAAGTTGAAGCCACCAGTAACGGCATCAATATTTAATACTTCACCTACAAAAAACAAGTTTTTGTGTTTTTTACTTTCAAAACGTTTAAAGTTAATTTCTTTTAAATCGATACCACCAGCAGTAACAAACTCCTCTTTAAAAGTAGTACGTCCATTTGCATTGAATAATCCTTTGGTTAACTGATCTGCTAAGTTTTGAAGTTGCTTATTGCTCAAATCAGCCCAGTTTTGGTTGTTTTTTATTTCTGAAGCCATTATCAAACGTTCCCACAATCGGCGAGGAATATCACTAAAAGGAGATTTTAAACTAACTTGTTTTTTAGTTTGTGATTTTTTTAACTCTTGTAATGTTGAAAAAACTGAATGGGTATCTTGTCCTAACCAATTTACCAATACGTTATATTGATAGTTTTTATCAGCTAAAATACGAGCACCAAAAGCGGATAATTTTAAAATAGCAGGACCACTCAAGCCCCAATGGGTAATTAGTAATGGACCAGAATTTTCTAAATTTGTTCCAACAAGTGTAACTTCTGCATTTGGAACTGATATTCCGCCTAAATCAATAATTCGCTTGTCTTTTATATTGAAAGTAAATAAGGAAGGAACAGGTTCAATAATTGTATGATTTAACGTTTTACATAAATCCCATACTTTTTTACTACTTCCTGCGGCAACCACTACGAAATCAGCTTCAAAATCTTGATTTTTTGTGTTGATAATCCATTTCTCATTTTGTTGATAAATGGAGTTTACACCATGGTTTTTTAACACGCTAATTCCAAGGTTATCAACAGCGTTTTGAAAACAATCTATAATCGCTTGTGATGTATTTGCTTCTGGAAATACTCGATTGTCTTCTTCTATTTTTAAAGGAACTCCGCGATTTTCAAACCATTCAAAAGTATCACCCGTCATGAATTTATGAAAAGGACCCAATAATTCTTTTTCGCCTCTAGGGTAGAATTTTGTTAGTTCTTTAGGTTCAAAACAAGCATGTGTAACATTGCAACGACCTCCACCAGAAATTTTTACTTTTTGTAAAACCTCTTTTCCTTTCTCAAGAATAGTAATGTCCAATTCAGGATTAATTTCTTTTGCATTAATCGCAGTAAAATAACCTGCAGCTCCACCACCAATAATAATAACTTTTTTCATCTTTTTTATGTCAGTTCGAGTAATTTTCGGTAGAAAATTGTATCGAGAACTTTTTTAAATTATCTCGATACAAATTTATTTCATTCTTCAATAAATTCACTCGATGTAACAGGCTTAATTTTATAAAATCATTTCTTTATAGGTGAGGATAGTATTGAATCCTTTTTGTTGAAAATAGCTTGTAGTGTCTTCATTTCCTGTAACTAAAATAAAATCACCACCCCAAGCACCTAAACTTTTTACTTCACCAAAATAGTCAGAAAATAACCTTTGTTTTACAGTGTCTTGTTTTATAATTGAACTAATGATTTGCTCATGCTCAATAATGATTTTTTCTAAATCTTTAGAAGTGTTGGCTTTTAAAAACTCTTGAGTTAAATTGTCAATTTCAGGAATTAAGATCTTAGCTTCTTCTTTGTGTTTTTTATAGTGAGCAATTCCTTCTCTGCTATTTTGTTTTTGGTTTAAATGCACAAAAAATAATTCTTCAGAAAAATGTGGATTGAAATTTACTTCTTGAATATGAGGTTGTTTTTCTTCTAGCTTATATAGAATCGGAGTGTTATGTTTTGCACAAGCGATATCGTAACCACTTCCAGAAAAAGCGTTCCAAAGTAAGGTAAACGGATTTACATTTGCCCAAGTAGCTATATTATTAATTAAGGTTGAGGAACTTCCTAATCCCCAGTTTTGAGGAAATGTTAGATTTGTCTTTACAACGAAACCGTTTTCAGTAGTTAGAAATTCAGGATTTAAACGTTTCGCTTCTTGTAAAATATCACGTAGTGTTTCAGCAATAAACTCAGCACTTCCTTCTTTATCAGAATTAAACGTAGCTGAGGTTAAGCGTAGTTTGGGTAAATCAAAAGAAGCCTCGAACCAACATTCTCCAGTATGCGTAAAACTTCCCCAGATAAGTTGTGATTCTTTAATTGGTTCAACAATTAAGTCTTGTCCAAACTTAGTAGGAACAGCTAACGATGTTGCACCATCTAAAACAACATATTCACCAGTGAGTAATAATTTTCCGTTAGAATAGTGTCGCATTATACCAGTCCGAATTGTTTAAAGTGATGTGTAAAATGTTTTACTTGGAATTTTTTCCAATATTCATAATCTAGCTCTCCAAAAAATGGATGTACAACTGTTCGGTTTGGATTTTCATTAAAAACAGTTTCGAAGTGCTGCACTTGCTCAATCAAATCAATAACAGCTTCGTTTATAGAACTAAACTTTAACGGAGTTGGAGCTTCTGATAAAAATGGAGCTTTAAATCCAGTTTGTAACTCATTATCAGAATTTAAAAATGGTTTTCTTCTAGCTGATTTCTCATCAGAAACATAGGTGTCAACTTTCCAGTTTCCATTCGCTATTTGAGTAACCAAGCTTAAATGTTCTACCATGTGTTGTCCACTCATTTTACCAAACAAAGGTTTTGCATCGGCTTTTAAACTTAAAAGAGTATCACGTACTTCTTCTTCATTTAAAAAGTCTACCCATTGTACTTTTGGCTTACGAAGCTCATTTAGTTTTTCAACCACGGCACTATGAGAGGCTGTTCTGTCTTCAAAATAGGTGGCTACAATTTCTTTTTCTTCATTGGTAGCTTTGTGTTGATTTAAAATGTTCATCAAGTGCATTTTCATATGCCCATGTTGAATTCCTTTGGTTGTTAAAGCACGCAAAGCAGCAAAATTTTGAGCTAAACCAGCAGCAGCAATAATTTGCATTAAAGTGCGAGCACTAGGTTTTTGCATCATATCTAACGATAATTTTGCCATTGGGTGTAAGGCAGTTAATCCACCCACAGTTCCTAATGCTAAAGGAATTTCAATCCAAAATTTAAAAATACCGTCTTTTACTTCACAGTGAGTTAAGCTTTTATATTGTCCGTCTTTTGAAGCATACGCATGTGCACCCGCTTCAATAGCTCTAAAATCGTTTCCAGTAGCTAATACAACAGCATCTATTCCGTTCATAATACCTTTGTTGTGCGTAACTGCACGGTACGGTTCTACCTCTGCAATTTTAACAGCTTGTTCAAACTTTTGAGCAAACTTCTCAGGATTCTTCCCGCCCAATTCGGCTACTTTACAGCTTACTTCTGCTCTAACTAAACATTCAGGAACGTAGTTAGAAAGAATGCTCATAACTATTTCAATATCATCTTTTCTAAAAGCTTTAGCAATAGCTTCTAAACAAGAATTAATAAAGTTAGCTCCCATACTATCTTTTGTTTCAAACGTAACATGTAATTGATAGTAGTTTGCAAGCTTATCTGTTTTATCAACTAGTTGAATATCTAATATTCCGCCACCACGTTTTTCCATGTTTTTGGTAATAGATGCGGTAGCTGCGTATAATTCTGTTTTTTGTTGATTAAAATAGGTTTCTAACTCTTTTTTGTTACCAGCATACATAAAATGTACCTGACCAATTTTTGTAGTAGAAATTACTTCTGTTTTAAATCCTCCACGAGTACTCCAAAACTTGGCAACTAAAGAAGCAGCAGCAACAACAGAGCTTTCTTCAACCACCATTGGTATTACATAACTGCGTCCGTTAATAATAAAGTTAGGAGCAATGCCGTAAGGCATATAAAAATTAGAAATGGTATTTTCAATAAAATCATCATGCAATTGTTGTAACTTCTCGTCTACATTCCAATATTGCGTAATAGTTTGTATAATTTCTGGTTGATTGTTAAAGTAAGTTTTAGCCAACCAGTCTATTTTTTCTTCTTTGGTAAGTTTAGAAAAACCAGAGATCGTTTTAGACATTCTCAATTCATTTTTGATGGCTCAAAGATACGTGAATCATGTTAAAATGCTTGTGTTATTTGGTTTTTATGATTTTTTTGAGCGGGTTTTTGGCTATTTTTCCGTAAACTTGGCAAACTTTTTAGATAAACAACAACTTAACATGAAGAAATTATTATTATTGTTTATAGGGATATCTTCGCTAGTACAAGCTCAAAAAAAAGATATTTCTTTAGAGGATATATGGCGAAAAGGCACATTTAGAGCCGATTATATGAACTCTTTAAATTCTATGAATGGAGATTTTTATTCGTTATTAAATTATGAGAATGGAAGTTCTACTGTAGATAAATACAGTTATGAAACTTTAGAAAAAGTTGCAACGATTGTTGATAGTAAAGATTTAGCAGGATTGAAATATTTTCAATCATATAGTTTTAATAATGATGAGACCAAATTAATTTTAGGAACGAACTTTAAGCAAATTTTTCGTCATTCATATTTAGGTACTTATTATGTGTATGATATTGCTAAAAAATCATTAGACTTAATTGGTACAGATATTCAAGAACCAACTTTTTCTCCTGATAGTAAAAAAATAGCATACGCTAAAGACAACAATTTATTTATTAAAGATTATTCAGATGCCAATGTGGTAATTCAAATTACCAATAGTGGTAAAAAGAACGAAATCATTAACGGTATTACTGATTGGGTTTATGAAGAAGAGTTTGGTTTTGTAAAAGCTTTTGAATGGAGTAAAGATAGCAAAAACTTAGCTTATTTACGTTTTGATGAAAGTAAGGTTAAAACTTTTTCAATGGATGTGTATGGAAAAGAAAAATACCCAACACAACATGTATTCAAATACCCAAAGGCAGGTGAAGAAAATGCTAAAGTAGCTTTACGTATATTTTCATTAGAAACAAATAAAACTGCAGAAATTAGAGTAGGAGATTATGAATATATTCCTAGAATTAACTGGACAAACAATCCAAACATATTAGCTGTTAGAACATTGAACCGTCATCAAAATGATTTAAAAATGTATTTTGTTGATGCAACTACTTTTAATAGTTCTATCGTTTTAAACGAAACAGATAAAGCATATGTAGATATTACAGACGACCTAACTTTTTTAGACGATAATAGCTTTATTTGGACAAGTGAAAAAGATGGATACAACCATATTTACCACTATGATAAAGATGGTAAGTTATTGAATCAAGTAACGAAAGGAAATTGGGAAGTTACTTCTTACTACGGATATAATGCTGATAAGAAAACTATTTATTACCAATCAGTAGAAAACGGTTCTATTAATAGAGGAGTGTATAGCATTTCTTTAGACGGTAACAACAAAAAGCTATTGAGTAACTCTACAGGAACAAACAACGCTGCTTTTAGTAAAAACATGCACTATTTCATCAATACTTTTTCTGATGCAAATACACCACCAGTGTACACGCTAAGAAATGATGAAGGTAAGGTATTAAAAACTATAAAAGATAACGCAGCTTTAAAAGAAACTATTGCAGGGTATAATTTAAGTAAAAAAGAGTTTTCTACTATTAATGTTAACGGTAACGACTTAAATATGTACACTATTAAGCCTGCAAACTTTGATGTAAATAAAAAGTATCCAGTTTTAATGTATCAATATTCAGGGCCAGGTTCTCAAAATGTAAAAAATAGTTGGAATGGTTCAAATGATTATTGGCACCAAATGTTAGCACAAAACGGATATATTGTTGTTTGTGTTGATGGTAGAGGAACAGGTTTTAAAGGTCGTGATTTTAAGAAAGTTACTTATATGAACTTGGTGAAGTATGAAACTGAAGACCAAATTTCGGTGGCTAAAGAGTTAGCAAAGTTACCATATGTTGACGCGAATAGAATTGGTATTTGGGGATGGTCATTCGGTGGTCATATGAGTACGAACTGTTTATTAAAAGGAAATGATGTATTTGCAGCAGCTATCGCTGTGGCACCAGTTACTACATGGCGTTTTTACGACACAATTTATACAGAACGTTACATGCGTACTCCAGAGGAAAACCCTGCAGGGTATGATGATAACTCGCCATTGAATTATCCAGAATTATTAAAAGGAAAATATTTACTAATTCACGGAACAGGTGATGATAATGTACATGTTCAAAATGCTTATAGAATGGCAGAGGCTTTAATTCAAGCAAATAAGCAATTTGAGTGGGGAATGTATCCGGACAAGAATCATGGTATTTATGGAGGAAATACTCGTTTACACCTGTATACCAAAATGACCAACTTTATTAAAAACAACTTATAAACTAAAACAATATATTATGGCTAAAAATGTAGCAACCGAACGGGAAATATTTGGACATCCAGTAGGATTATTTATGTTGTTCTTTACAGAAATGTGGGAACGTTTTTCATACTACGGTATGAGAGCTCTACTGGTTTTATATTTAATTAGCGAAGTAGCAAGTGATAATCCGGGTTTAGGGTGGACTAAAAGTGATGCTAGTAGCTTATACGGTTGGTACACAATGCTTGTTTACATTACTCCAATCATTGGCGGGATTATTGCTGATAAAATTTTAGGATTTAGAAAAGCCATTATTATAGGAGCTGTGTTAATGACATTAGGGCACATATCTTTAGCTTTTGAACCGATGCCAGCGTTTTACTTAGGACTTGGTTTATTAATTATAGGAAATGGTTTTTTTAAGCCAAATATATCTTCAATTGTAGGGCAATTATACCCAGAAGGAAGTGATAAAAAAGATTCAGGGTATACTATTTTTTACCAAGGAATTAACGTAGGAGCTTTCTTGGGGTCAATTTTATGTGGTTATTTAGGAGAAACTTTAGGTTGGCATTATGGGTTTGGATTAGCAGGTATATTTATGTTTATAGGATTGATTCAGTTCCATTTAGCACAAAAAATGTTTGGAGAAATTGGATTAGCGCCAAAGAAAGAAGTTTCTAAAGAAACTACAGAAATAGAAAAAAAGCCATTAACAAAAGTTGAAACTCAGAGGTTAATAGTTGTTGGTGTTTTAGCATTTTTCTCTATCTTTTTCTGGGCAGCTTTCGAGCAAGCAGGTTCGAGTATGAATATTTTTGCAAGTGAATATACTGATAGAAGTTTAGAAGGGACAGGAGTAATTGTATTTAAAATTTTTGGAGCTTTACTATCAGCTTTACCAGTAATAATTTTAACATGGTTATTTGTAGGAATGTTTAAAGCAATTGGTAAAACGTATGCTACAGCAATGATGTTTATGGCACTAAGTGTTGTTATTTTGTGGGGAATTATTGGATATATGATTTATAATCAGTTTTTTGATGAAAACCCGGAGGTACCAGCAACATGGTTTCAAAGTTTAAATGCGTTATTTATCTTCACTTTAGCGCCATTATTTTCTTGGGTTTGGCAAAAATTAGCAAAAACAAAATATAACCCTAACGGACCTCAAAAGTTTGCTATTGGATTAATATTACTTGGATTAGGTTTTATACCAATGGTACTTGGAGCAGCAAATGTTGGAGGAGATTCCATACAAAAGGCTAGTATGATCTTTTTAGTTTTAGCTTACCTATTACATACTATGGGAGAGTTAAGTTTATCACCAGTTGGTCTTTCTTATGTAAATAAATTGTCACCAAAAAGATTATTAGGTATTATGTTTGGTATTTGGTTTTTTGCATCTGCCATGGGTAATATGATTGCAGGAACTTTTTCAAGTTACATGGAAAAGATAGCTCAAGAATCTTCTATGTCTGATTTCTTTAATATCTTAGTTTGGATTCCAATAGGAGGAGGTATAGTATTATTTCTTTTAAGTTTCCCACTTAAAAAGTTAATGCACGGAGTAAAATAATAAGGAGCATTTAACCTCATGATAATCTTTATCATGAGGTTTGTTATATATAAACGATAAATAAATATGAGTTCAGTTACATCAAACGATTTTTTCAAATCAAAAGTACTAGGCCATCCATCAGGGTTGTTTGTGCTATTTTTTACAGAAATGTGGGAGCGCTTTTCTTTTTACGGAATGCGTGTTTTATTAGTTAACTTCTTAACAGCAGCAGCTATTGGAACTAACCCTGGTTGGGAATGGTCAGCAGAAAATGCAGGTGCTTTATTTGGTACTTATGCAATGTTATTGTATTTAACCCCAATTTTAGGAGGAATTTTAGCAGACAAATTAACAGGATATCGTTGGGCAGTTGTTATAGGCTCTATTATTATGACACTTGGTCACGCTGCTATGGCTATTGAAACTGAGTTTTGGTTGTATGTAGGTTTAGCTTTATTAGTAATTGGTACAGGTTTCTTTAAACCTAATATGACATCTATTATTTCTGAGATGTATAAAGACTTACCAGAAAAAAAAGATGGAGCATATACTATATTTTATATGGGAGTTAATGCAGGAGCTTTCTTTGGAATGATGTTATGTGGATATTTAGCTGAAAAGATAGGTTGGTCTTGGGGGTTCGGTTTAGCAGGAATTTTCATGTTATTAGGTACTTTACAGTTTTGGTTAGCAAAACCATTATTTGGAACTATAGGAGATGTTCCTTCAAAAGAAGAAAATAATGTTGTTGAAACTTCTGGTCTAAACTCAAAAGAAGAGGATAAAAGAAATCCTTTCACAGGTTTAGATAAAATATTAATTGTAATTTCCTCTGTTATAGGTTTAGGATACGCTATTAACGATCCTTTATCAAAAATTGGAGGTATAGATGTTTTTGGAGCTCTTAAAATAGGAAATTTTGAAGGACAATATGTAGCTGTACTGTTTGGGTTAATAGTATTTTTAGTTTTAACTATTTCTCGTATATCTCGTTATGCTAAGGTTGTACGAGATAGAATGATTGCTGTAATTATATTTGCTTTTTTTACTGTTTTCTTCTGGATGAGTTTCGAACAAGGAGCTTCTTCTTTAGTGCTTTTTGCTCGTGATAATGTTGATAGAGTTTTAACAGGTAATGCACAAACAATTTTTAATATTGTAAATACACTATTAACTGTAATTCCGTTAGCTATTATTACTTGGGTACTAATTTTATTAGGAAAAGAAACAGGAAAAAGAATTCCTGTATCCAACTTTGTGTTAGCAATATGTTTTCTAGGAGTTTGGGCATTGGTAGGTTGGATGTTATATCGTGAGTTTTCCGCAGAAGCTTCTGAAATAACAGTATCATGGTTTTCAATATTAAACTCATTTTTTATTATAGCCTTTGCTAATTTCTTTTCTAAATGGTGGGATTCAAAATACAACCCGTCTGCAGCTGTAAAGTATGGATTAGGACTAATCATAATGGCAGTAGGTTTTGGGTTGTTAGCATTTGGATCTTATGGAATAACCGATGGAGTTAAAGTGAGTATGATATGGTTAATATTAGCATATTTGTTTCATACCTTAGGGGAGTTATGTCTTTCTCCAGTAGGTTTATCATATGTATCTAAATTAGTACCTGCAAGAATGATTGCATTTATGTTTGGTATGTGGTATTTAGCAATAGCAATAGGAAATAAAGCAGCAGCTGTTTTAGGAGGTCAAATAGAAAACATAACAAAAGAATATAGCCTATCAACATTCTTTTTAATTTTCACAATAGTTCCAACATTAGCAGGATTGTTAGTAATAGCTTTAAATCCGTTAATTAAAAAACTAATGCATGGAGTTAAATAACTCTAAATAAAAGTTAAAACAATATTTTTAGAACCTGTCAATTTTAAATATAGGCAGGTTTTTTTGTAATTTTGGAACACTTATTGAGACTTAAAGAGTATGAAAAAAATAATATTAATAGTAGTTTTAACCTTTATTTCATATGGAGTAAAGGCACAAGACAAGGTAAATTGGTTAAGCTTTGAAGAAGCGATGGAAATGAGTGAGAAAGACCCTAAACCAATTTTAGTAGATATTTACACCGATTGGTGTGGTTGGTGTAAAAAGATGGATAAAACCACTTACAAAAACAAAGTAATTGTTGAGTATATCAATACACACTATTACCCAGTAAAGTTAAACGGAGAAGCTAAACATGATATTACATTTCAAGGAAAAACCTTTAAATACCAGTCTCAGGGAAGAAGAGGTTATCACGAGTTAGCGGCTGCTATTATGAAAGGACAATTAAGTTATCCTTCAACAGCTTTTTTTAATACTGATAAGCAATTATTACAAAACGTACCTGGCTACTTAGAAGAAAAAAGATTTGAGAAAATACTGGCGTATTTTAACAAAGATAATTATAAAAATACACCTTGGACAGAGTTTGAAAAGAACTTTAAAAGTGCCATGTAAAAACTTATTCTTTTATAATATAAGCACCATTTTGACCAGTATACCAAAATGGTGTTTTTTGTTTATAACAAGTTTCTTTCCACCCGTTAATGTACGATTTGTAATTACTTCCATCAGCAATGATTTGCTTTGGTTTTAGCCAATAAATAAGTCTGCTTAAATTTATTTTTGGGTTATTTTTTAAAACCACTATTGGGTTTTTAAGTTTTTTTATTTGATACATCCCTAAACTATCTACAATTAAAATTTGTTTGTTATTGAAAGAAGCAATGTATGATATCGAATCAATATTTTTAGAAATAATGCCTTGAGCAACTCTGTAAGATTGTAAAATTTTTTCTTGCAGAAGAATAGAGTCATTTAGTGAACTAAAAACGTTAAGCTTGTTCCTGTTTCTTTCTCCTAAAATTGAATACCTACTTTTATGAAATACAATAAATTCACTTTTGTTTACTCGCTGGCTTTTTTCATATAAATAAACCCCTTGTAAAATAATAGTTGAAGTTAAAAAGAGTACAATATTATTATAGGTTTTACGAAACCAAAGTTGAAATAAGAAAATAATGAATATGTACCAAGCTATCATTGCTTCAAAAGACATAGAAAGTTCTTTCAATAAAAACACTTCTTGTTTCGAAACCCAACTAACAAAATAATTCATCAAAGAAATAATTGATCCATATATATTCGCCAAGAATTGAGGCAATATATTAAACGTTGCTAGTATAATAATTACAATTCCACCAAACAAAATTGTACCTAAAAAAGGAATGATAATTAAGTTAGATAGGATAAACAACCCTGGAAACTGATGAAAGTAATACAAGCTAATTGGTAAAATTCCTGCTTGTGCAGCTATAGAAACTGTAAATAGTTGCCAGCCTTTGTCGAGAAATCGTAATTTAGGTGTCCAAATACTGTAAAGTAAAGGTTGTACCCAAACAATACCAAAAACTGCTAAATAACTTAATTGAAACCCAACATCAAATAAAAACATCGGTTTTATTAAAAGTAAAAATAGCATGGAGCTTATTAAAGAAAACTCAATAACCTTTTTTCGTTTAAAGGATAACCCGATAGCTACAAAAGTAAACATAGTTACTGCTCTAACTACTGAGGCAGATAAACCAGCTATAAAAGCAAATGACCAAAGTAAGAAGATAACACAAACGACTTTAATGATTGTTCCATGCGGAAGGTTTTCTAAAGGTTTAAGTAGATAGGAGAGTAGTAATAATAAAATTCCTACGTGGAGTCCTGAAATGGCAAGAATATGAATAGCGCCCGCGTTGGTGTAGCTTTCTAATAACTCTTTTGAAATTTCTTGACGTTGACCAAGCAATAGAGCATTAATCACAGCAAATTCATCGTTTGTAAAATGATACTTTTTTAAGGAATCTTGTATTTTACCTCTAATATGAGCAGATAAACTGATTAAAGAAAGCTTTGAGTTTTCAAGTTTTTTGAATTGATGATCATCTATAAATACTTGATGATAAACATACTGTTTTGCTAAATATTGTTTGTAATCAAATTGATGTGGATTTAAAGGCGGAATTAATTCTTTAAAAGGAGTTGTGATAAATATTCGATTACCCACCTTTAATATAGGTGATAAACTGTCCTTTTGAATGTTTAGAAGAATATATCCAGTGGTTTTAGTAGAATCTACTTGTGAAACTTTAGCTACATATTTTGTGTAGTAATTTCCCGGTTTTAATACTTTTTGTATATCAAGTATATAAGTAGAATTCTCAGTTAATCGATGTTCGTAATAGCTATTATAATTCTTCGGGTTGTGAATATAGGTGGAGCTAATTCCGATAAAAACAAAGAACAATAATGTGGCTATACTAAAAATTTTTCGTGCTTGAGTTCTTTTTAAAAAATAAAGACTAACGAGAAACCCTATTAAAGAATAGAACAAGTATATAAAGTTATACAGCCAAACCTGTGTGTAAAACTGAAGTGTTATACCAATAATAAGGCACAACAAAAAGTGAAAAGGAGGATACTCTAACAATTTTTTCATAGCTCTTTAAAGATATGAAAAAACTTTGAGTTTAAAAGAGTTTAATAGCTGGTCTCATATAACAGACGGTTAATAAGTATAAGTTAATAATTTTAGATAAGGATTTAGAGTAGATTTGAACTAGATTTAATTTATTATAATTGGGGAGTTATATAGTTTTATATTCTCCATTCATAATTATCCTCTAAGCTCAACATTTTATAGATTTGAAACCCAAACTCAGATAAGTATATTATGAGTCTGTCAAAATTTTTGTAATCAAAATTTAATTGTATTGATTCATTTTCGAGCTTGTTTAATGGTAACAAATGCTCAAAAAGAGATTTGTAATATTTGTCATTTGGGATTTTAGAGGTTTTTAGTTTTCCTTTTGAATGAGTAATAGAATGCCTAATTTCTGAAATTATTTTGAAAAGTTCGCTGAGCTTGAAGTTGTTATTATTTTCCTTAGAATATTTAACAAATCTTTTTCCACAAGCTTTTTTTATTAGCTTAAAAATGTCTTCACCTCCTTTTAGCTTTTCCCTTGAGTAATCTTTATCGGATTTTAATTTTTCTCTGAAATTTTTATCAGTTTGTATTTTCAAATAAATAAAATCTTTTAAAAGAGTTTCAAAAGCTTCATAACATTGTGAGAATGCTAGTCCAAATTCTCTAGATAGTACTTTTTCAACCTCTAAAGCGTAGTTTTCTTTAAATGTTGATTTTGTAATTCCAGTATGAAAATTTATTTTCCACCCATTATCAGTTGGTCCAGTCCAATCACCTATTATAAGAGATGTTCCTGAAATAAACTTAGCCTGTTCAGTTGTGTACTTCTCAACATCTTGTAATAGAACTTTATTCATTCTATTTGCTGTATGTTTGAAATCTGTTATTGTTTCAAAAAAAATATCAAGATGTTTCTTATAGGGATTTTTCATTTTTATATTGTACACAGTAATGCTATTGATAATATGAGTTCAATTTGATAACTCATATCCGTTAGTAGCTAAGTTATTTAAAATGGTAGAAATATCAAACAAAAAAAACAACCTTACTGGTTACTGAGCGTAGCCGAAGTAAGATTGCTTTTTAATTATATTAAGTTTCAGAAATAACTTATACGATTTCTACAAATAAACCTTCCGCTGTTTTTTCAACTTTAGCAAGACTGTTTTTAGTTAGTCCTTTAATAGTTTTGTCCCACTTTTTATTAGATAAACCACTTTGAGTTTTTAACTCATTTAAACCTATTCTTTCAGCTTTTTCTAATAAAGCTAATACAGCTTTTTCATCGTCGTTTAATTCAACTGTAGGAGCTTTCTTCTCAGGTTTCATTTGTGGGAAGAATAACACTTCTTGAATTGAAGGATTGTTCGTTAAATACATAATTAAACGGTCCATTCCAATTCCTAATCCAGAAGTAGGAGGCATACCATATTCTAACGCACGTAAGAAATCTTGATCGATAAATTCACCAGCTTCATCATCACCACGCGCAGCTAACTTTAACTGAGCTTCAAAACGTTCACGTTGATCGATAGGGTCGTTTAATTCAGAGTATGCATTGGCAATTTCTTTACCACATACCATTAACTCAAAACGTTCGGTTAATTCAGGATTGTCACGGTGTTCTTTACACAATGGAGACATTTCTTTTGGATAATCGGTAATAAATGTTGGTTGAATGTAGTTTCCTTCACATTTTTCACCAAAAATCTCATCAATTAACTTTCCTTTACCCATCGTGTCATCTACCTCGATACCCATGTCTTGAGCAGCTTTACGGATTTCATCTTCCGATTTTCCGTTGATATCAAAACCAGTAAAGTGTTTGATAGAATCTGCCATCGTAACACGTGCATACGGAGCTTTAAAATCTACCTTATGCTCTCCAAAAGTAGCTTCCGTAGTTCCGTTTACAGCTAAAGCACAGTGCTCTAATAATTTTTCGGTGAACTCCATCATCCAGTTGTAGTCTTTGTAAGCTACATAAATTTCCATTGCCGTAAATTCTGGGTTGTGAGTTCTGTCCATTCCTTCATTACGGAAGTTTTTAGAAAACTCATACACACCGTCAAAACCACCAACAATCAAACGCTTTAAGTATAACTCATTTGCAATACGCATGTACAACGGAATGTCTAATGCATTATGGTGCGTAATAAATGGTCTTGCAGCAGCACCACCTGGAATAGGTTGTAAAATAGGTGTTTCTACTTCAAAGTATCCAGCATCGTTAAAAAACTGACGCATCGCGTTGAATAATTTAGTACGCTTTACAAAAACCTCTTTTACTTGTGGATTCACAACTAAATCAGCATAACGCTGACGGTAACGCATTTCAGGATCTGTAAAACCGTCAAAGGTATTTCCTTCAGCGTCTACTTTAGGTAATGGTAATGGCTTTAAAGACTTACTTAATAATTTAAAATCTTTTACCATCACGGTGGTTTCTCCAACTTGAGTTTTAAACAACTCTCCTTCGATACCTACAAAATCACCAATATCTAATAACTTTTTGTATACTTCGTTGTACAAAGTTTTGTCCTCACCAGTACAAATTTCATCTCTGTTAAAGTATACTTGAATACGTCCTTCACTATCTTGCAATTCAGCAAAAGAAGCTTTTCCTTGAATACGACGAGACATTAACCTACCAGCAATAACTACCTTCTTACCTTCCTTAAACTCCTGTTTAATCTGTTTGGAATTTGAATTGAATGGAAATAAATCTGCTGGATATGGATTGATACCCAGTTCACGTAATTTTGATAGTTTTTCTCTACGTACAACTTCTTGTTCTGATAATTGCATTGACTTAATTTTTAAGTAATTTTAATTTAAAGGTGCAAAGATACAATCAATTACAAAATTAGACAACGGTAGTATCACATAGATTTTATAAAAAAGTTATTTTTTATTTGTGAGTTTCTAAAAAGAATGTATATTTGCAGGCTGTCTAATTTTAAAAGGACAGCATTTAGTTGTGTTGTTAGATACTTTAAATAGTATCATGGTTTTGTTAACCAATGGAAAGCTTCCCTTAGATGGGTTGCTTTTTTTTTGCATTTTATTTACGTTTATTCTGAAGCTATTTCCCGCTTTCCGCACTCGCTCTCTTCGAGAAGCTCAAACAAATGCTTCAATCTGGGGACTAAGTGTAATTGCTGACTTCTTAAATCATGAATACCTGTCATTCCGAACGAAGTACGAGGAGGAATCTCATGATTGGAAGTAAAAAGCTAAATATAACAAGCTTATTTCTAAAAGAAAGCAGCTTTATATTCCCAGAACTTAACAAAAAACAGCACTAAGAATACCATAGAAATTGAAAATTTAATGGTTGCAGAAGCTAAAAAACCTAAAAAAGCACCAAAAGAAGCTTTAATCGCTCTGTTAGTGTCTCTACTGTCGTAAATTAATTCACCAACCAAAGCACCTACAAAAGCGCCAATTAAAATTCCGAAAGGAATAGGAGAGAGTAGTCCAATAATTAATCCGATAGTAGTGCCATATACTCCATATTTGGTGCCGCCAAAACGTTTAGTTCCCATAGCAGGGATAAAGTAATCAAGAAAAAAGATAATGACAGCAATAGCTAAAGTGATTCCCAAAAATGTCCAGTTTTGAGGAACAGCTTTTGTTAAATGTAATAATAACAAACCTACCCAGCTAGTAATAGGGCCTGGTAATACTGGTAAAAATGAACCAATAATTCCTAAACAAGCAAATACAAAACCGAGTATTACTAAAAATATATCCATTAACCTTTTTATTGATAAGACGAAGATATAAAAGCTTTGTTACATATTTATTAACTATAAAATTAGTTTTAACTAATTTTATAGTTATATTTGTTTCGGAAATATTTATAAAAAGATATCATGAGTAAACAATTAACGAAGGCAGAAGAGCAAATAATGCAGGTATTATGGAAGTTAAAAAAAGCTTCAGTAAAAGAAGTAATAACTGAATTACCTGAGCCAAAACCAGCATATAATACTGTCTCAACTATTATAAGGATTTTGGAGACCAAAGAGTTTGTGGGGCACGAGTCAAAAGGTAGGGGATATGTCTACTATCCATTGGTAGAAAAGTCAGAGTATAGTAATGAGAGTTTACATAAGTTAATGAACGGCTATTTTGGAGGCTCATTTAAAAGCATGGTGTCGTTTTTTATGAAAGAAAACAAAATGGATATTCAAGAGCTGGAGAGTATTTTAAAAGAAGTGAATAAAAATAAGAAGTCATGATAAATTATATCATTCAAGTTGTATTATTTCAAGTTCTTTTTGTAGCAGTGTACGATTTCTTTTTAAGCAAAGAAACCTTTTTTACCAAAAACCGATGGTATTTGTTGGGTACAGCAGTGCTATCGTTTGTATTGCCTTTGTTTAAAATTTCAACAGTTCAAAAGGCTGTTCCTAAAGAGTATTATATTTTGTTGCCAGAGGTAGTGTTATCACCTCAAAAAGTCATTGAAAAAGCGTCTTGGTATCAATCTTTCAATTATTTAGATGTACTATTTTGGATTGGGTGTTTATTGTTTTTTATTGTGTTTTTAGTGAAATTAGAGCGTATTATACGATTAATTTTACAATATGGCGTTGCTAGAAAAGAAAATTATAAGTTGGTTTTATTGCCAAAAGAAACGAAGGCGTTTTCATTCTTCAATTATATTTTTTTAGGAAAGGATATTCCATCGTCAAAACAAGAAAAAATTATTCAGCACGAATTAGTACATAGCGAACAGAAACACACATTAGATTTGTTGTTTTTTGAGTTTTTGAAAATAATTATGTGGTTTAATCCAATGGTGTATGTGTACCAGAATCGTATATCGTTAGTTCATGAATATATTTCAGATGCTGTAGCCAGCAAATCAGATAAAAAAGAAAATTATATCAACCATTTACTTGCTGATATTTTTCAGGTCGAGCATATTTCATTCATTAATCAATTTTACAAACATTCATTAATCAAAAAACGAATTATTATGATGACGAAAACACAATCAAAAAAAGTAAAACAACTAAAGTATTTGCTGTTAATTCCATTACTAGGAAGCATGATTTTATATACTGCGTGCTCAAGTGTAAAACTTAGTGAGAAGAGAAGTAAGAATATTATAAAAGAAAACATGAGTGAAGTGGAAGATGTACCATTTTCTAGTTTGGATAAAGCTCCAACATTTCCTGGGTGTGAAGAAGGTGATAGAAAATGTTTTAATTTAAGTATGATGAAGTTTGTGAAAAAGAATTTTAAAGTAAAGTTAGCAGACTCAATAAAGGAGATTTCTGGAAAAAAAAGAATCTATGCTTTGTTTAAAATTGGAATAGATGGGAGAGTATTTGGTTTTAAAGTTCGTGCACCGCATCCAGAGTTAAAAACACACACAATTGATATGCTAAAAAAATTACCTCAAATGAAACCAGGAGAAAAGAATGGTAAAATTGTAAGAACTGGGTTTGTATTGCCTATCACATTTTAATGTATAATTAACTATATTGCCAGCTTAGATAACTTATGAACAACACCAAAAATAGAAACGTGAGAAATAAAATTTTACTTATTGTTTTTGTAATAGGAATTTTAAAAGTCGAGGCACAAGTTTCGACTTTTAAAACTATTGATAGTTTAGTGAATATAGGACGTTACCAAACAGCATTAACAAAGTTACATGAGTTAGATACTACTTTTCAATCAACCTCAAAAGTAGCATCTATTTACGCTTCAATTGATGATTATAAAAAAGCTTCTATATATTACGAAAAAGCATTGGAGTTAAAAGATGATTATTCAGTAAAAATAAAGTTAGCAAAAGCTTATAAAAAAGAGAATAAACTACAAAAAGCTATTGATGTTTATGAAGGTATTATAAATGATGATGCTGAAAATTTACTCATTAAGTATCAATTAGGAAAATTGTATACACAAACCAAGCAACCTGCAAAAGCAATCGATACTTTTAAAAATATCATTAAACAAGATAGTACAAATGCAAATTATTATTACCGATTGGGAGTTGCTTATGGAATGTTAAAAAAAAGAAATCTAAAAATAAATAGTTTTTTAGAAGCTTATAAAAATGATACAACTCACATTAAGTCTATTCACCACTTAGCATTAGCCTACACTTTATTAAGAGATAAAGATTCAGCAAACATTTTTATAAATAGAGGTTTGGTAGTGAACCCGAATCATATCAACTTAAATAAGTTGAAAATTAATAATTTATATAGAGAAGAGAAGTTTACTGAAGCTATTCAGTATTTACAAAGAATAGATACTATAGCGCCCAACGAACATTACACACAGAAAATGCTAGGGCGTTGTTTTTTCAATCTAAAGAAATATGACGAAGCAAAAAAGTACTTTAATAAAGCTATAAGAATTGATAGATCAGATTTTAAAGCGTATACCTATTTAGGAGACATCAATTTTGAAAAGAAAAAGTTTTATAAAGCTCAGCTAGATTATATGGTGGCAACTTTTGCGGGTAAAGAGCCTCGAGATGTTGAGTACTATCAATTAGCTAGAGTGTACGAAAAATTAGGAAACCCAAAAGAAGAGGTAAAGTCTTATAAAAGAGCTTTTGAAGAGAATAGAAAAAATTATAAAGCCTTGTACCAACTAGCTAAAACTAGTGAAGATTATTATAAGGATAAACGAATAGCTTATAAACATTACAAAAACTACGTAAATCGTTTTGAAAGAAAAGATTCAGTTTTAACCAAATATGCAAAAGAGAGAATAAAAGAAATTAAAAAGTACTATTTCTTACAAGGAGAGATTTTACAATAGTATTTAATTTTGTATATTCATCTTAAAATCAATAAGATGAATTCTCGTTGTGTAGCTTTTTTATTTTGTGCTTTACTATATTCTTCTTGTGACTTCTTTTCATATTTAAAAAAAGATAACTCACAAGTTGTAGATACAGTAGTTGACTTTACAAAAGTAGATGAGTACCCTGCTTTTAATAAATGTAAAGATCTACTTGATAAAGCAAAAGCGAATTGTTTTAGAAAAGAAATTCATAAAAGAATAACGACGAGTTTACAGCAACATAATTTTGTTACTAAAAATAGTTTAGATGAAGAAGTTTTAATTGATATTCTAATTAATAAAGAAGGGAAATTTGTTTTAACTGAGGTTACTGCTTCTAGTGTTGTTATGACTCAATTACCAGAATTAGATAGTATAATAAAGTTGGCAATAGAAAAATTACCAAGAATTGCTCCCGCTACCAAAAGAGAAATTCCAGTAGTAACAAAGTACCAATTACCTATTAAAATTAAAACAGAATAGTAAACTATAGCTTTAAAAGTTCTTCAACAAAATCACGACTATTAGATAAACGAGGAATTTTATGTTGTCCACCTAATTTTCCTTTTTTCTTCATCCAGTCATAAAACAGGCCTTCACGAGCTTGATGTATCTTAGGCATTGCTAAAGTCATATTATTATAACGCTTAGCTTCATAGTCAGAGTTGCAGCTTTTTAAAGCTTCGTCTAATTCTTCAGTAAAAAAGGTAAGGTTTTCAGGAGCTTTTTTAAATTCAATAACCCATTCATGGGCTCCATTTTCTTTACCGTTCATAAAAATAGGACCAACGGTATATTCTTTAATTTCACAGTTGGTTTTATCACTCGCTACTTTTAAAGCATCCTCAGCGTTTTCAATAATTAACTCTTCTCCAAAAACATTGATATGATGCTTAGTACGTCCAGTAATTTTTATACGATAAGGATTGGTTGAGGTAAACTTAACAGTATCTCCTATTAAGTAACGCCATAAACCACCATTTGTGGTAATAATAATAGCATAATTAATGCCTTTTTTTACTTCAGAAAGAGGAATTGCTTTAGAATTTTCTCCGTTGTATTCGCTCATTGGAATAAACTCGTAAAAAATTCCGTAGTCTAACATTAACAACATTTCGTCAGAATCATTTCGGTCTTGAATAGCAAAAAAACCTTCTGATGCATTATAGGTTTCATAATATTTAAAATCGTCTCTTGGAATGAGTTTCTTATACTGCTCTCTATACGGGTTAAAGTTTATTCCTCCATGAAAATAAACCTCCAGATTAGGCCAAACTTCTAAAATATTATCCTTTCCTGTTTTTTCTAATACTCTATTTAATAAAACTAACATCCAAGAAGGAACACCAACTAAGCTTGTAATATTTTCATGAATGGTTTCGTTAATAATAGCTTCCATTTTTGTTTCCCACTCACTCATTAAAGCAGTTTCTTGCTTTGGAGCTGAGCTAAAATCTGCCCAAAAAGGCATGTTTTCAATAATTATAGCCGATAAATCACCAAAATAACTGTTGTTGTCTTCGTATACAGCAGAACTACCACCTAAACGGAGTCCTTTACCAGTGAAAAGCTTTGCGTTTTCATTGTTATTGATATATAAGCATAACATATCTTTTCCTGCTTTAAAGTGACAATATTCAATAGCTTCATCACTTACAGGAATAAATTTACTTTTTGCATTGGTAGTACCACTTGATTTGGCAAACCAACGTATAGGTGTAGGCCAAAATAAATTTTGCTCTCCTTTTCTACAACGCTCAATAAGTGGTTCAATACTTTCATAACGTTGAATGGGAACGTTGTTGGCAAAGTCAGTATAACTTTTAATTGAAGAAAAGTTTTGTTGTTTCCCAAATTCAGTGTTTTTAGCAGCAGTTACAAGCTTTAGTAGTAGCTCGTTTTGAACATCAATAGGATACTTTAAAAACAACTCTACTTGATGTTTACGCTTTTTTAAGAACCAAGAGATGATTGAATTTATAAATGGAAACGTCATAGATTAACTATTAATTCAATTTTTTTACTGTAATTTTGTGAAGCTAAATGTAACAAAATTTAAGACATGCAGTACCAAGGAGTTTTAAAAAAAATGCCTACCGAGAATTTAAACACTGTTCAATACTATTTAGATATGGGAGTGGATTTTTTGAATATGAATCAGTTATTGAATAAAGAATTAACCTTAAGTTTTGTTACTTACGAGTGTTTAAACTGTCATTTAGAAAAGAAAATATACCGTCAAGGATTTTGTAAAAAATGCTTTTTTGAAATTCCAACTGCAGGAGATTGGATAATGCGTCCTGAATTGAGTAAAGCACACTTAGGAGAAGAAGATAGAGATTTGGAGTATGAAAAAAGGGTACAGCTACAGCCACATATTGTGTATTTAGCAAACTCAAGTAATGTAAAGGTTGGAGTGACAAGAAAGCAACAAGTACCCACTCGTTGGATAGATCAAGGAGCGCATGAAGCTATTGAAATAGTAGAAGTTCCTAATCGTTATTTAGCAGGAATTACTGAGGTAGCTTTAAAAGAGCATGTAGCAGATAAAACGAATTGGAGAACCATGCTAAAGAATGATATTAAGGATGAAAACTTGGTTGAGTGGCGTGAGCGATTACAAGAGTTTATTCCTGATGAAGCGAAAGAATACTACATAGCAAATAATACTGAAACGAATATTAATTTTCCTGTTGAAAAGTTCCCTAAAAAGCCTAAAAGTTTGAATTTAGAGAAAGAAGGAACGTATACAGGTAAATTGGTAGGAATTAAAGGACAGTACTTAATTTTTGAGGATGAAACAGTGTTTAATGTTCGTTCTAATGAAGGATTGGTGGTTAAAATTGGGCTATTATAATAGTTCAATTTCTTTCTGAATATTTTTTCGTGCTGTTTCCTCAAACTTTTGGTAAAAGTATTCTGTTTTGAATATATTTTTCATTGTTAAAAAATGCTGTAAAGCTTTTTTACGACCTGAATTATAGATTATATTAGGATAAACTGCATATTCTTTTCGAACATTTTTATAATATTGAGTATATACTTCCCAGCTTTGACCTAAGATAGATAAATCAGCATCTGTAAAGTAGTTAGTGTCTGAATTTTCAGATGTTTTATGAGATTTAGTAGCTAAAATCTGTGAAAAACAATTTTCTATAACTTTATTGGGAATTGAAAGTTGATTCATTCTTTTTACAGCTAACTCAGCACTTTTTTCTTCATTGTTGTTTTTTAAAGAATTATAGATAACATCGTGATAAAACAGTGTGAATAGAATTGTGTTCCAGCTACTTATTTTGGTTCTTATAGGAGTTAATTGAAAAAGTAAATTTTCAAGATGTTCAAATGTGTGATAATGTCTTTTTTTACTGGTATAATGCTCTTCTATTTCTTGCCACAATAAAATATTGAAGCTATTATCGTTTGAGTAAGTAGCCAACAAGTTTAAAAAAGTGTTCTTTAACATAAAATGAGTAGAAAGAAAAAGGGTTCGAATGAACCCTTTTTTTAATGTTTTACAGCTACATGATTATCGTTCATTTTCAACTCGCTAAGAACGTTTAGCGCTTCATTTACATAAATATCTTTCTGAAGGTTTTTATGCCATGCAACTCTTTTTTCTTCTAAAACAGTATCCTTTTTAAATAAATTTAACTCATATTTAGGAGAGACAAAAGTTAGATGAGAATCAAATTTAAAAATATCTTTAAACTGTTCTCCTTCTTTTGTTTTAGCTTCGCTTTCCTTTTTAAAAGCATCATAGTTTAAAGAATAGACTCTTTCGTCTTGATTTTTCTTTAACCATTTAGCATAGTCATTTATTTTATTAAACTTTTCGTTATTCATTACACGTTGTTTACTGTTGTATACTACATCAGCAAAGTTACTGTATGAATTCGTAGCAGTATATTTTGCTTGTTGTACCTTATCCCAAGGCAAAGCACCGTCTAAATCACGTTCTCCAAAGTCCATATAACTATATCGGGTAGGTAAAGAAATATCAGAATAAACTCCTTCAATTTGAGTAGAACCACCATTAATTCTATAGAACTTTTGAATGGTCATTTTTAAAGCACCTAAATCGTTAGGATATTGTTCATAAAAACGGTTTATAGGTAATACATTTTGTACAGTTCCTTTACCATACGTTTGTTTACCACCAATAATAACCCCACGTTTATAGTCTTGCATTGCAGCAGCAAAAATTTCAGAAGCTGAAGCAGAAAATTCATTTACCATTACTACTAAAGGCCCTTCCCATTGAATTTTTGGATCAGTATCAACTTTTACTAAAGGATCTTCACCACGATATTTTACTTGAACAATTGGTCCTTTGTTAATGAATAAACCACCAATTTCAATAGCTGTTTTTAAAGACCCACCACCGTTGTCACGCAAATCAACAATTAAACCTTGAACATCTTCTTCTTTTAAACGCTCAATTTCTTTTTCCATGTCTTTAGCAGCATCTCTACGGCTTAAGTCATTAAAATCTATATAAAACCTAGGAAGATTAATAATCCCATACTTTTTGCCATTCTTTTCAACAATACTTGATTTTACAAAAGTTTCTTCAAGCTCAACTACATCTCTAATAATTGGAATTACTTTAATAGAACCATCAATCTTTTTCTTTACAGTTAAACGTACCTCAGTTCCTTTTTTTCCTTTGATAAATTTTATGGCATCATCTAAACGCATTCCAACAATATCTAAAGGCTCTTCATCACCTTGTGCAACTTTTAAAATAATATCGTCAGCTTCTAATTCACCTTGTTTCCATGCTGGACCTCCAGAAATTAATTCAACAATATGGGTGTAAATTCCTTTTTTTTGCAAACGAGCTCCAATACCTTCTAATTTACCAGACATCTCTTGATCAAAACGTGTTTTAATTCGAGGAGACATATAGGTTGTATGTGGATCAAAACCGCTTACTACACTGTTTAAAAAAGTAGAATACCAATCAGAGTTCTCAAGTTCACCGATACGCATATATAAATCGTCCATATTTTTTAGGACTTTCTTTCTTGCTTCAGCCTCTAGTTGTTTAAAGCTTTTCTTTTTAAAACTTTTATCCTTTTTAGCTTTTTCGTTTTGCTGGTTTTCGGCGTCTTCAATGTTACTTAAAATAGATAGTTTTAATTGCTTTCTCCAGTAATTCATTAATTCAGTTTCGTTTTTAGCATACGGAACCTTATCATAATCAACATCAATAACCTCTTTCTTTTTATAATTAAAAGGTTGTTTTAATAAGGAACGATAGGTCTTTTTACCAGACTCCATCTTTTCTAAAAAGCGTTGATACACCAATTTGTAAAAATCAATATTTGAGTCTCTTAATTGATTGTCTATTTGATATTTATATTGAGAGAATTCTTTTAAATCTTCTTGAGTAAAATAACGTTTATTAGGATCAAGTCCATCGATAAATGTGTTATATACATGTTCGGAAAAGTCGTCATTTAATTTTTTTTGAACGTAATGATATCGACTTAAAATATTTTTTAAAACGTAAACAATTACACGATCTTTTTCTGGATCGTTGTTAGGAACTGTATTAGAACTAACAGAATTAGAAAATAAAAGTGTGATTGCTAAAAATGGTATAATAAACTTCGTCTTCATAAAATCTTCTGTCTTTTTAATTTGTGTTGAGTCGTTGTGTTGCTAAGCTACTAAAATAATGCCAATTTTTTAGCATTATTACTTTTTATAAATGCCTCTAAAAACTTCTTGAGTCTTTTTATGGTCTTCATTTAGAAGATTCCAAACTTGAGTTACAGAACCATCTTTGTTTTTTGTCCAAGTAACTTGATTGTAATAATTGCCTTTATCATTTTTTATAAGATCACTTTTTAAAGTCATAGAATTATCTTTAAAACTACCTTTTAAAACTAATGAAAAACCAGTGTTATCAATCCAAACCTGATTCCAAGTATTATCTTTTTTATTGTAATAATTGTAGCTAGTCCCTTTATTTTTGGATGTTTTTGAATCCCAATTTTCTTGAATAGCACAGGCATTAGGCGTTTTTATAACATTATTGTGACCAATTAATTTTCCTTCAGTGTTATAAACATTCCAATTTCCGACCCAAAAATCAAATTGGGTATAACCTATTTCGTTACATGGTATTGTGGGGGCGTTTTGTGCTGAAATAATTGAAAAAAAAGAAGAAATTATAAAAATAGTTACATAAACAATAATCCGTACCATAATGCTTGGGTTTGATTACCACAATTTTACACATAAAATGAACCAATTTGTCTTTACAAAATGTTAAAAAAAGAATCCATTTTTTATATTACATTTGTTGTAAAACTTACTTACTATGCAAGATAGACCTTTGATTTTAGTTACGAATGATGACGGAATTACGGCTCCTGGTATTCGTATGTTGATTGAAATTATGAATAAAATAGGGGATGTAGTGGTGGTGGCTCCTGATAGCCCACAAAGTGGAATGGGGCATGCTATTACGGTGAATAATGTGTTACATTGTAACCCTATAACCATTGATGAAGGTCCACAAATAGAGTACAGTTGTTCTGGTACGCCTGCAGATTGTGTTAAAATGGCAAAAAATGAAATCTTAAATCGTACACCAGATTTATGTGTTTCAGGAATTAATCACGGATCCAATTCTTCCATCAATGTAATTTATTCAGGAACGATGAGTGCTGCTGTTGAAGCAGGTATTGAAGGGATTCCAGCAATAGGTTTTTCTTTATTAGATTTTGATTGGCATGCTGATTTTAGAGCTGCACGTAAGTTTATAGAAAAAATAGCGTTAAATGTTTTATTAAACGGATTACCTGACGGGGTAATTTTAAATGTAAACATTCCGAAGTTGAAAGAAGACGAAATTAAAGGAGTTCGTATATGTAGACAAGCGAACGGTTATTGGAAAGAAACGTTTGATAAACGTAAAAGTCCATTCGGAAAAGAGTACTATTGGCTTTCAGGAGAGTTTATTAATAGAGATAAAGGACAAGATACTGATATTTGGGCGTTAGAAAATGGTTTTATATCGGTAGTGCCTGTTCAATTTGATATGACAGCACATCACGCAATTCAAAAGTTACACACATGGGACATATAAAAAAAGAAATACTAATAGGAATCATAGTCTCATTGTTGGCAACAACTTGTGGCTTCTTTGTTTATTTAGAGTACATTTCAGAACTTAGTATTTCAGAAACGATTTCTAAAATAAGAGAAGGAGGGGTATTAGGTTCTGTAATAGCTCTGGCAGCAATACCTAACTTATTTGTTTTTTGGGTGTTTTTAAAGAAAAAACAAGATTACAGAGCAAGAGGAGTGTTAATAACTACAATTGCTGTAGCTTTATTAACAGCATATTTAAAGTTTTTCTAATTTTAATACATGAAATATTACATTCTTGTAGGTGAGGCTTCAGGTGATTTGCACGGAGCTAATTTGATGAAGGCCTTGTTAAAGGAAGATCCGAAAGCTGACATTCGTTTTTGGGGAGGTGACCTAATGCAAGAAGTTGGCGGTACACTTGTTAAGCATTATAAAGAGCGTGCTTTTATGGGCTTTGTTGAGGTGTTGATGAATTTACGAAAGATTTTAGGAATGATTTCTTTTTGTAAAAAAGATATTGCTCAATTTAATCCTGATGTAATAATTTTTATTGATAACTCAGGTTTTAACCTTCGTATAGCTAAGTGGGCAAGAAAGCAAGGTTTTAGAACCAATTATTATATATCACCTCAAGTTTGGGCAAGTAGAGCAGGTAGAGTAAAAGATATTAAACGAGATATCGACCAAATGTTTGTAATTCTCCCATTTGAAAAAGAGTTTTACAAAAAGTATGATTATAATGTTCGTTTTGTGGGGCATCCTTTAATTGATGGAATTGCAGGAAGAGAGCAAGTTTCTATCGAAAAGTTTAGAAAAGAACACGACCTTGGACATAAGGAGGTTATAGCACTGTTACCAGGAAGTAGAAAGCAGGAAATAACAAAAATGTTATCAGTAATGCTTTCATTGGTAAAAGATTTTCCACAATATCAGTTTGTAGTGGCAGGAGCACCAAGTCAATCGTATGAGTTTTATAAAGAAATTATTGGAGATGCCAATGTAAAATTCATTAATAATAAAACGTATGACTTGTTAAGTATTTCACATGCTGCTTTGGTTGCATCAGGTACAGCAACACTAGAGACAGCTTTGTTTAAAGTGCCTCAGGTAGTGTGTTATAAAGGAAGTAATATTTCTTATCAAATAGCTAAGCGAATAATAACATTAAAATATATATCGTTAGTAAATTTAATAATGGATAGAGAAGTGGTAAAAGAGTTGATACAAAATGATTTTACCAAAGAAAATTTACAGTACGAACTAACACGTATTTTAGAGTTAGAACATCGCCAGAAATTATTTTTGTCATATTTTGATTTAGAACAAAAATTAGGAGGAAAAGGAGCTTCTGAAAAAACAGCGAAGTTGATTGTTGCGGGAGTGAAAAAATAAAAAAGCATGATAAAAAAAATCTTATTTATATGTATAGTATCATTTTTAATGATTTCTTGTGGATCATCAAAAAATGTAAGTACTACATACCAAACAAGAACAAAAAAAGTAGCAAAAGTTAAGAAAAACACACAATTAGCAACAACTAAATCATCAAGCAAAATTACAGTTGCAGATAAAATAGTATGGACAGCAGTTACTTATAAAGGTGTGCCATATCGTTTTGGAGGAATGACGAAAAGAGGAATGGATTGTTCAGGATTGATTTTTACTTCGTTTAAACAACGAAACATGCCTATCGCTAGAACGTCTCATCAAATGTATTTACAAGGAGAAAATATTTCTTTACGAGAAGTTCAAAGAGGAGATTTGTTATTTTTTAAAACCTCAAGAAAAAGAGGAAAAGTAAATCATGTAGGGTTGGTAACTTCTGTAGATAATGGAGATATTCGTTTTATACATTCAACTACATCACGAGGAGTAATAGTAACCTCGCTACATGAGAATTATTGGAAACGAGCTTTTATTAAAGCAAAACGGGTGTTGTAAAATGTTAAGAAATCAAATATAGTTTTTAGCATAAACATAACCTTTAGTTAAAGATAAAAATAATTTAATACTTTTGGAGAACCCTCTTAAATCTCTATAAAGTAAATGAAAATATTAGATGTAGTAATAATTGAAGATGAAGATTTAGCAGCAACTTCTTTAGAAAACTTATTGCAGAAAAGTCCTTATCCAATTTCTGTAAAAAAGCGGTTGGAAAGTGTAGAAGATTCAATTCTTTGGCTTAAAGAAAACACTTGCGATTTAATTTTAAGCGATATTCACCTTGGAGATGGTTATAGCTTTGAAATTTTTGAAAGGTTGAAAATTTCAATTCCTATTATTTTTACAACAGCTTTTGATGAGTATGCCATCAAATCATTTCAGTTTTTTGCTATAGATTATTTATTAAAACCCTACAGTGAAGAGCTACTCAATAAAGCTATAGAAAAATATGTAAACCTTAATGAGAATAAAGGATACACTGATAAACTTGAGAAATTATTGTTACAAATGAACAGTAAAATACAGCATCAAAAAGAAAAAGAACGCTTTTTGGTGTCAAAAGGAAGTTTATCTATTTCTATTAAAAGAGAGGAAGTCGCTTATTTTATGGCACAAGGAAAGTACTTGTTCTTGTTTACTTTTGATAACGAAAGTTACCTTTATGATGGAACAATTTCTAGTTTAGAAGAAGAACTATCTGAAAAATACTTTTTCAAGATTAATAGAAAATATATTATTCAACATTCAGCGATTAATAATATATCAAAATATAGTAATAATCGTATAAAAATAGAATTACAACCAAACTTAAATGTAGAAGAGATGCTTTTAGTAAGTGCTCAAAGAATTAAAGAGTTTAAAAAATGGTTGGATAATTAGTTCTTATGAAGTTTCCATTAAAAAAAAGAAAGCATCAATACTACCTGCTGGTAAGTGTATCGTTAATAATATTATTTTTTATTGGATACGAATTAATAACAAATAAAATTACGTCAGAAGCAGAGAGGTTAGTAGAAGAAGCAACAACTCAAAACGTAAGAGAGAAGAAAGGAATATTACAATTTGATTTTAACGAGTTTGATAAGTTTATTTCAGGAGCAGAAAAGATTATAGATAACAGTACTGTATTAAAGAGAGAGCAACTTAAAAATCGATTGGTTTTTAATAGCGAGCTAGCTTTTTCTGAGGAAATTATTGATGCTAGTTTTATTTATTTTTTTAAAGAAAATGAGGCCGTATATACTTCTTTTTTAGGAGAAAAAAAACTTGAAAAAGAAATCCTACATAGGATTAGAAAATTAAAAAAAGAAAATCAGGTTTTTGAAGTAGTATCAACACAAAAAGATACTACGTATTACCAGAAAATTATTGTAAGAAAACAATCAGACAATACTACAATAGTATACGGCTACAGTATTAATTTATTAAAATATTGGAATTATTTTTCACAAAAATATAGTGTTTATGGAGGGTATGTTATTGTAACAGACAAAACAGGTGTTTGTATGTTGCATCCAGATACTAATTACATTGGAAAATATGAAAAGACATTTTTTAATACTATTTCACCCCAGAATATAATTAAAAAAACGAAGAGTAATGAATTGAAAAATAATGGGCCAATAAAAGTAACAGTAAAATCAGAGTATTTAAACCTAGAAGTGGTAAGATATTATGATGTGTTACAAGTAGGTAACTCTGAGTTAATTTTAATAACAAGCTTCCCTTTAAATATTTCAATCAGAGAATCTGTTAACGATATTAAACAATATTTATTATGGATGAGTTTGTTGGCATTACTAACCTTTATGTTAATATTAGCTTTTTCTCGAGGTCAACTAAGGAGTCAATATTTAAAAACGCTTCAGTACGAACAAGAAAGAAAACGATTGGCTATTAGTAACGAGCAATATCAACAAAAAAACGCACGATTACAATTAAGTCAATTACGAAAAAAGCTGAATCCTCATTTTCTATTCAACACCCTAAATTCTTTACATGTTTTAATAGGAGTAGATAAAAAAATGTCTCAGCAATTTGTATTAAAACTTTCAGAGGTATATAGGTATTTGTTAAAAGAAAGAGAAGCAAACTTGGCTACAGTAAAAGATGAATTACATTTTTTAGAGCAATACTTCTTTTTGCAAAAAATTAGATTTAGTAATAGTATAAATCTATCTGTTGTAGATAATAGTGGAGGAAAAGTTTTATCAAAAAAAATTCCTTTTTTAGCATTAGAAACATTGGTTGAGAATGCTATTAAACATAATGAAATAACAAAAAAAAATCCTCTTTTTATTAAAGTTTTAATTGAAGAAGACCAGATAATAGTAAGTAATAATTATAATCCAAGAAAAAATAAGAAAGAAGCAAGTTATAGCGTGGGCTTAGGGTATTTAAGTAATTTCTACGCATTTTATAACGTAAAATCATTTAAGACAGAGGTTTTTAATGAAGATTTTAAATGTTATATGCCTTTGTTGTCAAAATAATAAAATTCACTCCTTTATAAAGTAACTTCACTCTCATTTAGTTTTAATCAAACATCTTCATTTCTACATTTGGTTTCTTCTTAATAACAACATAATTTATGAAGGGGCATTCTCAAATGAAGAACATTAATTTAAAAGTACTTAGTTTATTCTTGGTGTTTTTTACCACAATGGTAGCAGCACAAAAGAAAGAAGAAGAAAAAACAGATACTATTAAAAGTACTGGTAAAGTTTCGTACAAGAAATTACAAAAAGAGGGAAACAAAAAAGAGGGACTGTTTAATATTTACAGATTAAAAGAAGACATCTACTTTGAAATCCCAGATTCATTGCTTTCAAAAGATTTTTTAATAGTAAACAAAATATCTCAAGTTCCTTATGCTTTAAACGGGCATGGATTAAATAAGGGTATGGCCTATGAAACTAAATTAATTAGGTTTTATAAAGATACCGTATTAAATAAAGTGTGGGTAAAAACAATTAACCCAAGAGTAACTTCACCAAAAAATAATGCAATAACTCGTTCAGTACGTAATAATTTTGGAGAATCTATTGTAGAAGAGTTTAAAATAGAGTCAGAAAACGAAAAGAAAACATCAGTATTAATTAAAGTAAACAGAGTTTTTAACGGTAAAGATAAAACCTTTAATGACTTATTGTCAAATATTGGCTTAGGTGGGAGTATTAAGACAAAACTATCTAAGATAGAGAAATTAAAAACTTTTTCTAAAAACATTGTAGTAAAATCTCTTTTAACAACCAGTGTATCTGAAGGAAAAAGTGCAGCACTACCTCTGTCAATTGGAGTTACAACCAATATAGTTTTGTTACCAACAAATATAATGAAGCCACGTTTTGGAGATAAAAGAATAGGATATTTTAGTAAGCCTATGGATTATTATTCTGATAGTCAGCATGAAGTAGAACATCGTGAATTAATTACACGTTGGAGGCTTGAGCCCAAAAAGGAGGATGTAGAGAAATATAAAAAAGGAGAATTAGTAACACCAAAAAAGCAAATTGTTTATTATATAGACCCAGCAACACCAAAAAAATGGGTGTCATACATAAAAAATGGAGTATATGATTGGAATAAAGCTTTTGAGGAAGCAGGATTCAAAGATGCTGTAGTAGTTAAGGAAGTAACAAATGAAGATGAAGATTTTGATATTGATGACGTTCGCTATTCTGTAATAACGTATGTAGCTTCTGAAAGACAAAATGCTATGGGACCTTCTATAGTTGATCCAAGAAGTGGAGAAATTTTAGAATCAGATATTATTTGGTGGCATAATTTAATGAAAGGATTACACCAATGGATTCGTGTTCAAACAGGACCTATAAATCCAGAAGCAAGAGCTAATGTTTTTTCTGATAAAATAATGGGAGAATCTATTAGATTTGTATCTTCTCATGAAGTGGGACATACTTTTGGATTAAAACATAATATGGGGGCTTCTTTTAGTTATCCAGTAGACTCGTTAAGGTCAGCTAGTTTTACCAAGAAAATGGAAGGCACAGCACCATCTATTATGGATTATGCTCGCTATAATTATGTAGCTCAACCAGGTGATAATGTAACCGAAATTAGTCCAAAAATAGGAGTGTATGATAAGTATGCAATCAACTGGGGATATCGTTGGTTAGATATAAAAACACCTCATGAAGAGTTGCCCATATTAAATCAATGGATACGAAAGCATGAAAACGATCCAATGTATTTTTATGGTCCACAACAAAGAAATATTATAGATCCAAGGTCTCAAAGTGAAGATTTAGGTGATGACGCTGTGAAAGCAAGTAAGTATGGATTAGAGAACTTAAGAAGAATAGTTCCAAACATTATTAAATGGACGTATGAAGAAGGAGAAGATTATTATAAGGCAGCAAAGCTTTATAAAGCGGTGATTGATCAATGGCAACTATACAGCGGACATGTAATGGCAAACATAGGGGGTATATATATAAATAACACAATACATGGAGATGGTAAAAACACTTTCGTTCCAGTACCAACCAAAATCCAAAAAGAAGCACTCGATTATATCATAAAAGAAACAATTTTACCACAAAAATGGTTGTTTGCTCCAGATCTTATACACAAAGTATATCCAGTAAGAGACGCTCCTGATGGTGAACGTTTTTACTCTCCAATTTCCATGCACCGTGCTTATCAAACAAATATGATTTATCGTTTAATCGAAACAGATAGATTAATGCGAATTATTGAGAACAAAGTACTGGCTTCAGACAAAAATGATGTGTTTACAGAAGAGTACTTATTCAATGAACTTTTCGAGGCTATTTTTAAGAAAACGATTAATAACAAACCTATAGATATGTTTGATCGTATGACCCAGAAAAATTACGTGGATGTATTAACAGTAGATAGAAATATATTATTAAAGAAAACTAAAGAAACAAACTTAAAAAGTAAGAACTTCAAAAATGTACATTTCTCTTATATACCAAGGGTATCAGACGTAGGTTCAAACAAGAGAGCTGAATTAGAAAGAATCTTAAAATTATTAAAAAGAAAAAGAAAGAAAGGGGACAAGGCTACTCAAAATCACTACAATGATTTAATAGCTAGAATTGAATATAATTTGAATAATTAAGATGATGAACAAAAAAATAATTTACTTACTGCTTCTTATACCATTTTCGGTTTTTGCACAAAACACAAAAACGATTAGTGGAACGGTAATAGACGAAGCTAGAAATGAAACTTTACCGGGGGTTAGTATCTACGCTTCAACCAAAGTAATTGGTAACAAAACGAATATAGAAGGAGTTATTCAAGCTTCAATGATTGGAACAACTACTGATTTCGACGGAAATTTCTCTTTTAAAGCACCAAAGGAAACAAAATATATTATAATATCATATATAGGTTTTGAAACAGAGAAAATAAATGTAGAAAATAGAAGTACAGATATGATAATAACACTAAAAGAAAAGGAAGAGCTTTTAGGGGAAGTTATCGTAACAGGTTATCAAAAAATAGAGAAACGTAAAATTACGTCGTCGTTTGCAAAAATTAAAACAGATGATGTTAAAAGAGCAGGAACAGCTAATATTGATCAGATGCTTTCTGGAGAAATTTCAGGAGTACTTGTTCAACCAACTAGTGGCGCTCCAGGTGCACCCGCTAAAATTCAAATTAGAGGTACTTCAACTTTAAACGGTTCTTCTGATCCTTTGTGGGTTTTAGATGGAATTCCTTTACAAGGAAATGATATTCCTAAAGATTTTAGAGATAAAGATAATATTGATAACTTAAAATCTTTTCCAATTGCAGGAATCAATCCTGAAGATATTGAAGAAATAACAGTTTTAAAAGACGCCTCTGCAACCTCTATTTATGGAGCAAGAGCTGCAAACGGAGTAATTGTAATTACGACTAAAAAAGGTAAAGAGGGGAATATGAGGATAAACTTTAATGCAAGCACATTCTTAACTTTACGTCCTGATTTTGATAGGTTAAACTTGATGAATGCTTCTGAGAAAGTAGATTTTGAATTAGGTTTAGCTCGTAGATCAGACTTAACTTATCAAAGTGAAAGAGGAGAAGTTTCTCGTATTTTACAGGCCTATGGAGAATATAATAATTTTCAAAATAATGGTTTTTCAAGTATAAATCCGTTAGCTCAGAATGCAATTAATAGCTTAAGAAACAAAGATACTAATTGGGGGAATGAGTTGTATCAAGCAGCAATAAATCAACAATACGGATTAACACTTTCAGGTGGAAGTGAAAAATCAAGATATTACTTCTCTTTAGGATATTTTGATGAAGAAGGAACAACAAAAGGTACTGGTTTAAACAGGTATAATCTTACGTTTAAAAATGACTATGATGTAAATGATAAATTAAATGTAGGAGTGTCTGTTTTTGCAAGTAGAAATAAAAGCACATCATATATTACTGGTGCAGATGCATACACTAACCCAGCAAATTACTCAAGAAGAGTAAACCCTTATTTCACTCCATACAACGCAGATGGAGGTTATAATTATGACCCAGACTTGATTGAAAGATCAGATTTAAATTTAAAATACAATCCATTAGAAGAAAGACAAAATACAAATCAAGAGTTAACATCTTATTCTATTAAACCAATAATTGATCTTACATATAAGTTTGATAATGCTTTAACATTATATACTCAATTAGGTATGCAGTTTGACTTTGATCAAACTGAAAAATTTGGAGATAAAAACAGTTACTACACTAGAAAATATAGATTTGGCTCTAGATACCAAGATGAAGACGGTAACGATGCCTTTTTTATGCCAGAAGGAGGTATTAATCAAAACTGGAATAGTGATGCTTTTCAATATAATTGGAAAACAACATTAAATTATAACACTTCTATAAATAATATTCATGAAGTTGATGTAATGTTAGGTACCGAGTTTAGAGAGGATAAACGAACTGAAATTCATACAAAAGGATTTGGTTTTAATACAAATACTTTAAGAACTATACCTATAACAGACGAAAGAGCTTTAGGAAATGAATTGTTTAACCCATATAAGAAAACAATTAATGAAAATGCTTACGCTTCTTTCTTCGGAACAGCTTCTTACACTTATGATAGAAAGTATACAGTATTTGGAAGTTTACGATATGATGGATCAAACTTATTTGGAGTAAATCCAGAGTTTAGGTACTTACCATTATGGTCTGTTGCAGGTTCTTGGAATGTAGCTAGAGAAAGCTTTTTTGATATAGATGCTGTTAATGAGTTTAAAATAAGAGGTTCATACGGGGTACAAGGAAATATAGACAAATCAACATCTCCCTTTGTAGTAGGGAATTATAAAGATGAAATTATTTTACCAGGGAATTCTGAACAAGGAATTAATGTAATATCTGCCCCTAACAAAGATTTACGTTGGGAAAAAACAATCTCATCAAATGTAGGGTTTGACTTAGGTTTATTTAATAATAGATTATACGTTTCAGCAGATTATTATTATCGTAAAAGCTCTGACTTAATAGGATTACAAGCAATACCACTAGAATCTGGCTTTAATTTTATTAATACCAATTGGGCAACATTAAATAATAAAGGTGTTGAATTAGCAATAAACTCTAGAAATATTGTCAAAGAAGATTTTAAGTGGAGTACAAGCTTTAATATATCACATAACAAAAATACAGTAGAAAGAATTCAAACCAAAGAAAACGATTTTAAACCTTCTTTATTAGGATACGGAGTAAATGCAGTTTTTGCAATAAAAACAGCAGGTTTAGATAGTAATGGTTTGCCTCTTTTTTGGAAAGATGGAAAAAAAGTAACAGCAGTAGATTTTTATAATCTATCAGAGGGGGTTGATGGAAGCCAGTTAACAAGAGAAGAGCATAGAGATTTATATACTTATGTGGGTAATGGAGATCCTGAATTTAGTGGAGGTTTCATAAATAAATTCCAGTACAAAGATTTTAGTTTAAGTGTTGCAACCAATTTTAACATAAACCAAACTATAAAGCGAACACCTTCGTATCATCCAACGCAAATAAGCCCAACACATAATTATAATAAAGAAGTTTTAAAGGCAGGTACAGGGAATTATCCAGCTTTTATAGGAAGTGCAACACCAGGTTTTGAAACAGATTTAGTGTATAGTTGGTATCATACTTACGATACAGGTAATACATACAGAGATTTAGATATTTGGGTAGATAAAATTTCATACATAAGAATTAATAGTATAAAGTTTGGATACAATGTACCAAGCAGATATTTAGAAAGTATGAATGTTTCAAGACTAAGCTTTAACCTAGAAGGAAGAAACTTATTTGTTTTCGGAACAGATTATGACGGATATTTTGATCCAGAAACCTTTGGTAGTCCATATTCTCAACCAATACCAAAAATTATTTCTTTTGGATTTAATCTTTCTTTTTAAAAAATACAGTAATGAAAAAACATATATACATATTATTAATTAGCATAGTAAGCATCGTTTCTTGTGATGATTACTTAGATATAGAACCGGTAGGACAAGTAATACCAAAATCGGTTGAAGATTACAGAAGCTTTTTAACAACAGCTTATGCAACAGAAAAAAACAACCATATATTAACTACTTATAGAGCAGATGAGCTTCAATTAACTAAAGCATCTTTTGCGTCTGAACTGTACGAAGATCTTTTTATTTGGAATGATGCCAATGCGTCACCACTAACAACACCTTTTTCGTATGCTAGTTTCTATAAAATAATTTTTCATGCAAACCATGTTATAGAAAAAGAAATAGAAATTACTGGAGATGCAGCAGCAATTACCCAATTAGTTGGAGAAGCTTACGCTTTACGAGCACTACAATATTTTCAGTTAATTAATTTGTATGCAAAGGCATATGATACAACAACAGCAGGGAGTGATAATGGGGTCCCTATAGTTACTGAATATAACTTAGACCAAAAGTATGACATTCAATCAGTAGAAGAAGTATATACGCAAATATTAAGTGATCTTTCTAATGCCGAAGCACGTTTAAATATAGAACAGCAAGATTCTGGTTTTAACTATAGATTTTCAAAAATCGCCTTAAAAAGTCTAAAAGCTAGAGTGTATTTGTATAAAAAGGAGTGGCAAAAAGCTATTGACGCAAGTAAAGAAGCTTTAGCTATAAAAAATACAATACAAGACTTAAATTCAGATAGTTCTATGATGCCTTCAGAGTTTAATTCAATAGAATCTATTTTGGCATTAGACATAGTATCTTCTAATAATATCACTACCGATGCTTCTATTTCTGATCAATTTTTAAATAAATATGATAGAATAAACGATTTAAGATTTAATATTTACTTTAAGAAAGACGGAACAGTATACAGAGCTGCTAAAACAGCTGATATTAAGTATAAATCAACCTTCAGAGTAGCTGAACTATATTTAACCTTAGCAGAAGCATATACACAATTAAACGAATTAACATTTGCAAAAGAGCAACTGTTAGTATTAATAAAGAACAGATATACACCAGCTAAAGTTGCAACTTATACTACTTATATTAATTCATTAACAAAACAACAGTTATATGAAGAAATATTAGACGAGCGTGCACGTGAATTTGCAATTGAAGGGCAACGTTGGAATGACTTAAAAAGAACTACGCAACCTGAAATAATAAAGTGGTACGAAGGAAAAAATTATACCCTAAATAAAAATGACAGTAGGTATGTCGTTCAGTTTCCAAACGATGCTAAGATAAATAACCCAAATTTTTAAGATAAAAATATCCGGCAAGTATCAAACGGATAAAAATAAATTGATACTTAATTACTAATTATTTAAATATTTACATTATGAAAAAAGTTTTCCCTTTTTTGTCTTTAATTATTGCACTTGTAATAGTAAGCTGCTCTAGTGATGATAACGATAAAGTAGTACAATCATCTTTAAACAGTATTACAAGTTTTAAAATAAACTTTGAAGGCTTAAGTGAAGATGATGTTATATACGATTTAGGAAATAACATTACAATAAGTGTTCCTTTTAAAACAGATATTACAGGTTTAGTTCCTAATATTACCATATCAGATAAAGCTACTATTTCACCAGCCTCAGGAGAAGCGGTAAATTTTGTTGACGGTGAAGGAATGCCTTTTACTGTTACTGCAGAAAATGGTGATGAGAAAGTATACAATGTTACTATTAATATTCGTGGAGAAGTAGGTAGTGGTTCTAAAATAAAGACTTTCCTTTTTAAAGACGATTATAGCGAGAGTTTAACTACTTATACATATGATGATGTATCTAACTTTATTAAGTCATATGAAATTGAAGAAGGTGGAGCAACTACAACGTACACATTGGTATATGATGATAAAAACCAAGTAATAGAAGTTAAAACTGATACGAAAAGTACAATTTACACTTACAATGATGCAGGTTTAATTGCAAGCGCTATTGAAAAAAAAGATGGTAAAGAGGTTTATACTTATACCTACACTTATGATTCTGATAATAGATTAGAAAAGAAGGTAAGGGTAAACAAAGAAAATGATAAAATAACTAATACAAGTTATGTATACAACAAAGAAGGAAATGTAAAGTCTCAAACTATTGGAACTGAAACATTGGAAAACACTTATGATGATAAAAATAATCCTTTTAAAGGTGTTTACCCATCAGCTTTTTCAAAGATAAATATAGGAATAGGGTTAGATGCAGTAAACGTAAACAACCCAACACAAGGTAGTTTTTCAAGTGATACACCTGTAACGTACACATATAACACAGATAACTATCCTGTAACAGCGTCATATGTAGTATTTGGATTCATTAACACTGACATTACGTACACTTATTTTGATTAATTGATTAATTCCCCTAGTTAAGCACTCTTAGAATTTATTTTAAGGGTGTTTTTTTATGCAAATTTATAATGAATAAAGTAACCACATTATTAATAGCTATTTTATTAGTAACTTGTAAAACAAGTGCTATAAAAAATGAAGACATAGTTCTAGAATTAACTAAAGAAGAACAGCTAAATAAATTATATCAAGAAAAAATAAAACCTCTGTTTAGTTCATATATTGATATAAAAATACCTAATGAATTTAGGATAGATAAGAACGACAACTCTATTAATGCTGGAGCAGCAGATAATTATATTGAAGTAAGTCAAGGATTAGTAGATTATGATAAAGATTATATAAAAGTTTATGTACTATCTCACGAGATAGGTCACATCGTAACACTTAATCAAGCAAAAAAGTTTAAATTTGGTTTACAAATACCTTCTGGGATTGAAACAAATGATTATAAAAAAGCAGAGTATTTAGCAGATTTAATTGCGATACATTTAATGCTAACCAAAGAGAAAACTTTAGGAGAAGAATTAAAACAGAATTTAGAAGTAGTTCAATCTTTATTAGGGCCAGAAATATTTACACATCCAAGTGCTGTAGATAGAGTAGAGCTAATGAATTTGTATATTGAAAAAAGCTCTAAAGAAGATCCTAAAGTAGCTTTTAAAGAAATTTTTGAAAAGGTATGGAATATGGATTAAAACAAAAGCGCCCCATAGGGCGCTTTTGTTACTTTCTTATTAACTCAATTCCTTAATTCAACATTTGCCACAATTTATCCTTGAGCTCCATTAAGCCTTGTTGAGCTACAGATGAAATAAATAACGCTTCAATGCCTTCTGGTAATTCTTGTTTAATTTCTTCTTTCAATTCGTCGTCTAGCATATCTGATTTTGATATAGCTAATAAACGGTCTTTATCCAATAATTCAGGATTGTGTTTGCGAAGCTCATTCAATAAAATTTCATACTCCTTTTTTATATCCTCACTATCAGCAGGAATTAAAAAGAGTAGGGTAGAGTTACGTTCTATATGACGTAAAAAGTGATGCCCTAAACCTTTTCCTTCAGCAGCTCCTTCAATAATCCCAGGAATATCTGCCATTACAAAACTTTGATGATTACGATATTCCACAATACCTAAATTAGGTTTTAGGGTTGTAAATGCATAATCAGCAATTTTAGGTTTGGCGGCGGTAATAACAGATAATAAAGTTGATTTTCCTGCATTAGGGAAACCAACTAAACCAACATCAGCTAAAATTTTTAATTCAATACGATACCAACCTTCTTGTCCGTCAATACCTGGCTGTGCATAACGAGGAGTTTGATTGGTTGATGACTTAAAATGCCAGTTACCACGACCACCTTTACCACCTTCTAATAAGATGATTTCTTGTTCGTCTTCAATAACTTCATGTAAAATTTCGTCAGTATCAGCATCACGGATAATAGTTCCTAATGGAACAGGAATGATAACATCAGCACCATCATGTCCAGTACTTCTACTGCTACTACCATCACCACCGTGTTCAGCTCTAAAATGACGTTTAAATTTTAAATGGAAAAGTGTCCACATATTTTTATCGCCACGTAATATAATGTGACCACCTCGACCACCGTCACCACCATCAGGTCCACCTTTCGCAATGTATTTTTCGCGATGTAAGTGTGCAGATCCACGACCACCTTTACCTGATGATGCGTAGATTTTAATATAGTCGACAAAATTTCCTTCAGTCATTGTTCGTTGTTTATTTGTTGAATTGTTAAAAAGCGATAATTGTTATTACTTTAACAATTAAACAAGTGTTTGTTATAGTGTATCAAATACGTCTGATAAACGTTGTGTAATTTCTTCAATAGAGCCAACTCCGTTTACTCCGTAGTAGTTGTTTTGTGTTTGGTAATAGTCTTTTAAAACAGCTGTTTTAGTATTGTATTCATTAAAACGATTACGGATTTTACTTTCATCCATATCATCAGAACGACCACTAGTTTTTCCTCTTTCTAAGATACGTTCAACTAATAAGTCTTCTGGCACTTCTAAAGCAACCATTCCGTTAATACGTTCACCTTTTTCAGCTAAAAAAGTATCTAAAGCTTTTGCTTGAGATTCTGTACGAGGAAATCCATCAAAAATAAATCCTGCAGAATCTGCATTTTTGTTAACCTCTTCTTTCAACATATTAATGGTAACTTCATCAGGAACTAAATCTCCAGCATCAATATATGTTTTTGCTAATAATCCTAATTCAGTTTTATTTTTAATATTAAATCGGAATACATCTCCTGTTGAAATGTGTACTAAATTGTATTTTTCTTTTAAAACTTCTGCTTGAGTACCTTTTCCTGCACCTGGAGGGCCGAATAATACGATGTTTTTCATTTTTGGTGGTGTTGTTAATTGATAAATAGCAGGCAAGTTTCTACCATAACCTTTGTAATCTAATCCGTAACCTACAATAAATTTATCTTCAATACTTTTTCCAATATAATTTATATGTAGCTCTTTACGATAGACATCAGGCTTGTAAAAAAGTGTTACTATTTTTAGTTCTTTTAATTTTTTTGTTTTAAAGATTTCATAAATCTCTTGAAGGGTTGTGCCAGTATCAATAATATCTTCTAAAATAATAACGGTACGACCAGATAAATCTTCATTAAGACCAATTAAGCTCTTTACATTTTCTGTTGAAGAAGTGCCTTGGTAAGAAGACAATTTAACAAAACTAATTTCACAGTTTCCTTTATATTCACGTAAAAAATCGGCAGTAAAAACAAAGCACCCGTTTAAAATTCCTATGAAAATAGGAACTTCATCAGAAGGTAAATCTTTTCTTACTTGCTCAGCTAACGAGCTAACAATATTAGAAATTTCATCAGCTGAAATGAATTCTTTAAAATATAAATCGTGGAGTTTTGTAATTTTCATCAGACTGCAAAGATAGTTGCTTGATATTAAATGAAAAAACCGTTTTGAAGTTTATTCAAAACGGTTTTATGTATGTTTTTATTTAAGTTACTTGTTTTCTTCTTTTTTAGAAACGTCAAACATAATTGGCGTTGCAACAAATAAAGAAGAATAAGTACCTACTACCACACCTACGATTAATGCGAACATAAATCCTTTAATACTGTCCCCTCCAAAGAAGAAGATAGCTAACATTACAAGTAATGTTGTTAAAGAGGTGTTGATAGTCCTTCCTAATGTACTGTTTAATGCTTTGTTTACTAAACTAGCAGTAACAGAGTTTCTGCCTTCTGTAAACTCTCTAATTCTATCAAAAATTACCACAGTATCATTTAATGAGTATCCTACTACTGTTAAAATTGCTGCGATGAATGATTGACCAATTTCCATATCAAATGGCATGAATTTGTATAGTAAAGAGAATACACCCAATACTACTAACACATCATGAAAAACAGCTACTACTGCACCAATAGAGTATGCCATTTTTCTAAAACGTAATAAGATGTATAAGAAAACTACGATTAACGATCCTAAAACTGCCCATAAAGCTGATTGCTTAATATCATCTGCAATAGTAGGTTCTACCTTAATGTAGCTCATAATTCCGTTTCCTGCTTTTTCAAAACCAGGTTTAAAGTTTTCATAAGAAGTGTCTCCTAAGTATGGCTTTAATCCTTGATATAAAGCATTTTGAACTTGCTCATCTACATTAGTACCTTCTTCATCAATTTTGAAGGCAGTAGTAATTTTTAATTGGTGATCAGAACCAAAAGTTTTTACTTCTGGAGCTGTACCAAATACTTCTTTCAACTGCTCTGATACCTCATTACCTTTCATGGCTTCGTCAAAACGTACCACATAAGAACGTCCTCCTTTAAAGTCTACCCCTTGCTTTAAACCTACAGTAAAAATAGAAGCTAAGCCTACTACGATAAAGAATCCTGAAATTATATAAGCTATCTTACGCTTTTGTAAGAATTCAATATTAATATTTTTAAACCAGTTTTTAGAGAAACCAGTATTAAAAGGTAACTTAGTTCCTTTTTCAACAGCACCGTCAATAAATAAACGAGTAATGAATACAGCTGTAAATAAAGAAGTAGCAATACCTATCATCAGTGTTAAAGCAAAACCTTTAATTGGTCCTGTACCGAAAGTGTATAAAATAATACCAGTTAATAAAGTAGTAATGTTAGCATCAATAATTGCAGATAATGCTCCTTTAATACTAAATCCTTCATCTACTGATTCACCTAAGTTTTTTCCACCGTTTAAGGCTTCTTTAATTCTTTCAAAAATAATTACGTTTGCATCTACTGACATACCTATGGTTAAGATAATACCAGCAATACCAGGTAAGGTTAATACTGAATTAAATGAAGCTAAAATTCCAAAAATAAATAAGATGTTAACTACTAAAGCAATGTTAGCATAAATACCAGCTCTACCGTAGTATAAGAACATCCAAACTAACACTAAAATAATAGCTAACCCGAATGACCACATACTTGCATCAATAGACTCTTTACCTAATGATGGTCCAACTACTTCAGCTTGAATAATACGAGCAGGAGCAGGTAGTTTACCAGCTTTTAAAACTGTTGCAATATCTTGTGCCTCAGTTACTGTCATGGTTCCTCCTGAAATTTGAGTACTACCACCAGTAATAGCTGCATTTACAACAGGAGCAGTATATACGTAGTTGTCTAATACCACAGCAACGAACTTACCAATATTTTCGCTAGTCATTTTTGCCCATTGCTTAGTACCGGAACCATTCATTAACATGGATACTACAGGTTTACTCAATTGATCGTATTCTTGTTTAGCATCTGCAATTACATCACCACCAATAGGAGCTTTATCTTTTCTGTTAGATTTTATTGCATACAAACCAATAATCTCTGTTCCATCAGCTCCAGCTTGAGTTTTGTAATCCCATAAAAACTTTGTATATTTTAAGTTGTTAGGTAATAAAGCTCTTACCTCCTTGTTCTGTAAGAAACTATTTACTTTCGCAGTATCTTGAACTCTAGCTTGTGCAACTAACGAGCTTACTTGTTGTGGACTCTGAGCTACATTAGGGTATAAGTAAGTAAATAAGTTCTTTTGAGTTTCAACTTTTGTAGAATCAGCAGATTCACCCAATAAATCATCAATATCATTGTCTGCCTTAGCAGTATCTTTCACTTGTTCAGTTGCAGAATCATCTTTTAACATTTCAGCAACTTTAGCGTTTGCTGTAAAGAAAAAGTTTTGAACATCTGCATTCGTGTGTACTTCCCAAAACTGTAATTCAGCAGTACTTTGTAATAGTTTTTCTACACGATCAATATCTTTAGCACCTGGTAATTCTACTTGAATTCTACCAGAGTTTCCAATACGTTGAATGTTCGGTTGTACAACTCCAAATTTATCAATACGGCTACGTAATACTTCAAAAGCAGTGTTGATAGAAGTGTTTATTTCTTCTTGTAAAGTCGATTTAACCTGCTCGTTTGTTTTGTTGAAGTCTATTTTATCACGTAAAGCCTTTGTTCCAAAAATGCTAGGGTCACTTAATTTAATACTACCATTACTTAATTTTTCGAACTCGTTGTAGAATAAATCTAAGTAATTCTCTTGGCTATCTTTTTGAGCTTCATCAGCATTCGTTAATGCTTGCTTAAAAGTTGTGTTTTGAGAATCGTCAGACAATCCGATTAAGATATCTTTTACTGATACCTGTAAAATTGCGTTAATACCCCCTTTTAAATCAAGACCAAGGTTCATCTCCTTGTTTCTGATATCATTGTAAGAGTACTTTGCAAATCCTAAATTTACTATCTCTTTGTTAGCTACGCTATCTAAGTATTTTCGTTCATATCTTGCTAGAGCTCTACCGTTGTTATCACTAACATTAGCTTTAGCATATTGTTTCGCACTATCTTCTACCTTATTGGCAAAGAATGTAAACGATAACTGATAAATACTCACTAGACCAAAAAGTATAGCAAATAATTTAATTAATCCTTTGTTTTGCATTGTAAATAATTTAAATCGACTTTATTTTAAAAACGTGCAAATATAGCGTTTCGTTAAAAGAAAAGCCAATTCTTTTATCATATTTATGTGATTAGATAATAAATAGGGAATATTTGCTAACAAATGTCAGTTTTTAGGGGGATTATATTACGTATATTTACCTATTTTTTAGCAAAATAAATAACTTAAAAATTTTAAATAATTCGCCATGGCGCATTTAACAGATATCGAAATTGCTCAAGCAAAAGAATTACAACATATTAAACATATAGCAAGTAAATTAAAAATTAAAGAAGATGATTTAGAAATGTATGGGAAATACAAAGCCAAATTACCTTTAAGTTTAATAAACGAAGAGAAAGTAAAAGAAAATAACTTAGTGTTGGTAACAGCACTAACACCTACGCCAGCAGGTGAAGGAAAAACAACTGTTTCTATAGGTTTAACAGAAGGATTAAATAAAATAGAAAAACAGGCAACTGTAGTATTGAGAGAACCATCATTAGGACCTGTTTTTGGAATTAAAGGAGGGGCAGCTGGAGGTGGACATTCGCAAGTTGTACCAATGGAGGATATAAACTTACATTTTACTGGAGATTTCAACGCTATAGAGAAAGCAAATAATTTACTGTCAGCTTTAATAGATAACAATTTACAGAGCAGCACTGATAATTTAAATATCGATCCTCGTACGATTTTATGGAAACGCGTGATTGATATGAACGATCGTTCGTTACGTCAAATTACAATTGGTTTAGGAGGAACGGCAAATGGAATACCACGCGAAGATGGATTCAACATTACACCAGCATCAGAAGTAATGGCTATTCTTTGTATGGCAACTTCTTTTGATGATTTAAAAGAACGCTTAGGGAGTATTTTTATTGGGTTCACTTTTGATAAAAAGCCAGTTTTTGCACGTGATTTAAAAGCACAAGATGCAATGGCTATTTTATTAAAAGATGCAGTAAAACCAAATTTAGTACAAACCTTAGAAGAAAATCCGGCAATTATTCATGGTGGACCTTTTGCAAATATAGCACAAGGTACTAATACAATTATTGCAACTAAAATGGGGTTGTCGTTATCAAATTATGTAGTAACAGAAGCTGGTTTTGGAGCTGATTTAGGAGCAGAAAAGTTTCTAAATATAAAATCACAATATGCAGGGTTAAATCCTAAATGTGTGGTTCTAGTTGCTACTATTAGAGCATTGCGCCACCATGGAGGATCATCAAAAGAAGAATACAATAGCCCAAGATTAGAGCGTGTACAAAACGGATTTAAAAACCTAGAAAAGCATATAGAGAATATTAGAAAATTTAATATTGAACCTGTAGTAGCTATCAATTCTTTTATTTCAGACACTGAGGAAGAAGTTAATTATGTGATTGATGCTTGTGCTAGTTTAGGTGTACAAGCAGTTGTTTCAGAAGGATGGGCAAAAGGAGGTGAAGGAACTAAAAAATTAGCTGAGGCTGTTGTTGATGTAGTTGAAAACAAAGCTACCCAATACAAACCGTTGTACGATTGGAAAAGTCCTGTAAAAGAAAAAATAGAAAAGATTGCCAAAGAAATTTATGGAGCAGATGCCGTAACCTATGATAAAAAAGCTGAGTTAAACTTGCGAAGAATTGATCGTTTAGGTTTTAATGACTTTGCTGTTTGTATGGCAAAAACTCAAAAGTCATTTTCAGATAATGATAAGTTAATTGGAAGACCAGAGGGGTTTACAGTAAATGTTAGAGAAATAGAAATAGCAGCAGGAGCACAATTTATAATTCCAATTTTAGGAAAAATGATGCGTATGCCTGGGTTACCCGCAACTCCAGCATCAGAAAATATGACAATAGATAACAAAGGGCTAATTTCTGGTTTGTCATAGGTGTTTTTTACGTTTATAACTTAAATGTGTTTTCATGTTAAAAGAGAGCCAAGTTTTAAAAAGTAATAATAGTTATTAATAAATAAGTCCCGAGTTTGTTTATCACTCGGGACTTAATTTATTAAAAGATTATTCGACAATAAGATTATTTAATTTTATGTTTTTTAGAGCTTGTAAGCTCCCCTCTATAGAGTTTAAATCCCCTTTTAAATTATATTTTTTACCTTTTATATTAACAAGTATACCAATGCTGTTAATCTTACTTTCTTTGATTGTTTGGTAAACTTGATAAGTAACACCCTTGTTTTTAAAAGCTAAGGTGTCTTTTGTTTTATTGAGTCTGAAATTGTAATCTCCTCCGATCAATTCAATAGGGAATGAGAATTCTACAGTTCCATCAGGTTTAATCAAAGCGTAATTAAGAGCTAATCCATTCATGCTAAATAGAACAGCCCGTTTCTTGTTTTTAATAAGATTAAATGATAATATTTTAGAAAGCCCATCATATTTTAAATCTAGTGTTTTAGTGGTTTTGGTATTTTTTTTATTTCCGTTCCATTCTGTTATAGTAGTCGAATAAAAAGGAGTAAAAGCAGCATTTTCTTCTACAATTAAAATAGGAGTAGGTATATTGTTTACTACTTTAAAAGTTGAATATTGATGCCAGCAACAACCACTTTTAGTAATGGTATGAATGGTTTTTGTTTTGTCATCCGTTTGAAACATACCACAATATTCTTGTGCTAATCGAGTAAACTCAGGGCTAAATGTTAGTTTGTTGTTAATTTCTAGATAAATTTTAAAAGACGGTCCATGATAGCAGCTAAACTGTCCATCCATGATAGCTAAGTCTTTAACACCATCGAAATTAAAGTCTTTATAAATTAAAATACTTTGTTTTCCATATGGAATGTTTAACATACTTGTTTTAACAACTCCAGAGGTTTCTAACTCAAAAGTTAATTCATCAGAGTGTATTTCTATAATTTTTGTATTTGTTTTAGATTCGTAAACAGCAATACTTCCTTTTTTGAAAATTTCATTTTCATAACCTTTTTCAATAATCAAGAGTCCTTTATATCTTTCTGAAAAACCTATGATCTCGTAATGAGTTTGACCAAATATCTTTAGAAAAGTAAATATAAACAGTAGCGTGAAATTCTTTTTCATGAAGTAAACTATTGGGATGTTAATTCTAAATGATGTTCCATAAAACAAAAAATATATTAAGAATGAAGGAAAATAAATATAAAAAAGAAATCCTTTGGTTACTGGATAATTTACCAAAGGATTGTTTTATTTTATAATAAAAATATTTTTATGTTAATTCACACCACGTTGTTTGTTAATTTCGTCTTGTAATTGTCTACGTAATTTTTGTTCTTTTTCAATGGTCTTTTTTTTGTATTGTTCAAATTCCTCTTCAGTTTCAGTTAATAAACTTTTTGTTTCTTTAGTAACTACATTACTGTTATTAAACCTGTATATGAAGAAAGCTAAGGCAGCAAGTAAAACAAAAATAATACCCCATACTATAGAGTTGTAGGTGGATTTGTTTAAAGGAATTCCAACAAAAGAAATAGCATCTTCCTTATCAATAGAAGTAACTAAATCTTTGTTTAGTGTATCTATCTTAGTTTGTAATTCAACAATACTTTTTTGTTGTTCATCTATTTTTACCTGTTTAGCAGCAGCATCTGTTTTAATAACCTTTATACTGTCTAAAATACTATTTTGTAGTCTTAAGTATTCATTTTTTTTTACGACCTTATAAATTTGGTAGTTGTTTGATTTCTTATAAAGTTCTTTAAACTGGTTTTCAACCGTATTAGGTTGGTCAGGAGAACTGGTTTGAGCTATAATACTTTGAGATAAAATAAAGATGAATACTATTTTTAAAAATTTCATGATACTGATATTTTAGTTCAATTGATGAATACATATGGTTTAAAAAAACCCAAACGTTAAGGTTTGGGTTTTTAGTATAAGCAAGGTTATGAAACTTATTTTACTTTTTCTACAATGGCCTTAAAAGCTTCTGGATTGTTCATAGCTAAATCAGCTAAAACCTTACGGTTTAATTCGATATTATTAGCTTTAACTTTACCCATAAACTGTGAGTAAGACATTCCGAACTGACGAGCTCCAGCGTTGATACGTTGAATCCATAAAGAACGGAAGTTTCTCTTATTGTTTTTACGGTCACGGTATGCATAAAGCATTCCTTTTTCAACCGCATTCTTTGCTACTGTATAAACGTTTTTACGACGTCCAAAGTAACCTTTTGCTTGCTTCAAGATTTTTTTTCTTCTATTTCTTGAAGCTACTGAATTTACTGATCTTGGCATAATTCAAATGTGTTTTTGTAGTAGGCGACTTACTTAAAAGTTCTTTAAAGAGCCCAACTCCATGGTTAATAATTAAATTCCCTGAGCTAACAATTATTTTAAAACTAATTGTTGCTTAATGTTTGCTTCATCAGATTTATGTACTAATGTAGCATGTGTTAATGCAAGCTTACGTTTTTTAGACTTTTTTGTTAAAATGTGGCTTTTAAACGCGTGCTTTCTTTTGATTTTTCCAGTACCAGTTAACTTGAAACGTTTTTTAGCACTAGATTTTGTTTTAATTTTAGGCATCTTTGTTTTTAGTTTTATCTTGCTTATATTATTGTATGTATTATTTACCTTTTTTAGGAGCAATAAACATAATCATACGTTTTCCTTCTAGTTTCGGCATTTGTTCTACCTTACCGTATTCTTCTAATTCTTGAGCTAATTTTAATAGTAAAATTTGTCCTTGTTCTTTAAATACAATCGAACGCCCTTTGAAGAATACAAAAGCTTTTAATTTAGCTCCATCTTGTAAGAACTTAATCGCATGCTTCTTTTTGAATTCGTAATCATGTTCGTCAGTTTGAGGTCCGAAACGAATTTCCTTAACGGTAACTTTAGTTGCTTTAGCTTTTAAAGCTTTTTCACGTTTCTTTTGCTCATATAAGAACTTTTTGTAATCAATAACTTTACAAACAGGAGGAACAGCTTTAGGTGAAATTTCAACTAAATCTAATTCTAACTCTCGTGCAATCTCTTTAGCTTTAGCTAATGGATATACACCTACTTCCACGTTATCGCCTACAAGACGAACTTCATCAACATGTCTAATTTTTTCATTAATTCTATGTTGATCTTCTTTAATTACTCTCGCGGGTCTTCTACCGCCTTTTCTTCTAATTGCTATGACTTATAAATTTTAAATTACTATCTATTTTTTAACTACCAAAAGGAACTAATGTCTTACTAACTTCTTTCTGTATTAGAGAAATAAACTCCTCTATAGTAAATGTTCCTAAATCACCTTCACCATGTTTTCTCACAGATACTGTGCCATCTTTTTCTTCTTGTTCACCAACAATAACCATAAAAGGTATTTTGCTAACTTCGGCATCACGTATCTTTCTTCCTGTCTTCTCGTTACGGTTATCAACGAGGGCGCGAATTTCGGAATTTTCTAACAAAGTTAAAACTTTTTCGGTATATTTTTGATATTTCTCGCTGATTGGCAGTACAATAACTTGCTCTGGGGTTAGCCAAAGAGGGAAATTACCACCTGTGTGCTCCAATAAAACAGCAATAAAACGCTCCATAGAACCAAATGGTGCACGATGAATCATTACTGGGCGGTGTAATTGATTGTCAGCACCTTTGTAATGTAAATCAAAACGTTCAGGTAGGTTGTAATCGACTTGAATAGTACCTAATTGCCAACTTCTACCTAAAGCATCTTTTACCATAAAGTCTAACTTGGGACCATAAAAAGCAGCTTCACCTTCTTCAACAACATAATCTAACCCTTTGTCTTTTGCCGCATTAATGATTGCTTGCTCAGCTTTTTCCCAGTTTTCAACTGAACCAATATATTTATCAAGGTTAGCCATATCTCTAATAGATACCTGAGCAGTAAAATCTTCAAAACCTAAAGACCCGAATACGTATAGTACTAAATCAATTACATTTTTAAACTCTTCATCTAATTGTTCAGGTGTACAGAATATGTGTGCATCATCTTGAGTAAAACCACGAACACGAGTTAAACCATGTAACTCACCACTCTGTTCATATCTATATACAGTACCAAATTCAGCAAAACGTTTAGGTAAATCTTTATATGAATAAGGTTTGTGATTGTACACCTCACAGTGATGTGGACAGTTCATAGGTTTTAGCAAAAACTCCTCGTCTTCTTTTGGAGTAGTAATAGGTTGAAAACTATCTTCACCATATTTAGCATAGTGCCCAGAGGTAACATATAGTTCTTTCTGACCAATGTGAGGAGTCATAACCATTTCGTACCCTGCTTTCTTTTGAGCAGCTTTTAAGAAATCTTCTAAACGACCACGTAAAGCAGCGCCTTTAGGTAACCATAACGGTAAACCTTGTCCTACTTTTTGAGAAAAAGTAAAAAGTTCTAGCTCTTTACCAAGTTTTCTATGGTCACGCTTTTTAGCTTCTTCAAGTAGTTCTAAATATTGTTTTAACTCTTTTTGTTTAGGGAAAGAAATTCCATAGACACGAGTTAACTGGTTGTTCTTTTCGTCACCGCGCCAATAAGCACCAGCAACATTCATAATTTTTACTGCTTTAATAATTCCTGTGTTCGGAATATGTCCTCCACGGCATAAGTCAGTAAAATCACTGTGATCACAAAAAGTAATATCACCATCTTCTAAACCTTCAATAAGTTCTACCTTATATTGGTTGTTTTGTGCTTTATAGTAGGCTAAAGCATCAGCTTTAGAAATAGAGCGCATTTTAAACTCAGCTTTTTCCCGAGCACGCTCTAAAAATTTCTTTTCTATTTTATCAAAGTCTTTTTCAGAAATAGTATCTTCTCCAAAATCAACATCATAATAAAAACCATTCTCAATAGCAGGTCCAATAGTTAATTTTGCATTTGGATAAAAATCTTGAATAGCTTGTGCTAATACGTGAGCAGAGGAATGCCAAAAAGCTTTCTTTCCTGCTGCGTCATTAAAGGTATATAAAACTAACGAGCCGTCTGTGGTAAGTGGGGTGGTGGTTTCAATGGTGTCTCCTTCAAAACTTGCAGAAATAACATTTCTAGCTAAACCTTCACTAATACTTTTAGCAACATCCATTGGAGTGCTGTTCTTTTCAAATTCTTTGACGCTCCCGTCAGGTAATGTAATTTTAATCATTATATATATGTGTTATGTATAATTTCCTTACAAGTGGAAATTTTGAATCGCAAAGATATTGTAAAAGCATTTTGTAAGCAATATATAATAATTAAAGATTATAAGATTAATTTTATAAGCACAATAATTTTAGAGAGCTAATGTTTTTTAAAATGAAATAATTACTTTTAGTTTTTTTAGCGTTTGTTTTTTAGATATGTTTTTTGATTTTTTTAAAAATAAAGGTAAGCTTGAACCATTTGAAATAAAAAATAGTAGTGCAGTCTTACTCTTAATGGCTCCTGGGTTGTATGTTTATTCTGTTTTAATTTTTTATTTTAATAAAAAAGCAATAGAACTCCCTGGTTTAAGAGAAACCTTCGCTGTTGTTTTTTTTATAGCAGGAATAATACCTCTTGTGAAAAAGGAGTGGGCTAAAAAATACTATGGCTATGTGGTTTTTTTAGTGTTATTTTTATTTCAACATTATCTTATATATACGACTAAAGTAAATGATTTTTCAATAGACTATTTGTTAGGAACTTTTATTGTGATGTTTGGAGCTATACTAATTTTAAACAATAGAGGTTTTATAATGGTTTTTAGTGTTTTCCAGTTATTGCATTTAACTTATTGGGGTTTCACATCAAATATAAATATTGTATTAGAATCTGCGATATTAATATCTACTTCTACTATTTTTATTTTTTCAACAATTATTTTAAATGGTCATGTAAGATATCGAAAACAATTACAAGAAATAAATTTGTCATTAGAAAATAGAGTAAAAGAGAGAACAAAAGACTTAGAAATTAGAGCAAAAGAATTGTCAGAAAAGAACGAAGATTTAGAAGAGTTCGCCTATGTAGTATCACATGACTTAAAAACCCCTTTAGGGAATTTACATGCTTTGTCAGAATGGATGTTGGAGAGTAATGTAAATTATTCAGGAAAAAATGAACACATCAATATGCTTCGAATGATGAAAGACCAAGTAGAGCAGATAGATTTATTAATTAATGGTATCCTTGATTATTCCTTAAAAGGAAATGAAATGGAGGTAAAGCAAGAAATAAAAGTAAATAATATTGTAGAGCAAATAATAGAATTGAATTCCGTTCCTAATTGTATTATAGAAATAAAGAATAAACTACCAATAATAGAGTATAATGAAACTGAGATAATCCAAGTGTTTGAAAACTTAATAGAGAACGCGATTAAACACAACGATAAAGAATATATATGTATAGAAATAGGAAGTAAAGAAGAAGATAAAGAATATGTTTTTTATGTAAAAGACAATGGTCCGGGGATAGAAGAAAAAAATCATAAAAAAATTTTTAATCTTTTTCAAAAGCTAGAAGAAACATCTTCTTTTCAATCTATAGGGCTGGGGTTGGCTTTGGTTAAGAAGATCTTGAAGAGAAGAGGAGGGCGTATATGGTTGAATAACGAAGAGGGGCAAGGAACTATATTTTACTTTTCGGTCATGAAAAAACAAAGGGCGTGAGTGTAACTAATTATATAATAACGTATTAATAGATGTTTTAAAAAAAAGGTTTAAAAATTGCTTGTTAAGTGGGAAAAGGTGTCTATATTTGCACCCGCCAACGGAGAAACGCTAAGTTTTAAAGTTAGTAAAAGTTCATTAAGATAGGGATGTAAGATATTTAAAGAAAAGGTTAAAAAATAGTTTAACAAATTCTTGTTTATTAGGAAATAAAGTGAGTATCTTTGCAGTCCGAATTTTAGGG
>NZ_CM142818.1:2882500-3357366 GCF_054906355.1 Tenacibaculum sp. IMCC1
CCGAGTGATCTACCCATGGGCAGGTTGAAGCTGTGGTAACACACAGTGGAGGACCGAACCAGTTGACGTTGAAAAGTCTTTGGATGACCTGTGGGTAGGGGTGAAAGGCCAATCAAACTCGGAAATAGCTCGTACTCCCCGAAATGCATTTAGGTGCAGCGTTGAATAAAAGTTTTATAGAGGTAGAGCTACTGATTGGATGCGGGGGCTTCACCGCCTACCAATTCCTGACAAACTCCGAATGCTATAAAATGTTTTTCAGCAGTGAGGGCATGGGTGCTAAGGTCCATGTCCGAGAGGGAAAGAACCCAGACCATCAGCTAAGGTCCCCAAATATATGTTAAGTTGAAAAAACGAGGTTTGACTGCCCAGACAGCTAGGATGTTGGCTTGGAAGCAGCCATTCATTTAAAGAGTGCGTAACAGCTCACTAGTCGAGCGGTCGAGCATGGATAATAATCGGGCATAAACATATTACCGAAGCTATGGACTTTTAAAAGTGGTAGGGGAGCATTCTATATGTGCTGAAGGTGTGCTGTGAGGCATGCTGGAACGTATAGAAAAGAAAATGTAGGCATAAGTAACGATAAAGGGGGCGAGAAACCCCCTCACCGAAAGACTAAGGTTTCCTCAGCGATGCTAATCAGCTGAGGGTTAGTCGGGACCTAAGGCGAATCCGAAGGGAGTAGTCGATGGACAACAGGTTAATATTCCTGTACTTCTTATAATTGCGATGGGGTGACGGAGTACTGAAAGCACCGCGAACTGACGGAATAGTTCGTTGAAACATTTAGGTATTAGACTGGTAGGCAAATCCGCTGGTTTAGCTGAAGTGTGATAGTACCACAAGTCTTCGGATGCGTGGATAGTGTGCCTAAAAACTTCCAAGAAAAACCTCTAAGCTTCAGATTATAAGAACCCGTACCGTAAACCGACACAGGTAGTTGGGATGAGAATTCTAAGGTGCTCGAGAGATTCATGGCTAAGGAACTAGGCAAAATAGACTCGTAACTTCGGGAGAAGAGTCGCCAACAGCAATGTTGGCCGCAGTGAAAAGATCCAGGCGACTGTTTATCAAAAACACAGGGCTTTGCTAAATTGAAAGATGATGTATAAGGCCTGACACCTGCCCGGTGCTGGAAGGTTAAGTGGAGTTGTTAGCTTCGGCGACGCAATAAAATGAAGCCCCAGTAAACGGCGGCCGTAACTATAACGGTCCTAAGGTAGCGAAATTCCTTGTCGGGTAAGTTCCGACCTGCACGAATGGTGCAACGATCTGGATACTGTCTCAGCCATGAGCTCGGTGAAATTGTAGTATCGGTGAAGATGCCGATTACCCGCAGCGGGACGAAAAGACCCCGTGAACCTTTACTATAGCTTCGTATTGACTTTGGATAAGTAATGTGTAGGATAGGTGGGAGACTTTGAAGCGGCGTCGCTAGGCGTTGTGGAGTCATCCTTGAAATACCACCCTTTGCTTATCTAGAGCCTAACTCAGCAATGAGAACAGTGCGTGGTGGGTAGTTTGACTGGGGTGGTCGCCTCCAAAAGAGTAACGGAGGCTTCTAAAGGTTCCCTCAGCACGCTTGGTAACCGTGCGTAGAGTGCAATGGCATAAGGGAGCTTGACTGAGAGACATACAGGTCGATCAGGTACGAAAGTAGAGCATAGTGATCCGGTGGTTCCGCATGGAAGGGCCATCGCTCAAAGGATAAAAGGTACTCCGGGGATAACAGGCTGATCTCCCCCAAGAGCTCACATCGACGGGGGGGTTTGGCACCTCGATGTCGGCTCGTCACATCCTGGGGCTGGAGAAGGTCCCAAGGGTTGGGCTGTTCGCCCATTAAAGTGGCACGCGAGCTGGGTTCAGAACGTCGTGAGACAGTTCGGTCTCTATCTGCTGTGGGCGTTAGAAATTTGAGTGGATCTGACTTTAGTACGAGAGGACCGAGTTGGACTGACCTCTAGTGTATCTGTTGTCTCGCCAGGGGCACTGCAGAGTAGCTACGTCGGGAAGGGATAAGCGCTGAAAGCATATAAGCGCGAAACCCACCACAAGATGAGATTTCTTTAAAGGGTCGTGGAAGATCACCACGTTGATAGGCTATAAGTGTAAGTGCAGTAATGTATGTAGCTGAGTAGTACTAATAACCCATAGGCTTATGTACGTATCCCGGTCCTAGTGGCGGGAGCAAACTCTTTGATGATTTAGGATATGATTTTACTAATATGTTAACTTTTACAGTTGAAATATACTGAAACGATTTAAGGTGATTATCGCAATGGGGCTCACCTCTTACCATTCCGAACAGAGAAGTTAAGCCCATTAGCGCCGATGGTACTGCCACAGGTGGGAGAGTAGGTCGTTGCCTTTCTTTATTAAACCTCAATCTTTTAAAGATTGAGGTTTTTTTTTGATCTTTATTTTAGGATTGCTGTATCTCGTAGTTTTTAATCCTTTGCCCGTTATTTTTATAATTATAAAAGAAGTAATTTTGCTTTAAAAGCAAGAATATGAATAAAGCAATTTATATCGCAGCGAGTGATGCAAACTCTGGAAAATCTATGCTAAGTTTGGGTTTGATGCAGCTGTTACTTCGTAAAAAACCTAAAGTAGGATACTTTAGACCTATAATTGATAATCCGATAGGTAATAAGAGAGATAATCACATAAACACAGTTCTTAATTATTTCAATTTAAAAAGTGAGTATGAAGATTGTTATGCTTTTACACGCTCAGAGCTTATTAGAAAATTGAATGATGACAGAGAGGATGAAATAATTAATATAATCATTGAAAAGTATAAGAAACTAGAAGAAGAAAATGATTTTGTAATTATTGAAGGAACTGATTTTTCTGATCATGGAGCTGTAATAGAAATGGATTTAAATGTACTTATTGCCAAAAATATTGGAGCGCCTGTAATTATAGTTTCAGGAGGAGTGAATAAATCACTTGAGGACTTTATTCAGAGCTTACGATTAACTTATGATTCTTTTGTAAACAAAGATGTACAGGTTATTGCGGTTGTGGCAAACAAAGTACAAGAAAAGAATATTCCAACGATAGTACAAGAAGTAGGTGTAAATTTACCAAAGTCAGTTTCAATAAATGCCATTCCGATAGATCAAAAATTAAATAACCCAACAATTAAGGAGTTCTTAATGGAAATTGAAGGAAAAGTTCTATTTGGAGAAGGATTGCTAAATAATACTACAGGTGATATTAAAGTTGGAGCTATGCAACTATCTCATTTTTTGCATCATTTGACAGATGATAGCGTTGTGGTAACACCAGCAGATAGATCTGATATATTATTAGGTACCTTACAAGCCAATATTTCTAGTAATTATCCATCTATAGCTGGGATTATTCTTACAGGAGGAATGGAGTTAAATTCTTCAATCATTAAACTTATTGAAGGTCTAGAAAAAGTGGTGCCTATTCTTTGGGTTAAAGATGGAACATTTAGTATTGCTTCTAGATTAGGAGCTGTTCGTTCTCATATTTATGCCGAGAATATTGATAAAATAAAAATGTCTATCAATATGTTTGAAAAATATGTTGATGTTGCAAGCTTGAATGAAAAGTTAGTTAGTTATAAAGGATCAGAAGTGTTAACTCCAAGAATGTTTCAATATAACTTATTAAAAAAAGCTAAAGAAGTGCGTAAACACATTGTATTACCTGAAGGAAACGATGATAGGATTTTGATAGCCGCTTCTCAACTACAAAAAACAGATGTTGTTAAGTTAACAATATTAGGTAAAAAAGTAAATATAGAAGCTTCAGTTAAACGATTAAATATTCCTTTTGATTTCGATAAAACTTTAATTATTAATCCAATAGAATCTGAATACTTTTCAGATTTTTCCAATACGTTATATGAATTAAGGAAACACAAAGGATTAAGTCCTGCTATGGCAGAAGATTTGATGGCTGATGTTTCTTATTTCGGAACTATGATGGTATACAAAGGGTTAGCTGACGGAATGGTTTCTGGAGCAGCACATACTACTCAACATACTATAAAACCAGCTTTACAGTTTGTAAAAACAAAACTAGGATTTTCAGTAGTTTCATCAATTTTCTTTATGTGTTTGGAGGATAGAGTTTCAGTGTTTGGTGATTGTGCTATTAACCCAAATCCAACAGCAGAAGAATTAGCAGAAATAGCAATTTCTTCAGCAGATTCAAGTATTGCTTTTGGTATAGATCCTAAAATAGCGATGTTATCATATTCATCAGGTGCTTCAGGTAAAGGAGAAGATGTAGATACTGTTAGAAGAGCTACTGAAATTGTGAAGGAAAAACGTCCAGACTTAAAAGTAGAAGGACCAATTCAGTATGATGCAGCAGTTGATCCTTCCGTAGGAAAAAAGAAATTACCAAATTCGGAAGTAGCGGGGCAAGCCAATGTGTTAATCTTTCCTGACTTGAATACAGGAAATAATACTTATAAGGCAGTACAGCGAGAAACAGGAGCTTTGGCTATTGGACCAATGTTGCAAGGGCTAAATAAACCTGTAAATGATTTAAGTAGAGGTTGTACCGTTGATGATATTTTTAATACCGTAATTTTAACTGCAATTCAAGCACAAGAATAGCTTGTTTATTAATAAAAAATAGATGAAAGTTTTAGTCATAAATTCAGGAAGTTCCTCAATAAAATATCAATTATTTCAAATGCCTCAGCAAGAAGTACTTTGTTCAGGGTTGATAGAAAGAATTGGTTTAGAACTTGGAAAAGTTCACTATAAATCTAACAATATAAAAGTAGAAAAAGAAGTAATTATCGCAAACCATAAATCTGGTTTAGAAAAGGTTGTTGATTTATTATTGGATAAAAAAGTAGGAGTAATTTCTTCTACAGATGAAATTAAAGTTGTTGGGCACAGAGTAGTGCATGGTGGAAGTACTTTTACAAAAACGGCTATAGTAACTGAAGAGGTTAAAAAGAAAATAGAATCGTTATTTTCATTAGCACCTTTACACAATCCTGCAAACTTGGAAGGGATTAAGGTTTCTGAGTCTATTTTTAAAGATGCACAACAAGTAGCGGTTTTTGATACAGCATTTCACCAAACCATACCGGTTGAAGCGTATAAATACGCAATACCTACTAAATTATTAGAAGAGTATGGAATACGTTTGTACGGTTTTCATGGAACAAGTCATAAATATGTGTCAGAAAAAGCAAATGAGTATCTTCAAAAAAAACATTCAAAAATTATTACGATTCATTTAGGAAACGGATGTAGTATTACTGCGGTTGAAAATGGAAAAAGTATTGACCATAGTTTAGGTTTTAGTCCTGTAACAGGTTTAATTATGGGAACAAGATCTGGTGATATTGACCATTCTTTAATTTTTTATCTAACAAATAATTTGGGATATGATATTAATGATGTTAATAACATGTTGCAAAAAGAAAGTGGAATGTTGGGTTTAACAGGGTTTAGTGATTTACGAGATATTGAAGCTGCTGCTGCCAAGGGTAATAAAAAATGTCAATTAGCCTTGGAAATTAATGCTTATAGAATTAAAAAATATATAGGTTCGTATGTTGCGGTAATGAACGGTTTAGATGCAGTTGTTTTCACAGCGGGTATTGGAGAAAATTCTTATGTAATTAGAAAGTTAGCCTGTACTAATATGGAATATTTCGGAATTGAATTAGATGATGAAAAAAATGTTATTAGATCTAAACAAATAAGAGAGATAAATAAAGAAACTTCAAAAGTAAAAGTGCTAGTAATTCCAACTAATGAAGAGTTAGAAATAGCAAAGCAAGCGTACGAATTATTATAATATGAATTATAACTACTCTTATTTAGTACGGTTTCAATATTTAGGGTTTCGTTTACACGGTTGGCAAAAACAACCTAATTTAAAAACAGTTCATTTTTTTGTTGACAAGACATTAAAGTTTGTGTGTAAAGGAATTCGTTGCAAGTCAGTAGGAGTTGGGAGAACGGATGCAAAAGTTTCATCGACTGACTATTGTTTTCAGTTGTTTATTGATGAAAAATTAGACGAATCTTTTTTTATTGAAGATTTTAATCGCAATTCACCTTCTGATATTCGAGTGTTAGCTGTAGAGCAACTTCACGATGAAGAGTTTAATATCATTCAGCATCCTAAAGTAAAAGAGTATCGTTATTATTTTTCCTTTGGAGAGAAAAATCATCCCTACTGCGCTCCTTTTTTAACGGGGTATTTAGATGAATTAGATGTTGAATTGATGAAAGAAGGTGCACGATTGTTTGAAGGTTTTCATAATTTTAAACATTATTGTACGAAGCCATCTACAGAAACCAAAGTAGAGCGTATCATCGATGTATGTAAAATTGAAGAAAATACGGATTTATCTGCTTCTTTTTTTCCGGAGAAAAGTTATGTGTTAATTATTAGAGGAAGTGGATTTTTACGGAATCAAATTCGTTTGATTATGGGAGCTTTAGCTGAATTAGGAAAAGGAAATTATGATTTAGAGTTCATCAAAAAAAGTTTGAGTCCTGAAAATAGTGATATAGACTTTATGAAAACCATCGCACCAGCTTCTGGACTACATTTACATAAAGTAGAATTTAAAAAAGAGTAAGCGGTAAATTATATTAGGTGTCTTTTTTTGACGCTATTTTTAATAAATACGCACTTCCTAATTTTGATTCCCTAGTTTTAGGATTCAAAAATTTTAAGTTAAGTCTTGTTACTCTAAAATGATCAACTCTGTGTTTCTCCTTTATAATAAACCCTTCTTTTTTTATTTTTTCAAGAGAAATATTTCTAATAACAATCCAAACATCATCGTCTATATTTTTTAATTCTTCTTTTGTAATGTGAGGAGTATTTCTCTGCGTATAAAAATCTAAAGGCCAAGAATAATCATTCTCATAAAAAAAGATATCCTTTACATTAATGGTGTTATTTTGATTAACAATGTTTGCTAGTTTAATTCCACCTTGATATTGTAATAATTCAGGGTAGAAGTAAGAGTTAAGTACTACATTTATAAATACCATTAGCAATACTGAGTTGACAACAATTTTTTTACTAAAATCTTCTTTTTGAATTACGTTAATGAGTACTATTAATAATAGAATGGCACTAAACACTATAATTAAAATAGAAGGAGTGTTAAAAGTGCAACATAAAATTAAAATAACTGCAATAGTTAACACTAAAACCATAAAATAAATAACACCTAAGAATATTTTCAGTGTTTTTTGTTGATTGTCCTTTTGAAGATTGTATAAAACTCCTGCTGTAAAAACAGCTAATAAAGCTAATAATGGATTTAAATAATGTGGTAATTTAAATTTTGAAAAACTAATAATAAATAAGGTAATTAATACTCCACCTATAGTTAATAATTCTATACCTTGTACAGGTTTAAATTTGTTTACAATTAACTTTTTTATTTGATAATATAAGCCATAGTACATTAAGAAAGCCCAAGGTAAAAAAGTCCAAAGTAGAGAATGAAAAAAGAAAAAGTAATCAGGACTGTTTTGCTTGAAACCAGTAGCTGTTATTCTCTCAACATTCTGACTCCATAGAATAAAATTCACACCATCCATTCCAAACTGAACATAGTAAGCATATACTACAGGTGTAATAGAAAGGAAAAAAGAAACCAAACCTATAAGAACTTTATAAGAGAATATTGTATTAAATTTTCTAGTATAAAGGATGTGTGAAACTGTGGCAAAACAAATAATACCAACTCCATAAAATCCTTTAGTAGAAAAGGAGATTCCCATACCAATAGCTCCTAAAATAATAGGAACTAGTTTTCTTGTTGAAACATATTCAAACAATTGCCAAATAGCAAAAATAGTTACTCCAGTTAAGACAGCATCAGTACGAACATCGTGGTTAGCTAAAATGATAGATTGACTAGTTAAGAAGATCAGAGAACCAAAGTGAGCAACACTTTTACTATATAACTTTCCTGTTAATTGATAAATAGAATAGGCTCCTAAAATAGTAAATAATAAAGCTGGAATTCGATAAGCCCATTCGTGTAAACCAAATAGTTTAAATGAAATGGCAGATAACCAAAAATGCATATGTGGTTTATCTAAATAAGGATTAGGACCTTTTAGAAGTTCAAAAAAGTTGTCACTTAAATACATGCGCATAGCCATAGTGGCATGTTGTGCAGAATCATTAGCCATTAAAGGAATAAATAATCCTATAACATAAACGATTGCCACTAAAAAATAGAGGTATTTAATGTTTTTTTGCTGGTAAAAAAAGTCCATAAACTATTTATTTATTGAAACAGTTGTTAACCGTACCTTATTTATAATAAAAGCCAATCCTATTAAAGAAATTAAAGCCGTAATAATATTAAATGAAAGTCCAATACTTGTAGCTATTGTTTCTTGGGTATTTAAAAAAGTTGAGGCTTTTAAAAAGATATACTCTCTTGCTCCAAATCCTGCAAAAGAAACTACTGAAAGTACTGATGAAATTAGAAAAACAAAGCAGTAACTAATAATTCCAACTACTTTTAACTGAAAGGCTTTGATAATGCAAACAATAACGCCAACTTGTAATAATTGAATAACTAATGAATAACCAAAACTATAGTTATAATAAGTATTACTGTTTTTAAAAACTCTTATCATAATAAGCTTTGCAATAAAAAAAGAAGCTAAAGCAATAACGATACTTACTAAGAATAATAATGAGTTAGAAAAAAACAAATACCCTCCCATTAAAATTAATAGAGAAAAAATTGCTAATAAACCAATAAGTCTATCAACAAATACACATTTAGTTAACTGTTTTGGTTTCCAACCAAATTGCTTACTCAATATGTATACTTTGTATGCATCCCCACCCACACCTCCAGGTATAAAGAAGTTATAAAACATTCCAACAAAATACAACTTTAAATTGCTAACTTGACTTAGATGAAATTGATTTTGATGAAAAATATAATTTAACCGTAAGGATGAAATAAACTGTGAAGCCATAAATAATAAAATTGCCAATGCTAAATAAAAAGGATTGGATGTTTCATATAATTTGATGACTTGATTAAAGTCAATTTTTGTAAATACCAAGTATAAGAGTAAGATACTTACTCCTATTTTGGCTAGAGTTTTAACAATTTTGTTATTCACTTACATGAATTTTTCTAATAGTATAAGGGCGCTTTTTTTGCGACTCGTAATAAGTTCTCATTAATAAGTCAGTAATAATCCCTACAGTAAAAAATTGCAAGCTAATAATAACGAGCATAACACCAACAATTAATAAAGGTCTGCCCCAAATATCTTGTCCCAATAACTTTAATACTAGTAAGTAGAAATTAATAGCTAGTCCAAAGAACATAAAAAACAACCCAAAATTACCAAAAAGATGTACAGGACGCTGCATGTATTTTCTTTGGAAAATAATTAAAATGATGTCATTGATAACTTTTACAGTTCTTCCTAATCCATATTTAGATTGTCCATGGATTCTCGGATGATGTTTTACAGGAACCTGAGTAATTTTTGCCCCGTTTAGGTGAGCTAAAAGATTGATAAATCGGTGCATTTCACCGTACAAGTTTAAATCTTTAGCTATTTCTTTTTTAAATACTTTTATCGCACATCCTTGATCTTTTAAATCTAAACGAGTAGCTCTTCTAATTAAAAAATTTGCAACTTTAGAAGGAATTGTGCGAATAAAAGAGTCTTTTCTTTTTGCTCTAATTCCTGTAACTACATCCCAATCTTCAGATTCAGCTTTTTCAATCATATGAGGGATATCTGATGGGTCGTTTTGCATATCTCCATCAAGAGTAACGATGTAATCACCTTTTGCTTGGTCAAAACCAGCAGCTAAAGCTAAACTTTGTCCATAATTTTTGCGTAACTCAACCAAAACAACTCGAGGGTTGTTCATGTTAACAACATTTTTCTTTGTGTTATCGGTTGAAAAATCGTCAATGTAAATGATTTCATAATCAAATCCTTTTAAACTATCATCAATCTGTTTAGTTAAAGGAACTACATTGTCTTCTTCATTGTAAACAGGAACAATTACAGATATAAATCCGTAGGATTTTTTATTAGACATAGGTGGTTATTTATTGGGCAAAGTTACTACAAAGAATTTAAAAAAAGTAAAAGCTCATTTTTTAAATGAGCTTTTACTTAAATATAATATCGAAGAGAAAAACTAATCTCTAATTAAACTTCTTGAGATTACAATTTTCTGAATTTCTGAAGTTCCTTCATAAATTTGAGTAATTTTAGCATCACGCATTAAACGCTCTACATGGTATTCTTTTACGAAACCATTACCTCCATGAATTTGAACAGCTTCAACAGTTTGTTCCATTGCTACTTTAGAAGCATATAATTTTGCCATAGCACCTTCACAATCATAGTTTTCACCAGCATCTTTTTTGCAAGCAGCAGCCATTACTAAGTGACGAGCCGCAGCAATTTCTGTATACATATCAGCTAATTTGAAAGCGATAGCTTGGTGGTTGCAAATTTCAGTACCAAAAGCTTTACGCTCTTTAGAGTATTTTAACGCTAATTCATAAGCTCCTGAAGCAATACCTAATGCTTGAGCAGCAATACCAATACGTCCACCAGATAACGTTTTCATTGCGAATTTGAATCCGAATCCGTCTTCGCCAATACGGTTTTCTTTAGGAACTTTTACATCGTTAAATTGTAACGTGTGTGTGTCAGAACCACGAATACCTAATTTATCTTCTTTAGGACCAATGTGGAAACCTTCCATACCTTTTTCAATAATAAAAGCATTGATTCCTCTATGACCTTTAGCTCTATCTGTTTGAGCGATTACTAAATAAGTATCAGCACGTCCACCATTAGTAATCCAGTTTTTAGTACCATTTAATAGGTAGTAATCACCTTTGTCTTCAGCAGTAGTTGCTTGTGAAGTAGCATCAGAACCAGCTTCTGGTTCACTTAAACAAAACGCACCAATTTGCTCACCAGTAGCTAATTTTGTTAAATATTTTTGTTTTTGTTCTTCAGTACCATAAGCTTCTAAACCATAACATACTAATGAATTGTTTACAGAAACCATTACTGAAGCAGAAGCGTCAATTTTTGATAATTCTTCCATAATTAATACGTAAGAAACAGCATCCATTCCACTTCCTCCATATTTAGGATCTACCATTACTCCCATAAATCCTAACTCACCCATTTTGCGAACTAGTTCATTAGGAAACTCTTGTTTTTCATCTCTTTCTATAACTCCTGGCAATAATTCGGTTTGAGCAAAATCACGTGCAGCATCACGAATCATTAAATGCTCTTCTGTAAGGTTAAAATCCATTATCTATTTTATATTTTGTTAAATTCGTAAAAAATGTGTTCAAAGATACTTTTTTAATAGCAATTTTTCAATAGACTTGTTATTTTTACTTTATGCAAGACAACTATATTTATTGTATTGGATTAATGTCAGGAACTTCTTTAGATGGAATAGATTTGGCATATATGAAAATGTATGAAAATTTATACGAAGATTTTAGAATTATACAGGCAGAGACAGTATCATATTCTAATGAATGGAAGAAAAAACTGCAAGAAGCTATAAATTACGATGAGAAAGATTTACAAATTTTAGATGTTGATTATGGTGAATTTTTGGGGAGTATATTGAATAACTTTATAAGAGAACACCGTATTTCTAAATTAAATTTTATAGCGTCTCACGGGCATACAGTTTTGCATCAACCAGAAAACGGAATTACCTTACAAATAGGAAATGGACAAGTCATAGCAAATGTTACTCAGCAAAAAGTAGTATGTGATTTTAGAACTCAAGATGTAGCGTTAGGTGGACAAGGAGCTCCTTTAGTGCCTATTGGAGATAGACTATTATTTACTGATTATGATTACTGTTTAAACTTAGGAGGTTTTGCTAATATCTCTTATGAAGAAAATAAACAAAGAATAGCTTTTGATATTTGTCCTGTGAATATTGTACTGAACCATTACACACGTAAAATAGACTTAGAGTATGATAATGAAGGGGAAATAGCCTCAGAAGGGAAAATTAATATGGGATTATTAAGACGATTGAACGAGCTTTCCTTTTATCAAGAGCTTCCTCCAAAATCTCTAGGATTAGAATGGGTACAGTCAACTATTTTTCCTTTAATAGATAAAGAGGAAGCAGATATATCAACTATTCTAAGAACTTTTGTAGAACATGTAGCGATGCAAATAGGTAATGTTGTTAAAAATGATGCTACTATTTTAGTAACAGGAGGAGGAGCGTTCAATACGTTTTTAATGAAGAGAATAGAGTTTTTTGCACAGACAAAAATAAAACAAGTAAGTACAGAACTCATTGATTACAAAGAAGCTTTGATTTTTGCGTTGTTAGGAGTGCTAAAGACCCAAAACAAAGTAAACTGTTTACAGTCAGTTACTGGGGCAAAGAAGGATCATTCTTCAGGTAATATTTTTTATCCGCAGAAATAATTTAAAGTATTTGAGTAATGTAGTTTTTTATGATAAATTTGTTCGGTAACAACTACACACTAAAACCTATAGTATAATGAATCAACTTTAGCTTCCCCACAGGGGAATAATTACAGCGAATTTTTTGAATATGAAAAAGAAACAAGTAAAGTTGAAAATCATCTATTATAACATTAAACAATGAAAGAATTATTAAAGCAATACGAAGAAAAGCAACCAGAAATAGTATTTAATTGGAAAGACCCTGAAACAGAAGCAGAAGGTTGGACAGTTATTAATTCATTAAGAGGAGGTGCTGCTGGTGGTGGTACACGTATGCGTAAAGGATTAGATAAATACGAAGTAATGTCACTTGCTAAAACTATGGAAGTGAAATTTACGGTATCGGGTCCAGCAATTGGAGGAGCAAAATCAGGGATTAATTTCGATCCGCACGATCCTCGTAAAAAAGGAGTTTTAGAGCGTTGGTATAAAGCTGTTGCTCCATTATTAAAAAACTATTATGGAACAGGAGGAGACTTAAATGTTGATGAAATTCATGAAGTAATTCCGATTACAGAAGATAGTGGAGTTTGGCACCCGCAAGAGGGAGTTTTTAATGGACATTTCAAGCCTACCGAAGCAGATAAAATTAACCGTATTGGTCAGTTACGCCATGGAGTTATTAAAGTGTTAGAAGATGAAAGTTTATCACCAAGCGTAGCCAGAAAATATACCGTAGCTGATATGATTACTGGATATGGAGTTGCTGAAGCAGTTCGTTATTACTACGATATTTATGGAGGAACAGTAGAAGGAAAGCGTGCTGTAGTACAAGGTTTTGGTAATGTAGGTTCAGCCGCAGCGTATTATTTAGCACAAATGGGAGCTAAAGTAGTAGGAATTATTGATCGTGTTGGAGGAGTTATTAAAGAAGAAGGATTCTCTTTTGAAGAAATTCAAGAAATGTTTTTAAATAAAGATGGGAATACGTTAGTGTCTGAAAACATGATTCCATTTGAGGAGATGAATGAGCGTGTTTGGAATCTTCCTTGTGAAGTTTTCGCACCGTGTGCAGCTTCAAGGTTAGTTACTCAAGAGCAAATTAACCAGATGATAAATTCAGGATTAGAAGTTATTTCTTGTGGAGCAAATGTTCCATTTGCAGATAAAGAAATTTTCTTTGGATCTATTATGGAAGATACTGATAAAAAAGTGAGTTTGATTCCAGACTTTATTTCAAACTGTGGTATGGCAAGAGTATTTGCATACTTTATGGAGCGAAGAGTAGAAATGACAGATCAAGCTATTTTTGAAGATACTTCAAATACTATTAAAAAAGCGTTACAAAGAACACATGCTAAGAGTGCTGCAAAAACACAAATAAGTGAAACAGCTTTTGAAATTGCATTAAAAGAACTAGTATAAAGTTCTTTTTTATGACTTCAGAAATACTGTTATTAAGTAATTAAGCATAATAAAAGTAAAAGTCTTCCTTCATTGTTAAAAGTAAGGAAGACTTTTTACATCAAACAATTTTAAATAAAAGAAATCGTTAGTTAAATAGCGAAAACATAATATAAATTCTAATTTAGTATTCATGCTATTATTTCAAGAAACTCAGGAGTTGGTAGAGGAAGTACCTCAAGAAAAAACGTTATCAATCTATAATTTAATTATGGACGGAGGTGTAGGCGGTCAAATTATTATCGCTTTGTTATTCGTGTTGTTAGCCGTGGCTCTTTACATTTATTTTGAACGTTTTTTTGCTATTAAAGAAGCATCAAAAGTAGATGTTAATTTCATGGACCAAATTAGGGATCATGTAACGAACGGAAGAATAGATAGTGCTAAATCACTTTGTGATAATACAGTTACGCCAACAGCCAGATTAATAGGGAAAGGGATATCTAGAATAGGAAAACCTCTTGAAGATATTAATACAGCAATAGAAAATGCAGGAAAACTAGAGGTTTATAAGCTAGAAAGAAATGTGTCAGTATTAGCAACAATAGCAGGAGCTGCTCCAATGATAGGTTTTTTAGGAACTGTAATTGGAATGATTGTTGCGATTCATGAAATAGCAAATTCAGGAGGACAAATAGATATTAAAATGTTATCGGATGGCTTGTATACAGCAATGACAACGACAGTTGCTGGGTTAATTGTAGGGATTATAGCATATATAGCTTATAACCATTTAGTAGTTCGTACCGATAAGGTTGTTTATCAAATGGAAGCAAAATCTGTTGAGTTTTTAGATTTATTAAACGAACCGGTATAATGAATTTACGAGGAAGAAATAAAGTCAATCCAAACTTCAATATGTCATCAATGACTGATATTGTTTTTTTGTTGTTGATATTTTTTATGTTAACATCAACATTGGTTACAGTAAGTGCCATTGATGTCTTGTTGCCTAAAGCTGGAGGTAAAACAGAGAATAATACATCAGTAGCGGTAACTATAACTAATGATGCGTTGTTTTACATAGATAAAACAAAAGTTAGTAACGTAAATTTAGAAAGAGAGTTGTTAACTAAGGTAGGCGTAGATAAAAAGAAAACAGTGGTTATTCGTGGTGATCAAAATGTGCAGTATAAAAATGTAATGCAGGTGATTGATATTGCGAATAGAAACAAGTTAAAAATGATTTTAGCTGTTAAAGGTAAATAAATGACAGTTTTAGATACTCAACATAAACGTAAATCAGCTATTATTACAGCAATTATTCTGATATTATTTGTTATTGGAATACTCAATTACGGAATGAAATATCTCGATCCACCTATTGAATATGGTCTAGCGATTAATTTTGGTACCTCTGAAGTAGGAAGTGGAGAGCCTGTTGAAAAAACTAAAGCACAAGCAACATCACAACAAGAAGAGGTTGTTGAAGAGCAAGTAGAAGAAACCCCAGAGGAAAGAATAAAAGAAGAAATTATTACAAATGATACTGCTGAAGAAGTTCCAGTGGTTGAAAAAAAAGAAGCTGTAAAAGAAACTTCCAAAGAAGAAAAGCCTAAAGAAAAAAAGAAGCCTAAGCCATCAAAAGAAACAACTGATGCTTTAAATAGTTTGTTAAACGGAACGTCAAAAGATGGAGCTAATTCTGGCGAAGGAGATGATAAAAAATCTGGTGTAAAAGGAAATGAAAATGGAGACCCAAATTCAGATAAATATTACGGCAATTCCGGAAGTGGCTCAGGAGGTAATTATAACCTAGCAGGAAGAAAAGCTTTGTCAAAACCTATTCAAAAACCAGACTGTCAAGAAGAAGGTACGGTAGTGGTAAGTATTGAGGTTGATCAAAATGGAAAAGTAATTAAAGCAACTCCAGGAGCTAAAGGGACTACAAATTCAGCATCATGTTTATACGATGCAGCAAAAAAAGCAGCATTAAAAACAAAATGGAATGCAGATGGAAATGCACCATCAAAACAACGAGGAACAATTATCTATAAGTTTTCTCTTTCAAAATAAATACATCTATTTTTTACACTAAAATATTAAGATGACTTATCAACAAGTATTAGATTGGATGTTTGCTCAGTTACCAATGTATCAACGTCAGGGACAAACAGCATTAAAAAAAGATTTAACTAATATCATAGCATTGTGTGATGAGTTAGATAATCCACAAAAAAAGTTTAAAACCATTCATGTAGGAGGAACGAATGGCAAGGGATCTACTAGTCACATGGTAGCTTCTATATTACAAGAAGCAGGTTATAAAGTAGGATTGTATACTTCACCTCATTTAAAAAACTTTACTGAACGAATTCGAATCAATGGAAAAGAAATTTCAAGAGATTCTGTGGTTAAGTTTATAGAAAAGAATAAGATCTTTTTAGAAAAACAAGGGTTATCTTTTTTTGAAATGACGGTAGGAATGGCATTTGAAGAATTTGCGAATCAGAAAGTAGATGTTGCTGTTATAGAAGTAGGTTTGGGAGGAAGGTTAGATTCTACTAATATTATTATGCCAGAAGTTTCGGTAATAACCAATATAGGACTGGATCATACTCAGTTTTTAGGAGAAACATTACCAGAAATAGCGTTTGAAAAAGCAGGGATTATAAAAGAAAATGTTCCAGTAGTTATTGGTGAGCGTCAAAAAGAAACGGAAAATGTTTTTAACACTAAAGCGGAAGAATGCGAAGCACCAATATTTTTTGCTTCAGATAAAAAGCAAAATTATAGGACTGATTTATTAGGTGAATACCAAAAACATAATGTAACAACGGCGGTAATAGCTACTCAGCAATTGAAAGAATTTAGAATTACAGAAGAAAATATTAAAAAAGGATTGTTAAATGTGGTAAAAAACACCAATTTAAAAGGACGTTGGCAGGTGTTGCAAGAAAAACCAAAAGTGATTTGTGATACAGCACATAATAAAGAAGGATTGTTTTATACATTGGAGCAATTAAAAAAAGAAAATTATAAGCAATTACATATTGTTTTAGGTGTTGTTTCAGACAAGGATTTGAGTGAAATTTTACCAATGTTTCCTGAAAAAGCAAAATATTATTTCTGTAAACCGAATATTCCTCGCGGGTTGCCAGTAGATAAATTAAAAGAGCAAGCAAGTGAGTTTGGATTGATGGGGGAGGTGTTTTATTCTGTAAGTCAGTCACTTGCAAAAGCAAAAGTAAATGCATCTAAAGAAGATATGATTTACGTGGGAGGGAGCACATTTGTGGTAGCAGAAATTTTATAGAAAAAAATGTAAAAAAGTTATTGTTAATCTCTAAAACTGTTATATATTTGCACCCGCAATTGACAAGTAAGGGCGCGTAGCTCAGTTGGTTCAGAGCACTTGGTTTACACCCAAGGGGTCAGGGGTTCGAATCCCTTCGCGCCCACAACTCTTACAAAGATTTAATTGCAAACGGGCGCGTAGCTCAGTTGGTTCAGAGCACTTGGTTTACACCCAAGGGGTCAGGGGTTCGAATCCCTTCGCGCCCACTGAAAGTCTCATCTTTTTAGGTGAGACTTTTTTATTTTATAATCATCTCATTCATGCAATTTTTTGTAGTTTTGTGAACTTGAACAATCTTTAAAGAGACTACGTAGTGAATAAGAAAATAGCAATAATTGGGTTAGGGTATGTAGGATTGCCATTAGCAAGGTTATTTGCGATGAAGTATTCTGTGGTTGGGTTTGATATAAATAAAACAAGAGTAGAAGAACTTAATAAAAGTATTGATGTTACTAAGGAAGTAGATTCAGAAGAACTGTTGTCTGTAATACAAAGTGAAAAAACAGAAGAGAAAGGTTTGTTTTGTACATCTCAAGTTGACGATATTAAAGACTGTACTGTTTTTATAGTAACAGTTCCTACACCAGTTGATAAAAATAACAGAGCGGTTTTAACCCCGCTGATAGATGCAAGTAAAACTGTAGGAGGAGTTTTGAAGAAGAATGATGTTGTTATTTATGAGTCAACAGTGTATCCAGGGGTTACAGAAGAAGTGTGTGTACCTGTGTTGGAGGAAGTTTCTGGGTTAAAGTTTAATAAAGATTTTTTTGCAGGATATTCCCCTGAAAGAATTAACCCTGGAGATAAAAAGAATACCATTGAGAATATTTTAAAGGTTACTTCTGGTTCAACATTAAAAATTGCAAAATTTGTAGATGATTTATATAGTTCAGTAGTTACTGCAGGTACTCATTTAGTTTCGAGTATAAAAGTAGCTGAAGCTTCAAAGGTAATTGAAAATTCTCAGAGAGATATTAATATTGCTTTTATGAATGAATTAGCGAAGATTTTTGGGTTTATGAACATTAATACTCAAGAAGTCTTGGAAGCTGCAGGAACAAAATGGAATTTTTTACCATTTAAACCAGGATTAGTTGGAGGGCATTGTATTGGAGTAGATCCATATTATCTAGTGCAAAGAGCAGAAGAGTTAGGGTATCACCCTGGAATTATTTTAGCAGGAAGAAGGATGAATGACGGAATGGGGGAGTATGTAGCTTCTCAAGTGATTAAATTAATGATAAGTCGTGATATCAAAATAAAAAATGCTGATGTCTTAGTTTTAGGCATTACATTTAAAGAAAATTGTCCAGATGTTCGTAATACTAAAGTGATAGATGTGGTTCGTTCGTTAAAAGAATATGGAGCAAAGGTGACAATTTATGATTCTTGGGCAAATATTGATGAGGTTAAAAAAGAATATGGATTACAATCAACAAATAAATTGCCAAGTAAAAAGTACGATGCTATTGTGTTAACAGTAGCACATGAAGAGTATAAAAAAATAGACATTCTTTCTTTAAAGAAAAAAGATTCAGTAGTTTATGATGTTAAAGGGATATTGTCAAAAAAAGTAGTAGATAAAAGTTTATAGTGAAGAATTTTGCACTCATTGGAGCAGCTGGTTACATAGCTCCACGACATTTAAAAGCCATCAAGGATACTAATAATCTGTTGATTGCTGCATTAGATAAAAATGATAGTGTAGGAATTATTGATAGTTATTTTCCACAAGCAGATTTTTTTGTAGAGTTTGAACGGTTTGATCGTCACGTAGAAAAACTGAAAAGACAGCAAAGTATTCAGTTAGATTATGTGAGTATATGTACCCCAAACTATTTACATGATTCTCATATACGTATGGCATTACGTAGAGGGGCAGATGCTATTTGTGAAAAACCCTTAGTGTTGAATCCATGGAACGTAGATGCTTTAGAAGCAATTGAAAAAGAAACGGGAAATAAAATAAATACAATACTTCAGTTACGATTACATCCTAGTATTATAGCACTGAAAAATAAAATTGAAATAGAGAAAAGGGAAGGAAAGTATGATATAGATTTAACTTATATAACCTCACGAGGAAATTGGTATGATATTTCTTGGAAAGGGGACGAAAGTAAATCAGGAGGGATTGCAACAAACATTGGAGTTCACTTTTTTGATATGCTCTCATGGATTTTTGGAAATATACAAGATAATAAAGTACACCTTAGAGAAAAACATAAAGCTTCTGGTTATTTAGAATTTGAAAAAGCACGTGTGCGTTGGTTTTTATCAATTGATGAAACCACTTTGCCAAAGCAAGTTCGAGAAAAGGGGCAGCGCACATATCGATCTATAACTGTGAACGGAGAAGGAATTGAATTTAGTTCAGGTTTTACAGATCTTCATACTATAAGCTATCAAGAGATATTAAAAGGAAATGGGTTTGGGTTACAAGAAGCAAGACAATCAATTGAGATAGTACATGATATCCGTAATTCTAAATTAATAAATACAGGAGAGAAGCATTATCTTTTGTAATATATATATGTATAAAAAAATAGAAAGAAATGAAAGTAACTGTTATTGGAACAGGATATGTGGGATTAGTATCAGGAACATGTTTTTCAGAGATGGGGAACAAGGTTATTTGTGTTGATATTGATCAAGAAAAAATAAATAAGCTTCATCAAGGAATTATTCCCATTTATGAACCAGGCTTAGAAAAAATGGTGTTGAAAAATGTAGAAAAGGAGAATTTATTCTTTACTACTAAATTAGAAGAAGCGATTAATGAAACTGAAATAGTTTTTATAGCAGTTGGAACTCCAATGGGAGAAGACGGATCAGCAGATTTACAATATGTATTGGCTGTAGCTAAAGAGATCGGTCAGAAGATGAACCACAGATTAATTGTGGTGGATAAATCTACTGTACCTGTAGGAACAGCTGATAAAGTAAAAGCTACGATTCAAGCAGAATTAGATAAAAGAAACGAAACGCTTGAATTTGATGTAGTATCTAATCCTGAGTTTTTAAAAGAGGGGGATGCTATTAATGATTTTATGAAACCTGATAGAGTGGTAATAGGAGCAGAATCTGATTATGCTTTTGATAAAATGCGTCAACTATATACGCCTTTTACTATGTCGCATGAACGTTTTATTGCTATGGATGTTCGCTCAGCAGAAATGACAAAATATGCAGCAAATGCAATGTTGGCAACAAAGATATCCTTCATGAACGAAATGGCAAATATCTGCGAGCGAGTTGGAGCTGACGTAAATAATGTTCGAGCAGGAATTGGTTCAGACTCAAGAATTGGTTATAGTTTTATTTACCCAGGCGCAGGATATGGAGGTTCTTGCTTTCCAAAAGATGTAAAGGCCTTAAAAAAGATAGCTGAAGAGAATGGATATGAAGCAAAATTGATTACGTCTGTTGAGGAAGTAAATAATCGTCAGAAATTTGTGATAGCTGATAAAATCATCAATAAATTTGGAGAAGATTTATTAGGAAAAACTTTTGGTCTCTGGGGGTTGGCATTTAAGCCAGGAACGGATGATATGCGTGAAGCGCCTGCAATTTATGTGGTAAAAGAACTAGTAAAGAGAGGAGCTAAAGTACAAGCATATGATCCTAAGGCTATGGAAGAAGCACAACACTTTTATTTAAAAGATGTAGAGAATGTTGACTATAAAAATGCAAAGTACGAGGTGCTAGATAATGCAGATGCGTTGATTTTATTGACAGAATGGAAAGAGTTCCGTTCACCAGATTTCTCTGAGATTGAAAAACAACTGAAAGCTCCAGTTATTTTTGATGGAAGAAATCAATATACTACCTATGGATTGGAAGAAAAAGGATTTGAATACTATCAAATAGGAAAAAACTAATGAAAATTTTAGTTACAGGAGCAGCAGGCTTTATTGGATTTCATCTAAGTCAAAAACTATTAGAGTTAGGGCACACAGTTGTAGGAATAGATAATATCAACGATTATTATGATGTCAATTTAAAGTATGCTCGATTAAAAGAGTTAGGAGTTGAAAGAAAAAGTGCTGAGGTATACTACAAAGAAATAACTAGCAGTACTAGTGAAAAATTTAAGTTTATCAGACTAAACTTAGAAGATAAAAAAGAATTATTTCAGTTATTCACTACAGAAAGCTTTGATGTTGTATGTAATTTAGCAGCACAAGCAGGTGTTCGTTATAGTATTGAAAATCCTAATGCTTATATTCAAAGTAACATTGTTGGTTTCCTAAATATTTTAGAATCTTGTAGGCATCATGAGATTAAACATTTAGTGTATGCAAGTAGTTCAAGTGTTTATGGAATGAATAAAAAGGTACCTTTTTCAGAAGAAGATATAGTCGATAATCCTGTGAGTTTGTATGCTGCAACAAAAAAGAGTAACGAATTGATGGCACATACCTACAGTTATTTATATAAAATACCAACAACAGGATTACGTTTTTTTACTGTATACGGGCCTTGGGGAAGACCTGATATGGCACCGATACTATTTGCCGATGCCATTTTAAATGATCGTCCAATCAAAGTGTTCAACAATGGTGATATGGAGCGTGATTTTACTTATATAGATGATATAGTAGAAGGAGTGAAAAGAGTAATAGAGAAGCCTGTTGAAGAAAGAGATTTGTATAAAGTTTATAACATAGGAAATAATGATTCTGTGGAATTGTTAGAATTTATTACTCAGATTGAAACGAGTATAGGAAAAGAAGCTACTAAAGAAATGTTACCTATGCAAATGGGGGATGTGAAAAAAACTTGGGCAAATGTTGATGGATTAATTAAAGATTATAATTACAGTCCTAATACAAGTTTAAGTAAAGGAATAAAAGAGTTTATTAATTGGTTTAAAGTTTTTTACATTGGAAGTTAAAATGTTATTTAAGAGAATTCTGCTACAAATATTTCTAGCTACTTTTTTGGTGTTAGCTAGTGCTGAGGGACAAGCCCAAAATATTCAGAATCAAATGAGTCAAATAGAAGTTGATGATTTATCTGATGAACAAGTAGCTAAGTACTGGGAAAAAATAAAAGAAGAAGGATATACTCTAGATCAGGCTTTAGCAATAGCAAAAACAAGAGGAATGTCCGAATTACAAGCTCAAAAGCTTAGAGCAAGAATAGAGACGCTTAAAAGTAAACCATTAAATAAAAAAGAGGAAAATGAAGAAGAACTACAAGAAGAAGTAGATAGTACTCAACTTCTTTTTGGGTTAACAGGAGAAGAAGAAAAAAAGGAAGAAAAAAAAGAAGAACTCTTCGGATATGACTTTTTTAATAATCCAAATATTTCGTTTACACCAAATTTAAATATAGCTACACCAGAGAATTATATAATAGGAGCGGGAGATGTAGTTTCAATTGATCTTTGGGGTGCTGCAGAGGTAAATTATGAGAAAAAAGTAAACAAACAAGGAGCAATAAATGTAGAAGGTGTTGGTTATATTCAATTAATAGGATTACCAGTTAGTGCTGCAAAATCTAAAATAAAAAATTACCTAAAAAGAATCTATGCAGGAATAGGAGCTTCTTCTAGTAGTTATAATAAAGTAAATATAGCTGTTTCTATAAAAGAAGTAAGAAATGTTCAAGTGAATATTGTAGGAGAAGTGAAGGTCCCAGGGTCATATTCAATTAGTGCTTTATCCACAGTATTAAATGCTTTATATGCAGCAGGAGGGCCAACAAAGAATGGTACTTTCAGAAGGATCCAGCTTTTTAGGAGAGGAGTGAAGGAAGCTGATTTTGATTTTTATCAGTTTTTAGTAAATGGTTCAGAAGAAGGAAACATAACGGTTCAAGACCAAGATGTTATAATAGTAAAACCTTATGAAAGTAAAATTACTATTGAAGGAGCCGTTAAAAGACCAGGTATTTTTGAGATGAAAGCCGAGGAAAGTGTAAAAGACTTATTAAATTATTGTAGTGGCTTTACCTCAAATGCGTATAGGGAAAAAATTGTTATAGAGAGAATTAAAGGGGTTCAAAAAGAGATTGTGGAGGTTTCACAAAATAATTTTGATTTAGTTAAAATAAAAGATGGAGATTATATCAAAGTAAATGAGATAGTAGATGAGTTTTTGAATAGAGTAAGTGTTGGCGGAGCTGTTTTTCAGCCTGGTAATTACGAATATAAAGAAGGAATGACGGCTTCTAACTTGTTACTAAAAGCTGAAGGGGTAACCAAAGAAGCCTTTTTAGATAGAGGTATTATTGTAAGAACACATGATAAGAGTGATAAGGAAACACTATCTTTTTCTCCGAGAAAGGCAATGGAGAATAAAGAACACATACTCTTAAAAGAAAGTGATAGTATTTACATTTTCACGAAAGAAGAATTGAAAGAAAAAGAGTTCATCACAATTAACGGAGCAGTGAATAAAGAAGGGGAGTTTGATTACATGAAAGGAATGCGTGTTGAGGATTTAATAGTATTAGCGGGAGGATTGAAAGATGGAGCGGATGCAAGCATGATTGATGTATCTAGAAGATTGAAAGATGGAAGTTTTGAAACGGTTAGTGAAAATTTTGATTTAAGTGCAAGTAAAAATCTAGGTACTGATCATTTAGATAATTTTGTGCTAAAACCGTTTGATATTGTTTCTGTAAGATACTTAAAAGGGTATACAGAACAAAAAAGAGTAACTATTACTGGAGAAGTTAATTTTGAAGGAGAATATTCAATTGGTCAAAAAAACCAAAGAATTTCTGATTTAATAGAACAAGCAGGAGGTTTAACAAAATATGCGTATGTAGAAGGAGCCTTTTTAACTAGAAAGAATAACGAAGAGGAAGATGAAAAGCAATCAGACTTTATAGCTGACTTTGCCCAAAGAGATTCATTATCTGGGAATGTTGAAGAGCGTATAAAGAAGAAGAAAGATTTTAAGATTGGAATAGAGTTACAAAAAATATTAGCTTCAGGAGGAAAAAAATCAAAGTATGATATAATTTTAGAAGAAGGAGACGAGTTATTTATCCCTTCTGAAAGACAAACGGTGAAGGTTGAAGGAGAGGTATTGTCACCATCATTGGTAAGATATGAAAAAGGGAAATCATTCAAACATTATATTGAAAATTCTGGAGGTTTTTCAGAAAGGGCAAAAAAGAGCAGAGCATATATAGTGTATGCAAATGGAGATATTAGAACAACAAAAAAGTTTTTGTTCTTTAAATCATATCCAGATGTAAAACCAGGCGCAGTTATTTTAATCCCTAAAAAGCCTGAGGTAACAAATAAAGTTACAACTCAACAAGTAATAGCTATAACTACTGGTTTAGCAACTTTGGGAGTGCTGGTTAAAACGTTAACAGAGAAATAACTTTAACAAACTATGGAAAGTAAAGCTAAATATACTTCTAATGATGAAATAGATTTATTAGAGATATTTAAAACTATCTGGGAGGGACGAAGAACGGTTATCAAATTTCTTATAGTTTTTGTGGTAATAGGTGTGTTTATAGCCGTTTTTTCAGCTAAGGAATATACGGCTTTTACTACCTTAGTGCCTCAAACGAGTGATTCAAAAGTTGGAGGTAATTTAGGAGGTTTAGCAGCCATGGCAGGAATTAATTTAGGTGGAGGAGGGAGTACTGAAAGTATACCTCCTACTTTATATCCGAAAATAGTGCAAAGTGTAACTTTTCAAAGAGAACTTTTAAAAACACCATTAAAATTCTCAAATGTTGAAAAGGTAGTTACTTATCAAGAATACTATGTTAGTTACACAAAGTTTAATTTACTAAAAACTATTAAAGAATACACAATAGGTCTACCAGGAAAGATTACTACATTTATTAAAAGTGATAATGAAACCATAACAGAAGCTGGTAACGATTCAATATACCGAATTACTAAAAACGAAAGTAAGTTGTTTAAGAAAATTCAAGAACAATTAGTAATTGAAAACAACAAAAAGGATGGTTTTGTTAAAATATCATTTTCAATGCCAGAAGCATTAGCAGCTGCTCAAATGACAAAAAAAGCGCAAACGATATTGCAAAAAGTTATCACAAATTTTAAGATTGAAAAAGCAGAACAAGAACTTAACTTTATACAGCAACGATATAATGAGGTAAAGTTAGGTTTTGAGAAAAAACAAGCCGAATTAGCTAGTTATAAAGATAGAAACCAAGGATTAATTACCTCAAGATCTCAATCGTACCTTAGAAGGATAGAGTCAGAGTATAATTTAGCTTTTAATTTGTATTCGGAACTAGCAAAACAACTAGAAACTCAAAAAATTAAAGTAAAAGAGAATACACCTGTGTTTACTGTAATCGAGCCTGTGAGTGTGCCTGTTGAAAAATCAAAACCTAAAAGAGGGGTGGTAGTTGTAGTTTGGTTATTTTTAGGTGTTTTTTGGGGAGTTATGTTTGTTTTAGGGAAAGATTGGATTCAAAATTTAAAGAAAAGTGAGAGTACATTAACATAACTCTTGTTGAATTTAGAATTAAAGAGAAATTTAAATATTAGAAAAATATATTTTTTTAATGATTGACATTAAAAGTAAAAAACTTTTAAAAACAACTTTTATTTATGCTATTGGTAGCTTTGGTTCAAAACTATTAAATTTTGTTTTATTACCTTTTTATAGTTATTATTTAACTAAAGAAGAATACGGTTATTATGACATAGTACTAACAACAATTTCTCTTTTGGTTCCTTTAGTGACATTACAATTGTCTGATAGTATTTTTAGATGGTTAGTAACCTCAGAAAAAAAAAATAAAGAACAAAGTTTTGTTTTAAGTAATGCACTAATGGTGATTCTATTTAATATAATGATTGTATCTCTTGTTTTTCTTATTATAAGAGAGGTTGTTACTATTCAATATTTCTTTTTAATATACTCATTATTAGTAATGTCTTCAATATATCCTGTAATACAACAGGTAGCTAGGGGGTTATCTAAAAATAAACTTTATGCTAGTAGTGGTATAATTTTTTCTTTAGCGTTATTGTTAACAAACATTATATTCTTATTTGCTTTAAAATTATCAATTAAAGGGCTTTTAATTGCCTCAGTTTTGTCGTACTTTATTAGTACGCTTTATTTGATAATGAGATTAAAATTATATAACGTTTTTAACGTTAAGTACATATCTTTTTCTTTAATAAAAGAGTTGTTGGGGTATTCTAGTCCTTTAATTTTAAATACTATGAGTTGGTGGTTGATTGTTTCTGCTAACAAGTATTTAGTGTTATATTTTTTAGGAAAAGAAACTTTAGGGATTTACAGTTTTGCTAATAAATTTCCAGGCTTATTGTTAATGGTAAACTCAATTTTTATTCTGGCTTGGCAAGAAAGTTTAATAGTTAATTTCAATAAAGCAGATAGGAGTCAATTCTTTTCAAAAGTTTTTAATTATTTAATATCAGTACAGTTTTCAGTTACAGCTTTTTTAATTTTAATTTCTGAAATGATGATAAAGTATTTAGTTTCTAATAGTTTTTATTCTTCATGGAAATATATGCCTATTTTATATTTAGGGGTTGCTTTTTCTACTTTATCAAGTTTTTATGGAGCCATTTATTTAGGCTCAAAAGATACTAAAGGATCCTTAAAAACCTCTTTGTTTGGAGGTATAATAAATATAAGCGTGGGGCTGATTTTAATTAAACCCTTTGGTCTATATGGCGTAGCTATTTCAAATTTAATTAGCTTTATAGCATTATTTCTTTTTAGAGGAATAAACACAAAAAAATACGTTCAATTATTTATTGTTAAGGAAAGGCTAATATCATTACTTATAATAATAATAATATCATTGTCAGTAGCATATTTAAATAATATTTTTATAAGTATTTTAACAATATTAGTATTAACTGTTTATACCTCTATTAATAATAGAGAATTACTTGCGCGAATTATAAATAAAATAAAGAAAAGAATATATGGAGTTTCCTAATTATGAAAAAATAAATAATTTAAAGCAGCTAATTCATAATAGCCTAACGCCCTTAATAAATAATGATTATGTTTTGTTAGACGTGCCTAACCATAGAAACATTGGGGATAATCTTATATGGAAAGGAGAAAAGGAATTTTTAAAAACAATTCCTTTCAAAGAAAAGTATTCATGTAACCACTACACATTTGAGAAGAAATATATTTCAGAAAAGGATGTTATTTTAATGCACGGAGGAGGTAATTTTGGTGATATTTATCCTGGTGCTCAAAACTTCAGACTTAAGGTGTTAGAGTTATTTCCAAATAATAAGATTATTTTCTTACCTCAAACAATTTTTTTTAAAAATAAAGAAATTCTAAAGACTCAATCAATTAAACTTAAGGAACATAAAAATTTATACATATGTGTAAGAGATAAGAAATCTCAAAAACTTCTTTCTGAATTTGGTATTGTGGATAATGTTTTACTATTACCAGACATGGCTTTTTGCTTAGACTTAAGAAATTTTATTGATGAAAATAAAAAAAATAAATCTCTTTATTTAAAGAGAACAGATTCAGAATTTAACACAGAGCTTGATGAAGGTAAAATTTTAAATTTTTTAGGTAGGGATAAAATTATAGATATAAAGGATTGGCCAAGTTATAGTAATAACTTAAAAATAAATAGATGGCTAGTTAGACGAGATGTTTACAAATCTAAATTATCTAAATTATTAATAAAAATTCCTTTAATAAAAAGAGCAATTAATCCAGAATATGGAATGAATTCAAAAGGCAATCTTGAGAAGTATATTATTTCAGGGATAACCTTTATAAATGGGTATGATAATATATGTACAACCAGATTACATGGTTTTATACTTAGTATTCTATTAAATAAAGAGGTAGCTATAGTTGATAACTCTTATGGAAAGAATAAAGAATATTTTGATACATGGTTGAGTGATTTTGAGAAGATTAAATTTATTAAATAATAAAAAACTTAATTTTATCTAATTAAGAAAAAAGGCATTTTTAATGCATTGGATATATGATGGTTAAGATTACGGTATTAATGTCAATTTACAATGAACCTGTAGACTGGATTGGAAAAGCAATAGACTCAATTTTAAATCAGACATTTAATGATTTTGAGCTAATTTTAGTTAATGATAAACCTACTAGAATTGAAAATAGAGAATTATTAAAGGGCTTCAAACTAAAAGATAGTAGGATCATTGTAATAGAAAATGATAAAAATTTAGGGTTAATAAAATCATTAAATAAAGGACTAAGTATTGCTAGAGGTAAATATATAGCAAGAATGGATGCAGATGATTTTTCTGTAAGGCACAGACTTAAAACTCAATATGATTTTATGGAAGCTAATCCAGATTATATAGTTTGTGGTTCTAAGATTAAATATTTTGGAAGAATTAAAAAATTTAAATCTAATAATTGGATTAAAATTGAAGACAATGAGATTAAAGCAGAGTTAATTTTGAACTCTTGTTTTGCACATCCAACTGTTATGATTAGAAAACAATTATTGTGGGCTAATGATATTTGCTATAATGAAAATTATCCTCATGCAGAAGATTATAAGTTCTGGTTAGATTTGAAAAAGATTGGAAAGTTTTATAATATAAATGAGGTTTTATTATATTATAGGATTAGTGAACAACAAGTTTCTTCTAAAAATAAATTAATACAATCTAGTACAGCCAAAAGAGTAAGAAGAGAGTATGTTTTAGATTATTTATCAGAAAAAATAATGGAAGATATAGAGAATAACAATATAACTATAAAGACACTAAAAAGAATTAAAAAAGAATTAAAAAAAAATGCGTCTAATGATATTTCAAGAAATATTATACTAATTACTTATCTATCAATAAAGAACTTTGGAATATTGTTGCTATTAAATTATATTATAAGTCTAGATTTTATAAAACATATTCCACCGATTAGTAATTTTTTTAGAGTTGTAGAGAATTGTCTTTTTCCTAAGAGAAAAATGAGTAGGTTGTAAGCAAAATATACAAATGAAGTTAACTCTATATGTAATTTTTTTCTTTATTATTTTCAACTTCCCTATACCAGGAGTTCATAGTTCAATTTTCTTAGCTATTATGGTGATGTTACTTCTATATTTCAGAAAAGGAGGGCGTAATATTGATCTTTACAAGTTAACGAAAATTTTAAGAACATCACAATTTACTTTAATGTTTTTTTTATATCTTGTGTTAATAGTCTATACTTTTTTATGGGCTTTTCTTCACGGAACAAATGATTATTCTATTATTAAAAACTTAACTTTGTGTTTTATAACAATTTTAGTAGGCATATTATTTGTACCCTTGGCTATAAATCATTTATTTAAAGAAGATGATTACCTGGTTGAATTTAGTAGATTAATATTAGTTGTTTTTATAGTACAATCCGTAATACAAATTTTAGCATTCGTAGAGCCATCTGTAGCAAAGTTTGTAACATTTTTTAGAAAAGAGAAAATACAAGGTTTTGATTATGGTGGAATTAGAGGTTTAGCATTAACAGGAAATCCTTATTTTAGACTCTCAGCAGGTTATGGGTTGAGTTATATAATTTTCTTTTATTTGTACTTTAAAAAGAAGGTTAATTTCCCAGTAATTGTTTTTTTATTATTATTTATAGGTTCTTTTTTTTCAGGAAGAACAGCTTTTGTAGGTCTAGCTGTTGCCATTATAAGTTATTTCGTTTATTCGTTTGTTGAAGTCAGATTATTGTTTACTAGAATCTTTAAATTTCTGGGGTTAATTATAATAATTGTTAATGGAATAATACTAGTATATTTCTTTTTTGTTCCTGAAAATATAAGATCTATTGTTGATGATAAATTATTACCGTTTGCTTTTGAGTTTGTATATAATTATCAAAGCACGGGTGAATTATCTACTTCGTCTTCAGATACATTAAATTCAATGTATTTTAAAGTACCGGAGACTACTTTTATCTATGGAGATGGGAGATATATGGCTGATAATGGAGTGTCATACTATAAATATACAGATGCAGGTTATATGAGGAATCTATTGTTTTATGGAATTTTTGGATTAATATATATCATAGTATCTCAAATTTTAATATTTATTAACCCTTTTTTAAGTACAATGAATAAAAATAATAAATTGTATCTTTTGTTTATTTTAGGTTTTTCTTTTATTCTGCACTATAAAGGAGAAGTCCTAATGTTTTCACCGCTATATCAATTAGTAGTTGTCATTTTTTCATTTTCATACTTATTAAAAGATTTTAGATGTCAAAGTTAATAGTACACATAGGAGAGTCGATAACAGGAGGAGGAGCTCAGTCAGTATTGAGAAGTACAATGGAAATACTCAAAAACAATGAATCAATTTATGAACATAAATTGATTTGTAGGGCATCACCTTCAAATGAAGAACTGATAGATAAAACTTTCCCTGTGAAAGGGGATAGTAGTTTTTTCTCTAATTTATTTTCATATTCAAATTATAGAAAACTAAAAAGGTATCTATATAAGACAAAACCAGCGATAATACACATACATCATTATGCAAACTTATCACCTTCTATTTTATTCTCAATTTATAGATATAAAAAGCACACACAAGTTAGAGTAGTACATTCTGTACATACTTTTGAGTATTTATGTTCACATCATGCAGCTTTTGATTACAAGAAAAATGTAAAGTGTTTAGATTGTTCTAAAAAAAACTTTAAAGTAAAAATCTTTATGAGAATATGTGGACCTAAAGGTTTTTTTCATTCATATGGTAAAGGAATTTCTAGCTTGATAGCTTCTCTTTTTTTAAGGCTAAAGGTGGTTGATTTTTGGACAACTCCCTCTAATTTTTTAAGAACAAAAATGTTAAATCAAAGACATATAGATGAAAGTCGTGTATTTGTACTGAGAAACCCAATTCTTGATTCAAGTATAGGTAAGAAAAACAAAAAAGTAAACAAAGATAAAGCTTTTAGATTTGTTTACTTTGGTCGTTTTTCTGAAGAGAAAAATATAGACTGTATAATAAAAGCATTTAATGAAGTTGTTAAAGAGAATATTAAATGTAAATTAATGTTAATTGGAAAAGGAAATTATAAACAAAAAATTAAAAAAATGGTTGTTGATTTAGACCTAATTGATAATATTGAGTTTATTGAGTTTTTACCAAAGAAAGATTTAGAAAAAGAACTGAGAAAATGCGATGTGTCACTATTATCTTCTAAATGTTATGAGACTGCTTCAATGGTTGTCGTTGAATCTATACAGTTAGGTTTGGTGCCTATTGTGAGTAATCATGGAGGAATGAAAGAAATGGTTGAATGTTGTAATGCGGGAATTAAGTTTTCTGATGGGGATTATATTGATTTATCAAGTAAGATGATTGAAAGTTATAACAATTATGAGCACTATTTAGATGAAGTAGAAAAAAGTAAAAGAGAAAATTTAAGACAATTCAATGAGAGTAGATACTTTAAAAGGTTAATTGATTTGTATTCAAAAATTTAGTAAAAATGAACGAGAGAGTTTCAATTATAACACCAACATATAACTCAGAAAAGTTTATTTCTGAAACTATAGAAGCTATTCAAAAACAAACATATACCAATTGGGAGCTTTTAATTACAGATGACTGCTCTACGGATAATACTTTAAAAACTGTTAAAATTTATACAGATAAAGATAGTAGGATAAAAATATTTCAATTAGAGGCAAATTCAGGAGCAGGTATAGCAAGAAATAATTCTATAAAAGAGGCAACAGGTAGGTTTATTGCTTTTTGCGATAGTGATGATGTTTGGCGAGAGGATAAATTAGAAAAACAAGTTGCTTTTATGTTAAAAAATGATTTGTCTTTTACATACTCTGCTTATCAAAAAATGAATGAAAAAGGAGATAAAGGATCTGTTATTTACCCACCTAAAAAAATAACTTTTAAAAGTCTATTAAAAACATGTACGATAGGGTGTTTAACTGCAATTTATGATACAGAAAAGCTAGGTAAAAGATATATGCCCATTATAAGGAAAAGACAAGATTATGGTTTGTGGCTTACTATATTTAAAGATATAAAATATACTGAAGGTATTCATGATGAGGCTTTAGCTTATTATAGAGTAAGATCTAACTCTGTATCCAGTAATAAACTTAAAGCAGCAAAATATCATTACAGAGTTTTGAGAGAGTGTGGAGAGGTTAGTTTAATCAAGTCAATATACTTTTTTTTTTATTATTCTGTTAGAGGAGTTGTTAAATATTTAAAGTAGTAGGTTGTTAAAATTAAAGCATAGTAGTTTCTTAAAAAATTCTTAATATTGCGTTGTGAACTGAAAAGGTGATTACATATTAGAGATTTAATACTTCTCTTCTTAGGCGTTCACTTTTTAAGATGAAATAATGATAAAAAGAAAAAAGGAAAAATGTCTGTTTGTTAACGTTAGCAAGTCGCTAGATAAATTATTATCTAGTAGTAAAATTGCAGATAAATATGAAATTGTTTTTTATAAAGAGTTAGAGCCATCTAAAATAACATTCACAAACTATATAAAAGAGAACTATATAAAAGTTGTAGTTTTCGAAAGTTCTCAGTTAAATGAACTATCAAAAAAACAAGTTAATGAATTAATTAAGTTAAGATTGTCAGGTGTTGAAATTCACGATTCTGAAGACTTTTATGAATGTATCAATAAAAGAGTACCAATCATAAAAACACAGGACAATCAATATTTTTCTGACGAGATTTTTAGTTTAAGACGTAAACGTAGATTATTATTCTTTAAAAGAGGATTTGATATTTTATTTTTCCTAATTCTTTTCCCTATTGCGTTACCATTAACAATAATTGGTTGTTTTTTCACCAAGCTTACTTCAAGAGGAACGATGTTTTACTCTCAAATAAGAGTAGGTAGAGGAGGGAAGCCTTTTAAAATTTATAAAATACGAACCATGAAGACAAACAATGGAGGGTATACGGTGGCTAACGATAATAGAATTACTCCAGTGGGTAAATTTTTGCGATTCTCTAAAATAGATGAGTTACCTCAGTTATATAATATTTTAAAAGGTGACATGAGTTTGATAGGACCAAGACCAGAACAACCAAAATATGTAGAGGAGTATAGTCAAGAAAATCCATTTTTTAATTTAAGGCATATGATACGGCCTGGTGTTTCTGGTTGGGCACAAATACACTTACCTAAAGCAACTCCTGAAGAAAGTCTTAAAAAATTGGAATATGATTTGTTTTATATCAAAAGGTATTCTTGGAAATTAGATGTTAAAATTTTATTAAAGACTATAAAGATCATTTTCACAATGAATAGTCATTAAATAGTTTCTAAAAAGTAGTTATAACATCAAGATTAAGAAATGAAAAAAATACTAGTAACAGGCGGTTTAGGCTTTATAGGATCTCATGTCGTAGTAGAGTTACAAAACTCAGGTTTTGAGGTAGTGATTATCGATGATTTATCTAATTCTAAAATAGATGTATTGGAACAAATTACTAAAATATCCAATATTAAACCAGACTTTTATAAGATAGACTTACGAGATAAAAAAGCAGTAAGTAGCTTTTTTAATGATGGTACAATTGATGGAGTAATACATTTTGCTGCTTTTAAGGCTGTAGGAGAAAGTGTTCAAAAGCCATTGGATTATTACGAGAATAATATCAACGCTTTAGTTTATCTGTTACAAGAAATGAAAAATAGGAATATTGATCATTTTATTTTTAGCTCATCATGTACGGTTTATGGACAAGCAGATGAGTTACCTATTACAGAAGACGCTCCAGTAAAGATTGCTGAATCTCCTTATGGTTATACTAAGCAAATAGGAGAAGAAATTATTAAAGATAGTTGTAAGGCTTATGATATGAACGCTATAGCTTTACGATATTTTAATCCTATAGGAGCTCATGAATCTATAAAAATAGGAGAGTTACCATTAGGTGTTCCACAAAATTTAATTCCATTTATCACGCAAACGGCTGCTGGTATTCGAGAAGAACTAGCTGTTTTTGGAGACGATTACCCAACATCAGATGGAACTGCTATTCGTGATTATATTCATGTTGTAGATTTAGCAAGAGCTCATGTAAAAGCATTACAGCGTTTGTTGAATAAAGAAAATGAAGAAAATTTTGAGTTTTTTAATGTGGGAACTGGCAAAGGAAGTTCTGTGATGGAGATTATAAAAACTTTTGAAAAAGTTACTCAACAATCGTTGAATTACAAAATAGTAGGAAGAAGAGAAGGAGATATCACAGCAGCGTATGCAGATACAACTAAAGCGAATGAAGTTTTAGGGTGGAAGCCTCAAGAAACATTAGAAGAGGCTTTATTATCCGCCTGGAAATGGCAGCAAAAACAGTAATAATTTAGAATTCAAAGCTCAGGTTTTCCTGAGCTTTATTTTTTCTATAAATTAGCGTACTTTAAACGTTTAATAAATGAAGGGTATTATATTAGCAGGAGGTTCGGGAACACGATTATATCCAATTACTAAAGGAGTATCAAAGCAGTTACTTCCGGTATATGATAAACCGATGATTTATTATCCATTATCAGTATTGATGTTAGCTGGTATTCGAGAAATATTAATTATCTCTACACCAGATGATCTTCCAAATTTTCAAAAATTATTAGGAGATGGTAATGATTTAGGAATACACTTAAGTTATGCAGTACAACCTTCACCTGACGGATTAGCACAAGCATTTATCATTGGTGAAGAATTTATAGCGAAGGATGATGTTTGTCTTATTTTAGGAGATAATATTTTTTATGGTCATGGATTACCTGAAATGTTGCAATCTGCAATTGATAATATAAAGGAAAAAAATAAAGCCACTGTTTTTGGCTACAATGTAAAAGATCCAGAACGCTATGGAGTGGTAGATTTTGATGTTAATGGAAATGCTATTTCTATTATAGAAAAACCTGAGATTCCTAAATCTAATTATGCGGTAGTTGGTTTGTATTTCTATCCAAATGATGTAATTAAAGTAGCCAAAAATGTAAAACCATCAGAAAGAGGAGAGTTGGAAATTACTTCTGTAAACCAGTATTATTTAGAAAACGAACAACTAAAAGTTGAATTGATGGGACGTGGTTTTGCTTGGTTAGATACCGGGACGCATGATTCTTTATTAGAAGCAAGTCAATTTATTGAAACCATTGAAAAACGTCAAGGTTTAAAAGTAGCATGTATAGAAGAAATAGCGCTCTATATGGGGTACATTAATAAGGAACAAGTCAGAAATTTAGCAGGGCCTTTGAAAAAAAACAGCTACGGACAATATTTATTAAACTTAGTAAAAGAGAAATAATGATTTTTACGAAGACCAAAATTCCTGAAGTTGTTGTTATTGAACCAAAAATTTTTGGAGATCAAAGAGGGTATTTTTTTGAATCTTTCAATCAAAAAGAATTTAAAGAAAATATAGGAAATGTAAATTTTGTTCAAGACAATGAGTCGAAATCGACTTATGGAGTTCTACGCGGATTACATTTTCAAAAGCCACCTTTTGCTCAAGCGAAGCTAGTGCGATGTATTCAAGGAAAAGTATTAGATGTAGTTGTAGATGTTCGAAAAGATTCACCTACCTATAGTAAGCACATCACCTTAGAATTATCTGAAGAAAATAAAAAACAACTATTTATACCGAGAGGGTTTGCACACGGATTTGTAACCTTATCCAAAGAAGCTGTTTTTGCATACAAAGTAGATAATTGGTATGCCCCTGAATATGACTCAGGAATTATTTGGAATGATACTACATTGAATATTGATTGGAGAATTGATACTGAAGATATAATACTTTCTTCAAAAGACCAACAACTTTCTACTTTTACAGAGTTAAAAACTCCGTTTATTTATTAGTAACTTTGAGTTTATATACTAAACTTTCATGAGGAATATATTAATTACAGGAGGAGCTGGCTTTATAGGCTCTCATGTGGTAAGATTGTTTGTAAATAAATACCCAAACAAACACATAGTAAATTTAGACGCGTTAACATACGCAGGAAATCTAGAAAATTTAAAAGACATTGAGCATCAACCGAACTACACCTTTGTAAAAGGAGATATTTGTGATGAAGATTTATTGAAAAAATTGTTTTCTAGCTATTCAATTGATGGAATTATTCATTTAGCAGCTGAATCGCATGTAGATCGCTCTATTACAGATCCTTTGTCGTTTGTTAAAACAAATGTTTATGGAACCTTAAATTTATTAGAAGTAGCAAAAAATAGTTGGAAAGACAATTTTAAAGGAAAATTGTTTTATCATATTTCTACGGATGAGGTTTATGGAAGTTTAGGAAATGATGGTTTTTTTACTGAAAAAACTTCGTATAATCCCCAATCACCATATTCAGCATCCAAAGCTTCATCAGATCATTTTGTAAGAGCATACAAAAATACCTATGGTTTGCCAATCGTAATTTCTAACTGTTCAAATAATTACGGATCATATCAGTTTCCTGAGAAATTAATTCCGTTATTCATTAATAATATTTGTAATAACAAATCTTTACCAGTGTACGGTAAAGGAGAAAATGTAAGAGATTGGTTATATGTGGAAGATCATGCGAAAGCAATAGATGTTATTTTTCATAAAGGGATAATTGGAGATACGTATAATATTGGAGGGCTTAATGAATGGAAAAATATTGATTTAATTAAAGTTCTAATAAAAGTAGTAGATAAGTTTCTTGGAAGAGATGAAGGAGCGTCAGAAAAACTTATCACTCACGTTAAAGATAGAGCAGGTCATGATTTTCGTTATGCAATAGACGCATCAAAGCTTAAGAATGAGTTAGGGTGGGAACCTTCTTTACAGTTTGAAGAAGGAATAGAAAAAACAGTTAAATGGTATTTGGAAAATAAAGATTGGGTTAAGAATGTCACAAGTGGAGAGTACCAAAAATATTACAAAGAAATGTATGGGTAATACAAAAGCCAAAACTTTTTAGTTTTGGCTTTTGTATTATAAAATTTAGATTAGATTTTATCTAAGTCTACTTAAACTTAAATCTTCATTGTATTTAACAATAAATAAACCTTGATTTCCACTGCTCCCAAACATCTTTTTATGGTAGTCAAATTTATTTTCAACACGTAAAGAAACACCTTTTTTAAAGGTGTCTGTAAGTTCATTTCCTGAAGCCAAACGCATTAAAACATCATATGTTATATCAAAACCTTTAATAGCATAGTCTGAAGGAATAGTGTTGTTTTTTTGTAAATATTTATTGTTAAAATCTTTAGTTTCTAAGGCATTTTCGTCTGAATAAGTATTAGAAACATAAGTGAAATTTATACTAGCAAGTTTATTATTATCAATCTTATCGTAAGCATTGCCTTTACTAATAGCAAATACCTGAACTTTAGTTTCGTCAGGTAAGCTAATCATACTATTTAGAGCATCAGCAACTACTACATTGTCGTCAGAAGCAATTATAACCCAGTTATGTCTTTTAGAAGACATCTTACTTGTAAAACGCGTTCTCTTTATATAGCCTTTTTCAGGCTTTAAGATATGTATATTATTAATACTATCATGTTTTTTCAGTTCAGATATAATTATAGAAACTTTTGAATTTGTGTCTTTCTTTTCGTCACTGACAATAAATATTTCTTGATCTTTATAACTATCTTTTAAATAAGATGCTAAGTATATCTGATAGCTGTTTTTTTCAGGAGCTGTCTTAATTAACTTAGGTGAAGAAAATTTATCTTGTTTATTAGAGTAGTGTGGAAAAACGACTTTAGAGTTTACATTACGAGCAATAACTTCTGCTTTATCAGAATAAAAAGGACCAATAATTACATCTGTATTTTCTAATTTTTTATTTTCAAGAATTGTGGTTACATTCTTTCCTCTATTTCCTGTATCAAAAACGTTAACATTTACTTTAACTCCTTGTCTTTTTATAGAATCAATAGCAATTTCTGCTCCCATATAGAAGTCAGTTACCATATTAGTTAAAGGGTTGTCATCAAAAATATCTTTATTTGATTTTTCACTATATTCATCAGCCTTGAAAGGAAGTAAAATAGCAAGATTAATAGATGTGTTAACTTGAATAGAATCTTTGTAAAAAGAATAGTTTTCTCTTTTACTAACCTCTTCAATAGGTTTTATTTTTAATAATTGACCTACTGATAATTTATTGTCAGCCAAATCTGGATATTCTGGGTTCAAGCGTAGTAAGTCCTCTTTAGATACATTGTAAAAACGAGTTAAACTATACATAGTTTCTTTACTCTTAACAGTATGCGTTAAGAATTTTTCTAAAACTTCATTTTTATTAATGGTAACTGTTTTTTCTAAAGCCTTAACCTTTAATATCTGACCAATACTTAAATTATTACTTTGAATATTGGTGTACTCAGGGTTAAATTTAATTAAATCCTCTTTTGTTATACCATATTGTTTTGTAATACGATACACAGTTTCTCCCTTTTGAACTTCGTGAGTTTCATACTCAACAACTGTTTGTTGAAAAACAGTATCATCTTCTTCAGTTTCAATAGCCGTACCTTCGTTATTATTAGTATCGGTAGTATTTACCTCTTCTTCAGCTGAGGTAGTAGACGAAGAAGTACTCTTTTTAATTTTAGGGTTTGGTATTACAATTACTGTGTTAGCTTCAGGACGTCTTCCGACATCAGGGTTTAAACGTAATAAATCTTTCGTTTTTATGTCTAAACGATCCGCAATGTCTCGCATCGTTTCACCTTCTTGAATTTTGTAGGATACATAACGTTTTTGCTGGCCACAAGAAACGGCAAAAGTTAAAACACAAACTAATAGTAAAAACTGTAATTTCTTCATCTACTCTTTTTTTATATTAATGGTGGATTTTATTCCCACTCAATTGTTGCTGGTGGTTTAGAGCTAATGTCATATACAACTCTGTTTACACCTTTTACATTATTAATTATTTTATTTGATGTTTTTTGTAAAAACTCATAAGGTAAATTTACCCAGTCAGCAGTCATACCATCAGTGCTTTCTACAGCTCGTAAAGCTACCACTTTTTCGTAGGTTCTTTCATCTCCCATAACCCCAACAGAATTTATGGGTAATAAAATAGCACCAGCTTGCCATACTTTATCATACAACCCACTTTCTTTTAATCCGTTGATGAATACAGCATCTACTTCTTGTAAAATACGAACCTTTTCAGCTGTAATATCTCCTAAGATTCTAATAGCTAAACCAGGCCCAGGAAAAGGGTGACGACCTAATAATTCTTTATCAATTCCCATAGAAGCACCAACCCTACGTACTTCATCTTTAAAAATCATACGTAAAGGCTCAACAACTTTCAATTTCATGAAATCAGGTAAACCACCTACGTTGTGATGACTTTTTATAGTAGCTGAAGGACCACCGTTTACAGAAACTGATTCAATCACATCAGGGTATATTGTTCCTTGAGCTAACCATTTAGCATCTTCTATTTGATGCGCTTCATCATCAAAAACATCAATAAAAACTTTACCAATGGCTTTACGTTTCGCTTCTGGGTCACTTAATCCTGCAAGTTCTTCCAAAAAACGTGCCGAAGCATCTACACCTTTAACGTTTAATCCCATACCTTCGTATTGCCTTAATACGTCAGTAAACTCATTTTTACGTAACAATCCGTTGTTAACAAAAATACAGTGTAAATTACTTCCTATAGCTTTGTGTAGTAGAACTGCAGCTACGGTAGAATCTACTCCGCCTGACAATCCTAAAACAACTTTATCATTACCTATTTTAGCTTTTAACTCAGCAACCGTTTCGTCTACGAAAGAATCTGGTGTCCAAGTTTGGGCTACTCCTGCTATATTAACTAAAAAGTTTTGTAATAATTGTTTACCATCTGTAGAATGATATACTTCTGGATGAAATTGGATAGCATAAGTAGTCTCTCCATCAATTTTGTATGCTGCATTTTGTACATCATGAGTACTTGCTAATAATGTTCCTCCAGTAGGTAACTCTTTAATTGTGTCTGAATGACTCATCCAAACTTGACTTCCTTCAGAAATATCTTTAAAGAACTCTTCTCCTTCTTTAATAAAAGATAAGTTAGCTCTACCATACTCACGAGTATTAGAAGGAGCTACTAAACCACCAGAAAAATGAGCTAAATATTGTGCGCCATAGCACACTGCTAATAATGGTTTCTTACCTCTGATTTCAGACAAATCTGGATGAGGAGCCTCTTCTGAACGAACTGAAGATGGGCTTCCTGAAAGGATTACAGCTTTAAAATCGTTTAAATTTTGTGGTATTTTGTTGTAAGGGTGAATTTCACAATAAATATTTAATTCTCTTACACGGCGCGCAATTAACTGTGTGTATTGCGATCCGAAATCTAATATAAGTACGTTGTGTTGTTGCATGCGCAAAAATAGCACTTACATTTTATATTTGCGAGAATATTTAGTAAGAAATTAAAGAGTTTTTTAAACTATTAAATCTTGTAAACTATAGCATTAATATTCATACCAGCACCTACTGATGCTAAAATAATAACATCTCCTTTTTTTACTTCTTGGTTTTCAATATTTCCTTTTAAAACTAAATCAAGTAGGGTAGGTACGGTTGCTACTGAACTATTTCCTAATTTATGAATGCTCATTGGCATCACACCTTCAGGAATTGGTTTTTTGTACAAACGATAAAAACGTTTAATAATAGCTTCATCCATTTTTTCATTGGCCTGATGGATGAATATTTTTTTTACATCATCAATAGCTACACCACTTTTATCTAAAGCAGTTTGCATAGCTTTTGGAACATTGATTAAGGCAAATTCATAAATTTTTCGTCCATGCATCTTAATGTAGCGTACGTCTTTGTCTTTGTTTTTATCGTTTGAATTTCCAAAAAATAAAAAGTAGGCTTCATCTTTAGTAAAGGTTTGCGAAGCATGGCTTAAAATTCCACTATCATTTTTATCAGTAGCTTCTATGATGCAGGCACCAGCACCATCACTATAAATCATAGAGTCACGGTCATTCATGTCAACAACCCTTGATAAAGTCTCACCACCAATAACTAAACATTTTGTAGCAATTCCTGCTTTTATAAACGCTTGTGCTTGAATGACACCTTCAACCCAACCAGGACAACCAAATAAAATATCGTAGGCAACACAGTTAGGGTTTTTTATTTGTAACAAATGTTTTACACGAGTAGCTAAACTTGGAAGAATGTCACTTTGAATGGCATTCTTTTTAACATCACCAAAATTATGAGCAAAAATAATATAATCTAATTCTTCTTGATTAATTTTAGCATCTTTAATAGCTTTTTGCGCAGCAAAAAAACCTAAATCTGAAGCTTTATATTCATCTTTAGCGTAACGACGTTCTTCAATGCCAGTAATGGATTTGAATTTTTCAATAATTATAGGGTTAGCGTTGTCAAAAGATGTTCCATCGGCATTTAAAAATGAATGATTATTAAAGTTAGCATTTTCCTTTTTGATAGATGGGATAAATGAACCTGTTCCTGTAATTACTGATTTCTTCATTGAAATAAATGATTTTTTTAGGGTTGGTAATTACAAATAAAATATTTTTATTGATGATAACCGTTTTATTTACATTCAATTTCAAATATTTGTTATGTTTTTAAAAAAAACAAGTTAAATTGTTTTTTTTAAAATTAGAGGTGCTTTTTTTTGTGATTTTGATACTCGACGGTTGTTACAAATATGAGCTATCAAATGAAAAAGGTAATAATGAAAGTAACGATTCCGTTTTTACTATTTGTCCAACTTCTCCTGTAAATAGTATTTCAATTGGTTGTTTTTGGTTGATTTCATATTCTGATAATGTTTGACGACAAGCTCCACAAGGACCAACAGGTTTATCTACCGTAGAGTTTTCAGAAGCAGCAGTAATGGCTATTTTTAGTACTTTCATGTTAGGGTATTCAGAGCCCGCTTTCCAAATAGCTACTCGCTCTGCGCACATACCTGAAGGATAAGCAGCGCTTTCTTGATTGTTTCCTAAAACAACTTGACCATTGTCTAGTAATACAGCAGCTCCAACATTAAATTTAGAGTAAGGAGCGTAAGCTTTTTGTCTTGCCTCAATAGCTTTTTGAATTAAAAAAGCATCTTCAGTTGATAATTGTGATATATTATCAAATACAGTTGCTTTAGTAGTTACGTCAATTTTCTTCATCGTAAATAAATTAGTCAAAAAAAGCAGTCGGTAAGACTGCTTTTGTATTCTGATACGAATTTATAAAAAAAATACCACTTTTTAATATACTTCATATAGTTCTCCTAAATCAAAAGATAAAGAAAACCGTAATGTATTTTCTAACGGGTTGTTAACAGCTGCAGTATTTATTAAATAAGATAAATCTAAAGTAAAAGCTCTAGCAGTAAATCCTGTACCTAAGGTAAAGTATTGACGTTGTCCTTTTTCTTCACTCTCATGAAAATAACCAGCTCTAAGAGCAAAGGCATTGTTATACAGATATTCTGCACCTAAAGCCCATGTAGTTTCTTGCAATTCTTCACTAAAACTTCTATCTCCTAAAGATGTAAACATTCCTTCAAACCAACCTCTCTCTGAGTTAGGACTTGAAGGAACAAGTAATTTTGTAAGTTCCAAGTTAAGTCCCAAAATGTTTTTGTCATCAAAAATGAAATCAAAACCACCACCAATTTTTGCATTGGTTGGGATAAAGTTTTCAGGTCCGCTATTACTGTAATTTACTTTCGGTCCAATATTAGCGATGTTAAAACCTAATCGGTAACGTCCATTAAAATTTCCAAAGTTTTTTTCGTTAGATTGGTAATAACCAGAAACATCGACAGCAAAAGAGTTTACAGCTTTTAGGTCAGGGTTAGTACTAGTGATTTTGTAGTTTGAGTGGATATATTTCAAACCAATTCCCATAGAAAAAGTTTCACTTAACTTTAATGAATAAATACCAGTAATAGCTAATTCATTAGGGTTTTCTGTTCCATTAGAAGCACCACTGTCATTAGTTAAAGCTACTTCTCCAAGAGAGAAATACTTTAAATCAACACCCCAAGCAGATTTTTCACTGTACCTATTAACGTAAGAGCCTCCACCAACAAAAATATCGTCAGTTAAGTTTCTAAGCCAAGGCGTGTAATTGAGTCCTATGCTAATTTTATTTTGATTAAATGCAGTTTTTGCAGGGTTATGAAAAATTGAATAAGCATCTGAAGAGGTAGCTACTCCAATATCTCCCATACCACCAGCACGAGCATCAGGTGTAATCAATAAGAAAGGCATTGCCGTTGTGTTTATTGATGTTTGGGCTTGCGCTTTATTTTGAAGGGTAAAGCACACAAAAAATAATACGATAGATAATTTTTTCATGTAAAATTTGATTAATTGTTTAGCAAATATATAATTTTTCTTGAGGGAGTTTATAACTAGTAACTTTTTTTAGATTTCGTATAAATAAAACTTAATGGTTTATTTATTAGTTAACTAACTAAACGAGTTTGCTTAAACAATATTATATATTGTATACGTAATAATGAAAAAAATATTTTTACGCTGTTAAAAAATAATAAACTTTAATGGTCTGTTTTTTAATCTTTTTCTTAGATTCGTAATACTAAAGTATAAAAACTGTCGTTTGTAATCTAGCATAGATAAGGTTACTAAATGTGAATTTATAAATAAATTAGTTGTAAGAAATTAGAAATATTGTAAATTGCGACACCCTTAAAAAACAGTTAAAAATACATGAAAAGTACGTTGAAATTATTTAGTTTATTGGCGATCACTAGTTTATTAATTACTTCTTGTAAAAGTAATGGAGGTGGGTCGAGTAAATCTTCATTAACTGGTTGGAACTTTAATGACCCAAACTATGGAGGATATTTAAAGGGAGAGTATAAAGAAGGAAAAAATGTACCACCAGGGATGGTTCACATAGAAGGAGGTACTTTTACCATGGGATTAGTACAAGATGATGTTATGTTTGATTGGAATACAACTCCACAAAAAATGCATGTTCGTACTTTTTATATGGATGAAACAGAGGTAACGAATGCAGAATATGGGTTATTTATGCAGTATACTAAAGATGTTTTTCCTCCAGAAGATCCACAGTTTAAAAACATTTACCCTTCGGTATTACCAGATACTTTGGTATGGAGGAAAGGTTTAGGGAATACGAATCTTTTATCAGAGAGTTATTTAAGACACCCTTCTTATGCTGAATATCCAGTTGTAGGTGTTAGTTGGATTCAAGCAAATAAATATTGTAAGTGGCGTACCAATGCTGTTAACTTGAAAATTTTAATGGATAAAGGTGTTATAAAAAACATTTTTAAAGAAGATTCTATAAGCTTTAAAGGAGAAAATAATTTTGATACCGATACTTATTTAACAGATCCTTACGCGATATTCGACGGAGACTCTACAATTTATAAAAAGGGTATACCAGTTCCAAAGGTAAAAGGAGAACCAAAACCAGAAAAAGGAACCTTCACAGGTAGACAGGTTACATCTTCAGATGGTATTTTATCTCAAAAATTCAGACTGCCTACTGAGGTAGAATGGGAATATGCTGCAAAAGCTATTTTTGAAAACCGTGAATATAATAATATTAGAGGAAGAAAAAAATATGCTTGGAGTGGAAAGTATACTCGTGACAGAGATAAGAGAAGAAGAGGAGATCAATTAGCTAACTTTAAGCAAGGAAAGGGAGATTATAGTGGTATTGCTGGATGGAGTAGTGATGGATCAGATATTCCTAATGCAGTAAGAAGTTACCCTCCTAATGCTTTTGGACTATATGATATGTCTGGTAATGTTTCTGAATGGGTAGAAGATGTATATAGACCAATTATCGATTCTGAAGCAAATGACTTTAATTATTTTAGAGGTAACATTTTTACTAAAAAATTAATCAATGAAGAGGGTAAAGTTGTTATTGTGGGTGATGGTGAAGTAGAGTATGATACTTTAGAAAACGGTAGAATTGTTCCTAAAGATTTACCGGGAAGTGTTAAGTATATTCCTATTACTAAAGAAGATACTTACATGAGAAGAAATTATAACTTAGCTAACAATTCTAGTTTAGGTGATGGAGATCAGGCTTCTTCTAAGTTCTATGGATTAGATAAAGATCAATTAGATCGTACAAAAAGAATGTATAACTCTCCTCAAAAGCCAGAAGCTGAAATTGACACATTAGGTAATGTGGTTAATAATTATAAATATGATGATAAGAGAAGAACTACATTAATTAGTGATAAGTCTAGAGTATATAAAGGTGGTTCTTGGGCTGACAGAGAGTACTGGTTAGATCCAGCTCAAAGAAGATATTTCCCAGAATATATGGCAACAAACTACATAGGGTTTAGATGTGCTACAGATAAAATGGGACCAATGGTGCTAAATAAAAGAAAAACAGCTACACCAGATAGAGCTAGATAATAAAATAGTATTTTATACAACAAAACCTCATTGAATTTCAATGAGGTTTTTTATTTTTACTTTATGAAGATAGAAGAGTTATACAGTTTATATATCACACATGGTTTAGTAGATACAGATACTAGAACTATTAGAAAAAACACACTTTTTTTTGCATTAAAAGGAGAGAATTTTAATGGAAATATGTTTGCCGAAGAGGCAATAACTAATGGAGCTAGTTACGCAATAATTGATGAAGCTGATTATAAAACTTCAGAAAAATTAATTTTGGTTGATAATGTTTTGGAAACTCTACAAAAACTTGCAAATCATCATAGAAATCAATTAGGAATTCCTGTAATTGCATTAACAGGAAGTAATGGGAAAACAACAACAAAAGAATTGATAAATTCAGTTTTATCAAAAAAATATAAAACTACAGCAACTTTAGGAAATCTTAATAATCATATTGGTGTACCATTAACTTTATTGTCAATGAATAAGAATACAGAAGTTGGCATTGTAGAAATGGGAGCAAATCATGCTAAAGAAATTGAGTTTTTATCAGAAATAACAAACCCTGATTATGGGTATATAACAAATTTTGGAAGCGCACATTTAGAAGGTTTTGGTTCTTTAGAAGGTGTGGTAAAGGCTAAATCAGAATTATATGATTATTTGAGAGCCAAAAACAAAAAAGTTTTTGTTAATCCCAATGATGAAAAGCAGATAGCTAAAACAAAAGATATAGAGAGTATTACCTTTGATGAAAGCATAAAGTTTATAGAGGCTAATCCATTTGTAAAGTTGTCGTATAATAATACAGAGATATTAAGTAATTTAATAGGAGCCTATAACTTTGCTAACATATCAGCGGCGATAACTATTGGTAATTACTTTAATGTAACAACAGAATTAATAAAAGAGGCAATTGAAAATTACGTCCCTTCTAACAATAGGTCTCAGGTAATAAATACAAAAACTAATAGAATAATTCTAGATGCTTACAATGCTAACCCTACAAGTATGAAAGCAGCCTTAGAGAGTTTTAGTAAGCTGCAAGCTAATAATAAAACAATAATTTTAGGAGATATGTTTGAACTTGGAAAATATAGTTCAAACGAACACCAGAGTATTGTAAATTTTATAAAAGAATTAAACTTAGACGAAGCTTTCCTTATAGGTGAGAATTTTTATAAAACCACTACTAAGTATAAAAGGTTTAATAGGGTTTATGAGTTTGAAGAATATATAAAGAACAACCAAATTGAGAGTAGCACAATTTTAGTAAAAGGCTCTAGAGGTATGGCTTTAGAAAGAGTTGTAGCGCTTTTTTAAAAAGAATTATTTCGGTGAAAGTTAACCAAATTATCAATAGGACGTTGAATTACATTAGTAATAGATAAATTATTTTTAGAGGCGACATTGTCTAATATATCCTGAAAGTAATAAGCAATTGATCCGATAAAATAAATTGGTGTTTGACTATTTTTTTCAAAAGGAAGAATACGATACTTGAAAAACTCTTGAACCCCTTTTTTTATCATTTTTCTGACGTATTTTTCATCTCTATACTCCAGCATAAATTTAGCAAAAGAAGCTAAATACATATTTGGATATGGTTTTTTATATAGATTTATTTTTACGGTATCAGTATCAAGTTCAAAAGAAGTTTTAAATGCTGAAGCTATTTTTTTTGGCATTTTATTATAGTAAAAATCACGTAATAATTTTTTGCCAAAATAATTCCCGCTAGCTTCATCCATAATAGTGTAGCCAAGTGATGGAGCTGTAGTAATCATGTCTTTTCCATCATAATAACAGCTGTTAGAACCTGTTCCTAAGATACACACAATACCAGGGTTTTTACCAGTACTAGCATAAACAGCGGCTAAGGTATCTTCAGAAACAAATACAGTTGCTTTTTTAAAGATAGATTTTAGAACATTTTGTAAACTTTTAGCAGCTTTAGGACTTCCACAACCAGCTCCATAAAAGTGGACTTGTAAAGTGTCGTTTTGTATTTTTAATAAGTTGTTAGCACTATTTATTGTGCTAAGCATTTCATCTTTTGTTAAAACAGACGGGTTTAGACCTAGAGTAGTTGTTCTAAAAACTTCTTTTTTAGTATCATCGAGAGCTATCCAATCAGCTTTAGTAGAACCACCATCGGCAATTAAAACCATTTCTTATCTTATTTACAAGCTAAATATACTACTAAAAGAGTTAAGGAAAATATCAAAAATAAGATGAAGCATTAAATTTTCTTCATTTGTTGTTTCATCATTTGCATTTGCTCTTTAAGCATGCCATGTTTATCTAGCTTTTTAGCTTCTGCCATTAAGTTTGTAGCCTCTCTTTTTCTACGTTTAGTCATTGCTATTCCAGCCAATTGTAATTTAGCCATGGCTAAGTCATGATCCATAGCTAGACCTAACTTAACAGCTTTCTTTAAAAACTTTTCGGCTTGAGTAATGTTAGTTTGAGATAGCATAATACCATGTAGGTAATTATAATACCCTTCTTGCTTTTTTGTTAATGCAGTAGATGGGTTTTTAATATACCCTAACCATTTTTGAGCTCCAGCAAAATTTTGTTTACGTAGTTGTAAGAAAGCTAAAAGAATAAACTCATTTTTAAAATAAAATAAAATAAATAGTCCAGCAAGTAATAGTATTGATATACCGTTCATAATGTGCCCTTGTGTGAACTCATATACAGACCATATAGTAATTAAGGTAGCTAAAACTAATTTTATATTTTTATTGAACATAATTGTCTCTTCTTTTTATCGGTTTGCAAAAATACATTTTTTTAACAGAAAACCTATCAACTTATTTTTTGTAATACTTTTTGTTTTTTATCCAAGCAAGAGTTCCTAAAACAGCAACAAAAGCTAAAGAATAATAAACTGATGCTGGCGTAACTACTTTATCACCACTTGCATAAGAATGTAGGCCAGATAAGTAAAAATTAACCCCCATGTAAGTCATCATAATTGATGAGATGGCTAAAATAGAAACTAAATTGAAAGTGTATCTTCCTCGTAAACCTGGTATTAAACGCATATGTAATACAAAAGAATATATCATAATAGAAACTAAAGCCCAAGTCTCTTTAGGGTCCCATCCCCAATAACGTCCCCAGCTTTCATTTGCCCACATTCCACCTAAAAAGTTACCAATCGTAAACATTACTAAACCAACAGTTAATGCCATTTCGTTTATAATAGTTAATTCTTTAATGTGTAAATCCATTTTCTTTTTGTTCTTCTTGTTGGTAAAAACGATTAAAAACAAAGCAAATACACCAAGAATCATTCCTAAGAAGAAAGGTCCGTAAGCAGCAACAATTATAGAAACGTGTACATATAGCCACCAAGAGTTTAATACTGGTTGTAAGTTAGCAATCTCAGGGTCTAACCAATTTTGGTGAGCAAAAGCTAAAATAATCGAGACTAAAAATGTTGTAGCAGCTATGGTTAATGAAGATTTTTTTCCTAGAATTAACCCAAATAACATAGTTGCTAAACCTACAAAAATAATGGACTCATAAGCATTACTCCAAGGGGCATTGCCACTAATATACCATCTAGCTGTTAATCCTAATACATGAAAAACGAAAAGGAAAATAACAATTCCTATAAGTATCTTAACTATATTGTTAACCCATGGTTTGTTATTAAAAATTTGTAAGAAAACAAAAACAATTAAAAGTAAACTTACGTATCCGTAATATTTAGAAAGTTTTACAAAAATATTTAACTTATTGTAAGCTATTTCTAAATCGATTTTGTCTTTAGAAGGAATAACTTCTGAACCAAATTTTTGTTGGAATTTCTTAATTCCATTTAAAACCTTATTGGTTTCAGTATAATCTCCCGATTTTTTTGATGCTTGTAATAACTGTAAATATACGGGTAATGACTGACGAACAAAAACAGAATCTGTTCCTTTAAAATTTGCCTGTAGTGTTTCGGGCTGCGAAACCCATTTGTTATTTTCGTCGTTAGGAATTGGATAAATACGTAATATACCACCTCCTAAAGCTTGCGATAACAACCAAACTCTTCTTTCAATCTTAATAGCATCTTGTTCAAATTTATTTTGAATCCTTTTCTTCTCAGCTTCAACAACAAGTTTGCTAATTTTTGAAGAGCCATCAGGGTTGTAAAAATCAATAAAACGAGCATATTCAGTATCTTCAGAAAGCCCTAAAATTTCTCTAATTTGTGTGTTTCCTTTTTCCAGATACACAAAGGGAACGTTTAACCAAAGCATCGGACTTTCTGTAATTGAAAGTAAAATCTGGCTAGGATCCATGTCTTTAAATTTATCTACATGGGCTACTTTTCTAACTAATTCTGAAGCAAAGGTGTGGGCAGGCTTCATACGTCCACCAGCATCTTGAATAACTAAAGAACTAAATAAATCAGCATGTTTATTATCTACTTTATTTGCGATTAAAATAGAATCAATTTGGGCTTCAGAAACTTGTTTTGGTTCATGTTGTTTATGTTGCGTATAACTAGCTAAAGAAATAAATAAAGCAATTAGAGATAGCTTGGTTTTCTTGTTTCGTATTTTAACTAATGATTGTTTTAAGTCGTAAAAACGAGTATTTTTAACAAATAAAGAAGCAGTTAAACCAAAGAACAATAAGAAATAACCAATGTAAGTGACCCAAGTACCCCAAAAATCGTGATTTACAGATAAATGTGTTTGCTCGTGTTCACCGTCAATTTTATAACTTGATTGGAAAAATTTATATCCTCCGTAATCTAAAATATGGTTCATAAATATTCTATAATCGAATGTTTCGTTAGGAGCAATTACAGTAACTTCACTAGCATAAGCTGCGGCACTTTCTGATCCTGGATATTTTTCTAATTGAAAATCATTTAATTTTACGCTAAAAGGGGTTTGTAACAATTTAGATCCATACCAAGCTCTAAAATTTAAATTTCCAATACTAAATTGTTGTTGATTGTCTACATTAAACTTGCCTCCATAAAACTCAACACGTTCAGTTTCTCCATTTGTAGTTATATCAAAAATTACGGTGTCATATTTTTTATCATCTTTTTTACCCCTAACTGTTTTAATCTCTCCTTTTTCTGGAGACTTAGGGACTACAAATTGTAATCCATTTACGTTGTGAAGTGTTAATAATTGAAAATGTTGAGCACTATCTTTAACTATTAAACCTTTCTTTTGATCAGCCATTCTAAACCAATCTCCATTATTTTTAGAAATCATTTTTAAGCTACCGTCTTCATAAAAGAAGTTAATTGAAGCTGCCTCTTTATTAGGAGCTTCAAAGCCTACTAAAATATTATGAATATTTTCAATAGTTCCTCTCTTAATGTAATGCTCGTGTCTGCTTCCATCAGAACTTTCTACAAAAAATAAATGCTCTGTTCCGTTTTCGTCTAAAACCATTTTTGTTTCAGACCAAGGAATATAGTCAACTAAATTAAAAGTAACCGTATGATTTTTTCCTGCCTTTTTAGGTTGAAAGTTTTCTTCAAAACTTGCAGAGTTTTTACCCCAAGCAGATAAAAGTAATTTGTTTGCAGTAGTTTTTTGAAATTCACCATTGTCAATAATGACATTTAAGTAGGTATGCTCAGAATAAAATTGATTGGTTGTTTCTCCTTCATCGATAACCATTAAACCTTCATAACTAATATAACGAGTAATACCGGCGCCTATTAAGATTAATAGAAATGATATATGAAATAATAACACAGACCATTTTTCTTTTTTGTATAATCGGTACTTAAAAATATTTCCAAAAAAATTGATAACAAAGAACACCATAATCAACTCAAACCACCAAGTATTGTACACTAATGCTTTAGAGGTTTGGGTTCCGTAATCGTTTTCAATAAAAGTGGCAATTCCCATGGCAATGGCAAAAACAAAAAATAATACAGCCATTAAACGGGTAGAGTAGAGAATATCTAAGATTTTTTTCATCAGTAAATCTGCTAAGTATAAAACGTTGCAAATTTACGGATTAAAGCTCGCTTTTTTGAAAGAATGAGTGTTATTTTGAGAAAAGAATTGTTAAAATTAGCATAATTAAATACCTATCTTTTCTCCCATTTTAACAAAGGTTTCCATCTTGTTTTTGGTGTTGGTTAAAATATCTTCATCAATAGTTATTTTGGAACTATTAACTAATAACACAATAGTTGAACCGCCAAAAGCAAAATATCCCATTTCATCGCCTTTTTTTATTTCGGAATTAGGTTTGTAGGTTTCAATAATACTTCCAACCATGGTCGCTCCAACGGGAGCAATTATAATATCTCCTTTGTCTTGTGTTGCCAAAGTACAGTACTCTCTTTTGTTTTCGCAGAATACTCTAGTGAAGTTAGCAGCCAAAGCGTGCGGAGAAACTGAGAAGTAGCGTCCTTTAATTTTGGTTACTTCGGAAGGAGTTCCGTTGTATGGAAAATGATACCTGTGGTAATCATTTGGAGCGAGTCGTAAAATAATTAAAGAATCGTTTTTATGTTTTGTAGCTAGCTCTTTATTGTCTAGAAATTCCTCTAAGGTGAATTTTCTTCCTTTAATAAAGAAGTTGTGAATATCAGAAATGTTTTTAAATGCTAACATTTTTCCGTCACCAGGAGAAACAAAGCCTTCTTCAATAGGACGAGCGTCAGGTTTTAATTTTCGATAGAAAAAATCATTGAAAGAAATATAGTCCTCAGAAGGTCTTTCTGCCTCACTCATGTCAATTTGAAGCTCTCTAACAAAACTGTTTATTTTGTTAATAGAATTAGGTTTGTTCATGAGTTTACCATACCACGATGACAAAAATTTACGTTTAACTAATGGTAATAAAGCCATTTTTCCAAATGGATTATTATATAGCAATTTTAAATACCCTTCTCCAGGAGGGGTTTCGGTAATTATTTTACCTGTTTTTCTATCAATAAATTTTATTTTCATAACTGTTATTATTCTACACTATCAATTAAAATAGTTAACATATCAATGGCAGCTTGCGCAATTTTAGTTCCAGGGCCAAAAACACCTACAGCACCAGCGTCAAATAAGAATTGGTAATCTTGTGCTGGAATTACACCACCAACAATAACCATAATATCTTCACGGCCATATTTTTTAAGTTCAGCAATAACTTGCGGAACTAACGTTTTATGTCCTGCAGCCAATGATGAAATACCTAAAATATGTACATCATTTTCTATAGCTTGTTTGGTGGCTTCTTGTGGTGTTTGGAATAATGGACCTATATCTACATCAAAACCTAAATCAGCATAACCAGTAGCAACTACTTTAGCACCACGATCGTGACCGTCTTGTCCTAATTTAGCAATCATAATTCGAGGACGTCGCCCTTCTAATTCTGAAAACTTATCAGCTAATTCGGTAGCGTTTTTAAATAACTCGTCGTCTTTTATTTCTTTACTATACACGCCAGATATTGTTTTATGTACTGCTTTATGACGTCCAAAAATAGTTTCAAGAGCGTCAGAAATTTCACCTAAAGTAGCTCTGTTTCTTGCAGCTTTTACCGCTAAATCTAATAAATTTCCTTCACCTGTTTTAGCAGATTCAGTTAAATCACGTAAAGTTTTATCTACTTCAGCTTGATTTCTTTTCGATTTTAAGTCGTTTAGTCTGTCAATTTGAGACTGACGAACTGCTTCATTATCTACCTCCAAAATATGTAAAGGATCCTCTTGCTCTAATTGGTATTTGTTAACACCAACAATAACATCTTGTCCACTATCGATTTTTGCTTGTTTTTTTGCAGCAGCTTCTTCAATACGCATTTTAGGAATCCCCTTTTCAATAGCTTTGGTCATTCCTCCTAATTCTTCAACTTCTTGAATTAGCTCCCATGCTTTATTGGCAATTTCTTCAGTAAGTTTTTCTACATGATAACTACCTGCCCAAGGATCAACTGTTTTTGTAATATGGGTTTCTTGTTGTAAGTATATTTGTGTGTTACGAGCAATGCGTGCTGAAAAATCGGTAGGTAAGGCAATTGCCTCATCTAAAGCGTTGGTATGTAAACTTTGTGTTCCTCCAAAAGCAGCAGCCATAGCTTCAATTGCAGTACGGGCTACGTTGTTAAAAGGATCTTGCTCAGTTAAACTCCATCCACTAGTTTGGCAGTGAGTTCTTAATGCTAATGACTTTGGGTTTTTAGGGTTAAATTGCTTTACCAATTTAGACCATAACATTCTTCCTGCACGCATTTTGGCAATTTCCATAAAATGATTCATTCCAATAGCCCAGAAGAAAGATAAGCGAGGAGCGAAGGTGTCAATGTCCATTCCTGCTTCTAGCCCTTTTTTAATGTATTCCAATCCGTCAGCTAAAGTATAAGCCAATTCAATTTCTGCAGTAGCACCAGCTTCTTGCATATGGTATCCAGAGATAGAAATTGAATTAAATCTAGGCATATTTTCAGAAGTATATCTAAAAATATCAGCAATAATTTTCATTGATGGAGTAGGTGGGTAAATGTAAGTATTACGCACCATAAACTCTTTTAAAATATCGTTTTGAATAGTTCCTGATAATAGTTTAGGAGCTACACCTTGTTCTTCAGCTGCTACAATATAAAATGCCAAAATTGGTAAAACGGCTCCATTCATAGTCATGGAAACGGACATTTTATCTAATGGTATTTGGTCGAACAAAACTTTCATGTCTTCCACAGAATCTATAGCAACACCAGCTTTTCCAACATCACCTTGTACACGTTCGTGGTCTGAGTCGTAACCACGGTGTGTAGCTAAATCGAAAGCAACTGATAATCCTTTTTGACCAGCAGCTAAATTTCTACGGTAAAAAGCATTGCTTTCTTCAGCTGTAGAAAAACCTGCATATTGACGAATTGTCCAAGGTCTACGAACATACATGGTAGAGTAAGGTCCACGTAAGTTAGGTGCAATACCTGCAACAAAATCTTCGTGTTTAAAGTTTTTGTTTTGCTGTTCTTGGCTTTTATCTATTTGTATGTTTGATATATCTTTTCTACTCATTTTCTAAACGTTCTTGTTCTAGCTTTTCAGCTAATCGTTTTTGAATAATAGGTTGAATTAGTGTTTTTTCGTTACGAATTTTCAAGAAAGGCGAAACTTCTAAATCGTTTTTCATCTTGTCATTTTCGTTTTGAATTTTGTTTGTTCCAAGTAAAACTAATTCTCCTGAGTCAAATAATTGTTGTTCTTTATCTGCAGACTCTTTTATTTTTCGTTGGATAACTCCTTCTTTTAATTGTTTTAAGAAACCACCACCTTTTTCTATTAATTTAAAAACTTCTAGTGCTTTTTGGGCAAGTTGTTGAGTAATTGTTTCAATGTAGTATGCACCATCAGCAATCTTTTGAGCTTCTGCTAGCTCACTTTCTTGCTGTAAAATTAGTAGCTGGTTTCTAGAAATGCGTTCCCCAAATTCATTTGAGTGGTGGAAAATTTTATCATAGGAACTATTAGCTACAGTGTTGGTTCCTCCTAAAATAGCACTCATACACTCAGAGGTAGTGCGTAGCATGTTTACATTGTAGTCGTATATAGTTTTGTTACGTGAACTTGGTTGTGTAAAAATATGGGCAGTAGCTTTGGTGTTGTATTCGTTTAATAAAGAATCCCATAAAATCCTAAAAGCTCTTAGTTTGGCAATTTCAAAAAAGTAATTACTTCCTACAGAAAAATTAAAGTGAATATTGTTTGCAATTGAGCTTCCAAAATGATTCAAGTATTCGTTTGCGTGTGCAAGTGCATATGCTAATTGTTGAACTATGGTTGCTCCTGCATTTTGATAAATGGAAGCATTAACACAAATAGCATTTTGAGTAGCTTTTGCTATTTCTTCTAACTGTGTATGATCGCTTTTAAGATTAGAGTACCAGTTTCCTGAGCTAGCTAAGTTTCCTATAACATCTATATTGAAGTAGCACTTGTCCGAGTTTGTGAAATCAGCTAGTTTTTTTACAAATTGTGATGATAAAAAATTAAAAGTAAAGTAAAGTAAGGTTTTTTGAGTGTCAATTCCTTTTAATAAGGTATTGTAGTCAAACTCTTTTTTTGCGCTGAATTTTATGGCGTTTGCTCCTCTTTTAATTGAGTCGATAGCAAATGTATTTGCTTCTTCTTCATTCTCAATGTTAATAGATTGACAAATTGCAAAACCTTTATTTGGGGTATTAATCTGAATATTGGTTCTGTCTTCTTTAGTGTAAAAAGGTTTTACAGTAATATCTTCTTCAGTTTTCCATAAAAGTGTATCGTTATAATCGGCACCTTTAAGGTCTACTTGTATTTTTTGTTTCCATTCCGCAGGGGTAACACCTTGAAATTCGTCAAATAAATAGTTACTCATTACTTTTTTATGGTATCAAATTCAATAATATAAATATCTTCATCTTCTTTCTTCATTAAGTACTTTTCTCTAGCATAGCGTTCTAGTTGAAGAGAGTCTTGTAGTTGTTGGATGGTTTTTTTGTCTTTCTTGATTTTTTTTTCATGATAATCAATCCAGCTCTTTAGTTCATTAATCTCTTTATTAAACTCTCTATGGGTAAGGTAAGAATTTTCATCAAAAAAAAGCATCCAAACCACAAAAACAGTGAGTATAATCACATAAATATTAGTGACTATTTTAAAGGAAGGTTTGTTTTTAATTGATTTTAAACTCATGTTATAAACGGTCGTTAATTACAGTTCTTACAATATCTATAGCTACGGTATTATATCTATCGTTAGGTATAATGATATCAGCATAATTTTTTGTAGGTTCGATAAATTGTTGGTGCATAGGTTTTAAAGTGCTTTGGTAACGGTTTAAAACTTCATCAACATCTCTACCTCGTTCTTTAATGTCTCTTCTTACACGTCTAATCAAGCGTTCGTCAGCATCAGCATGAACAAAAACTTTTATGTCACACAAGTTACGAAGTTCTTTGCTATTAAAAATTAAAATACCTTCAATTATAATAACTTTTCTGGGGTGTGTTTTTATGGTGTCTTTGGTTCTATTGTGAGCAACGAAAGAATAAACAGGTTGTTCGATAATACATCCATTTTTTAATTCAGATAGGTGATCTACCATTAAATCAAAGTCAATTGCTCTAGGATGGTCAAAATTAATCTTAGTACGTTCTTCGTAAGTTAGGTTGTCTGTTTGTTTGTAGTAGGAGTCTTGAGAGATAACGCAAACTTCATCTGCAGGAAGTTCGTTAATAATTTGGTTTACTACCGTGGTTTTTCCACTTCCTGTACCTCCAGCAATACCAATAACAAATATATTCTTCATTAAGTTTTTGTAAAAATAGAGTTATGACAAATTTAGCAAAATAAGCGCATAAAAAAAGCGCTAACTTTTTGTTAGCGCTTTTAGTTTTGAGCCGATGGAGGGACTCGAACCCACGACCTGCTGATTACAAATCAGCTGCTCTAGCCAGCTGAGCTACATCGGCGTTTGCCTCAAAAGCGTGGCAAATATATAATGTTTTTTGAAACTGAAAAAACTTTTTTTTATTTTTTTTAAAAGGTGTTTTTTGTAATGATTTTAGAAGTTTTTTAAGTTGTTGAATTTTAGTTTGTTTTGATTATTTAGAGAGGTAGAATTTTTTTGAAAAAAAATAAAAGAAGTCGGGATGAGTGGATTCGAACCACCGATCTCTGGTCCCCCAGACCAGCACTTTAACCGGACTAAGCTACATCCCGATGTTACAAATATATTTAAAAAAGAAAAGTTCTAAGTAATTTTACTTAGAACTTTATCAAGAATAAATATTATAATGAGAGTGGTAGTTGATGAAACTACTATTCCTATTGTGTATACTGTAAACGAGCTTAAACATTATTTATTGTTTAAGCTGTTAAAGGTTTTCCTTTTAAACGTTTTTCAATGCGTTGTTTTACAGCTGTTAACCGTTTCATTAAATCCATTAATGCGCTGTCTTTTGTTTGTTTATATACCTCATTAATCTCTAGTATAAGAGCTTTTGCTTCTCTAGCGGCTAGTATTCTATCACTAGTAGTAATAAACTTGAATTTTCTGTTTTCAAATTCTTCCGCCTTATTGATTAATTCTGAATTCATAAAATTTACCAATTTAATTTAAAATTTCTTTATTAGGTTTTGTCTGATAAAAAAGATATGTGCCTAAAAATAACTGGGGCGACAAATATATGGGAAACTTTCTGTTTCTAAACAAATAAGCTTATCAATTTGGTTTATTAGTTAATAAGTTTTTCTTATAAGACTAAAATATTTTTTAGCATTATCGTATTATCAGTTATAAGTATTATCTATAAATATAAAAGTAACGATTTTATTTTGCTATTTCAAATTATTAATAGAAAATTAACAGTTTTAGCTGATTAATTTAGTGAATTTTTAAGGAATGAGAGAGTTTTTAGTTATTATGCAGTACTTTTGCGTTTATATAGACGTTAAAGTAGGAACATGAGAAAGTTATTATTCTTAATTTTTGTTGTTTTAATATTTTCTTGTAACAGTCAAGGAAAAAGAAGTGTTTTAGGAGATTCTAATTTTCAAAAGGAAATGAATGCTAAGTTTAAAGATGCTTCAAGATCTCCGCTTACAAAAAAAGGGTTAAAGAAATTTAAAGGCTTAGATTTTTTCCCTATTGATAAAAAGTACACTGTAAAAGCTAACTTAGAAAAGACGTTTAATACTCCTATTACTAATTTTCCTACAACAACAAACAGGTTGGTAATGTATAGAAAATATGGAGTTTTATCTTTTTCTATTGATGGAGAAGACTTTAAACTTACTATTTATCAAGATGTAAATCCTACTCCTGAGTATGCAAATCATTTGTTTTTACCTTTTTTAGATAAAACAAATGGAAAAACATCGTATAAAGGTGGTCGTTTTATAGATATTTATACTACCGATATACAGGAAGATGGAACTGTAGAGGTAGATTTTAATAAAGCTTACAATCCTTACTGTGCATACAGTGATAGGTATTCTTGTCCAATTACGCCAAGTGATAACTACCTAAATACAGAAATTAAGGCAGGGGTAATGGCATATAAAAAAACAAAATAAAAGAGTCCTGCAATTGCAGGACTCTTTTATTTTGAAGGAGGTGTTAAACCTTCTTCACTGTCTTGTTTAATTGCTTTTATTAACGAATCCAAATATGGTTTTCTTACCTTGAGTTTAGTTTCTTTATGAGCTTTCTTGTTTAGTTTAGAAAACATTGAAGCTACTTTGATTGCAGTAGGTAATAGATGTTCTTGAGGAACAATTTTATCTAAAAAACCAGCGGTAATAGCATCTTGTGGATTGTAGATTTCAGAGCAACTAACACTTCTTTCAAAATAAACAGGGGTTAAACGTGCTTTAGCTATTTCAATACCGGCATTGTGCATGGTCATACCGATTAAAACTTCGTTTAATCCAATTTTAAAATCACCTTCAATTCCTAGTCTATAGTCAACAGATAGGAGTAAGAAAGCTCCTTTTGCCACAGCATGACCAGAACAGGCAGCAATTATAGGGTAAGGAAAAGACAACATTCTATGTGATAAATTAGATCCTTTGGTAACCAATTCTAAAGCTGATTCAGGAGATTGAGTCATGCTTTTTAAGTCGTAACCAGCAGAGAATATTCCTGGTTGTCCTGTTAGTATTACTGGTTTTTCTTCTTTTTCAGCTTTGTCAAAAGAGGTGTTTAAAGCATCAATCACTTCATGAGAAATAGCATTAGCTTTTCCGTTAGTAATAGTGATGGTTACATAGTTTTCTTCTGATTTGTATTGTATAAGTTCACTCATTTGTTATATAAATTTACTCACAAAGTGAGATTTGTTTTTAGGGTAAAGTGTAGTTTAAATAGTTTGTGAATTCGTCCAAAAATAATTTACTAAGTAAATTCCTGCGAAAACAGCTAAAAATCCGATGATAAAGCTAGTAACAGTATATAGCGCAAAAGAGGCGAAATCTCCAGATTTTAGAAAGATATGATTTTCATAGGCAAAGGTTGAAAAAGTTGTTAATCCGCCACAGAAACCAGTAGCTAATAATAAAGTGTGGTTTTGTGTTATGGTTTCGTTTTTAGTAGCAAGTCCTAAAATAATTCCAATAAGTAAACTACCAAGAATGTTAGCAACAAAAGTTCCGTACGGAATTCCTGTTTGAGAGCTGTTTAGAGCTTTTCCGATAATATATCGTAAAACGCTTCCTGCTCCACCACCTATAAAAACTAATAATAACTGTTTCACAAAAAATACTTCTGGGTTAATAGCCAAATTTTGCTCTTTTATTGAATGAGATGTTGTAAGAATCTCTACAGGAGCTTTTCATGTCATTGCGAAAATAAGAAAACCTCACAAATTTGTGAGGTTTTCTTTATATATATGTTATAGCGGTTTATAGTTCTACATCGTCAGCATCTGTCCAATTCCATTTTCCTGAAATGATTCCCTTTTTTACAGTAACAATACCAGGGTTAGCTCTGATTACGGTTTTTAGAGCAGTTTCATCACAAAAACCAAAGGTGTAAGGAAGGCCATATTCTTTTTGGGTAGCAGCTAAATCTTCAATGTAAGAAGCGGTTAATACATAAACTTCATAACCTTGTTCGCTAGCTTGTTTTGCAATCTTAGAAACATCAGCGATACCTTCTTTTTCTGTTTTCTTTAAATTAGACATAATAACAAGCATTGCTTTTTCTTTTGCAAGCATTTCTTCTAACTTATCTCCTTCGTCTGTCTCTATCATGAAATCATGTATAGGAGGAAGTTCGTCGCTATCTTCTGGGTATTCCATTCCTTTGGCAATATCTGTACCTATAGAATAAGCTCTAAAATCAATAATTGGTAAATGTTGTAAAACATAATAAGTTATAATTAATGATAGAAAAACAGAGCTAAAGGTTGTTAAAGAAGCAAATTTATTTGAAACTAAAGGTTTAATGTGTTTAACTCCAATAATAAGAATCACAATAAAAATCATAAAAACAACATTCTTGTAAAATGTTTCTTTAGGTGTAAGTTTTAAAGCGTCACCAAAACATCCACAATCTGTAACTTTGTTGTAGGTATAAGAGTACCAAGTTAAAAATAAGAAAACTAGGTTTAAACCAAATAAGCTCCAAACAGTAAGTTTAGGTTTGTAACCTACTAAAAGCATAATACCTAAAACCAATTCGGTAACAATTAAAAGAATTGAAAAAGGTAAAGCGAAAGGAATTAAGAATTCTAAATTTAATACATCGGCGCCAAAATATTCTTCAAATTTATATTGAGATCCGATTGGATCTATCAATTTTACAAATCCAGAGTAAATAAAAAGAAGTCCTACAAGTACTCTTGAAATATGAGTTAGCATTTTTAAAATCATAGGGGTGTTTTTTAGGTTAATTATCTGATTCAGAAAGGTGAATCATGGCAAAAATAGCATAATTAATCATATCTTGATAATTAGCATCAATTCCTTCAGAAACTAAAGTTTTGCCTTGATTGTTTTCAATTTGTTTTACACGAAGTAGTTTTTGCAGAATTAAATCGGTTAACGAAGAAACTCTCATGTCTCTCCAAGCTTCACCATAATCATGGTTTTTGTTTTCCATTAACTCTTTGGTGATTTTTATATGTTTATGGTATAAAGTAGTAGCCTCTTCGGTAGTTAAATCAGGTTGCTCAACAATACCTAACTCAATTTGAATTAATGCCATTACCGAATAATTGATAATGCCTATAAATTCTGATTTTTCTCCTTCATCAACTTTTCGCTCAGTATTTTCTTGTAATTGACGTATACGTTGAGCTTTGATAAATATCTGATCGGTTAGCGATGGAAGTCTTAAAATCCTCCAAGCACTACCATAATCGCTCATTTTTTTTATAAATAAACTTTTACATTCTTCAACTACAGCATCATACTGTTTTGAGGTATCTTGCATCTTTCCTGTTTAAAAGTATTCGACCAAAAATAGTAAATATTACAAGCTTTTCATTTATTTTTACTTGGAAATTTAGCATGATGACAATTAATTGTAAAGGAACCTTGGTGGATTTAACTAAGCCTAAGGTTATGGGGATTTTAAATGTTACTCCTGATTCTTTTTTTGATGGAGGAAAGTATAAAAATGAACGAGATATCCTTGTACAGGCAGAAAAGATGTTGAGTGAAGGGGCTACGTTTATTGATGTAGGTGCATATTCTTCAAGACCAGGAGCAAAGCATATTTCGGAAGAAGAGGAACTACAAAGAATGCTTCCTGTGGTGGAGTTGTTGGTTAAAAATTTTCCTGAAATTATTATTTCGGTAGACTCATTTAGAAGTAGAGTAGTGGAAGAGTCGATAAATGCAGGTGCTGGAATTATAAATGATATTTCTGGTGGAAAGATGGATGTGAAAATGCTTGAGACAGTGGCAAAATTACAAGTTCCATATATTATGATGCATATGCAGGGAACACCGCAAAATATGCAACAAAATCCTCAATATGAAAATGTGGTTACAGAAGTGGTTTCTTTTTTTGCAGAACAGCTTTTTAAATTGCGCCAGCTAAAGGTGAATGATGTAATTATAGATGTTGGTTTTGGTTTTGGTAAAACACTTAATCAAAACTATGAGTTGCTTAAAAGGTTATCAATGTTTAAAAGTTTAGATGTTCCTATTTTAACTGGGGTTTCTAGAAAATCTATGTTATATAAATTGTTAGGAATTACATCGCAAGAAGCTCTAAATGCTACTACTGTAGCAAATACAATTGCTTTGCTAAACGGAACCCATATTTTAAGGGTGCACGATGTAAAAGAAGCAGTTGAGGCGGTTAAAATTGTGGAACAGTTGTAATAAAATCCTTACATTTACTTATTAGGTAAAGACAAAATGCCTAAAAGCTTGTTTTAAAGTTAAAAAACTTCAAAAAATTAATGAATTTAGATTTCATCAACTTTTCGTTTCTTGATGTGTTAGATATTTTTTTGGTAGCTGTGTTGCTTTTCTATATCTATAAGTTGTTAAAAGGAACCGTAGCAATTAACATTGTAATAGGAATTGCATTTATATTTTTAATATGGAAAGTTACTCAAGCCTTGCACATGGAGATGTTAAGTGGTATTTTAGGTTATTTACTTTCTGGTGGTGTTATAGCATTGATTATTGTGTTTCAACAAGAAATTCGTAAGTTTTTATTAATGATAGGAACTACTAACTTTTCTACTAAAAAGGGGTTTTTAAATCAGTTGAAGTTTCTAAAAACTGAAATTCATTCCGAAACAGATGTTGAAACTATTTTAACAGCTTGTGTTAACTTGTCAAAAACTAAAACAGGGGCATTATTAGTCATTGAAAAAACAAACAACCTTGATTTTTTAATTAATACGGGAGATAAAATGAATGCTTTGGTGAATGAAGCAATTATAGAGAGTATTTTTTATAAAAATAGCCCGTTACATGATGGAGCAACAGTTATTCGTGATAATTATATTGTAGCTACTCGAGTAATACTACCTATTTCTAGTAGTACTAAAATACCTTCTAGGTTTGGGTTACGCCATAGAGCAGCTATTGGGGTTAGTGAGAAAACAGATGCCCTTTGTTTATTGGTTTCAGAAGAAACAGGTGAGCTTTCTTATATAAAAGATGGTGAATTTGTGTTGTATAAGTCGCTGGAAGAACTTCGTAAAAAATTAGAAAAAGATGTCATGGCATAAAAAAAGCTCGCATCTTGCGAGCTTTTTTTATGTTCTGTTCAAAAAAGATTATTGAGCAGGAGCCATTTTAGATTGAATAGCAGTCATAACTTGGCTAAACTTAACAGCATCATCTTGACTTAAATTACCAAGAATTTCTTGTGATTTACTAGCTAATTCAACACCTTTTTGAGCTAATTCAGAGTTTTTTACTACATCTCCTTTTGCTTCTATGTATGTTTTAGCATACTCAGTATAAGACTGTAAGTATTCACCTACTTTTGGATCTTCAAATTCAGGAATTTCGATACCTTCAATTGCAGACTCTACAGCTTTAACAGCATCTTCAGTAGTTTCTTCAACTTCCTTAGCAGCTTCTTTAGTTTCTTCAGTAGCTTTGTCTACTGTTTCAACAGCTTCTTTTTTAACGTCTTTAGCTTCTTCTTTTGTGTTTTTACAAGAGGTTGCTAATAAAGAAGCAACTACAAATGCAGATAAAATTACTTTTTTCATCGTTTTTGATTTTTAATTTTTAGATTGAATAACAAATGTACTATTTTGATTGATGTAAACAAATTTATTTACACTACCGTTTCATTATTAAACTGTTTTTCGTACAAATTCTTATAATAGCCGTCGTGTTTTTTTAATAACTCTATGTGATTTCCTTTTTCGACTATGGATCCTTTGTCCATAACTATAATCATATCAGCCTTTTTAATAGTTGCTAAACGATGAGCAATTACAATAGAAGTTCTATTTTTTGTAATTTCATCCGTAGCATATTGAATCATTTGTTCTGCATGTGCATCAACTGAAGAAGTAGCTTCGTCTAAAATTAAAATACTAGGTTTACTAACATATGCTCGTAAGAAAGCAATTAATTGGCGTTGACCAGATGATAACATACCACCACGTTCTTTTACATTATAATAGTAATTGTTAGGAAGACTCATAATAAATTCATGAATTCCTATTTGTTTAGCGGCAGTTTGTACTTCTTTGAGAGAAATTTTATCATTTTTAAGAGTGATGTTGTTTAAAATACTATCAGAAAATAAAAAAACATCTTGTAATACCACAGCTATTTTTTGACGTAAAGAAGTTATTTTGTAATCTTGAACAGGAATATTGTCAATAGATATTTCACCACTATCTATTTCGTAAAAACGATTTATAAGATTAATTATAGTTGATTTTCCGGCTCCTGTAGCCCCAACAATGGCAACGGTTTGTCCTTTTTTAACACTAAAATTAATACCTTTTAAAATTTCTTCCCCTTTTATATAGCTAAATTTTACATCTTTAAAGTTAATAGCTCCTTGTATGTTGTTAGCAATAATTGATCCATTCTTATCTATAGAGCTCTCTGTGTCTATTATGTTAAAAACACGTTCACCAGCAACAATCCCCATTTGTAACTGATTAAATTTGTCAGCTATTTGTCTTAAGGGTCTAAAAAGCATTTGAGCCATTTTTATAAAACCAATAATGGCACCAACACTTGCAGCTTTGTTTTCAACTACTTGTAAACCACCATACCAAACAATTAAACCTATTGCAATTGAAGATAAAATCTCTGCGATAGGGAAAAAAATAGAATAATACCAAACTGTTTTAACATGTGCTTTTTTATGTTTGTTATTAATATCAATAAAGTTTTTATACTCTATCTTTTCTCTATTAAAAAGCTGAACTATTTTCATTCCCGTAACTCTTTCCTGAACAAAGCTGTTTAGGTTTGCTACTTGGTTTCTTACATCTTGAAAAGTAGATTTTATGGCTATTTGAAATAATTTAGTAGCATAAATTAAAACAGGTAAGGTTGCAAGTGCTATTATTGCTAGTTTCCAATTGGTATATAGCATTACGACTATTACCACAATCATTTTCAAAACATCGCTAACGATCATAAAAACACCTTGTGTAAAAAAATTAGCAATAGTTTCTATATCAGAAACAACACGAGTTACTAATTTTCCAACTGAAGAGTTATCAAAATATCCCATTTTAAATTGGAGTATTTTTCTAAAAGTGATAGCTCTTATGTCTCTAATAATATGTTGTCCAACCCAGTTAGCGTAGTAAATAAAACTAAATTGGAAAAAGACTTGAATTAATAAAACCACAATCATGGCTATTGTGAAATACAATAGTCTAGAAAAATCTTTGTTTGTAATAAAGTCATCTATGGCTGCCATTAAAATGACAGGGGTTAGCACAGCAAATCCTGCTAGTAAAATAGTAGATAATGCTGCAATTATAAATCGTATGCGATACTTTTTTGCAAAACTCATTAGTCGTGCAAAAATTTTAATATCGAATGCTTTTCCTGTTGTTTTACTCACTATATATATTCGTATTTTACTTTTGTTAAAAATAAACCTTTTGCAGGAACAGATACGCCTGCTTTACTTCGATTTTTACTTTCTATAATTTTTTTGAAATCATTTACAGTTATTTTTTCTAAACCAACGTCAATTAAAGTTCCAACAATAGCACGAACCATGTTTCTTAAAAAACGATTGGCACTGATATGAAACGTTAACTCATTACCATTTTTAATCCATTTAGCATTGGTTACAGTACAGTTAAATGTATGTACATCTGTCTTTACTTTTGAAAAGCATTCAAAATTTTCATAATCATATAAAGTTGCAGCGGCTTTATTCATTAACTCTATATTTAATTGCTGGTGGTGTAATTGCCAAGTAGTATTTAATAAAAAAGGATTTCTACCTAGCCAAATTTTGTACTCATAGCTTCTACTAAGTGCATCAAAACGAGCATGAGCATCGTTATGTACTAGTTGAGTATTAAAGATAACGATGTCATTAGGTAAAATAGCGTTTAACTTGTAGGTGAAATTACTGTTTAGTGGGGTTTCTACATCAAAATGAGCAAACATTTGAGATGCATGCACGCCAGCATCTGTTCTTCCTGCACCTACGATAATTATTTCTTTTCTTAAAATAGTGCTAATAGCCTTATTTATTTTTTCTTGAACGGATATTGCGTGTGGTTGTATTTGCCATCCGTGATAATTTTTTCCGTTGTATGCTAATTCAATGAAATACCTCAAGAAGTGTAAAGATTTTAAATAGCTAAATTATAAAATTATAACTTGAAATGTACTAGATATGAGGTAAAATAATGTTTTAAGTTTTGCTAAAATACTTATAAGTTAATAATGTGTTGGTTTGATTTTTATTAGTTTTGTTTCAATGAAGAAAATTTTATTACTTTCCGATACACATAGTTTTATAGATGAACAAATTTTAAAGTTTGTAAAACAAGCTGATGAGGTTTGGCATGCAGGTGATATTGGAAACCTACAAGTTACTGATAGTATAAAAAAGCTAAAACCACTGAGAGCAGTATATGGAAATATTGATGATAAAAGTGCTCGGGCAGAATTTCCGTTAGATAATAAATTTATAATAGATGGCGTTTCGGTTTGGATAACTCATATTGGAGGCTATCCGAATAAATATAATCAAAGGGTTCGAGAAGAGTTAAAAAGTAATACACCACAACTGTTTATTTGTGGACATTCGCATATATTAAAAGTTCAGTATGATAAGAAGCTGAATTTGTTACATTTAAATCCAGGAGCAGCAGGAAATCATGGATTTCATAAAGTTAGAACGATGCTACGTTTTGAAATAGATAATAGTAATATAAAAAATATGGAAATTATTGAGTTAGCTAACAGAGGTTAACTTGTTAAAGTTGTTTTCTTTTCTTAATATTGGAACTATAATTTGTATTGTAGTGCCTACATTTATTTGAGACTTTATAGTTAGCTTACCATCCATCATGTGAACTCTAGCTTCAACTTGGTTAAGTCCAATACCATCAGAAAAAGAAGAAGACGAGGTAGAAAATCCTACCCCATCATCCTTAACGAGAACGGTTAGTTGATTCTTCTCTTCTTTTAAATCTATTTGTGCATGTTTGGCTTTACTATGTTTCAAGATATTATTGATTAATTCTTGAATCACATTAAATATTTTTATTTCAAATTCTTGATTATATCTATTGATGTTTTTTGCAGAAACCTCAAGTTTTAATTGGCTATTAGAATATTTTTTAACAACATCTTTAATAGCATATTCTAGCCCAAATTTTAAAAGGATAGAAGAAACTAAGTTGTGAGATAAGTCTCTAACTTTTTGAGAGGCTTCTGAAATAATAGCTTGTGTTTTTTCTATTTCTTGTGGTGTATCTCCGTTAAATTGTTTTTTTGTGGCTGTTAAATGCATATTAGCAGATGAAAGTAAAGCACTAACATTATCGTGTAATATTTCTGCGATAAGTTTTCGTTCAGTTTCTTTTCCGTCAATCGTAGCATTAAGAATCTTAATTTGAGCTTCGGATCTTACTTTCTCAAGGTTTTGTTGTTGTATAAGTTTACTTTCAGATAACTTGAGGCGTAAGTTTTTTTGACGAAGTTTATAGTTATATATAATTACTCCTGAAACAATTAATACTAAAAAACTTAAAGCACCAAAGAGCATAGAGGTTTTAGCTTCTTGTGCTTCTTCTAGTTTACGTTGTTCTTCGACTAAATTAACTTTTTGTTTCTCTAAGTCAACTTTATGTTTTTCAAAAACTCCTTTAACAATTCTTCGCATTTCTCTATCAGTTAAAGTATCTTTTATTATATAGGACTTTTCTTGATATTCATAGGCTTTATAATCTTTCAATAAATACAATGCCCATGCAATATTATAATATATGTCTTGTTTGTGTTTTATTGCATCTAGGCTACTATCGTTTCTTATTATGTTTATTGCTTCAAAATATGTCTTTTTAGCTAATTCATATTTTTTTTCATTCAATATGATATTGGCTAAATTGGTAAGGGCTTTTGATTCTGATAACCTTTTATTATTCTGCCTATGTATTTCAATAGATTTTTTGATGTATTCTTTCGCAAGCTCATAATTTGATTCTTGTATGTAAGTTGCTGAAAGATTATTATATGCTTTTCCTTTTATGTAGGTCAAGTTTTTATTGAGTGGATCTAATTCTGTAATTTTTCTGTAATAAAGTTTAGAGCTGTCTCTGATACCTAGTATAGAATATTGTACACCTATTCTTAGATAGGTATTAGCTAATGTTGTGTCATTCGGAAATTTATTATAATCATTACTGTCGATTAAGGATTTCTTCGTCAAGATTTTTAATGATTGATTAAAGAAATTTAGGGCCTTTTCATGATTGTTTCTTTTTTTGAAAATGTTTCCTATTAGAAACAAACATTTGTATTCCATCTCTAAATTTTTTCCGCTCACTGATTGAGATAAATCTAATAATTGCTCGAGTGCTTTGGAGTACTCTTCATTATTGTACAATTTTAAAGCACTATCATACCTTGAATTTTCATTTGATGGTTTATTTTCCTGAAAATAGACAAAATAATTACATGTTCCTGCTTTTATATATAAAGCAGGAAGAATTATAAAAAAAAGAGAAAATATGTTTTTTCTAAAGTCCAAAATTTTTGATTAAGAGGCTATGTCCCATACTACTTTAGGTTTTTCTACTATGGTAGATTCCTCGCCTCTACTTAAATATTTATGATTTACAAAATTTAACTTAATCAAGTTAGAGGAATTGACCTGTAACTGTCTCGAAAACCTGTTCTCTACTACTGATTCTCCGTTGGCTAAATGCACTTCGTAGGTTTCTGTTTCTTTGTTGTATACGAAGTCTGTAGTTACATTATTATTTACAGTAAAATCTAATTTATAAGTACCATCTCCATTTGCTGTAATACTATACGAATTTAAAAATTCTGTAATTCCTTTAGCAAAGGTAATATTTTCGTCTTCAATGTAAATATTAGTCCTTTTTCCGTTCCTGGTTTCTAGGAAACCAATTTTTAAATGATTGTTTTCAATAGAAAAATCATTAGAGTGTTTTGTAGATGTTTTTTGTGCAGTTTCAGCTAAAATAATCTCTTTAGAATTGTCTGTATTAGTCAATGTAGTTACATCGGTATTATTAGCTGTATTAAAATCAATAGAGTAGGCCCCAGTTGCATCTCTTTTAAGTGTATATGATTGTAATAAACTTTCTGGATTATTCTCTATAACTTCTGCTTCGTTAGAAGAACAAGAAGCAAAAATAACACTAAGACTCAAAGCTAGTAAATAAGGAGTAAAGTTTTTCATGACTTGTATATTTATTGAGATTAGATTTTTTAAAAAATAGCGATGTACTTAGGATAGATGTTAAGAGACGGGGGACAATATCTCTTAGGGGATAAAAGAAAACAAAATGAAGGGGTTTTCTATACTATGTTAAATAACGCGTACATCGCTATTGGGTTTATTATTAGTAGCAGTTGATTAGCGATGCATGAAGTGAATAGACTCGGGGGGCTTCTTCTTAATCTGGGGGACTAAAGAAAATTTGAAGGGTTGATTATGTCTTTACACTATTTTGTTTCTCACAGCATACATCGCTAAACCTACTACATTTTTTACTTTTAATTTTTTATATAAATTACTTCTATATGTTTCTACTGTTTTAATACTAACATTTAGTTTTTTTGCTATTTCACTAGAGCTTTTTTCTTTTGCTATTAATCTTAATACAGCAATTTCCCTCTCGGTTAAATCTCCATGCAAAAACTCTGGTTCATCTTCGTCTTTTGCATCTGAAGCATATAAGTCTAACAACTTTACTTTAATGTCTTCGCTAATGTATTGTATACCATTGTGAACGACTTTTATAGCGTCAATTATTTGCTCATTAGCTCGACTTTTATCAACAAAACCATTGGCTCCTAATGCAATCATTTCTTGAACAAGTTTTGGATCACTCAAACCAGAAAGAATTATTGTTTTAATAGTTGTATTACGTTTTCTAAACGTTTTTAAAACTTCAATACCATCCATTTCAGGCATGTTTATGTCTAAAACTAATACATCAGCTGTGTTTTTTGAAGACCAATTTACTACTTGCTTACCAGTTAAAGAATAGCCTTCAACTTCAATGTTATCTTCAGTATTTAATAAAGCAATGACACCGTCTATTAATATCTTATGGTCATCTGCTATGTGAACTTTTATCTTGTTGTAATTCATGATTGTTATTACAGTTACAAATTTATGAGGTTAAAAGAGTGTGTACAATACACAGTATCCCTAATTGTTTTATTAGTGACTCAGGGAAAACCCTGAGTTTTTTTTAACATTTCTTTAACATTTAAAGCTAGAGGGCTTGAATAGCCTACGGAATCAAAAATAAAAAACCGAGATTTAATTCTCGGTTTTTTTCGCACTAAATATACTAAGATGTTAGGTTTATCGTAATCTATCTACAGATTTTACAAGATCTTCATCCTTCTTAATGGCTCTATTTGCTAAAACTAATAGCAAAATAACAATGATAGGAAAGAACATCCCAATACCTTTCTCAGAAACCAAAGCTTCTCCAGATAATGTTTGTGATAAATAAATCAATAGTCCTAATAAAAAAAGGTTTATCAATATGTTTAACCGGTTTAGTACAAATTGTAACTGACGATTTTTAAATAGAAATATTGTTACAATAGCTACTAAAGCCGAAATAAAAAATAAAACAGGAATACTTTTTTGTAAGATTGAGTTCTCAGAAAATAAATCTAAAACATAAATAGTATTAGTTTGGGAGTTACTCCAAAGACTAACTATAAAAGTCAATCCTCCAGAGATAATTCCTGCTACTAATAGGTATATAGATTGTATTCTTTGTATCATAATTTTTTATCGGGTAGCAAATGTAATACTTCTTTTTTTAAAAAGAAATATTAGAAGTTAAAATATTTGTATATATTTGCCTTGTATGTAACCGCACAAAATTATTATATAGCCCCTATATAATTAGCACTCAAAACAAAACTTAATACAAAACAATTCTTTACAAATAAGGAATTTTAGTAACTTAATTATTTAACGAATGTTCGATATTTCGGAATTAAAAACTAAAAAATTAGCTGATTTACAAGTTATTGCCAAATCAATAGGATTAACAAAGATTAGTCAACTAAAAAAACTAGACTTAGTATACAAAATTTTAGATGCGCAAGCAGAAGCAAGTGCTAATGAGGCTAAACCTAAACCTGCTGCACCTAAAGCAGACAAGCCTAAAAGGAAAAGAATAGCTAAAACAGAAGCTAAAACTACTGCAGAAAATCCAGAAAAGGTTGTTAACGAAACTGAAGTGAAAAAAACTCCAGAAAAAGTAACTCCAGAAAAAAAGGAAGTTGTTAATAAACCTAAGAAAAGGCAAGAAGAGAAGAAGCAAGTTCAAGCTTCAGAGGATAAAAAGCAACAACCTCAACAGCAAAAGCAGCAGCATAATAAAAACCACAATAATAGAGGTAATAAGCATAATAAAAACCAGAATACTAATAAGCAGCATCATAAAAGTGGTAATAAGTACCGTGACCCTGATTTTGAGTTTGATGGTATTATTGAAAGTGAAGGTGTCTTAGAAATGATGCCTGATGGATATGGTTTTTTACGTTCTTCAGATTACAACTATTTATCATCACCTGATGATATTTATGTGTCACAGTCTCAAATAAAGTTATTTGGATTAAAAACAGGTGATACAGTTAGAGGTAACGTACGTCCTCCAAAGGAAGGCGAAAAGTACTTCCCGTTAATTAGAGTATCAAAAATTAATGGATTAAATCCTAACATCGTAAGAGATCGTGTATCTTTTGAACACTTAACACCATTATTTGCTAATGAAAAGTTTAACTTAGCGGAAAAAGGAAGTTCATTATCTACTAGAATTATCGATTTGTTTTCTCCGATAGGAAAAGGGCAACGTGGTATGATTGTGGCACAACCTAAAACGGGTAAAACAGTATTATTAAAAGATGTAGCAAAAGCAATTGCAGCGAATCATCCAGAAGTATATCAAATCGTTTTATTAATTGATGAACGTCCTGAAGAGGTTACCGATATGCAACGTAGTGTACGTGGTGAAGTAGTTGCTTCTACTTTTGATGAACCAGCGGATAAACATGTTCGTGTAGCTAATATTGTGTTAGAAAAAGCAAAACGTTTAGTAGAGTGTGGGCATGATGTTGTAATTTTATTAGATTCTATTACACGTTTGGCAAGAGCTTACAACACGGTAGCACCAGCATCTGGTAAGATTTTATCAGGAGGTATTGATGCTAATGCATTACACAAACCAAAACGTTTCTTTGGGGCAGCTCGTAACATTGAAAATGGAGGTTCTTTAACTATTATTGCTACTGCGCTTACTGAAACTGGTTCGAAAATGGACGAGGTTATCTTTGAAGAATTCAAAGGTACGGGTAATATGGAGTTACAATTAGAGCGTAATATTGCTAATCGCAGAATTTATCCTGCAATTGACTTAATTAAGTCGAGTACACGTCGTGATGATTTATTATTAGATGAAAAGACTGTACAACGTATGTGGGTATTACGTAAGTATTTAGCTGATATGAACCCTATAGAAGCGATGGAGTTTATTCAAGACAGAATTAAAAGATCTTTAAATAACGAGGAGTTCTTGATTTCAATGAACGGATAGTCGTTAGTTTATATAAAATAAAAAAATCCCGCTAGATGTGGGATTTTTTTATTTTGGATATATCACAAAGTCTAATGGAACGTCAAACTTATGAGTATCTTTTATCTTTTTGATAGGGGGAAAGAAGTTAAGTCCAATGGTACGAGTATCTTCTCTACATTCAGATAAAAATCGATCATAAAAGCCCTTTCCGTAACCAACTCTATAGTTCTGTTCGTCAGAAATTAACATAGGAACAAAAACTAAATCAATATCTTTTACATTAGCTTCTTCCGCATTTATAGGTTCAGGAACTCCAAATTTATTGAGTTCTAGCTCAGTGTCTTTTTCAAAATAGAAATGTGAAAGAGTATCATCTTTGAAATTACAACGACTAACAATAATTCTTTTTCCTTTGTCTCTAAAAAAATCGATGATAGGTTGAGTGTCTATTTCATTGAACTTTCGCATGGATAAAAACAAATGTACAGTATGTATATCATTAGTTTGTAACTCGAATATTTGTTGGTAAATGCTCTCTTGTAATTTTTCTTTTTCTGTTTGAGTAAGCGTATTTCTCTTTTGTTTGTATAGTTTTCTAAGGTCAGATTTGAGCATGTTAGCTGATTTTATTTTGATTCATTTTTCGTTGAATTAAGAAAATCACAATTGCAGTAATCGCTGAAGAAGGAATGACTACTTGAGAGAGACTTAACTTAAAGTAATCGGCAGTGAATCCTATTATTACTAGAAGTAAAACTGTTAAGACTATACCGTAAGAAATATAACTCAACGTGGATTTTTTTGAAGTTTTTACAAACTCTTTGTTAAGTATGAATAAGTTTTTTCTTTGTAAAAGACTGTTTTTAAAGTTTGTGATGAATCTATTCCAACAATTTATTTCTGCTTGTGAAACAAACTGATTAGAAGGATCAACAAGTCCTTTTACAAAAACTAGATTGTTGTCAAAAGTTATTTGAAATTGACTTTTCCATTTAAGAGGGTTGAGAACAAGTCCGTTTTTTAACTTTGATCCTTGTTTAAACTCTAATTGAAAAAAGTTTTCTTCACTCTTAAACTTACCTTCTTTAAAATATTCTTTTGTGAGTTTATAGTTTAATTCTGTAGAGTTAGGAGTTATAAGTTCAAAGGAGTATTCTAAACTATCTTGTTCTATCATAAATTTCGGAATTCTTCTTGAAGTTTTTTTGTTAATCCTTTCACTATAAGTTCGTATGAATGGTTAATTAATTCAAAAGCAAAAGTATCAGAAACATCATTGTTCAAAGTAACTGTGTTCCAGTGTTTTTTACTCATATGAAATCCTGGGTTAATACTTTCATATTCAGTTCGTAATTCTAAAGCACGCTCAGGCTCACATTTTAAATTAATTTTAGGTTCATGTTGCTCCCAACTATTTAAACCCGATAAAGCAAACATTTTATTCATTACTTTAAATACTAAAACATTATCATCAAACGGAAAATGTTCCGTTACTCCTTTTTTGGTAATGCAATAGTTATGAAATTCTTCAATATTCATTATTCAATTAAATTTTGAGTTGATTCAGGAATTTTTAAAGCAGTGTAGTCTAGTTTCCATCCAATGGTTTCCACTAAATTTTGCATTAAGGTAACTGCTTCTAGGGCTTCTTTGTTTGCTGTTTGCATTAAATTGCTTTCAGGTATTTTTTGAAGAATGTGTTCTCTCGCTTCTTTATTTACTTCAGTTAAATCTTCAGAACTAAATTTGTTAAGTAATCCGTTTTGAATATCATAGAAACGTAAATTAGGTTCTATTGAAAATACTTCAGGTTGAGGAAATTCAGAAAGAACTAATACTTTTTTCTTAGTATCTGTATGCATTTTTATTTTCCTAAAATCAAAACCAATATGCACTTTAGCATTAATTAGAATAATGGCTTTTTTCTTACTGGTAACAAGTCCTAAAAATTTTTCTTTGGTGTTTTCATGGTGATATATTTCGGCAAATTCTCCTTCAACAGTAATTAATTTAGATACTTTTTTTATTTTATCTAACAAAACTACCGATTGTTTTTCGGTCAAATTTTTTCTTTTTACTGAGGTGAATTTTTTAAAAATATAATAGGATATAATGGCTCCTCCTGCCAAACCTATAAAAAGTAATTCCATAACTACGAATTTACATAAAATAGGTAAAGCATAAAAAAGAATATATAATGTAAGAGTTTTTAAAGACAAAGTGAGCAAAGGAGAGTTATTTTGTATTTTTATTCCCAGAAAGAGCAAGAGTTTATCAGAACTTAATAAAAACTAATCAATGAGGTCAGTAAGTACAACAGAAAAAGAACTAAAAGAGCGTATAAAAGAGTTAACCTGTCTTTATGAGGTAACATCTTTAATAATAAACGCTAATCTTGATCAAGTTGATGTAACTTTAAAAGCAATAACGAAAAGTTTAAAAAAAGCATTACAGTTTCCAAAAAGCACCCAAGTTTTTATCGATATAGAAGAGTATTCTGAAGAGAAAAGTAAAACAAAGAAAGAGCTTTGTATAATTTCAAGTACTATTCTGGTATTTAACATACCTAAAGGAAAAATATCAGCATTTATAAAAGGAAAAGAACTTAAGGATAATCTATATTTAAAAGAGGAAAAAGAATTATTTGATACAGTTGCTATAAAAATAGGGGGACTTTTAGAGCGTATTGAAATAAAGAACAATGAGCTGTCGATGAGGCGTAAAATGGAACACGCCGATCGTTTATCAATCTTAGGAGAATTAACCGCTGGTATTGCCCATGAATTAAATACCCCGCTAGCTAATATTTTAGGTTACTCAGAATTATTGAAAGCAGATATGTCTAGTAATGAAAAGGCTTTGGCAGATGTAGATAAAATTATTCAAAGTACAATTTTTTCAAGAGAAGTAGTAAAAAAACTCATGTATTTTGCTTGTGAAATGCCACAAGAAATGAAAAAAGTAAACATTATTCCGAGTATAAAAGATGCAATAAACTTATTGGATGCTACTTTTAGAAGACAGTCTGTAAAATACCTAGTGAAAGTGGAAGAATCTGAGTTGTGGTTACGGGCAGATACAGTTCAACTTACTCAGATTATTTTCAATCTTATTATTAATGCTATTTACTTTTCACCTAAAGATGGACTGGTGACTATTGAAACATTTCAAACAGATAAAGAAGTGATATTAAGAATTTCTGATGAAGGGATAGGATTAAGTGACGAAGGTCTTGAAAAAGTATTTCAGCCTTTCTATACAACGAAGCCAACAGGAGAAGGAACAGGGTTAGGGTTAAGTGTTGTGCATGGTATTGTATTGAGTCATAAAGGAACAATAACAGCTAAAAATGGCATTGAAAAAGGTGCTATCTTTGAGGTTAGATTACCAAAATAAAAGAAATGCCGTTAAAAAAGGAAAATATATTAATAGTAGATGATGATGTTCATATCTTAGAGTTGTTACATCGACATTTACAATCTTGGAATTATCATACCTACAAGGCAGTATCAGTTAAAGAAGCAGTTACAATTTTAAGAGATACCCCAATTGATTTGCTAATAACCGATTTAAAAATGCCAGAAGTGGATGGCTTTGAGCTTGTAAAATTTGTTTCAGAACACTATCCAAAGTTACCTAAACTTATAGTAACAGGATATCCATCTGTTCAAGATTCATTAGAAGCCATTAAGTCAGGAGTAGTAGCATACCTAACGAAGCCTTTTACAAAAGATGAGTTGAAAACAGCAATGGATGATGCTTTAAAAAAAGCAGAAAAAAGTCATAAAAAAACTACTCAAGAAAAAGAGAAAAAGGACTTTTATGGAGATATGATAGGGGCTTCAGAAAAGATTAATGAAATTTTTCAAATAATAGATCGAGTAAAAAATAATAAAGCAACAGTTTCTATTAAAGGAGAAAGTGGAACAGGTAAAGAGTTAGTGGCTCGTGCAATACATTATGAAGGGAAATTTGCTAAAGGACCATACATAGCGGTAAACTGTGGAGCAATTCCTGAAAATTTATTAGAGTCTGAGTTGTTTGGTTATATAAAAGGCGCTTTTACAGGAGCGGATAGTAACAGGAATGGTTTTTTTCAAGCGGCTAATGGAGGAACTATTTTTTTAGATGAAATAGGAAATGCTTCGTTAAATGTACAATCAAAGTTATTAAGAGCTTTACAAGAAAAAGAAGTGGTGAAGGTTGGAGCTCAAAAAACAGAGAAAGTAGATGTTAGAATTATTGCTGCTACCAACAATGATTTAAAAGAAATGATTCAAAAAGGAACATTTCGAGAAGATTTATTTTATAGGTTGACAGTAGTAGAAATAGAAGTACCACCTTTACGAGAAAGAAAAGAAGATATTTCTATGTTAGTAGAAAAATTTCTGTTTAAATATGGGGTAGAATATAAAGATAGGTTCGTAAAAATAAGCCCTAAAGCCTTAGCTATACTACAAAGATATAATTGGCCAGGTAATATTAGAGAGTTAGAAAATATAATACAACGTGCGGTAATTATGTGTGATCGTATAGTAGAAGTAGAGCATTTACCTGATTCACTAAAGTATAATGTCGATTTTTCTGAGGAAAGATTAATCCCCTTAAAAGAAATGGAAAAACGTCATATACAATATGTATTAAACGCAACTAATAACAATAAAACAAAAGCAGCAAAAATTCTTCAAATAGACCGTAAGACATTACGAGAAAAGCTGAAAGAATAACAAAACTTTTTATGGGTGTTTTTTCTCCACTTGAGGAGAAATTACCCGTTTTTATTTTAAGTAAAAATTTATAAAAACTTCCAGAGCTTCTTGTTTGCAAGGGGTTGGGAGTTTTTCTTTTTTTTGGCATCATTAACGGTATATCATTTGCTTTTAAGAGAGAGAATAAAATAAATATAATTTATGAATGCTAACCCTTTTAATATTTGTCCATCATGTACAGAGATAAATATATGTGTGTTAACCAAATTTAAAGAAAAGGTATGGTCGTGTAGTGAGTATAATGAGGTAGATGTAAAAAAAGAAAAAAAACAGGCAGTCATTATAGAAAAAGAAATGCAAGCTGTATAAAAACAGAAAAAATTAAAAGCAACATAAATTCAAACATAAGTGAGATGACTTTAACTAAGGAATTAAAAAAACCAGTGAAGCGAAAGAATGCTAGAGGGATGGTTGATAATGTACTAGAGCAATTTAATAGTGCGTCTGATCAAATTGGTTTACACCCTAATATTCGTAAAATATTAAGCATTACGAATAACGAAATTATTGTTAATTTTCCTGTAAAGATGGATAATGGAGACGTTGAAATTTTTCAAGGATATCGTGTACAGCATAACAATGCTTTGGGACCATATAAAGGAGGTTTACGTTACCATCCAACGGTAGATATTGATGCAGCCAGAGCATTAGCTATGTGGATGACATGGAAAACATCTCTTGCTGGCTTACCATACGGTGGAGGTAAAGGAGGAATTCAAATAGACCCAGCAAAATATTCAAAAGATGAATTAGAGCGTATTACCAGACGTTTTACGTTTGCATTAGGAGATAATATTGGACCAGAGCATGATATTCCTGCTCCAGATGTTAATACAAACGCTCAAACAATGGCGTGGATGGCTGATACCTATATGAGCACAAAAGCACCAGCTGAACGTTCAATGAATCAACATGTAGTTACAGGAAAACCAATAGGTAGTGGAGGTCTAGAAGGAAGAGACAGAGCTACAGGTTATGGAGTTTTCTTAACCATCAAGTTTTGGGTAGAAGAAAATAACCAAACTTTAGAAGGAAAAACTTTTATTGTTCAAGGGTTTGGAAACGTTGGGTATTGGGCGGCTTACTTTTTAGAACAAGAAGGAGCAAAAATGATAGGGGTTCAAGATGCTTATGGAAGTATTCAAAATACGAACGGAATTAAAGTAGATGACCTTTTCAATTATACAAAAGCTAATAATGGAAGTTTGGTAGAGTACCCAGAATCAATAGCAATAGAGAAGGAAGATTTTTTTGCTACTGACTGTGATATTTGTATACCAGCAGCATTGGGTAATCAGATAACTGAAGATAATGCACACTTAATCAAAGCTAATTTAATAGCTGAAGGAGCAAACGGACCTATAAATGTTGAAGGAGAAAAAATTCTTTTAGAAAAAGGAGTAACAATTATTCCTGATATACTATGTAATTCAGGAGGAGTAATCACTAGTTATTTCGAGTGGCTTCAAAACCGTAACGGAGAGTTGTGGAATATGGAAGAAGTAATTACGCGATTAGACAAGAAGCTAAAAGATTCCTATACTAGAGTTTCAGATTATGCAAAGTTAGAAGGTGTTGATATGCGAAAAGCAGCTTACTGCATAGCGATACAACGTATTGAAAAAGCGTATGTTCAACGAGGTATTTTTCCATAAAAAGGAGTAAAATGAAACACGGAAGTTTAGTTTTAGAGAAAAAAGAGTATGTGTACATTAAGAGTTTACTTAATGTTTCAGCGCATACCGAAGAAAGTAAAGTACAAACATCATTAGGTAAGTTTGCTGAGGAGTTAAAAACAGCAAAAATTTTAGATGAAGAACAAATGTTTGATGATGTCATACGCTTAAATACTGTTGTGACTATAGCTTCTGGAGATGTTTGGGAAAAAACTATTCAGATTGTAAGACCAACTGAAAAGGATTTGAAAACCAACAAGGTTTCTATTTTAACGCCAATAGGTATAGCTTTATTTGGTTATGCTCTAAATGATGTAGTTCATTGGGATTTACCAGGAGGGAAGAAAGAAGTTAAAATTTTAAAAGTAGTTCAAGAAAAAAAGAACGAAAGTTTCAGCACCTTAATTTAAAGATAAAAAAATGACACTTAATAATCACGGTAGCGATATAGATGTAGTACATAAATACAACCATGTAGAATTAAAAGGATGGGTAGATCAGTTACAGTATATTAATAAAGAGATTGAGAACCTTTTAAGCTTGCATGAATACTCTTTAGTCAATAAAACTATCTCTAAAGAAATACTAGAACTCTTTTCTAAGAGAAAAAAAGTAAATAATGAGCTTTATAAAACTGTTTTATCATATTCAAATACCTATGTAAATGTAGCAGAATGTGACGATATACAGTGCGATATGGCTTATTTAGAAGAGTACGATAGGTTACGTGAGAATTATCAAAATAATTTAGAAGCTTATCAAAAACTTAAAGACAAATTTTTTGATGAAGTCTTATTAAAAGAATAGCATTCTTGTTAAGCAAGTATGTTAGATTTGTAGAGTTAGTTGTAAAACCTTGGAATCATGTAGTTCCAAGGTTTTTTTGTTTTAAAAAAGAAGTACTTATTAATTTTTTATATCATAAAAACTTAGTTCACTTAAAAATTTACTAGGAGAAGTACCAAACTTCTTTTTAAAGGCAGTAGAAAAGTGTTGTGGGTTTTTATAACTTACCTTTTCAGAAACCTCATTTACGGTATGGCCTTTTAATAATAGTTCTTTAGCCTTATTCATTCTTAAATTAGCAATAAATTTAAATACGGTAATACCAAATGTGGTTTTAAACCCTTTTTTTAAGGCATATTCATTGGTGCCAATTTCTTTACATAACAAAGATAAGGTTAGCGGAGATGTATAATTATTAAGTATATATTCATAAACCCTTTCAATTTTATTAGCTTCAGTAGTAGTTAGCTTTGTTGTGTTTTTTTTAGGAGTACTAGGTGTAAACTGATAAAGTTGTAATAAAAGAAGATCTAATATTTTAGAGGTAATATGTATTTTTCGAAAATGATTATCCCATTCAGAGGCAATAACTTCTTTTATCAAAAAATGCATTCTTGAATTTATTAAGCAGTTTTCTGAATTAAGTTTACCAAATTTTTTATCACTAATGATTTTTTTAAAATCATCAAACCTAATATCATCGGGTAAATACTGAATGAAGAATAAAGGAGATAAGTTAAGGCGTACAATAAAAGATTCTGAAGATTCACACTCTAAAAAGCCTTTTGTATTGCTATAAAAGTTAATATTATGTGAGTTAGAGTTAAAAAAATACTTACTTTCTATTTCAGGTATATGTATAGTAAACTTCCCTTTTAAGTTAAATAACATTTCTATACTTTCTCCTTTAATATTAAAAGATATTTTATAGCCTTTTATAGTTTTTATGGAGCCAAAACCTATTTTGAAGTTTTCAAATACATGCTCCTTATACCAACCTTTAAAATTATTTTCATTAAAGTTAGTTACTAAGGTTTTGTAAAAATTATCATTTATATTTTTAATATTAGATAGCTTATCAAAAATAGCTTCTTCATTATTATATATGGTAACCTTCATGCTTTCTTATTCCGTTTAACGTATGTTTTTTATCCGTTTAACGTATCCCCCGATTTTCGAATAAAAATTAGTTTTGCAGAAGACAAAAATAATTTATTTTTATTTAGTCTTAATAAGTAAAATTAGTTTTAACATAAAAAATGACAAAATCGATTTTAGTTATAACTTATAAAAAAAAATAGCATGTTAACAATTATAGGCTGTTTAGCTCTCATAGGTTTTTATTTTTTATACAGTACTTCAAATAGAGCAGATTTAACATTTTATTTACCTCTTCAAAAATGGATTAATGAGAATAAAATAAAAGGAAAGTATATAGGTGTAGTCTTGTTAATTATTGGTTTAACTAGCGCGATTTTATATTTAGGTTTTGGCGCAGGAATATTTTCATATTTAACTCTATTAATGTTAGTGTCAAGTTTAGTTGTTTTAATTGAACCTTTACGCTTTTTAAAATTCTCAATATTAGTTGTTATGATGATTTTATCACTATTACTTGAAGTTTATCTTAAATAATTATGCCAGCAAATAAAAAATATTTGACAAGTTCACCTATCCAGCGTATTGCAAAAATAAGTGCTGGTTTTGTAGGAGGATATGTTGTAACAGAAACCTTTCACATCATGTTAATGACTTTTTTAAACATACCAAATGTAATAATGACACTACGTTTTTTTGGATTTATTATGTGGGCAGTTTTAATGATTTTAGCCTTTTTAGCCAAAAGTGCATGGAAAATATGGGCACTTTATACCCTTGTTAGTCTTCTATTTATTATAGTCATTTACTTAAATAATCCAAATCAATTATAATAAAATATTAAAATACCATTATGGCTAAGAGAGTATATAATATAATGTTTCATACACATACCATTAGTGGTATTGTTATAAGTGCAGCATTATATGTAATTTTTTTTACAGGATCTATTTCTTTTTTAAGAGATGAAATAATAGCTTGGGAAAGAAATGAGCCCGTTGAAAAAAACTTTTTTTTAGAAGGAGATTTTGATGCTTTATTAAATAATTTAGGAGAAGAGTATTACCTAAAAGGTAGAGACATTTCTTTTTATAGAAATATAGAAGGACAAAATGTAATCACCAGAATGGGGCAGTCTAAAGATACATTGGTACCAAAAAAAGAGCCTAAAAGAGCTTTTTTTTATACAAATTTAAAAACCTTTAAAAAAGCAAATTATAACCAAAACTATTCTTTAGGAGAATTTTTTTACAGGCTACATTTTTTTGCACAATTAAATTTTTATGGACGATCTGGGTATGTTTTTGCTGGTTTAATAGCTTTTTTCTTTTTGTTTGCAATTATAACAGGAATTATCGTTCACTGGAAAAAAATAGTACCTAATTTTTACCAATTTCGACCAAAAACCAAATGGAAAACTATTTGGACAGATGCGCATGTTGCACTGGGTGTAATAGGACTACCATATCAGTTTATATTTGCTGTTACAGGCGCATACCTAATTATTGGTTATATGGTAATGCTAGCACCTGTGCAAAACTATATTTTTAATGATAATTCTAAAGCTTTAACAGAAGCATTGAATTACGAAAAAGATATAAATTATGAGTACAAAGCAGTAGAATTAGAAAAAACTATTTCTATTAATGATTTTTTAGTTAGAACTAAAAAAAAATACCCAAGCTTACAATTAAATAGTGTCGAAATATTTAATTATGGAGATGCAAATATGCATGTAAAAGTAGGAGGATACCCAAAGTATAAGGATAACTTTTTAAGCTCAGGATCAATCACATTCAAAGCTTCAGATGGATATATAGTAAAAACAAAAGATTCAAAAAATAGCTTATCATATATAGAAGGAGCTACAAATCTTTTAAAAAGATTACACTTTGGAGATTTTGGTGGTTATGGAATGAAATTAATTTACCTGGTTTTAGGTTTTGTTACCTGTTTTGTAATCATATCTGGTGTACTTATTTGGTTAGTTGCAAGAGATAAAAAAAGCGTACCTAGTTACAAACGTAAATTCAACACTTGGTTAGTAAATATTTATATGGCTATATGTTTAAGCTTATATCCAATAACTGCTCTTGTTTTTATTACCGTTAAATGTTTTTCAAACAGCAATGGAGACAATAGAAAAGTATTTATTTATCAGATATTTTTCTGGGGATGGCTTATACTAAGCTCACTTTTTATCGTAAAAAAAGACAATTACTTTACCAATAAAATATCACTTTTATTAGGAAGTATTTTAGGATTTCTAGTACCTATCTCAAATGGTGCTATTACAGGCAATTGGCTATGGATTTCTTGGCAAAAAGGATATTCACAAATTCTTGTGGTAGATGCTTTTTGGTTGCTACTTTCAATAACATCATTTAGTATTTTCTTCAAAATAAAAAGAAATAAAAAGCTTTAAAAGAATCATCTTAATAATCAGTATTATTTACTCCGTTTAGCGTAGCTAATTATCCGTTTAGCGTATAAAGCTTACAGTTTTATAGGAGTAATTTTGTTTTTAATTTCAATTAAGTCTAAATAAAAACAAAGTGAATATATTTAAGAAATCAATAAGTTTTATAACGATTAACCTTCTATTTTTATTCGTAGGATATACACAATCTAAATTATCCGGAACAGTAGTAGATGCGTGGAAAAAACCAATTCCTGGAGCAACAGTTATTATAAAAGACACGAATAAAGGAGTTTCAACTGATATAAATGGTCATTTTCTTTTTAAAGGTAAGCTTAAAGGAAAATATGTACTTAAAGTTTCTTTTGTAGGCTTTAAAACTAAGGAACTATTTTTTAAGATAGAAGAGGGAGAAGAACTAGTATTATCAATACAATTAGAAGAATCATCAGTAGAGTTAGATGAGGTACTTGTAACAGGAAAAAGTATCGTAAAAAAAGTAAAAGAAAAAGCATATAATGTAGGTGTTGTTGATGCTAAGGCATTACACCATACCTCTCTTGATCTAGGACATGCTTTAGATAGAGTTTCTGGAGTACGAATAAGAGAAAGTGGAGGAGTAGGGTCTCGAATGAATTTTTCTCTTAATGGTTTTAGAGGAAATCAAGTCCGATTTTTTATTGATGGAATACCCATGAATAACTTTGGATCATCTATGCAGATTAATAATGTTCCTGTAAGTTTAGCAGAACGCATAGAAATATACAAAGGTGTTGTACCTATAGGTTTGGGAGCAGATGCATTGGGAGGAGCGGTAAATATTATCACAACAAAACATAAAAAAAGCTACTTAGAAGCTTCGTATTCTTTTGGTTCGTTTAATACTCATAGATCACATGTAAATGCTGTTTATGTAGCAAAATCGGGGTTTACTGCGCAATTAAATGCTTTTCAAAACTATTCTGATAACGATTATAAAGTAAACGTTGATGTATCTGATTTAATTACAGGAGCGTATTTTCCTAATCAAAAAGTAAAACGATTCAATGATACTTATCATAATGAAGTAGTTATGCTTAATACAGGTTTTGTAAATACCAAGTTTGCTGATGAATTATTGTTTGGAATAACTCTAGGACAGAGTTATAGAGAAATACAAACAGGAGCAAGAATGGTAAGTGTTTTTGGAGATTGGCACAGAAGAGGAAATATTATAATGCCCACAATTAAATATAAAAAGGACGACTTTATTATTAAAAACTTAGATTTTAAGTTAAGTGCTAATATAAATTTAGGTGAAGAAAAAAATATTGATACACTACACAGGCGTTATAATTGGTTTGGAGATTTTAAAGAATATGATGGCCCTGGAGGAGAACGTTCGTATTCTTTATATAAATATAAAAACAATGCAGGAACTACTACCGCTAGTTTGAACTATAACTTAAACGAAAAACATAAAATTACTTTTAATAATACTCTTAATACATTTGATAGAGTAGGGCATAATGAGTTAAATCCTGATGATGAAATTTATGAGCACCCTAAAAAAACGATGAAAAACGTCATGGGTCTTGGGTATGATTTCAAAAGTTCAAACTGGAATACTTCAGTTTTTATAAAGAAGTATTATCAAAGAAATGAGTTTGCAGAGGCATATAATCCTAGTGGAAACTCTGGGGATGTAGCTTATAGAAATCGAGCTCATAAATTTAATCATACAGGGTATGGTTTTGCGGCAACATATTTTATAAACGATGATATACAATTAAAAGCTTCTTATGAAAAAAGTTATCGTTTACCAGAAGCAAACGAACTTTTTGGAGATGTAGTTAATTTGGAAGGAAACTTAAGTTTAAGACCAGAAAGTAGTAATAATTATAACCTAGGAGCAAGCTTTTGGATTAGTGATGATGATAAGCAAACTTTCAATTTTAATGTTAATGGTTTTTATAGAAATGCAAAGGATTTTATACGGCAAAAACTCAAAATAAACCAAAGCGAGCATATTATGGACAATTTAGGGAGTGTAACCAACCTAGGTGTAGAAGCAGAGGTAAGATATAACTTTAATAATCAAATCTCTTTAGGAGCAAATGCTACATATCAAAATTTAAGAAATAATACTAAGTATGAAGAAGGAAAAACAGAAGTTAGTATTGTATATAAAGACAGAATACCTAATGAACCATACTTATTTGGTAGTGCAGATGCAAGCTATTCTTTCTCCAAACTATGGAATAAAGAGGATAAACTAAGTATAGCCTATAACTTATTGTTTGTTCATGATTTCTATTTGTATTGGCCTAGTTTAGGAAGTGGTAAGTATGGAGTTCCTGAACAAATAGCGCATGATATAAGTGCTACCTATTCATTTAACAAAAAATTACAGTTTACTTTAGAGTGTAGAAATCTGTTAAACGATAACCTCTATGATAATTTTAGCTTACAAAAGCCAGGAAGAAGTTTCACTGGGAAAATTAAATATACAATCTTTTAAAAACACAAATTATAAATTTAAAATCAATGAAATACAAAAATGTTTATTCAGCTTTATTAATTGCGACCGCAATTTTTACTTCTTGTAGTGATGATGAAAACCCAAAACAAGGAGAAACTCCACAACAAGGAGCTAAATACATAATAACAGTAACACCAAAAGCGTCAGAGGGAGTTGCAGATTATATACTTACAGCAGATAATTTAACCCAAGGAAAAATTAGTATTGTAGGAAACGGTATTGAGCAAGATGGAACATATCGTTATTATGTAACTAGTAATAATAAGTTTTTTAGTCTATTATACGGACAAGGAAACCCAGGTGCAGTAACAACATACCAGTTAAATAATAAAGGAACGTTAGATAAACTGTCTAATTTTCAGTCGGAAACTGTACAAGCATTTGCACCAGTTAAAGACGATTTACTATTAATAAAAATATCAAGAAGTTCTGACTCCCCTATAGCTTCTTGGTACCGTCTTGATACCAGAACATCACAATTTGTAGCCGAAGGACAAATTAATACTAAGGACTTAGCAAATAAGGAAAATGGTGAGTTAGCTTTCTTTACTTGGATAACTCAAGTAGGTGATTATGTGTATTTGCCTTATTTTACAATTAAAGGAAATTCTACAGATAGATTTGGAACGAACTACCCTAACGAAGCCAATATTGCAGTGTATTCTTATCCAGAAATGGAGTATGTAAAAACGATTCATGATGATAGAACTAGTCATATTGGACGTTATTTTAACAATGGTTTGTCTGTAGATGAAAAAGGAGATACATATGCTTTTTCTTCTTCTGTAGCAACAACTAATGGAGAAATAACATCTACAAAACCATCAGCAATAACAAGAATAAAAAAAGGAGAAACAGCATTTGACCAAGCTTTTTATTATAACATTGAAGAAGCTTCAGGTAATAGATATGTTACTTCTCATTTATATTTAGGAAATGGTAAATTTTTAGTAAACTTGCACGATACAGCTTCAAAAGGGACATATAGTTCTGGAAAAGATTTGGCTATTGTAGATGTATATGCAAAAACGTTAACAGATGTAACTGGGCTTCCTACAAAAGAAGAAATAGAAAGTATTGCATCAAAAGGGCATTATGTGTCTAAAGCTGAAGGAATAGTTTATATTGGTATAACAACAAAAAACGGGAGTTATGTTTACAATATAGATGCTAGAACAGCAAAAGCTACACAGGGAATCGAAGTAGAAGGAGGAACGATTACAGCAATTAATAAATTAGATCCTGCAAATTAATATTGTTTTTATTATAGGAGTATTATTAAAATATTTAGTTTATCCAAAAAAACCTTGGTACTTTCCAAGGTTTTTTAATTTTTATACTAATGAAGTCTATACCCTTTTTTAGGAAGGTAAAAGACTAACTAAAATAAGATGTTTTTTTCTTAATAAGAAAACCAATGAGTATCACTACAGAAGTCAACATTAAAATAGCTATTAAGTTTTTTGTTGTTTTCTGTTCTAAAGGTTTAAATATAAAAGTAGGACGACTCTCATAGGTTTCTATTGTGTATTTTTTGCTTTTAAATAAAAGCGGAACAATGTGGTCTCTCCATTTATTGGAGAAAGATACTACTTGTTGTTTATAATTTTCGTAATCGTTAGCTGAGGTTCCAGCAATTTTATTTAAAGCTTCTTGCATGAGAATAGCTGGAGATGTATATTTAAAATAATCAACAACCTGTTGTTGTTTTTTTAAAGCCTTATTATAGTTTAATAATAAAGGAGAAAGTTGTTGTTCAAGTAAATCTTGTGAGGCAAAATAACGATGCCAGAAAGTAAAATTTTTATTTTCTTTATTAGCTAACTCAGGATGATCTCGTAAATACCCATCTAAAATTTCATCTTGTTTTTTCTCAATTTCTCTATTTGCTTCTCTAATCTCATTAATCATATTTAAGCGAGAAGGTGTAGGGTATATAGAGGTACTAATTTGATTAGCAGTTGCAGGAATAACTAAAACAATTAGTAACCACAGACCAATAAGAGATAAAGCATTTTTAGAAGAATTATTGATCTTTAAATTAACAATACCTGCTAGCGAAAACCAAAAAGCTTCGTAAGCAATTAATAACATAATAGTAGCAAATAATTGAGAAAAGTTTAAAAGAGCATTTTTTGTAAAAATTAAAATACAAACTAAAAAAACAACTAAAGAAATACTAGCAAATAAAATAAAACGAAAACCTAATTTTTGAATCAACCACTTTCTAATTGTTAAAGGTTGAGATCCGATAAGCCTTAATGTACCTAGTTCTTTTTCTCGGGATAAAATATTATAGGTAAATGCAATGATTAATAATGGTAGTATGAAAATAAATACAAAAGAAATATCAAACGTACCAAACAATAATTGGACAGGGTTAGCAATTTCTGTATAATCTAGTGCAAAATTATTGCCAAATATGCTTGGCTTCATAAAATGAGTGTATAAATCACTTTGACCTGTAGCAATAAAAGATAGAGGTTGAGCATCCATAGCAACAACCCTAGGGTGTCTTGTACCAACAGTTGAAGGATTGTTAGGGAGCATCCAATAAGGGAGTCCTGTGTCTATACCGTTTTCAATATCAAGAATGTTTTTTAGCATTTTAGTATCACTCTCTACTAAGTTTTGTTTTACTTTAATAATATCGTCGGTACGTTGTTTTACTTTTTTTTGTCCATTATATGTAGCAAAACCTATAAAAGAAAGAAGTATTACAGTTAAAAGTGTAATCCATCCATTTCTAAATAAAATTTTCAATTCGTAATTTATGGTTTGGAAAAACATAATTATAATTTTTTAGAGAAAGTAATTAGTAAATAAAAAGGTACAAGCAACCAAATAAAAAGAATAAAAAAGTTCTTAAAGTTCCAGGTAATGATAGTAGATAAATTTGGAGGATGATATTTAAATTCGGGTAGTTTTGAAAACTTATCAGCTTCGGTTTTGTAGCTCCAATCTCCTGTTTTTGAATTGTTTTTGAAATCATCATTTAAAAACTTCTGAGTACTAACCCTATAACTTTCGGCTGCATCGGTAAAGTTCCAATGCGCTATATAACCAGTATTGGCAATATCCATAGAAAGAATTCTAATAGGTATAAAAGGAGAAATTACGGCTAGTTTTTGATAAGTAGTGTTTTGATTTTCAAAAACCTCTTTTAAAAAACCATAATGTTTTTTGTAAACTCTAGCTTCATGTTCTTCTCCTTTTTGCATTCTGTAAGCATCGTAATTAAAAGGCAGTTGCTGAATACTATCTACACCGTACTCTTTTAATGTTCTTTCTTTTAAAATTTGAGCCTCTTTACTCCATGGATTATGACCATCTAGTCCTTTTTCTTTATCTTGTTTAATGCTAGCTTGAAATTGTTGTTTCGTTGGGTAAGGATGAAAGTCGTTTGCTAAGTTGGTAGCTATTTTCGGTGTAATGAAGCAAAACAGAATCCATAAAGACATATTTACAACTAAAGAAATTCCTGAAGATTTACTAATTGATGATATAAGTATAGTTATGGTAACAATAATCATATAATAAACTAAGTAAGAGGTATAAAGTAGGCTTAAATTGTTCCAACTAAAAAGACCTGTAAAACTGTTGGAAGAAAGGAATATGCCAACAACAAGAAAAACTATTGTATTTAATATGAAAACTGGAATAAAGATAGAAAACCATTTACCTAAAGCTAGTTTTACAGGTGAAACACCTTGACTTTTTAACAAACGTAGTGTATCTAATTCTTTTTCTTTAGTAAAAGTATTGTAGCCCATTAATAATATAAGCAGAGGAATTAAATATAACAGTACAAAGTTGAGAGATAATGTACCAAACCTTGCTAGTTCTGTTTGATCCGAAGCTTCACTATAAGCAGCTTCATTTCTTTTATGAGCTTCTAAGAAAATAGAGTTTCCTGTATATTTATTCACACCATTATCAAATAATGATAAAGCAAACTTAGGTTTAAAAGCATATGTGCCGTAATGAGCAGCAGAGTGAGGATTTTTATCTCCTTGCGTATCCCACATACTCCTTTCCTTTTCTTTAGAAATACTATATTGTTTATTTATAGTTTTAAATTGATTATAACTAGTAATACCAGCAATTAAAAGGAGTATAAGTATTATGATTATTGAAAACCCAAAGCGTCCATCTCTCCGTAGTTCAGTAAGTTCTTTACAAATAATAGTTTTCATAATTAAGCTATTACATTTTTAAAATTCATAATATCTAAGTACAATTTCTCTAACTCTGATAATGTTATTTCATCAGAAGCTTTAGTACTTTGTAGTGTGCCATTACGCATAATGCCTATGTGAGTAGCAATATCTTTTGCACGAAACAAATCATGAGTAGCCATTAAAATAGCAACTCCTTCAGATTTCATTTTTAATAAAAGATCAGAGAATTCATTACTAGATTTAGGATCTAAACCCGATGTAGGTTCATCTAAAAGTAGAACTTTAGATTCTTTAGCAATAGCTAAAGCAATTCCAACTTTTTGTCGCATTCCTTTAGAAAATGTATTGACATATTTATTATGAGCTTCTTTTTGTAAACCTGCTTCTTCTAAAAATAAACTAAGTTCAGGCTTGTCAATTTTTTTTCCAGAGAGTTTTAAAAAATAATCTAAATTTTCTATAGCAGATAATGAAGCATATAGCATTAGATTTTCTGGAATATAAGTAATGAAATTTTTAGTTTTGATTGGATGTTTAGTAACCTCCAAACCATTAATTTTTGCAATTCCAGATGTAGGATTAATAAAGTTTAATAACATGTTAATTGTTGTAGATTTACCAGCACCGTTGGCACCAAGTAAACATAAGATTTCACCTTCATTAACCTGTAAGTCTAAATTATTTACAGCAATAAAATCACCATATTTTTTTGTCAGCTTGTTTGTTTGTTTGTATCATGTATATGTAAGTTTTAAGTAACTAATTCTATTAATATCTAGTACTACTACAGTAATTAATAAACTCTAAAAAATAGAAATATTAATTATGTAGTAATGTTTTGTTTTTTAGTATCTTATTTTAAGATAAACTACCAGTGTTTAATTCTGTATTTTAATAAAGAACTAATAAATAGGAGGGGGCCTGGAAAAAAGAGAATAGTTTATAAAGTCTTTGAAGTATATAGTAATTTTGAAAAAAACACTATTAAAAATAGGTTTATTTACAGCAGTGAAATTTATAGTGATTGTTTGAAGGCAAATAATAGGAGTTTTATTACCTACTATAACGTATTCACAACTGCTACAATCCTCCACTGTACTATCTTCATGAGTAAGAGCATGTAATCCAACCAGCTTAACACTAATAAAGACTGTTAAGAAAATAAGGGCAATATGTGCTTTAAAGCGTTTCAAGCTATGTGTTATTTTAATGACTAAAATAATAAAATCTTTATATATAAGTATGTATTGCTTAGTTAAAAAAAACAATCTCAAAAACATTAAAAAGAGATATTTAAGAGATAATAATTTATATTATAAGAGAATATGTTAGAGTTTTTTTCTAAAATCAATTTTATGAGATAGTTTTACCATTAAAGTATGGTTGTTTTCAATACGGTTTTCTTTTATAATTATGTATTGATTCATATAGCCTATACTTAATGCCAAAGCACTATTTAAAGGGATATCAAAAGCACCATAAATTCTGTTTTGACTAAGATTTTTATTATTTGCATATCTATCAACATCTAAAAATACTTGATTAGAGAATGACAAGCCTATTATTGTTTTACCCTCTTTAGATCGTATGATTGGTGTTTTTGCACCAAATATTAATCGTAATCTATGTCTTGTTTTGTCTTCCATAATACGCTGTTCTAGTAGCATTCCATAATTGACAGAAACTTTTTTAATTTTATTTTTTATGGTGAAGTACTCATAAATACGATGTTCAGTTCTCTTTGTAGGAACGGGATGTGCTCCATAAGGAAAGAGCACTACCCATTCATATCCAGCACCAAAACTTAGATTTTTTAAGTAGTCATAACTTGTGCCAATCCTTAACTTTGATTGCTGCCAATCCTTAACAAAATTATGTCTACTCCAAGAGTATAACGTTTCAATATTGAACTTTTTAGTTAATTGGTACTTACCAGAATAATACCACCATGAATTAAACTGGTCGACTTTTTGGGCATAACTCTTAAAAATTACAAATAAAAATACTGTAGCTAGTAATTTTTTCATCATTGTCTAGAGTTTTTTACCTATAAAACGAATCACACTTCCTTTACCGTTGTGAGAATTTCCTTCATTCAAAAAGACTTCTTTTTCTTCTAAAAATTGAATTTCAAAACCAGTAAAATCTTGTTGTATTTGTTCTAAAGAAAAAAGCATGTCTACATCTTTTGGACCACCTATTTTAGGATTATTTTTCTGATAATTTAGATGATTTTTACTAAAAGCTTCAAAAATTATATACCCATTAGGTTTAAGAAGTGTAGTCAATTTTTGATGAATACTAGAAATTTTCCAAGCAGAAAAATGTGCGTAAATTAAACCAATAACATCAAAAGACTCTCTTGGAAATTCAAGATCTTGTATATCGCCTACAATATATTTTAGAGGCACACCTGATTCGTTGGCTAATTTTTGAGCCTTATTCTTTCCTTCAATACTTAAATCGGTTGCAGTAACATTCCATCCTAATTTGGAAGCATATACACCATTTCTACCTTCTCCATCAGCAGGCAGTAAAATAGTTCCTATTTTTAATTTTTGAAGTTCTTCTTTAAAAAATAAGTTAGGCTCTTTACCATAAGCAAAATCTAAGTTTTGATACCTTTCATCCCAAAATGCTGTATATTTTATATCGCTTTTTTTCATCATATTTTGATTTAAATTATATGATGTAAAAGTATAGTGAGTTTAAAATTTTATGATAGGATAAATGTAAAGTAGTATTGTACTTATTTTAGTTTTTTTCTATATGCATCAGGAGAATAACCTGTATGTTTTTTAAAAAATCTAATAAAATAAGAAACATCATCATAACCTAAGTGATATGCTATTTGGTTTATTTGATTGGAAGATGCTAAAAGATATCTTTTGGATTCTAATATAATTTGCTCGTTTATAAGTTCTGAAGCTGTTTTACCTAAAGTCTGTTTTGTTATAGTGTTTAATTGATAGTTAGATAGATTTAACATGCTAGCATATTTTGAAACTTGTTTTATACTAGTAATGTTTGTTTCTAATAAATGTAAAAATTTATCAAGAGATTCTTGAATATACAGATCTTTAGTGTTAGGAGTTTTATTGTTGGTATTTCTTAGCCTCAGTAATTCTATAAAAAAAATATGAAGATTAGATTTTATAACTTCTTTATATGCTTCAGTTTTATCCTTGTATTCTGAAAAAATAGATGTCAATAAAAAATTAATTTTTGAAAAAAGGTCTTCCTCTAATTGATAATAATTTGAAGCACTTACTTTTTGTAATAGAGAATTCATTCTTTTATTAAAAGGATAGTAAAAATCAGTATTAAACTGAATCATAAACCCCTCACTATTACTTCTTAGTTCTAATTCGTGCACTTGACCAGGTCGGATTATAAAAATAGTATGATCTGTAACATCATAATTAACAAAATCTATTTCGTGATTTCCAGTGCCTTTTTTCAATACTAAAAAGAAGAAAAAATCATGTCTATGAAGCTCGTGAACCATATCTTTTCCATTAAGAAGTTCCTGAAGATTTTTAATCATAAAATCACCAGATAGGTTAGGTTCTTTTTGAGAAGTTTTTAAATGTCTTACAGGGATGGTTTTCATGAGGTTAGAATCTAACTAATGTAATACAAATTTAAGTAGAAAAAGAGCAAGGAATAATAAGTAATTCTAAAAAATAAAAAAGTCCTATAAATTATATAATTCATAGGACTTTTAAGTCGGGGTGGCAGGATTCGAACCTGCGACCTCCTGCTCCCAAAGCAGGCGCGATGACCGGGCTACGCTACACCCCGAAAAGTGTAAAAATCGTAATGTAGTTTATCTCGAGTAAAACGAGAGGCTACACCCTGTTTTTAATTGGGACTGCAAATGTAGAAAAAAAAAGTGAACTACAAATAAAAAAAAGAAACAATTATTAAATAATTTGACCTTATAAGGTAATAGTTAAAATATATTTAAAAGGATATAACTAGAAATAAAAAAAAATTACATTTGTAACTTCAAAAAATTCAAGATAATGGCAGAAAAAATTAAATGTTTGATTATTGGGTCTGGTCCAGCAGGTTACACAGCAGCAATATATGCAGCAAGGGCAGACATGAAACCAGTTATGTACACAGGAATGCAAATGGGAGGACAGTTAACAACCACTACAGAAGTTGATAATTTTCCAGGTTATCCAAAAGGTACTGATGGTACAGCAATGATGGAAGATTTAAAAAGTCAAGCAGAGCGTTTTGGAACAGATGTACGTTTTGGAATGGTAACTAAAGTAGAGTTTTCTAACGAAGAAGGAGGAATTCATAAAGTAATTGTGGATGAATCAACAGAAATAGAAGCTCAAACTGTTATTATTTCTACAGGAGCTACTGCTAAATATTTAGGTTTAGAAAGTGAGCAACGTTTAATTGGTGGTGGAGTTTCTGCTTGTGCTACTTGTGATGGGTTCTTTTATAAAGGACAAGATGTTGTTGTTGTTGGAGCAGGTGATACCGCAGCAGAAGAAGCAACCTATTTAGCTAACATTTGTAGTAAAGTTACCATGTTAGTTCGTAAAGATTATATGCGTGCTTCAAAGGCAATGCAACACCGCGTAAACAAAACAGAAAATATTACTGTTATGTATAACACTGAAATTGATGAGGTATTAGGTGAGAATGTTGTTGAAGGAGTTCGTGCTGTGAATAATGAAACAGGTGAAAAAACGGAGATTCCAGTAACAGGTGTATTTATTGCAATAGGGCACAAACCAAATACTGAATTGTTTAAAGATGTTTTAGACATGGATGAAACAGGTTATTTAATTACTAAAGGAAAATCTACTAAAACTAATTTACCAGGAGTTTTTGCTGCAGGTGATGTGCAAGACAAAGAATATCGTCAAGCTGTAACAGCCGCAGGTACAGGATGTATGGCGGCTTTAGATGCTGAACGTTACTTGGGAGCATTAGAATAAAACATAAAGTATATAAAATTAAAAAAGGGTACGTATTAGCGTACCCTTTTTATTTTATTTAGAATTTTGTTCGCTTTCACGAATAAGCTGTCGAATCCAATCATTAGGAATCATATCAATAGTAAGGTTTATGCGTTCCTCATCACCATTATTAATAACTTTATGAGGATCGGTAAGTCGCATATACCAGCATTCCCCAGGTTTCATGAGTACGGGAGTGTTATTCAAATAAAAAGTTACATTTTCATTATTTAAGATAGGAATAGTAAGTCGTATTACTGATTTTTCAACCTCCAAACCTAAGGTAGGATCTGTGTGTTCTTTAACTGTTGAGTGTGGAGCCAGTCGAAGTAACCTAACTAAATTAACAGTAGTATTCTCTTTAAAAAAATCGATAACACTAGTTAAATACGGAGACTTTTTTAAGGCATTAGTATCTAGCCAATCTGTCCAAGAACCATCAGCATAATCTTCAGCAGGGGGCGGAAAAGGTAATGAGGTATCCACTAAATGTGCGGGTGACCGTAAAGGAATTACATCATAATATTCAAAATTATCTAGCTGTAAAGCTTTAGCCTCTTCAAGCATTTTAGCGGTATTAAAGTTAAGAGGTAGCTTAATACGATCACTAAAAGCATTACTTGTCCTAGTAGTAACTGTTTCCATAGACCTATGTTTATAAAAGTTTGAGTTAGTATATTGTAAAACTACAAAAAAGTAGAATTTTTTTCCTAAGTGTTACATTTTTATAAAGTTACCTCTTTTATTCTAACCATTTGTAATTTATAAGCAAGTGTCACTTAATTTTTGACTATCAGATTTATAAACAGTTGGTATTGCTTGGTCTGCATTAATTTTAATACAAGTTAAATCAGGATTTCTGTCTACTCTTAAATCTTCAAGTTTCAAATTAGAACTAACATCTAAATTAGTAAGTAAATTACTAGTGATGTACAGATGTTTTAAATTGATAAATGAATGAATATTAATAGCATTTATTTGATTGTCTGAAGCTAAAAATGTTTCTAAAGGGCTAATGTCATCAATACTAATAGAAGTAATTTTATTACTTGTTAATACAACACTTTTTAATTTTGAGGTGTTTTCTGTTTTAAATGAAGTTAGTAAATTGTTAGTTACCGTTAATTCTTCTAAAGAATTATTAGATATATTTAAATGAGTTAATTTATTAAAAGATAAATTTAATATTTTAAGCTTACCAGCTTTTTCCAAGCCTGTAATAGTCGTAAGGTCGTTAGAATGAATATCTGCTAAAAGAAGATTAGGATTATTACTAAGATCAATAGTAGTTAAGTAGTTTGCGTTTAAATATAAGGTATCTAACTTTGTGTTAGAGCTTAGGTTAATAGCTTTAATCTTTTGTCCAGCAGCAGATAAATACGTTAAGTTTGAAAAAGCTTCAATACCAGTTAAGTCACTCGTTTCACCAAAACTACGATCTAAGTTTAAGTTTAAACGAGTAATTTTTTTTGCATCTTCTATTGATATTTTTTGATTAATACTACCGTCACTATCTAACTTTTGTTCTACTAATATTGCCTCAAAATGTTTATCAGGTATGCTAATATAAACATCATTTCCAGTATCAGGAGTCTCATCGTCACTAGAACAAGAGGAAAAAAGGAATAGAGCTAAGACAAGTGTAGTGTAAGCAATTTTATATTTTAAAAATAAAGATTTCATAAGCTGTTTAATTTTTTAAGCGTAGTTTTAATTTATGAGATATTGTTATTATTTTAATTTTTAGGAGCAAAATACAGCGAGTAAGATTTAGGAATAGGAGTTTTTTAAATTAACTTTTCCAATTTTTATTCAAGTTATAAAAATACAAAAAGTGACTCTGATGATTTATCAGAGCCACTGTTATTTTTATGCTAAAAAAATTAAGGATATTAAAGATACCTATCAGTTTCCTCTATTTCAAGATCATTAATACTGGCATATCTTTTTTTCATTTGTCCGTTATTGTCAAACTCCCAGTTTTCATTACCATAAGCTCTATACCATTTGCCTTCTTTGTTCTGATATTCATATTCAAAGCGTACAGCAATTCTATTTTCACTGTGAGCCCAATATTCTTTTTTTAGTTTATAATTAAGCTCATTTTGCCACTTTTTACTCAGGAAGTTAATAATTTCTTCTCTACCATTTACAAAAGTGTCTCTATTTCTCCATTCACTATCTATAGTGTAAGCTAATGCAATTTTTTCAGGATTTTGAGAGTTCCAAGCATCTTCTGCTAGTTGAATTTTTTGTTTAGCTGTTTCAAGAGTAAAAGGAGGGAGTGGATGTTTCTGTTCCATAATAATTATAGTAAGTTTTGTATTATTTTTTTTGATTTATATACTATTTCATTTGATTTGAAGAGTTGACTTTCTATGATAGCACTTTCAAAAAGTAGGTAAATATGGGTAGCTAGTAATTCGTTATCTGTTAACTCCTGAAAAAAATTATTCAATTCTTTTTTATGAGATTGAATCACTATGAGTATAGTTTCTTGCTCTTTTGATATTTCTGATAGAATATTCAAAAAACTACACCCCCTGAAATCCTCTTTTGTATTCATATGAGCTACAAAATCAAAAGAAAGGAGTATTGTGTCTTTTGAATTTTTACTTTTTGAAGTAAACTTAAATAGTTCTTTAAACCAAAATTCGTGTCTATTGTTTAAGAAGTCGACACACAAAGCATCTTTTGATTTAAAGTGCTGATAAAAACTTGCTTTGGCTACTTTAGCTTCTTTAATAACTTGGTTAATACCCGTGCTGTTATAACCTTGTTGATGAAATAAATGGGCTACAGTTTCTAATATACGTTCTCTAGGGCTACTCATACTCTTAATTTTTGTCAAAGTTATATGAATTTTAAAGAACAGACAAGTCTGTTCGGAGTTTTAACATTTTTAATTTAATAAATAAACTAATTCTGTGGAAGTTATTTACACTTCCACATTTTTTATATGCCAAGAGTTAAATCATTTAATGAAGAAGAAGCATTAACCAAAGCAATGTGTTTGTTTTGGAAACGAAGGCTATTCAGCAACTTTTGTTTAAGATTTGGTTTACCATTTAGGAATTAATAGGGCTAGTTTATATGATACTTTTGGAGATAAAAAAGAGCTATCAAACTCTATCAATGTAGCCTTGTCTTTACTTACTTAGTTTTAAAATTCGAAAAGCTCCTTGAATTACTAAAACAAAAACAATGGTTCCAATAATCAAATCAGGTTTGCTCGAACTTAACCAATTTACCAAAAGTCCAGCGATTATAACTCCTAAATTGATAATCACGTCATTCGAGGTAAAAATCATACTCGCTTTCATATGTGCCTCTTCTTTGCTTTTTGACTTTTGCAAAATGTAAAGACAAATTCCGTTTGCGATAAGTGCAAAAATCGAAACGATAATCATTGTCGAAAAATCGGGAAGTTTCTCGTCTCCGAAAAATCTTCTTAAAACTTCCACAAATCCAATAATCGCAAGTGTGATTTGAAAATATCCAGCAAGTTTTGCAATCCGCTTTTTCTTAATCAACGTTCCGCCAACTGCAAACAAGCTAATTCCGTAAACGAAACTGTCGGCAAGCATATCCAGGCTGTCGGCAACAAGTCCCATTGATTTTGAGATTATTCCTGTTGTCATTTCGATAATAAAAAAGACAAAATTTATCGCCAGTACAATCCAAAGTAGCTTTTTTTGGTTGGTGTTTTCTACAAAATCTTTTTCGTTGGTTTCTTCGGTCGAGATTTTCTTTCCGCCTAATTTTAATTCGATAATTGACTTTTCAATTTGGTCGTTATGACCATCGTGAAAAACGGTCAATTTTCGGTTTGGAATGTCAAAATCAAGATTTTTGATTTCTTGAATTCCGTCCAGTTTCATTCGGATTAGATTTTCCTCTGAAGGACAATCCATCTTACTGATTTCAAATATCGTTTTGTTCATTTTAGTCGTCATCTTCGTTTCCAAAAGGTTTGATAATTACTCCAACGCTAAATATAAAACCGTCTGTTGGTGCATATATTTCGGGAAATTCTGGATTGTCGTGTGGTGGCAAAACCAAAGGCGAGAACCTGCTTTGTCTTCTATCGGTAAAGTTTTCAAAATTCACAAAAGTTGTTCCCCATTTAAAATTTCGCATTGCCACAAAACCCATTGTTATGAAGTCGGTTGTTTCTGTTCCATTAGACAAAAATTGCTTTCCTGTGTAAAACGTTTCATAACCGATTCGCCATTTTTCAGATTCGTACATCAAAACACTTCCTGCGTTATGTTTTGCTGTCAAAGGTTTTTGAGGATTGCCAGCTAAATAGTTCAACCTTGTGTCAATGAGTGCATAATTTAGGAACCACCTAAAATCTTTATAGGTAAACTTGATGTTTGTTTCAGCACCTTTGCTCAAAATTTCATCTGTTGCATTCTCAAATTGGAAAAATCCATTATCAGTTGAATTTAACAGTAATGCATCATTAATCGCAGTTACATAAAACAGTTGATTAATAGAAAAACCAACAGTTTCAAATAAACGTGTTTGATAGTTGAAATCAAGATTTACACCATAAGAACGTTCCGCATTTAGTGAAGATTTATCAATACCAAGTACATTTCTAAAATTGATAAATTCCGCCTCTTCTGTAAAAATATCTGGAATTTTGTAACCTAATCCACCACCAATTCTGCTCGAAAATCCACTATCGTTTTTGTATAGCAATGAAACTCTTGGAAGCGGAAAGAATCCAAAATCAGTATTGTAATCTGCTCGTAATCCTGTTTCCAAAATCCAATTATCCGAAATGTCATAAATATTATTTACAAATGCTCCGAATGTTATGTCTGTTTGGTCACGTTGCAAAGTCACATTATTATTTTCATCAAAAGCAGAAGTATAGAGATTTGCACCAAAAATCCAATCTGTTTTATTGGCGGACTTTTGATAGTTTATTTCCGTGAATGTATTGGTTTGTTTACCATCAAAAACAAAATCGGGAATGGTTAGTTTTCTATCAAAGAATGAGATGCTGTTTTTAATATTTAATGAACTAACCGAATCTAATTGAGTTTCGTAAACCGCTTGACTGCTCAACCTTTTTGATAGATTTTCTTCGGTATATTGATGGATGCCATTTGCGCCACTTTCAATTTTTGTGATGTCGCCACCAATTCTGTCGTCATACGTTCCGTTTAAGCTAAACCAAAATGTTGTTTTTTCTGATGGATAATAAAAGAATTTTGGGTTGAAAGAAATAGATGTTGTTTGTGGTAAATTACTAAAGCCATCATCTTCTGGGTCGTAAGCCTTTTGATAATGACCTGAACCGTATAATGAAACTCCAAATTTTTCATTTCGTTTGCTATAAAATACATTAGCTGTACTTCCTAATGCTTGTGTTTGTGTCAACATAATATCCAAAGTTGGCTCTTCGTCAGGTGTTTTTGATACCATATTTATCAAACCTCCAATTGCTCCACCACCATAAAGTGTTGATGAACTTCCTTTAATGATTTCAAATTGTTTTAAGTCCAATGGCGGAATTTGCAGAATACTCAAACCGCTTGAAAATCCGCCATAAAGTGGAAATCCATCTCGTAAAAGTTGTGTGTAACGTCCATCAAGACCTTGAATTCTAATGTTGGTATTCGCACTACTTAAAGAAGTTTGTTGCATCTGTATTCCTGTACTTTCCCGAAGTACCATTGAAATATTGGTTGGGTTCATTACCGCTTTTTCGCCTAATTCTTCCGCTCCAATAAATTCAATTCGAGTTGGAATTTTTCTAACAGTTCGTGTACTTCTTGAAGATTGTATGACAACTTCGTCAAGTTCATTACCTCCAGATTCGAGCTTGAAAGCGAACTCCTTTTTTGTTCCAACATCAATAGTAGTTTCTATGGTTTTGAAGCCTATGTATGAAATTTTTATAATATGGTTTCCATTTGGGATTTCTGTAAATGTGGCAATTCCGTCAAAATCTGTTACTGCTCCTTTTTCTAATTCTTCAAAATAGACCGTAGCACCCAATAATGGTTCGTTGGTTTCTGCATCGCTAACAGAAATGGAAATATCGCTCGTCTGTGCGAAAGATATAATTGATACGAATAGAAATAATGTGTTTAAAAATATGTTTTTCATCTGCTTATTCTGGTTTAAAAGAATAATGCAAATGTATTTAGGATTTACTGCAACTCGATTGCAAAGATTACTTGTTGCAGTTGTCGCACAAGCCTTTTACGACCATATTTGCTTGTTGTAACTTAAAGTTTTCGGGAAGTTGAATTTTTGGAATAGGAACATCAAAAAGGCAGAATGTTTTATCGCAGTTTGTGCAATAAAAATGATAGTGCAAATCCTTTGGGTCGCAGTTACAGCCTTTGGCACAAACCGCATATTTGGTCATTCCAGAACCATCTTCAATGCTGTGGATGACTTTGTTTTCCTCAAATGTTTTGAGTGTTCTGAAAATCGAACTTCTGTCCATGTATGCCAATGCGTTTTCAATATCTTTTAAAGATTGGGCTTTTTCTTGGCTCAAAAGATGACGTAAAACCACAGTTCTGACTGCGGTGTTTTTCACTTTTTTTATTTTTAGGATTTCTTCTTCGGTTTGCATTTTCCTAATGTATCATTTTTTTCGAGCGTTGGCGAAAAACAGCTCTTTTATTTTTTTCAGCGGTGGCTTTTTGCGGTTGGAAAAAAATAAATGTGCTGTTTGTGCGGTTGGCTTTTTTAGTTCAAATGTTCAATTTTAGCACGGTTTTTTGCATTATGCACAACTAGTTTATATACGTAATAAAATTACTTATATATTCCTTTTACGGTAAGATATGCGGAACTTTTAGCAATTTTATTAACACTTTCAAATATAAAGAAATAAGATAAAAAAGTGCAACTTTTTTATCGGGACTACAAACGAAGCCTAATCGGTTGTCTTCCTTCTTCAGTAATAGGAGCAACTTTAAACAAGTTGACACACTTTATTGAATACTCCCCGTTAATCGGGCGCTAATATCACGGCATGCTCCGAAGACACCACGGCATGGGTCGCTGATATCACGGCGTGCTCCGCAGACACCGCGGCATGGGTCGCTAATATCACGGCATGCTCCGAAGATACCACGGCACGGGTCGCTGATATCACGGCGTGCTCCGTTGACACCGCGGCATGGGTCGCTGATATCACGGCGTGCTCCGCAGACACCACGGCACGGGTCGCTGATATCACGGCATGCTCCGAAGACACTACGGCATGGGTCGCTAATATCACGGCGTACTCCGTTGACACCACGGCACGGGTCGCTAATATCACGGCATGCTCCGCAGACACCGCGGCACGGGTCGCTGATATTACGGCGTGCTCCGCAGACACCGCGGCATGGGTCGCTAATATCACGGCATGCTCTCTGCTTTTACATCAGTACAGATTCAACCCAACATTCACTGTATACTTATTAGCGGACGTTGCCTTTGGCAGTAAAAAATAAACCTCATACCAACAAACCAAAAAAAGGCTGTATAGTATGAGGTTTCCCCTAAGTTATTAATTCGTTTAAAGTAACAACTATCGTGAATTATTTTTCAGTAGTTACTTTTTTAAAGCGCATCATGGTTACATCGTCCATTAATAAGTTTAGTTTTCCTTCTAAGTCAAAACTATACTTGTTTACTTTTTTAATGGTTTTTAAAAACTCTTGTTCTCCTTGTCCGCAGTACATCATAGTTGTTGGTCCTGGTTCTCCAAAAGAAATCGCATTTTCTTCTCCTAACGTAAATTCAGCAGCATAACCGTTACAACCATTATTTCCTGTAGCTTTCTTTGTTTCTTTATCAAACGTAAGTTGTGGCTTTTTATCAGGAAACAATCCTTCAAAAGCAATTCTAGGTCCAGAGATGTATTCTAGTTCCCAAGCGGTTCCGTATAATTGTTCAGCAGTATCTTTTTTAGCACAAGACACTGTAATTAATAGAATTACTGCGAATACAAATGATAGTTTTTTCATAATATGTAAGTTTAGTTATTAGTATTAAATTCAGTTGAGTTTTTTACTACAAATTTTCTTGATGCTTCACCATCTACCAATTTGTATGTAATTTGTCTGGTACCTCCTGTTGGGTTAGCATTAGAATCTTCTTCTTTATAAATAGGAAAACGTTGCGCTAAGGTTGTTTCAATAATGGTAAATTCATCGTGCCCCATATATCCCTTACTTAATTCTTTATTATCGGTAATAGGAGGGAAGTATATTTGACTCATCGATTTTTTATTGTTTACTGAAAATCCTATTACATTTCCGTAGCTTCCACTTCCGTCAGATTTTGTATAGATTAATATTTCTGGAGAACCATCAGAGTTTAAATCTTCAATTTCAGCATCAACAACACTACCATCAATTGTTTGAGTAACGGCAGAATTGTCAATTTCTAATCCGTAAGGAGTAACTGTTAATTCAGTTTCCATTCCATTTTTTTGAGTAGCAATGCTAAAACTAATTCCTTGTAAGGTTACATTTTTTCTAAAAATGGTTTTGTCTATCTGTGTTTGGTCAAGGTTTCCTTCAATTTTATGATAAGAACCTGCAAGACTTCCTCCACCTGAACAGTAAAAGTTTAATAAACCGTTATCTTCTTTGTTTGCCGTTGCAATAGAAATTTGTTTGTTTTTAAAAGAAAATACTACAGTCTTACCATTTATGTCAGTTGTATACGTGCTGTCATTTGCTTTTTTAGCAAGAGCGTCAAAAGTACAAGTAGGTTTTTTCTTGTCAGCACGTGAGCGAACAGCAATTTTTATATTGTCATTTGCGGCAGGTTTTACAGCAACTGAAACCCAATCGTACCCTTCGTTTCTTTTTTCATATTCTGAAGAAACGTAGTTTCCTGTAACATCAGTAATTGTAGCTACAGTTTCTTGTTTTGTGGTTTCTTGTGTATCTGTTTTTTTTGCTTCGTTTTTACAGCTAACGATGGCTAAAAATGCTATTACTAGTAGTGCTGAATTGGTAAGTTTTATCATGCTATTTTATGTTTTTTGCTTCTAAATAACAATAAATATACCATTAAAGATATGAAAAAACGTTTTAAGAAAACCTTAAGATTCTTGTTTTTTAGTAGGTTGATATTGTAGCGTATAGGTTTAATAACGTTTTTTGAGGGCATAAAAAAAGACCGCCAAAACCTAATTTGACGATCTTTTAAACAAACAACTAAATTCTAAAACCTATAAAAGTTGAAGAAAGTTTTAAAAAACTACCTATGCTTGTTAGCAACATTAGGTAGTTTTAATATGTTTAGAAGCAGTATTTATTTTCTGCTTTTAATTTTTCTGCGATTGTATTACGTAATTCAACTACGTTAGGGTAGTTTGCATACTTTGTAAAACGCTTAAGTCCCATTAACATCATACGTTGCTCATCACCTTCAGCGAAAGAAATAATTCCTTCTCTTGCACTTTTGGTAATAATTTCAACAGCATTGTGTAAGTATAACTTAGCCATTGCAATCTGTTCTTTTTGAGCCTCTTCACCAAAACGCTTCGCGTTCTTTTCTGTTCTTAAAATTCCAGATTCTGCCATATATATTTCAATTAAAATATTTGAAGCAGCAGTTAATAACTGTTGGTGTTGCTCTAACTCTGGTCCAAATTTTTGTAACGCAGCTCCTGCAACCATTAAGAATACTTTCTTAAGTTTAGCAAGAATTTCTTTTTCTTCTGAGAATAATTCAGAATAATCTGGAGTATCGAAAGAAGGAATTCCCATTAATTCGTTTTGAACTGCCATTGCAGGATTTAATAAATCTACATGACCTTTCATTGCTTTTTTAACTAACATTCCTACCGATAATAAACGGTTAATTTCGTTAGTTCCTTCGTAGATACGTGCAATACGAGCATCTCTCCAAGCAGACTCCATTGGAGTTTCTTCAGAGAATCCCATACCTCCAAAAATTTGGATTCCTTCATCAGCACAATTTTGTACGTCTTCTGAAACTGCTACTTTTAAGATAGAACATTCAATAGCGTATTCTTCAACACCTTTTAATTCTGCTTCTTGATGCGTGTTTCCTTCAGATTCACGAATAGCGATTCTGTCTTCAATATTTTTAGCTGCTCTATATGATGCAGACTCACCAACATAAGCGTTAGTAGCCATTTCAGCTAATTTCATTTTAATAGCTCCAAACTCAGTAATAGGAGTTTTAAATTGCTTACGCTCGTTTGCATAGTTTACAGCATGAGTTACAATTCTTCTTTGAGAATCTAAACAAGCAGCAGCTAACTTAATACGACCAACGTTTAAGGCGTTCATTGCGATTTTGAATCCACCACCACGAACAGATAACATGTTTTCAACAGGAACTAAGGTATCGTTGAAAAATACCTGACGAGTTGAAGAGGCACGAATACCTAATTTGTGTTCTTCTTCTCCTAAAGTTACTCCGTTAGGATTGTTTTTATCATATTCTAAGATAAAACCAGTAATGTTTTTATCGTCTTCGATACGAGCAAAAACGATGAAGATTTCAGCAAAACCTGCATTCGAAATCCACATTTTTTGTCCGTTAATTTTGTAGTGCTTTCCGTCTTCAGTTAACTCAGCAGTAGTTTTTCCTGAGTTCGCATCCGATCCAGCTCCTGGTTCTGTTAAACAGTAAGCTCCAAAACGCTCTCCCATTGCTAATGCAGGAACATATTTTTGCTTTTGCTCTTCTGTACCGTATAACGTAATTGGCATCGTACCAATACCTGTATGTGCACCAAAAGCTGTACTAAAAGATCCTGTTCCACTTGAAATGTAATCACATGTTAACATTGTAGAAACGAATCCCATTCCTAATCCGCCATAAGCTTCAGGAACAGCCACACCTAAGAATCCTAATTCACCAGCTTTACGCATAGTTTCTTCGGTAAGTGCATAATCTTTCTTTTCGAAACGTTCTTTATGAGGAATGATTTCACGGTCGTTAAACTCTTTAACCGCATCACGCATCATTGTTTGCTCTTCTGAAAAATCTTCAGGAGTAAATATATCTTCACATTTTGTTTCTTTTACTAGGAACTGCCCTCCGCGTAAAAGATCTTTTGTTAATTCTGACATAGTATATTAGATTTTAAGATTCAAGAGCCAAGAGTCAAGACTTATTCAGACCAGATTGGAAACTTGAAATCATTTTTTGTATTGACTTAATTTTTTGTTCTAATTCTTTAAACTTTTCTTCAGATAGGTAGCTTTCATTAAAAGCAATAATTAATTGTGTTTCCCATTCAAATGAAGAACCTAAGCTATCTTCTAAATATTTATTAAAATGTTTGTTAGTGCTTTTACTTGAACCCTCAGCTATGTTAGAAGGAATAGAAACAGCACATCTATTCATCTGAGAAACCAAGCCAAACTTTTCAAAGTTTGGAAAGGTTCTAGTTAATTTATAAGAATCAGAAACTAAATTCATGCTTTCAGTCCAAATTTTTAATTTTTTGAAATTGTGCATCGTCTTGTTTCTTGATTCTAATAGTCTTGTTTCTTAATTTAGGAATTCAAAAATACCAGCAGCACCTTGACCAGTACCTACACACATGGTTACCATTCCGTATTTGTTATTCATGTTACGCTTACGCATTTCATCAAATAACTGAACAGATAGTTTACCACCAGTACATCCTAATGGGTGACCTAAAGCAATTGCCCCACCATTTACGTTAACGATATCCGGATTTAATCCTAATTCGCGAATAACAGCTAACGATTGTGAAGCAAACGCTTCGTTTAGCTCAATTAATTCAATATCACTTTGTTGTAAACCTGCTTGTTTTAATGCTTTTGGAATAGCTGCTACAGGACCAATTCCCATAATACGAGGTGGTACTCCTGCTGCTGCATAACTTACTAAACGAGCTTCTGGTTGAATACCTAACTCTTTTACCATATCTTCACTCATTACCATAACAAAGGCAGCTCCATCACTTGTTTGTGATGAGTTACCAGCGGTAACAGAACCGTTAGCAGCAAATACTGGACGTAATTTTGCTAAGGCTTCTACGCTGGTTCCACGACGTGGACCTTCGTCTTTAGTAACTGTGTAATTTCTTGTAGCGCGTTTTCCGTTTCCATCAATGTAAGTTTCTTCTACATCAATTGGAGCTATTTGATCTTGGAAACGATCACTATCTAATGCTTTTAAAGCTTTCATGTGCGATTCGTATGCAAATTGATCTTGATCTGCACGAGATACATTGTATTGTTGAGCTACTGCTTCTGCAGTATTACCCATTCCCCAATAGTAATCTTCGTGACCTGCATTTACGATATCGTAGTTTAATTCTGGTTTAAAACCTGTCATTGGTACAGAACTCATGCTTTCTGCTCCACCAGCAATAATACATTCTGCCATTCCAGATTGAATTTTTGCTACTGCCATACCAATAGTTTCTAATCCTGATGAGCAGAAACGGTTTACGGTAACTCCAGGAACATCTACAGAATCTAATCCGATTAACGAAATAATTCTTGCCATGTTTAATCCTTGAGAACCTTCTGGCATTGCGTTACCAACAATAACATCGTCGATACGCTTTACGTCGAATTCTGGCAACTTTGTCATCATATACTTGATGGTTTCAGCAGCTAATTCGTCAGCTCTTTTAAATCTGAACACACCTTTTTTAGATTTCCCTACGGCGGTTCTATATCCTTTTACTATATATGCTGTTTTCATATTTTCTTGCTTTTGGCTATTGGCTTTTAGCTATTTGCTAACAGCTAGAGGCTAATAGCATAGTAATTTTAATTACGTAAAGGTTTACCAGTTTTTAACATATGCTGAATACGCTCTAACGTTTTTCTTTCAGTAGTTAAACTTAAGAAAGCTTCACGCTCAAGGTCTAATAAATACTGCTCAGTAACTTTTGTTGGTTCTGATAAATCTCCTCCAGCCATTACATAGGCTAGTTTGTTTGCAATTTTCTGATCGTGTTCAGAAATATATTTAGAAGCTTCCATAGAGTCTGTTCCTACTAAGAACATTCCTAAGGCTTGCTTACCTAATACTAAAACATCTTTACGTTTTACTGGTTGTGTATAACCTGCTTCAGCTAATAACACAGCGTGCTTTTTAGCTTCTGCAATTTGACGGTCTTTGTTTACAACCACAACATCTTTTCCTTTTTGTAGTAGGTTTAAGTCGTATGCTTCATAAGCTGAAGTTGCCACTTTAGCCATACCAATAGTTAAGAAGTGCTCTTGTAATACGTTTAATTGAACATCACCAGTGTGGAATAAGTCCTGAGCTCTTAACGCCATTTCTTTAGATCCACCACCACCAGGAATTACTCCAACTCCAAACTCTACTAATCCGATGTATGTTTCAGCAGCAGCAACTACTTTATCAGCGTGTAATGATAATTCACATCCACCACCTAATGCCATTCCGTGAGGAGCAGCAATGGTAGGAATTGCAGAGTAACGCATACGCATCATGGTATCTTGGAAATATTTGATCGCCATGTTTAACTCATCGTACTCTTGCTCAACAGCCATCATAAAAATCATTCCGATGTTGGCACCTACAGAGAAGTTTGCAGCTTGGTTACCAATTACTAATCCTTGGAAGTCTTTTTCAGCTAAATCAACTGCTTTGTTTAATCCTGCTAAAACATCACCACCAATGGTATTCATTTTAGATTGGAATTCACAGTTTAAAATTCCGTCTCCTAAATCTTCAATCACAACTCCAGAGTTTTTGAATACCTCAGTAGTTTTACGAATGTTATCTAAGATGATAAATGAATCTTGTCCTGGTTTTTTAACTTGTGCTTTTGCAGGTACATCGTAGTAATATGTTGCACCGTCTTTAACTGTATAGAAAGATTTTTCTCCTTTAGCTACCATTTCAGTAACCCAAGCAGCAGGCTCTTTTCCTTCAGCTTTCATTAATTCGATACCTTTTTCAACTCCTACAGCATCCCAAATTTCGAAAGGACCATTTTCCCATCCGAAACCAGCTTTCATGGCATCGTCAATTCTGTATAATTCATCAGAAATTTCTGGAATTCTATTTTGAACATACGCAAACATTGCTGCGAAGTTCTTACGGTAGAATTCTCCTGCTTTATCTTTTCCGCCAACTAATACTTTAAATCGGTCAATTGGCTTATCGATTGTTTTTGTTAATTCTAAGGTAGCAAATTTTGCTTTTTTAGACGGACGGTATTCCATCGTATTTAAGTCTAAAGCTAAAATTTCACGCTTTCCTTCAGCATTGGTTGTTTTTTTGTAAAAACCTTGTTTGGTTTTGTTTCCTAACCACTTATTTTCCATCATTGTGTTGATGAAATCTGGCAACTTAAATAAGTCGTGTGCTTCATCGTTAGGACAGTTTTCATAGATTCCGTTAGCAACGTGTACTAAAGTATCTAATCCAACAACATCAACAGTACGGAAAGTAGCTGATTTAGGGCGTCCAATAACTGGCCCTGTTAATTTATCAACCTCTTCAATAGTTAGCCCTAATTCTTTTACTTGGTGGAATAACGATTGGATTCCGAAGATACCTATACGGTTTCCAATAAACGCTGGAGTATCTTTTGCTAATACTGAAGTTTTTCCTAAGAATTTAGAACCATAATCCATTAAGAAGTCTGTAACTTCTTGTTTACAGTCAGGTCCTGGAACAACTTCAAATAATTTTAAATAACGAGGAGGGTTAAAAAAGTGTGTAACCGCAAAGTGTTTACGGAAATCTTCACTACGTCCTTCGTTCATAAACTTAATAGGAATACCTGAAGTGTTGGTAGAAATAATAGTACCAGGAGTACGGTATTTCTCAACTTGCTCAAAAACACTTTGTTTAATGTCTAAGCGTTCAACAACTACTTCCATAATCCAATCTACATCTTTTACTTTGTGTAAATCGTCCTCAAGGTTCCCAGTAGTAATTCTATCTGCAAATTTTTTATTGTAGATAGGTGATGGTTTCGACTTTAATGAAGCAGTCAAAGCATCATTTACCAAACGGTTACGAACTACTTTGTCTTCTAAGGTTAATCCTTTTGCTTTTTCTTTGTCGTTAAGCTCTCTTGGAACGATGTCCAAAAGCAATACTTCAACGCCAATGTTAGCAAAATGACATGCAATACCTGATCCCATGATACCAGAACCGATAATTGCTACTTTTTTAATTCTTCTTGCCATTTGTTTGTTGGTTTGTTTTATACAGCTTTATTGTCAATATTTTCTTCTTCGTATATTAACTTATCTGTAATTAGTTTGTTTATTGTTGTTGTTACTTTGAAGAAGGTTTCTAATTCTTCTTCAGTAATATGTTCTCTTACTTTATTATTGAATTGGTATACATGCCCTTTTGAAACTTCACGCATTTCTTTACCATATTTAGTAAGCTTTAAAATAACGCTTCTACCATCATTAGGATTTTTTTCGCGACATATAACTCCTTTGTCTTCCATTGTCTTTAACAAACGAGAAAGACTTGTAGGTTCCATTCCCATTAACGGTCCCAGAGCAGTTGAAGGAGTACCGTTTTCAAAATCTATATTCAATAAAGCAAAAGCCGTAGCCATTGTGCTATCATGCTTTGCAGCTTGCTCGTTATACATTTTAGCAACGGCTTGCCACGTGGCTCTTAATTGGTGATCTATTGATTTATCCTTATCCATGAATGCCAAATATATAAAATTTTATTATGCATGCATAGTATTTTATAAAAAAGTTATGCATGCATAATAAAATTAACAAAAAATTAATCTTGTAACGTTTAGAGAGAAGCGTATACTAATTGAGTATAAAAATATGTAAGTTTGTCACTACTGTTTTTAAATAAACGGTAATTAATCAACTATAAATCTATGAACAATTTATTAGAAATTAATAATGTAGTAAAACGTTATGGCGATTATACTGCATTAAATAATGTTTCAATGCACATTCCTAAAGGTAGTGTTTTTGGTTTGTTAGGGCCTAACGGTGCAGGAAAGACCTCGCTTATTAGAATTATCAACCAAATAACAATGCCTGATGCTGGTGAAATTATTTTAGATGGAGAGAAGTTAGCTCCAAACCATATAGAACATATAGGATATTTACCTGAAGAAAGAGGGTTGTATAAAAGTATGAAGGTAGGAGAGCAGGCATTATACCTTGCTCAATTAAAAGGGTTGAGTAAATCGGAAGCTAAAAAACGATTGAAATATTGGTTTGATAAATTTGATATTGGAGCTTGGTGGAATAAAAAGATTGAAGAGTTGTCTAAAGGGATGGCTCAAAAGGTACAGTTTATAGTAACGGTATTACATCAGCCTAAATTATTAATTTTTGATGAGCCTTTTTCTGGATTTGATCCTATCAATGCGCAACTAATAGCTAAAGAAATTTTACAGTTGCGTGATGAAGGAGCTACCATTATTTTTTCTACTCATAGAATGGAGTCTGTAGAGGAAATGTGTGATTATATAGCGTTGATTAACAAATCGAATAAAATTTTAGATGGTAAGCTAGAAGATATTAAAAAGGAGTTTAGAACAAATACTTTTCAGGTTGGATTAGCTACTTCTAATTCAAAAGAAGTGGAGCAAAAGCTAAAAGAAAACTTTGAGGTTTTACCAGCAGATTTTAAATTGTTAAATGAAGGGTTAAAATTAAATGTAAAACTTACCAACGGAAGTTCTCCAAACGATTTGTTATCGTATTTAACAACTCAGGGACAAGTACAACATTTTGTAGAGTTAGTGCCAAGTGCCAACGATATTTTTATTCAAGCAATCCATAAAAACAGTTAAGCAATGAAAAGATTACGATTAATTATAGAACGCGAGTTTATTGCTAAGGTTAGAAATAAGTCGTTTATCGTTATGACTTTCTTAAGTCCATTGTTAATGATTGGTATGGGGGCTTTAGTATTTTTTTTAATGAAAAAGAACGATGAAAAGGTTAAGAAGATAGTATATGTTGATGAGTCTGGAATGTTCTCTAAAGATATTTTTAAAGATTCAAAAACAGTAAAGTATGAAGATTTTACAGCCTTAGGAATTAAAAACTCTAAAAAGAAGGTCGAAGAAGGAGATTACTACGGAGCTTTATACATTCCGAAACAAGATAGTTTAGAAATGTTGGCAAAATCGATTGAGTTTTTCTCTAAAGATTCGCCAAGTATGTCTATCATGGAACGTTTAGAAGATAAAATTGATAAGGAGTTACGTCATAAAAAACTAACAAGCTTCGGAATTGATATTGCGCATATAGAAGAGTCTAAAATTTCATCAGAAATTAAAATGTTGAATTTCTCTGGGGAAAAATCATCAAAATTAATCAACGGATTAAAGATTGGTGTAGGAGCTATCGCAGGATATTTATTGATGATGTTTGTAATGATTTATGGGACATCGGTAATGCGTAGTGTTATTGAAGAAAAAACAAGTAGAATTATTGAGGTAATCGTTTCTTCAGTAAAACCTTTTCAATTAATGTTAGGAAAGATTATTGGAAATGCATCAGCTGGATTGTTACAGTTCTTTATTTGGGGAATTTTGTTTTTAGTGTTTAGCCTAGTAGCATCTTCTTTCTTTGGAGTTGATATGATGGAAATGCAGTCAGCAAAAGTATCACCAGAACAAATGGAAGCTATTCAACAAACAGCAACCAATAAAGGTGAAATGATTGTGCAAGAAATTTTTAGGTTGCCTTTAGTAAAAATGTTTTTCTTATTCATTTTCTACTTCTTAGGAGGGTATATGTTGTATAGTTCGTTGTTTGCAGCAGTAGGTGCTGCGGTAGATAATGAAACGGATACACAACAATTTATGATGCCTATTATGCTACCGTTAATTTTGGCAGTTTATGTAGGTTTTGCAACGGTTATTAACGATCCTCATGGTCCGGTTTCAGTAATATTTTCTTATATACCTTTTACATCTCCAATAGTGATGTTAATGAGAATCCCGTTTGGAGTTGCTTGGTGGGAAATAGCCATTTCTATGTTGCTATTAATTCTTACTTTTATGGTAATTGTATGGATTGCCGCTAAAATTTATCGTGTAGGTATTTTAATGTACGGTAAAAAACCAACCTACAAAGATTTATGGAAATGGATTCGTTATAATGGGTAATTAACACTTTTATGAAATTACTTAATATTGTTTAAAAGTGTTGATTATAAATTGTGTGTAACGATTATAACATAAACTAGGATGAAAGAAATAATAAAAGAAATAACGGATTTTCTAAACTATAGAATACCAATAGGAGGAAAAGATATTGAGTTTACAGTAAAAACAATTTTGTTTTTAATAGTAGGTTTACTTTTAGTGAAGCTTTTGTTGAAATATTTAAAAGTACTAGCAAAAAGTAAACTAGAACAGGAAGACAAAAATAAATTTGATACTATTTTCTCATTTACTAGTTGGTTAGTATATGTAATTGTTTTTTCAATAGGTTTAAGTTCAGCAGGAGTCGATTTAAGTGCGATTTTAGTAGCGTCTTCTGCTTTGTTAATAGGTATTGGTTTGGCGTTACAAACCTTTTTTCAAGATATAATCTCTGGAGTTTTTATTATTCTTGATAAAAGTGTTCATGTGGGGGATATTATTGAACTAGATGGAAAAGTTGGTAGGGTGGAAGAGATAAAACTGAGAACCACTAGAGCCGTAACAATCGATAATAAAGTATTGGTTATTCCTAATCACAAGTATTTATCTAACAGCCTATATAACTGGACGCAAAATGGTACTACAACTAGAGAAAGTGTAACAGTGGGTGTGGCCTATGGTAGTGATGTAGCTTTAGTGAAAAAATTATTGTTGCAAGCGGCCAGTGAACATCCAAAAGTATACCAGCATCCAGCTCCTTTAGTACTTTTTGAAAATTTCGGAGATAGTTCGTTAAATTTTAAATTAATTTTTACGTTAAATGATAGTTTTCAGGCAGCGATACCAAAAAGTGATATACGGTTTAAAATAGACGAGCTGTTTAAAGAGCATAATATAAGTATTCCGTTCCCTCAAAGAGATATACATATTGTAGATGCCAAAGGGTTGCATTTTGAACCTCCAAAAAAAGAGGTACTCCAAAACAATCAGAAAGAAATTGAAGGTAAAGAGGAAGGAAATTCTAAAGAAGAACTAAATAATTAAGCTGAAAAATGTTTGGCTTGCTTTTTGAGTTGTAACCACCAATGGTTCTTTCTTGTTGTAAAGAATGTGTTAATAAAGTAACGTTAATAGGTTCAGAAAACGAAGTAGGTGAGCTCCAAAAAATGATTTCTGATTTCAAGAATTTATTAAACTAGCCTTTTTAATATCTAAAAGACTAAAAAAAATATGAGTAAAATATTAATAATAGAAGATGAAGCTGCAATTCGCAGAGTATTAAAAAAAATTATTTCTGAAGAAAACGATTCCTATGAAGTAGAAGAAGCTGAAGACGGTTTGCAAGGAATTGAAATGATAAAGAAAACAGATTACGATTTGGTTTTGTGTGATATTAAAATGCCAAAAATGGATGGTGTTGAGGTGTTGGAAAAAGCTAGAAAGTTAAAACCTGAAATACCAATGGTAATGATTTCTGGTCATGGTGATTTAGATACTGCAGTAAACACCATGCGCTTAGGAGCCTTTGATTATATTTCTAAACCGCCAGATTTAAATCGATTATTGAATACTGTAAGAAATGCTCTAGATAAAAAGGAGTTGGTAGTAGAAAATAAGCGTTTAAAGAAGAAGGTGAGTAAGAATTATGAAATGATTGGAGAGAGCGATGCTATTACTCATATTAAAGATATTATTGAAAAAGTGTCTGCAACAGAGGCAAGAGTTTTAATTACCGGACCTAATGGAACAGGAAAAGAGTTAGTAGCGCATTGGTTACACGAAAAATCTGACCGTTCTAAAGGTTCTATGATTGAAGTAAACTGTGCAGCTATACCTTCTGAGTTAATAGAAAGTGAATTGTTTGGGCATGTAAAAGGGAGTTTTACAGGAGCTAACAAAGATAGAGCAGGAAAGTTTGAAGCAGCTAATGGAGGAACCATTTTCTTAGATGAAATTGGAGATATGAGTTTGTCGGCACAAGCGAAAGTATTACGAGCATTACAAGAAAATCGTATTCAACGAGTAGGTTCGGATAAAGATATAAAAGTAAATGTGCGTGTAGTTGCTGCAACAAATAAAGATTTAAAGAAGGAAATAGAAGAAGGACGTTTCCGCGAAGATTTATATCATCGTTTAGCAGTGATTTTAATTAAAGTTCCTGCATTAAACGATAGAAGAGAAGATATACCGTTATTAGTAGATTTCTTTGCAAAGAAAATTTCTGAAGAACAAGGGATGCCTAAGAAAGGTTTCTCGGAAGATGCTATTAAATTGTTACAAGAGTATGATTGGACAGGAAATATTAGAGAATTACGAAATGTAGTTGAACGTTTACTTATTTTAGGAGAAAAAGAAGTTTCTAAAAATGATGTAAAACTATTTGCTAGTAAATAATTAATAACGTTTTAAATTTTTGAGTTAATAATCACAGCAATAGAGTTAATTTATATAGATGCTTGTTTTTATTTTTATACAAAACAATAAAAATTATGAACATACAAGCATACTTAGCATTCAGAGGAGAATGTCAAAACGCATTAAATTTTTATGCAGACTTATTTAATGCAAAAATTGTAAACAAACAAACGTACAAAGACTCAAAGAGAGATATTCCAGAGGATTACAGGCATAAAATACAACATGCAGAATTGAAAGGGAAGGGGATTCACATTATGGCGTATGATGTTTCTCCAGATACTCCGCTAAATAGTGGTAATAATATTCAAATGAGTGTTGATTTAGATGATGAGGAGAAAGCTACTGTTGTTTTTAATGAGTTGTCTAACGGAGGTATAGTTCATACTGAACTATTGGAAACGGAATGGAACGCACTGTATGGGGCTTGTACCGATAAATTTAATATACGTTGGATGGTAAACTGTAAGTTATAGTAAGTAGTTTACAATAATTGTTATATAAATAAAGGTGGAGTTGTATTAGAAAGAAGCTAATACAATTTCATCTTTGTTGTTTTGTAAAAGTTTATAAAAGCTAACAGAATTAAGGGGTATGAAGCTTTAAAAAACACAAAAAAAGAAAATAAAAATGATAACAATATTGAGTATGTAATGAGTAAAGCTTATAATTAAAAAACCATCTGAAGAAGATGGTTTTTTAATTATAAGAGGAAAGAAGTTATATGTCTTACACCTAGATTAAAGCTTTGTAGCTATTCAAGATTGAGTTGAAAAAAGGTTATTTTAAAAATTTCCTAGCTAAAGTATATACTCCAAACTTACCAACTGTTTCAAATATAGTTTGAAACCAATTCCCGACAGATAAATCTTCTTTAAATTGTTCTTTTACAAGTTTAATTTCTTCTAAAGAAATATCTCTTTTAAGCTTCAGTAATTTTAGTTCTTTAGTTATTTCTTTACTATTATTATAGGTTTTCTTCATCGTCAAAATACTTTTTAGATAAATTTTTAATTACAAAATTCTCTACATTTGTTCTCATACTATATGCTATTAAAGCGAAAATTATAAAAAGTAAAGCTACTAACAAGTATCCTAAAACAACATTGTTTAAATAATTACCTATGGTTGCCGATATTGTTACAGCCAAAAAAACAAAAGCAATAAGTAGGAATATACCTATAATAGCAAAATTGAAAATCATGCTTAAAGAAGAGGTTAGTATATAAAATACTTTTAATTTAAAGTATTCTTCAGAGTTCTTTATAAAGCTTTCGCCTTTTTCAATTGCTTTTTCAGAGTTGGTATGTATTGATTTGAATATCGACATTATTTAGTTTGTAATTTTTTGTTTTTAGCCTTTAATACTTTTAGTTTTTGTTCTAATTGGGTTATAACATCTTCAGCTTTATAGCTAGCATCAGTTACAATAGTTTCTAATTTTTCTTCTAATGAGTTTGTTTTGCTGCTAAGAGATTCAGCCACATTATTTTTTAAGCTTTCAGCTTTATGCTTAACTTCTTCTTTAAGGTGTGTTGCTTCTGAAGTAATGGTATCTCTTGCAGAGGCTGCTCCGTCTGCTATTTTTTTTCGTGTATTACTCCCTTTGTCAGGGGCGAATAATATGCCTAATCCTGCTCCTACAGCTACTCCTGCTAATAAGCCTAAAATACTTTTATCGTTACTCATAATATATTTGTTTTTTAATTATTAAATGATTTCTGTAACAAAAATACTTTGATAGCTGATGTTTCTTTAGCTCAATAAATTTAAATGTTAACTCAATTGCTATTAATGACTTATGAGGAAGAAAGAGGGAGTGGTGATTAAAGTGTAAAAAAATAAGCTAGATTCTTTAATTAAAAAAATCTAGCTTAAAATATTATTATTTAGTTGTGATTTATACTACATCAAACCTGTCTGCATTCATTACTTTAGTCCAGGCAGTTACAAAATCTTTCACAAACTTTTTCTTGTTGTCGTCTTGTGCGTATACTTCTGCATACGAACGAAGAATAGAGTTAGAACCAAATATCAAATCCACTCGTGTAGCTGTCCACTTAGTGTTTCCTGTCTTACGATCAACAATATTGTATAAGTTTTCCCCTGAAGGCTTCCATGAGTATTTCATGTCGGTAAGATTAACAAAGAAGTCGTTACTTAATACACCTTCATTTTCTGTAAATACACCATGTTTAGTTCCTCCGTAGTTAGTTCCTAGCACACGCATTCCCCCAACTAGAACAGTCATTTCAGGAGCGGTTAACCCCATAAGTTGTGTTCTGTCTAATAACAATTCTTCAGGTTTTACTACATAATCTTTCTTTTGCCAATTTCTGTATCCGTCATGTAGAGGCTCTAAAACATCAAAAGATTCAGTATCTGTCATTTCAGCAGTTGCATCACCTCTTCCAGGGGTAAAAGGAACTTTAATGTCAACACCACCATCTTTAGCAGCTTTTTCAATAGCAGCACTACCTCCTAAAACAATCAAATCAGCAATACTAACTTTTTTACTTAAACTAGCTTGAATTTCAGCAAGCTTATCTAATACTCTTTTTAGTCTTGTAGGTTCATTTCCTTCCCAGTCTTTCTGAGGAGCTAAACGAATGCGTGCTCCATTAGCACCACCTCTAAAGTCTGATCCTCTATAAGTTCTAGCACTATCCCAAGCAGTATTGATAAGTTCAGTACGAGTAAGTCCACTGTTTAATAGTTTTTCTTTTAATTCTTCAACTTCAGTATCGTTTAAAGTATAGTCTACAGTAGGAACAGGATCTTGCCATATAAGTGTTTCTGTTGGAGCATCAACCCCTAAATAACGTGTATTAGGGCCCAAATCACGATGTGTTAGTTTAAACCAAGCACGTGCAAAGGTGTCAGCAAAATAGGCTGGATCTTTATAGAACTTTTCAGATATTTTTCTGTATTCAGGGTCCATTTTCATTGCCATATCCGCATCAGTCATTATTGGGTTTCTTTTAATGTTCGGATTGTGAGCATCTACAGGTTTATCTGCCTCATCAATATTAACAGGTTCCCATTGCCAAGCACCAGCAGGACTCTTTGTTAATTCCCAATCATGATTTAACAACAAATGAAAGTATGTATGGTTCCATCTATCGGGGGTAGTTGTCCAAGCTCCTTCCAAACCACTAGTAACAGTATCTGCAGCATTTCCATTCCCTTTAGGGTTCATCCAGCCAAAGCCTTGATCTTGAACTTCTGCACCTTCAGGGCTTTCACCTAAGGCTCCTGCGTCACCATTACCGTGTGCTTTTCCTACAGTGTGTCCACCAGCAGTTAAAGCAACGGTTTCTTCATCATTCATTGCCATGCGCTTAAAGGTTTCTCTTACGTCTTTTGCGGTTTTTAAAGGATCGGGTTTTCCGTCAACCCCTTCAGGGTTTACATAAATTAATCCCATCATTACAGCAGCTAATGGGTTTTCTAAGTCTCTGTCTCCAGAATATCGAGAACCTTTACTCCCTGTTGGCGCTAACCATTCTTTTTCAGATCCCCAATAAATATCTTTCTCAGGATGCCAAATGTCTTCACGTCCGCCGGCAAAACCAAAAGTTTTGAAGCCCATTGATTCATAAGCCATATTACCAGCTAAAATTATAAGATCTGCCCAAGATAGTTTGTTTCCGTATTTTTTCTTGATAGGCCATAACAATCGTCTTGCTTTATCTAAATTACCATTATCAGGCCAACTATTTAGTGGAGCGAAGCGTTGATTACCTGTATTACTACCACCTCTACCATCAGCAACTCTATAGGTACCAGCAGCATGCCACGCCATACGAATCATTAGACCACCATAATGTCCCCAGTCGGCAGGCCACCAATCTTGACTATCGGTCATTAAGTCTTTAAGGTCATTTTTAACTGCTTCTAAATCTAATTTTTTAAATTCTTCAGCATAATTAAAATTACTGTCTAAAGGATTGGTTTTGGTATCGTGTTGATGTAGTATATCTAAGTTTAATGATTTTGGCCACCACTCCATGATGTTATCATGTATTTCTGTGTTTGCGCCTTGAGAAAAAGGGCATTTACCTTTCGAAGAATGTGAGTTTGTGTTTTTCATTTTTATTATAATTTAATAGGTTAGAATAGGGCAAAGCTACTATAAAACAATGAATAATTTTTATCTATATTTTTTATTTTAAAATAATAAATAACTATAGTTTTTGTTTTTGTGTTTTATAATGTGTTGGAATATAAAGGTATATTTTTTTTAGTGATTTAAAAATATGTTAACTATTGGTTATAGTTATAGTGAAATAAAAAAATATTTTTAGATTCACACTTTAAATGAGAAGAAACAAAATACATTTGTGCCTGTAAAAAAATATTAATCAATAAAAAACTATAAAATGGCTACAGCAGTAGGAAAAAAATTTCCAAGTTTAAACGTAGATGCAATGAACGAAATGGGTGACACGTTTAAGTTAAATGTATTAGAAGAAGCAGTTAAAAACAAGAAAAAAGTGTTGTTGTTTTGGTATCCGAAAGACTTTACTTTCGTTTGTCCAACTGAGTTACATGCTTTTCAAGCTGCATTACCAGAATTTGAAAAAAGAAATACCATTGTAATTGGAGCTTCTTGCGATACTCCTGAAGTACACTTTGCTTGGTTAAACCAATCTAAGGATAATGGAGGTATTGAAGGTGTTACTTACCCATTATTAGCTGATAGTAATCGTAATTTATCATCTATTTTAGGTATCTTAGACATCTCTAACGAGGTTTATGATGAAGCTACAGGAACTGTACAGGTTGAAGGAGATAATGTAACTTATAGAGCTACATATTTAATAGATGAAGAAGGAACTGTTTTTCATGAAGGAATAAACCATATGCCAGTTGGTCGTAATGTAAATGAATATTTACGTTTAGTAGATGCTTATACTCACGTACAAGAAAAAGGTGAGGTATGTCCTGCAAACTGGGAAGAAGGTAAAGAAGCAATGCAAGCTAATGCAAAAGCAACAGCAGAATATTTAGCAGCAAACTAATTAGACATAATTAAAGAAAGGAAACAAGTTCGTGTGAGATAAGTGAAGGGGTCGAGCACGAGCTCCTTTCGAAATGGATAATAATTAAAGAAATGGTACAAGAATTAAGTCAAGACAATTTATCTGAAGTTGTTGCAGGTAATAAAAAAGTTGTAGTTCAGTTTTCAGCTTCATGGTGTGGTAACTGCCGTATTATGAAACCTAAATTTAAAAAGTTGTCTTCTGAGAATGAAGATATGGTTTTTGTAATAGCTGATGCCGAAAAATTTCCAGAGAGTAGAAAACTTGCTGATGTGAGTAACTTGCCTACTTTTGCTACTTATATTGATGGAAAATTAGTAAATCAAACTCAAACCAATAAGTTTGATGTATTGAAGGATTTAGTAAATGAAGTAGCTTAGTTATGAAATTACCAGTAATTAAACATTTAACTTCATTTATTGAAGAAAATGACCAAGATTATGTACTAGAAACTATTGAGACGCTTGAAGCTTTAACAGAGGTTCCATCGTTAAAAGATGAAGAGCTAGACGTTATAGGAGAGTTAATCTCTAATATGTACGGAGCAATTGAAGTTAATAAAATGATTAAAGATGGAACACCTAAAAAAGAAGCGTTAAATAATTTTATGAAACGTGTTTTAGGTTCGATTGATAAATAGTTACTTGTACGTATACAAATAAACAAAAACCTGAACATTTTCTAATGTTCAGGTTTTTGTTTTATACAAACTTTCGGTTGTAGTTTTTGCCTAATTTTACAGAATATTCAATAACACTTTTAATTACTTTTCTATGGTCGTTCTTGCGCCAATTGATATATAATTCTGTGCTTTCGGGTAGTGTAATAAACCGTATGTTCGTATTTAAAGAAAACTGATATGAGTAAGGTAAAATAGATATTCCTAAACCTCTACCAATTAAGTTTAATATCATACTCCCAAAATCAGATTCAATATGAGTTTGAGGTTCAAAACCATAAGTGTTAAAAATATTGCGTAGTAATGAGGAAAAATAAGTAGTATGATGTAAACCAGAAAGGATAAATTTTTCGTCTTTTACGTCTCTTAAATCAACAAAAGAATCTTCTGTTATCCAATGATCTTTTGGAACCACAAGGCAAACGGGTTCAGCATACAATCTTTCAGATAAAATAGAAGCATTTAGAACTTCATTTCTGCTAAAAGCAAAATCTATTTGATAACTAGAAAGTAATTTTTCAAGTGTAATATCAGTAGGCTCCATAAGTTCTACTTTTAAATCTGGTTTCTCTTCTGAAAATATTTTGAGTAATTCAGGTAAATAGTTGTAAGAGATAGAGCCAGGGTAGGCAATACTAACAAGTCCAGAAGAACCTTCATCAATTTTTTTAGCATGTTGATGTGTACGATCGAACTCGTCTAATAGAACATCCCATTTTTTTTTAAGGAATACACCAGCTTCAGTAAGTTTTACATTTCTTTTATCTCGCTCAAATAAAGTAATACCTAATTCTTCTTCTAAAGATTGAATTTGCCTACTTAATGACGATTGAGAGGTGTAAACTTTTTCTGCTGTTTTCCAAAAATGTAATTCTTCTGCTAGAATTAAAAAATATCGAATCTGTTGAATAGTCATTTTAATGCGTTTTTTGCATTAATCAGTCAAAAATAAGTATTTTTTAATAAAGAGAACTGCTGTTGCTTTGCATAAAAAACTTTGTAATCATTTTTAAAGAAGTAACGAAATGGGAATTGAGAATTTTATAGCATTTTTAGTAGCAACTATTCTTTTTGTTTTGACACCAGGAATAGAAACCGTCTTTTTAATTAATAAGTCAATTAGCCAAGGAAGAAGATCTGGTGTATATACTAGTTTTGGTTTAAACACTGGGGCTCTAGTACATACTTTGTTTGGAGCATTAGGTTTGTCGATTATGGTAGCTAAATCAGCAATATTCTTTGCATTGATTAAATATTTAGGAGCAGCTTATTTAATTTATTTAGGTGTAACAAAAGTGATGTCAAAAAAAGGGCTGATTGCTAATACAAACGAAGAACAAAAGAAAAATTCAGCAAAAAGCAGTTTTACATCAGGGTTTGTAACAAATATATTAAATCCGAAAGTTGCATTATTCTTTATAGCGTTCTTTCCGCAGTTTATAAGCCCAACAGAGATAGAAAATCCAGTTCCTTTTATAATAATGGGAGTAATTTATGCGGTAATGACTACCATTTGGTACTTGGTTTTAACATCGTTTGCTGGGATATTTTCAACTAAGATTAAAGAGAATGAAAAAATAGGGGTAAGGTTAAATAAAATTTCAGGTGTAATATTTGTATTGATGGGCTTACAGATAGCGTTTATGTAAAATTATAAACCGATAGCGATTAGTGTTTCGCTATCGGTTAAAAAACTATACGGCTAAATCGTCAGATTTTATTTTTTCTAATTCGTTTTGTTTCTGTTGTAATAAAGCAAAACCAAAAGTTAAAACACCAACTCTTCCTATGAACATTAGAATAATTATGAGGAATTTGCCTAGGTTTGATAAGTCCCCAGTAATTCCAGTACTTAATCCAACGGTGCCAAGAGCAGAAGCAACTTCAAACAATATTTTGTCAAAAGAGAAGCTTTCACTATATGAAAGTAAAAAAGAGAATAAAAAAATTAAACTGGTATATAACATAAAAGTAGAGGTTGCTATGTAAATTCTATCAAAAGGTATAATCCTGTTTAAAAACGTAATCTTTTTTTGTCCTAATAATCTACTTTTTAATATAGAAATCATTGCTGTTAAAGTTGTGATTTTCATTCCTCCAGCTGTTCCAGATGGTGATGCACCTATGTACATTAAAAAAGTAAGTAGTAATAATATTGGTAAAGAAAAACCACCAATAGGTACAGTATTAAAACCAACTGTTGTCATTGCAGACATTGTTTGAAAAAAAGAAGTCATTAACGAATGGTTGGAGTTTAGGTTTAAAGAAGGTTCTGATAGGTACGTAAGTAATGTTCCTGAAAGTAATAAGAATATAAATCCGTAGACAATAATTTTTGTTGTGAAGGATATTTCTTTAGTCTTTCCAGAAAGACGATACCATAAATCGGTAACAACAATAAAACCTAAAGAACCTGCTATAGCTAAAATAGAGATTGTTGTATTTATAAAAACGTTATCGTGGTATTCTTCAAAGCCATTGTTGAATAAACCAAAACCCGCAGTGCAAAAAGATGAAACGCTATGGAAAATAGCAAACCAAATGGCTTTTAAGTTTTGCATACCAGAATTGGTAAAAGCAATATAAAACAGTATAACTCCAATAGTTTCCATAATTAAAGTAAAGACAATAACACTTTTAATAAAATCTTTTATTTTAATACTATTAGGTAACGTAAATTCTGTTCCTAATAATTTACTATGCCAATGCGTTATTTTTTTTGTGATAAATAACAAGTAGTAGGTTGTTAGTGTCATGTAGCCAATTCCACCAATTTGTATGAGCATCATTATAATAAACTGTCCGAAGAAATTATAGGAATCAAAAATACTGATAGTAACTAGCCCTGTAGTTGATATTGCTGATGTTGAGATAAATAGATTGTCTAAAAAAGATACATCTGCTTTATGAAACAGAGGAATTGATAGTAAAATAAAACCGATAAAGGTATATAAGAAGAATCCCCAAACTAAATTCATTTGAGGTGTTTTGCTAATTTGGAATTTTTTATACCAAATAGATAGCTTTTTGTATGTATTATTTTTCATTTTTTTTAAGTAAAATAACGGCTAAGTATTTCGTTACTTTTATAATTGAAGTTTTTTTTAGTATCTGTAGATAGGTAATACTAAGTAACAAATTTAATCAATTAATAGATGAAAAGGAAATGTAAAAGAATCTTACTTCTTATACACTATATAGTAGATTTGTATATAGGTAGTGAGGAAGAATTATTTAAAAATGTGTTAGTTTAGTTATGATTTCTTTATGTTGTGGGAATAGTTGTATTAACTCTTCTCTTTTAGGTAAAACAAAATCGTTGAAGTCAAACCCAGGAGCAACAGTACAACCAGTAAAAGCATATGAGTTTTCTTTACTAACTTCAGCAGCAAACCAGTAACCAGCCGGAACTACAAATTGTGGTTGCTCATCATTTTCTATATTATTTCCAATCAATACAAAAGAATAGTTTCCTTTGGGAGAAATCATATGTAGTTTTAAGGTACTTCCTTTATAAAAATGCCAAATTTCATCTTGATTGATTTTATGAAAGGCAGAAAATTTTTCAGAAGTTAATAAAAAATAAATACAAGTACTGTAATTTCTATCACCTACAAAGTTAGAATTTAAGTGTTTGTTTTTAATAATTCCGTTGCTTCTATAGGTTTCTTTATAAAAACCACCTTCAGGATGTTCCGTTAAGTCAAACTTTTTAATTATTTGTTGAGCTGTCATTTTCTTTTTGTTCGTTAACTTTTTTAATAATGGCTTTTAAACGTTCTTTGGTACGTTGGTTTTTCCAAACGAAGTTTGTTTTCTTTCTGTTTCATTAAGCGTGTATGTTTCGCTTTGTTTACAGTATTTTTAGCTTTTCCTTTTTTAGGCATTATGCTTGCTTTTTAATCTAGAGATAATAATACTGAGCCAAGTAAAACCTAAAATTAGGAATAATATAGCTCTCCAGTCTTCAAATCCATTCAATATAGCTCTTAGAAAACCAAGAAGAGACATAATTATAGGCAGAATTGCTGATTTACTTTGTTTATTATTACTTATCAAAAGTAATCCTAAAAAAGTTAAGAATCCGTTTAATATCAATACAAAAAAACCAAAATCAAACCCAAACTTTTCCTTGCTGTAAAAGCTAATAATATAAGTTATAATAGGAGCCATTAAACAAATGATAGGAACTAACTTGTCTTTTATGTTTAATTTAGTAAACAGTCCGAAAGCATATAAACCTAGTAACGGACCGTAAGTATAACCAGCAAATTGGAATATTTTAGCAATTACACTCTCATCAGCAATAAAATATTTAAAAATTAAGATAGTAGCCACTAAAATAAATGAAAACAGCACATGAATTTTCTTTCGTGCTTTTTCTCTTTCTTGCTCATTATCTTTTTTGTCAATTTCAAGAATATCAATACTAAAAGAAGTAGTTAACGAAGTTAAAGCACTATCAGCACTTGAGTATGCTGCTGCTATTAAACCGAGAAGGAAGAATAGGGAAGTAGCTATACCTAAATCACCACTCATTGCTATGGTAGGAAATAAGTTGTCTTTATGAGCGTTTAGTTCATTTACTGTAGCGTAATCAGTTAACAGGATTCCTAAAGCTAAGAAAAAGAAGTTAACAATAACGAGTACTATAGTAAACCAAAACATGTTTTTTTGAGCATCTTTTAAATTGCGGCAAGTCAAGTTTTTTTGCATCATGTCTTGATCTAAACCTGTCATCACAATTGAAATAAAAGCTCCTGAAAAGAATTGTTTCCAAAAATAGTTACCAGCCTTTACATCGTCAAAAAAGAAAGTTTTAGATAAGCTATTGTCTGTTACATACGAAAACAAATTATCAATTTGCATTTCATCTTTTATCATTACAATACAAACTCCAACAGCAATTAGCATAAACAACGTTTGTAAAGTGTCTGTCCATACAATAGTTTTTATGCCTCCTTTAAAAGTATATAGCCATATAAGTAAAATGGTAATTGTTACTGTTACCCAAAACGGAATTCCATAAGCATCAAACAAAATTAACTGTAACACATTTGCCACTAAAAACAAGCGAAAGGCAGCACCAATAGTTCTTGAAAGTAAGAAAAAAGAAGCCCCAGTTTTGTACGAATATCTACCAAAACGTCCTTCTAAATAGGTGTAAATTGAAGTTAAATTTAATCGGTAATAGAGTGGAAGTAGTACCAATCCAATAACGGCATAACCTAATACGTACCCTAGTACCATTTGCATATAACTCATTTTGTCACCTTCAACCCAACCAGGAACCGAAATAAAAGTAACTCCAGATAATGATGCTCCAATCATACCAAAGGCAACTAAATACCAAGGAGATGAGTTGTTTGCTTTAAAAAATGTTTGATTGTTTGCCGATTTACCTGTGATGTATGAGATAAAAATTAATACACCAAAATAGGCTAAAATAAGGAGTAGTATATGTAACGGTTGCATATAGTTAAATTATGAATTACGAATGTACTAAAATTATCAATCGTAATTCATAATTAGTGTTGTCTAAGAAAGCTCAATAACGACATCTTCTGTTTTTCTACGAACTTTTTTTAAGTCTTTCATGTAGTCATCTTCTGCTCTAAAACCAACAGGTAATACTAAAACTGATTGTAAGTTGTATTTATCTAATTCTAAAATTTCATCATATTTTTCAGGAACAAAACCTTCCATAGGGCAGCTGTCAATTTTTTCATTTGCAGCAACAGTCATTAAGTTTCCTAAAGCAATATATGCTTGGTTTTTCATCCAATGGAATAATACTTCAGGAGATTTATTCTCTATATCGTTAGTTAAAAACTCTTTGAAAGGATTTAAAATTTCATCGGGTGTGTTTCTTATGTCTTTTACTAATTTAAAATAGCTCTCAACATCTTTAGTAGTAAGTTCTTTTGGGGTACACAATACCAATAAATGAGAAGCCTGTGCAACTTGGTGTTGATTCCAAGAATGTGCCACCAATTGTAGTTGTAAATCTTTGTTTTTAACCACAACCATTTTTACAGGTTGTAATCCATAAGAAGTAGCAGTTAAATTAAATGCTTCTTTTAAAATATTAATTTGTTCTTCGGAAAGAAATTTATGCTCGTCAAATTTTTTAACAGCGTAACGCCATTGTAAATTTTCTATACTATTCATGTGGTTTAATTTTTACTCGATAATTGAGAGTTAAAATACTTCAAGGTTTATCTCTAAATTAAAAACGTGCCCTTACATTGTTATCCTGTAAGTTTACCTATAGTAATTTATTTTGACAAAAATAGAAGAATAAAAAGTAGTCTAAAAATACTTCGAATAATTAATATTGATAGTATCATAAAAATATTTTGTACATTGAAAATAAAAAAATGTATGAAAGAAGAGTTCTTGCACTTTATTTGGCAGTATAAACTATTTAGCAAAGCAAATTTAATATCAGTAAAAGGAGAAATCGTTGAAGTATTAAACACAGGGAGTCATAATACGAATTCAGGACCTGATTTTTTGAATACAAAATTGAAGATTGATGGGCAGCTATGGGTTGGAAATGTTGAAATTCATATAAAGTCATCAGATTGGTACGCGCATCATCATGAAAAAGATGTGAATTATGATGCGGTTATTTTACATGTTGTGTGGGAACATGATTCTGATGTGTTTATGAAAAATAATCATCCATTACCAACGGTTGAATTACAAAAAATTGTTCAAGAAGATGTATTGGTAAATTATAGAAAATTGTTTTTAAAAGAACGACGATGGATTCCTTGTGAAAAGCAGATAGGAGAAATCAATTCTTTTTTATTAAATAACTGGTTAGAACGTTTGTATTTTGAACGATTAGAGAATAAATCGGTGGTAATAAAAGAGCTGCTAAAAAAATCAAATAATGATTATGAAGCGGTGTTGTTTCAGTTATTAGCTAAGAATTTCGGATTGAAAGTTAATGGAACAGCTTTCCTAGAACTAGCACAATCGTTTGATTTTTCTGTGTTACGTAAAGTTCGATTTAACGAAGAGCAGCTATCTGCTTTATTGTTTGGACAGGCAGGTTTTTTAGCTGATGAAATAGAAGAGAGTTATTATAAGCAACTTAAAAATGAGTATGTTTATATAAAGCACAAATACAGGCTACAATCATTAATAAAACACCGTTTTCAATTTTTTAGAATGCGCCCCAATAACTTTCCTACGATTAGAATAGCGCAATTAGTGGCTTTATATAATAAATATGAAAGCTTATTTTCAAGCTTAATGGATGTAAATAAAATAGAGGGTTTTTATAATTTATTTACAGTTGAAGTAAATGAGTTTTGGAAAACTCATTATACGTTTGGTTCTGAGTCAAAAAAATCAGTTAAAATACTTACAAAATCATTTATTGACTTGTTGATTATTAATACAATTATTCCTTTAAAGTTTGTTTATGAACAAGCTAGAGGAGAGGTTAATGAAGAAAGTTTGTTAAAATTGATACAACAAATACACCCAGAAAAAAATTCAATTATAAATAAGTTTGATGAGTTAAAAATTAAAGCAAAAAATGCTTTTGAATCTCAGGCTTTATTAGAGTTGAAAAATAATTATTGCCAAAACAAAAAATGTTTAAGCTGTAATGTTGGGAATTTTATTTTAAACAAATAAGTAAATAAAGCATGTTAAATTATTTAATTAATAAATGATATATTTGCGTAAAAAATTTATAATAATGAAAAAAATATTAATTGCTATTGCATTAGTGTCTACTATTTGTATAGGTTGTAAAGACGACAAAAACTCAGAAAACAAAGGAGATACTTCAACAACTGAAAAATCTATTAGTGAAAAAGAAGAAAAGTCTACTTCAGCAATTTGTTTATTAGATAAATTATCTATTAGAGAAAGTGCTTCTGCAAAAGGGAAATGGATAACTTCTATTAGTTTAGGAGAAAAAGTAACCTTAACAGGAGAAGAAACTATAGATTCTGTTTCTAAGAAAGAGTATTACAAAGTAAAGTTGATTGACGGAAAAGAAGGATGGACTAGATCTACCTTTTTAGCTGTTAATGGTAAAGTGGGAGCTATGTTAGAAGAGGCAGTAGTTTACAAAAGGCCAGATTTACTTACTAAAACAGAAAAAAAGTACAGCGTTATGGATATTATTGCTGTGACTGAAACTCAAGGCGATTGGATTAAAGTTAAAGGAAAAAGATCTGAAGGGAAGTATATAGAAGAAGGTTGGGTAAAAACTTCTAATATTACAAATGATCAAGTTGATATAGCAACAGCTAAATTTGCAGGAATAGCAAATACTCAACCAACAATGACAGAAAGAATAAAGGCATTGAAAGATGTTATAAATAATTCAGATCTATCTTCTTCTAAGTTTATCCCAGTTATAGAGAATAAAATAGAAGATTACGAGTCAAAAAATCAGCCTTTAGATACGCAGGAAGCAGAAGCGGCTACTGAGGCGGTAGCAGAAAAAGTAGCTGAATAATTATATAAAAAAGCGAATAAAAAAACGATTTTAGAATATTCTAAAATCGTTTTTTTTATTTTAATTATTTTAAAATTAATTATTAATACAAACTCTTGAATTTAGAAGGGTTTGCTTCGTTCATAATTTCGTATACTTTTTCAAAAATATCTTCTGCAGATGGTTTAGAGAAGTAATCTCCGTCGGTACCATAAGCAGGTCTATGTGCTTTTGCTGTTAATGTTTGTGGTTTACTATCTAAATGTCTATAACCATTTTGATTTTCAACAATTTCTTGTAATAAATAAGCTGAAGCTCCTCCAGGAACATCTTCGTCAACAACTAATAAACGATTTGTTTTAGCCACTGATTTAACTGTATCGTGATTAATATCAAAAGGTAATAAACTTTGAGCATCTATAATTTCTACATCTATACCTACTTGTGCTAAATCTTTAGCAGCTTCTTCAACAATTCGTAGGGTAGAACCATAAGAAACAATGGTGATATCGTTTCCTTCTTTGATAGTTTCAACAACACCAATTGGAGTTTTAAAATCTCCTAAGTTTGTTGGTAATTCTTCTTTTAAACGGTATCCGTTTAAACATTCTACGACTAAGGCAGGATCATCTCCTTCCAATAAAGTGTTATAGAACCCAGCGGCTTTAGTCATGTTACGAGGAACTAATACATGAATTCCTCTTACATTGTTTATTATTCCACCCATTGGTGAACCTGAATGCCAAATTCCTTCTAAACGATGTCCACGGGTACGGATAATTAACGGAGCTTTTTGCTTTCCAAAAGTACGGTAACGCAACGTAGCTAAATCGTCGCTCATAATTTGTAAAGCATACAGTAAATAATCTAAATATTGAATCTCAGCAATTGGGCGCAAACCACGCATTGCCATACCAATACCTTGACCTAAAATAGTCGCTTCACGAATACCTGTATCAGAAACACGTAACTCACCAAACTTTTCTTGTAAACCTTCTAACCCTTGATTAACATCACCTATATACCCAGCATCTTCCCCAAAAATTAACACTTCAGGGTGTTTTGCTAAAATAGCATCAAAGTTATCACGCATAATAATACGTGCATCTACCATATTTTTTTCAGAAGCATAGGTTGGAGCTTCGGCAGAAATTTTTTCAGTAGCTAATTCAGTTTCACTTAATAAATGAGCTGAATATTTTACAGCAGCTTTATCAATTGAAGTTTTAATAAAGTTTTGAAGTGCAGTTTTTTCAGTGAAATCTTCATCTCTTAAGTAACGTAACGTTTTACGTGCTGCTACTAAAATATCTTTTCTTATAGGTTCAGCAATTGCCGCTAAATCGTTTTTGTATTTTGAAATGAAAGAACCGTTGTTACTTTTTTGTGCAATGGTATCTAACAAAGCAATAGCTTCGGCTACTTCTGCTTTTATTTCGTTTGTATATGCGCTCCAAGCATCACGTTTAGCTTTACTAACTTCTTTTTTCGCTTCTTTTTCAATATTGATTAAATCTTCTTCAGAATCAATAAATTTTAAAGTCTCTCCATCTTCATTTTCTAGTTCAAATTCTAAAATCCACTTACGCATTTGAGCAATACAATCAAACTCTTGTTCCCATTGTAAACGTTCTTTCGATTTGTAACGTTCGTGAGAACCTGAAGTAGAGTGTCCTTGAGGTTGTGTTAATTCTTTTACATGAATTAATACAGGTATATGTTGCTCTCTAGCAATTTTAGAAGCTTTGTTGTAAGTGTCAATTAACTGAACATAATCCCAGCCATTCACTACGAAAATTTCATACCCATTACTTTCATTTTCACGCTGGAATCCTTTTAATATTTCTGAAATACTTTCTTTAGTAGTTTGATGACGTGCATGAACTGAAATTCCGTACTCATCATCCCAAACATTCATTATCATTGGAACTTGTAAAACACCAGCAGCATTGATAGTTTCAAAAAACAATCCCTCACTTGTACTAGCATTACCAATAGTACCCCAAGCAACTTCGTTACCGTTGATTGAAAAGTTAGTATGCTTTTCTAAACCTTTAACATTTCTATAGATTTTAGATGCTTGTGCTAATCCTAATAAACGAGGCATTTGTCCTGCAGTAGGAGAGATATCTGATGATGAATTTTTTTGAGCGGTTAAATTTTTCCAGTTACCGTTTTCATCTAAAGAATGTGTTGCAAAATGTCCTCCCATTTGACGACCGGCAGACATAGGCTCAATATCAATATCAGTATGTGCGTATAATCCTGCAAAAAATTGTTGTGGAGTTAATTCTCCAATAGCCATCATAAAGGTTTGGTCACGATAATAACCTGATCTGAAATCTCCATTTTGAAAAGCTTTAGCCATAGCTAACTGTGGTACTTCTTTACCATCTCCAAAAATTCCAAATTTAGCTTTACCTGTTAAAACTTCTCTTCTTCCTAATAAACTACATTCTCGACTAATACGAGCAATTCTATAGTCCTTTAAAACTTCATTTTTAAAATCTTGAAAAGAAAGCTGTTGAGTATTAACTATTTCGGTATTTTGCGTCATAATCATCTAATTTAGGTATGGTTACAAAGATAGGTTTTTTAGTTGATATTTAAAAATTTCTATTTTCGTTGAATATTCTTCAAAAAAACAACTAAAATAAAGTAATTATTGAGATATTTATAATACACCTCTTCTAATAAAATTATAAATTCTATCAATATCTGTTGTAATGATGAATCTAATTTTTGAAGGATAGGCTCTTTTATTGATTTCAAAACCTTCATTGGTGTAAATAGGAAGATAAAATTCAAATATTTCAGGAAGGAAGTTTAATCGAATACCGTTTTCATAAAAAAACTTTGGAGAGGTATTTTTGTTTTTTAACATGGCAACGTCATTATAAATTTCTGCCCACTTCCATACGCTTACACTGGTATTAATAGATGTTATAAGCTGATTAGCAAAGTATGGTTCTTTAAATTTAGATTTAAAACCTCCTTGACCAACGACAAACTGCTGACTAAAGATACCTTCACTTTCTGAGCGACCAAATAAATTTTGCTCAAACAAGTAATCATTTCCGCGATTTAATCCAAAGCTAAAGTAATTTCCTTCTGTTTTGTTTGATAAGAAGAGTCCACCAAAAAATCGGACTTCAAAACTTTCATTAGCAGTAAAGAACTTTCTATAACGAAAATCGGTTGAAATTTTACTGAAATTAGAGTTTATTTCAAGGTTAGCAGCATACTGTATTCTGCGTATAGCATCAAATTTGTTGTTGATATAGCGAAGGTTAAAAATATTATACTTGTCTTGATCACTCTGAGTATTGTTAGGTGCAACTTCTTTATTAATACTAACCATTCGAGCTATTAAGAATTTTGAACCTATATCGCGGAGTGTATTTCTTCTAAATTGAAAATTAATAAATGGACTTAAAGTATTATACCCTAATTCAGGTGCGTAATGAAAGTTACTTCCTGAAACTCCATATCGTATTTTATAAATCTTAGAGTCTCTTAAAAAATGATTATATGCTACAGAAAAAGATCCTGTAAAGTTTCTACTTTTTAGACTATAGTTTGGGGTTAAACTAAATTGAAAGTTGTGATTAACTAGTGATCTATTATTTATATTTACTCCAAGTATTAAACCATCATACAAATTATACTTAATATCAGGATAATAAAATAACTGATTATAATAGGGGTTTTCAAAATCTTTAAAAAAACGAAATTGGAGAGGCTTGCTTATAAAGCTATTATTTACATTTCTAAAATTGTTAAGAGAGTTAAATTCAGGATAGTTGTTTTCATAGTTTAAAGCTAGTTTATTGAAGTCGCCTCTTTTAATTTTAACTGTTTTGGTAGAGTCTATATTAGTAATCCAAGTTTTAAATTTTATATCTTTATTTTGGATGCCATATAGTGCAACAGGAGCTTTAAACGTTCTTTTATTTTTAATTGTAACAATTAGAGAGTCTTTATTTTTGGTATAAGCTACCTTTTTTATTTTGTAATCAATTTTTTTATCGGTAGTAAGATAATCTCCAAAGAACCATTGCAAATCTTTTGAAGTGTTTTTTTGAAGTATATGAGCAAAGTATTTACTACTTGAGGGCTTTAATTGATTTTGAATATAAAATTCTTTTACTGATTTTTTTAAAATACTATCGCCTACAAAATCGTGTAAATACTTAATACCTAAACCTGCTTTGTATTTACTAACAACTTTTCTGTTAAAATTAGAAAGAGAATCACTAGAGGTTATTAAAGATTGATCGTAAAATTTTCGAGAGCTAAACTGATATACTAGAGGATATTTGTCATTCTGCTTTAATTGAGCAATGTTATATGTTTTTATTGGCCAATACTTAGAGTATTTTCCTAGAAAAGTAATTTCAGGATAGTATTTTTTTACATACTCCATCATTAAAAAAGTTTGCAAGCCATCAGTAAGCCAATAATCTTTTCTTGGGTTTTGAATAATAATATCGTCGAAATATTTCTGAGTAAGAGCTTTAAAGAACCCAGTTTCCCATCTAAAGTTTTTAGGAAAAGGTTTCAACCAGCTTGGAAGCCCATAAATTTCATGTAATGAATTTTTATTAATAGTTCGAGAATCTACAAAAATTTCAGGATGAGGGTGTTTACCTATAAAGTCTTCTATAAATTGTATTTGTTTATTTATAATTTTGGTAGTCTCTTCATTCGTGATTTTTTTAAGGTAGGCATCAGTTTTAATTTCTTTATCCTTTAGCTTAAAAGATTTAAAAGTTTTAACAGTGTCAATATGGAGTATAATATCCTTTTTTTGGGCGCCAACTAAATAATAGTTTGTATAGCTATTGTGTTCAGTTTTATATTGATACAAATTACTTTCAATATGATAATTCTTAGGAATATCTATAGAAATAGAGTAATTAGAGAGCTCCTCGTATAGATCGTCTAAATTTAAGTTACTCATCAGTTGCCATTTTTTATCATATACGGCAGGAGTTAGATACCAAAAACGTAAATGGTATCCAGTTTTTGTTTTTCCATATCCTGTATATTTTGCATTTGGAATTTTCACAGAATATGAGGTACGTATTATTAAGCTGTCTTTTGGTTTTAAAGGTTTGTTGAGTAGTACTTTAATAATATCTTGTTGATTTTTATTCTCTTTGAATGAAACTTGTTTAAAGTTAACAGTTAAGTTTTTTATTTTACTGTAGCCTCTATCTTTTTCTTTTGAAAAGTAAAAGTTTTTTTTGTAATCTTCAATAAACCGTTTTGCTAAGGGAGTATCATCGTTTTTATAACCATTTGCCCAGTTATGTAAAAAAATATAATCTAGATTAGAAGAAGAGTGATTGTAAAAAGTTGTTTTTTGTAGAATATGAATAACATCGTTGCCTATATCTAATTTAGCTTTTATTTCAACAGAGTTTTCTTGTGCTACTATTTTAAAGCAATACAAGATGGAAGTACATACTAAAAGGAGTATTTTCTGTTTCAATATTATATAATGCGAGTTTAAAAGTTTTACAGAAAACATTTAAGTTTCATAAACTTTGTGAAAATAAAAAAGCTCGTTGTATTTACAACGAGCTTTAAAGATAAAAATTTTTAGAAATTTGGTTTTAGCTGATATTTAGCATAAAACTTATTAAAGTGTTCAACTGCTTCGTCAGCAGTGTCAACAACTCTAAATAAATTCAAATCTTTTTCACTAATATTTCCTTCCTCTAATAATGTGTTTTTAATCCAGTCAAGTAAGCCTCCCCAAAACTTTTTACCCATAAGTACAATAGGGAAACGTCCAATTTTGTTAGTTTGTATTAGTGTTATGGCTTCAAAAAGTTCATCCATAGTACCAAATCCACCAGGCATAACAACAAAACCTTGTGAGTATTTAACAAACATAACTTTACGAACAAAAAAGTAATCAAAGTTTAAGTTTTTGTCATGGTCAATCCATGGGTTGTCATGTTGTTCAAAAGGAAGTTCAATATTTAAACCAACAGAAGTACCTTTTCCTCGGTGTGCTCCTTTATTTCCAGCTTCCATAATACCAGGCCCTCCTCCTGTAATAACACCAAATCCGCTTTGAGTTAGTTTAAAAGCAACTTCTTCAGCTAATTTATAATAAGGATCATCGGTTTTTGTACGGGCAGAACCAAAAATAGATACACATGGACCAATTTTACTTAATTTTTCATATCCATCAACAAACTCAGACATAATTTTAAATATAGCCCAAGAATCGTTGGTTTTTATTTCATTCCAAGTTTTTTGTTGTAGTTTTTCTCTAATTTTTCTGTCATCATTCGGACTCATAATTCTTCTACTTTTATATTAAATAACAAATTAAATAGCTAAAATTTAATTTTTAGCAAGCTTGCTAATTTAGTGGTTTTTTATGGATAGATACAAGATAAAAATAAAAAACTACCTTGAAATCAAGGTAGTTTAATGTTGTAGGTAAGTTTAATAGCACCGAGTTCCATCTGGGTCAATAACTTGACATGTATTTCCTCTTACTACACAACATCCATATGGAGGGCAGATAGGATTAGAATAACATTCAATAGGTACACCTCCATTGATACTCCTTTGTTCAACTTTAGTTAAAGTCTTACCTAAATTTAAGATTGATTTTTTCATGATTAAAAAATTTTAAGTTTAATACCAAATACATCCAAATCTGTCACATCTACCAGCATCACAGAAAGTATGTCCTCCTGGACCAGTTTGACAACATTTTCTACCGTCTTGATAACAACCTCGTGCTACTCCACCATTAATTTGTTTTTGATTGGCTTTGTTTAAAGCTTTACCTAATTTTAAGATTGATTTTTTCATGATTAAAAAATTTAAATATTTAATAATCCTTGAATTATTTAAAGACACTCAAGGTTTTGTGTCTATTCTTCGCGAGAGAATTATATTTAACTAGCTGTAATTTAGTAAAAAAAATCACTGAGTTTTTCTTAAGGATACCTATTACAGCTAAGTTTTTTAGTTTGAAACTTTATTTAAAATTACTCATTGATTATTATTGCACTTCACAATAATAGTCAACAAGTACACAAGGTTTATGCTCTTCAGGAAGAGCTTTATATTCAAGACAACTACCACAGTTACTTTCAACATCGCTATAACAATAAGGACCAGAGTAAGTACTACAATCAGAAAGCCCTCCTCCATTAATTTGTTTTTGATTGGCTTTGTTTAAAGGTTTACCCAAGTTTAAGATTTATTTTTTCATGATTAAAAAGTTTAAATATTTAATAATCCTTGAATTATTTAAAGACACTCAAGGTTTTGTGTCTATTCTTCGCGAGTAAATATTATTAACAATGAGTTGTTCTATTAGGGTAAATTTATAATCTAAATTTATCCTAGGTTTAAACCTACTTTATTCTTAATTGGTTTAAACCTAGGAATGATTCAATTAAAATAATAGTAAATGAACTCTCTTATTGAGGAACATCTTCTCCTAAACAAGCATGTGTTTCATACGATCCTAAGCAACATCCGTTAGGTAAAGAGAAACCACCACAAGCAAAGCACTCTGCTGGTGTATAAATTACACAACCAGTACCTCCGTTAACTTGTTTTTGATCAGCTTTAGTTAAAGCTTTTCCTAGATTTAAAATTGATTTTTTCATAATAGAAAAATTTCGAGGGTTAATAAATTCCTTGAACATTTATAGACACTCAAGGTTTATGTCTGTTTTTTATTATTTGATAATATTTTTTAATTGATAAAAGAAACGTTCTATTAAACGTAAATCTTCAGTTACTATATCCGCAGCACCTTTCATTTCTTGTCTAAAAGGAATAGTTTTATTGTATGTTGTTATTAATTCTTGTGGTAACTCTACATTAATTAAGTAATTACCTTCCTCATCAGGAGTTAAAGAAATTGATTTAACTCTTCCATTTAATTCACCAAATTCATCAGATGGATAATTCAAAAGTTTAATCTGAACTTTTTGACCTTTCTTTATTTTACCAGAATTAGCAGCAGGTGCTTCAATTTTACCGATAAATGAATTCCCTTTATTAGGAATAATAGTAAATATTAAATCTCCTGAATTAACTGTTTGGTTTCTATTCCAAAAAGATAAAAAGGATACTTTTCCATTTATTGAAGAAGTTAGAGCATATTGTTTTTCCCAGTCTTTAATAGCCTTTTTTAAATATAAAAAAGATTGAATAGCTTTCTTTTTTAAACGAGTATCTTGTTGTGTTTTTTTTATAGAAGTACCTTCTAAGTTTTTAGCAGAGTTATTGATTAATTCTCTTATTTGAGAAATTGATGATTCAAGGGTTTTATATGAGCGTTTTGCTTGTAAGTATTCAATTTCTTTTTGATCTTTTTCTTTAGCAGATATAACCCCTTGGTTAAACATTTTTCTACTACGATCAAGATCTTTCTGTTTAAATTCTAGTTCTTTAAGATTTAAATCTTTTTGAGAAAGTAAAATTTGTAGTCTGCCTCTAGCTTCTATAACAGACATTTGGTTAGCGAAATTTTCCGATTTAAACGGAGTTAGTTTTTCGTTTAAGGTATATTCAGAATAGTCATTTTCAAATTGAGAGTAGCTAGAGGTTATATCTCCTAAAATTAGTGGAGGAACTTTATCAATAGGGAAAAAGAACTTTTGTTGATTTACTTCGATAGTATCGACAATACTCTTCAGTAGTAAAACATCTTTGTACAAAGCACTGTTTTCAATTACAGCTAAAACATCACCTTCAGACACACTTTTCCCTTCGCTTGTTAAAAAGGTTTCGAATTGACCGGTAGACTTTGCATAAATTTTTTCAGGAGGAGTAGAGGTAGTAACCATTACTTCGGTGGAAATAACGTCAGGGTATTTTACAAACCATGAAATGAATAATAACATTATTATGAGTCCAAGAAGCAAGGTGTTACCCCAACGAATCATCCAGTTAGGTACGTGAGTTAAAATTTCTTGAACTTCTTCACTTCTAATTTCTATATCTTGAGTATTGTTTGGCATCTTTTAGTTTGTAATAAAGGGAGAGTTAGTCCCTCCCTTTATGTTTTGTGGATAATTATGGTTTTAAAAAGCGAAGCACATAGGAGGGTAAGGGGAATTAAACCCATAGTCAGGTTGAGCAGGGCACATACTTACCCCGTCGCAAGGGGCGTGACCGACAAGTAAAGGTTCGTTATTATTGTTAGGGTCTGGAACTAAACAGTCTCCCATCGTTGTACCACCAAAACCACCATTAATATTTTTTTGTTTAGCTTTATTTAAAGCTTTTCCTAAGTTTAAGATTGATTTTTTCATAATTATTTATTTATAAGGTTAAGCAGGGCAACATTGTCCATTTTTTATAATACCTCTATTAGCGCCTCCCATTCCATTTGGTACAGCACAAGCATCTCCTTCTTCACAATTTAAAGCACAAAAAAAGTAGCTTGAGCAAGGAAAATCAATTACTTTTCCTCCATTGATTTGTTGCTGTTTAACTTTATTTAAAATTTTACCTAAGTTTAAAATTGATTTTTTCATAATTAAGGTTATTAAATATTAGCAAGGAACATAACAAGGGCAAGAACTAAAAGCAGAACAGCCATATCTATCAATTTGGTCTTGTTGTTCTTCACGAGATACACTACAAAACTTTTTACAAGTATATATGTACCCTCCATTGATTTGTTGTTGTTCTACTTTGTTTAGGGTTTTTCCCAAGTTTAAAATTGATTTTTTCATGATTAAAAAATTTAAGTATTTAATTAATCCTTGAACATTTAAAGACACTCAAGGTTTGTGTCTATTCTTCGCGAGAGATTTTTATGGTGTTAATTTTAGAACTTTCTATCTAGGAAAACATTCGTAACTTACTAAAACTCTACCTTTACATTCTTGCGGGAGACTGTTGTAATCTTGACAAGAACCACAATGAATAGCATCATCCAAAGGATCAGGAGGACCAAAATAACAACTTGTCGAGGGGCAAGGTTCATTACTTCCGTTAATTTGTTTTAGTTGTATTTTGTTTAGGGCTTTACCTAAATTTAAGATTGATTTTTTCATAATTATTTTTTAGATTAAACACCAGAGCAATAAACCCCAACTCTAACTCTGTTTTTACAGATACTAGGGAGGTTAGTGTAGTCGCTACAATTACCACAATATACTGCACCACCATATAGTTGTGTGTCGATATTTCCGTAGTAACAATTAATTGAGGGACAAGGTTGATTACTACTACCATTAATTAATTGTTGCTCAGATTTGTTTAAAGGTGTTCCTAAGTTTAAGATTGATTTTTTCATTTTAAAATAATTTAAATTTGACAAAAATCCTTTAGAGATTTAAAGATATTTAAGGCATGTATCTGTTCTTCGCGAAAGATTTCTTGTTCTATTATTGTTTTAATGCTGTGTTTAAGCTTTTAAACTAATTTTAGAAAGATTAATATAGTTAAAGTTAAAGTCCTCCTGCGCAAGGGTTAAAATGGGGTTCGCGACACCAATAGCATTGATTAACACAGGAATACCATATGCCATCATTACTTTCACAGTCCTTTGAGTTATTATATGGAAGAATTTTGCCTCCACTTACTTGTTTTTGCTCAGTTTTATTTAAAATTGTACCTAAGTTTAATACTAGCTTTTTCATAATTATCTTTTATAAAGGGCAACATTTTCTATATCCACTTTGTAACCAGCAAGATTCAAAATCCCATAGACATTGGTTACACCTACTACTAGTCCAACCTAAATCTTCACATGTGGCTTGCATGTATCCACCACTAATTTGTTTTTGTTCAACTCTGTTTAAAGTTTTACCTAAGTTTAAGATTGATTTTTTCATGATTAGGCTATTTTTATTTCTTCATTAACTGTACAATGTCTTCCATAAACATCTTCACCATAACCACTACAGTCTTCACTAGAACCAGTTACACAAGCACCACAGCCCCATGCATTACAACACTGGTAACCTCCATGTGCTGAGATTCGACCTCCTTTAATTAATTTTTGATCAACTTTGTTTAAAGCTTTTCCTAGGTTTAAAATTGATTTTTTCATTTTAAAATAATTTAAGTTTGATAAAATCCTTGAACAGTTTAAAGACACTCAAGGTTTATGTCTATTCTTCGCGAGTGAATATTTTATTTACCTAAATCTAGTTGGTTTTTGACTAAATGGTAATAACTTCCTTTTAATTTGATTAATTCTTCATGATTTCCTTTTTCAATAATTTTTCCTTTTTCAAGGACAACTATTTGATGCGCGTTTTTTACAGTACTTAGTCGGTGTGCTATTACAACAGCTGTTTTGTCAGCAAAGAATTCATTAAGCTTACCCATAATAATTTTTTCATTATTTGCATCAAGTGCACTAGTAGCTTCATCAAAGAACAAGAATTTTGGATTTTTATATACCGACCTAGCAATAAGTAATCGTTGTTTTTGACCAGTACTTAAGCCACTACCTTCACTACCAATTTTGGTATTATATCCTAGCGGTAATCCCTCAATATAATCGTTGATATTTGCTACGTCTATTGCGTGAGCTAGCTTTTCTTTGTCAACATAATCTTCGCCCACAGCAATGTTTTTAGCTATAGAATCATTAAAGATATATCCTTCTTGCATAACAACACCGCAGTTTCTTCTCCATTCTTTTTGAGAAATGTTTTTTAAGTTAAAGTTGTTTATCATAATATCTCCTTGATCAACTTGATAAAAACCAAGAAGTAATTTCATTAATGTGGTTTTTCCACTTCCACTAACCCCTACAATTGCGGTTGTTTTATTTGCAGGGATTTCAAGAGATAAATCTTTCAAAACAGGCTCTAAACCACCAGTGTACCTGAATGAAATATTATTTAGTCTTATAGATGCGTTATCTGGAATGATGGTTACTTTTTCATCACTAGGTTTTTCTTCATCTTCCATGTTGTGTATTTCACCTAATCTATCTAAGGAGATTTGTGCATCTTGTATATCTCTCATAAAGTTTATTAGTTGTGTAATTGGTCCGTTTAGTTGTCCGACGATGTAGCTAATAGCCATCATCATACCTAAGGTAATTTGTCCATCTATTACTAGTTTAGCAGAAAGTATAGTAATGAACATATTTTTAAGTTCATTGATAAAGTTAGAACCTACACTTTGTGTTTGTTCAAGAGCAAGGCTTTTAGTAGCTACTTTAAATAAACGAGCTTGTACATATTCCCAATTCCATCGCATGCGTCTTTCAGCATTGTGAAGCTTTATCTCTTGCATTCCATTAATAAGTTCAATTACTTTACTTTGTTCTTGACTTACTTGAGAAAAACGTTTATAATCAAGCTCTTTTCTCTTTTTGAAGAAGAATAATACCCAACCAAAATATAAAACACTTCCTAACACAAAAACACCAAAAATTTGCATGCTATAATACCCTAAAACTAAACTAAAAATTATGAGATTGAAAAAAGAGAATAAAACAGTTAAAGAAGAAGTGGTTAAAATTCGTTCAATACGCTTATGATCGTTGATTCTTTGTAATAAATCTCCTGTCATTCTTACATCGAAGTAAGAGATAGGTAATTTCATTAATTTGATAAAAAAATCTGAAATTAAAGATATGTTGATTCGAGTACTAAGATGAAGTAAAATCCAACTTCTAATAATTTCTAAAGAAGCTTTTCCTATGAATAAAAATAATTGAGCAAATAAGATTAAGTATACAAAGTTTAAATCTTGGTTTTTAATACCAACATCAACAACACTTTGAGTTAAAAAAGGTAAGATTAATTGTAATAAACTACCAGCTAGGAGCCCAATTATTAATTGAACTATAAACTTTTTGTATTTATATAAGTATTTGAAAATAAATGAAAAACCAAATTTTTCATCTTCTTCAAACTCTTCTTGATAGAATTTGGGAGTTGGTTCTATTAATAAGGCAATACCTTCTTCTGTATTTTCATCGGCATTATTACCAATCCAATGTTGGATAAACTCCTCTTTAGTAAAAGAGATGAGCCCATGAGCTGGGTCAGAAATATAAACAACATCTTTTTTTATTTTGTAAAGAACCACATAATGATTTTTATTCCAATGAATAATACAAGGAAATGGGGCTTCTTTAAGTTTGTTAAAGGCTAATTTTATACCTAAAGACTTAAAGCCTATAGACTCGACAGCTTCACTAAGACCTAATAAGCTACTGCCTTCACGTGTTGTTTCGCTTAGGTTTCTTAATTGTTGAGTATTGATAGTTTTACCATAGTGTTTGGCTATGATTTTAATACAAGTAGGTCCGCAATCTTTTGCTTCTGTCTGTTTATAGTTTGGGAATTTTTTCAAGTTCAGTTTAGATATGAAATAAGTTAGAGAGTTAGCCCTCTAACTTATTTGAAGTTATTAATTATTACATAATCTTCTATAGGCTTCTCCTTCCATACATATTCCAATATAAGGAGGGTTTTTACAACATCCCATTTTTTGGGGACACTCGGCATGACTATAGCAGGCAATAATAACAGAACCGTTAATTGATTTTAGTTCTTTCTTGTTTAGAATTTTACCTAAGTTTAAAATTGATTTCTTCATAAGAAATATTTTTAGTAGATACAACAAGTGTCGAATTCGTCAATACAAAACCTGTGAGGGTTTCTACAGTCTTTATTAGGGTCGCTTCCCCCATTACCAGAACCGTTATCTATACATAAATGACCATCGCAATAACTACCTATAGGACAGTTGCCATTTGCGTCACAGAAAATGGCATTACCACCATTAATTGTTTTTTGTTCTGTTTTATTTAAAGTCTTACCTAAGTTTAAAATTAGCTTCTTCATGATTAAACTTTTTTATTATAAAATAAAGCTACAATAAAACTCTGCACAGTGTCTTCCATGGTCTTCACAGATACCATCCCTGTTTTTATCACATTGTTTTCTGCCTCCGTTAATTTGAGATTGTTCCGCTTTTTTTAAAGCTTTACCTAAATTTAGAATTTGTTTTTTCATAATTAAAATATTAAGGTTACTTTTGCGGCGAACATTTAAAGACACTCACCAATGTGTCTATTCTTCGCGAGAGAATTTTGTTCAAAATGCAAAGCCCTTTTTGGGCTTTGTCTTTTTATACTGTTTTTAATGAAACATCAGAAGCTTCTATATTTTCTTCTAAATCTTCAATAAATAAAATTAAATCAGTTCTGTTATATTCCTTAGGAAATGATTTACCGTTTACTAAAATTTCAGGAGTAAAGTTGATGCCATTTTGATTACACCAATTCTTTTCTTTTTCTAGCTCCAATGTATAAGTTTCTTTATTAGAACATTCACCCCATTTTTTTAACCAAGCAGCTGGTTTCTGCCCTTCATAAATAGCATCCATGGCTTGAAGACATTCTTTTTCTCCTTGTGTATTATATATTTCTATGAGTCTACTGGTAATTTTAACGACATCACTATCTTTTTTTTCTACATTTACATTAAAGCGTACTTTAATTTTTACATTGTTATGGTATCTTTTAATAATTTCATCAACATGAGCGTGAACAGGTTTACAGTGTCCACAGAAAGGATTGGTGATTATTGTAATTTCAAGGCTGGAGTTAGGGTTTCCAAAAACAATTTCTTTACTATCAGTTAATTGAGTGTCAAGTTGAGGTGATTTTTGTAATAAACTATCAAACAATGCATAGTTTCTCTTAAATTTAACACTTGCTATCTTTTCTTTTTTGAGTTCTTGAACTTCAGTAAATAAAGGTTTAATATAATTCCAAGCTAACCACGTAAAAGAAGCAACGATACCCAAGGTGACAAAATCTTTAATTATAAAGGTGTTAATGTAATTATTTGTCAATACTGGAGCCAGTCCTTGTAGCCAAAGAACTCCAACTATACTTAAGCATAAAAGACACCACTTTTTTACTACTGCATATTGATAATATAGCGAGTATAGAGTAATAGGTATAGCAAGTAAACTAATAGTATATGAAATTACAGGATTAGAAATTTGAGTAAAAGTTAAAAGAGATAACCCAATAAAATAAAGCATGCTAAAGTCACTTAATTTATATCCTTTTAAAATTTCCGCTCCTTTTGAGGTTAATACAGCGTCACAATCTTTTTTATCATCAGCTCCTGAACAAAAAGCATCACCAATAGCGGTTTTCAATCCAAGTTCTTGTTTTACAATTGCGGTACTGATAATTAATCCTGTTACTGATAGTAAGAAATAAAAAGTATTGTACCATGAAGTTGAACTATAAAAAACAAAAAATAACGTAAAAATACTAAGAAGAGAAAAACCGATAGTTTTAACTAATTTGGAGTTATTTTTAGTTGTTTGATAACCTTCAGTTTCTTCAACAGCAACAATAATTCCTGTAAATTTACTTAGAAACTCATTTTCAGATAACTTCGTTTTTTTGTTTTCAGAATCATAAATTATATAATCTGATTTTTTTCTTTCTACTACAATTAAATCTTGACCATGTTCACTGTTTATTTGAGCAATAAAACAGTCGGGGAGTTGCAAAAGTGTTTCTGAATTAACAGGAACGTCAGCTGCCACATTTTCAATGTTAAAATGGTCTAATACTCCAGTAATTGCATGTAAACTAGGGTAAGAAGGGTGACTTTGAATTTGAAAAGCCAATTCTTCCTTATCAAAAGAAATACTATTTTTCTTAAGTAAATTTTGAACTAAATTGATTAATGTGTCTTTCAAAAGTAAAAAGGTTTTAAGGATAGTTATTTTCTGTTTCCCCAAAGCTATACTTTGATAGTTGTTTTTTTATAGAAAAAGCCATAAAAAAAGTAAGGGAAAACCGTAATCGTTTTTTTTTAAATAAAGCCCTTTTCTTTGGCTGTTAATATTAACTCTCGGTCTCCTTTAGCTTTAACATTGAATATTTTTTTTAGATGTCGTTTTCTTTTTTCAATACTAGCTGCTGAAAGAGGTATGTAATTCGGCATATCTTTCATTTTAGAGCCTAATGAAAGTTCGTATAGTATTTGTCTGTCTATTGCGTCAATGGAAAAATTATTAGAAACTTCTTTTCTTAAGAGGCTTAAGACAGTTTTACTATAATAAGGTATATTGTTTGTTACATTTTTTATTGCATTTTTTAACTCTTTTGAAGTTAAATCGTTCTTAATAAGAAAACCTTCAGGATTTAAGCTTTTAAAAATGTTATAAATTCTGTAATTATCATTACAATCAGTAGAAACAATCAGTCTTGTGTTTGGAAGTAATTTTCTTATTAAAAGCCCTAAATCTTCACCAGATAAGATTTTTCTATTCTTAGCAGGAGAAAGTTTTAAGTCTAAAACAACAAAGCTAAGTGAAGTTTCTTTTTCAATTGTTTTTTTTATAATGTCGTAAGCTCCATTACAATTATAGGTAATGTCTGTGTTAAAATTAAAACTTGGGTTTAACCTAGCTATTTTAGATATTATGTTCTTGTACGTTTCACAAATAAGCGGGCAATTATCTGCTAACAAAGCAGATTGTTTTTCTTTTCTCATGTTTAAATAATTTCGGGGGGAAATACTATTTAACTGATTTCTTTTTTTAAAATCAGTTCATAAATTTATATAAATTAATTTGAAATCAAAAAAAAATATATAAAAAACAAATTATCTACTTATGAAAAATGTAGTTGTATTACTTTTTTAACTCTTTTTTTAAGAATTTTGCTGTATGGCTTTTTTTGTGGATGGAAACTTCTTCAGGAGTTCCAAATGTTAAAACTTTACCGCCTTTTTTACCACCTTCCATACCAATGTCAATAATGTAATCGGCGAGTTTGATAACATCTAAGTTGTGCTCAATAATTAAAACGGTGTTTCCTTTATCTGCTAACTTGTTTAATACTTCCATTAATACACGGATATCTTCAAAATGAAGCCCAGTTGTTGGTTCGTCTAATATATAAAAAGTATTTCCAGTATCTCTTTTTGATAATTCAGAAGCTAATTTAATGCGTTGGGCTTCTCCTCCGGAAAGAGTAGTGGATTGCTGTCCGAGTGTAATGTATCCTAAACCAACATCTTTAATTGTTTTTAACTTTCTATAGATTTTAGGAATATGTTCAAAAAAAGCTGTAGCTTCGTTAATTGTCATTTCTAAAATATCAGAAATTGACTTTCCTTTATAACGAATTTCTAAAGTTTCTCGGTTAAAACGTTTTCCTTGGCAAGTTTCACACTCTACGTGAACATCTGGTAAGAAATTCATTTCTATTACACGAACACCACCACCCTGGCAGGTTTCACAACGTCCACCTTTTACATTAAAACTAAAACGACCGGGTTTATACCCTCTGATAGAGGCTTCTGGAGTTTTTGCAAATAAACTACGTATTTCACTAAACACCCCTGTATAAGTAGCAGGGTTTGAACGTGGAGTTCTACCAATAGGAGACTGGTCAATATCAATAACTTTATCAATATGTTCTAAGCCTTCAATTTTTTTGTAAGGCATTGGTTTTTTTACTGCTCGGTAAATGTGCGCGTTTAAAATAGGGTATAGGGTCTCATTAATTAAGGTAGATTTCCCACTACCAGAAACACCTGTGACACAAATCATTTTACCTAAAGGAAATTCAACGGAAACATTTTTTAAGTTGTTTCCAGAAGCGCCTTTTAATGAGATTGTTTTTCCGTTTCCTTCACGACGTTTTTTAGGAACCTCAATTTCTTTTCTTCTCGATAAATAGTCAGCAGTAAGGGTATCGTGACTTTTTAAATCGTCAAAGTTGCCTTCGCTAACAATTTCTCCTCCATGTCTACCTGCACCTGGACCAATGTCTAAAACAAAATCAGCATTCTTAATCATATCTTCATCATGTTCAACCACTAAAACAGAGTTTCCAACATCACGAAGTTTAATTAAAGAGTCAATTAATTTTTGATTATCACGTTGATGTAAACCAATACTAGGCTCATCTAAAATATATAAAACACCTACAAGTTGTGAACCTATTTGTGTTGCAAGTCGAATACGTTGGGCTTCTCCACCAGAAAGAGATTTTGAAGTTCTGTCTAATGTTAAATAATCTAACCCAACATCCAATAAAAATTGAATGCGTGTGCGAATTTCTTTTAAAATTTCAGAAGCAATAGTTAATTGTTTTTCTGATAATTTTGTGCCAACTTCCTGAAACCAATTAGCCAACTCTAGCACATCCATTTGGGCTAAATCACTAATATTTTTATCAGTGATTCTAAAATGAAGCGCTTCTTTTTTTAAACGCTTTCCATCACAAACCGAACAAGTAACTTCATCCATAAAACCTTTTGCCCAACGTTTGATTGATGTGCTTTCTGAGTTTTTATATTGATTCTCAATAAAGGCAATGATACCTTCGAAATCAATCTCATAATTTCTGGTAACTCCCGCAGTTTTTGATTGAATTTCAAATTTTTCTTTTCCTCCATGAAGAATAATCTCCATAGCTTCTTTAGAAATACTTTTTATAGGGTCGGTTAGTTTAAAGTTATAACGCTCAGCAATAGTTTGAAGTTGTTTAAAAATCCAACTGTTTTTTTGTTCACCCAAAGGTGCAATTCCTCCATTTTTGATAGAAATGCTATCGTCTGGAATTACTTTTTGATGATTTATCTCGTTGGTAATCCCTAGTCCGTTACAGTGAGAGCAAGCTCCTTTTGGTGAGTTGAACGAAAAAGTGTTAGGTTCAGGATTAGGGTAAGCGATTCCCGTAGTAGGACACATGAGTTCACGACTAAAATAACGAGGCTTTTCATCATCAACATCAATTACCATTAAAATATTATCACCCGTGTACAAGGCAGTTTTAATAGTCTCTTCTAGACGTTTTTCAGCAGCATCATTCACGGCTAATCGATCGATAACGACTTCTATATCGTGCGTTTTGTAACGATCGAGTTTCATGCCCTTTTCAATTTCTCTAATTTCTCCATCCACACGAACACGAACAAAACCTTGTTTAGAAATTTGTTCGAATAGTTCACGATAATGCCCTTTTCTCGATTTAATTAATGGTGCAAGAATGGCAATACGTTTGCCGTCAAAATCTTTTAAAATTAATTTTCTAATTTGTTCGTCAGAATAACTTACCATTTTTTCACCTGTATTGTATGAATAAGCATCTGCTGCACGAGAAAATAGTAAACGAAGGAAATCGTAAATTTCAGTAATAGTTCCTACAGTAGAACGAGGGCTTTTGTTTGTTGTTTTTTGTTCAATAGAAATTACAGGAGAAAGTCCGTCAATTTTATCAACATCAGGTCTTTCTAATCCGCCCAAAAATTGACGTGCATATGCAGAGAAAGTTTCAATATAACGACGTTGTCCTTCAGCATAAATGGTGTCGAAAGCTAAAGAAGATTTCCCGCTACCACTTAAGCCAGTAATTACAACTAGCTTTTCACGAGGAATTTTAACATCAATATTCTTTAAATTATGAGCTCGAGCTCCGTAAACTTCTATGTATTCTTGTTCTTTCAAAGTGAGGATTTTACCAAAAACAGCAAAGTTACCAAAACCAAATTTATTTTGAAGCAGCGATTATCAACAAATAAACTGAAAATAGTATATTGCGAATAAAACTTAATTAATAAATGAAATTTATAGATTTTGTAAGGCTTTTTTTTGAGCGCCATGGTTTTAACGTGTCTTCCAGGTTTGCTGATAGATTGGGTATGCGAGCCACTAATGTACGTTTGTTTTTTATTTATATATCATTTGTAACAGTAGGTTTGTCTTTTGGATTATATTTAACAATGGCTTTTTTACTAAGATTAAAAGATATGATTTATACTAAAAGAACATCTGTTTTTGATTTATGATAAACACAGTGTTTCAATCAAGGTTATATAGAGCTATAATTTATTCTGTCTTAATAGTCATGCTAGGAGTAACAGGTTATATGTTACTTTTTGATTATTCCTTTATTAACGCTTTGTACATGACGATTATAACCATTAGTACCATTGGTTTTGGAGAAGTACATCCTTTTGGTACGGGGGAAAAACTATTTACTATCGGATTGATAATATCTAGTTTGTTTGTTTTTGGTTATGCAGTTTCTTCATTCTCAGAGTATTTAATTAGTGGGCAATTTTTTCATCAGTTAAAAATAAAAAAAGTGCAAAAACAAATAGAGCAGTTACAAGGTCATACCATAGTTTGTGGTTATGGTAGAAATGGTAAACAAGCTATTTCGAAATTGAAAAACTACAAGAAACAAGTTGTAGTGGTTGAAAAATTTAATGATGTAGTGAGGCAGTTAGATGAAAAAGGAGTGTTAACTATTCAAGGAGATGCAACGCTTGATGAGACTCTATTAAGAGCAGGTATTATGAATGCAGAAAATCTAATAACAGCGTTGCCTTCTGATGCCGATAATTTATTTGTAGTGCTAACAGCAAAACAATTAAATAAAAATTGTAAAGTAATTAGTAGAGCATCTAAAGAAACATCATATAGTAAGTTAAAAATAGCAGGAGCAGATAATGTAATTATGCCAGATAAATTAGGAGGTTCTCACATGGCATCTTTAGTTGTAACTCCTGATGTTATTGAGTTTGTAGATAGGCTAACTATTGAAGGAGAAACAACTGCTAACTTAGAAGAAGTAGCAATTAATGACTTGCCAGAAAAATACATTGATAAAACAATATTAGATTTAGATTTACGAAAAAAAACAGGTTGTACAATTATAGGATATCGTACTCCAAATAAAGATTACATTATCAACCCAGAAGCTTCGGTGAAATTAGAAATAGGAGGAAATTTGATTGTTTTAGGACGTCCTGAACAGATAGAAACACTTAGAAAAGTTTTTTAATGAAGAAAGTTGTAATAACTGGAAGTAATGGTTTACTTGGGCAAACTTTAGTAAGCCTTTTATTAGAAGAAAAAGAAAGATATCAGGTAATAGGTTTTTCAAGAGGAGAAAATAGAAGTGGTAGAGGTGACTTTAATTATGTTTCAATTGATATTACAGATGAAGATTTGCTTTACAAAAAACTGTCTGAATATAAGCCAGATGTTATTGTGAATACAGCAGCAATGACAAATGTTGATGCTTGTGAAACAAATAAACAAGCTTGTGATAATCTAAATATAGATGTAGTTCAATATCTTAAAAACTATTCAGAAGAAAATAAAACTCATTTAATACATATTTCAACTGATTTTATTTTTGATGGGAAAAATGGACCATACAAAGAGAGTGATAAGCCAAACCCGTTGAATTATTATGGGCTCTCCAAATTAAAATCAGAAGAATTATTAATAAAGTCTAAGGTAAATTATGCTATTTTACGTACCATATTAGTATATGGAAAAGTATATGATATGTCGCGCACTAATATAGTATTGTGGGTGAAGAAAATGTTGGAAGACAGGAAAGAAATAACTATAGTAGATGACCAATTTCGTATGCCAACATATGTAGAAGATTTGGCATTAGCGTGTAAATTATCAATAGATAAAAAAGCACTAGGAATTTTCAATATTTCCTCAAAAAGAATGATGAGTATTTATGAAATTGCACAACAAATAGCAGAAGCTTTTAGGTTAGATAAAAGCTTAATAAAACCAATTTCTACAGATGTTTTAAATCAAACAGCCTTACGGCCTGCTATTACGGGTTTTGATTTAACAAAAGCCCAAACAGAATTAGGATTGCGACCAAAATCTTTTAAAGAAGATTTACATAAATTTAAAGAAAAGCTAATGTAAAAACCATATTTAACAACGAAAACTTGTTGTAAGTGCATTTTTTTATGATATTGCGGGCTACTAATTCAAAAATCTAATACATATTATGAATAAAAAACTACTTGCATTGCTGTTTTCAATAACACCAATGTTAACATTTGCACAGGAAAAAGGAATTGATCAAATGATTGATGAAGCGTTTAAACCTTTTTCTGATTTTTTTAGTAGTGTGATTTTTTTTCCAGTATTTGGTACCCCTTTTGTATTGATTTTGTTAGTGGCTAGTGCCGCTTTTTTTACGCTCTATTTTGGATTTCCAAATATCCGTCACTTCTTTACTGCAATAAATGTTGTAAGAGGGAAATATGAAGATATTGAAAAACATGGTGCGCAATTATTGTATGGTGAAGATGGTATAGCTCAAGGAGTAGATATGAATGAAGTTGACGATATTGAGGAGCATATTGAAAATATAGAGAGCTTACATAGTGACTTAGAAATTGATGGAGATATTAAAGATACTATTCGCGATGAAAGTCATGAAGGTGAAGTTTCTCACTTTCAGGCATTAGCAACAGCGGTTTCTGGTACAGTTGGAAATGGTAATATTGCAGGAGTTGCATTAGCAATTGCTTTAGGAGGTCCGGGAGCAACTTTCTGGATGATTATTTGCGGTTTGTTAGGGATGTCAACAAAATTTGTAGAATGTACATTAGGAGTACATTATCGTGATGTAGGAGAAGACGGAACAGTGTATGGAGGTCCTATGTATTATTTATCTAAAGGATTAAAAGAAAAAGGTTTTGCAACACTAGGAAAAATAGCAGCAGGAGCATTTGCAGTTTTCTGTATTGGAGGTTCTTTTGGAGGTGGTAATGCAGCTCAATCTAACCAAGCAACAATAGTTATTAAAGAGTTGTTAGGTTTAGAGAGTACAGCAGCTGGAGCTATCATAGGTATTGTACTAGCCATTTTAGTAGGTATTATAATTATTGGAGGTATCAAAAGAATCGCTTCTGTAACAGAAAAAGTAGTTCCTTTTATGGCATTGCTATACCTATTGGCTTGTTTGTATATTTTAGGGGTTAATTTCTCTTTAATAGATGATGCTATTTCTTTAATTATAACAGAAGCTTTCAATCCTACAGCGATAGGTGTTGGTGGTGTTATAGGTGTTTTATTAGTAGGGTTTAAAAGAGCAGCTTTTTCTAATGAAGCTGGAGCAGGTTCGGCTTCAATTGCACACTCTGCAGTGAAAACAAAATATTCTGCATCAGAAGGTTTAGTGGCATTATTAGAGCCGTTTATTGATACTGTATTAATTTGTACAATGACAGCTTTAGTAATTATTATCTTTAATTTTGGAGGAGCTTTTGAATATGGAGGAGATGGTACAGGATCTGTATTTATTGACGGTGTGGCTTATGAGGGAGCAGGAATTACTTCAAGAGCATTTGCAGCTTACATTCCATACTCAAATGTATTTTTAACTGTAGCAGTTGTTTTATTTGCAGTTTCTACAATGATTTCTTGGTCGTATTACGGATTGCAGTCTTGGAAATTTTTATTTGGTAGAGGAAAAAAAGCGGATTTAACATATAAAATTTTGTTCTTAACTTTCGTAGTAATTGGAGCAGCAGCGAGTATGAAGTCTATTTGGGATTTTTCAGATGCAATGATTTTTGCAATGGTGTTCCCTAACATGGTAGGTTTATACTTATTGATGCCAGTGGTTAAAAAGCAACTAAAAAGATATTTAGATGCTATTAACCTTAAAAAAGAAGCAGTAGAAGAATAAAAAACAAAACGAATGAAAATATTTAAACCCCATTTCTGGTATAATAAACGCCAAAGAAATGGGGTTTTCTTTTTATTATTTTTAATAGTTGTTTTACAATTTATATATGTGTACATAGATTTTTCTTCAGAAAAAATAGAGGGTATAAATAAGAAAGAGCTAGTAGCTCTTCAAAATACTATTGATAGTTTGAAAAGAATTGAATTGATTAAAAGAAAACCTAAACGATATCCATTCAATCCAAATTATATAACAGACTTTAAAGGTTATCAACTAGGAATGTCTGTAGAGGAAATAGATAGATTACATAATTACAGAAAACAAAATAAATGGATTAACTCAGCTAAAGATTTTAAACAAGTAACAAAAATATCTGATAGTCTATTGAATAGCATAGCTCCTTATTTTAAATTTCCAGATTGGGTTGTGAAAAAAGAAAACCAAAAGAAGAAAAGTAAAATAGAGTTAGGTTTAAGTGAAAGGCATACATATAATAAGGAATATAAAATTTCTACTAATGATATTAATAAAGCCACTCAACAAGATTTTGAAACTATTAGTGGTGTTGGAGAAGTATTATCTTCTCGAATTATAAAGTATAGAAAGAAGTTACAAGGGTATTCATTCTCAAAACAATTATATGAAGTTTGGGGAATAAATAAAGCTGCAGCAAACAAAGTCATGCAAACTTTTACTGTAATTAAAAAACCAACTATTAAAAAAGTAAATGTAAATACAGCCAAATTCAAAGAAGTGTTAAAAAATCCATATATTGATTATGAGTTATGTAAAAAGATATTTGAATATCGAGATGAAGTAGCTGAGCTACAAGATATATCAGAATTAAGAAATATTAAAGATTTTCCACTAAATAAATACGATAGAATAATCTTATATTTGAAAGCAGAATAAACAAGCAACAAAATTTAATAAACAAACCACTATGAATAGTATGTACTTTACCGAAGAGCATGAAGCCTTTCGTCAGAGTTTTAGAGATTTTTTACAAAAAGAGGTAGTTCCTCATATAGATAAATGGGAGAAAGAAGGTACGGTAGAGCGTTTTATCTGGAAGAAGTTCGGTGAAATGGGATACTTTGGTTTAAACCAACCTGAAGAATATGGAGGATTAGGTTTAGATCTTTTTTATACAGTTATTTTTTTAGAAGAACTACAAAAAATAAACTCAGGAGGTTTTGCAGCTAATATGTGGGCACATGCTTATTTAGCAATGACACATGTAAATAAAGAAGGAGATGATCGAATTAAGAATGAATATTTAACACCAAGTATAGAAGGAGATAAAATAGGGTGTTTATGTATTACAGAACCTTTTGGAGGAAGTGATGTAGCAGGAATGCGTACTACAGCAATAAAAAAAGGAGATTCATATGTGATTAATGGATCTAAAACGTTTATCACAAATGGAGTATATTCTGATTACTTAGTAGTAGCAGCTAAAACTAACCCTGATGATAAACATAAAGGAATGAGTATTTTTATAGTTGATAGAGATACTCCAGGAATATCGTCAACTAAGTTAGATAAATTAGGGTGGAGAGCTTCAGACACTGCTGAAATAGCTTTTGATAATGTGGTAATACCTGCTGAAAACTTAATGGGGGAAGAAGGAAAAGGATTTCCATATATAATGCAACACTTTGCTTTAGAAAGATTAGTAATGGGAATCAATGCTCATGCGCGTGCGGAATATGCTGTTGATTATGTAGTACAATATATGAGTGAACGTGAAGCTTTTGGAAAAACATTAGATAAATTTCAAGCTTTACGTCATAAAGTAGCAGAAATGGCTAGTAGAGTAGATATGTGTAGAGAATATAACTATTCCATAGCAAAACGATTAAACGATGGCATTTATGTCGTAAAAGAAGCAAGTATGAGTAAACTATTATCTACTAAAATGGCAGATGAGGTTATATACGATGCTTTACAGTTACTAGGAGGTTATGGCTATATGGAAGAGTATCCAATGGCACGTTTATTACGTGACAGTCGATTAGGACCAATAGGGGGAGGTACTTCAGAAATATTAAAAGAAATTATTGCAAAAATGGTAATAGATAAGAAGGAGTATAGGCCAGCTACTTAATACTTTCTATTTTGTAAAAATGATCATTGATAAGAAATACTTATAATTTATTTATAGGTTCTTGATAAATATTTAAGTAAAAATCCTGTGAAAGCAGGATTTTTATTTGCCTCATTTTTAAACTAAAAAGAAATAAAATAGTGTGTTTTTAAAGAATACTTTGTATCTTTGCCGTCCAAAAATGAAATAAAATAATATAATTGATTGATATACTGAACGTTGTCAATTTTTAAAGATATAGAAACTACGATGAAAGGAGGTGCAAAAATATGTTAATCATTCCAGTTAAAGAAGGAGAGAATATCGATAGAGCGTTAAAACGTTATAAACGTAAATTTGATCGTACAAAAACGATGAAGCAATTACGTAACAGAAAGCAGTTTACTAAGCCATCTGTGGCAAAACGAGCTCAAATGATTAAAGCATCTTATGTTCAGAGATTAAGAACTCAAGAAGAAGTAGGATAGTAATCATCCTAAAAAGTGAAAAACCTGTATTGATATCAATACAGGTTTTTTTTTTGTATCTTCAATTAATAAATAAGATAAATAATGCTAATAGAAGCTTTTTTAGAGTATTTAGAGTTTGAGAAAAAGTATTCAAAAAATACAATTCAAGCATATAAAACGGATTTAATAGCGTTTAAAGATTTTTGTGAGGTTGAGTTTGATCAAAAGGATTTAGAGGGTATTCATTACAATCAAATTAGAACATGGATTGTTAGTTTGGTAAATGATAATATATCAAATAGAAGCGTAAATAGAAAAGTAAGCTCTTTAAAGACCTTTTATAAGTTTCTGCAAAAAATAGGGGAAGTAACAGTGAATCCGCTTTCAAATCATAAGGCGCTAAAAGTTCAAAAAAAAATACAAACTCCCTTTGATCAAAATGAGGTAGAAGAAGTTTTAAAACTAATAAAAGAGAGGTCAGATTTTGAATCAGTAAGAGATAGATTGATTGTGGAAATGTTGTATTCAACTGGAATGAGAAGGATTGAGTTAATAAATGTTAAAGAAAAAGATATAGATCATACTAGTAGAACAATAAAAGTATTAGGAAAAAGAAATAAAGAAAGGTATGTAACGATCTTGCCGTCAGTGTATAAAACTTTACAAGAATATTTAAGACAAAAAAGAGGAATTGAGGATGTAGATCTAGAGGTGCTTTTAGTGACTAAAAAAGGCGTTAAAATTTATGAAACCCTTGTTTACCGAATAATAAATTTGTACTTTAGTAGAGTGTCAACAAAATCAAAAAAAAGCCCCCATATATTAAGGCATGCTTTTGCTACACATTTACTTAACAACGGTGCGTCGTTAAATTCGGTTAAAGAATTACTAGGGCATTCAAGTTTAGCCTCTACCCAAGTTTATACGCACAATAGCTTGGAGCAAATAAAAAAAGTGTATAACAAGACTCACCCTAGAGGGTCAAATTAAAAGATCGAAGAATTATGAAGGTATTCACACAATCAGTAAATTTCTCAGCAGACCAAAAATTAATAGACTTCATTGAGAAAAAAATAGGAGGATTAGAGAAATTTCATGATAAGATCGTTGATGCAGAAGTGTTTTTAAAAGTGCAAAAAACGAGTGAAAAGGAGAATAAAATAACTGAAGTAAAAATTAATATACCAGGAAGCGAATTAATGGTGAAAAAGCAAACTAAGACCTTTGAGGAAGGTATTAGTGTGTCTGTAGAATCTTTAAAAAGACAGTTGCAAAAATCAAAAGAAAAATCAAAGGATGCCTTAGTCTCATAAAAACGATAAAAAATAATTAAAAAAGTTTTAAAAATTAAAAATTACTTTTTACATTTGCAGTCCGTTAGAAATAGCGGATTGTTTTTTTATAACAAAAGCCGATGTAGCTCAGCTGGCTAGAGCAGCTGATTTGTAATCAGCAGGTCGTGGGTTCGAGTCCCTCCATCGGCTCTAAAAAATAAAAGTTCATTAAAATATTATTTAAGGTTTAGGGGAGATTCCAGAGCGGCCAAATGGGACGGACTGTAACTCCGTTGTCTTACGACTTCGCAGGTTCGAATCCTGCTCTCCCCACTATCTTAATGAAATTTTATTGCGGGAGTAGCTCAGTTGGTAGAGCGTCAGCCTTCCAAGCTGAATGTCGCCAGTTCGAACCTGGTCTCCCGCTCTAAATTCGTTGCCGACATAGCTCAGTTGGTAGAGCGCATCCTTGGTAGGGATGAGGTCACGGGTTCAAATCCCGTTGTTGGCTCTATTTTAGAGTTTATTTGACAAGAGTTTAAAAATAACACTAAATATATTTAACTAAGAATTAAAATTAATAATCATGGCAAAAGGAACTTATGATCGTTCGAAACCGCACTTAAACGTAGGTACTATTGGTCACGTAGATCACGGTAAAACTACTTTAACTGCTGCAATTACTAAAGTATTAGCAGATGCTGGATTTTCTGAGCAGAGAGCTTTTGATCAAATCGATAACGCTCCAGAAGAAAAAGAAAGAGGTATCACAATTAACTCTTCTCACGTAGAGTATGCAACAGCTAACCGTCACTACGCGCACGTTGACTGTCCAGGTCACGCCGATTACGTAAAGAACATGGTAACTGGTGCTGCGCAAATGGATGGAGCTATCTTAGTAGTAGCTGCTACTGATGGTCCAATGCCACAAACTCGTGAGCACATCTTATTAGGTCGTCAGGTAGGTATTCCACGTATCGTTGTTTTCTTAAACAAAGTTGATATGGTTGATGACGAAGAGTTATTAGAGTTAGTAGAAATGGAAGTGAGAGATTTATTATCTTTCTATGAGTATGATGGAGATAATGGTCCTGTAGTTTCTGGTTCTGCTTTAGGTGCATTAAACGGAGAGCAAAAGTGGGTTGATACAGTATTAGAGTTAATGGAAGCTGTTGATACTTGGATCGAAGAGCCACCAAGAGATACTGAAAAAGATTTCTTAATGCCAATCGAGGATGTATTCTCTATTACTGGTCGTGGTACAGTAGCAACTGGACGTATCGAAACTGGTATCATTAATACAGGAGATCCTGTTGAGATTATCGGTATGGGAGATGAAAAATTAACATCTACTGTAACTGGTATCGAGATGTTCCGTCAAATCTTAGATAGAGGTGAGGCAGGAGATAACGCAGGTATCTTATTAAGAGGTATTGAAAAAACTCAAATTAAGAGAGGAATGGTAATCTGTAAGCCAGGTTCTATTACTCCACACGCTAAGTTTAAAGCTGAGGTGTATATCTTAAAGAAAGAAGAAGGTGGACGTCACACTCCATTTCACAACAACTACCGTCCACAGTTCTACGTACGTACAACTGACGTAACAGGTAACATTAACTTACCAGAAGGAGTTGAAATGGTAATGCCAGGTGATAACTTAACTATTACTGTTGACTTAATCCAACCTATCGCATTAAACACAGGTTTACAGTTCGCAATCCGTGAGGGAGGTAGAACAGTAGGAGCTGGTCAGGTAACTGAAATCTTAGACTAATTATAGTTTAATAATAAAGTATAAGGAGTCTCTTTTTAAAGAGAGGCTCCTTTAAAATACGGGTTTAGCTCAGTTGGTAGAGCACTGGTCTCCAAAACCAGGTGTCGGGAGTTCGAGCCTCTCAACCCGTGCAAAACTAAAACGAGTTGTGGTGAATACTGCAACTCGTTAAAAGGATAAAATATGAGTAACTTTATACAATACATTAAAGATTCTTTTGAAGAATTAAATACCAACATGACTTGGATTTCTCGTGAAGAAGCTCAAAAGTCTACTGTAGTAGTTGCAGCATTTACAATCGTATTTGCTTTAGCTGTAGCGGGGATAGATAAGGTTTTTCAAACAGGGTTAGATAACTTCTTTAAAATGTTTTAATGATGGCTGATTCGGTGATGAAGTGGTATGTGGTAAGAGCTATTGGAGGTCAAGAAAATAAAGTGAAAACTTACATTGAGACTGAAATTGCTCGTCATGGGTTGTCTGATTTTGTGAACCAAGTAATTGTTCCTACAGAAAAAGTTATTCAAGTAAGAAACGGAAAGAAAATAAACAGAGAAAGAGTTTACTTTCCTGGTTATGTAATGGTTGAGGCTAATTTAGCAGGGGAAGTTCCTCACGTAATTAAATCAGTAACAGGTGTTATTGGTTTCTTAGGAGAAACAAAAGGAGGTGACCCTGTACCAATGCGTAAATCAGAAGTAAACAGAATGCTAGGTAAAGTTGATGAACTTTCTGTTAAAGATGAAAATATTGCAATTCCTTATTCAGTTGGAGAAACTGTAAAAGTAATTGATGGTCCTTTCAATGGGTTTGATGGAACTGTTGAAAAGGTAAATGAAGAAAAGCGTAAGTTAGAAGTAATGGTAAAGATTTTCGGAAGAAAAACTCCATTAGAGTTAAACTATATGCAAGTAGAGAAAATATAATTGTTACACCTATATTTTGATGGGTTTAAGCTTCCAATTTAAACACATCGTTAAATCTTAAACAATGGCAAAAGAAGTAAGTAAATTAGTTAAACTACAAGTTAGGGGAGGTGCAGCGAATCCGTCGCCACCAGTTGGACCCGCTTTAGGTGCTGCCGGTGTTAACATCATGGAGTTCTGTAAGCAGTTTAATGCTCGTACACAGGACAAACAAGGTAAAGTATTACCTGTTGTTATTACAGTTTATACAGACAAATCATTTGAGTTTGTTGTAAAAACTCCACCAGCTGCAGTACAGTTATTAGAAGCGGCCAAAATTAAGAAAGGTTCAGGAGAACCTAATAGGAAAAAAGTAGCAAGCGTTTCTTGGGATCAAATTCGTGGAATTGCAGAAGACAAAATGGTAGATATGAATGCCTTTGAAGTAGAGTCTGCAATGAGAATGATTGCTGGAACAGCTCGTTCTATGGGATTAACAGTAACAGGTGATGCACCTGCTTAAACTTTAAAAGATATTTAGAAATGGCAATTACTAGAAAGCAAAAAGAAGCTCGTGCTAAAGTAGATAGCTCTAAAGTTTATAGCTTACAAGATGCATCAGCATTAGTTAAAGAGATTACAAACGTAAAGTTTGACGCATCTGTAGATTTAGCAGTACGTTTAGGAGTAGATCCTCGTAAAGCTAATCAAATGGTTCGTGGTGTTGTAACATTACCTCACGGAACTGGTAAAGATGTAAAAGTTTTAGCATTAGTTACTCCAGATAAAGAAGCAGAAGCTAAAGAAGCTGGTGCTGATTACGTTGGATTAGATGAGTACCTTCAAAAAATTAAAGGAGGTTGGACTGATGTTGACGTTATTATTACTATGCCAAGCGTAATGGGTAAATTAGGTCCTTTAGGACGTGTATTAGGTCCTCGTGGTTTAATGCCTAACCCTAAAACTGGTACAGTAACTATGGATGTTGCAAAAGCAGTACAAGAAGTAAAAGCTGGTAAAATCGACTTTAAAGTAGATAAAACTGGTATTGTACACGCTGCAATCGGAAAAGCATCTTTCGATGCTGCAAAGATTGAAGAAAATGCAAACGAGTTAATTCAAACATTAATTAAATTAAAGCCAACAGCGGCTAAAGGAACTTATATTAAAAGTATTTTTATGTCTTCTACTATGAGTCCTAGTGTAGCTGTAGATGTTAAAACAGTATCGTAAGGCAGTTAAAACTTTTTAATTATGACTAGAGAGGAAAAATCACAAGTAATACAAGATTTAACAGCACAATTAGCAGATACTAGCACGATCTATTTAGCAGATATTTCTGGTTTAGATGCAGCTACTACATCTAACTTACGTAGAGCATGTTTTAAAGCGAACGTACAATTGGCTGTTGTTAAAAACACATTGCTTTCAAAAGCAATGGAAGCTTCTGATAAAGATTTCGGAGAATTACCAGAGGTATTAAAAGGTAACACTTCAATGTTAATTGCTGAAGCAGCAAATGCACCAGCAAAAGTTATCAAAGAGTTCAGAAAAAAATCAAAAGATCGTCCTTTATTAAAAGGGGCGTATGTAGAAGAGGCAGTTTATATTGGAGATGACCAATTAGATGCTCTTGTAAACATCAAATCTAGAGAAGAACTTATTGGAGATATTATTACCTTATTACAATCTCCTGCTAAGAATGTTGTTTCAGCATTACAGTCAGGTGGAGGTAAATTATCAGGTATCTTAAAGACATTATCAGAAAAATAATTTCGCGCACTAATAAACTAAATAAATAAAATTTTTAAAAAACAATTAAAATGGCAGATTTAAAAGATTTCGCAGAACAATTAGTTAACTTAACAGTAAAAGAAGTTAATGAATTAGCTGATATTTTAAAAGAAGAGTATGGTATTGAGCCAGCAGCAGCAGCAGTAGCAGTAGCAGGACCAGCAGCAGGTGGTGGAGATGCAGCAGAAGAGAAAACTGAGTTTGATGTAATCTTAAAAGCAGCTGGAGGATCTAAATTAGCAGTTGTAAAATTAGTTAAAGAATTAACTGGATTAGGATTAAAAGAAGCTAAAGGTATTGTAGATAGCGCACCAGCACCAATCAAAGAAGGTGTATCTAAAGATGAGGCTGAAGGTCTTAAAAAGTCTTTAGAAGAAGCAGGAGCTGAGGTAGAGCTTAAGTAAGCTATACTCCCGAATTATAGAAAACGGGAAAAAACAATAAAGGTTTAGGTACTAAAGACTCATGTTTTTAGGCCTAAACCATTTTGTGTATATATTCGTTCTTTATTTTTCACAATTTTTGTATTTGTGAATTTACGATTATAAAGTGCTGATTTTTAATCAGTAAGAGCAATTAAAATTGCAGTATTGAAACAATTAAGTTTCAAAAATAATATTTTTAATTAAAAATAGCATCTCTTTTGGCAACGATAAATACTACTGAAAGAATTAACTTCGCGTCATCGCAGTTAGGAGCTGATTATCCAGACTTTTTAGATATTCAGGTGAAGTCTTTTCAAGATTTCTTCCAATTGCAAACTAAAGCTGAAGAGCGAGGAGAAGAAGGTTTGTATAAAACTTTCATGGATAACTTCCCGATTACAGATACACGTAATCAATTTGTATTAGAATTTTTAGACTACTTTGTAGATCCTCCAAGGTATAGCATTCAAGAATGTATCGAGCGTGGATTAACTCACAGTGTACCTCTAAAAGCACGTTTAAAATTATATTGTACTGACCCAGAACACGAAGATTTCGAAACAATCGTTCAAGATGTGTATTTAGGTACAATTCCTTATATGACAAACTCTGGTACCTTTATTATTAATGGTGCAGAAAGAGTTGTAGTGTCACAATTACACCGTTCACCAGGTGTATTCTTTGGGCAATCTTTCCACGCTAATGGAACCAAGTTATACTCTGCAAGAGTAATTCCATTCAAAGGTTCTTGGATTGAATTTGCTACCGATATCAATCAAGTAATGTATGCTTATATTGATAGAAAGAAAAAATTACCAGTAACAACGTTATTCAGAGCCATAGGTTTTGAAAGAGATAAAGATATTTTAGAGATTTTTGATTTAGCTGAAGAAGTAAAAGTTTCTAAAGCTGGATTAAAGAAAGTATTAGGGCGTAAATTAGCAGCAAGAGTATTAAAAACTTGGCATGAAGATTTCGTAGATGAAGATACAGGAGAAGTTGTCTCTATTGAGCGTAACGAAATCATTTTCGACCGTGATACTATTATAGAAAAAGAACATATTGATGAAATAATTGAAGCAGGTGCAAAAACAGTTTTGTTACATAAAGAAGACAATCAGCAAGCAGATTATGCCATCATTCACAATACATTACAAAAAGACCCTACAAACTCTGAAAAGGAAGCTGTAGAGCATGTATATAGACAATTACGTAATGCTGAACCGCCAGATGAGGAAACTGCAAGAGGTATTATTGAAAAATTATTCTTCTCAGAGCAACGTTATAGTTTAGGTGAAGTAGGACGTTTTAGAATGAATACTAAACTTCAGTTAAATGAAGATTTAGATCAAAAAGTATTAACTAAGAATGATATCATTACAATCATTAAGTACTTAATTGAATTAATCAATTCAAAGGCTGAAGTAGATGATATCGATCACTTATCTAATCGTCGTGTTAGAACTGTTGGTGAGCAATTAGCAGGTCAATTTGGTGTAGGTTTAGCTCGTATGGCACGTACTATTCGTGAGAGAATGAATGTTCGTGATAATGAGGTGTTTACTCCAATCGACTTAATTAACGCTAAGACGTTATCTTCAGTAATTAACTCCTTCTTTGGTACCAACCAGTTATCTCAATTTATGGATCAAACAAATCCATTAGCAGAGATTACTCATAAGCGTCGTTTATCAGCTTTAGGACCTGGAGGTTTATCACGTGAAAGAGCAGGTTTCGAGGTTCGTGACGTTCACTATACGCATTATGGTCGTTTATGTCCGATTGAAACACCTGAAGGACCAAACATTGGACTTATTTCTTCTTTAGCGGTTTATGCTAAAGTAAATAATATGGGATTCATTGAAACTCCATACAAAAAGGTAGATAATGGTTCAGTCTCTTCTGAAGAACCAATTTATTTATCAGCAGAAGAAGAAGAAGGAATGAAAATTGCTCAATCTAATTTACCAGTAGCAAATGATGGTAAAATAGAGAGCGAAAGAGTTATTGCACGTGAAGAAGGAGATTTTCCAGTGGAAAACCCTGAAGCAATTAATTATATGGACGTTGCTCCTAATCAAATTGCTTCGATTTCGGCATCATTAATTCCTTTCTTAGAGCATGATGATGCGAACCGTGCACTGATGGGATCGAACATGATGCGTCAAGCAGTTCCATTATTACGTCCAGAGTCTCCAATTGTTGGTACTGGTTTAGAACGTAGAGTAGCAAAAGATTCTCGTATCTTAATCAATGCTGAAGGAGCAGGAGTTGTAGAATATGTAGACGCCAATAAAATAACAATTAAGTACGATAGGACAGAAGAAGAGCGCATGGTTAGCTTTGATTCTGATGAAGTGTCGTACGACTTAATTAAGTTTAGAAAAACAAACCAAGGTACTAATATCAACTTAAAACCGATTGTAAAAGTAGGTGATAGAGTTGAAGAAGGTCAAGTACTTTGTGAAGGATATGCAACACAAAAAGGAGAATTAGCTTTAGGTAGAAACATGAAAGTAGCCTTTATGCCTTGGAAAGGGTATAACTTTGAGGATGCAATTGTGATTTCTGAAAAAGTAGTTCGTGAAGATATCTTTACTTCTATTCATATTGATGAATATTCATTAGATGTTCGTGATACTAAATTAGGAGCTGAAGAATTAACAAACGATATTCCTAATGTTTCTGAAGAGGCTACAAAAGACTTAGATGAAAATGGAATGATTCGTATTGGAGCAGAAGTAAATCCTGGTGATATTTTAATTGGTAAAATTACACCAAAAGGAGAATCTGACCCTACTCCAGAAGAAAAGTTATTACGTGCTATCTTTGGTGATAAAGCAGGAGATGTAAAAGATGCATCATTAAAAGCGTCTCCATCATTAAGAGGAGTTGTAATTAACAAAAAATTATTCAAACGCGCAGTAAAAGATAAGAATAAGCGTGCTCGTGATAAAGAAGCAATAGCAGCTTTAGAAGCATCTTATGTGTCTAAGTTTGAAGAATTAAAAGATGTTTTAGTTGAAAAGTTATTCAACTTAGTATCAGGAAAAACTTCTCAAGGAGTGTATAACGACTTAGGAGAAGAAGTATTGCCAAAAGGTAAAAAGTTTACACAAAAAATGTTAAACTCTGTAGAAGACTTTACACATTTAAGTGGAACTTGGACTACTGATAAAGACTTAAATCAATTAGTTGTAGAATTAGTTCACAATTACAAGATTAAAGTAAACGACCTACAAGGAGTTTTACGTCGTGAGAAATTTACAATCTCTGTAGGAGACGAATTACCAGCAGGTATCTTAAAACTTGCTAAAATTTATGTAGCTAAGAAACGTAAATTAAAAGTAGGAGATAAGATGGCAGGACGTCACGGAAATAAAGGTATTGTTGCACGTATTGTACGTCAAGAAGATATGCCTTTCTTAGAAGACGGAACACCAGTAGATATCGTATTAAACCCATTAGGGGTACCATCTCGTATGAACATTGGTCAGATTTATGAAACTGTTCTTGGATGGGCAGGTCAAAAATTAGGTCAAAAGTATGCAACACCAATTTTTGATGGTGCAAAAATTGATCAAATCAATGCTTTAACTGATGAAGCAGGAATACCACGTTACGGACACACATATTTATATGATGGAGGTACAGGTAAACGTTTCGATCAGCCTGCAACGGTAGGAGTAATTTATATGATTAAGTTAGGTCACATGATTGAAGATAAGATGCACGCGCGTTCTATTGGACCTTACTCATTAATTACTCAGCAACCATTAGGAGGTAAAGCACAGTTTGGAGGTCAGCGTTTTGGTGAGATGGAGGTATGGGCACTTGAAGCATATGGTGCATCAAGTATCTTACGAGAAATCTTAACTGTTAAGTCTGATGATGTATTAGGTAGAGCAAAAACTTACGAGTCTATCGTTAAAGGAGAAGCAATGCCAGAACCAGGTTTACCAGAATCATTTAACGTATTAATGCACGAACTTAAAGGTTTAGGATTAGACGTTAAATTAGAAGAATAATCACAGTGAAATGTCTCAGAGTGTAAGCTCTGAGGCAAATCATTTTTTCAATATCAGTCTTATTATAAGACATTTATTTTTAATTCGAATCCATTATCATGGCAAGAAAAAACGAAAAATACACTGTTAAGAAGTTTAACAAAATTTCAATAGGTTTAGCATCACCTGAGTCTATTTTAGAGGCTTCTAAAGGAGAGGTGTTAAAACCAGAAACTATAAACTACCGTACACACAAACCAGAAAGAGATGGATTGTTTTGTGAGCGTATCTTTGGTCCTGTAAAAGACTATGAGTGTGCGTGTGGTAAATATAAAAGAATTCGATATAAAGGTATCGTTTGTGACCGTTGTGGTGTTGAAGTTACTGAGAAAAAAGTACGTAGAGATAGAGTAGGTCATATTAACTTAGTAGTACCAGTTGCACATATTTGGTACTTTAGATCATTACCTAACAAAATGGGATACCTTTTAGGGTTACCATCTAAGAAGTTAGATATGATTATTTACTACGAACGTTACGTAGTAATTCAACCAGGTATTGCTAAGAATGCCGAAGGAGAACCATTACAAAAAATGGACTTCTTAACTGAGGAAGAATACTTAGATATCATAGATGAGCTTCCACAAGAAAATATGTATTTAGAAGATTCTGACCCTAATAAGTTTATCGCTAAAATGGGTGCAGAGTGTTTAATTGATTTATTAGAAAGAATCGATTTAGACGAGTTATCATATCAATTGCGTCATAAAGCAAACACTGAAACTTCTAAGCAACGTAAAAATGAAGCATTAAAGCGTCTAAATGTTGTAGAAGCATTCAGAGATTCTCAAAAAAATAGAGAAAACAATCCAGAATGGATGATTATGAAGGTAATTCCGGTTATTCCACCAGAATTACGTCCATTAGTACCATTAGATGGAGGTCGTTTTGCTACTTCTGACTTAAATGATTTATATCGTCGTGTAATTATCCGTAACAATCGTTTAAAACGATTAATGGAAATTAAAGCACCAGAAGTAATTTTACGTAATGAAAAACGTATGTTACAAGAATCAGTAGATTCATTATTTGATAACACACGTAAATCATCAGCTGTAAAAACAGAGTCTAACAGACCATTAAAATCATTATCTGATAGTTTAAAAGGTAAGCAAGGACGTTTCCGTCAAAACTTATTAGGTAAACGTGTTGATTACTCTGCACGTTCGGTAATTGTTGTTGGACCAGAATTAAAATTATACGAATGTGGATTGCCAAAAGATATGGCAGCTGAATTATACAAACCTTTCGTTATTCGTAAGTTAATCGAAAGAGGAATTGTTAAGACAGTTAAATCTGCAAAGAAAATAATTGACAGAAAAGAACCAGTTGTTTGGGATATCTTAGAAAATGTAATTAAAGGACACCCTGTTTTATTAAACCGTGCCCCTACCTTACACCGTTTAGGTATTCAAGCTTTCCAACCAAAATTAATTGAAGGAAAGGCAATTCGTTTACACCCATTAGTATGTACGGCATTTAATGCCGATTTTGATGGGGATCAAATGGCGGTTCACTTACCATTAGGACCAGAAGCAATTTTAGAAGCACAGTTATTAATGTTAGCTTCTCATAATGTTTTAAACCCTGCAAATGGAGCACCAATTACGGTACCATCTCAGGATATGGTTTTAGGGTTATATTATATGACAAAAGAAAGAAAGTCAACTCCAGAAGTACCTATTAAAGGTGAAGGGTTAACTTTCTATTCTCCAGAAGAAGTAACTATTGCTTATAATGAGGAGCAAGTAGACTTAAATGCTGGAATAAAAGTAAGAACTAAAGACTTTAACGAGAATGGTGAGTTAGTAACTCAATTAATAGAAACTACTGTTGGTAGAGTATTATTTAACGAAGTGGTACCTGAACAAGCAGGGTATATTAATGAGGTATTAACAAAGAAATCATTACGTGGAATTATTGGTAATATCCTAAAAGTAACAGATATTCCATCAATAGGTAAGTTCTTAGATGATATCAAAGGAATGGGGTATAAATTTGCCTTCCAAGGTGGTTTATCTTTCTCATTAGGAGATATCATTATTCCGGAAGAAAAACATACCATGATTGCTGAAGCGAACGAAGAAGTGGATGGAATTGTTATGAATTATAACATGGGTATGTTAACGCAAAAAGAACGTTATAATCAGGTAATTGATGTTTGGGGATCTACCAACAACCGATTAACTGAATTATCTATGAAGCGTTTACGTGAAGACCAGCAAGGATTTAACTCAGTGTTTATGATGTTAGATTCTGGAGCACGTGGATCGAAAGAGCAGATTCGTCAGTTAACTGGTATGCGTGGATTAATGGCAAAACCTAAAAAATCGACCGCAGGAGGTGGAGAAATTATTGAAAACCCAATTTTATCGAACTTTAAAGAAGGGTTATCAATTTTAGAATACTTTATCTCTACGCACGGTGCACGTAAAGGACTTGCCGATACCGCATTAAAAACAGCCGATGCAGGATATTTAACACGTCGTTTAGTAGACGTATCTCAAGATGTTATCGTAAACGAAGAAGATTGTGGTACATTAAGAGGATTAGAAGTTTCTGCCTTAAAGAAAAACGATGAAATCGTTGAACCTTTAAGTGAAAGAATTTCAGGACGTACAGCATTATATGATGTTTATGCTCCAACTACAGATGAATTATTAGTTGAAGCAGGAGAGTTGATTACTCCAATTTTAGCTGACAAAATTGAAGCATCAGGCGTAGATAAAGTTGAAGTTCGTTCAGCATTAACATGTGAATCTGAAAGAGGAATTTGTGAGAAATGTTACGGGCAAAGTTTATCAACAGGTCAAAAAGTTCAAAGAGGTGAAGCAGTTGGTGTAATTGCTGCACAGTCTATTGGAGAACCAGGTACACAGTTAACATTACGTACATTCCACGTTGGAGGGGTAGCAGGAAACATTTCTGAAGACAATAAGTTAATCGCAAAATTCGACGGTTCTGTAACTATTGATGACTTACGTACTGTAAAAGGTAAAGATTCAGCAGGCGAAGAAGTAGATATCGTAATTTCTCGTACTGCAGAAATTAAAATTACTGATAAGAAAACAGGCATCGTATTAAGTACTAACATAATTCCTTACGGTTCTATTATCTTTGATAAAGAAAGAAAGACGATCAAGAAAGGAGATGCAGTATGTCAATGGGATCCATTTAACGGAGTTATTGTTTCTGAATTTGGAGGTAAAGTTAAGTTCGACAATTTAGAACAAGGAATTAACTATTCTGTAGAAGTCGATGAACAAACAGGATTCCAAGAAAAAGTAATAACAGATTCTAAGAATAAAAAAATCATTCCTTCATTAATTATTGAAGATGCTGATGGTAATGCTTTACGTTCGTATAGTTTACCTGTAGGAGCTCATTTAATGGTAAATGATGGAGATAAAGTAGAAACTGGTAAAACATTAGTTAAGATTCCTCGTAAGTCTGGTAAAGCAGGAGATATTACAGGAGGTTTACCACGTGTAACTGAGTTATTCGAAGCGCGTAACCCTTCTAACCCAGCTGTAGTAGCACAAATTGATGGAGTTGTGTCATTTGGTAAGATTAAGCGTGGTAACCGTGAAATTATTATCGAATCTAAAACAGGAGAGATTAAGAAATACTTAATTAAGTTATCTAATCAAATCTTAGTTCAAGAAAACGACTTTATCAAAGCAGGAATGCCATTATCTGATGGAGCAATTACTCCTATTGATATCTTAAATATCAAAGGACCTTCAGCAGTTCAAGAATACTTAGTAAACGAGATCCAAGAAGTATACCGTTTACAAGGGGTAAAAATTAACGACAAGCACTTTGAAGTAGTAGTACGTCAAATGATGCGTAAAGTTAGGATTATTGATTCAGGAGATACTTTATTCTTAGAAAATCAATTAGTTCATAAAACGGATTTCATCAAAGAAAATGATGCTATTTACGGAATGAAAGTTGTTGAAGACTCAGGAGATTCTGCTAACTTGAAACCAGGACAAATAGTTTCAGCCCGTCAATTAAGAGATGAAAACTCTTTATTACGTAGAGAAGATAAAAACTTAGTAGTAGCACGTGATGCTCAACCAGCAACAGCTGAGCAAGTATTACAAGGTATTACAAGAGCATCGTTACAAACGAAGTCATTTATCTCAGCTGCATCATTCCAGGAAACAACTAAAGTATTAAATGAAGCCGCTGTAAATGGTAAAATTGATACCTTAGAAGGATTAAAAGAAAACGTAATTGTTGGTAAACGTATACCAGCAGGTACAGGAATGAGAGCTTACGAAGATATCGTAGTTGGACCTAAGGATGAGATTGAACAAAGTTTATAAAAACTTAAGTTTATAAATAATATCAAGGGTTTAGAGTTCTTAGAACTCTAAACCCTTATTTTTTTAACTAAAATATATTAAGAGACTTAATTATGGAAGACAATAAGAAAGAGCCGCAATTAAATATAGAGCTAGACCAAGAAATAGCAGAAGGAACGTATAGTAATTTAGCTATTATAAACCATTCAGTTTCTGAGTTTATAGTAGATTTTATTAATATTATGCCAGGAGTTCCTAAGGCAAAAGTAAAATCAAGAATAATCTTAACACCACAGCATGCTAAACGTTTATCGAAAGCATTAGCAGATAATATTCGTAAGTTTGAACAAGCACATGGAGAAATAAAAGATTATGAGCAACCACCAATTCCAATGAACTTTGGTGGAACCACAGGGGAAGCTTAAAAAAAAAATCGTCTATATAGACGATTTTTTTGTTTTAAAAACCTTCTGAAAGCTCTTTTAAAGCTTTTAAATCGGTTATAAAAATTTCTTTACCCTTTAAATCAATTAGTTTTTTCTTTTTAAACTCTGAAAGTAAACGAATAGCACTTTCCGTTGCTGTTCCAATAATATTAGCCATATCTTCTCGAGATAAATTAATATTTATAGAGCCATTTTCGTTCTTGTCAAACTTAGAGTCTAAAAGCAAAAGAGTAGCAGCTAAACGTTGTTTTACGGTTTTTTGAGCCATATCTACTATAATATCATCTGCTTTCTTTAAAGAATTGGCCATTTTTTTCAAAATGTCCATAGAAAAGTTAGAGTTGTTTTCTAAATCTCTAATAATTTCTTCTTTAGGAATAAAACATACTTCCATATCATTAACGGCAATAGCTTTTAAATTGGAAGCTTCATTGTTAATCAAACTTCGCTCTCCTAAAATATCTCCTTTTTTTATTAAATGAATAATTTGGTCTCTACCATTATCACTCATTTTAGACACTTTACAAACACCGTCTTTAACACAAAAAACACCATTTATGTATTCGCCTTCATCAAAGAGAACTTCTCCTTTTTTTATTTTTTTAGACGTTTTACATCCTGTTATTCTTATCAATTCATCTTTTGTTAAAGCCTTTAAAGAATTAAATTCTCTGATGATACATTGCTCACACTTGCTCATAGATATGCCCTTTTTTTTGCTACTCAAATATACGGAAAACCTGACAATTATCATGTTTTAATTTGAGATGTTATCCGACATTTGTACTAGGCAAAAGAGTAAATATGGAAAGCACAACATGTTTTCATTGTGGTAACGAGTGCGACACAAAAACAATTACAAAAGAAGATAAATTTTTCTGTTGTAATGGATGCAAAACGGTTTATGAAATTTTTTCAGAGAACGATTTAACTTGTTATTACGATTTTCAAAACAACCCAGGAGCAATACCTGAAGAGATACAAGGAAAATATGATTTCTTGGATAATGAATCCATTGTAGATAAACTATTAGAGTTTAACGATGGTAATGTACAAGTGGTAAATTTATACATTCCACATATACATTGTAGTTCATGTATTTGGGTATTAGAAAACTTACACAAACTACAAGAGTTTGTATCTTCATCTCAAGTTAATTTCCCAAAGAAAACAGTACGAATTACTTACAATTCCGAAAAAACATCACTTAAAGAAATAGTATTACTATTAAGTTCTATTGGTTATGAACCTTACATAAGCCTTGAAGATTATGAGGTAGGGAAAAAGAAGGTAGACCGTAGTTTAATTTATAAACTAGGAATAGCAGGTTTTGCTTTTGGAAATGTTATGTTTTTATCATTTCCGGAGTATTTTGAAGTATCAGAATATTGGTTAGAGCAATACAAAGGAATCTTCCGTTGGTTAATGTTTATATTTTCGTTACCTGTAGTGTTTTATGCTGGAGTTGATTATTTTATTTCAGCATACAAAGGAATTCGCTCTAAAATTTTAAACATTGATGTTCCTATTGCTCTTGGAATTTTAGTGCTATTTGTACGTAGTACAGCAGAGATTATGTTGGATTTAGGGACAGGCTTTTTTGATAGTTTAACAGGGCTAGTGTTCTTCTTATTACTAGGGAAGTTTTTTCAACAAAAAACTTATAATTTCTTGTCATTCGAACGCGATTACAAATCGTACTTCCCAATTGCAGTAACAAGAATAACTACGGATAAAAAAGAAGAAAACACGCAAATCTATGATGTCAATAAAGGAGACAGACTATTAATTAGAAACCAAGAATTAATTCCTGTTGATGGAATTTTAATTAATGGAGAAGCAAAAATAGATTACAGCTTTGTTACAGGTGAGGCTGTTCCTGTAAATAAAAAGTCAGGAGATAAATTATTTGCAGGAGGAAAGCAACTGTCAGGAAGTATAGAGATGGAGGTACTAGCTTCGGTTTCACAAAGCTATTTAACACAGTTGTGGAGTAATGATGTATTTCAAAAAGATAAAAATTCATCGTTTAAAACGCTAACTGATAAAATCAGTAAGAATTTTACCATCATCGTATTGTCAATAGCGTTTTTGTCTACAGCATTTTGGTTATACTATGATTCAAGTGTAGCATTAAACGTATTTACGTCAGTACTAATTATTGCATGTCCTTGTGCCATAGCCTTAGCAGCACCGTTTACTTTAGGGAATATCCTACGAATCTTTGGGAGAAAGAAATTTTATTTAAAGAATGCTACAGTAGTAGAACAATTAGCAGCTATAAACTCAGTTATTTTTGATAAAACAGGTACGCTTACCACCAATAAAGAAAATACGATAACATATAAAGGTGAAGATCTAAATAAACTCCAAAAAGCGATATTAAAAAGCTCATTAAGAGCTTCAAATCATCCACTAAGTAGAATGTTATATGCTTCTTTAGAAGAAGAAATGTTACCAGTTGATAATTACCAAGAATATGTAGGAAAGGGAATTGAGACAAGTTATCAACAAACAAGATTAAAAATAGGTTCGTCTTCTTTTGTAAAAAATGCAGAAGAACGATTAAATTTTGATACTTCGGTTCATATTAGTGTTAACGATGAGTATAAAGGAAAGTTTGTGTTTAAAAATGCTTATAGAAAAGGAGTTGAAAACCTGTTTTCAAGCTTAAATAAAAAATATGAATTATCTGTAGTTTCTGGAGATAATGAAGGAGAAAAGAAGTTTTTAGAAGAGTTATTACCTAAAGAAACAACATTTTTATTCAATCAAAAACCGCAAGATAAGCTACATTATGTAGAGGAACTACAAGAAAAAAACAAAAGTGTATTGATGATTGGTGACGGATTAAATGATGCAGGAGCGTTAGCTCAAAGCAATGTAGGAATAGCTTTATCGGAAAATATCAATGTGTTTTCACCTGCTTGCGATGCTATTTTAGATGCCACAAAGTTTAGTGAAATAGGAAACTATATAAGAGCATCGCAAAAAGCGATAAAAATTATTAAGTATTGTTTTTTATTATCTTTAATGTATAATGTTGTTGGACTTTATTTTGCGGTAACGGGGGAGTTGATGCCAGTAATAGCAGCTATTTTAATGCCGTTGAGTTCAATTAGTGTAGTAGTATTTACAACAATAGCTACCAATATTTTAGGTAGAAAAATAAAATAAAAAGATGCAGATTAATAAATATATAGATCATACTTTATTAAAAGCTACAGCAACTAAAGCAGATATAGTAAAGCTGTGTAATGAGGCCAAAAAACATAACTTTTATGCAGTTTGTGTAAATGGATGTTATGTAGAATTGGCAGCCAAAGAGTTAAAAGGTTCGGATGTAAAAATAGCAGCTGTAGTAGGTTTTCCTTTAGGAGGAATGACTGCCAAAGCTAAAATTTTTGAAGCCAAAGAATGTATAAAAAATGGAGCTTCTGAAATAGATATGGTTATCAATATAGGTAAGTTGTTAGATGGTGAAGAAAATTATGTAGAAAAAGAAATTCGGTTGATTAAAGAAGAAATAGGAGAAAATATATTAAAAGTAATTTTTGAAAACTGTTATCTATCTAAGGAACAAATAAAAATAGCAAGTCAATTAGCGGTAGAAGCCGGGGCTGATTTTGTAAAAACATCTACAGGTTTTGGTACTGGAGGGGCTACTTTTAAAGATGTAGCGATAATGGATAGTGTTGTAGATGGAAAAGCACAGATAAAAGCAGCTGGTGGTATTAGAGATATTGAAACAGCTAAGAGGTACATAGAAATGGGAGTAACTCGTTTAGGAACCTCGTCAGGTGTTTCATTAGTAACGAGTGGTATTTCAGATAAGAATCAGTATTAAAATAAGTTTTTAATAACTCAAAATCTAAAAGAACAAATAATGAGCGTACATATAGAAGCAAAGAAAGGAGAAATAGCAGAAACTGTTTTATTACCAGGTGATCCTATGCGCGCAAAATGGATAGCAGAAACATTTTTAGAAAATCCAACGTGTTACAATGATGTTCGTGGAATGCTAGGTTTTACAGGGACGTATCAAGGAAAGCGAATATCTGTTCAAGGAACTGGAATGGGAATTCCTTCCACATTAATTTATTGTCATGAATTAATTACAGAGTATGGAGTTAAAAATTTAATAAGAGTAGGTTCAGCTGGTTCTTATCAAGAAGATGTAAAAATTAGAGATATTGTTATAGCCATGGCAGCATCGACAAATTCTGGATTAAATACCATACGTTTCAACGGAGCCGACTATGCGCCGACAGCAAGTTTTGAACTATTCCAAAAAGCAGTTGATGTAGCAAAAAACAAAGGAATTCCGCTAAAATCAGGAAATATTTTAAGTTCAGATGAGTTTTATGCTGATGAATTTGAAAGCTATAAAAAGTGGGCAGATTATGGGGTGCTTTGTGTTGAGATGGAAACAAATGGATTATATACTGTTGCAGCAAAACATAAAGTAAATGCACTGTCAATTTTAACCATTTCAGATAGTTTAGTTACTGGAGAAAGAACAACCGCTGAAGAAAGAGAACAAACCTTTAAAGAAATGATTGAAATCGCTTTAGAATTGGCTTAATCGTCATTTTAAAAGGTTTTGATGAAGAATGAAACAAAACAGTAGCATAGAATATGAATTCACTTATTCAAAAATATAATATTCCAGGACCAAGATATACAAGTTATCCAACCGTTCCGTATTGGGAGAATGATAGCTTCTCAAAAGAAAAATGGATTAAAACTTTTAAACAATCGTTTATCGAAAGCAACTCATCAGAAGGAATTAGCTTATATATTCACTTACCATTTTGCGAGAGTTTATGTACGTTTTGTGCATGCCATAAACATATAACAAAACGTCATGAAATGGAAGATCCGTATATAGAAACTGTTTTAAAAGAATGGCAGTTATATGTTAATTTGGTAGATGAAACACCTATAATAAAAGAAATCCATTTAGGAGGAGGGACTCCAACATTCTTTTCAGAAAAACAATTAAAAAGATTAATTGATGGGATTTTTATGAACGCAGAAAAACATCCCAATCATGAATTTAGTTTTGAAGGGCATCCAAACAACACCACAAAAGAACACCTACAAACTTTGTATGACTTAGGATTTACACGAGTAAGTTTTGGAGTGCAAGATTACAATCCAAAAGTACAAGAAGCAATTCATCGAGTTCAGCCTTTTGAAAATGTTCAAAACGTACATAATTGGGCAAAAGAAATAGGATATACATCTATCAGTCACGATTTGGTATTTGGACTTCCGTTTCAAACCAAGGAAAATGTAATTCATACCATTAATAAAACAAAAGAGCTAGAACCTGATAGAATTTCGTTTTATAGTTATGCGCATGTTCCGTGGGTAAAAGGAGTTGGACAGCGAGGATTTAATGAAAATGACCTACCAAAAAATGAAGAAAAGCGAGAGTTGTATGAAATAGGAAAGAAATTGTTTGCAGAAATGGGTTACATAGAAATAGGAATGGATCATTTTGCATTACCTACTGATAGCTTGTATGAAGCCACAAAAAAGAAAACGTTGCATCGTAATTTTATGGGGTATACCGCCAATAAAACACAATTAATGATTGGTTTAGGAATGTCGTCAATATCTGATTCTTGGTATGGGTTTGCACAAAATGTAAAAACGGTAAAAGAGTATGAAAGCGTTGTAAACGAAGGAGAAATTCCTGTGTTTAGAGGTCATATATTATCTGAAGAAGATTTAAAAATTAGAAAACATATTTTAAATATCATGTGCCACTTTTCCACTTCGTGGGAAGAAGAGCAGTTACAGATTGACAATATAGAAACGCATATAGAAAAATTAGAAGAAATGATAGATGATGGTTTGGTCTCTATAAAAGGGAATAAGTTAACCGTTCCAGAAAAAGCAAGACCCTATGTGCGTAATATTTGTATGGCATTTGATAAAAAGTTACACAAAAAACAACCTGAAACCCAACTGTTTTCAATGACAATTTAAACAATAAATAACTCGAAGATTTTTTCTTCGAGTTTTTTTGTGTAAAAAACTTGAAACATGACAAAAGTCATATTTTAAGAGAATCTTCACAAGTATCTTTGAACTATAATTATCAGGCAAGATATGAGCGTTATTTACTTACTATTATCACTAAGTATTTTAGTGGCTATTATTTTCTTTATAGCATTTATTGTTTCAGTAAAAAAAGGGCAGTACGATGATTCGTACACGCCGTCGGTTCGCATGTTGTTTGATGATGAATTGGTAAAAGAGGAAACAAAGAACTAACAATTAACAATAGATATTAAATTCAAATAGATTATGGAAATGCAACAATTTTATTACGATAATAAGATCGTAAAAAAATTCATCTACGCAACCTTACTATGGGGAATAGTAGGTTTTTCAGTGGGATTGTTATTGGCTTTTATGTTTTTATTCCCAAATTTAACTGACGGTATTTCGTGGTTAAGTTTTGGACGTTTAAGACCATTACATACGAACGCAGTAATTTTTGCATTCGTTGGAAATGCCATTTTTGCAGGAGTTTACTACTCACTACAGCGATTACTGAAAGCCCGTATGGCGAGTGATTTTTTAAGTAACTTTAACTTTTGGGGATGGCAGTTAATAATTGTTGCAGCAGCCATAACACTTCCGCTAGGGTATACCACTTCAAAAGAATACGCTGAATTAGAATGGCCAATCGATATTGCCATAGCCCTAGTTTGGGTGGCTTTTGGTGCTAACATGATTTGGACAATCTTACAAAGAAGACAACGTCATTTATATGTAGCAATTTGGTTTTACCTAGGAACTTTTGTAACCGTAGCAGTATTACATATTTTTAATAGTTTAGAGTTGCCAGTAAGTTTCATGAAAAGTTATTCTGTGTATGCAGGGGTTCAAGATGCACTGGTACAATGGTGGTACGGACACAACGCTGTGGCATTCTTCTTAACGACTCCGTTCTTAGGATTAATGTATTACTTTGTTCCTAAAGCGGCTAATCGTCCAGTATATTCATATAGGTTATCTATTGTGCACTTTTGGTCATTAATTTTTATCTACATCTGGGCAGGGCCTCACCACTTATTATATACATCATTACCAGATTGGGCTCAAAATTTAGGAGTTGCGTTCTCAGTAATGTTAATTGCACCATCTTGGGGAGGTATGATTAACGGATTGTTAACTCTTCGTGGAGCTTGGGATAAAGTAAGAGTAGATCCAGTATTAAAATTCATGGTAGTTGCAATTACAGGTTATGGTATGGCAACTTTTGAGGGACCAATGTTATCATTAAAGAATGTAAATGCAATTGCGCACTTTAGTGATTGGATTATCGCTCACGTACACGTAGGAGCCTTAGCTTGGAACGGATTCTTAACTTTCGGTATGTTATACTGGTTAGTACCAAGAATGTTCAAAACAAAATTATACTCTACAGCATTGGCTAACTTCCATTTCTGGATTGGAACTTTAGGTATTATTATGTATGCATTACCAATGTATGTTGCAGGATTTGTGCAAGCTTCAATGTGGAAACAGTTTAATCCAGATGGAACGTTAACTTATGGTAACTTCTTAGAAACAGTAAACGAAATTATTCCAATGTATTGGATGCGTGCTATTGGAGGAAGCTTATTTATCCTTGGAGCATTTGTAATGTTATATAACATTGTTAAAACGGTAAGATCAGGAAGTGGAGTAACAGATGAACTAGCAGAAGCAGCGGCATTAACAAAAGTATCTAAATACAGAACTTCTAAAGAAGGTTGGCATACTTGGTTAGAAAGAAGGCCTGTAAAATTAACTATATATGCTACAGTGGCGATTTTAATAGGAGGAGTTGTTCAAATTATTCCAACATTATTAGTAAAATCTAATATTCCAACAATAACAAGCGTACAACCTTATACTCCTCTAGAATTAGAAGGTAGAGATATTTATATCCGTGAAGGATGTGTGGGATGTCACTCACAAATGGTACGTCCATTTAGATCGGAAGTAGAACGTTATGGAGAATTTGCAAAAGCAGGAGAATTTGTATACGATCATCCGTTTTTATGGGGTTCTAAACGTACAGGTCCAGATTTATTAAGAGTTGGAGGAAAGTATAACGATAGTTGGCATTTAAATCATATGTATGATCCACAAAGTACATCTCCGGGATCTATTATGCCAGCATACCAATGGTTAGTAAGAAATAAGTTAGATAAGAGTGATACCGAAAGCAAAATGAAAGCAATGGTTAGCTTAGGAGTTCCTTATACGGAAGAAGATATTGCAAATGCACAAACAAGCATGGAAGAGCAAGGAGCTAAAATTCAAGAGAACTTATATGCTGATCCAGACTTTGCAACAAACTATGAAGCAGATAAAAAGTATGCTCAAGAAAATGGACAAACTTTCATAGAAATGAAAGATAGGGAAATCGTAGCCTTAATCGCTTATTTACAACGATTAGGTACCGATATTAAGATTAAAGATGTTCAAGACCAATTAAGCGCTAAAAACTAGAAATTATGTTAAAGTTTGTAAAAAATCATATGGAAACTATTGCAGGTATTGAAATATACCCAATTATTTCACTAACCATATTCTTTACATTTTTTGTAGTGTTGTTTTGGTGGGTATTTACAGCCAAGAAAGAATATATAAGTAGGGTAAGTGAATTGCCTTTAGATAATTAGTAAAATTTAAAAAGATGAAAAAATATTTTCAGTCTATAGTATATATCATTTTTGTTGCAGTAACCTTTTTTGCTATTGCTACTGCAATTAAATCATATCAAAATCCATTTAGTCTATATGAACACCCATTAGTTTGGATAGCGATTGTAGGGCTTATAACTGTTGTAGTTTTAAAAGAAGTTTTAAATATTGTGGCTCAGCAAAGAGCAGAGCAACTTCAAATGGAAAAAGATGGAATTAAACCAGAAGAAGTTGATAAATGGGCTTGGGCTAAAAAACTTATTAGTAAATGGACAGAGGCTAAAGCAATTGAGCAAGAAGATGAAATTATTCTTGATCATAATTATGATGGAATTAAAGAGTTAGACAATAACTTACCACCATGGTGGCTATATATGTTCTATGCAACAATCATTTTTGCAGCAGTATATTTAGTAAGATATCATGTATTAGGAGCAGATAACCAAGAAATGGAGTATGCTCAAGCAGTAGCAGAAGCTAAAAGAGAATTAGCAGCATTTAAATCAAACTCAAAGGAAGCTATTATTGATGCTGAAACTGCTACAGTATTAACTTCTGATGCCGATTTAAGTAGAGGTAAAGCTGTATTTAATTTAAACTGTGCAGCATGTCATATGGCTGATGGAGGAGGAGGTATAGGACCTAATCTGACAGATGAATATTGGATTTTAGGAGGAGGAATGAAGAATATTTTTAATACAGTTGCTAATGGAGGTAGAGACGGTAAAGGTATGGTTGCTTGGAACAAAACATTAAAACCTAAAGACATTCAAAAGGTTGCGAGTTATATAATTTCTTTACAAGGAACTACTCCAGCAAAACCAAAAGAACCTCAAGGAGAGTTATATAAAGAAGAAGGTCAAGCATCAACTGTTGCAGAACCAGTAGAAGAGCAAGTAAAAGATAGTATTCAATAAAAATAGAAGTTACAAATTAGTTTTTAATAGTTGATTATGGAAACACCCAAAAATGAACAATTCAGAGATAGTATTGGTACTATAAATGATGAAGGAAAAAGGGCTTGGGTGTTTCCAAAAAAACCAAGTGGAAAGTTTTATAAGTATCGAAGTTATATAAGCTATTTTTTATTAGCGTTTTTATTACTAGCACCGTTTATTAAAATTAACGGAAATCAGTTTTTACTATTTAATGTTTTAGAACGTAAATTTAACATTTTCGGATTTCCTTTTTGGCCACAAGACTTTCATTTAATGGTGATTTCAATGATAATAGGAGTGGTGTTTATCATTCTATTTACTGTTGTTTTTGGTCGAATTTTTTGCGGTTGGATTTGTCCGCAAACTATTTTCTTAGAAATGGTTTTTAGGAAAATTGAATATTTAATAGAGGGAGATAGAGGAAAACAAATTCGTTTAGCAAAACAAGCTTGGAATGCAGAAAAAATAAGAAAAAGAGTCTTAAAATGGATAGTCTTTTTTATCATCTCTTTTATTATAGCAAACGTTTTCTTAGCATATTTAATAGGAAGTGATAAATTAATAAGTTACATAACAGGTAACCCATTAGACCATATTAGTACTTTAATATCATTGCTAATTTTTACAGGAGTTTTCTATTTTATTTTTGCATGGTTTAGAGAGCAAGTTTGCATTATAGCTTGCCCTTATGGTAGACTGCAAGGAGTGCTGTTAGATAATAAAACTATTAATGTGGCTTACGATCATGTAAGAGGAGAAGGAAAAGCAGGGAGAGGAAAGTTTAATAAAAAAGAAGATAGAGCAGCGTCTGGAAAAGGAGATTGTATAGATTGTTTTCAATGTGTGCATGTATGTCCTACAGGAATAGATATTCGAAACGGTACGCAATTAGAATGTGTAAACTGTACAGCTTGTATTGATGAATGTGACCATATGATGGAAAAGGTAGGATTGCCAAAAGGACTTATTCGTTATGCAAGTGAAGAAAATATTGTAAAGAAAGCACCTTTTAAATTCACTGCAAGAATGAAAGGGTACTCAGCAGTTTTGTTTATTTTAATAGGAATTTTAATAGGGATGCTGTTTTTGAGGAACGATGTAGAAGCAACAATTTTACGATTGCCAGGTCAGTTGTATCAACACAAAGAAAACGGAGTTATTAGTAATATTTACACTTTTAAAGTAGTAAATAAAACAACAAAACAAATAGATAATGTGAGTTATAAATTGTTATCTCATAAAGGAAAAATAGAAACAGTAACACATCAAGATTTTGAAGTACCTAAACAAGGATTAGCAGAAGGAACCTTATTTATAGAGTTACATCAGTCTGAAATGAAAAATGAAAAAGAAAAACTAAAAATAGGAGTGTATAGTGGAGATAAACTTATTGAAACTACTACAACCAACTTTTTAGGACCAAGAAGTTATAGATAAATCAGTCTAAAGTTCATTAGCTTTTAGGAGTAAGTATGAATAAAGATTAAGAACCAAAGACTAAAAACAAATTAAAATGAAACTAAACTGGGGCACGGGTATAGTAATAGCAATAATAGGATTTATAGGCTTTATTATGTATTTCGTAATTACGATGAGTACAGGTAAAAACTTTAATCACGATTTAGTAACTGAAAAATACTACCAACAAGAATTAGAATTTCAGAACAAATTAGATGCTACTAAAAATGCGAAAGCATTAAAAAAGAATATTAAAATAGAAAAAGTAACTGAAGGAATTAAAGTCCATTTTCCAACGGACTTTAACCCTAAAGATATAAAAGGAAAAGTGTTCCTATACAGACCATCTGATAAACAATTGGATTTCGAAATACCTATTTCGATCTCCGAAACATATTTGCTCGTGCCTGAGAAACGTTTGTTGGGTGGTCGTTGGAACATAACAGTTTCCTGGAACTACAAAAATAAAGATTATTTATTTCAGAAAGAGTTAGTGTTTTAATGTTTCTTTCAGCAATCATATTTGGTTTATTAGGTAGTTTTCACTGTATAGGCATGTGTGGTCCTATAGCCTTTATGTTACCTGTAGACAGAACGAATAAAGTAAAACAGTTTTTTCAAATAACTAGTTATCATTTAGGACGCTTATTTACTTATAGTTTAATAGGCTTTTTATTTGGTTTACTAGGTAAAGGGTTTTATTTTTTTGGGTTTCAGCAACAACTATCAATTATTGTTGGTGTATTAATGATTTTTGCAGTTTTAATACCTAAAACTTTTCAGAAATATAACTTTTCAAATCCAATAAATAAATTGGTAATGAAAGTAAAGTCTTCTTTAGGGAAAGAATTAAAGAAAAAAGGAAATGATACTTTTTTTACCATCGGTTTTCTAAATGGATTTTTGCCTTGTGGATTAGTTTATATGGCAGTTTTTGGAGCGTTGAGTACAACTAATATGTTATCAGGAAGTATATATATGTTTCTCTTCGGATTAGGAACAATACCATTAATGACAGCAGTGGTTTATGTAGGGAATTTTGCAAATGGTTTGGTGCGAAAAAGAATTCAACAAGCAATACCTTATGTTGTAATTATTATTGGAGTATTGTTTATTCTTAGAGGACTAGGGTTAGGAATACCTTATGTTTCTCCACTTCCTGTATCTGATCTTCATAATTCAGTTGAAGGTTGCCATTAATCATAATTTTGAAAAGTGTAAAAAACTTGTTTAATAGTTGGTTATGTTAATTTCCTGTTTTATATAGTTTCCTTGATTGTCTATTATTACATTTCCTTTTAATGTAAAAACATCATAAAAACTAAGAATTGTTTTGTTTGGTAAAAAAGTTGCATTCACAGTAACTTTACCATAAGCATTATTTAAAAAAGGATTGTTTTCTTCATTAAAATCCCATAGTTTATTTCCTGTTATAGTATCATATGCTGAAATGATATAAGGAGTTTCTTTTTTTATGTTGACTTTGTGTCTAATAACAACAACATTATTTCTATAAGAAATAATTTCAGCATTTAAAAAGATAGTTTCTTGTAAGGTAGTAGCTAGCTGTTTCTTTTTTGCATATAATTTATATCTATGTTCGTTTATGCGTCTTAGATAGTATGTGCTGTTAGTGTATTTGTATCTATCAGTAATTAAATTATCATCTGTATGCAAGTATAACACCTCACCGTAATTAGTTTTTACATAGACACTATTTTTTTGAGCAGGAGAATAACTTAATTCGGCAATACCACTTTTTTGATGTTTTTTGGGCATCATACGGTTTAAGTCTTCTTTGTTTTTTATAACCATGTTGCTGTTAACCATGTTAAAAGCTTTTATATAATTATTAGAAGTTTCAAATAACCATAAGGTATCTTTTGCACTAAAAACGTAAACATTATTGCCTGGAATAACTAATTTTTCAAATAAAACTGTATCTATTTTTTTAGTGTTAAATTTTCTTACAACTAAAAATGAAGAGTCATTGCTTACGGTTTTATGTTCTTTAATATAGTTACCTCTTATTTTTTGAACACCTATTTCCCAAATTTCATTATTAGGATTATATATGCGCTCTTTAAGTACATAATCACCTCTTTCATTGATGTTTAAAAAAGAATCAATATTTATGTATTTGGGCATAAAGTAGAAGCTAACAACAAGTAGTGTTAAAATAAAATCTCTTTTGGCTAATTGCGTGTTTTGTGCTTTAAAATTTAAAAATGTTGCAATAGCAGAAAATACTCCAAAGTAAAAAACTAAAGCAATAAAAATCACTAGAAGTAAGGGTAAGGCTACATATAAACCATCATTGTTTAATACAAAAAAATCAAAAGTCCATCCATTTTGTCCTGGTTTATATGAATAATGTGTACTAGTATATGCTATAGATCTATTAAAAAAAATACGATTGGGTATGGTAATAAAAAACTTTAATAAAATACCTAAAATAGAAACGACCATTAAAGAAATAAAGGCACGTACAACAACGCCTACAAATTTAGAAGAGTTTTTATCCATAACAAATGTAAAATTTAAGAAAGCAAATGTATAGAATATATAGTGGTTTATAAAGTGACAAAAATCATAGCTTTACTGACAAAATTTAGGTAACTTTATAGAAGACGTAGAACCTAAAAGTAATTAATCATGAAAAAAATTATAGTCCCAGTTGATTTTTCTGAATATTCTGAAAATGCTTTACAAACAGCAGCTTTTTTAGCAAAAAAGTCAGACGCTGAGGTGTTGGTAGTACATATGCTTGAGTTATCTAATGCTGTTTTAAGTAGATCAGAAAGTTATTTACAACAAGAAATGTTGTTTTATTTACAAATGTCTGAGAAAAAGTTAGCAGAATTTTTAGAGAAAGAGTATTTATCGGGTATAAAAGTAACCCCAATTATAAAGCATTTTAAAATCTTTAGCGAAATAGACCAGTTGGCAAGAAATGAAGGAGCAGATTTGATTGTTATGGGATCTAAAGGAGCTAGTGGTTTAAAAGAAATGTTTATTGGTTCTAATACAGAAAAGGTAATCCGTTATGCGCATGTACCTGTATTAGTAATAAAAGAGGAACCGATAGTAAAACAGATAGAAAAGATACTGTTTGCTTGTGATTTTTCTGATGACGATGTAAAACCATATATGGAAGCGAAAGAGTTTCTTAAGAAGTTTAATGCAGATATGGAGCTGGTATATGTAAGTACACCAACGTCTAAGTTTAAAAGCACCGAAGAGTTAGAAGAAAGAATGAAGCATTTTTTTAATCAAACAAATGAAAGTTATGATGAAAACATTCATAAAGTAAAAATAATTTCTGATTATTCTGTAGAAAAGGGAGTGTTCTATTATGCAGACAAAATAAACTCAGATGTTTTAGTAGTAGCTACGCATGGTAGAAAAGGAATAGCACACTTTTTTGAAGGTAGTATTTCAGAAGATATTGCCAATCACAGTAAGTTACCAGTATTGTCTTTTAAAATTTAGAATATAAAAGTAAAAAAGCTCATTCAAACTGAATGAGCTTTTTTACTTCTTTTAAAGAAAAGAATATTTACTTTCCTTCTTTAGTTTTTATATCATCTACAAACTTTTGTAAACGTTTACCGTATTCAGAATTTTTAACTTTATCAGTTAAGCTATTATTAATAGTATCTAAAAGCTGAATGTTAGCATCATATAGTTCAGATAATGCAATGTATGGTGCAGCTTCACTATCAGCGTTTGCAATAGCAAAGTTTGTAGAGAATAAGAAACGACGACGTACCATTTTCTTATAATCTGCTTCTACTTGTTCTAATTGTACCTCATCTTGAGCTTGACGAGCTTCTACTTCTTTTTTTACAAAATCTAGACGTTGCTCCATAAAACGTTGGTTTATTTTACGATACTCATTCATTACTTCTTGATTTTTAGAACCTTTAATTTCAGGTTTAAAACCAAACTCTTCAATTTTATCGTTGATGGTAATTTCACCTTCTTCCCCAAAAAACATAATGTGTTTATCTGTTGTATTACCATCAAAAGTTAAGTAATACATTACAGGAGACTCAACATTATCTGTTAATATAAATTTATCATCACCTAACAACGCCATAGAATCAACAGATACCAATAATGTGTCCTTCATCTTTTGAAGATATAAAGTACCTTTTTTTAATCCTTTAATCTGACCTTTAACAACCATGTTTCCTTCTTTTTTAGAGGAACAAGCAAAAGCAACAAGTGCAATTGCGAAAAGAGCAATAATTTTCTTCATTGAATTCAAAATTTGTCTGTTGCAAATATGCAGATTTCTCCTAAACTTTTGAGGCTATTTCCATTAAAATTGTACATAGGATTGCGCCTACGGTACCGATAGCGTATCCGAAAACAGCTAATAAAACACCTACAGTTGCTAAAGATGGATGAAAAGCTTGCGCTACGATTGGGGCAGATGCAGCCCCACCAACATTTGCCTGACTTCCTACTGCTAAGAAGAAATATGGAGCGCGAATTAATTTAGCTACTAAGATTAATAATCCAGCATGAATTGCCATCCATACCAAACCAATAAAAATTAAATTAAAGTTATCAAAAATTAAAGTTAAGTCCATTTTCATACCAATAGTTGCTACTAGTACGTAAATAAAAATACTTCCTAATTTACTAGCACCGGCACCTTCGTAATTTTTAGCTTTCGTAAAAGATAAAACAACAGCAGCAATTGTTGATATACTAATTAACCAGAAAAAGTTTGATCCTAAGAAAGAGAAAATGTTTTTTGTAGTTTGAGATTCCATAGTTGCTGTTAACGAAGCAAAAACGTCACTTAAATACGCTCCTGCAAAATGACCAAAACCAACAGTACCAAAAGCAATGGCAAGCATAATTATAAAGTCGGTTAAAGTAGGAGTTCTTTTTACACTTTGTGTAAAGTTAGAAACTCTTTGTTTTAAATCTTCAATAGCTGAAGTATCAGCTTTTAACCATTTGTCTATTTTGTCTTTTTTACCAATTCCAATTAAAATGATAGCCATCCAAATATTAGCTACTACGATATCAACAAACACCATTCCTCCATATTTAGCTGGATTGTATTGATAAATTTCTAGCATAGCAGTTTGGTTAGCTCCACCACCAATCCAACTACCAGCTAAGGTAGAAAGTCCTCTCCAAACAGCATCAAATCCAGCTCCTCCTACTGTTTCTGGTGAAACAGTAGAAATTAATAAAATGGCAATTGGTCCTCCAATAACAATACCAACAGTTCCTGTAAAAAACATGATTAATGCTTTTGAGCCCAAGTTGAAAATAGCTTTTAAGTCAATACTTAATGTCATTAAAACTAAGGCAGCAGGTAATAAAAACCTACTAGAAACATAGTATAGTTGTGATTTGTTTTTTACGACTTCGCCAGCAGCACTGGTAGTTTCCCATTCTGGAGAAATAACTCCTAAAGTAGTAAATATTGCAGGGATAAAATAAGCCATGAATAAACCTGGGACTATTTTATAAAACTTAGGCCAAAATCCTGAGGTTTTTGATTCTGTATAAAATACAAAACCTAACGAAATCATTAAAATACCAAATACGATTGCATCGTTTGTAAAAAGAGGTGCTTCCATTTAAAAATAATTTGTCGCTAAAGTATGAAATATTAGTTAGTTCTATTTTCTATGATCTGTACTTATTGCAACTCCTAATTGAATTCTATTAAAGTTACCAACCTCGTTTACATGTATTAGTTGATATCCTGCTTGAAGCTTAACTACGTCAGATACTTTATATTTAAAACCAGCTCCAAACCAGTTTTGATTATAAGCTTCTCCCTCAAAATCTAAAAAGGTTTCATTGTATAGGTATGTAGACCATTTTTCATTGATAGGATGTCCCAATGCAAGTTGATATCGAAAGAAATTACTGGTAGTTGATTTAAAAAAACGTTGTTCACCTCTAAAACGATGTGCCAGGTTTAAACTAGCTATTTTATGATTTACATTTAGGTCTTCATAAATACGATGTTCGTTAAAGTCGCCTGCATTAACATTAAAAGTTTCATCAGTGTTTAAGAAGGCATACCCTATAGTAGCGTTGATATTTTTATTGAACTTATAATTAGCTCCCAAACGCCCGATAAACTGCTGCATGTCATCTCCAACTTCAAAAAAGCGAAAATGTGCCATAGATTTTAAACCAAATTTATCTGAAATTTGGTGTGATCCGTTATACATGTACCAAACCCCTAATTCTTTGGTTGGATCAGGTTGATTTTGTGAAAAACTGTTTAATGAAAGTAAAGAGACAATTAATAAGAATAATTTTCGCATAATAATAGAATAGTGTTGTAGTTCTTTGTCATATTAAAAATCTCCCACATAAATAAATATACGGGAGATTTTATGTTGTATTGACAAAAATATAAACTCAATAATTTTTATGAAAAGTTATATTGTTAAAGTTCTTCGAGTTTATTTATAATTGGTCGTTTTTTATAGGTTCTTCTTTCTTTAAGTAGGTGTCTAAAAATTTTAAGATTTTACTATTAGCTTCTATTTGATTTTCCTTTTTAACAAAACCATGTCCTTCATCATCAAATAGTACATACTCTACAGGAACTCCATTTTTCTTAACCCCAGCTACAATTTCATCAGATTCTACCTGTAAAACTCTTGGGTCTTTAGCTCCTTGTAATACCATTAATGGCTTGGTTACTTTATCGGTATGGAATAAAGGAGAAATTCTTTTCAATCTTACTGAGTCTGCAGAGTGTGGATCTCCTAGTTCTTTATATAAAGCCTCTCTAAAAGATTCCCACCAAGATGGAATACTTTTTAAGGTGCGCATCCAGTTTGTAACTCCGTAAATGTTTACACCAACAGCAAATTCTTGTGGAGTGTATGTTAAAGCAGCCATGGTCATATAACCACCGTAAGATCCTCCAATAATACCTATTTTTTCAGCATCAATTTCTGGTTGTTTTGCTAACCAATTTTTCCCTTCTACACAATCTTGTAAATCTTTTTCTCCGTGATTTAAATCATCCATAGTAAAAAAGGTTTTACCATAACCACTACTTCCACGATTATTAACAGCCAAAACAGCATAGCCATGGTTTACTAAATATTGAATTCTAGAACTGAAATTTTGACGTGATTGTCCTCCAGGACCTCCATGAACCCAAACTAAAGCAGGAACTTTAGTATCTTCTGAAGCTTGATGAGGTACATAGTAAATTGCAGGAATAGTCACTCCATCAAAAGAAGGGTAACGAATTACTTTCGCTTTTACTAAATCAGCAGGATTAATTTCTTTATTTAACACATCGGTTAGCTGCGTTTGTTTTTTTGTTTTTAAGTCATACACATATAAGTTTGAAGGAGTATTAGAACCACCAGCATAAAAACGCATCATACTTTCGTCTCTAGAAAAACCAACGCTAGTAATACTTTTTCCATCAACATTAGGAAGCTCAATATTTTTACCAGCTTTAACATCATAAACTTCAATTACATTTTTAGCATCTTCATTAATGTATGTTACTCTATAGGTACCATTGTTTGTAAAGTAGCTTCCTGAAATATCCCAATCTTTGGCTAATACTTTTTCTGTTTCGTTAGTACTAATTGTATATTTCATTAAAGTAGCAAATTCACCTTCAGCATCTGTTGTATAGTAGAACTCTGTATTATCGATAGAAAAATCAGCAGCAGAATTACCGCTCAATGTTAGATTGATTTTGGTGATTACTTTGGTGGTCCTATCAAATAAAAATAAATCACTATCGTTAGTATTAACCGTTTTGCTTAGGGCTAGTATGTTTTTATTGTTTGATATTGCTGCTACGTTATAACCTTCTTTATTTTCATAAATCATTTTTGGAGTAAACGTTTCCACATCCATCTCATAGAGATCCATAAAACGATTGTCTCTTTCGTTTGAAGTAAAAAAGAAACTCTTTTCATCTTTAGCCCAACCAAAAAAGCCTGCTCTGGCACCTTTAGTAGGTGTTAAATCTTTAATATCACCGTTAAGTTCTCTTAAAAAGATATGATAAATTTCATCTCCATTGTTATCCATTCTAAATAACATTCTTTCATCCTTTGGGAAATAAGATGTAGCAAAAACGGAAGAACTATCTGATTTTGTAATAGGTTCAAATTCTCCTCCAGATGTTGAAACGGTGTACATGTTATAGATTCCCGAACGATTACTAGTTACAAGTAACTTAGAATTATCAGGAGAAAAACTTCCACCAAAAACGTTTTCGTTATCCATCATTTGCTCAATAGAATATTTTTTGGGAGCTGTACTGGTTTTAACAGATTCTTTTTTATCCGTTTTACAAGCAATTACCGAAACGGCAATGGCAAGTAATAAGAAATGTTTTTTCATAAGTGTGTGTTTGGGTTATTAATTTCGTTTTTTTGATAGGGTTTGTTATTCTAAGCTAAACTGCTTGGTTTCTTTAAAAGGAGATAAATCTATTTTCTCAACTTCTGCCTTATACTCTTTCCAATCTTTATTAAAGAAAGCATTGGTTTTTTCTAAAGCAGGTTTTAAAGCTTCTTTAAATTGAATAATTAACTGTTTTTCTGTAGAAGTTTGTTCGCCAAATCTACTATTCACATATCTACTAGCAGTTCCTAAACGTTGCATAACATTCATTTCAGGATTTCGTGTAATCCCTTGTCTTTTGTCTACCTTTCCTAAATAAACTGCTAAAAGTGTATCTATTTTCTTAATAATATCTTTAGAATCTTTAATTGATTCTTTATAAAGCTTTTTGTCTTTTTTAGATAGTTTTTGGTTGAAACTATTTGCAATATTTTTACTCTCAACTAACTGTTTTACTGCATCAGCTATAATTTTTTGCTGAGCTTCTAGATCTTTGGCTGCTGCATGTTTTTGATCTATTGCATTTTGAGAAATATGCAGTCTAGGGTCAAACTTTACAGTAATATTTTGTTCTGATGTTTGGTTACCAAACGAAGCTTTTATTTTATAGATTCCAGGTTTTACTCGAACACCTCTAGGTTCTCTTTTTTGTTTCCTGGTAGTTCTAGAAGGTCTGGCAACACCTTTTTCACTCATAAACCAAACACCTTTATGAATACCATTTTCTTTGGGAGTTTTTCTTTTAAGGGTTCTAATAAGTCTGTTACCATCAAAAACTTCAAATTTGATAGAATCCCATTTTATGGTATTCTCGTCTTCTTTTTTAATAGAATCTTTGCCTTTTACTTCAGGTTTTTTTGTTGATTTCGGTTTATTCACATAAAATTGAACCAAAGCACCACGACTTCTATTAGTTCCATTAAACATAGCATCAGCACCAAATCGGCTACCAGTGGGTTGTTGGTATGCTGCTTGATATGCTGTTGGAGGTGTGAATAACTCAATATTTTTGGTAAGAATGTTTTTGTTTTTAGCTATTGCTCTTAACGGACGAATGTCATCTAACACCCAAGCAGCTCTACCAAAAGTGCCAATAACTAAATCGTGCTCTCTTGGGTGAATTACTAAATCTTTTACAGGAACAGTAGGGAAGCCTTCCGTCCATTTTGTCCATTTTTTTCCTGCGTTGATAGAAATATATAAACCGTCATCAGTTCCTAAGAATAGTAAATTTGGCTCAATTGGGTCTTCGATAATACATTGTGTAAAGCTTTTTACATCGCTTTCATCAACAATACGTTCCCATGTTGCTCCGTAATCTTTTGTTCTGTATGCATAAGGTTTATAGTTAAAACGACGATAATCGTTAGCAACTAGTAGAGCTTCTCCTTTATTTTTATTAGATGCTTTTATTTGCGTAATCCAACTATTTTCAGGTAAACCTTTCAAGTTTTTGGCAACATTTGTCCAAGTTGTACCTCCATTTTTAGTAATATGTACTTGTCCATCATCCGTAGCAATCCATAACATATCTTTTTCTAGGGGAGAAGGTTCAATTACTAAGATAGTACAGTGATTTTCTGCTCCGGTAGCGTCCATGGTTAACCCACCACTTTCTGATTGTTTGAGTTTACTTTTATCATTCGTAGTTAAGTCTGGAGAAATTATTTTCCACGTTAAACCTTTATCGGTTGATTTGTGTACAAATTGGCTTCCAAAATATAAAGTGCTGTTATCAAACGGGTCAATATTAATAGCTGCATTCCAATTGAAGCGTAGTTTCACGTTAGCATCTGGATGTGTAGGACGAACAGTGTAATTATTACCTGTTTTGTAATCGTAACGAGATACATAACCTTGTTGACTCATAGACCAACCATAACGCGAGTCGTCTTTGTCTGGAATAACATCAAAACCGTCACCGAAACTAATCTCTTGCCAATAAGAATTTCTTATTCCTTGGTCTTTCCATACATAAGCAGGTCCGCGCCAAGAGCCATTATCTTGCATACCGCCATACACATTGTAAGGAAACTCATTATCTACATTAATATGATAAAATTGTGCAACAGGCAAATTCCCAATAAAACGCCAAGTTTTACCTCCATCTTTGGTAACATTCATTCCACCATCGTTTCCATCAATCATGAATTTTCCATTTTTAGGATGAATCCACCAAGCGTGATGGTCTGGGTGAATACCATTATCAACACCATAAGCAGGCATGAGTTGCTTAAAGTTCTTTCCTCCATCAATAGAAACATTTACATAGGTAAAAACAGTGTATAATTTGTGTTCGTTTTGGGGATCTACGTAAATTTCTGAATAATAAAAAGGGCGATTTCCAATGCCTTTTTTATCATTAATTTTTTTCCAAGAAAAACCACCATCTTCACTTTTATATAAAGCGTTTTTCTTTGCTTCTACCAAAGCATAAATAGTGTTTGGGTTAGAGGGAGCGATTGCTACTCCAATTCTCCCCAATTCTCCTTTTGGAAAACCTTCTTTTTCGGTAATTTTTTTCCAGTTTTCTCCACCATCATGGGTAATGTATAAACCGCTTCCTTTACCTCCTGATTTAAAAAACCAAGGATCACGTTTGTGTTCCCACATAGCAGCTATTAGCTTGTTTGGATTGGAAGGATCCATAATTAAATCTGCAGCACCGGTTTTATTATTATTGAATAAAATTTGTTTCCAAGTTTTACCGCCGTTGGTAGTTTTATACACACCACGTTCTTTATGTTCACCCCAAGGTGATCCAATAGCACCAACGTAAACAATGTCTGGATTGTCTGGATGTATCACTACACGATGTATATGACGTGTTTTTTCTAACCCCATCGATTTCCACGATCTTCCTCCATCAAGAGATTTGAAAATTCCGTAACCACCATTTAAACTATTACGAGGGTTTCCCTCACCTGTTCCTGCCCAAATTACACTAGGGTTTGATTGTTGTATGGCTAAAGCACCAATAGAGGCTGTTACTTCTTTATCAAAAATAGGTTCCCATTTAATGCCTCCTGAAGTAGATTTCCAAATACCTCCAGAAGCTGTACCAACAAACATAATATCAGGATTGGATTCAACAACATCAATGGCTGTGACACGTCCACTCATTCCACCGGGACCAATGTTTCTTGGTTTCATGTTTTTGACTAAATCCATTGAGAATTCTTGAGAAAAAGTAGCGCAAGAGAAGGTTATAAATAGTAGATAAAAAAGGTTTTTCATAAGAGTTAGTTGCTTGTATTTTAAGATTGTACAATGTACAAAATAGAAAACGTCCAATAAAATTGGACGTTCTTTTTAACAAGTTCTTAAGATTTGTTATTCTTCTTCTTTCTTTTTTGGCTCTCTTTTAGCTTCTTTAAGGGCTTGCATAAGCATCCATTCAATCTGTCCATTGGTAGATCGAAATTCATCGGAAGCCCATTTTTCAATGGCTTTTAACATTTCTTCATTAATACGGAGTGCAAAAGCTTTCTTTTTTGCCATGTTGTGTTTTATAATAGTGTTTTTTGAAACGTAAAAATGGTTACAAAAATACAATTTCAAATTTCTTTTAATTTATAGTAAAGAGATCATAAAAATTAAGATATATACTATAATGGTGGTTATTATTTGTGTCACGTTAATTGATTTTGTGTTGATAACTTAATGGTTTAAAGTACCAGCATTTACCACAGGAGACGCTTCTTTGTCTCCACATAAAATAACTAATAAGTTACTAACCATGGCAGCTTTGCGTTCTTCGTCTAACTCCACAATTTCTTTTTTGTTTAGCTCTTCTAAAGCCATGTCCACCATATCCACCGCACCTTGCACAATTTTATGTCGAGCAGCAATGATGGCTGTAGCTTGTTGACGTTTTAACATGGCACTTGCAATTTCTTGTGCATAGGCTAAATAACCAATTCGTGCTTCTAAAACCTCAATACCTGCAATGGCTAATCGTTCTTCTAATTCTTTTTCCAAAGCTTCACTGACTTCGTTTACACTAGAACGTAGTGTAATATCTTCTTCGTGTCCCTCATCTGCGAAATTGTCGTATGGATACATACTAGCTAGTTTTCGTACAGCAGCATCTGTTTGTACACGAACAAAATTCTCATAATTATCAACATCAAAAGCAGCCTTATAGGTTTCGGTAACTCTCCAAACTAAAATAGTACTTATCATTACCGGGTTTCCTAGTTTATCATTAACCTTTAAACGCTCACTATCAAAATTACTAGCTCTTAACGAAACAGTTTTCTTTTTGTATAATGGATTAGCCCAGTATAAACCATTTTGTTTTACAGTACCTACATATTTTCCAAAGAATAATAGAACTTTTGAAGAATTAGGGTTTACTAAAATAAAGCCCAGTGCTAAAATAAATGCTATTACAGACATTAATATAAATATTGGATTTTCTGTTTTAACGGCTAATGCGATTCCGCCAATAAAAAGAATAAGTACAATAAAAAACATTAGGTACCCATTTGCTGGTTTGATAATTTTTTCTGCCTTCATATTTGTTTTAATTAAAATAATATTAAAATGATATCATAAAGATATAAATTAATTTTTGTTAAATCCAAATTTTTGATGATTATATTTTATAATTTAGCTTCCGATTATAATTTAAACCATTCATGAAAACAAAATTTTTAATAGTACTAGTTGCATTGTTAGTGAGTATTTCATCAATAGCTAATAACGAAGATGTTTGGGGGCCAACAGGTCACAGAGCTACTGGAAAAATTGCAGAAAAACATTTGACTAAGAAAGCTAGAAAGAAAATTGAAAAATTATTACAAGGTGAGAGCTTAGCATTTGTATCTACTTTTGCAGATGAAATAAAATCTGATAGAAAGAAATATGGAAAGTTTTATACTTGGCATTATGTAAACATGCCGTTAGATGCTCGTTATGAAGATACCGAAAAAAATCCGAAAGGAGATATGATTACTGGTATAGAGCAATGTATAAAAGTGTTAAAGGATGAAAATAGTTCAATTGAAGACAAACGTTTTTACTTAAAAATGCTAGTACACTTGGTAGGTGATTTACATCAACCGATGCATGTTGGGCAAAAAGAAGATTTAGGAGGTAATAAAATTCAGGTTCAGTGGCATGGAAAAGGCTCTAATTTACACAGAGTTTGGGATGAAGATTTAATTAATAAATGGGACATGAGTTATGTTGAATTAGCTGATAATGAAAGAGATTTATCTAAAGAACAAATCAAAGTAATTCAAAAAGGAACTGTTGTAGATTGGTTACATGATACACATAAGATCACTAAAGAAGTATATAAATCTGCTGAAGTAGGAGAGAATTTACGTTACCGTTATTCGTATGTATACTTTCCTGTAGTGAGAGAACAGTTACAAAAAGGAGGTTTGCGTTTAGCCAAATTACTAAATGAAATTTTTTGTTAATACAACAAAATACAGTGATAAAATGAAGAGCTTGGAAATATATTTTCCGAGCTTTTTTCTTGTTAATATTTAGTTAATTCTATCTTTTTAATACGATAAACAGTTAATTTTGAGAGAAATCGTTTTAAAATGCATAGAAGTAAATTCTTACTCATACTTACAATAACCGCTTTTTTTAGTGGAACAACAGCCAAGGCTCAGGTAAAGGACACATCTAAAAAAGTTAAAATTACTACGTTAAATTACGAAGAGTTAAAACCATTTTTACATAAAAGCAATGATAAAACGTATGTAGTTAATTTTTGGGCTACATGGTGTATGCCTTGTGTAAAAGAGTTACCTGCTTTTGAAAAACTTCATAAGAAATATAAAGATAAAAATGTTGAAGTTGTTTTGGTAAGTTTAGATTTTTCTAAGCAAATAGAAACGAATTTGATACCATTTATCAAAAAGAAAAAATTACAATCTAAAATACTTCATTTTGAAGATTCAAATGAGCAGTTTTGGATTAGAGATATTGCAGAAAGCTGGTCAGGTTCAATACCAGCAACCCTAATTTACAATAGGCAAAAGAGAAAATTTTACGAACGAACTTTTAGCTATGTAGAGTTACAAAACGAATTACAAACCTTTTTTAACTAAATAATTATGAAGACAATTAAAATAATATTGATGTTATTGGTGGTGGCATCTATTTCAGCATTTACTAGTGATAACTCTAGAGGTTATAAAGTAGGAGATGAAGCTTCTGATTTTACATTAAAAAATATAGATGATAAAATGGTTTCTTTGGCAGATTATAAAGACGCAAAAGGATTTATTGTTGTGTTTACATGTAATATGTGTCCGTATTCTGTAGCTAATGAAGATAGATTAATTGCTCTAGATAAAAAATATAAAAAGAAAGGCTTTCCTGTAATAGCCATTAATCCGAACGATCCAGAAGTATCAAAAGGAGATAGTTTTGAAGCAATGAAGGTACGTGCCAAAGAAAAAGGATTTACATTTCCTTATCTGTTTGATGAAGGGCAAAAAGTATATCCTAAATATGGAGCAACAAGAACCCCACATGTTTATATTTTAAATAAAGAAAATAATAAATTAATTGTAGAATATATTGGTGCTATTGACGATAATTCTCGTGATGAAAGCAATGTAAAAGAACGTTTTGTTGAAAATGCTGTAGATGCTTTGATAAAAGGAGAAAAACCAACAAAAACTGATACAAGAGCAATAGGTTGCTCTATTAAAGATAAAAGAAACAGATAATTAACAGTTAAATATTTAAAACTAATAAATCCCGCGGTTTATGCGGGATTTTATCTATTAGTGCTATTAATTACCTAATTTTATAACCAATCGCAAAATGAAACCAAGAAAATAATGAAGAAATTATTACTATCACTACTGTTTGTTAGTGCAACAGTAACGGCTCAAACTATCGATTTGAATTATTACTTGCCAAAAAATGTTTCTTATAACTCCAATATTCCCACTCCAAAATCTGTTTTAGGACATGAAGTAGGAGAGTGGCATGTTACACATGATAAGTTGGTAGAATATATGAAAGCACTTGCGAATGCTTCAGATAGAGTAGTGCTTGAAAACAGAGGAACAACTTATGAAGGAAGACCTTTAGTATTGCTAACAATTACTTCCTCTAAAAACCATCAAGATTTAGAAGTAATACGAGAAAAGCATATAAAAGCAACAAACGATGCTTCTGTAGATGTTTCTAATAGTCCAATTGTGGTATACCAAGGGTTTTCAATTCACGGAAATGAAGCAAGTGGTTCAAATGCAGCCTTGGCTGCAGCGTATTATTTAGCAGCAGCAGAAGGGCAAAAAATAGAGGGATTATTAAATAACTCAGTAATACTTTTTGATCCAGCAATGAATCCAGATGGTTTACAACGTTTTGCATATTGGGCAAATACAAATAAGGCAAATAATATTAATCCTGATCCGAATGATAGAGAGTATCATGAGGTTTGGCCTGGGGGAAGAACTAATCATTATTGGTTTGATATGAATCGTGATTGGTTACCTGTGCAGTTGCCAGAGAGTAGAGCTAGAATTAGAACTTTTCACAAGTGGTTACCTAATATTTTAACCGATCACCATGAAATGGGAACAAATTCTACCTTTTTTTTCCAACCAGGAATTCCGAGTAGAACAAATCCGTTAACTCCAAAAATGAATCAGGAGTTAACTAAAGAAATAGCAACCTATCATGCAAAAGCATTCGATAAAATTGGTTCAACGTATTATTCAGAGGAGAGTTTTGATGATTTTTACTACGGAAAAGGGTCAACTTTTCCAGATATTAATGGAGGAATCGGGATTTTGTTTGAACAAGGAAGTTCTCGTGGGCATGCACAAGAAAGTGAAAACGGAGTTTTAACGTTTCCATTTACTATTCGAAATCAGTTTACAGCAGCATTGTCAACACTAGAAGCTGCTAAAAACATGCGAACTAAAATCTTACAGTATCAACAAGGTTTTTATAAAAATTCAAGAAGCTCAGAAACAAACAAAGCGATAGTATTTGGTGATGAAAAAGATGCGACGAAAACAAATCACTTAGCTGAGGTTTTACAACGTCATCAAATAAAACTCCACGAGTTAAAAGAAGATTTGACATCGAATGGAAAACGTTTCAAAAAAGGGTATAGCTACGTAGTACCTATGAACCAAAAAAATCACAGGTTGGTAAAAGCAATGTTTGATGTACGAACTACATTTAAAGATAGTTTATTTTATGATGTATCTGCTTGGACCTTTAATTATGCATTTGGAGTTGATTATGCGGATAATGTATCATTATCGAAAGCAGGAGCTGAGGTGACTCAATTACAACCAAAACAAGGAACAATTCAACAAAAAAGTAGTGTAGGCTACTTATTTTCTTGGAATGAGTATAGTACACCTAAAGCGTTAAATACGATTTTAGAAAAAGGATTGCGAGCGAAGGTAGCGATGAAAGAGTTTGTAAACGATGGTAATTCGTATGATTACGGAACTATTTTTATTCCAGCTCAAAATCAAAAATTAAATGGAAATGAGTTGTTCGATTTCTTAGGAAAAGTAGCCAATGAAAATCATATTGCAATTAAAGGAGTATCTACAGGGTTGAATGAAGGAATTGATTTAGGAAGTAGAAACTTTGAAGCTGTAAAAAAGCAAAAAGTAGCGATGTTGGTTGGAAAAGGAGTAACGAGTTATGATGCAGGAGAAATTTGGCATTTATTAGATCAACGTTACGATATGAAACTAACAAAGTTAGATACCGATTATGCTTCGAGAGTAAATCTTGATAAGTATACTACGATTATTGTTCCGAATAGTCGATCTATTGATAAGAATTTAGTAGAGAGACTAAAAGTATGGGTCCGTAATGGAGGAGTACTAATCGGGTATAGAAATGCAGTAAATTGGTTGTCTAACAGAGGGTTTATTAATGTAAAGTTTAATAAAACTAAAATAGATTCTATAAAAGATGTGTCATTTGAAAATCGTTCGTTGCAATCGGGAGCGCAAGTAATTGGAGGAGCAATTTTTGAAGCGAAGATTGATCGTTCTCACCCAATCAATTTTGGATACAAGAATGAAAAAATAGCATTATTTAGAAATACTAAGCAGTTCATTCAAGCAGACGCGAAGAGTTATAACAACCCAATTCAGTACACCAATAATCCGTTATTGAGTGGTTATATTTCAAAGGAGAATTTAAAGGAATTGAAAAACACCGTTCCATTTAAAGCAGGACGCTTAGGTAGTGGAAGGGTAATCGTTTTTACAGACAATACCAATTTTAGAGGTTTTTGGTTTGGAACGAATAAACTATTGATGAATGCTATTTTCTTTGGAAAGTTGATGTAGAGAATTATTACAAATGTTAGATTAAACTATAAATATGCAGTTTTTTGAATTTTATGTTAACACATTTCAATGGAAAGCAGTGTTACAACAAGGAAAGCAATTACGCAAAGTATTTATACCTATAGATAATGAAGAATGGGTACAGGAAGAAAACTACCCTGTAAAAATGGATTTGGTAGATGCCTACCACGATTTATCTTTATGGAAAGGAGAAACTACCTTTATGGATGTTATAGAATGGTCTAACGATTTTACTATAGGAGGATTAACTCATAAAGCTGGGGCTTTTATGTTAATGACAGGAAAAGTAAAAGAGGTGTTAGAAAAATACAACCTACCACCACATCGTTTTTATCCTACCGAAGTCTATTGCAAACGGTATAAGGAAACAAGAGATGATTATTATTTGTTTCATATGACAGGAGAGGGTCTATATGGTGATGATTATGTAGATTATCTTAAATGTACTTTTGTAGAATACAAAAGAGATTTTCAGTATAACAAAATACAGGTAAAAATTCACCCTGAAGGCGTGGTAAATAGTTTAGAAAGCTACAATGAAATAACTTTTGGGGAAGGAGATTCTTTTTTAGGTAGTTATACAGAAAAAATAGCTAACGGAGAAATGAAAGAAAAACGTAATGGGTTAGATTTTCTTAATAAAGTATATAAACACGATTATGATGTATTATGGGGTATCTCAAATACGATTTATATAAGTGAAGCAATAAAAGAAGAGTTAGAAAAGGTAGGTGTAAGTTGTGGTAGTTTTTTTCCTATAACACACAATATGATTCGAGCTTTTGAATATAAACAAATGAAAAATAGTTAAGATTTATTTAAGAGATATGTTTATAATGATTCAATAAGTGTAACAAAATTCTAATTAACTCGTCTTTTAAGTATACTAACAAAAAAAGTACTATGAGTTTATTAAGAGTTTTATTAGCAATATTTTTTCCACCGTTAGCAGTGATAGGTAAAGGTTGTGGATCAATTATAATAGTGTTTTTATTAACACTTTGTGGATGGGTTCCAGGAGTTATTGCAGCGCTAATTATATTAAACAATCCAAATTAGTTTTGTGTAATGTAGCAATTTGGTAATTTGAAAATGTATCAATGAAAAACTCCAATTTGATGAAATCAAATTGGAGTTTTTTTATGGTCTATTCTCTAGTTTCTCATTTCTAAGTTTCCTATTCAAGAACTTCTTCAATAATCTTTCCAGAACATCCGTTAGGGAATTCTATCTGTAATAAATTAGAGATGGTTGGAGCGATATCTACAATTTCATATTTCTTTTTAGAAACACCTTGCTTAATTCCGTTTCCATAAAAAATCATCGGAATGTGTGTATCGTACGAGTATCCAGAACCATGCGTAGTCCCTTTTTTTGAACTACTAGCTATAGTTGACGGATTAGGGATTAAAATAACATCACCCGAAAACTTTTGATTGTAACCATTTTGTAAAACATGTAAAATTCCGTTAGTAAACGTAGTAGTTTGCATGGTTCTAGCAGTTACCGATTTATAAATCTTTTTATGATTAATTGCTTCATCCGCTATAGCTTGTGCTACGTTTTCATAGTCAAGGTTTAACTCTCTAATCTTATCTTTATTTAAGAACACTTGAAAGTTTGAAACGTTTTCAATGATTTCATCCGATTTAAAATGTTTTAAGGTAATTTCATTTAAAAAGTTTTTGAAAGCAACAGGCTTTACATAACCAGCAGGTATTTTTAAAGATTCTAAGTATGAAGGAACTTGTACTGCAGCATGATCGGCAGTTAAGAATAATGTATAGTTGTCTTTTCCAACCTGTGTGTCTAAAAACTTAAATAAATCAGCTAAATCTTGATCTAAGCGTAAATACGTATCTTCAATTTCTTTGGAAGCAACTCCAAACTGATGTCCAACATAATCGGTTGAAGAATAACTAACCGCTAAAAAGTCGGTGTACTCAGATTTTCCTAAGTTTTCACCAATAATAGCCGCTTTAGCAAAATCAGTAGTAATAGAATTACCAGCAGGAATCCCTTTTATTATACTGTAATTATTATTGCTCTTTCTTAACGTTGGAATGTCGTGCGGAAAAACTGGCTTTTCCTCCCCTTTGAAAGTTACTTCAAAGTTATTATCATCATCAATACTTTGGGTATACGTACTAATATCATATAAAGTTTCCCATGGTTTACTTAAATATTCATCAGCTTTCCCTGAAGCATTGAACTCTTGTACCCAAGTAGGTAATTCATTTAAGTAAAAAGAAGAAGAAATCCATTGCCCTTTATCACCACCGTCAAACCAATAAGCAGCATTAGCTGTGTGTCCTGCAGGTAAAATAGCAGAACGATCTTTTATGGCAATACCAATGGTTTTACCATTCATGTTTTGAGCTAGTTTCAACTGATCGGTTACTGTAGTAGTTAACATTCTGTAAGGAGATTTTTTTCCTCCTTCACCGTCATTACCAACGGTGTTGAAGTTGTCGTCATCAACACAATAAATTGTTTTCTTTAAATATTTATCGTACCAATGATTGCTAATAATTCCATGATTAGTAGGCGTTGTTCCTGTGTAAATAGAAGTATGCCCTACAGCAGTGTAAGTAGGAATATAATTGTAATGAGCGTTTTCTAAAGAGTATCCTTCTCTAAGTAAACGTTTAAAACCGTCGTTACCATATCTATTAGCAAAACGAGTAAGGTAATCGTAACGCATTTGGTCAACAACAACACCAACTACTAGTTTTGGTTTTTGAGTATTTGTTTTTTTATTAACAGAGCAGCTGGTTAAACATATTATAGCTGCTAAAAAAGCTATTTTTCTCATTTTGTTTTTTGAAAATTAAAACTCAAAGGTACATAAAAAGCAAGCTAAAACTTATAAATAAGGCGATGAGTTAATGGTTTTTTAATACTTTAGCAAAAAGAAAAAATATATTTCATTTAATGAATTACATTGAGCATATTGGTAAATACTTTTCAATGCTAAAACAGGTTTTTTCAAAGCCACAAAGAGCAAGAGTATTTCGGGAAGCTTTATTTAGAGAAGTAGATGAGTTGGGGCATAAGTCGATAGGAATTATAGCTTTTATATCGTTTTTTATTGGAGGGGTAATCGCCTTGCAAACAGCATTGAATTTAGAAAGTCCGTTTATACCAAAATCGTTGATTGGTTTTGCAGCAAAACGATCAGTAATTTTAGAGTTTGCACCTACGTTTTGTTCTATTATTTTAGCAGGTAAAGTAGGCTCGTATATAACTTCAAGTATAGGAACTATGCGTGTTACAGAGCAAATTGATGCACTTGAGGTGATGGGAATTAACTCATTAAACTATTTAGTGCTTCCTAAAATAATAGCTACAGTTTTCTTTTATCCGTTTTTAATAATTCTAGGAATGTTTTTAGGAATTTTTGGCGGATGGATGGCAGGGGTATTATCGGGTTTGTTTTCTGGAGCAGATTATATAGCAGGAGTTCAATTAGATTTTGATCCGTTTCTTATAACCTATGCGTTGATAAAAACAGTGGTTTTTGCTTTTTTAATTGCCACAGTGCCTTCCTATCATGGATATTATGTAAAAGGAGGTTCATTAGAAGTTGGAAAAGCAAGTACACAGTCTGTAGTTTGGACTACAGTGCTTATTGTTATAGCGAACTATTTCTTAACTCAAATGTTATTAACCTAATGATAGAAGTAAACAATTTACACAAAGGATTTAATGGTGTTGAGATTTTAAAGGGGATAACAACTTCATTTAAACCAGGAGAAACAAGTTTAATTATTGGTCAGAGTGGTTCAGGTAAAACAGTATTTTTAAAATCATTAATTGGCTTACACACACCAGAGCAAGGAACCATTGTTTATGATGGACTTGCGAATACTGATATGACGATAGAAGATAAACGTCAATTTCGTCAAGAATTAGGAATGGTATTTCAAGGAAGTGCCTTGTTTGATTCTCAAACAGTAGAAGAGAATATAATGTTTCCTTTAAAAATGTTTACCAAACAACCCGAAAGTGAAATGCTAGACAGGGTGAATTTTGTGTTGAACCGTGTAAACTTAGAAAATTCAAATAAAAAGTTTCCTGCTGAATTATCTGGAGGAATGCAAAAACGTGTAGCAATTGCCCGTGCAATTGTAATGAAGCCTAAATATTTGTTTTGTGATGAACCTAATTCAGGTTTAGATCCGCAAACGTCTATTGTTATAGATAACCTAATTCAAGAAATTACCGATGAGTATAAAATTACTACAGTAATAAATACACATGATATGAATTCGGTGATGGAAATAGGAGATAAGATTGTTTTTCTAAAAAATGGAGTCAAAGCATGGGAAGGATCACATAAAGAAATCTTCAAAACAGATAATGAAGCAGTGGTAGATTTTGTGTATTCATCTAATTTATTTAAAAAAGTAAGAAAAGCATACTTAAATGATGTTTAGGTAACTTTCTGTTAATTAATAGGTAACAAAAAACATTAAAAAAAATTCAAAAAAACTTCTAAAAAATGTTTGTGGGAACAATAAAAGCTTCTATATTTGCACCCGCAAACGCAGAATAGCAAAAGCAAAAAATGACCGGGTAGCTCAGTTGGTAGAGCATCTCCCTTTTAAGGAGAGGGTCCTGGGTTCGAGCCCCAGCCCGGTCACTATAAAGCTTCTCTTAACAAATGAGAAGCTTTTTTTAAAAAGCTTTGGGGAGATTCCAGAGCGGCCAAATGGGACGGACTGTAACTCCGTTGTCTTACGACTTCGCAGGTTCGAATCCTGCTCTCCCCACAAAAACTCAATCATATCGATTGAGTTTTTTTGTTTGTATAATTATGTTGTTTAATATTTTGTATTTTTTGTTAAACATAATGTGTATTTTTGTTAAATCTTAAATATTTTGATATGAAAAAAGTGTTGATATTCTTAGTTTTACTTCAGTCGTTTACTGGAATGTCCCAAAATGAAGGAGGAATTTCAGGGAAGGTTATTGATTCTAAAACAAGAGAAGTGCTTCCTTTTGTAAATATTTTAGTACACGGAACAGAAATAGGGACAGTTTCAAATGAAAATGGAGAGTTTGAATTGAGTAATGTTCCTTTAGGATACAATAAAATACAAGCATCGTTTGTAGGTTATAAAACGTTAATTTCTGACGAGTATTTAGTTACTAAAGATAATTCGCCATATATAACCTTGGAGTTAATTGAAGATGCAACACAGTTAAAAGAAGTTCAAATACAAGCACCACTATTTAAAGAGTCTGTAGATAGCCCTTTATCGCTTCAAAGTTTGGGTATAGCAGAAATAGAAAAGAACCCTGGAGGAAATAGAGATGTCTTAAAGGTTATTCAGTCTTTTCCTGGTGTAGCCTCTAATCCTGGATTTAGAAATGATATTATTATTAGAGGAGGAGCAACTTCTGAAAATAAGTTTTATTTAGATGGAATTGAAGTTCCTGTAATAAATCATTTTCAAACACAAGGAGCAACTGGTGGACCGGTTGGAATTATGAATGCAGATTTAATTCGTAAGGTAGATTTTTATTCAAGTGCTTTTCCTGCTAATAGGGGTAACTCTTTAAGTTCTGTTATAGAGTTTACTCAAAAAAGAGGAAACCCAAATTCACTAAATACAAGAGCAACTATTGGAACTTCAGACGCAGGAATTACCTTAGATGGTCCATTAGGGAAGAATACGACTTTTATGTTTTCTGCACGTCAATCGTATTTACAGTTTTTATTTAAGTTGATAAAACTTCCTTTTTTACCAACATACAGCGATTTTCAAGTAAATGTTAAATCGCAATTATCAAAAAACAGTGAATTATCAATAGTTGCTTTGGGTGCTATTGATGATTTTGAAATTAATAAAGAGGTAAATGATGGTGAAACAGATTTAGAAACGATAAAGAGAAATAAAGTTATTTTAAATGCTGTTCCCGTAAACAGCCAATGGAATTATACGGTAGGAGCCAGTTATAAGTACTTTGCTCCAAACTCGACACACTTAGTTGTATTAAGTAGAAATGAATGGAAAAACAAGGCAGTAAAGTACTTTTTAAATGAAGAAATACCAGCAAACTTATTGTTAGATTATTCATCTAAAGAAATAGAAAATAAATTACGATATGAAAATAGCTTTGAAACTGTTAACAAAATTGATTTTAACTTAGGTTTTAATTTAGAAACAGCGAGGTATACGAATAGTAATTATCAAAAAAATGCTAATTCAGATGGAGTTATTATTTATAATTTTAATTCAGCCATAGACTTTGTGAAATATGGAGTTTTCGGACAAGTATCAAAAAGATATTTAGATGAAAAGTTAGGAGTTTCTTTTGGTTTTAGAATGGACGGGATTGATTACAATTCAGAAATGAAAAATCCATTTAACCAATTTTCACCACGATTGTCGTTAAGTTATAATTTATCTGAAAAATGGACGGTGAGTTCTTCAGTAGGTCGTTATTATCAATTACCATCGTATACAGTATTAGGATATAAAAACGATATAGGAGAGTTTGAGAATAAAAATGGATTGAAGTACATACAATCAGATCATTTTGTAAGTGGATTGAGTTATAAGCCTGATACAAGTTCAAAAATAACTTTTGAAGGGTTTTATAAAGGATATAAAAACTATCCATTTTCAATAAGAAACAAAATAAGTCTAGCAAACCTAGGTGCTGATTTTGGTATTATAGGAAACGAAGCAGTAAGTTCAACCTCTGAGGGTAGAGCATATGGTTTTGAGTTGTTAGCACAAAAGAAATCGTATAGTGGATTGTACGGAATAGCGTCGTATACTTTTGTGAGAAGTGAATTTAAAGATGCACAAGGAGCCTATATTCCCTCAACTTGGGATAATAAACACTTACTAACAATTACAGCAGGAAAAAAACTAAACAGAAACTGGGAAATAGGAACGAAATTTCGATTAGTTGGTGGTAAACCTTATACGCCATACGATTTAGACGCTTCTTCTTTAAAAGATAATTACGATGTGCAAAATGGCGGAATTTTAGATTATACCAAACTAAACACAGAAAGATTAGATACGTATACACAATTAGATATACGTGTAGATAAAACATGGTTCTTAAAAAAAGCGGCTATTAACTTGTATTTAGATGTTCAAAATATATATGCTAGTAGCTCTAAACAGCAACCATTTTTATTACCTATTGAAGATGGAAATGGAAGAGTGACCGATCCTAACGATAGTTCAAGATATTTACTAGAAGAAATAGAAAGTACAACAGGTAGAGCCTTACCTCGTATAGGTGTTATTGTAGATTTTTAACAGTTTTGAAGTTTAATAGTCTTTTAAAAAGAGTAAATTGCTTGCTTAAATTATCATAAGATTTTTAAATATGAAAAAAATTCTATTAGGAGCAGCATTTACTTTTTTAAGTATAACTTCAACTTCAGCACAAAAGTATCAGTTTTCAACAGTAAAAGACATTGAAGATACTGAAGTTAAAAGCCAAGGAAGAACAGGAACATGTTGGAGCTTTTCTACAACCTCTTTTTTAGAATCAGAAATTATTAGATTGACAGGTAAAAGCATTGATTTATCTGAAATGTATACGGTTCGCAACACGTATTCAGATAAAGCAAAAAATTACTTATACCGCCAAGGAAAAGCACAATTTAGCGAAGGAGGTTTGGCACATGATGTTATTAATTCTGTAGAAAAATACGGATTAGTACCTGAGCAAGTTTTTACTGGTTTAGATTTAGGACAAGATAGACATAATCACGCTGAAATGATTGCGGTATTAAAATCGATGTTGGATGCTTATATCAAAAATCCAGCAGGAGAATTAAGTCCAAAGTGGAAGCAATCAGTAGAAAGTGTTTTGGATGTATACTTAGGAAAAAATAAAAAGGAATTTACTTTTGAAGGAAAAAAATATACTCCTAAAACGTTTGCAGAGTATGTAAAAATAGATCCTTCAAACTATGTAACGATTAGTTCTTTTGAGCATGCAAAAAAATATGATCAATTCATCTTAAATATTCCAGATAATTTTTCAAACGGAGCATTTTATAATGTTTCTTTAGATGAATTAGTTGCAGTAACAGAAAACGCAATTAAAAAAGGATACACCGTAGAGTTAGACTGTGATGTTTCAGAAAAAACATTTTCATCAAAAAATGGAGTAGCAATAATTCCTGCAAGTAGCACAGAAAATGAAAAAGCACTAAGAGAAATAGTTGAAGAAAGAACTGTTACACCAAGTTTACGTCAAGCAGAATTTGAAAACTTTAATACAACGGACGATCACTTAATGCATATTGTAGGTTTGGTAAAAGATCAAAAAGGAAATACCTATTTTAAAGTAAAGAACTCTTGGGGTAAAAATCAAGGAAATCAGGGGTATGTATATATGTCATTTCCTTATTTTAAATTGAAAACAATATCTGTTTTATTACATAAAGATGCAGTTTCACCGAATTTAAAAAGTAAGTTAAAGATTTAATAGTTTTTAAACATTACTATAAAAATTAGTAGAACTTCAATAATAAATATAGGGCTTTTGGTAATACTCAAAAGCCCTATATTTTTGGATTTGTAACTAAATATGGTTTACGTATATTTTAATAACGTTCTGAAATTACTGTATTTTTGAAACTCAAAAAAAATGTTGCACGTCACAACTAACATTTAAATTAAAAACATATAAAATTAATATATGAAATCCTTTTTTACAATTGCTTTATTATTGTGTTGTATAACTATAGCTAAAGCTCAAAAAGACACACTTTGGTTAGATAAAAACTGGAAAGAAACCAATAAAGAAAATGCTTTTTTTTATAGAAACCCTATAAAAAAGGAGGGAAAACTATATCGTGTTAATGACTTTTATATAGATGGTACATTACAAATGACAGGACTTTCTAAGTATAAAGATAGTATTTATTTGCAACAAGCCTTTTGGTATACTAAAGAAGGAAAACTTATAAAGAAAATGAGTTTTGATGATAAGCAACTAAAAGGAATATCTACTTATTATACAGAAAGTAAAGACAAAAAAACGACTATAGCAATCGAAGAGGTTACCTACGAGAATGGAAAAATAACAAAAAGAATATTTTTTGAAGGAGATAAAAATGATATTCGTTATGAGTATTACTATGATAAAGGAAAAATAACTAAAGAAATATATTATGGTAAAAAAGGAAAAAAAATAGGACAGATAACTTATGATAAAAGAGCATATAGAGATGGGAAAAAAGTAAGCTATTATTATAACCCAATGCGTGTTAAATATATTGCAGAATATGAACAAGGAAATCCAGTTTTTACACAATACTTTTATCATAATGGAATTACTCGTAATCGTTTTAATAAAAGTACTTTAACAGAAACATTTTATGATGAACAAAACACCAAGTTAGGGGCTATACAATACAAGTATGAAGAAGAATTAAATTATAAAACTCCTTATGAAGGAAAGAAATACTTATTTTTTTTCACCAAGACAGCAGTGGTAAAAAAAATAAATACTTATGAAAAAGGAAAATTAAAAAAGGTTGAAACATTTAACAAACAAGGTATTCTAATTAAAAAAGAAGAATTTGGAGATAAAAGGAACCTTGTTAAGGTAATAAGCTACGATGATCAAGGTACTCAAATAGGGGTGTTAGAACAAATAAATGATAAATTAGAAGGTAGAGTTGTAAAAAATAAAGGAGGTAATAAACAAGATATTACTTACAAAAATGGAATAGCAGAAGAAGTAGTTGAATATTATAAAGATACTACATTGGTATTTTCGCATTTAAAAAATTCGGAAATTACCTATTATGATATTTCAGGAAAGAAGTTAGGAAGACTAAAAGTAAAGCTAAAAGAAGGTTATTATAACTCTAGAGCTTTAGAAGCAGGTTATTACTCGCCAACTCCTATTGAAGGTACTCTGTATAAGAAAAACTATAGAAACAAAATTTCAGAAAAAGAGAGCTTTAAAGATGGAGAAGTAGTAGAAAGAACAAAGTATGATTATAAAGAAGATAACGCTCTTTATAAAGAAACAAGATTCTACGAAGATGGAAGTTTATCAAAAATCATTAGCTACTATATTAATGGAGGAAAAAAAAGTGAAGTAACCTATAAACTTAATTCGTACAGAAAAAAGTTAACAGCAATTTATTACGATAAAAGCGGAAAAGTTATCGCTAATTATAACTTTATAACTAAAACAGGAACAGAATACAAGTATTTCTATAAAACAGATCAAATAGAAGAAGTTAAAGAGTTAAATAAAGGAAAACTTATAAAATCAAAAAGATATCAAAAAGTATATAACTCAAGGAATAATGAATATGTTTTAAGAGAATATATAGATGTTAATTCGGAAGCTAAATTTTACTCTAAAGAAGGAAAATTAATAGGGCAAGCGACTTTTACCAATCAAAAACCTACAGGGGTTATGTATGATTATAAAGATCGAATAGAAATAAATGTAAAAAATGGATTAAAGGAAGGAGTTTATAAAAAGTTTGAATACGACGAAAAAACTTTAAAGGAAACTGGAAATTACGTAAACGATAAAAAGCATGGAACTTTTATTTATTATAAAAGAGGTAAAAAACAAAAAGAAGAAAATTATTACGAAAATAAAAAAGAAGGATATAGTATTTATTATGATGAAAAAGGTAAAGAAATATCTCGATTATTATATAAGAAAGGAAAGCCTTTTGAAGGGCAAAAGAATGACCTTTATGGAACCAAAAAAACATATAAAAATGGTGCTCTAGTAAAGAAAATAGAACAAAATAAAAATCAAAAAATAATTACCGAATATATATCAGAAAAAGAAACGAGTACCACTGTTTACAATTTGCAAAACCAGCTGCTATTAACGTATAAGGAATTAAATAACCAATTAGAAGGAGAAGTTGTTCAATATGAAAAAAACAAACCTAAATATACTGGAGTTTTCTCAAAAGGTAAATTAGTAACAGGAATAGTATATTTAAAAGCCAACTCTAGATATCAATCTGAAGTATACTTAAAAATGAGTAAAGTAGACGAAATTATAACAATACAAACATATAACGAGGAAGGAAAGCTACTCTTTACAGGAGAAATAAACCCTAGCTTATACAAAGAGTACTCTGAACAAATATTACCATATAAATTGGGTATCAGAGAAATAGTTTATAATAACGATTTATTTATTTTAGAGTAACCTTAATTTTTTTAGTGAGGTTATTAAAAAAGATTAGTCTTTGTTACGAAATTATTTAGGTAAACTAAAATAGTTTGTCTCTCAGAGTTTTTTAGCCTTTATTAATTACTGAATTTCGTATCTTTCCAAAGTTAACAAAAATTAGAATTTATGGAAGAAAATAAACAAGAAGCAGCAGCGGAGCAATCGAAGCAAGCGATACAGCAAGATGCAAAAGGTTTATGGGAAAAAGTAAAAAAGTTTATTTTAGAGTTACTCGATTTTAGAGATGATACAGACCAAGAAGCAACAATAGAAGCAATAAAAAGTGATATTTCTTTTAAAGGAGCCACAGCTTGGATTTTAATCTGTTCTATTTTTGTGGCATCTATTGGTTTAAATGCAAACTCAACAGCAGTAGTAATTGGAGCCATGTTAATATCTCCACTAATGGGACCTATTTTAGGAGTAGGAATGTCTATTGCTATTAATGATATTGACACATTACGAAAATCGTTAATAAACTTAGCAACTATGATTGTATTGAGCTTATTAACTGCATTTCTATTTTTCTTTATATTTCCACTTCGTGAAGAAACTTCGGAGTTATTAGGTAGGGTAAGACCAGATATTCGAGATGTATTAATAGCTTTTTTTGGTGGTTTAGCATTAATTATTGCACGAACCAAAAAAGGAACAATTGCTTCTGTAATCTTTGGTGTAGCAATTGCAACAGCTTTAATGCCGCCTTTGTGTACTGCAGGGTATGGTTTAGCAATAGGTAATTTTGACTACTTTCTTGGTGCGATGTACTTGTTTACAATTAATACTATTTTTATCGCTTTAGCAACTTTCTTAGTATTAAAACTGTTAGGTTTTACTATGATTCGTTATGTAAACTCAGCCAAACGTAAAAGAATAGCGCAAATAGCGTCTTTTATAGCCTTTTTAGTAATGGTTCCAGCGGTATTTACTTTTGTAGGAGTGTATAATGAGAGTGTAATAGACGCAAACTATAAAAGGTTTTTAAAAGCAAAAGTATACGATAATCCTAACTTATGGCTACAGCGTGAAAGACTAGAAGTTAAAGATAAAACAATAAGCTTGTTTTTTAATGGTGATGTGAGTGATGCAACAGAGTCATTTTTACGTAACGAATTAAAGGCTTTTCCTAAAATAGATTCTTATTCTTTAGTTATAAATGAAAATAAAGCTAAAAGTGTTGATAGAGTAGTAGATGCTTATGATAGAGCTGTAAAAGAATTGGATGAAAAAGACAATGTTATAAAAGGTTTACATATGGAGATTGATGATTTAAAAAGAACCATATCTAATTTAAATCAAACGATTGAACAACAAGCTTTATATAGAGATAAGAATTCAATTCCTTTTAGTAAAATTAGTACAGAGGCAAAAATTAGATTCAATGATATAAAAGAAATGAGTTTAGCTAAAGTTCTATCTTCAAGCGACTTTATAAAAGTAGATACAGCAACAGTAGTATCAGTAAAATGGAATGCAAAGTTAAAGGACTCTATTCTTGTAAAAAATGAAAACGAATTGAGAAGTTGGATACAGAAAGAGTTGAAAACAGACAAAGTGCAAATAAGAAGAAACTAAAATAAAAAACCGAGCAAATAGCTCGGTTTTTTTTGATTACTTGTTAGAGAAGTATAGTAAATAAAATATTACTTATACTTATTAAGACACTAAAATTCCAAAAGAGTCACAAATAAAAAGTAATAGTAAATCTAAAGTTTATTAAAGTATAGGCTTTTAATTATTCCGTCAGAAAGCCCAATTTTAGGAACATATATTTTTCTTGCACCACTCCACTTCATGGCAGATAAGTATATTTTTGTAGCAGGAATAATTACATCGGCCCTATCAGGGTTTAAACTTAATTCCGAGATTCGTTCATGATAACTCATCTTTTTTAAGAATTGGTACTGAGCATTAAGATAAATGTATGAAATAGGTTTACCACTATCTCTACCAGACATTTTAAATAGCTTATTAATATTTCCTCCAGAACCAATTAAAGAAATACGTTTATAGTCACCAGTATTTTCTTCAACCCATTTTTGAACCTTTTTAAAAAGCGCTTTATTTTCAGGTTTTGTATTATTAAGTAAACGTACAGTACCTATTTTAAAAGATTTAGAGTTAATAATTTTTCCTTTAGAAAACAAAGTAAACTCTGTACTCCCCCCACCAACATCAACATATAAGTAAGTAGCATCAGATTCTATTAATTGATTTAAATCTGTTGAAGAAATTATAGCTGCTTCTTTTTTTCCGTCAATAATATCAATCTTAACATCAGTATTTTCTAAAATAGTAGCGGCAACTTCTTCTCCATTTTCAGCTTCTCTCATTGCTGAGGTAGCACAGGCTTTGTATTTTTCAACACCATGAATTTTCATGATTAATTTAAAGGCTTGCATTGCATCAAGCATTCTTTGAGTATTCGCCTCTGATATTTTTCCAGAAACAAAAGCGTCCGCTCCTAAACGAATAGGAACACGAACTAAGGATGATTTTTTAAATTGTGGTTCTTTATTTTTTTCTTCAATAACGTTGGCTACTAATAACCTTACTGCATTAGATCCTATATCAATAGCGCCGTACTTCTTTATCTTCAAAATGTACTAATTTATCTATGGTTTTTAGGAAACTCGACTAAAACTGTGTTTCCTTTTTTAATATCTTTCCAATGCTTTGTATCAAACTCTATTCCAACAACCCCACAAGTAGTTACATGTGCAATAGGTTTGTTTCCAAATTTATTTACAAAACTATTTATACCATGGTCGTGGCTAAAAACAATAGCACTGTTAAAGCTATCGTCAAGAGCTTTTACTGTTTTTACTAAATAACCATCACTAAAGCTATACAATTGACGTTTTATTTTAAGATTGGATAAAGGATATCCAAAGTTCTCACAAAAAATAACAGCTGTATGAAGTGCTCTGTTGGCACTACTAGAAAGAAATACGTCAGGTCTTTTTATTTCTTCCGCTAGGTACTTAGATAAAAGATGGGCATCGTTAATACCACGTTCTTTTAAAGGTCTGTCAATATCTTTAACGCTCTCATATTTCCATGATGATTTTGCGTGACGAACAATATAAAGTGTTTTCATTTAATTATAAAAAGCTATGTAAATATAAAACTAAGGAGCTAAACGTTCAAGTTTCCAAGAAAAATCTTTTTGTAAGGTGTATCGAATGCGATCGTGCATACGGTTAGGGCGCCCTTGCCAAAACTCAATAGAAACTGGTTTTACTAAAAAACCACCCCAATGTTTAGGTCTAGGGATTTCTTGATTCTCAAACTTTTTTTCAAAAGAAGCAAGATTGTTATCCAGCTCATTACGAGAGGTAACTACTTCACTTTGATTAGAAGCCCAAGCACCTAATTTACTTCCATCTGGTCTCGATTCAAAATACCCGTCAGACAAATTCTCAGCAAGCTTCTCAGCCTTTCCTTTAATGATAATTTGTTGTTCTAAACCAGCCCAAAAAAAAGATAGGCATACATGATTGTTATTTAAAATAGCCTTTCCTTTCTCTGAATTGTAATTGGTATAAAAAATAAAACCTTCCCAAGTGTATTTTTTTAATAAAACAACCCTGCTTTTTGGAAAGCCATCTAACCCGATAGACGCAATCGTCATAGCATTTGCTTCCTCTACCATTTCAGATTCATCTGCAACAAAAAACCAATCCCTAAACAATTCAATAGGATTCTCAGGACAGTTATTCTCTAGTAACTCTCTTTTTTCGTAAGATTTTCTATAGTCACTTAAATCGTGTGCCATTATTGTTAATTTATACTATGTAAAAGTACAACTTTATCAAAAGTATTGTAGGCCTTACGTATTAAAATTTAGCAAGATTTGAATAAATAAAAGCAAGAAAGGTAAAATAAGGAGAGTTAAGTAATCTTAGTTTTGATTTGCAAAACAATTCATCCGTAAAATTATACAGTTGAGTATTTCTTTTTGTGTTAAAGATTGAAAAGAAAGCAGTTTTGTGGTGTCAAAAACGAACAAAATGAAACATTTATTACTTATTGTATGTTTTTTAACGCATACATTATTAATTGCACAAACTACTATTAAAGGAAAAGTAACTGATACTAAAGGAAATCCTATTGAAGGGGCAAATATATATTTAGAGGGAACTTATGATGGAACTTCGTCTGACGAAAAAGGAAACTTTTCTTTTACAACTTCAGAAGAAGGACAAAAAACATTAACAGTGTCTTTTATTTCTTTTGAAACGTATATAAAAACAGCTGAAGTATCAACGTTTAAAAATTTAAAAATAATGCTTCGTGAAGATGTAAATACGTTGGATGCTGTAACTATAAATGCAGGAACTTTTGAAGCAGGGGATAATGCCAAAGTAACAGCGTTAAAACCTTTAGATGTAGTAACAACAGCAAGTGCTTTGGGAGATTTTGTTGGAGCCTTGCAAACATTACCAGGAACCTCTTCGGTTAGTGAAGATGGACGTTTATTTGTTCGCGGAGGGGAAGCGGATGAAACACAAATTTTTATTGATGGAATTCGAGTGTTTACTCCGTATAGTCCTTCGGCACGTAACATTCCTACACGTGGTCGATTTTCTCCGTTTTTATTTAAAGGAATTACGTTTTCAACAGGAGGATATTCAGCAGAATACGGTCAAGCATTGTCAAGTGTTTTATTACTAAACACGAATGACGAAGCAGTAAAAGAGAAGACAGATATCTCACTAATGACAGTTGGTTTAGGAGTAGGAAACACTCAGATATTTGGAAAAAACTCACTAAGTGTGAACGCATCCTATATCAATTTAGCACCCTATCAAAAATTATTTCCCGATAGGAATACTTGGAATAAGCCAGTGCAATCATTAAATGGTGAAGCTGTATATCGTTTTAGATTTAAAAATGAGTCTTTGTTGAAGTTGTACGGAGCTTATAGTTATACTGATTTTGATATGATTCAAGAGGATATTAATTATGAAGATGGATTTCGTTTTGGGTTGAAAAATAGAAACTTGTATTTCAATGGATCTTATAAACAACATTTAACTAATAACTGGACAGTTACAGGAGGAGCATCGTTTACTAATGATAATTCAAAGATAAACATATTGGATGATAAGGTTGTAGATAATGAAAACTCAGCTCATGTTAAGGCAACGTTGAAAAAGAGATTTTCAAACCGATTTAAACTGAATTTTGGTGCAGAATATTTTATAACCGATTTCTCTGAAGATTATAGAAATGAAACGAATGGAAATACTACGTACGGATTTGACAATAATATCTTTGGAAGTTTTATTGAAGCAGATATCTTTTTTAGTAAAAAGTTAGCAACGAAAGTAGGAGTACGCATGGAAAACTCTGAATTGTTAGATGAGTTCACCATTTCACCAAGGGCTTCTATAGCTTATAAACCAGGAGAAAATGCACAGTTTTCATTTGCTTATGGACGCTTTTATCAAAATCCTAAAAATGAATACCTAAAATTCAACACGCAATTTAAAGCAGAGAATACTTCTCATTTTATAGCAAATTATCAGTATGTTAAAAACAAACAAATTTTAAGAATAGAAGGATATTATAAAAAGTATCAAGATTTAGTAAAATATGATACTGATAGAGCATTATCCTATTCAAATTTCTCAAACTTAGGAGAAGGGTATTCAAAAGGAATAGATATTTTTTGGAGAGATAATAAAAATGTAAAAAATACAGATTATTGGGTTTCCTATTCGTTTTTAGATACTGAAAGAGATTATAAAAACTACCCAGTAAAAGCTACACCAAACTTTGCATCAAAACACAACTTATCAGTCGTAGCAAAACATTGGATAGAAGATTGGAAAAGTCAAGTAGGAATGAGTTATAATTTTGCTTCTGGGCGAAGTTATACCAATCCTAATACCAGTGGGTTTTTAAACCAAAAAACTAAAAACTACAATTCTGTAAGCTTAAATTGGGCGTACTTAATTAGTCAGCAAAAAATCTTGTACTTCTCAGTAAACAATGTGTTAGGTACCCAAAACGTATTTGGATATAATTATAAAAATACACCAAACCCAGCTGGGACTTTTAATAGACAAGCTATAATACCATCAGCGGATAGTTTCTTTTTCGTAGGATTCTTTTGGACGATTAGTGATAATAAAAAGGACAACCAGTTAAATAACTTATAACAACAATTCAGTAATTAAAAATAACGATTCAGTATTCTTTTTTATATAATTAACGAAAATCAAAAGATATTTGAATAGTCAAAATAATAATCAATATTATCTAAAATAAATACGAGACAGATGAAAAAAACAATTTTAACAATGATAATTTTATTTGGGTGCTTAACAGCTATGGTAGCCCAAAATACACATACAGTTTCAATTGATTTTAAAGGGATAAAATCAGATAAAGGTGCATTATTTGTGGCATTATACAATACGGAGAAAAGTTTTTTAAAAGAAGGGTATAAGGGAGAGATCGTAAAGATTACTAATAAAAAGGCTAGGGTTGAGTTTCACGATATTCCAAAAGGCACATATGCGGTTTCTTGCTTTCATGATACAAATAATAATAAAAAAATGGATACAAACTTTATAGGAATACCAAAAGAGCCAATAGGAGTTTCTAACGATGCAAAAGGATTTATGGGACCTCCAAAATATAAAGACGCCAAATTCTTGGTAAATAAAGACATATCATTAGTAATTAATATAAATTAACAAAAGAAGAATTAGCTACTTGATAGAGTACTGAAGATATCCTACTTCCTGTAGAGTAATAAAAACAAAACAATTAAGATTAAAAAGATGAAAAAAATAATCACATTAGTACTATTAGTATTTACAATAAGTGTTTCAGCACAAAGTAAATACGAAAAAGGAATGACAAAGGCATTTGAGTTATGGGGAGCAAATAAAACAACGGAAGCAGCTCAATTATTCGAACGTATTTCTAAAGCAGAAAAAGACAACTGGTTGCCGTCTTATTACGCAGGAATGATTAACATTTTAGAAAGTTTTCAAATAAAAGAAGAACCAACGTTAATAGCTAAATTAAATAAGGCACAAGAGTTTTTAGATACAGCAAAATCTATTTCATCAGAAAACCCTGAAATATTAATTACACAGGCATTATTGCATGTTTCATATATGGCTTTTGATGGACAGAAATATGGAATGACGATGTCGATGAAAAATGCTACGTTGTATGAAAAAGCATTGAAAATAGCTCCTAATAATCCGAGAGTTATTTTAAGTAAAGCAGAGTCAGATATGGGAGCAGCTCGTTTTTTCGGGCAGTCTACAGAGCCTTTTTGTAATAATGTAAAAAGAGCCATTGAACTAGGAAAGGAAGAAAAAATAAAAGAAAAATTTTATCCTAAATTTAATATACAAAGGGCAGAACAGGTGTTGAAAAAGTGTATGAAGTCCTAATACTTTTCTATTAACTGAACTAACAAGTTAAAAGAATCTTCATTAGCTACCCATTTTTTATACTTTTTAAAAGGGAGTTGTTGAAGGTTTTTTGTTGGATATAATTGATGAAAAATAGTAAGGGCAGCTGCAAAACTTCCAGTTGTTGAAGGATGAAAGTTATCTAAGCTATATAAAGACTCTTTGCCTTTATAAGTATTGTATTCTTTCCATAGATTACCTACAGGAAATAACAAAGCATTATTTTGTTTGGCGGCAGATTTGTGATTTTCAATTACTTTATCAAAAGTATGGTAATATCTAACGGATGGCCATACCATAAAGTAACCAAGTTTGGTGTTATATTGCTCGCAAAAGGCTTTTATTGTAGCCCCATCTTGTACTAGCATTCTTTTTCCTTCTGCTTGTGAGGAAGGACCTTGTTGAATAATTAGATAATCGAATTGTTTTTTAGCTAGTAATTTTTGAAGTTTTCCTTCGTTAATATGATCAATAATAGCGTAATTAGGGTAACATAAGCTCTTGGTTTTAATAGTAACACCATGTTGTTTACCAATATACTCCAACATTTTAGGCATGTTGTTCATATAGGTTAAACTATTTCCAACGAATAATATTTGTTGTGCTTGAACTGGAAGTTGAAGAAAGAGAAGTAAGTAAAGTAGTTTTTTCAAAGAAGTTAGTATTATGTTTTATACCTCTAAATTTAACTTATTTTTCAATTCTATTCTACCAAAAGAGGTAATAATAATTTCTCTAGAGTTTGGTTTTTTACGTAACCAATCTTTTTTAATCATTGCTTTGAGAAGAGAAGCTCCCAATGCTCCTGCAATATAATGTCCTCTATTACTCCAATCTAAATATTGATGAGCAAAAGAGCGTTTTTTTTATTGAATAGATTAATAATGTGTTTTCTAAAGTGTTTATAGTTACTTACGTGTTTATTTGAGTGTAAAAGTACATTGCGTTTTTATATCTTATTTCATTGTAAAATGAAGTATGGAATTTATATTAATAAAAAACAAATGCTTTTCTATAAACAGGCAAAGCTGTAAGAAAAGCATTTAGTTAAGTGTTTTACTTTTTAATAAAACGGTGTTTATTGCTGTACTATTTTACATCAATAACAAACTCATCTCTAGGAATTCTAACTTTTTTCATTGGTTTAATCCAGTCCTTTTCATCATCGGCATATCCAATGTACATCAATGATACACTTTTTAAGCCTATTTTATCTAACTCTAAAACTTTATCAACCACTTTATTGTCAAATCCTTCAGCAGGACAAGTGTCTACTTTTAACTCTGCTGCTTGTGCTAGAGCTAAGCCTAAAGCAATATAAGTTTGCCTTGAGGTGTGTGCAAAATTAACTTCATTAGGAAGATTTAAATATGCTTTTTTAAGCATATCTGTATAACTGCTAAATCTTCCTCTAGGTAAACCTCTTTCATCAGTAGTAAAATCATATACTTTATCTATTCTTTCTGCGGTATAGTTATCCCAAGCAGCAAAAACTAATACATGTGAGCAGTCTTTCATAGAGTCAGGGTTTAAGGCTCCTTGTACTAATTTTTCTTTAACTTCCTGATTAGATATTGAAATGACTCTAAACTGTTGTAGTCCTGATGAGGTTGGTGCTAATCTAGCAGCTTCTATAATTTTTTCAATATGTTCTTCGCTTACTTTTTTATTTGGGTCAAAAGCTTTTACAGCATGTCTCCAGTTAAGGTTTTCTATTAATGACATTGTATTAATATTTAATTATTTGTTGTATTTAATGTTACTTCAATATTTCCTCTTGTAGCATTTGAATAAGGACATACTTGATGTGCTTTTTCGGTTAAATTTTTAGCTTCTTCTAAAGAAACTTCAGGAATATTTACATCTAAGGCTACTGCAAGTCCAAAGCCTCCATTTTCTATTTGGCCAATACTTACTGTTGCTTTAACGGTAGTTGTACCAGTGTTAATTTTAGATTTTTTAATAACTAGGTTTAATGCACTGTCAAAACAAGCCGAATATCCTGCTGCAAAAAGCATTTCAGGATTTGGATAGTCGTCATTAGCGCCTCCAAGGGCTTTAGGGTGTCTAACATCAAGTTCTAAAACTCCGTTTTCACTTTTTACATGTCCATTTCTTCCACCAGTTGCTTTGGCGCTGATATTATAAATTGTTTTCATTATTTATTGATTTGATTTAAAATATATTCTATTGTGTTTTTAAGCTCTATTAATTTTTCTGTAGAAACATTTAATGAAGTCATCATTTGATCAGGAATACAAGTTGCTTTTTTGTGTATGCTTTTACCTTTATCTGTAAGGTTAATTTTTACAACACGTTCATCGGTGGTTTCTCTTTTCCTTTCTATAAGGTGTTTTTGCTCTAGTCTTTTTAATAAAGGAGTAAGAGTGCCACTGTCTAAGTTTAGTTTAGTGCCAATTTCAGATACACTTTGATTGCCTTCTTCCCATAAAACCATCATTACTAAATATTGAGGATAGGTTAAATCTACCTCTTTTAATAAAGGTCTGTATAAACTAATAATTTCCTTGGCAAGTGTATATACAGGAAAACATACTTGATTTTTTAATTTTAATTGTTCTGACATAATTTACTTAAATAACAACACAAAAATATCTTACAATTAAATTGTGTGCAATTTAATTGTGTTAATGTTACGTGAAAATAGTATTAACTAATTTAGTTCCTAAAAGTTTGGTATGCTATTTAATTAGATAAGGGCTTTCTTAACTCAATTTCCATTGCTCTTTTATAAAAGTTAGCAAACTCTTTTTCTCTATATTTTACTCTCATTGCAGCTAAAACATCAGGCAGCCCTAAGGTAAACCAATTCCAAAGCATGGTGTTAAAATTGTATTTATACATTTGTTTACCTACTTCATTTCTTATTTGCAAGATTTCAGGGGTAGAAATACCGTTTGTATTTAACAAGTTAATTATATTTAAATCATCTTCATGTGAATAAACTGTGTCAAGGTAAGGCTCTAACAGCCAATTCCAGTTTTTAGACTCTTTAAAGGTTGTAATATTGTTTTTTTTAACAAAACTTTTTAAAAGTTCAGCTTTTTCTTTTTGGATAAAAATTACTTCATCCTTAATTTTGATTAAAGGAGGATAAGATTGGTAGCATATAGCGTCTATTTCACAAGCTTTAATTTTTTTATTAGGAAATACTAATGAAGGTTTAAAGGGGTACTTTACTATTTCTATTTCAGTACTTAAAATTTTAGACGTTCCAATTCCGCAAATCATAGTATTCATTTCATAGTTTTTATTTTTTTAATTCATTGACAAATTTTCTAGAAGTCACTGTGTCATAAATTATTTTTAGTTTCATTATTTTGTACTCAGAATCAAACTCAATAATATCAACAACATCAAATTCTACTTTTTTATTATTCTTTAAAGTCCATTTGTAAGTAAAGTAGAGTGCTAAATTATTAGAGTTATTTTGTTCAAAAATTCCTTTTATGAAAAGTTCAGAGTTAGAAGTGTCATTATTTAATTCAAGATAAAATTCGTCGGCTTTTCTTATTCCATAAATAGGTGATTCAACAATCCCATTACTATTAAATAAACTAATAACCTCTTTTATGTTTCCGTTTTGGAGATGCATTACATATTTTTTTGCTATTTCAATTTTATTCATAGATAAAAGTTTATTATTTCTTTTTTAACAATTTGTCGGTGTTTTACTTAAACTATTTAAATAATTTACATACCGGATTTTTTCCTTTGTTTTACTATCAGTTATTACAGAGCCTGATTCCTGATTAACTAAAAGAAAAATTTAAATTATAAGAAATATTGTTGTGAGTAGTTTTTTTATACTATAAAACAATATTTTTTGAAACGAATATAAAAACAATAGCAACGAAAACAAATTACTTTTCAAAAATCACTTTCTTCTATATAATTTTAGTATTTGTAATTATCAATAAAACAAAATAAACAGAATGAAAGAGCAGGTTACGATTTTAAAAAATGAAGAGTATTCTTTTAGAGAGTTCAACGGAGGTATTGCAATTTTAGATTATATAGGACAATCAACAAGTGTTGTGATGCCCGACTATATAAACAATAAACCTGTAACGTATATATTAAGGGAGGCTTTTGATGATAAAGGGCTCAAAGCAGTAATCTTACCAAAATTTTTAGAATATATAGACGAGGATGCCTTTTATAAAAATGAAATTAAAGAGTTAGTTATACCGTCAAAAGTTACAGAAATAAGAGGTGGAGCTTTTGGAAGAAATAAAATTGAAAAACTCATTATAAAAGGATCATTAACAACAATTCATATGTTTTGCTTTGTAGGAAATGCACTTACGAGTATAGATTTACCAAAATCGGTCACTAAATTATGTAATGATTGTTTTGCTGAAAATAATTTTGAAGAACTTACAATTCCAGAGCACATAACAACCTTAGGGAGCGACTCCTTTAAGGATAGCAAAAAGTTAAAAAAGGTAACTTTACCTCAAAAATTAGAAGATAGTATTACTGGAGCTTTTAGAGGATCAGATATTGAAAATATTGATTTCGTAATATATTAAGGAATAAACTTCTTTATTTTTTAATAGTTAACTATCTAACTTTTTTCTTATTTCACATGGGTTGCCGAAAGCCAGCACATCACTGGGGATGTTTTTAGTAACAGTACTACCAGCCCCAATAGTTACATTATTTCCAATAGATACTCCAGGAAAAATTATAGAATTACCACCAATCCAAACATTATCTCCAATAGTTACTGGTTTGGTTGAAGTTAGATAATGAGTTGTGTTATTGGAGTTAATAATACGATCAGAAGCTTTTATGGGGTGTGTAGCGGTATAAATTTGTACATAAGGAGCTATTAAACAATTTTTACCAATGGTAATTTTATTATTGTCTAAAAACATACAGTTAGTGTTTATAAAAGTATTTTCTCCTATAGAAATATTTTCACCATAATCACAAAAAAAAGGCGTTTCTATCCAAACTCCATTACCTTTTGAAGCAAAGAGTTCAGATAAAATTCTATCTCGTTCTAGTGTTAACTCTGAATTTAAGAAATTATATTCTTTTAATAACTTTCTGGCTTTGTGGTAAACTTTAATTAATTCAGGATCTCTTGAATTATAGTAGTCACCATTTAGCATTTTTTGTTTTTCTGTCATCCTTTTAAATAATTTAGTAAGTCTTCTAGTTTTTCGGTAGAATCTTGTAGCCCTCCTTTTCGGTTTCTAAGTAACCAAATTGTTTTATGGTTTTCTATTAAAGTTGTAAGTTCAGAAGCTAATTCCTTTCTTTTTTTCTGGGGAATATTTTTTGTAGCCATATTTTTAGCTGTTAATCTTGCTAAACCTAAATCAATTCCAAAAAGAGCCAGTTTAGAAGCTTGTTCTAGTTCTTTAATAACGATTAAAGAATCTAAAGCTGTTGGTTGTGCTTTATGTAATAATGCGAGTCCTTTTTTAATTTCAACTTTAGAAGCTAATAAACCACTTTTGGTAATATGTTTGGTTTGGTAATGTCCTTTTATAGTCCATCTAAATCGTCTAATCATTAAATGAAAAGCGTTAGCATTTCCTTCAGGTATTTTAGCTTTTAAGTAAGAATCTCCTAAAGTTAAGACAGCTTTTGCGGCATAACCTGTAGCATCTTTAAAAACAAACTTGTTTAAAAGAAATGCTAAATTTTTTTCTGTTTTATCAGAGTAATTCCATGCATAATTAGCTCCTAAAATTAAGGAGGGATAACTGACAGATTTTGGTTGAAAATGCCCAAAATCTCCCCAATCTGTTATGAGATAACCTTTGGCTTTATATTTTTTTCCTGCTATTGCAGCTTTTTTAAGATTTATAAAGGCATTGGCGTTTCTACCAATTTCAGAACGCCAACTAGACGTACCAGGGCACACGTAAAAATTTAAGTTAGCTTTATGGAATTTAGCTAAATTTTTATCGAAAGGATAAGTAGCATCGTAACCCCAAACTAAAGCAGTCATATTTTTAGGAATATCCTTTATTAATTTAGGATGATTTAGTACAATATCACCCCAAAACTGAGTTTTTTTTCCATTTTTTATAATCTCAGTGTTTAACTTTTTTAAAAAATTTAAATATACTTTTCCTTTACCAATAGAGTCGCATAATGATTTTGATTTACCTAAACCTAACTCTAAAGTTTCATCACCTCCTATATTAGCATAATTGCTAGAAAAGTTGGGTAAAAGCTCTGCATATAACTCTTGTATTAATTTAAATGATTCAGGGTTTGTAGGGGCGAGGGCAGTCCTTTTTTTATTACCCCATTTTGTTTTACAATTGGTTTCACACTCACTTAAACTTAAGTATTCATCATGTTTTAACCAATTTTCCATATGTCCAAAAGAATTTTGGTTAGGTACTAAATCTATTCCTTTTTTTAAACAATAAAAATCGAGTTGTTGAATTTGGCTGGCTGTAAGCGGACTCGCATTTTTCCATACAATGGGATGATTACGATAAGCAAAAGTATGTTCTGTATAAAGTTGTAACTCGTTAATTCGCCATATTGCTAATTGATCTATTAACTGATATAAACTTTCCATTTTAGGTACTTTGTTCCGACTTATATCTAACATGTAACCTCTCTTTTCAAAATCAGCCCAATCACTAATTTTAAGGGTAGGCAATGAGTTGTGCTTATCTTTAGCGTAAGATATTAATTGGTTTAAAGTTTGTTTACCATAACGTAAAGCACTTATATTTTTAGCAGATAAATTAATTTCTGAAGCTTTAAGTTCTAGCTCATATGCATCTATATTTGGAAGACTATTATCTATTTCAAAACAAACTTTAAAATTTCCTCTGTTAGTTTGTATAATATGTTTACCTGTAAAGGCTTCATTATTACTTTTTTTTAAAAAATTATCTAAAAACATTATTTGCGCTTGTTCTACAGCAATAGTATTTTTCTTAATAGATATTTTTTGAGGTGTAAAAAGTAGGTGCTTTATAATTGTATCATTAGCAAAAGCCAAATAGTTTGAGAGTATAAAAATAAAAAAAACAACTCCTCTTAAATTCATATTAATATTATTTGCGATTAAAGTTTAAAGATACGTTTAATCTAGACTTTAGTTATGTAAAGTAGTAAGATTTTAGCACTTTTAGTATCTGTTTTTTTTGAAAATTTGTAAGAATAGAAAGTCAAAGTACTCTCTGTGTGAAGTTCTAATTGTTAATGATGAAGTTGTTACTAGAGCTTGTAAACATATTAATATTATAAGAATCCAATTAAGTTAAAAGAAGTAATCGAGGAAGTCTTGTAATAATTGCTATAATCAGTATTTATTTTGTCAATATCCAGTTTATTAGGTCTTTTTTGTCAACAATAGCCCAACTATGAGGGTGTCGTTCACCATTTGCTCTATACCCTTTGTTTGTGGTTGGTATATACTCAACATTATTAAAACCTTTAGTTTTTAAACTCTCATATAACTTTTTGATATAGAAAGCATTCATTTGGTCATAATCACCCATTCTATTCTTTTTCCACCATAGAGTATCAGGTTCTGTATAAAGTCTAATCTTAGTGTTTTTTAGTTTTTCTATGTTAGAAATATTGTCTGTATTAGAGGTAAAAACAGCCTTCTCCTCGTATTTTTTAATACTGTCTTTAGGATTGCCAAAGTTATTACCTAATGTTTCTAATAGCCAAGTACTTTCTAGAATTGCAGATTCTGAAAAGTTTCGCTCTATACTTTTTTCTGAAGATTTATACAAAGCAACCAAGTCTATTGGGGAATCTACTATAAATACTCCTTTTGGGTCGATATAGAACTGTTTCTTCCCAACAATATAATTGCTTATTAAAAGACTAACAACTCCACCACTAGAAAAGCCTCCAATAAAGATATTATCAGTTGGTAATTGGTTTTCTGTAATTATTGTTTGTAAACTTTTAGCAAGTTGTTGTTGTTCGTTTTCTTCAAGCCATAATTTCTGATTAAGATTAGAAAGTATAACCGCAATATTATTTTTTCTAGCAATATCAAGAATTTTAAACTCTCTTTTAATGTCTTTAGCAACTTCTGGGTAACCTCCAAACAAAATTAAAACCGCTTTAATGTCTTTAGTTGGCTTATAAAGTTCGTAATCTTCTTTTATAAGCTCGGTAAACTCAAACTTTTCAGGAGTTACTTGTTGTTTCTTTTGTTTGCTCTGCTTACAGGAAGTAAATACAATAAAAGCTAGAATTAAAATTATTGTAAGTTTTTTCATTTGCATTCAATGTTTTATTAGGATAGTAATTTTGGCTAAGAGGTAGGCGAGAACAAACAATTATTTCTATTCGTTATTGTAACTAGTTATTTTTTGTACAGTTGTTGTTTAAATTCAATTATTTCAGATATATATATTTCGTTTAGAAACTCATTGTAAACATCATCTCTTTTGTAATGTATATTGCTTTCTGCTTTCAAAATACTCTCTTTTGCTTTTTCAAATAGCCCTAGTTTTTGGTAGGCTTTAGCCATTCCAAAATAGGATTCGGGAATATTTTCCGACTGTTTTAAACTTCGTTTGAATTCGATAATTGATTTTTTGTAGTTGCCTAATTCATATTCGGAAAGTCCGAGGTATACAAATGAGTGAACATCAGCCCAATCTTCTTTTTGATTTTTAATGCTACGATTAAATGTTTCAATTGCCTTTTGATAGTGCTTTTTACCGAAATAACATTCTCCTCGTAAAAAGTCGATATCTTCTCCCCAAGGTGCATCTACGAAGTTAGGTGTTAAACTGTCAAGTCGGTCAAAATCCTCAAGAGCTTTGTCAAAGTCTCGCATTTTTCTTAACCTTATCCAACCTCTATATCCTAAATGTAATTTTGGATCAAGGTTAACAGCTTTATTTAGATATTCAAAACCTTTCTCAAAATCTCCAGCTTTGTTATAAGCTACTGAACGTTCCTTCCAAGCATCGCTGTTTTCTTTGTCATATTCAATAGCTTTTTCGTACTGGTGAGATTCTATCATTAATTTTGATTTTTCCTTGTGCGATTTTGTTTTCCACCAAATTGTAACTCCAATTATTACCAAAAGGGTTATGAAACCTAAACTGATAAATAGGTGTTTAAAAAATTTCTTCAATTTTTCCATCTTTAATTTTTAACCTAATAAGGTTATATGTTTTATATTCTTTATCTCTTTTCCAGTTAGTTAGTTTGTACGCAATTTCTTCAAGTATCTTTATTAACTTTCCATCATTAAATTCAGTGCTTTTATAATTTTCGTCAATTTGGAATGTTTCGATAGTACAAATTTTTCCTGTTTTCGAGATATTTAACCTCAATGTTATAAATCCTTTTTTGGGCTCAATTTCGGTTTCGGATAATTGAATTTTCTCAAAGGCTTTTCTTAAAACTGGGTTTTCTCCTTCAATTCTACTGTTTGTTCCATTCCACCAGTAAGGCACAATCTTATCATTACAATCATTCTTTTCTTGTGAAAATAATTGAATCGAAACCAGCAGTAGTATTTTAAGGATAAGAAATTTTTTCATTTGTATTCAATGTTTTGCTAGGGTAGTTTGGTTAAAAATAGGTGAAAGCAAGTAATTACTGATAGCCATTGTTGGTGTTAGTGTTTTTCCTTATGTAAAAATTGTTAATTACAAACCCAATTGCTGCGGCAAATAAAGAAATTACCATTCCAATTACCATAGCATTTAGAAATTCAATACGATTGCTCAAGTTTTGATTTTTTAACTCAATTATTTTTTCTTGGTTTATAAGTTCTTGTTTTAATAATTCAATTTGTTGGTTGGTATTTCTAAGTGCTAAAGTTTTTTCAGGATTATCTAATATTCCACTCTCTATATTTTTCAATCTTTTATTGATTGTCGTAAATGTTTTTGTTGAATCAACTATAAATAATGTATCGACAACTGTATTTCGATTTTTTATTCTCTTTAGCTTATTTATTTGACTTTCTAGACTATCTATTTTCATTAAAATCATAGCACTAACTAAAGTAGGTTTTGAAGCCCCACTTTTAAAATTGGTAGAGATATAAAAAGCTAGTATGGATGTAAGGATTCCAAGAATAAGACTTATTAAAGTGAGAAGGGAGGTTCTTTTTGAAGACTCTCTTTTTCTTTCTATATTCTCTAAATTCTTTTCTTCAATTTCTTTTGACTCTATTTTTTCCTCAATTTTTTTCTTAGCAGATAAAGTTTCAAATTCTGGAAATTCATCTTTTGAAATAGAAACCCAATCTTCTTCTCCGTAGACTAATATTTGAAATGTATCTTCACCAATTGGATAAACTAAGTAAGTAGGGATTCCTTCTGATTTTAGTGCTTTTGCATAAAGGTCAGTTTGAACTTTTACTGAGTTTTTTATCTGTGGGTTTATTTGATTTTTGAATTCAACTTGTCCTATGTAGTTTCCAATCCGAACGTCTAATAATAATAAATCAACTTCTACTCTTCTAGTATTTATGTTATAGGCAGGAGTTTGCTTTAACAAACTTGTTTTAGGAAATCCTTTTTCCTCTTCTAAAAATTTGTAAAATGATTCAGCAAGTTTGTTATTTTCCATAGAGGTTTTTTATATTAATTCGAATTTGTTTATATACGTAATAAAATTACTTATATATTCCTTTTACGGTAGGGTATACGGAACTTTTAGCAATTTTATTAACACTCTCAAATATAAAAAAAGTAAGATAAAAAAGTGTAACTTTTTTATCGGGTCGACACCCCAAGCCTAATCGGGTCGACACCCCAAGCCTAATCGGGTCGACACTCCTTGCCTAAGGGGAGTGACACTCCCTCGGTAAGGGGAACGATGCTCCCCGCCTAAGGGGAGTGTCATTCACTGCCTAAGGGGAGCAACTTCAAACAAGTAAAAAGGTAAAATATTCGTATTGTGTAGAAAAATGTTTGTTAGGTGCTGTGAAGTATAAAGAAGTCATTTAAAAAAATAAATACACCCCAAAGAGGAGTGTATTTAAGTGTAAAGTTTTATAAACAGTTAACTTAATAGCTAACAAAAGCACAGGTGCTCTTGTTTGTTTCAATTTGTATTGTAAGTGAGAGTCGCGTAATTGTTTTTATACTAAAGACTCTGCTTTAAAACCTTTACTTTTTACAATAGCAATTATTTCATCCGCAGTAATTCCTTTAGAACTTATGGTAAGAACTTTATCATCAAAATTAGTATCTACATTCCAATGGCAAATACCTTCAGCATTGTCTAAATCAGCTTGTACTTTTGATACACATCCTCCGCAGTTAAGGTTTGTTTTGAATTTTAACTCTTTATTATTTTCCATTATATTAAAAATTTATTTGTTATTTAATACTGCAAATTTCAGCACAACACCGTTGTTTGTTGTTGTACAATTTTAAGATTGATTTGTGAGATTTACAGATTTACCTTCTAAGTCATATTTATAACGTTCCGACACTTGCTAGTGCCGAAACACTTGTTATTTTTTCCACTTTAATCGTAAGCTATTGCTAACCACACTAACACTACTCATAGCCATAGCTGCACCGGCAATCATAGGGTTTAATAAGAAACCATTAAATGGATATAAAATACCAGCTGCAATAGGAATACCAATAAGGTTGTAAATAAATGCCCAAAATAGGTTTTGTTTAATGGTAGCCACCGTTTGTTTTGATAGTTTTATGGCTTGCGGTATTTTACTTAGGTCAGATGATATAATGGTCATTTTAGCAACATCCATCGCAATATCACTACCTTTTCCCATGGCAATACTTACATCGGCAGTAGCTAGGGCAGTACTGTCGTTAATACCATCACCCACCATAGCAACGGTTTTTCCTTGTTGCTGTAACTCTTTTACAAAATCGGCTTTATGTTGTGGTAATACTTCGGCTTTGTAATGTTGAATACCTGTTTCTTCAGCAATAGATTTTGCGGTAGCTTCGTTGTCACCTGTAAGCATGTATAATTCAATATCCATAGCCTGTAACTCTTTAATAGCTTGTACTGAGGTTTCTTTTATTTTGTCTGAAATGGCAAGTACAGAAAGTGCTTCTTTATTATTAGCAAACCAAATAACTGTTTTAGCCTGTTTGTTCCATTCGTCTGCCTGTTTTAAAAGTTCTTCCGCTATGGTAACTTTATTTTCTACTAATAATTTCTTATTACCAACAAAAAAGATTTCTCCATTATAATCAGCCTTAGCACCTTTACCTGTAATACTGTCGAAATTTGTTAGTGGGGTAGTGGCAGTATCTCCTAAAAACTTTACAATTGCTTCTGCTAATGGGTGTTCAGATTTTTTCTCAATACTTAAAAGAATGTTCTTAGCAGTGTCATTATTCTGTAACCAAGATATACCAGTAACCTCTGGTTTTCCTTCGGTAATAGTTCCTGTTTTGTCTAAAATAATAGCATTTACTTTTTTAGCAGATTCAAGGCTTTCAGCATCTTTAATTAAAATACCTTTTTCGGCACCTTTACCAACGCCCACCATAATAGCGGTAGGAGTGGCAAGACCTAAAGCACAAGGACATGCAATAACCAATACGGTGATAGCAGCTAATAATCCTTGAACCACTCCGTTATCTCCACCTAAAATAAACCATATAATAAATGTAATAACAGCAATACTCATAACTACAGGTACGAAAATACCTGCAATTTTATCAACCAATTTCTGTACAGGAGCTTTACTGCCTTGTGCATCTTGTACCATTTTAATAATTTGAGCCAACATGGTTTCTTTTCCAACCTTAACGGCTTTGAATTGAAAACTTCCTTTTTGATTGATGGTTCCTGCAAACACTTTTTCATTTTCTTCTTTTAGTACCGGAACAGGTTCACCACTTAACATGCTTTCATCTACATACGAGCTTCCTGTGGTAACCATACCGTCTACCGCAATTTTTTCTCCTGGTTTAACAAGAATAGTATCATTTACGTTCACTTCTTCAATAGGGGTTTGTTTTTCCATTCCGTCAGGTTGTATCACAACCACAGTTTTAGGTTGTAAGCCCATCAATTTTTTAATGGCAGATGAGGTGTTTCCTTTGGCTTTTTCTTCTAATAGTTTTCCTAACAGAATAAATGCGATGATAACTGAAGCTGCCTCAAAATATACATGTGCTTCTAATCCTCTAGATTCCCAAAACTTAGGAAACAACATGTTGAATACACTAAAAATATACGCTATACCTGTACTTAAAGCAACCAAAGTGTCCATGTTTGCAGAACGATGTTTGGCTTGCTTCCATGCATTGATAAAAAAGTCTTTACCAAACCATAATAATACGGGGGTAGAGAAGGCCCACATAATAGGGTTGGCGTAAGGCATGTTCATAAAAAACATACCAATAATAACCACGGGTAATGAGAGTATTACCGACCACATGGTTTTGGTTTTTAGTTGCTTGAACTTCTTTTCATGAATAGCTTCGAGGGTTTCTTGTTGTTTGGTTTCATCTTCAATTAACAAATCATAACCCGCACCTTGTACTGCTTTTTGCAGTTTTGTAGCATTGGTCATGTTTGGAAGATATTCTACCGTTAAATTTCCACTAGCAAAATTTACCGAAGCATTTACTACACCTGGTTCGTAGCTAACAATACTTTCGGCACTTCCTGCACAAGAGGCGCAAGTCATACCTAATACTGGAAATACTTTTTTAACAGTGGTTACACCGTAGCCCAAATCTTTTATAGCAGTAACGGCGTTCGCAAGAACTTCTTCGTTAGTAACCGTAATAGCAGCTCTTTGGTTGTTTAGTTCTACTTTATGGGTTTCAATTCCATCAACCTTTGCTAACCCTTTTTCAACGATTAAAGCACAGTGTTCACTTTCCACACCTTCTAGAGGTAGGTAAATGATATCTTTATTGTTATTTGTTGCCATTTTTTTACTGTATTAATTGTACAATACAAAGTTGGCATTAAGTTAGAGAAAATTTATTGTGGAATTTTGGAATTGATTTATAAGATTTACACCTCGTCTAATGGTTTTCTTCTGTCTTTACGGATTTTTTTAAAGTGACTCGGCGTTAATCCTGTAACTTTTTTAAACTGATTGCTTAAATATGCCACGCTTGAATAGTGTAAACGGAAAGCAATTTCACTTAAGGATAATTCATCGTAAACAAGTAGTTCTTTTACCTTTTCTATTTTTTGAGCAATAAAATACTTTTCTATAGTAGTACCTTCTACTTCAGAAAAAAGGTTGGATAAGTAATTATAATCATGATGAAGCTCGTTGCTTAACAAATCAGATAAGTTAACTTTTGTCTCACTGTCTTGATGATGTACTAAATTGATGATTAAGTTTTTAATCTTTTCAATAATGCGACTTTTTTTATCATCAATAATCTCGAAGCCTAAATCAAGTAAAACCTTGTCTAGATGTTCTTTTTCATCTGAAGTAAGTTCTTTTGCTAGTATAACCTCACCCAATTTAATGCTTTTTACACCCAGACCTAATTTGTCTAATTCATTTTGAATGACAAGGATACAGCGATTGCAAACCATGTTTTTAATAGTGAGCGTCATAGTATTTTTATTATAGTTTGTTAGGTTTACAAAGATAAGGATAAGTGCTTGCTATGAATCAAAAATTATTCCAATCTTATAACTATAAACACTACGATAGTATTGCTAAGGTAGGAGATAAAAAAATCCCGAGTATTTTTTACTCGGGATTTTTGTTTTATTAATCCTCGTCTATTTCAGTACGAGTTTCAGTAGGTTTTTCACCTTTTTCTATTTTAATAATGAGTTTTTGCTCAGGCTCATTTAAGTCCATAAAGATAGCGTCACCTTCATCTAGTTTAGAGTTAACAATTTCTTCAGCTAGTGCATCTTCAATATACTTCTGAATGGCTCTTTTTAATGGACGAGCTCCGTATTGTTTATCAAAACCTTTATCAGCAATATAATCTTTAGCCTTATCGCTTAACGTAAGCTTATAACCTAAATCATCAATACGTTTTAGTAATTTATCTAATTCAATATCAATAATTTTATGAATGTTTTCACGTTCAAGAGAGTTAAAAATTACAATATCATCAATACGATTTAAAAATTCTGGAGCAAAAGATTTCTTTAAAGCACCTTCAATAATACTTTTGGCATGGGCGTCTTCTTGTTCTTTTTTAGAAGAAGTTCCGAAACCAACACCACCACCAAAATCTTTTAGTTTACGAACTCCAATATTTGAAGTCATGATAATAATGGTGTTTCTAAAATCTATTTTTCGACCTAAACTATCAGTTATATGCCCGTCATCTAAGACTTGTAGCAGCATATTAAATACATCAGGGTGTGCTTTCTCAATCTCATCTAATAAGATTACAGAATAAGGTTTACGACGTACTTTTTCAGTTAATTGTCCACCTTCTTCGTAACCAACATATCCTGGGGGCGCACCTATTAAACGAGAAATAGCAAACTTCTCCATGTACTCACTCATATCAATTCTAATTAAAGAATCGTCAGAGTCAAATAACTCACGAGCTAATACTTTTGCTAACTGTGTTTTACCTACACCCGTTGAACCTAGAAAGATAAAAGAACCAATTGGTTTGTTAGGGTCTTTTAACCCAACACGGTTACGCTGTATAGCTTTTACTACTTTGGTAACAGCTTCATCTTGACCAATTACTTTACCTTTTATTAATTGAGGTAATTCTGCTAAACGACTACTTTCTGCTTCGGCAACACGATTTACAGGAATTCCTGTCATCATCGATACTACTTCAGCTACATTATCTTCAGTAACAGTTTCTCTATGTAGTTTAGAATCTTCTTCCCATTGCTGTTGTGCAGACTCTAAAGCTGTTTCTATATTTTTTTCGTCATCACGAAGCTTTGCAGCTTCTTCGTACTTTTGTCCGCTTACCGCTTTAGTTTTGCGTCCTCTAATTTCTTCTAGTTTCGCTTCTAATTCTAAAATTTGTTGCGGAACTACAATGTTTGTAATATGAATTCTCGATCCAGCTTCATCTAAAGCATCAATAGCTTTATCTGGTAAAAAGCGATCAGTCATATAACGGTTGGTTAATTTTACACAGGCTTCAATAGCTTCATCAGTAAAAGAAACATGATGATGCGATTCGTATTTACCTTTGATATTGTGTAGAATTTGTATGGTTTCTTCTACGGTAGTAGGATCTACAATTACTTTTTGAAAACGACGCTCTAAAGCACCGTCTTTTTCAATATTTGTTCTGTATTCATCTAAAGTAGTTGCACCAATACATTGAATTTCTCCTCTGGCTAAAGCAGGTTTTAACATATTAGAAGCATCTAACGAACCAGTAGCTCCACCAGCACCTACGATGGTGTGAATTTCATCAATAAAAAGAATAATATCATCGTTCTTTTCAAGCTCATTCATTAAAGCTTTCATGCGTTCTTCAAACTGACCTCTGTATTTTGTACCAGCAACTAAGCTAGCTAAGTCAAGAGAAACGATGCGTTTGTCGAATAGAATTCGTGATACTTTTCTATCTACAATACGTAAAGCTAATCCTTCTGCAATAGCAGATTTACCAACACCTGGCTCTCCAATAAGCATTGGGTTATTCTTTTTTCGTCTACTTAAAATCTGAGAAACACGCTCAATTTCTTTTAAACGACCTACAACAGGATCTAACTTTCCTGAAACAGCTAAGGCTGTTAAATCACGCCCAAAGTTATCTAAAACAGGAGTTTTAGATTTTTTAACTTGCTTTCCTTTTTGAGGTTGTTGCCCGTAAGGGTTTGATTTTTCGTCAGCAAATTCATCATCAGAAGGTGTTTCCCCTATAGGAGAAATAAACGAGTCATCATCTACGTGTAGTTCTTTGTACAAGTTTTTAGCCTGCTCATAGTCTACATCATACTTTTGAAGTAATTTAGTAGTAGGATCATTTTCGTTACGCAAAATACATAGTAACAAATGTGCAGTATCTATTGCATTGCTTTGGTATAGTTTAGCTTCTAAAAAGGTTGTTTTTATAGCTTTTTCTGCTTGTCTGGTAAGGTGTAAACTCTTTCTTTGAGGGCTTGAAAAAGATGGGGTTGTCGGATTTAGTTTTTCTAGTTTATTACGCACTAAATCTAAATCAACATCAAAAGTTGTTAATATTTCAATGGCTTTTCCATCACCTTTTCTAATCAAACCCAACAAAAGATGTTCTGTTCCAATAAAGTCATGACCTAGTCTTAAGGCTTCTTCTTTACTGAAAGTAATTACATCTCTAACCTGTGGTGAAAAATTATCGTCCATATATTTATTTTCTATCTCTGTAAAGTTAGTAAGTTTTTTTCTTAAAAATTACAAAAAAGATGCCAATAGTTTTTAACTGACATTCTGACGAGTAAATTAAGAAATTATTGTTTAATATAACATATAAAATTGTTAATAAATAAACGTAAAACAGTTAGTATATTTTTTGTGTAAAACTGAGGGTTGTAGTATCTTGCAATGTTTTAGAAAATGCGGAGAACTAGAAAGCATTTTAAAAAGTGGGTTTTATCAAGTGTAAAATTCACTTTTTTGACGAAAATAAATACTAATATTTTAAAAGAAAATATATGACAGATGGCGAAAAGTTGATTCCTATCAACATTGAAGAGCAAATGAAGTCAGCATACATCGATTATTCAATGTCGGTGATAGTATCGAGAGCATTACCAGATGTAAGAGATGGTTTAAAACCAGTGCATAGAAGAGTTTTGTTTGGTATGCATGAATTAGGAATTAAATCCACAGGAGCATATAAAAAATCTGCAAGAGTTGTAGGAGAGGTATTAGGTAAATATCACCCACACGGAGACACCTCGGTTTACGATTCTATGGTACGTATGGCTCAAGATTGGAGTGTACGTTATATGATGGTTGATGGGCAAGGAAACTTCGGTTCTGTTGATGGAGATAGCCCTGCAGCGATGCGTTATACAGAGGTGCGCATGCAGAAAATATCAGAAGAGATGTTATCTGATATAGAAAAAGATACTGTAGATCATAAATTAAACTTTGATGATACGTTACAAGAACCAACAGTACTTCCTACACGTATTCCTAACTTATTAGTAAATGGAGCTTCTGGTATTGCAGTAGGAATGGCAACAAACATGGCACCGCATAACTTAACAGAAGTTATTAACGGTACTGTAGCATATATTGATAATCGCGACATTGAAATTGATGAGTTAATGCAACACATCAAAGCGCCAGATTTTCCAACAGGAGGGATTATTTATGGTTATGATGGAGTAAGAGACGCTTTCCATACAGGTCGTGGACGTATTGTAATGCGTGCTAAAGCAACTATTGAAGAAGTTAAGGGACGTGAATGTATAGTTGTTACTGAAATTCCTTACCAAGTTAACAAAGCAGAAATGATTAAGAAAACTGCTGACTTGGTTAATGAAAAGAAACTGGAAGGTATTGCAAGCATTCGTGATGAATCTGACCGTAAAGGAATGCGTATTGTTTATATATTAAAACGAGATGCAATTCCTAATATCGTTTTAAATAAACTATTTAAATACACACAATTACAAACATCATTTAGTGTAAATAATATAGCTTTAGTTAAAGGGCGTCCTGAACAGTTAAACTTAAAAGAGTTAATCCATTATTTTGTAGAGCATAGACATGAAGTAATTGTTCGTAGAACTGAGTTTGAATTAAAGAAAGCAGAAGCACGTGCACATATTTTAGAAGGATTAATTATTGCTTCTGATAATATTGATGAGGTAATTTCTATTATTAGAGGTTCTTCTAACGCAGATGAAGCACGTGAAAAATTGATAGAGCGTTTTGAATTAACAGAAATTCAAGCACGTGCTATTGTTGAAATGCGTTTACGTCAGTTAACAGGACTAGAACAAGATAAGTTACGAGCAGAGTATGATGAAATTATTAAGACTATTGCCGATTTAAAAGATATTCTTGCAAATGAGCCGAGACGTTATCAAATAATCAAAGACGAACTATTATATATCAAAGAGAAATATGGTGATGATCGTCGTTCTGTAATTGAGTATGCAGGAGGAGATATGCGAATCGAAGATATGATTCCTAACTCTAAAGTTGTTGTTACTATTTCTCATGCAGGTTACGTAAAGCGTACAAATTTAGATGAATACAAGGTTCAGAATAGAGGAGGGCGTGGACAAAAAGGTGCAACTACTCGTAATGAAGATTTTTTAGAACATTTATTCGTAGGTACTAACCATCAATATATGTTATTCTTTACTCAAAAAGGAAAAGTATTCTGGATGCGTGTATATGAAGTTCCAGAAGGAGGAAAGAATACAAAAGGTAGAGCAATTCAAAACTTAATAAATATCGAGCAAGACGATAAGGTAAAAGCGTTCTTAGTAACAGGTGATTTAAAAGATGAGGATTATATCAATAATCATTATGTTATTATGGCAACAAAACGAGGTCAGGTTAAGAAGACGCCTTTAGAACAATATTCTCGTCCAAGAGCTAATGGTATTAACGCAATAACTATTAAAGAAGGTGATGAGTTACTAGAGGCGAAGTTAACTACTGGAGATAGCCAAGTAATGCTAGCACTTAAATCGGGGAAAGCAATTCGTTTTGAAGAAGCTAAAACACGTCCAATGGGAAGAACAGCTTCGGGAGTTCGTGGTATTACATTATCGCATGAAAATGATGAGGTAATTGGTATGGTTGCTGTTAATGATATGGAAAGTAATATCTTAGTTGTTTCAGAAAAAGGATATGGAAAGCGTTCTAAATTAGAAGATTACCGTATAACGAATCGTGGAGGTAAAGGAGTTAAAACGTTGAATATATCAGAAAAAACTGGTAATTTAGTCGCTATCAAGAATGTAGATGATTCAAACGACTTAATGATTATCAACAAATCAGGACTAACAATTAGAATGGCAGTAGAAGATTTACGTGTTATGGGTAGAGCAACTCAAGGAGTTAAACTGATTAACATTAAAGATAATGATGATATTGCTGCTGTAGCAAAAGTAATGCATGAAAAAGATGAAGAAGAAGATGGCATGGAAATTGAAAATGAAACAAATGATAGTCAAGAACAACAATAAATAAATCATAACAAAAATGAAAAAACAAATCTTAGCCCTTTCTTTAGGATTAATGTCGTTAGGGGCATTTGCTCAAAAATCAGAACTTAAAGCTGCTGAGAAAGCTATAAAAAAACAAGATTTTACAACAGCATTAAATACTTTAAATGCTATTGAAGGATCTTTAATGATGAACGGAGAAGATAAATATAAATCTAAATTTTATTTCTTAAAAGGTAAAGCATTAGCTGCAAAAAAAGATTACAAGAATGCTGGTGAAGCTTTCAATGCTTTAATAGCAATGAAAGAAAACAAGTATACAGATGAAGCTAAGCCTATCTTAAATCAGATGATTCAAGAAGTTTCTAAAAAAGCGGTTGATTTATATAATAATAAAAAGGATTATAAAAATGCAGCTGAAGACTTCTATTTGACATATGTGTTAAGTCCTACAGATACATCTTTTGCTTATAATGCTGCAGTTGCTGCTACTCAAGCTAAAGATTATGATAAAGCGATTGAGTACTATAGAGAATTACAAAAAATAGGTTACACAGGTATTGAAAAGCAATATGTAGCTACAGATAAAACTACAGGGAAAGTTGAAAGTTTTGGAAATGACAAGGCAAGAAGAGACTTAATGGTAAAAACAGGAAACTATGTAAAACCAGACGTAAAATCCTCAGAGTCAAAATCAGCAACAATTGTTAAAAATGTAGCTTTAATTTTAAAAGAGCAAGGAAAAACAGATGAGGCTATTGCAGCTTTTAAAGATGCTCGTGCTTCTAATCCAAAAGATTTAAATTTAATTTTAAACGAAGCTCAACTATATGTTGACATGGGTAAAATGGATAAGTTTGGAGAATTGATGAATGAAGCTGTAGCTTTAGACCCTGAAAACCCAACATTATATTATAATTTAGGTGTTGTAAATTTCAATGAAGGTAGAATGGATGATGCGAAGAAGTATTACACGAAGGCAGTTGAGTTAAAACCTGATTATGCAGATGCTTATATGAATTTAGCAGTAGTAGTTTTAGATAAAGAAAAAGCTATTGTAGAAGAAATGAATAAAAACTTATCAAATTTTAAAAAATATGATGAGTTAGCAGCTAAACAAAAAGAAGTTTATAAGGAAGCAATCCCATTTTTAGAAAAAGCAGATAGTTTAAATAGAAATGTAGATACTGTAAAAACTTTAATGAATTTATATGAGGTGTTAGAAATGAGTAATAAAGCGGCTGAATATAGAGACTTATATAAATCAATGCAATAGTAGTAGAAAAATTAGTTATAAAAAAAACCGAAATTTTAGAATTTCGGTTTTTTTTATAACTAATTTATAAGGTAATCTGTAAAACTATTTATTCAACTAAACGCTTAATTACTCTAAGTTTGTGTGTGTGTTGATGTGTATCAATATTATAAATACCGCTATGATCCAACTTGTCAATACGAACTTTTCCATGAGCGTGTATAATGTTGTAATCATTCATAATAATCCCAACATGGGTAATAATACCTTCTTCATTATCAAAAAAAGCTAAATCACCAGGCTCACTTTCCTCAATAAAACTCAAAACTTCACCTTGAGTTGCTTGTTCCTTTGCATCACGTAGAAGGTTGTATCCACATAATTTATATACTGTTTGAGTAAACCCAGAACAATCAATGCCAAAAGGCGATTTACCTCCCCATAAATAAGGAACATTTAAGAATAAGAAAGCGGTTTCTACAATTGCAGATTTTGCTAGTTTACTATTGCATACTTTGCCCTCATATAAAAATGAGGAATTATTAATGTTAATTTTATTGTCTTTAAATAAAGGAAGTCGAGCTCCCATAGGAATAGTAGTTAAATTACTATTATTATCAGTAATAAAATCAATTAATTCACCGGCATAGTGTTTTTTTTCTTTTAATAAAAGACTGTGTACCTCTACTGAAATTTCTTCATATTGTTTATTGTCAACATATCCTTGATAACCATCAAAAGCTAACCGTATTTTACTCCATTTTTTAGTTTTTTCTAAAACTTCAAAGTGCTCACCAAAAACAACTTGATTTACCATTTCTGAAGCATCAGAAGGCTCTGATCGAAGAGGTACAATACTTAAATTACAAATTCCGAAAGACATCTACTGGTTGGGGCTTTTAAAAAAATTATACTCTTTCAATAACCATTGCACTAGCACCACCACCACCGTTACAAATACCGGCAGCACCAATTTTAGCGTTATTTTGTTTTAAAATTGAAGTTAAAGCAATAATAATTCTAGCTCCAGAAACTCCTAATGGATGTCCTAATGAAACGGCACCACCATTAACATTTACTTTATCAGCAGATAACCCTAAGATTTTCATATTTGCTAATCCAACTACAGAGAATGCTTCGTTTAATTCAAAATAATCAACATCATCAATAGATACTCCAGCTTTAGCTAAAGCTTTAGGTAATGCTTTTGCAGGAGCTGTTGTAAACCATTTTGGTTCATGAGCAGCATCAGCATATCCTTTAATTTTTGCTAATGGAGTTAAGCCTAATTCAGCAGCTTTATCAGCAGACATTAATACTAAAGCAGCTCCACCATCATTAATAGTTGATGCATTAGCAGCAGTTACTGTACCCTCTTTCGTAAATGCAGGACGTAAAGCAGGTATTTTTTCCATTTTTACATTCTTGTATTCTTCATCTTCAGAAAAGATAATAGGCTCACCACGACGTTGAGGTATTTCAACAGGAACAACCTCATCTGCAAATTTTCCTTCGCTCCACGCTTTAGCAGAACGGTTATATGATTCAATTGCAAAAGCATCTTGATCCTCTCTTGAAAATTTATATTCAACAGCACATTCATCAGCACAAACTCCCATAGCTACTTGTTCGTAAGCATCCACTAATCCATCTTTCTGCATTCCATCTTCCATTTTAATAGGTCCAAATTTTGAACCTGTTCTGGCGTGTTGGTAATGAGGAATCATACTCATGTTTTCCATACCTCCAGCTACAACTATTTCGGCATCACCTAAAGCGATAGTTTGTGCAGCTAACATTATAGACTTCATTCCTGACGAACAAACTTTATTTACAGTAGTACAAGGCACAGTATCTGGTATTCCTGCAAAGATTGCCGCTTGACGAGCTGGAGCTTGTCCTAAACCTGCCGAAACAACATTACCCATAAAAACTTCTTCAACCATTTCTGGTTTTAGGTTAATTTTATCTAAAGCTCCTTTAATGGCTATAGCACCTAATTTAGGTGCAGGGGTAGTTGATAATGTTCCTAAAAAACTACCAATTGGAGTTCTTGCAACCGATACTATTACTACTTCTTTCATGTGCTATTATTTGTTAATTTTTTATTTATCCCAATAACCAAAAGTGACTAAAATAATAAAGCTGTTAAGTGCTTAATAATTATTTTCTGCTATTAATTTCATGTATTGGGTGAATTGTATTAAGATTTGTTTTGCGAAAATAACCATTTTATGCCAAGTACTCAAATAATAGAGAAAGGTTATATTTACATTTTATAAAGATCAAAAATGAACGACTTAATTAACAAACTGTACAAAAATAATACTGTAATTTACAAAGCATTATTGTTTTTGATCACGGTAATTGCTATAGTATATTTATTTCCTAAAGGGGGACAGTTTAAGTACGATTTTAGACAAGGAAAACCTTGGCAATATGACAATTTATATGCTCCTTTTGATTTTGCTATTCAAAAAACTACAGAAGAAATAGAAGAGGAAAAAAACGAACTTAAAAATAGTTCAAAAAAATATTTTGTAGTTGATACATCGATTAAAGAAGAGGTAACTCATTCATTTACGAACCAAGTTAAGAGTATTGACTCATTATCAACAAACGTAATTAGAGACTTAATTAGACAAGGAGAGAAGCTTATAAATAAAATTTACGTATATGGTTTTTTAGATGACGCAAGCATTGATAAAGCAGATAGAGAAGACGTGATTGTTTTACGTAAAGGAAACTCCATTGATGATGTTCTGTTTTCAAGGTTAGTACAATCAAAAGATATTTTAAGCTTTTTAAGAACAAATACAGAGGGACTTCAGTACTATAAACAACGCCTGTTAATAAACTATTTGTCAAATAATTTGCGCCCTAACGTAACCTATGATTATAAATACAGTGAAAAGGAGTTAAATGAACGTTTTCAAGGTATTTCTTATGCTAAAGGAAAGGTTTCAAAAGGAGAATTAATTATTTTAAAAGGAGACATTGTTGAAGGAAGGAAATATAATGTCTTAAAGTCGTATGAAGTAGCGTCAAGCTCTAGAATTTGGACAAAATCTAATTATTATTGGATTGTATTCGGATACACAATTTTAGTAGCCTTGGCATTGTTAATGTTATTATTATTTTTAGAAAGATATAGGTTTGAGACTTTTAATGATAACAATAAAGTAACCTTTATTTTCTTCAATATCTTTTTAATGATTTTTGTACAAACTATGGTGGTAAAATACAATTCTGGTTATTTGTACGTAGTTCCGTTAAGTATTTTACCAATTGTACTAAAAGCTTTTTTTGATGCCAGATTAGGTTTATTTACTCATGTACTTACCGTATTGTTGTTAGGATTTATTGTACCCAATAGTTTTGAGTTTATTTACTTACACATTATTGCAGGGATTGTAACTATATTAACGGTTTCTGAACTGTATAAAAGAGCAAGTTTATTTATGTCTATTGGACAAATTACACTAATTTACATGGTTACTTATTTTGCCTTTTCTATTCTAAAAGAAGGGAATGCAGATAAGATAAATTGGATGTACTTTGGGTTATTTGCAGCAAATGGATTGTTGTCGTTCTTAGCAGTGTTTTTTATCTATTTTTATGAAAAGCTTTTCGGATTGGTTTCTGATGTAACATTATTAGAGCTTTCTAATACAAATTCAAAACTATTAAGAGATTTAAATGAAAAAGCTCCAGGAACGTTCCAACATTCAATGCAGGTAGCTAATTTAGCTGAAGCAGCAGCGAATGAAATAGGAGCGAACTCTATGTTAGTAAGAACAGGAGCTTTGTATCATGATATTGGTAAAATGGTAAAACCAATGTATTTTACCGAAAATCAATCCACGGGAGTTAATCCACATAATGATTTATTACCAGTAGATAGTGCACGTATTATTTTAGATCATGTAATTAATGGAATAGAAATAGCAAAAAAATATAAACTACCGGATAGAATTATAGACTTTATTCGTACACACCATGGAACAAGCGTTACCTATTACTTTTATAAACAAGAACAAGAAAATAATCCAGATGTTGATATTCAGAAGTTTCAATACCAAGGTCCAATTCCGTTTTCAAAAGAAACAGCTATTTTAATGATGTGTGATGCAGCAGAAGCTGCTTCTAAAAGTTTAAAAAATCCGACAGCACAATCGATAGATGTATTAATTGATAGAATTATAGACAAGCAAAAAAACGATAATCAGTTCATAAATTCAGATATTACTTTTAGAGAGATAGAAAAAATTAAAAAAATTATAAAGAATAAGTTAATGAATATCTATCACTTACGTGTTGAGTATCCAGAATAGGTAATTTTTTTAGTGAAAAAATTTGTAGAAACGTATATATAGTTATACATTTGCACTCGCAATTTTTAATTCACGTTTCGACAAGAATTAAGGAGAGGTGGCAGAGTGGTAATGCAGCAGCCTGCTAAGCTGTCATCCTTCGGGATGCCCGGGTTCGAATCCCGGTCTCTCCGCAAAAAGTTGTAGATGACACTAATCGGGGTGTAGCGTAGCCCGGTCATCGCGCCTGCTTTGGGAGCAGGAGGTCGCAGGTTCGAATCCTGCCACCCCGACAAACAATGGTCGCGTAGCTCAGCTGGATAGAGCATCTGCCTTCTAAGCAGACGGTCACAGGTTCGAATCCTGTCGCGATCACAATAAGCCTTACTAGTTTTAGTAAGGCTTTTTTGTTGTTTAATACTTCTATTTTTATAATTATCAAACTACTTAAAAGTTCAATTATTTCTTAAGGGAAATTTACCTGATAATTAAAAAGAGTAAAAGTAATATTTACCTAAATTATTTTTTTTTATTAAATTGTAAGAGGTTAGAGTATTGTAAATCAGTTTACTTTAAGTGTTTTTTTACAGGTGTCACCTTTTAACTATTAATACAGTGCTAGTAAAAGCATTTAATCATACTTAAGAAAAAATAAAGTCAATTTAATAAAATATTATACATGATAATCAAGAAGTCCCACCCAAACAAAGTAAATAATGAAAAAATTAGCTACCCTCGTACTTTTAGTTTTAAGCACAGCTACTATTGCTCAAGTAGGCATTGGAACCTTAACACCTAGTCTATCTGCTCAGTTAGATATTAAATCAGATTCCAGAGGCTTATTAATACCTAGATTAAATATTAATGATTTAAGTACATCATTACCAGTAAATAATAATACAATTAAAGAAAGTTTATTAGTTTATAACACTAATAAAAATTCTGGAAAAGGATTTTATTATTGGAATGGAGTGCTATGGGAACAATTAGTAGATATAACCACGGTCTCAAACCTGATTACTACACAAGTAGATAATCAACAAATAGAAAAATTCTTCTTAAATAGCTCTAATATTCTTACTCTTGAGTTGGAAAATGCAAGTTCTAAATCAGTCGATTTATCATCTCTTTTGCAAGAGAATGAGTTATTAACTGGTATAGGATCACCTATTAATAACTCTGTAGATCCTGTTACAGGAGTTTTATATGTAGATACTAATTCCGGAGATGTTTATAGCTCTGATGGTAGTTTATGGAGTTCAGTTGCATCGTCAGGACCAGACGGAAAATCTGCGTATCAAGTTTGGTTAGATGCAGGAAACAGTGGAACCGAAGCCGACTTTATCACTTCATTAAAAGGAGATACCGGAGCTGCGGGAACGAATGGAACGAACGGAGTAGACGGAAAATCAGCCTATCAAGTTTGGTTAGATGCAGGAAACAGTGGTACCGAAGCCGATTTTATCACTTCATTAAAAGGAGACACTGGAGCTGCAGGAACCAATGGAGTAGACGGGAAATCTGCGTATCAAGTTTGGTTGGATGCTGGAAACAGTGGAACCGAAGCCGACTTTATCCTTTCTTTAAAAGGAGATACTGGAGCTGCAGGAACGAATGGAGTAGACGGGAAATCCGCGTATCAAGTTTGGTTAGATGCTGGAAACAGTGGAACCGAAGCCGACTTTATCCTTTCTTTAAAAGGAGATACCGGAGCTGCGGGAACGAATGGAGTAGACGGAAAATCAGCCTATCAAGTTTGGTTAGACGCTGGAAACAGTGGAACTGAAGCTGACTTTATCCTTTCTTTAAAAGGAGATACAGGAGCCGCAGGAACGAATGGAACGAATGGAACGAATGGAGTAGACGGAAAATCAGCGTATCAAGTTTGGTTAGACGCTGGAAACAGTGGAACTGAAGCCGACTTTATCACTTCATTAAAAGGAGACACTGGAGCTGCGGGAACGAATGGAACCAACGGAGTAGACGGAAAATCTGCGTATCAAGTTTGGTTGGATGCTGGAAACAGTGGTACCGAAGCCGACTTTATTACTTCATTAAAAGGAGACACTGGGGTTGCAGGAACGAATGGAACCAATGGATCAGACGGAAAATCAGCCTATCAAGTTTGGTTGGATGCAGGAAACAGTGGAACCGAAGCCGACTTTATCACTTCATTAAAAGGAGACACTGGAGCTGCGGGAACGAATGGAGTAGACGGAAAATCTGCGTATCAAGTTTGGTTAGACGCTGGAAACAGTGGAACTGAAGCCGACTTTATCACTTCATTAAAAGGAGACACTGGAGCTGCGGGAACGAATGGAGTAGACGGAAAATCTGCGTATCAAGTTTGGTTAGACGCTGGAAACAGCGGAACTGAAGCCGACTTTATCACTTCATTAAAAGGAGATACAGGAGCTGCGGGAACGAATGGAGTAGACGGAAAATCTGCGTATCAAGTTTGGTTAGATGCTGGAAACAGTGGAACTGAAGCTGACTTTATCCTTTCTTTAAAAGGAGATACAGGAGCCGCAGGAACGAATGGAACGAATGGAGTAGACGGAAAATCTGCGTATCAAGTTTGGTTAGACGCTGGAAACAGTGGAACTGAAGCCGACTTTATCACTTCATTAAAAGGAGACACTGGAGCTGCGGGAACGAATGGAACCAACGGAGTAGACGGAAAATCTGCGTATCAAGTTTGGTTGGATGCTGGAAACAGTGGTACCGAAGCCGACTTTATTACTTCATTAAAAGGAGACACTGGGGTTGCAGGAACGAATGGAACCAATGGATCAGACGGAAAATCAGCCTATCAAGTTTGGTTGGATGCTGGAAACAGTGGTACCGAAGCCGACTTTATCACTTCATTAAAAGGAGATACCGGAGCTGCTGGAACGAATGGAACCAATGGGACAGACGGAAAATCTGCGTATCAAGTTTGGTTGGATGCTGGAAACAGTGGAACCGAAGCCGACTTTATCACTTCATTAAAAGGAGACACTGGAGCTGCGGGAACGAATGGAGTAGACGGAAAATCTGCGTATCAAGTTTGGTTAGATGCAGGAAACAGTGGAACCGAAGCCGACTTTATCACTTCATTAAAAGGAGATACCGGAGCTGCGGGAACGAATGGAACGAACGGAGTAGACGGAAAATCAGCCTATCAAGTTTGGTTAGATGCAGGAAACAGTGGTACCGAAGCCGATTTTATCACTTCATTAAAAGGAGACACTGGAGCTGCAGGAACCAATGGAGTAGACGGGAAATCTGCGTATCAAGTTTGGTTGGATGCTGGAAACAGTGGAACCGAAGCCGACTTTATCCTTTCTTTAAAAGGAGATACTGGAGCTGCAGGAACGAATGGAGTAGACGGGAAATCCGCGTATCAAGTTTGGTTAGATGCTGGAAACAGTGGAACCGAAGCCGACTTTATCCTTTCTTTAAAAGGAGATACCGGAGCTGCGGGAACGAATGGAGTAGACGGAAAATCAGCCTATCAAGTTTGGTTAGACGCTGGAAACAGTGGAACTGAAGCTGACTTTATCCTTTCTTTAAAAGGAGATACAGGAGCCGCAGGAACGAATGGAACGAATGGAACGAATGGAGTAGACGGAAAATCAGCGTATCAAGTTTGGTTAGACGCTGGAAACAGTGGAACTGAAGCCGACTTTATCACTTCATTAAAAGGAGACACTGGAGCTGCGGAACGAATGGAACCAACGGAGTAGACGGAAAATCTGCGTATCAAGTTTGGTTGGATGCTGGAAACAGTGGTACCGAAGCCGACTTTATTACTTCATTAAAAGGAGACACTGGGGTTGCAGGAACGAATGGAACCAATGGATCAGACGGAAAATCAGCCTATCAAGTTTGGTTGGATGCAGGAAACAGTGGAACCGAAGCCGACTTTATCACTTCATTAAAAGGAGACACTGGAGCTGCGGGAACGAATGGAGTAGACGGAAAATCTGCGTATCAAGTTTGGTTAGACGCTGGAAACAGTGGAACTGAAGCCGACTTTATCACTTCATTAAAAGGAGACACTGGAGCTGCGGGAACGAATGGAGTAGACGGAAAATCTGCGTATCAAGTTTGGTTAGACGCTGGAAACAGCGGAACTGAAGCCGACTTTATCACTTCATTAAAAGGAGATACAGGAGCTGCGGGAACGAATGGAGTAGACGGAAAATCTGCGTATCAAGTTGGTTAGATGCTGGAAACAGTGGAACTGAAGCTGACTTTATCCTTTCTTTAAAAGGAGATACAGGAGCCGCAGGAACGAATGGAACGAATGGAGTAGACGGAAAATCTGCGTATCAAGTTTGGTTAGACGCTGGAAACAGTGGAACTGAAGCCGACTTTATCACTTCATTAAAAGGAGACACTGGAGCTGCGGGAACGAATGGAACCAACGGAGTAGACGGAAAATCTGCGTATCAAGTTTGGTTGGATGCTGGAAACAGTGGTACCGAAGCCGACTTTATTACTTCATTAAAAGGAGACACTGGGGTTGCAGGAACGAATGGAACCAATGGATCAGACGGAAAATCAGCCTATCAAGTTTGGTTGGATGCTGGAAACAGTGGTACCGAAGCCGACTTTATCACTTCATTAAAAGGAGATACCGGAGCTGCTGGAACGAATGGAACCAATGGGACAGACGGAAAATCTGCGTATCAAGTTTGGTTGGATGCTGGAAACAGTGGAACCGAAGCCGACTTTATCACTTCATTAAAAGGAGACACTGGAGCTGCGGGAACGAATGGAGTAGACGGAAAATCCGCCTATCAAGTTTGGTTGGATGCTGGAAACAGTGGAACCGAAGCCGACTTTATCACTTCATTAAAAGGAGATACAGGAGCTGCGGGAACGAATGGAACGAACGGAGTAGACGGAAAATCAGCCTATCAAGTTTGGTTAGATGCTGGAAACAGTGGAACTGAAACCGACTTTATCACTTCATTAAAAGGAGATACCGGAGCTGCGGGAACGAATGGAACCAATGGGGCAGACGGAAAATCAGCGTATCAAGTTTGGTTAGATGCAGGAAACAGTGGAACCGAAGCCGACTTTATCACTTCATTAAAAGGAGACACTGGAGCTGCGGGAACGAATGGAACCAATGGGGCAAACGGAAAATCAGCGTATCAAGTTTGGTTGGACGCTGGAAACAGTGGAACCGAAGCCGACTTTATCACATCATTAAAAGGAGACACTGGAGCTGCGGGAACGAATGGAACCAATGGGGCAAACGGAAAATCAGCGTATCAAGTTTGGTTGGACGCTGGAAACAGTGGAACCGAAGCCGACTTTATCACATCATTAAAAGGAGACACTGGAGCTGCAGGAACGAATGGAGTAGACGGAAAATCTGCGTATCAAGTTTGGTTAGACGCTGGAAACAGTGGAACTGAAGCTGACTTTATCACTTCATTAAAAGGAGATACAGGAGCTGCAGGACAGGATACTACTTTATCAGGGGTGGGAAACCCTAATGGAACAGTTACAGGTGTTGCTGGTCAAGTTTATACGGATACAGCTTCAGGAATATTATATAAAACTAGTGATGGAATAACATGGAGTGTTGTAAATTCAGACACGCAAGATTTAAGTTTAAGTGGGAATACCATTAGTTTAGTAAACGGAGGAACTGTAGATATAGGAGCTTCTTCTTTAGCAGGAAATGTAGCAGGAAATAATACTTTAGCAACAACAAATCAAACAAATATTGCAAACATTAATTCTTACTTAGCAAGATTAAATAGTATAAGAGTTGTTAAGAACCCTACCAGCACCACAACTATTACTAATTCAGATGGTACAGTAATTATTGAACAAACAGGATTACTAAATCTCGGGTTAGGTGAAGATATAACAATACCAACTCCCAATAGTAGTAACCTAGGAAATAAATTGGTGATTGTAAACAGAGCAGGTAATGGCTTATTAATAGGACTTTCAGTAGCTTTAAATTTAAATATAATAGGAGGTGGCTCTATAAAAGGGTCTGGATTAAGCTCATTAGGTATATCCTTGTTAGGAATTAACTCTTCTATAACAATACAATGTGGTTTTGATGGAACCAATTACTATTGGTATAAAATTGATAGTACTTCTTTATAATAAGTTGATAATTATGAAAGAAAAAATAATATCATCAATAATTATGTGCTTTGTTATGGCTGTTAAAGCTCAAGTAACAAGTATTGGATCTCTTTATGTTTCTGAAAATACATTGGTAAGTATTCATGAAGATGTACTTATAAATGATTATGGAGCAATTACAAACGATGGCGATTTGTACTTGTTTAAAAACTTTACAAATAATGGAAAGTTTAAGTTTTCTAATAACAAAATAACTGGGTTTACAAGTTTTGTAGGTAATGAAAATCAAGCTATTTCAGGTAGAGGAACCTCTAGTTTTATGTTTGTAGAATTCAATAATGAATTAGAGGGATTAGTTTTTAATTTAGGTAAAGAAATAGAAATAGTAGGAACTACATTTTTTGAAAACGGTATTTTGAAAGTTGAAGAAAATGGGATAGTTACTTATTTAAATGGAGCAACGAACATGGGGGTAAGTAATAAAAGCTATGTGAATAATAAAGCACAAAAAATAGGAAACGAAAGCTTTACTTTTCCTGTAGGAGACTATCAGTCAAAAACTTTTATACCAAGAACGGTAACTATTTCTGCTCCTTCAGATCCAACTACAAAATTTTATGTCTGTTTTAATTGGGAAAAGGCAAACATTAATTTCGATAAAAAAGAAGAAGATATTGGTTTAATAGACATGAATGAGTTTTGGGAAATTCAAAACAAATCTAATAATGAGTTGATAAACTTAACTTTAACATGGAGTAATGTAACTACATCAGAAGATATTTATTCAGATCCAAGTAAAATAATGATAGTACGATGGAACGGAGAGAAATGGATAAGAGAAAGAAAAAATATTAGCATAAATGTTTCAGATAAAAGTATAACTGCCAGGGTTTCTGGTTACGGCATTTTTACATTGGCTTGTGAAGAAAAAAGAGGAACAATTGATCCTGTTATAGATTTTTCTACTTCTAACTCTTTTTCTCCCAATGACGATGGTGTTAATGATGAATTTGTAATCCCCGATTTAGCAGAGAAATACCCTAAATTTAAGATGAAAATATACAATAGGTATGGAAATGTAGTATATAATTATAGTAACAATAATGAGTTGAATCCAGTTTGGTGGAATGGAAAGTCACAAGGTAAATTAACATTAACTGGAGATACAGAAGTCATGCCAGCTGCAACTTATTGGTATGTAATAGATTTTAATGACGGAAAAACAAAGCCTTACCAAGGTTGGCTGTATTTAAATAAATAGCTATATGAAAAAGAAAGCATATGTAATACTACTCATTTTATTAATAAACATAAGTAGTAAAGGTTTAGCTCAGCAAGATCCTCAATACACTCAATATATTTATAATATGGCAGTTATTAATCCTGCCTATGCAGGTAGTAAAGAAGGAATAAGTTTAGGGCTATTGGCACGGTCACAATGGGTAGGTGTTAGTGGAGCTCCAAAGACATTTAGTGGATTTGTACATAGTTCTGTAAGTAGAAAAGTAGGGTTGGGGTTATCTTTACTTCATGATAAAATAGGTCCCGTAAGTGAAACACATGCTTATGCCGATTTTTCTTTTACTATTAAAGTATCAGAGAAAGCCAAGTTAGCTTTTGGGTTAAAAGGAGGAGCAACTTTTCAACAAATAGGACTGTTAACATTAAATCAAGTAGAATCGAATGATCCTAAGTTTAATCAGAACAGTAACAAAACACATCCTAATTTTGGAGTGGGAGCATTCTATTACCAAGAAAAATTTTATGTAGGAATTTCTATACCTAATTTACTAGAAACATTACATTTTGAAAGATCGAACGGGAAAATAACTAAAGCATCCGAAAAGATGCACAGTTTTTTAACAGCAGGATATGTGGTGGATTTAAAGAATAACTTTCAGTTAAAACCATCAACATTAGTTAAGTACGCAGATTCGACCCCTTTGTCATTGGACTTATCATTAAATCTATTGTGGAATAATAAAGTGGAATTCGGAGTATCTCATAGGTTAGATGATTCATGGAGTGGAATAGTTAATTTTAAAATAAAGAAAAATCTACAAATAGGTTATGCATATGATCATACTATATCTAACTTAGGAGAATTTAGTTCAGGGTCGCACGAGTTTTTACTATTATTCGATTTTAAATTAAGAGAAGATACTTATAAAAAACCAAGATTTTTTTAAGTTTAAGAAGACTTTTTATCTTAAGCTTAATTTTAGAAAGCTATAAAAACTGTTTTTGAACAGTTTTTATAGCTTTTAGTTTTAAGCCCATAAACCACAGCACTCATCATTAATAGGCATCAGACAAGTAGTAGCTTCTTTAGGGGCGGGAATGCATAAATCTTTTACAGGATCATCACCGCCTCCATTGATAAATTGTTGTTCATTTTTGTTTAAGATAGAACCTAAGTTCAAAATGTTTTTAATCATATTTCCAGTTTTTAGAATCTAAAAATAAAAAGTTAATAGAAGGAAACTATGTAAAAAACCATAAAATAAGTAAGGTATTCTCATACTTTATATAATAAAATGAGTTTTTAAATTATTATAAGATTTTTTATTTTAATTCCATTTATTTCAGTGTGTTATGTTTTTTTGTATGGATAGGTAAAAAACACTTGTATCAAAATTATAGTCATTAATACTTAGTATTATTACGTTTATAGTTTTTTTCAAAGAAAAAGGGAAATAAGAGTTTAACTTCGTTACCACTAACTAATTAAACTTTTAAATTATGGCAACTACTGCAACACAAAACCCAGTAATTAACCAACAAGGTTCAGCAGCTATAGATTCAGGTCAGTTTGCAACCTGGAATACAGCGAATGGTTCACAATCTACTCTTACTATTACAAATTCTAGTAGAGCTAATACACTAACTTTTACAATAGCAGGTGCGCCTGCAGGTGTTAATTGTTATGACAATGGAGCTGCTAAACCTGCTAATGGATTATTTAATATTCCGCCAAATTCACCATCTTATAGTGTGGTGTGTAATGGAGATTTTGCAGGTTCGCAAGTAACCGTTTCTAATATTACTAATGCTCAGAATGATGCAACTGCAGAAATTCAGGCACAAACTACACAAGGTTAATAAAAAAAAAGGATTGTATATAGTATGTACAATCCTTGCTTTTTTTGTATTAGCGAGTAATGCAGCATTTTCTCAAAGTATTACAAAATCCAAACTGGATACAATTGTGCTTTTAAAGAATGAATATGCTGTATTAGATACCAATAACGGGTCTCAATGTATTTGTTACATTAATAATATTAGTAAAGCTCAGCAAGCTACTGTTGTTAACACAGGAGATACTAATAATGTAAAATTTAATGACAGTACCTCGTTTAATGGTATTCATATTTTAAAGATTAGACAGCAGCTTATAGCTGTCGCTGATTTTAAAGGGAGTCAACTGATTGTATCCAATTTATCACCTTACGATGTAATAGTAATTGTATCTATTTTATGTCCTAAGAATGATTAGTTTATAGTGTATCACGATGCTTTTTTAAGGGGTGTTTTCAATTCCTCAGTTTTGATACTCATACTTTATTGCACTACCAAGTTATTTTACACACATATTATTCTAATGCTATGGGTTCAACTCTACAAGATACTGAGGGTACTTTATTTAGTAATGTGGATTCTGGAGATCCGTTATTGTATGTTAACGTAACACCAGAACTTAATGAATGGTCTGCCATAGTACTACCAGAAGATTCTACCTATAAAGAATCTACACTTACTTTATCAAAAGCAAAAAAACTTTCTGTTTATTTTCTTTTTGCTGAAAATGCTCCTGATGATGAAAATATTACTAAATATATAAACGAAGTAAGAGCTTATTTACAAAAGTATAGAGAAAACTTTTCAAATAATATTACCACTGCTTGGTTGTTAGATGTAAATTCAAAACCAACCAATGAAAATGTTATTGCAATTAATTTTTATGTGAACTCTCAGAATGTAATTAAGGTTAGCCAAACTTTTAATTACACTATGGGAAATGGTTTTGCAACATTATCAATTAGAAATAATACAGAAGTATCTTTCATTCCAGAAGGTGCAGCTACACAAATACAATTAAGTTACGATTTAAACAGTCCCAATATATCTTTTAACAGTAAAGAATTTGGAAGTGATACGTTGCTTAATAAAGACATATCTATAGCATTTACTCAATATAATTGTGGTGCATTTAGTTTTCCAATAGGATTTAATTTAGAAAGTGATTTTAAGGCCTTTTATTCAGAAACTTGTTATTACCATACAGAACCAACAGACAAGAGTATTGAAAAATATAGTTATCCTATTTTTAAACCTCAATCTGATGCAGAGTATGCGATGACTCAAGCGGCTATTGATCCTTTAGATATAGGAAATAAAAAAGGGTTAAATACCTATTTTGCGTTTACAGGAAGCATTTTTAATAGTACTTCAGGAAAATCGACACCTTGCTATTTACCTAGCTTTTTTTCAATAAATACGGGGCACTCTATTACTTTATGGCCAAAAGTCAATTTAATTGAAAACACGAATCCGTCTAACAATTTAACTCCATTACCTAATAGTTCCTTATTACTTATTTCTCCTAGAGATATTAATGAAACAGAACGGTTTTACTTACAACCTGAAGGTGATTTTTTTCTAGACCCAGAATCAGATCAAGTAGATGAAAATGGACAATTTGACTTTCTACCAGGGTTGTCAGGAACAGAAACGATCTCTTTTACACCTTATTCCATTAAAGATGGAACTCCTGTTGGAGATGTATTACGTTTTAAAAGTAAACAACCAGCTTACGCTCCAAATTTTCCTGCACAAGAACTTTCACTGGTAAACCCAGGAACCAATAGTCCAACTTTAGAAAATAAATATTTAACAGGATGGTGTAATATTATATCTGATGTAGCTGAGAATATACAATATGTTTCTCAGCCTGAAGGCGCTTCTTTATTTGCTAAAGATCATGGAGTAAGCCAAGTTATTACGGGTAAATCTAATTTACTAGGCTTTTATGAACCTAGTGTAGATATGCCTCAACAAAATTTTTATGTTCCTATTGTTCCATACTTGGCAGTAGAAGCAGATTCTCAAAAACCAGGAAACGATAATTTAACTAGTTTTGAATCTGAAGTACTTAGTAAAGAAAGAAAAACACTTATTGCAGCACAATTAACTACGCAAAGAGCATCAAAAAGTGTAAGCAAAAGAAAAAGACTTTTGAGTAACGTAGATGGTAGTTATACAAGTTCTACAACTCCGCAAGGATTAATAGCAAATGTAAATAATAATGGAGCTTGGAGTTTACTCAACTTAGGGCAAAATGATATTCATCAGGGGGCTACACCTGAATATTTGTATCCTGAAAACCAGACACCAACTGACCCAGCCCAGTACCAGATGAGCTTTGTAAATCTATCCACTACATTACAGAGTGCTTTTTTAACCAATCAGCAGTTTTTAGTAGCGACTCAAAACAATCATTTGGGAGCATTATTTTCTAAAAGTGGAGAACAAGGGGGGCAGACTACATCAGAGGCTATATTTAATAACAAAATGTCAATTGAAGATTGGCCGTTTGATATTAATGTAGGAACAACAAATACTTATGCTGATTATAATAATGTAGTTATTTTTAAATTTTGCAAAGGAACTTTATTAGATAGAGTTAAAGATCCAAAAACTTGGACTCAACCCAATACTTTCAATACAGAAGGAGTTGAAGATCCAGCCAATGCTTATCAACAGTTAATAGCTATTTCATCATGGATACAGAGTTATATAGAAGATGCTGAAAAAGCTTATCAATATGGTTTAGAACACCCAGAAAGTAATCAGGCAATTCTGTATGAAAAGTTCCATAATATTATAAACAATAAAGATTGGAACGGAATATTGGTACTCAAAGCGGATATTGATTTACAAGAGTTTCCTCAACAATTAAAAGGATTGATCTCTGGTATTGATTTGACTAGATTTAATGCACATCATTTTGGAATAGAAGTCAATAAAGTAAATGCTGACGGTGAAATTCAAATGCAAAAAAAGAGTTCTCTATTCGGACTCATTAATTATCTAGACACAGCTTATCAGCAACAATTATTACAAGGGTTAAATACTAATAAGCCTGTACCTCCTTTAGCGGGAGCTACTTATGATTTTAAGGTACTTCAATTACAGGTACTTTTTGAAAATACAGCAATCAAGTTCTTCCAAAGCAAGGTGCAATTAACGATGAACAATTTATTTTCTGATACCGTTATAGGAACGAATAATAAATACGGTTCTAAAACTCTAAATACACTAGTGCTTGATGGAACTTATCAAGATCATGATGGTACACCAGTGTATGTGTTTGAAAATATGGATGATAACTTATTTTATTTTGATAGCAACCTTCTTAAAAATGTAGAAATTACCAAAATTCAGTTTAATACATTAACAACCGATCCAAAAGCAACTTATATAGAATCTAGTTTTGCTATGTGGGGGTATTTAAACTATGCAGTAATGCAAACAACCATACCTGCAACAAATGAAACTAAAGAAAAAACAATTATCATGGATGCTTTTTCTTTTGGTAATGGTGATGGTAAAGATACAGACATCATAGATGGTTTAAGTTATAGCAACTTATATATTGATATGGCTTTTGATATCAGTACACCAACAGTAGTAGATTATGCTTTTGATGCTTCAAAAATAGTATTTAACTCAGATCTTAGTACAACTAGACAGCTAAGTTTATACCCTAACTTTGCACTACAAATCAATAACCTTGTTAGTGGAGATAAGGATACCAAACCTTCTAGTTTAGGATATCTTAATTTAAGTTTGCCAGGAATCAATACTACTGGGCTTTCAGAAAATTGGTATGGACTAGAAATGACCTTAAATATGGGAACTCCCGGTGAATTAGCGGCGTCATTAGATTTTAATGCTAGTTTACTGATTGCATGGAGCCCAGGGAATAAAGCGACCGATACTTCCTATAACGCATTTGTAGGAATAAAACTCCCAGGAACCAGCAGTAATGCTAAACTTCTTAGTCTACAAGGAGTTTTAAAATTATCTATTGATACTTTAAAATTAGAATATGTAGAAGCTCAACAATCATATTTAATGACATTGAGTAAAATAGCATTGAAGTTTTTAGGAATTCTCAAACTACCACCAGGAGGAAGTACCAATTTTTTACTTTTTGGTAACCCAAACCCAGGAGCTACTGCCAAAAGTTTAGGATGGTATGCAGCATATAACAAAACAAAACCTTAAGCTATGGCAAGAGTACTCTATTGGAATATACAGCAGTTTGGTATTAATAAAATAAATAACCCAAGTAGAAAAAGGCAACGTGGAAGCTCTTTGTCAGGTCAAGCAGCATCTGTAAATAGAAGACAATATATTATGGATACTATTGTTGCCCATCCTCCAGATATTCTGGTAATAGTAGAGACTTCTACTGGAGGAGGAGCTGAAGGAACTCTTGTGACAGCAGGAGGTAGCCAAGGAGCTTTGGATTTATTAAATAGAATTAGAGCTGCACTTGGGGTAAACTGGATGCTAGTACCTCCTCTGATTCTTGGTGTAGGAGGTGTTTCAGAAGGAATATCTGTCTACTATAACAGTGCTAATCTTAATTTTAGTGGTCCGTGGGGTTGGCAAGGTGGAGGAAATTCGTCAGATTCTATAGCTAATATTGGAGCGCCAAATCTAGCGACCTACGCAGCTCCTTGGAACAATTGTTTACCTGCAGTAGCTGTTCCTGGAGGTAATATCAATGCAGGAATAAATTCTAATAGGTTAGCAGGTCAATGGCTTTTTACAGATAATGCAATGCCTCCGAATAGATTACAATTTCCTGGAGTTGGAAATCGACCACCATATTTAACAACATTTTGGGAGGCAGCTAATAATAGAACTATAAAATTATTGTCATATCATGCACCTCCTAATAATGTAGCAGCAGCAAATGGTACAAATCAGCTTTCCAACGTAAGAGAAATAACAAATGATCTAAATGCAGACGAAGTAGGAATTATTGTAGGAGATTTTAATGTTAATATTTTCAATGCTTACTTTGAGCCTATAGCCTATAATAACCTCATTAATTTTTTACCTGCAGGTGCAGGATATACTAGAGCCATAAATCCAACAGCTAATAACGGATGGCCAGATAAAGGGTATGTTTTTACACATATAAAAACTAGTAATAAAGCAAAACCTTGGTTTACGAATGGATATCCTGGATATGAATACGTTGGAAGTAATCCTAATTTTCAAGGCTATGATAGTATTGACAATATTTTAACTCGATATGGAGCTGCAGCAGGGGGACCCGCAGCAAACATAACCATAATTAATAGGGTTACTGGAAGCCCTTATAATAGGGTGATGCCAACTCCTGGAGGAGCTCCTGCAGGTCATTATGTATATGCTACAAATATGAGTCAAATACCAATTGGAGCACCAAATGCTGGATTACCTGTAGCGTTACCTCTTCCTCCTAATGGTCCGGGAGGAAATGGAGGGATAGCACCTGGAACTATTGGAGGCCTTAGCCAGTTTAAAGGATGGTCAAATTATGGTCATATAAGAAGTACCAGCGATCATCTTCCTTTAATTATAGATATATAACAATATATACACCTCGTATTATGAGTCTTTATAATTTAACAACCACTTTTAGAGATCAGGCAGCTGCTAATAATGGAAATATCACTATTAATGCTGCTACTTTTTCTGCTTCTCAATTAACACCTCCAGAAAACTTAGATGAGTTATTGTCTAAAGGATATCAGTTAGCTGAAGGAACTTTTTTATTGATAGATACGTCAGAAACATCTATTCCAGATCCAGCAGGGAATACATTGACCATAAGTAATGCTAAAGCAAACATTTTAAATGTAGAAAAAACTAATACAGATGTTATTTTAAAGGTTGTTGTTGATGAGAAAGGAGAAGCTCAGTTTACTATACAAATCGCATTAAGTGATTGGACTTTTAAGACTAGTTGGGAATATATGACAGGAGGTGTTTTTGATGGGTTACCTTATACTTCACCATCTTTTATGTTTAGTACAGAACAAAAGGATAATTTTAAATGGCAAAATTCAGACATCCCTTTAGTTGAAGGGCAGAATTTCTCTGCTATGATAACTCTTACAGATTGGTTAGCTGATGTTGTTGATTTTTTAACATCATGGTCGGTAAGTACAAAACTTCCTTTAACAGGGATGTTAGATCCATCAAAAGTAGATAATAAGGAGTATTTATATCCAGATATGAATCTTATTGTACCTATAAATGCTACTCCTGTATCTCTTTTGTTTTTAGAAGTAAGTAACCCTGCTGTAGGTTTCAAGATAGAATCTGTAGAGGATGTTTTAGAAGAAGATTCAGAATCAACAACAGAAATAAGTCAAACACCTTCTTTATTTTTTCAATTACAGTTGCATCTTGGGACAGATATTCAAATGGATTTCACTACTTCAGTTGCTCCAAAATCATCAGCTTTTGATATTGCAATATCGTCAGATCCTCAAAAACCACTTACGCCATTAAATATGTTCTCATTAATGGCTGGTAATAATTGGTTTAGTAATATTCCTCCAACATTGCAACAGTATTTAAATAGTATTGCATTCAAAGGGTTTACAACTTCCTTAAACTTTACTAATGGGGTACAAATAAATAGTGTTTCAGCACAAGTGGGGTCAGTTGGTACATGGAACCTCTTTGATAATTTTTCGGTTGAAGAGTTTGATGTAAATTGGTGGATATTAGGACCAGGAACAATCAATGCTCAGAGTATTTTTTTCACATCAAGAGTAAATTTTTTTCCAACCATATTCAAAGGAGGTTTTGATGTAGAAATTACTTCTGATCTTACTTTATCAGCAGCTTTTGATGGAACCGTTTCAATTAATGATTTATTAGCAGCCATAACAGGCGGTTTTATAAAAATACCAGAAAGTTTGGTAAGTGTAGTATTTACAGGGTTTGGTATTGATATGGATATCAATAGTAAATACTATGCATTTTTTGCATCAGGAGATATTGAAATGAACCTTATTACCAATATATCATTAACTGATGCAGCATTACAACTTACCTCTACTTCTCCAGTAACAGGAACAGGTTCAAATGTATATACAGCTGCTATTAGTGGTCTTTTCTCTATAGGAGATTTAAGATTACAATCAGCAGTAAATTATAATTCTTCAACAGAAGATGGAGGGTGGGATTTAAGTATAAACATGCCTGCAGGTGACAAGTTAAACTTAGGACAATTGATGGACGGTTTGTTTAAAAAAGTGGGCTTTGAGTTGCCTACTAGTTTTTTACCAGCAGATTTGTCAATTACTAGTTTTGATTTAACCGCAGATATTCCAAATGGAGCAGAAAAAGGCTCTTATGAAGTTAAAACGAGTGTGGAGTGGAAGTTTACTTTCCCTATTATTAATCAGAAAATTGATATTGCAGCGGCGTTAGCCTTAAAATATGATGAAACCAAAGCAGCAGGAAAGCAATATTCTGGCGGTGTAATGGGAAGTGTTTTACTTGAATACTTTAATGCTGAAGTTAAAATTGGTTATAATTTTGATGGTGATGACCAATTATTAATGATTGAATGGGAAGGATTTATAGCGAAATATAATGTTGCAGGAGAAAGTAGAACGATCATTTTTGAGATTAAAAATTGGAGTGTAGGATCGTTACTTACCTCATTTATGAAAATGCTATTCGATCCTAACTTTGAATTAGATGCTCCTTGGGATATTCTCAATAAAATAAGTTTAAATGGATTTAAGGTTACTTATAATTTAGATACTAAGGAGGTAGTAGTAGATTATAAATTACCAAAAAGTCTTGATTTAATATTCATAACAATCAATGGTATTAAGCTAACAAAAAATGCACAAGGTGTTCAAATAGCATTTGATGGTAGTTCAGTAGTACCAGCTGTTAACGACAGTAATGTCTTTAATAAAGAAAAAGGACAAGATGTAAAAAATATGCCAGAGGTTCCTGGACAAGGAACGCAATATTTTGAGCTACGTTTATTAGCTATGGGGCAACATGTTGAGCTAAATAATGCAGCTCAATACCAATCAATAAAAGAAGTTACAGATGCTATGGAAAAAGCATTTGAAACTCCAGAAAAAGGCAAAGTACCTATTGGTCCTGGTTCAGGAAACTCGTTACTTTCATTTAATGAAAACTCCAATTGGTTAATAGGTACCGATTTTGGAATCCTTAATGTTGGTACCAAAGAAAAACCAGTTTGGACATTAGAAATGCAAGCCGTATTCAATGACCCTAACTTATACGGTTTACGAATTGCCATGGCAGGTGATAAAGCTAAAATTTTTGCAGGCTTAGATTTTGAGATTATGTATAAAAAAATATCAGATGGAGTAGGAGTATACCAAATAGCACTTACACTACCAGACGCCTTGAGATATTTGCAGTTCGGAGCAGTTAATATTACACTTCCTTCTATTGCTTTAGCCATTTATACTAATGGTGATTTTATGGTAGATATAGGATTTCCATATAAACTTGACTTTTCAAGATCTTTTACCTTACAGGCTATTGTACCACCAGGAATTCCAGCAATGGGATCAGGAGGTTTTTACTTCGGAAAACTGAGCAGTGCTACTACCAAAAAAGTACCACAAACTAATTATGGTAATTTTAATCCAGTAATTGTTTTTGGAATAGGTTTACAGGTAGGTGTTGGTTATAGTATTAATTACGGAGTATTAAAAGCTGGATTTAGCATTACAATTTTTGGTATTTTAGAAGGGGTAATTGCTACATATCATCCATATCAAGGAACTCTTCAAGAGAATAATAAGACAGAAGTCGAAACTTCTTATTACTATTGGTTACAAGGAACTCTTGGGTTAATTGGTAAATTATATGGTTCTTTAGATTTTGGAATTATTTCGGCATCTGTAAATATAACAGTAAAAGTATATGCACAAGCAACTTTAGAAGCTTATAACAAAATGCCTCTGGCTATTGTAGCTTCAGTAGATGTACAAGTTTCAGCAAAAATAAATTTAGGATTATTCTCTATTAAAATTAACTTTAGCTTCAAGGCAGAAATACGAACAGATCTTACCATTGGTACAGATCAAACAAGTATGGCTCCATGGAACAGACAACTTTCAGATTCTGTTGATGACAGAGCTTTGGTATATGCAGCAAAATCAAGCCAATTATCGGAGTTACCGATCAAAGACATGCATTACAGCTCTAAATTAATGGTAAGTACAGAAGAGAAGTCACCTACACTAAATATCTATTTTATTCCACATTTAACTGTTGCTGGATCAGAAAATGGGGATTTAAAGAGTCAAACAGCTCAGTATGTCACTTCACTTTGGATTGATGCTCCTGATGCAGAAAACCCAGATAGTACAGTTACTTCATCGTTTGAATATTTAAGTCAAGACTTTTTTAGATGGTTAATACAAAACTATGCAGATGAAACAGCTACAGAAAGTACGAGAGCTACGGCAGACGAATTAGCAGTTTCTGCGGCCGATTTACAGTTATTACTAGCTCTGTTGTCAAATGAAGATACGCCATTACCAATTCCTACAAATAAACTATTATCATTCCTTGAAGATACATTTGAAGCAGTGAACATTCAAAACGTTACAGAAAGTTCAAAACCTGAAACAGCAGCCGTATTCCCAATGTTTTTCGATTTAGAATTATCTGTTCCAGATGCAGGAGTTGATGTTGATTTTAGCACATATAATATGGCAACAGATGCGTATTTATCTGAAGTTAAAAAGTGGTTTAATGAATTAGCTGTAAAAGTATCTGAAGAAAACACGAACGCAGCCCTGAAAAAAAGCACCTCAGTAGAACATTCTTTATCAACATTTGTATTTGAAGACTACTTTGTACTTATAGGAAAACAACTTATAGGGTACGCAGAAGATGCATTAAAAAATTACACATATCCATTATCTAAAGGTAACAGTCTAAATGCCATGGCAAACTGGGCTAATAGTATAAGCACTTCTGATGGAACAACCAATGCTGTTGAGGTAAGTAACCTTTCTAAGGCCAATCAATCTCATCCTTTACATGGTGGAATTGATATTCAAATTACTGGAGTAATGTACACTATTCTTGATGGTGACAATTTTGTTTCTATCGGAGCTAAATACGCCCTAGAAACAGCATTACTGATTACACAAAATGCAGCTATCCCAGGATTATTACAGGTTCAAGAAATTATGTATGATGCCAAGACTTATACGGTAAAAGCAACTGATACTATTAACGAGGTAGCTACAGGATTGCAAACTACCGTAGCAGATTTAGCGAATGATTCAAGCTTTCAGAAAAATACACTTTTAACTACGGAAGCAAACTTGATTATTGCTGCTGCAAATTATACAGCAAAAAGTGAAGATACCTTTACTAATATAGCTAGTACTATATTTAATAATATTTCAGTTTCAGACTTATTACTACAAAACCAATCTGTTCCAGGACTATTTATATCAGGTAATTCATTTGTTTATGATAATATTACTTATGAAATTGTACCTGGAGATACTTTAACAGGTATAGCAAAAAAACTAAGTACTCCTGATAATACAGTAACAGTAAATAATCTTGCTGATGATGCAGAAGTTCAATCATTGCAAGTACAACCATTAGGGGTATTATTAATTCAACCTTTCGTTCATACAACTGCTACTTTTAGTAATCCAGATGATGCAGAAACCTTAGGTAAAATAGCTCAAAAGTATAACACAACCTCTGAGGTTTTAGGAACAAGTTATCATAACCAACAAATCAATAATTTATTTTATGATTCTGATAATTACAGTACAGCAAACATACCAGAATTAAGATGCTTAGATGTACAAAGTATATTAGATTATTTCAAAGCAAAACAATCATATACACAATTATCAGGTATGGTGTCGAGATATCAACTTCATGGAATGAGGTTGCCAACTACCTTACCAGGTTTAACACTCAATGCAAACTCTCCATGTACAGGTGATGATTGTGCATTATATAGATTAACAGGACAACAATTTGAAATACCAAGTGACGTTAAAGAAGGGTTTACGATTAATTTAATCAACACTACATTAAATTGGTTGCAATTTAACGGAGAAGTTCCTTCAGGAGATTCTAAAAAAGCGACACTACCAATACAGTTAACCCCAGAAGACATATCACAAATAGCTACTGTGGTTACTTATGCTCAACAAACAGGTATTGAGCCAGATATTTTAAAACTGGCAGCTATGAAGCCTTATAGTTTAATTCCTGTTCAATATACATTTCAAACAGTTACGCAATGGAGTACCTCAGGAGAGGTAACCCTTCCTTATGGTAGTTTGGGAGGACAAACTGAAATATCTCCACTAATTTGGAATTTCCCATCAGGTCTTATACAACAGATAGCGATACCTAAAAGAGCTGGCTCAGCTATGGATATTCAAATAGGAACATATAATGCCACAACTGGAGCAATGGATTATAAAAACTCTGAGTATTATGGATGGTCTACACTTTTAGAAATAGACATTAAAAAGCAGGCTGACGATACTGCCCCGGGTACAAGTGCATTTACTTATGAGTTAATAGGAGCGAATGAATCAGGAACACAGGTTTTAGAAAGATTATTAAGAGTTTTAGACCCTAATTCTTCTTCTAATAATCAAGGAGTAATTGAAGATATACAATGGTTGTATGAAGGAAGTGATGGATTACTTTCTGTTGGAAATCTAAATATGAAAACATTTATAGTTCAATCTAACTTATCAACAGAAACAAATCCAGTACAATTAAAATCATTACAAAAAAGTCTTGAAATAGAAGAAGCTGAAAAACCTAATGGAGTTTTAAATTCATTATACGATTTTGTAAAACTGTTATGGGAGTGTAGTATTACGAGGTCTGGAGGATACTATTTATTATACAACGAAATTGAAGGGAATACTGGTTTCCCTGATACTATTTTTGATAGTTCAGGAAATGGAACAATATCATTATTGGTTACTTATAGCAATTCATATAATAATATTCTTAAAGATTTTATGAACTGCGCTATAACGGGAGACAAAATTGATACGTCATCTTCTATCGTTTATGCAGAATCTAAAGCCCAAAAAGATTTAAGCTATACAACGACTTCAGCAAATGAAACGCTACAAAGCATTTCATCTCAATACAATATATTAATTAGTGAGCTCGCTAACTTCAATGAAACGGATGTAAAACTTAATACCTCAGCAAAACCAATTGTATTGGATGGATTGCAATATGAGGTTGGTCTTTCAACTGATACACCGTCTAATAATTTAACTGCTATTGCAGAATATTTTAATGTAAAACCAGATGATGTTAAGAGCCTTAACCCAAGTATTGACAATTGGGATAGTTTACCTGTGTGGCAATTGGTAGAAATACCTACAGTTACTTATCAAATAACAACAGGAGAAGGTACACCAGGTAATACGATGCAGAGCATTGCTAATTATTATTTTATAGATGTTGATACATTATCTTTTATAATTAAAGATGCAGCTGTTTTTAATGTCAATACAACATTTGCTATAGTTGATCAGGTAGTTCATAAAGTATCATCAATACAACAAGGTACAGCAGGTTTTGAGTTAAGTAGAACAAATCCGGGAACTCCTCCAGATAATCCAAGTGATGCTGGATATGCAGAAACCTATTTGAATAACTTATACAATTTATTAAGCTACCAAGTAGTTGCTAACAGATATTTTAACAAAAGTATTGTAGGCTTACCTTCAGGTCCATCGAATGATAAAGACCAAAATGAAGAGAATACTAATTCGCCTTGGACTTATAATCAAGTAATACCTATTGCACAGTATGCGGTTGATAACCCTAATAATTCTTACCTGGTAGGATTCCCTCAAAAAGAAGACAATCCATATAGAGGTATAGGTAACACATTACAAATACATTTTGATTGGGTTGATTATTACGGTAATGAAACGGTAACACCGTTTAGTAATCCAGAGTTGAATACAAAATCACCTCTTAATAATCCACCAGTGCAAGTAGGATACCTTGATGAATTAAAAGGGTTCTCGCAATGGCCAAGTTTGTTTATCACTTATGATGTAACCTTAGAAAATGATACAGACCGAGAATTGTTATTAAATTTCTCTTTTGATGTTACACGATACCTAAATACAGATGGTAAACCTTGCGTATCTGACCCTAATAATCCAGATGCACCAGAGTATCAAAAAAATGCATTACACGATTTAGCTGTATATACCAACATATACTATCAAATTAATCAATTTAATCCTTATGTAGAAGATCAAAATACGGTTACACTTTCATTAAGCACTTCATTGCTACCAGGAATTGAAACTGATGTAGACTTAGCACCAATCAATAATTTTGTAAAAGAAATTTACGCTTATTTATATGCTATTGCTTACTGTCAATCGGTTCCTACAGCTCCAACAATGAGTTCAATAAAACAACCAGTTGCAATAGAAAACTTGGAAACAGCTTCTATTTTTGAGTTAACAGTAGCATTACGTATGGAAAGAGATCTTTCTTTTGTTAACAACGATTTTAAAGATAGTTCATCGGTTACTTCAACCAATACAGTTGTTCAGCCAAATACTTATGTTCCTAATCTTGAACAAGAAAATAGTACAGGTGAGAAAGTTCAAAATCATTCATTAACAAAATTTGCGGTCAATTTTGAAAAAACATTCTATCAAGAAAATGAATACGTACTTAAAATAGCTACAGGTATAGATAAAGAGTTGGTTGGAAGTCAGAAAAATGAAGCTATTTACATTGTAAGAATGGGACTAAAACCAGGCAATGGTATTTATTGGAATGTTGAGCCAGCAGGTTCTTATGAACTTACAAACGATTCAATTTCTAAACTATCAAATCTAGGAGTTCCTAGTTCTGTAGTAGATAAGATTACTCCGTTAGTAGGAACTATATATATGAGTAAAGCTAGTTTTGATGAAGCGTTACAAGGAGTTCTTACCCAAGAAGAGTTTACCACATATAAGATACAGATCTATACTTATAGTTTATTAAATGCATCTTTTTATGCGCCTTTACCAATTTCCACTAGCTTAGTATCTAAAAAGGATGTTCCGATATGTTCTTATGTAACAGGTAAAGGGCTAGATTGTGAAAAAGGTACAGTAAAGAACTTTACGGATGTAGATATGGATATTTGGGGAAAACAATGTTTAGATGCAATTGACCTTTTCTTAAGTTCAGAATATGCAGTGCCAGCATTTTTGGTAGATGAATTAAAATCTGAAGAAGAAAAAGAGTTTTTAAAATCTTTAAATAGTGATGCTACATCTTACCTTGAAGCCATAACCAAAGCTAAATCATTACTGGCAGAAACTATTTCAACTAAGGTAGAGCCAATTCTTACAGCACCAGAAGTAAATGAAACAAGAAAATTAAATGCTCAAGAAAAGTTTAAACAACAACTACTTATTCAGTTAGGAAATACTTATTCTGTTAATGCAGTGGTACAAATGGAAGTTACTGCCGAATCAGGAATAGCAAGAGAAGGTCAAAATCAGATAGCTCCTCGTTTATATGGTACTCCAAGTATTGTTAGTAGTACAGAAGGAGATAGTAAACTGTATTCAATTTCTAATGCCAAAATACAGTTAGATTACGAAGATGGAGAAAAAACATCTGATATATCTTTTATCTTTTCTACTAAAAACACAAAAGAGTTTACGACAGTGCCTCTAGGAATGGATTATCAAATTACTCATGTTGAATTTGATATTACAGATGTGCCAGATGTAAAAGGATATCAAGCATCAAAATGGTTAACATTTATAGTGCCTGTTAATTTAGCTGAAACAGTAGAACCTGATTTTGATAAATCTCCATTACAGCAGTCTTTAGGTACTGTAGATATTCCTATAGTTCTTCGTAATTATCCAAAACCACCAACGTTAACAACTCAAGAAGGTAAAGCAGTGTCAGTAGTAGGTGATACAACGAAAGAAGTTCTAGAGAAAGCTTCAGAATGGAATTTCACGTACACTTATTCTGAAGATCAAGCAGCACAAGACCAAATTTATTCTGATGTTAGGTTTAATACTTTTGATAGTAAGGATAATAACCTACAAGCTAAACGTGGTAGTACACGTAGTCTATTCAACGATATGGCCCAAATGGTAAACGTATGGTCATCAGTATTAAATGATATGACTAAATATTTAACCCTAATATCTCCTACATCTGATGAGACTGATCCAAATCTTGACAAAGCATTTTATGCAATGCAAGCTATGGTGCAGTTAACTAATAATTTATCATTAGCTTGGGATGAACATAATAAAAAAGCAATGCTTTATAAAGCTTCTCAAGTGGGGGATACAGAAACTACAAGTGCTTATAATTTTATCATACAACAAAAAGAAGATCCACATTTTACTACTACTTGTGATTGCCAAGGAGGTGAAGAGTGTAAGCGTTTGGTAGTAAGTATAGTGCTTCCTCAAGATATGTCTGAAATAGACAAGCAGTTGTTTATGAATGAATTTAAGCTGGCGGAGATTCCTAGTGCTCCATTAATTAACATAAATAATTATACAAGAGTACAAGCAACGGATGAATCTGGAGCACCAATTGAAAATTCGTATTGGTACGTAAAAGACCCTAAAGCCAAGGTAAAGGAGTATTTAGGATATCCTTGTTCTTTTGAAATACCAAATAGAACAGTTGAGGTAAACGGACTAAATGTATTACAGTTCCAAAATACATGGGCAGGAATTGCAGTAATTAGAAATGAAGGATTGGTGGAAGACAACCCTACAAATCCTAAGTTTATTTACAGAACTCCTTTAATTAGATTTTCTAATAAACTAATACCGTTGTTAAGTAATAATACTAAAATTAATATAGCTAAAATCTTAGATGAGAATGGAAGCAGTATGTCTTTGTCAGAACATTTGGCAACATTCTTTAAAACATTCTTTACGTACGATCAATTACATCAACAAACAATTAAGGTAACAAGTTATTGGAATTACTATTTACAAGAAACAGCTAAAAGTGATTTACCACCGGTTCAATTACCAGTGTTATTATACACACCTTTTTCTTTTAAAATTCCAGAAGACTATACAATACCGACTGAGGGATGTTCAGAAGAAATTACTTCTGATACACCTTTTGTATGTCAGTTAGCAAAAGCACTAGAAAAATGGTATGAAGATAAAAAACCAACAACAACAGAAGCCTATTTTTCATTTGATTTGTCTGTGTTCTCTGAAGTAACCGAAACACAGTTACCACTAATACAATTATCAAATTTAGTACTACCTTATAAGTACATAAAAAACTTATAAGAATAGATGTAGATAAAAGAAAAGCGGACTTTCGTCCGCTTTTAAATTTAACAAAGCTCTTGTTTGCAATCATGAAAACAAGAACTAAACTCTTCTTTAGTCTGAAAGTTTTGAGATTTACAATAATCAAAGCACACTCTACATGTTGGTAATGCACCACCTAGAACAAGTTTTTGTTCTTTTTTTGTTAATGTCAATCCTAAGGTTGAAATGTGTTGTAACATAATTAGTTGTTTTAAATTTCTTAAAAATAGGATATTAGTACTCTTTAAACTTTTTAAAAACCGTAAAATAAGTAAGGCTTTCCCTTTTTTATATTTATATAAAAAAGGGCTAAAATTTAGTATTAATATAATTTATAATTAGCTAACAATCCTTAGTTATATGGTAGGTTGGAATATTAACATTTAGGTAATCAAAACTTAATTTTACTATGGTCAATCTGTGTTTTCTCTAAAGTAGTTTTGTCGGTTATAAAAGATGAAATTGTTTGGTATGAGGTTGTTTTTTTTCTTTTTTTTAATTGTTACTACAAGTCTTAGTCAATCGTTAAAATTTAAAACATTAACTACAAAAGATGGACTCTCCAATAACTCAGTAAATGATATTATAAGTGATGTTAAAGGACGACTATGGATTGCCACTTGGGATGGACTTAATCGTTATGATGGTAAAGATTTTAAAGTTTTCAAACATATAAATAATGACTCAACTTCTCTTGCAGGAAATGTAATTTATAGTCTACAAAGAGATGGGACTAAAACAATTTGGTGTTTAACAGATAATAATACCGTAAGTAGGTTTGTAAATCAATCAATCTTTCAAAATTTTTATTTTTCTGAAACTCCTGTTAACCTAAAGCTGTCAAAGAAAAATAACCTTGTAGTAGAAACTAAAAGCGGACAATATTTAGAGTTTGATGGAATGAGTTTCCTGAAGGTAAACGAAACACAAGTAAAAACAAACAAACAACTAATTAATGATCAATTATTACTTAACAAGTTTCCTGAAGTAATTATTAATGAATCTTATCAAGACAGAAAAGGAAATATATGGTATGCAACAAGAAAAAGTGGGCTTTATGTAATAAGAAATAATCAGGTAGATATTCACGAAACAAAAATAGAGCACTATACCTACGATTTATATAACCCTTACAGTTTTACAGGAAATGAAATTGAAAAAATTTATGAAGACAGCTTTGGTAACATCTGGTTAGGTCATAAAGATGGAGGATTAAGTATGGCTTACGTTGGGTCTGAACATATAAACACTATTGCTCCCCATCCTGTAGAATATAGGCATTTGCCTAATGAAACTGTAAGAGCTATAACAATGGACAACGATAATAATCTTTGGTTAGGTTATTATACCAAAGGATTATATAACTATAGTAAATCAGACAAATGTTTTATTAAAAAACGATTAGAGAAAGCAAAAGAAAATAAAGATTGGGAAAGAATACGTAGTTTATATACAGCTACAGACGGTTCTATTTGGGTTGGTACCTATGCAGGACTAATTCACATAAATAAAACAAAAGTGTCTTATTACGAAGCAAAAGAGAATCCTTTACTACCAGCAAATAGGATTTATGCAATGACAGAAACTAACAATGGTAGAATTTGGTTTGCTTGTTGGGGAGGAATTGCAGTGTTCAACACAAAAGAAAATAAGTTTGAAAATGTTGAAGGAAGCGAGTTTTTAAAAGCATATCATATTCGAGACGTTTTTGTTAATGGTGAAGAACTGGCTTTAGCAACAGAAAATAATGGAATGATCCTATTTAATAGGAATAATGGAGAAAAACATCACCTTACTACAGAAAATGGTTTAACAGGTAATAGTGTATATAGTATTGATAAAGATGAAGAAACAGGGTTGTATTGGATAGCAACTTTGGGGGGAGTAACAGTTTTTGATCGTAAAAAAGGAGTAGTAAAAACTATTTCAGAGAAAGAAAACTTACCAAGCCATATGGTTTACAGTGTAATTCTTAAAGGAAAACACATATGGGTGAGTACAACTAAAGGTCTTGCTTCAATAAATAGAAAAAACTATAAAGTAAATGTCTTACATCCAGAAGAAGGATGGCAAGCTCCAGAGTTTTCAGAAGGAGCTTATTATAAAGATAACAAGGGGGTGTTGTATTTTGGTGGTATTAATGGAGTTAATTACTTCGCTCCTGAATTAATAGAGTTTAATAAGAATCTCCCTCAATTAGTTGTAGAAATAGATGGGGTAGAAAATAATAATAGTGTAGTAGAAAAAACATTTTCAGAAAATAATATCAGCCTAGGTATAACTCCTGTATCCTACCGAAAAAATCATGAAAATTTAATTTTATATAAGTTGAAAGGCTTTGATAAAGATTGGAGAGTGTATAGAACAACCCCTATTTTATATAAGAAAATACCACCTGGAGAATATGTTTTAGAAGTGAAAAATAGTTTAAGTGCTTCTAAAACAAATATATTTTCTATAAAAATAGTAATAGCCCCACCCTTTTATAAAACCTCTTGGTTTGCATGGAGTTTAGCATCAGGAGGGGTAATTATACTCATTTTAGGTTTAGGGTATAAAGTTCGTAAAGATAAAATTTACCAAGAAAAACTTAAACAAAAAATTAATGAACGAACAGCTATAATTAATAAGCAGAAGAAAGACTTAATAAAAGCTAATGTAAAGCTCGAAGATCAAAACCGAAAAATTATCAAACAAAAAGAAGAAGTACTGGCTTTACATCACAAATTAAAAAACGAAGATTTTGAAATAGATAAATTTAAAACGTTTGTATTGGCAGAGTTTAAAAAGCCATTAATGCAAATGCTACAATATAGTCAGCAAAATAACATTCCAAATGAAATACAAACAAAATTAGTTAGTCAAGCGAAAACCATGATAGATGTATTAACGGAGTGGGATTTTTTAGAACAAGTAAACCGAATAAACACTACAGAAAAATCGGTAATAAAAATCAATACATTCTTACATCATTTAACCCAAAATTTAGAACGAAAATTACTACAATCAGGAATAAATCTTAGCTATCAAACCCAAGTAGAAGACAAGTGGATAACTATTGATTTACTTCGTTTTAAACTTTTTTATAAATATATTTTCAATGACTTTATAAAGTATAGTAATCAAGGTAGTAACATACAAATAACCTATACAGAAAAAGAAAACAAACTAATACTAAAAGTAAATTCTGATAGTGGTATTTTAGTTAATAATATAAAAAGTTTACAACGCTATAGTCCTTATTTTAAAGCAGCGAAAGATTTACTATTAGAATTAAATGGAAAGTTGGATATAAATAATTCTGAAGAAGGAATTATTTCAATAAAAGTAGAAGTACCCTTTCACAAAGTAGCCTCAGAAAAAGCCTCAATGATACAGTGGAATCATATAGGGATGATAAATGAGCTCCCACAAGGCAAGCACAAAGTGTTGGTATTGACTAGTGAAATGAACTATGGGATATTACAATCATTATTGGGAGAAGAAACTTATCATTTAATATTTGAAAACAATGTAGATAAATTATTTTCAGCACTTTCAAGTCTCAATGTAGATACTATAGTATTTTATGATGTAAAACTTACAAATAAAGTAGTGCAGTTCTTAGAAAACCGTAAAGAAAATATAAAACTATCTAACTGTCCTATATTATATCTATCAGAAGAAATTGGATACTTTCAAATGGAAGAAATTACTAAATTAGGAATAGATGTTACCATTCAACTTCCAGTAAGTAAAACTTTTTTACAAGCAAAGCTAACCAACTTACTAAGTAGTAGAAAAAAACTGTTTGAAACAAAAAATCACATCGGTTGGATTGAGAATCATAAAGACGAGCAATTACTATCACCAAACGAAAAGCTAGTAAAAAAGGCACTTACTTATATGCATGAATGCTTGCACGATCATACTTTTAATATTGAAAGTCTTCAAGAAAAATTAGAAATATCTAAAGTAAAATGCTACCGTGTTTTTAAAGAAATACTCAAACAATCTCCTTCAGAAGTGTTAATTAACCTAAGACTTCAAAAAGCACAACACCTATTAGGTCAAAATGTATTAAACATTTCAGAAATTAGTTTTGAGTGCGGTTTTGCCAATCCAAAATACTTTAGCAGGCAATTTAAAAAGCATTTTAATATGAGTCCTAAAGCTTACAAAGAACAAAAAGTAGTAGCATAAAAGTTAGCTTCAGATTAGGCTAATGTTAGCAGAAGGTTACTGAAACAAAAGTGTAAGAATTAAGGTGTTTTTATGAGGCTTTTTGAAATATAAGTACTCCTTTTTGAAACCATTTGACCCTCTTTAAAAAGCATCTTGAAATAGATTCGTCTCAGAATCAAAACCTAAATTATCAAATGAAAAAACACTATTTATTTATATTGTTATTATGTTTCGGGGTAGTCTCCGGAACGGTAGCACAAACTATTTTAAAAGGTACCGTTGTGTCTAAAACAGACGGAGAACCCATTCCCGGAGCAACTGTTCTTATTAAAGAGCAAAGTAAGAATGGAGCAGCTACCGATTTTGATGGTAAGTTTACGCTAAGTGTAAATAAAGATCAAGGAACCTTAGTAGTTTCTTTTATAGGGTTTCAAACACTAGAACTTCCTTTTTCGGGAAGCCAAGAGTTTTCAATAGCACTTAATGAAGAGTCGAGCGTTTTAGATGAGGTAGTACTAATTGGTTATGGTAGTGCAAAAAAAGGAGATCTTACTTCAGCAATTTCAACAGTAGAAAACATAGAATCTATGTCTAGTAGGCCAGTATCTATGTTAAATGATTTTTTACAAGGAAGTGTATCTGGTGTAACTGTTTTACAACAAGGAGGAGATCCATCTGAAGACGGTAAAGTAGTAATTAGAGGGTACGGTTCTTTTGCGAATGAAGAACCTCTTACAGTTGTAGATGGTGTACCGTATTACGGGCCAGCAATTAATCCTAATGACATCGCATCGGTATCTATTTTAAAAGATGCAGCAGCTGCTGCAATATACGGAGCACAAGCAGCTTCTGGTGTTATTGTAATTGAAACTAAAAAAGGGAAAAAAGGAAAACCAAGAATTAGTTTTGACTTTTATAGCGGTGTGCAATCAGCAGCTAAATTACCTACGCCTTTAAATGCAAAGCAACAAGCAGATGTATACAATATGGCGGCAGATAATGCAGGTGCTCCAAGACAGTCTGCTCACGATGCAGAACAAAATCCATGGGGTCAAGTAACACGTACTAACTGGATGGATGCTATTTTTAGATCAGGAGCTATGTACAATACCAATATGGATATAAGTGGTGCTACTGATAAGATGAATTATATGACCTCTTTTGGTTATCATAAAAAAGAAGGATTATTACTAAATACCTATTCAGAACGTTTTTCTTTTAGAGTAAAAACAGACATACACCTTACAGATAATATTACTATAGGTGAAAATGTGTATTATTCAAGAAGTGAAGCAGTAGGTACAAACTCAACAAGTTCTTACTCAGGTAGTATTGTAAATGCATTATACATGCCGTCATCAGCACCAATACGTGATGCAAACGGAAATTTTAGTGGAGTAGTACCAGAAAATTTATCAAATTATGCAGGAGCTTACGGAGACGTATATAATCCTGTAGCCTTGTTGTTACGTCCAGATATTAGTAATCCTGTTAATTACTTAAACGCTAACGTATACCTTAACTACGACATTACGGACGGATTAAAGTTTAAAACGAGTTATAGCTATAGTACTACGGATACGAAATATAAAAAGTTTTCTCCAAAAATTCCTGAGTTAGGAAGAACGAATTTAAACAATTATTTATATCAGAGTTACTCAGATACTAAGCGTTGGGTATGGGATAATCAATTAAGCTATAAAAAGAGTTTTGGAAATCATAATTTAGATCTTACCGCTGTTTACTCGTCACAGTTTACCGATTACGAATACTATTTCCAGCAAGGAGAAGGATTTAGTAGTGAAGAACCTTTCAATCAATTCATGTCTAATGCATCAGTAATTAGAACTCCAGAGACAGATGTGTACGAGGATGCTTTAACTTCTGCAATAGGAAGGGTGCTATATAACTATAAAGGTAAGTATTTCTTATCAGGAAGTATTCGTAGAGATGAAACCTCACGTTTAGCTAAAGAAAATCAGGCAGATTATTTTCCATCAGCTTCAGCAGCATGGAAAATATCAGGAGAAGATTTCTTTAATATTGAAGCTATTAATAATTTAAAAGTAAGAGCATCTTGGGGACAAATAGGAAATATAAACTCTGTAGGGTATTACTCTTTTGATGTTCCTTTAAACACCACAAATGTTATTTTAGGAGCAGATGGTTCTTTAGACGATAAAGGTACGTATGTAGGAAGACAATCAAACCCTAACCTTAAATGGGAAATTTCAGAATCTTTAGACTTTGGAATTGATATGAATTTATTCAACAGCCGACTTTCTATTGTTGCTGATTATTTTGAGAAAACCACGAAAGGAATGATTATTCCTGGACTAGAAGATATTCACCAAGGAACGTCGGCTGCTGATGTAAATGGAGGAGAAGTTAAAAACACAGGATATGAATTTGCAGTTTCGTATAAAGATTATGTAGGAGACTTAAATTATAGTATTAGTGCAAACGCTAGTTTTCTTGATAATGAATTAAAGAACCTTAATGGGTATAACAGTAGTGGAATTGATTATATAGCACACTCAGATAATGTTAGAAGCACATTATATCCGTACAGGTCTGTAGTAGGAAAAGAATTATACGCTACATATTTAGTGCCTTACTTAGGAATTTTCCAATCACAAGAAGAAATCAATGCACATAGTAAAGATGGACAATTAATACAGCCCAACGCAGTACCGGGAGATTTTAAGTTTCAAGATACAAACAACGATGGTAAAATAGATAATAACGACCGTGTTTTTATGGATAGTTATTTACCAGAAGTAACCTATAACTTAGGATTAAATTTAGATTATAAAGGATTTGATTTAAATATGAACTTCCAAGGAGTAGGAGGTGTTAAAGTATTTAATGCATATAAGTTTACAGCTTTCAATGCTTCTCAACAAGGATATAATTTAGATAATGGTGTATTAAACGCTTGGACTCCTGAAAATACAAACACAAATATTCCAAGATTATCAACACAAGATAATAACCAAACGTACGGAACCACTTCAAGCTGGTACTTAGAAGACGCTTCCTACTTACGACTTAAAAACGTAACACTTGGTTATACAGTACCAACAAGTAAAATGAGTTCTGTATTAAGTCAATCATCATTAAGAATCTATGTTTCAGGAGAAAACCTGTTTACAATCACAAACTATAGTGGAATGGATCCTGAAGTAGGAGGTAAAGGATTAGATGTAGGTAGATATCCTTCAGCAAGAACTATCTCTGCAGGAATATCATTGTCATTATAAAAAATAAAAACAAGAAGATGAAAAATACATATATAAAACTAATTGCATACATCGTAAGTATTCAAGTAGGATTTGTTTCCTGTTCAGATGACTTTACAAATCTAGATCCATTAGGAAGTACTTCATATGAAAACTTTTGGAAAACAGAACAAGATGCTTTGGAAGCAGTAAACAGTTTATATTATTATATGAAAGATGATGATATGTTTGGAAGAGGATTCTTTTGGTATATCAATGCATCAGATGATATGGTAACAGGGCGACTAAATGCTACAGCAGATAATGTGAAAAATTTTAATATAACTGGAGATGAAGGATATACCTCTTGGATGTATCCTCAAAGTTATAAGATAATAAGGAGAGCGAACGATGTTATTTTAAACGTTCCACTAATGAATATTAGTCAGTCAACTAAAAATCGTTTATTAGGTGAAGCTTACTTTATGAGAGGATTTCATTATTTCTGGTTAGCGCATACTTACGGAGATAACGGTTCAAACGGAGGAATTCCTATCGTTACCGAAGAGAATATGAACGATGAAGCAGGAAGCTATGAAAGACCACAAAGCGTCATAGAAAATTATGAATTTGTTGTTGAAGACTTAAAAAGAGCGGCAAACTTATTACCTCTTTTTACTGAAATGGGAGAAGGTGATTACGGACGCGCACATAAAGATGCAGCCTTAGCATATATTGCAAAAACCTATTTGTATTGGGCACAATACGACAGTTCTAAATATGCTAATGTGGTAACTTATTGTGATGCAGTAACAAATTCAGGGTCAGGTAGAGCACTTATTGATACAGATAACCCTAAAAAAGATTTCAGATTGTTACACAGTCATCTTAATAACTGGACGAGTGAATATATTTGGTCTGCTAATTCAGGTGTTGAAGGCGGAAGTATTTTACCAGGTGTAATGTTAGAAAATAAAGGCTGGGGGCAATATAACGGTTGGGGATATTATACACCAACAGAAAGCTTGTATAACGAATTTGAACCTAACGATGCAAGAAGAGAAGTAACCATCTTAAAATTTGGAGACGAGTTTGAATTTTTTGGAGAAACAAAAAGATACCAATCAGAAAACTCACTATCAGGGTTTCAGTTCAACAAATACATGTATGAGTATACATTTGAAAATCCAGTAGGAACGTATATAAATTCCAACGGTAACTCACCAACAACACTATATAATACTCCAATACTGCGTTATGCAGAAATATTGTTAATGAAGTCGGAAGCATTAATACAACAAGGAGGAAACGGAGATGCTGATTTAAACAGCGTAAGAGAAAGAGCAGGATTAGCTCCAGTTACCAATGCTACATTAGAAGATATAAAGCACGAAAGACGAGTTGAGTTTGCTGGTGAGTTTGCTAACAGACACTACGATTTAGTACGTTGGGGAGATGCTGCTGAAGTATATAGTAAACCTTTATATGGTAGAATTCACACAGATAGATCAAACCCAGATTCAGACTACACTGTTGAACAAGTGTGGCAAGCAAGAAATTTTGACCCTAGTTATATGCATGTATGGCCAATTCCTAATGAAGCAATTATCTCTTCAGGAATCAAGCAAAACATAGGATGGTAATTTTAGTCATTTTTTTAGTTTAATTTAAGTTTAACAAAAAGATGTCGTTGAGGCGACATCTTTTTTATAAATGCATAAAATGAAATTTATTCAAAAGATATTTTTATACCTAATACTAGGAGTAGGAGCTATACAAGCACAAACCTCAAACCCTACTTATAAAGTACATTCTCACAACGATTATAAACAATCTGTTCCTTTTTGGAAAGCCTATGCAGCGGGAGTTCATTCTTTAGAAATAGATGTAATATTCAAAGATAATACCCTATTTGTAGCACACGAAACAGCTGAGATTATCAGCAAACACACTATAGAGTCGCTTTATTTAGATCCTTTAAGAACTGCTTTAAAGAATGATCTTCAACTTACACACAAAATACAGTTGTTAATAGATTTAAAATCAGAACCTTACATTACGTTAAATCATTTAGTAAAAATATTAAAGAAGTATCCTGATTTAACTAAAAATGAAAATATACAGTTTGTTATTTCAGGTGGAAAACCACAGGTCAAAGATTATGTAGACTATCCGGATTATATACAATTCGACCATCAAAAATTAACTAAGATTTTAAACCAAGAAGCTTGGAATAAGGTTGGGTTAATTAGTGTTGATTATAAAAACTATTCTGTATGGAACGGAAAAGGAAGAATGGTTGCAGATGATCTTAAAAGAGTAAAAAAAGTAATTGAAACAGCACACAATTTAAACAAGCCTTTTCGTTTTTGGGGAGCTCCAGATTCAGAGTCAGCTTGGAAAGTTTTTACAGATTTAAAAGTTGATTTCATAAATACCGATCAACCTTTTGAAGCTACTAAATACCTTAAAAGTTTATCAAAAAGAGTGAGCTTCAATAAAGAAAAATCAGAAGTTTACAAACCTACATTCGCCTACGATCAAAAAAACAAAAAAGTAGAAAATATCATCTTATTAATTGGTGATGGAAATGGAGTATCTCAAATTTCAGCAGCAGCTTTAGCAAATGGTGGAGATTTAACATTAACTCAATTAAGAAGTGTTGGGTTTTTAAAAACACAATCTTCAGACGATTTTACAACAGATTCTGCTGCAGGAGGTACAGCTATAGCAACAGGAACCAAAACATACAATAGAGCAATTGGTGTAGGACCAGATGGTAAACCAGTAAAAAACATCAGTGAGTTATTAGTAGAATACAATTATAATATTGGTTTAATTACTACTGATGAAATTACAGGAGCAACACCTTCGGCTTTTTACGCACATCAAAAAGATAGATCACATATGCAACAAATAGCTACAGATCTTGAAAAAAGTGAGATTTCATTGTTTATAGGTGGTGGAGCAAAACACTTCTTAAATAAACAAACGATGCCCTTCAGTATTAAAAATACTATTGAAGAAATTACTACTGATGAAGAAAGAATAGGTGTTTTTACTGCAGAAGGAGGAATGCCAGGAATCAAACAAGGAAGAGGTAATTTTTTAGCAAAAGCAACCCAACGTAGTTTGTCTTTTTTAAACTCGAAAAAAGAACCGTTTTTATTAATGATAGAAGGAGCTCAAATAGATAGTTATGGACATTTTAACGATACCCATGGAATTATAGCAGAAGGAATTGATTTTGACAAGGCGGTAACTGAAGCGATAAAATTTGCAGATGCTAATAAAAATACCTTAGTAATTGTTACAGCAGATCATGAAACTTCAGGGTTTTCTATTCCACAAGGAAATGTAGAAAACCATATGATTGAAGGAGACTTTACAACTCACGATCATACAGGAGCAATGGTGCCTTTGTTTGCATACGGTCCACAATCAGATAAATTACAAGGAGTTTATGAAAATAGCGATCTTTTAGGGAAGATTCTAAAAATCTTAAAGGTAAAAACTAATGAGTAGATCAAGATTTCTTTTCGGTTTATTAGTACTTATAGTACAAGTAGCTTTAGGACAATTGCCTAAAATTTCAGGAAGAGTTTATCATGATAAGAATCAAAATGGAATTTATGACAAAGGAGATAAAGTCCTTAAAGGTATACTTGTAAGCAATGGAAAAGATGTTGTAGCAACAAATACTAAAGGGATTTATAAAATAAAGACTTTAGAGAATAATCCACTATTTATTATCAAACCAAAGGGGTACGTTTCACCACGTACCCCACAAAATAACTTGAAGTTTTACTATCTATTTCAAGAGTTAACCAATAAAAAATCATTTGATTTTCCGTTATATATTAATAAGGAAAAAGACAAGGTGAAAATAACGTTGTTAGGAGATCCTCAATCAGATGTAATTGATGATATTCATCATGTTAATAAGTTAGTAACAGAAGAATTAGTAAAAAACAAACCAGACATTATTATTCCTTTAGGCGATCTTTCTTTTGATAATCTTAACATATTTAAACCTCTATCAGAATCATTAGGGTTGGTTGGAGTACCTGTGTTTTATGTAATAGGGAATCACGATTTAAACTTTGGAGAACAAGAACTTTCTAACAGAGACAAAACTTTCGAAGCTTCGTTTGGACCTTCGTACTATGCTTTTGAATACGGAAACAACCTGTTTTTGGTGCTCAACAACAATTTCCCAATAAATAATCGTGAGTATATAGGTAAGTTTGATGAAGATCAATTAACATTTGTGTCTCACATTACTAAGAAGTTTGCAACCAAGTATAACTCGATAAAAGTTTTTACGCATATCCCTTTGGAGTATACAAGTAATAAGGAAGAATTCATATCATTAATGAATCCTTTTGACAAAGTATTGATTGCTGCGGGGCATACACATACACAATACCATAGCTACTTTCAAAGAAATCAGAAACAAGCAGTACATCAGCTAGTAGGAGGAGCGGTTTGTGGTGCTTGGTGGCAAGGAGCGCACGATATTCATGGAGTTCCATTTGCGATGATGTATGATGGTACCCCAAAAGGATATTGGTTCTTAGAAACAGAAGATAAAGATTATCATCTTAGTTATAAGGTTTCAGGAGCACCTATAGAAAAGCAAATGCATATTTGGGTTCCAGAGAACAAAGAATGGGATACAGAAATGAACATTTTAAATGAACCTTATGTATATGCGAATGTGTTTGCAGGAGGAGAATCTACAAAAGTTGAGGTTTCTTTTGATGGTACAACATGGCAATCTATGGAGTATTATCAAGGAGTAGCACCAGAGTTAAAAAGATTTTATTTACTTCAAGAATTAGGAAGGTATAAAGGACAAAAACTATCTAAAATGCCCAAACCAACTACAAAAAGTAAACACCTATGGAGGCTTAAAATATCTGAAAACCTTTCAAAAGGAATGCATTTAATAAGAGTTAGAGTGAAAGACGACTTATTAAAATTACAAGCAGAAGACGTAAGAGTTTTTTACAAGCAATAACAAAAGGAGGGGAGTTTCTTGATAACGGTCATTTCGAAGGAGGTTACGACTGAGAAATCTTTTTCTTGGTTTCAGTCAACTCGAAGATAGCTTACGACTGAGAAATCTTAAGGTTGTGAGTTGCTTGTATTTTTTTCTTATTGTTATTCTTTTTCCATTGATGAAAAAGAACCAAAAAATCTAGTCTTTCGAAACCTTCACACGAAAATTATCATCCTCAAAACTAAATAAAAAGAACTCGCTATCGCTCAAACAGCTTTTTATTTATAACGTTTCTTGCGGTGTAATTTTTGGCTTGTTTTCTGAGGACGGTTTTGTTATCGTCATTGCAAGGAGGAAGGACGAAGCAATCTTTTTCTCGATTACTGTCACCTCGAACATTATCGAGTTCAAAATATATTTAAACGAAGATAGTTTACGAAGTAAGTTGAGAGGTCTTAAAGTTATGAGTAACTCCCATTCAAGAGATTACGTCACTTTCCACTTCGATCATAGTTTATCTTGAGCGATAGTCGAAGGACTCAGTGTCCGTTCGTAATGACGTTTTATTATTGTCATTGTAAAGTAAAGAAGGCTTATGAGTAAAAACCAACCTATTTTTATTTTGCTAGAATTCAAGGTTATGGAGTATAAGAGAATCCAAAGAGTTTACGGTCTGGATTCGAATACGGAATACAACGTAGAATTCAAAAAAGGAAAAATAAATCTTGATTTTTTGTTTCGTTTTGTATCAAGACAAAATGAAAGTGTATGTTTGTGAGTGACTCCCATTCAGTAGATTACGTCACTTTCCACTTCGACTTCGCTCAGTATCCGTTCGAAATGACCGTTTTTGATTTACTGGATTAGGTTGTTATCCAATTTGACTTTAGTGTGTGTAAGTAACTTTATTAAGAATACTCGTAAGTACGTCTTTTTTCTAACCAAGAACTCACACTACCAAGTTCACGAGCTTGATAAAAATTATTCTCTCGTAGAATACAGTCGTTAGAAGCGTTAGTGTCTATTTTAATAAATCGGTATAAAACCAATTTTATAATAGACTCTCTTACTGACTCGTAGGTAGCTCCGTTATTTTTGTTAGTGTTAATTACTTCTTGAATAAAATTATCTATTCTATTAAATTTAGTATCAGTTAATAAGGCTTTAAAAACTACTTCTTCCATAATTCATGATTTTATATATGCAAAATTACTTGTTGGAATAATGATTTAAAAGGTGATATATGCAGAAAAAAATGTGGATTTCCGAAGTGTTTTTTATTGTAATAATAAAGAGTAGGGAGGAAGTAACCTGTTTTTAAACTATCGTTATTGCGAGGAGGTATGACGAAGCAATTTGTTTGTTGATTATTATCACCTCGAACAGATGTGAGAGGTCTCAAAGTTATGAGTTGCTCTTATTCATGAGATTACGTCACTTTGCAGCATTTCGTTCGTAATGACGTTATGTAATGTTGGGTGGAATAATAAAGAAGTGTCAACTTACTTTAAAGTTAATTCTCTATGCTCAATTCCCCATTTAACCATCACATCTAAAGCAGTATGTAATCGCATTCCAGATTCTGTTAATTCATATTCAACCGTAACAGGAGTGGTATCGTAAATAGTACGCTTAATAATTCCGTTAGCTTCCAAATCTTTCAATTCTTTAGATAACATCCTTGGAGAAATTTTTCCAATATTTCGTTGCAATTCTTTAAAGCGCATTTTACCATATAACAAGCTACCAATGATAGATAGTTTCCACTTTCCGCTTATTACATTTAAAGTGTCTCTTAATGCTAATACATATTGAACAGAGCATCTTTTTAGCTCTTCCATTTGAACAACTGCTTCCATGTTTTTTTGGGTTGGTATACTTTTGTATACTGGTATACTAAAGTATAGTAGTTACTTTTGTATAGCAAATATACATACTTTTGTGATATAAAAATAAGTAAACATAAAAGAATGAAACACTTAGTAATTGTAACACACCCAAATATTGAGGAGTCAAGAGTTAACAAAACTTGGATAGATGAGCTACAACAGCATGAGGATAAAGTATCCATTCATCAATTATATAAAGAGTATCCAGATTTAAATATTGATGTAGCAAAAGAGCAAGAGTTATTATTGAATTATGATAGTATTATTATTCAATTTCCGTTGCATTGGTTCAACACGCCATTTTTATTTAAAAAGTGGATGGATGAGGTATTAACGTATGGTTGGGCTTTTGGACCTGAAGGAGATAAGTTAAAAGGAAAAAAAATCCGTTTATCAGTATCTACAGGAGGTACTGAAGAAACCTATAACAGTTTTGTGTCTTTAGAAGAGTTATTAAAATCAGTGACTGTTTCGTTTCAGTATTGCGGATTAGAAATGTTGCCATTACACGTGTTTTACGGAGCTAATGACAATCCGAAGTTTGAAGATATAAAAGTAAATTCTAAACAATACGCAGATTTAATCTTATAATTATAAAAACCATAAACAATGAAAAATTTAAAAAATCCTTTAGTGTTCGTATTCATTGCATTTGCAACACTATCGTTTACTACCATTATAAAAGAAGTAAAAAAAGTAAATACCAAAGAAAGTAAAGTGGTATGGAAAGGTTATAAAGTAACAGGTTCTCACGAAGGAACGGTTAGTTTACAATCAGGAGTATTAAACTTTGAAAAAGAGAAGTTAGTAGGAGGGGAGTTTACAATAGATATGACTTCTATAGCTGTGACAGATTTATCTGGAGAGTACCAAAAAAAGTTAGAAGGGCATTTAAAATCAGACGATTTTTTTGGTGTGAATAATCATCCAACAGCAAAATTAGTTTTTACTAAGGTGAAAGCTAAAGGAAAGAATTCGTACGAAGTAACAGCTGACCTAACAATTAAGAATAAAACAAATCCTGTTACTTTTCAAATTTCTGTATATGGAGAAAAAGCAACAGCATCGTTAAAAGTAGATAGAGCAAAGTATGATGTAAAATACGGTTCTACAAGCTTTTTTGATGGTTTAAAAGATAAAGCAATTTACGACGAGTTTGATTTGGTAGTTGATTTGGTTTTTTAAAACCCAACTAAGATTGTATGTATACCTCAAACCAATGTTTGGGGTATGTTTTTTAAATAGAGTTAAACAAGAATCCCTTATGAAACGAACGACGTTTTTACAGTTATTAGGGTTAGCATCAGTAAATTTGAGTATGGGAACATTAAGAGGTTTAAAAAAGTTATCAGATAGTTTACCTGTTTCTCAAACAATGCCAGTATTGTTTTTAGGACATGGTAGCCCTATGAACGCGATTGAAGAAAACGAGTTTACAAGAGGTTTTCAACATGTTTCAAAAACACTTCCAAAGCCAAAGGCAATCATTTGTGTTTCGGCACATTGGTTTACCAAAGGAACAAAAGTAACAGCAATGGAAAAGCCTAAAACAATTCATGATTTTAGTGGTTTTCCTCAAGAGTTATTTGAACAGCAATATCCAGCAATCGGAAGTCCTGAACTAGCAAAAGAAACCAAACAATTGTTACATCCTAATTTTGTAGAATTAGATGAGCATTGGGGGTTAGACCATGGTGCTTGGACCGTATTAAAACATTTATTTCCGAAGGCTGATATACCCGTAATTCAATTGAGTATTGATTATACCAAAAATGCTAACTATCATTTTGAATTAGCCAAACAGCTAACATCGTTAAGACAGAAAGGTGTATTGATTATTGGTAGTGGAAACATTGTTCATAATTTACGAATGGTTGACTGGAAAAATTTTGATAAGGATAATTACGGATATGATTGGGCTATTGAAGCAAGAGAAACGGTTAACACATATTTATTAGAAGGAAATTATCAACCTTTGATTGATTATACAAAACAGTCAAAAGCTTTTCAGCTTGCAATACCAACACCAGATCATTATTTACCGTTAATTTATAGTTTAGGATTGCAACAAAAAAATGAAGAAATTCAGCTTTTTAATGATAAACTATTAGCGGGTTCTTTAAGTATGACCTCGCTAAAAATAGGATAATAAAAAAAGTCTGTATAGATGTGGTCTAAACAGACTTTTTATAAAAATAAGGAGGGGTTACGATTTTTGTTTTATTGCATTAATCGTTGTTCTTACCACAAACCAGCAGAAACATACAATACCTAAAGAGAATACAATATCTCCTATCATTCGCATCCATTTTAAAGTTTGTACTGTTGGATTGTATAATAATTCAGGATCTCTGGCAAAAGAATACCCTTTGGTAATAGAAGTGTAAGCTTGAATTATACCAACAGGTAGTAAGCTTAACACAACCATTAAAACTAACCCACCATTTAAAAACCAAAATGCATTTTTTACGAGCTTTTCGTTCCAAGCAATGTTTGAATACAAGCGTAGGCAGATTAAAATAAAGCCCATACCTAACATTCCATATACTCCAAATAGTGCGGTATGTGCGTGTACAGCAGTTGTGTTTAATCCTTGAATGTAATATAGAGCAATAGGAGGGTTGATTAAGAACCCGAAAACACCAGCACCTACCATGTTCCAAAAGGCAACAGCAATAAAGAAAAAGATAGGCCATTTGTAACGTTGAATCCAAGCATTCTTTTTCAATAAATTCCAGTTTTCTCTAATTTCAAAGCCCATTAAGGTTAATGGAACCACTTCTAAAGCACTAAACGTAGCTCCTAAGGCAATGGCTTGTACTGGAGTTCCTGAATAATATAAGTGATGTAAGGTACCAATGATACCACCTGCTAAGAAAATGGTAGCTGAGGCTATCGCTGTTTTTCCTGCTGTTTTGGTAGAAATAATTTTCATACGAGAGAAAATATAGGCAATAATCACCGTAGCAAATACCTCAAAGAATCCTTCTACCCATAGATGTACGAGCCACCATCTCCAATAATTAATTACAGGGAGAGAACTGTTTTCTCCATACATTAATCCTGAGAAAAAGAACATACCAATAGCAACTACAGCTATTAATAGGATAGAAAGTAAATGTTTTGAGTCGTCTTTTTTACGGATACCATACAGTACGTGTCTACCAACCATAACTACCCATAATATTAAACCAATACCTAAGAATATTTGCCAGAATCTACCTAAATCCATGTATTCATATCCTTGGTGACCAAAGAAGAAGTTAGTAGTTAAATCCAAAAATTGGTGCACACCTAACCATTCTCCCAACATAGAACCCAAAACAATAATTAATAAGGCTATAAACAAGAAATTGATTCCGAAAACTTGGTACTTCATTTCTTTACCACTAATAATTGGAGCTAAGAATAATCCTGTTGCTAACCATGTAGCGGCAATCCAAAATACAGCAAGTTGTGTATGCCAGGTTCTAGAGATTGAATACGGAAGATATTCTGATAAATTAAAACCAAAGAAAGCTTGACCCTCTACCGTATAGTGCACAGTAACAATACCCAATACAACTTGTAATACAATAAGAAGTGAGATGACTAAAAAGTATTTTAATACTGCTTTTTGAGAGCTGACTAACTTTAAGTCTAATAAAGGATCGTTGTTTGGGTTTGTTACTGCTTCTCCTTTTTCATGATTTCGAATGTAGTAATAGGTCAACACTCCAATAAATAGTAACAATAAAATTATTGAGAACCCTGACCAGAGTTGTGAATCGGGAGTAATTGTATTGTTAATTAACGGTTCATGAGGCCAGTTAGAAGTATAGGTATAGTCTTGATTGGGTCTTTCTGTACTGGCAGCCCAAGAAGTCCAGAATAAAAAGGCATTAAGCTTAGCTAGTTTATCAGTATCTGTTAATGCTCCTTCTGGAATGGCATATTGTTCATGACCTTCTGAAAAAATGCTTGCATAATACGCAGCGTTTGCTTCAATGGCTTCTTTTCGCTCTTTAGAAATTGTTATTGATTGGTCTTTTTCATTAAAAGTGTTGGTTCTAATATCTTTTACCAAACGAGCTTTTAAGGCAGCTTTGTTTTCTTCATCTAAAGCATCATAGCTGGTGTTAAAGTCTTTTTTAGCCCAGTAGTTTAACAAGTAAACTGCTTCTTTATGAATCCAATCAGCTGTCCAGTCTGGAGCTACATAACTTCCATGCCCCCAAATAGAACCGACTTCCATTCCTCCGATAGATTCCCAAACATTTTGTCCATCTTGTATGTCTTTTTTAGTGTATATAGTTTCATTACTTCCGTTAACTTTTACTGTTTCAGGTATAGGGGGTTGGGTTTGATAAATTTCTGTACCTACCCATATTAATGCAATAAATGATAATACCACTACTGCAATAAATCCAGTCCAAATTTTTCTCATTATTAGTTATTTAATTTAATTGATTTTCTAATTTGATTGCTTTTTTAAATAGAATATTGTTTTCTAAATGAATGTGTTTGTGTAAGTCTTCTTCAAATTCTTGTAGCATTGCTAAAGCAACTTTATAAGTGTTACAAGCGTCTTCAGGTGGAGTGTAATTATTGGTAAGTTTTGCAATTATTCTAAATCTATTGCCTTCATTATCATGCTCTGTGTGCATCATGTTTATAGGATTTTCTACCGTACCAAATGGAGGAGGAGAAAGGGGAGTGTTTGAGTTACTTGCTTCAACTAACTTTTTAATAAAAGGAAATAAAATAAGTTCCTCTTTTTTCATATGTGTAGTAAGTTCCCCAGCACTTTCTTTAAAGAGTTGTAAAACCTCGTGTAGCTCAGGATGGTTGTTACCATGTACTTTAGCTAGTTTGGTTAAATATTCTAAAATTTCAGGAATTTGTTTTTCCACATAGGTATGGTGATTTTGGTAGATATAATCACACAAAAAATCTAAGGACCAGCTTTGATAATCGTTAGTAGATTTAGAACCTTTATCAATGCGAGTTAGTTTATTGATTAATATATCAGGAGCAATGTTCTTTTTTTTAGCAACCTCTTGAATAGTTCTGTTACCGTTGCAGCAAAAATCAATTCCGTATAGTTTAAAAATTGTAGCTGTTTTATAGTTATTTGCAACTATGTCTGCTACTATTGAGTTGTTATTTATCTTCATTTTGTTTTTATTTAATGTTTATAAATTATAAAAAGACCTTTTTATCTTTTATTATTCTAAATTTTTTTATTCTCGTTTTAGCCAAAAAGTATTTTTCTTGTCGTTGGTGTATAATACATCATGTAGGGTGTTTCCTTCTAACATTTTTCTTAAGTTATCTCTAATCTCTACAAATTTAAAGTGAAGAGGGCAAGGAGAGCTATCGTCGCATTGTTTTAAACCCAATCCGCAACCCGTATAAATACTATCACCATCTAATACACGAACCACATCGCTTAAGCGAATTTTTTTAAGGTCAGCTTTATTAATTACAAATCCGCCATAAGGACCTTTAATAGAATCAATGATATTATTTTTTGTTAAAATTTGTAATATTTTCCCTGTGAAAGCTTCAGGAGAATCAATAGCGGCAGCAATAGTTTTTACACCAACTTTATTATCTAAGCTAGATTGTTCTGCAACAAAAATAGTTGCTCTTAAACCGTATTCACAAGATTTTGAAAACATATAAAATAATATGTTACAAAGATATTAGTTTTCTTTATAAAAGACACTAAAGTCTTTTATTTTTTTATAAAAAAAGCATCATAAAAAAATGATGCTTTTGAATGTTTTTAAGACTTAGTTTTTTCGGTACCAGTAAGCGGTTCTACCAAAGGCAGCAAAACCTATGTAGCCTCTAATCTTTAACTTGTTGTCGTTTTCAAGTTTAATATAACATTTATATTCTTTTCCGTTTTTAGGATCTAAAATTTTTCCACCACTCCATTCATCACCATCTTTTTTTAGACCTGTTAAAATATTCATTCCTAAAATAGGATTGTTTTTACGCTTTCCACTACACTTATCACAAACAGCTTCTTGACGATTTTTGTCTGTGATCTCAATAATTTTAGCGTAAGCTTTTCCATCTTTTTTATATACTTCTATTACAGAATCAACTTTATTGGTTTCTTCGTCACGATTTTCCCATTTTCCGAAAATAGTTTGTGCGCTCATGGATAAGCTAACGGTTGTAAATAATAAAGCAAAAAATATTTTTTTCATAATTTAAAAGTTTTAATAGTATTTTAATTCTCAAAAAGTATTCCAATTAATTAATCGTATTGTGCATCAAAGTTACTATCCCATTTTCCTTGTACACGTAATACTTGTTCTATAATATCTCTAGCACAACCATTACCTCCAGTTTTATCAGAAATGTATCTTGAAATTTGTTGTATTTCACGAGCAGCATCGTTAGGGCAAGAGGGCATACCAACGAGTTTCATTACAGGGTAATCAGGGATGTCATCTCCCATGTACACTATGTTTTCTGGGTTTAGTTTGTATTTTTTAACCAATTCATTAAACTGTTGAATCTTATCATGAGCTCCTAAATAAATATCGGTAATACCTAAGCCTTCTAAACGTGTACGCACTCCTTCGTTTTTTCCACCAGAGATAATACAAACCTTATAACCAGCTTTTACAGCTGCTTTTAAGGCGTATCCATCTTTAATATTCATTTGACGTACAAGCTGTCCGTCAGGAAAAACGGTTACGATTCCGTTAGTTAATACTCCGTCTACATCAAAAATAAAGGTATCTATTTGAGGTAAGTATTCTTTATAACTCTTTTCCATTTTGTTGGATTGATTTTGTAATAAGTTTATAAATTTCTTGTTGTTCAGCATTTAATATTGCTAAATGGTTTTGAATAGTTTTTTGGTCATTTCTTTTGGCAGGACCTGTTTGTGCTGCCTTAGGACTCAATTCGGTTATTTTTTGAGCTGTTTCTTGAATTAATGGAAGTAATACTTCAAAAGGAACTTGATATTCGTTGCAAATATCAGCACCAATTTTATACATGTGATTAGTGAAATTGTTTACAAAAACGGCAGCAACATGTAATCGTTTACGTTGCTCTGAGTTGATTCGATATACCTTTTTTCCAATAGATTTAGCAAGGGTCTCTAATAACTGCAAATCTTCTTCGTTTTCAGCTTCTAAACAAAAAGGAATTTCATCAAAGTTTACATCTTTGTCTTTAGAAAAACTTTGTAATAGATAAAAAATACCCTTGCGTCCACTGTTTTGTAACGATTGCATAGCTACACTACCAGAAGTGTGTACAACTAAGCCGTTTTTTTGTTCAATTTTACGAGAAACATCACCAATAGCATCATCAGAAACCGCAATGATATACACATCGGCTTCTGTTAAAAGTTCTATACTATTTGTAATAGGAGTAACTTCTTTTAAATGCTCTATTTGCTCTATATTTCGAGCATACATTTGTACTAACGATACTTCGTTTGTTTTACTAAAAGCATTGGCTAAATGTGTAGCTACATTACCGCCTCCTATAATGGCAACCTTAATCATAGCACGAAGATATTGAAATTAATTAAAATTATTTTCGCATATTTGTACCATTATGATTGTATAAGTCACCTCAAATAGTTGTGTTGCTTGAGCAACAAATAGTTATGTCTTATTTCTTTTAAGACAATTTTATGTATTTATAAAACTTTATAATGACTGAAAACAATCAAACATCAAAACAAACTATATTCTCACTTTTTAAAGATGCTGTTTTAGGAAGACAGCAAGATTTTACGACAGGAAGTATTGGTAAAGCAATTTTTGTATTAGCAATTCCGATGATTTTGGAAATGCTGATGGAATCTATTTTTGCCTTGGTAGATATTATTTATGTATCTAGAGTAAGCGTAAATGCTGTAGCTACTGTAGGGTTAACAGAGTCTGTACTTACGTTAGTGTATGCTGTAGCCATAGGGTTAAGTATGGCAGCAACAGCTTTAGTCGCTAGAAGAACAGGGGAGAAGGATTTAGAAGGAGTAAATCAAACAGCAGTGCAAGTTATATTTTTAGGAGTTTTTATTTCTATCCTTATTAGTATTGTTGGAATTGTATATCCGAAGGAAATATTAGCACTTATGGGAGGCGAGCCTGATTTAATTGCTGAAGGTTACGGATATACTCGTGTATTATTGGGTGGAAACATAACAGTAATGTTATTGTTTTTAATCAATGCTGTTTTTAGAGGAGTGGGAAATGCATCCATTGCAATGTGGACGCTGATTTTATCAAACGGATTAAATATTATACTTGATCCTATTTTTATTTTTGGGTTAGGTCCAATACCTGCATATGGAGTAGAGGGAGCGGCTATTGCAACAACGATTGGAAGAGGGACGGCAGTTATAGCGCAATTAGGAGTATTGTTTTTTGGAGCAGGTAAAATAAAAATAGCGTTTAAAGATTTAGTGGTTAGAGTTTCTGTAATGATAAACTTAATAAAAGTGTCATTAGGAGGAATAGGGCAGTTTATTATCGGAACTTCAAGTTGGGTGTTTTTAATGCGAATTATGTCAGAATTTGGTAGTGAAGTGCTAGCAGGGTATACAATTGCCATTCGAATAATGATGTTTACCTTGATGCCTGCTTGGGGAATGAGTAATGCAGCAGCAACATTGGTAGGTCAAAATTTAGGAGCAGAACAACCAGAGAGAGCAGAGAAGTCTGTTTGGATAACGAGTAAATATTGTGCAATTTTTATGGGAGCAGTCTCATTGATTTATATATTCTTTGCTCCAACTTTTTTAGGATGGTTTTCTGAAAAGACTGAAGTTGTTGAAAATGGAGCTTTGTGTTTGCAAATTATGGCAGCTGGATACATAGCATATGCTTATGGAATGGTTGTAATTCAATCTTTTAATGGTTCAGGAGATACCAAAACACCAACCTATATCAACTTTGTGTGCTTCTGGTTATTTCAATTACCGTTTGCATACATAATGGCTATTACGTTAGATTTTGGTCCTATAGGAGTCTTTTTAGCAATAACTTTAGCAGAAATTTTAATAGCTGTTGTTGGTATTTGGATGTTTAAAAAAGGAAAATGGAAAACAGTTAAAGTGTAAACTTCATTTAGTAAATTAGCTATAATTATTTTAAAGGAAGTACTATATAAAACAATACAATAAATGAAACTAGATATATTAGCTTTTGGAGCGCACCCAGACGATGTTGAATTAGGATGTGCAGCGACCTTATCTAAAGAAATTTCAGAAGGAAAAAAAGTTGGGATAGTTGATTTAACTCGTGGAGAGTTAGGAACAAGAGGTTCTGCCGAATTGCGTGATAAAGAAGCATCAATAGCCGCTGATATTTTAGGAGTATCAATACGAGAAAACCTAGGTTTTGCAGATGGTTTTTTTAAAAATGATAAAGAACATCAACTAGAGGTTATAAAAATGATACGTAAGTATCAACCAGAAATAGTGTTGTGTAATGCTATTGATGATCGCCATATTGATCATTCTAAAGGAAGTCAGTTAGTGTCTGATGCTTGTTTTTTAAGTGGTTTGCTTAAAATAGTAACTGAGTTAGATGGAGCTCAACAAGAAAAATGGAGACCGAAACAAGTTTATCACTATATACAATGGAAAAATATTGAACCTGACTTTGTGGTAGATGTTACTGGTTTTATGGACAAAAAAATAAGTTCAGTTATGGCGTATTCATCACAGTTTTTTGATCCGAAAAGTAATGAGCCAGAAACGCCTATAACTAGTAAAAACTTTACCGATAGTATAGAGTATAGGGCAAGAGATTTGGGTAGATTAATAGGAGTTGATTTTGCAGAAGGCTTTACATCAGAACGTTACGTGGCAGTAGAAAATTTAAGTAAATTAATTTAAAAAAAAGTTTTGCCACAATGTAAAAAGAATGTATATTTGCACCCGCAAGTTACATGGTGATTGTAGCTCAGCTGGTTAGAGCGCCGGATTGTGGTTCCGGAGGTCGCCGGTTCGAACCCGGTCTTTCACCCAAAACCTTCTCAATTTGAGGAGGTTTTTTTGTGTTTTAAATTTACTTTTAAAATTAGTGTTGAATAAAAAAGCCTCTCAGTTTATTGAGAAGCTTTTCTGTTTTCTAGCCATTGCGCGTATTTGTCTTTATGTTTAAAGCGTTTGTGTGTCCATAAATAAAACTCTGGTTGTGCTTTGATATTTTTTTCGGTAATTTCTAAATACTTGTCTGTTATTTGATAGTTTTCGAAATCTTTTGGATTTTCTGTTATCAGTTCAAATTCAACTTCAAAATAACCTCTCTTAACTTTTTTTGCAACATAGTTGACTACAGCAAAGTTATATTTTTTTGAAAGTATTTCAGCTCCAGTATGTACTGGAACCTTAATACCTAAGAATTTAGCCCAATAATGAGTTTTGTGTATTTGAGGAGATTGATCGCTTAATAATATGTATATTCCTTGTGTTTTATTTTTGTAATTTTTGTGAATTCCTTTGACGGTTTCAGAAGTTTTTAAACCAATAATTCCGAATTTAGTTCTTGAAGTTTTTACAGCTTTTTCAAAGTATTTGTTGGCAAGCCTTGTATAGGCACCAAAAACTTCTCCGTTCAAAACTAAAGGAAGTCCAAAAGACCATTCCCAGTTAGCTTGATGTGCTCCTACTAAAGCAATGCTTTTACCTTCTTTAGTTAGTTTGTTTACTAGTTCAGGGTTTTTGTATTTGTAGCGTTTATGTATTTCTTTTTTACTAATGGTAAAAGACTTAATGCTTTCAAAAATTAAATCGACAAAGTGTTTGTAAAACTTTCTTGCAATGTTTTTTATTTCCTTGTCGCTTTTATCTGGAAAAGCTTTTTTTAGATTTTCTACAACCACTTTTTTACGGTATCCTATAAGGTTGAATATAATAAGACGGAAAAAGTCAGAAATTATATATAATAATCTCATGGGTAAAATTGATAGCATCCATATTAGTGGATAAACAATAATAAATAAGAATAGTTTCATTAAATGATATTTTTGACAAATATCGTATTAATTACTGAATGATTTGTTTTGTTAACTTTTGTTTATGTTTGTGGATAAACATAAATTATGAGTCAAATTATTATTATACTAATTGTAGCTAATGTGTTGGTATCTTTAAAAGGATTTAGTGATGCAGCTTTTTTTGATCGTTATAAATTTCAAGTTCAAAGAATATTAGGGGGAGAAAAAATACGAATGTTAACTTCAGGTTTTTTGCATGTAGATTGGTTGCATTTAGGATTTAATATGTATGCTTTGTATTTATTTGGAAAAGTAGTTGACTCAAGTTTTGGTACATTCAATTTTATTTTAATCTATTTTGTAAGTTTAATATCGGGAAGTATGTATTCGTTGTATCAACATAAAAAAATGCCTTATTATAGTGCAGTTGGTGCATCAGGAGCTGTGTCTGGAGTAATATTTTCTTCTATAATGTTATATCCAAGTATGGAGTTGGTTATGTTGCCAATACCAATACCAATTCCAGGATATATTTTTGGTGTAGGATATTTATTGTATTCTATTTACGGAATGAAAAACCAAGTAGGTAATATCGGTCATTCCGCTCATTTAGGAGGTGCTATTGGTGGATATTTGATAACATTAGTGTTGCGACCAGGTGTGATAACAAATCATACAATAATGGTTGGTATTATGGGAGTAATTATTCTAGGATTGTTTTTATTTGGAGATAAGCTAAATAAATAAAAAAAACCGAAACATTAGTTTCGGTTTTTTTTGAGCGGGAGACCAGGTTCGAACTGGCGACATTCAGCTTGGAAGGCTGACGCTCTACCAACTGAGCTACTCCCGCGGTAAAGACTTTTGTAATTTCTTACAATTATGTAAAAATTTGAGCGGGAGACCAGGTTCGAACTGGCGACATTCAGCTTGGAAGGCTGACGCTCTACCAACTGAGCTACTCCCGCGGTAAAGACTTTTTGTAATTTCTTACAATTATGTAAAAATTTGAGCGGGAGACCAGGTTCGAACTGGCGACATTCAGCTTGGAAGGCTGACGCTCTACCAACTGAGCTACTCCCGCAGTAAAGCGGTTGCAAATATAATACTGCTTTTGTTATTTACAAAGACTTTTTTGTAAAAAAAAATGAAAAAAAAGCACACTTTTTATAAGTGTCAGATAATGAGTTAAGTATTTTTTTTAGAAGAACACTTATTTAAAAAAGAAGTTAATTCAATATTAGCACTTGGGCCATAAGCAGCTAAAATAGTGCCTTTTGTTCCGTCGTGCATTGTTAATATATAAAGAATACTTAAATCAGCAGGGTTAGAATAACCTTCATACCTATACTCTTCATCAATAGTAACGTCTTTAACGGTATATTCTTTTTTAGTATCTACGTCAATTAATTTATTATTAATAAGATGATAACTAGCAGTATATCCTTTGTTTTTATAATATTCAATTTTATTTATTTCATGTTTAGAATTGTTATTCATAGTGTATGAGTATTAAAGTTACATTCAAAAGTATAGAATCAAAAAGAACAAGATTAACTTATATGAGTTAAATATTAATCTATTTAAGTTAATTTATAAAACCATATGAAACTAATTTTGTAATAAATTAATAAACTAAATTAATGACTGTGTTAGCAAAACATAAAAGGCAATTATTATTTATTTACTCCTGTGAATCCAGTTTTAGTAAAGAAATGTTAGCTTATGCTTCTGCCGTAGATAAAAAGCTACAGATTATAAATATTTGTAAAGAAAAAATTTCAGATACAATATGGTTAGAAATAGCTGCTATGTTAAATGTAACATTAGGAGAGTTGTTTTCACCTAAGCACTCAAATGCTGAGAATGTAGGAGGTGTAACGAGCTTTGATGAGACAGACTGGTTGAAATTAATAAATAGCAAACCTAGTTTGTTACAGGTTCCTATTGTTGTTAATGCAGATAAAGCTTTGAGAATTAAAGAAAAAACTGATATGATGAATGTGTTAGATAATTAGAAAATAATTTTAGGGAGTAAGCCGAAAACCCTTTAAGAGAGTAGGTATAAATTTAAACTGAATAATTATGAAAATATCAAAATTAATTTTAGCAACATTATTAACAGCAGTTGTAATGGTTTCTTGTGAAAACAAAAAAGAAAAAAAAGAACAGGTAAAAGAAAAAATGGATGAAGTGGAAGCGAGCGTAGAAGAAGGAATAGATGAAATTGAAGAGAGTTTTTCTGACCTAGGTGATTATACTTTTGAAAAGAAAAATGAGGTAACAAAATCAATTAACAAAGGAATAGATAAATTAGATGCTGAGATTGATAAATTAGAGAAAAATGTAAGTGATAGTTATAATGATGCAAGTGAAAGTGTAAAGAAAGAGCGTCAAGAATTGTTAGCTTCTTTAAAAAATAAAAGAACAAAACTTAAAGAAAGCATGGAAAAATTAAAGAATAGTTCTGAAGATACTTGGGATGATGTGAAAAAAGGGTTTGAGAAAGCTTATGATGATGTAGAGAATGCTTTTGATAAATTAGCTGATGAATTAAATAGTTAATATACATTTTACAAATGATCCATCTTAAAAAAGCAGTTCACAACGAACTGCTTTTTTTATTTGTGATAATTATAAAAACTTTTTAAATGGTTACAGATTTTTTCAAATTTACATCCCAGTAGTATGCACTGTTTATAATAACTTTAAGGATAGTAATGGTGTGAAGGTTATTATTTTTTAAGTCTTGTTGTGAGAGTAACTTATCTATAATTCCTTTTGATTCGTAATGAATGCCCTTACCTCTGATTGATAAATATTGTTTGTCTGTGTTATTAGTAAAAGTTAAGAGTAAGTCATTATCTTTTTCAATGTTTTTATAGTGTTCAGATTCTTTATCTGATAAAAACCACAAAGCTCCATCATTGTCAATTGTTTTAACAGTCATAGGGCAAACCGAAGGGTTTGGTTTACTTAACGAACTAATTAACATGCATGTTGGGGTGTTTATTAGGATAGACTGAATTCTTTCAATAGCATTTTTATCTACTAAATCATTTTTTTTCATCTGTCTAATCTTTATAAAATTATTACGTACAAAGTTGAGGAAAGTATAGTTTTTTTTTAACTCAAAAAGAAAAAAAAAGAGCTTATATAATATTATGTTAAGTGTTTTTTAGTAGATACTTTATTAATTTAAATTGTTTTTTAAGTTCATTTTAACTTTACATTAAAAAATAAAAGTAAAATAATCATTTAAGAGGCTTTGTAAAAGTTTAAAAAAAACTACTTTTGATTGTTTGGAGGGAAGAGTAGTATTTAATAATGTAAATTGACATGAAAATTTATTTAAAATTTGATGCTAACACAGCTTTAAAATCTTTTTTAACGTATCATTTAAAAGAGTTAAGCTTGCCCTTTTATGTAACAAGCTCTCAAGAAGTAGTTTTTGAAAAGGAACTTTCTTTAAATGAAAAAGAAAAAATAAAAGAATTATTAGCTCCTTTTAAAATAGATATTACTAACGATGAAAAGTTAGATGTTGTTCAGCGAATAAAAATAATTATTGATGAGATGTTGAAAGATGAAGCAGCAGCAAGGATGAATGCTTCTGATTATTTGTCTGATAAGTTAAATTATTCGTATGCTTATTTATCTAACTTGTTTTCTGAATCAAACCACACCTCAATAGAAAACTACATAATTTTAAGAAAAGTAGATGTAGTTAAAGAATTATTGTTAAATAGTAATTTAACATTAACTGAAATAGCCTATAGATTAAACTATAGTAGTGTCGCTCATTTGTCAGGGCAGTTTAAAAAAGTAACTGGACTTACCACTTCTACTTTTAAACGTATAGTGGAAAAACGTAACCAATAATCAGGTATTAGTTAATTATGGCTAAAGATAAATTAAAAATTATTTTAACAGACGATGATATAGATGATCGTATGTTTTTTGAAGATGCTATTGAGGAGATAAATATTGCCTCAGAGCTAAAAACATTTAACCATGGACAAGATTTAATGAGTTATTTGTGTAATGATTGTAAAGAGCTTCCAAATTTAATTTTTTTAGACTTGAATATGCCTATTAAAAATGGTATGGAATGCTTAATAGATATTCGTAAAACTCCAAAATTACAAAGTATAATAGTAGCTATATACTCAACATCTTCTTCAGAAGAAGATATTGAAGAGGCGTTTGTTAATGGAGCTAATATATACATAAACAAACCTACATCTTTTAAAGAATTAAAGAAAGTTATAAAAAAAGTGCTGCAAATTAATTGGCAGTACCAAACTTCAAATTTAAATAAAGATAACTTTTTATTAAGAATTTAGCTATGTTTGAAAATAGTTTTACTCAATCAAATAAAGCTTATGTTGTTACTTCATCTATAGCTATAGGTATGTTACTTGTAGTCTTTATAGTGTCTTATGTTTTTTTTCAAGACTTTCAAAATGCTACAGACTCTTCAAAAATTAATTATGATGAATATATAAAGCTAGAGGAGCTTTCAAAAAAATATAAATTAATGCAAACCGAGCATTTAGAAGCGGCTATTTTAAGAAGAAAATTAGACCCAGATAAATGGTATACTATAAATAACGATATATATATAAGTATTCAAGGTTTGTTATTTGATTTTAGAAATAAGCCTAAACAGTTAGAGCGTATTAATAAAATAGCGGAAGAACAAAATAAACTATTTGGTAATTTAGTAGAGTTAGATACTACCTTTAGTTCTTTAAGAAATAGTATAAAAAAGAAGAAAATTTTAGGAATAAACTCTTCTTTACATAAAATAGACTCTATAAAAAAACATATTTTAGAACAACAGAAAGAAGATATTTCTAAACTAGTAACTTATCGTGAAGAGAAGAATGAATCAGTTATTAGGATGATGGTTATATCGTCTGCTTTTGCATTACTTTTATTATTATTTTCTTTATATAGATTGTTTGTGAGTCGTAAGTTGTACTTTAAAACAAACTCACTTTTAAAAAGTATTTTAAATGCTTCTACTGATATAGTTAGAGTTTATACTCCTGTTTATGATAATAATAAAGAGGTAATAGACTTTAAAATTGAATATGCAAGTAGTGCGAAAGAAATATATGGCTATAATAGTAAAGAACTGTTGGGTAGGCTGGTTACTGAAGTTTATCCTGAGTTAAAAGTATCAGGAGAATTACAAAAATTAATAGATTCCTTTTCCTTACAGAAATCAATAGAAGAAGTTTCTGAAATTGATGTAGATGAAGAAAAAACAACATATTTAAGACGTTTTTTCCCTTCTCAAGATGATATAAAAGTGATTATATCAGATATATCAAAATCAAGAAAATATGAGAAAGACTTATCTAAATTAAATCATGAATTAAAATTAAGTAATGATTTATTAAAAGAAGCAGAGAAAATAGCTGAGATGGGGAGTTATATATGGTTTATGAAAGTAGACCATACTATTTTGTCAGATAATGTTTATAGGATTTTAGGATATAAACCACAAGAGTTCGCTTCTTCTTCTGTAAAGTTTAGGGAGTTTGTACATCCAGATGATTTAGAGCTTTATGATAAGAATATAAACGAAGCTTATCAAAAAGAGCAGGCGGTTGAATTTATTTTTAGAGTAATAACGAAAGAAAATGTAATAAAACATTTGTATACAAACGGAGCATTTAATGAACATGACAACAAAATAACGATGATTGGGATAATTCAAGATGTAACTAAACAGGTAGAAACAGAATTGCAGTTGCAACAAAAAAATGCTGAATTAGTACATCAAAACGTAGAGTTAGAATCTTTTAATCGTATTGCAAGTCATGATTTACAAGAACCATTAAGAAAAGTACAAATGTACCTGTCAAGGCTCACAAATGATGATGAGTTATCAGAAAAAAACAAACAGTATATTGAAAGGGCTAATAGCGCTAGTTTAAGAATGCGTACATTAATAAATAATTTATTATCTTTTTCTAGAATAAATAGAAAAGAAGACGATTTGTCATTAGTAAATTTAAATAATGTACTACAAGATGTAATAGATGACTTGTCATTAACTATAGAAGAAGCTAATGCTGTTTTAGAGTATACAGAATTGCCTGCTGTAAAAGGGATAGAATTTCAGTTAAATCAGTTATTTAACAATTTAATATCTAATGCAATTAAGTATCGTAATAAAGAAAAGGATCTAAAAGTAACCATAACTTCTAAAAAAATTGAAGCTATTGATATTGATGAGCCTTTCGTAAAAAATCATCAAGCATATTATTTAATTAAAGTAATAGATAATGGTATAGGTTTTGACAATAATATGAGAGATAAAATCTTTGAAATGTTCCAACGTTTACATCTAAAGCATGAATATTCTGGAACAGGTATAGGATTAGCTATTTGTAAAAAAATTGTATTAAAACATCAAGGATACATTCAAGCTACAGGAATAAAGGGTAGTGGTGCTGTGTTTACAATATATTTACCAGCATAGTTTAAGTTTTTAATGAATTCTAAAGATTATATAACACAAAGTAAAAATTATATAACACACGGTTTTTAGATACACTGCATCTTTGTAGTATAATTTAAAAACAAGAAAAACATGAAGAATTTAATCAAATTATTAAGCATTTTAGGAGTAGTTTTATTAACAGTTACAGCATGTAGTGAAAGTGATGATCCAAAAGATAATGATTTATTTGTAGGTACATATGAAGGAAGTGTTTCTTATGATAATGGAGAAAACTCAATTTCGGCAGAAAATGGAAGTGTTACAGTAGCTAAAACAGGAGATACATACAATTTTATTTTTTCTGACGACATACCATCAATTAGTGGTTTAGAAATAGAAAAAGGTGAAAATAAGTTTGAGTTAGATTGGGATGAGGCTAGTCTTATTGTAATAGATGAAAGTTCTTTAAATATAAAGATGGCCAAAGATGGGAAGTCGTGGAGTGCAAACTGTAAACGATAATAAATTATAAATAATGATAAAAAAAGATCTCTACATAGAGATCTTTTTTTGTTAAAAACAATCTAAACATCAATGATTACACGTGTTTTAATTGTTTCTAAAAATTATATAAAACAAAGCAAAAATTATGTAATGAAGAATGCGTGTATTGGTTGCATTTTTGTAATGTAATTAATAACGAAATATAATGAAGACTAGAGTATATGATAAGCAAGGGTTAAATGCTAAAGTAGGTAAGATAGTAGCTAAAACAGAATATTTACAAAACTTAGCTTCACAAGCAAAAACACCAAAAAAGAAAAAATGTTAGAATAAAGAAAAACTAATTTATTAACCTAAAAAGAGTAGACATGAAAACACTTCACATAAATAGCAGTTCAATAGTAAAAACGTTTGGTCAGTTAAAAGAGCAATTATCAGCTTCATATAAAAAATGTTTCAAAGAGCATTGCTTAACCTTTGATAATGAAATTGGTTATGGTGAAGTGAGAGGTGTTTTACTAAAAAATAACATTTCATATTTAGAGTTTAATGTTACTTTTAATGAAGATATAGCCCTAAATATAAATACAAATATTAGTAAAGCAGTAAATATAGCTTATTGTAGTAAAGGTAAAATAGCGCATCAGTTTACTAAGAAAAACAAAAAAACAACATTAGAGCCGTTTCAGATAGGTTTTATGTCAAACATAACATCGTCTAAAAATACCATTTACTTTAAAAAAGAAACAAATGTAATTGTTACTCTTATAACAGCTTACGAATTAACAGCTTCAGTTAAAAAAAATACAGTTCATCAAGAGTTGTTTGAAACTTTTGTGAAAAATAAAAAAGAAAATAATGTTTTTATTAGCTCTCATAATTTAAAAATAGCAGAAAAAATAGAGCAAGTAACGAAGATAAAAGAAGATGGGGTAATGCGTAGTTTACTAATTGAAGGTATAGTACATATGGTTTTAGCTCTAGAAATACAACAGTACAAAAGAGATTTGAAGAATTCTAAACAACCTACAGGGAGTTTAACGTTAAGAGAAATGCAAGAGATAAAAGAAATTTCTACGTACATAAAAAATTATCCAGAAAGAGCAACTACTATAGAAGATTTATGTAAAAAAACAGGAGTAACTTCCTCAAAGCTTCAAGAAGGATTTAAATTAATGCATAATACAACTGTGAATGATTTTATAAGGACAGAAAGAGTAAAAAAATCAGAAGAATTAATAAAAAATAGTGATTTAAACATATCACAAATAGTTTATTCTGTAGGATTTTCTAGTAGAAGTTACTTTTGTAAGATATTTAAACAAAAATACAATTGCACTCCTACAGAATACAAATCTAGAATTAAGTTAGCTGCAACAGCATAATATATTTCATTTTTTTTTGACAAAAAGAGGCTACATGTAGCCTCTTTTTGTTTTTATAATCAAACTTTTAAGTGAACTATCTTTTAAAATAAAAGATAGTTCATGTTGGGGTTAATAAGTAATAAATAGAATATCGATTATACTGTGTTTAAAATTTATAGATTATTAAGAATAAAGAAACTTGACCCAAATAATAAAGATTAAAATAATAGTGCCCCATGAAAGGATATAGAAAAAGAATTGGAAAAAATTAAATAATTTGTCTTTATCAGCTAGAGTTGTTTTATATTTTTTATGGAAGTTTCTTGATCTATTTATAAGAAAACTTGAACCTTTTCTGATAAAAAAGAAAGAGAATATTAAGAATAATGTATCTATGAAAACTTTATACATGTGAGCAAAATTATTAAAAATAGAGAAAAATAAAATTGTAGTATAAATTATAAAAAAGAACCCACTCAAAATATTGAGTGGGAAAATTGCTATGAAAAAGAACTTAAGACGTCTCTTAAGTATTACAAAGATATTTAGAATTTAATGAATAATAGAGTAAAAAGAATAATACTTTTAAAAAATAAGAAATTGTAATTTTTGTGGCTTTAATAAAAGTTTTTATCATCTCGTAAAACTTTTAAAAAATGGAAACCATAAATTTCAAAACCTTCGTTGTAATAAAATTTATGAGACTTCCTATTAGCAGTGTACGTGTTTAATTCAACTGCCTCGCACCCTTTAGATTTAGTGTAATTGTATATCCACTTGAAAAGCTGTTTTCCAACACTTTTACCTCTATAAGTTTCATGTATAACTACATGATCTGGCTCTACACTTTTACCAATATAGTGCCTAGTACTATACCAAAGCCCGCAAATACCTATAAGCTTGTTGTTGTCATAAACACCTATACATTCGTAGTTAGGGTATGCTACCATTTCTATCACTCTGTTTTTTAAAATATCATGTGGTGTTGTGGTGTTAACTTTATGTAAAAGAGGAAGGATAATAAGAATATCTTCTTTACTAATGAGGTTAAATTTTATATTCATTCTGTATTTTTGGATTAAAGAAATTTTAGATGATAAAAATAAAAAATATATCAGCTCAAGAAACTTATAATATTAGATTAACGGTTTTGCGTAATAATATAGATTTACCTTATAAGTTTAAAGAAGATGAGTATGGAAGTACATTTCATTTAGGAGCTTTTTACAAAACTAAGTTGGTAGGTGTAGCTTCTTTTATTCAAAATAAAACAGAAGCTATTAAAGGATTGCAATATCAATTAAGAGGAATGGCTACTTTGCCAGAAGTTAGAGGTATGGGGGCAGGAAAGTTACTACTAGAAGAGGCAAAAAGCATTTTAAAAACTAAAAGCATAGACGTTCTGTGGTGTAATGCAAGAGAAGAAGCAGTAGGGTTTTATGAAAATTTAGATTTCGTAATTATAGGTGAGAAGTTTAAGGTGCAAAAGGTAGGTGTTCATTTTAAAATGTACAGTAAAGTATAAATATAAAAAAACCCAAATCAAAAGATTTGGGTTTTGTAGCGAGGAGCAGATTTGAACTGCCGACCTCAGGGTTATGAATCCTGCGCTCTAACCAACTGAGCTACCTCGCCTGATTGCGGGTGCAAATATAATTACTTTTTGGTTTTAAGCAACAAACATTTAAATTTTTTTTTAAAAAATAATTATCTATATTGGCACTCAAACAAAAAAATAAATGAGCAAAGTTAAATTTGAATTAGAGTTTCCTATTCATGCATCTCCAAGTATGTTATATCAATACTTCGCAACACCAGCAGGATTAGAAGAGTGGTTTGCAGATAGAGTTAATTCACGAGGAAAACTGATTACCTTTATTTGGGATGATTCTGAAGAAGAAGCAAAAATAATAACAAAAAAAGCAGATGAACGTATTAAGTTTAAATGGACTGAAAGTGAGGGTGATGATAGTTATTTTGAATTCAGAATTCAAGTAGACCCATTAACAAAAGATGTTGCTGTAATTGTTACAGATTTTGCAGATGATGAAGATGATGTAGAGGAAGCAAAAATGCTTTGGCAAAACCAAATAGAAGAGTTAAAACATACAATAGGAGCTTAATATATTATAATTAATAAGTATTTAAAAAAACTCGGCAATTTTGTCGAGTTTTTTATGGCTAATATTTACCTAAATTGTAAGTTTGCAATTAAAATTTTAGGAAATGGTAAACTTTAATGGAACTTTGGTTTCTGATAACGAAGTGCAAATTTCAACAAAGAATAGGGCTTTTAAGTATGGCGATGCTATTTTTGAAACAATTAAAGTATTAAATGGTAAAGTTGTTTTTGTAGAAGATCACTACTTTAGATTAATGGCATCAATGAGAATGCTTCGTATGAAGATACCTATGAGGTTTACCCTTGAGTTTTTACAAGAAGAAATCCTTAAAGTAACAAAACAATTACCTGAATTTTCTACTTATAGGGTACGATTAACTGTTTTTAGAAAAGATGGTGGCTTGTATGCACCCGTTACAAATGAAATAGATTACATTATTGAAGGAGCTCCAATAGAAAATGTAGAGAAAGAGACTTATAGAATGGATGTTTTTAAAGATTTTTATAACTATTCAGGATTGCTTTCAACAATAAAAACAACAAATAGAATGTTAAATACATTAGCAGCCGTTTTTGCAGAAGAAAACGATTTAGATAACTGTATTTTACTAAATGAGCGTAAGGGAGTCGTTGAAACTATTAATGGAAACATCTTTGTAGTAAAAGGAAACACAATAAAAACTCCTGCCTTAACTGAAGGCTGTATCAAAGGAATTATTAGAAAAAAAGTAATTGAAATTATTGAGAAACACGGAGAATACACAATAGATGAAACAACTATTTCTCCTTTTGAGATTCAAAAAGCAGACGAGGTTTTTATAACCAATGCTATTGTAGGAATTCAGCCAGTTACCAATTATCGTAAAAAAGAGTTTTCAACAGTGATAACTAATAAAATTAAAAGTAGCTTAAAACTAGCGATAGTAACTAGCTAAGGTTAGTTCATTTGAATGTCGCTAGGAGCGTTAGCCCAAATTTTATATTTGCCTCCTTTTTGTAGTAACTTGTTTTTCCAAAAGTCTCTATCGTTCGCAGTTAAAATATTTTCATAGTCATTCTCTGCTATAAACCAAGAGTTCATTAATAGTTCCTCTTCCAATTGGTTTGCTCCCCAACCAGAATAACCTAAAAAGAAACGAATATCAGTAGATTTTAATTGTTTATTATTTAATAACTCTTTTAACAGGTCAAAATTTCCTCCCCAATAAATACCGTTTGCGACCTCAATACTGTTAGGTAGTAAATGTGGAGCTTTGTGGATAAAATATAAATTATCCTGTTCTACAGGTCCACCTTGGTACACTGTAAAGTCACAGTCTATTTCAGAAACTAAATCGCTAAGTACATAGTCTAAAGGTCTGTTTAAAATAAAACCCACAGAGCTTTTTTCATTATGTTCAGTAAGTAATACAATAGTTCTTTTAAAAGAGCTATCATTTAAAATTGCTGGTTCAGCAATTAATAACCTACCTTTTTTCGGCTTAAATGCAACCATATTTTTATAGTTTATAAACACTAAGGTAAATAAAATTTTAATAAAACTTTAACAAAAGTGTTAAAAAACCATAAAAAAATAAGGGCTACATTCTTTCTAAAACATTAATGACTTCATTTTTTTTACGAACTGAAACAGGAACAGTTGTTTTGTTTTTTAAAACTAAATATCCTCCATCAGATTTTATGAATTCCTTAATGAATTGAATATTAATTAGATGACTTTGGTGAACTCGTAAAAAATCGTATTCCTTCAACATGTCAGCAAAGTGCTTTAAGGTTTTTCCAACTAATATTTTTTGTCCATCATTCATAAAAAACTCTGTGTAATTATTATCGGACTGACAACGAACAATATCGTCTAAATTTACCACCATAATTTTGTCAGAAGTGTTTAATGAGATCTTTTTAGGACGTTGATTTGGTTTTGAAATGGATTGCTGTAGTACTGTTAGCTGTTCTTTATCGGGTTTAATTTGATTTTTTGCTTTATTAATTGCGCTTGCTAAATCTTCGTTTGAATATGGTTTTAATACATAATCAATAGCAGCAAATTTAAAAGCTTTAATGGCATACTCGTCGCTTGCAGTAACAAAAATAATTTTTGAGGATAGGTTTGGATGAATTTCTAAAACATCAAAACCAGTACCGTCTCCCAGCATAATATCTAAAAATAAAATATCTGGTTGTTGCTTTCGTAAAACTTTTGAAGCTTCAACCACACTTTTAGCAGTACCAATAATTTCAATTTCTGGATGAAATTGAATGAGATCGTTTTGTAACATTTCTAAAGCTGTTGACATATCGTCTACTAAAATTGCAGAAAGTTTTTTCATGTTTTAAAAATCAGTTTTTAAAGGAATTTCAAATAGTACCTTAGTTCCTGTTACTTTTCCTTCATCATATAATTCAATAATGGAAAAAGCTCCCTTTTTTGACAGGTTTCGAATTCGTTCTTGCGTAACTTTTAAAGCTACGGATTTATGTGAGCTAACTTTTTTAAGTTCTTTTGATTGATGAACACCAATACCGTTATCTATTATTTCACAATGTAAAAGATCATTTTTTATAGAAAAACTGATCCTAATTTTTCCATTTTCAACAGAAGAGATTCCGTGTTTTATACTGTTTTCAACAAAAGGTTGTATTAGCATTGGTGGAATTAGAATTTCTTCAGGATCAATAGAAAGATTTGTAGTTATTGAATATTCAAAGGTATTTGAGTTTATTTGTTGTTCTAGTTCAACATAATTTTTTAGTGTGGTAATTTCTTCAGCTAAGCTAATTTCTTCTTGTCTAGAATTGTGTAAAACACCACGTAAAAGAGTAGCAAATTTACTAATGGTTGTATTTAATTCAACTGATTTCCCCGAGTTACCCAATGCTTTAATTCCATTTAAGACATTAAAAATAAAATGCGGATTCATTTGAAGTTGCAAGGCTTTTTGCTCTAGAGATATCAAATGATTTTCCAGTTCTAACTTTGCAACTTTAGCTTTGTTTTTAGCTTGGATTCTTCTGATATATGACCAAACAATGAGTGTTAAAATTATGCTGGCTACTCCAATGGTAGACCAAATAAACCAACTTTTTTTATAGATAGGAGTATCAATATAAAAATTAAACTCAATAGGAGTGCTTTCTATTTTTCCAATTCTTGATTGAGCTGAAAAAGTATAGTTTCCTGGAGAAAGATAAGCTAAATCAATAGCGCTTTTAGTACTCCAGGGACTGGTTTGATTGTTGAGCGTATAGCGATACTCCAACTTATTTGAGTTGCTAATATCTATTGTTTTGTAATAAAAAGAGATATGGTTTTTATCTGCAGGGAGTTTTAGAGTTTTGCTGTAGTTGTTTATGTTAATGCTATCTAAAGGAGTAAAAACTACCTCAATATTTTCAAAAGAAATGGTAGGCTTTTTTTGTATTGGTTTGTCACTTTTAATAAAATAAACTCCCTTATCTTTTGTAGAAACCCAAGTGTTATTTTCGTTGTCTTGAAAGGTACTGGTAATTTTATTGGTAGTTAAGCTGTTATATTTATTAATATTTTTAACGAAATTAAAATTAGCATCTAGTACTTCAATACCATTATCCTCAGAGATAATCCAAAATTGATTATTAATTTTTTTAATTTCAATAACATTTTGTGCAGTGATGCTTTGTGTTTCTACTTCGTTATTTTTAATGAATTTAAGCCCTTTGTTATAAGTGGTAGCAATTATCGTTTTTTCGTTAATTAAAAGAGAAGTGTAATTATTTACATCAATTCTTTTTAAAACTTTAGGATTGATAAGCTTATCAAGCTTCCACAAAGATTTATTAGTAGCTATCCAGTAAAACTTTCCATCAAATAACATATCGTTTATCTGATTTAAATCAATTTGAAAGTTGGTACGAAGAGGAGAGAGATAGTTTTCACGAACTCTAACAACTCCTTTATCAGTGCCTAAAAAAGTATGGTTTTTAACGGTTAAAATACAGTTAACATTGTTGCCTTCAAAATTAGTAAACCCATGATGGTTTTTTATACTTAAACCTTTATCAGTACCTATAAATATAATATTTCCTTTTGAAGAAATGATATTAACGTTGTTAGAAATTAATCCATTTTTTGTTGTAAAAGTAGTAAACTCATTTCCGTTAAATCTAATTAAGCCGTTATTGGAAGCTAACCAAACATAACCAGTTTTATCTTGAGAACAGTTGTTTATGTGTAGACTTGGTAACCCATTACTTAGGGTGTAAGTTTTTAAGGGTTGGTTTTGAGCAGAAACATTTATCAGACCACAGATAAAACAGCAAAGTAGTAAAAAAACAAAATTTTGTACTGAGTGTTTTTGAGTACTCAATACAAAATTGTTTCTCATAGCTGTTTTTGTAATATGATATTGGGTTTTCATCATAACAAAAGTACTTAAATAAAACGTCATTACGAAGGGAAGGAGGTTGAAGTAATTACTTTTATTATGAGGTTTTCCTAGGTTCGTAATGACGTTTGTTCAACAATTATTAGTTATTTCATAGCGTATAAACGCTTATTATTAGTATCTGGTTTTACATGTTCTAACTCTCCATAAGGTTTCGTTAAAGGTTTTAAAACACATAGAGCAGAAGATTTACCTTTTATAATTAACTGACTGTTTTTTACAGTATAGGTCCATCTAAATTTCTCTACAGGAATATTTGTTTTTTTAACTTCTTTCATTAAAGCTTCTTCGCTTGCAATAAAATCCATAATTTCTTCTTGCATTACAAAGTGAGGAATTTCGTTATCAGAGTTATGGTAATCTAACTCTAGATTTACAGGAATGGTATACTGAATAGTATAAGGCTCTCCCACATAACGCTCTCTTTCATTATTTAAAGCGTCGTACCAAGCAATTTCTTTTTCTTCTGGATATTTTTTAGCGATTTCTTTTGATAAATCTACTTTACCAGGAGAGTTTGCTGTTGGATAAAATACATAGTACGGTTGTGCTAAATAATGGTTAGAAAACTCTCCTCCAAAAACATTGTAGTATGGTGATGCAACTACTTGAGGAATTTTGTTTTCAGTTATAAAAGCACTTTTTAAAGTGTTTATTAAATCAGTGTTTTCTGCCAATTGATTGGTATGAAAAATAATTCTAGTGTCATCAGTAATAGCTTCACTTTTTACAGAAGGTAATGCACCTTTAGTAATTGTTTTTTGTAACGTTTCAGCAGTTACTTTATCTCCATTAACTACAGTTTCTAAGTTCATTGCTCTAAAAGGGTTGTTGTTATTTACGATATGAACTTCTCCGTAAGGATTTTCAGTAGTATTGTTGTTCATCCAAGAAATAATTTCTTCTACTGAATATTTGCCATTAATTATTTCGTAGTTTTTTTCTTTGAAATATACTCTGGCACTATCGTAAAAATGGCTGTTTCCTTTATCATTCCCTGTAATAAATACTATGGGTTTTCTGTATTCCACAGCTAGTTTTTCAATAGTTTCCTCTGTGGTAGCAATGTTTCCCTGTTCTTGATTTTTGTTGTCACTTTTTGGGTTATCACAACTAGAAAATACTCCGATTAGTAGTAGTAATCCCATTACTGTACCTACTTTTAAAATGTTTTGTTTCATAGTTTTTTGTTTTAAGGTTAATATAGTTACTGTTATTGTTGTAAAATGATGGTTACATCCTTTCCTAAATTTATACTAGTTGATAGTTTGTTTAAGATGTTAGGAAGGTTTCGGTCGTTAATCCACTGACCGTTTTCTTGTTTTTCAACAGAAGCGATTAATCCGCTTGTGTTTATTTGTAATTTTAAACTTGTGTATTTTTCTAAATACATTTTTAATACTGATGAATAATTGTTGTTTGACCACATAATTGTTGTTTTTATATGATCAAAATTACCACAGAAGTACAGGTAGATTTGGAGTAAATTAGAATTCGTAGTAGATAAATTAGAATTCGTTGATTTTTATAGGAAAGGCAATTAAATGTAGAAAACATATACCCAATTATCCAGTAGTAACCTGATAATTGGGTAATCTAAATATCTTGATTGTATTCTAACAGAAAAGCTGTTTTTTATCTATTAATAACAATCTGTTTTAATTTGATTCTTCTTTTTAAAGTAGTCTAAAGATGTGTTTAGTTTAGTTGAAGTTATTTGTTCTAATACCTTCTCTACGCCTTTTAGCATTTTGATAGAACCACAAATCATGATAGTTCCTCCGTTTTTTAAAACAGTAGTAATTGTAGTTTCTTTTTTTAGTAATAAATCTTGCACATATTCTTTTTCTTTTTCCTGAGAATAAGCAATATGAATGTTATTTTTCTCTATGTTTTTTAACAAAGGAGCGTACATTCTTAGCGACTCTTTAGTTCTAACACCCCAGAATAGATGCGCTTTTGTGCCGTTTTTATGTTGCAGCATTCCTAAAAAAGGAGCGATACCTGTTCCGTTAGCAATTAAGACTACTTCTTTCTTCCTTTTAGGAAAATAGAAGTCTTTATTTTGTTGAATGCTTGCTTGAATTATTTCGTTTTCCTCTAGTTGATAAAGTAAGTTAGAGCACACTCCAAGGTCATGTTTTTTAATACTTAATACAATATCATTATTTATTTTTCCAACTGAGTACAAGCGTTCAATGTTATCTTTTTTTGGAGTGATAGCTAGTAAATCACCCGAGTTAAAACGAAGTTTTTTTGTTGGCTGTAAACGGATTAAAAAAGAATCGTCGTTGTTTAAATCAGTTTTAGAAACTGTGGTGAAAGTTTGTTGTTTTTTATGCTTTTTTACCTCTTGTGTTAGTTCAAACTGTATGTTAGTTTTTTTACTCCATAAATGTCCCCAAGTTTTAAAATCTTGAAAAGACTGGTTGTTAATTTTATAAACAGGTAAAAGTGTTTTAAAGGTTGAAAGTTGTTGTAGTGTATTGTCTATATCAATAGCAAATTGGCAAAAATGAGGATATGCTCTTGAACCAAAACCAATGACAGAATAGTTTATTGGGTTTTGTGTAACTATTTGCTGAACTAGTTGTAAAAATTTAGAAGCGTTAGAAGGAGCTTCACCTTCTCCGTAAGTTGAAGTTAATATAATTAGGTGTTTCGCTTTTTTATACGAAGCATAATTGTTTAAAATATCGATGAAAACGGTTTTACCGTTTTTAATTAAAGCATTGTATAAAGATGAGGCAAAAGAGTAAGTATTGTTTGTTTCTGAGCCTACTAATATGATAATTTCAGCATTGTCTTTCTTAGTTTTATTTTTAGGTAACGATCTTTTTTGTGTTCTGCTGAAAGTCATTGCAAAGCCTGAATAGATAAAAAACAGGATAGATATTGAAGAAAGTAACAATATAATTGACCATACAATAGTTCCGTTTCCTGTATGTAATAACAAACTCCAATTTAAAAGTATGCTGGTTAACGAAAGATTTTCTTTACTAATGATGGTTCCTGTATATTGATGAATGATTAGTTCACTATCGGTTAGTTTCACAAAAAAGTAATCCTCCTCATCTTCAGAAAAAGGGAACTCAACACTTTTTACTTCATTCAAAGTAGTGTTTTTAAATACTGGAAATTCAAGAAGTGTTATTTTTTCTTTTGAAGAAGCTAAAGAAAAATCATAAGAGTGATTAATTTTTTTCACAGGTAAAACAGAAAACCTATCTAACGATAAATATACACCTGTTAATGTGATGATAATGATAGGGATAAGCGTGTAACGACCAATAATAATGTGGTAATACTGTTCAAAATTCTCCTTTACAATTTTAGAAAAAAGCTTTTTAAAGCCTCCTTGTCGTTTAGTAATTAGAATGAGTCCTGTAATAGCAATTAAGCAAAGTAAAAAAGAAATAAAGCCAACAATAAATCTTCCTGTAGACTTCAAAAATAAAGATCTGTGTAAGCTCGTGGCAAACTGAAAAATTGGTTTCTTTTTTTCGATATTACCTAATTTTTCACCTGTAGTTGGGTTTACATAAAATGTGTCACTTTTTCCTTCTTTGGTAACTACCGAAGCTGATACAAAATCATTCTCATCAATAGTGATAGAAATTATTTCGTCATATTGTTTTTGCAGTACAGAAATTGTTTGAGCAAGTGTAATTTCTTTTGTGTTAGAAATACTATAGTCTGAAAGCTGTTTTGAAATAGGTTCAAAAGCTAAAATAATACCTGTTAATGAAGCAACAAGTAAAAAAAGAAAAGAAGATATAGCCAATGTTAAGTGGCTATATCTCCATATAGAAGTGGTCATTTTTGTTAGCTATTTCTATTGATAAAATTACTGAGGCATTAAACGGATGTAACGAATAAATCCATTTCCTTCAAATTTACCTTTAAGGTTGTTGGTAGTTAATTCAAATTCTACATCGTCTTTGTAGTATTCTTGATCTTCTACAGCTGATTCAAATCTAATTTTATACCCTTTGTCAATTTTATCATTGTCAATTTTTAATACGGTAATCGCTCTGTTACCTCCACTAATTGTTGCGCCAGTTATAGCGTCAATGTCAGTACGAACCTTACCTTGGAATTTCCACCATTCGGTAATGTCAGAGTACCATTCTTCATCATCACCTTGAACGTATAATGTTTGTTCGTATTCTCCATTAGGGTTTAATAATGAAATAGCAATATATGCACCTTCACCAGTATAATTTTTCATCTGAATCATACATTTATATGTGGCACTATCATTTATGTTAAAAGCCATTATTGTAAATACAGTAATAAAAAGAGCTATGATTTTTTTCATTTTTTATTGATTTATTTTAATACCAAATCGTGTGTAATTGTATTTACACACGATTTGGTACATAAGTTTATTTTAAAAAGTTAATATCTATATTTTTCCTGTTTAAAATTTCATTTTCCTTAGCTAAATCGTGTACCGTTTCATCAAAATCAGTAGTAATTGATTTTTTAGCTCCAATGCTTAATAAATATTTAATTACATCAGTATTATTAGCTTGCATAACAGCTAAATGTAGTGGGGTTAAACCTTCATTGTTTTTTGCATTCACATCAATTTTTAAAGTGTTGATTTTTTTAAGTAAATCGATGTTGTTTTTTTCTACAGCAATATGAAACAATGTATTTTTATTGGCTTGAAGTTGTGTTAAGTTTAATCCGTTATTGGCTAAAAGACTCATTTTTTCATTAAAATCGTTCACTTTTTTAGGATGATAACTTTTAACTAAATAATAAGCTAAAGAGTTTCCTTTATCATCTTTTACTTGAATATCAGCCTCGTTTTTTACTAAATAATCTACCACAGCTTCTGAGTTGTATTCAACAGCATACGTAAGTGCTGAATGTCCTTTTTTATTAGTGTGATTAATATTCTTTGTTTTTTCTGATAATAACTGAACAATTTCTAAAGAGTTTCTACTAGCTGCGATAATTAAAGGAGTGTTACCGTTATCGTCAATTTGATTAGCATTTACACCTTTATCAAGGAAGTAGTTAAAGGTATTTAAATCTTTGTTACCACGAGCTAAATTATGAAGCGGTGTTTTTCCATCATTATTAGTTATGTTTGGTTTGATACCTAAACTTTCTAAATATTTAAAAAACTCCAAAGAATTATAACCGCTACGAGAACCTTGAGTAGCTAATAACATAGCATTACCTCCTTTTTTATTTAGGTTTTTATAAGGTAATCCTTTTTTTATTAAAAGAGTTAAAATTTCTTTATTACCTTTTTTAGCAGCGTAGTTAAAAGCACCATTACCATCTTTGTCAACATTATGTACGCTCAACCCTTTTGAAGTAAGGTAGTCCACAAACGATAAATCTTTTAAGCTTGGTAGTACTAATAATAAAGCATTAGCCCCGTGCTCGTCAACATCTGTTTTTATATCAATTCCGTTTTGAATACAAAGTTCATAAATTTCTTTATTTGTTTGCCCTGCATTCGCTGCAAAAGTTAACGGAGATAATTGATGAGAGTCTTTTAAATCCATACGAGCATTATTGGCTATCAAATGCTTCATAATTTCAACATTGTTTTTATAGGCAGCCCAAAAAACATAAGTTCTTTTATCGTGTGTTATCTTGTTAACATCATTTCCTTTTTTAGTAAGTAAATGTTTGATTACTTTATTTGGAGCACTGGCTAAGATAGCGTAGGTAACAGCATCAAACCCATTTGGGTTTAATGCTGTTGCGCTATTTCCTTCTTTTATTTTTTCTTCAACGAGTTGAATATTAGGTTTTTCTTGCCAAAAAGATCTTTCAAAAAATATATTTTTTGTTTGCGCTTGAATTGTACTCATAAAAAGTACAAAGGCAAATATTATATGTTGTTTTTTCATAATAAATTAAAATTTATAACGTAACGTTGAACCAAAACTAGCAGGCTCTATTCTGTTAATATAACTTGTACGGTAGGCGTTGTAGCCTATTTCGTCAAAGATATTATTTCCAAATACATCAATACTTAATTTCTCATTAAATTTATAAGAAGCCTGTACATTAACTGTAGTGTACGATTTTAAATCGAATGGTTTTGTATCAGGAGTAACCCCTGTGTGCGTATAGTTTCTAGACCACACATTGTGCGGACGTTCTCCTAAGTAATAAGCCCCGGCACCGATAGATAAACCATTTAAAGATTTTTTAAATGCATAACGTGCCCAAAAATTTGCCGTATGTTTTGGAGTGTTAATAGGTCTTGAGTTATAGTAATATGATGCATGATCCTTGTATTTAGCATCTAAATAAGAATATCCTCCTATAACTTCTAAATTAGGAAGGATACGACCTATTAATTCTACTTCTACACCATTTCTCACATCATCACCTCCTTGTGTATAATAACCTAAACTATTACCAGCATTGTCATAAACAGGTAAGTTTAAATTTTTACTTGAGGTATAAAATGTAGTAACATTAAAACGTAAAGCATTATTAAACCAAGTAGATTTTATCCCTGTTTCTATTTGATCCCAACGTTCTGTACCTAATTCGTTACCGTCAACATCCGTATAAAAAGAAGTTCTAGGATCTGAGCTGCTAGCATATGAACCAAAAATGATAATATTTTCATTAGGCTTTAAATTAAACCCTAATAACGGATTAAAGGCATCATCACTTTTAGATTCATCTAAAGGTCTACCTATAAAGCTACCTCTAGTTCTTTTCATAGAAGTATAACGTAACCCTAAGAAAACATCAGCCCAATTAGTAAGGCTTATTTTATCTTGTATCGTAATTCCATATGACTCTGTTCTAGATCCTGAATCTCTTGCAGGGTTTCGTGTAATGTTAACTCCGTTAGGAAGTGTATTATCTATAGGCTGTAACACATCTATAATATCTGCGTATTTATTGTCAGAAGCATATTGTGTAGCATAGGCTATATTATCAAATTCAGAAGTTCTAAAGTCTGCACCAATTTGGAAAGTATGTTTTAAGAAACCTGTTTCTACATCTTTTCCTACCAAATCTAATTGTAATACACTATTATTATCTTTTCTTCCAGAAGCATAATACTCTCTATAACGTTGGTTGTCTGGTAAAACAGGTAAACCATTTCTAGGGTCTCCTTGAAAAGCGTAAGAAGTTTCAGTATCTATATCTAAATCAGAAACAAAATATCCTGCTTTTATGCTTATATTGTCAGTTAGTTTTCTATCTGCTCTAATGGCATAGGTTAGGTTTTTGGTAGTAACATTATCAGAATCATATCCCATAAAGTTATTGTTAGGTAATTTATAAATGTTGTTTACATCATAAGTTCCTAAGTTAAGAGTTCCTTGATCAGGAGTTCTACTATCATGCATGTAATCCATTTCTAATGTAATGGTAGTTTTCTCATCTGGTCTCCAAGCGTATGATGGGTTCACATAAAAACGTTCAGAACCAACATGGTCTCTAAAACTGTCTGCTTTGTCATAAGAACCAGCAATTCTAAAGGCATGTTTTTTATTGGCATCAATAGGTCCATAAACGTCAAAAGTAGGACGTAATTTCCCGAAACTACCTGCTCTAAAAGTAACTTCTCCACCTGTGTAAAATTTAGGAGTTTTAGTCACTACATTAATAACACCACCAGCAGAACCTAAATCACCACCTAAACCTTGGCTAATAGCAGATATTCCTTTCAATACTTGAATGTTGTCAACACCAGCCATATCGGTAATAATTCCAGTTCCTCTAAAATCTGAGTTTATACGAACTCCATTTTTTAATAAAGGAATTCCTCTAAAACCTCTTAAAGACATACTTTCTTTGGTGTTTCCGTAGGTGGCAAAGGTATATACACCGGCTACGTTTTTGGTAACATCGCTTAGAGTTAAAGCGTTTTGTTGATCGATAAGTTTATGTGATAAGACTGAAATACTTTGTAATTGCTCATTAGGAGCTAAAGGTAGTCTAGTAAGTGTTTCTAGTTTTTCAGCTCTTTTATCTCTTGCTCCAAAAAGTTCAACTTCATCAAGTTGAGTGTCTGATTTTAAAATAAAAACTAAATTTTTAATGTCTCCTTTTACCACTATTTTTTGTGATGATTGATTGAATCCTACAGCGCTTACAATAAGCTTATGATTAGAGTTTGGAACATTTGTTATAGTAAAACGACCATTTTCATTGGTTTCGGCTCCTAATTTAGTTCCTTTAATAAATACATTCGCATAAGGAATAGTTTCATTGTTTTCTGATTTTACAACTCCTTGTAGGGTTGCTTGACTATACATTGTTTGAATACAACTACATAAAAGTAGTACGGTTGCAATAATTCTCATTTTTTTTCCTCTTTGAGAGATTTGTTTTAAAATATTTAATTTTTCGTTTAGGTATAACTATAAAATGCTTTGAAACGCTTTTATTTTTTTACAAAAGATTCTATTGTTTCATTTATTTGTTGTTCTTCAGATACTTTTTCGGAGAATAAATGCTTGTATAAAGGTTTGTTGTTTACTTTAGTTTCTAAAGAGAGGTTAGTGTTTCTTCCATAAACTTCATCCCATTTAGATCTAACTTTTTGCCATTTCACACTGTTTTTTTTCCACCAGTCTTGAGCAGCTTTACATTTATTATCATCTACTTTTACGTAGGTGTTGTACCCTTTTTCATGAGCTATAACAATATCTTTTTTACCTTCTTCTCTTATGATTTTTTTGTTATCTTGATCGTGTAACCAACCATAGTTTGTGATTTCATGACGGTTACCTCTTTCAGTTACATTATAATCGCTTCTTTTGGTATATTCTCTTCTTGGTAAGGGTGCATCTGTAGTATTTTCCCAGTAACTTTTTCCGTCTACATGTACCCAAGTACCAGAGCCTTCGTATCGTGGACTATCGTCTACTTGATATACTTTTTGTGTCCACTGTTTTTTTACTTCTGATTTTGGTTTGTTTTTATAAAGCCAATTGTTATTTCCATTGAACATGTAAAAATCAGTGTTTTCGTACAACCAATCTTGTCTCCAATGTTTTACAATATGAGGATTTGCAGGATTCCCTACCTGTAGTAAGTGTTGAATTGAAATTTTATCATTTTCGTCAACAATTAAACCTGCCCACTCTAAAGCTTTATCTGTTTTTGTTTTGGAAGGTTTGTATAGAGAGTCTTTACTAAAGTTAAATGTTTCAGCAAAGTTGAAAGTAACTTCATAACAACCACACATTTTTTTTATAGCTGCTCTATCTTTTTTCTTCTTGTTTTGAGCGTTAATTGTAAGTGCAGATAGTATTAATAAACCACCTAAAAATATTTTTTTCATCGTGAGTTTTGTTTGAATTTATTTTTTGACAAAAATATAACTTTTATTTAGATTGGTTAAAAATAAAGAATATATTTGCAAAAAATTATTAAGAATGTTTCTAAATAACAAAGTGGTTTTTTTATTGATGCTTTTAGCATGTCAAGTCTTTTCTCAAGAAAAAGAAGAGGTAAGACGTGATAGTACTCATTATAATAAATTGGAAGAGGTTGTTGTAACAGGGCAGTATAATCCTAAATCGATTAAGAAATCGGTATACAATGTAACTATCATAGATAAAAAACAAATAGAAAGTCAAGCAGCTAATAATTTAGCGGATGTATTAAACTTTAAACTAAACTTAACAGTTATACCAAATTCTCAGTCAGGTAAATCAACTATTTCAATGTTTGGTTTAGATTCTCAATACTTTAATATTTTGATAGATAACGTTCCGTTAGTTAGTGATAACGGAATTGGAAATAACATTGATTTAACTCAAATAAATTTAGATGATGTTGAGCGTATAGAATTGGTTGAAGGAGCCATGGGAGTTGAGTACGGAGCTAATTCGGTATCGGGAGTAATTAATATTATAACAAAAAAATCATCTCAAAATAAATGGAACATTCAAGCAGCAATACAAGAAGAAACTGTAAGTAATGAGTATGCTTTATTTAATGAGGGTAAACATATACAGAGTATTAATGTGGCTCATAATTTTTCTGAAAACTGGTTTGGTAGAGTGAGTTTTAATAGAACAGATTTTACAGGTTTTTTAGATGATAGAAAAGGAAGAGATTATTATAAGAATGATTTACTAAGGGGGTATAGTTGGTTGCCGAAAGAGCAGATAAATGCCACTGGTTTTTTGAATTATAAAAAAGATCAACTTAATTTGAGTTATAAATTCAATTATTACAATGATAATGTAAACTTTTACAATCCAAAAGTTGATGACAATATTGATGTAGACTCACAAACTAGTAATCCGTTTGCGTTAGATCGTGTTTTCAAAACAGAGAGATTTGTAAATAATATTAATTTGAATGGGATTTTAGCATCGGGGAGCCCTTATTCCTTCTCAGCTTCTTATCAAACACAAAAACGACGTTTAAATAAGTTTACTTATTTTATTTTATCTGGAAATAAAACAAATGAGGAAGATAAAGTATATCAATCAAGCAATGTTTTCTTTTCAAAAGGTACTATTTCAAACTTTATAAAAAGTAATCGTCATAATTTTCAGTTAGGTTATGAAGCTCGTTATATAGAAGGATTCGATACGCAGGCCTCTGGTGAGGTTACTCAACAAGATAAAACACGTACTCAGGGTAACTATGCTTTATTTGGTTCTTCTGAAGTAAAATTTTCAGATGCCTTAATGGTTCGTCCTGGCTTAAGGTATGAATACAATTCTTTATTTCATTCTAAATTACAAAGCTCTTTAAGTGCTCGTTATTTATTTAAAAATGGATTTGAACTTAGAGGTAATATAGGTACTTCGTATAGAACTCCAAGTTTTCAAGAACTATATTATTATTTTGTTGACTCTAATCATGACATAAGAGGAAATGAAAATTTAAATCCAGAAAGTGGATATTCTGCTTCAATTAATTTAAAGAAAAGAAGTTGGTTTGACGATTCTAATATAGCATTGTTAAATAGTTTAAAAATAGACTATTTAAATCTAGAAGATAAAATAGATTTAGCAATTGTTAATTCGTCACCTCTACAATATCAATACATAAACGTTGATGCTTATAAATTATGGGGGATTTCTTCAAGAAATACAATAAAAGCTAATAACTGGTCTTTTAATTTAGGAGCTAATTTACAAGGAATAGCTCAGGTAGCTAACAATGAAATAAATGCACAAAATGACTTTTTGTATTCCTTTCAATTAACTACGAGTGCTAGCTATAAAATAAAAAAATGGGAAACAATAATAACTTTATTATTAAAGCATAACGGAGAACAACAAAATTATATAGCTTCAGGTACAGATGAAAATAAAAACTCAACTTTCACAAAAACAACTACGCAAGCTTATAATTGGTTGGATGCTTCTGTGCAAAAATCATTTTTAAACAAAAAACTACAAGCTACAATAGGAGCCAGAAATTTATTTGATGTTACCAGTGTTAATGTAAGTAACGCAGCTACAACAGGCGCACATTCAACAAACAATAATTCTCTATTGTTAGGCTATGGTCGTTCATACTATTTAAAACTATTATATAATATTAAATTTTAAAATTAATAACAATGAAAAACAAATTTTTCACACTCATATTATTAACAACTATGTACTCTTTCATTAGTTGTGGAAGTGATAATGATTTACCATCTGAACCAATAAAAGTGGTAATAGAAGGAGCAGAAGTAAGTCCAGGAGTAGGTGGACCTAATCAACCAAATCAAGTATATATTGACTTAAGTACGAATACAACAACAGAGATAAAGAGAGACTCTTGGGATTTAGGATTTTATTCTGGAAGTGAGTTTAGAGTTGTTATTAATGGTTCAATATCTATGGCGGCTGCTAAATTATCTACAACAGATATAGATGCTGTTAGCTCTTCAACCCAAGAAGTAAAAGATTTACAGCCTTTAGTAAGAACGAATACATATACTGATGAAAGTGCTCCTTTTGTTGATCATCCTAGTGGAGATATAACAAAAACGGCAATTGCTGAAATTGAAGTAACAGAGGCTAATAATAAAGTATATTTAGTAAACCTTGGTTATGAAGTAGCAACAGATAAACCAGCTACAGGTAGCTACTCTGCAAATGGAGATGAAAGAGGTTGGAAAAAAATTAGAGTTTTAAAAGAAGGAGATGCTTATGTTTTACAGTATGCAGATTTAGATGCTACTACGCATAAAGAAATTGTAATAACAAAAACAGAAGGGTATCACTTTACATTCTTTAGCTTTAATACAGAAGCTAAAGTAAATGTTGAGCCAATGAAAGAAAACTGGGACTTAAACTTTACAATCTTTACAGACTTATTACCTAGTTATGGTCCGTATGTATATGCAGATTTTGTGGTAAATAATATAAAGTCAAATGTAAAAGGATATATGATAGATACAGAAGAAGAAAGTTATACATATAATGATTTTACCTTAACAGATGTAAAAGTAGAAAATTTTGGTAATACTCAAACAGCTATCGGTAGTAGTTGGAGAGCAGGAGGAGGTCCTAGTTCTTTACCTTCTCGTAAAGACAATGTTTTTTATGTAATAGAAGATACTGATGGAAATTTATATAAGTTAAAGTTTTTAGCATTAACAAATGATGCAGGAGAAAGAGGTTATCCTGAGTTTGTATATAGCTTATTAAAGTAAAGATTTATTTATTAAATTTTGTTAATTTTTGTTGTGAAAGGCTATCTAACCGAAAGGTTGGGTGGCTTTTCTAGTTAAAAAGGTTTAGTTAATGAGTTTTTCAGCCAAATACTTAGAGGTGTATGATTCTTTATTTTTAGCTAATTCTTCAGGGGTGCCTGCAAAGATTAAGTTTCCACCTTTTTTTCCACCCTCTAAACCAAGATCAATAATATAATCAGCGCATTTAATCAATTCAATATTGTGTTCAATAACAATAATTGAGTGTCCTTTTTCAATTAACGCATTAAAAGAAGCTAATAATTTTTTAATATCATGAAAATGCAATCCAGTAGTAGGTTCATCAAAAATAAATAAAGCTTTGTCTTTGGTATTTCCTTTTACTAAAAAAGAAGCTAGCTTTATACGCTGTGCTTCACCACCAGAAAGGGTAGAAGATGATTGACCTAATTGTACATACCCTAATCCAACATCTTGTAAAGGTTTTAATTTTTTAGCTATTTTGGTTTGTTTATGTTCTGTAAAAAAAGCAACGGCATCATCAATAGTCATGTTTAAAATATCATCAATTGATTTTCCTTCAAAAGTTACTTCTAAAACTTCTTTTTTAAAGCGTTTACCACCACAAGTTTCACATTCTAAATGTACATCAGCCATAAACTGCATTTCAATAGTAACTTCTCCTTCACCTTTACAAACTTCACATCGACCACCATCTACATTAAAAGAAAAATGTTTAGGTTGGTAATTTCTTATTTTAGATAGTTTTTGAGACGAAAGTAGCTTGCGAATATCATCATACGCTTTTATATACGTTACAGGGTTAGAGCGTGAAGAACGGCCAATAGGATTTTGATCGATAAACTCTACATGTTTTAACAAATCAAAACTCCCAGTAACATCCGTGTGTTGTCCTAATTTTTCACCATATCCAACCAGTTTCTTCTGCATAGCAGGATATAGGATTTTTTTAACTAAGGTACTTTTACCACTACCAGAAACTCCAGTAATAACGGTTAAGTTGTTAAGCGGAAAAGAAACATTAATGTTTTTTAAGTTATTTTCACGAGCCCCAATAATATCAATAGAATTTTTTGATGTTCTTCTACTTGTAGGGACTTCAATTTTTAACTCTTCAGATAAATATTTAGCTGTAAGCGATTCAGATTGTAAAATATCTTTAAAAGTTCCCTCGGCAACAACATTTCCACCATAAGTTCCTGCTTCTGGGCCAATATCAATAATATAATCGGCCTCTTTCATAATGTCTTCATCATGCTCAACTACAATTACGGTGTTACCTAAATCACGTAGGTTTTTTAACACGCCAATTAGTCTTTCCGTGTCTTTTGGGTGTAATCCAATACTTGGTTCATCTAAAATATACATAGAGCCTACTAATGAACTCCCTAGCGAAGTAGCTAAATTAATTCGTTGACTTTCTCCACCAGATAACGTGTTAGATGTTCTGTTTAATGTTAGATAGCTTAAACCAACATCTGTTAAAAACTGGAGACGATTGTTAATTTCGGTAAGTAAACGTTTACCAATTTTTTCTTCGTATTTGTTTAATTCAATATTATTGAAGAACACCGCTAATTCATCTAAAGGTAAGGTTACTAATTCATCAATAGTTTTACCGTATACCTGAACATAGTTGGCTTCTTTACGCAAACGTTTTCCGTTACATTCTGTACATTTTGTTTTTCCGCGGTAACGAGAAAGCATTACACGGTTTTGAATTTTGTAACTTTTCTCTTCAAGTTTTTTGAATAGATGATTAATTCCTTTGAATTTTTTAGTTCCATTCCAAACCAAGTCTTTTTGTTCATCTGTAAGTTCGAACCATGGTTTATGTATAGAAATTCCGAATTCTTCAGCATTTAGAATTAAATCATTTTTATATTTTTTATAACTATCTGTTTTAAAAGGGAAAATAGCATTTTCGTAGATAGAAAGTCCAGTATTGGGAATTACTAAATCTTCATCAATACCAATTACATTTCCATATCCTTCACAAGTAGGGCAAGCTCCGTAAGGATTGTTAAAACTGAATAAATGCGTGTTTGGTTCTAAGAATGAAATTCCGTCTAATTCAAATTTATTACTGAATTCAACAGTACTATTATCTGATAGGTTTTCGATATAACAAATACCTTTTCCTTCAAAAAAAGCCGTTTGTACAGCATCTCCTAAACGGTTATAAAAATCTTCTTCGTGTTTTACAACAATTCTATCAACAACTAATTGTAATTCATTTCCTTTAAAATCTTTTACAGGAAACTCATCAATTCTGTATACGGTATCTTGATATTTTAAACGAGCATACCCTTGCTGTGTTAATACTTGTAAAACGGTTTTTATATCTCTGTCTTTATTAATACGTATGGGAGCAAGTAGTAATAATTTAGTACGCTCTTCGAAAGTTTTTACATGATTGATAACATCAGAAACCGTATGTTTTTTTACTTCATTACCCGAAATAGGAGAGAAGGTTTTACCAATACGAGCGAATAATAATTTAATATAATCGTATATCTCTGTTGATGTACCAACTGTTGAACGTGGATTAGTAGCGTTAACTTTTTGCTCAATAGCAATGGCAGGAGCAATTCCTTTAATGTAATCAACTTTTGGTTTGTGTAGTTTTCCTAAAAACTGACGTGCATACGAACTTAAACTTTCTACATAACGACGTTGTCCTTCAGCATACAAAGTATCAAAAGCTAGAGAAGATTTACCTGAACCAGAAAGTCCAGTAATAACTACTAATTTATTACGAGGGATAACTACATCAATGTTTTTTAAATTGTGCAGTTTAGCTCCTTTTATTATAATATTTTCTTTAGGATTTACTGTTGAAATATCAGTCTTCATATACTCAAAAAATAAGCTATAAAAGTACGGTTTTCTATTAACTCTACATTATAACCTTAATGTAAATATCAAGGACTTTTCTTTTTACAAAACTTAGATTAAATATATAATGTTTAGAAAATAAGGTGTCTATTTGTTGTTTTTTCGAAAATAGTCAAAAAAATCCCCTTCATTAAGAAGGGGAAAAAGTAGATTTATATTATTGTTTTTCTTGTTCTGAAATGATTATAAGGATCTTTCGAGTATTGTTCTTTAATCCTAATAAGTTCATTGTAGTTTTGGGCAAAATATGTTTTAGTAGGGATAGAACTATCCTTAAAGCTTATAAATGCGCCAGAGGTATTTGGGATATCAAAATCTCTACATACTTCAATCCAGTCCAGCGCTCTATTGGTGTAATCATATAAAGTATTGTCTTGGAAGTTTTTTATTTTTTCTTCAATATACTTTTTAATTGCTGGATCCATATTTGCATCTAAGGCCTCCCACCAACATTGGTATTGTATGGTATATTGTTTGTCATTGTAGGGAAAAGCACTATTGGTCTCAGGATGTTTTTTGTAAAACTCGCCTGTAATAGCTCCTAAGGTAATATAAGATGTAATAGTATTTTTTCTGTTGTGCTCATTTAATAGAGGAGAGCACAGGCTTTCAATTAGTTTTTGATGCCCTTCTTCTCCTAAACCTTTTTTATCAACAAGTCTTGAAGTTATTTTATGTGGTGCAGGTAGATCTAAATCTGGTTGTAGCGGTGTCCCCATTAATAACTCAGGAGGGAGCATGGATAATTTAATTTCATTAAAAGACTCCCTGTCCCATGAACTCATTAGGTGTTCACCATAGTTGCTTTTATGTTCAAAATCTGCACCTGTGGCAGGTTCAATAGTTAACATGTTATCAGTAACGGCAAGTACACCTTTAAAGTTATCTTTTATAAACTCTCTTAAGCTTATTTCATCTCCTTCCCAATACCCATTAAACTGGCAATTAAGATAAATGGTTTTATAAGGAATAGGTGTGTTTTCATCCCACGACCTTGCACTCACTTTTAAGTTGGTCCCAATAAGTTGAGGTGAGTTGTTAGGTTGAATAATTTCCTCCCATTTTTGTAGCACTTCAAGAGTAGGAACATTTTCTTCAACTTTATCTGGATTTAAATGGGAATACGGATTCCAAACGACATTGAAGCGATGTAATATTTTAGGTAGTTCAAAAGTTTTAATTCTAAGCTCGGTTACAATTCCGTAACTCATGCCACCACCACCTCTTAATGCCCAAAGTAAATCAGGAATCTCACCATTTTTTTCATTGAGTTCTGCAAACTCTCCGTTTCCTAACAAAACTGTAGCGCCGACTAAACGTTCACAGCACATGCCATATTTACGAGTCCATGGTCCCCAGCCACCACCCATAGTGAAGCCAGCAATACCCACAGTAGCACAAGTACCGTGGGGAATCATAACGTCTTGGTCAGCGAGTCTTGAAGTTAGATCTTTAAAACGAATACCTGGACGAATATGTGCGATTTTTTCTCCGTCAATATTTTTAATATAAACTTTTTCATTATCATGTTCGGGATAGTTCATTTTAGAAACATCTATTAACACAATATTAGTTCCAGTACATTCGCCTTCGTGATCATGACCTCCAGCTCTGACTTTGAAAGGGAGCTTGTTGTTCTTTGCAGCTTTGAATGTATTTTGTACGTCTTCAGGGCTTTCGCAATAAACAATTACAAAGGGGTTGAATTGCAATCTTCTATTGAAAATATGACTATTTTTATAATGTTCGTAAACATTATCTAGACTCCCCCAATTTGTAGATATTGTTACATTTGAAGGTAACGACTTTTGGATTTCTTTTAAAAAGTTGTCAATGTTTTCTCTAAGTAGCGTATTAATTTCTTCTTGAATGTCAGTTTTCATAGATATTGTAGTTTAAGGATTAAAACTCAAAAATAATTAGCACCTATGTGTATTTAAGAAAGAGTTCTTTAAATGATTAAATATTTAATTTAAGTAATTGAAAAAGGGTATAAGCAGAAAGTGAGTTTGTTTGAATAAGGAAGAGCTTCTACCAAAAATAAATTCAATTAAATGTTTTTACTGTTACAAAAACAGTTGTAAAAATTACAACTGTTTAATATAAAGTTTTAAAAGAGTTTATTTATCCGCTAGTACAGCTGTCATAGCAAATGGATCAACAGTTTTTGTGAAATTTTCGTTTTGATATCCGTATAGTTCATGGTTTATAAATTCATGTTCATCGTTTTCAGAAACCACAATAAGTTTAGAAACAGCACTAGGGAAATCATTCATCTTATTCAAATCCATATAAATTTCTCCCATGGTTCTAGCATTACAAAAATAGTAGGTAAGGTTGTTGTGAGAAGCAACGCTTGTCCATAAAGTTTGTGCGATGTTTGGATATTTTTCTAAAGTTGATTTGAAATTAACAGGTACAGAAGCATTCATAACAACTGATTTTGATTGAGTTAAAGAATCAGAATTACTAGTAGTGTCATATAAATGATTTAGATAATAAGAAGCTCTGGCAAATCTATCAGAAGGAAAGGGACCGCCTGGTAAAGTATTACTAGGAAAGTTATTTTTATCATTCCACTGCCAACGCCAAAATTGATTTAGTTCAATTTGTTTGGCATAAGAAGGTTCGTTAGTCATTACTCTAAATTCAGGATCTTCATAAATGATGTAATTTCCATTATGAACTTCAATAATGGCAGATTTACCATGAAGGTCAGAAACAGCAAGATGCAAAGAAGCTTTTTTATTAGAACCAGGAACTTTTCCTCCAATTAACTGAATTTGAGTTTCGGCTTCTTTACTAAATTTTGCAACCACTTCAGAAACTGAGGAACAAGTATCCAATACAAATTGTACCCACCTTAAAACATCTAAATTTTTACAAGAGCTACCATCTTCTCTATTGTAAGAAGCACCACTGTCGTATAATAGATTAGCGACGAGCCCTTGAGAGTTGATACCATCAGATGCGCCAAAAGGAGCTTTGGTACCCACCATAGTTACAATACTGCTATATTGTGCTTCCCATATTAACGAATGTTCATTTTCAATTTCTGTTCCGCATTTAAGCATTGGGTTTTGAGGAGTAACTCTAAAAGCAAAAATAGTGGTAGGCATTTGGGTAGCCCAATCCATATTTCTTGCTGTAGTTAGATAATTGTTTTCTGCACTAAAATTGTTAAATATTCTTGTACACATAGTTTTAAATTTTTCGGGGGTTAATATTGATTTTATAATTACAAAACTATAGGGAGAAAAGCTATGTATTTAAATGAAGGGCTTGACCATACTAATATTTGGTTATAAACGTAAGGTATTTGAGTATATATAATTTGTTTTTTAAATGGGGACTCTATAGATTTTAAGACGGTATAAAGTGACTTTTAATTCTATTCTTTTTAAAGGATATAACAGATGAGGATGGAAAATATAATGAATGTTTCCTTTTGGGTTAACAGTTGAGATATCAGTCTTTATATACTTAATATAATCGAAAAAGATAAGTAATAAGAAATACCTATTTCAAGTGGTTTTATTGAAAAAACGATAGTGTTTTTCTCTTTTTTTATAGTTTTTTTTGTATTTATTAATAAAAAATTTAATATTTGTAACTCATTATTAATCAATAAATAATAGCTTATAGTAAAATAATTACTTTTATAACTTAATATCCCCTAACAAAAAGAGTACTAGTTAGTTGCTCTTTAAAAAAAGTAATTATTATGCAGCACATTGTAGATGATAGTGTATTAGTAAAGAACTATATAAATGGTAATGAATATGCCATAGAATTATTGATTAAACGCCACCAACAACGACTTTATAGCTTTATTTATAGTAAAGTACAAAATAGAGATACTACAGAAGATATTTTTCAAGACACCTTTATAAAGGTTATAAGAACGCTAAAAAAAGGAAATTATAACGAAGAAGGTAAATTTTTACCATGGGTAATGCGTATTGCTCATAATTTAATTATTGATTTTTTTAGAAAAAACAATCGCATGCCTACGTTTAATAATACAGAAGAGTTTGATATTTTTTCGGTATTAAGTGATGGAACTTTGAATGCAGAAGGAAAAATAATAAAAGAACAAATATTAAATGATGTTAAAGAATTAGTTGAAGAGTTGCCCGAAGAACAAAAAGAGGTTTTAAAAATGCGTATTTATAACGATATGAGTTTCAATGAAATATCAGAGAATACTGGCGTTAGTATAAATACAGCACTTGGTAGGATGCGTTATGCTTTAATTAATTTGAGAAAAATAATTGAAAAAAATAAAATTATCTTAGTTAGTTAAACAATATTTAAAAAAAAGCATCGTTAAATCATTGATAATAAGTATTAATAAGGGAATATATGATGCAAGTTTACTCTAAGAAGTCTCCTGACTTTAAAATGGAACCTAAACAAGAAACAGTTCAATATTTGATTAATTTTTCCAAATCGTTAACAGTAGTTAAAACAAAATCAAACTATCTCATTGAATTGAATTTGAATTAAGAGTGGGAAAAGCTTCAACAAGGTTGGGGCTTTTTTTATGCTTTCTTTTTATTATAATCGTCTATTACCGATTTTCTTCCAACTGTCTTAGTGATAATATCATTTTCTAGCTTCCAACCTCGAGCAGGAGAATATTCACGTCCATAATAAATAATTTGTAAGTGTAATTTATTCCATAATTCTTTAGGGAATAAACGTTTTGCATCTTTTTCAGTTTGTGCAACACTTTTTCCGTTAGATAAATTCCAGCGATACATTAATCTATGAATATGGGTGTCTACAGGAAAAGCAGGAATATCAAAAGCTTGCGACATTACCACACTAGCAGTTTTATGCCCTACAGCTGGTAATTCCTCCAAGGCATCCATATCAACAGGAACTTCACCATTATGTTTTTCAATTAAAATTTTCGATAAACCGTGAATTCCTTTTGATTTCATAGGAGACAAGCCAACTGGTTTGATAATCTCTCTAATTTCATCAACAGTAAGCTTTACCATGTCGTACGGATTATCAGCTCTTTCAAACAATAAAGGAGTAATGGTGTTTACACGTGCATCGGTGCTTTGAGCAGACATCAATACAGCAATCAACAAGGTGTATGGGTCTTTATGGTCTAAAGGGATGGGAGTTTCAGGATATAATTCTTCTAAAGTATCTATAACAAACTGGACTTTTTCTGCTTTCGTCATTGCTTTATAAAATTTGAAAAAATCAAAGGTACAAAGAAGCTTCGTATGTTTTATGGATAATCAAAATCAACTTTGTAACTTTGACATAATAACTTTGAAAGAATATAATATGACAACACTAAAAATAGGAGATAAGGCACCAAATTTTGAATCAGTAGACGAAAAAGGAAATACTGTAAAGCTTTCTGATTATACAGGGAAAAAACTAGTATTGTTCTTTTATCCGAAAGCAAGCACACCTGGTTGTACAGCAGAAGCTTGTGACTTACGTGATAATTACAAAACGTTTTTAGCAAAAGGCTATGATGTTTTAGGGGTGAGTGCAGACTCAGCAAGACGTCAGCAAAACTTTATCAATAAAAATGAATTACCTTTTCCTTTATTAGCAGACGAAAGTAAAGATGTAATCAACGCTTTTGGTGTTTGGGGACCTAAAAAGTTTATGGGAAGAGAATATGATGGAATTCACCGTACTACTTTTGTAATTGATGAGAAAGGAGTAATTGAAGATGTAATTACGAAAGTAAAAACAAAGGAACACGCAAATCAGATATTAAAATAATAGTATATCTATTTAATAAAAGAAAAAAGTCGAGTATTTACTCGACTTTTATTTTTTGTGGACTTACCCTAAATTCTTCTGTAGGTTTTATTACTTCTGTAGCGGAGGCAAGTTCTTTTTGTAATTCTCTACTTGTTTTAGTGCTACCATCATGACTCCATCCTGGAGGCATAAACACGTATTTTAGTCGTGTTGTAAAAGGTAAATTCTTTTTTCGTTTAAAGAAGTCGTTAAAAATTTCTTTCCATTCATGGAAGATAATGTTAATAGGTCCCTTGTCTTCTAATGGTTTGGTCAAACCATAACGTAATTTTTCATATTCAGTTTCATCCTCTTCAGCTTGAAAAGTTCCAAAAATACGATCCCAAATAATCAATACCATTCCCATATTTTTATCTAAATACTTAGTATTAGAGGCATGATGGACTCTATGGTGAGATGGAGTAACAAAAATGTATCCCCACCAACCTAATTTACTTTTAATAAAATTAGTATGACATAATGTTCCGTAGTTTTGATTCATGGCATATGCAAACATAATATGCAAGGGCATAACACCTAGAAAAGCTAACGGTAAAAAGAACATATACCTAAACAAAGGCTGTAAAACTGGAGATCTAAAACCAGTTGAAATGTTGTAAAATTCAGAGTTGTGATGTGTTACGTGTACAGCCCAGAAAAATCGTGAATGATGATCTACATAATGGTGTATGTAGTACAAAAAGTCTTGACCAATAAAAGCTAATAACCAATATGCCCATGACATGTTACCTTCCCAGTCGATAATTCTGTATTGGTAACAAAACCCCATAATGGCAAAAGAAATAACCTTCATTAGTAAATCTAAGCTAAAGTTAACTAAAGCAAAGTAAACATTAGTAGCTGTGTCTTTAAAATCGTAGTTTTTAGCTTTAGCTCTATAACTAAAGTACATTTCAATTAAAATTACTGAAATGAAGAAAGGAGCACTCCAGTAGTATAATATATCTTGATTGAATATGTTGCTCATGCTATTTTTTTAGATTGCAAAAATATTTAATTTTAATCAATTTAACTGTTAAAATTTATAGTCTTTCCACGATCCAGTTTTTAAAACTATAGAAGTTTTGAGGAGCTACTCCGTGACCTACGGGGTATTCTGAATATTCATTTTTTAACTTTAAGTCTTTCAGTATAATAGGAGCTTTACGTGCCCAATCTATAGGAAGAACTTGATCTACAGTTCCGTGAGAAATATAATAATCTGTTGTAATAGAGTTGTCTATTTCAGTAGGTAATAACTCTTCGTTAATATAGCCGCTTAAAGCAACTATATGTTGTACTTTGTTAGGGTATTTAAAACTTAGCGCATAACTCAAAATAGCTCCTTGGCTAAATCCTAATAAAAATGTTTTATCAGGGTTGGTATTGTATTTCTGTTTGATTTCGTCTATAAAAGAAGCAATCTTATCAACTGATTCAGCTGCTTGTTTTAAATCAGAAAATTTACCGTTAACTGAATCAAAATTTATAGCGTACCATGCATAACCACCATAGCCCATATCGTGAGGAGCTCTAGCACTTACAATTAATAAATCGTCTGGTAATTCTTCTGCAAATGAAAATAAATCTTGTTCGTTGCTACCATATCCGTGTAATAAAATTAATAAGGGAGGGTTAGCGTTAGAGGTTTTAGGCTCTCTTACAATATGTTGTAAACTCATGTATTAAATTCCTTTAAATAGGTTTTGAAATTGTTCTCCAACAACTGGTACAAGCTTTTTTTCTCCTTTTAAAACTGCTAAAAGGCTAATTAACCAAAGTACAAATAATAGTACTCCTACAGCCCAACCTATTGTATTTCCTAAATATTTATAAACAATCCACATATTCACCATATACAATATATTTAGCCCTAGCATTTGCCTAATGTAAAAACTAGCAAAAGCATTTTTTTTGTTCATGTTTAAAACGAAAGCTATGATAAGTCCTATAATTGTGAAGTGGCTAATAATTGCTTCAGTTTTTCCTTCGTTTACTGTTAGATTTTCCATGATTCTATGAGTTTAAAATTAGTTGACTATTATTGTAAATACCATAAACTTTTCCTTCTAGTTTTTTTCCTAGAAAGATACTGTTTTTTGAGGTAGAAACAATGTTTTGCTCTGAGAAAGTATATGCTCCATCAGGGTTAAAAACAGACAAAGTAGCTTTTTCATCTTCTTTTATGGAAGCTAATTCAACATTAAAACGTTTTCTAGGATTGTTAGATAAACAGTTGATGATAGTTTCTAAATCTAATACAGTATTTAGCGCTCCAAAAGCACTTTCTAAACCAATAGTACCGTCTTTTGCAGTAGAAAACTCTACTTTTTTATGTTCAATGTCTATAGGATTATGGTCTGATGTAATTATATCAATAATTCCTTCTTTTAAACCTTGTATTAGAGCTTTTTTATCTTCTTCTGTACGTAGGGGAGGATTTACTTTTTTATTAGCTTCAAAGCCATGTAGTTCATCATCTGTCAAAACTAAATTATGTACAGCAACACTACACGTTACATCTAAGCCTTTTTCTTTTGCTTCTTTTATAAGTTGAACAGACTTAGCAGTTGAGATAGTAGGAATGTGTAATTTACCTCCTGTATATTCTAACAAAAATAAATCGCGAGAAATTTGAATTTCTTCTGCAAGTGCAGGAATTCCTTTCAATCCTAAAAGCGTACTATTTTTACCTTCGTTAGCAACACCTTCACCAGCAATTAAATTGTTTTTAGGAAAGCTTAGTACCAATCCGTCAAAATTTTGAGCATATAACAATGCTATTTTTAATAGATTATCGTTACTAACAGGTTTGTTATAATCGCCAAAAGCAATAGCTCCCGATTGTTGCATGTCGTACATTTCAGACATTTCAACTCCTTTACTTTGCTGAGTTAAGGCTCCAATAGGATGAATGCTAGTTGCAGCTCCGTTTACTTTATTAATTAAAAACTCTATGGCTGATTTATTATCAACTATAGGGTGTGTATTTGGATTAATAGCTACATGTGTAAAACCACTTTTAGCCGCTACTTGAACACCATGTTGCAAGGTTTCTCGCTCTTCATAACCCGGTTCTCCAAAAGAAACGCTCGTATCAAACCAACCCGGAGATACATGAAGATTTTCAAGCTCTACAACTTGATAAGTTTCTTCATCAGCAATGTTGTTGTCTATTTTGGTAATAATACCGTTGGTAATTAAAATATCTTTAGTTTGTTGGTGGTAAGGACTAGAAGCATCTATTATTGTTGCCGATTTAAGCAGCGTTGTCATGGTTTAAAGAATTTTAAAATCAAAATTTCTAAAAGCAAAGATACAATAGCTAAGCCCAAAAACCATTTCCAAAGCCATTGAATTTTGTTTTCATCATTAATATTTTCCAAGGTGTTTTTAACTGAAGTAGATATAGTCATATCATTAGCTTCAGAAAATATTAAAAAATCTAAGGCACTTTCACTTTTGTTATAATTAAAAGCAACATTTCTAAGCACATTATTTCCTTGTTGTATTTGATAAAAGCCAGGAACTAAAGGTTGATCTTTAGTTGTAATACGTGTTTTATTTTGAAAAGTTTGTTGCAAAGGAATAAAAGAACTTTTGCTACTAACAATACTTAAAACTTCATCTTTACCTAGTTGTTTATCAATATCAATAGTATTTTGTTTGTCTATGGTATAATACAATTCAGAAAGTTGTAAACTTTGTTTTCCGATGTTATAAAAAACAGGTACAATTAAAGGTGAGTTCGTAAAGTTACTATTGTCTTTATTTAGAGAACCTGCCACCCAATATATAGAAGCATTTGGTAAATTAATCTGTTTAATAAACCCTTGTTTGTTTTCAAAAGAAATAATGTTACTAGCATTCTTAAATTCTGAATTAAAAGAAGTTTTTACAAACGGATATTGGAAGTTAGCAACTTTCTTTTCGAAAACATTTTTCAAAAGAGGATGATTATAATTAATCGAAGTAACCTTTAAACTATCATTCTTTTTAGAAAGTAATCTTCCTGTATTTAGCTTCCCGAAAAAGTTGTTATAAGAAGAAAATACCGATTCTTTACTTGGAATTATGACAAGGTTTCCGCCTTTTTTAGTGTAGTTTTCTAAACTATTCAGAAGTGTTTCTGGAATACTTTCCAACTCATTTAATACAATAAGATGTTGCTTATCTATCAAATTATAGTTGGCATTTTGTAGCGTAGAAGAAGTAAAGTTAAATTCTTCTTTGGTATAAATCCGTTGTAAGAAGTTATTTGATTCTCCAATTGCTAATACATTAATTTTTTCGTTAGCATTAATGGTAAAATAAAACGAATTATCAAACCCATAAGTGTCGTTAAAATTAATAGCAACTCTACCTAAAAACATTGGAGTTTTTACAACAGAAAAAGTAACTTCCGTAGTCTTGTTTTCCTCAATACTAAAGGTTTGTTTATTCAATAACTTGTCATTATTGTAAATGGCAATAGGAATGTCATTTTTAGCATTTCCTTGATTTCTAACAACAGTATGTACGTTGAAATTAGAACCTCCATTATCATCTACAAAAACACTATCAATAGAAATGTTGCTTTTTTGTTCAGGTACTAACTTTACAAAAGAAGTATTTTTAGGAGCATTGTCAATTTCCTCTTTTTTAATGTTTTGAAAATCAGAAATCACAATGTTTTTGGAAGAAGAAGTTATAGACTTATGCTCACTAGTCATTTTTAAAAAAACATCAGCAAGGTCTCTAGTTTTAGCAGTATTAGTTGTTTTTAACAGCTCTTCTTTTAGTTCAGAAGCTGTTTTATTAGTATAAAAATGATCGTTTGTAAGTAAAGAATACTTAGTTTTTTCTGTTGAGTTTTCAATAATTTCTTGGGCAGCAATTTGTAGCAAATTACCTTTTTCTCCAATAGCACTAGTACTTAAAGAATTATCAAGATATATAAAGAAATGTTGCTCTTCATTTACTTTATGGTTACTAAAATATGGCTGAGCAAAAGCAAAAATAAGGGAAGTGAGTAGCAGTAAACGAGTAGCTAAAATCAGCCATTTTTTTATACGAGAACTTTTACGTGTTTGTAACACTAACTTTTGTAAAAAAGCTACATTGGTAAACGGAACTTTTACAAATCGCTGTAGTTGGAACAAGTGCACCAAAATAGGAATGAGTAAAAAAGCTAAGAAATATAAAATCTCAGGATGTTTAAACTGCATAATTGTAATTTACTAACTGTAAAAATACCTAAATAGATGGTTTAAAAAAGAATGTAGTTAAAAATCTGTTAGAAGTGTGGTAAGTTTTCGACAAAGGATTAAATTTTCCTATTTTTGAACTATGACTACAAAAGAGAGTGAGTGTAACATTCCGGGAGAAATTAACTATAAAGAACACTGGAATGCAGCCTATGTAAAAAATCCAACTGAAAAACTAGGGTGGTTCGAAGAAAGTTCGAAAGAAACTATTGAATTATTAAAGGAATCTAACGTACCACAAGACGCTAAAATCTTAAACGTTGGTGTTGGTTCGTCTATGTTAATTGATGAATTAGTGGCCGATGGATATTCAGGCTTAATAGCAAATGATTTATCTGAAAAAGCACTAACCGATGTAAAAAATCGATTAGGAGAAAGTGCATCAAAAGTTAACTTTATAGCCGATAATTTAGTGGCTCCAACCCAACTACAAGATCTTGAAGAAGTTGATGTTTGGAACGATAGAGCAGTACTACATTTTTTTTTAAAAGAAGAAGAACAAAACGCCTATTTTAACCTGTTAAAGAAGCTTGTAAAAGTTGACGGATTCGTAATTATTGCTGTTTTTGCTTTAGACGGAGCAGAAAAATGTTGTGGACTGCAATTACAACGTTACAATACGGAAATGCTACAAGAAAAATTAGGAAACAATTTTGTTTTAGTCAATAGTTTTAATCACACATTTGTAAATCCGTACGGAGGAGAACGTCCGTATGTTTACACATTATTTCAAAGAGCCAATAAGTAATGAACATAACCAATATCCCTTATAAAAACACAGGATTCTTTTCTAAAACAATGGAGGACTATTTAAAGGCTGATGAAAAGATTCAACCTTTTTATAACCGTTATCCGAGTTTACGAAACTTTGAAAAGCAACTAGAAGAAAAAAAAGAAAACCCAATTTCAAATACTCAAAGGAAAAGGTTAGTTGAAGTATTAAGAAAACAATACAAAGACATTGATTTGTCGTTCGATACGCAAAAAAATATAGAAAGTTTACTAAAAGAGAATACGTTTACCATAACAACAGGGCATCAGTTGAATTTGTTTACGGGACCGTTATATTTTCTGTATAAAATTATATCAACCATAAACATGTGCGAGCATTTGTCAATGCAGTTTCCTAATGAGAATTTTGTGCCTGTATATTGGATGGCAACAGAAGATCACGATTTTGAAGAAATTAACTTCTTTAACTTTAAAGGGAAAAAAGTACAGTGGAACTCTGACCAAAAAGGACCTGTAGGACGTTTTACAACCGAGGGGTTACAAGATGTATTTGAAGTATTTGCTGAACATTTAGGAGGTTCAAAAAATGCTATTCAAATAAAAGAACTTTTTGAAAAAGGATATTTACAGCACAAAACATTAGCAGGTGCAACCAGATATGTAGCCGATAAACTTTTTGGAAAATATGGTTTGGTAATTTTAGATGCTGACGAAAGAGAATTAAAAAGAGCGTTAATACCTTATGTAGAGTACGATTTGTTACACGAAACTTCTTATAATGAAGTATCGAAAACAATTACAGAACTAGAACAATCATATAAAATACAAGTAAATCCACGTGAGATAAACTTATTTTATATTACTGATAGGATTCGTGAACGTATTGTTCTTGAAAACGGAATTTACAAAGTAAATAATACAGATATTTCTTGGACAAAGGATGAAATCTTAGATCATTTACATAGTCAGCCAGAATGTTTTTCGCCAAACGTAATTATGCGTCCACTATACCAAGAGGTAATTTTACCGAACCTATGCTACATAGGTGGAGGAGGAGAGTTAGCGTATTGGTTAGAGCTAAAGGCATATTTTGATAAAGTAAATGTTCCGTTTCCTATTTTGTTATTAAGAAACTCAGCTCAAATACTTTCAGAAAAGCAGTTAGGAAAGTTAGAAAAACTAAACGTTTCAGAAGAAGAACTATTTTTAAAACAAGACGACTTACTAGCAAGAAAAGTGTTGGCTAACGGCGATACTAAGGTAGATTTTACCAAGCAAAAACAGTTTTTACAACAACAATTTGATGATTTACGTAAGCTAGCTAAAAAGACCGATGTTTCTTTTGTAGGAGCTGTTAATGCACAAGAAAGAAAGCAGGTGAAAGGATTAGAAAACCTTGAAAAAAGATGGTTGCGAGCAGAAAAACGACGTCAAAAAGAAATGGTTGAAAGAATTGTAGCTTTGCAAAACGAATTATTACCTAATCAAAGTTTAGAAGAGCGACAACGTAATTTTTCAGAGTTCTATTTAGAGTATGGAGCAGATTTTATTACAATTCTAAAAGAAAACTTACATCCGTTACAACTAGAGTTTACCCTTATTACACTTTAATGAGCACAAAAAAAGGATTACATCCTAAAAATATACACAACCAAGGATACGATTTCAAATTACTAGTAGAAAAGTATCCGAAACTTTCTGAATTTATCATTGAAAAGTTTGAGAAAGAAACCATCGATTTTTCTGATCCAATAGCCGTAAAAGAGTTTAATAAAGCATTATTAGCAGCTCACTATAATATTAAACATTGGAATTTTTCTGATGAGAATTTATGTCCACCAATACCTGGAAGAGTAGATTATATTCATCATTTAGCTGATTTAGTTGCAGGTGAAGAAAACGTAACGGTGTTAGATATTGGTACAGGGGCAAGTTGTATTTATCCTTTGTTGGGAATTGTAGTATACGATTGGAATTTTGTAGCTACTGATATCGATTTAGATTCACTAGATTATGCTCAGGATATTATAGATGATAATGATTTTACGGATAAGGTTGAGTTAAGACAACAGTTTAAAGAAGAACATATCTTAGAAGGAATTATAGAAGAGGGTGATGCATTTACGGTAACGATGTGTAATCCGCCATTTTATAAATCGGCAGAAGAGGCGAGAGGAGCCAACCGAAGAAAATCGAGAAACTTAGGGAATAATACAGTACGTAATTTTGCAGGGAACTCTAATGAGTTATGGTATATAGGCGGAGAAAAAGCTTTTTTGCATACCTATTTATATGAGAGTTCTAAATATCCGAAAGTAAGTAAATGGTTTACGAGTTTAGTTTCAAAAAAAGAAAACGTAGAAAGTTTACAAAACTCAGGAAAAAAGTTAGGAGTTAAAGAATTCAAAGTAATTCCTATGCACCAAGGAAACAAGGTAACACGTATTGTGTGTTGGAGGTTTATATAGTGAGTAATTGTTTATTATTAGTTTAAAGTGATTTCATTAAAAATTAGGAGGTATTTTACCATCTTGATAATCTTTTCATAATTGTTTAATAAAATAGGAAACCGTTATTAGAAGTGATGAAAAAAGGAGGAATTAACGAAGTTGAGTCTCACGAGGAGAGTTCCTCTTACTTTTCAATAATCAACTTCTCCCAAGTATCTTTCCACCCTTTATTTGTAATCCTATTACGATACGTTGTCAAATCGAAATTAGGAGTAGGTCGTACAATAAGATTGAACACATCATCTAAACCATACGGAGCAATATATTCGATTTGACTATCATAGTTTAACTGAATAGCAACAGCAGTAGCTGTTTCAGGCCAGTAAGAAATGGCTTCGTAACAATTTTTATAAGGTGAATGACCGTTTCGAACATGCATTCTAGCTTGATTTTTTACCGACCAGTTAACAGAAGAGTTAATAGCTTTGAGCTGTTCTTCAAGAGCTAATTCACGAGTCTTAGTAATGTCGCTTTTATCAAAGTAAATAACATCAACATCGTTTAAAGAAGTTCTTTTATTATTGTGTTTATAGTCCCAAATTTTGTTTCTAACAAAACCGGCACCAATCCAACAATCAGGAAGATGTAGGTTACGAACGATTTCAAGAATACGTAGCATCCAAGCGTCATTTTCAATAATGCTTATGAATTGAGGGGTAAAATCTGTTTTCATAGATTTATTTGTATTCAGGAATATCCCTTAAAAACACATAAGTTTCGTTCTCTTTATCAAGCATACAAAAAAAATGTTGCAGTCCGTTGGTTACGATGAGGTAATCAGCATCGAGTTTTAAGTTATAACGTGCAATTTGATCAAATGTATCTTGGGTAATTTTTATATGTGGTGCTTTACATTCCACAATAATATTCGGATGACCGTCTGAAGCAAAAACCACAATATCGGTACGTTTTTTAAGGTTGTTGATAACCAATTGTTTTTCAATAGCAATCAATGAAACAGGGTAGTTCCTCTCTTGAATTAACCATTGTACAAAATGCTGACGTACCCATTCCTCAGGAGTTAATACCATGTATTTTTTTCTCAAATTATCAAAAATAAGCGTCTTATTTTCGTTACTTTTGAGCTTGAATGTATAGCTAGGAAGGTTGAGCTTTTGCATAACCCAAAAGTAAGAAAATTATAAGTTATTTCTTCGTTGTTTACTGTGACGAAACATTATTGTCATCTCGAACTGAAGCAACGCGGAATGTGAGAGATCTTAAACACGTGAGTTACTCCGTTGAATCAGATTTCTCAGTCGTAACCTCTTTCGGAATGACATTATAGTAATCGTCATTGCGAGTGAAAGCGAAGTAATCTGTTAGTCGAAAAAAAGATAGCCACGTCGTTATCACTCCTCGCTATGACGTTTCAGTTACCGTCATTGCGAACGATAGTGAAGCAATCTTTTTCTCGAAGAAAAGAAGCCACTCCTCGCTATAACATTTTAAATAACAACACCAAAAGAAGGCAGAAGAAAGACACATGAACGAAATTAAATCTATCATATCCGATATAAAAGGAGGTAACATCAAACCCATTTATTTTTTAATGGGCGAAGAACCGTATTACATCGATAAAATTTCAGATTACATTGAAGATAATGTGTTAGATGAATCTGAAAAAGGATTCAATCAAGTAGTTATGTACGGTCGTGATGTGTCGATAGAGGAAATTGTGTCGTCGGCAAAGCGTTTTCCGATGATGGCAGAAAGGCAGGTGATTATTGTTAAAGAAGCGCAAGATTTAAGCCGTACGATTGATAAAATAGAATCGTATGCTACCAATCCGCAACCGAGTACCGTATTGGTGTTTAACTACAAATACAAAAAGCTCGATAAACGTAAAAAGGCGTACAAAGCCATAGCTAAAAGTGGACTCATTTACGAGAGTAAAAAACTATACGAAAATCAAGTAGCCGATTGGATTCGTCAGGTGTTGGGAGGAAAAAAGTTTAACATCGAACCGAAAGCTTCGCAAATGTTGGTGGAGTTTTTAGGAACTGACCTAAGCAAGATTAGCAACGAATTAGATAAACTAACCTCTGTGTTGCCTGCGGAAACCATTATTACCGATAAGCATATTGAAGAAAACATCGGGATTTCTAAAGACTTTAACAATTTTGAGTTGCGTAAAGCAGTAGGACAGCGAGATGTGGTGAAAGCAAACAGAATTATCAATTATTTTGCGCAGAACCCAAAAAACAATCCGTTGGTAATGACTATTTCCTTACTAAATAGCTTCTTTACACAGTTATTAATGTACCACGGATTAAAAGACAAATCGAAGGCTTCGGTTGCTAAAAACTTGGGAGTAAACCCATATTTTGTGGATGACTATGTAAACGCTGCCCGTAACTACCCGATGCGAAAAGTATCACAAATTATTGCCTTATTACGTGATGCCGATGTAAAAAGTAAAGGAGTAGGAGCCAACCAAACTCATGCTGATATTTTAAAAGAATTACTGTTTAAGATTTTGCATTAACACTACTGTGGGCATCTCTTATTTCTTTAAGAAGAAAAAAACTACAAGTAAAAATATCGTAAAACTATTTTTTACAAACAAAATTCTAATGAAGAGACAATTTTAACTTACACACACTCTCACTTTTCATAAGCAAACGTATCAAATGGATAACTGCTCGAATAAAAGAGCAAAAAAATACTTACTACTTAGTGGCTTTTTAAGTACATAAAATTGTATGTACTGGTACAAGCTGCGTACAAATAAAATTGGTTCTTCTTAAAAGACAGTGTTTTACAGTAAAAAGCTTAAAAATCAACATATTGATTGTATGATTTTGAAGATATTTTATATCTTTAACTCAAAAAATTGTACCACCCTAAAAAAATTCTATGAACATAAAAGCAAAGCTTTTTGTATGTGGTGAGGAACGAGAATTGCTTACTACTAACTTAAATTATAACAGACTTACTGATTGGAACGGTAAGCCTACTTCTGCCTTAATGGGAGGAACTATCTCAGTAACTTTCGAATCACAAATGTATGACGACTCTTTTGCAGAGTGGATTAAAGCCAATAGAACAGCAAACTCAAAAGTTGAATATCCTGCTAATTTATATCTGTTAAGAGATGGTAAAATAGTCTTTTACAAAGATGAGTTTGATGGAGTAGAGCTATTCCAATACAACTTTCAAGATGGTGTACTTGTAAATTATTACGAAGCTTTTGATAACCAAAAAGGGATGTATGTTACGTTAACCATATCGCCTGCGATGCAAGACTATCGTTTTTTTAATAATAGTACAGATTGGAGAAGAAAAAGTCCTACTCGTTATATAAAACACTGGCAAGAAAGTTTTATACCACCTATAAAAGAAACTCCTTATAAAGCGAAAGAAAATAAAGAGTCTCAAAAAGAAAAAAAGCCTTTTAAAATAATATTAAGAGCTAAAAATACCGATATTAAAAATGGAGTTTTTGGTTTTGATAGTATTCCTAAAGAAAGTATAGTTATATCTGATTATGAAAAATTAAAGAAAGAATACAAACCTCTTTCAGAAAAAATACTGGAGGATGAATATATACCAAATTGGATAAGCATAAGGAAAAACCAAACTGTAGAATTAATGCTAGATTGGGAAAAGAAAGGTAGAGCTAAAGAATATGATGATATAGCTTTTGAAGAACACCCAGATTTTAGTTTTGAACCAAAAAATTTAAAAGGAGTTAAAGAGGTAAAAATTACATGTAAAAACAATAATGCCATTCCAGCACAAATCCTTGTAAAAGCAGATAATAAATTAACGGTTGGCGCTCTTAATATATACTACCCTAAACCTAAAACGATAGACCTAGAATGGTGCTTTGTGGAAATCCAAGGAAATGGAAAAGATTATGCACTCTTAAAAAAGGAAGTTAATAAACAAAAACTGGAAAATTATCTTAGAAAAGGTTTAAACCCTGCCTTAATAGATGCTCCTATAACAAATAACAGTGCTACACTAATTGATATTAGTCAACATTCAACAAAGTTTAAAAATTATGGTTTTTTAAAGAAACACCCTAATGTAAATATAGGAAACTATATTGAAAGAAGTAGAAAAGAAGTTATTCTATCAGCCATAAGTAGTAAGCATGTAGAAGATGTAAATAAATTGACGGTGTATTTTATCAATCAAAAATGTATTAATGAAAAAGATATTCAACCAAATGGAAAATATAAAACAATGGGAGGAGTGTCACCTACAGGAACAGGTGTTGCTTTCTTAGTATTAGATCCTAACGGTAATATTGAGACAGAAAACATTATACATGAGCTTATGCATGCAATGGGATTAAGACATACTTTTAAGGGAGCTGAACATGAGTTTAAGAGTAGTAAAACAGATAATTATATGGATTATCAAAACAATAAAAAACATACTTACAAATGGCAGTGGGAAAAATTACAAGAATATTCTAAACTAAAATAAAAGTACAATATGCATATATCATTTCTAAAGACTCTTTTTAAATTCTATAATTCTAAGTCTAAAATCTTTTTGTTTAAAATAATGTTCTTGATTTTAATTATGTCTTCTTGTAAAAGTAGAATGATAAAAGCACAGGAGTTTTACACTACATGGGAAAATAATTCTATACCTATTTCAGAAGAAAAATTAAATAGTCTCAACAAGATAGACCAAACAATATACGTCCTTTACGAAAGATTCCTTGATTCTGTAGGTAGTGGAAAAAACAGACTGTTGTCCAGTGTGAAATATTTAGTTATAGACCAATCTGTAAATGTTGCTATTTGTGATTCAATAATTAAAACAAAAGATAATTATGGAAGAGTTTTTTTTAAGCCTATAAACAAGAAAAAATCAAATAAACACATTCTTTATCCACGCTCTAGAAATACTGAGCGTACATTGCTTTATTATAATGAAGAGTATAAAAAAATAATAAGTAAGAGAAAGCGATTTGCAACTGCGTCTGTTTATGGGTTAAAAAAGGATAAAGATGTTCTAGCTGTTTTTAGGGGGGTAGCTTATTACCCAGGTGGAAAAATCAAATATAAAAACTTACTATTTGAGCTTAAAAGTATAATTATAAGTAAAGACTTGAAAAATGCTATTTTACAAATAGAGACTGATTTTGGGAGTGAACAAATTTACTTTAAGTATGATAGCAAAAAGGATTTTTGGGTAGCTCAAGTGTTTGATGAATGGAGTGAAAATTAAATTTCTAAATCAATATAAAAACTTTAAAAACACAAATTACATGGGAACATTTTGCAAAAAATTATTATGGATATATTAAAGTTAAATAAAGTATTTCACGTTTTATGCCTCGTTTTTTTACTCGTTTTTTTTACAACATGTGAATCAACAAATAAAGAAAAAGACAATTACATTAAAATAGAGAAAGAATGTAGTCAAAAACAAAAAATAACAGAGCTTTCATTAATTTTTTTAGGATATTCTTATAATGAAATTTCTGATATTGTTTTAGAAATACGAGGAGTAAACCCACTTATTTCAAAACTATATGTACCGGAAAAAATTACAGATAGTATAAGACTAAGAAGGGATGTGACTATATACCAAGAGATTGGATTGAAAGATACTGTTGTTTTGGTTTTTCCAAACAAAGAGCGTTATATATTAAGTGATTTTAAATACAAAGTAAGACCTCATTTTACCACATTGTCAAAAAAATGGGGATGTGATTTTTATGAAATGAAAATAAATAATGTAATTAAAGAAGGAGGAAGTGCTACTTTTATTAAAGAAGGATTCGAAATAGAGTGAAACTAAAACAATTATTGAATCAATTTTTTTCTCTAAATAAAATAAAGTATTTAAATATTATACTCACACTTCTATTAGTTTCATGTACAACAACTAAAGAAATTACTGTTACAAGTAAGGTGTCTAATAAATATAAAGTTATTGCTTGGTATGATAAAGAGCAGAAAGATATTTGGGCTATTAGCTTTCCCTTTGTTTTAACTATAAATAATAAATCAGCTAATCAAAAGGAAGAGCTTACTTTTCATCAATACATCTATAAAAAAACTAGTGAAGGTGCTTTCGCATTTTTGTATAAGGAGAATGATAATAACGATTTAATAAAACTGAGTAGCACGCTCAAAAAAGAGATACTTCCAAAACAAAAAAAAGAGTATGTCGTTTACTCAAAACATCTTATTAATAACTTGACGGATTCTAATAAAATTCTTTCAGCCTTTCAAAACAAACATTTAAATAAAGACTCAATACATTTGAGTAGTTTTAAAAACTTCAAAAATAAACTGCCTGAATTGACACAAAAATTATTATCAAATGATAGTATTTTTTTAAAGTTTACAAATTTTGATAAAACAACTTCTCCTCCTAAAAGAATTAAATTACCTATTAAGGTTAACTAATCAATGAAGTTAATTATCTACCTGTTAATTCATAGTACTCTTAAAAAGTTTATTAACAGAATAAGTAATCGTTTTTCTATGTATGAGTTTTAAAATCAATAATAACTTAATTTACATGAAAAGGTTGTAAAAATTAAAACATCAAAGAACCCCATTAATAATGCAGTTTAGCTTAGTAACATTTATAAGAAAAATAGTTGAAGGTATTTACCTTACATCTTCACATAAGAGTCCCGATAACTATAATAATGCAACCAGATATAACAACAGATCAAGCAAGTCGCTCTTTAAAGATTACTTACACATAAAAGTATCTACAGAAGATGTTAGAGTTGAAGGATTCTATTACGACGAAACTATATCTATTGATATATACGGAAAAGAATGTAGAGAAAATCCAGACGATTACTTTGATGAAAAGAGTAGTTTTTTAGACGGATTATTTATAAGGTCGCCTGAATATTATAAAAACAAACACGACAGGTTTGAAACTCGTAAAAGGTTTAGGTCGCAAATAACAATTTCTTTAAAAGACAGAAATATAAAACTGCAAACATCAGTTTTTATGAATGAAGTTGAAGTTAGAATGAAGCTTTACGAACAAAACGTTATTAATATATATTATAAAAAATGGGAAATGGAAGATATGTATTTGAGTAAAGATGGAAGGAACATTCTTAAAAAAGAATTTGAAGAATACTTTGTAGATTTAAAGTTTTTAAACCAAAGAAAAGTTGATTTTAGAAGATTAAAAGTTTTATAACATCAAAAAAATAGGAGTAATCTCATATTTTGTAGACGACTACGTAATTAGTTTAATAATACATATTTCTTCTACAAATTTAATCTGTTTGTACTACATTAACAGCAACTAAATCATTATTAAAATTTCCTCATAAAACAAAGGTTTTACAGAGTATTGCCTAAAATTAAAATATTGGATTTTACCTTCTCCAACCGAACTGCCCTTTTTTAATACACCGTTAAGTTCAACGTTCCATTCACCTTTTTCAAAGTAATAATCTCTAACTTTAATTTTATCGTTTGATTATAATTAAAGACTAAAGGGAGATGTTTTTTGTCAAAAAAATACGTTAATACTTCGTTAGTATTCTATTACCTTCTTTATCATAAAGTGTTTTTTTTATGATGCTCCCTTCTTGGTTGTATTCAATTTTTGACTTCAATTTTTCATTCTTATAATAAGTTCGCCAAACCCCAACTTTTGTAAAATAATCAGTACCTAAATAGCTGCCAGTTTCCATAATATTTCCATTGGGGTAAAAACTAGTATGTGTACCTATCTTATTTCCTTTTTCATTAAATTCCTTTTCTTGATATATAGTTCCGTTATCATAGTATATAATTAATTTACCAACAAAATCACCTACATCATTATACTTAGCATCAAGTCGTAACTGACTATTTTTATAATATTCAGTATTCTTTTGAATTATGCCCTTTTCAGTATATTCTTCTTTTGATTTAATTTGACCATTGCTCCAATAATTTATCCAATTTCCAACGGGCTTATTTTCTTTGTATAACCCTGTGGATTGTAACTGTCCGTTTTTATAGTAACTCTCGTAGTTACCATCCATTTCGTAAAACCCTTTACCAGAGTAGCTACATGCAGTTTGAATTTGTCCGTTTTTATAATAAAGAACAAAAGAACCTTTGGGGGTTCCATTTTCATCAAAATTAATTGTAGAATTTATAGAGCCGTCTTTTCTGTAATATGTCCAGTTACCATACGCTATTCCTTCACTATTTTTAAAACCTTCAGATTTTTTACTTCCATTATCATAATAATCAATGTAGTTTTGAGCACTTATAGAGTTCATCGATACTAAAAGAAGTACGAAAGAAAAGGGTATATATTCTTTTTTGAAGTTCATTATTTAATTGATTATAAATTTTTATTTGTTTTTATGTTGTTGGATTTAGCAAGTGCACATAAAATTAAAAAACTGAAAGGATTTTAAGAAATAAGTGAAAACTTTATTAGCTAAAGTAAGAATAAAAAACTTGCTTTAATAATTGTAAAAAGTGGTTTACCTTATGATGAAAATTACAAAAGTACGTTGGTTTAAAAAAGTATAAAATTTACTTGTTTTTACTTCAGTTCTTTGTTAGCATTAGTTATTGAATCGACACAATCATATTAAGCATTTGGTTGACACCTTCTTCACTTATGTAATTTCTAAAATCATCACATTTAGGAGGAATATATTTCGCTTTATCACTAATCCAATTGTTCATATACTCTTTGTTTTCATCCCTTTCAACATCAAACCAATCAATGCACTTATCACAGATGACCCAAGGTGAAGGTGAAGAAGTAACGCTCTTAAAAGCCTCAATCCTTTTTTCTAAACCTACATTATCAACACCATAATTCTTGTCAATAAAAATATTTCTCCAATATTTAGATGACTGTATAATTTCAAAGGTTCTTAATAAGTAACCACTAGGTGCATATAAAGATTCAAAACAACAATCGCAAACATACCTAAATCGTTCATCGACTTCGTAAGAAACAATATTACTTTGCATATCTTTAGAAATGCTGCTACCAGCATCAGATTTCCAGAATTGGTCTGTGTCTTTATTTATTTCTTGAATTATTTTTTCTTGTTCTTTTTTTGATATTCGACTTAGGGCTAATTGAAACACTGCTTTTGCACGTTCCATAAAGAAAAGTGCAACTTTTCCATTATCAACAAACTGCACAAAAGGAAACCGGCTTTTCTTAAACAAAACTTTAGTTCCTCTAAAATTATCATCTGTATTATTAACCTGAGCCAATACTATAAACCTTGAAAATTTAGCAAATACTATCGTGTCATTATCTATTTCTGCTATATTAGTATCTGCGGCTCTAGTAAAATATCTATGAATAAATTCATGAGGTTGATTTTTGTTATTCCACATATCTCCAAGAAATAAAAGATGTATGTCATCAAAAGTTATCTCAGAATCACCATTTAAATAAGAATGCCAATCATTAAAAACTTCCTCTAAATATGGTTCATTATTTATTTTATTTAATAGCAGTCGTCTCCACAAAACGGAAACGATGAAATTCCCTAAATTCTCATTGTAATCAAGAAAATCTTTCTTTCCGTTCACGTGGGGATGAAAAATATTGTCTGCGAACCATTTTTCATATTTGCTAAATTTTTGCTCGCATTCAAAACATAATAGATGTTGTTTAAAACCATCCTGCATACGAACATTAGGGTTTAATGCACTTCTGAAGTAGTTTCCACCAGACTTTTTCATCCATTTAAAAACAAATTTTGGAATTAAATGACTCTCCGCCAAATCCTTATTTTGTTTACATAAATGACAAGTTCCTTGTTTCATAATTATACTACTTATTCCTTACGCTCACGCTACTGGTAATTAATGCTAACGTGTTTGTATAAGATTAGTTGCGGTTTTGTGTGCGAGGAATTTCCACAGGAAATTCAGACGTAACAAAATTGCAACGACCTTAGGTTAAGTACTAATGTAGTAATTAATTTTATACGGTGTTGGCAATAGTTTTTACTCAGTTTATTTATTCTAAATTGGTTCTAATTTTTCGTCAATTCTATCGTATTTAAATAATTTACCTGTCTGAGTATCTATAATAATATGTGAGCCTTTTTCTTTTTGATATCTTCCACTTTGAGAAAAATTATAAACACAATATCCAACCCAAATCATAAATAAAAAATAAAAAACTTGACGGATTCTATCTATTTTAGTTTCATTCATTTATTCAATAACTTTAATTAATTCCGCTTCTAGTATATAAGGTCCAAAACTATTTGGTTCAATTTCAACATATAAATATTCGTCGTCACTTTTAGACTCAAGATGAAAATCCATTTTTTTTAAGTCTGTAACTTTTATAACAAAAGTTTTCTCATTAAAAATATCATCTGCTTTTATTTGTTTTCTTAGATAATTCAATTGTTTAATAGAAACTCTAATGTTTATATAAAAATTAATTAAACTCTCAAAAGAACGGATTTTTACAAAATTTTGATCGCCCTTATTTGTTATATCAATAACGTCAAAGTTTGATATAACAATATTTCCTTTCTTTGTTAGTTCAAATAAATCTATAGAGAATATTTTATTATCGATTGTGTCTAATGAAGCTACAATATTTAATTCTTCAGCATACTGTTCAATATTATTTTTTTGTTTAGTAACGATTTTTTCTTTCTTATAATTATTGTTACATGAATAAAAAAATAATAAAAGTCCTATTAAGATTAATTTCATTTCCATTTTTAATTATTGCCAACTTGTTTATATAGATGTAAAATACATCGTTATACACCTGTTTAGGTAGGTCTATAATTGTATTTATGTTTGTTTATACTTTTACGAATCTAAAAAAATATCTATACATATTCTTACGGAATCCCATAAGTTCAATTATTTAGGTAATAAAAGTTGTTTTAGCTATCATAAAAGCTTGCAAGGGTCGCTAATATCACGGCATGCTCCGAAGACACCACGGCATGGGTCGCTAATATCACGGCGTGCTCCGAAGACACCACGGCATGGGTCGTTGATATCACGGCATGCTCCGAAGACACCACGGCACGGGTCGCTGATATCACGGCGTGCTCCGAAGACACCACGGCATGGGTCGCTAATATCACGGCATGCTCCGAAGACACCACGGCACGGGTCGCTAATACCACGGCATGGGTCGCTAATATCACGGCATGCTCCGAAGACACCACGGCATGAGTCGCTAATAATAAGGCAATAGATAAATTAATAACACACGTAAAAAAGCTGACAGCGGTGCTAGCCGTAGCCTCAAATCCCAACAGATTTCATAAAAGCTCTCGGAGAAAACATTAAAAGAGCTTAAGAAAAAGCTACCAACCAATACTTAAAAGTAGAATTTTGTTAGTTGTAGTATGAGTTAGCAGCCGTATATGGTATTGGTTTTTACCTTTAAAGAACACTAGAAAGCGTTATCCCGACTGAAAAGAGAGAATTCATTAAAGTAAGTAACACCTATTGTTGAGAGGTCTCATCATTCATACCTCATGCTATCGACATGACACCTTATTGATTTTTAGTTAATTTATAAAACTCAGGTTATACCAAAATTTTATCAAAGGTATAGACCATTTTTGCTAATTTCGCCGCTTAAAATATTTTGTATGATTACGGTAGATCAATTAACGGTTGAGTTTAGTGGTAACACCTTGTTTAGTGATGTTTCGTTTGTAATAAACGAAAACGATAAAATTGCTTTAATGGGTAAAAATGGCGCAGGAAAATCCACCATGATGAAAATTATAGCAGGAGTTTCTAAACCTACTAAAGGGGGCGTTCGCAGTCCGAAAGATACCGTAATCGCTTACTTACCGCAGCACTTGTTAATGGAAGACAACTGCACGGTAAAAGAAGAAGCATCCAAAGCATTTGCATCTATTTTTGCCATGAAAGCCGAAATGGACGACCTCAACAAACAATTAGAAACTCGTACCGATTACGAATCGGATGATTATATGAAAATCATTGAGCGTGTATCGGATTTAGGGGAGAAGTACTACGCGTTAGAAGAAATAAACTACGAAGCAGAGGTAGAAAAAGCTTTAAAAGGGTTAGGATTTAAACAAGAAGATTTTGAAAGAGCAACCTCAGAGTTTAGTGGAGGTTGGCGTATGCGTATAGAGCTGGCGAAAATCTTACTGCAAAAACCCGATTTAATTTTGTTAGATGAGCCTACCAACCACGTAGATATTGAATCAGTAATTTGGTTGGAAAACTTTTTATTAAACAAAGCCAAGGCAGTAGTAGTAATTTCGCACGATAAAGCGTTTATCGATAACATTACCAACCGAACCATTGAGGTAACGATGGGAACTATTCACGATTATAAAGCGAACTACTCACACTATTTAGAGTTGCGTAAAGAGCGTCGTGCACATCAGTTAAAAGCCTACCAAGAACAACAAAAGTTTATTGCCGATACCAAAGCGTTTATCGAGCGTTTTAAAGGAACCTATTCAAAAACGAATCAAGTAGCTTCGCGTGAACGAATGTTAGAAAAATTAGTTCCTGTAGAAATAGATGAGGTAGATACTTCAGCCTTAAAATTACGTTTTCCACCATCACCACGTTCAGGAGATTATCCTGTAAAAGTGGAAGGATTGACGAAGCAATACGGAGACTTAACCGTATTTAAAGACGCAAGCTTTTCCATAGCTCGTGGAGAAAAAGTATCGTTTGTAGGAAGAAACGGAGAAGGAAAATCGACCATGATTAAAGCAATTATGGGAGAAATTGATTTTGAAGGAGAGTGTGGTTTAGGACACAACGCTAAAGTGGGATACTTTGCACAGAATCAAGCATCATTGTTAGATCCTGAATTAACAATTTTCCAAACCGTAGATGAGGTTGCTGAAGGTGATGTTCGAACGCAAATCAAAAATATATTAGGACGTTTTATGTTCTCGGGAGATGATTTAGAAAAGAAAGTAAAAGTACTTTCTGGAGGAGAGAAAACTCGTTTAGCAATGGTGAAATTGTTGTTAGAACCTGTAAACGTATTGATATTAGATGAGCCTACGAACCACTTAGATTTAAAATCGAAAGAGGTAATCAAAGAAGCCTTATTGCACTTCGACGGAACCTTAATTTTAGTATCGCACGACCGTGATTTCTTACAAGGATTATCTCAAAAAGTATTTGAATTTAAAGACCAACGCGTTATAGAACACTTTGAAACGATTGATGCTTTCTTAGAACGTAACAACATCAAAGCGTTAAAGGAGATTGACCTGTAAAAAACGTCATTGCGAGTGGAACGAAGCAATCTGTATATCGTGTACCGAGTAAAAGATAGCCAAGTCGTTCATTTCGACTTCGCTCAATGAGCCTCCTTACTATGACGTCTCGATTACTGTCATTTCGAGTGATAACGAGAAATCTTATTCATGTGAGTAACTCCCATTGTTGAGATTTCTCGTCGCTCATAAAATCGCTCTGTCGAAATGACGTCTGAGTTATCGTCATTGCGAGTGGAACGAAGCAATCTGTTAGTCGAAGGAGAGATTACTTCAGTCGTAACCTCCTTCGTAATGACGAGAAGAGGAGACAATTAGTTCACTCCACAACACTTTTTATACTTCACTCCACTATCACAAGGACAAGGATCGTTTCTGGAAATATCAAGACGTTTTAAATGCAGGTTCATGTCGTCCATATCTTGTTTAAAGATTTGCTCTAGCAACGCATAAAGCTCAGGATGTTTTCTAGCTAATAACTTCGGACGCTCAAAAAAGTATTCACTAGCTACCGAGAAAAATTCCGCTTTGTTAGTTCCGCCATACGGATTGATATCGGAAGCGTCGTTATATATTTCTTCAATCTTTTTGTTGATTAAATCTACCCACGGAATGCTGTATTGTTTTTCTAATAATACATGCGGAACTCCGTCAATATTTCCATCTAGTTTGTCAATTAAATGCACAAACTCATGGATAGCAGTATTCTTTTTATCGGTTTCATTTTCAAAACCTAGATGTAAAGCAGGTTTCGATAAAACCATTTTTCCTTCTAAATACCCGTTACCTACCATTCCTAAAATTCTTCGGTTGTCTCCTTCGGTTTCAAAATGCTCGTTAAACATAGCAGGATATAAAATGATTTCTTTGATGTTAGGATAGCGCCATTCAGGAAAATTAAAAATAGGAATTACAGCACTAGAAGCTATCAGAAGTTTGTCCGTAATCGTAACTGTAACATCAACACCAATAACTTCATGATTTAACAGGAATTCAAAAACTTTGAATTCAAACAATTCTTTTTCATCAGGAGTGAGTGCGTTGTAAAAAGCGACTTTTTTAGTTAAAATAACTTTCCATTTGTTTGGAAAAGGAGTTGTAGGTTGTTTCCACTTTGGTGTTGAGGTGCTTTTTTTGAATACAAGAAAAATACCTACGAGTATAATTATAGATAAATAAGTCATTTAAAATAGCGTTGAGACTACTAGTAATTTTTTTTCAAATATATAAAAATAGGGTAGAGTACAAGCGTCATTGCGAATGGAATGAAGCAATCTGTATATGGTGTACCGAGTAAAAGATAGCCACGTCGTTCATTTCGACTTCGCTCAATGAGCCTCCTCGCTATGACGTTTTATTTATAATTATTGTGAGGGAAACGAAACAATCTTCTTTAGTAATAATATTTAAGTTTCTGTTTTTGAGTGTTTTGTAGTTTAATATTGGTTTTATTGAGTGTTTGTTAAAAATCAACTCCTTATTTTGTGTAAATGTTAAATTTTATATTGTTTTGTTGTATTGTTTGTAAATAAAGTTCGAAATGTATACATTGGCAATGAGATTTTAGTTCTATAACTTAAATCTTAATTTTATAAAGTAGTAACCTTAAATTCCCCAATAATATGACTACAAAAACAGGTTTTATAACTGTAGCAAAAGAACAGATCAAGTTCTTAAAATTCCCAAAAGAAGAGGTGTTAAACAAAAAGAAAGCAATAGTAAATCGTATTTTAGATTTACAGCGGGCTTTGTCTTTAGGAAATTTAGAAAGAGAAAAGGTAAAAATATTTTTTATGGATGTGGATGGTTTAAAGAGAGTAGAAACAACCGTTTGGGGTATTACTGATGCCTCGGTAATTTTAAAAGAATCTACTATTATTCCATTAGAAAGAATTGTAAGAGTTGCATAAATAAAAAAGACCTCGAAATTTCGAGGTCTTTTTTATAGGTGTTATATTTATTAAGCTTCTGCTTCCATATAATCTTCAATAGGATTACAAGAACAAATTAAATTACGGTCACCAAAAGCATCGTCTACACGGCGTACTGAAGGCCAAAACTTATTGTCTGCAATATACTCTAAAGGAAATGCTGCTTGTTTACGAGAGTATGGTAAATCCCACTCATCAGCAGTTAACATTTCTTGCGTATGTGGTGCATTTTTAAGCGGGTTGTTAGGATTTTCTTTACTCGCTTCGGCAATCTCTTTTCTAATAGAGATTAACGCATCACAAAAACGGTCTAATTCAGCGACACCTTCCGATTCGGTTGGCTCTACCATAATTGTACCCGCTACAGGGAAAGATACCGTAGGCGCGTGGAATCCGTAGTCCATTAAACGTTTCGCAATATCAGTAACTTCAATTCCATTTTGTTTAAACTCACGACAGTCTAAAATCATTTCGTGAGCAGCACGGTTCATTTCACCAGTATATAAAGTGCTATAATGTCCGCTTAAACGCTCTTTAATATAGTTTGCGTTTAAAATAGCGTTCTTAGTAGAGTTTGTTAACCCGTCAGCACCTAACATGGTAATGTATCCGTAAGAGATTAAACATACCAATGCAGAACCCCAAGGAGCTGCTGAAATAGCCGTAATGGCATTGTTACCACCAGTTGCTATTACAGGGTTGGTAGGCAAAAATGGAACTAATTGAGGAGCCACACAAATTGGTCCAACACCTGGTCCACCACCACCGTGAGGAATCGCAAATGTTTTATGTAGGTTTAAGTGACAAACATCGGCACCAATAGTTGCAGGATTTGTTAATCCTACCTGTGCGTTCATGTTTGCACCGTCCATATATACTTGTCCACCATTATCGTGAATAATTTGCGTAATTTCTTTAATCGCCTTTTCAAATACTCCGTGAGTAGATGGGTAGGTTACCATTAAAGCAGCTAAATTATCAGCGTGTTTTTCAGCTTTAGCACGTAAATCTTCTACATCGATGTTTCCTCTTTCGTCAGTTTTGGTAACCACCACTTTCATACCCGCCATAACAGCAGATGCAGGGTTCGTTCCGTGAGCAGATGCAGGAATTAAACAGATGTTTCTGTGGGTGTCTCCGTTTGCTTCGTGATAGGCTCTAATAGTCATTAATCCAGCAAATTCACCTTGCGCACCAGAGTTAGGTTGTAAAGAAGTACCTGCAAAACCAGTAATCACATTTAATTGGTTTTCAAGGTTGCTTAACATGATTTGGTATCCTTCTGCTTGGTTTAATGGAGCAAATGGGTGAATATTTCCCCATTGAGGATTACTCAATGGTAACATTTCAGAAGCAGCATTTAACTTCATGGTACAAGACCCTAAAGAAATCATTGAGTGATTTAATGCTAAATCTTTACGTTCTAATTTTTTGATATAACGCATCATATCAGTTTCTGATTGATACGTGTTAAATATTTCGTTATCTAAGAAAGAAGTAGCTCTTTTTACGTCTGCAGGAATTACATCTGTTGAAGTAAATTCAGTAACTAAAATATCTTTGATATTGAATGCTTGTTCAAAACAATCAACAATTTCATTGATTTCCTTTAAACCTACTGTTTCGTTTACAGAGATTGAAATATGCTCTGCATCGATGTAGTTAAAGTTGATTCCGTTTGCTTCTGCTACTGGACGTAACTTGTCAGCTTCAACTTCCACTAAAATAGTATCGAAATAAGCACTATTCTTTTGTTTGAAACCTAAATCGTTTAACGCTTTTGCTAGAGTTGTAGTGCTCGTGTGTACACGATCTGCAATGTATTGTAAACCATTTTTACCGTGGTATACAGCATACATACCTGCCATAACCGCTAATAATACTTGTGCAGTACAAATGTTTGAAGTTGCTTTTTCACGTTTAATGTGTTGCTCACGCGTTTGTAATGCCATACGTAACGCACGACCACCATCAACATCTTTGGTAACTCCAATAATACGACCAGGTATACTACGCTTGTAAGCTTCTTTAGTAGCAAAATATCCAGCGTGAGGTCCTCCATATCCTAAAGGAATACCAAAACGTTGTGTAGTACCTACGACAACGTCAGCACCAAATTCAGCAGGAGCTTTTAACTTTACTAATGATAAAATATCAGCAGCAACCGCTACTTTGATATTATTTGCGTTACAGTTAGCAACGAAATCGGTATAATCATATACTTGTCCGTGCTTACCAGGATATTGTACGATAGCGCCAAAGAACTCTTCTGAAAAATCAAATTCTTCGTGGTTACCAACAACTAATTCAATTCCGATAGGAATAGCACGTGTTTGTAATACTGATAAGGTTTGTGGTAAAATTTCTTCTGAAACAAAGAACTTGTTTACGTTTGCTTTCTTTTGTGCTCTTTCACGAACATCAAATAATAAAGCCATAGCTTCTGCAGCTGCAGTACTTTCATCTAATAATGAAGCGTTAGCTAATTCCATTCCTGTTAAATCACAAATCATAGTTTGGTAATTTAACAAGGCTTCTAAACGTCCTTGTGCTATTTCAGCTTGGTAAGGGGTATACGCAGTATACCATCCTGGGTTTTCTAAAATATTACGTTGGATAACACTAGGTAAAATAGCTTCGTGGTATCCTAAACCTATATAACTTTTAAAAACTTTGTTTTTAGCACCTAATTCGTTAATGTGATTTAGGTATTCATATTCGCTCATGGCAGGAGCTAAATCAAGCTCTTTTTGTAAACGAATATCGTCGGGAATAGTTTCATAAATCAATTGGTCTAAATTCTCAATGCCAATTGTTTGAAGCATTTGATCCTGATCTTTAACACGAGGACCTATATGCCTAAGTTGAAATGAATTTGTGTTCATTATTGTGTTGTTGTTTTTCGTGCCTCAAAAATAGTGAAATTGGTTGATTTGATACTACATATTTTTTTGTTAAAAACAATATTTTATTAACCAAAACAGCTGGTTATAAACAGAAAAGTTATTTTTGTTAGATGAACCTTTTTAAAAAAGTATTCGATTTTTATATAAATTCTAGTATTCATGTAGCCTTAGCGGTGATTTCTTTGTTTAGAATCACGGAATTATACTTTGGTTTTTCGTATGATGAATCACTCGGTTTTTTTGTGTTTTTTGCCACAATTACTGGGTATAATTTTGTTAAATATGCAGGAGTAGCGAAACTCCATCATCGAAGTTTGACTAAAAACTTGCAAATCATTCAAATATTTTCGCTGATTTGTTTCTTGCTGATGTGTTATTATGCATGGTTACTACCTTTAAGAACTTTATTGTTTTTCGTGCCTTTAGGGGTTTTAACTTTTTTATATGCAGTACCTTTTTTAAGTGGATTTCAAAAAAACTTACGAAGTGTTGGCTATTTAAAAATAATAGTAGTGGCCTTGGTATGGGCAGTAACTACGGTGTTATTGCCAATATATGCTAGTGAAATTTCTTTCACAACTGAGGTTTACTTGTGTGTAATACAGCGTTTTTTGTTGGTAATAATATTAATCCTTCCTTTTGATATTAGAGATGTGCAATACGATGCTATTTCTTTACAAACAATTCCTAAAAAAATAGGTTTAGAAAACACTAAAAAGTTTGGGGTTGTTTTGCTTGGGGTGTGTTTGGTGTTGGAGTTTATGATTAGTCCGAATACTCAATACCGTACAGCTTTTTTATTGGTGTTTTCCGTATTGTTAATTTTATTGATGAGAGCAAGAGTAAATCAGTCTAAATACTACAGTTCTTTTTGGGTTGAGGCAATTCCCATTTTTTGGTTGTTATTTTTGTTAGTTTAAGATTGAAGCTTTTAGCAGGTATTGAAACTTGAAAAGTAATAGCTTGTAAGCAGCGTGTTTTTTATAGTTAAAAACTGAAACTTAAGGGTTTTGTAATATGTGTTTTTAAGAAAACCTTTGTACATTCGTTGACTTAACAACACAACAATAAAAACACAAATTAAGTAACATGAATTTAGTAAAACGAAATTTCGTTTTCGATTTCGATAGCACACTTACTAGTGTGGAAGCATTAGATGTTTTAGCCGAAATCACCTTAAATGGGAGTCCGAAAAAAGATGAGATTATTCAAGAGGTAATCCATATCACTAATCAAGGAGTTGATGGAGATATTTCTTTTACTGAGTCCTTAGAAAAACGTATTCAGTTATTAAGTGCAAAAAAGTCTGATTTACCTTTATTAATAGAGGAGCTAAAGCAAAAAGTATCTCCTTCTATAGAGAGAAATAAAGAGTTTTTTGAAAGTTTTTCTGATGATATTTATGTGATTTCAGCAGGGTTTAAAGAATTTATAGATCCTATCGTAGCTGAATATAACATTCCGTCTGAAAGAGTATTTGCAAATACTTTTGAGTTTAATAAAGATGGAGTTATTGTTGGATTTGATACCCAAAACCCATTATCTAAGCACAACGGTAAGATAGATTGTTTAAAATCCTTAAATTTAGAAGGTGAAGTACAAGTAATTGGAGATGGTTATAGTGATGCTGTAACCAAGGAAGCAGGTGTTGCTGATACTTTTTTTGCTTATACAGAAAATGTATCGAGAGATAAGACAATCGCAAATGCCGACCATATTACTCCAAATTTAGATGAATTTTTATACGTTAATAAATTGCCTAGAAACCTATCATACCCAAAGAACAGAATTAAAATATTATTATTAGAAAACGTGCACCCTGATGCTTTTACAAAGTTGACAGGTGATGGATTTTCTGTAGAAACTGTTTCAAGAAGTTTATCGGAAGATGAATTGATTGAAAAATTAAAAGATGTTCATGTGTTAGGAATCCGTTCTAAAACACAAGTAACTCGTAAAGTAATTGAAGCTGCTGAAAAATTAATGGTGGTTTCTGCTTTTTGTATTGGAACGAAGCAAATCGATTTAGAAGCATGTAAAGAAAATGGAGTAGTAGTTTTTAATGCACCATATAGTAACACTCGTTCGGTAGTAGAATTAGCAATTGGAGAAATCATTATGTTGATGCGTAGTGTGTTTCAAAGAAGTACAGAAATTCACAACGGCCAATGGAATAAAACAGCACAAGGATCAAGAGAGGTGCGTGGTAAAAAGTTAGGAATTGTTGGATACGGAAACATAGGAAAACAATTATCTGTATTGGCAGAAGCTTTGGGAATGGACGTTTACTATTATGATGTTGAAGATAAATTAGCTTTAGGGAACGCAACAAAATTAGATACATTAAAAGAGTTGTTGAATATTTCTGATGTGGTAACCTTGCATGTAGATGATAATTCAGCAAACAAAAACTATATAGGAAAGGAAGAGTTAGCTGAAATGAAAGATGGAGCGCATTTGGTAAACCTTTCTCGCGGATTTGTAGTAGATATTGAAGCATTGGTGGATGCGTTGAAATCAGGTAAACTTGCAGGTGCTGCTGTAGATGTATATCCTGAAGAGCCAAGAAAAAATGGTGAGTTTTATACTGAGTTAAAAGGCTTAGATAATGTGATTTTAACTCCGCATGTGGGAGGTAGTACAGAAGAAGCTCAAAGAGATATTGCTGATTTTGTTCCGAACAAAATTATGGCGTATATCAATTCAGGGAATACGGTTGATGCGGTTAATTTCCCAAATATTCGTTTACCTAAGCATAAAAATGCACATCGTTTTTTACATATTCATAAAAATGTACCTGGAATAATGGCAAAGATTAATAAGGTATTAGCAAAATATGAATTGAATATTACAGGACAATATCTTTCTACAGATGAAAAAGTAGGGTATGTAATTACTGATGTTGATAAAGAATATAATCAAGAAGTAATAACAAAGCTTAAAAAAGTTGAAGGAACAATTAAATTTAGAGTACTGTATTAAAAACGTATTCTATGTAATTTTTACTATTCGAGGTTTGCAGTAAAATGTAGACCTTGTTTTTGTTTATAGTTATTTCTTTAAGGTGGAAAAGTAAACCCAAGCAATAAAAAAGAGTTGTAATGGAATTCTAAACCACAAATAAGAAAGTCCTTTTCCGTTATAAGTTCCCGTTTGATAATTCAAGTTTTCTAAACTAGCTTTTATGTTTGCAGGGAGCATAAGTAGTAAGAAAAAGATAAGAATCCAAGCAGTTGTTTTCTGGTAAACTGGTAATAATAAGCCTATAGCTAATATAATTTCTAAAATTCCTGTTGCTAATACTAAAGTTGGCTTTAAAGGAATAAAATTTGGAATCATTTTACTCATGCCATCAGTAAATAGAAAATGCCCTAATGCAGTAAACAATAGCATAGTGCACATGGCTATTCTGGCAGAAAGCAGGTAGTTAATGTTTTTTGAAATAAGTCTTTGTATTCCTATAGAAACTATAAAAGTTAGAAGTAAAATAAATAATGGTTTCATTGCCTAAAAAGTTTTATCCAAAATTGAAGAAACTTTAAGAAGGAGTCAATGAACTTGGGTTAATAAATTCGTTTTCTAATTCTACTCAGTGCTTGTGGAGTTATTCCAATATAAGATGCTATGTATTTTAATGGAATGTGCTGGATTAATTCAGGTCTTTCTTGAAAAAGGTTGAGGTATCTTTCTTCAGGTGTATTGTTTAAAAGAGAAAGTTCTCGTTTCGATTTTAGTAAAAATAAATTCTCCGCGTTTTTCCTTCCTACTTCATTGCCAATGGAGGTGTTTTGATAAATGTCTTCTAAATCATTAAAAGATAATCTCCATAAAATAGTAGGGGTTAACGTTTCAATACTATATTCAGAAGGAGTTTGTGCTAAAAAAGAGTCATAAGCACTGATAAAGCTGTTTTTAAAAACAAAACCAAATGTTACATCATTTTCAATTTTAGGAATGAATAACCTTAAAATTCCTGTTTCAACAAAAGAAAGATAGTTTTCAGTGGTTCCTTTGGTTAATACAATTTCTTTCTTCTGAAGTGTCACTTTTTGGAGTTTAGAGCAAAAATAGTTAGAATCCTTTTCAGAGATGTCAGCAAAAGATTGTAAGAGTGTTTTTATTTGTTTCATAATTTTATAAACTATCAAAGTCACTTAAATTCTGTTCTATGATATTGGCTCCTTTCTGTAAAATTTGAATATAACTTGTTACGTTCTCCATTTTAAACCTACTTAAAGGTCCAGAAGCACTGATTCCAGCAATCACTTTTCCTTTTTTATTATAAATTGGAATAGCAATACATACCAAGCCTAATTCTGATTCTTCTATGTCTAATGCAAATTTTTGTTGTTGAATTAGTAGTAATTCTTCTTTGAATTTTGAAGTAGAAGTGATGGTGTTTTTGGTAAAAGGTCTTAGAGTAACCAAATCTAGAAAGTATTCTTGTGATTCTGGTGAAGCAAAAGCTAGTAATAATTTTCCAATAGCACTTCCATTAATGGGAGCATAAGAACCTATAGAAGTACTTATTTTTAGTCCTTGTAAACTATCAGCTTTATTAATGTGTAGCACTTGCTGCTCTTTTAAAATACCCAATAAAACCGTTTCTTGAATATCTAAAGCTACCTTTTGTATAGGTTTATTAGTTAAATTTCTTAGTGATTTGTATATAGAAACACGATTGCCCAACTCAAATAACTTGCTCCCTAGCTGGTATTTTTCATTCTCGTTTTGCAGTACAACATTCAACGAAACTAAAGTACTTAGTAATCGGTATACCGTACTCTTGTTATAGCCAGTTTTAGCAGCTAGTTCTCTAACACCCCATTCTTTTTTATTACTGGTAAAAGCATCTAAAACCGTAAATGCTTTGATGATGGATTGATTTAAATTTTTGGAATCTAGCTTCATTTTTTTGGAAAATTATTGACTAATATAATAAAGTTACGTAGATTTATGAAACAACGTTTTATTATATGAAACACTTTAGTTTTTATTTAGAATCAAAAATGAAGTATCTTTAGTGTTTTGAAATGGTTTTTAGAAATAAAGATAAGTATGTACAAACCAACACTTAGTTACGCACAACAGTTAGATAAAGAAGATAAATTAGCACACTTAAGAGCACAGTTTCATATTCCTAAAGATGCAAAAGGAAATGATTGGTTGTATTTTACAGGAAACTCTCTTGGGTTGCAACCAAAACAAACACAACAATACATTCAACAAGAATTAGACGATTGGGCAAAATATGGAGTAGAAGGTCATTTTGAAGCTCGAAATCCATGGATGCCATATCATGAGTTTTTAACCAATTCAATGGCAAAAATAGTGGGAGCTAAACCAATTGAAGTAGTGGTGATGAACACGCTTACGACCAACTTACATTTGTTAATGGTGTCGTTTTATCAACCGACCAAAACAAAGTATAAAATCGTTATAGAAAGTGATGCTTTTCCTTCGGATAGATATGCAGTACAATCGCAATTAAAATTCCATGGATTTGATACAGAAGAAGGATTGATAGAATGGAAACCTCGTGAAGGAGAAGAATTATTACGTATTGAAGATTTAGAGAAAATAGTAGATGAGCAAGGTGATGAAATAGCCTTGTTGTTGATTGGAGGAGTGAACTATTATACAGGACAGTATTTAGATATCAAACGTATTGCAGAAATAGGACATGTAAAAAACTGTAAGGTAGGGATTGACTTAGCACATGGTGCGGGAAATATTTCTCCAGAATTACATGATAGCGGAGTTGATTTTGCAGCTTGGTGTACCTATAAGTATTTAAATTCGGGTCCTGGAAGTTTAGCAGGATTGTTTGTACATGAAAAACATGCACATAATAAAGAGTTACCTCGTTTTGCAGGTTGGTGGAACCATAACAAAGAAACTCGTTTTAACATGCGTCAACCCTTTGATGTAATGCCAGGAGCAGAAGGTTGGCAGTTATCAAATCCTCCTATTTTATCGATGGCAGCAATTAGAGCTTCGTTAGATATGTTTGAAGAAGTAGGAATGGAAGCGTTAAGAGCTAAATCGGAAAAATTAACGGGCTATTTTGAATATCTAATTAATCAGATTGATACCGATAGAATTAAAATAATTACGCCATCTAATCCGAAAGAAAGAGGCTGTCAATTATCTATCCAAGTAAAGAATGCAGACAAAAGTTTACACAAAAAACTAACCGAAAATAATATTATAACCGACTGGAGAGAACCTGATGTAATTCGTTGTGCACCGGTGCCAATGTATAACAGTTTTGAAGATGTATACAGAATGGTTGAAATTTTAAAAACATTGCTATAAATGAAAAAAGTAGTTGTTGTTTTTTTAGCTCTATGTAGTTTTAGTAGTATAGCTCAAACTAAGTATCAAAAAGATTTTGATTATTTGTGGAGTATGTTTGATGGATTCTACGCTTACTTTGATCAAAAACAAACAAATTGGGATGAGGTAAAAAAGATTTATCAAAAAGAGGTAGAAAATGTTTCGGATGATTCTCAGTTTATTAGGTTAATAGAGAATATAACGTACGAACTATACGACCCTCATACGGGGATTAATCGAAATTTAAAATCTTCATTCCGACTAATTCCAACATCAACTGATGCATGGGTAAAAATAAAGGATGGAAAATATTACATAGCTGACATTAGATCGGGTTTTGAAATTGAAGAAACAGGATTAAAGGTTGGAGATGAATTACTTCGTATTAACAATCGTAAAATTGAAGATTTAGTAGAAGAAGTACTGCCAAAATCTTTTAAAAACCCAAAAGGCGATGTAAAAGAGTTTTTTGCCAATTTATGGTTTGCTGGAAAGCATAATGAAGAAAGAGTGATTCTAGTACTAGAAAATGGAAAAGAAAAACAATATAAATTAAACAAACCTACAGCCTTAAAAAAAGAAAACGGAACTTTAAGTTCAAGAATTATAAAAGGAAATATAGGGTATATAAAGCTAAATAATTCTTTAGGAAACAATGAAGTAATTAAAGCTTTTCCTAAAAAGGTAGATGAGTTTAGAGATACCAAAGCGATAATTGTAGATTTAAGAGATACACCAAGTGGAGGTAATGCCGAAGTAGCTAAAAGTATTATGGGAAAGTTTATATCGGAAACAATTCCATATCAAAAACATGAAAAAGTAAGTTTAGAAAGAGAGTTTGGTATAAAAAGAAGTTGGATTGAGTTATTAACACCTTTAAAAAATCCATATAAAAAACCAGTTATTGTATTAGCAGGAAGGTGGACAGGAAGTGTAGGAGAAGCAATAGCACAAGGTTTTGATAACATAAAATCGGCAACAGTAGTAGGAACTGAGATGGCAAAATTGTTAGGAGCTATTGAATGTGATAGGTTACCAAATACTAAGATCAATTTATGTTTTCCTGTTGAAAAACTGTTTCACGCAAACGGTACACCAAGAGAAAAATTTATTCCTGAAATTCACACTAAAACAAGTGAAGAAACATATAAAAAAGCGATTCAAATAATAAATGAGTAAAAAAGACAACATAGTAATCATAGGTGCTGGTTTATGCGGAAGTTTATTAGCACTTCGTTTAGCACAAAGAGGATATAAAGTAGCAATGTATGAAAGTCGTCCAGATTTACGAGTTACCGATATTTCAGCAGGACGTTCTATCAACTTAGCATTATCGGATCGTGGTTTTAAAGCACTTCGTTTATGTGGTGTAGAAGAAAAAGCGCGTGAAATTTGTATTCCGATGTACGGACGTTTAATGCATGATAGAGAGGGAAATACGTTTGCTTCTAATTATTCAGGTAGAGAAGGAGAATATATCAATTCTATTTCGAGAGGAGACTTAAACGGAATCTTATTAAACGAAGCGGAAGCACACGAAAATGTAAGCATTCATTTTAATACAGAATGTACTTCGGTTGATATTGAAAATACGGTAGCGCATTTTAAAAACTACAATACGAAGGAAGAGTTTTCAGTAGATGGAGATGTGATTTTTGGAACAGATGGTGCAGGATCTGCATTGAGGAAAAGCTACTATTTAGAAAGAAAATTCTTGTTTAGCTATTCGCAGAATTTCTTAACACACGGATACAAGGAATTAGAAATTCCTGCAGACAAGTCAGGAAAACACCAAATAAGTAAAGATCATTTACATATTTGGCCTCGTGGAGAGTATATGTTAATTGCGTTGCCAAATTTAGATGGAAGTTTTACGGTAACCTTGTTTTTAAGTTACGACGAAGGAGAATACAATTTCAACAACTTAACTTCCGAAGAAAAGATAACTGAGTTTTTTGAAAAAGAATTTTCAGATGCTTTAGCGTTGATACCAAGTATTAAAGATGAGTTTTTAAACAATCCAACAGGAGCTTTAGGAACGGTAAAATGCTCGCCTTGGCATTATCAAAACAAAACTTTGTTAATGGGAGATGCAGCACATGCTATTGTTCCGTTTTATGGACAAGGAATGAATGCTTCGTTTGAAGATGTAACCGTATTTGATACGATTCTGGATACGCACGAAGGAGATTGGCAAGCTACTTTTAAAGCGTATGAAAAGGCGCGTAAAGAAGATACCGATGCAATTGCTGATTTAGCTATCGATAATTTTTACGAAATGCGTGATCATGTAGCAAATTCATTATTTAAGCAAAAGAGGAAGTTAGAAATGGACTTAGAGAAGACGTTTCCAACAGAATATTTTTCAAAGTATTCTATGGTAACTTTTAATGAAGAGATTCCGTATGCAGAAGCGATGAAAAAAGGACGTGCGCAAGATAAAGCTCTGTTAAATATGGTGGCTCATCATGATTTAGATGCAATCACCGATTTGAATGAGGTATTAAAAAAGGTGCAAGAAGAAACCAACGAAATTTTAGAAGAAGATAAAATTGCTGGATTTAGATAGTTGTTTATTGTAGTTCTCTTTTTAGTTTCAAAAGTTCTTGTTCTAAAAAAGAAAGTTTATTTTCTATAGAAGTATTAAGGTCAGGAATTCTATTGAAAAATACATATTGTATTTTCCATAATTCTTTAATATCCGTAATAGAAAATGTTTTATCGGAGATGTTTTTATGGTTTGCACGTAGAGTTACAGAATCGTTTTCAATGTATAGTTTGCGTAGAATCAATTCATTTTTAACAAGAGTTAGTGTGAGTTCTCCATTTTTTAAGTTCTTAATAGTATTGTTTGGTGTAAACTGGCCTATTACTATGTCGTTAGGGTATAATCCATTATTGTGATTAGCCATTTCTAAATTAGAAACAGTATAAGCTCTGAGTTTTTTTTGAGAGTTAATAGGGAGTTGAATTTTGGATAAATCATCAATAAAAGAAGTTTTGTTGTGGTGTTTTATGTATTCTGTAATTGTCTTTTCGGTTATGCAAGGTATAATGGTGAAGGTTTCTTTTGATAGTTTTTCAGTTTCTAGGGTTAAATCCTCTTTAAACTGAAGTAAATTATTAACTGTGAGCTCTGAAGTTAATAAATTGTCTATAGGAATGCTAAAATAATTAGCAATCTTTATAATGGTATCAATTTTTGGTTCGCTTCTACCTTCTTCATAAGCGCCCAGTGTAGCTCTCTTAAGGTTGAAGAGTTCTGCAAAAGCTTGCTGGCTTAAACGTTTAACACTTCTGATTTTTTTTATGTTTTTACCAAAGAACGACATGTTTTTGCTAATTTTATTTGCTAAATGTTTTTATTTTTGTATATTTGAGCAAACAATATTAGCTAATTATTTTTGTTTTTGCTAATTTTCTTAGTTTAAAAATTAGTAGGGGGATGTTTAAAATTAATTTTTTTGAATCTATATTGCTAATAATATTATGTTAAGTGTCTTTGATTTTAGAAACTTTTTGTAATATTATCGCTTAAAAAGAATGCTATATTAACTAATCAAACTGCTTAAAAATGAATACACATTTTAGTAAGGTAAAGGAGTTTTTACTTGGGTTAAATTTCAATATAATAAAAGAAAATCAAGAAGAAGGTATTTTTGTTGTTGAGAAAGAAAACGAAGGAATTAAAAACTTAATTATAGGAGTTGCAAATCCAATTATAATTTTTGAACAATATATCTTTAAAATTAAAGAGCCTAATCAAGAAGTTTTTAGGAGTTTACTGCAAAAGAATAGAGATATAATCCACGGAGCTTTTGTCTTAGATGAAAGTGGAGAGCGTGTTATTTTTAGAGATACACTTCAATTAGAGAATTTAGACGCTAATGAGTTTGAAGCGAGTTTAAACTCACTTAGCTTACTCTTGAGTGAATACTCAGATCACATTATTAATTTTTCAAAATATTAAAAAAAATAGATATGAATTTTTTTAAAAGACTTTTTAAAATAGGGCAATCAGAAGCAAATTCTGCGATAGATAAAATGGAGGATCCTATTAAAATGACAGAACAAGGAATTAGAGACTTAAAACTGAATTTAGAGAAGAGTTTAGAATCCTTAGCGCAAGTAAAGGCGTTGGCTATTAGAGCTAAAAATGATGTAGAAGAATTAACATATAAGAGTCAGGATTATGAGCAAAAAGCTGTGTTGATTTTAAAGAAAGGACAAAATGGTGATATAGAAGTATCTGAAGCAGATCGATTAGCAAAAGAAGCTCTAATGAAAAAAGAAGAGACAAACCATAAAATAGGAATGGTAAAAAAAGAAGAAGCTCAGTTTAATGACTCAGTAAGTAAATTAGAGCACAATATTCAAGAGATTAAACAGAATATTAGTAAGTGGGAAAATGAATTAAAAACATTAAAAGCAAGAGTTAAAGTTTCTAAGGCAACTAAGAACTTGAATAAACAAATGGCTGATATTGATAGTGCTAGTACTGTTGCTATGTTAGAGCGTATGAAGGAGAAAGTGAAACAAGAAGAAGCTTTGGCTGAAGCTTATGGAGAAATAGCGAAATCATCTAAATCAATAGATCAGGAACTGTCAGAGGCAGCAGATGTAACTGAAACTTCGGCAGAAGAAAGTCTGTCAAAATTAAAAGAAAAATTAGGGTTAAATAGTAAAGAAGAATAAAATTGAACACTTTTACTGATATTATATTTTCATCTGTTAACTTACCACTTACAATACTGGTAATTATACTTTTGTTGTATTGGATAGTGACAATGATTTCAGGAGTTGATTTCGATTTAGATATAGACGTAGATATCGATGCAGATTTTGATATTGATACAGATTCAGGAATAGAAGGAGGGAATGCAGATTTTCATGATGTTTCAAATGCAGAAGTAAATAAAGAAGATGTACTAGGCAAGAGAAGAAAACCATTAAAATGGTGGCAAATTTTTCTGATTTACTTCAATTTTGTAGGGTTACCTTTTATGTTTACGTTTACCTGTTGGATTTTTATTTGGTGGATTTGTACGGCATTTTCTACTGTTTTAACAGGAAGTATAAACAATAGCTTTGGTTTTGCATTAATGTTAATAGGTTTTTTACCCTCGTTGTTTATCAATAAAATTTTTACAACACCTTTTAAAAGTTTTTTTAAGAACTTAAATCAACACGGAGATTTACCGATAGATATAGTAGGTAGAGTAGGAGTTTCTTTATCGAACATCAAAGAAAAAAAATTAGGTTCAGCTGAAGTAAAAGCTGAAGGGACTCATTTATCAATAAATATTAAATCGTTAGATGGGAGTCCTATACAATTTAGAGAGCAAATCTTGATTATAAAACAAAGCCAAGATAAGTCTTTTTATTACGCACAATCATATATAAATTAAAAACAAATTATTTAAAAAAAGAACTATGACAAACAGTTTATTACAGGTTATTGGAGTAGGTGTAGGTTTAATTCTATTCCTTATTATTTTATACTTTGCTATAATAGCAATGTTTTACAAAAAAGTACCGCAAGGGCAAGCATTGATACGTACAGGTTTCGGAGGAACTAAAGTAGCAACAGATAAAGGAATGTATGTAATACCTGTATTTCACAGAGTAGAAATTATGGATATTTCTGTAAAGAAAATTCAAATAGAACGTTTAGGTAATGATGGATTGCTTTGTAAGGATAACATGCGAGCAGATATTAAAGTTGCCTTTTTTGTAAGAGTAAACAATGAAGTAGAATTTATTAAAAAAGTAGCACAAACTATAGGTTGCGATAGAGCATCAGACATTTCAACTCTAGAAGATTTATTTGAAGCTAAGTTTTCTGAAGCTTTAAAAACGGTAGGGAAAAAATTTGACTTCACAGAGTTGTATGAAGCTCGTAGAGAGTTTAGAGATGAAATTGTTGATATAATAGGAACTGACTTAAATGGATACACGCTGGAAGACTGTGCAATTGATTACTTAGAGCAAACATCAGTATCTTATTTAAAAGCAGATAATATTTTAGATGCAGAAGGAATTAAAAAAATTACTGAATTAACAGCTGCACAAAATATTAAAGCAAACTTGATAAAAAGAGATGAAGAGAAAACTATTCGAAAGCAAGATGTAGAAGCTCGTGAAGCTATCTTAGAATTAGATAAACAATTAGCAGAAAAAGAAGAACAACAAAAAAGAGAAATAGCCAACGTTAAAGCAAGAGAAGAAGCTGAAATCTTAAAAGTTAATCAAGAAGAGCTATTAAAATCAGAATCAGCAAGAATAGCAACAGAGGAAAAAGTACAAGTAGCAGAAGAAAATAAACAACGACAAGTTATTGTAGCGGCTAAGAATAAATTACGTACAGATGTTGTTGAAACTGAAAGAGTAGAAAAAGATAGAATGTTAGAAGCTACTGAGCGTGAAAGAATTGTTACATTAGCTCAAATAGAAAAAGAAAAGGTAGTTGAAGTAGAAAAGAAAAACATACAAGATGTTATTCGTGATCGTGTTACTTTAGAAAAAGGAGTTGTTGAAGAACAAGAGAATATGAAAGATATTCAGGCGTTTAAAACAGCAGAAAGAGAAAAGCAAGTTACCATTACGTTAGCTGAAGCAAAAGCTCAAGAAGATTTAATTAAAACAATTAAAGAAGCTGAGGCTCAAAAAGAAGCTGCAAAACAAAAAGCAGAAGAAATAAACATTGAAGCGCAGGCACATAAAGAAGCAAGTGAAAAAGAAGCTGATGCTCGTAAGACATTAGCAGATGCAAAAGCAAAAGAAGAAGCTACTTTAGGAATGTCAGAAGCTCAAGTAATGCATGCCAAAGCAGATGCTAGTGAACGATTTGGTACAATGGAGGCACTTATTATTGAGAAGAAAGCAAAAGCAGAGGCTGTAGGTATTGAAGCAAAAGCTGAAGCACTAAGAAAAGAAGGAATGGCTGAAGCGGAAATTATAAGAGAAAAAGCCTTAGCAGATGCAGCTGGAATTGAAGAAAAAGCAGCAGCAATGAAAAAATTAGATGGTGTAGGTAAAGAACACGAAGAGTTTAAACTGCGTCTAGAAAAAGATTTAAAAGTAGATTTAGCGCACATCAACATACAAAAAGATATTGCAGATGCACAAGCTGATGTTATTGCACAAGCATTAAAATCTGCTAAAATTGATATAGTAGGAGGAGAGACTATGTTCTTTGAGCAAATAATGGGACAAATTACTAAGGCTAAAGGACTAGATAAGATGATTGAAAATAGTAGTAATTTACAAGAGGTAAAGGATGCTATTTTAAGTAGTGATGATGTGAAAGGAAACTTAATGGAACGCGTTAGAGATTTTGCTGTAAAATACGGAATTTCTTCTGATGATATTAAAAACCTAACAATTGCTAACTTATTAATGACTCTTAAAGAAAGAGCAACATCTGATGACGATCAAACGCTTTTAGGAAACCTTTTTAGCTTAGCAAAAGGTTTAGATATATCTAATAAAAAAATGAGTTAGAATAACACTTGCCCGAGTATTGAAAAATCAATACTCGGGATTTCTTTTAATAAGTGTTTTAAAATTAATTTTAACTCGTAATTTTATATGGATAATCAACAACTTGATGGCGGAACTTATGAGATTATTCAGAGCCGTCTTCAAAAACAAAAAAAAGAGCTACTAAATAGGTTACAAAGATTAAATGATGCTAGAAAGCATGTGTTTGGTACAATTGAAACAAAGCTTATAGCAAATGATAGAATTAACACAGAAAACAACTGTATAGCTAGAGATATTGTATCTCTAGGAAACACTTCAATCTTTGGATATAATGTTCATTTTGGACTAAGAACAGATATTAAGTTATCGGATGTTTTCAGCGCTTATGAGTTTAAAGACAATCGTTTTCAGCCAAAATCATTAGATTTTCTTCATAATGAAACTTTCATAACTGACTTTACTAACCTATACAAGTATTATCGAAATACTATTTTTGCAAAATTTGCAATTATAGATAATTACCTTCACATGGTTTTCCAGTTAAGTGAGAGTAAAACCGATGTGAAAACTTTTAAGTGGTTAATAAAGGAAAATGAATTAGTATATGTTGATAATAGAAGTGAGCATGAATACAGGTTTCCAAAGCAACATGAATTTAATTGGCAAGAAGTAACCCGAGATATGCACCGTTATGGTACTTACTCTCATATTTCTATTTTAGATAAAGTTTTTGTCGAAACTATCGGAGGTGATTTAACTATTAAGATAGAAGATAACACTGATGAAGGAAAAGGAATTCTTGAAGAGCCAGTAGAACATGTTGATCAAACATTAGATGATGGTCAGTTTCGTTATGCCGATTTAGGAAACCTTATTTTATTAGAGATAAAACCATTTCAGGAAGAAGCTCGTTATTTTATTTATAATCATAAGTTACAAGAAGTTCAAAAAGTAAATAGTGTTAAAGACTGTGCTGTATTATTACCAGACGATCAAGGTCTTATTTTTCCTGATGGATATTATTTACAAACAGGGCAGTATAAACTTTTTGAAAATAACGCTAAAGACGTTAAGTTCCAAGAGAAAATAGTTTCTCCCAACGGAGAAGACTTTTTATATGTGTTTTATGCTACAATAAGAGGGCTATATATATTAATGTCTTATAACATTATTGAGCAAGAGGTAAAAACACCTATTGTTTGCAATGGTTTTACAATTTTAGAGAATGGAGAATTGTGTTACTTCAAAACTGAAAATGAGCAAACAAAACATCATGTTGTTCAAATTTGGCAAACACCTTATGTAAAAACAGACAGTATTCCATCATTACATGAAGATACCTTACTTTATAAGATTGGTAATAAAGATATTGTAAAAGCAATGGCAGAGTGCCATGAATTAATAACACTTTTAAATAAAGAAGATAGTTATGCTGGTTTATATAGTGATATAGCTAAGAAATCTAATGATATTAATAGTAGTTATTACTGGATAAATGAGCCCGAAACAGAACAGTTAAGTGTACCTGTTGCAGAAATTAACGATGCAGCAAATGCTGCTATTGATGAATTTGAAAAGGTAACTCAATTAAAGCAACAAGCAGCTAAAGAAGGCAAGATTATTCAAGAAAAATCTAATGAACTTTTAAGTAAGATCAAAAGTACTTCTTTTAAGACCATAGAAGATTTTGTTGACTTATTAAATCAACTACGAGTATTAAGAGGGCAGGTCATAAGCTTGAAAGATGTTCGTTATATAGCAATTGATATATTAGAAGAAATTGAAAACTCAATTGAAGAACAAAACACAATAATATCAAAAAGATGTGTAGAATTTTTGTTGAATGATCAAGCTCTAAAACCCTACCATAAACGCGTTCAAGAAAGGCAAGATGATTTAACATCTATAAAAAAGGTAGTAGAAGCTAAAAAACTTGAAAAAGAAGTAGATCAAATAACAACAGATTTAGAACTTTTAATTGAAATTGTAACAAATTTAGAAATAGAAGATACTTCTCAATCGACTAGGATTATTGATAATATCTCTTTAATCTTTGCTACATTAAATCAATTAAAAGCAGGAATTAAAAATACAATTAAAACTTTAGGAAGTAAAGAAGCTAAGGCAGATTTTTCTGCTCAATTAAAACTTATAGATCAAAGTATTATTAATTACATTGATATGGCTACTACGCCAGAAAAATGTGATGAGTTCCTCACAAAAATAGCAATTCAGTTAGAGGAAATTGAAGGTAAGTTTGCCGATTTTGAAGAATTTATTTCCTTAATTATAGAGAAGAGAGAAGAAGTTCATAATGCTTTTGATGCCCGAAAGAGTACAATACTCGAAAAAAGAAATAAGAAAATAGAAGCATTAAGCGCTGCTTCTGAAAGAATTTTAAAAAGTATAGCAAAAAAGGCACAAAGTTACCCCTCAGTTGAAGATATTAACGGATATTTTGCTGCTGATTTAATGATTAACAAAGTTAGAGATATTGTTAATCAATTAAAAGATTTAGAGTCAGTTGGTAAAGCTGAAGCTATAGAAACACAACTTAAAGTAGCTAAAGAAGATGCATTAAGAAAATTAAAAGATAAACAAGAGTTATATGAAGATGGTGAGAATATAATTCGCTTAGGAAAACACAAGTTTGGAGTTAATAAACAACCGTTGGATTTATCAATAGTTTACAAAGATCAAACGTTACATTATCATTTAACAGGAACCAATTTCTATCAAGAAGTTGAAAATGAAATTTTACTTAAATCTGAAAAATATTGGAATCAAGAACTAGTTTCTGAGAACGATTTAGTGTATAGATCTTCTTATCTGGCGTATAAATTATTTACTTCGTATTCAATAGATGAATTATTAAAGCTAAACGAACAAGGTTTATTAGCGTTAGTTCAAAATGAAAGTGGAAGCTTGTTTGCAGAAGGATATGTAAAAGGTGTACACGATGTTGATGCTTTTAAAATATTGTATACACTAGTCCATAAACATCACGAATTAGGTTTATTAACATACGCTTCAAACACTAGAGCATACGCTCAATATTTTTGGAATTCTTTGCCTAAAGAGCATCAAGATTATTATAATTTTTCAATAAAAGCATCAGGAGATGTCCTACGATTCTTTCCTGAAAGTAAAGAATACGATTTTTTAATAAATAAATTACAAAAAGAAATAACTACTCTTTCAGAAGAAACTTTATTGTTTTCTAAAGAGGTAGGAAAAACAATAGCTAGTTACCTATTTAACCAATTAAAAAGCACTAATTCATTTATAATAAGTGCTATTGCGTTGGGAATAAAAGAAGACTTTATAAAGTATCTAACAAAACAAGATGCATTACATGTGTTTAAAAGTAATCTTGAAAAGACTACAGATTATAGCGCAAAAATCCAGCTGACTAAACAATGGGTAAGCTCATTTATAACATCTATTGATGGAAATGAAAATTACACAGATGAAGTAATTTCGTTATTATTATTTCACCATGAGCCTAATGCTGTTTTACATGCAAACCCTGAAGAAACCATTAAAGAGTTAAGAGGAGAACACGATACTATTATTGAAGGAAGTTTTGAATTTAATTATCATAGTTTTATTGAAAGATTAGAGGTTTTTTCAAAAGAAGACGTACCTAATTTTTTAGCATACAAAGAGGCGAAACACCTATTGGTAGAAAATTTAAAAGAGACATTAAAGTTAAATGAATTTAAGCCAAGAGTGTTATCTTCCTTTGTTCGAAATAAGCTAATAGATGAAGTTTACTTTCCCTTGATAGGAGATAACTTATCTAAGCAGTTAGGAACGGTTGGAGATAATAAACGTACAGACAGAATGGGGATGTTACTTTTAATATCACCCCCAGGTTATGGAAAAACTACTTTGATGGAGTACCTAGCCAATAGGTTAGGATTAATCTTTATGAAAATTAATGGACCTGCCATTGGTCATGAGGTAACCTCAGTCGACCCGGAAGCAGCAACAAATTCAGCTTCTAGAGAAGAACTCAAAAAGTTAAATTTAGCTTTTGAAATGGGAGATAACGTAATGTTGTATTTAGATGATATTCAGCATTGTAATTCTGAGTTTTTACAAAAATTCATTTCTCTTTCAGATGGAACAAGAAAAATAGAAGGAGTATATAACGGAAAGCCAAAAACATATGATTTAAGAGGAAAGAAGTTTTGTGTAATTATGGCTGGAAATCCATATACTGAAAGTGGAGATAAGTTTCAAATACCTGATATGTTGGCTAACCGAGCTGATATATATAACTTAGGAGATATTATAGGAGATACAGATCATTTATTTAAACTTAGTTTAATAGAAAACTCATTAACATCAAATCCTATACTACACCAGTTAAGTAGTAAATATTTTGAAGATGTTTATGCTTTGATAAATAGAGTTGAAAATAATACTGAAGAAGGGGAGTTGAAAGGAAATCATACAAAGCAAGAGATTCAAGATTATATTTCGGTATTAGAAAAAGTAATAACTATAAGGAATACCATCTTAAAAGTAAATAAAGCATATATTGAGTCGGCTGCAAAGGAAGATGAATACAGAACAGAACCCTCTTTTAAGTTACAAGGTTCATATCGAGACATGAATAAGTTAGTAGCTAAAGTAGTACCAATAATGAATGATAATGAGTTAAAAAGACTGGTATTGTCTCATTATGAAAGTGAATCTCAAACATTAACATCTTCTGCTGAAGCAAATTTATTGAAGTATAAAGAATTAATAGGAGATATATCAGAAAACGAAGCAAACCGATGGAATGATATAAAAGAAATTTTTGTTAAGAATAATAAGCTAAAAGGTTTGGGGAATAAAAATGAAATGGCTCAAATATTAAACCAAATGATGTCATTTTCAGATAATTTAGAAGGTATTAAAGAGGTTTTAAGAAAAGGATTGCAAGGATAAAATGAACACAATAATTATTTTGTTAAGAGGGATTAATGTTTCAGGGAAAAATAAAATTCCGATGCAAGAATTAAAAACACTGTTAGAAGAACTGGGATATAATACTATAAAGACCTATATCCAAAGTGGCAATATTGTGTTAAAAACTAGAGAAGACTCAAAAGAGGTAGAAAAGAATATTCATACAAAAATTAAAGAAAAATATGATTATGATGTTCTTGTTCTAGCAAAAGAAGTAAAAGAAATAAAAGAGATTCTTCAAAACAACCCTTATAGTAATTTAAACGAAAAACAAATATATTTTACTTTCTTATTCGATGAAACTACAATAAAAGAGGTAGAAGTAGATGCGAAAGAAGATGAATACACAATCTTAAAAGATGTGGTTTACATAAATGCAGCAGGAGGGTATGGGAAAACAAAATTGACGAATAATTTTTTTGAAAGAAAGTTAAAAGTTTCAGCAACTACTCGTAACTTTAAAACCACGAATAAATTAATAGAGTTAGCCAGTTCGTAAATGTCATTTCTATCAAAGGGAGAAATCTCATGAAAAATGCATTTGAAATTAAAAAATATAAAACATGGATAGTAAAGTAATCAAAGGAAAAGCAATACCAAGAGGAAAGTTTCCGCATGTAAAACAAGTAGGGGATTTCATTTATGTATCTGGAACCAGTTCACGTAGACCTGATAATTCTTTTGAAGGTGTTGCCGTAGATAAATTTGGAACGACCAACTTAGATATTAAAAAGCAAACCCGAGCGGTAATAGAAAACATTCGTGATATTTTACAAGAAGTAGGAGCAGACTTATCAGATATTGTAGATGTAACTTCATTTTTGGTGAATATGAATGATTTTGGAGGCTATAATGAAGTATATGCTGAATATTTTGATTATAACGGACCAACTAGAACAACGGTAGCTGTACATCAATTACCACATCCTCATTTATTGATTGAAATTAAAGTGGTGGCGTATAAGAAACAAGAATAAAGAACCGAGAACCAAGACGAAAGAAGTCTTTTTTCTTTAATCTGTGAATGAAATGAACATTAAAAACTACATAAATGGAGAACTGGTAGCGCCAGTAGCTAATAATTATATCGATAATTATAATCCATCAATTGGAGAGGTTTACGGGCAAATTCCTAATTCAACGAAGGAAGATGTAGCATTAGCATATAAAGCAGCTAAGGAAGCTTTTCCGTCTTGGTCGAATACGACGTTGAATGAACGTAGAAGAATTCTTTCTAAAATAGCGAGTTTGATTCAAGAAAAACTTCCTGAACTAGCAAAAGCTGAGGCTAAGGATAATGGAAAGCCTTTAAGTTTAGCTACAGCGATTGATATTCCGAGAGCTTCATCTAATTTTCAATATTTTGCAGATGCAATTACACAATTTTCATCCGAAGCTCACGAAAGTGTAGGTTTAGGAGCGATGAACTTTACGTTACGTCAACCGATTGGTGTAGTTGCATGTATTTCTCCATGGAATTTGCCACTTTACCTATTTACGTGGAAAATAGCTCCAGCAATAGCTGCAGGAAATTGTGTTGTAGCAAAACCGAGTGAAGTTACACCTATGACAGCCTATTTGTTAGGGGAGATTTGTAATGAAGCAGGTTTACCTAAAGGAGTATTAAACATAGTTCACGGATTAGGAACCACCACAGGACAAGCCATTATTGAACATCCAGATATCAGGGCGATTTCATTTACAGGAGGAACCGCCACAGGAGCACATATCGCTCGTACAGCAGCACCAATGTTTAAGAAATTATCGTTAGAGTTAGGAGGTAAAAATCCAAACATCATTTTCGCAGATTGCGATTATGAGAATATGTTAGTGACTACAGTTCGCTCTTCATTTGCAAATCAAGGTCAGGTTTGTTTGTGCGGAAGTAGAATTTTTGTAGAGGAAAGTATTTACGAGCAATTCAAAAAAGATTTTGTTCAAAAAGTATCGCAATTAAAAATAGGAAATCCTTTTGATGAAGATACAAATATTGGAGCCTTGGTATCGAAACCACATCTAGAAAAGGTAAAATCATACATAGATATTGCGGAACAAGAAGGAGGGAAGATTTTATACGGAGGTGACAGAGTCACTGTTAAGAATTGTGAGAACGGTTACTATTTACAACCGACGATTATTGAAGTTTCAAGTAACAAGTGTAGGTTAAATCAAGAAGAGATTTTTGGGCCTGTAGTTACTTTAATGTCTTTTAAAACAGAAGAAGAAGCTTTACAGTTAGCTAATGACGTGGTATATGGACTATCATCAACATTGTGGACAAACAACTTGACAAGAACCATGCGTATGTCTAAAGAATTACATACAGGAATTGTTTGGGTGAATACTTGGTTATTACGTGATTTAAGAACACCTTTTGGAGGTCAAAAAGCGAGTGGAGTAGGGCGTGAAGGAGGTTTTGAAGCATTACGCTTTTTTACAGAACCCAAAAATGTATGTATAAAATATGAATAAAGAAATAAAGGAAAAAATAATTGCTGTTTGTGAAGAGAAGATTGTTAAAAAAGGAGAAAATGTAGGGCTTTCGTTTTATGCATTTTTCAAAAATAAAAATGACAATCCGAAAGTACTGATGGAAGTGGCTACTTGGTGGATTCAAACACATCAATTAGATCATTTTGAGAAAGCGGTTAAGATTAAACAAATGATTCAGAATAACGAATAAAATGAATTTAGAGATACAACATAAAAATGCCTTGGTATGTGGTAGCACACAAGGAATAGGAAAAGCAGCAGCAATACAATTGGCTCAAGAAGGAGTAAATGTTACTTTGGTAGCTCGTAGTGAAGAAAAGCTGAAAGCTGTGTTGACAGAATTACCAAACAATAAACAAAATCATGGGTATTTAGTTGCTGATTTCACCAATCCAGTAGATTTAAAAGAGAAATTAGAAGCGATTAACTTACAGTTTCATATTTTGGTGAATAATACAGGAGGACCTGCAGGAGGTCCAGTATTTAATGCCAAGTTAGAAGAGTTTGAACGTGCTTTTACCATGCATTTAAAATGCAATCATGTGTTGGTGCAAGCGGTAGTTCCTTTTATGAAAGAGGAAGGTTATGGTAGAGTAATTAATGTGATCTCTACATCAGTAAAACAACCGTTAGATGGTTTAGGAGTTTCAAATACCATACGTGGCGCAGTTGCCAATTGGAGTAAAACATTAGCGAATGAGTTAGGACAATTCGGAATTACAGTGAATAATGTGTTACCAGGAGCTACAGCCACAGAGCGTTTGACAGAAATTATCAATAATAAAGCAGCAAAAACAGGTAAAACTATCGATGAAGTTGCAGAAATGATGAAAAATGCATCGCCAGCAAAACGTTTTGCAAAACCTGAAGAAGTAGCTAATGCTATTGTGTTTTTAGCAAGTGAAAGAGCAAGTTTTATCAACGGAATTAATGTCCCTGTTGATGGAGGAAGAACAAAATCTTTATAAAAGAGATCAAAAATAAAGACTTTTAGAAACAAGACTATTTAAGTATCTTTAAAACAATCTAAAAGCCTAAAAACCTAAATAAAATGAGCAAGTTAGTAAAACCTTTGAATTTCAAAAAGTGGATTGATGAAAACCGTCATTTACTAAAGCCACCAGTAGGAAATAAACAGGTTTGGGATAATGGTGAGTATATCGTAATGGTTGTTGGAGGGCCTAACAATCGTAAGGATTATCACTACAATGAAACACCAGAGTTTTTCTATCAATTAGAAGGAGATATGGTGCTAAAAATCATTGACGACAAAGGGGAAATGATTGATGTTGAAATTAATGAAGGAGATATTTATTTGTTACCAGGGAAGGTGCCACACTCACCACAACGTAAAGCGAATACAGTAGGTTTAGTTATTGAATATCCACGTGATGAAGGAATGATGGATGCCTTGGAATGGTATTGTGAAAATTGTGGACATCAATTATACCGAGAAGAATTTGCTTTAGATAATATTGAAACTGATATGCCAATAATTTTTGATAAGTACTATTCTGACAAAGAGAAATGTACTTGTGATAAATGTGGTACTGTGATGGAAGCACCAAACAAAGCATAAATTTTGCAATAGAAACTAAAATGAAAAAACGCAAATTAAGAATAAACGGACATTCGCATTTATTGCCTTATCCAGAGCAAATTCCGCAGTTTATGAAAGACAAAGGGATTTTTTGGGTAGATAAGGATAGAAAATTCATGTTACAAAAAGACTGGAGTCGTCCCGTGACGGACTCTAGTTTCTTTTTAGATGAAAAACTAGCATGGATGGAACATTTTAAAATTGATCATGCAGTGGTTTTGAACCTATCTCAATTATATGGTAATGGACTTCGTTTAGAAGAAATGAAGCAAGCGTTACGTTTTCAAAACGATTTTAATGCACGTGTTCAACATGATAATCCGGGGAAGTTTACTTGTGGTTTTGTGGTGCATCCGGGGTTTGTTCGTGGAGCTTTATGGGAAATAGAGCGGTGTGTTGAGGTGTTAGGGATGCGTTTGTTGTGTTTGCCAACACACTATATGGACACTATTGGTACATGGCGTTGTATTTTTGACGAGGAAAATGAACCTATTTTTGAATTAGCAGATAAGTATAATTTAGCAGTTGAAATTCATCCGTATGACGGGGAGAAATTCATCAAACTACAAAATACAAGTTGGCGCTTTCACTTAATTTGGATGTTGGCACAATGCGCAGATGCCTATCACTTTTTAACGTTAAATGGATATTATGAAAAATATCCTAATATGCGAGTTTGTTTTGCGCATGGAGGTCAGTTAGCACAAATGAATTTAGGGCGTCGTATTCAAGGATTTGATGGAAGACCTGATTTGTTTGAAGGAAAACAACACCCTCGTAAAGCTGTAGGACATAAAAACATCTTCTTTGATACATTGGTTCATGATACTGGTTCTTTGGATTTGTTGATTAAAAATCAAGGATCTAAACAAGTATTAATAGGGCTAGATGATCCGTATCCACTAGGAGAGATGGAGAGTGAAATTCAATCATCATATCCAGGGAAAATTTTAGATTTAGCTATTGATAGAAAGATTATTAATGAGCAAGAGAAAGACGAAATGTGGGAGGATAATGTATTACAGTGGTTGTTTGGAGATGATAAAAAAGCGAAAAAAGATTTAGTATCTAAAATTTTACAATAAATGGCTGAAGTAACACAGTTTCATAACCTATTACATACGTGTATTTCTTTTATTGGAGCTGTGTTATTATTAGCAATCTACTATAATATTACAAAGCGATTTAAAGAAGTTTTAGAAGAAGGAAATTCAATTAAAAGAGTTGATAAAGGCTTGTTGTATTTTAGCTTTGGAATGTTGGTTTGGGTGGTTTCTGGTATTTGGGCACTTTCTGCAAGTTATTTTACTTTTGAAAAAACAACAATTCATCAAGTAGGAATAAACATTCTGTCTACAATAAATAACTTATTTTGGTTAATGGCATTGTATTATGTGCACGATGCCCCCCAATTTATTTATAGAAATGAAAAGAATGTAAAAATTATAGCGATTATAATTGTTATTGTGGCTTCCATAACTTTATCATTTTCTTTTTTATATGGTAATGATTTTTATTACGGAATAAAAATAGCAGCACTTCCAGATGTTTTACTAACAACTTTTTTATGTTTTTTAATGGGAGTTTCTTTTTACAAGACTTTTATGCATCGAGACTTAAAGTTGGTAGCTTTTATATCAGTTATAGTAATCTTTTTGTTGTTCGTTTCCCAATTGTCGGACATTTTTATTGGTTTTGATAATGAATTTGCAAATCAATTAATTAGGGTTGTAGCAAAAACATCGTTAGTATCGGTTTTTTTAGTATTGGCAACAAGTTGGGTAATACAACTGGCTCATACACCAAAACCTAATGAAATGAAAATTCAGTTTTTAGACTGGTCACTGATAAAGCTTACCATTCCATCTAAAGGAATAGTCAATGCTAAAGTAGATTTTGGCTCAAAAACAACACAGTATAAAAACCTACTAACATTTGCTTATAGAAGAAAGTTTTTAGAGGCGGAAAAACAATCAATTATAGTTAATTCAGGAGGTGATATAAAAAGTCAAACCTACGTTACACGAATTATAGATAATATAAATTCAATTTTAAACCTAGAAGAAGAAAAATTAGATCGCAAAGATCTAATTACATTTGTAGGTGAAAGTAAATACCGCCTACGAATTCTTCCTGAGCATATAATTATTGATGAAGCATTGTTAGAAGAGTACAAACAACAATTATAAATTATTTAGTTCTCCTAATAGCTTTATGAGTTTTCCTTTAGTTTTAGCGTATTCGTACTGGTTTTTAATTTCTTTCAATTTACTTTCTATTAATTTTACTTCTCTATAGTTAATTAAAAAAATAGAGCTTTCTCCTAAAGAAAATTTACGTTCTTCACTCTTTACAATTGTATGATAGTCTTTCACAAGGTTTTTTAAAATATCATTTTGCTTTTTGTATGATGTAATTTCTTGCTTGGTAGCCGTTATTTTGTTTTGTAAAGAAACTTTAGTTGATGCAATTTCAAAGTCGATATCTTGTAGTTTTAGCTTAGCAAGTTTTAAATCTCCTCTAGATTTACGTAAGAATAGAGGAATGCTAACTTGAAGAGAATTTTTATAATTAGCGGTGCTAAAAGCATCAAAATTATCCACTTTTGAAGCAAGGAAGTTATACTGAAAATCTACTTTAGGTAATAGGTTGTTTACTTTTAGTTGCTTATTTATTTCTAGGTTTCTTTTCTTTAACTCTAGTAACTTTAATTTAGGATGGTTTTCAAACTCATTATCAAATAAGGTGGTTACAGAAGTATTTAGAATAATATCAATATTAGAAAAAGTGCTACTATCAGGAATTATTTCCTCTTTTATTTCCATAGGAATATTATTGCCTATCCATAAATAATTAGAAAGCTCTAACTTAGATTTAATGTATTTAATATTTGCTTTTTCTAGGTCTAACTTTCTGTTTTTTAAATTGATGTTAGCTTCTAAAGTATCAATAGCTGGTTTATCACCTGCTGTAAAACTTTTTTTTATGTTCTTTAGTCTGATATCAGCATTGGCATAATAATCTTTATAAATATTATAACTTTGGTAGTACTGTAACCAGTTTAAATAGGTGTTGATGGCTTCAAATAAAATATCGTTAACGAGTAACTGTTGTTCTAGTTTACCTTGCTGTGTGTAGAGTTTAGCTTGTTTTAAAGTAGCCATTCTTTTATTAATGAATAAGTTTTTTGCTAAAGAAACCGATAGACCAACATTATATAGTCCTTTTTCTGGAGTATTGTGTTCAGGGTTTAAATATTGACCAGAATTATTCTCATAACTACCTTTTAGCTCTATTCCATACCAAGTCGGAATTTTAAAGGTTGAGTTTAACTTTTTGTAATAGTCTTTACCTTTAAACTCTTTTCTATCGTAATCTACTTCTATTTTAGGGTCAAAACCACCTCTAGCTTTTAATAATTTAGCCTCATTGGTACTTGTAATAAGTTCCGCTTGTTTAATAACGGGATGGTGTTTCTTTACATAACCTAAATACTCTTCTAAACTAAGTTGAGTACTTAAATTATCTTGTGCTGTAGCTATAAAGCTTAGTAACAAAAAAAGGATGTATAGCCTTTTCATTTAGTTGTCTTTTTAATTATTAGTTAGAGTGATGTTTTAACTTGCTTTAATCTACTAAGAAGTTTATTATTCCTCTTTTTTAGCTTTTTTATCACCTCCTTTGTTATCTGGTTGATAAAAGTTGGGAGGAAAGCTATTAATTTGTCTCCATAACTCAAACCAAATAGGTACATTTTCTAATAAAGCAATAGTTTTTGCACCTGAACCTACTCTAATGGCTTTCGGCCAAGGTTCTTCTTTTTCATTAGGAACAATTAGAACACGGTATTTTCCATTGCTACTAATAAAGTTTTCAATAGCTACAATTTTAGCACCATAAGTTCCGTATGATACATTAGGCCAGCCACTAAAAACCATTGCGGGCCAACCATCAAACTCAACACGTACCTCTTCACCAATATGAATTAGAGGTAAATCTATAGGTTGTATATACATTTCAACAGCTAAATCGTAATTTGCAGGCATAATGTTTACTAATTTTTCACCTTCTTTAAAAGTTTCACCAATACCAGATTTTATAGCTTTATTAATGTAACCGTCTTGTGGAGCAGTAATAAATAATAAAGAGCTTCGCTTGTTGTAATTAGCTAAGCTAGTTTCAAGTTTTGAAACTTGAACATCAGCTTCATAAGCACCAGATTGTGCACTATACAAGCTGCTTTCTGTTTTAGATAATTTATCAGCATAAGAAGCTTGTGTACTACTAATAGCTAATTGTGCATTAATAATATTGTTTTTAGAAGTAAAGAATTTGTTTTCTTGAGAAATTAATTTAGCGGATAACTCTTGAAGTTTTGCTCTTTTTTCTTCAACATCCTTTACAGCTTTTAAACCTTCTTTTTCTAAGGTAACAGTTCTATCAAATTGAGTTTGAGCTATTTTTTGCTTAATTTTAATAGCTTCAAAATCAATACTATCACTTTTAGCTTTTAAGTAGGCTTGTTTTAATTTGTTTTTTGCTTGCTCTAGTTTTAATTTACGTTCTCTTTTAATAGCTATAATCTGATTTTGCAAGGCACTAATCTTATTGTTATATGCTTTAGCAGAAAGTGTTTTAGAGTTTAACTGTTTACCAGTTCTTTCGGCAAGCTTAGTATCAAAATAACCACTTTTTATCTCAGAAATTCTTAAAATAGTATCTCCTTTTTTAACAAAATCACCTTCTTGTACAAACCATTCTTCTATACGCCCAGGTATTTGAGATTGTAATGTTTGTGGTCTTTGGTTAGGTTTTAACGTAGTAACAAGCCCTTCGCTAGATACATTTTGTGTCCAGGGTAGAAATAAAATAATTATTAAAATTACAGAAAAAACTAATAAAAAGCTTTTAAATAACTTATGATACTCTTTGTTAAAAATTTCTTTTCCAGATTTGAATTTCGTAATATCTATTTGGTCCGAAACTGTATTTTTTGATATGTTTAACATGATTACTTACGATTTAAAGTTAGTAATACTGCCTTTTTCAAGGGTAATTTGTTTATTACATTTTTCTTTCCAATGTTCATTACGGCTAACGATAATTAAGCTCCATGGTTGAGAAACATTAGTAATAAAATCGATAATTTTCTTAGCTTCATTTTTTTCAAATTGGTCTAGAGGGTCTTCTAAAATAAGTAGTTTAGGTCTTTTAATAATAGCCCTTGAAAGGATGATTTTTTTTGCTACAGTATAGGCAATAAGTTTTCCTTCAGGTTTTAAATAAGTATCTAAACCTTTAGGTTGCTGCTTTAAAAATTCTGTTAATCCCACAACTTTAAAGATGCTATATATTTCTTCATCAGTTATTGAAGAGTCACCAAAAGTTATATTTTCTCTAATAGTTCCTTTAAAAGGAGTTTCTTCAGAAAGAGACAAGCCTAAGTTAGATCTGTAATTATTAATAAAAATGCCCTTTAAAGATAAATCATTTACAAATATATTACCAGAAGTAGGCTCTATTAAACCAGAGATAAGTTGAATTAAACTAGATTTTCCTGAGTTGCTACTTCCTTGAATTAAAATTCTATCTTGTGGATTAATTTCAAATGAAATTTTATTTATGACAGGTTTTTGTCTATTATTTACAATGTAGGAAACATCTTGAAGTTCAATTTTAAAAGGCTTATCTTTATTAATGTTACTGCCTTTTTGTGGCTCTATAGGTTTGTCAATAACTTCCCCAAGCTTTTCTATAGATGTAAGTACATCATAAAAAGATTCGAGTCCAAGTATTAGTTTCTCTACAGAGTTCATAATTAAAATTATAATAATTTCTGCAGCAACAAATTGACCAATATTCATTTGTTGAGTAAGAACCAAAAAACCACCTATAAGAAGTAACCCAGCAGTAATAATAACTTTAAAACTAATCATTTGAATATATTGCATAACAAGCACTTTAAAATGACTTTCTCTAGATTTTAAATAATTATCTACTAAAATATCGCTTTTTTCAAGGGCTAACCTTGTCTTTCCTGATAATTTGAAACTTATTATAGTTCTAGCTATTTCTTGTAACCAATGAGCAACTTTATACTTGTTTTTAGATTCTTTTAAACTAGTATCTAAACCTTTTTGTGCTGTGTATTTAAATACAACATAAATTAGTAACATAACTAAAAATCCAAAAACAATAAAAAATGGATGATAAAAAGATAATAGTAATAAAGCAAAAACAATTTGTAATATGGCTGATGGAGCATCAATCAATATTTTAGAAATACCTTTTTGAATGGTTAGCGTATCAAAAAAACGATTGGCAAGTTCAGGTGGATAGTAGTTTCTTAATTCTATCATTTTAATTTTAGGAAAACGATAACTAAGTTCTATGGATGCTCTTGTAAAAATTCTTTGTTGTATGGTTTCAATAATTCTAAATTGCATTAGTTTTAATATTCCACTAAAAACAACGCCAGAAGTAACTAAGATGACTAAAACAATCCAGGAAGCTGATACTTGTGCTGCTTGTAACAAGTTTATAATGGCTTGTACTCCCAAGGGTAATGATAGTGCAACAATTCCTTCAAAAATGGCATAATATGCTATTTGTAAGGTGTCTTTTTTTTCTAGATTTATTAATCCTAGAAATCGCTGCCATGGAGTTAGTTTATTTTTCTCTTTCATTAGAAGAAAGTACGTTTAAAGTTAGTTCAATAAAAAAGGAAGTGGTAGTTGTACTTTTATCACAATTAGTTAGTGATTTAAAATGAGATTTTACAAATTGCTGATGTAATATACCTTCAATTATAGTACTTGCAAGTGTTAATGGATGTTTATAATTATTGTTATAATTACTAATTATTTCAGCAAAACGTTTTACTACTTCTTTGTACAATTTAAAAAAACCTTCTTTATTTTCTGTATCTACTTCTTTAGTAGAGTATGATTTTGAGTTCTCGTTAATTACAATTAAGTTAAGTAATGCCTCATTAATATGTGAAAAATTATTGTCTTTCTCAGCTTTTCTAGCTAGAACTTCTATGGCTTTAATTAATTTCTCTTTTGGGTTACTAATACTGTAAGTTTCGATTACCAATAAATATTGAATCCACCCCCAATACCAAGAAGTTAAGTAAACTAAAAGTTTATGTTTACTTTCAAAGTAACGATAAATAGAACTTTCGTTAGAGCCTATTAGCTTTCCTAGTTTTTTAAAATTAAAATTCTCAAAACCAATTTCTTCAATAAGTATAATACTGTTCTCTATTATTCTTTTACCCAAATCAGAGGTTTCAGGGTCTTTGATGTATATTCCTGAAGGGATCTCTATTTTTAAATTTGATAGTAAATTTTTCATAAATAAAAATTAATAGCGCAAATATAATAGTAAAACTATTAAATAAGCGTTTGTAGATATTAATAAGATGTTAATTTTTTGGTTACAAAAACTTACAAAAGCTTATTTTTTACTACAATTAACTACATACCTTTAGGTTTTAGATGTCGAAAAATATATTCGTATAAACTTAAAATTTATGGAATATATGAATTCAAGAACTGATGTTTTAGGGCATCCAAGGGGACTTTTATACTTATTTTTTGCTGAATTATGGGAACGCTTTTCTTTTTATGGAATGCGAGCCTTATTGGTACTGTATATGACAAAACATTTGCTTTTTTCTGATGAAATGTCTTTTGGTGTGTATGCAGCATATATGTCGTTAGTGTATGTGACTCCTATGATAGGAGGAATGCTTGCTGACAAAATATTAGGTTTTAGAAAGGCAATTGTTTTAGGAGGTGTGTTAATGGCGTTAGGACATTTCTTTTTAACATTTGAGCATCCAATATTTTTTTATGGTTCGTTATCTTTAATTATTGTTGGAAATGGTTTTTTTAAACCCAATATATCTTCGTTTGTTGGTAAATTATATGAAGAAGGAGATAATAGGAGAGATGCAGGGTTTACTATTTTTTATATGGGTATTAATATTGGTGGAGCTGTAGCTCCATTATTGTGCGCATGGTTAGCTGAATTATATGGTTGGCACTATGGATTTGTTTTGGCAGGAATAGGAATGTTGTTAGGCTTGTTAGTTTTTAAAGGAGGACTTAAGAAAAATGTTTTTGAAGATAAAGGCTTAGTACCAAATCAAGAATTATTTGAAGAGAAACAATTTGGAGTAAAAAAAGGAAATTTAGTAACAATTGGAGCACTTTTGTCTGTTCCAGTATTTGCATTGATAGTTTATTATCATGAGTTTGAGCATTACTTAGTTTGGATTGTTTCGTTATTTCTGATATTGTTTTTAATTAAGATTTTACGAACTGTAACTTCAAAAGAACGTAAAAAACTTTCTGTAGCTATATTTTTTACCGTTTTGTATACATTGTTTGCAGCAATTTTTGAACAAGCAGGTAGTTCACTGACTTTATTTGCAGATAGAAATGTCAACTTAGTAGGAATAAATGCAGCTCAAACAAATAGTATTAATTCTACTTTTATAATTCTAATGGCAGTCCCATTTTCAATGCTTTGGGGGTATTTGCATAAAATACATAAGAATCCAAACTCTGTTATAAAATTTGGATTAGGATTATTGTTTTTAGGGGTAGGTTTTATAACTTTTAGCTTGTCAGGTTATCAAGTTGATGAATTAGCTAAAACTCCAATGATGTATTTGATTTTAGGGTACTTTATACTAACAACAGGAGAACTGTTTTTATCTCCTATTGGATTATCTAAAATGACAGAGTTATCTCCAGTAAAGTACATTGCTTTTATAATGGGCGTATGGTTTTCAGCAAACTTTTATGGTCATTTTTTTGCAGGTAAAATAGCCAATTTAACAACAGTTGTTAACGGTAGTTTAGGAGTATTTTCTAAGGGCTTTTTTGGAAAAGTAACTGAATTATTAACCGGTTTATCATCCACAACCGTTATGAGGCAACCTGAGGTTTTTCACCAATTGTACTCATATGTTTCTGTGTATGCCAACCTAGGAGTAATATCAGTAATAATAGGTTTATTAGTCATTGCTTTTTATAAGCCTGTAAAAAAATGGATGTTTGAAGTACATTAAAACTAAAAAAGCCTCAGAAATTACTCTGAGGCTTTCAAATATATGTTTAATCGGTTTTTATTTAAAAACAGATGTAATGTTTAAAGCAACTTCATCCCAAGTTTTAGAAACACCATCAGCACCTTTATGTAAGTCTTTACATGCAGTATTTAAAGACTCTAATGCTTTATTAGCTTGCCAGTCTGTAATTTTCATAGTTGCATTTAAACTAAACTTTTTTCCGTTTAATGTGTAGTTAAAAGGAAGTTTTTTACTAACACCATTCATGGTAATATTAGCATAACCAATAGAGTCATTTTCTAGAACTAATTTTCCAGAAAGTAATTCAGTTTTATCCATTACTCCAAAGAAAAACTTTTTAATTTTAAAGTCTCTACTAGTGTCTTTTGTGAAAATACTACTTACAGGAATAGAAAATTCAGCATTATTTATAGCGTCTTTAGCTGTGTTAGCTTCACCACCAGCGGTAATGTTTACTTTTTTAAATTCTCCATTCACTGGTATTTTCTCAGTAGTTTTGTAAGCTGTCCAGTTTATAACATTGTCAGCATCTTGTAATACGAATGCAGCCTTGTTTTCTACTTTAATTTCCTTATTTGTAGTTTTTGTTTCTTTTTTTGCTTCAGATTTACAAGATGTCATTTGAAAAGCTGTAAAACAAATAACTAAAGAATAAACGATTTTTTTCATGAGGTTTATTTTATAATTGAGTTTACTAGTTTAATGTATTCTTTTTTTGCTTCTGACTCACTCATACCTCTAAGCTGCATCCAAGCATTAAATTTAAAGGCATTTCGTAAGTCACTATTATCATTAAATGTAAACCTGTCTCCTTTTACAGCTTGTTTATAGTAAGCATATAAACGTAGCATAACATCAGGAGGAAGCTTTTCCTCTAGTTTAGATGCTTTTTGATAAGCTTCTTTAAACTTTAAATCTAAATCATCTTTCATAATTGAGGTTTGTGCCTATAGATAGTTTACATTATGTAATGAATGTACAAATATACGAAGGGAGCAAGGAAAAACAAGCTGTCTAGCCTATCTAATAAGCCTCCATGACCTGGCATAATTGTACCACTATCTTTCACGTTAGCTTGTCTTTTAAACTTAGATTCTACTAAATCCCCTAAAGAACCAAAAATAGCAACTATGATAGCAATGACTATCCAGTTTAAGATAGAAAAAATTCCAGAGTATTGACCAATAGCAAAACCTGCAATTATTGAAAATAATAAACCGCCTATAAACCCTTCAATTGTTTTTTTAGGAGATACTTTTTCAAATAATTTTCGTTTTCCAAAATTTTTACCCACTAAAAAGGCAAAACTATCATTAGTCCAAATAATAAATATTATATAAATAACTATGTTTGGATGATAAGAACCATTAATGAAAGGAAGGTTCATTAAGAAGTAAAATGGTAATACTAAATATATAACTTGTAAAAAAAGTTTTTTAGCTAAAGTATCTGTTTTAATTAGTTTGGAGCTAATAAGTAAATAAATCAAAGCAGTAGATCCAACTATAGTAATGCCAAATAAAAAATCAGTGTACTTAAAAGTTGTATTCTTAAAAGTTAAATAAACAACACTAGCTAAAAGTATATATGGAATTATATTTTTTGTTTGTATAATTTTAGAAAGTTCCCAAATACAAACAGTAGCAAACAAAGCAAGTAATCCTATGTATGTTTCTGCAGAAAAAAGAATAGCAGAAATAAATAGAATAGCATAAACAAGTGCGGAAAGACTTCTTACAAAAAGGTTAGACATATTTTAAAGGTCTTCAAAGAGCAGCAAATATAAATCTTTTGTGTTATTATTACCATAACTCAAAAAATTATCATCCTCAACTTCAAATTTATAATTCTTAACAGAACTGATATTTGTTGGAATATTACCGCTAAAATGTGTTTTAATACCTGTTAATCCTTCTCCAGTGTTTTTTACAAGCTGGCTCGTAGTTGCATAAACTATAAAATGTTTAGAAAGAGAAGCTATTTTATGACTGCCTAATTGATTGGATGAAAATAAAATTTCTCCTTTATCGGCAATTAAATGTTCACAAGAAGTAAAAAAAGGTACAGATTCTGAGGAATGGTTTTGTACAGAAATATCAATTTTTTCAGTAATCTTTAATAAATCAAAATCGGTACAAGTAATTTTGCGCCAATTGTTTTCTTGTAAGATGTTCTTTAAATTATTACTTACTTCGTTTATTGATGTACAGTATAAAAATTTTCCTCCTTTATTAATAAAATGATGAACAAAAGAATCATCTAAAGACAAATAAACTTCTTGTTCGTTGGCTTTTTTTTCTTTAGATGATTCTTGATATATTTTAAATATTTTTTTGAAAAAATTCATTAAAATAAAAACTATTCTTCTGTTGTAATTTGAGGTTTTTCTTCTTTTCCAAAAGGTCTGTCTCCAAATATTTTTACTAAATCGTCTTTAAATATAACTTCTTTTTCAAGTAATAAATCAGCTAATTCAGTTAATTTATCTCTGTTTTGATCTAGTATGTCAACAGCTCTTTTGTATTGATTCTCTATTATTTCAGAGATTTCTTCATCAATTTTTTGTGCAGTTGCTTCACTGTATGGTTTTACAAATGAATCATTACCTGAAGAATCATAGTAAGTAACGTTTCCTACTTTATCATTTAAGCCATAAACAGTAACCATAGCTCGAGCTTGTTTAGTAACCTTTTCTAAATCACTTAACGCTCCAGTTGAGATTTTATTAAAAATTAGTTTTTCAGCTGCTCTACCTCCCATAGTAGCACACATCTCATCAAGCATTTGTTCTGTTTGAACAATTTTTCTCTCTTCAGGAAGGTACCAAGCAGCTCCTAACGATTGACCACGAGGAACAATAGTTACTTTTACTAAAGGGGCAGCATGTTCTAACATCCAACTAACAGTTGCGTGACCAGCTTCATGAAAAGCAATTACTTTCTTTTCTTTAGGAGTAATAACCTTATTTTTCTTTTCTAATCCACCTACGATTCTATCAACAGCATCTAAAAAGTCTTGATGTTCAATAGCTTCTTTACCTTTTCTAGCAGCAATTAAAGCGGCTTCATTACACAAGTTAGCGATATCTGCACCTGAGAATCCAGGTGTTTGTTGTGCTAAAAATTCTAAATCGGCATTAGCAGCTAATTTCAAAGGTTTAATGTGAACCTCAAAAATTTCTCTACGTTCGTGTAAGTCTGGTAAGTCAACATAAATTTGACGATCAAAACGACCAGCACGCATCAAAGCTTTGTCTAATACATCAGCGCGGTTGGTAGCAGCTAATACAATTACATTAGTATCAGTACCAAAACCATCCATTTCAGTTAATAATTGGTTTAAGGTATTCTCACGTTCGTCATTACCACCAGTCATACTGTTCTTTCCTCTAGCACGTCCAATAGCATCAATTTCATCAATAAAAATGATAGAAGGAGATTTTTGTTGTGCTTGTTTAAATAAGTCACGTACACGTGAGGCACCAACACCAACAAACATTTCAACAAAATCTGAACCAGATAGAGAGAAAAAGGGTACACCAGCTTCACCTGCTACTGCTTTTGCTAATAAGGTTTTACCAGTTCCTGGAGGACCTACTAATAAAGCTCCTTTAGGAATTTTACCTCCTAATTTGGTGTATTTTTCAGGGCTCTTTAAGAAGTCTACAATTTCTTGAACTTCTTCTTTAGCACCTTCTAAGCCAGCCACATTTTTAAAGGTAGTTTTAACTTTAGTGTTTTCATCAAAAAGTTTAGCTTTAGATTTACCAATGTTAAAAATTTGTCCTCCAGCACCACCGCCTCCAGCAGCTCCAGACATTCTTCTCATAAAGAAAAGCCAAATAACAATCAATAAAATAAAAGGAAGGAAGCTAATAATGGTATCCATCATGCTAGTCCTTTCAACATTAACTTTATCGAAGTCAAGATTTTTATCCTCTTTTTCTTTGTTAATTTCATTTTCAAAATTTTGTAAATCACCAAAGTTGTAAGTGTAAAGAGGAGATCCTTTTCTGTAAAATGGAGAATCTGCTAGTTTTTTATGCTCTTCTTTTTTCTCAGCTTCAGGCTTTAAAAATATTTGAGCAACATTATTGTTTTCTACAACGATTTCTTTAATATCGTTTGCTTGAAGAATTTTAGTAAACTCGTTTTTTGTAATATTACGAGAACCTAAATTACCAGAATTAAAAAAGCTTAATCCTAGTAGGATAACTATTATTGGTATGTATAGCCAAAATGAATTAAAACTAAATTTTGGCGCATTTTTTTTATTATCACTCATAAAAAGGTGTATAAAATGTTAGCAATTATGCTGGGTTGATTTCTGTAATTTTTGCATCTCCCCAAAGGCTTTCAATATCGTAAAATTCACGAACTTGTTTTTGAAAGATGTGTACAACAACATTTACGTAATCCATAAGAACCCATTCAGAGTTTCCTTGCCCTTCAATGTGCCAAGGTTTATCTTTTAGTTCTTTACTTACTATTTTTTGTACAGAGCCGGAAATGGCATTAACTTGTGTGTTCGAATTAGCAGAACAAACTACAAAATAATCACAAACAGTGTTTTCTATCTCTCTTAGATCTAGTAATTGGATATCTTCTCCTTTTACATCATCAATCCCTTTAATAATCACAGCTAAAAGATCGTCTGTGTTTGTTTGTTTTATTGTCATTAAAAAAAATTAAGTTTTAGCAAAGTTATTATTTTTTTGCGAGTAATTTATGTAATATTGATACTTGTTTTACACGCTAAATTCATATGAAAATAATCAAACTTAATGCCATCGACTCTACCAACAGTTTTTTAAAGAATATGGTGTCAAAAGTGGTAGTTGATGATTTTACGGTGGTAGTTGCAAAAACACAAACTAAAGGTAGAGGTCAAATCAATTCTGAATGGGTTGTTGAAGAGGGGAAAAACCTTACTTTTAGTGTGTTTTCAAGGTTTGTAGGGTTAAATATTCGAGAGCACAAGTACTTAAATTTTAGTGTTTCATTAAGTGTTTTTCAAGCTTTAAAAGCATTAGGAATACCAAACTTGTCGGTAAAATGGCCAAACGACATTCTGTCAGGAAATAAAAAAATAGTGGGTATATTAATTGAAAATACTCTTAAAGGGAATGATTTAGTGTCTTCTGTAATTGGTATAGGGGTCAATGTAAATCAAGCATCATTTCCCGAAAATTTACCAAATGCGTCTTCTATAAAAATGATTCTAGGAAAAGAGTTTGATTTAGAAATGTTGCTAGAAAGCATTTTAATGAAGCTAAAAGATTATTTTAATCTCTTAGAAAAAAAAGAATATGACTTACTAGAAAAGGCTTACTTAAAAGTATTGTATAAAAAAAATGTTCCAACAATGTTTAAAAATAGTCAGAACACTTTATTTATGGGGAAAATTATTGGAGTTTCAAAAAGTGGAAACCTCCAAATAGAATTAGAAAACGAAACGATTCAAGAATTTGGTTTGAAAGAAGTTTCGTTTGCTACTTTATAACTTTTCTAAATTTTCAGTTAATGTACCTATAAACTTTGTTAAAGGAGCTTTAACCATCATAGCCATCATAGCATTAAATTCGCCATTAAACTTTAAAGTAACTTTACTTTCACTATCGTTAATTTCATTAATATCAGCAGCTAATGTAAAAGGTAGTTTACTGCTTGCAGCGCCTAAAGTAACATTAGAATATTCTGTTTTTTCTTTCATGATTAAGCGAATTTCTGGCATACCTTTTAAACCAAAAATAAAGCTGTCACCATCAACCTCAAATTTTTGAGTGTTTTCAGGCATTAGTTGTTCAAAGTTTTCTAATTTAGTTAGAAATTCAAATAAATCTTTAGATGATTTTTTTACAGTAACTGTATTTCCTTCTATATTCATTGTTGTGCTGTTATTTATTGTTTTGATTCCATTCACTAGGAGCAATTCTCCAATCTTCTAATGTTCGAAGTTCTTCACTAGTAATATATTTACTATCTAAGGCTTGTTCTAGTAAATGTTCATAATTACTCAAAGTAGTAAGTTCTACTTTATCATTTTTAAAATTCTCAGTGGCAATATTAAATCCGTAAGAAAAAATAGCTATCATTCCTTTTACATTGGTATGTGCTTCTTTAAGTGCTTTTACAGCATTTAAACTACTTTTTCCTGTACTAATTAAATCCTCAATCACTACAACGTTTTGACCACTTTCTATATGTCCTTCAATTTGATTTTGTCTACCATGTTTTTTGGGTTCTGGTCTAACGTACACAAAAGGTACTCCAAGTTCTTGAGCAACTAATATACCAATAGCAATAGCACCAGTAGCAACACCTGCAATAACATCAGGTTTACCGTGTTTTTCTTCTACCAGTTTAGCAATTTCTTGTTTTAAAAAGTTTCTAACAGGAGGGTATGATAGCGTGATTCTATTATCACAGTAAATGGGTGATTTCCAGCCAGAAGCCCATGTGAAAGGTTCTTGGGGACTTAATTTTATAGCCTTAATTTGCAAAAGAAGCTCGGCAGTTTTTTTTGCTGTATCTTTGTTAAAATCCATAGCGCAAATGTATAAAGTTTTTGTTAATGATAAACCAATAATCTTTACAACTTCATTTAAAAATGAAGAAGATTTTCCAGTTTATATTTACAAAAATACAATTATTCAAGAACTTATTTATAAGTTAAAAGTAGGTAAGTTAAACGGTTTTTATATCTATTCTAATAATTTAATTGAAGATTGGAAAGATTTTAAGGTTAAATTTAAAGTAATAATTGCTGCTGGAGGTTTGGTTTTAAACGGAAGTAAAAAAGTATTGTTTATTTACAGAGGAAATAAATGGGATTTACCCAAAGGACGTGTTGAGGAAGGAGAGAACTTAATGGAAGCAGCAATAAGAGAAGTGGAAGAAGAATGTGGTATTGAAAAACTAATTATTAATAAAGAACTCCTTATTACATACCATTTGTTTATACAACAAAATGAATATCGATTAAAAGAAACACACTGGTATTTAATGTTTTCTAATTATGAAGGAAGTTTAACCCCTCAATTAGAAGAAGGTATTACAAAAGCAGAGTTTAAAAATAAAAAAGAAACAATTGAAGCATTACAGAATACATTTGCTAATATAGTAATGGTCTATGAATCTTATCTAGATAACATCGATTAATGACACTCTGTCATAAAAAATGATTGGTTTTGTGTCTTTTTCTGTCAAAATACAAATAAAAAACCAATGGCATACACTTTGACTAATACTACTCGTAAAATTGAATTTAAAACTTAAAAAAAGATAAATAAAGATTATGAGTAAAATTATAGGTATAGATTTAGGTACTACGAACTCATGTGTGTCTGTGATGGAAGGTAATGAGCCTGTAGTAATTCCAAATGCAGAAGGAAAAAGAACAACCCCTTCTATAGTTGCATTTGTAGAAGGAGGTGAACGTAAAGTAGGAGATCCTGCAAAGCGTCAAGCAGTAACAAACCCAACTAAAACAGTTTATTCTATTAAACGTTTTATGGGGAATAAATATTCTGAGTCTCAAAGAGAAGCAGAAAGAGTTCCTTATGAGGTAGCAAAAGGTGATAACGATACACCAAGAGTTAAAATTGATGATCGTATGTATACACCTCAGGAAATTTCTGCAATGATATTACAGAAAATGAAGAAAACTGCTGAAGACTACTTAGGTCAAGGAGTTTCTGAAGCTGTAATTACTGTGCCAGCATATTTTAACGATGCTCAACGTCAGGCAACTAAAGAAGCAGGAGAGATTGCAGGACTAAAGGTTCGTCGTATTATTAACGAGCCTACAGCTGCAGCTTTAGCTTATGGATTAGATAAAGCAAATGATGATAAGAAAATTGTAGTATTTGACTTTGGTGGAGGTACACATGATGTTTCTATCTTAGAATTAGGAGATGGAGTATTTGAAGTATTAGCTACTGATGGAGATACGCACCTAGGAGGTGATGATGTAGATGAAAAAATCATTAACTGGTTAGCAGATGAGTTTAATGCTGAAGAAAATATGGATTTACGTAAAGATCCTATGGCATTACAACGTTTAAAAGAAGCTGCTGAAAAAGCGAAGATAGAATTATCAAGCACAACTTCTACAGAAATTAACTTACCATATATCACTGCTACAGCTAGTGGACCAAAGCACTTGGTAAGAACGTTAAGTAGAGCTAAGTTTGAGCAATTAATTGACGATTTAGTAAAAAGAACTATCGAGCCTTGTCAAACAGCGTTAAAAAATGCTGATTTATCAACTTCTGATATCGATGAGATTATCTTAGTAGGAGGTTCAACTCGTATTCCTGCAATTCAAGAAGCAGTTGAGAAGTTCTTCGGAAAAGCGCCAAGTAAAGGAGTAAATCCAGACGAAGTTGTATCGTTAGGAGCAGCAATTCAAGGAGGAGTGTTAACTGGTGATGTAAAAGACGTATTATTATTAGATGTAACACCATTATCATTAGGAATTGAAACAATGGGTAATGTATTTACAAAGTTAATCGATGCAAATACAACCATTCCAACTAAAAAGTCGCAAGTATTCTCTACAGCAGTAGATAACCAACCATCGGTAGATATTCACGTATTACAAGGTGAAAGAGCGATGGCAGCAGATAACAAAACAATTGGTCGTTTCCAATTAACAGATATTCCACCAGCACCAAGAGGAGTTCCTCAAATTGAAGTAACTTTTGATATTGATGCAAACGGAATCATCAACGTATCTGCAGCGGATAAAGCAACAGGTAAATCTCAAAACATCCGTATCGAAGCTTCTTCTGGATTAACAGATGAAGAAATTCAAAAGATGAAAGCAGATGCAGAAGCAAATGCAGATGCAGATGCAAAGGCTAAAGAAACTGCAGATAAAATTAACGGAGCAGATTCTATGATTTTCCAAACTGAAAAGCAATTAAAAGAGTTTGGTGATAAATTATCAGCAGATAAGAAAGAACCAATCGAGGCTGCTTTAGAAGAGTTAAAGAAAGCACACGAATCTAAAGACCTTGCTGCTATCGATGCTGCAATGGAAAAGATTAACGAAGCTTGGAAAGTTGCTTCTGAAGAGATGTATAAAGCACAACAAGATGCACAAGCAAATGGAGCTGGTGCGCAAGGAAGTGCAGATGCAGGAGCTTCAGCTGAAGGAGGAGATAATGTAGAAGATGTAGATTTTGAAGAAGTAAAATAAATTTGATTGTATTATCCTAAAAAGCATTACAAGTTTTATTAGGACTGTAGATGTAAAAAAGCTCGTCATTTGACGGGCTTTTTTGTTTTTAAATAGGTATTAGGTGTTTTAGAAAAAAAAAAAAGTGTTTTAGAAAAAGATAAAATCACTTCAGCAGTTTTTTCACTGTAAGAGGTGTCCTGTGTGTAATTTTACTTCCAATATAAGGGAGAAGTGCTTTATAACTATAAGGAAGCACAAAAAATAAATCAGAAAAATAAACACACATGAGAAAAAAAATTAACATGTATGCAAGTGCTATTCTTTTTGTACTTGTAAGTATCACAAGTTGTGATAAGGATGAAGAAATTATTCCAGCAGAGTTTTCTATTACTGATATAGAAAAGGATTTTGGAGCAGTAGAAGTAGAACAAACTATTAACTATTCGTTTAAAGTAACAAATGAGGGAGGTTCAGATTTAGAAATAGATGAATTTGTATTAAAAGGAACAAATGCTGCTGATTTTTCAACTAGTGCAGTACCAAAAGTAATTAAAAAGGAAGAATCGTATACTTTTGAAATTACCTTTGCTCCTTTAACAGAAGGAGAAAAAAAGGCTATCTTAGAAATTACGACTAATATTGGGAAAAAAGAAGTAAAAGTAACAGGAATTGCAAAACCAAAACCATTACCAGGTGTTGATTTAAGTGAAACGGCTTTGGTTTTTGGAAACGTAGAGATTAATCAAACAAAAGACGCTACGTTTACTATAACTAATAGTGGAGATGCAGACTTAGAAATTACAGGCTTTGAAATAAAAGGGACCAATGCTGCTAACTTTTCAACTTCAGCAACAACAGAAACTTTAGCTGCAGGAGAAACTAAAACCATTACGGTAGTATTTGAGCCAACCAATGTAGGAGAAAAAACAGCAAGTTTAGAGGTGACAACTAATGCAGGTGTTAAAGCCATTGCCTTAAGCGGTAAAGCTACAGCAACACCTATGTCAGTTATAGAGTTTAGTGAATCACCTATAAGTTTTGGGAATGTTGAAGTAGGTGAAGACTTATCTAAAAATATTATAGTTTCTAATACAGGAAATACAGATTTAGAGATTACTAATGTGAATATTATAGGAGGTAGTTCATCATCATCTTTTACAGTAATAGGAGGAACAAGTTCATTAATAAGAACTATTGCTCCAGGTGATACATATACTTTTGAAGTTAAGTTCACGCCAAGTTCACAAGGATTTGCTTCAGCATCTATTAGATTTTTTAATAACTCTAGTGAAAATGAAGTGTTTTTACCAATGAATGGAACAGGAACAGCGCCAGCACAACCTGCAATTGCTTTTAGTGAAACAGGATTGAACTTTGGTGATGTTACTGTAGGGAACTCTGGAAATGATTTAACTTTTGCTATTCAGAATAATGGTCAAGGAAATTTAGAGGTAAGTAATATTAGAATGAGCGGAGCCAATGCTAATAACTTTACTTTGGTAAATGTATCTGCACCACAAACGATTGCTCCTAATAGCTTTTATGAGGTAACAGCACGTTTTACACCACAATCTGAAGGACAAAAGCAAGCAATGATAGTTGTAGAAAGTAATGATCCTACAAAACCGAGTTATGCTATTATTATTAGTGGAAAGGGGTTGCAAGCTGCTACAGGTAATATTGTAAACATACCAGATGCCAACTTTAAGTCAGCATTGGTAGGGAATTCATCGATAAATACAAATGGAGATGGTGAAATTCAGGTTTCAGAAGCACAAGCTTACACAGGTGTCATTCGTGTAGATGGTCTTAGTATTTCAGATGTTACTGGTTTAGAGGTTTTTGAAAATATTTCACAATTTCATGCAATGAACAACTCTTTAACAAGTATAGATTTAAGCCAAAACACAGCAATAACACATTTGTCGTTAAAAAACAATAACTTAACTTCATTAGATCTTTCAGCTAATACAGCTTTACAAACAATATTAATTCAGCAAAATAGTATTAGTACAATAGATTTAACAAATCATTCTAGCTTAGTGAATTTTCAATGTGGAGGTAACAATATTTCTACGTTAGTGTTACCTACTATTGCAAACGGTTTAAGAACTTTATATTTAGAACAGAATCAAATTAGTACGTTAGATGTTTCTATGTATCCAGATTTAAGAACACTTGTTGCTTATAATAACAACTTATCAAGCATGGATATTTCTAATAATTCAAGAGTAATTTCATTGCATTTAAGAAATAATAATTTAACAAGTTTAAACGTAGCTAATGGTAACAATATAAACTTTATTTATATGGTTGCAGATAATAACTCTAATTTAACTTGTATTCAACATGATGCTGGTTTTGATCCTTTGAATCCACCAAATACACAAGCAAACCAATGGGTTAAGCCATCTGGAGCTTCTTGGAATACAGTCGCATGTCAATAAAAAACATTCCCTTTAAATAGTAATTCAAGAAAGAAAGTTACCTGTGTAAAAAGCAGGTAGCTTCTAATAGCATAAAAACAATAATAGAAATGAAAAAATATACAATATTAGTTTGTTTATTCTTAGCTAGTTTTTTGTTTCATCAAACAGCCAATGCTCAGTTTGGTAATATGTTAAAAAAAGCTAAGCAAAAAGTAACAAAAAAAATAGAAGAGAAAGCTTCTTCATCAATAGAAAAATCAACTACAAGTTCAGATACTAATTCAACGTCTAATACAAATGAGTATTCAGATGAAGAGTTTAAGAAAGAGTTAGCTAAAAAGTATCCCAACGATAAAGAAAAGCAAGATTTTTATTTTAAAAAGTATAAAGAATATCAACAAAAACAAGTAGCGGAAAAAGAAGCTTTATTAGCTAAAGAAAATAGTAAAGGAACAGTTGTGAGCGAAATTCCTTCACCTATAGAAAGTAGTGAAAATGATAAATTTAAAGACAATCAAATTTATGTATTAAACAGAACGAAATTTAAAAAAATGCCTGCTTATGATGGTGGTTTTTCTGATAAGATGGAACTGTCTGGTTACTACCATTTATCACAATACTTTGTTAGAAATCCTTCAAGTCATTTTGATAGCAATCCAGGTGATATTTACGAAGGCTTTTCTATTGAATATGATCCAACATCATATCAATTAAATGCATATTTTTCACCAAACCAAAAACGTTATGGTGTGGTTCCTGAAAAATATAGAAAATCTGCCGATAAAGGTAATATTCAGTTCCAATTTGGAATGGGAGGCGGACCAGAATGGACTAATGCTAATGTTCTTTTATTGGAACCAGGAGTATTATTAATTGGAGCAGAGGTATATCATAAAAACGATAACGTTGGTCATAAGTGGATGAATAATGCTCAACCAAAGCAGTTTGTAATAGCTGCAAAAAATCCAGAAAAAATTAAGAAGTATTATAAAAATCCTGAATTAACATCTCAAACAACTTTTGCTAAGTTTGATAACTTACGTAAAGATTGGTTAGGAGCAAAGTTAAATAGTGTAACAATGCCAGCAAAAGGGAGTTTTGATAAAAACTCAGCAATTAAAAATGCAGCTGTAAGTGGATTGAATAAATATTATGGTAAAATGAGTATGAAAAATATATATCAATACATGACATCTGATAAATGGTCAACTGTAAAACATAAGGTAACAGGGGTACCTTTATATCAATGGGCTGTAGGAGCTGTTGTACAGAAAAATTCAGATGGGCAATGTATGTTGCAACAGTTTATAGTAAGAAAAGATTATATAGGAGGAGGAAAATATGGGAGTCCTTTTTTTAATGGAATTAACAGAGGAAGTATTAGAGCTCCTTATGGAGGGTATGTAAAATGTGATGCTAAACCTAAAAACTAAAATATAGACTTTAAGTTAAGAATAGTTCTAAAAGGTGGTGTTTTGCGTATTATTGCATAACCACCTTTTTTTGTAATAAAATTAAATTTGTGAAAAAAACTTTTTATATACTAATCTTTATTTCTTTTCTCTTTGAAAATGTATTTTCACAGGAGCCTTTTTATACACAATTTACATCTGATGATGGATTAGTATCTTTAGCAAATTATAATATTATACAAGATAAAAATAACCTAGTTTGGGTTGGAGGGGAGCAAGGTTTGTTTTATTACAACGGTAAAAGATTTAGGCAAGTTAAAAATACTATTTCTACCACAAAAAGTATTTTTAACTTACAAATAGATAAGGAAGGACAAATTTGGTGTTCGACCATTTCAGGACATATTTATAAAGTAGTAAATAAAGAACTACAATTATTTAAAGATTTTTCAAATGAATTGAAAGGAGCATTTGCAAGCTTAATTGTTTTTAATGATGATGTGTTCTTTATATCACAAAGAAAAAGTTACCAAATAGATAAAAAAACTGCGTCGATAAAAAAAGACCTAAATGCCAATATTTCTAAAATAGCAAAAACAAAAAATGGTTTTTTTTACTACAATTTAAAAGAAACTAATACTATAACTCAAGTTTATGAAGAAAGTGGGCAAGCAGTTTTTAAAAAAATAAATTTTGATATAGAAAAAAACTTTTTAAATGAAGGAAAGCTTCAAATGTTTGAATGGTTTGATGATGTTGTTGTTAAAGTAGAAAAGGAGAACTCAAAGATATTTTCAGTTAATATACATACGAGAAAAATAACTACCACAAAACTTCCTGAAGCTCTTAAAAAAGCACAAGTTTATAATACCAAAAAGTTTAAAGAAAACTGGTTGTTAACATCAAAAGGTATTTATATAACTTTAAACAAAAACAAAGTAAATAATACTAAACAAATTTTTAAAGATTATCATATAACTGATGTTCTAAAAGATAATGAGAATAATTATTGGCTTGCAACACTGCAAAATGGAATTTTCGTTGTGCCAAGTTTAGAAATAACGAAGAAAAGTTTTGTGGAAATAAAAGAAGATATTATCTCAATAGAAACCATTGGTAATAATAGATTATTATTAGGAACTCAAAATGGTAACTTAATAGATTACAATACAGAAGATAATTATTATAAAATTATCAGTTTATCTAATCAACGACCTGTTAATAGAATAAAATATAATAAAAACCTACAAAAAGCATATATAAGCACAAACGGAACCAGTAGCTATACATATGATATAAAAAAGTTGAAAATTACTAATGTAGGAAATCAGTTTACCACAGCTAAAGGTTTTACGAAAATAAATAAAGATTCATTGGTGTATCTATCATATAGACGTGCTATTATTTATACTCAACTTTCTAGAAATAAAGACTATATAGTTTTAGAAAACAAAAGACCTATTAGTACTCATTACGATTCAAAAAACAAACTTATTTACGTTACTTATATTGATGGAACAGTAGCCTATAACAATAAATTACAAACTATTCCAGTACATCATCAAAATAAACCTATTATTTTTTCTGAATACACTCAAACTACTAACGGTAAAATATGGGCAACTACAAGAGATAAAATTTTAGCTTTAGAGGGAGGAAAAGTAACTGATAGCATAACCTGTTTAAACGGATTGTTAAAATCTCAAATAAAAGGAATTTTAGGGAAGGACAATTTTCTATGGATTGTTACTGAAAAAGGAATACAGCGATACGATACAGATAAAAAAGTAATAAATACAATAAACTTAACTGATAAAAGTGCTATAAAATTTAAAACTCCAGTAATACAAAATAATTATTTATGGATACCTGGTAACAATTTTTTATGTAGAATAAACACATCTGTTCCAGAGTTAATAGAACCAAAATTAGCTCCGTTAGCCTACATAAGTAATGTTAAAATTGGAGGAATAGAACAAGAAATAAAAACAAAATACAAACTGCCTTACAAAACTAACGACATTACATTTAACTTTAATGCTAATGGATTTAAATCTAGTAGTAAAAATGTTTTTCAATATAAACTTTTAGGTTTTAATACAGAATGGCAAACATCTGAGTTAAACGATGATGTAGTAAGATATATTGGAATTCCATCAGGAAGATATAAGTTTTTACTTAGAACTAAAAGTTTAGATGGAAGTATAGGAAAAGAAAGTAAAGGAGTTAAAATAATTGTACAAAAGCCTTTTTGGGAAAGTTGGTGGTTTATTGTGACAATATTTATAATATCTGTTTTAGGAATAATAATATATTACCGAATTAAATTAAAATGGAAAGAAGAGGAAGGAGAACGAGAACTAGAAAGGGTAATTTTAGATAGTAGAATAAGTAAGTTAAGGCTAGAAAACTTACGCTCACAAATGAACCCTCATTTTATTTTTAATTCCTTAGGAGCTATTCAAGATTATGTAATGAAGAATGAGAAATATTTAGCAAGTGATTACTTAGTTAAATTTTCTCGTTTAATAAGAATGTATTTAAATCATAGTAGAGTAAATGTAATACTACTCAAAGAAGAACTTAGTTCACTCGAGATTTATATATCATTAGAGCAATTACGATTTGAAAATAAATTTAAGGTTCACTTCTTAGTAGATAAAAACATAAATAAAGATCAAATTGAAGTTCCGCCGTTGTTTATACAACCTTTTGTAGAAAATGCTATAAAACACGGACTTGTTCATAAGAAAGACCAAGGGAATTTATGGATAACAATAGAAGAAAATATTAACAAGGTTTTAATTATAACGATAAAAGATGATGGTGTTGGACGAAAAAAATCTTCAGAAATTAATAAGAAAAGAAAAGGGCATAAGTCTTTTGCTGTAAACGCTACCCAAGAGCGAGTTTCGTTGTATAAGAAAGAAAAGTTATTTGATATTTCAGTAGATTTTACGGATAAAGTAGATGAAAACAATAATGCTACAGGAACGATAGTAACACTAAAAATAAAAAGAATTTAATAATGAAAGCTTTAATAATTGATGATGAGGCAAAAGCACGTAGTGTAATGAAAACGATGCTTACAGAGTTTTTTCCTGAAATAAAAAATGTTATTACAGCAGATAACTTAGTAGATGGAGTAAAGTCAATTAAAGAAAACAATCCAGACATTGTTTTTTTAGATATTGAAATGCCTGAGTACTCAGGTTTAGAAATATTAGATTTTATTTCAGAGCCTATAGAGTTTCAATTAATTTTTACAACAGCATATCAACAATACGCATTAGAAGCACTAAAATTATCTGCAATAGATTATTTGGTTAAACCAATTGACAGAGAAGAGTTACGAGTAGCTATAAATAAAGCAAAAGTTAATATTAACCAAAAAAAGGTAACAGCACAATTTTCAGAGTTAAAAAAAGCCATTCAATCATTATCATCACATAAAATAGCTTTAGAAGTACCAGGAGAAATTATTTTTGTTTCGCATGAAGATATTTTATACTTAGAAGCAGATGGAATGTATACAAAAGTACATTTAGCAAATAGAGAAAGAGAATTAATTTGTAAACCACTAGCATACTTTGAAAATCAACTTCAGGGAAACAACTTATTTTTTAGATGTCATAGATCTTACTTAATAAACCTTCATTATTTAGAAAAATTTGTTAAAAAAGACGGAGATTTTTTATTAATGCAAAATCAAACAACAATTCCTATTTCAAAAACAAAAAAGCAAGAATTTCTAAAAATTATAAAAGAAGTATTTTAGATTTGTAAAATGCAATTTTACCAAAAAGAAATTCAATTACCAGCATTTAATAGAGGCTATCACTTAATTACAGATGTTTTGTTAGAAGCACTTCCAGAGCTTGAAAATATTCAAATAGGACAGTTACAGGTATTTATAAAGCATACTTCTGCTAGTTTAACTATTAATGAAAATGCAGATCCTACCGTTCGAATAGATTTCGAATCGCATATCAATAAAATGGTTCCTGAAAATATGCCATACTATAAACACGATTATGAAGGTGCCGATGATATGCCAGCACATATTAAAAGTTCTATGTTAGGATGTCAGGTACAAATTCCAATTACCAATGGAAATCTCAACTTAGGAACTTGGCAAGGAATATACTTAGGTGAGCACAGAAATTATGGAGGTAAAAGAAAAATAGTACTAACCGCTTTTGGAAATTAAATGAAGTATCATAAATTCAATTTTTACAGAAGTACGTACTGTGAGTTTGAAATGCAAAATGTCAATTTCTTTGATGATATGAAGGCACATTTTCAAAGTAAATCAGGTAGTTATTACTATTACACAGCGGAGGGTGTTTTTCGTTATTCAAATCACTGGGGTAGAGTTGCCAATTGTCGTTGGAAGATTCAGGGAATAGAAAACTATAAAAATCAAAATTATTATGTAGGGTACGCAAATTGGTCTGATTTTTATCCATTAAATAGTACAGATAAAGTATTCTATTTAGAAGTAGATTATACAGTGCATAAAGTGAATATTAAAAGAGTTCAAAATAATTCAGAAGAGGCTCATTTTTTAATGACTTCAGGGTTTGCACATCAGCGTTTAAAACAAATTCAAACTCTGTTTAAAGAATACAAGTGGGCACGTTATTATGAAGAGGATATTGAAACTTTAAGAAGAAAAATAATTGACAAACTCATCACAACAAACAAAATCTTACAGCAAGTTAAATTAGAGTTATAAATCTTTATAATCTCTATTAACGCCAAGACTAAATCCAAAACGGGTGTCACTCTCTCTACCAAGTCTGTGAATAGCTACTTTACCTAATGGAATTTTACCAAACTCATTATTAGTAATTTCTTCATTATTTAAAAAAAGCTTTCCTTTAAACTGCTTTTGGGTGTTATACTCACTTCTATCTTTTTTATTTTGATAAACATTTATGGATAAAATATTATCTCTATCAGTATAACCGCAAAAAATACCATGTGTATCCCAAATAATATAATTATTACTTTTTTTTAATTCTCTACTAGGTTTGCCTAAAACATCAATTAAAGTATTATAATTAGTAGGAAATGTAAGAGGTTTATTATTAACATGTATAATGTTAGTATCACATATAATAGTTAAACTCGTTACTTTTTTCTTTTTAAAAAAATTAAACATGACAGTTATTGATTTGATTAACGGGGGCGAGCGTAAAACTAAAAAATAAATTTTAACTAACTCCTTTCTCTTTTAGTTAAATTTGCTAATTAGATTTAAAATCCTAATAAACAATGAACATACCTCAAACAAGTTTTCCTCGAATAATAATTATAGGAGGTGGGTTTGCAGGATTGGCAGTAACAAGAGCTCTAGAAAACCAAGATTTACAAGTAGTATTAATAGATAAACACAATTACCATACTTTTCAACCTTTACTATATCAAGTAGCCACAGGAGGATTGGAGCCTGACAGTATAGCGTTCCCTTTGAGAAAAAGATTTAATGATGTAGAAAACTTTTTCTTCAGATTAGCAAAAGTAACCCAAATACATGCCGAGAAAAACTATATAGAAACTACGATAGGAAATTTAGAGTATGATGAGTTGATTATAGCCACAGGTTCAACAACAAACTTTTTTGGAAATACTAATATTCAAAAGTATGCTATGGAAATGAAATCGGTTCCACAAGCATTAAATATTCGTAGTTTGGTTTTAGAGAATTTTGAAGAAGCATTATTGGTAACCGATTTAGAAAAGCGAAGAGCATTAATGAATTTTGTTATTGTAGGAGGTGGACCAACAGGAGTAGAGTTGGCAGGAGCTTTGGCAGAAATGAAAAAAGGAATTTTACCTAAAGACTACCCAGACTTAGATATTCGGCAGATGAAAATTAATCTCATTCAAAGCTCAGGAGAGCTATTAAAAGGAATGAGTAATGGAGCTTCTAAAAAAGCGGAAGATTTTTTAATAAAACTAGGAGTAGATGTGTGGAAAAATCTTCGTGTACTTGATTATGATGGAGAAACTGTTACTACAAACGGAGAAGATCATTTTAAAGCACAAACGGTTATTTGGGCAGCAGGAGTAAAAGGAGCTGCTGTTAATGGTTTAAATGAAGAATGTGTAGTTGAAAGAGCTAATCGATTTAAAGTAGATGAATACAACAAAGTAATAGGCTACGATAATATTTATGCTATTGGAGATGTAGCATGTATGGAAACTAAAACTTATAAAAGAGGGCATCCAATGATGGCGCAACCAGCGATTCAACAAGGACGATTATTGGGTAAAAATATCTTAGCCAAAATAAAAAGCAAAAAACAAAAACCATTTGTGTACAACAGCAAAGGATCTATGGCAACCATTGGAAGAAATAAAGCGGTAGTAGATTTATCTCATTGGAAATTTCAAGGAGTTTTTGCATGGTTTATATGGATGTTTGTACATCTATTTTCACTCATCGGATTTAGAAATAAAGCGGTAGTGTTTATGAATTGGGTATATAACTACATACGTTTTGATAGAGAAACAAGGTTAATTATTCGCCCTTATAAAAAGAAAAATAAGTATAGCTTTAAAGAACAAGAAAATGGCAATCACTAGAAATATTAAGTGCCCTAACTGTGGAGTTTTCAATAAAAATAGAGATTACTGTAAAAACTGTAATACATTAATTTCTTTTGAAAAAAAACAAGAAGAAAAAGTTACAGCTTATAAGCAAGAAGAACTCAAAAAAGCGAAGCATGAAATAGAAAATCCTAATTTAGCAGAACGGTTAAAAAAACATTCGTTTTGGCTGTACCGTATTGTTGGTTGGGTTTTATATTCAGCATATTTATTGGTGAGTGCTATTGGAGCTTTAATAGCATGGTTTATAGCAATGGTAGCAGCAGGGTAGGGTAGCGTGAAACAAAAGATACTTACATATTATTTTGCTATTTCAATACTAATAGGGAGTCTAATTTATATAGCACAAAAGTTAATTATAAAACTACCTACATTAGTTAATAATTATGTAAACGACTTTTTAATAATTCCTATAATATTAACTATATGCCTTTATATTTTAAGATGGAGTAAGAATAATAAACATTATCAAATACCATTAGGGGTAATGGTTTATATATGTGCATTATATTCATTTTTTTTTGAGTTTATAATACCGAAATATATGGAAAGATATACAGCGGACATATTTGATGTTATTTTATATTTTATTGGAGGTTTTGTATTTTTAATTTTGCAAGAAAAGGAAATTAATTCTTGATAAGTAGGTGTTTCTAAATAAGAAGTAGTTATGAGCTCAACTAAAAAAATACCCAATAAAACAGTAATCCGTATAAGTAATGCTATTGATTTTATTGAAAGAAATTTGGATAAAAAACTTGTTTTAGAAGAAATAGCAGAAAAGGCATACTTCTCTCCATATCATTTTCATAGGCTTTTTAAAGCCGTAACCAAAGAAACGGTTAATGATTTTATAACGAGAAAGAGAGTAGAAAAGTCAGCTTCTTTTTTACTAAATAAAAAAAATAAAACAGTTACAGAAGTATCCGAAATAGTAGGTTTTGTAACCTTGTCATCATTTTCAAGAGCTTTTAAAAAGTTTTACGGAATGAGTCCTGCTGAATTTAAAAAAGAAAGTCCATCTAAATATAGCAAGATTTGTAAAACAGAAAGCAAGAATGGAAAAATAGAAACACAGTTTGAGCAATACATTTGTAATATAAATACAAACTTAAAATGGATGCAAATGAAAGCTAAAACCGAAGTAAAAAAAATGCCAACCTTAAAAGTAGCCTATTTAACACATCAAGGAAAAATGGATGCAGTAGAAAATGCTTACCATAAGCTAATGGAGTGGGCTTATCCTAAAGGGTTAATGCAGCAGGAAAATTTAAGAATGTTAACGGTATATCACGACAGTCCTAAAATTACTGATGAAGACAAAATAAGAATGAGTGTTTGTTTAACTTTAAATTCAGAGGTAAAAACTGAAGGAGAAGTAAGTGTAAAAGAAATACCTGAATTAAAATGTATTGTATCTCGTTTAGAAATTACTCCGTCAGAATTTCAACAAGCATGGGAAAGTAGCTTTGTGTGGATGAGTGAACATGGTTTCAAAAAAGCTGACCAAGATCCATATGAAATTTTTTATAACAACCCTAATGAACACCCCGAAGGAAAATGTATTGTAGATATTTGTATACCTGTTGACTAAAATATTGTAAAACATAAAAGGCATGACATTCTTTAGAATGTTATGCCTTTTTATTATACTTTATTGTTAAGATAACTCCTTTACAGTATCAGGTTTAGAAGTCAATATGCTTCTTACAACAAAATAACTAGTTAAGCCACAAACTAGCCCTACCATTGCAGCAGGAAAAATAGTATCATCACCTATTCCAATTGTAGAGGCAAATATTACAATTCCCAAAATTTCTGCTCCAAACCAAGAGCCAATCATTATACCTCTCCATTTATTAGGGCTTTCTCCTTTTTCTCCTGCTAATTCAGCTATTTTCTTACCTAAAAAAACTAATGCTAATATTTCTATCATATTTTAATTTTTGATTAAATTTTTCTTTTCATTTTTATTCATAAAATACTTATGAGTTTAATAAAATTGCTAACAAATCTTACTGACAACTAAAAAATATAATGAAGAAATATATAGCAATTTAGAGAACACCAAATATAAAAAATATTTTAATCTATTCTATAATTTTAATTCGATCTGGGTAACGTTTTGGTGCTACAGGTTGTTCGTCAGGGTGCCCCAAAGCAACATTAATAGCGACTTCAAAACCTTCAGGAATGTTTAGTAGTTCTAAAATGTCTTTATTTTCTTCTAGATTTAAAATTGGTACTAAAGTCCCTAATGGGCACGTGCCTAAATCTATAGCATGCGCACTTAATAAAATGTTTTGCAAAATAATACCACTATCTAAATAGCTAATATTACTACTTTTATTTCTAGCTATAACAATAAGCGTTGGGGCGCTATGAAAAATGCTAAAACCAGGTTCTCTATAACGTGCGGCACTACCTTGAAATTCTTTGCCTTGTGCGTAATTTAAAAAACGATTATTAATTTCGGTTAATAATTCTTGATTCTGAATAACGCGTACTTCCCAAGGTTGTTTATTCAATGCACTTGGCGCAAATAAAGCGCTTTTCATAACTGTATCTAATTGGGCTTTACTAACCTGTTGATCTGTATATTTTCTAATAGATCGGCGTGTTAAAATATTGTCTATAATGGCTTCGCGTTGTGATCCAGAATAGGTTGTTTTTTCTACGGGCTTTTCTTCACAAGAAAATAAAGCTATACTAAGAGCTAAAAACAAAAACTTCTTCATAATTACTACTGTATTGGATTGAATATTTTTTTACTAAATGAAAAATTAAATTTTAAAATAATATATATAATGTATAGATATACAACGTAAGCGGTTAAATGGTAATAGTTAAGGGTAATAACAGATAAAGTAACGCCTATAATAGCTAGCGTAAGAAAAAACAGCTGTTCTATTTGTGTTTTTCTATTTATGCTTTTACCCCAAACTTTAGGTTTAAATGCTTGTGAAATTAAGTATGAAAACCCATTAAGGATTAAAATTGAAAAAGACATATACTCGTAACTAACGTTGCCTAAAAGCAATAAAAAAGCTACAAGTCCAATCATAGCGCCGTAATACAGTTTACCATTGGTATTGGTAGGGCTAGAAGGCATATCGGTAGCCATAAAAATAGTACCTAATAATATGCCTGCTAAAGAAAAGTGATAATTTTCACCACCATCTATTAACCAAAACCCAAGAAAAAATACAGCTAATAACGCTAGCGGAATATGCCAAGATATTCTATTTTTAAATAATAAATATAGTCCACCTAAGCTAATAGCCAATATTGAATATTCTCCCATAGCTCCACTAGTATTATAAACTAGTTGGTTTAAATATTGAGACAAAAATGGATGTTCTAAACCCGAGAATAAGTTAATACTTGGTGTGTTAACAAAGCTTTTGGTTGCCCAAATACTTGCCGAGGTCATAATTACAGGATAGAAAGTAGTCATAAATTCTCGTCCTACTAATGCAGGATTAAATCTATTTTTTCCTAATCCGCCCCAAACTACTTTACCAAAAATAATCGCAGCAGCAGCACCAAAAGCAACGATATACCAAGGTGTTATTGGCGAAATTGTAAAACACATTAACAAAGCAGTTACAATAGCAGAGCCATCTAAAATACTTTTATAATTTTTTGTGTATAAGAACGCGCAAACAAGTTCTGTTAATAAAGCAGTTCCTGTGGCCACTAACAGTAAGCTTAAAGCAAGCATACCAAACGCAATGATACTAATAATGGATAAAGGTAATAATGCAATAATAACATCTAACATCACAGCAGAAGTACTACCAAATTTTGGTTTTATATATGGGTTTAAACTCATGCTTGTTGTATTAAGGTTTTACCAGAAAAAATACTTTGCATTAAAGGCACATCACTAGGACATATATACGCACAAGCACCACATTCTATACAGTCCATTAAGTTAAAATCGTTTAACTTTTGAGTATCTTTATTTGCAGCATGACGCGCAAACTCCATTGGCATTAAACGCTGCGGACAAACATCGGTACAATATCCGCATTGGATACAGTTATAACGTTTGTTCTTAGGGTTTGGCATAGTCAATAAGCCTCCACTACCTTTGTTTATAGGTGTTTCTGGATGGTGTACAGCCTTTCCCATCATGGGACCTCCCAAAATAACCGTTTGCATATCGTTATCCCATGGTTGACCTAATGTTTCTAAAATATGATTTAAAGGTGTACCAATAGCTACTCTATAATTACCATGGTTTACAGCCTTCTCACCAGAAATTGTAACAATACGTTCGGTATAAGGTTGTTGTTTATAAAATGCTTGATACAATGCCCATAAAGTACCAACATTATTAACCATAATACCATGATTTGCAGGAATACTACCTTTTGGTATTTCTTTTTTAGTTAATGATTTTATAAGCTGTAATTCACCACCTTGAGGATAAGTGTTAGGTAATAATTTTACTTGAATTGTAATGCCTAATCTAGAGGCTACATTTTGCAAATGAGATTTTAATTCTTTGTGTTGTTTTTCAATACCAAAAATAATGTGTTTAGCTTTAATTACTTTTTGTACAACTTTAATGGCTTTAATTAATGCTTCTGCGTCTTGTTGCATAACCGCATAATCTGCACTCAAATAAGGTTCGCACTCGGCACCATTAATTAAAAAATACGATATAGATTGCGTATTGGTTTGATATTTTGTTGCAGAAGGAAAACGCGCGCCACCACTACCTTCAATACCATATTCTTTTATAAACGTAAGAATTTGTTCCTTTGTTAAAGCTTCAATATTAATTGGTTTTTTAGAAACTTTTTCTTCCCTAAAATTATTTTCAATTTTAATATAAGATGAACCATCATTGCTTATTATGTCTATCACAGTGCCTGATACTGGTGCATGTATTGATGACGCAAAAATACCTTCGGAACTAGCGATTTTTTGATGTTTCAAAATATTGTCACCTATACCTACCAACGGCTTCAAACTACCTCGGTAAGCTTGTAAAGGCATATATAAGTATTTTGGAGTAGCAAGTGTTTTTATTGTTTTTGATTTTGTTTTCGATTTTAATGATGGAATATGCATCATAAGCTTAAAAAGGGTTTAAAATATTGCGAATGTAGTTGCATTTGGTGGTCTATAATATAGACTTCAAAATCAAATACTTTTTGAAGTTGAGACACTATAGTTTTAAATTGAGATATGTCTGCCCCAAATAAGGCTGTAGAAATCATATCGCCTAAACATGCCGATTTTGAACATAAACCAACTTGTAAGTTTTGCGAGGGAAATCCGGTTTGTGCATTTATAATATGACTATATTTTTTACCATTAATTTCTAAAAACTGAGTTTGAGTAGATGATAATGAAAAGCAAGTATTTTGTATCGACAAGCGTTTAAAGTTATTATCTAAATTAGGATGTGGTATTTTAATATACCATTGTGGGTGTGTGTTATCTGATAAGCCATAAATAGTACTACCACCAGCATTTATAATAGCATCTGTAACACCTTTGTTTTTTAAAAAGGCTACAAGTTGATCTACAGCATAGGCTTTTATAAACGATCCCGTAATTAACTCTTGTTGTGGTGCTATTTTTACATGATTACCATGTATTTGAATGTTTTTATAATTTACTTGTTTTAAACATCTTACTATGGCTGTTTCTGTAGGGGGTTGAGTAGGTTTTTCCTTATAAAATCCCCATAAACGTATTAAGGGCATAGCAGAAATATCATAACTTCCATTTGTTATTTCTGCTATTTTTATGGTTTGCTTTAGTAAATTAATTGTAACATTATCAACCGTAACCCAATAACCTGCATTGGTATTAATTTGATTAAAATAAGAACCTTTTTGATACGAATTGTAGGTGCTATCTACTGTTTCTAATAAAGAGAAACAATCCTCTAACAAAGTTTCTGGATAATTTGCAGGAATTTTAATTTTAATATGACAATGAAATAGAAACCGGGTTTGTGTAATATAGGCTTTACTGGCTACTTGAGGCATTTTCATCTCCATCCAATTCTATAGTTGTTCGTCCTTTTTTTCGTAAAGCTTTGAAGTTTACATTTCCTAAATTTATTGTTTGAAAATAAAAATTAGAATTTTTCCATGTTTTTGTAATGGTGTCGTAGGTGATTTTTTGAGTTTCAAAACGTTTTTCAACATTGTCATTAACAGTAGCAAGTGCTTTTTCTCGTTTATATTTTTCTCGAGATTCTTGCCACTTATCCCATAAATTACGATTACCAAAAAGTAATAAACTAATGCCAAGAAGGTAAAGTATTATATGCTTAAAATTCATAGATTATATGTAAACTCCAAAGGTAACATCAATCGTGTTACAAATAAATAATATAGTAGTTAATGGTTCGTTAAAGAGTAAATAAACTTAATGACTTTTGTCTTAAGTTTATTTCTATTTTGCTTCAATAGCCTTAATTATTTCAGTATAGTTATAACGTTTTGCTAAATCTAAAGGCGTATCGCCTTCATAGGTTTTTAGATCTAACCGCGCTCCTGCATCTATTAGCACTTGTGCCGCTTTTGGATTGTTGTGCCAAATAGCATCATGCAAAGGTGTGTAGCCATTATTCAATCCTTGATCGTCTATATATTTTTGGGCGTCTTTGTGCGCTACCAATAACTCTAAAACTTCTGGATTGCCTTTATAACCACCTTTATGAAACGCAATTGCATTCATTGGGTAACCACGCTGACCAATGTTTGCACCAGCATTCAGTAATACATTAACAAGTTTAGGATAATTATTCCTAGAAGCTACTAATAGCGGAGAATGTTTATCGTTACCTGTTCCTGTTATATACGATTCAGTATTTACAGGCTCTCCTGCTGCTATTAAAGCAGTTACTTTTTCAAGCTTTTGGTCTTCGGTTAGCTGTTTGTTTATTACTACCTGATATATTTTTTGCTCAGCTATTTTTTCTTTCAAATCCACCTCATAATCATCAATTATCTTGCGAAGAGAATCATACCTCTTCTGGTCATTATCGTTTGGAGAGGAATCCCAGCCACCAATCATATCTCTTGCCATAATGCCACCGTTAGGGCTTTTTACATAAATATTAATATCTTTTGCTTTTAAAAGAGCTTTTATATTTTCACCTTTACTGTACCAAGCAGCAACCATTAAAGGTGAGTGCCCAGCACGTGGTGTAATTTGGTTTACAAAAGCACCGTTTTTAATTAAAATATCGATCATTTTTGGATTATCGGTCTGCGAAGCAATATGTAATGGAGCATTACCCATACGACTATCTAATTGATTAATATCGGCACCATTGGCAATTAGTTCGTGTACTTTAACTTCATCATTATCTATAATAGCTTGATGGAGCTGTGGTAAACCTGTAGCTGTTTGTTCCATGGTTTTAATTTCTTTTTTTTCTAAAGATTTTATTTGATTTTGGGTGCAATTTAACAGCATTAAGGCTGTAAAAATTATCATTAAAAACTGTTTTTTTTTCATACTAATATGTTTATTGGTTTATGTGATAGATCATACCTGTTTTATCATCTTCTATGGCTTGTTTATACAATTTGGCAAACTCAATTGCTGGTACACCATAGGTAGAATCCATTCCCATTTGTTCCATAGTTTCTTTTGTAAAAGATGGACTTACCGCATTAATTTTAAATTCTTTGCTTTCTACGGTAGCTGCTTTTACAAACGCTTCTACACCTGCATTAATAACGCTTAAAGATAAACCACCAACCATTGGTTGTTGTGCTAAGATACCAGAAGATAATACGAAAGTCGCACCTGGATTGGCATACTTTCTACCCAGCATAACTAAGTTTATTTGCCCCATTAACTTACTTTGCAAACCGTCGTGAAAATCTTGAATACTATGTTCTTCTATGTTTCCCCATTTACCATAACCGCTTGTTGCTATTAGTGCATCAAAACCACCAATGCTTTTAAGCGTAGTATCTACTGCTTCTGCATTTGCCATGTCTAATTTATAATTGCCACTTGTACGATTAATAGTAATAATTTCATAATCTTTACATAAAATATCTTGTACTTTTGAACCAATGATGCCTGTTGCACCGACTATAATTACTTTTTTCATTTTTATAATTCGTTTACTATATATTCTTTAATTTGTATTTGACCATTAGTTGTTAGGACTAGTTTCCAATGTTCTTTAACATTGAGCTGTAATAATTCACCAGATACTTTTTCTGCTTTTAGCTTAATAGTTAAATACACATCAAAAGCATTGTTTTCTTCTTGAATGATTATGGACTCAATACGATGTTCATTATTGGGTTTTAAGGTATTTTTAATGTTGGTGTACCAAGTTTCAAACCCTTTAATACCAGTAAATTCTCCCTCAACAAATTGAAATTGCGTATCGTTATTTATATAAGGCGTAAATGAAGATGCATCTGACAAAACATCAAATTTGGCAAACCAATCTTTTACAAAGCGCTCAATACGTACTTCTGCACTAGTATTGGTTATTCCCTCTAAAACAGCAGCTAATTTTTTAATATGATTATCGGCACGTTGCAAAACAACCTCTTTGGTATTATACACACCCGGAACATAAGTTAAACCATGTGTATAAACCGGTTTTAGATAATTCATTTGACTTAAATATGCCGTTTGTTGTAAGGGTTTGATTAGTTCTTCTATGGCAAAATGATTGTAACCTATTGGCGTGTATGCCTCTTCTGGTCCGCCAACGGTAATGCTTAACAAAAAGTTTTTACCTCTTAATTTATCACCCTTAGAACCATATGCAAAGTTGAAACTAAACACTTCATCAAACCATTGTTTTAAAATGGCTGGCATATTGTACCAAAAAAATGGAAATTGAAAAATAATCGTATCTGCAGCAAGTAGTTTGGCTTGTTCGGCTTCTACATCTATTTTAAAATCGGGATATTGGTTGAAGATATCACTGATCTCAAAATGATTAAATTGTGCAGCAATTTCTGTTGATATATGTTTATTGGCTACCGAATCTTTAAGATTTGGATGCGCTAAAATCATTAATGTTTTCATTTTTGTTTAAAATTTGTGGCGTCAGTTACCAAATAGCGTTCTATAATAGGTAATGGTTCATTGGTATCTTCTCGCATTATCCATTGTTGATCTACACGGAGATCAGAGTAAGTGTTGTCTTTAAAAAGAGCCCGCCAGTGTACAATAAATTGAGCCATATACTTACCGTTACTAAGGTAACTTACATCTATTTTTTCGATGTCATGATCATCAGAAATGAGTAAATCATGTATCCATCTATGCCATTCCAAAAATTCAGATTTTGAATGTATATTTTTGTAAGCTGGAAAGTCTACGAAAATATCATCTGCAATTAATTTATTGAAAGCTTCTGCAGATACATGTTCGTTATTACAAGTAGCCCGTTCATACATAGAAAATATTTTGTAAACAAAGCTTTTAATATCATTTTTAGTAAATTTTCTATTTCGAAAAGTATGCATTAGTTGTTCATACTCTATAGTTTTTGTATTCATTAGTATTTAAATTAGTTGTACATACAATTTAATTTAGAGTCTTTCATTTATCAAAGTATTGATAGACTTTTATTCTACTTCGTTAAGTTTTGTATTAGCTAAATGCATGTCAGCAGTTAGTTTTACAGCAAATTCTTCTCCTAATAAATTACAGTAAGCTTTATATAAGTTACCCAGTGCTTCGTCTAATGAAGGTTTTAGGTTCTTACCTTTTTCAGTAGGAATAATAAGTGTGTTTCTACCTTCGTGAGTTCGTTCTACTAATTGCATCAGAACTAATTTATCTATAAAACGAGTCATTGTAGATGCTTTTACATTTATACGCTTACTTAATTCGTTTTGACTTAAATTAGGTTCATCAATTATTAATAACATTAAATGAGCATAAGATGGTGCTAGACTAGTAACTCTGAAGGCATCTTCTGCTAGTTTACCTATATACCTTGATAGAGTGTTTGTAGTAAAATACAAACAGCATTCCTGAAAAGACTTTAAAGGTGTACTCATTTTTTTATTAAAATTATGAGACAAAGTTATATGTAATTAGTTGTACATACAATTTTTTAACTTAAAATTATAATAGTGATTTAAATCACTATTATAACCTATTTCTTTTTTACATTTTATTAACAAACCAGTTACTTGCTTTTTTTACAGCTTCAATAACTTCGGCATCTTGGTCGTAGTATGCGAATTGATGAAATGGTGATTCTAACTCTGTATCCATCCAATACAATTCTTTGTCGGTTGCTGCAATGTTATTAAAATATTTTTTGGTATATGCTGGTAGCACAGCACCGTCTGAATGTATCATTAATACAGGTTTATTTAATTTTTTTGCAGTTGGCATTGGATCTACTGTTAACCAATCTTCCCAACTTGCTACAGCAAATTTATCGTTACTCCATTGTTTTACAGCACCACGATCTTTATTTAAATAATAATCGTATGGTCCGTACATTGCGGCAGTTGAGTCTGTTTTTGAAATGGTTGGAATATAAGCTACTTCCCCTGTTTCTCCATACATTTTTTTTGCCTGTTGTGCTGCCTTAATTTTTGCCTGCACACCTTCTTTACCTCCATAAAATAATTTTACAGCTTCTGCATCGTGTAACCAAGATGCTGTAGTGACTACAGATTTAATGCGGTTGTCTTCTGAAGAAGCTATTAAGGTATACATTGCACCTGCGCAAACACCAAATGCACCAATTTTTGAATTATCTACTTCTTTTAAACTTTCTAAAAAAGAGACTGCATTTTTTATATCTTCTTTCTTAAGATTTGGGCTTTCGTAAAAACGTGGTTCACCTTCACTTTCACCATAATTTCTAAAATCAAAAGCTAATGTAATTAATCCTTTTTCCGCTAGTTTTTCAGCATATAAACCAGCCATTTGTTCTTTAACGGTTGTCCAACTTCCTGAAACGACTACTGCAGGATACGTGTTTCCTTCTCTATAATTTGCTGGGTAATATAAATGCCCTACTAAGTTTAATCCATCGCTTTTAAATGTTACTTTTTTCATCTTTTTATGTGTTATTTCTTTTGTCTTTGTTAGTTTTTGTGGGCTGTTTTTTGTGATGGCTTTATAGCCAGTAATTACTATAAATGCTGTAAGTGCTATTGTTAATATTTTCATGTTTATTTGATTTTATCGATTAAGCCAAAACCTCTTGCGGCTACTATTGGGTTGAAAATTTCGACATATTCGGTAATTTTACCTTCAGTATTGAATTTAAAAGTTGAATAATAGTTGTTACTGTATATGCCTGCATTATGTTTTAGTTTTATGTGTCCTGTGTATTTTGCATATACCATTGCAGTATTTTCCATTGCAAAAATGTCTTCAATGTTAAATGTCATTCCATCAAAATTTGGAAAAACAGGTTCCCAATAGGCTTTTATTCCTGCTTGTCCTTGCGCTCCTTTAGGAAAAAGGTCTGAATGGTATGGATTAATTTGCTTACCATCTTCTGCAAAAAGATTGGCTACAGTTCCTGCATTTTCATCTTCAAGTGCTTTAAAGAATGCTTTAACCGTACGGATGTTTTTTTCTGAAGTTGATAATTCTTTTACATGTCCTGTAACATTATTGATAGCTTTTTGCGGTAAGGAAAGGTTACCATCTTGATATTTAAAATTAAATATCATTTTAGTGATTTTCCATTGTTTATTTATTAGTTTTAAGTCTAAATTATAAGTGCCAACTACCGTCCAAACATGTCCTTTGTCGTCTTCTAAATAATGGGTTGCCGTGCCATAAGCAAACACTTTGGCAGTTTCCCCATTTATGGTTTCCGTAAGGTTGCTTATTTGATGATGAGTGTAGGTAAAACCTGGTAAAATGGTTTTCCAAGTGCTGGTAATTTCTGATGGTTTTAAGGTCGTTGCTGGACTTCCCATAGAGGAATAATCTAATACAACTTCGGTGTTAAAACAGTCTTCTACTTGAGACCAATCCCTTTCATCAGATGCTTTAAATAACTTTAAAACGATGTCTTTTGGTGATGTCATTGTTTTGCCTTGTATTGTAATTGCTGTTAAAAGCGTAGCAATTGTTAATAAATATTTCATAGTGCTTGTATTACAGTACAAAGATGCTACAGAACAGCGAAGAAAAATTTACAGAATCAAAGCAAGAGGTATAAAAATCAAAGATTAGCTATTTTACGATAACTAGCAGGTGTTTTTTGCGTGTGTTTTTTAAAGAAGCTGCTAAAACTGTTTGGCGAATCGAAATGCAAACCATAAGCAATTTCTTTAATACTGGCTTCTGAATGTATTAAACGTGATTTAGCCAAATGCAAGACGTGTTTTTGTATAGTTTGTTTTGCAGTTTGACCAGTAATTAGCTTTACTACAGCATTTAGATGATTAGGATGAATATTTAATAATTCGGCATAAAATCGTGTGGTGTGCGGATTGGTTTTATTAGAAATAATTGAGTTAGGGTAAAAGCTTATTTCAATTTGTGATTGAAAACGAGATAGAATTTTTAAATCGGTTTTACGTATTTCAGCAGCAGCATTTGTATTGCTAATGTTTTTATGAAAGTACCGTTTTACCACATTTAGTAATAGCAATAAATATGATTCGATAAGTTGAAACTTGTCAACGTTATCGCTGTGGTATTCATTGTAAATAGCATTATATACAGACAGTATTTTAGTCACATCATCTTTACTAACCTCAAAAGGCGTGCTTTTTTCAATTTTTAAAAACGAGAAGTGACTTAAAATATCTTGAAGAAAATTAGATTTAGCGATAAAATCTTTAGAAAACATCAAATAATAACCATTCCAATCTGGAATAATATCCCAGGAAATAAGTTGAAAAGGCGAGTTAAAAAAAATAACAGAACCGTCTGGAAAATCTTTAAAATGACCTGTAATAGCAATGCCACTACCTTCAACCTTTATAGCAATAGCATAAAACTCATGCCTAAAAGCGGGCATTTGACTAACTATTGTAGGCATATTGTCTTTAAAGCTTCTGATGTCAAAATCGGGATGCTTTGGTGGTGAAATATTAATTGCCTTACAATAAGCGGCTATATTTTTAAAGTGTTGCATACTATTTAAAGACGAAACTAAACAATAGACTTTACAAAAGTATATAATTAAGACGTTGATTATTTTTATATTTTACAGTCATTTTATCTTGAAGTTTATCAACTAAATAACTATTATTTTCCATTTTTTTCAATGTATTAATAAATATTAGAAGCGTTTGCTATCTAAAAGTCATTTATTTCAACTTTATTTTTTACTTATAAATATAATTTACAATACTTTTATTTATTAAAAAAGTGTTTAGTGTATAGATGTCTCAAATGGACTTTGTAGTAATGTCTCAGTATAAAAAATCGGCTTAAAATTTCAAAAAACTTAAGCCGATTTTTTGTTTTAACGATTACAATGTTTGTCTATTTTCATAGGTGAATTATTTTTCATATTCACTTAGTAGACGATAATGCTTTAATAAAGATCTATTGATATTACATTATTTTGGCAATGCAATTTTATTAATGGTAAAATTTAGGTTACTGATATCGCCTGAGGCTTCATTAATTCTAGAATTGGTATAATACAAATCTCCATCGTATATACTAAAAGTATCTGCCCATTTTACTTTTTCACCTTCTATTAAAGTTTTAATAGTACCATTTGGAGTAATATAATTAATTTTGTTGTGCTCTAAATCGCCATAATAAAGATTACCTTTTTGGTCAAAAATCATTCCATCTGGCGCAGACGTTTTAGCTTCAAATTTTACAGAAGCTTCTATTTTAGATTTGTCTTTTAAATTGAAACTATTTACTGGAATAGAGTACAAGCTATAACCTGAAAGTGCATGGTAAAATAAACGTTGATTTTTTTGGTCAAACGCAATTCCATCGGAATGCACAACGTTTTTCCAAACTGTGTTGTCAAACGTAAGTTCAGATACTTCAGCCATGGTACTTTTATGATTATCTAAAATACGGGTACTTTTTCCTGTGTTTAAATTTAAAGCGACTAATCCTGCGTGGTTAGAATCTGTAAGATATAGTTTGTTATTGGTCTTATCTACACGTAAATCGTTAATGTAAGAATCGGTATGATAGCTGTCCTTTTCTAATTTATACGTTTGCTCTAAAATATTAGTATTCAAGTTGAAAATAAACACTCTAGGAGCATCTACAACACCATTAAACTTTGGGTTTCTCGTGTCTAAAATGTATAGTTTATCTTCAAAAGCAACAACAGATTGTACAGCAAGAAATAGATCTTCTTTTGGGTGTTCCTCTAGTTGCCAAAGATTCCAAACCTCGTTTGGGTAAGGTTTATACGAACCATTTTTAAACACTTCGACTACTGAATACTTTACTGAATCTCGCCATCTAGGAAAATTAGCAAATACACGACCGTCTTGAGTTACAGTAACTCCTGTAACTTGCTGCCCTTTAAAGCTAGCAATCTCTGTAATGTTTGATTTGTTTTCTGAAATAGATTGCTTGTTTTCAGGTTTTTTAGTTTCTCTTTTAGTTTCGTTTTTACAAGTAATAAGAGAGAAAATAGATAGCGATAGTATGAGTATTTTTTTCATTTTAAAATATTTTACTTTTCTTCATTAGCATAAGCACCAGAAGAATATGTTAACTCGTAGCTGTGTGTGTAAATTTCGAAAACAATTCCAAAAGGGTCTTCTACATAACACATTTTATAGGGTTTGTCGTTCGGATAATATTCTCTAATAGGCATACGTTGTTTTCCTCCAGCTGCAACTATTTTTTCAATTAAGCCTTCAATATTAGGATCTTGGATGCAAAAATGAAACAACCCTGTATTGAATGGGTTAAATTTTGGAGCTTCTTTTTTGCCGTGAGGAAAACTAAAAAGCTCAACACCTATTCCGTCAGAGGTTGCTAAATGGGCAATTTCAAAGGTTTCCCAATCGTCACCAAATACATCAATACACATTTGCCCTATGGCTGTATCAGTTTCTTTTTTTACTAGAGATGGAGGCATAATAGTATACCAGCCCATTACTTCTGAATAAAACTTAGCAGCTTTATTAATATCAGGTACTGTAATTCCAATATGAGAAAATCGTTTAGGATATGTTTTCATTGTTTTATAATTTATAAAGTTAATTGCAAAGGACAAAATTATTTTCTTTTTAGTATAAATTATATTAAAGTTCTGTGAAAAGTTATTAAACACTTTGTTTATATAATTAATGTGTTGTTTTTTGTATATAAACTCTATTGAAATTATTATTTAAATTTGTCGAATGCAAGATAAATATGAATTACTGAGGAGGCATTTTGAAGAAATTGTTAAGGTTACAGATGAGGAATGGAATATTATAAAACCTCATTTTCAATTTAAAAAACTTAAAAAGCACCAGTTTTTAATACAAACAGGACAACCAGTAGATTGTGAGTTTTGGATTATTAAAGGGCTCATAAAATCATATATTATAGATGAAAAAGGGCACGAGCATATTCTTCAATTTGCTATGGAAGAGTATTGGGTTAGTGATTATTATGCATTTCAGCATAAAGAGTTAGCGACAACTATAGTAGATTGTATTGAAGATTCAGAATTTTTCTGTTTATCATTTGAATCAAGAGAAATTATCTGCGAAAAAATTCCTGCAATAGCAAACTTTTTTAGGGTTAAATCTAATTACGGTTTTATTAACCTACAGCAACGAATTTTATCTTTATTAACTCAAACAGCTGAAGAACGTTATGATGCTCTATTATTTAAATTACCTAAGCTAGTACAACGCGTACCCAAAAAATTAATAGCAGCTTACTTAGGAGTTTCTAGAGAAACTTTAAGTCGTTTTAAAGGTTAAAAAATGATATACATCACATTTTTATATTGCGATACATCACTTTAAAATTGTGACATACATCCTCGTATATTCTAAGGTTTTCATTGAATTTTGTCTAAGAAATTTAAACAAAAAACAAAACAATGAAAACAAGATTTTATACATTCATACTTGCTTTATTTTTTAGCACTGCATTAATAGCACAAAAAAAACAAAACAAACCAAGCGTGTTAATGGTACTATCTAGTCACCAAGAATTAGGTAAAACCGGAAAAGAAACTGGCTACTATTTAAGTGAAGTTACGCATGCTTATGAGGTTTTTGAAGCTAATAATTATGAGATAACACTAGTTAGTCCAAAAGGAGGAAACCCGCCAGTAGATGGTTTTGATCTTAAGGATGAAGTGAATAATAAATATTGGAATGATGCAACATTTCAGAACAAACTTCAAAACACATTAAAAGCTTCAAAAGTAAAAGCTAAAGATTACGACGCTATTTATTATGCTGGTGGACATGGAACAATGTGGGATTTCCCAAACAATAAAAAACTAGCGAAGATTGCTGCAAAAATTTACGAAAATGATGGTATTGTAGCAGCTGTTTGTCATGGTCCTTCGGCTTTAGTAAATATTAAATTATCTAATGGTAATTATTTAGTCGATGGTAAAACGGTAAGTGTATTTACAAATGAAGAAGAAGCCAATGTAAAATTGGAAAACGTTGTGCCATTTTTATTAGAAAACAAACTTATTGAACGTGGTGCAACTGTTGATAAAGCGACTGTATGGCAAGAAAAAGTAAGCGTAGATGAGCGTTTAGTAACAGGTCAAAATCCTGCTTCTGCAAAATTAGTAGCAGAAAAAATTGTAGAACTTTTAAAGGCTAAACACTAAAAATGGAAACGCAAATAGGAACTTTAAAAGCAAAATCAAAACGTAAAAGCCTACCAGCTGCATTATGGGCATTAACCATAAGTGCATTTGGTATCGGTACTACAGAATTTGTTATTGTTGGCTTACTGCCAACAGTAGCAAACGATTTAAACACCTCAATATCCTCTGCAGGTTTATTAGTAAGTCTGTACGCCGTTGGCGTTGCAATTGGTGCGCCAGTATTAACCGCATTAACAAGTCAAATTGCAAGAAAACGACTGTTAATAGCCATAATGCTATTATTTATAATTGGTAACGGATTGGCAGCTATTGCACCTAGTTTTATCTTACTAATTTTAGCTAGAATCTTAACAGGTTTTGCACATGGTGTGTTTTTTTCAATAGGCTCAACAATTGCAGCTAGTTTAGTGCCGGAAGATAAACGTGCTTCTGCCATTTCTATAATGTTTGCAGGTTTAACTGTAGCAATCGTTACTGGTGTACCATTAGGAACCTATATAGGACAAAACTTTGGATGGCGTGCCACCTTTATAGGTGTTGCTATCTTAGGAATTATTGGTGCGGTAGCAAGTTACTTTTTGGTACCAGCGTCGATTAAAACATCAAAACCACTTCGTATTGTAGATCAGTTAAAAGTACTTAAAAACCGTTCTATTTTGCTGGTACTTTCTATCACAGCTTTAGGTTATGGTGGTACTTTTGTAACCTTTACCTATTTAGCTCCTTTATTAGAAGAAGTTACTGGTTTTTCAGCAAATATGACGAGTATTTTATTACTAGTTTACGGTATTGCAATTGCATTAGGTAATGTAATAGGCGGTAAAGTATCTAATAAAAAACCAGGGAAAGCCTTAATGGTTATGTTTGCCTTACAAGCTATAGTATTGTTAATACTTTATTTTACAGTATCTAGCCAAATATGGTCAGTGGTTACACTATTTTTTATGGGCATATTAGCCTTTTCTAACGTGCCAGCATTACAATTGTATGTGGTAAAAATGTCTGAAAAGTACTTGCCAGGTACCGAAGATGTTTCATCAGCTTTAAATATAGCAGCCTTTAATGTAGGTATTGCAATTGGCGCCTATGTTGGCGGACTTATTATTGAATCTTCACTTGGTGTTGGCGCAACACCTTGGGTAGGTAGTATATTAGTAATAGTTGGCTTTTTAATCACTTTGATTTTATACAAAAAAGAAAAACTTTAAAACAATGAAAACTTTACAATTTAGAAATAACGACGAAATGCCAATTTTAGGTCTTGGTACCTTTAGATCAGAACCTAACGAAGTGTACACGTCGGTATACGAAGCTATTAAAATAGGTTACCGACATATTGATTGTGCATCAGTATATGGTAACGAAAAAGAAGTAGGAAACGCTATCGCAGATGCCATTAAAGAAGGTATTGTTACACGTGAAGACCTATGGATTACTTCAAAATTATGGAGCGATTCTCATGGAAGAGAAAACGTTATTCCTGCGTTACAAAACACCTTAAACGATTTACAGTTAGAGTATTTAGATTTATACCTAATCCATTGGCCAATTGCCTTTAAAAAAGGTGTCGAGTTTCCTAAAACAGCAGAAGAATTTATTCCGCTTGAAGACCAACCACTTACAGACACTTGGAAAGGTATGGAAGATGCTTTAGAACAAGGCTTAGCTAAGCATATTGGGATGAGTAATTTCAACCAAAATGATTTAATAGATATTATTGATCATGCTAAACATTTACCAGAAATGCTTCAGGTAGAAGTGCATCCGTTTTTACAACAAAACGAACTGTTAGAATTCGCTAAAGCACATCGCATTCACATGACAGCTTATGCACCAATAGGTTCTGGTGCAAATGATGATGATGATTTAAATTTGTTGAAAAACAAGACTATTAACGACATCGCAACCGCTAATAGCATGACTGCCGCACAAGTACTTCTAGCTTGGGATATACAACGTGGTGTTTCGGTAATACCAAAATCGGTTAACCCAAAACGTCTTCAAGAAAACTTTGATACCATTGCTTTTGAATTGAATGATGACGATATGAAACGTATTGAAGCTTTAGATAAACATCATCGTTTTATAGATGGTACATTTTGGGAAGTTGAAAACGGTCCGTATACCGCAGAGGGTATCTGGAATGACTAAGAACAAAACTACATCAGACATGTTTACTTATTTAAGTTTTAAACTGTTTGATGTAGTTCAATTTTTTTAATTTTATGAAAAATTTTGATAAACTATACAAACCAGGTAAAATGACGCTTGGTATTGAATTTCCTTTAGATAACGATTGGTCTTTAGAAGGCGATAAAAAACGAAAGGAAGATGGCAGACCATTTGGTGTGCCAGATATCAGTAAGCATTTACAGTACGTTAAACAAATTGATAAGGCTGGTTTTGCTGCAGTTTGGATTAGAGAAGTACCTGTTTACGATCCTAATTTTGGTGATGGCGCACAGTTATTTGACACCTTAAGTTATTTAGGGTATTTATCTGCCGCAACTAAAAATGTGTTGTTAGGTACAGCCGCAATAGTTTCTCCATTACATCAACCTATAAAACTAGCAAAAGCAACCGCTACGATAGAACATCTAAGTGATAGCCGACTTATTTTAGGCTTGGGTTTGGGTGATAGACCTGTTGAGTTTCCAATGTATGGTATCGATTATAAAGAGCGACCAAAATTGTTTAAAGATTATCTAAATATTATGCAAGAAGCTTGGAAAACCAACAGTGATTTATCGGCCATATATCCGTTTTTAAATAAAGGTGTTGCGGTATACCCGAAGCCAAAACATCAAATTCCGCTAGTCGTTGCTGGACATTCCGGACAAAGTCTTGAGTGGATTGCCAAAAATGCTAATGGTTGGTTTAATTATCCAAGAACACCTGAAGAAACCTATTTAAACCGTAAACGATGGTGCGAAGCATTATACGATACAGATCAAGCCTGCAAACCTTATATTTCGGCATTTCATTTAAATCTGTTACAAGATGATAATACTATGTTTAAACCACATCGTTTTGGTGGTTCAGTTGGTATTAATCATTTAACTGAATTACTAAAAGCTTACGAAGACGCCGGTGTAAACCACATGGCCTTACATTTACGAAAGTCAGACACATCTTTAGGTGAGGCGATTTCAAAAATTGAAACAGTAGTTCTTCCTAATTTTTATTAATAATTTACATAATCAACAATTTCTAGCCCGTAACCAATCATACCTACACGTTTAGTTTGTTTAGTATTAGAAACCAAACGTAGTTTATGAATGTGTAAATCGTGTAAAATTTGTGCACCAATACCAAAGTCTTTGTTGTCCATGACTACATTAGGAGCTTTCATTTCACCTTTTGCTTGGTTCTCTTTTAAAATGCGAAGTCTATTTAAAAGGTTTAATGCTTGCATTTGTTGGTTAATAAATAATATAGCGCCTCTACCTTCATCATTAATAACTTTGAACATTTGATCTAATTTTTTGTCAGCATTATTGGTTAAGGTTCCTAAGATATCATTGTTAACTAAAGTAGAATTAACACGAGTTAAAATAGGCTCATTTTTACTCCAAGTACCTTTGGTTAGGGCAATGTGTACTTGGTTATTAGTAGTTTGTTTATATGCACGAAGGCGGAAATCACCAAAACGAGTTTGAATGTTAAAATCTTCTTTCTTTTCAATTAACGAGTCGTGCTCCATTCTATAAGCAACTAAATCTTCAATAGAAACAATTTTTAAATCAAATTTCTTAGCAACTTTCATTAGTTGAGGCAAGCGTGCCATGGTACCGTCTTCATTCATAATTTCAACGATAACGCCAGCAGGCTCTAAACCAGCTAAACGAGCAAAATCTATAGCAGCTTCTGTATGACCGGTTCTACGTAATACACCTCCGTTTTTAGCTTTTAAAGGAAAAATATGCCCTGGTCTAGCTAAATCAAAAGGTTTTGTATCAGAATTAATTAAAGCTTGTACAGTTTTAGCTCTATCAGAAGCAGAAATACCTGTAGTAACACCATTTCCACGTAAGTCAACCGATACAGTAAAAGCAGTTTCCATAGGGTCGGTATTGTTACTAACCATCATTCCTAACTCTAATTCTTTACAACGAGTTTCAGTAAGAGGGGTACAAATTAACCCACGACCATGAGTTGCCATAAAGTTGATCATTTCTGGGGTGATTTTTTCTGCAGCTGCTAAAAAGTCACCTTCATTTTCACGATCTTCATCATCAACTACGATAATAACTTTACCGTTTTTTATATCTTCAATAGCTTCTTCAATTGTGTTTAATTGAATATTAGTTGGTGTTTGTGTTGTCATTATGTTGCGGTTTTCTCTTTTTAGAGAATAAGTTTTTTACAAAGTTTCGTATTGGAGCAAAAAAGCTATTAATATCAAAAAGACCTTTATCTTTGGTAGCTCTAACTGTTAAAATAATAGCCAAAGGTAGCATTAAAAATACACTTAGCCAAGAGCCAGTAATAGCTGTAAGTGAGCTTTCTTCTGCTAGGTTTCTTCCGAAGGTATTGGAGAAAAAATATAGTACATAAATGGCAATTGCCAAAATCATAGGTAAGCCCATTCCTCCTTTTCTAATAATAGAACCTAAGGGAGCACCAATAAAGAAAAGTAATAAACAAGAAAGAGAAAAGGCCATACGATTAAAAAACTCTATATCATATAAATTTAAATATTTTCGTTTGTTTTTTAAGATGTCTTTGTTGGATTTATTATTGTTGATTGTACGTTCTAATTTAGAGGTAGCTACCGAAAGAATATTTTGCTTTTCTTTTAATTCAAAGTTTTCAAGAATGTCTAGAGAAAGGTTTTTGTTTATTAATGAGTCAGGGTGTTGGTATAAATCTTCTACATCAATACTTAAAAACAAGTTTTTAGCTCTACTACTAACAAAAGCATCATAATTTTGTTTCATTGTTGGCAAAGTGTCCTTTAACTGAGCCAAACTTAACATATTGTAATTTGTTTTATACTTTTCATCTTCCAAACCATCATCATTAAATGAAGAGATATCAATGTTAATAGTATATTCTTTAAAAGTTGCGTAGGAAGCTGGCATTTTTTCTCGCTCTTTATAAGAAGCTCCGTTTTTCAAATGATGTTCAAAATAATGTCCATTTTTTAAAACCAATGTCATATAACGACTACCTTCTTCTGAAAGAATTTCACCACGTTCTGCAGTAATTATTTTATTGTTTCCTTTTTTAGAAGATAAGTCGTAAATCATCACTTCTTTTAAAAGGTTATCATCTTTACCGTACTTTTCTTTAAATTTTATTTGAAAATTAGGGATTTCAGTGTTAAAACTTCCTGCAACTAACGCTATTGCAGGTTGTTTCTTTTTAATGTTTACCTTCATGTTTAATTGCTTAAGCATTGCGTATGGGTATACATAGTTAAGAAACAAAAAGTTAATACTACTTAAAAAAATAGCTAAGAAAACAATAGGGCGTACCATACGCTGTAAAGACACACCTGCAGATTTTGCTGCAGCAAATTCATAATTTTCAGATAAACTACCCAGTGTCATAATAGAAGATAATAAAACACCAATAGGTAAAGCTTGAGGGGTGACAATAAGAGTTGTGTACCACAAGAATTTTAAAATAATTCCTGCGCTAATACCTTTACCAGCAAAATTATCAAAAGCTAACCATAATACTTGCATTACTAATACAAACAAAATGATAAAGAAGGTTGCTAAAAAAGGAACTAAGAAGCTTTTTAATATATATCTGTCTAATGTTTTCACAGATGCAAAGGTAGTAGGTTAGTGGCATATAAACACAAAAGTTTTGTTAATGATTTTTGAGCAAATCAGTAACAAAACTTTTATGTAATTTTTTAGTCGATATAATATCCTTGCTTAGCATACTTAGTTCTATCAAAAGAAAAAAGTTGAGCAGATATAGGTTGGTTGCTTTTAAATTTAGTAATTGTAAAAGTAGTTTCAGCTCCGTTAGAGCCTATTTGGGTAAGTTTATAAATATGTTTTGTTTTAGCATCGATACCTAATTGAACTTTTACAATATCAGAGTTACTATCAATAGGAGTAAGGTCTATGTACTGAACTTTACGTCCATTACTGTTTTTTAATGCCCCCATTTGGTAATTATAACCTTCTTTGTAAAAAGTTAATAATTTAGAAGGGTAAATAAAGCCATCTTCTTCATCTAAATTACCATTGTTAATACTAACCTCCTTTTCATCTTGGTTAATAACAACTAATTTTTTTCCATCAAAAATAAAGGTGTTTCCAAGATAGTCTAGGTTATATTTTTCACCAGAGAGTGTAATTTCTCCTCTTATTGGAGGGTCATTTGTGATACCCGCTTCTTTGTTAATTAAAGAAGAATTAAAACCTATAACCATGTTTCTGTAGGTACCCATTTTATTTGAAACTTCATCTAACAGTTTTTTTGCTTCAGAAGAATCTGTTTGTCCCATAGCACTAATGCTAATACATAATCCAATAAATAATAATCCTATTTTTTTCATCGTCTTTCTTATTTCCACTTTCGGAATAGTTTATAATTATTAATTCTTTTCACTTTCTAATAATTGTTCTAAAGCAATTAAGTCTGGTACAAGTACTTGTCGTGCTTTGCTACCTTCGAAAGGACCTACAATACCAGCGGCTTCTAATTGATCTATTAACCTACCTGCTCGGTTGTAACCTAACTTCAATTTACGTTGCAATAACGATGCCGAACCTTGTTGTGCAGTAACAATAACTTCAGCTGCTTCTTTGAACAGTTTATCTCTGTCTGCAATATCAACATCAAGATTTGTGCCACCTTCTTCGCCAACATATTCTGGAAGTAAATAAGCTTCTGGGTACGCACGTTGGGAACCAATAAAATCGGTGATTTTTTCTACTTCAGGTGTATCTACGAAAGCACACTGAATTCGAGTAATATCATTTCCTCCAGAATACAATAAGTCACCTCTACCAATTAATTGGTCTGCTCCTGGGGCATCTAAAATAGTTCTCGAATCAATTTTTGAAGTTACTCTAAAAGCAATTCTAGAAGGGAAGTTTGCTTTTATAATACCTGTAATTACATTAACCGATGGACGCTGAGTTGCCACAATTAAATGAATACCGATGGCACGTGCTAATTGAGCTAAACGAGCAATAGGGGTTTCTACTTCTTTTCCAGCGGTCATAATCAAATCAGCAAATTCGTCAATTACTAATACAATATAAGGTAAAAAGCGATGTCCGTTTTCAGGATTTAGTTTACGAGCCTTAAACTTAGCGTTGTATTCTTTAATGTTACGAACCATGGCATTTTTAAGCAAGTCGTAACGATTATCCATTTCAATACATAAAGAGTTTAAAGTGTTAACTACTTTGGTAGTATCTGTAATAATAGCATCAGAATCATCTGGTAATTTCGCTAAGTAATGACGCTCTATTTTATTGAATAGTGTTAATTCTACTTTTTTAGGATCAACTAATACAAACTTTACTTCAGCTGGATGTTTTTTGTATAGAAGTGATGTTAAAATAGCATTCAATCCTACTGATTTACCTTGTCCTGTAGCACCTGCCATAAGTAAGTGAGGCATTTTAGCTAAATCGATAACAAAGGTTTCGTTTGAAATAGTTTTACCTAAAGCAATAGGAAGTTGCATAGGTGATTCTTGAAACTTTTTTGAAGCAATTACCGAATGCATAGACACGATAGTTGCTTTTTTATTAGGTACTTCAATACCAATGGTTCCTTTACCTGGAATAGGAGCAATAATACGTATTCCTAAAGCTGAAAGTGATAAAGCAATATCGTCTTCTAGGTTTTTAATTTTTGAAATACGAACTCCAGCTTCAGGTACAATTTCATATAAGGTAATTGTTGGGCCAACAGTTGCTTTTATTTGTGCAATACCAATTTTGTAGTTTTTTAAAGTTTCTACGATTTGATTTTTCTTAGCTTCAAGTTCGGTAGGGTCAACAGAAATGCTTTCGTTGTATTCTTTTAGTAAGTTAAAAGAAGGGAATTTAAAATTTCCTAGCTCTAAGGTAGGGTCAAACTCGCCAAAATCTTTTAGTAATTGATCTGATAAGTTTTCAGAGACACTTTTTTCTTCTGCAATTTTTTCAATAGCAACTTCTACTTCTTTTTTACTGTCTTCTAATATATCTATCGTAGGCTCGTTAGTTTGAGTAATATCTAAAGAAATTTCTTCTTTCTTTTCGTTATTTGAAGTTTCATCAACACCAGAATAGTTAGAAATGGTTGGTTGTAAATTTTCTAGAGATAGTTCAAAGTCTGATTTATCTTTCTTTGCTTCTTCAGTTTTAGCTTCTTCAGAATTGATGTTAACATCAGTATCATTTACAATTGTAGAGTCATCTCTGTTAACTTTAGGAGTATCTTTTATAGCGTTAGCTTTTTTCTCTTTATTAACTTTTACCTTTTCACTAATTGTTTCAGGAGTAATACTAAAGCGTATAATTAAATAAGCAACTAAAAAGAAAATAAGCAAAATAGCTAGCCCTGTTTTACCTATGAAAGTTTGTAAATATTCATTTAATTCAAAACCAATAACTCCTGATAAAAGGGCATGTTTTTTTTCAAAAAAACCCAGAGTTATTGCAAACCATAACATAATAAGAATAGCCCAGTTCCAAGAGGTTATAATTCTTTTTAGATTGGTTTGAAGTAAAATTCTAGATCCTGTTAAAAACAATGTTATAGGTATAATAAAAGCTCCTAAACCAAAACCGTCGTATACAAGAAAGTTACTGAGTTTAGCACCTATTTTTCCTAATAAATTTTTAGTAGGAATTGTTCTGTCTGCAAATTGACTAAGTGTGCTTTGATCTTCTTGCCAAGAGAAGAAAAAAGAAATAAAAGCAACGGTTAAAAATATAGAAAACAGTAATAGAAAAAAACCTAGAATAGTTTGGTTTTGTCTATTTGAAAAAAAGGTTTTAGCCTTTTTAATGATAGAAGTTTTTGGCTGTTTTTTTTGAACAGTTGTCTTTTTTTTTGCCATGTATTTTTGTTAGGAATAAATTGAACGCTACAATATAGCTATTATTTTAGGAAGGTAAATTACTCCAGCAATAATTAACGATACAAGAGCTGCAAATGCAGGAGCACCAGCAGCAATATCTTTAATGAAACCTATTTTTTTATGGTAATTTGGATGTATAAAATCAGCTACTTTTTCTATGGCAGTATTTAGAGCTTCAGCAACTAAAACAACTCCTATAGCTAACACTTGAACTATCCATTCGGTTGCAGATATGTTAAAGTAAAAACCTAGGAAAACAGCAATTAAAGCAAATGTAAGTTGAGCCTTTATGCTATCTTCTGTAGTTATTAATAACCACATTCCCTTTACTGCAAATTTAATACTACGTATGCGTCCCTTTAAAAAGCCGTCATTCGGGTTCTTCATATATTCTTAAAGAGCTTTTAACGCAGCTTCATAATTAGGTTCGTCTACAGTTTCGTTTACTTGTTCTGTATAGGTTACAGTACCATTTTCATCAATAATAACAATAGAACGAGAATGTAAGCCTGCTAAAGGTCCTGTAACAATTTCCAATCCATAGTCTTTGCCAAATCTACCAGCAGCAAAATCAGATAACATTACTACATTTTCAATACCTTCAGCACCACAAAAACGATCTTGAGCAAAAGGTAAGTCTCTAGAAATACATAAAACTTTAGTGTTTTCTAAATTGGCTGCTTTTTTGTTGAATTCTCTAACAGAGGTAGCACAAGTACCTGTATCAACACTTGGGAAAATATTTAAAATTAATCTAGTACCATTAAAGTTATCTAATTTTTTAATAGATAAATCAGTTGCAACTAACGAAAAATCAATTGCTTTAGTTCCTATTTTAGGTAGGTTACCTATTGTTTCAATAGGGCTCCCTTTTAGTGTTATTGATGCCATTTTATTCCAGTTTTAATAAAAATCAAAGGTAGTTAAATAAATTAAAAAATAAATAAGATAAAGTTGGAGCACCTTTAAAAAACTTATCTTCGCAGCTTGAAAAATGGATAGAAATTGAATTTACAACAATATACATCTGAGTTTAAATATAATTTAAAACTTGCAGCTCCTGTAATGTTAGGTATGTTGGGACATACTTTTGTGAGTTTTATAGATAATATAATGGTAGGGCAATTAGGAACTGCTGAGTTGGCAGCAGTTTCATTAGGAAATAGCTTTATGTTTATAGCTATGTCTTTAGGTATTGGTTTTTCTACCGCAATAACTCCTTTAATTGCTGAAGCAGATTCTTCAAATAATTTTACGCAAGCAAAATCTACTTTTAAGCATGGACTTTTTTTATGCACTATGATGGGGCTTGTACTGTTTTTAGCTGTTTTCTTTTCGAAGCCGTTAATGTATTTAATGAAACAACCTATAGAAGTAGTTGAGTTAGCGATTCCATATTTAGATTTGGTAGCCTTTTCATTAATTCCGATGATTATTTTTCAGGCATTTAAACAGTTTAGCGATGGAATGTCGATGACACGTTACCCTATGTATGCAACATTAATAGCTAATGTGTTAAACGTGCTACTTAATTACTTACTTATTTATGGAAAGTTTGGTTTTCCAGAGTTAGGAATAGTAGGAGCTGCTTATGGAACATTACTTTCAAGGTTTGTAATGGTAGTATATCTATGGTGGTTGTTAAGTAAAAAGGAACGTTCAAAACGCTTGGTAACCAATATTAAGTTTTTTGTTTTAGATACTTTGATGATTCGAAAAATATTAAATTTAGGTACACCAAGTGCTATGCAAATGTTTTTTGAAGTAGCTATTTTTACGGCAGCAATTTGGTTAAGTGGATTGTTAGGTAAAAACCCTCAAGCAGCAAATCAAATAGCATTGAATTTATCTTCCATGACATTTATGGTAGCAACCGGATTAAGTGTTGCTTCTATGATTAGAGTGGGGAATCAAAAAGGATTAAAAAATTATAAAGAATTACGAAGAATAGCGTTTTCAATCTTTTTTTTAGGAACAATATTAGCGGTTGTATTTGCTACTTTCTTCTTTGTTTTTCATAAATCATTACCAAATTTATATGTTGATTTAAGCGATGCTGAAAATTATGCAGATAATATGGAGGTAATGAGTATAGCAGCAAACTTATTAATTGCTGCCGCAATTTTTCAGATTAGTGATAGTATACAAGTTGTAATGTTAGGTGCTTTACGTGGTTTACAAGATGTTAAAATACCTACATTAATAACTTTTATATCGTATTGGATAGTTGGTTTTCCGATTAGCTTTTTCTTTGGAGCAAAAGATATGTATGGTAGCTTTGGTATTTGGTTAGGATTACTAGCAGGATTAACTACAGCGTCAATCTTATTATTTATACGATTTAACAAATTAACTATCAAACTTATTAAAACAAAACACCATGAACTTACCTAAATTTTTATTAGCAGATAATAGTAAACACCCAGAAGATATTTTCGTTTTGCATACTGAATATCCTCGTTTTTTAATTAATTTAAAAGACGATGAAGTTGAATGGTTTGAAGATTTATCAAATGAAAATGAACAAGATTTAGCTAATGAGTTAGAAAGCTTAATTGAAGCTGCAGGATTGTTTTATGATGCAGAAATGGAAGGGTTAGATTAAAAATTAGCCTTCTAAAAATTCAATAGGGTTTAGATAAAACATTTTTTTCCATCCTTGTCTTTCTGAATCAACCTTCCATACATAAGGTATTATAGTAAGTATAGAGTAGTGTAAATGTGGAGCTTTTCCAGCGGCATTCCCACTAGTTCCGACAGTACCAATTACTGAGTTATTATTTACAAAAGTTAAAGAAGATGTTTTTACGTTTTCTAAATGTGCATAATAATGTAGCCTCCATTTTGGACCTAAAACTAGTACTGTATTTCCGCCCATACTTGTTTTTCCAGAAAATAAAACTATTCCAAGAGTAGAAGAAGTGATTTTAGTATTTTTCTTAGCAAAAATATCAACCCCTTTGTGAGTAATTGATTTTCCCCATGGGTAATACCAAAATGATTTTGGGTTGTAATCTGATTTGGTAGCTCCCTTAACAGGCATTTTTAAGTTTTGAGGAATTAAAAAACCTGTTAATAGAAGCACTAAAATAATAAGAACTCTTCTTTTTATTTTAATAGCTTTTACCACCAAAGTTCTGTTTTTTCTTCTTTCCAAAGAATTAATCTGAAATCTTCATAATGATTTCCATTACCAATGGTATGTGTATCTCTGTGTCCCTTACCTAACTTTAATTTATGAAGAATTCCAGCATAGGTGCTTATCCATAAAGTTTGATTGTTGTCAGAAATTGTAATACCGCTTATGGTAGAGCCAAGATAATGTCGCCAAATACAGTTCCCGTTTTTATCAAAAGCTTTAATGTAACCGTAAGCATCACCTAAAATGTAATAGTCTTTAGTAGTTGTACCAACATACACTCTCATTTCATCATCAATAACCTTAAAATTATCTGCTTCATCTACATAAGATTCAACTTCTAATCCGTTTAAGTTCTTAGCATCAACCCCTATGGTAATTCCGTTATAAAAATGACAAGAGTTTGTAATAAGTTGTTTGTCGTCTTTAGAAAATAGGCAAAAATGAGGATAAGAAGATTGCGGACCAATTTCTCCAATTTGATTTCCTTCATTATCTAATACTCGATGATCAAAAGATTGATCACCAACTACAATATATTTATTGTCATTAGATAAAGCAGCGTTTTCCATGTCTATGTATGGTTCCCATTCTTCATCTTCTAAATCGGGCAAAGGATGTATCATGTGTGTCTTGTTTTTAGATATTAAAAATATTCCTTCTGAAGTAGTAATAAGTACTTTTTTCCCATCGTTGAAGGGTGTTATATTTGAAATACCTAATTCATTTATATCGCCTAACTCAAAAGTTTCAATAATTTCTCCATCCCATTCTTTACGTGTAATTAATGTTTTTGGAGTTTTAATTGCAAAAATGTTGTTTTGATGAGATTTTCCTATGGCATCAATGGTATTATCTAATTTAATAAGTGTTCTGTTGTTTAGAAGATAGGCTTGTCTTTTTTGATAGGCGCTACCTGTTACAAAAACGATTTTTTCATTTTCAATAAAGCATAGCTGTTCAATACTTTGTCCTTTTTCTTTAAAATATTTTATTAATGGAGTATGAGCAGGTGGGTATTGTTTTCTGAACTCTTCAATATGTCCAGTTTTATTGGCTTCTCTTAACTTTTGTACCACGACATCAGCTAAATGGTTACGGTTGTCTTCTGGTTCTTTACCTTTCCAATTTTCCCAACCATGTTCTTCACCAAAAGCAACCATTTTATTTATCTCAGAGGCATAAGTTTCGCCTATGTTATACCATTCTTGTTGTATTTCTTTGTCGTTTGCTTTACTAGTCTCCATTATATACTTTTACTTTTTAAATATGTTTTACTTTTTTAAAGCCAATCAGCTTCAATTCCTTTTTCTTGAAATTCTTCTAAAAGTGAATCATTTTCGCTGTAAAGAAGAGAAATATTTTTTAAGTTAGGAAGTAGTTCAGCATCAACAGCAGAGTTTACACTAAATACATCATCTTCACCATCCCAAAAGGGAATAATTTGACCATAGATTTCGTCACCACCATCCATGTCTAGTTCTTCAATGTTTTCAACCATTTCTGAAGTAATTTTTAAGTTTTTAAAATGTTCTAATACTTCAGGAATAATTTCATAACCTTCTTCTTCAATAACATCATAAGCTTCTGAGCTAGATAAGTTTCGCTGTTTTTCTATAAACTCATAAACGTCTAATTTAGGCTCTAATACTTCTTGAACATACATTAATTCATTAATCACTGCTAGTTTAAAGTTTAATTCTTTAAAATTTAATTGATTACTCATAGTCTACTTTGTGTTTTAATTAGCAAGAGGTTAAGTGTAGAAAACACTTAATAGCTTTTTTGGGTGAAATTATTTATAAAAACAAAGGCAATCGACACGAAATTTGTTAAAAAAAATATAAGATTAGCTTGTGAATGATGATTAAAGTTTATGAAAGAAACGCAATAGCGTATTTCTATCACTATTGCGTTTTTAGGTCTATTTAGTTATTTGATGTGTCCAAAAAGCACCACTAATATCAGTTATTTTTAATGTATATGTTCCTTTAGAAAGATTAGAAAAAACTTGATTTTTGAAAATCATTTTAGCTTTAGCACCCAAAGGCACAACCAAGCTGTGTTTACCTGGTTTTATTTTAGCAACATAATAATTTAAGATGTTTTCATTAGTTAAAGAAGCTAAGTCTTTTTGAGAATACTGAATAGCAGTATTATTTTGTTGGTTTGATAATTCAACAGAGATAACCCAAGAACCGTAAACATCAACACCCTCTGTTCTAAAAAGGTCAAAAGAAAGTATATCGTTGCTAATTTTACCTTCTGTTATTTCTAATTTAGGTTTTACTGATTTGTTATGAAGTGTTCCCCAAACTCCGCCATGAAATACTTGGTTTGTGAATAAAGTCATTCCTAAAATAGCCAAGGACCCTATTAAAACAAATTTTGGAAAAATATGGTTCTTAATTGGTATAACTCCTGACCCTAACCATGCAAACCATTTCTTTTTAGTAAAGGAAAAATTGTTTTTTATGAAGTAGTTGTCTATTGAATATTTACCGCTGCCTGTTAAAAAAAGTACATAACCTGTTGCAATTCCAAGTACACCAATTTGCCATTCGTCAAGACATGTTGTACCTATCCAACCAGAGCCAAGGAGAATTCCCATTGCTAACCCAAATACACCTATACTCATTATTCTGGTAAATAAACCAAATATGATGAATAAACCTACAATTCCTTCAATAATGGTAAATATTACCATGTTTAACCATAGGATGTCAGGATTTTCTACTAAATATTGAATAAGAGGTTTAATGCCTAAAGCGTTAGGGAGAAAATGATTGAATTTTTCTCCAATGTACCCAGCTACTTCAGGATCAAGTTTATTAGCTAAAATTGTTCTTCTCCAAAAGGCAGAAAAATATGTCCAGCCAATAACTAAACGTATAGCAAGAACTAAAAGTCCAGAATCATTTTTTATATTGTTGTTAATCATTTTTTTATTTAAGTTAAGTGAGGCTAGCTATTTAAACTTAAGGCATAGCCACGAGTTACATAAACATTGTTATGTAGGTTGTTATTGTTTTACTTGATGTTGTTAAATTCTACTTTTTATTAAAGTAAACTATTAAGTGGAAAGTGGTATTAAAGATAAACCTTAAAGTTTTTAAATAAAATATAAAGAGGAACTGAAGTTGTTACATTTCTCTTTTTTTGATAATCAATCCTTGTTTTGTAATGAAAAATTTCACCAAAGCTAAAAGAAAGGTTAAAAGCTCTATTTATAAAAAAAGGATAAACCTTAATAGAAGAAGGTATTGTTTGTAGTAGAGAAATGTCTGTAACCTCACGACTATAGCAACTAAGATTGCTCGTGGTGGTCTGACTTTTACTCGAAACCTCTGTAAGAGGAACACTAAGTTCTGCTTGTATAAAGTTTCTAACCTTACAGGGAGAAAATAGCAATAAAAATACTAGCCCTACTATTGGAAATAGGGATGATGTATTGGGTATTTTACTGTGTTTTCTCACATTGTAAACTTATAAAATAAAAGGAGTGTTGTTTGTTATAGTTTTCTTAATAAAGTTACTGTATTTGTAAATGCTCCATTTCTTTATTGGCTAAAGTCTTTCTACCAACAACTTTAAAACCTAGCTTTAAATATAATTTTTTAGCATTAGGGTTGTCTTTATCAACCAAAAGACCTAATGTTTCACTCTTTTTATGAACATATTCATCAATTAAAAAGGTTAGTATTTTAGAACCAACACCTTTACCTTGGTAGCTAGGGTTTACACCAATACAATCAATATAATACTCACCAGGCTGGGTTTCGTATTCGTATGTTAGTTCTTTATTAAACATGGTTTTTATTAATGCAGCTACTGGTTTTCTAAGTTTTTTTAAATCTGCACCATCATATATGTTAGCTGCAGCAATAGTTTTATTGTCACTTTCTATAACCCAACAGTTTTCATAAGAGTATTGGTTGTTTTTTTGAATAATTAATGCCTCTAAAAAGGCAAGTGCTTTTTTTGTAGAACTTTCTCCTATAAATTTATAAACAATGTCTTCCATTGCTAATAACATATAAGAAGCAATTTCTTTAGTGTCTTTAGTAGTGGCTTTTCTTATAATCATAGTGAGTTCTTTAATTAATTTTATTTCTAACTATTTTAACATTCATACCGAAAGACTTTTTATATGTTATAATTTTTACTTTGTTTCTAGATATAGAATTCCCTTTTTTAAAACTACTATAACTAGTAATATTTTTATTAAGTATTGTAACGTTTCAAAAAGTATAAGCTTCACTTCCCCAGAAAGAAGTAGAGTCATTGTCTGTTTTTTACATGAATACAAACTAAGTAGTAAAATTACTAGTATAAAGATTCTTATTTTCTTAAAAATTCAATTTTTACAAATTTATGTAGTCTATGATTAACTTTTCCTTTATTTCTCAAGTTTATGTGCTGAGGTCGGTATCTTCCCATTCAGTACCGTTAGAAAGCATCCATGTTAACGAATGTCTACGTTCATGTATAACTCCTCCATTTCCAATAGGCTCGAAGCCATCAGGGGTAGTGTTTCCTCCTAGTTGAGCACTTCTTACAGCATTATGCAAACAGTAAAATAAATCTTCTTTTTCTGCTAATTTTTCTTTTTCTAGAGTGTGTTGCTGAGGAAGCCAATCATTAATTAAAGTATCAAGTGGACAAGTATAATTTATTAAGATTTCCTGCATTTGCTCACCAGTCATCATTTGACCAGAAATTTCAGGCTCGTCATAACCAAAGTACCAAGCAAGTGGCCATGCGTTTTCAAACTTCCAACCAATAGAATTTCTTAACTCAATATCATTTCTAGAAGCATCAAGTATTTCTTTTTCCTCTAGGGTCATGTAACCAAAAAGTTTATTTTGATTAATGAAGTTAATTATTTTTTCGTCGGGTAAATTTTCTGAAGGCACCATAAGCCATAAAACAAGAGCTTTTATAGCGTGGAGTCTTCCTGCAATTTCATCAGCAGGTCTTAACTTTGTTTCTCTAATTGTAGGGAGAGAACTTGCAGGATGAAATCCGGCGTCTAGACAAGTAGTAATTGATTGAGATCTAACTATTGAAGAATCTTTTTGAGTTGTTTGAGTATTATTCGTTGAAGTTTTTTTTCTGTTAAACCATCCCATAGTTTGTTTTTTATGTTTGTAAGTTTATAGCTTATTTTTGGTGAAAATATTTATAATAGTAATAGGTGTTGTTATAGAATTTGTTAAAATATAGTAAAGATTGATAAGAAATTTATGTTACTACTTTTTTCATAGGTTTAAACTGTTTGGTAACATTATTATTATCTTAATAAATAAAGTTTAAGTAATTTTTATTTAATGTGTTATAAATAAGTGTTCAACGTTTTTAGTAGTAGACCTAGAATAGGTAAGATAAATTAACATAGCGTAACTAAAACTTAGTTGTTTTTGTGCTGTAATAAAAACTTAAAAATCTATTACCTTCGCAGTATGCAACAAACAACAAATACAATTTTAATGGTCCGTCCTGCAAACTTTAGGATGAATGAGCAAACAGCCGTAAATAATTATTACCAGCAAGAGTTGTCAGGAATGTTACCTGCATCAATCAATGTTAAGGCACAAGAAGAGTTTGATGCTTTTGTAGAAAAATTGCGAGCTGTAGGAGTTAGTGTAGTAGTTACTGAAGATACCAAAGAGCCTAATACACCAGATGCATTATTTCCAAATAACTGGATTTCTTTTCATGAAAACGGAGACGTAGCTATCTACCCGATGTTTGCAGAGAATAGACGTTTAGAACGTAGAGAAGACGTGTTGGAAAAACTAGAAGAGAAAGGTTTTGTAATTGAAAATGTTGTAGACTATTCAGAAGCAGAAGAGGAAGGGATTTTTTTAGAAGGAACAGGAAGTATGATTTTAGATAGATACAATAGAAAAGCCTATTGTGCCTTATCACCACGTGCAGATGAAGAATTGTTTATTGAGTTTTGTGAAGATTTTGAATACACACCTGTAATTTTTACAGCAAATCAAACAGTTAAAGGAAGGAGAGAAGCTATTTATCATACAAACGTAATGATGTGTGTTGCGGAAAGTTTTTCAGTGGTATGTTTAGATTCGATAGATGATAAAAAAGAAAAGAAAAACGTATTAAAACACTTAAAGTCGGATGGAAAAGAAGTTATTGCCATCTCAGAGCAACAAGTAACACAATTTGCAGGAAATATGTTACAAGTTAAAGGAGTAAATGACGAGCGTTACTTAGTAATGAGTTCTTCCGCCTTTAAATCATTAAACCCAAATCAAATTAAAGCTATAGAAAAACACTGTAAAATACTGCACAGCTCTCTAGAAACTATAGAAACCTGTGGTGGAGGAAGTGCTCGTTGTATGATGGCTGAGGTTTTTTTGCCAAAAGCCTAAGCAACCATTGTATTTGAAATTTTATAGTTTTTATAATACTGCATTAAAATAAAAGAACAGATAACTGAAGAAGCAATTCCTTCAATAGCTAATGCAAATACAACTAGTGGTAAACTTAAATTTTGCCCCCAGAAAGAAGATTGTTCAAGTATTGTCATAAAACTAGCATCAATAAAATCTACATATATAATTAGCCCAAAAACAGTTAAGGCTACAGCAATTATTGAGGTTCCAATTCCTAATAAAAAATTACTGAAATATAACGACTCATGGTTTTTAACAATGTTGGTTTTTATAGCCCTGTTAATACCATAAAGAACGAAAGCAAAGTTTAAAAAACGTAGTTCGGATATATCTTCTAATCCAAAAATTTTCATAACTAAAAAAAAGCAAACAATACCCGTAAAAATTAGCATTGCATTGTTAAAGATGATTTTATTGCTCGACATAATAATGCATTTTAAGAGTTAAACGTCTTAAAAATACAAAATAAAGTAATGAAAATCAATTATTTATAACAAAGCTTCTTTTAAAATAGTTACAGGATGTTTTGCTAAACGCTTTGTTCCGTCATAAATTTGATGACGACAACTAGTACCAGCAGCGACTATTTCTGTATCAACCGAACAGTTTCTAACCTTAGGAAACAACGTATCTTCCCCCACTTGCATACTTACTTTATAGTGTTCTTTTTCATACCCAAAAGATCCTGCCATACCACAACAACCAGTATTCATAATGGTCACCTTGTAGTTTTTAGGAATGTTTAAAATAGAAAAAGAAGCGTGTGTACTAGACAAAGCTTTTTGGTGACAATGTCCATGTATTTTAAGCTCTTTAGTTTCATTGCTAAATTTAGTGGTGTCTATAGAGCCTTTAGTATGTTCTTTAGCTAAAAATTCTTCAATAGTGTAACAGTTTTCAGAAAGCTTTTTGGCTGTTGTTTTATCATCTGCTAAACGTAAGTACTCATCTCTAAAGGTTAAAATAGCCGAAGGTTCTAATCCAATTAATGGAGTTTCTTCAGAAATTAGTTCTTTAAAAGTGTTTACATTTTTATTAGCAATTTCTTTAGCTTCTTTTAAAAAACCTTTTGAGATATAGCTACGCCCACTTTCTTCGTGGTTCACGGTTTTTACTTCATATCCTAGTTTTTCCAATACAACAACTGCGTCTTTTCCAATTTCTGCATCATAATAGTTGGTAAACTCATCATTAAATAAATACACTGTTTTTTTAGAAGCTATTGGTTTATGGTTTTCTAACCAAGTACTTAAAGGTTGTTTTGCTAACTTAGGAACAGAACGTTCTGTGGCAACTCCCATAACCTTTTTAGCTAGAGTAGTATTGGTAAAGAAATTTGTTAGTACAGGGAACTTACTTCCTAATTTATTGTATTTAGCATTGTTAGCAAATAATTTACTGCGGAAAGAATATCCGTTTGTTTCTTGATATTGGTACAAGAATTCTGCCTTCATCGAAGCAATATCTACATTACTCGGACATTCACTAGCACAAGCCTTACAACTCAAACATAGGTCTAGGATATCTTTTAATTCTTTAGAATCGAACTTGTTTTTAGCGGTATTATTCGTTAAAACTTCACGAAGTGTATTGGCTCTAGCACGGGTAGTTTCTTTTTCGTTTCGAGTTGCTCGATAACTAGGGCATAAAGTCCCGCCAGCTTCGGGAGATTTACGGCAATCACCTGAACCGTTACATTTTTCAGCTAGTTTTAAAATACCTTCGCTATCTGAAAAATCTTGAATGGTTTCAATATTAGGTTCATTTCTATCAACCTCATAACGCAAACTTTGATCCATCGGAAAAGCATCAGTAATTTTTCCTTTGTTGAACACATTGTTCGGATCAAATGCTTTTTTTATTCTTCGTAATAATTGGTAGTTGTTGTCACCTATCATCAACGGAATAAATTCCGCACGCACAATACCATCACCGTGCTCACCACTAAACGATCCTTGATATTTTTTAACTAACTCAGCAGTTTCAGTAGTTATTTTTCTAAATAATACTACGTCTTCCTTTTTCTTTAAATTCAAAATAGGACGTAAGTGTAGCTCACCAGCTCCTGCATGTGCATAATACACTGCTCTTTGCTGATATTTATCCATAATTTTGGTGAATTCCTCAATATAGGTAGGTAAATCTTCCAAGGCTACGGCAGTATCTTCAATACAAGCTACCGCTTTATCGTCTCCAACAATGTTTCCTAATAATCCTAAACCTGCTTTTCGTAGCTGATGTACTTTAGCAATGTCTTCGCCATATACTTTAGGATAGTGGTACCCAAAATTGTTTGCTTTTAAATCTTTAATAAGTTTATCGGCTAATATTTCAGCCTCTTCTATAGTGTCTGCAGAAACTTCTAACATTAACACAGCTTCCGGATCTCCTTGTAAAAAGAAACGGTTTTTGGCTTGCTCACGGTTATTTTTAGTACAATCTAAAATCACTTTATCCATTAATTCACAAGCATAGAGTGTATGCTTCATGGTAGTAACAGTAGCTTTTAAGCTTTCGTTTACACTAGTAAAATGCGGGCATACCATAATACTTTGCGTAGGAGGTAGGTCGTCTAGTTGAATCGTAATAGCCGTTGAAAAGACTAAGGTTCCTTCACTTCCTGATAAAAATTTAGCAGGGTTGATAGTTGGTTCTGTCCCACCAAATAAATCGGAAGTTAAAAATTCATCAACAGCATATCCTGTATTTCTTCGGTGAATGCTTTTTTTTGGGAATTCTTTTTTTATTTCTTGCTGAACAGCTTCTTGAGAAAGTTCTGTATAAATAGCACGATAGATATTTCCTTCTAACGAATTTTCTATTTTCTTTTGATTGAATTCAGCTGAAGTAATTTCAGAAAAAGTAACTTCACTACCGTCACTTAACAAGCCTTGAATAGCAATTACTTTATCACGAGTTACTCCATAACGAATAGAAGTACTTCCTGAAGAGTTATTACCTACCATTCCGCCAATCATACAACGGTTAGAGGTTGAGGTATTCGGACCAAAAAACAATCCGAAAGGTTTTAGAAAGCGGTTTAAATCGTCACGAATAATTCCTGGCTCTACCGTAATGGTTTTGTTAATCTCATCAAAAGCCAGTATGTTGGTAAAGTGTTTAGAAACGTCAACTACAATTCCATCTCCCACACACTGTCCTGCTAATGAAGTTCCTGCTGTACGCGGAATTAAGGTGATGTTATTTTTAGTAGCAAAATCAATTAATAGTTGAATATCCTGTATGTTTTTAGGGTAGGCAACTGCTAGTGGGATTTTACGATATACTGAAGCATCGGTTGCATAAATGTTTTTATGTAGGTCGTCAAAAAATAGTTCGCCAGTTAGTGATTTTTTGAACGTTTCTAGTTGTGTTGTTTGTACCATTATCTTAATTACCTAAAATGTGGGTAGTGTTGTTAATTATTCTATTGGAATGTGACGCTTAAAACAAGTATCGAAACATATAAAAGTATCGGTTCCTGCCACTCCTTTGATTAAATGTACGTTATCGTATAGTATTTTTTGTAAATGTTCGTTGTCTCTAGCAAATATTAAAATAAAAATAGCGTAGTAACCAGAAACAAAATTACATTCGGTTATTTCGGGTATTTTTTCCAACTCGTGCATTACTTCTTTAGCAAAGCGAGCTTCACGCAATCGAATACCTGTGTATGATTTGGTTTTATAGCCTAAGCTTTTTTCTTCTAAAACAAGCTCCGCATTTTTAATCACACCTTCAGCGGTTAGTTTTTTAATGCGTTGATGAATTAAGGAATTGGAAACTTTTAATTCTTCCGCAATTTGCGAATAGGCTTTACGAGCATCTAAACGTAATTTTGAAAGTATTTGTTTGTCTATATAATCAAATTGATTTTCCAAAAGAATAATTTTGTTAGAATAAACTTAATATAAGCTACAAGATAAACAATCGTTTTTAACGAAAAAAAAGTGTAGCTGATAATGCAAATATACGGCTACACTTTTTCAATATTCTATTTTATGCTTAAGCATTTATTACTGCTAAGCAGTTTTGTATGCTTTCATCTTGCATGTCTTCATACCATTTTGTTAACTTATAAACAGGTTCACCTAAATCTTTTTCAAATAAAGATTGATTTGAAGTACCTTCATATTCTCGTTTAGCATCATCTGTTCCTAAGTTTGAAGCAAAAATTCCTGCAGCACTTACAGGTAAGAAATCTTCGTAAACCATAGGTTCTATGCTTAAATAGCCATCCTCTAATAATTGGTTTACATCTGCTTTTGTATACACTTTTTCTTTAGATAAAGTTTTTGCTTTATCGGTAGCGAAATAATGGAAATATGCCAACTCTTTTGAGTGTAGCTCTTCATAGTTATCAGGAAAAACTTTAAAATTTTCTGCTAATAATTTATTGTATTCTGAGGCGTTTTCGGCAGTTGGTGATCCACCAATAGCTTTACGTGTTTTACCTAACAGTTCATGATACAAATCAAGTCCTTTTTGAGTTAATGCTGCACCACGTTGTTCTATCTCACCAAAACGAGCTTTGTGTTCACCTATTTCTTCTTTTTCAGCATTGTTTTTAAAAGTTACTTTTTCGGTCAATGCTTTAAAACTTGTTTGGCGTAATAGAATAGGGCATTTTCTTGCAGGAGGTCCTTCTATATTATCTTTTGGTGGAATATTACGAGTTTCCATACTTATTTGCACCTTGTCTATATCTAAAGTTCTAGGGGTTAGGTGGTTGATGTGAGGGCCTTTGAAAGCAACTACATCAGCAATTAACCTGTGTTGATTTAGTAAAGCTTCGTACATTTTATAATCTACGGTAGCAGTATCGTGCCAACGAAAAGTTTCTAATGCTTCTTGAACAAAGGTTTCGGCATCTTCTTTATTTAATCCTCCTTCTTTTTCAGATTTATCAATGAGTTGTAAAACTTTTTCTGTAAAAATTTGACGTTTTTCTAAAATAGTTTCAACATTGTTACGAAGCTGAGTATCATCAATTAAATCTAAACGTAATAAAGAGGTAAAAACTCTGAATGGAGCTTGGTTAAGGGCGGTGCTTTCAATAGCTCTAAAAGCTGTAGAATGAACAGGAACACCAGCTGGGGCTAAATCGTAGTAGCCAACAGGATACATTCCCATTACTTTAAACAGACGTCTCATAGTAAATAACTCATAGGGCTTACCTAAACGAATTGCTCCGTGGCGTTCCATATTTAATCGAGTTAATTCGCCAGTATGTGCTAACTGCTGTTCAATTTCTTTAGACTCAGAAAGAACATTATCATTGATATCATGAACCAAATCAAGTAACTCACCATAAAGTGGTACCTCATTTTTGTACATATCAGACATAATTTTAGAGAAGCGGTTACGAATGTACTCTGGAGAGACAAATTCTTCAGTTGTATTAGTAAAACTTTCTAGTTTATTTTTTGATGACATAGTTTATTGAGATTTGCTACAAATTAAATAAATTTAATTTTTTTTAGTGTGTTTAAAAATGAATTTTGTTTTATTGGTGTTTATTTTGAGTTGATTTGATTTTATGTGTGTTTTTTTAAACCAAAAAGACAATTTTTCACAGAAAAAGTGTTTTTTAAAAGTCAATTTGACTTTTTTAGTACACAAGCTTTGATGAAATTTTAATATTATTAGAGAGTAAGTTAGTATACATATTCTAAACAACAAACTTAAAAGCTTTACTATCTTAAGAATAATAGAGAATAATTGTTTTCATAGATGGAGTTCCTGTTGAATTTTAAGAAGAATTTACAAAAGGTAGTTTGTTATTTAAAATGGTTTATATATCTGATTTAAATATTTTTTCAAAAGCATTGTATACAGCTTCATGTAAAGCATCTCCATGAGTTTTATCTTCTAAAAAATCAAAGTGAAGTTTTGAATTTTCAGTTGCTTTATCAAGTAGCTTGTTGTATAGTTCTTTGGCAGTTCTTTCCATAATTGGGCCTTCTTTACCAACTGCAATGTAAATGTTCTTCTTAGTGGTATACTTTACTGGTGTGAAGGTCAAAAGTTTTTCAGCATCCCACCAAAGACTAGGGCTTACAATTATGTAGTTGTTAAAAAGGTTGGGAGTTTTAAATAAAACTTCTGTAGCTAAAAGCCCTCCAAGTGATTGTCCGATTAGTGTTTTGTTATTAGTGACTCTGTAGTTGGCATTAATAAAGGGTAACAGTTCTTTTTGTAGAAACTGAATAAACTGCTTAGATTTCCCAGAAGTAGGAAACTCTTTTTGATCGATTTCAAGAGTAGAAGGGTAAGTGAAATCTCTTTTTCTATCTACATTTCCAATACCAACAACAATAGCTTCAGGGAGCATATTTATCCATGGGAAAGAACCAAATTGAACAATTCCAGCAATGTGAATAAAATCCTCATTTTTTGAGCCATCAAGTAAATAAATGACCGGATATTTTTTTGAGTTATTGGTGTTGTAGCTAGCAGGAAAATAAATATTTAATGTTCTGTCCTCTTTTAAAATAGCCGATTTTATTTGAACAGTTTTTCCAATAGAAAAATCACTTTCATTAATTTTTTTAGGGATTTTTTGAGCAAAACTAGCGATAGTTATAAGTATAGTGGTAAGTACCGAAATTTTATGCATTATTTCATGACTTTTTGATATTTAAGTAAATATAGAATACTTTTTTCAGATTTTATTATAAAAAAAGTCTCTAGTTTTACTTAAATTAGGAAAATGAATTATTGCATTTAAGCTTGCATGCATAGAGATGTTTTATTTTAAATAATTTAAAAATTTCAGAAGAACTGTTTAATTAATTGTGTTTTTTAATACCAAGCACTAGTGGTTTCGAGTCTTTGTCTAACAAAAATAAAGAAAGGTTTATAAATGAAAATGCTATATTAATAAGCGAGAAAAAAGTTTGATATGTATTTATGTAATTTAAATTATCAACTTTATATGTTATTATAATCAAAGAGGCTAAACTTATAATATAAACTATAAAACATAAAAAATAGTTCAAGAAAGAAAAAGTAGTGTTTTTTAATCTCATGTAAACCAGTTTTAAATACCACATAATAATTAAAAGACCAGTAAAACCAAGAATAATTGATTGCCAAAACATGTTTCGATTAAGGAGATTAAGAGTATTGTTATTACTAGCGATACCAAAAAGAGTAATAAAAAGTATAGACAAGACAAAAATGATAATAAGTAAAAAACCTAATTGATTAATAAATTGAAAGATGGTTAATCTTCCTTTATTGTAAACATCTTTTACATAGTGTTTTGTCCCTTTTAGAATCGAAAGAATGAATATGGAACTTACTCCTAAAAGTATATAAATCCCCATATTAAATAGATGATAATTTTTTACTTCATTATTTATTTCTACTCCTAATAAATTAGAAAGCGTTCCTGTGCTAGTAGTTGTTTTTAAGAAAGTAACATCAAAAAAAAGAAAGATGAATATTCCGGTTAGTACACCTACCCATACTTTAGAATTAAGGTCTTTAACTCTTTTAATTGCTAGAATAATAGAACTGTAAAAAAGTATAAAGTTAATAGGCAAATAAGGGATAGTAAATGGCTGTATAATTTGATATGTAGCTAATTTTTGAACTCCTTTATGGCTTATAAATGCTGTGATACTGATATTTGTGATAAAATTAATAACTAGAGAGAAGGCTAAAATGAATAAAATTATTATTCCAAATAAAAATTCTTTTTTATTAATCGTTTCTCTTGGGTCAAAGAGTAGTTTTATTATTTTGTAGTTCATAGCTTTTTATAGGTTTATTAATTAAACAAGTTGTGGTTTGTTAAAGTAAAAAATTAAATGTTTTGTGTATTAACTAGGTTGTTTTCATGCTTTTCATTTAATTCTAAGTAATTATCTTTTCCAAAAGAAATATAGTATAAAGGATATAGAATAATAATTCCTGCAAGAATTAAAAAAATGAGACTTTTTGAAAACATAAATAAAGCAACAAGTAACATCATAATTGTTCTTATAATTCCCTCGTATTTAAAACTGTTAAGAGTTAAGGTGATGGTTTTATCATCGGTAACATTTATATTTATTTTTTGACTACCACACCAAGACGCTTTGGCATAGATTTCATACCTGCCGTTTTCTACTACATATTCTTTGTTTTCTTTTTTTATTAAACCTAGTTCTTTTTCATTAGCATAAATTTTAGCACCAACAGTGCTTTCAATTTTAATTTTTCCCATATTCACTTATTTAATGTTGTTTGTATAATAGAAAGAACGAAGAAACTTTTTTGGTAATCACTTTATTCTTTTTGTATTTACATAGCAGTTAATTTATAACTATAATTTTTGTCGAAAATATTCATAAAAAAAATGTTAGGCAAGTATAAAAAGAGTTTAATAAAAATCTAAGCCTTAAGTAATTCTAAGGCTTAGATTATATATTAAAGCTTATTGTTTTTTAAACTACTATTAATTAGAAGAGCCCATTTATTTGCCACTAGTAATTCGTTGCTAATTAACAGGTCTTTTTTTTCATCATAAATAATAATTGAAGTAGTTTCATTATCTTTTATAAAATTCAACTTTATTAATTCAATTGTTCTATCGTTTATGCTTCGTGTTTTTTTAATAACAATACATTCTTCAATTGTTTGTAGATTAATGACTTCTTTTTGTATGTTTTCTTCAGATTGTTTAAAATAGAAAAGATAGTTTTTAGATTTGTCAATTCCTAAAACAAAATCATTACAAAATTCATATTCTTCTATATTACAGTTATATTCTAGAGAAATATTATTTAGTATTTGAAGTTTTTTCTTCTTTTTTGTTAATTGTTTTTTACGTACAAGTATAAAAGGAACTATACATATAACTAATAGTACAGCACCAATGATTATGGTTCCTAAATCCATTTATTTTTAATTAAATTGGGTTTTACTCTTAATTAATTATTAGTTAAGAGTATATTTTTTATGATAAAATTGATTAGTTGAATATTAAAGTTCAAAAAAATCACCAATGGTAATGAAAAGGAAATATTAAATCAGATTTTCTATAGTTTACTATAGTATTTCTTGATAAAGAAATGTATTGAATATATTTTCTGTTGAAAAATAATTCAACAGATTTAAAATTGATGCCTGCTTCTGAGAATGTGTTTTTTACATTAGTAGAAGGAAGGTTGTTAAAGTGATTGGTAAGATTTTCTGATTCTGTAGTGTGCTGTAACCCCTTAGAAGAAAGCTTTTGTTTATATTCTTTAAGAGCAGAATTAGGTTTGCGTAACTTATTAGAAAAAGATTGCTCTTCTTGAGTATACCCAATAGCGGTAAAATATACCGTTGTAATAAAAAGTAGACTTAGAAATTTCAAAACCTTATTCATACTGCAAAGTTACTTTATTAAATAATACTAAAACTCATAAAAAGTTAATTTTTAAGACTTTCATTAACTTCTTTAAAAACACTTTTTTTATCAGCAAGAACAATTAAAATATCAGCATTATTTATTGTAGTTGAACCATTAGGAGTAATATAGTTACCATCTCTTTTTATCATGGCTATAATAGCGTTTTTAGGAAAGTTTAATTCAACAATTTTTTTATTTGCCGATTTGCATGATTCTGTAATTATAATTTCTTGCATTAAAGCTTTTGGATTTTCTTCTAACAACATATCTGTGGCACTTAATTTTTTTGTTTCTTCAGGTAAAGCAACGTTTAACCATTTTGCAACAATACTAAGTGTTGTACCTTGTATTATAATAGAAGTAACTGATATAAAAAATACGATATTAAAAATAATATTAGCTTTATCTATACCAGCTAAAAGAGGGTAGGTAGCAAATACTATAGGAACGGCCCCACGTAGGCCAACCCATGAAATATAAAAACGCCTCCTTAATTTCATTTTAAAAAAAAGTAAACTAATAAAAACTCCTACAGGTCGAGCAATAAAAATTAAGAAGAGTGAAATAATAAGTCCAATACCAATATAAGGAACAATTTGTGAAGGAAAAACAAGTAGTCCTAAGGTTAAGAACAGTACTATTTGCATTAACCAAGCTAATCCATCAAACATTTTTAAAATAGTTTTTTTATGAATTAAGTTTTGGTTTCCTAAATAAACAGCACAAATATAAATAGCTAAAAAGCCATTACCACCTATAAAATCAGTGAAAGAAAAAGTAATAAACATAAGTGCAATAACCAAAACAGGATACAACCCTTCAAAATCAAGTTTTATTGAGTTTATTATTTTTTTGCTAAGTATACCAAACAAAAAACCAGCAATAGCACCAAATATCATTTGTTGTAAAAATAAAGGTATTATAGAGGTTAAGCTTTGATCTTGATGAATAACTAGTGTTAAAAAAGCTATAGTTAATACGTAAGCCATGGGGTCGTTACTACCACTTTCTAGCTCTAAAGTAGGACGCAAGTTTTCTCTTAATGCTAAGTTTTTAGAGCGTAAAATAGAGAATACAGCTGCAGCATCGGTAGAAGAAACAATAGCACCTAATAATAAGCTTTCATATATCGTAAAGTTGGTAACATTCCAAACAAATAGTCCTAAGGAAACAGCGGTAAGCAATACTCCTAAAGTAGAAAGTGCTAACCCTTCTTTAAGTATAGGTTTAACAGCTTTCCAATTTGTATCTAAACCACCAGAAAATAGAATAAAATTTAAAGAAACAATTCCTATGAATTGTGCGGCTTTTGAGTCGTCAAAAATAATTCCTCCAATACCATCAGAGCCTGCAAGCATTCCGATACTTAAAAAAAGGAGTAGAGTAGGAACTCCAAATTTATAAGATGTTTTTCCTACAATAATACTTATTAAAAGTAATAAAGACCCTATTAATAAAATGTTCTCAATGGTTAAATTCATACAAGGAATGTTTTAAACAAAGATATAGGTTTTAGTATTTTAATAAGTGAGATTCATGCAAAGAAAAAGCCAAAGCTGTACAGCTTTGGCTTAACTAATAAAACCAAGTATTAGTGTCATCGGAGTTAGCTAACCAATGAACTAATGTTGTTAGTGTCAACTATATTTTTAATGCAGGCTAATAATTTTTGTCATTAACCACTTTTCATGTTCTTTTTTCCAGATAGCAATAAACTTGCTAGGAATAGATTTAGCGTTAGGTTCTCTATTATTAAAAAACTTATGATAACCTATTTGAACGGCTCCATACTTATTAATAGGGTATACTTCAATGCTATCCTTTATCAAGGTACGAGTAACCTTACCGCAAATATTTTTTTTAGTGGCAGCTATGATTTCATTTTTAGAGGTAGATAAACCACCCTTGTCATGAAAGAATTCAATATCATCACTTAAAATACCTGCTTGTGTTTTCATGTCACAAGTATTATAAGCGTTAAAGAATATACTATCCATTTTTACAATTTGATTGTGTAGATAAATATCAACAGGTTTGTAGTTAGGAATTTCTTGTACTTGTCCATTCATTACCCATGAAAGTAAGAGTGTGTATAGAAGTGTAACTATTTTCATAAAAAAGTTACCCTTAAAGAAGAAGTCAAATAAATCATTCATAGTTTTTCAGTTTATGCATTTACCAAGTTTTAAAGCTTAAAGCTCCTTCTTCATTATACAGTCTACGGAATCCTTTTGATATAGTATCTAATGTACTGTTTGAAACTTTAATACTACCTACATACCCATCGTTACAATCAATTTCTAAAACTAGATTGTCAATTGTTTTATCATTATTAAATTTAGCGCTAACAATATCAATATCTATGTTTTTACGATCTTTAAACCAGTTGATTAATTTGTTAAGTTCACTTTCAGTAGTTTTCTTTGAGATAATAAATTCAGCTTTTGTATTATTAATTGTGCTGTCAAATAAGAAGCTTACCTCATCATCATTATCAGAATCCCAATCGTCAGAATCTTCATTATTAATATCTTCTTCATCACAATCTAAACAGTTAAAGCCTTTAGAAGTCATTTTAAAATGATGGTTGGCCATATCACGGTCGTATACATTTTGGACGTTTTTTACATCATCTAAAAAGTTACGAGACGAACCTTCAAAGTATATAGTTGTTCCTTCAGGAATGTATAAAACAGCATCAATTTCTTCATCTTTCCACATGTTCTTGTATTCGCTAATAAAAAAGGCATCAAAAACAATAGTATTGTTTGCTGTTTTAAAGTTGTACTGAATAGCTTCTGCATTACTGTTGGCATCATTTCGCTTTCTTCCTTCAGAAGTTTTCTTTATTTCTATATAAGCATTACCAGTTTCACTCTTACGGACATCGATATTTATATCGTTAGAGTATTTCATTTCTTTATCATTTACATGAACAGATACTGAATTATCTCTATTACGCAAACTATGTTGATAGTAAATATTATCATCGTTTACTACTCGTATTTTTAAAGGCTCTTCTTGATTGTAGGTAATACTATGTTTTGAAACATGTGCACCATCGTAAGCATGTGTGGTAAAATATTCAATACCAGAGAATCCGATTGCTAATAAAGATACTAACCAAAGCCCGAATAATGTTAAAACTGTTGCAATACCAAGTCTTTTAACATTAGGAGATAAAATTCGTAATCCTAAAATAAATAGGACAACAAAAGGAATTCCTATTAAGAAAAATACAAATGTCATTAACAACCATTTAGGCATAGCCGAATCATAAAAGAAAGGAGGGTAGTGAATCATGTCTCCATCAAAATTTAAGATTTCTAAGCTTCCTACAGAAAATAAGGTTAGTAGCAATGAAATGATTGTAATACCAGCGATAAATATTAATAAAACGCCCATGAATTTACCAAACACTTTGAATACGGCTAGTAAAATTTTACCCATAGTGTCTATGAAATCCTGAAAACCAGATTTAGTTTGGTTACGTAGTTTTTGATAATCAGCATTTGAAATTTTATCCGATAAATCATGGGCGCCTTCCTTTACCTTTGAAGAAAGGTTTTCAAACTCATTACGAATTTTTTTTTCAATATTGTCAATATTTACAGCTTCACCCTCCATCTGTAACTTTTCTGAAGTAGTTTTCGCTTCTGGAAGGATAACCCATAAAATGATATATCCTATAATTCCAAAACCAAATCCTGCTAATGTTAAAATAAGGAAAGCTAAACGAATCCAAACCACATCGATATTAAAATAATGCCCAAGTCCAGAACATACTCCTCCTAGAAACTTGTCATCACCATCTCTAAACATTTTTTTGTTAGAAGTATTTCTCTTATAGTTGAAAGAAGTATTTTCGCTATACCCTTCTTCAGCTTCCGCATAGTCTTCAGGTTGCCCCATGATAGCAATAATTTCTTCAATATCACTTTCATTTACTACTTGACGAGCATCGGTAATTCTTTCAGATAGTAACTCACTAATACGAGCTTCTATATCTGCAATAATTTCATTTTTTCCTTGCGGATCATCGCTTAACGAACGAGCGATGGCATCTAAGTATCGTTTTAATTTCTGATAGGCAGTTTCATCTATGTGGAAGAAAAATCCGCCCAGGTTTATATTTATTGTCTTATTCATCTTTAGTTGATTTTGTACTTGTTACTTGGTTTACTGCGTTTACTAAATTATGCCATGTTTTGTCTAATTCTTTCAAGAACATTCCGCCATTTTCTGTGAGTACGTAATATTTTCTTGGAGGTCCAGAGGTTGATTCTTCCCATCTGTAACTTAATAATCCTGCATTTTTTAAGCGGGTAAGTAACGGATATATGGTTCCTTCAACCACAATCATTTCAGCACTTTTAAGATTTGAGAGTATTTCAGAGGTGTATGCATCTCCTTTTTGTAAAATAGATAAGATACAGTACTCTAAAACTCCCTTACGCATTTGTGCTTTTGTGTTTTCTATCTTCATGTAATGCGGTTTATGGGTTATTTTATAAATTTTATTGTAAGTGGATATTTATACATTTCACCTTTATTAGCTTTCATGGCTGCTATAATTATCAGCGCTACTTTAATAAGAGCGACAATACTTACAACAGAAGCGAATCCAAAAATACCAAACAATCCTCCGTGTCCATGGTATCCACCAAAGTCGATATCTATACCATCAAATCCGTTGAAAATTCTTCCGAAGAAAAAAGGAATAAAAGAAAGGCCTAGTATAAAAATGTATAAACTATAACTGATGTTAAAATTAACGGCCTCTTTACCATGTTCATCTAAAAAAGGACTTCTCTCTTTTAAGGTTTGCCATAATATAAGCGGGGTGATAATACTTCCTAAAGGAAATAAATACCCTGCAAAAGCAGAAATATGTATTAAAAAAGCATTGGTATTTTGGTTGTTGTGTTGCATAGTGAAATGATTTATATAATACTTTACAATGCAAATATATATCTTTTAAAAGGTATTATGCAATACATAGTACTAAAAATTAACAAAATTTAACATTTAAATGAAGCGATATAATTAAATAAAAAGCTGTACATTGCCTGTAAATACTGAAAAAATGAAGTTTACACCAAGAAAAGTTAATGCCTTTTTATTATTTAAGTTACCCTCAGCTTTTTTTACTGGAGTGCGATTAAAGTCGCTTACTAACGACAGAGCAGAGGTTAAAGTTACCCACAAATGGGTAAATCAAAATCCATTTAAATCAATGTTTTGGGCAGTACAAGGAATGGCATCAGAATTATCTACAGGTATTTTGGTAATGAAAGAAATAGATGCTTCGAATAAAAAAATTTCTATGCTGGTTACTAATATGAATGGAACTTTTACTAAAAAGGCTACAGGGAAAATTCGTTTTGAATGTAACGATGGTAAATTAATAAGAGAGACGATACAAAAAGCAATTGATACAGGAGAAGGTCAAACAGTAACTGTTATTTCTGAAGGTTTTAATGAGGAGGGAGTTTCAGTTTCAAAATTTGAATACGAATGGAGTTTAAAGGTTAAAAATTAGTTTTGTGGTAAGGTTTAATTATATTTTTATAATTATAGTACTGCTATTTTCTTGTAAGAGTGAAGAAAAGAGTAAAAAAGAGAAAGTTGAAACAAAATTTTTAGTTAATAATCAGTTTCAAGAAATACTTGATAAGGCAAAATTAGAAGGAGCTATACTAGTTTATGATTTGTATAAAGATGTGCATTATTCTAATAATTTTGATTGGTGTAAAGTTGGAAATTTACCAGCGTCAACATTTAAAATTCCGAATTCTATCATTGCTTTAGAAGCTGGAGTTGTAAAAAATGATAGCGCAATCTTTAAATGGAATGGAGAGTCTAGGTATCTAAAGATTTGGGAGCAAGATTTAACGTTTAAAGAAGCTTTTCACTACTCTTGCGTTCCATGTTACCAAGAGGTAGCTAGAAAAATTGGAGTTGAAAGAATGAAATCTAGTTTAGCAAAGTTGAATTTTGGTTCAATGGATGTAAATGAAATGACTTTAGATAATTTCTGGTTACAAGGTAAATCTAAGATTAATCAATTTCAGCAAATAGACTTTTTAAAACGATTACATAATTCAGAGTTACTTATTAGTGAGCGTACCGATAGTATCATGAAAAGTATGATGATAATGCATAAAAGCAATCAGTATGTATTGAGAGGTAAAACAGGTTGGTCAGTAAGAGGTGAAGAAAATAATGGTTGGTTTGTAGGCTATGTTTTAGTTAAAAAAAATGCTTATTTCTTTGCTACAAATGTAGTTCCAAAAAAGAATTTTGATATGAAGTTTTTTAGTAGAGAAAGAAAAGAAGTGACTTTTAAGGCTTTAAAAGTGTTAAAAGTATTAAGCGAAAATGAATCTTTTGTAACAAAACAGTAAAAAACTCTTCTTATAAATATAAAAACAAAAAATTATGAATGCACACGAAATAGATTATCGCATTTTTGGAGAAGAAATGCAGTATGTAGAAATAGAATTAGACCCGCAAGAAGGAGTAGTTGCCGAAAGTGGTAGTTTTATGATGATGGATGCCGATGTGAAAATGAATACAATTTTTGGAGACGGTTCAAATCAAGAAAAAGGATTGTTGGGAAAAATTTTTTCTGCTGGAAAACGAATCTTAACAGGTGAAAGCCTGTTTATGACGGTTTTTACCAATGATGGTCAAGGAAAAAAACAAGTTTCTTTTGCTTCTCCTTATCCAGGAAAAATAATTCCAATTGATTTAACAGAATTTGGAGGGAAGTTTATTTGTCAAAAAGATGCTTTTTTATGTGCAGCTAAAGGGGTATCTATCGGAATTGAGTTTTCAAAACGCTTAGGAAGAGGGTTGTTTGGAGGAGAAGGATTTATTATGCAAAAAATGGAAGGCGATGGTATAGGTTTTGTGCATGCAGGTGGTACAATGGCAAAAAAGGTATTGCAACCTGGTGAAGTTTTAAAAGTAGATACAGGCTGTATTGTTGGTTTTACTCAAGACGTTGATTATGATGTTGAATTTGTAGGAGGTATAAAGAATACCATTTTTGGTGGAGAAGGATTGTTTTTTGCAAAGTTGAGAGGCCCTGGAACTGTATATATCCAATCATTACCATTTAGTAGGTTAGCAGGTAGAGTGTTGGCTATGGCTCCACAAACTGGAAAAGGTGATAGAGGAGAAGGAAGTGTTTTAGGAGGTTTAGGAGATATTTTAGATGGAGATAATAGGTTTTAGAAATATAAGTAAATAAAAAAGACCGCTAATTTTTATTAGCGGTCTTTTTTATTTTATTGGTAAATTAGATACCTAATTCTTCAAACATATTGATTAAACGTTCTCCTTCTGATGGTGCAGGAGCGTTTGGACTTACAATATTTCCGTCAGGGTCGATTAAGATAAATCTCGGTAAACCTTTAATTAAGAAGTTTTGAGCCCATTCTAAATTTAAGTGACTATCTCCAGCCATTAGCTGTATACCAGTCATCTCCCTATCTTGAATGGTTTCTTTCCATTTTTCATCATTACCTTTAGCATCAACATTAATACTTACAAACTCAATATTTTTACCATGGTACTCTTGCTCTAATCGCTTTAATAAAGGAATTTCTCTTTTACAATAAGCACACCAAGTAGCCCAAACATCAATGTATAAGTACTTTCCGTGGCCTAATAAATCATCTAAAGAAGTTGTGCCACCATCATAGTTTACATAGTCTTTAAACTTAGGAGCAGGTTGGCCTTTTGCTGTTGTTTTTAAAAGATCGTAGTCTTTAGTAATCTCTTTTTTATGTGTTTCATTTGTAGAATACGCCATAAACTTTCTATAAAACTCTTTTAAGTCACTAGTGTATGTAATACTGCTTTCAGCGCTATTGTATAATAAATCATTTTTTGCAATCGTATCGGTAACTTCAGTTTGAACTGTTTCTAAATAAGTTAAGGGTAAATCTTCCCCTTCCTTATTTTTCTCCTTAGCAATCCTTTGAAGTTCAGTTTCTAACATTGCTCTGTAGAAATATGAAGAAGCATAATCACCTCCACTATAGTTAAAGCTTTCTAATGGGTTAGGGAAATCATCTGAAACTTCAAAGTCTTTATTTCCAGTTAATGTTCTGTGATAATCTTGATAATTATAAAGGTTTCTTAAACATTCATAGTCAATATTTTTGACTTCCTTTTTTAAGAAATCAGCAGGCAATTGTTTAGAAATAGATGCTTCAGTTACAGCATCTTTATATTCATTAGTTTTTGCTAAAAACTCACCTTCTTCTAAGGCAAAATATTGATTAGCACTAACAAGTATTTCAGGCCAAGTTTTTTGTTTTTCATGAAGATAGCTATTTATTTTTTTGTTTGCACCTTCAAAATTAATAAAATCTGGGTTGTCGTAATCAAATACAATACCTGTATCATCTGTCTTTGTTAAATATAAGTTGATAGCTTTAATAGGCTTTGTATTGTAAACCAAGGTGTAATAGCCTTCTCTATCAATTTTAAGAGTATCAACAAAAGAACCAGTCTTTCTGTCAAATTTTATTTTCTTTTCAAATTGAAAACCATTCAAGGTAACAGTTCTTTTTTTAAGGTTATCAATTTTACCAGTTAAAACCAAGTAGTCTTTAACAGGTTTTTCTTCCTTTTTACATGAAATTATGGTAACTCCTATGAGGGCTAAAAGTACTAGTTTTTTCATTCTTTAATGTTTAGTGAGAATAACGGTGTTTAAGCCGCCGAAGTTACTTTTTTTAACTTTTTTATCAAAAAAATTAACATTTTATTTAAACTTAGTTCTATTTTTTATAAAAAATCAGCTTGAAGTTTTCTCTTTTTTTTGGTTATTTGTACACTATAAAAATATTAAAATGAATACTACACATATAATAAATTCCCAACCACTTGGTTTAGAAGATATTCATAGTATTGTATTACTAGATAAAAAACTTTCTTTATCAGAAGAATCAAAAGAAAAGATATTAAAATGTCGTGCTTATCTTGATGAGAAAATGAAAACTCATAACGATCCTATTTATGGAATTAACACAGGATTTGGTTCGTTATGTAACGTCAAAATTAATGGAGATAATTTACAACAACTTCAAGAAAACTTAGTAATGAGTCATGCTTGTGGAACTGGAGATGAAGTTCCTCAAAAAATTGTAAAGTTAATGTTGTTGCTTAAAATACAATCATTAAGTTATGGTCATTCTGGTGTACAGTTGGCCACTGTTGAGCGTTTGATTGAGTTTTATAATAAAGACATTTTACCTGTTGTATATACACAAGGTTCGTTAGGAGCATCTGGTGATTTAGCACCATTAGCACATCTTTCTTTACCATTGATAGGATTGGGAGAAGTGTATGTTGAAGGAGAACGAGTTTCAGGAGATGTTTTAAAAGAAAAATTTGGTTGGAAGAAAATTAATTTACAGTCTAAAGAAGGATTAGCATTGTTAAATGGAACTCAATTTATGAGTGCATATGGTGTATATAATTTATTAAAGGCTTATAAACTTTCTTATTTAGCAGATGTTATTGGTGCAATTTCTTTAGAAGCTTTTGATGGAAGAATTGAGCCTTTTAATGAGTTGATTCATTTAGTGCGCCCACATAACGGACAGTTAGCTACAGCTAAACGTATTAAAGAAGTATTAGAAGGAAGTGAATTAATCAAGCAACCAAAAGAGCACGTACAAGATCCTTATTCTTTTAGATGTATGCCACAAGTTCATGGTGCAACAAAAGACACGTTAGAGTTTGTAAAGAAAACATTCATAACAGAAATAAATTCAGTAACAGATAACCCAAACATATTTGTTGATGAAGATATTATTGTTTCAGGAGGAAACTTCCATGGCCAGCCACTAGCCCTAGCTTTAGATTATTTAGCAATTGCTGTTGCAGAATTAGGAAATATTTCTGAAAGAAGAACCTATCAATTAGTTTCTGGTTTAAGAGGGCTACCTGACTTTTTGGTATCGAACCCAGGTTTAAATAGTGGATTTATGATTCCACAATATACAGCTGCAAGTATTGTGAGTGCAAATAAACAATTTTGTACTCCATCTAGTGTAGATTCTATTGTGTCTAGTAATGGACAAGAAGATCATGTAAGCATGGGAGCCAATGCAGCTGTGAAAGCAAAAAAAGTAGTAGATAATGTATGTTCTGTACTAGCAATAGAGTTAATGAATGCTTCTCAAGGACTTTCTTTTAGAGAAGAGAATACTTCTGAGTTTTTATCTTCTTTTGTAGGAATGTTTAGAGAAGATGTACCTTTAGTAAATGATGACAGAGTACTGCATAATGATATTAAGAAAGCAGAAAACTTCATTAATGATTTAATTATTGAAGTAGAAGAACTGTTTTAAGACAACTATAGAGATTAGTGAAAAAGCTCAAATTGTTTTTACAATTTGAGCTTTTTAGTTTACTTATTTTTTTTAATGTGAACTTTTTGTGTATTATCAATGAATCATTTTTTAGCACGTTCCACTAATTCTAATTGTTCTATTTTAGCTTCTGTAGTAAATAACCCGTAATTAATAAAAGCTTTTTTCTTTTCTATTTTGTCAATAGTTCCTACAGCATTCCCGTCAATTAAACGAACTCTGTCATTTACTTTAAAAACATAGGCAGCTCTTTCTTTTGCAATTTTTTCGGCTTCTTTTTTCTTTTCTTCTCGAACTTTTACAACTTTTTGAAGTACTTCTTTTTCTACTTTTTTAATAGCTTCTTGTTGTTTTTGTGTAGCAACTTTTTCTTCTTTCTTTTCTGTTTTGGTTTTCTTCTTAGGTGGATTTTTCTTTATGTACTTGGTCTTTTCTGCCATTGCCCATTTAAAAAAACTAGCAGAAAGTTCTTTTTTATTATTTGTTTGGAAGTATTTATTAAGCATTTCATTAATATTCCTTCCTAAAGATAACATACGTTGGTTGTTGTCATATAATTCTTGAAAACCTTCTAGTTTTTCACGTATTTTAAGTTCTTTCTCTTGTAGGTTTTCAATATGCTCTTGTCCTTTAGATTTTTGTTTGTTTAAACTTTCAGAAGTTTTTTGTAAACGATTTCGTTCCTTTTGAAGTTTTGAGATTGTTTTATCTAAACGAACTTTTTCGGTTTCTACACGTTTTTTAGCACGGTTGATTAAGCTGTACGGAATTCCGTTTTTCTGTGCTACTTCAAACGTAAAAGAACTCCCTGCTTGTCCTATATACAATTTGTATAAAGGCTCTAAAGTACGCTCATCAAACTGCATATTGGCATTGGTAACATTATCTAATTCATCTGCTAATACTTTTAGGTTAGCATAATGTGTGGTAATAATTCCGAAGGCTTTCTTTTCATAAAACTCTTCTAAGAAAATTTCAGCCAAAGCACCTCCTAATTCAGGATCAGAACCTGTACCAAATTCATCAATTAAAAACAAGGTATTGTCATTACATTTTCTTAAAAAGTAACGCATGTTTTTTAATCGATAACTATAAGTACTCAATTGATTTTCGATAGATTGATTATCACCAATATCAGTCAAAATAGTATTGAAAAGTGTAGTTTCACTACGTTCATGAACAGGAATTAACAATCCGCTTTGTAACATGACTTGTAACAAGCCAATTGTTTTTAACGTAATACTTTTACCACCAGCATTCGGACCTGAAATAACAATAATTTGTTGTTCTTCACTTAACTGAAGAGTCTGTGGAATAGTTTCAATTTTTTTAGCGTTATTCTTTTGCCATAAAATAGGGTGAAACGCATTTTTTAAAAATACTTTTTTCTCTTTGGTGATTTTTGGTAGTAACCCGTTGATGCTTTTAGCATATTTTGCTTTGGCACCTACAACATCTAAATGTGTTAAAAAAGTAACGTACTCAGTTAGTAACGGAGTATAAGGTCTTATTTCAGTAGCTAAAGCTCGTAATATACGTACAACTTCTTGTTTTTCTTCATACAGTAGGTTTTGTAACTCTCTGCTGTAAGCCAACGTAGCTTGAGGAGCGATATATACAATGTTCCCTGATTTAGATGAACCTAATAAACTTCCTTTAACCTTACGTCTGTGCATTGCTAAAACAGCCAACACACGTTGGTTATCAATTACCGTTTCTTTGATATCGTCTAAATAACCACTCGAAATATTTTTACTCAAGGCACGAGAAAAACTTTCTGAAATTTTACCTCTAACAGCCCCAATATCTTTACGTATATGTTTTAAAGCAGTAGAAGCATTATCGGCAACCTCACCGTATGGAGTAATTATTTTCTTTATACTATCTACAATTACTGTTGTAAACTCAACTTCATCACTCAGGGCAAATAACGTAGGGTAGTAGGTTTGAAACTTCTTTAAAAACTTCTTTTGCTCATTCACAGTTTCTGAAACAGCTGAAACCTTTAAGAAACCGTCTGTTTCTAAAAAACTATTTTCTATAGTAAGTCGCTTAATTTCTTCAGAAATATCTTCAAAATAATGATTAGGAATTCTATTTTCATTTTCAAAAGAAGACAGATATTCATTTACCATATTCAACTCAAAAAATAATTTTCTTTTGTTTGGAATAGGTTGAATTTGCATTGTTTTCTCTTTTCCTAAATTAGAGATACAATGTGTTGCAACTTGTTCTAAAACCGTTGTAAATTCTAAATCTTGAAGTGTTTTTTCTGTAATGTTTTTAGTCAAAATAGTATATTTGAAACCACGACAAAAATAACAAACAATGCAAGTAAAAATTAATGATAGCTGGAAAAATATTTTACAATCAGAATTTGAGAAACCGTATTTTGAAAATCTTACCAGTTTTGTTAAAAATGAATATTCAAAACATACGTGTTACCCAAAAGGGTCGGATATTTTCGCAGCGTTTGATTTTTGTTCTTTAGATGATTTAAAAGTAGTGATTTTGGGTCAAGATCCATACCACGGGGTAGGGCAGGCTAACGGATTGTGTTTTTCGGTACATGACGGTGTTACACATCCTCCATCGTTGATTAATATTTTTAAAGAAATAGAAAAAGATGTAAACATCTCATACCCTAAAAGTGGCGATTTGTCTCGTTGGGCAAAACAGGGAGTGTTGTTGTTAAATGCTACTTTAACGGTTAGAGCGGGAGAAGCGGGAAGCCATCAAAAACAAGGTTGGGAACAATTTACTGATGCTGTAATTGAGAAAATATCTGAAGAAAAAGAGGATGTCGTGTTTTTACTTTGGGGTGGTTTTGCTAAGAAAAAAGCAAAGCTTATTGATAAAAAGAAGCATCATATTTTAACCTCAGGTCATCCATCACCGTTAAGTGCCAATCGTGGGTATTGGTTTGGCAACAAACATTTTTCTAAAACCAACGATTTTTTACAAAGCATTGGTTCACCAACTATTCAATGGTAATTTCTGGTAAAATAGTTTTGTTGTAATAGGGTAAAATAATTGCATCTAACATATCTTCGGTAACATCAGGGTAGTGGACTTCAACAGTTTTGTTTGAGTTAATCCACTTTTCAATTTTAGGAAGTTGCTTTTTACTTAATTTTTTTACAACCGTAACCCCCATTTCTTTTAACGTAACAGCATTGCATTGTTGTTCGTATTGATTTTTCATAGGAATAACCAATAGTTTTTTTCGCAAATATAGAGCCTCAGTAGGTGTTGCAAATCCTGCACCACAAATAATTCCTTTAGCTGAAGCCATACTGCGAATAAAAGCATCGTCGTTAATTGGTAGGATAGTAATATTATGAAAGAATTGATGCTCTTTTGTTTTCTTAGAAAAGACTTGCCACTTTATGTCTTTTATTTTTGAAAGTACTTTGATTATTTTTTCATCACTGTAAGAAGGTAAATACACTGTGTAATGTCCTTTGTTTGTAATATTTCTATAGCGAATTTCCTTACGAATAATAGGCAAGAAGGTTGAAGAGGAATGAGTTTTAAAGTGAAACCCGAATTTATTTTTTGCAGGTGCATAGTATTTAATAATCAAACGCTCTAACCTAAACCTTTTAAAAGCAGAGTTTTTTTCGTTTAACAAAGCATTTTGATTGCTCAAAGAAATAATGGGGACATTTCTAAATAAACATGCCCAAGCTGAGATAGGTTCAAAATCGTTAATAACTAAATCATATTCTTTTACAGGTAATGTTTTAACTTCTTTGTAAACCTTGTTAAGGCTTAAGTCTTTTAAGCTGCTAATTAGATCAATTCCACCTTTTTTACCAAAAATAAAACCTAAGCCATGTAATTTATATTTTATGTTGAAAGGAAGCTCTATTTCATATTGTGAGCCGCTAACCAATATGTCAACATCACCACGTCTTTGTAAATGTGGGATTATCTCTAAGGCTCTACTTGCATGTCCGTTTCCTGTTCCTTGAAAAGCGTATAATATTTTCATCTTTTTAAATTTTTATAATTGATTGTTTTTAGAAAATTACCTATTTAGTAGGTATTGACCATTTCCTAACTTAATGCCCATTATAAGCTTCATGATTATTGGGTTTTAATGTTAAACTCTTTAAGGAGCTCTGTAAAAAGTTCACTATTATTGTGTTCAGAACTAATGAGCTCTAGATCTTTTACAGAGTAGTCTAAATGAATATTTTTAGCGATCTCATCTTTTTCATATTCATATAAAGACCACGTTTTGTTTTTGTATTCCAGAGCAGTTAAGTTTTCTATCCAATCACCAGAATTTAAGTATACAGTACTTCCTTTTTCAGTTTTTATGGATCTTATCTCTGGTTGATGAATATGACCGCATACTACATAGTCATATCCCTCATCAATTGCAATGTCTGCAGCAGTTGTTTCAAAATTATTAATGAATTTAATGGCGCTTTTTACACTGTTTTTAATTTTTTTTGAAAAAGATAATCGACCATAACCTAATTTATGACTACACCAGTTAACAGCGGTATTTATTAGGATTAAAAAATCGTACCCTTTACCTCCTAATTTAGCAAGCCATTTTGAATGTTGCATGGTAACATCAAAAACATCTCCATGAAAAAACCACCCTTTTTTACCGTCAATATCTAACACTACTTTGTTTACGATTTCGAAGCTTCCTAAGCGAAAACCTTTAAACCTACGTAGCATTTCATCGTGATTTCCTGTGATGTAATACACTTTTGTTCCAGAAGTGATGAAATTCATCAGTTGCTTAATGACTTTCATGTGTGGTTTAGGAAAGTAACGTTTGTTAAATTGCCAAATATCAATAATATCTCCGTTCAAGATTAATATTTTAGGATTGATGGTTTTTAGGTAGTTATGAAGTTCAGTAGCTCTACAACCAAAAGTTCCTAAATGCACATCTGATATTACAGCAATATCTAATTTACGTTTTTTGTGTTTTTTCATTCTAAGTATACTTCGATGTTTACCAAAGTTACTTTTCGAATGTTTTTAAAAAGTGAAGTAATTATAAATTATTAGTAATAAAATCTTTACTAAAAAGTGTAGTAAATGTTATGTAAAAGTAAAATTATGTTAATAGATAAAAGAGTGTTAAATTTAATGTCTTAATTTGAAAAATTAAAAGGACTGTGAATATTTATGAAATGTATTACAAGAATAAAAAGAAGTTTAATTTTTTTGTTCAGAGGAATAGTTGGAGAAATACTGCAGCTGAAATTGTAGGAATTGAAGGAGTTATAGAAGGTGAAGATATAGAAGGGAAACCACCATATTATAAAAGTCAGAAAGTATATGCTGACTTTTATAATAAAACTACTAAAAAAATTATAGATAAAAACGAGGAAATAAGTAGTCCAGGAACTTATGCATACAGAATGATAGGAATAAGAGGAGGTAGGAAGAAAAAATAAAAAGCTCGGTAAAAACCGAGCTTTTTATATAGTTTGTTTGAACATTACTTGTTGTACAATACCCACTCTCCCTTTTCTAATAAAGGAATGGCTTGTTTGTACTTAACTTCTTTCTCTTCACCAGACATTACATTTTTGATAGTAACTTTTTCGTTACGACCAATTTTTGGTTGTTCACGAACAACCGTTTCTACAGCTTGTTGTTCCTGTGTTTGTTGGTTACGTGCATTACTAATAGCTTGCTGTGTTGAGTTTTGAACTTCATCTTTACGTAAATCTAATTGCTCACGTTGTTGTTCACGAGCTTCAGATACTTGTGAAGCTTCTTGACTAGGTAATTTTCCTTTAAACAAGAATGATAACACTTCTTTGTTAATTTTATCAATCGTTTCTTGGAATAACTCAAAAGCTTCAAACTTATAAACTAATAAAGGATCTTTTTGCTCGTACGTAGCATTTTGAACGGTTTGTTTCAGCTCATCCATTTTACGTAAGTGATCCTTCCAGTTTTCATCAATAATCGCTAAAGTGATGTTTTTCTCAAAATCGTTAACTAATGATTTTCCTTCACTTTCGTAAGCTTCTTTTAAGTTGGTAACTACCTGTAATGTTTTAGAACCATCTGTAAAAGGAACAACAATACGCTCGTAACGGTCACCTTCGTTTTCAAAAACATTTTTAATTACTGGGAATGCATTTTCAGCATTTCTTTCCGCATCGTTTTTGTAGTGTTCTGTTACTATTTTGTATAGCTTGTCAATTAAATCTTGCTCTGATGTTTTATTGAATTCTTCTTCAGAAAAAGGAGAAGTCATTGCAGAGAAACGAATTAATTCGAACTCAAAGTTTTGGAAGTCTTTAGCGCCCTTATTTTGTCTTACAATTGAATCACAGGTATCGTAAATCATGTTTGCAATATCAATCTGTAAACGCTTTCCGTCTAAAGCATGACGACGACGTTTGTATACAAACTCACGCTGTGCGTTCATAATATCATCATACTCTAATAAACGCTTACGAATACCAAAGTTGTTTTCTTCTACTTTTTTCTGAGCTCTTTCAATAGATTTAGAAATCATAGAATGCTGAATTACTTCACCTTCTTTTAATCCCATTCTATCCATCATCTTCGCAATTCTTTCAGAACCAAATAAACGCATTAAGTTATCGTCTAAAGCTACATAGAATTGAGAAGAACCTACATCTCCTTGACGTCCTGCACGACCTCGTAACTGACGGTCTACACGACGAGAATCATGACGTTCTGTACCAATAATAGCTAAACCACCTGCTGCTTTAACTTCGTCAGATAATTTAATATCGGTACCACGACCAGCCATGTTTGTAGCAATGGTTACCACTCCTGGTTTACCAGCTTCGGCAACTACATCAGCTTCTCTTTTGTGTAATTTTGCATTTAAGATATTGTGAGGAATTTTACGAATTTGTAACATTCTTCCTAATAATTCAGAGATTTCAACCGAAGTAGTACCTACTAATACAGGTCTTCCTTCTCCAACTAATTTTACAATGTCTTCAATTACTGCGTTGTATTTTTCACGCGTAGTTTTATAAACTAAATCTTGTTTATCGTCTCTTTGAATTGGTTTGTTTGTAGGAATTTCAACAACATCTAGTTTATAAATTTCCCAGAATTCACCTGCTTCTGTAATCGCCGTACCTGTCATACCAGATAACTTACGGTACATTCTAAAGTAGTTTTGTAAAGTTACGGTAGCAAACGTTTGCGTAGCGTCTTCAATTTTTACATTCTCTTTAGCTTCAATGGCTTGGTGTAACCCATCAGAGTAACGACGACCGTCCATAATACGACCAGTTTGCTCATCTACAATCATTACCTTATTGTCCATAACCACATACTCCACGTCTTTTTCAAAAACCGTGTAGGCTTTTAAAAGTTGGTTCATGGTATGAATGCGCTCACTCTTCACACTAAATTCGCGATATAATTCTTCTTTTTGATCAGCTTTCTCTTCTGGAGTAGCATCGCTGTTATCTATTTGACCAACTTTTACACTAATATCTGGTAAAACGAAGAACGTTTCATTTTTTGTGATATCAGAAAGGTGTGCAATACCTTTATCAGTTAAATCAATTTGATTGTTCTTTTCTTCAATAGTAAACCATAATTCAGCATCAACTTCAGGCATTAACTTGTTGTTGTCTTGCATGTAAAAGTTTTCAGTTTTTTGAAGAATTTGTTTAACTCCTTCTTGAGATAAAAACTTAATTAAGGCTTTGTTTTTTGGAAGACCTCTGTAAACTCTTAATAATAAGAAACCACCTTCTTTAGTGTCTCCTTCTTTAATTAAACGTTTAGCTTCAGCTAAAACACCTACTAAGTATTTATTTTGAATAGAAACTAAATCGGCAACTAGAGGCTTTAATTCATTAAATTCATGATTGTCTCCTTGTGGTACAGGACCAGAAATAATTAATGGAGTACGAGCATCATCAATTAAAACAGAATCCACCTCATCAATAATAGCATAGTTTGGTGCACGTTGTACTAAGTCTTTTTTAGAGTTAGCCATGTTATCACGCAAGTAGTCGAAACCAAACTCATTGTTAGTTCCGTAAGTAATATCAGCATTATAAGCTTCTCTACGTGCTTCAGAATTTGGTTGGTGGAAATCAATACAGTCAGTACTTAAGCCGTGGAACTCAAAAATAGGAGCCATCCACGCACGGTCACGTTTTGCTAAGTAGTCGTTTACAGTAACAACATGAACTCCGTTACCAGTTAAAGCATTTAAGTATACTGGAAGTGTAGAAACTAAGGTTTTACCTTCCCCTGTCATCATTTCGGCAATTTTACCTTGGTGTAATACAGATCCACCAATTAATTGTACATCGTAGTGAATCATGTCCCAAATTACTTCTTTACCAGCAGCGTCCCATGAGTTAGCCCAAAAAGCTTTGTCATCTTCTAAAGTAATGTGTTCTCTAGTAGCTGATAATTCTCTATCAAAAGGAGTAGCAGTTACTTCTAATTCAGTATTGTTAGCAAAACGTTTTGCTGTTTCTTTCACAACAGCAAAGGCCTCTGGCATAATATCTAATAAAACAGCTTCAGATGCTTCGTAAGCTTCGTCTTTTAATTTATCAATTTCAGTATAAATTTCTTCTTGACGATCGATGTCTACTTTTTTAGCTTCTTCCTCAAGCTCAGCTATTTTATCGTTAAAAAATTTGGTAGCATCTTTAATTTTCGATTTAAATTCGATCGTTTTTGCCCGTAATTCATCATTTGATAAATTGTTTAATGAATTTTCAAAAGATCGTACTTTTTCAACGATCGGTTGTAGTGATTTTAGGTCCTTTTGTTGTTTGTCTCCAACAAATAGTTTTATAATCGAATTTAAAACGCTCATTTGTAAAATATTGTTTTATAGCTAATTAAGTTGTTTTTAATTAGCGTTTTTTGTGTTTTTATTGAGTGCTTAAAAGTAAGCAAAAAAAAAGCCTCTGTAAAAGAGACTTTTTATTATTTATTTTTTCTAGTATTCATCTTCATTCCAAAGATAATCTTCTTCTGTAGGGTAATCTGGCCAAATTTCAATAATAGAATCGTACGCCTCACCTTCATCTTCGATATCTTGTAAGTTTTCTACCACTTCTAACGGTGCTCCAGTACGAATAGCGTAATCAATTAATTCGTCTTTAGTTGCAGGCCAGGGTGCATCTGCTAAATAAGATGCTAATTCAAGTGTCCAATACATTTCTTTATCTGTTTAATAAGATTTTCCGCAAAAATAATTTTTTTTTGTAAAAAGTCAAGTTTTTTTTAAAAAATGTGAAATTAATAATTAAAGAACTTAGTTATAGCTTTTCAGGAATCCATTTAATTTCCTCAGCTTGTAAGTCTTGGGTCAACTTCCGTGCCAACACAAAAAGGTAGTCAGAAAGTCGGTTTAAATACTTTAAAACAGTATCGCTAATTGCCTCTTCTTCGTTTAAAGCCACAGCCAATCGTTCCGATCTACGGCATACGCAGCGTGCTATGTGACAAAATGACACGGTTTGATGACCGCCTGGTAATACAAAGTGTGTCATTTGAGGTAGGTCTTTATTCATAAGGTCAATTTCGTCTTCTAAGAACTGAATTGACTCTTCGTTAATCTTGGGAATATTTAAGCGTTCTTTACCACTTTTTAAGGTTTCCTTTTCTGGAGGAGTAGCTAACATGGCACCTAATGTAAATAAATCGCTTTGAATTTTTGTTAATTTCTTTTTTAGAGTTTCGTCAACGTTTTGGTCTCTAATTAACCCAATGTAAGAGTTAAGTTCATCAACGGTTCCATAACTTTCTATTCTTAAATGATGTTTAGGTACTCGAGTACCACCAAATAGGGCAGTGGTACCCTTATCACCTGTTTTAGTATATATTTTCATATGTTTTTTATTGGTTTGATTAATTATTTTAAGATAGCCAATTTATCTAAAATATAATCAGGACAGCGCATAGGTCTTTTTGTTTTATTGTTAATAAATGCTAACACAGTATTTCCAGTTGAAATTAGGTCGTTATTTTGATTGGTAATTTCATAGTCGAATTCAATTTTTACTGAAGGTGTTTTTTTTAAAATGGTTGTAATGGTTAATTCATCGTCGTATAATGCTGATTTTTTAAAGTTACAAGATAAAGATATAACAGGTAACATGATTCCTGTTTTTTCCATATATTTGTAGGTAACGCCCAGAGAACGTAACCATTCGGTGCGACCAATCTCAAAAAACTGTGCGTAGTTCCCATGGTAAACTACTCCCATTTGATCAGTTTCAGCATACCGAACACGTATAGATGTATAATGTTTTTGCAAAAGATTATTTTATTTTTAATAGCACTAACATTACGTAAAAAAAAAATAAAAGTCAATAGTGATTTGATTTTTTTATACTGAAATTTATTCACACTTTTGTTCGCCCAGACATTGGTGTTTGGTGTCCCCTAAATCTGAATAAAAATTAACAACTAAAAAATTGATTTTTACCGCAT